>JAFEAO010000010.1:0-21846 GCA_018266375.1 Bdellovibrionales bacterium
TATCTTAAATTGTCAAAGAACAACCGCGTTTGGACAGCATCTCTTGCGCTTTTGAGACAAAACGAACCCCTGCAGGCTCTTTCGGACTCTTAAATGTTTGATTTGCGTCGCGTGAACGACAGACCCCTAGGGCTACAGGTGTTTCTTGATTTTGGCAATAGAAAACTACAGCAAAAAGATGTAGTTTTTTTGTGCGTGATTTCAGCATGTTGCGTACTCTTCTGGAGGGCCTTCTCGACGGATAACCGACTTAAAAAAATCATCCAACCTCAAAATTCCTTCAGAACTGTTGTGCACCGCGCAAACAAGCGTATTTAAAAGACCATCGTCCTGAAACTCCTCGCTCGAAAATTCGAGGAACTTCGCTGCGCATTCTGACAAGCGAATTACGCGTTTTTGACTCACTTTGCACGCTTGCTCGAGCGCCCAGTGCACACGTTCATCCAAATTTTCAAACCGACATCCGCTGACGTTCACCTGAGTCACTCTTAAATGATGCAGAGTTTTTTCTTCGAAAGACAAATCTCCCACACTCACTAAAACCACACGAATTCCGCAGGAAAAAAACAACCTTCGCGATCGAATCAAATATTGCGATAGTTTTTGCATCTCGTTGCACGACAAATCATCCAAGTCAGTCAGCACAAAAACGCGCACGCCTTTGAGCAATGAATCCGAAATCGTCTCGTTCATGTAATTCGGAAACTCGCGTGCGTTCACTATCGCAATCTCATGCTCGTCGACCTGACACGAGCCCAGGAACTCATAAGTCATCCGGATCTTCCTCGTCCCCTTGGGTCCATGGATCCAGATCAAACGCCCCTGAAAGTAACTTTTCTTCAACAACTCTAGTTCAAGCATGATGTGCCCCTCGAAATCTGGCATACAACAAGCAAAAAGGAGGCCAACGGAATTGACTTCATTCCGGTTGGAATTAAAAATGAAATAAACCGGTGCGCTGTGGGGAATACCCCACACACCATGAAGAAAGACCACACATGATCGTAAAGAAAAGCCTACCCAAAGTCCTGATTTGCGACGACGACAAGACTCTTCACCTTGCTATCAAGACCGTTCTTGGAAACAACTACGATTTGAAAAGCGCCTACAACGGCGACGAAGCGGTGGCGATTTTACGGAACCAACGTATGGATATCGTACTTCTCGATATGGAGATGCGCCATGCAAGCGAAGGCCTGGAGACCATTCCTCGTCTGATCGAAATTCAAAACGACGTCGAGATCATTTTCTTCAGCGGTAAGCTTGATTTCAAATACGTTCGCGATGCGATGAAGCTCGGCGCGGCCGATTACATCCCCAAAGACTCCGGCCCGGAAGAGCTGAAACACGTTTTCAGCAAGACTCTTCAATCCAAGCATCTCAAAAACAAAAATGCGCAAACTCAGTTCGAACTTAAAAAAGAATACGAGAACATATCGTTTATAGGCGAAAGCCCGGCCGTTCAAAAAATTAAAAAACAAATCGAGCGCGCGAAGAACAGTCCGGCGCCACTCATTATCTTCGGTGAGACGGGTACCGGCAAAGAAGTGGTCGCGCGCTTACTCCGCAAGAATCAACCGGATGGATTTCTCGAACCGTTTGTCGCGGTTGATTCGAGCACGATTCAAAGCACGCTAGCCGAGAGCGTACTCTTCGGCTACGAAAAGGGCGCATTTACCGGTGCGGACAAACCTACCCGTGGATTGTTTGAAGAAGCCGACGGAGGGACGATTTATTTCGACGAGCTCGGCAACATGCCTCTCGAAATCCAGAACAAATTGTTACGCGTGATCCAGGAAAAAGAAGTGATGCGTATCGGAGCCGCAAAGCCGATTGATCTCGAGTTCCGCGTGATCTGCGCGACGAACGAGGATCTTGAGTCGTGGATTAAACAGGGCAAATTTCGCGAAGACCTGTATCAACGTCTGAACGTGCTGCAAATCACGCTTCCCCCGCTCCGAGAACGAATTGAAGACATTCCGCTTCTTTTAAATCACTTTACGGAAAGACTGAGCGAAGGGCGACCGCGTTTAAACTTCTTACCGGAAGCCGTGAAGCAGATTCAAAAATATCCGTTTCCCGGCAATATTCGCGAGCTTGAAAATTTGGTGATGTACCTCTACACGATGTGCGATAGCCAAGACGTTTCGCCGCTTGATTTGCCTCCCAAGTACCAAACGGCCAATAGCGCGGGTGACGTAGCGGGCGGGATTGACTCTTCAAATTTTTACGCTGCCGTCGAAGCCTTCGAGAAAATTTATCTCGCCAAACAATACGATCGCATGGGCGCGAACGTGTCAAAGATGTCGCAGGAGCTTGGGATGGATCGTTCTTATCTTCACTCCAAGCTTAAAAATTACGGTATTCACATGACAAAAAAATAGGGGGAGCAAAACCGCCCACCCCTGTACTTCAGGTAATAGGACAGACGCGTAACACCCCGCTCGCCTGCTAGCGGTCCGGACCAAGGACCGGAAGCCTGAGTGTGATAACTTAGAACGATGGCTTTACTTTTTTCAGATCAGCTTCGAGCTTCTTGCTCAACGCCGTTTGGAAATCCGCGTAGTTGAGCACATTGCCCACATTCAAACTCACTGACACGTGAAGGTCGTGCTTGAGTGAGTTCAGCGAGTCGATTTGCAATTTTTCAAACGGCACGATCACTTGGATGTCGGCGTTCCGAGCAACGAGACTCAGTTGATTTGAAGACACGGTGCCGTTATATAATATCGAATCTCCACCAATCGCACGATTACGCACGATCTTAATCGAGAGATTCAGATTTTGCAGAAGATCCGCCATATTCGTGAGTTTGAATTTGGCCGCTTCGTGACCGAGTTCGAGATCGGTCAACTGCGCGGTCATGATTTGATTAACGAGCCTGCCTGGTAAGCCAGCGGTAATCACGATGCGACGAGCGGCCTGAGCAGTCGCTCCGTTATCATCTGAACTGAGAATTGCGATATCGTAGTTCAACAAACCGAGTTTCAAAGAGTTGGTCAAGCGTGGAGTGATCACACCTTCGACAGCGGTGAGTTCGACATTCAAGTCCGCACCCGCAATTGCTTTAGTATCCCGAAGAACTACCTCTACCGAGTGATTGAAAGTTTTAACCAGGCGTTGGCCGGTCACGACCGTGCGATACTGCGTGCAAGAATAGAAATCCGTGCGATAAACAGCCTGATCGGTACAAACACGGCGAGGAACGTCGGTGCAAGATTGCGGAGTCGTGTGACACTCGCGACGCGTGATCGGTGTACACACGTTATTACGACAAACTTGGTCGCGCACATTCTCACAGACTTCTCCGCCGCCGCTACAAACCTGGCTGAATTCGTCGTGACAGACAGTCTGCATATGATCCAGAACCTCCCGCGAGCAAGTCGCTTCGTAAGGTTCTTGGCCGTAAATTGGCTCAAATTTTTGGTCCACAAGTTGAACACTCGCGCTTGGGTGCGCCGCCGAGACGGTGACGTTTGCGATTTGATTTGCAAGTGCAGCGCTATGGATAACGAGCATAGCCCCCAGAACCAGAAATACGGTCTTCATGTGTGCCCCCTCAGACTCACGCGTTTAACTACTCAACGTGAAATAGCTGAGCAATCGTCATGCCAGGAGTGTAGAGAATTTAAGATCATGTAAATGCGGCGGAATTTGGTTTTGGTGAGAACAGCCTCGGGAGTGCCAGACCAAGATGACACCCGCTACTTTGCAAAACAAACCAAAGAAATCAAGCTTGCGTTTACAACAGAGGTTCGCTATAAAAACAGGACACTTGATCACAATCTTGTTTTAGCGAGGGGGTGTAGCTCAGTTGGTAGAGCGCTTGAATGGCATTCAAGAGGTCAGGAGTTCNNCAGGGGGTCATCGGTTCGAATCCGTTCACCTCCACCATTTCTAAAATGAGGGATCAAAAAGCGGGCTCGGTTGCAAAACCGGGCCTTTTTTATTTTTGGCACGTTACACCTATCCTCCTTACACTATTTTCCAAACCTCTACTTTCGACTTCAATAACTCGGCGCAAATAAATCCGAATTTCGATCATGCGGATTGACGATATCCTCTCATATTGATAACCATTCTCAATTATGACAACAATGCTACTTTCGACGTGGGCGGGAATGACCACGGCGGATCGCACGCAAATGACCTCCGACCTTGAAGAGCTTCTTCAATACCTTCCAAATTTACAAAAGAATCTTGAACAAAAAACCCGCACAGGAGAACAGCAATGAAACCATTGTTTTTAATTCCACTGATCGCTATGGCTTCGGTCGCTTCGGCCGATCAACTCGAAACCGGTACAAAGGCGATTCAAAGCCAAACCGGATGCTACCTCGTTGACTACAGCTACGCCGAAACCGAAGGCTTGCAGCCCGGTTATAAACGTGACAAACGCGTTTACGACGTGAACGCGCGCCAATCCATCAAAGAATGGATTTATGCCGAGACGATCTCTCCGACCCGCATTCGCCTCCAGCATATTTTGTTCGGTACCGACCTGGCCGGCAACATCATGGAAGGCAGCTTCCTCAAGCACCAAGCGGAAGACTGGGAATACGATGCAAAATTTTTATATGATTTCTCGAAACCACTCACCTGGGAAGTGAAGCGATTGAACCCAGGGCTCTGGACCCGTCGGATCACCAACCTCGACGATGGCTTGCGCTATCAATGTGCTTCCAGCTTTATCGAAGAGAACGCATACTCGGATTGGTCTTGCAACAATTACGCTCCAATCCCGGGCCGCGAAACACGAGATATGGGCCGCAAAGACTACAACACTCTCGATCGTACAACCCGCGTAATCACTTACGGAAACAGCTGGCTTGAGCGCCAAGCTAACACCAAAACTATCGATAAAAACGGTGTTCGCACTCCCCTCGCGAAGGAGCTCGGCAAAACTTGGTATGTGCGCTTGCCGGATGACGAGTGCTTCGATGCCAAAGCATTCGCGAACGAACGCAAGGTTTTCTGGACATTGTTGCGCGAAACTTGGGACGAAATCCTCGACGGGCACACGACCTACGTAGAAAAATCTCAAGCGACTCCTCGCTACGCGAAGATATTCGAGCTCGAAGATAAAGTTCACCTTCAAGACTTAGACGATCCGGCGATTCGAAAAAGCGTGAAAGACCAGATCATGGCTATCATCGGAGACTACCAATGAAATCAATACTTCTAGCGTTGCTCGTAATGTTCGGTATTTCGTCGGCTCAAGCTCACATCGCGCCAGGCCTCTGGAAAGGCGTGAACGACTCGGGCGCGGAATGCGGGTTCATCGCTGGTGCGGGCTACTTTGAACCTAACGTGTCTCATCCATTGAACGAGCGAATTCGTATTCAAGTCGGTCAGGACGTGTACACCGTTCAACATCCACCTGTTATCGTAAGCAATCCGGCAACCGCTTTCTTCAATCACGATGTATTTCAGGGCGTACTTGCGACTTCAACAGGAGCTCGCGCGATTCTGATCTCGATGAGCCACGAAGAAGGTCGTGAAGGTCCGACCGGGTTTCAAATGATCGATCACGCTTGGAAGACCAACATCCGCCAGAGCGTGACTTGTAAGAATTTGAAGTTCGCCGGACGTAAGTAGTTACGGGGATGTCTTTGATAAATGAAATTTATGGGTACGGACTCGGTGTCGCGCCCAAGTTTTTGAACTGAAGAGCTTCAGACCGGGACAATGCCTCGGCTTGAGTCGAAGCATCCATCACACCGGCTTTTAAGTTGGTATAGCTCTGGTTGTTGGCCTGTTCTTTGGTCGCCTTCATTTGTTGGAAAATGTAGCCCGTGAACGCAAGCATGAGGATCCCGACGATCGCCGCAACGACCATCATCTCGACGAGCGAGAAACCGGCTTCGGATTTCAAGATTCTCTTAGAGACCATACACTTATAGTTTAGCAGGTTTAGACGAGGCTGCAATGTCAAGAATCTGATACTCACCAGGTTTGAGCGAACCAAGCTCGTACTCCCCATATCGGATGCGTTTCAACGAAATCACTTCATGCCCGAGACTCAAGCAAAGTCGTCGAATTTCGCGGTTTTTACCCTCAAACATAGTGATCTTGAGCAGAGATTCCTTGCCGCTGGATTTAGCTATTTCAACCGAGGACGCGATCAAAGTCTCACCATCGTCTTCGACACCTGAGGTCGCGCGGACCGCTTGGGCGATCGTAAACTCCCCCCGGACGCAGACGACGTAAATGCGGGGAACCTCGTTTTTCGGGTCCGTTAAATACGACGAATATTGCGTGTCGTTGGTGAGTAGCAACAAACCGGTCGTATGCCGGTCGAGGCGCCCGACCGCGTGTAAAGAGTGCAATCCTTCGGGAAGCAAATCGTAGATCGTTTCGCGGCCTTCGGGATCGCGCTTCGTGGTGAGCACGCCTTTGGGTTTGTGGAAAATAACGACGATGCGCCCTTCTTTTTTGATTTTTGCGCCCGCTACTTCAATGTGCGCAGTGTCCGGATTCACCCTGCGAGCGGGATTTTTTTCGACACTGCCGTGGACTTTCACCAAGCCCGATTTGATGAGCTGCCCGGCTTCGGTACGCGACGCAAAACCGAGTTTTGATAGGGCTCTAGTGAGTGAAACGCGCCCTGATTGTTTGGATCCCGATTTTTTTGCGGTGGTCTTCGGCACGTCCTCAGATTATGATAAACATGGGACGTTAGGAATGAAATTTACCGCGGACAATTACAAATCGGGTTTTTTGGTCGACGAAGAACTCATGGCTGGGATTACGGATTCGGAGAACCCGGGTCACTTCGTGGGCTACGTTGTCCGTCACACCACGGGTGAAACGCTCGGCGCTCACGAATACAGTAACCTCTTCGAAGCGATTCGGGCGATCAACGACATTCCTCGGAGCTGGGAATTCGAATCGGTCAAACGCTGTGGCGGAGGAAACTGCGGAAACGGAAAATGCGGAGCAGGCGGCGGATGCGGCAAAGGAGCGAGCTAGCTCGCCGGTCCGCCCTGGACCAGACGCTGAACACAAACCCAGTAACGGCTTAAGTAGCGCTGAAACTGAAGTCCTGATAAATAAAACAAAGCCGAGAAGAGTACAAGTGAGATCACTTGGATACTCCACTGCGAAAACTGGTCGACCCAAGCTTTAACCATCACGGCCGGGCCCAACGGATCCAAAGCCACTTCGTCCGTCCCACCTAGATCCAAAAATTGGAACATAAAAAACAACACCACCCCGGTGAGAATCGTCATGTAGCGATTTTGATCATGCATACGATCGATGTCGTGACGAAGGTGAAACGAAATCGCGTTCCACTCCTGCGACGTCAGGTTTAGCTCGATTTCCATTTTTGCCGCGGTTTGCTCCCGCCATTTTACTTCGCGCAAACTCTCTTCGAGCATCGCCCCTAGACCGCCTTTGCGGAACACATGAGGCAACTCGCGAATTGTAGGCCATATGGAGTAAAGCGCGTATGCGAACGGCGGGACGAACAAGATCGAATCGAGGTATTTAACCTGATCGATGAGTTGTAACTTGCGAAGACCGAAGAGCACGAGCGCCGTTGCGATCGGAAGAATCAAGCACCAGAGCACCACGCTAAAAACCTTGCGGTTGACAGACATGCGATCTTTTTTCATGTCAACTTGAACCCAATTTACGAATTGCTCATAGGCGGTGGTCGATGTTTTCATAAGCTCATCCCGTTTTTGATCACTGCTTCACGATATCGGATAATTTCTTTGGCCTTGCCGGTCTTTTCATCTACCTCGACCACGACAGCGCCGTAACCACCCGGACCTTCGGCCGGCTCGAAACGGACGGGCATCTTGGTGAGGAACTTTTTAATCGAAATTTCCTTTTTGGTTCCGATGACGGAATCAAAACAACCGCTCATTCCGACATCCGTAATCGCGGCGGTACCACCGGCCAAAATCCGTTCGTCCGCGGTTTGGACATGCGAATGCGTTCCGAGCACAGCCGAAACCTGCCCGTCGACGAAAAACGCGAAGGCTTGCTTTTCGGAACTCGCTTCGCCGTGGAAATCGATCAAAATATTTTTGATGCCTTGAGCTTTTAGTTTTTGAATCTCGCGATGACCTCGGTGAAACGGACAATCGAGCGGGTCCATAAACACCCGTCCCATCAGGAGTACGACGGCGAGTTTAATGTTCGGACGGTCGCGCGCGGCAATGACGACGACGCCTTTGCCGGGAACACTCGCCAAATCCGATTCGGCGTAGTTGAGTGGGCGGAGTAAGCGATCGTATCTAGCGTAAAGTGCGGCGCTATCAGGTTGATCCCATGCATGGTTGCCCGTTGTGATCACGTCGACACCCATGTCGAAAAACTCCTTGAGAATACCCTCGGTGATCCCTTTGCCGTGAGCGGCGTTTTCGGCGTTAACCACGATAAAGTCCGGAGTGTGCTCGGGTACGAGCTTTAGGATCGCCGCTTTCACCGCCTGACGGCCCGGCTTTCCGAAAACGTCCCCGAAAAATAGGATTTTCATTCTCTCTCTATTCTACCGTGGTTTTTCCACTGGCTGTAGCGAATCGTCTCGATCTGGCGAGACTCAGTCAAAATCATGTCGATCTCGGCATCATGCGCGCCTTTCGGAAGCGAATCAAGCATCTGAACTTCGAATGCGACGCCGATTCGAAGCGCAGCGGGGATCCCCGAGAGATACCGATCATAAAATCCCGCCCCTCTTCCAAGCCGGGTTCCATCCACGGTAAATCCCAGTCCCGGTACCAGTACCGCGGTGATCTGTTCGTCCCGAATGAGGGGTTGCGATTCGAGCGGATGAAAAATCCGATGCCCGCTTCCGGGAACTTCGAACTCTTCCCACTGTCCGGGAATATCCCGTCTTGCCTCGCGCGGATGCATCACTCGCTTATCCCAATCTTCGATACGCAGATAGGCGACGTGCTCGACAAACGGCTCGATTTGAATCTGCGGTTCGGCATCGAACGGACAAAAACTCAGGACGGTTTTGCCTTTGAAACCCGGGGTTTTAAGAATGGCGGACCAGAGCTGAAAACGCCCGGTAAGGTCGCCGGACTTAGAAACAAGAGCTTGAAAAGAGAGGTGCTCAAGACGGCCGCGAAGTTGCTTACGAAGATCCGCCTTCATTAAAAGGCCTACACTGCTTCGAGGTGGTGCCGGCGGTTAGAGCTGACTTTCGCGATTTCGGTCATCAACGACGAGCACTTTTTATCGAGCTCTTCGCGATATTGATCGATGGACTTACGGTCCTTAACCATCTCACCTGCGACTTCAAGAAGAGCAAGGACGGCGATCTGCTGCGGACCCCACTGCGGGCACTTACTTTTGATATCGTCAACTTTTTGATTAACGATCTTCATCGCGATTTCAGCCAAGTCCGCCTCTTCTTTATTCTTTACGACAATTTTTTGACCCAAAATCTCAAACTTATATTCCATAATCTTAGTATAGGAATTTTTTGCCGATTGTGAAGCCTAAATGCTGCGGAGATACTAAGATCAGGCGGATTTTCTGCCAGAAAGAGGCTCAAATGTCGGGTTCAATGAACGGAGCGGGCGGTTCGGGTAACGGCGCCGATCAAATCAGATACCAAAGCTACCTCACTCAGATGGAACGTCAGCAGGACGCCGATATCAAAGAGAAAGAAGACTCCCATCGCGAGCGTCTCGGCCGCATGAACGACGTCCAGGAAGCGCAGACCCAGGGGCTCAAGAAAGATTACGACGTGAAGATTTCGGAAGAAGCGGAAGCGCTCGAACGCAAGCTCGGCATGATCCGCGATCGAAATTCTGTTCTCGTTCAACAAGAACAAGATCAGGGCGAACGTGCCGCAGATAAAATGCGCACCGCTTACCAGCAAAAAATCGAACAGGAAAAGCGGGTCGGCGACGAACAAATCGCCCGCCTCCAGACCTATTACAAAAAAGCGACGGATGATCTCCACCGTCAATATGAAAAAGAACGCGTAAAAATGGCTCAGAAAGGAAAACCGGCATGAACGACCGTGATCAACACTTGAATCGGAATAACGAAACCCAAGCTAAGCAAGGTCAGAACGGTCCGCTTGAGGAGGGTGTAAAGATCGACGGCCTTCAGCAAGTGATCGAGCTACTGAAGTTTGCCGATCCTGCATTCCGCGAGTCGCTTCTGAAACGCCTCACCGCGCGCGATCCGAGGCTTGCCGCAAGCTTGCGTAAAATTATCCGCTAGTAACGTCTCGCCCAAGGTGGGCTGTCATCCAAGTCGTTGGCCGGGTCTTTTCCCGCTTGAACTAATCTTGCCTCTTTGGCTTTAAGACTACTTAATCCAGTCGGCAACCAATGCTTTGAATTGATCGCGAGCCAAGGTCAGCGCCGACGACATGCGTGAGCCGAGGTCGTCGCAGTGAGCGGAACCGTCGATCACGAAAAACTTCAAGAGCGGATTTGCTTCGGAAGTCGCAGTGATCGAAAGGTTTGACCATGGATCGTTCGAGCCGTTCGTGAAGAAAATGTTCTTCGTCGTCGAGTCGAACAACTTCTCGTAGAAGTTTTTATTGGTCGTCGCTGTATCCACCGGAGTCTTGATGCCGAACAAACGATCGCAAGAATCGTTGTGGTATTGCTCGTCGATGCGGGTAGAACGCGCGCGGAGCGCCGGATCATGGTAAGCGGTTTGGTAGAAACCGAACTCGGTACAAGACTGATACATCCATGAACGGTAGCCGAACCAGCTGACGTAGTATTCAGGATCGGTGTTCATCGCGCTTTCAAACGCGTCTTGGAAAGACGTCTGGCCGAAAGCTTCGAACAACTTGTTACCGATTTGCGCGTAGGCTTCGACCACTTTACCCTGAGCCATGCCCTGAGTAAGCGCGGTACAGAATTGGTTTTGATAACCGTACTGAGCAGCAATGCCCGCCATATCGGCAAGGTTGTAGAGGAAGTCGACGTCGTTGCTGACATCGGACGCTTTGAAGAGCGCCTTCACTTGAGCTTTGCCTTCAGGAGTTTCCATACGTCTTTCGGTTTCAGCAACCGCTGCTTGAATCGCATTCAAGCATTCGCCGTTCGTGACTTTCGCCACGTGACGGTCATATTCTTCGAAATTTGCTTTAGACAAAACCGGAGCCGAGCTCGCGAGAGCGCCGACCACGAGTTCCGGGTGCTTCAAGCGGTAGAATGCCGAGAGTTCGCCCGGATAAGAACCACCGATAGAAATCCACTTGCCGGTAAGGCCTTGGGTTTCTTGAACATACTTTTGGAAAACCGCGAGATCTTCAAGCGCTTGTTCCATCGAAAGATATTTCAAGTGCTCGTTGCTCAAATCTTTAAACGGCTGGCTGGTTCCGTAATAGCGGTGCTCGAGAGCCACGCGATACGCGCCGATTTCTTTGGCAACGGTGTTGATGAGCGGAGTGTTGCTCGCGCCATCGCAAGTCGCTTCACCGCAGATGTAATAAAGAACCGGAGAATCTTTGCCTTTGGCGTAAGTCGAATCAACCCAGTAACGCTGCTTGAAATAATCCGCGTCGGTTGGAACGCGATCGACGATCGAGAAATGATCGATCAGTTGGTTGAAGAGTCCGGTTTCAGTACCGAGAACCTTCGGTGTACCCATCATCCCCATACCGGTAAAAATTTTGGTTTTCTCAATCGAGATATCGATTTTTTTAACTCTGAGCCATTCCGGTGGAAGTGCTTGGGCTGATTGCTGCGCCAAGACAATGGCTGCAGCTGCAGTGAATAATGAACGTCTCATGGAATCCCCTCTCTCAATCGTGGCCATTGAGATTTATCGGGGAGCCTCACGAAAGTAAATCTCAATCGCCGACTCATCGTCGGAAATCGTTATTTTTTTGACGCACCAATCTAGATACAGTAGGCCATTCTCTAAAGAATCTTAGAGTTTGTACCGACACGTCTGTTGTATCTAGGGAGGCCTTCATGGCGAACTTACTTATCGTTTTAATCTTCGGTTTTTATCTCAGCCTTGCAGTTGCGAGCGGATTCTAAGAATCCCGTACCGCAAACCTCGGGTGGAAACGACGGCCTTCGGGAAGTCGAGCACTTCCATCGCTCTCCAATAAATCATCGCTCCCGCTAAAATCACGTCCGCACGCTTGGGCTCCATGCCAGCCATCTGTTCGCGTTCGCGAACATTCCGCCACTTCAAATCCTCAACCAACCGATGCGCATCACCCCGGGCAATGACCTGTCCGTCGATCTGATCGCGATTGAATTCGCCCGTTCCCATTTGAATCATCGCAAGCGTCACCGCCGTCCCAGCGACCGTCACAAGCTGAGGATCTTTGATCTTGAGTGCGTCCCTCCACGTCCGGAGTATTTTGAGCTCCTCATCGATCGCAGCCTCGCACTTCCAAAACTCTTCGTCGGTGACCGGATCACTTTTCAAAAATCGTTCGGTCATTCGCACGGCTCCGATATTGAGGCTCGTACCGCCGGTGTCAGAGACAAGTTCAGTGCTGCCGCCGCCGATGTCCATCACCACCATTTGTGCGGGATCCATCTTCGCGAGAGCTGCGCCCACAAATGTCGCACGTGCCTCTTGATCACCCGTCAAAACCTGGAATTTAATTCCGGTTTCTTTTTGAATCGAATCGAAAAACTCTTTGGCGTTTTTTGCGTCCCGAGCCTGAGCGGTACCGACTGCAAACACGTCTTTAGGATCCATTCCGTGCTTGCGAACGGTGTCTGCGTACTTAATTAAGCACTCGCGAGCGCGCTTCATCGCATCCGGATGGAGGACTCCCGTGCGATCAACCTCCTGGCCGAGTCGCACGACTGATGATTCATCATGCAACACTTGCTCGCCACGCTTAACGAGCAGCAAGCAAGTGTTGGTTCCTAAATCAATGGATGCTTCGGTGGTTTGAGACATCTAGTTCCCGAACAAACCTTTGAGACCGTTTTTAATCACATCCGGAGCTTTGTCGCCCACGGCTTTCTGAAGTGCCTCTTGAGCTTTAGACTTAGCGACATCGCCTGCGGCTTTTGCCACGCGACCTGCCGCTACGCCCGCCAAGTACTCCGGCACTTTGCTGTAGTTGGTACAAGGCTGACTCCACTTACACCCGACGTCGATCGGGAGAATGAGCGGGTCGTTATCGCCTTTAGCCAGTACGTTGTTGATCTGCTTGCCAGCAACCGCGGCGTTCACCGGCGGAAGCATTTTTTGGCTGTCGATCAGTTCCCATTTCGCGTCGAGCGACTCGTCGACGAGACCCATCTTGGTGTAACCCTTGATGTCGATCCCTCGTTTTTGAGCCGCTTTCGCGATGAAGTTTGGAGCTTCAAGGAAACCTCCCGCCATCGTGAAGTTACTCGACATGACTTCGTACTTCGAGTCCGCGTTGCCCGGAACAGTGACGGTCTTGCCACCGATGCCCGGAACTTTTTCGCCGATCTTGGTGATCGACTTGTTGACGGCTTCAGTGGCCATCTTGGCAACGTCGATCGATTTAAACATCGCGTCCGTCAGCTTAAAATCGCCTTTGATCTGAAGATTCTTTTTGATCTCAGCCGCGTTGAAGCTTGAACCGCCGCCCGAGATAGAGGTAGCGAGTTTGCCCGATACGGTGTCTTTGAAAGCAGTGAATTGCGATTCGACTGCTTTATCCATATCGAAGCCCGCGACCGTGAGGTTCATCGTATACTGCGGATTTTTTGGCTTCAGGTCGGTCGTGAATGCACCGGCGATATTGCCGCCAAACATCTTCATCTTGAGACCGGTGAGCCCGATGACTAAATTCTTCATTTGAAGCTTAGCTTGGATATCGTCGATACGTGCGTTCATCACTTTCAAGAATGCGAGAGAAATACCGCCGTCGATCACCATGGCTTTCATCATTGGATTCGAGCGAAGTGGCTCGATCATCGCATCGTAATCGGCTGCCGGAGCTTTTGCGGCTGCGGCTTCTTCGGCCTTTTTGTCCTTCGCTGCGCCTGGAGCCGGTTTTGGGAAATCGATCCATTGATCGAGATCCATTCCTTTTGGCGACTTGAGCGCGAAAGTGATTTGTGGAGCCGTGAACGACACGAGCTTGCCGTCGAGTACGAGCTCGTTGCCCGGACCCTTTAGGTCGATATTGTAATCGACTTTGTCGGTAACGACGGTAATCGAACCGTTGATCACCGGCTTTGCTTTCAACATCGGACCTTTAGCCGCGAGGTTTTGAATCGTGAGCTTGGCATTGTACTGCAGCTTGTCCGCCGGACCTTTGAGGCCACCGTCGAGACCGAGCTTACCCTCGAGTTCGAATTCCTTGAGCATCGGCACGAGCTCCGACCAAGGCTTGAGATCGATCGGCTTCGCATTGAACGTGATGTCGGCACCATTTGTCTTGTGATAGGTACCGGCTACGACGATTTCCGCGTTATGGAATTTCGCCGCAGCTTGCTTCAGATTCAATGATTCTTGAGTCATGGTTCCGTCAAATTTGAAGTTACATGGGATGCCCGCTTTTTTGTGGAAGAGCACTCCTTGCTGAATATCGAGATCATCCGCCGTGAAAATCGCGTTCAAAGTCGCGCTTTTAAATTTATTGTCCGCCACTTCAGGTTTCAAACTCGCGATAAGTCTGAGCGGTCCTTCGACGTTCGTTCCGTCTTTGCCTTTACCCATTTGAGTTTTGAGATCGGCCCACATTTCGAGTTCGGTGGTGCGGGAAAGCGATAGGTCTTTAATGCGGAGATTGAATTTGTCGATCGTGTTCGAAAGCGACATCACCTCATCCTGATAGATGAGTTTTGCATTGACGATGCTGATACCGATATGGGCGTTAACCGCCATCGATGGAAGTTCAACCTTTCCGTCTTTATCGGCTGCAGGTTGTCCAGCAGCAGAATCGGTTTTTGCACCGTCTTTCATGAGCGACATCACATTGAGCTTGCCTTCTTTATTTTTGATCACCGTGATCCGAGGTTCCTTCATCGAAAGCGTAACGGCCGGCGATCCCGAGAGTACCGACAAAAACGGTACATCAAACGCAGCATCCTTGACCGACAGAACCGAACGACCCTTCGGGTCCTTCAAATTCATTCCGTCGATGGTGACGTGCACTTTGCCGAAGAGAGAAAGGCTGAGCTTCCCTAACTCCAACGTTCCATTGGTGTTGTCATTAACCGCTTTGACGATTTGCGGGCGAAACTTGTCGACGTCCACGAAGAACGGGATTGCAACAACGAGCACAATCAAGGCGCCGACGATTCCGGCAATAATTTTAAACGCTTTTTTCATTTCATTACCCCTTTAGTTTTTTAATGACCATTTCCTGGAGAAGCGACGGATTCGCCTTCCCCCCTGTCGCTTTCATGGCTTGGCCCACAAAAAATCCGATTAACTTATCCTTACCCGCGCGGAACTCCGCGACCTGGTTTGGATTTGCGGCGATGATCTGATCGATGATCGGCTCAAGCGCCGACGTATCGCTGACCTGCTTTAAACCCGCCTTTTCGATCACGGTATCGACATCTCCGCCATCGTTAAAGAGAATACCGACGACTTGCTTGGCTGCGGTGATCGAGATCGTTTTATCGTTTACCGCGCGGCCGAGATCTTTAAATTGTTTCGGAGTGAATTTGCTTTCGGTGATTTCCTGGCCGGCGTCGTTGAGTAGACGCGAGGCTTCGCCGGTGAGGAGATTTGCGATCACGCGAGCGTCGCCTTTATCAGTGGCCGCTTCTTCGTAGAAATTGGCGAGAATCTTGGACGAGGTGATCAGACCGGCGTCGTACTTCGAGAGACCGAAGTGCTCGATGAAGCGATCGCGCTTTGCATCCGGAAGTTCCGGCAGACCGTCGCGCAGTTTGGCGATGTAAGCATCCTTGAGTTCGAACGGCGGGAGATCCGGATCCGGAAAGTAGCGGTAGTCTTCGGCTTCTTCTTTAGAACGCATCGAGAAGGTTTGGTTTTTTTGAGAATCGTAGAGGCGCGTTTCCTGAATCACGCGATCGCCGGAGAGAATCACCTGGCGTTGGCGTTCGGCTTCGTACTCGATTGCCTTCTCGACAAAGCGGAACGAGTTGACGTTTTTAATCTCGGTACGGGTGCCAAGCTGAGTTGAACCTTTTGGACGAATCGAGACGTTGGCGTCGCAACGGAAGTTACCCTCTTGGAGGTTACCGTCGCAAACTTGCAGATAAGTCACGATTGCGTAGAGCTTACGCAAGTACGCGCCTGCTTCAGCCGAAGAACGCATCTCGGGTTCACTCACGACTTCGACAAGCGGAGTTCCGGCGCGATTCAAGTTCACGAGACTATAGCCGGGAAAGTGCACGGTTTTGCCCGCGTCTTCTTCCATATGGATGCGGGTGATCCCGATGCGCTTCGAGTGCTCGCCTTGCTCGCCGTATTCGATGTCGAGATAGCCGTGCTCGTTGAGCGGGAGCTCGAGCTGAGAAATCTGATAACCCTTCGGCGAATCCGGGTAGAAGTAGTGTTTGCGCGAAAAGACGCTCTTTTGATTGATCTTACAGTTGGTTGCAAGCCCCACCATCACGGCGTACTCGACCGCTTTTTTATTGAGCGACGGGAGTGAGCCCGGGTGACCGGTACAAACCGGAGTCGTATTTTTATTCACGGCCTCTTCGGACACCGATTCTTGGCGCGAGCGCGCTTGCGAAAAAATCTTACTCTCGGTCGCGAGTTGCACGTGCACTTCGAGACCGATCACGGTTTCAAATTCGGTGTTGGCGTCGACTTGCTGGCCTAAGTACTGAATGCTCACTTGACACCGCCTTCAACCAATGCTGCTGCCTTAAACAGCGTCGACTCTTTAAATCTTGACGCGATCAGGTGCATGCCGATCGATAATCCGCCAGCGTCTTTTGCGATCGGAACGCTCATCGCCGGCAATCCCGCCATCGAAGCCGGAATCGTGAAGATATCGACGAGATACATTTGAAGTGGATTTTTAGACCGTTCCCCGAGTTTGAACGCCGTCATCGGTGCCACTGGGCTCACGATCACGTCGCATTGCTGGAATGCCTTTTCGAAATCCTCGCGCATGAGCCGGCGCACTTGGGCCGCACGACGATAGTAGGCATCGTAGTAACCGCTTGAAAGCGCGAAAGTGCCCAAGATAATTCGGCGTTTAACTTCAAGGCCGAAGTTCGCGCGTACTTTTTTATAGAAGTCAGCAGGAGTCTTCGCTTCGAGTGCGGCTGGCGGACGTACGCCGAAGCGTACTCCATCCATTCTCGACAAGTTCGACGAAGCTTCGGACACCGCGATCACGTAGTAAGTCGAAACCGCATACTTCGTGTGCGGGAGCGAAATCGGAACGATCGCCGCTCCTTGAGCTTTTAATTTATTAATCGAGGCTTCGATCGCATTTTTGACCTCGGGCTCAATGCCGTCGATAAAATATTCTTTCGGCACGCCGACTCGCAAACCCTCGGCGCTCGGCGCGGCTGCGGTGTCGCGAACCACTTTTTGCCAATCTTCCACCGGTGCTTCGGCACTGGTTTCGTCGAGTTCGTCCACGCCTGCCATCACCTGGCAAATGAGAGCGGCGTCTTCAACCGTTTTCGCCATCGGGCCGATCTGATCGAGCGACGAGGCAAAGGCAATCAGGCCGTAACGCGAAATCCGGCCGTAGGTCGGCTTCATTCCCACGATCCCGCAAAAAGAAGCAGGCAAGCGGATGGAACCGCCGGTGTCGGTACCGGTTGCTGCAAACACGAGATCGGCGGCGACAGCCGTACCTGATCCCCCACTCGATCCGCCCGGGACGCGATCCGGATGAGTTGGGTGCAACACGGGACCGTAAGCGGAATTCTCGTTGGATGAGCCCATCGCGAATTCATCCATGTTGAGTTTGCCCATCGTGATCACGCCGGCATTTTCCAATTTTTGAACTGACGTCGCCGTGTATGGTGGAATGTAATTGTCGAGCATCTTCGAGCCCGCAGTGGTGCGGACTCCGTCGATGACTTGCACGTCTTTAATGCCCATCGGGATGCCGAACAAAGATTTTTCGCGACGAGGAACTTTTCCGCCGTGTTTATTTTTGAGTTCGGCGGTCATCGCCTCAGCTTGAGCAAGCGCGCGATCTTTACAGAGCGTGATGAACGCATTGTGCTTGCTCGCATCGATGCGCCCGAAGTACTGCTTCGTGAGCTCCACCGGAGTGAGCTTGCCCGAATCGTAAGCATCGTGAATTTCGCGCACCGTGGATGGAATCATAGAACCTGTGGCACCTTGAATCCGCCGTGGAGAACATCAGGCGCGTTCTTTAACACTTTTGGCTCACCGTTTTCATCGCTTGGGAAATCGACGATTTTATCTTCGCGAAAACGGAGACCGTGATCGACACCGTGATACATTGGCTCGACGCCGTCAACTTTGACCGACGTGAGCTGATCCACGTGCTTCAAGATGTCGCCGATCGATGTGACATACTCTTGGATTTCTTGGTCTTTCAGGTCAAGTCGGGCTAGATCCGCAACCTTACGGATGATCGCCTCGTTTACTTCTGCCATAGGTGGTGAGCGTATCCCGAAACCCCCTTTTTTTGCCACCGAAAGATGACTATGCGCGCTGCAGTAATTCGGGCAATTTTCCGAGTTGACCCTACTTCGATTCGTTCATTAAACTTTAGAGCATGAAAACACTCATCCTGCTCGCTGCGCTCTTCGCGTCGTTATCAGTCCAAGCTCAAGTCAAGACCGCTTACCAAGTGATCGAACCCCATCCGGAAGAAGTCCGCCGTTTACTCCCGTACGTTCAAACTCAGTATCAGGGTGGTCGCTTGTGGATCGTAAACTTGAAATCTCCGAGCACGACCCCGCCATGGGTTTTCAAAATGATCCGTCCGGCGAACTCCAAATACCTTCGCCACTACGATCCGGCCAAAGCGGTCATGAAAAAATTCGAACTGCCGCCAATCGACACCAATTTCTTGAAAGCGATCAGCCCGGAAGGAATGAAAGCCGGCGTTGAGAAAATTTCGAGCTTCAAAAACCGCGGCGCCGGCAGCCCGGACAACGTCGCTGCTCAAAAATGGATTCAGTCTCAATTGGGCGCACTCGGCTACACCGTATCGCTCGATTGTTACCAACAAGACGCTTGCTCGGTGATCGCGGACAAAAAAGGCTCTACTAAGCCTGACGAAGTCATCTTGGTCGAAGGCCACTTCGATTCGGTAAACAAAGATTTCGCGGGTGCCGACGATAATGGTACCGGCACGATTTCGACTCTCGAAATCGCGCGCGTTCTCAAAACCTACGCAAACAAACGTACGATCCGTTTCTTCCTCACCAACGGCGAAGAACTCGGTCTCTATGGCGCTGAACACTACTCAAAAGTCCTTCTTGATGCGGGTCAGATCAAAAATCTGAAACTTGTGATCAACATGGATATGGTCGGTTACAACTCAAACGGCATCGTTGAGCTCGAGACCGATGCGCCTTGGAATGCGCTCGCTCAGTGGTTCGTGCAACTTACCGAGAAGTACACCTCGCTCAAGACCAAAATCACTTTGGGTGCCTGGGGAAGCGACCACGTGCCGTTCTTGCAAAAGAACGTGCCCACTTTGCTCACCATCGAGTATTGGGACACCAAAACTCCGTGCTACCACCAAGGCTGTGATAAGCCCGACACGGTCAACTACGCTTACATGACGGAGATCACCAAGCTCAACACGGCGGCAGTTCTTTCAAAAGACGCGGAGTAAGTCCATGAACCCTATAACGATGGATGATTTGCACGGACTTATGAACAAACTCGGTCCGAAGGACAAAATTCTCGATGTCCGAACTGCCGAGGAATTTGCGGCAGGGCATGTGCCGGACTCAAAAAACATTTCGCACGATGAGCTCGAAGGGCGTACAGGAGAAGTGCACGGTATCGACGACCTGTATATCTACTGTCGCGGTGGGCGTCGAGCCGCATTTGCTGCCGTTGTCTTGAATAACGCCGGCTTAGACAAGCTCGGCATCAAGCGCCTTCACGTTGTGGTTGATGGCGGCTTTCCCGAGTGGGAAAACGCAAACTACCCGATTCAGAAATGAAAAACCCCCACCCACGAATCGTGAGTGAGGGCCAATCACCACCTTTTACTTGTTACATGGGTTAGTTCCACCACCCTCGATATAAAGAACTTCACCCGGAACTACCGACCAACGAGTCATGATATCGGTCCATGCCGGCTGAGCCGAGCTTGGTGAAACGGACGAGTTAAAGAACGTATCGTTACCACTGACGCCATCTTTTGGATCGAGCCAATTACTATCATTCCACTCACGCCACAAGAGGATGAGCGAAATGTGGTAACGAGGACCTTGATAATATTGAATTTCGATCTTGAGACGATCGGTAGAACTCAATTCGATCGGCATTCTCGCGACACGGAACAACGACGCATGGTCACCATCCGCATCGACGACGAGGTTTTTGGTCTCGGCACCGGTAGCGCTCTTCGTGGTGATGTAGAGTTTTGCACCATCGTCGGATAAGATCGCGAACTGATATTTTTTCTTAGTCGCGCCAGTCGCGAGCTGGATACCGCCTTTCATATCGATCCCGAAGTATTCGAACAGCTTGGTTCCGTCCGATTTTTGGAGAATCGTACCGTCAGTTGTCGCAAAACCGGAATCAAAAGCACGAGTCGGCGTGTATAGATACGACATATAGAGATCCACGTTTGCATTGTGGCCCTTAGTAAAGAAGTCCGAAACACTACTGTAAGGCAGGTTGCTTTTATCGGCGACTTCGTTGTCGTTAAAGTAATAGAGATTGCCTTTTAAACCGTGCTTATTATCGCCGGTTCCACCGAACGGATCGCAAACTACGGTCGGTGACGGAGTCACCGTTGGGACCGGAGTTGCAGTCGGGGTCGTTGGAACTGGAGTTGGCGTCGCAGGCGCCGGCGTCGCTAATGTTGGAGCCGCGCTTGGAGCCGTCTTCTGTGTTTCTTGCATCAGGCTGTATTCCTGCGAACACCCCGATACCAGGATGAAACTAAAAATTGAAACTGCGCTGAGCACCTTGAGATTCATATACCTAACCCTTCTTCCCTTACCCTAAATACAAAACCCTCAACCACAAATCATGGATGGGAGTAAAGATAATCATCGATTAGTGACAACCCGGAACTTGGATCACGTCGTTGATGGTGAAATCCGAGTTCACGTTGGTGTTCACAAACTGACCGCCACCTTGGAGCGAGATCAATTTCATTTTGTTGATCGCAGTCGTACCGTTCGCCGGACCGAAATACACTGAGCTGATCGTCAAGCCGGAGCCTTGAGCGGTAGCAGTCGCCTGAGTATCCTTGATCAGCGTAGTCAGATCGGCATCGCTGATATCGGGATTAGGCTGACCATCCGACATAAAGATGACCACGTATTTATAGGTCGCATGGTTGTTACCAGTATCAACCGTCACAGCCACTTTATCCGCATTAAACGCTTTTTGATAAGGCGTGTTCGCGTTCAAGTTTTGCGATATGGACAGATACTTCTGAAGCGCTCCTGTACTTCCGCTCGGAGTCGATAACTCCGCGGCTGTACCGAAGTAGCGCCCGATCGGCGGATTTGCCGATGTCTGTTTATACTTCAGAGCTTGGAAGTCGAAAAGCAAAGCTTTGTCGGCACCGAAGTAACCGAAGCTGTAAGTGAAGTTCGACTTATTGCCGTACTTATCGAGGAACGACTGGATCGCGCCCACACGATAGTGGTAATCCGCATCCGTACCGCTGCTGCCGAAAGTCGAGCCTGAGTGGTCAACCATAAACAGGATACGCAATGGAATAGTTACGTTGTCAACAGTCTGAGTACAAGTTGGAGCCGGAGTCGCCGTAGGAACCGGTGTTGGTGTAGGTGTAGCCGGAATCGGAGTCGGCGTTGCAGGGACCGG
>JAFEAO010000010.1:21934-83280 GCA_018266375.1 Bdellovibrionales bacterium
TGCAGGGACCGGAGTCGGCGTTGCTAACGTTGGCGTCGATGTGGCCTCAATTTTCATCGCGTCCTGAATGAGACTGTATTCCTGGCTACAACCAGTGATGAGAACAAAACTGAAAATTGAAAGTAACCCTAGATTTGCGAATCGCATAACCCCTCCAAACCCTGTATATAAATTTTAAACGCTCTTAACACTATAATCAACGCTTCCTGGAGAGATTACTCGTTTTAAACAATTGCAATTGAACGTAATTTGTCAAATTCACCACGCTCGATTTGCGTCTAAAATATTAAACTTACTTCATTTAGCAAACCGGGCATTATCTGCCTACCCAAGTGTGGTAAGCTACCTATATAATGAGCATCATCCAAGCCTCACTCGGCAAAATACCCTGTGATCTCGTCCTCAAAAACGCGAGAATTTTTGACGTGTTTTCGGGCGCGTGGTTCGCGGGTGATATCGCGATTCACCAAGGCGTGATCGCCGGTACCGACCTCGGATATAAAGGACGCCGCGAAATCGACTTAAAAGGCAGAGCCGTCGTTCCGGGCTTTATCGATGCTCACGTGCATATCGAAAGCTCGTGCATGATCCCGGGATATTTCGAGCAGGTGGTGCTCCCCCACGGAACGACGACTGCGATTTGCGACCCGCATGAGCTGGCCAACGTTCAGGGCCGCTCCGGAATCGAATATTTTCTGAAAGCGTCTGAGACGATGAAACTCGATCTGCAAGTGATGATGAGCTCATGCGTGCCTGCGACACATCTGGAGACAAATGGTGGCGGCGCACTCGAAGCCGCGGTTTTGCATGAACTCGTGCGGCATCCGCAAGCCTTGGGATTGGCCGAGATGATGAACGTGCCGGGAGTGCTTTTCGAAGATCCGGGAATTCGCCAGAAACTCGACGCTTTTAAATCGCTCGGCCGGCCGATCGATGGGCACGCGCCGCTCGTCCGCGGCAAAGATCTCTCCGCCTACGCATGCACCGGAATCACCAGCTGCCATGAGTCGTCGGAACTAGCCGAAGCGCAGGAAAAAGTCCGAAAGGGAATCGCGGTCTGGATTCGCGAAGGGTCGGTGGCAAAAGATTTACACACGCTCATTCCCCTCCTCGATGAGTATCGCTCGGCATCGGTTGGATTTTGTACCGATGACCGCAACCCGCTCGACATCTCTCAAGAAGGACACCTCGACTTTATGATTCGCGAGAGTTTGCGCGCTGGAGTAAAACCTGAAGTCGCTTATCGTGCGGCTTCCTGGACTGTCGCTCATCATTACGGGCTCGATAAATTGCGCGATGGCCGCAAGTATCGCATCGGCGCGATCGCTCCGGGTTATCTCGCAAATTTAGTGATACTCGACGATGTTCAAACTTGTGCGATCTCGCAAGTGTTCCGCGCTGGAGTTGCCGTGAATGAACTCGAATTCGATACAACGCTTACCGCCGACGGAAAATTCGCGAACTCGATGCGTGCATCGACACCATCGGCCGCAGACCTCACTGGTCCAAGTGGACAAGTGCATGTGATGAAAGTCATTCCGGGAAAACTCATCACCGATCGCTACGTAACTTCGCACGATGCGCCTGAAGTCTCGCATATCAGCGTCCTTGAGCGCTACGGTCACTGTCGCAAACCTTCGAACGCGTACGTCGCCGGTTTCGGAGATCTCAAAGGCGCGATCGCCTCGAGCGTCGGACACGATAGTCACAATCTCATCGTCGTAGGAAAGAACTTAGAAGACATGCGGACGGCGCTCGCGCATTTGATTTCAGTCGGTGGCGGATTTTGCGTCGTCAAAAAAGGCAAAATTATCGCAGATCTGCCACTTCCACTCGGCGGCCTTATGTCGTCGATGGATTCGAAATCGATGATCGCAAAATTACGCGGACTTCGCGAAGCGAGCTACAAGATCGGATGCGAGCTCGCCGAGCCGTTTTTGCAGCTTGCGTTCCTCAGTCTTCCGGTGATTCCGTCGCTGAAACTCACCGATCAAGGACTCGTGGATGTGCAGAAGTTCGGTTTTATTGACGTACGTGCGAGCTAATTCTTCAAAATTACTCAGTTTTTTACTCACTTTAGAACTACAATATATTTTTACGCATTGCGTTAATTTTTATTGAAATCCCCTTCCGGCTTGGATAGTGTCCGGCCCGTGAGAAGAGGGTTCACTATGAAAGTTTTAAGGGTTTATTCCGTGATTTCGGCCGTGGCGCTCGGGATGCTAACGAGCTGTAGTCAAGATCAATCCAAGGATCTTTGCGATCAAAACTATATTGATACTTACAACGACGTGATTGCCTCAAAGCTCGTCGTCGAAAATTTCTATAATGAAAACGGGACTAAAAACGCATCCGGGATGGAAGACGCCCGATCGGCACGCGTCGCGCTCCAAACCCTGGACACGACCTGCGATAACTTCCTAAATCGTTATCGCGGCATGAGCTGCAAAGCGATGAGCCTCGACAACGGTGAGGCCATTCAAACAAGTAGCGCGCAAATTGAAAGTAACTGCAACACTGCAAGAACTCTGCTTGCGAGTGACAACGGAGTTCAGACCGCCTTAGTCGATGGAAACGCGCCCGCAACCGCCCTGTACGACAAGAACATTGCAAATGCCGAGCTGCACGAACTTCCACCCACTCAGCGCAATGTCGAAGTCGTCACCGCTGACGAGCTCGATCAAAAATAAGTCGACGAATTTAATTTAAATTCACCCGAATGTCCTGATTTGACACGTTCCATTCGCAAAAAACAATCAGACGCAATTAGTCCAACATTTCAATTCGTGCTCCTTTGTGTTACTAACTATAAAAGGAACCCCGATATGAAACCAGCGAACACTGGCTCAGGCTTAACCCTGAACGTTGTTGCCGAAGCTCTCACGTTTGACGACGTCCTACTTCTTCCGGGTCAGTCAGACGTTCTCCCTTCTCACGTCTCCACACGCACGCAGTTGACTCCGAAAATTTCGTTACACATCCCGCTGATTTCAGCCGCGATGGACACCGTTACCGAGAGCAAAGCCGCAATCGTAATGGCGCAAGAAGGCGGGCTCGGGATCATCCACAAAAACCTCACGGTTCATGATCAAGCGTTCGAAGTCGAGAAAGTTAAAAAGAGCGAATGGGGAATGATCCTCGATCCGATCACGATCGACCCCGAAGCCGAACTCTCCCGCGCGAACGAGTTGATGGCGACTTACAAAATTTCAGGCGTCCCGGTCACCGTCGACAGCCCTCAAGGCAAGAAGCTCGTCGGGATCGTCACCAATCGCGATTTACGTTTCGAAGAAGATTTTACCATAAAGGTAAAATCCCGCATGACTGCGACACCGCTCGTGACTGCGCCGGAAGGTATGTCGCTCTCGGACGCAAAAAAGATTTTGCGTCAACATCGCGTCGAGAAGCTGCCTGTCGTTGACGCCAACGGAATTCTCAAGGGCCTCATCACGATTAAAGACATTCAGAAACAGCGCGCGTTCCCGAACGCCAACAAAGATCAGTACGGACGTCTCGTCGTCGGTGCCGCGGTCGGAGTCGGCGCAGACGGAATGAAACGCGCGGAAGCGCTCGTCGAAGCCGGAGTAGATCTGTTGTGTGTGGATTCCGCGCACGGTCATTCTAAAGGCGTACTCGACTCGATTCGTGAGTATCGCAAACGCTTTGGCAATAAAGTCGAAATCATGGGCGGTAACGTCGCCACTCGCGAAGGCACTCTCGCTCTAATTGATGCCGGTGTTCATGTCGTCAAAGTCGGTATCGGGCCAGGATCGATCTGTACTACTCGTATGGTTTCGGGCGTCGGTGTCCCGCAACTTTACGCCGTATCGGAGTGCGCGGCCGCCGCTCGTTCAATGGGCATCGCGATCGTCGCAGACGGCGGGATCAAGCTTTCGGGCGATATCACCAAAGCGCTTGCTGCTCATGCAAGCGCGGTGATGATCGGATCACTATTTGCCGGTACGGACGAATCTCCAGGCGAGATTCTCCACTACCAAGGCCGTTCTTTTAAAGTTTACCGTGGCATGGGTTCACTCGGTGCGATGGCGCAAGCTCAAAGCTCAAAGGATCGCTACTTCCAATCGAATATCGACGAAGTCGGTAAATTCGTTCCGGAGGGCGTCGAAGGCCGGGTTCCTTATCGCGGAAGCCTGTCGTTTAACATCCATCAGCTCGTCGGCGGGATCCGCTCGGGCATGGGTTACGTCGGCGCGCCGACTATCACGGAACTCTGGGAACGCGCGAAGTTCGTGCGGATCACGAACTCAGGGCTGACCGAGTCTCACGCACACGACATCGTCGTCACCAAGGAGGCACCGAACTACCGAACCAACTCATAGAAGCGTCCTCCTGACACTTTTGGGGTCATAACGATACCGGAATTAATATGAGCAATAAGGTACTAATTTTAGACTTCGGATCGCAATACACGCAACTGATCGCGCGCCGAGCTCGGGAGCTTGGATTTTACTCGTTCATCATTCCAGGGACTTCTGATTTCAAACGCATTCAAGAATTCGGCGCTTCGGCGATCATTCTCTCCGGCGGTCCAAACAGTGTTTACGATCAGGGCTCGCCTCGTTTGCCTAAGGAGTTTTGGGAATACGCACGCACGAAGAACATGCCGTTGCTCGGCATCTGTTACGGGCTTCAGTTGTTTGCCCACGAAATGGGAGGCAAAGTTCGTCCGGCACCGAAGCGCGAATACGGCCGCATGCGTGTGAATGTGGTCACTCCGACGATCTCTAAAAATTCCGACATGCAAAGCGCCGTGATCCATAATCCTAAAGACGCGCATGATTTGTTCCACACCATCCCGCATTTTGAAGCGTGGATGTCTCACGGCGATGAGGCCGAGCAATTGCCGCAGGGTTTTAGCCTAATTGCAGAGAGCGCGTCCGGCGCAGTCGCCGCGATTTCTCATGGAACTCTTCCGTGGGCCGGAATTCAATTCCACCCGGAAGTCACGCATACCGAACGCGGAGCAGATATCCTTAAAAACTTTCTTACTCGAGTCGCAAAGTTAAAACCCGACTGGAAAATGTCGGACGTTATCGAAACGCAAATCGAGTCGATCAAATCGCAAGTCCCGGCAGACGCGCATGTGATCTGCGCACTCTCGGGCGGCGTGGACTCGACTGTCGCGGCGGTACTCGTACATAAAGCCTTGGGTAACCGCCTCCATTGCGTGTTCGTCGATCAAGGACTACTACGTTATCAAGAAGCCGATCGCGTGATGAAGATGTTTACGGAGTCGTTGCATTTGCCGGTCACAAAGGTGGATGCGAGTGAGCGCTTCTTGTCCAAACTTGCCGGCGTGACCGATCCGGAGACCAAACGTAAAATTATTGGCGCCGAGTTCATCGCTGTGTTTGACGAGTCCGCCAATACTCTCGAAAAGAAAATCGGCAAACGTCCGAGCTTTCTCGTACAAGGCACGCTCTATCCGGACGTCATCGAGAGCTCGCCCCCTCCGTCGGCGAGCGGTGGAGCATCCTCGAAGCACGCACACACGATCAAATCCCACCACAACGTGGGCGGCCTTCCCAAAGACATTAAGTTCAAACTCATCGAACCGTTCCGTGATCTCTTCAAAGACGAAGTTCGCCAGATTGGTAAACTTATGGGTGTGCCTGAGACTTTTATTGCGCGCCATCCATTCCCAGGGCCAGGCCTTGCCGTAAGATGCTTGGGCGAAATTACCCGTGAGCGACTGGATATTTTGAAGCTTGCGGACGAAATTTACATCAATATGCTTCGCGAAGAAGGTCTCTACGATAAGATTTGGCAAGCGATGGCGATTCTGTTGCCAGTTAAATCCGTTGGCGTTCAGGGCGATGGCCGTACTCACTCGCAAGTGCTCGCTCTTCGCGCGGTCAATTCCGCCGACGGCATGACGGCGGATTTCTATCCGTTCGACATGGGGTTCTTGAGCCGAGTCGCGACCCGTATCTGCAACGAAGTTCGCGGCGTGAACCGAGTGACTTACGACATCACTTCGAAACCGCCCGGCACCATTGAATGGGAATAGCCGCCACTTAGTTAGTAGGCGCCGGATCCGCAATCACTATAGGCTCGGTGTCTGAGCGGGTGGCGCGACAAGCCGGTGCAATTTCAGATTATCCAAAAATAATTCGCTTCCCCAACGATCGGTTCCGCGTAAGTCGAGTTTTGATTTCTGCTCTTGCGGAATGTTGCATTGATTAACAGGATTGAAAATACTCTGCTTATTGACCGAGAACGGCTCCTTCGAATGACAGTACGGCTCTAGGTTGAGCGCAACCACCGATGGATAATCCCGCGGCGTGATTTTGATTTCATAGAACTCCTGTACAAGCACATCGCTCGAGAGTTCATAATGTCCGGACATCACTCGTTCCCAAGCCACGTTAGTCTGACAACTTGGATCCTTATAGATGATTACTTGCTTCGCGAGTGAACCTTGCTGAAGCGAGAGTGTCGTCTTCAGATAAAGCCTGTTCTCCGCGTGTTCAACCACGCAATCGCTTTCCCAATTTCCGTCGATCACGGCTTTTGAAACCTGAATTCGCGGCAATGCCGACGGATGCGGGTCCTGACGCTTGATCTCGTCGGGAGAAATTTTCCCGCAGGCCTGGAACGCAAAAAGCGCAGCAAAACCAATTAAATACTTCATATCCGCCCTCATTCGACCCCCTAAAAATCGTGAATGATGACACAGAGTTATCGAATGCAACGCTAGATGTCAATTCTTTTCTTTACATCCCGCAGCATCGAGCATACGTTCACCTCCACTTGTGAGAGGGGTCTCCATGGTTATTTCAAAACAGAGGTTATACCTCGCCGTATTTATTATTGCTGCTTTGGCTTTGTCCGCAGTCGCTCGCGCGCAAAACGCGACAATCACGTCACAAACCAGTCTCGCCGAAACAACGGTGATGCTGACGGCCGAAGAAGCAAACTTTCTAACACTGATTAATAATTTCCGGCGAAAGCTCAACTTACCGGAATTGAAAATCCACGCCGGTCTTCAAGCCGCTGCCGAGAAGCACGCTCAATGGATGGTCGGACAAGACCTCATGACTCACAAGGAGTCTCTGAGCCACTACGGTCCGACGCCGACGACGGAGTTTTCAGATCGGATCACTGCCGAGGGTTACGCCGACTATTACAGCATCGGTGAGAACATCGCCTGCGGTAACTCAACAGCGTCCGATACTTTTAGACAATGGGCATTTTCGCCGACGCACTTGAGTAACATGATGAGCCCGAAGTTCCATCACCTGGGGATTGCTCGAGCTGGAACTGGCTCCGAGGATTGTCCGTACTACTGGACCAACGACTTCGGAACAAAGACTCCCTACTTAGGAGATGGTAGCAGCCCGACCATTAGCGAGATCGCAGCGGCGATTGATTCAACGATCGGCCCAAGCATCGACGGCGAGACCGCGATCCAACTCCTGACGATGACCGCGAATATTCCGCAGTCGGAACCGACTTCACCGATTGAGTGTCTGGTCCCATACAACAACGGCAAAAACGTCGTGGCCTTTACACCGAACGTCTCGACACTCATGCAAGTGAATCCAAGCGCGGACGGTTATTCGATGAAGCTATCCTTTACTCAAGACGGCACTCAGAACCGTTTTACGTCGTATACGATTTCGGGTGTGATGGTGATCAAGAGTCCGTTCTATCCTTTGATCACGATTTTCTCAGCGCCAAACTCACGCGTAAATGGCTTTATGGTGCAGATCGATGTTGCAAGCGGACGCGCGCAGTTTGATCCGTACGGCAAGATCGGCGCTAGTGGTATGATCAACTGTAAGGTTAAAATGTAATTTACGGGTTCAGGATGTTTCCGCTTACCGTCGATCCGACCGGCGCGAGAATATATAAACCGACCCAATTGCCTGCCGATAACCCCGGCAGCATGAACGTGTTATTTTGGACCGTCGAAGCCAAGGTTAACCCGTTATTGTAATCGGTGATTCGAACCGCGCCCCGACGGGCGGCCGAGTAAGACACGTTCTTGATCGTGTTGCCGCTTACGACGAGCTGCAGTTTGGGGTTCGTCTCGACGGTGAGCGGCCGGTCTCCGGTGTAAATTGCTTCTTGCCCGGTCGTCGTTCCGTCCATGCCCGTTTCCTCGACCCAGTTATCGGTTACGTGGACCAAACCGAACCCGAAGATTTCAATCCCGTTTCCAGTACCGCCTTTTACCGTATTGCCATAAACGTCGCCATTGGTGTTGCCACCCAGGATGATGCCCGCCTGTTGACTACCGATATTGCTGAGACCGAAGTTTGAAACTTGATTATGATGGATAGAGCAGTTTTCACGGGCGTTAGAAAGCTGGATGCCGTCCCAACCCGTGCGCTCGACGACGTTGTTCGCGATTTCGACGTGATCGAGGCGGATCGGAATCATGTTGTTGTGATAAGGATCGGCGTTCGGATAGGTGTGACCGATGTACATGCCTTCTCCGTTGACGTCGTGAATGTAGCTGTGGTGAATCGAGATGTTTTTCATCACGTCGTTGGGATAAATCGTCGTCGGGTCCTCGACCTTGGGATCACGCTTGATGTAAAAACCGACGTCGCACGATGAAGCTTCGACGTAACCTACCTCTAAATCCGACGCGGTCGAAGCGAGGCAAACTCCACCGCCGTTACCCACGATCTTTATCCCTCGTGTTACGCTTGCATCGCCGTTGCCGAGTAATCGTACATATCGAGCACCATTGCGAATTCTGAAAGTATCGACCGTCACCAACCCGCCCGAATTGACGAGAGTGATCGGCTTACCTTCCGCGCCCTGAAAATTACCGAGATCAATCAAACTATAGTGGCCCGCTGGAATCTGTACCGTGTCTCCAGGTTTCCAATCATCGAGCCCTTGACCACTTGGACGATAAACTTCGTTATTGGGCGCGGTAGGCATTAGCACGTGGACGGTTGGAGTCGCGCTCGGAGTCGGCGTAGCACTTGCGGTGGTTGACCGGGTGTACTGATACATCCACTGCCATATGTTTTGGCCGGATGAGTTTTTAAATGTTCCGTTGTAGATTTCGTCCCATCCACCGTGCCCGATACCCGCACGGACATCGATTTTTGCAAGCCCAGGCACCCGACTGTTGATTTGAGCGGCCATGTCTTGATTCTGCTCTTTATAGCTCAGATCGTTACCACCGACGATCGCCCAAGACGGAGTCAGTGTCGTGATCCACCAATCGAATTTTGTCTTGTCGACATCTTGAGTAGCGGCTGAGAGCGGAACAAGAGCGGCAAAATTCTTGCCAAAATTTTGATCGACATTCATTTGCGAACCCCAGGTGGCCCATCCCCCTGCACTTAAGCCGGTCAGGTAAATCCGTTCGAGGTCGATCTTGTAACGGGATTTCATGTCTGCAAGAATGTAAGGAAGCCATGGTGGATTTACTCCGTAAGACGGAGCCTGCGGAGCCACCATGATGAAATCAAAGGGTGGAACGTATCCGGCTTTCAATACTTTTGGAAGACCGTTGTTATACATGACGTTGACATCCGTGCCCGCTTCGCCTGTTCCATGAAAAAACATCACCAGCGGATAAGCACGGTTCGGATCATAAGCCGCAGGAAGATAGATCACTGCATTGATCTGACTTGTAGGAGAATTGCTCCACTTTACTTTGCCGTTGATCAAGGTCCCGGTTGTGGATGGCGGAGTTGGTGTGGGCGTCGCCGGCTTCGGAGTGGCAGTTGGAGTTGCGGTTGAAGCAACGGTAGGCTTTGGAGTCGGATTCAATTGAATCGTCGGTTCCTGCGTCACCTGTAAATTGCAACTGCTACAAAAGAACAAAGCCGTAAGGATCATCCCTGAATATGTCGTTTTCATATCAATTACTATTCTATAGGTTCTGGATTCACTCCGGACGTGTGTCGAAAATGACAAAAAGCAATTTCGGCGAGTTTCTGATGACTACAGGAATCAGGTATTCGCAATTAATCGAATAGCAATGCGACAAGACAGATCAGGATGATCGGCAAGATAACGTCTCAACGAGGCCTCAAAGACGATCCATTCTTTGCGATCGAGTAGCACCCCATGAGTCAGACATTCGATTCCATCTCTTCCGGCCGAATCCGGGAAAATCGAAACAAACTGGCTACTATCGAACAACTCTTCAAACTTAGCACCGATCAACTCTTGAAATATTTTTGCATCGTGGGCGCACTCGGCGAGAATTTTCAACGTCAGTTCGAGAGAGACATGTCTCGAAGCAGACAAGATTAAACTCAAGTGTGACTGGCTGATTCCGAGAGATTTCGCGAAGGAACGTAAAGAATATCTTGTATTCCTCGAACGGCGTAACTCGTACTCCGTACGAAGAATTTCAATCACTCTTGTCTTCACTCTTTCGCGATCGACTAGAGGTTCCATCTTCCCACGATAAACGTCACCAGCTTCAATTTGCGATGCAGCAAAATACGTTTTTGAGGACAAATGTCCTCAAAAATCGGTTGCCAACTCCATAGCGCTGCCATAACACCGAAGAATGAAATATTCGGCCCTAACTTTCAGTCTCTTACTGTTTTTGTGTCTCGACGTCTCTACCGCTCAAGCCCAAAATCAAAACGAAATCGCTATCGATCGAGTCGTGCAAACTTCCCCCCAACAAATCGTTCAATCGCTCATTCAAAGCGGGGTTCCAAGCCTCGGTCAATATGATCTCAGCGAGATGCAGAGCAAACTCAGTCTCACCCGCTACTACGTGCAATCCGAATCATTTTCTCGTAAAGAGCCCGTAAGTATTATCGTTTATGGAAAAAACGATGAACTAAGACTCGATGCCCGCTACCTTTCCAATCAAGAAAAAGTTTACTTCCCACAGTCAAACCTACCCGCGGCTCCTTCCCACGATCCAGCGTGGTTGGCGCTAACTCTACATGAGTCACTCGGTGCTTCCGGATACATGGATCAAGCTTATGGTTTCTCAACAGCGCTGATGTTGATTTATAGCCAGAAAGATTCAAGCCAACGTCAGAGTACCGAACGGATGCTTTCACCCGTTTTTAAACCCTACAACTCGCCTCATCTTTCGTTTTATATGGATCCGGGCGAATATCATCACCTTGACGAAATCAACCGGGCACTGGCCGACGGAGGATCAACCGGTGTCGGACACGGAGGTGACTCGGATGAAATCTTCTTGAAACTCTCGGTTCTTGCCGACCTTGATCTTCTACTTCGAATGCTGCCGGACTCGTTCACCCCAAGAATGCCGCTCGATCCGGAAAAACTAAGTCGCGCAATCTTGATCGGCACCTCGGTCCGCTTTACGGATGAAACCGCTGAATTTTACGTTAATGACAGCGGAGTCATTAAAGTTTCACGCGGATATTGGGATCATATCAAAATGGACCGACCCGCAGTGTTGGCATTTGAATCGAAAATGCTGCTGCAACTGATTCATATTCTAACAAGCGAGGGATTCTCGAGTGTCTATCGCTGAACAAAGCAAGGTCCGCATTCTTCGTGAGGAATACAAGCGTCGCAAAATAACGAACGCCCGGTATTCCTTACGGTCTTACGCAAGGGACATCGGCATTAATCAAAGCCTGCTTTCAAAAATTCTAGCGGGCAAACGTCCTCTCACCGCTACACAAGCGGTCCGGGCCTTACGCGTGCTCCATGTCGACCCGCTTCGAAAGGACATTCTCCTCGGAGCTCGTAAAAGGCTCCCTCGGACCTTTAAAGAACCGGTTACTGATATCCCACTTGATTTCGACCTGACTTGGATCGACGTCGCCATCCTTGATTTGACGACGCTTAAAAATTTCAAAAACGATATTGAGTGGATGTCGAGCCGTTTAGGCACAGATAGCTCGACGGTGACTCGCTCATTAGAGCGCTTAGAAGCGCGTGGTCTCGTTTCATTCAAAGATTACGGCATTTCAAAAACTAAACGACGAATTCAATACTCACCCCAGAAATCTCTGCCTTACGTGCGTGCCTATCATGAATCCATGATTCAAAAAGCGGCGGAGCAGTTACGCCATTCGGACGAAGCTTCGTTTCAAGCGCGAGCGATTCGCGGAGTGACACTCGCCATCGACAGTTCAAAATTGGAACAGGCTAAAAAGAAGATCGAAAATTTTTCGAATCAGCTCGCGGAGTTCCTCACATCCGGTAATGCAGACATACTTTACCAAATGAACATTCAGCTGTTTCCGCTGATCGAACCCGAAGGTAAAGAGCCGGAATCTCGAGAGCGTTACTTTAACCCGTCGATTGGCATGCGACCGGACAAAGTCTTACGGAACTCGGGTCGGTAAACAAGGCAGATCTCGTCTTGAAACTTGGGTGCATCGGCCCTGAATGGAACTAGCTTCGGCCGAGCCAAAGCAGCCACAAGTGTGCAAGATCCCCACGCCGACACCCGCTTCAGTCAAGCTGCTGATTACCTCCAGAGATCCCTAAAGGCTCGGAAGCGCGGGTGATGCTCAGCGTTTTTTGAGACTTCTAAAAAATATTCGATTTCAGGCGATGACGGTAGCATTATAATCTCCCGGCGTTTTGACTAAAATCGCGGATTTCGAAGTATTTTTTCGGCACTTCTTCAAAAAATCTCGCCGGATATTGGTACAAAAGATCGCCCCAAACCCGGCGGAAGGTTGCGTGAGACATATAAAGGCGCTCCCGAGCACGGGTCATCCCGACGTAACAAAGGCGGCGTTCCTCTTCGACTCCCATATCTTCGTCTTCGCCCTCGTTACCCCGAATTGACGGAAAGAGGCCTTCTTCCATCCCTACCATAAAGACGACCGGGAACTCGAGCCCCTTACAACCATGGAACGTCATGAGCTGCACGCTCGATGCTTCGCCCTCGGTATCCGGAGACTCCGCAAGCGTGGTTTGCTCCAAAAACCGGCCAAGCAGTAAAGGCTTGCGACGTTCGATCTCCGCTCCTGGTAAATCTTTGAGCTCGCGCTCCTCAAACTCGAGCACGACGGAGTTGAACTCTTCCAAGTTTTCGATTCGATCAATCGATTCGTCCGTGCCCTCTTCTTTGAGGGATTCGACGTAACGGGTTTCATCCAAGATGTGGTGATAAAGCTCGGAGACCCGAACTTTAGACTGAAGCTCGATCCACGACCCCACCATACAATAGAAGTCTTGCAGTTTTTTAAGCGTCTTGCCGCTAAAGAGCGTAGGCTCACGCATCTCTTTGCTAAAAAAATCCCAGAGACTGCCTTGCTGCCCCCAAGCCGCATCGAGCTTATCGAGCGTAGTCTTACCGATCCCGCGAGCTGGCACGTTGATAATGCGTTTAAAACTGATCGAGTCCGAATTGTTAAAGACCAGACGCAGGTAAGCCATCACGTCTTTGATCTCTTTGCGGTCAAAGAATCGAAGACCGCCCACGACTCTGTAAGCAAGCTTGGCTTGACGTAAAAACTCCTCGAACAAACGCGACTGCGCGTGCGTCCGATAGATGATTGCAAAATCATTCAATGAATATTCGGCATGATCCTGAAGAAGTGTGCGTAGCTCTTTGACCACGATTTCCGCCTCATGGCGGTCATCCGGGCTTGAGATCTTGACGATCGGAACGCCGATCTCTTCTTCACTAAACAAGGTTTTATTCTTGCGTTGAGTATTCTTCGCGATGAGCTCGGACGCGGCTTCAACGATCGTTTGAGTCGAGCGGTAGTTTTGCTCGAGCTTGACGACCGCGGCACCCGGATAGTCGCGCTCGAAGTCGAGGATGTTGCGGATGTCGGCCCCGCGCCAGCCGTAAATTGATTGATCCTCATCTCCGACGACGCAAATATTGCCGTGACTGCCTTCCGATGGACTGCCCAGTTCCTTAAGGAGCAAGTACTGGGCTTTGTTGGTATCTTGGTACTCGTCGACGTGAATATAACGGTAACGGCGCTGGTACTTTTCGCGGATGTCGGCGTGATCGCGAAGCAATCGATACGTCATCGTGATCATCTCACCGAAATCCATCGCATTGTTTTCGATCATCGCGCGCTGATAAGCCTCGTACACCTGCGGTAGCTTGCGATCGATCCCCCGACCGGTAAGCGCGTGCGGATTATCCGGTTCCATCGCATCGCACTTCATGCGGTTGATCGCATATTGAAAACTCTTCGGAGAATAAACTTTGTCGTCGATCCCCATGCTCTTGACGATGGATTTCAAAAGCGAGAGTTGGTCGGCATCATCGAAAATCACAAACGGTTTAGTAAATGGCAGACGGTCGCCTTCGCGACGGAGGATCCGCGCGCAGATCGCGTGGAAGGTGCCGATATCGAGCGGGCCTTGAATCTCATTGTGATTCATCCCGACTTCGTTAAGCAACGAGCACACTCGATCGCGCATCTCTCCCGCGGCTTTGTTAGTAAAGGTCACGGCCAGAATTTGCCAGGGCCGAATCTTTTGAACCGAGATCAAATACGCGATCCGACTCGTGAGCATCCGTGTTTTACCCGAACCCGCTCCGGCCAAAACCAGAAGCGGTCCCTCGGTCGTCAGAACCGCCTCTCGCTGAGGCTCGTTCAATCGCGTGACGAAATTCGGAAGCGCATCTGGATCGACGGGCGTTTGCTGCTCGGCGCGCTTCGAGGTCGTAAAGTCCTCGGGGTCAAAATTGAAGTCGAAATCGAGAGTTCGGTCACTCATGAGATGCCCTAAATTACAGTACGGAAAGGATGGTGACAACGCCTATCCCACCCACAACACAAGGCGGCATTCCGTTGCCGGAAATATTCTCTTGCTCCGGTAAACATTGATAAACAGATTCACTAAAATCATCGATGCTCTCGATTGAGAGTTTTCCGGCTTCGGGCATTCTTCGACGCGTAACAACAAACACGAGCACCAGCAAACAATCGGTGTCGACTGACGACAACCGCATGAGCATCGGCGAAATCGATTCGAGCTTGACTGCCGTCGGTGCAGCCGTGAAATATCTCGTTCCAGGCTTGAATTTGTCCCTCAACAGCGGAGCACCGACCGCTCCGTACATCAACGTTGGGATGTTCTTTTAAGGGATTCTTCTGAAGAACTTTCCGAAATCCCGATCAAACGCTCGGAATACGACAAAATTGTAAAAAAGATGTACGCGTGGAACGATGAAGTGACTAACAAACATGTTGCCGCTCCCGTGAGGCCGAAGAGCTCTGCGCGATTTCGTTTCAGTTATTCCAGCTCAATAAAGAAGAGAAGTAACCATTAGGCTATTTTTGGCGGATCTTTTTTGCGTAACCAGGCTTATTGATCTGACGGCTGCGAGCGATCGCAAGCGCGTCTTCTTCGACCGTTTCGGTGATGGTCGAGCCGGAAGCGACGTAAGAGCCTTTTTTGAAAGTCACGGGCGCCACCGCTTGGCAATCGGAGCCGATGAACACATTGTCCTCAACGACAGTCTGATGCTTTTTCGCGCCGTCGTAGTTACAAGTTACAAACCCGCAGCCGATGTTGACGTTCGATCCTACGACAGCGTCGCCGACGTAACTCAAGTGCGCGATCGAGGTGTGTTCGCCGATTTTTGATTTCTTGATCTCAACGAAGTTCCCGATCTTGGAATGGTTGCCGATATCCGAGTCCGGACGAAGGTGCGCATACGGTCCGACACGCACGTCGGAGCCGACCACTGAGTTTTCACCGTACGAGCCAGCTTTGATCTCGCTTCGTTCACCCACGCGTACGTTCTTTAAATAGACGTTCATGCCGATCGTCGAACCCGCGCCGATTTCGGTCGAGCCTTCTAAAATCGTTCCTGGATAGATCGTCACGTCTTGGCCGATCTTGACCGTCGGGTCAACACGAGCATCATTGATGCTGACAAAACGCACGCCGGCAAGCGCATGCCGCTTGATCACGCGTGAATTCAAAATTTTTGCGGCAACTGCCAGTTCGTAGGGGTTGTTCACGCCGCGCACGTCCTCCGGGATATCCCATGTGCGGGTTTCGATCGCGCGTTTCTTGGCAACCGCGTGCCCAATCAAATCCGTGAGGTAATATTCTTTCTGGGCATTGTCGTTCTTGAGCGCCGCGACCCCGACGTTCAAGAATTGGGCACCGAAGGTATAAATCGACAAACCCACTTCTTGAATCAGCCTCTCGAGAGGCGACGCATCCTTCTCTTCGACGATTCGGAGAACCGGACCTTTCTTACCGCGACGAATGACCCGACCGTATCCGAGTGGATCGGCGACGATCGCGGTTAAAAGTTTGAGCGCCGAACCGCGCTTCAACGGCTCAGTCATGTCGCGTACGAGTTCGGTCGTGAGAAGAGGCAAATCGCCCGGAAGGACGAGTACGTGTTCTTTTTTATCGACTGCGGTCTTGCCCCAATCCGATTGCATCGCGCACTTTACGGCGTGGCCCGTGCCTTTTTGTTCGGTCTGCTCGATAAAAGAAATCTTCATGGAGTACTTTTGCGATTGAACCGCCTCAATGACTTTATCTTTTTGGTGCCCCACAACGACCGCGATGCGCGCTTGTGGCTGAGCTTCTTGCACGCGATCCAAAATGTGGAGAAGCATCGGGCGTCCGCACACCGGAATGAGAACTTTCGGCAGTGAAGAGAACATGCGTTTTCCAAGGCCGGCAGCCAGAATGATGATCGAAGTCGTAGGTGAAGCCATACAAAATAGAATGTCTTATTTAGAGCGGGGTTTACACTGTGTAATATCTGACTTTTATTGTTTGTACAATAAAATCTTTATCATATCCTTATTGAACCTCCTTAGAGCTTCTTATAAAAAAATCAGAACCGTCTAAATTCTGTCGTCGGAAGTCGCGACGATAGAAGCTTAAGGAAGAGCCCGCGCCGAAGTCATAGCGTTGGAACTTAGAGTGGATTGTAAACGTCATTTCATAGGGGGATATCAAATGGACGTAAACACCATGAATAAGTTCAAAAGAATCTTGATCGCAGAGAAAGAGCGACTTTTGAACAACAGCAAAGAGAGCATCAAGCACGATCTCAACATCTCGACAGACGACCTTCCTGACGAAGCGGATCTGGCAGCCAGCGAAATCAACCAAAGCCTGACTTTCGAACTACGCAATCGTGAACGAATCATGATCGCGAAGATCGATACGGCTTTGTCTAAAATTTCAGACGGCTCTTTCGGCGAATGCGAATCATGCGAAGAGGCAATTCAACGGAAGCGCTTAGAAGCGCGCCCGTTCTCAACTTTGTGCGTTTCTTGCCAAGAAATGCATGAGCACAGAGAAAAGATTTACGCGTAAGCAGTAAACTTTGTACCAGTGTTTTACCTGAGACGGATCTCGCGGAACAGAATTGCTCCAAACGAGTTGGAACGGAAACCAGAAACTCGTTTGGAGTACGCAAATTTCATCACTTGATGAAGCATCGGGACTCCCGGTGCTTCATCCCAAACAATATCTTCCAATTCTCGCATCAACTGCATCTTCTTCACCGCACGATTCTCTTGTCTCAACTCGGCTAACAACTTATCGTATTGCTCGTTGGACCAACCGGTGAAGTTGTTGATGCTGTTGCCCTGAAAAATTTGATACGTCAGCCACGGATCGCTCACCGGATTCAACCAACCAAAGCGAAACATCGGATCCGGATCGGACTTGAGCTTCGCGTAGTGGGTTTTCCAATCCAGCATGTCGAGCTTCATCTTCCACCCAAGCTGCTTTTTAAGCTCATTTTGCGTAAATTCGTACATTGCCTGAGTGCGCGAGTTCATATCGCTCTGAGCGCTGAATTCGATGCTCTCCGCGGTCTTGGATGGGGGCGGCGGAGTGGTGCGGGACTGCGCACGCGCCCAAAGAACGGGAGGCGCTAAAAACAACGCCGGCAATTCGTCGGTTTTCAGTACCTTCGCCAAGTCTTCTTTTTTGGAATAAAGGGCGTCACGAACCAACTGGCGGTTTTTTTTATCGTCGAACGGAGGCTTCTTCACATTAAATCCAAAATAAGTCACCGCTTCGACTTCGCCATTGTAGACGGTGGCCACCTTCTTGATTTCATCGACTTGAAGAGCCGGAACTTTGAAAAGAATATCGAGTGATCCCGCTTTCAAAAGCGGAAGCAGCGAGGACTCGTCTTTGATGAAACGGATTTTTACTTCGGTAGTGTTTACAGCGCCAACGTTGTAATACTCCGGATTTTTTTTGAGCGACACGTAGTCTTCGCGCTTGTAGTCGGTGACCCGATAAGCGGCCAACGTCGGCTGGACCGGGTCGGGGCGCTTCTTGTACGCGTCTATCATGTCCTGACGAATGGGCGCCAGCGCCGGGAGTGTCAGCCAGTTCAGGAAGAGCGCGTCCGGATCTTTGAGCTGCACCTCTGCGGTGCGGTTGTCGATCGCGCGTGTTTTCGAGAGATCGATTCCCGGAATAAATTGAATCGTCGCAGCTTTCACTGGCTCATTCACCAAACGTTGAATCGCGAGGACAAAATGATCGGCCTTAAACTCGGTTCCGTCGGACCACTTCAAACCTTTTTTAAATTTAAACGAATAGTGCTTTTTATCGCGGCTCAGCGACATACTCTCGACGAGGGCCTTTTGTAGCGTGCCGCGGCCATCGTATTCATACAAAGTTCCGACAGTATTGGCCATCATCCACAGTCCGACACCGTCTTCAACCAACAACGGATCATATTGAGTAGGCTCGTTCGTGAACTGAACGTTTAACACCGGCGATGCCACAGTTACAGTAGACGACGCGGCCGACAGCGTATCGGATTTAGCCGACTGGGTTGTTAAAACGCAAAGCACAATCGCGAAAACAACACTATGCATGATTTTGTGGATCATGTTAAAAATAATATCATGGATCAACTCGCTAATACCTTGGAAAACTTACTAAAAAGTGGGTCGATCGGCGGAGCATTTTTGGCGCTCGCGCTGGCGTACTTCGGAGGAATTCTCTCGAGCCTCACTCCGTGCATTTATCCGATGATCCCGATCACGGTCGGCGTTGTCGGCGGAGTTCGCGGATCGCATGAAGAACGTACTACTCGTTCTGTTTTAATTCGCGGCCTCGCTTACGTTCTCGGAATGGCGATCGTTTATTCTTTCTTGGGAGTACTCGCCGGAATCACTGGTCAAGTTTTTGGCTCGTTCACGAATACCTCGACTTGGTATTTGATCCTGGGTGCGATCATGACTTTCGCGGCGCTCATGATGATGGATGTTATCCCCTTCGATCCGCAAGCGATGATGGAAAAGGTAAGACGCTCATTTGGCGTCAAGCCGGGTAACGCCGACCTAAACGAAAAGGAAGCGACGATTGCAGGAGCGTTTCTTCTCGGAGCCTCTTCAGGCTTTATCGCCGCTCCTTGCACCACTCCGGTGCTCACCGCAATTTTAGGTTTTATCGCTCAATCAAAATCCATAGTTCTTGGGCTCGGTCTTATGATGTTTTTTGCATTGGGACTCGGAACCATTCTCATGGTCATCGCGACATTTGCGGGCTCGATTCAAAAGCTTCCGCGCGCCGGTGCTTGGATGACTCGAATCAAAATTTTTAGCGGTATCATCATTCTCCTTTTTGCAGAGTATCTTTTTTACAAGGCAGGAAAGGCCTAATTTATGGAAACCAAAGCAATCCACCCAAATAGTCCGAAATCTAACCGCGGCACCGGAATTATCTCTCTACTCAGCTTGGCCGGGACGTTGATCTCCCTCTTCCAAACCCGCCAATTTTTCGAGACTCGCTCGGGGATGGCAGCCTTCAAAACTTTCTGCAACATTGGAACATCGTTTGATTGCACCGCGATCGAGATGAGTAAATACGCGGAGCTTTTTAGAGGCTTCCCGCTATCCGTGGTTGCGGTCGCGGGTTACCTCACGATTTTCATGCTGTCCCTGTTTGCGATGAGCGACGCATACAAGAGCGCCTCCCGTAAATTCATCCTCGTCTTCAGCGGTATCGCCGTGCTGTTCTCGATTTCTTACCTTTACATCATGATCGGCATCATCGGTAAGCTCTGCTTGCTTTGCCTTTTAGTCGACGTCGTAAACGTACTTCTCCTCGTATTTGCGCTCCGTCTCCCGGCCGACGACGAGCATGCCCGCAGCCGGATGTCGTTTGCCCAGGTAGGTATCGCGGGTGCGGTCGGTCTCGGGATTGCGTTACTCTTCTCGATGGCGTTGAATCCTCAGGCCGAGATGAAGAAGGACGACATGAACGATATGGTCGAGAGCGTACTCAACACCGTTCCGAAAGATTTTGCGATCCCCGCGGATGCGCCGGTGATCGGCAATCCGAACGCGAAGATCACTATCGTTAAATTCAGTGATTTCGAATGCCCGGCGTGTAAGATGGCGGCAAATGCCGTGCACCCGCTCTTTAGCCGCTACGCGAACGACGTGAAGTTCGTGTTCGTGAACTTCCCACTCGATCAAGCGTGTAATCCCGCAATCACCCGCAAAATGCACGAATTCGCGTGTGAAGCCGCGACCGTCGCAATTTGCGCTCAAGAGCAGGGCAAATACAAAGCCGCTTACGAAGTCTTGTTTGAAAACCAAGCGAGTTTCAAAACCGGCAGCATCGCCGATTTACTTGCGGGCGTTCCGGGCATCGACATGATCAAACTTAAATCGTGCATGAGCCAACCCAGCACTGCCGACAAAATCAAACGCGACGTGGAACTCGGAACCAAAGTCGAGATTCATTCCACTCCGACATTCTTTATCAACGGCAAAAAAGTTGAAGGCGGCCTTCCCACCAATCTGTGGATGGACGTCATCGACAAGATGTTGAAGCAATAGTCTATGAGCTTTTTGATCGATACCCATTGCCATTTGAACTACGAGTACGACGACGGCAAAGGCCCCGACGATCTCGTGCGCGATTCAAAGGCAAACGGAGTCGATTACCTCATCACGATCGCGACCGATCACACCAACTTTGAGACGGTTCAAAAGCTTTCCGAAAAACATCCGAACGTGTTCCACACGATCGGAGTGCATCCGCACGATGCTTCGACCGTCAACGACCAGACCTTGAAGTTCATGCGCCCGTTTCTCGACCATCCCAAGTGTGTCGCGGTCGGCGAGATCGGGCTCGATTATTACTACGAGCACTCCGACCGCAAAAAGCAGCAAGACGAGTGCACAGCTCAGGCGGAACTCGCGCTCGACGCTCGCAAGCCTTTGGTGATTCACTCCCGCGACGGCGAAGACGACCTGCTGAAGCTCCTGAAAAATTACGCAGCCAAGCACAAAGGCGGCTACTCGCTCGGCGTGATCCACTGCTTTTCCGGCTCCGAAGCATTTGCCCGGGCTTGCATTGATCTCGGCTTTTATATTTCCCTTTCGGGTATTTTGACGTTCAAAAACTCGGAGCCCTTGCGCCAAATGGTAAAGGGTTTCCCAATTGATCGCCTGCTCGTCGAAACCGACTCTCCGTTTTTAGCGCCGGTCCCGCTTCGAGGTAAGAAGTGCGAGCCCTTTATGGTCAAGCACACGGCCTTAAAGCTTGCCGAAGTCCTTGGAATCGGCTTCGACGAACTCGCTTCTGTGACTTCAAAAAACGCTTCCTCTTGTTTTAATCTCAAAATCTAACCCGAGCATCAAAGGCCCGAACCAGCAGCTCGCAGCCGACATAATCAAGTGGGCTGCTAGAGTTTTTTAACGAATTCCGAAAATATAATTTAAAGCGATCGACGCTTGTAAGTCGGTCGCTTTTACCGTTTCCAGCGTTCCGCTGTAGTAGGCAATACTCAGTCCGAGGCCCAATGAGTTATCCTCACCAGCGCCAATCAAGTCATAAGTAGCTCGAGCGAAAGGCAACCATCCTGAGACGTCGAAGTCCTGCACCGTCGTGCCGTTGGTTTGAACCAATGAAATCGAACGACGCTGAACACCGCCTCCGATACATGCGGTCTTGAAGAGTAAGACGCAAAGCTGCGCATCCACGCCCGAAGATACGACGTCTTCGTGGTTAGTGACCGTATTGAGATTGTTGGCGCCTGATAGACGCTGAAAAGACGCGCTCAATCGCGTGTCAAATAGATCGAGAAACGTCGACTGATACCCGCCACTGATTGAAAATCCCCAATTCGTGTACCCGGCGGAACTCGTTGATTCGAGTTTCAGCTGGCTGGTCACCGGAGAAACTCCGAAGTAAACGGCGCGATCCGGCGCCAAATCAAAAGATATCGTATTGACTCTCGGCTGAGCGTGCGCCTGACTTCCTAAAAGAACTGCCGCCAACAAAATTAAATTTTTCATTCGCTTGCTACCAGCATTCCGCTCACACATCGGACGTAAACATCGAGAGGAATAAACGGACTCGACCCGACTCGAGTCAACTGCCGCGTCCCTGTGTCATAAGTAAATCGTTCGATCGATTCGGCACCCAGAGTCGCATTCGCAACGTAGACATAACCATTTGTACTATCCACCGTCATAGCAGAAGGCCCACTCAAGAATGATGGATTATAGTATGCTCGTGTCGCAGAGCCGATCGTATTTGCTGTCTCGTTGACATTGTAAGAATAGATAAAGTTGCTGGAAGCGGTAGTGCTGCCGTAAGCCACTAGCGTATGCTCCGCAGATCCATAGTAAGCCAATGCGGTCGGCAACGCGGTCGTCGTAGGGCCGGCGGTTCCAGCCAAGCAATCGCCGGCAATATTGTAACCCGAACTTGAAATCAAACCGATCCGGTTGTTCGGACTCACAGCAGCGTGCGAGTAGAGAATCTTTCCACTCGGAAGTTCGATCGCTTGGGTCATCACGGTCGTCGAGGTCGCGCAAGGTGCCGCAGGCGCGTTGATGTAAGCGGCTGCACCCGATGTAATCCGTTGCTTTGATCCCGATATTTTTTCGACTGCGGACGACCGAGCGATATAGAAACCGCCATCCGCGGATTTCGAAATGCCACGAAGTTGCGCCGCCAAGATGGTAGCGTTTTGAGAAAAGATCGAAATACCGTTGCCGTTTTTGTAAATCAAGTCCATTCGGCGTCCGGCCGTATTCTCGACCAAGCTCATTAGCAGATCGCCGTTGTACTCGATAAGGCCCACCGGTTGATCGTTGGGCGACTGAGCAAAGTAGTTAATCACGGTCCCGACTCGAGCGCCGGTTTCTAAGTCGTATTTGGAAATCACGCCTACTCCGGTGTTCGTCGCTACGCCGCCGCCGTAACAAGAACCGCTCGCGACGTAGAGGTACTTCTTACCGTCCGGACTGATGATAAAATTGTCCCCACTGACTAAATTCTTACAGGACGAAAGCGACAAGACACCCAACATCACAGCGATCGAAGTTTTCAAATCTTTATATTGCATCTTAAATAGAGTTTATCTGAAGAATTTGCACGGAAACAGATGAAATTATATTGTCTGTTTAAATAATTATTCAAAAATAACGTAATATTGACGCTTTCAACACAAGTAAGACCGGTGAGTCTTTTCACGTGAGGTGCGCGAGGAGAATTCCGGTTGCGACCGAGACGTTGAGCGATGTCACACCATTGCCAACCGGCGGAATACCGCAAGTGACGTCGCAAGCTTCGAGAGTCAAACGACGCAAGCCGTTTTCTTCGTTGCCCATCACCAGAAGCCAAGGGCGATCGGATTTAATTTCACGAAGCGGATCTTTAGCATGCTCCGACGTCCCTAAAATCCAGAGACCCGCTTCTTTTGCTTTTTCGAACGCGCGCTGGAGATTGATGACAGGCGCAAAAGGCACCGTCTCGACCCCACCCGACGAAATATCGTAAACGGTTGCTGTCACCGGAGCCGATCGCTCGGACGTCATCACGATACCTTTGATATCAAAAAAAGATGCTGACCTGAAAATCGCGCCCAAATTTTGCGGATCTTGAACGGTGTCGAGCGCTAGCCATACGCCGCGTGTGTTTTGGTCGATGCCTTCGAACATCTTTTCAATACTGGTCGGCTGCTTAGGTTTGATCAAAGCGCCATGCGCGCTCTCGCGCCCCAAAAGTTTAGCGGCGGGCTTCGAGTCGCCGCGGCCGCCTCGCTGATCCCGGCCGCCGGCTTCGCCGGTCTTCACACGTGCGCGTCCAGCTACCGCGATAATCTGATCCCATACATCGTCGCTTTTATCGCGAGGGAGAACGATCTCCATCACGTCACGCGGCCGCGCCTTTAACGCCGCCAAAATCGAGTGTGGATTTTTGACCGTAAATAAATCGCTCACACCATCTCCTGCAAAATTTGCTCGGCTACGAGACGCGGCTCAGCCGCTTGGGTGATTGGACGGCCAACCACGATAGCGGAAGCTCCTGAAGCGCTCGCCTCTGCCGGCGTCATGATTCGGCCCTGATCGTGAGCCTTAAACCCTTTCGGACGAATGCCCGGGACCATCGTGTAAAGCTTTGGATGCTTGGAGCGGATCGCATTGATCTCTTGAGGTGAGCAAACCACACCCCCGATTGCTGGATGGTCGTTTGCGAGCGCCGCGAAGTGCATTGTCGATTCTTCGACGTTGCGAATGGAACCGACTTTCGCCACATGAGACATCGCTGCAATCCAATCCTCCTCCTTAAAAGAAGTGAGAACGGTTACGCCGAGCACGCGTGGTTTTTTTTGGATTTGCCCGGAGAGGATCGCTTCTTGAAGTTTGATATCAATTTCGTCCAGCATGGTCTTACCTCCGCACAAGTGCACGGTCGTAAATTCCGCTCCCAAACGCGCGGCCTGCAATACCGCCTGGCCAACCGTATTTGGAATGTCATGGAACTTGAGATCTAAGAAAATACGGGTGCCCTTCTCCGTTTGCTTACGCACCCACTCCGTCCCACTCGACAAGAAGAGTTCGAGTCCGATCTTGTACACGATCGGTAATCCCGAGAGTTGCTCCATCAGCGCCTCGGCGAAGGCGACAGTCGGATAATCCATGGCAACGACAAGATCGGTGTTTTTAGACATAACCCCTCTTTAAGATAACTACCTAGTAAGCGCGTGCGAAGATCGCGGTAACCGTACTTTCTTTTTTACCCGTAACAAAGCAAGGCTTGCCCGTTTTAACCATCTGATATTGATCATCGAGCAGGATACAGCGCAAGGTTGCTTTCGTTTCTTCTTTCACCTTTTCTTCGGCTGCGCGGTCGAGACCCCAAGGTACCTTGAAGAAGCCGCCGTCTTTTTCTTCGAGGAGCTTTTTGAACTCTTCGTAAGTCGACGCTTCGTGGGTATGGGCGTCGCGGTGAGCACGGGCTTTTTCGAGCAATTGGGTTTGCATGCTAGCAAGCTCGCTGCCGATTTTTGATGGAAGATCAGTGAGCGGTACGAGTTCCTTTTGGCCGATATCACGACGAGTGAACACCGCTTGGCCCTTATCAAGATCCCGAGGCCCGAGCTCGATACGCACCGGGATCCCGATGAGTTCGTACTCGTGGAATTTCCAACCCGCTTGTTTGGTGTCGTCTTTGTCGACGTGGACGCCGATTGTGTAAGGAAGAGCTTTCACCGAAGAATGAGCACGGATTTCAGCTGCCAATTTGTCGGCAGCTTCGTAAACGCGAGTCATTTGATCCGCCTTCGGAGTGATTGGAACGATCACCACGTGAGTCTCCGCCAATTTTGGAGGAAGTACGAGACCCTTATCATCCGAATGGGTCATGATCATGCCGCCAATGAGACGCGTGGACACGCCCCATGACGTTTGGAACACGTGCTTCTTGGCGTTGTCCTTATCGAGAAACATCGTATCAAATGCTTTGGCGAAGTGATCGGATAAGTTGTGCGACGTTCCAGCTTGGAGAGCCTTCCCGTCTTGCATCATCGCTTCGATCGAATAAGTGCGAAGCGCGCCGGCGAATTTCTCGGCTTCAGATTTCTGGCCTGGCACCACCGGCATTGCAAGCACGTTTTCGGCAAACTCGCGATACATCTCGAGCGCGCGACGAGTGCAAGCTTCGGCTTCGTCCAAGGTGTTGTGGCAGGTATGACCTTCTTGCCAGAGAAACTCGGTCGTACGAAGAAACAAACGCGTGCGCATCTCCCAACGAACCACGTTTGCCCATTGGTTGATCAAGAGCGGAAGATCACGATAGCTCTGCACCCATTTGGCGAACATTGAGTTGATGATGGTCTCTGAAGTCGGACGCACGACGAGCTTCTCGTCCAAGTCTTTTGCGCCGGCGTAAGTCACGACCGCAACTTGAGGCGCGAAACCTTCAACGTGATCGGCTTCTTTTTTGATAAAGCTCTCCGGAATGAACATCGGGAAGTAAGCATTGCGCACTCCCATTGCCTTGATCCGGCCGTTCATTTCTTGTTGAATCCGTTCCCAGATCGAGTAACCGTTGGGACGAATCACCATACAGCCTTTGACCGGGCTGTAGTCAGCAAGCTTCGCTTGAAGGACGACGTCCTGATACCACTCGGGAAAGTTTTCGCTGCGGGGAGTAATTTTTTCTGCCATGGGGAATAGAGTAAGTCAAAATCCCTTAAATTTCCATGCTAAACTACATGCGTCATATCGAGTGCGAACCGCATGGTGGAAGTTTGCTCCACCATCCCGGGTGTAAAAGCATCCACTCGTAGAGTTTTGGGTTTTTGTACATAGTTCTCCAAGTTTTCGAGTTGTGCCCACCGGCCGCGATGCACGTGAAGAGATATTCCAATTCTTCTCAGGAGGCGTGTTTGAATTGCTGTCCAGTTTGCCAGAGATTGCCCAAACCGGAGTCTTCGAGTTAACGATCTTCTGGACAATAGTCGTCGTATCTTCGTAAGTCAGATAAGTATTCATCGGTATTGATTGTGCTATTATTCATCCATGGTTCCAGAGCGTCCTGAAGGTAAATCCGATCTCCGCGAGCGACGAAAACGTCAGCGGGAACGAGCCATTATCTTGGGTCTGGCCCTCGTCTTCTTACTCCTCACGAGCGTCGAATTCCGGCTGAGTAAAATCTCGGCCACTCTCCCCTTCGTGAACTCGATCTTTTTCTTCGGGTTGATCAATTTCAACATCGTCATCCTTGTTGCCCTGATCTGGCTCATTTTCAAAAACGTGGGGAAAATCTTTTTCGAGCGTCGCCGGCAGGTGCTAGGTGCACGACTTAAGACCAAGCTTGTGACCGCGTTCATCGGATTTTCGACGATTCCGACTCTCCTCCTGTTTTTTATTTCGGCGTTGTACATCAACACGAGTTTCGATAAGTGGTTCTCCCTCAAAATCCAAAACACACTCCAGAGTTCGCTCGAGATCACCTCCCTATATTACAAAAACGCCGAGACCACGTCTGCCCACTTTGCCGGACTCATCGCAAAGCAAGTACGTTCGACCGCTTTGAGCCGCAAACTCACACGCGAGGAAACACTACTCAAACAAGTCGAGCCGATGCGCGCGACCTATAACTTAAACGCGGTCGAAATTTATTTCGACCCGCTCGACGAACCGATGGTCGTGATGGACCCGGAGTCGCGGATCAATAACCCGAACGCGTATGTACGGCTCAGCCTCGACCGTCTCAAACAAGCGTTTCAGGGATCGCACTTCTCCTTTATTCAAAACATCGGTCACGCCGACTTAGTGCGCTCGGTGGCACCGATCATCGATTATACTTCAGGCCAGATTAAAGCGATCGTTCTCGTTGACACAATTATTCCAGTGAGCTTGACCTCGCGAGCAGGTCAGATCGCTCACACCGCCGAAGATTACAAAGACATCAACCCACTAAAATATCCGATCAAAACCACTTATCTCGTGATTTTGATCGTGATCACTCTCTTGATTATCTTTGCCGAGACTTGGCTCGGCCTTTATCTCGCGCGCGAGATGACCGTACCGGTCGAGCGTCTTGTGAAAGCCGCACAGGAAGTCGGTCGAGGTAAACTAGACGTGCAGATCGAAAAGACCGGAACGGACGAGATCGCAGTCTTGGTCGAAACATTTAACAAGATGACGTCCGACTTGCGATCGGGTCAGTCGACGTTGCGCCAGCGCACGCAACAGCTCGAAGCGATTCTCTCGAACATCGCGACCGGAGTAATCCTCGTCGACGAGCACGGTACGATCCTGACCATCAATCACGCCGCGATCACCTTGCTCGAACTCGAATCGGGCGATTATCACGGTAAACCAATGCAAAGTGTTTTTGCCGGCGAACAATATCAAGTCCTCCTCGGCGCTCTCAATGCCGGCCTTCAAGATCTCTCGCGTCTCGAACGCGAACGCGCTTGGGCGTCCAAAATTAAAGGCGAAGTCCATAACCTCACCGCCATCACGACTCCACTCAAAGAACGTGGGAATATTTGGGGAGCGGTCGCGGTTCTCGACGACCTTACCTACCTTGTTAAAGGTCAACGCGAGATGGCGTGGCGGGAAGTCGCAAAACGGATCGCGCACGAGATTAAAAATCCGCTCACGCCAATCAAACTCTCCGCTCAACGTTTGCAGCGGCGCTTGAAAGAACTCTCCGGTCGCGACGGCCAACTCGTGCAGGAACTGACATCCACGATCATTCAACATACGGACGAACTCAAAGAGATGGTCAACGAGTTCGGTAACTTTGCGCGCTTTCCCGAAGTGAACCCTTACCCGAACCAATTGAACGACATCATCCACGAAACGATGCAACTCTACGTATCCGCGCATCCAGAACTTCATTTCATCACTCGATTGGAACCGAAGCTTCCTGTTTTCAACATCGATAAAGATCAGATGAAACGCGTGATCATCAACCTGCTCGATAACGCGATCGCAGCGATCAAATCGCGTGAGACCACCGGCCCGGGTCGAGTCGAGATCGAAACCCATTACAACGAAAAGCTCGACGTCGCCGCGCTCACGATCCACGACAACGGCCCGGGCATGACAGAGCAAGTCCAGGATCGTGCGTTTGAACCGTATTTCTCGACAAAACAAGAAGGTACCGGGCTAGGATTGGCTATCGTGAAGCGGATCGTCAACGACCATGGGGGTTATATACGCCTCAGCTCCACACTGGGCGAGGGTACGACCTTCATGATTGAACTTCCGACGAAGACGATTAAGTTGGTAAGCTAGTTACCGTTCCGTCACCCAGGTGATGCGGTCGCGGAAACGTTCAACCATGGCCTTTTCTTCTTTGGTCATGAGTCTTGCAAAGCGACCACCGTCGTTGTCAAGCATGAGCACGACCCACTCACCGTGAAAATTTAATTTACCCTTGTCGGTAAAAACGACGAACCCGAGAATCGGCGATTCCCACTCGCGCTTCCAATTGAAGTCGACGTTCTTCCACCATTGGTTGAGTTGGAAGTTCATCGTGTTGAGCATGCCTGCCTGGAAATCTTTGGCACGGTAGCGGGTACCGTTTGCGTACAAACTGACGTCTTCGATATTGAATTGATCGAATGAAATGATCTTGGCTTTGATATCGGGGTTGAAATAGTTGTAACCGACTACGCATACCAACGCGAAGAAGAGTACAGTAATGACGGTCTTCAGCCATTTCATACACTTAGATTGAGCCATGACCGAGCTGACGTCAAGCGGCGGCTGGGGCATTAATATTGAAAAAGAACCCAAAAGGATTAGACTCGGGGGATGAACCGCAACATCCTCATCATCGATGACGAACCCTCGATTCTTCAGTCGCTCTCAGGCGTACTGGGCGACGAAGGGTACAAGGTCATTACCGCCCCAAACGCGACCGATGGAATTGCATTACTCAAGAAACAGCAGCCCGATCTCGTGCTTCTCGACATCTGGATGCCGAATGTCGACGGCCTCGCCGCTCTAAACGAGATCAAGCAACAAGGGATTGAGACGCCAGTCGTGATGATGTCGGGCCACGGGACCGTCGAAACCGCGGTTAAGGCGACCAAATTGGGCGCATACGACTTCATTGAAAAACCGGTGGAGCTCGATCGGTTACTCTTGTTAATCCGGAACGCGCTTTCGACTCGCGACCTAATCCAAGAAAACAAAATTTTGAAAGGCCAATTGGGTGGACGTCGTCCATTGATCGCCGAAAGCGCTCAGATGAAACAAATCGCGGAGCTAATCAAGCGCGTCGCTCCGACTTCGGGCTCGGTCCTCATCACCGGTGAGAACGGAACCGGTAAAGAAGTCGTCGCAAAAACGATTCATGCGCTCTCAAACCGTTTCAAAAAACCGTTTATCGAAGTGAACTGCGCTGCGATTCCGGAAGAACTCATCGAAAGCGAGCTCTTCGGTCACGAGAAAGGCGCCTTCACCGGCGCGATCCAACTTCGTCGCGGACGCTTCGACCTCGCCGACGAGGGCACATTGTTTTTGGATGAAATCGGCGATATGTCCTTGAAGACTCAAGCCAAGATCCTGCGCATTCTCCAGGAACAAAAATTTGAACGCGTGGGCGGCCACGATACTCACTCGGTAGACGTACGCGTGATCGCGGCGACCAATAAAGATCTCAAGCAAGAAATGGGCCGCGGATCGTTTCGCGAAGACCTGTACTTCCGTTTGAACGTAGTGCGAATCCACATTCCGCCGCTTCGCGAACGCAAAGAAGACGTCGATGCTCTCGCGACTTCGTTCTTGCGCGAGTTTTCAGCGCTCCATCTTAAAAAACACCGCGAGCTTTCAAAAGACGCACGTGACTTGCTTGCCAAACACTCGTGGCCAGGAAACGTCCGTGAGCTTCGTAACCTGATCGAACGATTAGTGATTCTGCAGGGTGATGACGACTCCCCGATCTCGGGCGGCGAGATTAAGCCTCACCTAGGCGATGTCGCCTTTGCTCCGGGTCTGTCGGAAACGCTCGACAACGAAGGTGCAAAAGGCGCGGTCGCACTCTCTACCGGCAAATCCCTGAAAGACGCGAAAACCGTCTTCGAACGCGAGTACATCGTTCAGGCCCTTAAAGAAAACGACTGGAACGTATCGAAGACCGCGCAAGTGTTAGGCATCGAACGCAGCTATCTCCACCGCCGGATGAAATCCTTCGGGATCGAGAGCGAAGAGTAATTAGAATCTAAGCGTCAGAGCGAGGCCGGCTCCATCCATCGCTCCATCAGTCGAATGAATTGTCGGCGCGACATTAAAGCTCGTACGAGTCCCATCGACTCTCGCTTTTAAGTTATGGTAGCGGCTATTGATCGTCGGAGGCATCGCCCACACATCGACGATTTCCCAAATCCTAAGGCCGGTGAGAATAACCGCGCCTGCAACCGCAAGTCCTTCGTTACAGTTTGTTTTTGAACGTGTTCCGATTGAGTTAATCGAATCAGCCAGGCAATCACCCACACCCGCAGCCCACATCATCGCGCCACCGACTTCACCTAGGGTAAAAATCAAACCGTTCGGCATGTAACGACCTTGTACGGCATTCCCGATTCCGAGACCCAGAATCGTTCCTAAAATTCCGCCCGCGATGTATGAGCCGGTGCTGATCTCACCATTATTCAAAATCTCGCGCTCATCCGGAGTCAGATCGGTGTACCGAATTTTGTTCGAAGAAGATGGAGCGGATGAATTATCTGGTGGCGGTGGTGCGCTCGCATTATTTGCAGGCGTGGCAGCAAAGGACATCCCGGATGACAACATCACCAGAACAACCGCGATCAGATTTTTCATTTTCTTTCCGTATTATTTGCAGATTCCGAGCGTCTTCATTCTGCCCATAAAACTAGAGGCGAGCCCGAGCGAGTTAAAGCCATCGCTACTCAAGGATAACGCCGTTCCGCTGGTACGATAAAGAAAATAAGTTTTGACGGAACCGTCGTACACGATGTTGCAATCTTTTGCGAAAGAGCCGGAGCAAGATCCGGTGTCGAGAAGGTCGTTCATCTCGTCGACCGCATCGTCAATTTCTGGATGGACTTCGCCCGTGTTTTCTACACCGTTGAAGAGGATTACGTAGCCGCCGTCTTCGCCGCCTTTGATATCGCAGCCGACGGATTGATCGTTCTTTGCCGATCCGCTCGCTTTCGCGCGAATATTCGACCGCAGCCCAAGTACAATCAAGAAAACCCGTCAAATGACACATCGCACATTGGCGACAAGTTCCTGATAAAACTCTTATTTTCACCTGACATTCCTTTTAGTCTTATCCCCTTAATCCGACAGCCGAAAAGCCAATTGGAGGGCTTTGCCTGTGAAAATGATCATGATGATCTTGGCCGGACTTGTGTCCCAGCCCTCGTTTGCACGGGATCTAAAACCCGACTCCTTTTTGCGGTTTCAATATCAGTTGGAATGCGACTCGAAAGATCAGAAATCTTTTCCGGGAATCATCGCTGAAATAAAAATCGGCACCCGCAAGATTCGCGCTTATCTTGTTCGTTACGTTAACGAGCAAACGGTGACTTTGGGCGCTCCAACCTCGGATCAAATTTCAAAAATGCAGATTCGGTATTTTCCGAATCCGGCATGCACATTCAAAAATGTCGCGAGTAACGTGATTCAAAACGCACTCTCGATGTCAGAAGAGCAGGAGCTTGCGCTAGCTCATTCGCCTTACCTCATCCTGCGCCCGGACCAGGGCTCGCATCCGGATCGCGATGTGCCGCTACAGCTCGTTTACTCGATCATGCGAGACTCTTTCGGGTTCTCGATTCGCTACACAGTTTATTTTTCAAATGAGACCGACTACGGATTGTTCGCAGTTAAAAAAACGCGATCGCAAGCACTTTGGGGCCGCCGCACCGATATTGAGTGGATTTATCAGGTGGACTTCGATGCCGCCGGTAAAGTTGTCGGACGAAAATGTCAAAGTGGCGTGATTTTTGGCATCGGACATGCAACCAAAAATTTTAAGGGAAAATTCCTGACCGCGACTCAGCATCCTGTGCTTTACGATATCGCAAGACATAACGTGTTCTTTGACAAACCGTACCCTGGCCAAAAATTTTCGAGCGCGGGCGTACATCTCACCCCTTTTGAAGAGATTAAAGAGCCTGACGCCCGCGAAGAGTGGATGTGGCGTAATCCGTGGAGTTTCGACGTGAGCGATCGCGAACTTCGTCGAACCGGACATCTCAACTTCTCGTCGGACCAATATTTGTACGTCAAGCTTCGCGGCTCGCTCAATGGCGGACGAGTTTCGGTCACCGGCTCGGCACTCTCCGGCACGCAAACCATCACCCTCGCCAAACTCGGCGAAGATCTCTGGGGTCAAGAAGATTACGTCGCAGTTCGTCCGCAAAAGTTTCCGGAAGACGGCAAAACGGCCGGAGCGACGATCAACATCACCCCGTTGCAAGATAAGGTCACAATCGATTCCGTGAAGTTTTTTAGATTAGTTCCGACTTCAGCGGGCTTTGAATCGCGCGAGATCACTGGTCTCTTTAGCTGCAAATCAGGCAGTTGCCGGTACTGACAAAACACGCTTACCCTGAAGATTAAAGTCCATATACTCCACCGTATTTCTTCTTCGCGTAATTCATAAAGTGCTCGACGTTGAGCTCTTCGCCGGTCGCGCGTTTCAACAACTCGCTCGAGTTGTACTTGCGGCCGTATTTGTGCACGTTTTCACGAAGCCATTGCAAGACCGGCGCGAAGTTGCCGGTCTCGATGTCTTTGTCTAAATTTTCAAACGACGATTTCATTTTTGCGAAGAGCTGAGCCGCATAGAAACTGCCGAGCGAGTAAGTCGGAAAGTACCCAAACGCACCATAGCTCCAGTGCACGTCTTGCAAACAACCTTCGGCATCGGTCTTCGGGCGAATGCCCAGGTATTCTTCATAGCGGTCGTTCCAAAACGCCGGTAAATCCTCGACCTTGATTTGACCTTCGATGAGCGTTTTCTCCACGAGGTATCGAATGTAGATGTGCGCGTGATATGAAAGCTCGTCCGCTTCGACACGGATAAACGACGGCTCGACGATGTTGATCCCGCGATAAAATTCATCCGTCGTCACATCGGCAAAGTTTTGCGGAAACTCGTGCTTGAGCGCACCGAAATTGCCCTTCCAATAAGCCTGAGAGCGCGCGATGTTATTTTCCCAAAAACGCGATTGTGATTCATGGAATGCGAGCGACACGGCTTGGCCGATCGGAGTGCCATACTCTTGCGCAAGCGGAATGCCTTGCTCATAGAGTGCGTGGCCCGCTTCGTGGACGGCGGCAAAAAACATTTGGCTAAAGTGATGCTCATTGTAACGAATGGTGATGCGTGTATCGCCCGGGCCAAACGTCGTACAAAATGGGTGCGGAGCAAAGTCCGCGCGCCCGGCATTAAAATCATAACCAATCTGACCGATCGAACGCTCGGAGAACGCCCATTGTTTGTCTTTTGGGAACTGACGGGTCAAGAAATCATGCCTTGGTTTCGGTTTCTTGCTGAGCTCTTTAAAAAACGGAAAAAGATTCGAACGAATGCCCGCAAACACTTCATCGACTTTTTTTACGGTAAGACCCGGTTCGTAGTCCTCCATCAAGGCTTCGTAAGGATGGCGCTCGTAACCCACGAGTTGTGTCTCACGCTTTTTGAGGTCGACGATTTTTTCTAGAAACGGACGATAGGTATCAAAACGGTTTTTACCGCGTGCCTCTTGCCAGGCACCGAATGCCTGCGCGCAAACGGTCGCTTGCTCTTCGACAAAACTTTGCGGATATTTTTGCTTGCGCGTGTAATCCTTGAGCGTGAGCTTGACGTTGATTCGCTGATCTTCGGTCAATGAAGCTTCTTCGGCAAGTTCTTTGAGTAGCGTTCCAAATTTCGGGTCAACAAAGTACTCGTGCGCAAGCGTCTTCAAAGTCGCCATCTGCTGGCCTCGAAACTGCGACCCGTTTTTTGGCAAATAGGTTTGCTGATCCCAACTGAGGACGGCTTCAGCAAATCCAAGATCGGCGATTTTTTTGAGACGGTCGATATAGGCCTGGTATTTTGGATTTGGCTTCATAGATTTACGCCTCATCCATATACGGATAAAGAACCTGCTTCGGCGAAACAAAGGTTTCTTTAATGGTACGAGGGCTCATCCAACGGACGAGGTTCAAAGCGCTCCCCGCTTTATCGTTCGTGCCCGATTTGCGTGCTCCGCCGAAAGGCTGCTGACCTACGGTCGCACCCGTCGGCTTATCGTTGATGTAGATGTTACCGGCCGCGTGACGGAGCTCGGTCATCATTTCGCCCACGGCGTAGCGATCCTGACCGATGATTGCACCGGTCAAAGCATACGGAGATGTCTCGTTGCAAATTTTGACCATCTCCATTTTCTTCGCGTCGTCGTACACATACAAGCTCAAAACCGGTCCGAAGATTTCTTCGCACATCGTGCGCGCTTTCGGATCGCTTGCTTGTAACAAGGTCGGTTTCACAAAGTAGCCTTTAGACTTATCGGCTTCACCGCCGGTCAATACTTTTATTTTGGAGTCGGGCGATTTTGCCCAATCGAGGTAGCCAGAGATTTTATTAAAGGATCGCTCGTCGATCACGGCGTTGACGAGGTTGCGGAAATCACGAACGTCGCCGATTTTAATTTTTTCGATCTCCGCAATAAGCGCCGTTTGGAGCTTAGGCCAAAGCGACTGAGGAATGTACGCGCGAGACGCGGCCGAACATTTTTGGCCTTGGTACTCGAACGCGCCACGAACCAACGCCACACGCAATGTATCGAGATCCGCGGATGGATCCGCAAACACGAAGTCCTTACCGCCGGTCTCACCCACGATGCGAGGATAGGTGTGGAAGGTTTCAATATTGGTGCCCACCGTTTTAATGATATGGTTGAACGTACCGGTTGAACCCGTAAAGTGTACGCCCGCAAGTTCCGGATGTTTAAGCGCGATGTCGCCCACGATCGGGCCGGGTGCCGGAATAAAGTTGATCACGCCTGGAGGCAATCCTGCCTCCATAAAGAGTTGCATCGTGCGGTACGCAGACAACCCTTGCGTCTCCGATGGCTTCCACACGATTGTATTACCACACATCGCGGGAGCCGCAGCCAAGTTGCCACCGATTGCCGTGAAGTTAAACGGAGTGATCGCAAGCACGAAGCCCTCGAGTCCGCGATACTCAACCAAGTTGTGCTGGCCCGTGATCGAGATCGGCTGCTCTTGCAACAAGCGCTCGTAGTAGCTCGCATTGAAGCGAAAAAAATCGATCATCTCGCAAGCCGAGTCGACTTCGGCTTGGAAAGCGTTTTTAGATTGTCCGTGCATGGTCGCCGCATTGATGCGATAGCGCCAGCCGTTTGGAACATTTGTCGCGAGTAGGTCCGCAGCCTTCATGAAAATTTTGGTGCGTTCAAACCAAGGGAGCAATTCCCACTCGCGTTTGGCTTTGAGTGCAGCGCCGATCGCCATCTGCACTTCTTTCGGTCCCGCAAGGTGCATCTTTGCGATCACGTGCTTGTGATCGTGAGGCATGCGGATTTCAAAAATGTTGCCGGTACGGACTTCCTTACCGCCGATGATACAAGGGATCTCGACGACCTCAGACTCAATCGCTATCAAAGCGGCTTTAAGATGAGCGCGCTCCGGAGAGCCTTTGAGATAGCCAAAAATAGGTTCATTTACCGGGGCTGGGACTTTGAATGGGCCTGATTGCATGCCCCAAATGATATCACAATTTGACCTTAATGGTCTGGGTTTCCTAGCTAGAATCAGCCAAAATCAGGGTCACTTTGACTTCCCATTCGCCAGACATAATAAAATAAACCTGAGACACTCGGTATTCGCCCAATTTCAGAGCGCCTTGCTCGCCTAAAGCCTTCTCAACAGTTACGGGCGAAGACCCATGACCGATTCGGAGCCTGTGCGACAGATGACGCGAGCTAAGGGAAAACGAGACTGAAGGCCAAAATTAATGTTTTCATTTACGTCCGACGCTATCGTTTGTGGTAAGGTAGTGGCATGAAAAAAGTAGCTCTCCTTACTATTTTTTGGACATTCATTGCCCATGCTTCCGTGTCATTGCCTGTCGAGGGTCAGAACCTTCTCACTGATAAGACGGTCAAGGCTTCGGTCGAAAATAAAAAAGGACTCGTCGTCGTATTTCTCTCGGCCGTTTGCCCCTGTTCAAATAGTCATGTCGCTGAGCTCACCAAAATCTCCAACGAATATCCCGACTTCAATTTCATCGCGATCCATTCGAACGCCAATGAAGAAGTCGCTGTGGCAAAAAATTATTTCACGGATAAAAAACTTCCGTTTCCGGTCATTCAAGACTCCAAGGCAAAACTCGCGGATGAGTTCAAAGCATTAAAGACTCCTCATGTGTATGTCGTTCGCCCGAATGGCGAGATCGCTTATCAAGGCGGTGTCACCAACAGCGCCGACTGCTCGAAAGCAGATAAAAACTTTTTACGTGATGCGCTCGACGACATCAAGCAAAGCCATGTCGTCCGCACTCCCTCGGGCCGAACACTCGGTTGCGTGATCAAACGAGGATAGAATGAAAATCGTCACACCTCTGATCGCCGCACTCATCCTCACCGCCTGCGCACAAGAAAAGTCACCGCCACCGGCGAAAGACCTCTTCTCCCCCACAAACGGCGAACGCGTCACCGATTGTTCGATCCGTTTTAAAAAATCGGGGCTCTGCCTTTCATGGGGTTGGGAAAGTCAACCCACTTCGACCGCAATGGGTTCGCTCGTATTTAAAACCTATCGCGCAAACTTGCTGGATCAATCTCCCGTGCAAGTCGATCTCGAATCGACGCCTCAGGTAATTCTTTGGATGCCAGAAATGGGTCACGGATCCAGACCGACTACGGTCAATCCGATTGACGTCGGCACTTATCGTGCAAGCGACGTCTTTTTTGTGATGCCAGGCAAATGGGAAATCTTATTTCAAATTAAATCCGGAGAATCCGTCTTAGATGAAGCGGTTGTTAACGTTACCATTTAAGATCGCGCTCCCGATCGCGATGGCGCTCACTGTGGTCGCGCCTTCAGTCGCTCAAGCGGCCGCCTGCTGTGGCGGCGGCTTTGCCTCACCCACGATTATTGCCGGCGACCAAGCGTCGCAATTCACTCTCTCTTACGGTTTTAATAGCGTCGTCGTCGACAATGTCGACTCCGAGGGTTACTGGCGTCGTTGGGACGAACATCAGCAAGTTCAATCGTTCCGCATCGAGGGCGCAACCCTCCTCTCTGATCGGTGGCAAGCGGGACTCGCGATCCCGATGATTCAACGTACGCGCACGGGTGACACTCATTCGGGTCTGGGCGATGTGGCGGCGACACTCGGCTACGAATTTCTTCCGGACTGGGATTACAATCCGATTCGTCCAAAAGGCGTGGGCTATTTTCAGATCACGCTCCCGACCGGTCTTTCCAAATATGAATCCGAAACCGGAGCGCTCGACACTCGCGGCAATGGATTTTGGTCGGTAGGCTTGGGCGCACTCTTTACGAAAACTTTTAGCGACATCGACGCCTTCACTTCTGTTGACGTGCACCGTTCATTTTCAAAGTCGGTACGAACCTCGTCTATTGCAGGCCAACTCCAACCCGGCTTCGGCGGAAACTTCAGCGCAGGTTTAGGCTACAACTTCACCGCTTTCCGAATTGGTGGTGCCCTCACGTGGGTCGTCGAAGATCCGGTAAAAATCGTGCAGCCTCTCGGCACCATCGATGGTGCGGTCGAGCGCTACACTACTGCGAGTCTCGCGCTGAGCTACATGAAATCCGACGAGTGGGCCGGCACTTTGAGCTATCTCGATCAAACTTGGTTCGGAAGCCCCACCAACACCAGCCTCGGTCGCGGCTTGACCATACAAATTCAGCGTCGTTGGCTGAGATAATTGCTTTCTAATTCCTCCCGCGTGAAATAGTCTTTAAATTATATGTTATCGCCAGTTGCCGGATTTTTAGCCTTGGGCGCTTACTTTCTCAGTCTCGTGACCCTCTCGTTTTATCGGTCACGCAAAGCCACACTCGACGACTACTATATCGGCAGCCGCAATTCCACTTGGTGGCTCATTACCCTCGGCATGATCAGCGATTCGGTCTCGGGCGTCACTTACGTTTCCGTGCCCGGCTCAGTCTCAACCCAAGCCTACTCCTACATGCAGGTAGTGTTCGGTTACTTCTTGGGCTATCTCATCATCACGACGATTCTTTTACCGCTCTATTACAAGCGCAATCTGATCTCGATCTACTCGTACTTAGGTGAGCGCTTCGGCCCCCATGCTCAAAAAACAGGCTCGATGTTTTTTATCGCCTCTCGTACCTTTGGTTCAGCCGCTCGTCTTTACATTTCGGTGATGGTGCTCCATCAATTCTTGCTCGGGCCCGCAGGACTCTCGCCAGTGCTGTCCTTTGTCGTCGCGATGGGCTTGATTGTGCTCTACACTTACAAGGGCGGCATCAAAGCGCTTGTCTGGACCGAAGCTTACCAATCCGTGATCCTGCTTGCCGCGATCTTCATCCTGGCCGGATTTTTTTGGAACGAAGTCCAGGACCCGATTGCTACCATCATGAAGCCGCAGATCTTTTTTACCGATCCGAAGGCCTCGAACTTTTTCCTAAAGCAGATCTTCGGTGGCATGCTCATCACCAGCGCCATGAACGGACTCGATCAAAACATCATGCAGCTTAACCTCAGTTGCAAACGCTTGTGGGACGCACAAAAAAACATGATCACGCTTGCATTCACGATGGTCGCGGTTAACTTTTTCTTCCTGGCTTTGGGTGCGCTCGCGATTCAACTCTTTCAAGAAAAGGGCATTGCACTCCCGACTCTCGCAAACGGTGCTGTTATCCACGATCAAGTCCTCTCGACCGCCGTGTTCTCGCACCTGGAACCGATCGCGGCTCTGATCTTTATCGTCGGTTTGGCGGCTGCGACCTTTAGTAGTGCCGGCACCATATTGCCTGCAATTGCTTCATCGATCGAGATCGATCTGTTCCCGAAGGAGTGGAAAAATAAAATTCCGGTGCGCGTGATTCATGCCCTCGCCGCGGTTTTAATTTTGATCATTATTCTCGGTATCTATAAAGCCGAAGCGAGATCGCTGATTGATATCGTATTGCGCTGCTCTGGCTACACTTACGGCCCACTCATCGGATTGTACGGACTCGGAATTTTCACCAAGATCCAACTCAAACATCAACGTATTCCATATCTATGTCTCATCGCCGTCGCGATTAGCGCGTACCTTGACTGGAACAGCGCCAATCTTTTCGGCGGCTACAAAATTGGCGTGGAACTGATCGCGGTAAATGCGATCGTTTTTACGGTTCTTGCGCTTGTGTTCGCTCGCACGCCCACTACGGCGCAATAAAGGTACAGTAAACCGATTCGATCTTGCGTTCGCCCGCTTTAATTTGGGCATTTGCCATATCATCCAGATAATCCGGATAGTGATTGGCATCATATTGAGACGGGTCGATATTCACCGTACTCTCTTTCGTCAAAACGCTCTCACGCGAACAATCCATTTGAGCTGGGGCGTCCGGATCGGCGTCGGTATTTAAAAGTACGGGTTGAGTACAAAATCCACCGAGCGAATCGCAAAGATAAAGACGCAACCACATCGAGTCTTTCGGCTCGGGGTTCTGCAATCCTTTGGTCTGCTTTTGAAATAGATCAAAAAGCTTTTCGGCGCTCTCGCCGTACGCGCGGAACGACTTCATATCGTTGCGCTGGCCCCAGCTATCGATCTTGCCTTCGGCAAAAGACGTCGATCCGCTTTCTATACCCGCGTTCCAACGGCATTCGATTTTTTGATTCGAGCCCGGGATCGCGTCTTCCGTCCCGGTCGGACGGGTTCCGCTCACCGTACAAATTGCATCGCTTGCATTGGCGCCATACACGGTTTTAACAAAGACGTTTGCAGCGGCGTGGGTCAGGTCCCACTTAAAATCTACCGACGCTTGCGCTGAATTTTGAAATAAAATAACCAGTAAAAACAAAGCAGCTTGCTTCATACTCCTCCAATCCTTCATGCATTTATAAACATCATATATATAAATGACGAGCACAAATTCTCAACAAAATCAGTTTCAACGAATTCCCTTCATTCTCGGAGCCGACCAGTCAGATTTTGACTCGATCTATTCGTCGTGGCGATCGGCGCGACCGCGGCTACGATCGCAAGTTCCGGTAAACGAGTGCTTGTCCGCGCGCTGAGCTGGAGCAGACTCCATCATCCGGCGAAGGCCTGGTACATTTACGGCGATCATGTCTTCGACTTGCTTTGGAGACGGATTGTGTGTCGATCCGAGTTCGAAGAGTAAAGACCAAATTCCTTGTTGCATGAACGCATAGTCTTCGAAGCTTCCGTTTGCCGCGTAAATGAGATCGGTGGTATTACCGGTCTTGTAGTGACTGTCAGCCGCTGCGGTCTGAACAAGCCCCTTGAAGATACTCTCGTAACCGGTAGTCAGATCCTTCGTCGACAAACCCCATGGGTAAGTCACAGCCGGATAAAAGGTATGGAGAGTCGCTGAAGCCACGATGTTCTTCTCGACGATAAAGCGCGCGAGTGCCGCGGTTGATTTCAAAGTGAACGGACCTTCGGTTCCACATGGGCTCGGATAGTTGCGGTTCGGGTCGTAAGATTTACCGCGAGTCGAGCTCATCTCTTCTCGTCGTCCAGCATTGTATCCGCCGATGTTGAGGACCGGCACCACCCAAATGGTTTGACCCGCGATCGGCTTGACCGCGACGGTGTAAGCAAAACGGAGCGCGACTTCGGTCGAGCCGTATTCATTACCGTGGTGAGTGGCAACGACGAGGTTATTGACCGGACCGTTACCAACTTTAACACCGATGATTTTTTGTCCCGAGTCGCTGTCGCCAAGCACGAACTCTTGCGCATTTTGTCCGTAGGTCTTTACGATATTGTCGAGATACTCTACCACGCCTTTATAATTGCGCATCGCTTTGACTTCAAAAAGTGAAGCCTGCGTCTGTCCCGCGAATACACCAATAGTAAAGAGTCCCCAACAAAATAACAAAAGTGTCTTCTTCATTGGGAAGTGTCTTCTTATATTGTCGGAAGTTGGTCAACGGCTTTTGCCAGATCGAAATCTTTTTGAGTGATCCCGCCCGAATCATGAGTGCTGAGCGAGAGCCGAACCTTGTTCCAGAGAATCAAAATATCCGGATGATGGTTCTGCTTTTCAGCGAGCAATCCCACCGAATTCACGAAGAGCAACGATTGCGGGAAACCGGAAAGTTCAAACGTCTTTTCGATTTGACCACTCGCACTAAACTTCCAGTCCGGATGCTGTTTGAGTGCGATTTCAAGTTGGTTCGGAGTGAGTTTTGCTGCGGGTACCATTACTCGATAATACGCCCGGACTTATTTTTCTCAATGAAAACTTTACGAACCACATTGCCGCTCTCGTCGTATTCAAACACGAGACGCTGACCATTGGCGTATTCCACGGTTTTGCTCACCGGAAAACCACTCGAGTCAAGGCTCGTCATGTCGCGTGTCCCGTCTTTGCTCTCGAACATCAGGAACTTGACCTGGCCGTTCAAAAAAAAGCTACGTGAAATCTTATTACCATCGGGTTCAATCATCGACTCGCTTCGAAGAGCGCCCGTGCTACCGTACTCTCGATCGGCAATTTGCCCTGAATCGAGTCGTTCTTGCGAAAAATATCCACCATCTTTTGAAACTTCGGTCTTAGTAATCACGAAACCTTTGTCAGCGCGCTCGTACAGCCACTTCTGCAAGCGTGGCTCACTCTCGGCTTCTTGCTTTTTTAGTAACTCGACTTGCTCCGGAGTGGCCGGTTCGTCGTCGACTTCAATCACTTCGTTCGGCTCCTCTTCGAAGGGTGGATTGGATGCAGACACCATCTTCTTATTGGTGCCGGCCGCCACACCAGACGCGACGGAAGCGGCCTTCTCGTTCACTACCGGGTGCACTTCCACCGATGATTGGGTCGTGGTCACGGAGAGTTTTTCAGCCGTTTGCACTACTTCATTCGCCGGCGCATCCGCCGAGCGCGAAGACTTACCGATTTCGTACCCGATCAGGCCGCACACGAGACAAGCAATAAAAAACCCTTTCAACTTCATCGTAAAACCTATGGAGCTGCGGCCAGCGTGCGTTTAGTGGTTGGAAGCGGACTATCGCTCGGGAAATGGCAAGCGGCTTGATGGACACCGTCCCACGCGCTCACATCAGCAAGCTGCGGAAAATCGACCTTGCACTTGTCTTGCGCGATCGGACAACGCGGATGAAAAAAACATCCCGATGGCGGATTGATCGGCGACGGAACGTCACCTTGCAAAATCACGCGATCTTTTTTGAAAGTCGGATCCGGAACCGGAATCGCGGAGAGAAGCGCTTTCGTATAAGGATGCTTCGGGTGTGTGTACAGTTCTTCGGACTTCGCGATCTCGGCGATTTTGCCGAGATACATCACCGCCACGCGGTTTGAAATGTGTTCCACCACTTTAAGATCGTGCGCGATGAACAAATAAGTGAGTTTCAGTTCTTTTTGAAGATCCTGCATCAAGTTCACGATCTGTGCCTGAATCGAAACATCGAGTGCCGACACGGGCTCGTCACACACCAGGAACTCCGGCTGCACCGCAAGCGCGCGCGCTATACAAATCCGTTGGCGTTGACCGCCCGAGAACTCATGCGGATAACGCGAGACAGCCTCACGACGCAAACCTACGAGGTCGAGCAAGTCGTAAATACGCTTGCGGCGCTCTTCTTTGGTGTTGGTCAATTTGTGAATGATGAGCGGTTCGCCCAAAATTTCTTCGATCGTCATCCGCGGATTCAACGACGCGTACGGATCTTGGAAAACGATCTGCATGTTACGACGAAGCTTGCGCATCTCATCGTGCGGAAGTTTGGTAATATCCTGGCCTTTGAAAACAATCTGACCGTCGGTCGGCTCAATCAAACGCAGGATGCAACGACCGAGCGTGGACTTACCGCAACCCGACTCACCGACGAGACCCAAGGTCTCACCTTTATAAATGTCGAATGAAATGTTTTGAACCGCACGGACCGAGGCCACTTCACGGCCGAGGATCCCGCCTTTAATCGGGAATCGTTTGGTAAGGTTACGGACAGACAGCAATACTTCCTTATTGGCATTATCGTTCGAGCTCATGCAAGTATGCACCTCACTAAACGTTCATCGCTGATCCGGCGGAGTTCGGGTTCGACGCCCTTGCAGCCCTCTTGAACGAATTTACAGCGTTCTTGAAACCGACAACCTTTCGGCAAGTCGAGGAGCGACGGAACGATACCCGGAATCGGTTCGAGACGCGATTTTTTAACTTTGCCGGTCGGATCGCGATTCAAAACCGGAATCGAGTTCAAAAGTCCTTGCGTATAAGGATGCATCGGCTTTGCGAAGATTTCATTGACCGGTGCGCGTTCGACCACTTTACCCGCGTACATCACGACAACTTCGTGCGCCATCTCAGCAACAACCCCGAGATCGTGGGTAATCAGCATGATGCCCATTCCTACTTTCTGCTGGAGATCACGTAAAAGATCGAGGATCTGCGCTTGAATCGTCACGTCGAGAGCGGTAGTCGGTTCATCCGCAATCAGCACTTGCGGGTTACACGACAATGCCATCGCGATCATCACGCGTTGGCGCATCCCGCCCGACAGCTGATGCGGATAATCTTTAATCCGCTTGTCCGGTGCCGGGATTCCGACGAGCTTCAGCATCTCGACGGCTTTATTGATCGCTTCGCCTTTAGACAAATCTTGGTGGAGCCGGATTGCTTCGACGAGCTGGTTGCCCACGGTAAAAACCGGATTCAACGACGTCATCGGCTCCTGGAAAATCATGGAGATCTCGTTCCCCCGGATCTTACGCATTTGATCCATCGGGAAGTCGAGCAAATTTTTACCTTTATATAGGATCTCGCCACCGACGATTTTACCCGGCGGGTTCGGAATGAGGCGCATGATTGACAGCGACGTCACAGACTTACCGCAACCCGACTCACCGACGATTGCCGTGGTCTTGCCTTTGTAGACATCGAAACTGACGTTATCGACCGCCTTCACTTCACCGCGATCGGTGAAAAAAGAAGTCTGCAACGACTTCACTTCCAAAATTTTTTCTGCAGTTTTTAAACTACCGATAAGGTCGCTCATCTCATCATCCTAACTGTGCGCTTTCGGGTCTAGTGCGTCTCGCACATAATCCCCCAGGACGTTGATCGCAAACATCAAGAAGAACATCGCAACAGTCGCGCCAGTGAGCTGCCACCACACGCCGGTACTGAGTTCGCCTTTAGCGTCATCAATCATTTTGCCCCAACTTGGCAAATTTTGAACTCCTAAACCGAGATACGATAACAATACCTCAGAACGGATCGCGATTTCGACCATAAAGGTCATGCTCAAAATAATCTGGTGCGTAACGTTAGGGAGCAAGTGCTTAAAAATCCGCTGACCGTGGCCTACGCCGATGCTTTCCGCCGCGATCAGATACTCGCGCTGCTTGTGCTTAAGCACCTCACCCCGCAAAATCCGCGCAAGCGCAATCCAGCTTGTCGCCGTCAAAGCTATATAGACGGCGGTCATCCCGCGCCCCATCGAGTAACTAATCGCGATAATCAATAGAATGCTTGGAATCGAGGAAAGCGTTGTGATGAACCACACGATCACGTCGTCAATAAATCCGCCGAAGTAGCCCGACACCATTCCGAAGAAGATTCCGATCGGCGCCGCGAGAATCGCGGTGATGATCCCGACACTCAAGGCAATCCGAGTTCCTTGAATCACTTTGTACATCACGCTCCGGCCCAAGATGTCGGTTCCAAGCCACATGTCGAAGGTCGTAAAGGCTGGCGGCAGATACTGGGCTCCGATGGGAGCATCCCACGTCGAAGCGAGCCCCAAAAACTGACACGCAAACGCTACAGCTAAAAAGAAGATGATGATGCTCGCACAGAAGAGCGGCATTTTCTTTTTGAACACTTTTTTAAGTGCCGTCTGCCACATCGTTTTTAACCCCGCTTCCCGAAACTCATACGTGGATCCACCATGCGGTAGAACACGTCAGTTAAAATCGTAGTTAAGATATAGAGAACCGAAATCACCGTCGTCATGGCTTTCAAAACCGGAAAGTCGCTGTTGTTGACGGCTTCGACCGTCATGCCGCCGATTCCAGGAATCGAGAAAAAACTCTCGAGAAGGAGCGAACCCAACACCAAATATGGGATTTGAATGACAACGTAAGTGATCACCGGGATCATCGAGTTTTTGAGAACGTGTTTCAAATAGACAAGCGACTCGTTCAATCCCTTGGCCCGTGCGGTGCGAACGTAATCCTGGTTAATCTCTTCGATGATCGAGTTACGGAAGAATCGGATGTCCGATCCTAAGTTCAAAAAAATTGAAATCAATACCGGCAAAGACAGGTAGTAAACCTTTTCCTGAAAGCTGGCTCCGTATCCCGATATTGGAAACCACCCTTTATACGCAGCCAGAATGTATTGACCGAACAGAATATAGGCGAGGCTCGGCAGGCTCATCAGCAAGACAAAGAAGATGACTGCCGCCCTATCGATAATAGTCCCTCGAAAATACGCTACGACAAGCGCGATGGACAAAGAGAGAATTGCCGTTAAAAAAAATGCTGGCACCGACAACCAAAGCGTCGGCCAAATTCCGTGACTGATTTTATCGCGGATGTCTTCGCGAGTGGTGTAGCTCTTTCCGAAATCAAACGTGACGACTTCGCGAAGATAATCTCCGAACTGAACATACATCGGACGATCGAGTCCGAGTTCGGCACGGACCATCGCTACACGCTCGGCGGTTGCGTGTTTTCCGAGGAGAAGTGTCGCGGGATCACCGCCGACCAAGTGGAAGAGAGAGAAGACGACTAGAGAAACTCCGAAGAGAATCGGCACAGCATACAGCAATCGTCGCAAGAAATACGCCCACATATTGGGCGTAACTTACTCGATCCCGATTTTTTTTTCGAGCACGTTCTGCGTTCTGAATACGATTTGTTTAAAAAAATGAACGAGCGAAAAAGGTGTCAGTTCGTCAGTATCAAATTGGCGCTGAAAACTAATGCATTGCATAATCTTTTTGTAATCACTACACAATTTTCTTCACAACTCTGGCTCGAACCTTGCTCCACTCAAAATCGTAATGAGGGGTAGTATGAAAAAGGAAAAATTCTATCGTCGTAGCGTTCTTGTATTGTTCATAACGGTTCTCGCTGCTTGCGGTTCAGACAACAAAGGCGGCGACACGCCACCACAGGTTGAGCAACTTCCACAAACCGCGGAACAGTCCGCACAACAAAGTCTCTCTTTAAATCAACTCGCGCAACAACGTATCGCTCAATTCGATCTCAACCATCAAGAGAGCGAAATGGTTTACGAAGATCGCGAAGTTCAAACTACTTGTACCCGCGAAGTTCAAACCGGAACTCGCCAAGACTGCCGGACTGAGTATAGCAACGTTTGTCACATTGAAAATCAAAACATTTGCCGTCAGGTCGCTTACCCGGTTTGCCAGGATATTCCGGAGAACGTCTGTCGCGATGTTCCGGATCAGGTCTGCCGTAACGTTACTACTCCCGTTTGCGCAAACCAGACTCGCCAAGTTTGCGAAACCACACAGCGGTGTACCACCGAAACCACTCACATTTGCGACAGCCGCGGCTGCCGGGACGTTCCACGTCGTGTATGCAATCCGGTTCAGTCTTGTCACAACGTGACCGAAAACGTTTGTCACAACGAGACCCACCAACAATGCGAACGTACCACGCGCCGTGAGTGCAGCATCGTTAATCGCCGCGATTGCCACGACGAATACCGCAACGAGTGCACCAACGTACCTCAGCAAGTTTGCCAGCAAGTTCCACGTCAGACCTGCACCAACGTGCCGGTTTACGGCAACGAACAGTACGCATGCACTCAGACCCAGCATGTACCTGTCGGCGAACGCGTAAAACTCCACCACTTGGCTCACATCAAGATCGAGTTCAAAAACCCGCGTAACCGCGCTATTCCAGTAAGCGACGTCGCCGTCGCGAGCCTTGAAGACGGCAACGTTTACCTGGATATCGACGGTCCGAACGAATCAAAATACCGTATTATCAGGATTTCTCAGACCGCTCGGAGAATCGATAACGTCGAAACGGTAATCATCGCCTCATTCAGTATCGAAGCCCTCTAGTCGTTAGATCTAAGACTTCATTCGATCACGCCACGTCCATTTCAAATCTCCTTCGGGAGAGTGGACGTGGCCTTTTTTCAAATACTTTTCTTCGTCATTCCAATTTTCGACGTCCATCTCGATCGTCTGTTTGCCGTTCGGAGATTTCAGCACCACCCGAGCCGGCACTTCGCCTTGATCCTTCAAAGAACGGTAAAAGTACCAATCCCAATTCGTAGTGCGCACCCTCATCGCATTGCCCTCGGCTTGAACGCGCACGCCTTTCGTGCGGGCTTCGGTCGGACAAGGGAGCTCTCCGCGGAGGAGCGGCACCAGCACTGCCATCTCGAGTCCTAAGTAGTGCGTAACCCCCGACCGGTTGTACTGCTTTTTGCTCGGCACAGTGATCTGCATCGCTCGCGAATCACCGCTCAGCTGAGCGACCGTACCGCCGACAATGTTCGTGATCTCAAGATTGAATGTGCCGTCTTTTTTAAAGGCAACGCTCGCCGGAAATTGCCCCTTAAATTCTTTGGTATCGGATTTGATCACGAGCTCACCCATCACGCCGACCAGGCCGGAGTTCGAGCAATATTTATTGAACCAGGTGTCAGCTTCAGACTGCCCCACCTTATCTTCGCTCACTTTGGGTGCGGTCGAGCACGCAGCCAGGAGCGATAGCAAAGTCAACGAGGCCAATAAACGGTAGGTCTGTGAGAGTGAAGTCATCCCGATCATGATACGGCAGATTTACCGGAATTGAAAATCGGGTGAAATTGGTCCTACTTAACAGGAACGGACGCCGGCATACGACTCGCGGCTTCTTCCGCCTGATAAAGCTTTTGGATTCGGGTTTTGGTCGCCGCAGCACGCTCTGGCATTTGGTTTTTAGCGTAAACTTCAACCAAGTGCTCGAGAATCGCGGTTTCGTCCGACTTAAGTTGAGCCGCTCTTTCGAGGTATACGAGCGCTTCCGAATTCTTGCCCAACATAAACTGGTTCCAACCCATACTGTCCAGGATGAACGGACTGTTTGGTTTCAGCTTAAGCGCACGCTTCAGCATGGCTTCGGCATCTTGAAGATGAATCCCTTGGGCTGTCCATGTGTAGGCGATGAAATTCAGCGCGTCCGCGTGCTCCGGATTTTGCTTTAAGATCTTTTCCATCTCGAAGACCGCTTCTTCGGCTTTGCCCTGTTTATCGAGAAGCGCGCCGTAAAAGTAGCGCATTTTCTCGTCGTCCGGAAATATCTTCAAGCCGTCGTAGAGAGCACCGGTCGCGTTTTTGTAATCTTTCTCGTCTTCGTAGAGGCTTGCTAAAATTGTGTAAAAACCCGCGTTCTCCGGTGATTTTTTAATCGCATCGCGAATCACTCCGAATGACTTCTCGGGATTGCCTTGCTTGCGATAAACGCCTGCGACGTGGAGATAAGCATCTTCAAACAGTTTCGAGTCCGCGGTGACTTTCAAGAGGTGTTCAACCGCAAGATCGGTTTTGCCCATTTCCTCGTAAGTTGCAGCCAAGTAGTAATTCACTTTATCGGAGTCCGGCACTTTGTTCAGGACCTCGACAAAAACCTTACGCGCCTCTTCCCACTCTTCCTTTTGCATGTACACGAGACCGATTTTCATCTGCGTGTTCAAATCTTCAGGATCCAAAACCGCCATTGTCTTCAGTACTCGAAGCGCCGGACCGACACGGCTCGTTTTGAGATAGAGCGTCGCGAGACGACCCGCAACTTGCAGATCTTGTTTCTGTTCGAGTTGCTCTTCGTAAAGCTCGACAGCTTTAGAGGTTTGATTGTGGGTTTCAAAAATGAGGCCCAAAGAAAGGGTTGCTTGCGTGAATCCAGGACGGAGCTCAAGCGCCGTGCGATAAGCTTGAATCGCTTCGTTGATGTGATTGTGCGTAAACTCCAAACGTCCGACGTAAAACCAAGCTGCCGCTGAGTCTTTCACTTTTGCGACAAAGCTTTTGATATATTTCAAAGCGTCGGCGTTGCGGTTTTTTTCCACAAGCACTTGCGTTTTAAATACGGCGGCTTCGTCATTGCCCGGATCCAGCTTCAATACCCGGTCGTAAGTTTTCAATGCTTTATCCGTGTCGTTATTGATGGAGTAAATTCCACCGAGCATCATCAACACGTCGATCGATTTCGGATCGATCGCAATCGACTGCTCGCATTCTTCGACGGAGAAACTCGTCATGCCCTTGCGCAAATACTCCGCAGCAAGTTTTGCGTGAAGCATTGCAGACTTGTTGTCATAGGCGAGCGCCGCACGATACTCTTCAATCGCGCGATCTACTTTGCCTTCAGTTGAGTAAGCTTGTGCGAGAGAGAAATGGTATTCAGCAGTTGCCTGATACGGTTGGGTCTCCCACTGCTTTTGTGCGTGACTTGCAATATTGTGTGGCACGTCAATATTATTTGGAACGCGTATAGCTTCGGGAGTAGCACATCCAAAAATCGCGAAAATACCAAACAATATCAGTGCGTTTTTTGAATATTTTTCTAATAATTTCGACCGCTTAACGAACGAGTGCGCCATGAGTTGGCCTCCCTCAATTCTCGTTTCGGTAGGGCTAGCGTAAAACTATAGGTCCGCCGCCCAAGTGCACGGCGGCGTAGTGCTTGACATTAGCGATACGGGTTGTTAACAAAACAGGAGCACGAAGGTATTGCATCATGTCAAATGTCGCGGTACTCATGTGCAACCTCGAATGAGGCAGCGCCAAATTTTTGATGCTGAAAGGTAAAAACGGGGGTTTTTTGTTTTTACCTAATGCAGCAAGAATGCTTCCAAGACCGAGGGGGAACACTTAATAACTAACGAAACGATATCCTCGTATTTGCTAGGGGGCAGTATGAAAGAAGCAAAAATCATCAAGCGTTACCAGAACCGCAAATTGTACGACACGCACGAGTCGAGCTATGTAACTCTCGACGAAATCGCGAAAATGATCCGTAACGGCGAAGAAATTCGCGTTATCGATAATAAAACCAAAAACGACATCACAGCAGCTACTTTGACTCAGCTTCTTTATGAATCTGAGCGCAAAGCTAAGACTCAGCCTTCAGTAAACTTGCTTAAGACGATCATTCGCTCTGGCGATGGCTCTTTCTCTGGCTTCATCCAAGACAAGCTGAAGAACGAACTCGCAGCAATTGAAGCTGAAGCTAACGCTATGGCGTTGAGCAATAGCAACACCGCTAACGTCAGCAGCGCTCCAAGCATTAATCAATAGCAGTCAGTTTTCTGACTCTATTGTCTAACTGCCTGGTCGACTACTCTGTAGTCGATCTAAAAATTTAGCATCCTCCTATATTGCACTTGATGAGTGCATCTAGGCTTTGCTTCTTTCGGGACACCGAATACACTCTAAATATGGCCAAGTCATATGGGTTTTACCAATTGATCCCAGCCCTTTTTGGAGTTTGTTCGGTGTCTTTTTTTATTTCTGCCGAAGCCTCTTCCTGGTCCAACCCGGCTTATCAGACCGCGTCTGTTCAGACCATTAAGATGACCCGCTCCTCGCGGGAAACGTCAAATTCAACCAAAATATCGACCGGCAGGGGCCCTCTGGCTCCCGGTACTCACAACCTCTCTCTGGGTGTGGGTCAGGTCTTTTTGATGAGCAAAATCTCAAACACCGAGTTCGACAACGCGATCGGCACCGAACTCCACTACACCTATGGTGTGAGCGAGCTATTTTCGTTTGAATCGAACTTTGGCTACAGCTCTCATTCAAACGGCAATCTCTCGATGTGGCACCTCGCCGCCGGAGTGCGTACTAATCTAGTTTACTTTGACCAACTCGTTCCATTTGCGACTTTGGGTCTGGGTTTTTACGATCCATCGACCACACTTCAAAGCGGCGCAACCTTGAGCGGTCTCTTGTTTGGCGCGCAACTCGGCGGTGGTGTCGAACTGTTGCTCAGCGACAGCGTCTTTTTCGGCGCTCGCCTCACCTTACACAATATGTTTGAGGCCTCTAAGAAAGACTCGACGGGCGCGACCCAAAACTTGGGCGGTTCGTACTTGTCATTCCTGGTTCACGCCGGTATTTCTTTCTAAATACCTTTATGCCCTTTGAATTTAAATCCAGTGTGGACAAATGGGTCAAGTGCATCTCGAGCACCGGAACCATTCGTGCCGTCGCCATCAGCGCCACCGAAATCGCCAATCAGATGAGACTCCGCCATGAGGCTTCACCTGCAAGCACAGTTGCGCTCACCGAAGCGACAATTGCGGGCCTCATTCTCTCCTCTTACTGCAAAACCGGCGAAAAAATTAATCTCAACATCAAAGGTTCCGGCTGGTGCCACCAAGCTATTGTTGATGCCAATGCGGATGCGGAAGTTCGCGGTTATGTGATTGAACGGCCGCAGGACGACGTGCATCTTGGATCCGGCATCGGACCTTGGGGAATCGGGCTCCTTTCGGTTTTACGAACCAAGTTCGACGAAGCGCAGCCTTACATCGGATCTGTCCCGCTTTTGACCGGACGCCTGCCGAAGGATCTTACTTTTTACTGGCTTCAATCGGAGCAAGTGCAATCGGCGGTTGGGATTGAAGTTGTCATCGATCAAAAAGGCGTCGTGACTTTCGCACAAGGATTCCTGATTCAAGCGCTCCCGGGAGCGAGCGAGACGGATATTAAATTTATCGAAACGCAAATCGCGAAAATACAGACAAGTGATTTGGATTCACCTCAGCGGAGCTCGCCGACCAATGTTCTAGCTTACCTGATGGACCAGCACCCCTTCAGCATCCTCGAAGAAAAAAATCTGACCTACAAATGCACTTGCTCACGCGAACGCGTCGAGCGCGCACTCGCATTGACCGGCACCGCGGAACTTGCCGACATGCTCAGAGAAAACAAAGATGTCACAGTCGACTGTGACTTCTGTTCCGAAACTTATGTTTTTAGTCCGGCCATGGTCGGAAAAATCTTAAAGGAGAATTCATGAACTCATCCAAAATCGCTCTGTTTTCTGTTCTCGGGGTCCTGGTACTCGGTGTTCTTTGGTTTATCAGCGCCGGAAACGGACTCATCGCTCTCGACGAAAAAACCAGCAGCGCCTGGGCGCAGGTTGAAAACGTCTACCAACGCCGCGCGGATCTCGTTCCGAACTTGGTTGAAACCGTAAAAGGCTATGCCAAGCACGAAGCCGAAGTTCTCGAGCAAGTCACTCAGGCGCGCGCCTCGGTCGGGCAAATCAAGGTCAACTCTCCCGACGATCTTAAAAAATTCGACTCCGCTCAGGGACAACTCTCAAGCGCACTCTCACGCCTCATGGTCGTCGCCGAAAAATATCCGGATCTCAAAGCCAATAAAAACTTTTCAGATCTTCAAGTGCAGCTCGAAGGCACCGAGAACCGTATCGCGGTCGAGCGCCGAAGCTTTAACGACGTCGCGCGCGAGTACAACACCGCGATTCGCCAGTTTCCGGGATCTTTTGTTGCCGGAATGAAAGGCCTTAAAGAACGCGCGTATTTCGAAGCGCAAAAAGGCGCGGACAAACCTCCAGCCGTTAAATTCTAATCGTGCTAAAAATCGTTGCGCTTTGTCTTACGGTTTTTATTCAATCCTCGTGGGCTCTGGATTTGCCTCAGCCACCACGGGATTACGTCTATGACGAGACCGGATCGATCGATAGCGGTACACGCGAGCGTTTGTTCCAACTACTTAGCAACGAAGACCAACGCGCCGGCAACCAAGTGCTGGTGGCTGTCTTTAGGTCACTCGAAGGCGAAGACTTCGCGGATTACTCCAATCGCCTGTATGCTCACTGGAAAATGGGCCAAAAAGGCAAAGACAATGGCGTGCTCTTAACCATATTCTTACAAGAGCACCGAATGCGGATCGAAGTCGGATACGGCCTCGAAGGTGTCCTCCCGGATGCGCTTGCCAACCACATCATTCAAGACGAGATCGTTCCACGTTTTCGTGACGGACAAATAGCAGAAGGCGTCTACGCCGGTGTAAACGAGATTGTCCGAGTCATCCATGATCCGAGCGCGGCCAAAAAAGCTCATAAACAACCCCTTACACCGTTCGCGCTTTTCCTGGTTATCTTTGTAGGAGTCTACTTTTTGTCCCGCCTGCAATCCACGATTGCTTATACATCAGGAGGCCGTCGATATTATCGTCAAGGCGGCGGAATTTTCTGGGGCGGCTCCGGTGGTTTCGGAGGAGGTGGCGGTTTTGGCGGGGGCGGAGGATTCTCCGGCGGAGGCGGGTCGTCCGGCGGTGGAGGTGCAAGTGGCAGTTGGTAAAAAACACATTGTTGAAGCGATTCGGTCCGCCGAGAATTCAACATCGGGCGAGATTCGCGTGCATATTTCACGCAGCAAAAAAGAAACGATCGCGATGGATGCGGCCAAAGCTCACTTCTTTGATCTCAAAATGCAAGAGACGCGGGAGCGAAATGCAATCTTACTCTACATTAATTCAAAACTTAAAACCTACGCCGTGTTTGGCGATGAGGGTATCCATCAAAAAGTCGGTCAGGAGTTTTGGGAACAGCTCACTCGTGAAATTCGTTCAGCCATTCAAAATAAGGATATCACCGCTGGAATCGTATTCGCGGTGCGAGAAATCGGGCAGGCATTAAAAGCCCACTTTCCCGCGCGCCGTGATGACAAGAACGAGTTGGGCGACGAAATCACCGAGTCTTAGTCGTTGAGGCGTTGGGTATCAAGAACAGCTTTGATTTCCTCAAACGTATGGAGCTTGCCTTTGCCCACACCCGGGCAAAACGAAGCAACTTCTTTAGCCCATGCTTTTGGAGTCATGTTCTCCGGCCAGAACGGCCAAGTCCGACAATGGTCGGGACGACCTTCGTAAATCCCGCACCGATTACCGCCGACCAAAAAAATGCAATCGCCCTGAGGGTGGGTTTTCATCCCGAGCTCGGTTGGATCTTTGAGGGCACGCCATCCCATATGGACTTTGGTGTAGCGTTTTAAGAACTCTTTGTGAGTGAGGCGCAATTCTTTGGCCATCCGGCGTTGGTCTTTTAAGTTTAAATAGACATAGCCATAAGAGCCTCGAGAAGTGCAACACTTGCCTGAGCCCTGGCATTCAAAACGGAGTCCTTCGGAGTAAAACGGTTTGCGGCCCATGCACGTCACCATACCCAATTTTTGACCTAAAATCTAACACAACGCGGCCAGCCATTTACATCTTCAGGCCATCAAATTAACCGAACAGGCGATATTTCCCGCCCTCTCCAGCATTCCGTCGCTATTCAGCCCGACTCCATGTAGCATCGAGAACACATGGAAAATACGCATTTGACCCGAAGCTCCGATGAACCTCATAAAGCTCGTCGGATGGATATCCTAAAAAATTACCCACAAGTCCGCGCCCTCATGGGATCGGATTGGACCAGTGGACTCTGGATCGCCGGCATCCTGCTGCTCCAAGTGAGTATCGCTGCTTACTTCGGCGCTCATCCGAATCCTTGGTTGTTGGCACTGGTCGCTTTTGCCATCGGAGCAATAGCCAACCATGCATTGTTTGTTCTTCTTCACGAAGCAACCCATAACTCTATTTATAAAGGTACCGTTGCCAACCGCTGGGCAGGTATTGCGTGTAACCTCGCACAAGGTATTCCTTCGGCGATGGCTTTCCGCAATTATCACCTTCTCCACCACAAGCATCAGGGCAATTTGGATCTCGATGCGGATCTTCCAGGTCCAGTCGAAGCAAAAATGATCGGCAATCATCCTGCACGCAAGGCGCTTTGGCTCTTTTGTTTCTTGATCATTCAGGGTTTTGTTCGGCCGGCACGCTTGAAGAAGGTTCAACTCTGGAACGGCTGGGTGATCACCAACTTGGTTTGTGCTCTCGCCTTCAACACAGCTATCGTTTACTTCTTGGGCTGGACAGCTCTTGCGTACCTCCTCGTTTCGACTTGGTTCGCGGTTGGACTCCATCCGCTCGGGGCACGCTGGGTACAAGAGCATTTTGTATTTAAAGATGGCCAAGAAACCTATTCTTACTACGGTCCGTGGAACAAACTGATGTTTAACGTCGGTTACCACAACGAGCACCACGACATCATGAATATCTCTTGGCGCCGCCTTCCGGCTCTCAGGAGGATGGCCCCAGAATATTACGACACGCTTTACGCACACCATTCTTACGCCTTACTATTGCGTAAGTTCCTCTTTGATCCAGCAGTGGGCGCAGGCTCACGCGTGATTCAAGTGGGTGCGGCAGCCGCGTATACGGCGGAGACATGTGATAAAAATCTCGCAGTCGGTGCGGCAAGTGATGGCGCCGTGACGACTGAAGGTTAATCTTAAACATTTGACTCCATTAAAAAAAGCCCCCGGTAACTCGAAGCTACCGAGGGTCTTAAATTTTAGCCTTTAGGCTGGAATTACATCATCCCGCCCATGCCGCCGTGGTCGTGACCGCCTGGCATTGCAGGCATGTCTTTCTTAGGCTTTTCAGCGATCAGCGTTTCAGTCGTGAGCATAAGGCTCGCAACCGATGCTGCGTTCTGGAGAGCGCAACGAGTGACTTTAGCCGGGTCGATGACGCCCGCAGCAATCAAGTCCTCGTAAGTCTCGGTCAAAGCGTTGAAGCCGAAAGTAGCGCTAGAGTTAGTCACCACTTTATCGACAACGATTGAGCCTTCAAGACCCGCGTTGTAAGCGATCTGACGAAGAGGTTCTTCGATTGAACGCTTAACAATGCTGATACCCGCTTGTTGCTCTGGGCTGGTGCCTTTCAAGCTCGCGAGCGCTTTAGAAGCGCGAAGGTAAGCAGTACCGCCCCCAGGGACGATGCCTTCTTCGACCGCAGCGCGAGTCGCATTCAATGCGTCTTCCACGCGGTCTTTCTTTTCCTTCATCTCAACTTCAGATGCTGCGCCAACATTGATCACAGCGACGCCGCCGCGAAGCTTCGCCAAACGCTCTTGAAGTTTTTCGCGATCATAATCAGAAGTGGTTTCTGCGATCTGAGCGCGGATAGTTTTTACGCGGCCTTCGACGTCAGCTTTTTTGCCGCTACCGTCAACGATAGTGGTGTTGTCTTTGTCGATCGTGACTTTGCGAGCTTGACCGAGCATCTCGAGAGTAACTGCTTCGAGCTTGTGGCCGAGGTCTTCAGAAATCACGGCACCGCCTGTGAGGATTGCCAAGTCTTGAAGCATCTCTTTGCGACGATCGCCGAAGCCCGGGGCTTTAACGGCTGCGACTTGGATCGTGCCACGAAGTTTGTTCACGACGAGAGTTGCGAGCGCTTCGCCTTCAACTTCCTCAGAGATGATCATGAGGGGTTTATTGCGTTGAACGACTTTCTCGAGAGTTGGGAGAAGGTCCTTCATGCTACTGATTTTTTTGTCGTAAAGAAGAATGTATGGAGAATCGAGAACCACTTCCATTTTGTCAGGGTTAGTGACGAAGTAAGGAGAGAGGTAACCGCGATCGAATTGCATGCCTTCAACCACGTCGAGAGTAGTTTCAGAAGTTTTAGATTCTTCAACGGTGATCACGCCTTCTTTGCCGACTTTTTCCATCGCTTTAGCGATGATGTCGCCGATAGCGGTGTCGTTGTTAGCAGAGATAGTCGCGACTTGAGCGATCTCTTTTTGATCTTTAATCGGCTTCGAGATCTTTTTGAGTTCGCCGACGACGGTTTCAACTGCTTTATCGATACCGCGTTTAACATCCATTGGGTTCAAGCCTGCTGCAACGATTTTCGCGCCTTCGCGGAAGATAGCTTGAGCGAGTACGGTAGCGGTTGTGGTGCCGTCACCTGCGTCGTCGTTAGTTTTAGAAGCGACTTCGCGAACCATTTGCGCGCCCATGTTTTCGAACTTGTCTGAAAGCTCGATTTCCTTAGCGACAGTTACGCCGTCTTTGGTGATGTTTGGTGCGCCGAAAGATTTTTCAATAACCACGTTACGGCCTTTAGGTCCGAGGGTGACTTTCACTGCGTCCGCAAGAGTGTTCACACCGCTCAAAATGAGGTTGCGAGCTTCTTGGCTAAATTTTAGTTCTTTTGCTGCCATTGTTTTATCTCCTACTTAGATTAAAAGTTATTGAATGATGCCGAGAATGTCTTCTTCGCGCATCATGAGGTACTCTTCGCCCTCGATCTTGATTTCAGTTCCGGAATACTTTCCGAACAGAACTTTATCGCCTTTTTTAACAGCGAGCTCACGGACTTTGCCGTCTTCGCTCACGCGGCCGGTACCCACTGCGATGATCTCGCCTTGGATTGGCTTTTCTTTAGCGGTGTCCGGGATGATGATCCCGCCTTTTGATTTTTCTTCTTCGAGAAAACGCTTAACGAGCACGCGATCGTGCAATGGACGAACTTGCATTGTAATGCCTCCTATGTTTGGAATTTTAGTCAGTTGATTAGATGATTTCGGGGAGCAAATTGTCAATCACATAAACAAAATTTTTTTGTTTTTTGAGGAATATTCCTATATTTTCAGCACCATAAATTCCTGCAATTTTCCTAGTTGACATGCGTGACGCACGGCGATACGAAGTGCTGGTACTTTTGTGAGAGAGGGTATTTAAATGGGTAAGATTAGCATTATCGTGCTTCTTTTGAGCACATCCGCGTACGCAACTACAACACAACCAAGCGCCGTTAACGATACAAACGACATCTATTCTGACAGCCTGAAGATCGAGAAGTCATCGGCTGAAGTGCCAGATAGCCTCGAAGCTTCAGTAAAAGAAAACGATCCTGAGCTTGATGGTCAACCGATCGAATCGGTAGCTGATATCGCTGCCAAGTCAGCGCCAAAAGCTAAAAAGTCAGCGAAAAAGTAGCCGAAGACGTTTGTCGATTTGCGGACAATAAGCCTGACAATTTTGTTGCGTTTTTTGCTCATCTCGACTAACTCTGAATGTCTAGTTTCAAAACTAGCCTTAGGATCGGGTGGGTAGCTCAGTCGGTAGAGCAATGCCCTGAAAAGGCATGTGTCGGCGGTTCGATTCCGTCCCCACCCACCACTTAAGACAGTACTCGAACCAGCGACACGCGGTTCACGATTCAGATTTTTATGAGCCGCCGGGTTTTCCCCGGCGGCTTTTTTCATTTCTAGGCTTTGAGTCGGCGCGTATACCCCGAGCCGGACTTTGGTTGGATGCAGCTCGGCAAACTGGATCACCTGAGCGTAAACCGTCCGTTGCTTTTCGGGCGACATGGATTCGAGGTTCTTCAGCGCACGGCGAACTCGGAAGAGCAGTCCATCCCGATCAACCACCATCGCCGTGGCTTGGCGCTCATCAGTTTTTAGCTTTTCCAACCCCCTCGCCAGCTCCTCGGCTTTTTCGGAATTCGATTTGATCTGGGCATAGATCGCGTCTGCCGGAACCCCTTTCGGAAGTTCGGAGAGACGCTCGACCAGGTTTTGGTTTCGAGTTGTAAGTGTTGCGATTTCCTTATCCAAGTTCTTCACCCGGCCCGTAAGCCCTGGCAGCTCCGCATGGGTTTTCGTGGCGAGGTTCAGTCCGACGATAAAGATGACGAGCGCACCGATTGCACGCCCTAGCATCGGATACTCTTCCGTTTCATATACTTTCCTTTTTCAACTTTTGGGTACACGCCTGCCTGAGGGGTAGAACCTCGAAATGTCGCTCATTGAATCGCGCAGATGGATTAGGCTTTAGGCGGACGACTCCCTGGGGTGTTGAAGCCCCTGTTTTTTTCAGCCGGAAATCATCATGAAGTCGCGCAATTGGAGTTGAATCGAATGTGTCGAAAGCCCTGCTCCGGCTAAACAGAGCTCAAAACAACTGCGTAATAACACTGTCCCAAATAAATCTGCAATCGGGTTACTCAATGAAAATTGTTCAAAAAAAATAAGAATCAAGTGAAGACAGAAGCTTGTGCTCGACTACTCCGAGGAAAATCGAACTTCCCAAGTGTGACGCGATAAGTTATAAATTCGATCGTATATTTAGCCCGTTTACCTGGTCGCGGTTTCAGGTGCGCGGATAACTGAAGGAATCGCGCTCGGGTCTAGGCTCGAAGACTTTGGATTTTAACCTGGAGGAAAAATGAAAAACTTTATGATCGGACTGCTGATTTTTAGTTCTATCTCGAACTTCATGGACAGCGTCGAAGCAGCGGAGTGCGTAACTTCCGACGGACAAAAAGTTTCAATCACTAAAAACACCGACAGGAGCATCGTCGGCCATAGCATCTCTATGTCGTGGGTACGGGTTGCGCTGTCACGGCCTGTTTCCGTATCCGGCGATTCGCTCTTCTACGGTTTTAGCAAGAATACGGACGATTTGAAGATTTCGGTTTCGAGTCAAAGTGGATTAGGCATCCTTCAGTTCAGCGATAAGATCGTAAATATCAGCTGCACGGGCGAATTTCCAATCGACTGACCCTAGATCAGTGACTAAAAGCTGAGTTTTGAACAAAAAAATTAAAGCCCGCAAAATCACTCGGTTTTACGGGCTTTTTTGCTAACGCTTGATCGCTGCAAGAAAAGCCGTAGGATTTACGATCTTGATATTCCGAAAACCGTTCAGCGGCAGCAAATGGCCGCGATCCCCGGTGACGAGATATTTCGCGCGTCCGATCCACGCGGTTTCGAGGACGAAATTATCCGGATTCCGGTTTGGGAGCAGCGTGACGGTTCCATTCGGTTGATAAACGTCGGCGATCTGAGAAATCCGATAAATCAGATTTTTCGCCTTCCTTGCCGGAACGTCAAACTTCTTCACCAAGTTCCGCTCGACTTCATCCAAAATGAAATCAGATGTGACGACCTGAAATTTCTGTTTAAACGCGAGCTGGACGATCTCGGCGGGCGCTCCCGTAAAAACGATGCCACTCAGCCAGACGTTGGTGTCGATGCAAGCCTTCACCGAGCGTTACCGTCCGCGACCTTCTTGGACGATACGGTCGATGTCACTCGCTTTGATGCCTTTAGCCTTTGCCGCTTTGCGAGCGGACTTCCGTACGTCCTGGAGCGCCTTATTGGCCGCGTACTGGCGGAAAGCTTCACGAATGACCTCGCTCACCGAGCGGCGCTCTTCTTTGGCCAGCTCTTGAACTTCCTTGGTCATGTCGGGCGGCAGGGATACGGAAACGACTTTGGACGATCTCATCGAGTAATACTCCTCATACAAGTATTACTCAGATGATGAATTCCGTCAAGTTTTCCCCTGAGAGGGATTGTTTTCCCAGCTTCTCGGTGACAAACACCCGCGAAACTCCAATAGCCTGAGCTACGGCCTTTTGGCTGCCGTAGAGGGCGTATAGATCACGTAGCTCGGCCCCGGTGAGTGCTTTAGGCTCCGGCCACGCCTCGAACTCGAAGCAGACCACAGCGATGTCGCCGGAATCCGGTTCGTCTACTTCGTCGCGTTCTCCACCATTTTTCCAAGCCGGAAATCGACAGCCTCTATAGAACCCACTT
>JAFEAO010000011.1 GCA_018266375.1 Bdellovibrionales bacterium
GTACAAAAACTCCCGGCTGGTCAGGTCATTACGCCAAATTTATTGATCTCTCGAAAATCCTCCTTCTTTCAGCACGTGAATTCACGTGGGAAACGTGCCCAACCATGCTGCTCATTGAAAGGATTAAATCTTTCTCTGATATCCTTCCCGCAACGTAAAGCTTTTCCTTGAGTCGGATCTTCTGTCTCATCCGGATCAAATTTTCTCGTTTGAGCCGAATAAGTCTTGGGTAAATCCGAAACCCCAAAAAAGGGACTCCCTGAGTGACGGGAGCAATTGTCGTCACCTTCGACTTGAGCTCAAGTTTCAAGCCGCCTCTGGCAAATCTTTCAATCTGATCCAATAGCGTTTGAAGTTGTTCCTTGTTCTCGGCGAACGAAATGAAATCATCCATGTACCGAACATACCCCTTTACGCGAAGGTGATCCTTGATGAAGTGGTCAATTTCACCAAGATAAAAATTTGCAAAATGCTGACTCGTTAGATTTCCAATCGGGAGACCGCGGCCAGGCACACTACCGGGAACCGCGTGGTCAATGATGACCGAGAAGAGATCCAAAAGCTTCTTGTCCTTGAACTTATGCGAGAGAAGCTGCTTTAGAGTCTTATGGTCAATCGACTCAAAGAACTTTTTGATATCGCACTTCAGGAAGTACGAATATTTTCTCGTAAACTCCTGGCAGCGCATTACGGCGAGATGAGCTCCTTTTCCGACACGGCAGGCGTAACTATCAAAAATTGCCCGACCCTCCAAAATCGGCTCGATGTAATTGCATATAGCGTGATGAACCACTCGATCCCTGAAATCAGAGCTACAGATTTGACGCACCTTGGGTTCTTTGATTTGAAACAAGGTGTAGTCCCTTGGATGATATTTTTGAGTGGTGAGCTCCAATTGAAGTTGGATCAGCTCATTTTCCAAATTGAAAAAAAATGCCGCTACTGAGCTTTTATCCTTCTTTCCCCGGCCTGCCTTCTTGGCGGCAAGAAGAAGATTTTCAAAGGTCACGATTTTTTCAAAGAGATTACCGTGCCTTTTCATACTCACCTTGTTGCTTCATCCATCCCCCCAGCATTTTGCCAGTTTCGTTGATGCTGAAGGAAGCAAACTCATAGGATTTTCTCGAAAGGATCTTCATTTCATACGATAGCCGGATGAGAACCCTGATTTTCTCCAAGGTCAAATTCGCTCGTCGTAATGCGACGAGCTTGTTTCGAGAGTAGCGAGCTTCGATGAGGTCTTCAATGACGCTCATGGCGAGTTGATTCATCCGCTCAGTAAAAGTGAAGCGGACTTTCTTCGGAAAGTGATCGGTCGTGGCGAGAATCCACTTCATGAAGTCATACCACTTCACGAAAATGGGAAGATCGTCTTTTTCCAGTGTTTGAAAATCACTCGGCTTAGACTGTAGCTCCATTGAACCCCTGTTGCTCTCCTAAGCCTGATTCAACGGGCTTTTCTGGAAGATTGATTTTTGATATTTCGAGAATTTCCTGACCGTACTTTTGGGCTTTTGCGTTCCCAATGCCGTCAATCTGAGTAAGTTCCGCAAGCGACTGCGGACGCTTTTTCACAATCATGGTGAGTTGTTGATTGGTGAAAAGGATATAAGGCGGCAGTCCTTCTTTCTTGCATCTCTGCGCACGCCAATCTCGAAGAAGGTTGAAGAGGCCCATGTCCTTTTCGGTAAGTAGTTTTCTCCACGACTCATCTCGCTCACCCTTTGGGGCGAGCTTCTGATCCGTTTCAACTCGGTGAGGAAAGTATTTCAGGACAAAAGTCAGATACGGAATATCGTTTCGGATGAAAAAATGCTCTTGCATCGAAACGAGCTCCTTATCTTTTAGGAACTCGCGTAGCTCATCGTCTCGAAAACCGCCCGCGGCGGAGTCGAACGTGAGCGAGATGACTTTGACTAACATAAAACTCCCATTGCAAAGTGAAATGGGAGTTTTAGTAGCATCCGAGTATTTCTTTTAAAACTAAAATTTACTTTCCTACCGAAATACAGAGGCAAAAAAATTGGAGCGACGAAGCTCCTTGTTTTTGTGGTGCGTTATTCCCAAATTTCCGAAAAATTTTTTGGCTTACGCCAAAATGACTGAGGGCTACGGCCCGCTTATCGCGGGCCTTCGCTAACCCTCAGTCATTTGGCTTCAGCCAGAAAGTCAGTCAAGGGAACAAGGGTAAAAGGGCCAAGAGTTACTTAGGCGTCCTCACCAGGCGGAACCCCACAATGTCGCTGCGGTTATCGGGGGCGACGTAGTAGCGAAAAGCGGAACGCAAGAACTGGCCATCGTTGAGCCAGGAGCCGCCACGAATCACGCGATTGGAGCCCGCGTCACCTGCGACTGCTAAGTTGCCATCAGTCGGTGCATTAGCATAGCTGTTCACGTAAGCATCCGCAGTCCACTGCCATACGTTACCCAGCATGTGCATCAGACCGAAATCGTTAGCGCAGTAACCTGGGTACTTCTTATCAAGGGCAGCCACAGGGCAGCTCGTGACATCACGAGCGTACTCGGCGACACCTTTGCTGTTGTCCCAATAGTAGGCGTAGCTCGGATCGATCTCATCGCCCCAGTAGTATTCAGTCACAGTGCCAGCGCGAGCGGCGTATTCAAACTCAGCCTCAGTCGGCAAGCGATACTTCGCCGACGGATCAAGAAGGTTCATTATACGAGCGAACTGTTTGGCTTGGATGTAGGAAACGTAAACGGCGGGATTGTTGTCGCCTTCTTTCACGTAGGACTTGAGCTGACCATTTTCCTTCCAAGGTTCTTCACCAAGTACAGCTTTATATTGCTGTTGGGTCACAGTGTACTGACCCATTTGGAAACTCTTAAAATCTCTTTTCGTGACGGGTTTCTCGTCGGATTCACCACGTTCACTGCCGATCGCAGCGCTACCCGCTGGGATCTCGCAAAACTTCATCTTCACGTTGCCATCCAACGTGACTTCAACAGGGTTCTTGCAGTTGCTCGTCGCTGCAAAAGCGGAAGAGGTGGCCAGTGCTACCACTGCCATTCCAAGGACCGAGCTTCGCCAGTTCTTCAAATAATAGGACTTCATTTTCATTACCTCGACTTTCTGACTTTCTTCGCACCACTTTCGCCCTCGATTCTCACGAGAGAAATGACGCGGCTATTCAAGTTTAGCGGGCGCAGTATCGTATGGTTTTAGTCAAATTTCAAGCCCTATTTGTCGTCTGGTTTTAAGGGGTTGAATTCATTGCGATTTATTTGACTAAAAAAGTCAGATTTAGAGAGTTTCAAAGAATCTACGGAGCCGAACACCGAGGACATCGGCCAATTCCGCCAGCACCTTCAGGCTGGGGAGCTTCTTTCCGTTTTCAACGTCCGAAAGATACCCCTTCGAGATGCCAGCCTCGTAAGCCAACTTCTCGGAGGTCATCTTTTTCTCACGTCGGACCCCTGAGATCCGCTTTCCTAGTTGTTTTGCCAGTTCTTTCATAATCAGGTTCTCGGATGGAGAACCTGACTAGACATTAGCTTGATAGTGGTGCTAGGTAGTTCTCTGTCAGAGAACCAGAGGTGAATGAATAGGTAGGTCAATCTGTATCGCTGAAGAATGGAAGGTGGGAACGATCAGACCAAGAGAGAAAAACTGTTCGCGGTGACACTGGCTAAGAAAGTTTTCGATTGATTCGATCCAACAGCTTGAGCGCAGCACGAAAGTCCTTTTTGTCATCTTCCGGCAAAACGAGATTTCCCGCAGCCATCAGTTTCAACGGGTCAACGCCGAGATGCCTACTCAAAGTCGAAATCGTAGAAAGCCTGATATCGTTTACGATGCAGTTTTCGATTTCATTGATTGTTGAGATCGAAACACCCGATATTTTGGCAAGACGGTTTTGAGAAAGCTGCGCTTCCTCTCGATAGAAGCGGAGTAATTTTCCAATCTGCCCCACTAACCTCACTAAAAGTTTGTCGTCGTACTGCTTGTTAACTCTTGGCATACATACCTTTCGTTTAGGAGAAAATTTTACGGTTAAACCGAAAGGTGTGTTATTTCGTTAAATCGGTAAATTTTATGATTGGGAGTAATAAATAGAGGAAAGGCTGCGCATGTTGAAGTCAGTTTTAGAAATGGAAATGACCCGAGTCGTGGTGTGGGGCGACCGAAAGAAAGAGAATCGAACCTGGCACTATTATCTCGGCGAGAACTTACGATTGGTTGTCGAAGTGAAGGATGATCTACCAACTGGTCCCTTCACATTTTATTATCGAGATGGAAAACCAGCCATTAAAGGCTACTTCGAGCGAGGGGATCGCGCCGGCGATTCCGAATATTTTCTACCCACGGGTGAAATACTCGACGAAGAGACGGAAAAAGAAATCCGCGAAACCCTAGCTTTGCTTCCGAGAAATGACATCGACACCAAATTCCTGCACTAATGAGCGCAGGACGTATCCTCTTAGTCGAGGATGAGCAGTATTTGCGCGACTTCCATTCCATGATTCTCCGGGAGTGGGGCTATGAAGTCGCACTCGCTCACGACGGAAAACACGCGATTGAAATTTTAAGAGCCGGATCGAACTTTGATTTTCTCGTTACCGACTTCAACATGCCCAACATGAACGGCCCGGAGCTTGTGCGCTGGGTTGCATCGTGGGGGCCATCGTTCCGAGCGGTTGTGCTCTTTACGAGTATGTTTGATGACGACTACCGTGTTTTAGAATTGGCCCGAGAAGTCCAAGGAAAGCTCCCGTATCATTTTGTTCATAAGTCCGAGCCCAGGAAGCTACAAACCATCCTAAAGTAACAAGTGTTCGTTTGCTTACCAAACTTTCGCGTGCCTATCTAAGACGTATAGGATTTTAAAAAGCATTGGCAGACTTGGCGCTCTTTGATTTCGCTCAATCGCTTTTACAGTCGAAGCGCTTGCAGAAATCAGCTCTGCAAGTCTCTCCTGAGTCATGTTTTGAGCTTTCCTCGTGATCCTAATTTTCTCCGCGATGCGCTCGACTTGGGATTTTACATACTCGCGTTCCGCTCGACTCAAGAACTCCATATTCCCGAAGTCCAGTCCACCGCGCCGCCAATTCGGCCTTGACTGCTTCTTCATTATTACATTTTTGGTCGGATACCGTAGGTATCCCAGGCACCGACGGTGGCTGCGTTGTGATTTAGAAGAAACTCTGATAAAAGTCGTCGTGGGCGACCGATAAAGGTCGCGCTAGAAAGGGGAGCGAATAAGTGAGAGCGGAGTTAGTGCGCTATGCTTGGCAGCCAGAAAAAATCATTGAAGCTGCGCTAGAAACACTCGGACTTGATTTTGCCTTTCTTGAATCCCTTATTCACATGGACGAGACAAGAATTAGAGAAAGACTCCGCTCAAAGGAGCTGCTGTCTTCCGAGTGGATCGCCCTTTGTGAAGCTCTTTATGTGCCGCTTGGTATGGTTTCTCATGGCTACTTTAAGGAAGCCCATAAATCCCACATTCGAGACGCAATTTTAGACTCGTATTACCGGCTTCCCAAAACACAAGGGTACTGGAGACTGTTGTTCGAGTTTTTCAATGATTACGTACAAAACTGGAAATATGAGTCCCGACGCTATGGTGTCAGGCTTCGCTGGAAGGCTCGCTATCAAGACGCAAGGAAATTTTTGAAGCGGATCTTTGCAAGACGTTACAAACATCGTGATCCACAAATTTTTTTACGGGAAGTGTTTACTCCGCCCCCAGCTCAACCCGCCATTTTTGTCATGGAATTCGAGAAACAAAGCGTTTCATCCAGGCCCGCATTGAGAATAATCAATTCTCTACTACCGGAACCTAGTAGCGCTGATCTTTAGTTTTACTTTCCGCGGTGCTTTGGTAGACTGATCTTACTCAGCACGAAACTCCCAATGGACGTTTCATGCCTGAGCTTTCCCCAAAATCCCTTTCAGAAAAGCTAAAAAAGCAGGAAGAACGGCTTCGTCTTCGCGAGGAGCGCATGGCCTACATGCGCGGTCTCCCGCATTTGCACGGCTGGAAGTGGTACACTTGGGCGCGCGAGTTTTTCGAGAGCACGAATCGCCAAAACTTTCTTTGCGCCGCAAACCAAATCTCGAAGTCCTCTACGCAAATCCGAAAGTGCATCCATTGGGCGACGGCCAAGGATCTTTGGCCTGAGCTCTGGAACCACACGCCCACGCAGTTTTGGTATCTCTATCCCTCGCAAGAAGTCGTCAACATCGAGTTTGAGCTCAAGTGGAAGCAGTTTCTCCCAAAAGACGAGTACAAAAATCACGCGGTCTACGGCTGGAAAGAGATCAAGGACCGCGGCGACATCAAGGGCATCCGCTTCAATAGCGGTGTTTTCGTTTTCTTCCGCACCTACACAAAAGACACCCAGCACCTTCAGACCGGAACGGTCGATGCGATCTTCTGCGATGAAGAGCTTCCGGAAGAGCACTACGACGAGCTCATCATGCGCTTGTCGGCCACCGACGGCTACTTCCACATGGTTTTCACCGCGACCCTCGGCCAAGAAATCTGGCGGCTCACGATGGAGCCTGGCAAAGGCGAGGAAGAAAAATTTCCGCAAGCCGCGAAATGGACCGTCTCGCTCTACGAGTGCAAAACCTACGAAGATGGCACGCTCACGCACTGGACAGATGAAAAAATCGCTCAGGTCCGCGCGCGATGTAAGTCGCATGCCGCAGTTCTCCGCCGCGTGTACGGAAGATTCGTCGTTGAAAAAGGCCGAAAGTTTCCAACCTTCGATGCCACCAAGCACGTAAAGCCCAGGCACCCGCTTCCGGGTAACTGGCTCGTCTTCGGCGGTGTTGATCCGGGTTCCGGCGGGCAGAAAGGCCATCCGGCGGCGATCTGCTTCGTCGCGGTCAGGCCCGATTTCAGAGCAGGTCGCGTTTTTCTAGGCTGGCGCGGCGACGGCGTCACGACCACGACGGGCGACGTGGTGGAAAAATTCATGGAGATGAAAAACGAGAACTCGCTCGCGCCGATCGCGCAGACTTACGATTGGGCCAGTAAAGATTTCTTGGAAATCGCCAGCCGCATGGGCGAATCATTCGCGCCCGCCAACAAATCCCACGAAAAGGGCGAAGAAGTCCTCAATACGCTCTTCAAATTCAACATGCTCGCCATCTACGAGGACGCCGAGCTCTCGAAGCTCGCAAGCGAACTCTCGACCCTTCGAGCGGAGACACCCAAGAACCACGCGAAGGACGACTTCATTGACGCGCTACGCTACGCACTCATGGCCGTGCCTTGGGATTTCTCCGCGCTCACGATCCCCGAGGCCCAGCGCGAGGACCAACCCGAAAAGGAGCTCACCCCTGAAGAACTCGAAATCAAAGAAAGGAAAGCCAGGTTTGAACAAGAAGAAAACCAAAAGGTCGAAGACGAATTCGATGAGTGGAACCACGCCTACGGAAGCGGATAAAAGAACCCCCTGGTCTACAACGGAAATTTGCCGTATTCTTGAAGTAGGTGCAAAGGTAGGAGTCCAGGAGCTTCGCTTCCACGGTCTCCACGTCCGATTCAGCAGGCCCGCCGAATCCCTGTCGCCCGGCCCGGCACTCGCAAGACCTTCAATCCCTTCATCCGCACCTCCTGAGAAGGCCATCTCAGAGGAACAGCACAACAAACAAACCCAAGACGCCCTTGAAGCCGATGAACTTCGGCTCAAAGAGGATCGCCTTGCGCAATTGTTCATCGAAAACCCTCTCGAAGCGGAGCGGATGTTGATGAACGGAGAGTTGGGGGATGCCGAAGAATCGGATGAGTCAGAAGCACTCAATTGAGGACTTAAATCTCCTCTATCGAGATGCCGAGACCGTAGACCAAGAAATTTTCGCTGAGCAGAGGTCAAACCTACTGCTTGTTTCCGGGGAGCACTACAACCGCCGGATGAATTCCTTTTATCGTCGCATTCGCGAGGCGAAGGATCTCACCAACGAGCAAAAACTTCGGTTGACCAAGAATCACATTCAGCGCATTTGCAAAATTTACTCAAACAACATCATTTCCGCGAATCCCGGTGTCGGATTCTCTCCCAAAAACGAAAAAGAAGTTCACGACCAGAAAGTTTCCAAGCTCCATCAAGCCGTTTGGCGTGATGCCGTCGAAAAGTACAGCATCGACGAGCTGATCGACGATTGGGCCGATAACTACGTGCAGATCGGCGAGACGATCGTCAAACTTTTCTGGGACGCCAACGCCGGCAAGGTCAAAGGCTACGAGCAGAAGCTCAACAAGCAAGGTCAGGCCCTTTTCCTAGATCCCAACGGTCAGGAAACCACGGATGACGGCTCCGCGATGGGAATGCAGTTTCAACCTGCGCCCGATCAAAGCCGTCCGGTTCACGAAGGCGAATTCGTGTTCGAGGAAGTCTTCGGTTTCAACTGCCTGCGGCCTCCGGAAGCAAAAGACATCCGGAAAGCGCCCTGGCTCTGCGTCCGAAAGATGATTGATCGCGATGAGCTGATCGCGCGCTTCCGCGACGTGCCCGGCATCGAAAAACTTGCGCAATCAAGCCAAGACGAAACCTTCCTCGTGTTCGATAGCGGAAAAGGCGGCTAAACTCTTTGACCACAGCCTGAATTTCAAGGAATTTCATCGCATCCAATTCTTTTACCGACTTAACGGCTAAAAGATTTTTTAAATCGTCCGTTCCATTTTTTAGACGGCTCAATTCAATAAGGTGGGAAATTTTTAAATCAAGGTTGAAAACCGGGCCATTATTAGCAAGGCGGATATATTCAAAAGCCCTTGATGATTTGAAACGGAAATCCCGCTCCGCTAATTCCTTGATGGCGGATTTAACATTGCGGGTGATTTGCTTTTTATTTTTCTCACCATATTTTTCAGTAGCGGTATCCGTTAATTGTATCTCTATCTTTAAAAGATATGAGGCGATTTCCTTATCGTGTTCCGTTCCTGATTTGATGGCCGTGATAACTAAATCCATATTGGCTTTTAGTTGAGCCATTGTTTTAGCCGTGAGTAATTCACTCTTATAAGGGTGGTCTTTCTCTTGGCTTGCCACGGTTTCAAAACCTTTGGCCCAATTAAATTGGGGTTTTGGTTTATCCACTTTTTTGCTTTTGGATTTTTTATCCTTGGCATTTGTAGCGGGTTTGTCCGTAGTCATAGCAACTACTGACGGGTTATTGGTTTGGGTTTCTACTAACTGACTATCATTTTTAGTTCTCATTGGAACCTCCTTACCTTGGAGTATAATCCGCACCCAAAAATTCATGGAAAACTGGGGAACTAACTTTTTTAATAAAGAGTTCCCCATCGGCGACTGAATACAGTCATCGGCGAGGAAAATTACAGGTATCTGTAAGGAGAATTATTTTAGGAGAAAAATTAGAGGCCGAGAGACTTCAATTTGCTCTTATAAATCTTGATCTGGTTTTCATTGTCTCGAACTTTATCGGCAACATCTTTTGCGGTAGCCTTAAAGCCAAGCCTTTGCCCAAATTCAAAATTTAGTTTTCTAGCAATGTATCCGTGGATGCCATAGAGAGCTTTAGTCTTACTTTTTCCAGCTTCAAGACCACCAATCCAATGTGGCTCCATCAAGCAATACATTAAAAGTGAATATGTTTTAAAAAAGTCAAAAGATTTATGATTAACAACGATCTCGCCATTTTTTGTAATGGTGATGAATTTTTTAAGACTGTGCTTTTCGGATTTTAAAATACTGTTCTGGATTTCGTCATTGGTTTTGATTTTTAATCCATCCAAATAGGCAAGCACATCATAGGTAGAAATTGCAGGGCCGTCTTTTTCTAACTGTGAGGAAAAATCTTTTAACTTATCAACATTGGAATATCGTTTTTGAATTGCTTGTTCCGCACTTTTAATGCGATCCATTTTTTGAAGGGCAAGCGGATGCAGTCCATAGTTTTCTTTTGTCCTGATTTTTTCTAAATATGGATCAATGATGTCCGTGAGTTTATCGCCTTTAATTGGAAATTTAATTGACCTCTCATTTTCGTAAGCGAAGGCTGTATTAAATTTTTCATGCATGATGAGTTGGCGGAAAATGATCTCTGTGTAGATATATCGCTCTCTACTAATATGGTAAAAAAAGGAAATATCCTCAAACCATTTGCGGGCTTGCTCTAGTCTTTTTGTGTCGGTCTTATCAGTAAGCTCTAAAATCAGGCTTGGCATTATTTGGCCTCAAGCTCGCAGATCAGTTTAAGCATTTTTTCAAAAGCAGTTTTAAAACTTGTTGCATTGGCAACGGAACCGACGGCACTATCCCAGCCCCGCTCAAGGCGAGCCGTATTTAGTTTTTTAATTTCCTCATGAAAAGATTTGGGCAATTCAGTTGTGCGAAAATTAAAACAATTTTTTAGGGCTTCTTTTAGTGTGGGGCGATCTACCTTTGATAAGAATATGGCGAGGTCATGCACATCTTTGGATCGGGAATTTTCATCGCCATGAGAAATCAGAGCATGGAGCTTTTCAGCACAGATGGTTTCAACGGGATAAACCGACCAACTAATTTCATCATGACCCGAAAGTAGTGACGGGGTTTGTTTCTTTTGTGGCCCCGGAGTGATCGGATCACCAATTCCCAAATCAAAATGGATGACTTGAGCTTTTTTTAGATTTCTCAAAACTTCGCCGATGCCCGCTCTATATGAATGGCGGATTCCTCCGTATTCACCTTGGGTAGCAAGGTCGATCTGACTTTCAAATCGGAACCAAACACCATCATTCAAATCTGCTTCCGCCTGTTCCTTTACCCGCTCAAGGGTTTCATCGATATTGGCTTTTATAAGTAGGGCATCCAGATCAATCGTATAGCGAGGTGATTCATAAATTTTTAGGCCCACAAATCCACCCTTGAAAACAAGATGGTTCGCTAGGTTTTTATCAGCAATCAGCCGAGCCACTAACCGCTCAATCATAAAAACGGTTTCAATGTTTCTATATTGAACCCCCAATTTTTTAGAGAGGGCAGTGAGTTTTTGTCTAACGGATTCGCCTTTTGCTTTTGTAGTCATTGCAGTGATCCTATGATGGCCTCAAAATGTTTGGTCAGATAGGAGTCAAGGCCGAGTTCCTTCGCCATCATTCCAATTTTTTTAATGGTGGTTTGTCTTTGTTGAATAGCAACACGGCAAGCATGGATCGCCGTTCTTTCACCAATTTTACTGGCAAGTTTAAAAGCCTCCACAATGGCCCGCTCAATAGTGACGATGCGATAGCCATCCCCCTCAATGATCCCGATGTCTAGGGGGGTTTTTGTGCGGATTAGGCGGTATTTCGTAGAGGTAGCCCGCTTATCGGGCGGAACTAGCACCCATGTTTGAGTGGGAACTTGCTCGGCAAGGTTGTAATGAAAAAGGGCCGTAAAGCCACCCACGACGGATTCCGGCCCAAACTTTTTACAAGCGATTTGATAATCAATATCCCTGGAAATGTTAGCATCTGGATGTAGGTAAATCCCTCGTTCTATCCGTTGGATTTTTTCTTCTTTTACAAGTCTTGAAAGTTCCTGCTGAGTAATGCCGATTTCCTCCGCTTGGGCGAGAGTAAAGGGGATAAGTTTTTTAAGTTTTGCTTCCTGCTTGGGAGTCATAATTCATTATCTGGTATAATTTGACATTTTTCAATAAAAATGTCATTTTTCACCAAACAGGGGTGAATATGATCAGCGATCAAATGGCTTTTTACGAAATAACGGGAGACGATCAGGTTGAAAAAATTAAAAAACAAATTTTAAGACTTATGGTCACTCAGCAAGATCTAGGAATGACAGAGTCCGTATTAAAAGAGACTTTAAACCTATTGAACCAAGGTGATCAAATAAACCAAGTAATCATTCAATCTATGACTGTGTGTGCGATTATTTCTTATACCCGTTGTTTTAATAGTTCTTATAGTTATCCACTAAGCCCTGATATTTATGACAGCTCAATATCTGGCCCCGCAACTGCGAATGCTGATGAAACACAAGTCTCAGAAAAACAGTTTCATTTTTTGATAATGAACTACAGAAATAAGCATATCGCTCATTCAGATGATTTTTTAAAATCAGGCATTGTGGGTGGAGCCATGATTGGGGATGAGTATGCTGTCGCCCCTCTAATAGCCTCACGAGTTCCGTCTGAGAACAAAAACTTTTATAATTCAATGGGTCGCTTAAACAGTAAAGCCCTTGCTCATGTCGGAAATAAATTAAAACAGACACAGGATAAATTGTTGGAGCTTTTGAAATCTGGTAAGGCAACTATTACAGCCAAAGAGGCAACACTCACCCCGATACCGCTTGAAGTAGATGCTTTGAAAATGTGGGGCTTGAGCGAGTCATAATTTAATAGAATTACCCAAAGAAGCGAACTGGGGAAGAATGTTCAAATCTACATTGGTGAAACTTACCATTTTTTATAGAAAATGTCGTTTTTCACCACTTGCCTTTTTAGGATTTAATTTTAATATGAAGCCCAATGAAGCCCAAGGCGACCTAACTATTCAATATCACTCAACTAAATTTTATTAAAAATACCTCCACCATTTTACCCAACAGGAAAACGGGCTCTCGAAAGAGAGCCCGTTTCATTTTTAAAATCAAAAACAACCAGAGGATTCAGTAATTTCGATCTAGCTCTTGTGCATTGCTGGATGTTTCCGAACATTTCAGAAACTCGAGTTCGGGAAGCGCTTCCAGCGCATTTGTCCCGAGAACCGGCATGAGTGGATCCTGCAAAAAACTGTGGTCAATCTCATCGACGTGAACGGAATCTTGTCTCGTCCGAGCCAATGCATCGAGACATGGCAAAAAATTGACAAAGGGCTTCAGGGTAAATTGAGTTGAATAAGCCGAGTGACTCATAGAAAATAATTACATAAAGGAACATTAAAAAATGAAAAACACAATAGGTGTAGTTATCGCTTTCTTCATGGTTTTATATCATTCAAGCGCTTATGGAAGCCCTGAGTACAACCTTCAAAAGGAACAGGATGTTTTGTCCCAATTGGCGACGGATGCGATGGAATCCGGTGATCTCAGCCAAGTTGATCAAAAAATGGAAGAGCTGGAAAAGACCGATACGGACAAAGGACTGATCCGCTTGTACCGGAAAATCCGGAACACGATCATCAAAGGGAGAAAGTGGAAAGCGTCGCACCCCGAGGAAACTCGAGCCTTTTTAGCCCAAGCGGCCAAATTGAAACGAAAATTCAAAAATGACGCTTCTTTTCGCGCAAACATCGTTGCACGCACGCATGACTGCTCGGCTGTACCAAAAAGATTCAGCGCTCAGTGCAGTCGGGAAAACATGGATGTTTTAGCAACGATCGCCAAGGAAGAAATGGGGGATCCACGATTCGTCAGTAAAAAGGATTTCACATCAAATAGCGCGAGCTGCTACTCCAAAATTGGCGAAACCGATAGTGGTTACCCTTCGATGCACGCAGTGCTTTTTGGGTTCATGGAATGCAGTGGTGGAGACACCCCTTTTGACGTCTATACTTTTGGCCCAGGTGTGGACATCTCGCTGAACAATTACCTGTACATGGCCTGTTCGGGCAGCGAACCTGCGAGTGAGATGAGTGCGTTCGGGCCGTATTTTAAAGTCGACGCGCTTTTTGGAGGCGTTGGTTTCGGAACACTCGTCGGTGACAGCGGCGTTTGCGTGCTCTTACAAACTAGCCTCGTCGGACTCGGCGGAATCGCCGGTCTTGTCTACCTCGAGTAGTTGTTACAAACGGGGGATTAAAGTAGCGTGAACCGCCTCGGGATTTCCTGAGGCGGTTCAGAACCTGGTAAATTTAGTGTATAATTCTGTATTGTGGCTGACCCGCTCCAGACATTTCTAGAATGGCTCAAAGAAGAGGCCTTGCCCGGAGTTTGGTCCAGGGGAGTGCAGCTTTCGCGCGCGGCTAAAAGTATTCAGCGTATCTCGTCTCCTCAATCCGCTAACGAGCAAAAGTTTAAAGTGCTAACCGCTGAGCGGATGCTTGCGTATGAACTCACCCTCTGGCTCGAAGATCAGGATGCGTACTGCTCTTGCGACGCAAAGATCGAGCCTTGTCATCACGTGGTCGGGGCAGCGCTCGCACTCCAAAATGGGCTCATTACCGACGCGTCAGCGAGCATCGACTCGACCCAGCCTCGGTTGCATTACGAGTGGGTCGATGATGCCACCGAGGGGTTGGCGCTCAAACGATCCATCCGTTTGGGCGAGGCCGATACTCCACTGACGGGTACGCTCATCAACTATGTTTCCGGAATCCAAACCGGACGGATCAAAGGACCTGCGATTTCGGCATCACCGAGCGACCTGAAAATCGATGGGCTTTTAAGCTCGCGCCTGATCAATTGGACTGCAGTTTTAACCGCGCTTTCCGAAATGGGTGAAATCAGGTATGGCACGCGAAAGTTGCAAGCGAGCGGAAAGGCGCAAGTGCCCGCTGCCATTTTGAGATGGAAAACGTCGGGCGATAAAACGCTACTCTGGGAGACGCTCCCTGAAGAAACGCCTGCTGATTACAAAAAATTTAAGAATGGGCTTGAGATCCGTTCCAGCACGGTGGTCTACCGCTCGCCCGAGCTTCGTGCGCTCAAATGGAACGGGCGAGTGGAAATCGCCCAGGACCAGCTCGAAAACTTTTTGGCGGTGACTTTGCCTGACCTCAAAGGCGAGTACTCGGTGGAGGTGCAGGCAAAACTACCCGAACTCATTGAAGGCGTGCCCGAACTCAAATTCAATTACCAGGCACTGGGCACGGAGCACCTCACGATCACCGCGACGATCTTCTACCCGCAGGCCAAGGATGCGATTGTTAGGCGCGACAGCGCGCTCGAGCAGTCGCTCCACCACAAACTCAGACATGACTACGGTATGATCGCGGGCCAGCCACTAAAATTAAAACCCGAAGACCTGCTCGAAGTCCGCAAGCGGTTCAACAATCCAATCGTCGATCGGTTTTTTGTCGACGCCATCGCTGCCCAAGTCAATCTGAGGCCCGACGAGATCGATATTCATCGCCTCACGGATTTTGCGCTCGTCGATTTGCTCCTGAGTGCCAATGATGCGACCGAAAAGAAGCTGATCTCGCAAAAACTGCGGCCGATGCTAGTGCGTAGTGATGTGCCCCTTACTGAGATCAAAGCGCCCGAGAAGATTCCACGCTCGATTTGGAACAAGCTTAGGCCTTATCAAAAATCCGGAGTGGTGTGGCTTCATGAACGCAAGACGCTGGGCACGGGCGCCATTCTCGCCGACGACATGGGCTTGGGTAAGACAATTCAGACGCTTGCAATATTAGAGAAGCGCGCACTGGTGATCGTTCCAACCTCGTTACTCTTTAACTGGCAAGGAGAGCTCAAGGCGCATCGCCCGGATCTCAAAGTTTGTGTGTATCACGGGGCTGCCCGCAAGTGGGACATCTACGCTGATGTGATCTTATCGACGTACGGAACCGTGCGAAGCGAGATGGCAAGATTTTATGAGCCATGGACTACGCTTGTCCTGGACGAGGCGCATATGATTCGGAATAAGAACACGATCGCCTCTGAAATTATTTTGGATATTCCGGTTCAGTTCCCGATTGCTCTCACCGGGACGCCTGTTCAAAACCGTGCGGAAGATCTGGAAACCTTGCTCAGCTTTATTTCTCCACGCAAAACAGTCAACCGCCGGATGTTGCCCGCGTATTTGCTGAGACGGACCAAGGGCGAAGTCTTGCAAGACCTCCCGGAGAAGACGCGTATCGAGCACCACCTTGAACTCTCAAACGAAGAAAAATCTTTGTACGCCCAGACCTTCGCGGCTGCACGTAAGGACATTCTCGCAAAGCTTGCTCGTAACGAAGCAAACTTTTTGACGATGTTTGAGTCTCTCCTTCGAGCGCGCGAGGTTTGCGATCACGTGGGCTTGGTGGATCGCGAGCGATGGAACGAGGGGAGCACGAAGCTCGATCGCTTACTTGATCTCGTCACTGAGCTTCGTGAAGCCGGACACTCGGTGCTTGTGTTTTCGCAGTGGACTCGGTTCCTCGACCGCATCGAGATGGAGCTTAAGCCTCTCGATATCAATTATGTGCGCCTCGACGGCAGCACGATCCGGCGGGATCAGGTGATTCAAAAATTTAACGAGTCGCCCGAGCCAACGGTGTTCTTGCTCTCCCTTCACGCCGGCGGGGTGGGACTTAACCTTACCAAGGCCGACCACGTGATCTTTTGTGAGCCCTGGTGGAATCCGTTTGTCGAATTCCAGGCTGAGGATCGCGTCCACCGGATTGGCCAAAAAAATGCGGTCACGATCCATAGACTTCTCTGCGTGGGTACGGTGGAAGAGAAGATCCGCGAGCTCCAAGCCAAAAAAACGAAGCTAGGTGAGGCGATCCTGACCAACGAGGACGAGGAAATTGCACCGCCTGCGCTTAAACTCGAGGATATCGAGCTCTTAATCAGTGATCTTTAACTGCATTGGGCATCCCGGGCGATCGTATGAGCGCGATGCTTAATAAAAAGAAGTAGTCGGTTAGACTCTAGTCAAAGACGCCGCTCGCAAGTGCCATCGAGTGTTTGACGATATCTTTGGGCCAAGATGAAATGAGTTCCGTAAACTTCTTTTTATCTTTTCGGTAAAGGTATCTCGTGGCTTCTTCAAAGTTTGGCAGGTTTCCCGCAATCGCGGACAAGAACTTATAGGTCCGTTCTTGCGAGGCTTTAATCTTATCCGATGAGCGGTTCTTGATTTTTTCGTCGATCAGATTTCGAATGACCGCTGACGAGCCGCCATCCTGATTGATCAACCATTCCCAATGATGGGGGAGGAGCGAAATTTCTCTTGGGATGACTCCGAGTTTGGGACGGCCAGCACCAGTGTTGGCCTGAGGTTCTTGCGACGAATATACCTTCAAACGATCGATGACCTGTTTTTCAGTCCCGCTTAAATCAAGATCGATTTGACGCCCGGTCAGGTCGCTGAAGATGAGGGCGCTCAGCGCCTTTTGGTCTCTTATCTTCCGTTTTAGCAAGAGCGCGACCTCTTCCAGATTTCCTTGGGCGATTACTTTAAAGCCATCAAAAGCCGTATAAATAAACATCGTTACCTCTAAGGTAATATTATCCGGGTAAAAATAGAAAGTCAATATTATCCGGGTAATATTAAAATCCAATATTTACGCTTGCCTGAAGCCTGTTAGGGATACATTATATCCTTAATTAGGAGATCGTTATGTCACGTTTGAACCACATGGAGTTGTCTCCATCCGCCTCTAATGCCCTTTTTGCGTTTTCTAAGGCAGTGGAGGCGCTTCCGATCGATCCTAAAATCAAGCATTTGGTTAAAATTCGCGCATCTCAATTGAACGGATGTCTTTTTTGTACCGACATGCACATTAAAGAAGCCGTCATTCATGACGAGCGTCTGCTGAGGATTTTCCATCTGACGACCTGGCGCGAGTCTGAGCTCTATACCCCGAAAGAGAAGGCTGCATTGGAGTGGACGGAGCTTCTCACTCGGTTTGAGCCTCATGGTGTCACCGACGAGCAATACCAATCGGCTTTGAAGCACTTCTCGGAAGAGGAGCTTTCTAACCTGACCTATGCCGTTGCGATCATCAATACCTGGAATCGGTTTGGCGTTGCGTTTCAGCCACAAGCCGGAGCAAAAGATAAAATGTTGGGCCTCGATAAAGCGGGTTTGATTTAGTGGTACTAGGCAATAAGAGAAGCGCTGCTTGGTTGAGCGAAAATAAGTAACTCGGCACTGACGAGCGGTAATTTGATTACGCAGCTTTGCGGCGACGATAGATGAAGAAACCGCCGGCGAGTACGAGTAAGCCGATCGCGCCATACATCATGAAAGTCTTGTTGCGGTCCGCTTCATTGTTCTGTTGCATATCGGCTTGCGGCTGAATGTTTGTCGGCTGGCGATTTTCTTGTGATGGTGGCACTGCCGCAACCGGCTGCTCAACCACGGGCGGAGGGACAATCGCCTGCTGCGCAACAGCGGGTGCTTGCTGCTGTACTGGCGGCGGTGGAGGCGCCACAGGTTCTTGAACAGGTGGTGGCACTGCAGCTGCTTCTGCGGCTGCAATTTCAGCATTGAGATCCGGCTCAGCAGGTTTTTTATGCTTACGCTTTTTCTTTGCGACTGTGGTCTCAGTACTTGCTTGAGCGCGCGTAGGTTCGGCGTTCTCATGTTTCTTCGCGACAGAATGCCTGCTCGATTTGCGTTTGGCAGATTTTTCGGTGATGGGAGTTGCCGCAGAATCAATCGCGATTGAATTCGGTTCAACTGCCGGAAGGTCTTCGGCCTGTGCAAGATCAGTTGGAGGAGCGGGCTCGGGAGCGAGTTCCGCGTCCGGAGCGTTTTCGAGAGCAGGTTCATTGGTTGGCGCGGTCGCAAACAAGTTTGCATCCACATCCGGTGGCAGATCGGATGGCGCGTCCGTCGCAGGTGGCGCATCAGCCAGTGTCTCTTGCGCCGGCTCCGGAGCCGCTTCTGCGATCGAAGTGTCTGCTGCAGGAGGTGCCTCATCGAGAGTCGCAGTCGGTGGCTCTTCGCTTGTCGCGAGTGGAGCTTCGTCGGTTGTCGCAACAGCTGCGTCTTCAGTTGGAGCCGAATCGCTCGACGCTGAAGGTTCGTCTAAGTTCAACCCATCCGGATCGCTTGAACTATTGGTTGAACAGCTGGCGAGCATTAGGGTTGCTACTAATAGAAGTAATTTTTTAGCCATGGGGTTTTAAATTCCTCAACTAACACATCGGAATTGCGAAATAATTGGTTTAAAGTTTCTTGCGAGATGAATTGTGTGCGATTTGCCAGAGGCGATCACCGCGTCAAGTCAGTGTTTTGGCGCCTTAACGAGAGATTTTACTTCCTGATCCGATCTGAGCTTCCGACCAAATCCCCGGAGTGTTGGGATAACCCACTCCCATTGAAGTGACCGAAGTCGCTTCGCTATCGATTGTGGAGTTACTCTGAGGTCGTGGGCTTGGGCAAAAGTTTACTCTTTAGACTTGGAAGCGATGGCAGCGAGAAGTCGCTTTTCGCGCTCGCGGCGGTCTTGCTGAGCTTTCTCGGCTTGGAGGAGTAAGGATCTTTGCTTCTCTTTAGCGGCGAGGAATCCGACTTGCGCGTTAGCAAAGGTCTTGGCCTTGGTATTGTGCCTTTGGGCGGTACGGACTTTTGAGCTCAGGCCGGCGGTTTTCATACGCGGCATTATATAGCCAAACTCGTTTAAGATCAATTGGAAACCTGGTAAACTACACTGAAATGATTTACCCCAAACAGCTGGCCTTTATCGCGCCTGACTTTAAAAGCGAATTAAAGGACGAGCTTAAATTTTTAAAGATGAACGTGCTCCAAGAGACGGACACCGTACTCTGGGTGGAGAACGATCTATTGGAACCAGCTTGGGCGCAAGGGGTGTGGCGCGATGTGAAGGCACTGGAGATCACCTCGATCTCGGACGCTCAGACAAAGCTGAAGGCGATTGCGCCGACCTGGAGATATTACGGGGATCAACATCATCGTCGAGGCGAATTGATCGCCGAAAAACTCGATACCGTATTAGAAACCGACAAATATCACTTTACGAGAGGTGTGGTTAAAAAAATGCCCCCGGCGTTTACCCTCGTCGAACCCAATCTTATTTTTTACTCGCATCATCTGACTCGTCCGTCTCTCACGGGCGCTATGCCGTTTAAGGAAGATAAAAAACCACCGAGTCGTGCGTATCTAAAACTGTGGGAAGCGCTCACGCTACTCGGTGATTGGCCCAACAAAACGTCGCAAGTGGTGGACTTGGGATCTTGCCCGGGGTCTTGGACTTGGGCGATGGCAAAACTTGGTGCATCTGTTTTGAGTATCGATCGCTCAAAGTTGGATCCGATGCTCGATACGTTCAAGAATGTTCACTTTCAGACGGGCGATGCGTTTTCGCTCAAACCCGAAAAGAAAGACTGGGTTTTTAGCGATGTGATTTGCTACCCCGATAAGCTCTACGAATACATGAAGGGTTGGATCGACTCGGGACACTGTAGCAAATTTGTTTGCTCGATTAAATTCGCGGGGAAACACGACAACGAAATCATTCAAAAATTCCGCCAACTCCCGCACAACCGTGTATTGCACATGACTCACAACAAAAACGAAGTGACCTGGATTTGTCATCCAAAAATCAAAAAATCACCCATCGATTCCGTGGTATAGTAAGCCCCTATGAGTTGGAATCAAGCCGATAAGGACCAGTGGTTGAAAGAACAAACCGTGAAACGCTCGTACTTGGACGAAGTCGTCACGAAGATTCGAGAACTCGGTTCTCAGTACGACGTTGTTCAATACGGAGCTTTGAAGATGAACCCGACAAAATACCCGGTGTTCGTCGTGAAGTCTAAAAAGCCGGATCCGGCGAAGAAGACCATTCTCATCACCGGTGGGGTGCATGGTTACGAAACCAGTGGCGTGCATGGCGCCCTTGCATTCATGAAGGACGAAGCACCAAAATATGCCGACAAGTTTAATTTTATTTGCACTCCGTGCGTGAGTCCTTGGGCTTACGAGACCATCAATCGCTGGACCCCAAAAGCAATCGATCCGAATCGCTCGTTTATTGCAAATAGCCCGGCCGAAGAGTGCGAACTTTTTTGGAATGCGTTGTCGGGTGATCTCGGTAAAATCTACGCGCACTTCGATTTGCATGAAACGACGGACACGGACAATACCGTGTTTCGTCCGGCAAAAGAAGCTCGTGACGGCATCAAAGAGCCTTTTAGCGAAATCCCGGACGGGTTTTACACCGTGGGCGATGCTGCCAGTCCGACTCCGGCGTTTCAAAAAGCAATCATCGATTCAGTTCGTAATGTCACTCACATCGCACTCGCGGATTCAGAAGGTAACCTCATCGGCGAGCCTCTCGAGCAGGAAGGCGTGATTAATATTCCTCTGAAAAAGTATTCACTCTGCGCCGGCGTTTCGGACGCTAAGTATGTCACGACGACCGAGGTTTATCCCGATAGTCCGCGAGTCACGAATGCAATCTGCGTCGATGCGCAGGTAGCTGCCGTTCGCGGTGGACTCGACTGGATTTTGAAATCCTCGGTGGGTCCAATGAATTCATGAAAGCTGTTATCCAGCGCGTAAAGCACGCAAGCGTTGTCGTCGAAGGTAAAACCATTTCATCCATTGAAGGCGGCTTGCTCACGCTTCTTGGCGTGGCCAAAGGTGATGACGAGACAAAACTCGCTAAGATGATCGACAAGATCTGTAACTTGCGTATTTTTGAAGACGATCAAGGCAAGATGAATCACTCGCTCAAAGACACCGGTGGATCGCATCTCATCGTTTCGCAATTTACTTTGCTTGGCGATTGCTCGAAGGGTACCCGTCCCGGATTCTCGGACGCTGAAGCTCCGGAGCGCGCGAAAGACCTTTACGAAAAGGGACTCGCGCTCAGCCAAGCCGCCGGAATTCCGACCTTTGGCGGGCAGTTTCGTGCGCACATGGAAGTGAGTTTGCTCAACGACGGGCCGGTTACGCTGCTGCTCGAGTTTTAGTTGTTCGGCATTCCGGCGTTGATCCATGCCTGGAATGCATTGATGTCGGCGGTTGGGATCGCACCACCGCTTGGAGGCATGCGGCCGTTTTGACTGCGCCGAGATTGCCCATCACGTGCGAATAAGTATCGAGATTCACGCCGCCGCTTGGAGTTTGTCCGTTGTGGCAGTAGACGCAGCTTGTAGAAAATACGGCTTGGTTCACGAACTCATAACCGGTTTGAGACTTGCCGCTCACATAACCTGAGGTGAGGTATTTTTGAGATTCTTGCGTTTGGACATTGCATCCAACGGCGACAAAGATCAGCGTTAAAGCGAGTAACCTCTTCATATCCCCAAACCTTTCTTAGGATATTATTCGTCCCAAGTTAATGGACGGCGCGGATCGACCGTCATGTCGATGACCTCGTGTTTGGCTTCTCCTTTCCTCGCGACCACAATTTGGGCCGGTTTGCGTGCCTTAGCTTGGGCAGTCGACTTCCTGGCATGCTTCAGATGCTTTGCGTGCTTTTGGCCATGATGCTTGTGCGACTTCTTTTTGTTCGCTGCTTCGGCGTCCAATGCAAAAGTTGTAGTGAGAACGGCCATGAGTATTACAAGCCTAGTAACCATCTCGAAATCCCCCTACAAACAGAGTAAGGGGATTCGATTGATCCTGGAATGTGTCTGCTCAGACATTAGTTTTAAGAGAACTAAACGATTGAGCTAAAGCCGACTATTTGCCCGTTTTTTTGATGTCGAGCAATTCGACTTCAAAGGTCAGAAGCGAGTTCGGAGGAATTCCCGGGCGGCCTTGGACGCCATAGGCGAGGTCGGCCGGGATGAAGAAACGGGTCTTGCCGCCGACTTTCATGAGTTGCAAACCTTCGGTCCAGCCGCGAATCACGCCGTTGAGCGGGAACTCAACCGGTTCGCCGCGATCGTAAGAGCTGTCGAAGGTTTTGCCGTCGAGCAAAGTGCCTTTGTAGTGCACTTTCACGGTGTCCGTCGCTTTTGGTGACTTGCCTTTGCCTTCGGTCATGACTTCGTATTGCAAACCACTTGCAGTGGTTTTCACGCCGGTTTTAGATTTATTCGCCGCGAGGAATTTATCGCCAGCTTCTTTGTTAGCCACGCCTTCGGCGCTCGATTTTTGAGATTGGCCTTCTTGCATTTTTTGCATCGCCGCCCTCATTTCGTCCATGGAAATGCGCGACTCTTTACCGGCGATCACGTCTTGGATCGAAGCGGAGAGCGCTTTGGTGTCGACATCGACGTTTTCGCTCTTGAGTTGATGGCCGATTTGTTGGCCGATCGCGTAGCTGACTTTGGCTTTGTCCGAGCTCAAATCAACGTTGGTCGATTCTTGGTTACAAGAAAAAGCAGTAAGGGCGAGTGCGGCAACAAGAAGGTGTTTTTTCATTCCACAATGCTATCATCATCTGATGGGATTAAAAGTGATTATTACCGGCGTGGCGGGGTTAGTCGGCGAGAGCGCTTGTAAACCAAGCTTGTGCTCACCAAACAAATCCGTGTATCCTTGTTCCATGACAAAAATTACAACTCTTCTTGTTCTTTCTCTGTTCCTGATTTCGGATTCGATCAGTGCTGCTCCGCAAGCCGCGGACGGCAAAGGCGATGGCGACGTTCATGCAGCAGTCAACCTCATGCGCGCGATGAACATGAAAAAGAACTGGGCCGCCACACTCGATGTGGTGAGCAACCAAATTTCGCAAGGACAGCCGGAACTCAAAGAGCCGGTTAAAAAGTTTTACGAAAAAGTGATGAGCTACGATTCGATCGAGACAAAAGTCGCGAAGATCTACGCCAAGCACTACACCAATCAAGAGTTAGCCGACCTGCTTGCGTTCTATAGCACTCCGACCGGAAAGAAGTCTCTCGAGATCATGCCGGTCGTGATGCAAGAGTCGATGAAGGTCGGTCAAGATGCCGTGACGGAGCATCAGGATGAGCTCAGAGAGGTCTTCCAAAAAGCGGCCGCTAAAAAACAAAGGAAATAACGATTAGATTCCGAGGCCGGTAATCTCGCGGCGATACCATTCGCGCAAAATCTTTTGCGAGGTCTCGGGTGTCGTCCCCCAGTGAGCGGCGACGTCGGTATTGAGCTCGAGGAGTTTTGACGAGTCGTGCTTGAGCGCGCTCTCGATCGCTTTTGAAACGCGAGCCGGATCCACGCCGTACAAGCGCTTTACAAAATCGTTCAAATCCGCTTCGGTTCGGGCGCGGGTCTTGCCGATTTCCGCCCAGTCACGAAGAGTTGTGGCGATTTGAATGCCTTTGTCGTCGGCGAGTGCGTATTTCTGAGCGAAGTCTTTGCCGACTTGCTCGACCATCTGTTGCTCTTCGGCAGCGACGGCGCCGATCACGTCGGTGCTCGCTTGATCTTGCTGAGAGTTGATCGCGTATCCGCCTGGTCCGTACCAAATGCCGTTTGGGCTAGTCCAGTAATCGTTCCATGACTGACCGCTGTAGAATGGATCTTGATAGATCATGATCTTCGCGCCGTTGTAATAATAGTTACAGCCTGGACGCGGCGTGTAACCGCAAGCTTGACCGAAAGCGGTGTACCAGCTTGAGTAACCGAGATCGACGCTGGTGCTGAAGTTACAGGCAGACAAAAGGATAAGAGAGAGCGGCATCACATAGGTCTTCAATTTCATCATGGGAGCAAACTACTTCAGCGATGGGCCTTTTACAATCCTGAATATGGCGCGAGATTGTTTTAGACTCCCCAAAAATCCGAGTGTACAACCAACACATGACAACCCTGCTTGGTCTCGCGTCCCTCGTAATTGCTCTGCTCACGTTTACCTCGCCAACTACCTTCGCTAGTGACCTCGATCATCTTCCAAAGGCTTTTGCTTATAAAGATGGCAAAGCGGTGTTCGTCGATTTCTCGACTGCCGATTATTCAGTCGACTACGATTTGAACTCGAAGACGGTAAGCTCGGTGGCAACGATTCGGTTCAATGCGCCGGAAGCGGGGTACCCGGTGTTTGATAGCGGTGAGACGCCGACGCTCGTGCAACTCGACGACGCAACGACTGCAAGCGATCTCGTGGCGACTCCCGATTCGGCAACTAAAGTCCGCGTCGTGGGTAAAGTCGCGGGTATCGGTGAGCACACGCTCAAGATCGCGACTCCGATCAAGCAACTCGTGACCTTTCTCGACAACAAAGCGGGAGTCAAGAGCGCCTACTGGATGACCGATCTTACGGATCGCAGTTATCTCGAAAAATATTTGCCGGCGAACTTCATCTTCGACCGCGTAAAAATGACATTCCGCTTGCACTTCATCGGCAGTACGGTTGAACAGCGCATTTACACCAACGGCGTCGTTGCAGCGAAATCAGTGACAAACTTGGCTGATCAACGGTTTACTATCGAGTTTCCGGAAGGTTACAATTCGACTTGTACTTTCTTTCACACGACTCCGGTAGGCGCGATGAAAGAGATTACCGCTACCTTTACGTCGATGAACGGGAAAGCGGTTCCGTTTCTTTTATACGCCGGTCCGACTACTGCAAACGACACAATGGTGTCGTATCGCGATCAGGCGCTGAGTCTTCTCGCCGGAATGGAAAACGATTTGGGGGCGTGGCCTCATCCCTCGGTCACGATCTACATCGCTGGAAGTGGCGGGATGGAATACTCAGGCGCGACGATGACGTCGCCGGGCGCCCTCAGCCATGAGCTCTCGCACTCTTATTTTGCGCGCGCGGTATTGCCGGCTGACGGCAACGCGGGCTGGATCGACGAAGCATTCGCCGTTTGGCGCACGAGCGGATTTACCGAGGTGAGCTCTCTCCTGGGAGCTTCTCGTATGGCGGCTCATCAGTATTACACTCGCACGACCGACACCGCGGCTTACACGTTCGGTGCGGAGTTCTTGGGTTACTTGAACTTCAAACTCAAGTCGCAAGGCGGGTTAAAACCATACTTGCGCATGCTCGTGCAGGATCACGCGTTCCAACCGATCACGACCGACGAGTTTTCGTCGATGTTGGGCAAGTTCTACGGCACTTCTTTTGACGGAGACTTCCGCAAGTACGTGTATGGAAGTTCGACTCAGACCGAGAGTTTCAAACGCGACCTCCATCCTCAGTACACGCCTGAAGAGTTGAAATCGCTGCTATAACGACTGATCCGAGTCCTGTCACGACCAAAGCGTCTTTTCGTGGAAAGCGGCGATCCGCTTCATGTTTTTTTGCGCGAGCTGTGACTGCCTAAACCATTGCGCTGGAACGCGATCCCGAGCGGGTAGGGTGCCTGCTCAGGCGGGAAGCTCGAAGTAAATCGGATTCGGATTTGATGAACAACTCACTTCAAGGGTAGCATAGACGATATGGCACAGACACCGTCTCTTTGGAACAGCGCTTGGGACGTGTTTTTACTTTTTACGATCCCGATCGGAGGCGGAATTCCCGCCGGCGTCGTCCTGGCAAAAACTCGCGGACTGAGCTGGATGATCATGCTCGTTCTGTACTTTTTTTCGGACGTCGCGCTGGCTTGCGCGTTCGATCCGCTCATGAAACTGGTGATCGCGTACGGCAAAAAGTCCGAGAAAGTGGGGAGATTCAACGCCCTTTTAAAACAAACGACGATGAAAACCCTCGAACGTTACGGCATGAATCCCGGGCCTTTTATGCTGGTGCTGATCGCGTTCGGCGTTGACCCGATGACCGGCAGGGCTGCGACGATGATGGCGGGCCACGGATTTATTACGGGTTGGGCGCTTGCAATAGCGGGTGATTTGATTTTCTTTTCGATCATCATGGTATCGACCCTTTGGTTGAACAACGTTTTGGGCGATGGTACGATGACCGCAGTTATTATTACGGTCGCGATGATCGCGATTCCGGCAATCATCCGTAAAATTCGGGAGCGTACGCATATGAGTAAAATCGCAGCTAGCCACATCCTCGTTGAAAAAGCATTCGAAGTAAAAGACCTCCAAAAAAAGCTCGCAGAAGGCGCTACCTTCGAGCAACTTGCTCAGGACTTTTCAAAGTGTCCGTCCGGCAAACGCGGTGGAGCGCTCGGCGAATTCGGACGCGGCCAGATGGTCAAACCGTTTGAAGAAGCAGCCTTCAATCTCCAGCCCGGCCAGGTTTCGGAGCCCGTACAGACCCAGTTCGGCTACCACCTAATTAAACGGACAAAGTAACCCTACAGCGAGATGATCACGAAGCTTGAAGAAGACGCAAGCATCTACGATTCGGATATGCTCTACCGGTCTAAAGCGGCTTTGAATTATTCGCGGTACAGGCGATTGACGCGCTCAATATCGCTGTCGCTTAGAATTCGAGGAGCGGGAGCAATGGGCGAGCCGTCTAGCATCTTCATGGTGTCGACTCCGGGGGTGGTGGAAAAGGTGTGCGGACTGTACATCAGCACCGACGAGGCATCAAAGCGCGAGCCGCCGTAGATTTCCATCAATGCCTCGGGCGCCATCGCGTACTGGGATTGAAACTCGGGTTTGATGTTTTGCCAGAGGATCGAAACATATTGGTCGCGATCTATACGCGACTGCTCGTGCACGAAGCCCAGCGCATGCATGAGCTCGTGAACAATCTCAGTCGTGCCACAGTTGTCGGCGAGATAAATGGGTTGCAGTCCGCCGGTGCGACCGAGCTGCGAAGCGCAGTTTTCTTTTCCACGAGTAAAGACAATCGCATCGGTTTGATCGGTATAAGGGACAAATTTTACACCCGTGTGATTTAAGTACACCTGGATGGCGGCGACGATTCGTTCCGGATGAGGAACATCCTTTTCGATGCCGAAGGGAATCGGACCGCGATTCCACAAATTGGGTCTGGGCATATCGGTCAGTCCCGCCGGGCGAGAAAACCCCTCGGGCACTTTGCCGATCACGACGTCACCATAAGCAATCGCAAGTCCGTCTTTAACTTGGAACTCCAGCGTCATGCCCTGAGGTTTAGCGGCATAACGTGGAAGCGCATTTTGATTGGAGGGCGGTGGTGGGAAGGATTCAAATTTTTGGTTTGCGGCAGCACGTGCAGTGACGGTCGGAAGCGGCTTTTGCGTGACAGTCTGAGGCTTTGCGGGAGTGAGAGCGGAGTTCTCAGTTGTGATGGATTCTTCTGCGGTAGGTCGAGCTTGCTCTTGGGGTGAATGGGTACGAGTTCCCCAGTAAAAGGCGAGAGCAAGTACGGCGAGGAGAAAAAGCCATCGGGATTTCACCCCTTTAATGTACCATTGAATGATGATTCAACTCAAACCTCGTTCATGGATGATTTTGGTTTTTACGCTGAGCGCCTGCGTTTCAGCACCGAAGAAGTCGTCAGAGTCCGCAGTGGTCGCGCCTCCTCCTGTTCCAAGGATCAATTACGAGGAAGTTCAAAACCGAATCGGAGTCGACATGGCTCCTTCGGAAACCGGAATTCGCGAAAAGACTTTCGACGCTTGCGATCTCGGACCTGCATTGAACGATCTGGGCGAACCGTTGAAGGATTGTCACAAGGCGTACTTTGCGTTGATCCAGTTTTCATTGGCTTGCCGCCCGACCGAGCAGCCAACCGGTGCGCTTGAGGCTTCGGACCTCACTCCGGTGCGCAATCAGCACATCACTTGGAAGGTGGACGAGAAAATCACGGGTGAACTCGAAACCAATTTCGACGGTCGTGGCGCGATTCGCGTGATCTCGCCGAAGACTCAAAAGCGTAGCTTCGTACGGATCTCGACCGGCGTGGATTTTTTGTACGTGCGCGCGAATGAAGCCACTGACATCGTTGTCACGCCATCCTGGTGCGGACGCTAGGCTAACTTAGATCGATACGCCGAGACCGAAGATGTAGTTTGGCCCGCCTTCGATCAAATCCACGCCGAAGACCGGAGTGAGGGTAAGAATATCGATATCGAGCGGCATGCGAGTGGTGAAGCGCGCACCGGTGAGCGTGCGCCCGCCGCCGAAGTAAAATACCGGAGATGCACTGATGTACCAGCTGCCTTGAAACGGGTGAAGGTAAAAGGTCGGAATCGCCAGTTGAGTGAACGAGCTGGTCGCGAAAACGTGTGCCGCCTGAAACCCGATACCGTAGATCGGCTCGACTCGATACTCATACTCGGCCGAGAGTGAGAAACTCGTTTGGTTGTTATAGACCAAAACACCGCCGGTCAATCCAAAGCGATGATCGCCTTTGCTGATTTCAGCGTGGGAGGCGGTGGCAAGCGAGACTACGGTGAGAGCGACGAGTAAAAGTTTTTTCATGCTTTTATGGTAGCATGGGCGTCGCGGGGTTCAACCGCTTTTTTGGGTCAGAAGATAAATGGCTTCATGCACATCGGTTCCGCGGACCGTCGACGAGTAAATGCGGCTAGACGGAGGCGTTAGGATCTCGACATTAAACAAAGACTCGTACTGTTCGCGCACTTCGGCTTCAGAAATCGAAAACGGTGGGCCTTCGAGCGTTCCTGGAGGATACTCGATGGTGATCAAGAGTAAATTGCCCGGAGTAGCGGCGGCGCGAGGCCAATCGCGGATGATCTTTTGGGTGTAACGCCTTCTCAGTTCGGGCGGGAGGGCGACCATCGCCGCACGGTCGTAAACCGCGGTGCAAGTACTCCAGACGTCCTCGCGCAAAGTAAAAAAATCGCCGCACCAGATATCGATGCCCTGACTTGAAAATAAAACGTGGTTATCGAGCTTGGTCACACTGTGTTCGATGTGGTGCTCCTGAAAGAACGCATGACAAGCGAGTTCGCTGAGCTCGATCCCGACGACGTGATGGCCTTGCTCTCGAAGCCAGAGCAGATCCAAACTTTTTCCGCAGAGCGGGACCATTATTTTGCCCGGATTGAGTCGCGCCCCGAATTGTACGAGCCAGGGATGAGGTTTTGCGTTGTGGAATCCGATTTCGTTTTTCTGCCAGCGTTCTTGCCAAAATTTGGGTTTCATTATCTTACCTCGGTTTTGAACGTCCGCTCGTCCGTCGAGGGATCCGCTTCGATGCTAAAAGTCAGGCGTCCGACTTCGTGCTCGCCCATGGTCTCGACTTGCACGCGCCATTTGCCGGGTTGGTAGTTTGCCTTTTTTGTGAAAGCACGGAAGCCTTCTTCGCGTCCGCCGGTCACACTGAGTGGAATCGCGTCTTGCGACTGCCAGCCTCGGCGCGGATCATACAATGACCAACGAATTTTGAGCTGATCGCTGAAACCACCGGGCGAAAAAATTTGCATAAACGCGATGACCGTATCGCCGGGCCGCGCTTCAAAAGTTTCGTCCCCGTGTTGCCAAAACTTATACCAAGGACGCGAGTAGCTAAGCACATACTCGCCATTTGATTTTTCGATACCGTGATAAATGCCCATATATTGTACCGACAGAGGCACCGGCGGGATCGCGTGGGTAAAATACAAAATACTGAAAAAAGCATGCACCGTCGCGTAAGGAACCAGTAAGTGGCTGAATAGCATGTCGGGCTTCAATTCAAGCTTCGGCCGCATGATCCTAAAATAAAGAGCGAAAATAAGGATCGAAAGGATGCCCGAAAGTAAAAACGGAATGAGGCCCATGAAGCCCATCAAGATCGGGAGCAGGGACTGGCAGTACGAAATGAGGCAAAGACTCCAAAGTGCCATGTGGACTTGATGTTGAGCCTCGCCGAATCGCTTGAATTCCGAAATCGTGAGCGCCGCGATCAGGAGGAAAATGAAAATAAACGAAGTAATCCCCGAAGCGCTTTTAAAATAAAAAATCGTATAGCTGTTGAGAAGTGTGCCGAGAAAGAAGTGCAGGAGGAACTCTCGGTACCGCCAAGCTTTAGTGAAGAACCGCGGGGGCGGAAAATCCCGCGTTTGGCCGATCAGGTCGACCGCGATCAAAACCGCCGTCACGATGAGGTACAACGCCTGCTGAATCATCACTGCCGGTTCATCGATGCGATGAAGCATGGCCATGTCGAAGAGGAAGCCGCACAAAAAGGCCGCAATCGGGACGTACCGCTCGTATTTGGCGTAGAACGCCTTGAAGCGCTCGCGTTGGGCTTGTAACATAGAGATAGCTTACCTTAAAAATCTGCCATAATATGAGTCAGCATGAAAAAAGAATCGAATACCGCGGAGTCTATTTTATCGCAGCTTGACCCGGATAAGCTCAAAGAGGCGGCGTCAAACGCAGCCGATGAAGCGGCTAAGTTTATCAAAAAGCACCCGCTCGAGAGCATCGGTGCCGCGCTCGTTGCCGGTGTCCTGATCGGCCTCCTCATCAACCGAAAATAGGATTGAAACATGGAATGGTTAAAAGCATTGCTCCCGCTGATTCAAACCGGCCTTCGGATGTATGTCGGAGGGCAGCTCGTTAAAAAGACCTCTGAAAGCGCTAAATCGGTCGCGCTAAAAAGCAGCGTCTTGGGCTTCGGCATCATGACGATGTTGCTGTTTTTACTCGCGTCGATCGTGATGACGTTTGTCGATTTGGGCTCGCAATTCGAAACTCACGAGGGGGTGCACTTTAGCGGGATGATGGTGAGCGCCCTCTGCTTGAGTTTGATTGGTATGTTTGTTTTCTTGGTTTGCCTCATGGCGACGAAGTTCATTGCCGCGCGTGAAAGGGAAAAGAAGGAACTGGAGCAGCCGAAAAAAACAGGCGAACCGTTCTTGATTTTTGCCGAGCAGTTTCTTGAAGCCTTGATCAAGAACATAAGCGAGAAACCGAGTTCATCCCAGCAATCGTCCCATCACTCTCCTCATGGCTAGGGGTACTTTGTCTCGTTCGGCACACGATTTCAATTTAAGACGGGATCGATCGCCTCGTAGGACTTAAACATCAGCCAGATGGCAAGCAGAATCAAAAACACGCCGATCACCTTGAGTGCACGGTCCAGGACTTTTGGCTCGATTGCGTTGCGATGTTTTTCCATCCACTTGAGCATCAAAGTAAACCAGGCCACGATGCCTGCCCATACGCCGAGCGAGAAGAAGGTGTTATTGACGGTTGTAAATTTAAATGGTTGTAGTCCGTACATCGTCGTGATCGTCGCCGTCCACGTTGCGATCAATGTTGGATTGACAAAGCTCATTCCGGCACCGACCAACACCGAGTTACGGCGATCCGAGTTTGATTTGGACGAGCGCACCTGGAGGGCGCGCATTTTTTTGGAACGAAAGAAGTAAACGCCTAGGATGATGAGGAGGACGCCCGCGATAAATTTTGCGGCGGCAAAGACGACAGTGAGGTCATGAAGAAAATGCGTAAACCCCCAGAAAGCAAGACCCGTGTAGCAGGCCTCGGCAAAGCCGGCTCCGACCGCGATCCATCGACCCTTGGAGTATTTGCCGCGCATGCCGTAGCTAAAGATAAGAGCGGAGATCGGTCCTGCCACCGGAACGGCCGAAATGAATCCGAAAACTGCGCCTAAGATCCCCGCGAAAAGCATTTTCTCACTTTAATCGGTCTAACGAGAGAAGGGGAGTTTATTCCTTCAATTTTTCGCTTCAATTCGCCTTCGCTCGGGTTTGTTTTGATTTTTTTGCCGTATTCGGCTTCACGATGAACGTCTCACGGTAGAGTTTCTTAAAGTCCTTGAGACGCTTCAAAAATTTAGGGTAGGTGTTTCGAGGGTTTTCTACTTTTGAATCCTTGAAAAGTTTTTTAGCGAGGAGAAGTACCATCTCGCGGTGGCAGTGCTTTCCGATCTGGCACTGACAGACTAAGTAAACGTCTTTTTTTCGAGCCACACGGACCAATCGCCCAAGTGCTTCCATCCCTTCGTGGTCGATAGTGAAACGCTCGTCGAAGTGAACGCGCTCGAAGGCGCCATTGTGATCCTTGTACCGTCGTTTAGCGGAAATCAAGTTTCCGAAAAGTTTTCGATCGGGGGAGAGGCAGGGAAGATACTCGTCGCGGAGCGCGCGATTGATGAATCGGGGATAGCGACGCATAATGATGGTCACATACCCGATATCCCGATTCACACGTTCGGAGATGAGATCGGAAACGGAAGCTTGTTTCAACATGGGTCTCCTTTGGTCGTTTGTCGTTTATGTTCTGAATTAGCAATTAAAGTGCCAGACCAACTCTTTTGGAAGCAATAAAGGCAGTATTGGTCAGAAAAACCGTTTGAGTCAATAATCCTTATGCGAATGGGGCGAGATTGCGCTGGCATTTTTTGTGCACTTGGTGGGGTGCAAAGGAGTGCGTTATGAGAGATCCATTTCACCCCGAGGCCCACCAGAAGGTGCCTCTGTCTGAAAAATTAAAAACCATCCCAAGCTTTTTCGGGGTTCACCTCGAAGAAAAGCCGGTCTACAACGTGTTACATAAAGAAGGACATCTCGAGATTCGGGCCTACGAGCCGATGACGCTCGCCCGGATCACCCTGGACACCGATTACTACGCGTTTCGGGAATCGGCGTTCTTGGCACTCGCGGATTACATTTTTGGCCGCAACGAGGCTGAGGAAGAGATATCCATGACGACCCCCGTATTTAAGCGCGAGACGGGTAGCGGCTGGACGATGGCGTTCATGCTCCCGTCGGAGTTCAATGCCGATCTCGCTCCGAAACCGCGAGACTCGGCGATCCAAATCATCGATCAGTCGGCGAAGACGTTCGCGACGCTCTCCTACCATGGTAATAACACGCCCGAGAAGATGGCGGCGAAACTCGTGGAACTCTCGCATTGGTTGGAGTTGCATAAGACCTATCACGTGCTTTCGAATCCGCCGCTCTATGCTCAGTACAACGGACTTTTTACGATTCCGTTTATGAAGCTCAACGAAGTCCAAGTCGAAGTTCAAGCGCTCGATTAACCCGATAGTTTATCGTGACGTTACGACGTCCTTCGGTTTCAATCCAGCTATAACGCTGCAAAAAACCGGCCGGACGGAATGGCATTGAGATGAGGCAAAAACGGGAGCATAATAGTGGCATGAGTTTTTCAACACCGCTCATTCAATTGACCGATAAGGGGCTCTACTGCGAAGCGGGTCAATTTTATATCGATCCGAGTCGTGCGGTGGAGACGGCGGTGGTGACACATGCTCATAGCGATCACGCCCGCCGGGGCGCTAAGCAATACATTTGCGCAAAGACCGGAGTGGGACTGCTCAAAGTCCGTCTCGGTAAAAATATCAACGTTCAAGGCGTGCCTTACGGTCAAAAAATCCGTATAGGTAAGGTCGAGGTAAGCCTCCATCCCGCGGGTCACATCCTCGGCTCCGCCCAAGTGCGTATCGAACACGAAGGCGAAGTTTGGGTCGCTTCAGGCGATTATAAACGCGACGCGGACCCGAGCTGCGAACCTTTTGAAGTGGTCAAGTGCGATACTTTTATCACGGAAGCGACTTTCGGGACGCCTAAATACACTTGGGATAAAAACTTAAAGCACGGCCTGGCGATTTACGAATGGTGGCAAGACAACGCCGCTGAAGGGTATAATTCCGTCGTATTCGGTTACTCGCTTGGAAAAGCGCAACGGATTTTAAGCGAGCTTGCGCCTTATGCGTCGAAGCCTATTTTGATTTACGAAACGATTCGCGATCTGACCGAATGTTATCGCGAAGAGGGTAGGGCGATCGCACCGACCGTGGAGCTTAGAGATCGCGTGGCGCTCGAGGAGTGGGCGATTCAAGGCGATCTTATTCTCGCGCCGCCGTCCGCACTCGACGGAAATTTGCGGATCAAACTCGGAAAGTACCGAACCGCGTTTGCTTCGGGCTGGATGGGGGGATCGACGTGGCATCGCCAGGACAGCTACGACCATGGATTCGTAATGTCGGATCACGCCGATTGGAACGATCTCAATCAAACCATCCGTGAAACCGGCGCGAGTCGGGTATTTGTCCAGCATCGAAACGGCGCGCTCGTGCGTCATCTGCGTAAGTCTGGCATTGATGCTTACTCGGATGAAGATTTACGTTTGGATAATTATCAGCACCTCGGAGGCACCAATCTCAGTTTATTCTAGACGTTTATTTTAAGTATCGATGAAGTGCCGAGAGGCGAAAAGAAAAGAGCCAGTCGTCGATCCATTCCATTACTTAAGGCACGGCTTTAGGTTATGATCGATGCATGATCACCCGTCTCGCACCGACACCCAGCGGTCACTTGCACTGGGGCAATTTATACAATTTTGCGATGACGTGGGCGCGCGTTCAAAAAGCGGGAGGGAAGTTGTGGTTGCGCATCGACGATGTCGACGCCACCCGAATGCGGCCCGAGTATGTGGCCGAGATTTTTGAGTTGCTCCCGTGGCTCGGATTTCAATGGCAAGAGGGGCCAACGTCGGCCGAAGAATTCTCTAAAAAATTTTCGCAGAGTTTGCGACGCGACGAATACCGGGCTGCGGTCGATAGACTCAAGACTTACGCCTGCAATTGCTCGCGTCAGCAAATTCAGGAGCGCACGGGCGGATCCGTACAATATGACGGGTATTGCCGTACTCGCGGGTTAAAGTTTGAGGCCGAGGTCACGACGCTCCGGACGGAGTTGCCCGGCCGCGCCGACACCATCGTTTGGACCAAGGACGACCGACCGGCTTATCACGTGGTCAGTATCGTCGATGATCTGCGGATGGGCACGACCCATCTGATTCGAGGGGAAGACTTGAGAGAATCCTCTCAAGTTCAGGTAGCTCTTGCAGAATTAATGGGGGAGTCTCGGTATTCAAAAATCGAGCACGAATTCCATCCTCTGATCTTGGGCGCCCAAGGCCAGAAGCTTTCCAAGTCCGAAGGCTCGGATTCGATCGTTGGGTTTCGTGCGCGCGCGGATGCCGATGCGCCCGAAGTGTGGCATCGCTTTGCACAGATCGCGGAGTTGAAGCCGATGCGTAGTTTGCAAGACGCCCTCATGATATTCTAAGTACATGCTCCTCGATCTCTCTCCGCTCAAGCAGAACCGTGAGTACCGGCTGCTGTATTTCGGCCAATTTATCTCTTTCTTCGGCACGATGGTGACCTACGTCGCTGTCCCCTATCAGATTTACCAGCTCACGAAGGACAACGCGCTCGTCGGCTCGCTCGGGATCGTGCAGCTCGTCCCACTCCTGATTTTTGGTCTCATCGGTGGAACGTACGCCGATCGCATCAACCGACGGAAGATGCTGCTCGTGTGCGAGATGTTACTCGGCCTTTGCGTGGCGGGGCTTGCGATCAATGCGATGATGCCGGCGCCGTCGGTAACCGCGATCTTTATCTTGGTCGCGATCTCGCAAGGGCTGAACGGATTCCACCGTCCCGCGATGGACGCGATGACACAGACTCTAGTGTCGAGAGAACAATACGCCGCCATCGGCGCTCTAAATAGTTTCCGCTACTCGGTCGGCGCGATCGCCGGACCGGCCCTGGGGGGTGGATTGATTGCCGCGTTTGGAATCAAGGGCGCCTTTGTTTTTGATGCCGTTACTTTTCCGGTTGCGTTTATTTCCTTATACTTGATGAAGCCGCTCGCGACACCGCCCGCAAGCGCCAAATCGCCTTGGGCCGACGCCAAAGAAGGACTCAAGTACGCGCTCTCGAAACCCGAGCTGGTGGGCACCTACATCATCGATCTGGTGGCGATGATCTTTGCCTTCCCGGTGGCGCTCTTTCCGGCGATGTCGGACGGATGGGGCGGGGCGAAGGCTGCAGGAATTTTGTTTTCGTCGATGGCGATAGGTTCCCTGATTGTCACGGCGTTTAGTGGCTGGTCATCCAAGATCACCCATCATGGACGGCTGGTGGTTTACGCCGCAACCGCTTGGGCGGTCGGGATTGTTTTCTTGGGACAGGCCACACAACTCTGGCTCGCGGTCGCTTGCCTCGCGTTTGCGGGTGGCGCCGATATGATCAGTGGTTTGTTTCGAGGATTGATTTGGAACGAGACGATCCCCAACACTTTGCGCGGCCGCTTGTCGGGGATCGAAATGATTTCTTATATGGCGGGGCCCCTGCTCGGGAATGCTCGAGCAGGATGGATGGCGGCACAGACGTCGGTTGCGACGAGCGTGACTGTTGGCGGGGTGGTGTGCGCGGCGGCCGTGATCGGCACAGCATTCCTACTCCCGCAATTCTGGCGTTACCAAAGTACAAGAGCCGTTAAGCTGACTTCTTGATCGGTTTTTCGAACTGCGGCTCGACCGCGTTTTTAACTTCGACGTTGGTCGAGGCTTTTCTAGGCAGCGTGAATCCGAAGTATCCGCCGACTAAAGCGAACACGAGGTGTTCCCACATGGTGCCGGCGAAAAGTGGCCATCTGCCGCCCAAGGTGTTCGTCGCCGGAATCATGCCGAGGATCGCAAGCGCGCCCATGACAAAAAACACGGCTTTCGCGTAGAGGATCGAGCGAGGCAGCGAGGTTTGTTCGCCGCTTGCCGCTGAAATCCCGATGAGGCCGAAAACGATGAGCGCCACTTTGTTAAAGATGTTCATCGGGAATAATCCCAAGAACAGACCGTAACTGGTGTTCACGTCTAAAAGCGGAAGTTCGGAAGTAAACGGATCGGTCGACAGCGTAGGAATAAGTGACAATACACCCATGAGCAGCATCACGATACCGCTGACTAGGGCAAATTTTCTCGGTTGCATAATATGATCTCCTTATACTTGTCTTTAAAGCAATTCTTGGACCATCCCGATCTGGCCGAGTTTTTGCAAATCTCCCCGGTAGTATGATGAACGAGGAAAGAAAGGATGAAGTCAGTCCGGTAGAAGACGTCGACATCAAGCGACTTCGACGGGGCCGCTCCGGCGCCCCGAACAACAGCGGTGACCGATATTTTTACAACGTTCACGCCGACAGTTTGGGTGCCGCAGACGGATGGGCGCAAAACACAATCTGGGGCAATCGTTCGCTCGTCGAAGATAAAGAAGAGCAAAAACCAAAACAAAAAGACCAAGGAGGGACACCACTGTGTTGATCGTAGGAGACCAAATGTTGATCATCGTCGTATTCTCGGCCGCAATTTTAGGGGGAATGGCCGCTTCAGCGGTTAGTTCCCGTTTGTAAAAAGTAGAAAGGAACCGTTATGAAAACTCTAATAATCCTCAGCGCGTATTTTTTTACGTCGTTTTTAGTGAATGCGCATGCCGGACAATCCATGTCCGTCAGTGCGTTGAATGACCCGCAGATCGCGGCGGTCGTCGAAACCGCCAACAACGGCGAAATCGAACTGGCGAAACTCGCGCGCGTGACCACCACCAATGACCGGATTAAAAACTTCGCGTCGATGATGGTCGACCACCACACCGAAAATAACGCCAAGGTCGATCACTTGATGAGCAAGCTCGACGAGAGACCGATTAAAAACAACGTCAGTCAGGACCTCGCCAACGATGCTCAGAAAATAATCGATAAGCAACGCACTTTGACCGGAACCGATTACGATCGCGCGTATATGGATTCGCAGATCGCCATGCATCGAGAAGTGCTTCGCGACTTGAATCAAAAATTGATTCCTAACGCGAGCAATGGCGAGCTTCGCCGGATGTTGGAAGACACTCGTGAGACGGTTCAGACGCACTTAGCGACCGCGGAGTCGATCCGTTCGTCGCTCTAGAGCCCGGAATTACGGAAACAATACTTTAAATGCTTCGTCGGGACTCATCAATCCCTGGGAAACCGAACGAAGGATCACTAATCGAGCCTCGGTTTCAGTAGTTGGAGCCGGGGCTGATTCGTTTAGGGTGGGAGTCGGAGCTACGACCGAGCCGGCCGTCGAATTCGGCTGAGCCGGGAGATCGACGCCGTTGGCGAGATACATGATTCGCGCCATCTTCGCGCGGAAATCAGCCGGCAAGCCTTGCTCGAACTCGGCCATATCTTTTTGAATATTGAACCCCGCCATTGAATTGTGCATGAGCGTCTGCAGCTTCATCATTTGTTGCGGCGAGAGCGTACGCATGAGTTCGGTCATTTCGGAAATCGCTTGGGGGCTCATTTTGGATGGATCAAACATAGAAGGCAGTCTAAACAAAAATCCTCTCTAAAGCGAGGGGGGCTTGAATATTGTCGTTCGGGGTAGAGAGACATCAAACGAGCAAAAATAACGGTTCTCATTGAACTCAATTTGGCCTGAAACCGCCGCACCCGAAGGTGCGACGTCCCCGAGAAAGCTGATCGTGTCTTCCATTTCAGTTTGGACGCCGAGATCGGGCTGGAAACCGATGTAGTGAACCTTGTTCATACCCAGTTCCTCCACAGTAATGGAATGAGCATAAAATTGGCCAGGACAAGGTGGGTCACAAAATCATAATGACACGCCCCTGGTGAGCACTCTCTTGTATTAGTTGCGCATCCTGCTACCCTAAAGATGCAAGGAGAAGCTTATGGGTAAAATGCCGATGATCGCGCGTATTCTGCTAGGGTTGATTTTTTTCGTGTTCGGATTGATGGGTCTACTGAATTTGGCGCCCCCTCCACCCAATATGCCTGAAAAGCTGGCGGCATTCATGACCGGCATCATGGCGACAGGATACTTTTTCCCGCTTCTGAAGAGTACCGAAGTGGTGTGTGGTGCGCTCCTGCTCGCGAACCGTTTTGTAGCGCTTGCTCTCGTCGTTCTTGCACCGATCATCATCAATATCGTCGGCGTTAACGTCTTCTTGCAGCCAAGCGGTCTTCCGTTGGCATTGGTTATCGTGGCGCTCGAAGCGTACCTCGCATTTTTCTCGCCTTATAAAGGACCGATTCAGGCGCTTTTTAAAGCTAAGCCCGCGGCTTAGCTTAGCGGAATGCCTTTGACATCCCTCGGGTAGTTTCATACGTTCACTCTAAATCCAGGGGTTATCTATGAAACATCTCTTTGCGGTCGCACTCGTTTCTTTTGCATTCACGTCCGCACACGCCACCATTTATTTGGTCGATACCGATGCCAAAACTCACGATATCGGTATGGCCGTGATCTCAAGCGGTCCGGTCGTGACTTACAAACCAAGCCCGATGACCGGCATCAAAGGCGTCGGCTTTGTCGGATGGAGCGGAAATGCCGCGAACGTGAATCCTGAGCTCGATAAAAAAGTATTCGCGATGATGAAGGCCTCTTCATCCGCGCACGATATCGAAGCCGTCGTCGATCAAAAAATCCACGGGTGGTATTCGCGCTATATGTTTGTCTCTTATCAGGGAGTCGTGGGCCACGTGTTCCCGCCGCGCGGATGCGCGCAGCCCGAGTGCGGAGTGCAGTACGGCAAAGACAACGGATTTATTGTCATGGGCGGGGGACTTGAGCCCAACGTCGTTCAAAAAACGGCCGATGCTTTCGAAAGAGTCCATACAATGGACATCCCGCTCGAATGCAAACTCCTCCTGGGCGTGCAGACCATCATCAATGTCGGCGGAGAGGTTGAAGAATTCAAAGAAGCGCGTATCTCGACCGACGGACCGAATTTGACCGAACAATCCAACTTTACCTCGGTCGTCGGCGAAGCCAAGGTCGTCGAGGATTTCCGTGCGAAAATGGCGATGAAGGGTTTGAAGTGCCCGGCAACTCGTAACGCGCGTCACGAGTCAGACGCGGCCGCGATCGAGCGGGTTCAATTCAAAAAGAAACTCACTCCCGGCGTGATCGATCTTTAAATGAGTCGCGCTTAGTAAGCCACGATCGGCTTGTTCTTCTTGGCCGGTTTCCAATTCATGGTCACGCGAATGCCCGCCGAGTAGGTGTAAGGGCTAACATCGCGCAAGCCGTAGTCGGCTGACGTGAACAAGCGCACTCGTTTTCCCAGTTGCTTTTGGGCTTCGAAGTACAAAGTTTGAGGGCGATCAAAGTTTTTACGCCAGCCGGTGTAACCGTGGAACCCAGTCGTGAACATCCAGCCCCGGTTAAACACGAACTGAGCCGCAAGCCCATAACGATAAGCATCGTTTTGAGAGTGGACGCCGTCGTCCCAAGCCATGAAGCCCGCTTCGCCAATGATTCGGATTTTGCGGAGCCAAGTCGGATTGCTCATTAAAATATCTTTGGCGACGAGGAAATCAAACGCGTATCCGGTCGAATCGGTAAAACGGCGATCTTCGAACCCGCCCGAAGCGGTCTTCACCGAGACCGACACCGAGACGGTCGGCCACCATTTACCGGGCTTCTCACCGACGAGACGGGTTTTGAAACGCGCGATCACGTCGCCGACATTCGCGCCCGATGCGGTACGAGGGTCGAACTGCGCCAAACCTTCGTTGCTGAGCTTCCATTTTTCGTACAGGTAGGTGATCTCAAGAGATGAGAGGGCGGAGAACGGGATTTCAACGCGCGCGACGCCGGTGTGGGTAAAGCTGGAGAATCGATCTTTGATGTATCGGTAGCTGACGTCGACGACGACTCCATCTGAGTAAACGTGAGCGTCGGTCACGCGCCACATCCACGGTGCGAACGCGTTGGGCCCCATCGTGCCGGGCGAAACTTTGTAATCCGGACTCGTGACAGGCGGACTGTACTGCGCGAAAGCCGAAGTCGCTGACAAGACGGTGAGACTCAAGATGAGCAGGATTGACGTTTTCATTGCGGCCATCGTATATGAGGCTTGTTTGAATCTCCATGATTTTATATATTTTATAAATAAAAATATGGAGATTCAACGAGGTTCGTTACAAAAACACTTTTCGGTGCTCTTAAATCAATAACGGTAAGTGTTCTTCTTATAAGGACCCGCGACGTCGACGTCGATGTACTTGGCTTGCTCTGGACGCAAAACGGTGAGTTCTGCGTTCAATTTCTTCAATTGTAAGCGAGCGACTTTCTCGTCCAAGTGTTTTGGCAACACGTGCACGCCGAGCGGGTATTTCTCAGAGTGAGAAAAGAGCTCGATTTGCGCGATCGTCTGGTTGGCAAACGATGAAGACATCACGTAGCTTGGGTGCCCCGTACCGCAACCGAGGTTGACGAGACGGCCCTTGGCCAACAGGATAATGCGTTTGTTGTCAGGGAAGATCACATGGTCGACTTGCGGCTTGATTTCTTCCCACTTGTACTTCTCGAGAGATGCGACGTCGATTTCGTTATCGAAGTGACCGATGTTACAAACGATCGCTTGGTCTTTCATCGCCTTCATGTGGTCGTGAGTGATGACTTTGAAGTTACCGGTCGTTGTGACGAAAATATCCGCTTTGTCGGCCGCCCATTCCATCGTCACCACGCGATAGCCTTCCATCGCCGCCTGAAGGGCGCAGATCGGATCGATTTCGGTGACCCATACTTGCGCTGAGAGCGCGCGGAGGGCTTGCGCTGATCCTTTACCTACGTCGCCGTAGCCGCAAACCACCGCGACTTTACCTGCGATCATCACGTCGGTCGCGCGCTTGATGCCGTCGACGAGGGATTCACGACAACCGTAGAGGTTGTCGAATTTAGATTTGGTGACCGAGTCGTTGACGTTGATCGCCGGGAACTTGAGTTCGCCACGCTCAAACATTTTCTCCAGTCGGTGTACGCCTGTGGTGGTTTCCTCGGTCACGCCTTTGATTTTTGAGAGGCGAGTCGAGTACCAAGTTTTGTCAGTTTTCAATTTCTCGCGGATTGAAGCAAATAGAATTTTCTCTTCTTCGCTTGTTGGATTCGGGAGGGCATTGATGTCTTTCTCGGCTTTTGCCCCGAGGTGGAGGAGGAGGGTGGCGTCGCCGCCGTCGTCCAAAATCATGTTCGAGAAGCCGCCGTCTTTCCATTCAAAGATACGGTGAGTGTAATTCCAGTAATCTTCGAGAGACTCGCCCTTAACCGCGAACACCGGAGTGCCACTCGCCGCGATTGCCGCAGCCGCGTGATCTTGTGTCGAGAAGATGTTGCAAGATGCCCAGCGAACTTCGGCGCCGAGCGCCTTCAAAGTTTCGATGAGCACCGCAGTTTGGATCGTCATGTGCAATGAGCCGGTGATGCGTGCACCTTTCAGCGGTTTCTTCGCGGCGAATTCCTCGCGAATCGCCATGAGGCCCGGCATTTCGGTTTCTGCGATTTTGATTTCTTTTTTACCCCAGTCGGCAAGACCAATATCGGCAACGACGTAGTCGTTTTTAGCGTCGATTTTCATAAAGCGGCTCCTCGGATGTATAGCGGTGACTTCTCACCAAGTTTTGCAGGTTGCCCTGCAGTTGGTGAGCGCAGTTACTCGTCCCGATTTAGCAGTGAAACTAACTGAGGGATTGAGTCCAAGCCTAGGGTAAAGCAGTATCGAAAACCGCGACCTCGCAACGCTCCTTGAACTCAAGGATCAGTATAGCCTAAAACCGGCCAAAATGTAAGTCTGAATTCGGTTGCCTAGACACGGACGTAGATTTTATGTTTGTCCATTAAGCGTGCGATCGCATAGTAAAAGAGCACCATGCACACGGCATAGACGAGCGACCCGTTTTCAGGCGGACCGGGTACGCGCGCGCACGCTTCGCGGTAAAACCACGCGATCGGATCCGCGGGCCCGAATAAGCGGCATACACGTGGGAAGAATCCGCTCAGGACGAAGATAAAGAGCGGGTTGCGACCAAAGGCTTCAAAAAACGGCGCATACCGGTTCTGGCAATCGGGACGACGGCGACCGAGAGCCATCACCGCAAGAAGCGCAAATATAGCCCAGCCCGAAGTCACGAGTGTGTACGAACTCGTCCATATCTTTTTGTTGATCGGTTGGAACGCCGACCACAAATATCCGGCGGCCAAGAGCGCGATGCCCGACATCACCACGGTCTTGCGATGTTCAGGTCGGTCTTTGATCGAGCGACCGACCCAATAACCGATCAGCACTTGCGCGACCGTTGCGATTGAACTCATGAGTCCTTCCGGATCGAAAGGGACGCCTTCGCCTTGATAGAGGTGCTCACTCCCGAAAATGATCCGGTCAATCGGGGTGCCGAAATAGCCCTCCATGCTCCATGGATCCGGCGCGTGGCCGAAAATACCGAAGCCGAGCGCGAGTCCGCAGCTCAATACCAATATCGCAAAAGCCCAAATCAGCACCTGCCTTGGCCAGCGGTAAATGATGGCCGCCGCAAAACCGTAGGCAATGGCAATCCGTTGAAGGACGCCCATCACGCGCACTCCGACGAGTTTTCCGTTGCCGTCGATCCAGGTCCAAGTCTTTAAAATAATTTCGTCGCCCGCATCATGATGAATGCGCACGAGAAAAGGACTCCAGTTGAGCAAAAACCCGATCCCGAAAATCCACAATGTTCGCTTGAGAATCTTCTCGGGCGTCAACGAGACGAACGCGATCGCATTCCCCACGGCAAAAAGAAAGAAGGGGAACACGAGATCCGTGAGCGTATAACCGTGCCAGGGTGCATGCTCAAAAGGCGCGTAGATGTGCTCCCAAGTACCGGGATTATTGACCAGGATCATGAGGGCGACGGTCAAACCTCTGAAAATATCAAGGGCACGAACGCGTGTTGAGCCGAGCGGCTTCATTTATCGGGTGTCTTCATCTATAGGTTTACAGGTGAGTTCAAGGAACGAGCGTCGTCCCGATCGCCATCATCTGGTTGCGAACACTCGCTGCGCTTGCCGTGTAAAAGTAACCAGGATAGCTGTCCTTGATCATGAACTCAGTAGCGTCGCCTTTGGCGTCGAATTTTGCGCCGTAAATCAGGACCACGTGACCGGTGTTCGCGAACGTCACGGGAATTCCTTTTTTCAGAGACTCGGTGATCTTGGCCATCATCAGATCTTTCGAGATAAAGTAAGCTTGGCTCTCAGAACGGGCATCTGGATCCGGGTGATCCGCCCAGCCTGCAGCATGGTCTCCGTCGATCGCGGCATATTCCATCCATTGTTCGCTGTTGAGGACGCTTGCGGCCATTTCTTTCGGGTCGATTTTACCGCGAAGGAAAGTCGCCCGTTCCGGAAGAACTGGATAGATTTTAAGAATCTCGGCAGTCAAGGTTTTTTCCTGCTCGGCTTGAACGGTTTGGGCAAACACGGCTTTCTTTACGCGTGGGTAGTATTGCTCGCCGTTGGAGAAAATGTCTTTGTAATCGTCGTAGGCATATAATCCGCTTTTCACGATCAGGTTATAAGCGTCGACCACGTCACCGCGCTCAGACAAGTAGTCTTCGCCGTGCTGAATTTTGCGCAAGAAGCGATCTTGCATCGTGAGGTATTGCATGACCCCACGAGACAGCTCGAGCTTATCGGAGGGGTGATTGACCATGTAGCGAGTTTCAAGCGCGTTAAAGAATGCGTAGGTCCAACAGAGTTGCGTTCCGAGCTGGGCAAAACCACGGCTGACCGGAAGCTCGATTGAAGTTGTCGGAGCCTGGAAGAAGGCCAGTTCAAAGGGCGTAGGTTTGACAGCGATTGCTGCGCGAAGGCGAGCGGCATCCGTTTGGTCGGCCAAGACCGGGGTAGACAATAACAGGAGTGAAAGAATCAGGTGGGCATGCAGCTTCATAACTAGAAATTTGAATGAGGACAAGGGGGGTGTCAAGAAACACTTTACTGTTTTAAAAATCGCACTTACCCTTGGGTTATGAACAAAAACTTTGCTGCTTTGATCGCTGTTTTTTCAACGCTGTCCTTTTCAACTTCTTTCGTTGCATCCGCTCAGGAAGGCGAGTCCGTCCCTCCTGCACCAGCGGCTGAGCAGCCAGTTTCTGAGGCAGACGCCCCAGGCCAGGTCGCTAACGAAGCTCCTCCGCCAGCTCCGGAGCAACCTGCCGCTCCTGCATATCATGCTCCAGAGCGCCATGCGGCTCCACTCTCGCACCACGCAGGCAAAGCCAAGAAAGCAGCGCACGCCGCTAAGAAAGCCAAAAAAGCCGCTTCTAAAAAAGCGGGCAAGAATGCCAAAAAAGGCAAGAAGCCCGGCGTGAAGAAAAAGAAAAAACGCAACAACGCTTAGTCTTCTTTCGCGCGGAGCTTCTTTGCTTCTTTCCAGATTTGATCGAAGCGTTGGATATAGCGAGATACAATCGCCGGCGTGTCCAAGTAGACTTGATTTTCATTGTTTTTGAAAGCAGCCCCGTTCGTGTAGTTAAACGATCCGGTCTCAAGCCGCGCGCCATCGACGATGGTAAATTTGTTGTGCATGATTCCGCGCTGGCGGCCGATGCGGATGTCGACGCCGCCCTTGCGCAAGGTGCTCACGAGTGAGTGGTCCGACTTCGCTTGGCGATCGTCGACGACAACGCGAACTTTTACGGTTTTTGATTTCACTAAAATTTGATGAGCCACTTGATCGAGGTTGAGATCGAAAATCGCGACGTCCAAAGTTTTGGTCGCAGACTCGATAAACTTCGAGAGCTTGATGTCGCACGGTTCTATCGGCGCGAAGCAGACTTCGTTCGGTTTTGGCGCCACCACCGGCGCCGGGTCGACGACCACCTTCGGAGTTTTCGGTTTTCTGGGTCTCCGTGCCTCGGAGCCCAGCGGAGTAAACAGCAAGGAAGTCGCTAGGAGCAGGGTGATGATTCGCACGCGCCTAGGATACACGTCACTTTGTGAATCTGTGGTGAAATTTATGTAAAAAAGAATGCATAAAGTACACCACGCACCATGTAAAGATGAGCTCGATAACCTCATAGAACGATGCGGTATTTGGTGTGACGCATTATTGTTGACATATCGGGAATGATTGCGCTTTTTGTCGAATGATCAGGACTTCTTTGCAATTATTGCGCACCGGTACTACACCCTGCATTCGTGAAGAGCGTATTTTTTATTCTCAGTTTCGTTTTGGTTGTAACAGCTGCAAACGCCGACAAGTGGGATGGCAACAACAATCCCGCAAACATGGGCAAAGACTACAAGTACGACTTCGACAATCTTCCGCTCACCGGATCCGTCACCGACAATCATATGCCTTGGTCGGACAACTATTGGGAATCGGATTGGGCCGGTATCAGCTTGCGCTGGAACACCTATACCGCCGAACAACTCGATCCGGATCAAATCGCTTTCCTCGATAAATATTCAACCTTCTCGTACACACCGCCGACCAAAGACCAAGTTTTGAAAATGGCCAAGGAAGATCTAAAAAAGCTCTCGCCAGCCGAGAAGTACGATCTTTTGATGGGTCGCTATGATTTCCCGACGGTAAAATCCGAGCGCGCACGCACCGACCCGGGCATGAAAGACTGGCAGGGGCTTTGTCACGGTTGGGTTCCGGCCTCGATCAACTATTCGGAGCCGCTTCCGATTGAAGCTGCAAACGCCGACGGCGTGGTCGTTCCTTTCGGATCCTCGGACATCAAAGGGCTCTTGTCTTATTACTACGGCGTTCCCGCCTATGATTACGCTCGCGGTAACCGCATCTTGATCCGTAAGGGCACTCAGTTTTTGGGGCTCGACATCGTCGACGCGTTTGACCCGCGCAACTGGGTACCGATCCCGGCCGACACCAACGTGTGGCACAACGGCTACGGCACGCCAGTCGCGTCGATGCCGGACAGCGCCCAGTGCGACGACTCGGGCTTCGCTGCCAGATTCGGAGGCACCAAAGACAAATGTATCGATACGTTTGTGTTCGGCGCGCAAGTCGACGCGCTCAATCTCGTCGGGCAGGTGGGCATTCGCCCCACTAAAGACGAAGACGCGCTCTTTGGCGGCACGAAAGGGATCAAGGATCCGAACGCCGGCGCTTTCCACGTTGTCATGGCAAACCAGCTTGGCCTCATGAATCGCGCATTCGCAGGCAACATCAATAAAAAGATCAAAAACGCGGAAGTTTGGAACCAGCCGATCGTGGGTTACGCCACGCAGGTGCTCTCGGATCGCCGCAACCGCCGTGGTGGGAAAGTGGAAGTCGAAACGACTTTGAGATACGTGACGGAAATCCCACAAACCTGGGATCCGGTCGTCGGCACCCCGAAGCAACGCTTTGATCAATACACGTTCCGCTATACGGTCGAGCTCGACACCGATGGCAATATCGTCGGCGGCGAATGGAATGACCGTAAAAAGCACCCGAGCTTCATCTGGAAGCACGACAAGCTCGTGATCAAGGGCTACATGAGCAAGCTCAATGAGATCTACCATCCGCGTTTTCAATAAAATGACGCCGGCAAAACTTGCCTCAACGAACTTTTTCGAACCTGGTTTACAGCCGTATGATTATATAGATAATATATAAAATATGCTGCAACCTCTCATTGTAAATTCTAACGTCGAGTTCGCAAGCCGGATGCAAACCGAGTCGAACTCCAAAGCTCTCGTCACCACATCTTATATTCAAGGTCTTCGTTGGCTCAGCGATCCTTCAATTCCAATTTCCGGAATCTATTTGAATCCGAACGATTCCAGCTACAGCGCGATCCGCTTTTTGGCGATTGCTTTGCTTCAGCGCCCGGCTACTCCGACTTTTATCCTCGACGAAGAAGGGGGTATGACCCAGCAAAACTTCGACTGTCTTTCGGACAAGTTTAAAATTCAAAAAACCTTCAAGGGCGAAACCCATTTTCAAGACCTCGTGCAAGGCTTACAAATGCAAGTCCCGCAGGAGCTTGAAAGTTTGAACATCCGCCCGAACGTGCAAAGCGGTTACGCCGGCTACATCGCCGTTCCGGTCGTCGACTTCATTCACTCCAGAAATTACCCGTTCAACGTCTTCGTCGAAGACGAAAAGAAAGAACTCCGTTTCTTCGCGATGGAAGGCAGCGAGGTCGATCTCGACTATCTGACTTTTTTGGCCAAGAAAACGTCTTGTTTGTTCGTGGAAGAAACCAGCATTCAGACCCGTAAGGAATCGTTCCAGCTCGTGGAGCAGGCTTACTTGGATCCGGATTATCTTTCGCCGTCGTGGAGGAGCGCCGAGACGCTTTTCCGTACGAAGGCTTTGCTGACCGAGCTTCAAAAGAACGGCGTGTCCGAAGATATCCTGACGACGACTTACACCACGATCGAAAACTTGTTCCAACTCGTGGGTCAGCTCTCGAAAGACGCATACTTGCGTAAGTTCGTCGATCAGGCCAAGCAATGCGACCGTACGGTCGCATGCGCGACTTTTTCGACATTGATGTGTAAGAAGCTCAAGTTTGAATCATCGTCGGTGGCTGAAAGCTTGGGCCTCGCGAGCTTTTTCCAGGACGTATCGCTCTACAATTCTCCATTCGGGAACTTGGCGGCGATCCATCCGGAAGATTTGTCTCAGAATGCCGAGCTCTATTATTTTAACCACCCCGATTTGAGCGCGCGGATGGTGGGTAAAGCGACGAGCGTCCCTGAAGTGACTCGTCAGATCATTCGACAGCATCACGAGCGCCCGGATCACACCGGATTCCCGCACAAAGTGGGTCATCCGCAGTTGCAGCCGTTGGCTGAGATTTTGAGCCTCATTAACTCTTATCTCGACTATCGCGGACCGGCGGACGGTATCGAAGCCGCCGTCTTTAGTCACTACTCAGGCACGATCGCAACCGCGTTTAAAGAATTGCTGGTTGCTCTCGGAAAGTAGCTGGATTGAAGTAGATTTCGCCGCGAGCCGCTAAAGAAACCTATTCAAACTTCACTTTTCTCAACCGCAGTGCATTTCCGATGACCGAGACGGAGCTCAAGCTCATCGCTGCGCTCGCAAACATCGGACTGAGCAGAATTCCGAAAAACGGGTAAAGCACTCCCGCAGCGACTGGAACACCAAGAGCGTTATAGACGAAAGCAAAAAACAAATTCTGCTTGATGTTAGCGATCGTCGCCTGACTGAGTTCGTAGGCGCGAACAATTCCTCGGAGATCTCCTTTAACCAAGGTTACCCCTGCGCTTTTCATCGCGACATCTGTTCCAGTTCCCATCGCAATCCCGACATTTGCCTGGGCCAATGCCGGCGCATCATTGATTCCATCGCCAGCCATGGCCACGATTTCGCCTTTTGCTTGATACTCTTTGATCAAATCGGTTTTCTTTTGAGGAAGCACCCCGGAGATGACGTCGGATACGCCGATTTTCCGTGCGATCACGCGGGCTGTAGCTTCGTGGTCGCCGGTAGCCATCACTATCCTGATACCGAGTTTTTTTAAGGCTTTGATCGCTTCGATCGTCGACTCTTTGATGGGGTCAGAAACGCCGAGAATGCCGCTTAGTTTTCCATCTATCGAAACAAACATCGCGGTTTCTCCCCGAGAGCGCATTTTCTCAGCGAGTAGGACGCCTCTATCGATGGATATGTTGAGACTTTCCATTAAAGCCGCATTACCAATCGCGACTTGTTGAGAGCCGACCCGAGCTTGAGCACCCTTGCCTGTAATCGACTCGAATCCGTCCGAATCGGAAGACTGAACCCCTCGTTCTTTGGAGCCAGCGACAATGGCCGCGGCAAGAGGGTGCTCACTATGAGCTTCAAGCGACGCAGCGGCTTGAAGCAACTCCTTTTCGGCCACTCCTTCCATGGGTTCGACGCTGACGAGCACGGGCTTTCCGACGGTCAACGTGCCCGTTTTGTCGACGACGAGCGTATTTACCTTTTTCATCAGCTCGATCGCTTCAGCATCTTTAAAGAGAACCCCCATTCCAGCTCCCCGACCTGTGGCCACCATGATGGACATGGGTGTTGCCAAGCCCAGTGCGCAGGGACAAGCGATAATCAGCACGGCTACGGCATTGACCACCGCAAAGGCGAGCCTAGGCTCAGGTCCAAATAATCCCCATGCTAACGATGCAATTACGGCGATCAAAACCACGGCTGGAACGAAATAAAGAGACACACGGTCCACTAAACGCTGTATAGGGGCTCGGGAGCGCTGCGCCTCAGACACAAGCTGTACGATTTGGGCTAAAAGAGTGTCTTTCCCAACTTTTTCTGCGCGAATTATGAGCGAGCCGGTTCCGTTGATCGTAGCCCCGATTACTTTGTCGTTTGCGCCTTTGGTCACGGGAATTGGCTCGCCAGTCACCATGGATTCATCGATGTGACTCTCGCCCGAGAGGACCATTCCATCTACTGGAATCTTCTCTCCGGGACGAACTCGGAGTCGGTCGCCTACCTGAATTTCAGAAATGGAAACTTCTTCTTCAGTCCCGTCGGATTTTAGTCGCCGGGCAATTTTGGGTGCGAGACCGAGCAGCGATTTAATCGCGGCACTGGTTTGTCCTCGCGCTTTCAACTCAAGCACTTGTCCAAACAAAACCAAAGCGATAATCACGCCTGCCGCTTCGAAGTAAAGACCGACTTCGCCTGTGCTTGGGTCACGAAAAGAGCTCGGGAAAAAATGCGGGAAAAAAAGCGCGATTAAGCTGTAGAGGTACGCCACGCCTGTTCCAAGTCCGATCAAGGTAAACATGTTCGGACTTTTGTTTTTAAGAGACTGCCAAAAGCGCTGAAAAAACGGATAACCTCCCCAGATCACGATAGGCGTGGAAAGAGCAAGCTCAAAATATTTTGCCCATCCGCTTCCGTGCAGGGTCATGCTTAGCACCAGAAGAGGTACTCCTAAAGCGGCGCTTACCGAAAAACGCCGCTTCATGTCCCGATATTCAGAATCATCAGCAGGATCGTCCAGCGAAATCTCAAGCGGTTCCAGTGCCATTCCACAGAGCGGACAGCTGCCCGGCCCTTTTTGACGGACTTCGGGGTGCATTGGGCAGGTGTAAGTCGCATCTTGTGTATTTGAGTCCCGCTCCGATTTCTTAAGACGGGGGTTTCTTTCCATTTGCCCAGCTTCCGGTGCCGTTTTTTGATGACAGCAATCATGTCCGTTTTTATCTTGCCAATGTGGGTGGTCTTTCATAGCGACGTCCTTCTAGTCAGAAGATCGGTCAATTCCTTGATCTTTTCTTGAATCTGTTTTTTGTCTTTTGAGTGCAAGGCATCGCTTACACAGTGCTGTAGATGCCGTTCAAAGACGCTCACCTCAACGGAACGAAGCGCTGCCATCGTTGCTCGAAATTGAACGAGAATATCGACGCAATAGCGTCTTTCCTGAATCATCTTTTGAATGCCGCAAAGCTGACCTTCGATCCGATTTAGCCGTGGCAAAAACTCCGAATGGTCGGGGTGCTTTCCCTCGATTTCGCAGCATTGGTTCTTGTGGTTGATTTTGTCGGGCTTCTTTAACTTAGCAGTGCTCATGGGCTAAGTATACCCCCAGGGGGGTATATTGTCAAGATCGAAGCCGCTTCAACCCCACTGCTAGCGCAAAACCATTAATGACTCCGAAAACCCAATATCCTACGAAGGGTCGCAAATCCTCGGATGCGACCTGAACGAAAAAAACGGGGAATTGAGATGCCGCAAGAATTGAAAATAAAATAAGAGCCGATTTTTGATCAACCGCTTTAACGGCTTTTCGAATCGAAACGAGTCCGATCGCTGATGCGATGAACGCGAAAAGAAACCCGCAGAACCCCATACAAAGACTCATGCCGCCGACATCCATCAAGCGTTCAGTGAGTGGGCTCAAGGGATTCCATTCATAAGATGAACTTAAAAAGACGAAACTCGGGCAAATCAAGATTTCCGCAATGGTCGCAACAGTCGAAACTAGGAACATCCGGGCAATCACAAAGGGGCCAAAAAGTCCCGAGACCATGAGCCTTGGCTGCGGCTTAAAATAAAACGCAAACCCAAGTAAAAAATAAAGCACCCAAAAGCCTGCGGTGATATTCCAGATCCAATTCATCTCTCCGCGAAAAGAGATCCAAAAAGGGAACCCGACCAGGGTCGATAATGCGATCGTACTCGTCAGGATCTTTAAGATCCGTTTTGACCGGGGTTCCTTTTCTTCGCGAAGCGCACCTTGAATGGCTCGGAGAACTTGATCTTGCACGTTAGAGCGTGGTTGTTGCACGGAGTTCATCGTTTCTTTTCCTCCGTCCTTGCTCCTTCGGTGACGAGAGCTTGATCATAGAGCTTACGGATCTCTCGTCGCGCGCGGGAAACAAGTTGTCGCGCCGAAGCGTCGCTGATTTTCATCACTTCAGCGATTTCTTTCGATTCCAGTTCCTCCCAATCTGCGAGCAGCAAAGCCGTTCTTTGCGATTCAGATAAAAACCGAAGAAGTGCCTCCACTTGATGAAATCGCTCTTTAACGAGCAGGCGGTCTTCGCTGTTTGATTCCTCGCTGGAGCGATTCGGATCTATTTCTTCACGAACCGACTTTTCATAAGAAGAACCAACCTCATCCCGTAACGTGTTTAAGGCAATCGTATAAAACCAAGTGGAGAAGCGATGGGTTGGATCAAAAGACTTTCGAGCGGAATGCACCTTAAGCCAGGTTTTTTGATAGATCTCTTCTGTCAAATGAGTTTGTTTTTGACTCAAACGATAGCGCAAAAACGATCCGAGCTTGGACGAGTAACGCTCAAACAGAGTGCTAAATGCCTGTTCGTTTCCATACGCGTAAGAAACCATTAAATCATTATCGCTAGGCTCTGTACTCTTGTCGCAAAGCTCTGTGCCCATGCTCTCCTTTATAACCTGATACGATCCATTCGTCGATATGTGACACTCAAGAAGGAGGAGCGACTTTCATCTCGCGCGACTTCCAGAGGTAGAACAATACGGGATAAATCAGGAGTTCAAGCACGAATGAAGTCACCAAGCCTCCGATCATCGGAGCCGCGATACGCTTCATGACATCTGCCCCCGCACCGGAAGACCAAAGAATGGGGGTTAGGCCCAAGAGCAGCGCGCAAACCGTCATCATTTTTGGACGGATTCGATGTACGGCGCCTTCGACAATTCCTCGAGTCAGGTCTTGCAGTGAATTCATTTCGCCGCGCTTGATCCGATCCTGATAAGCGAGATCCAGATACATCAGCATGAACACGCCTGTTTCGGCGTCGAGTCCCAAAAGCGCGATCATTCCGACCCAGGTGGCAATTGAACTGTGATAGCCCAAAGCCACCATGAACCAAACAGCACCGATCAATGAAAACGGAACGGCAAGGAGCACGATCCCCGTTTTGATCCAAGACCCGGTATTGAAATGGAGGAGCAAGACGATGAGGAGCAAGGTGATGGGAACGACGATTTTCAGTCGCTCGCTCACGCGCTGCATGTTCTCGAATTGCCCACTCCAAGCCAAAAAGTAGCCTTGAGGCAGCTTTACCTCGCTTGAGACCTTTTGTTTTGCATCATGAACAAAGTTTCCAACGTCTCGCGAAGGATCGACATCAACGAAAACATAACCCACGGGAAGTGCGTTTTCGTTTCGAATCATACTTGGGCCCTGACGTACCCGAACGTCAGCGATATTGGAAAGGGGCATCGTCGCTCCCGACGGTGCCGAGATCAGCACGCGCTTTAAGGATTCGATGTCCTGACGGGAATCCCGATCAAGCCTCACTTGAATCGGGTATCGTTCGCGACCATTTAGGGTGACCGATACGTTCTCGCCCCCAATCGCAGCCATGGCTTGATCTTGAGCATCGGCGAGACTGAGTCCGTAAACCGCCAATTCATCGCGGTTGAAATCAACATCCACAAAAGTACCGCTACCGACGCGTTCAGCGATCACGCTTCGCGCGCCTAAAACGGATTTGATGGACCTTTCAACGTTTTGCGCGATTTTTTCGATCTGATCGAGGTCTGCGCCAGAAACCTTCACGCCGATCGTGCTTCGAATCCCGGTCGAGAGCATGTCGATTCGGTTTTTAATCGGCATGGTCCAAATATTGGGCATACCGGGATAAACGAGTTTCTGATTCATCTCATTGATCAAATCCTCTTCGTTGATCGTCGCACTCCAAAGGGGAATCCCCGCGATGCTCACTCTCTTTTTTCGCCATTCGGACTTCGGTTTCAGCTGGATCGCCGTCTCAACCATCGAAAATGGCGCCGTGTCGGTCGAGGTGTCTGCGCGTCCGGCTTTACCATATACGGTATCGACCTCGGGGAAGGATTTAAGGATTCGACCCTGGGATTCCAGTATTCGCCTGGCTTCGGTGACGGAAAGACCCGGCAACGTGGTCGGCATATAGAGCAAGCTCCCTTCGTGAAGGGTCGGCATAAACTCGGATCCGAGCAGATAATATCCGGGCACTGTTGATAAGGTGAGAGCTCCGGCAGCGAGTAAAGTTTTTTTCCAATGCTTGAGCGTCCATCGAACGACCGGCTCGTAGATTTGATAGAGCTTCCGGCTGATTGGGTGTTGATGTTCCTCGTAGTAGCGTCCGACAAACAGGGTGTTTGCCATACGGTTGAACCACGGCTTTTTGAATTTGAACGGGTCTGCTCTTGAAAACAGCATTCGAAGTGCCGGATCGAGCGTGATAGCAAGGAGCGCCGCTATTGCCATGGTGAAGTTTTTCGAGAACGCGAGCGGCTTGAAGAGGCGTCCTTCTTGATCAACTAAAGCAAAAATAGGCAAAAACGCGATCGCGATCACCAAGAGCGAAAAGAAAACGGAAGGACCGACCTCAAGCAATGCTTCCAGTCTGACTGAATAAAAACTTCCTTTTCTTCCATCCGCATCCCAGCGCTGAATCTTGCGATAGGCATTCTCTACCTCGACTATCGCACCATCGACCAAAACCCCGATCGATATCGCGATCCCAGCAAGCGACATAATGTTCGAACTGAGCCCGCTGAAATAAAGCGGAATAAAAGCGAGCAATACCGAGATCGGAATCGTGACGATGGGGATGATCGCGGATGGAACGTGCCAAAGAAAAATCAAGATCACGAAGCTGACGATCAGCATTTCTTCAAAAAGCGTATGCTTGAGCGTACCGATCGCGCGATGAATGAGGTCCGAACGATCGTAGACTGGGACAATTTTTACTCCAGGGGGGAGGCCTGGTTTCAATTCTTCGATTCGTTCTTTTACTCGTTCGATTACTTTTGGCGTATCCTCGCCTTGGCGCATGACGATGATCCCGCTCACGGCATCGCCCTCGCCGTTGTAATCTCCGATACCCCGACGCATTTCAGGGCCCCATGACACGTTGGCAACTTCTTTGACTAAAATCGAAGAACGCGTGCGTTTATCGAAGCTAACGACCGCGTTTTCGATCTCGGTCAAGTCTTTCACGAGTCCACGGCTTCTGACCATACTCTCTTGCCCGGAGAACTCGAGCACGCGTCCTCCGCTCTCTTGGTTCGACCCACGGACCGCGTTTCTCACTTCTTCAAAGGTGATATGGAATACTTGTAACTTTGCGGGATCGACCTGTACCTGAATCTGCTTTTGAAATCCCCCGATAGACGCCACTTCAGCAACTCCTGGAACGGCTTGGAGCTGGAACTTTAAGGTCCAATCCTGAAGCGTACGCAGGTCGGATGAGTCCAGTTTTCCTGATTCATCTTTTAGCGCATACTGGTAGACCCATCCTACGCTTGTCGCATCGGGACCGAGCTCCGTCTTTACTCCCGAAGGAAGAGACGGAGCGATTCTACTCAGATATTCAAGAACTCGACTTCGTGCCCAGTAAAGATCCGTTCCGTCTTCAAAAATTACGTAAACATACGAAAATCCAAAGTCGCTTAAGCCGCGAATAGTCTTAACTTTCGGGGTACCTAACAGGCCCGAGATGATCGGATAAGTGACTTGGTTTTCAAGCAAGTCTGGTGATCGATCCCATTTTGAATAGATGATGACCTGGGTATCCGAGAGATCTGGAATCGCGTCGATCGGAATATTTTTGAGTGAGTAAACACCCGCAAAAGCCGTCATCATCGTGAGCAAAATGACAAAGAATCGATTGTGGGCCGAGAACTCGATGATTTTTTTAATCAGCATTCTTAATCCCCGCGATCATCGCCATTAAATTGAATGCGAGACTCCGAATCCAGAAGGAAGTTCGGGCCACTGGAGATCTTTTCGCCTTCAGTCAGTCCGGATTTTACCTCGAAGCGACCATCAGCCTTGATACCGAGTTTCACGATCCTGGGCTTGAAGCCGCCGTTTCCATCCGAGAGGTAGACTAAATCGTGGTCGCCAGTCCGAAGCACAGCCGATTCAGGAATGGAGAGAGCGTCGGGGATTTTCACCCTGAGCTTGCCAACGAGCGAAGCCTCGGTGCGTAGACGAAGATCAGAGGTACCTGAAACGGCGCCATCGACGCGTACTGTTCGAGTCATTGGATCCAAGATCGAATCGACGAACGTAACCCGCCCACGCAGTGTTTTGCCGGGCACACTCGGACTTTCCGCTTCGAACTCCATTCCCGGCTTGATAAAAACGAGATCCTGTTCGAATGCCTGAAACGATACCCGAGAACCACCTACGACTCGCCCAGGCACCCGAGCGGTCGCGGTCATGTCCATCTTCATCGCCTCGACCTCGCTTGTGCCGGTGAGTTTCAATTGTTCCGGGGTGAGGCGAAAAGCACCTCTGCCCGTCTTCATACCGTCATCGGATGTGCCCTCGGTGGGTTCCTCCTCGTAAACCGGAACGTAATCCATGCCCATGCTGTCTTTCATCGGATGATCCGAATGAATACCGGGGTCCATGGGGTTTCGGTAGAATTTGATTTTTCGTTCTGTCTTGGTTGCCACAGGCATTCCCGCCGGCGCTGTCGAATCAGGAAGCCTTTCAAGTTTCATGTGACAAATTGGACAGTCGCCCGGGTGATCGAAGTGCGCCTTGGGGTGCATCGGACAACGATAGATTTCCTTTTTCTGTTCGGTTTCACCGGGAATATTCGATGTGGCGCCTGACTGACCTGCCTGTGGAGGTGAGCTCTTATTGCATGCTACAAAAATTAAACTCCCGAGACTCAGAAACGTGCCTAAAAATCCTAATTTTCGGTTTAAGTTGGAATTCAATTTCATGGTTGCGCCTTCTCTGGTACGGTTCCTTTCGCTAACAATCTTTGCAGTTTTGCGACCGACTTTTCGTAATCCACGCGAATCGCAACCTGAGCCAAGCGAAGCTGGACGAGAGATTCCATGGCCTCGCGATGCTCCCGTAGGCTTTCAGGATCGGATGGAACAAGCCCATGAGCGATCTTGCCTCGTTTTTCAGCCTGCGGAATAATTTTGGTGTCGTAGTTCGTTAGCTGTGCACGAAGACTTTCGGCGCGAACACGGGATTCGAAAACGTCTTGTTGCAGATCAAGCCGGACCTTTTCCAGCTGGAATGCGGCTGTTTGAGCGCGTGCATGGGCGGCGGAAACTTTTCCTTTCGCTTCCCAGAAAAACAAAAATGGCAAAGTCACACCGACCATGACTTCACTGTAATTTGACATCAGACCGTCGAAACGCTTCGCGCTTCGGTATTGAAGGGATAAGTCGGGTAGCCATAGCGAACGAGACCCGCTCAACGCCTTGTCAGCAGCCGCTTTAGCGTACTCGGCTGATTGAAGTTCAGGATGAGAGGGGGAGAGAGTCTGGTCCTTGGGTAGCGACGACGGAGCCGGATCTTCGAGCTTGGCAATGCTTTGGTCAGGAGAAAGCCCCATCACGATGTTCAATTTCCCCTGGCCAACCCGTTCGCTTTCGTGTGCGGCAATCAAGTCGTTTTCAATCAGGGCGGTTTCAGTTTGAGCCCAAAGTCGATGGGCTTGCACGATTCGATCGGAGAGTGCGCTTGCTCGTAGGCGTTTAGAGTGATCTTCGAAGATTTTCTTCTTTTCTTCGAGGAGCTCAATTTTCTTTCTAATACCGTAAAGTTCAAAATAAACTTCCTTCGCCTCGGCGGTGATTTCTAAAATTCGAGCCTCTAAGCGCGAGCCAGCAGCCCGGGCCTCGAGACTTTTTTCCTTCGATTCCGCGGTTAATTTGGTGGGAAATGGGATCATTTGTCGAACGCCGATAGAGTTCTCCATCTGCCCACTGGAGCTAAGGGGTTGCATGCCCATGGCACCTACGAAAAGCTCGGGCGGGGGAATCGATGGAGCAGCAGAGCTTTGAGCTTGCGCCGCTTCCGCACTGGATCTCGTAGCGCCTAATTCGGGATTTTTTTGGATCGCTGAATCAATCACCTGGGACAAGGTCAAGAGAGGCTCGCCCGCCAGAGCGGCCGGTACCGATATCAAACAGTATAGAGCCAAGGCGGCCACAAATTTGTGCATCACAACAGGTGATACGAATGGCCCTTGAATTTGTGACAATGCCGAAACCAGATCATCGAGCAGGATGACCCTTTCCATTTCCTTTGCTTACTTCTTCTTCACGATGCTTCCGTCCACGGGATTGAAATAAATCTCAACATCGTTGCCGTCTTTGTCGGTTCCGTAGATTTCGTAACAAGTTCCGGGCTGCTTGAATTTACGAATCTTATATCCTTCGGCCTTTTTCTGTTTTTTGAACTCCTCTATGCTCATCCATTTGCTTTTGGGTTCGTCAGTACAGTTCTTGGCCGCATGGGCCAATCCACCGGTCAAAAGCATTGTACTTGTCATGAGTGTCGCAATCAGGGTTTTCATATCTCATACCTCCATTAGGTGAGTTGTCAGGAACGAGATTGTTCCTGTTCTTTATACTGAACATTCTTTTCATTTTTCAAAGTGGGCAAATGTTCTAAGCGACTGAAATTAGAAGGGATACAGCATTTGCCCTATGGTCAAAGGCCATCTCAATGCACAAAATAAAGACTAGAAAAAAGGAGGATTCTGTATATGAAAAAATTCAAAGTATATGACTTGCCGACAAGAGTATTCCATTGGTTGTTTGCCAGTTTATTTCTGGGAGCTTTTTTTATCGCCAAAGTGATCAACGACGATTCTCCCAGCTACTCCTTTCATATGCTGATGGGTTTGGTCTTGGCCTTGGTCGTTTGTCTGCGCATCGTTTGGGGTTTTATAGGGAGTAGGTATGCAAGATTCTCATCATTTTCTTTGAAACCCAGTGCTCTTATCCAGTACTTCAAGCAATTGATCCGTGGTGGAACTGCCCGAACGTTTGGACTTAATCCCGCATCCAGTTGGGCAGCGATCATCATGATGGCATTAGCGCTTGGCCTTGCTACAACCGGCTATCTAATGACGACCGGCAACAAAGAAATCTTTGAAGATGCCCATGAACTTATGGCAACCACGTTTCTCATTGTAGCAATCACTCATGTTGCCGGTGTGATCCTACACTCCATACGGTACAAAGATTGGATAGGCCTTTCGATGGTGAGTGGAAAAAAACAGGCCGTTGAGAAGCAAACTGGAATTGAACGATCGCACCGTGGAGTAGCTCTTTTTTACCTTGCGATTGTTGGAGCATTTGTCTTTCTACTTGGCAGAAACTATAATGGTAACGCGCAAACGCTTCATCTTTTTGGAAACACGCTTCAGCTTGGTGAATCCGTCGGACAAGAGTTTGGTAAAGATAGCCACCACAAGGACAAAAATAATGATGACGACAGTGATGAGGATTGAGTCAGGTGGGTAGACTGGAAAGTAAAGAGCGGAGTTTTATCGTAGTCGTCTTGGTTGTGATCGTCGTCATGGTAACGATGGACATTGTTGGCGATGCGCAAGAAGGCGTTGGCTGGTGGCACTTGCTTGTGGAAGCTGCTATCGCATGTGCCGCGCTCGTCGGAATCTTCCTTCTACTGCGTGGTTCTTTCTCGCTCAAACGATCTCTAGCTGAGGAGCGAAAGCTCTCATTACGTTTTCAGACTGAGGCTGAGAACTGGAGATCGCAATCAAAGAAATACCTTGATGGCTTAAGTCAGACCATCGACTCTCAACTAACGAATTGGAAGCTCACACAATCTGAAAAGGAAGTCGCGTTTTTACTTCTCAAAGGTTTGAGTTTGAAAGAGATCGCGGAAATCCGAAAAACCGCTGAGAAAACAGCGCGGACTCAGTCGATTTCGATCTACTCAAAAGCAGGGTTGGCCGGACGCTCGGAACTCGCCGCCTTTTTTCTGGAAGATTTGTTTCCACCTTCTCAGGAACCGCCCGCAGTTCAGCCGTAGCCGAAGTCGAAGCACTGGAGAGGACCAGAACCGAATTACTACGCACATCGGGTTTTGATGACGTTCAGAGTACGGCTAGAAAGGTGGTGGGATTAGGCTAAAACTGTCAAAAGTGCCTACCTTAGGGGATATATCACAGCTCCAAATATCAGCCTGGGATGGCTAAGATTTTCTCGTTTACTTTCAGTTCTAACTAAGTTAGAATCAAGGCATGTCACGTTGGCGGGTCGCCCAGCAGATCATTGCTTCAATTAAGAAGGGCGAGTTCATCTTGAAGCGGCACGCAGAAGAGCGCATTGCCCAAAGACGTTTTAGCAAGTTTGACGTGATTGAGATCGCCAAGACCGTGATCCGGTGGAATGGCAGGAAGATAAGGAAACCTATCTTTTCATCGGAACTGATCTGGATGGCAATGGGGCCGGTTTTACGGCCACCCGAAGCCGTGATGGAACTTATGTGATTACGGTATTTAAACGGAGGATTAAAAAATGGGAAGCAAGCAAGTCCTAAAAATCTTAAAAGGGGTCGCAAACCTCGATTACCCAGAGGTTCACGGAGTTCCCATGATTAAGAATGAGGAACATGGCGAAGGAGTTCATGCACAAGTTTTAGGCGAAGTTGAACATCTGGTAGCCACTGAAATCATTTCTCAAAAACTTCCGATTCGGGGTGCCGAAGTGGAGTTCCTTCGCAAGTCTATTGGCCTTTCCCGCCTAGAGTTTGCCAAGGGTTTAGAGTTATCGGATGTGGCGGTGCTCAAATGGGAACGTGCTAAATCCAAGCGGCTTGCGATGGTGAACGAAATTGCAGTTCGGGCCTATTTCGCCCAACGCCTCAAGGTTAAGCTTGTCGGTACGATTGAGGGCTTAGTTGGCGTAGATTCAGTTCCAAAGAAGCTCGTGATTCAGTTTTCATCGAAAACTAAGAAGAAAGCGGCATAAATTTAAGATGGCCGATATGGGTCTAGGTGTACTGCCATCGTTTAGCAGACCATCCGTGAGTGATGACAATGCGTTCTCTGAATCGCTATTTAAAACCTTGAAATACCGCCCATCGTATCCACGCGGACCATTCAAAAATATTGAGGCTGCACGAGCGTGGGTGGCTGACTTTGTGAAGTGGTACAACACTGAACATTTGCACAGCGGAATTGGTTTCGTAACGCCGCTCGATCGTCACGAAGGGCGTGATGTCGAAATTCTGAAAAAACGAAGAAGCGTTTACCTGGAAGCGTACCTAAACAACCCTGGACGCTGGATTGGTAAGACTCCGAGGTTCTGGGAAAGTATTTCTTTTGTGACCCTCAACCCAATCAATGAGTTAGCCGATGAGGAAGCTGCATAATTTGCTTGATCTTGCATCTTTGCTTACACCTACCGATGGTTGAGCAAGAGTGCGACCCCTCGCTCACGGGATTTCAAGGGTTTAGGTTTCAAGAACTTGAATCGATTTTTTTATTTTTTCTGAAAATGAATGGCGGAGATGATTTTAATAATTATTAAAAATCGTTTTCCTCCGTTATATCAAATAGTTAAGTCATTACAAAAATCGTTGGGTGACGGATGGGTTACATTCCATTATTAAAATTTTAAAGACCCAAAGAACTATTCTAAAAATTCGCTCAGATTTTCCAAAGAAGATTTATAACCCGTTTCGCAACCCTTCAACATTCTTTCTCCACAATAGGATGCTACTTGAATGGTCATTAAGACAGTGGTGGAAGAGTTCTTATTGATTAACTCCGTTGTAATCAAAGCCGATGCCAATTTCTGTTTCTTGTAAAAAACGGTTTCCGTATAGACTATGCGTTCATTTTTAACAATCTCTTCATAGTGAATCTTTCCTTGATAGTCTAATGAACCAATTGACCCACATTTAAAAATTTCCACTCCGCCTTCTTTAAAAGAAGATTTTAGAAAAATGATTTCATCTCCTTTAGGGGCCGACCATTTTTCCTTTTCTTTTGTGCTTGAAAGAGCCTTATAGACTTTTGTTACGGATACCTTAATCGACTTTTTTAATTTGATTGTTCTGTGTTCCACTTTCATAAAACGCCTCCATCAC
>JAFEAO010000012.1 GCA_018266375.1 Bdellovibrionales bacterium
TGCACTACGAAATTTTTTTCGGGATTCTGTTAAAAACTATCTCGCAACCAACGATTTGAACGAGGACGAAGATGAAAAAGACAGACAGCAAGCAATTGGAACTAGAAGCAGTGAAAAAGATGTTGGAGCTCGGTGTAGTGGATGTATGTCCTGAGCTTAAAATTTTGCTGAATCCGACAGGAACGGACTCCGATATCCAAATCCAAAATTCATAGTTCGGAGTGATTCTTGTGGGACAAAGAGTCATTGAGCTGCGTGCTCTCGTAGCCTTATTTGTTTTCGTAGTGATGCCGCTTTCGGCATTAGCTCAAGAGCGGGGCGCCTCTGCCGGAGGCTCAAGCGGATCGCAAAGAGCGGTTAAGGCAAGCTACTTCGACCCGGCCAGTCTTAAGTTCCGACTTCAGGATTGCGACCAAATATTTGTAGATCAAACGGCGCTCCTTTGGGATCATCTCGTAAGGCCGGTTTTCCATTCTTTCGACTACTCTCCTCACGAGTATCGGTTCTCCGGAGATCCACTCAGTCCAGTTCACTACGGCGAACCATCGCACGAAAATAACACCGTCGACTTGGTCGCGATTTTCGGTGCAGAAGTCGTGCGTAGCTACATACCGTTCCCTTCGCGTTCATTGATGTTGGAGTTCGCAGAAGAAAGCCTCGCGTCCATTTTGAATAGCGCCATTGTGAACGTCGAAGTAAACAAGTCTCCAGGGCTTGGCGTGATTTACGCTGTCGCCGAGAAGGCTCTGATCCGCGAACGCATGACCATCCAGCTATTTAAACGGGATCCGAAACTTCTCACGGTTTTTAAAACATTAAAGCAAAACAGGTCCGACAGAACGACCGACCCGATGGAAGGATTGAATGCGGCACAAAGAGCATTTGTTGAATCGCTTGGAGTTCTTACCGATGAGGACTTAACCGTTCTCTCTGAAGAAGTTGAATCCACGAGCCGGATTTACGACGGCACCAAAAGTCATTACGGCAGCGACCCGACCTTGCCTGTGGAGCTTATGTACAGGATTCGTGACATGGATCCATGGTCAATCCGTCTCATCCGCGACCAGATGCCGAACCGCCAGATCTATGAGTTTGGCGCTTATAAGATTCCGCGCTTGATAAAAAAAATTCCGGGTGAGTCGCCGGCTCGCCGTCTCTTGCGCCTTAAACTCGTAATGAACCAGTACGTCCAAAAATTCATGCATTGGTCGTTTTTCAATGAAAAGTTTGTTCGGCCCGAATTGGAGCGACTCGGCGAAGCGAAGCGGGGATACGAAAAGAAATTTTTGCAATTGCATCTCGCTGAAGTTCGATTGGCGGAACTGTCGTCCAGCTGGACGAAACGTCGGATATATTCGAAGACGATCAAAACACTCGTCGAGAAGGTCAAAATTCTGAGAGGCGAAAAGGATATCCTGAACGCAAAGGCGAATTCGCCCGCGGTATTTGTCGCTCATTTTGCCCGCAATGCGGATCCGGTTTTGCATGAGCGCGAACTGGGCTTTAAGGTGATGCAACAAGATCCGATTTTTTTGATCGATTCTAGTCCTCAAAATGGAGGAAGGTTCTTAATCGACGTTGCGACAGGCAAGAAGATCCCGCAGATTGACCCGATCACTGGCACGCAATCCATGGAATCGATTTCGACCGTCGATGCGGTAGGACTTGCGCCGAAGTTGAAAACGCTTTTAGAAAACTTAAAGACCAAAATCAAAAACCTCGATCTCCTTCTTCGGGAGATTGAGCGAGATAAGTCTGTTTCAGACGAGTCGCAACTAGGTGATACGCCATGACAACCAAAGAACATGACCGACACTCCGTGATCACGAAACCCGCGGGTGGGGGACCCGATAGCGACACTCGCGATACGCTTATTGAAGCGTACTTAAAATTGTGCACTCGGGTTGGCGCCGGGAACGTGACTATCGCGCAGATCGCGAAAGAGTCGGGATACAGCTTTGGCACCGTAAGGTACCACTTTGCGGGCGAGAACGCCAACATCACCCAGTCGGCAATTCTCCATGTACTCGAAGAAGCAACGCGCTTCTTGCAGCGTCAGATCGCGCTCGCAAAGGATCAACCTGGCTATGATCCGATCGAGGTATATGTGCGCACCAACTTTATCTGGATGAAAGAACTTCCGGGACACTGTCGATTTATTCTTTGCTACTATTATCTTTGCTCGACACAAGTCTCGCTCGTCGCGGAAAACTCGGTTTTTTTGAAAGTATCGAGAACGCGGATTGAGGACTTCCTTGCGGAAGGAATCGGTCGTGGTTTGTACCCGCGGGCGAAAGACTTGAAGCAACTGTCGATCTCGGTACATAACGTACTGATCGGTGCATGTATCGGCGCCATGATTGAAGGCAACGCGCACCCGGGTTCGCCGCATGAGCAATACGCCGTCGATCAGGTTCGAGCGATCATCCATGCGCAAGGGTTGGCAAGCTGACCCGGTTTTTCAGTTCGCGATCCCTTTCACGAATTCCACGAACTTCGCGCGTTGCTCAAACGGCAAGCCGTGTCCGCAGTTTTCCCAAGTCTGAAATTCGATGCCCTCGGATTCGTACTGCGCTTTTTGCGCGTCGTAGTCAGCCTTCGGCCACACCTTAGAAGTCGCGCCATGCAGGAACATCACCGGCGTTCCGATGCGTGCGAGTTCCACTGCCCACGCCGGGATACTGTCTTGTTGGGATTGATTTGCTTGACGAATGGTTTCGACCACGTCTTCATGATCAAACGGAAACACGATGCGCTCGGGCTCGTCCGTAGCAGCGACGTTCTTGGCGACTGCGCTTAAGTATTGAGCGATTGATGCGTCAGGGCAGTTTGCAAAGAGATAATCGCGCATGACTTTGCGGTCATTGAACTCGCGCGGGAGATTTTCCAAAAACTCCGCCAACGGTTTACCCATGCCGCCACCCCAGGCGCCCTTCATTCCGATGTCCACGCACACGACGCGACGGATCAGCCCGGGCTGACCCACGCAGAGGTGTCCTAGTGCAAGGGCGTTTCGGGCCCCCATCGAATGGCCGATCACGATGACGTCGCGCCAGCCCTGGGTCTCGATCAGTTGCTTCACGTCCCGGGCGTAGTCGGTAGCTTTAAATAGAGTGTCCTCGCCTGGCGGGACAGGGCGGCTCTCGCCGTGAGCACGTTGATCTGGCGCAATGCATAAAAAATGATCTTCGAGTTGAGCGGCGATGGCTCGCCAGATCGCGCCTGTACCGCCCATACCGTGCAGAAAGAGGAGAGTCGGAGTTGCTGGCGCAGGAGGCGTGCCAGACTTGGGTCCCCACTCAAAAAAATGAAGATTCATGTTGATCCTCGTTTTATCCCGGACTAGCATCGCTAGGCTAGCGGATTTTACGTGGGAGTTTAGGGATTTATAGGGGGAACTCGATGTGATGCTACATCCATCGGATACGAATCAAATTCAATCGCCATTGGGCGTTGCCGGCGCATCTGGAGCCACGTCTTCGTGGCAATCACTTGACCTTTCGGGTGTGCCCGTCAAAGAACTTCTTAGACGCGGAAATCTTCGTGTTGAAAAATGTGAACTCAAGGAAGCGGGACTTTTTTTCGAACTCGCTCTTGACCGCGCGAAACAAAATCGCGACATCCGCGGCGTCAGCGATTCACTTGCACAGCTTCTTCGTTACTCAAGCGAGATCGGCGACGAGTCTGCCATTCAAAAATGGACCAACGAACTTGAAATTTTCTTAGCCCAAGCCGCAGGCGGCGCGCTCACTCCGAGCGTGTGGTATTGCCGCGGCATCGTCGCGTTCCGTAGCGCTCAATATAAAAAGGCGCAGGTGCTCTTCCACCGTTTTTGGCGCGAGATCGAAAAAGAAGAAAACGAAGGGGCCGCGTCTGTTAGTTCGGAAGGGCAATCTTCCGGTGCATCTGCTACAGCGCTTTCCGTTCACCAGGAGTTCATGCGCATGAAAGCGCAGGCGCTTCTGGCGTTGGCGTTGGTTGCGCACGCACAAGGTAAAACCCAGCGCGCCCGTTACTTCGGTGAAGTGATTTTAGCTTACGCCGAGCGTGAGCGTCCTCGTTCGATTCTCTCGAGCACCTATCTCATGCTCTGCCGGATCGCAGAACGCAGCGGCGACACACCGGCTGCCAAAGCCTGGCTCCAAAAAGCATTCGCGGAGTCGGTCTCCGAGCATAATTGGTATCACTACATGTACGTCCTCTATGGCTTTGCCAGAATCGCGCGCATGGATCAAGATTTTATCCAGGCGCGTTTTTATTTGGACTTGCTCGAAAAAGCCGTCGTCCAGGATGAGTTCAAGAATTTCCGCGCTGAGATCGCCGAAGAGCGCGTGAAGCTCAATTTGAACCGCGTGGACCTCGAAATCGATTTGAACCGCGGCGTGATCCGCACTCGCGAGGGAGAGATCAATCTGCGCCGTCAGCACCTGCTCATTGATATCTTGCACCAGCTTGCGCTGGCTCACGACGAGAAAAGCCAGGGCCTGTCGAAGCAAGAGATTATCGAGAAGGTATGGAAAGAGACCTATGAGCCGGAAGCTCATGATGGAAAGCTGTATTATAACATCAACCGTATCCGGAAGGTGATCGAGCAGGATTCGAAACATCCTCAGTATCTCCTGAACTGGCGCCAAGGCTATCGCCTGGCTCCGGAAATCCGTATCCGTTTGATCGAAGGGGAGAACTGGGCATGAAACACGTTTTTAAAATGCGAATGATCGCTTTATCGGCGGGGTTAGCAGGAGCGGCCGCATTTAAGCCGGTAGTGGCTCAGGCGCAATATCCGATCAGGCCCGTACAAGGTTGCGCGATCCCATCTCTCGACGGTGACAAAGTTCCGTTCCCGTTGAAAACCGCGAACAGCAAGTTCGAGCTCGCCGAGAACGAAACTTATCTTTTGAACGGTTACGTGATCAAGCAGGACGGCAAGCCTTACTTTAAAATCGATTTCGTGACCCAACCGTGGCTCGCGACGTATAACCGCACTCAGTTCCCGATCTTCCCGGTGGACGCCGAAGATCCGAAAATGTTGAGCGCTGGCGAGGGTGAACTCGTCCAGATGGCCGTGGTCGTACGTCGTTTGAGCGTTTCGAACGGCGGACGCGAGTGGAACCAGAACCTGAAGCTTGACGTGATCACGCCGGCCGTATCGGTGAACAGCAACGGATCGACCGGCGGTTACGGCAAACCGTTCTAAAAGCTAAAGATGGGCGCTATCTTTGTGTTTGGCTTTGAGTCAGGACTGCGCCTTCAATGCCGCGCCCGTTTTCGAATCTTTGTGCTTCATCAATGCTTCCGGAGTGCCGGCTGCGATTAACTCACCACCGCGCGCGCCGCCTTCGGGTCCGAGGTCAATGACGTAATCGGAGTTCATGATGACGTCGAGATTGTGCTCGATCAAGATCACGCTTTTGCCGCGATTGACGAGATTGTGCAGAACTTCGAGAAGCTTCATCACGTCGTCTTGGTGCAAGCCGGTGGTCGGCTCGTCCAGGATAAACAAGTCATGAGTGCGCGAATTCGCTTCTTGATCGAGAGCTGATGCAATTTTGAGGCGTTGCGCTTCGCCGCCGGATAAGGTCGGGCCGGACTGACCGACCTCGAGGTAACCCAAGCCCACCTCGCGGAGCAGGTCGAGCTTCTGACGCAGGACCGGATGCTCGTGGAACAAATCAAAAGCGTCGTCGATCGTCATGGTCAAAACATCCGACACCGATTTGTTTTTATATTTTACGTCCAAGACCGACTTGATAAATCGTTTGCCTTCACAGTCTTCGCATTTGAGTTTGACCTCGGCCATAAAGTGCATGTCGATCGTGATCTCGCCTTCGCCTTTACAAGTCGGGCAGCGCCCGCCATCGACGTTAAAGCTAAAGTGACCGGCGCTGTAGCCGCGAGACAAAGCGAGAGGCTGGGCCGCGTACAACTTCCGTACTTCGTCCCAGGCCTTGAGATAAGTCGCCGGGTTCGAGCGCGAGTTTTTGCCGATGGGTTTTTGATCGAGCAAAATCAGTTTCTGAATATAATCGAGCCCGGTGATTTTTTTGTGCGCGCCGATTTGAGATAAATCCGCTTCTTCGTCCGGCTGATCCTCGGGATCGGCCTCGCGTGCGGCGAGTTTGAACTCGATCGCTTTGGCCAAGGTCTGATGGACGAGCGTCGTTTTCCCGGAGCCGCTCACACCGGTAACGACCACGAGCTTGTTTAGCGGGAAATCGACATCGATGTTTTTGAGATTGTGCTCGGTACAGCCCAACACCGAGAGGGTCGGGGTTTGCACCGTACGCAGCTTGTGAGTGCGCTTTAACTTCTGCCCGCCCTTTTTCAAAAACTTCGCGGTCCGGCATTGGGTACGCGAGACTTCCTCAGGCGTACCCTGAGCGGTGAGAGTGCCGCCTTTGCGGCCGGCGTCCGGCCCGAGCTCGACGATCCAGTCGGCGTCTTCCAAAATCTTGGTTTCATGCTCGACCACGACCAGCGTGTTGCCTTGGTCGCGGAGTTCGCGCAAAATGTCGAGTAGCTTATCGGTGTCGTAGGGATGGAGCCCGATGGTCGGTTCGTCCAAAACATAGAGCGTCCCGCACAATCCGTTCCCCAAGTGGGTCGCGAGATTGATGCGCTGAAACTCTCCTCCCGATAGCGAGCGAGTCAGGCGGTTCAAGGTCAAATACGGCACACCGACGCGCACCAGGAACTCCAGGCGCTTCACGATTTGTGGATAGAGTTCCTTGAGCAAAGATTTTTCGTTGGCTGTCAGTTTCAAGCCCTTAAACCACGCCAACAAATCCGAGACGGGCATCGACAAGAGTTCCGAAACGTTTTTGCCGTGAACTTCGATCTTAAGGGCCTCGGGACGCAAACGCGAGCCGTGACACGAAGTACATTCCACAGCGCTTTGATAGCGACGGATAAAGATCCGGATGTGGAACTTGTATTTGTATTCTTGCAGATCCTTGAAAAATCCAAGCACCCATTCCCACACGAGCTTTTGGTGGCCGTTTGAGAGATCATCCCAAGACGCGCTCGCGCGTAAGCCGTTTTTCGATAAGTATTTCAGGAACTCGCGGTACTCGTCCTTGTTAGAGGGCTTGTCCAAAGGATCGATCGCGCCATCGTTGAGTGCGCGGCCCGGAGCGGGAATGACCTTGGCTCGATCCACTTCGAGCGTGTGGCCGAAGCCGTTACAAGTCGGGCACGCGCCGATCGGAGATTGAAAACTAAAAAGCTGAGGGGTGGGCTTCGTGTATTCCGATCCGCACTCGAGACAAGCAAACCCGGTTTGATAGTGTTTTGACGCCGTCTTCTTCGATCCCGATTCCTCATCTAAATCCAAAAAGAAGATTTTCTCATGGCCGTACTTGAGCGCTTGCTCCATCGAGTCGTAGTAGCGGGTGAGTGAGTCTTTATCTAAGTCTTTCTCCGCGCGAATCTCCGACCAGTTAAAGCGGTCCATCAGCAAGTACAACTCGCCATCGAGCAACGCTTCGCCTTTCAAATGCTTCGGCGCGGGTTCGTCCAAAATAAACCACTCTTTAGTCTTGGTCCAGTACACGCGGCGAAAACCTTGCTCGTTCAGAATCGTAAAATAACTTTGGATGAATCCCGCGCCCTTCGGTTTGGCGTCAGCCGAAAACGCGAGCGGAGCCAACAACGCAAATTTACGTCCCAAGCCTCGGAGCAAAATCTCGCGTTTCAATGCATCCGGCGTAATATCGACAACCACCGATTTACACACGTCACAAATGCGCGTGCCGAGCTTCGAGTAAAACAAGCGGAGGAAATCGAGCATCTCCGTTTGAGTCGCGACGGTGGAGCGCGAATTCAAAACCGTGTTGCGTTGCTCGAGCGCGATCGCCGGCGGAATGTTTTCTATCGTTTCAAGATCGGGCTTCGGCATTTTTTCTAAGAACTGCCGAGTGTACGTGGACAAGCTTTCGACGTAGCGGCGTTGTCCTTCAGCATAGAGAGTTTCGAACGCAAGGGTGCTCTTCCCGCTGCCGGATAAGCCGGTCACGACGGTGAGCTTTTTTTGCGGCAAAGACACGTCGATGTTCTTGAGATTATTCTGTTTTACACCGCGGAGTCGGATGGGAGGCGTCGTATTCATAGACAACTGTAAAAATCCTAGGCAGTCATTCTACCGAGGCGCTCAGAAGATGTCGATTTTTAAAGTGGATTATTTACGTCGGGTTGTGGCACCGAAATTGCTCTATGGGGACCAAACCGTTTTTACGGAAGGGACTTTTTATGAAATCGATCTCGTTTATCGGTGGATTCGTGCTGGGCCTTTTGTGCATCAGCTTGGGACAGGCAGCTCTCCCAAAGCGCGTCACACCAAAGACATCAGAGGCCGTTACTGAGCTTCACGCTGATAAAGCGACTGCTCCGGCTCTCGAAAATGACTTTGACAAGCTGAAGCAAGTGGAAGGCCGCTATGCCGAAAGCTGGGACCAACAGCAAAAGATCCGCGCAGCGAGCGCGGACTCGAAGCCGATGATTCGCAAGAAGGTCAGACAGTAGTTTATGAATCATTTGCGCAACCAAAACGCTCACGCAAAATCCCTCACGACGATCGGCATCGCCGTTGTCGTGATTTTGGGATCTCTCGTAGCGGCGTCATGTGCGCGAAAAAATACCGATCCTCCAACCGTACAGGGTTACGGCATGGATCAATCGTACGGAGCGAAACTTGTGAACAGCCACGGACGTACGACCGCAGCCGCAAAAAAAAGCGAGAAGCTCTTGAAGCTCATTCTTGTCGATAAAAAAGTTTTGTCGTTTATCGCCGCTTATCAAAAAAAGAACGGCGTAACCTGCACTCAATTGTCGGCGGGCCAGATCAACTGGAACTGTAAGACGGAAACTCAGTGCGCGTTCTCGCTCGAATCGACTTGCGTGACCGACGTCACCACGGAGACCGAGAACGACCAAATCGTCCGCTTGAGCATGCTTGGCGAAGGCGACTCGGTGAAAATGACTTATAAGATGTCGGACCCAACAGCCACGGCTGCTGAGTCCAAAGTAGTGAGAGTAAAGTTCGAATATTAGGAGATATGGAGAATAGTATGAAGAAGACAAATTGGATGACATTAGGATTGGTCGCGGTAGTTACACTCGTCATGAGTGCATGCGGACGCGGCACGAACGTTTCAGGCCGCACCTACATTGCAAGCGGCGCTTCGGGATATCAATCGGGATACGGCTACAATCAAGGTTATAACACCGGCTACGGTAACCCGTATGGTTATGGCATGAGTGGCTCAGGCGACCGTATCACTTTCAACGATAATTCGCGCGCGACTTACACTTCGTCGCAAATGGGTAACCAAGCAGTCGCAGGTTCTTATTACTACACCGATAGTAGCAACACTCAGTTGTCGTTCCGCCCGGACGCTCAGACCGGCGGTTACTCGATGTATACCGGCGAAATTCGCTTTCAGGTTTCCAGCGATGGTAACACCTTGACGAATCTTTCGACCAATCAAGTGATGTACCGTCAGAACTAATATCGCCAGGAGGTCGCTTGTTGCAGGTAAAGACCTTGTCCTTGTTGTTGTTGTCGATCGGTAGTGCTCTCGCTTCAAACGACAGCCCGAAGATAGAAAATCCTTCGAAAAAGCTGGCGCAAAAAGAAGCCGAGATTTTAAAGCGCGTCGTACGTTTGCAAAGCACGGAGGCGGAATGTACCGGGGTGTGGTTAGAAGACGGAATTATCGCGACCGCCGATCATTGTAAGAACCTGGTGAAGGACGGAACGATTACCGTGAATAAAGTGAGATCTCGCGTGATCCAATTGGGCCTAGTCATGTCGGATGAGAAATCGGCTGAGATGGCTCGCACTTCTCCTGAAAAATTATTAAGCGAAGAAGGCCGCGGTTCGGGCGGTGATTTCATGTTGATGCTCGTCGATTCGAGTGGACTCACCGATTTGCCGAAGGATCCTTTGCCACTTGCTCCGACCAAGGCGGGCAATGTTCCTGCGGGGATCGACATGTTGATTGCCGGTTTCGGTACATCGGGCGAAAAGGCCCCCGAAACCATTCAAGCGGCGATGGTGACGACCGGCGAAGTGACGACGACGACAAGCGGATATAGTTTGATGTTTCCGGCGACGCGCACGGTTCAGGTGGCGATCGGTTGCCCGGCGGGTAAGACCATTAATTATTGCGAGGTTCTCGTCGGTTTCGGACTCGCCGATAAAAAACATAAAGACCCATCGACTGAAAATGGCGATTCCGGGGGCCCAGCCTTTGTCAAAGACAGTAGCGGCAATTGGGTGTTGCAAGGTCTTTGCTCGAGCGCTGGGTTCCGTCCAACGGATAAATCCAAGTCCAAAGTCGAGTATGTCTATCAGGGCAAGAAAGATTCGATCAAGTTGGTACTCGCGGATAGAAAAGAGCGATCGGACGATAAATTTTACGATCACGCTTTCGGTAAAGCGATGTTCGTTCTTTCGAACATTTTAAAAGTCGACATCCACCGCCCGCTTCCAAGCGAATATCAAACGCTCCAGAGCTACGAAGGTGAAGTTTTGGACTATCACGTCAACGTCGCTGATCCTCGGGTACGTACTATCATCGACGACTACGTAGCGAAAATGCGCAAGGTTCGCGAAGATTTTAGCAAGGCGAACCAAGGTCAAATCCTTCGCCCGGTCACGAACTAGACGAGTTCCGGCTTGTCGAAGTAGTGTCGAATCTCGCGTGCGACGCGAGAAGCATGTAATCCGTCGATGTAGCGATGATCAAAAGCCCCGCACAGCCGAATGTGCTTTTCCATTTTTACTTTGGTGACGACACCGTGGTGATCCGTCTCATAGGACGGACCGCTGTAGATCGCGCCCACCGCGATGATCATCGGCACGCCCGCCGGCGGAAAAAGCGCGGGTAGAGCGAAGTCAATTCCAAGTGAGCCGACATTGGTGATCAGCATCGAGCCGAAGGCGTTGCGAGGCACGCCGAGAGCGGGCGACCAGAGATTCAAACGCGACAAAAAAAACTGAAGCACCCAGACGGCAAAACGCTGGAAGATACCGGGGATCCAAGAGCTCAAACGCTTCACGCCCGCGAACTCCGGATCGTTCGAGGTGCGAATTTTTTTGGCCGAGCCGTTAAGATCCGCCGCGATCTGAGAAATATTTTTTTGATCGGCGTTCCCGACAAAGCCCGCCGACAAATCATGGACGTGGAAGTTGCCGTCCTTGCATTCGCCGGCGCCATGAGCGTCACCCTCGATCGCGACCTGAAAAGAGAGATCGATCGTTTGGCGAGGGTAGAATTGTCCGAAGCGAAGTTCGCAGTTCAGTTCCGGATGCTTCTTGAGGATGTGCGCAAAAACTTTTCCGACAAAGTGGTTGATCGTGATTTTCTCGCCGGTCTTTTGTTTCCACTCGTCGATGTATCGCAAAGCTTTCTCGGCATTGAGTTCGAGCACGCCGTAAATGGTCGGATCCGACTGGGGTCCCCAGCTTCCTAACGCGAGACGGCGAAAACGTGTCGGCTTCAGCGGTTTGCCGAAGGGTTTGTTGCGTGTGATCCAGGCCATTCTCATAAAGGTATCCGATACCTTTTGGTGGTGAGGAGCGTTATTTTGTGATAAATTTCGGCCATGGCTTTAATGCATTCTACGAAGTCCGACTTGGGTTCCAAGGCGCATCCGTTCTCGCTCAAAGGTGCCGACGGAAAGACCTACAGCCTCGATTCATTCAAAGACAAAAAGGCACTGCTCATCGTGTTCATGTGCAACCATTGCCCGTACGTCATCGCGGTTCACGGGCGCTTGTCGCGTTACGCGCGCGACTACGCCGCCAAAGGAGTGGCTGTCATCGGAATTAACTCGAACGATCCGAATTACAAAGACGCCGACAGTTTCGAAAACATGATTAAGACGTCGAAGGAGTGGAACCTTCCGTTTCCTTACGTGATGGACGAGACCCAAAAAGTCGCGCGTGACTACGATGCGGTTTGCACGCCAGATCCTTATCTCTATGAGAACACGTCGAACGGGTTCGTGCTCCGGTACCGCGGGCGCCTCGACGACAATTGGAAAGACGAATCTCAAATTAAAGAACAAACGCTCAAGAACGTGACGGACCAACTCCTCTCGGGTCAAGCGATCAACCCGGATCAAATTCCGTCCATGGGATGCAGTATTAAATGGAAAGAACTCACACCCAAGAAGTAACGCCTGCGGGCGTGCAGGTTAATGCGGCTGGCGGCTCCGGCATCAGCGCATTTTTAACGATCGAACGGTTTCGCCGATTCGCGGCTTTCAATTTGGCGTACACCATCGCGGTCATCCTCTGGGGCGCCTATGTGCGTGCCACCGGAAGCGGTGCCGGCTGCGGCGATCACTGGCCATTGTGTAACGGCGAAGTAATCCCGAGAGCGGAACGCATTCAAACCGTGATCGAGTTTACCCATCGCTCTTCAAGCGGCGTGAATTTGATTTTTGTCGTTGCCGCATTTTTGTTCGCGCGCAAAATCGCCGCTCCAGGATCTTTGCTCAGGCGCGTGTCCGGTCTAGCCGTCATCGCGATTTTTATGGAAGCGATCTTGGGCGCGGGGCTCGTGCTCTTGAAGCTCGTGGAGTTCGACCAATCGGCATCGCGCGCGATTTCGATTTCGCTCCATCTGGTCAACACGCTTTTCCTGGTGTCGACGCTCACTTCGACAGTTTTCTTTTCCCGACGGCCCGAAGCATTGCGAGCGGAATCGAGTTCGGTCGCTCTGTTCCCGCGCAACCGGTTTTTCCTGGCGACGCTGGGAGTGTTCGTCTGCCTCGCGATCATGGGCGCGATCGCAGCACTCGGCGATACTTTGTTTCCGGCGCAGTCGATCCTGCACGGAATTTCGCAGGACATGAGCGAGGGCGCTCACTTCTTGGTCCGCCTTCGCGTGATTCACCCGATCCTGGCGGTCGCGTGGATCATGATGGTCTTCGGTTGGAGTCAGAAGTTCGAGACAATCGATGACATGAGTGTGCGTAGCGCTCTGTTGATGACCGTGATCGGGCAATTCGTACTTGGATTCGCGAACTGGATGCTGATGGCGCCAAGTTGGATGCAGATTTTGCATCTTTTGATGGCGGAAGTGACGTTCATCACTTTCTGGTGGTCGGGGCTCAGGTATGAAACTCGCGAGGCCACGCGCGGATGAAGCTAGAAAAAGTAGTTAGCCGTCCGAAGTACGGCCTCTATGTCTTTCTGTTTGTCGTTGGCCTTGCCGTCGCCGGCGCCATGGCGACGAGCTACAACGTCGAAATCATCATCCACAATTTAAAGACCAACGTCCCGGCCGAGATGCAGGAGCTGCCTTGGCTCAAGATCATCTTGGGCTCGCTCGGGTTTATCGGGATCATCTTCTCTCTCGTCATGTTTTTTACCCGCATGATCCGCGAGATGAAGATCAGTCAGTTCCATGCCGACTTTTTGGACCGGATATCTCACGAGTTACGCACGCCGCTCTCGACGATAACGCTCGTGTCGGATTTGCTCAAGTCCGGGCACGAACTGACCCCAGCCGAGTGCGATCGTCTTTGGAAATCGCATTCGCTCGAACTCGACCGCCTCAAGACCGACGTCGAGAGCTTGCTTCAGGCCGCGCGTCTTCGTGAATCCCGCCATCAGGTCAATTACGTCACGATCGACTTGCAACAGTTCCTCGACGATAAAAAACAAAGCTTCGAGAGCTTGCTCGGGCCGGGCGCGACGCTCACCCAGCAGGCCGACGGTTGCTCGGCGCAAATCCGCGTCGATCCGAATTTGCTGGAGTTGATTTTGCGGAATCTTCTCGATAACGCTAAAAAGTTTTCGTTGGGCCGGCCGGTAGTGGAACTCCATGCGCGTTGTAGCAAAAAGCGGTTTGAGATCTCGGTTCGCGATCAGGGTCTGGGTTTCGAACCAGAAAAAACCAAGGAGCTTTTCAAACGCTTTTCCCGCATCGAGCCCAACTCCAATCAGTTTCGCGAATTCGCGATCCCGGGCACGGGCCTTGGGCTCTATTTGTCGGCAAGTGCTTCGCGTGCGATGGGTATGACCCTCACCGGAACCAGTTTCGGTGAAGGAAAGGGCGCCGAATTTACCCTAAGCGGGGACCTCGCGAAATGAACACCGTGCTTTTGGTCGAAGACGAACGGGCACTTGCGGACACGCTGCTCCTCTCGCTTGAAAAACTCAAATACGAATGTACGTGGGCAAAAAATCTGTGCGAAGCCCGCAAGCAGCTCTCACAGCACCAATTTGACTTTTGGATTTTGGATCGCAATCTACCGGATGGCGACGGCGTGAGTTTGCTCGCCGAAAATCCCGCGCGGACCGCTCACGTGCTCATTCTCTCGGCGAAGGCAGAAGTCTCCGAGCGAGTCAAAGGCTTGAAGGCCGGTGCGGACGATTACCTCTCGAAACCGTTTTCGTTCGCCGAGCTCAACGCTCGGCTCGAGGCCTTATCGCGTCGCTCGGCTCCCGCCGACAATGCGGATTCGAACTCACTTTGGTCGCTTCAAAACGATACTTTAGAAGTCGTCGCGCCAACCGGAAAGATCCGGCTCACGCCGCTTGAGTTCAAATTTTTGACGTATTTGATCGAGCGTGAAGGCACGATCGTGAGCAAAGACCGTCTATTAAAGGACGTGTGGGGTTTCACGTTTCTGCCGAAGACCCGCACCGTCGACTACGTGATCACGCAATTGCGTAAGCGACTCGAACTCGAGCCGGAGAACCCGGCTCACCTGCTCACCATCCGCGGCGCCGGACTCAAGTTCAGTCGCTAAATTATCTAATATTTAAATAATAAAGACTCGCCGCGTTGTGTGATTTTTGTTCTATTTTATAAAATTTGTTTAATAATTTAAAAAGAGAGGAAGCAAGGATGCTGAAACTTTTGAAAATGGTGTCGATCGTCGTCCTGTTCGTTGGTTTAGCGCAAGGAAGTGTGGTGTCTGCATACGCATCGGGAACGCCAAAAGCGTTGATCTACAAAGGTGAAGGTTCTTGCAAAGAAGATTGTTCCGAGGTTTTCGTGGACATCGTCAAGCAAGCGGGTTTCGACCCGGTGTTTGTCGGACCCGAAGCCCCGAAGGCCGGAGCCTTCGACGATGCCGTGGTCTGGATCCAGCCTGGCGGTTACGCAGGTACGGCGATGGGCGCGATGAGCCCGGTGCTCAAAACGCAAATCAAAGAGTTTATTAAAAACGGCGGTGGTTATTTGGGTTTCTGCGCAGGCGCTTTCGTTGCGACTTCAAAAGTCGGCACGACCAGCACGTCGGGTCTAGGTATTTTTCCGGGCGGCACCAAACTTTACGGTAAGGGAATCGATCTGAAGACCATCACCTGGAACGACCGCCAGCGCGTGATCTACTGGGAAGGCGGGCCTTACTTGCGCAACCTTCCGTCGACAGTTGAAAAGATCGCGACTTACCCAAACGGCGCGATCGGTGCCGCGCGCACGACCTACGGCAATGGACGAGTGTTTATCGCCGGAATGCATCCGGAAGCTCCGACGTGGTGGGCGACGAGCGAGGACTTGATCGATACCGACGGCCTCGATTGGGATCTCGTCATCGAGCAGCTTCACTGGGCCGCTCGCCGTTAGCTATTCGGCCGGCTTCTCGGCGTCGTGGCTTATCTTGACGAGCTGATTGACGATTTTCGCGAGCGGTTGCGGGCGTCTTTCGGTGCGTTCTTTCGGTGAATACACTTTATATACGAACTTCGACGCCTTGGTGCTCGCTGCGAGAACTGCCGGGAGGCTCATCATGGTCACGTCGTCGCCCGTAAGATCGTAGTCGCCGACCGAATACGCTACCGGTTGAGCGGTCATGAATTTCCAGATGAAGCCCGGGTACTTCGGCGGCTGTATGCCGCCTTCGTTGTCATCGTTATCGTCGGAGGGCGTATCGTCGGAGCTGATCCATTCTCCGCCCACGATTTTACTTTGCCCGTCGAGCTCGAGGTCGTAACGAACATGGAGCTTCTTAATCTTATCGTTGCCCGGCTTGTCGGTCTTCCGGTGAGTGGGGTTGCGCTCGGAAGTGTACTTGACGGTGAGATCCACGCCGACGACCGCGACCGAGCGGCCCGAGCGGTAAGCGTGAAACGGATCGGCGTACTGTCCGCGAGCTAGGATCACGTCTTTGAGATTGCCTTCGTTACCCGTAACGAGGTTAAAAAATTTCATCTCGTAACTCGCGATCGGCTGGTTCCATACCTGCGTGTTGTTGGTGCGGTTGACGATAAAGCTTTGTTTGCGGGCGCCCATCATTTCAAGCAAAGACACGTGCAGGTCGGCCGGGTTTACGCCTTGACAGGCTTCGCTCAAGACCTTGCCGTTTGAATCGTCGAATTCAGGGTTGCGTGTATTGCAGCGTTGGCCCAAGACGGTGGTGTGATCTTGGATCAGCGAGTTTGCCCACAAAAGGGTAGCCAAGGCCTTCAAGTCGTCTGGATAAAAGGGAATGAGGTAGCGGCCATCCAAAGACATCACGCGGATCAGGTTTTTTGGACGTTCGACGTAGCTCGAAGCAGTCGCCCAGCCGTGACAGCTGCCCTCCCAGAGCGCCAGTTTGCCGATGCGATCTTTTTGCTCGTACAAAGAAATCCAAATCGAACGGGTGAGGGTAAAGTCGTAGTCGCCGAGGAACAGATCGTATTTCTCGCTTGGAGCCATCTCGTCGATCAGATCCTGCGGGAGTTCTTTCCATTTCGAGCGGATCTCGACCAAGCGTTTTTCGAAGTGCCTGCCGTTGCCGTCGACGGATTTAAGTTTACGAAAGGTGTTGTTCCACCAAGCGCCGTTGTTTTCGTTGTACGGATTGGCGATGGAGCCCGAGTGGAGCGGCCAGTAGCTGCCCGACCAAGGCTGATCTTTTGCGGCGCCTTTCAGGCCCGCTTTTTGGGCCAGTTCAAAAATTTGGGTAGTGTAGTTTTCGTCTCCGATGAACTCGCCGACGCGGCCCGAGGCTTCGGCTGCTTGCGCGGTCAGACGCGGCATCAGAAGGCCTGAAATCAGGCCGATGCAGAGGAGGAATAAAAATAGATGGTGTCTCGATAGCACTCTCATAACATTGCTCGCGTCTAGACTATACTAAGAGAGCCGGTGAGGAGGCAATAATTATTTAAACTAAAAATATTTAACGAATTTTACGCTTTAGCAAATGTATTTTTATATATCAAATGTTTACTAAAACGGTCGGACGAGGTATGATCACGAGCCGTATGATACCGATTCAGACCTTACTCGCGCTTCTGACCGTCCTCATGCTCTGCAGCTGTAGCCAGGAAAAGCCCCCCCATACCGGAGGCATACAAGGACTGACTCAAGGTAGCGGAGCTAATGCAAATACTTCGACGAGTCCAACGGCGACTCCGGCTAACAATAACGGCGGTACTCAAGTCGCCGATAACGGCCGTGGAGATATGGGAAAGCCCGTGACGGATCGTTTGAACGGCGGCGGGAACAACCCTGACAATACTCAGCTCGCCATCGACAGCCAGACGGATGCCGCCAAAATTGATTTTAAACTTCAAGGGCACGATGCTCAATTGCTCTATCTCCTGACCGAGGTCGAAGCAAAGCCCGACACGAATTCCAAAAACACGGTAAAGATCGCTCAAAATTACAAATGCGCGATGACGCCAAAAGGGCGTTTTGAGTGCTTGTGGTCTTTGTCGACGAAAGATATGAGCGCGGCCCAGTACAGTGATCCCGCACAAATCGCATCGAAGCCCGATTTCGCCGACTTTCATCCCGATAAGCAAATCGACGGGATGTACTTTTCTTTCGAGCCGAATCCAAAGAAAGACGTGAACGGCGTGGATCAAGTGAACACTCACTTCACGATTGCGATCAAATTCGGTTACGGAAAAACACTTTATGACCTCGTTCCGGGTCAAGAAGTCGAGAATCCGTTCAACAATAAGCAAATGCGCAAGTTCGGCAAGAACATCGATTGCGTTCGCGAGAAAGTAAAGCCAGCCGACAATTCGACCGAGTATACGTGTTGGATCTGGGGCTTCTTGTCGCCGGGTAATTTCTACATCAATCAAAAATAGTCCAGTCTTTCATGGAATCGCCTCGGCAAAAAATCGAAAGTGAGCGTCGAGGCTCGTGCTGCTTGTCGTAAAACTCTCGACAAAACACGGGCATTCTGGAAAAAATAAGGGTGGATGGAACCCACACCTGCAAGCGAAACTAAAACGAAGTCTTACGTCAAACCTTCCGACATCGGTGGCACGCTTATCCGTCGCGTGATAGCGCTATTTAAATCTGAGGCGGGCAAAAACAAAAAATTCTCTCTCCCGCTCAAAGGTAAAATCGCGATCTCCGTCTCAGGTGGGGTCGATTCGATGGTGCTCGCACACTTGATTTGCACTTACGGGCGCAAAATCGTGGCAAACCCGCGCGAGCAAATCACGCTCTTGCATTTCGATCATCAGTGGCGCGAAGAGAGCGGCACGAGCGAAAAGCGCGCGATTGAAGAGTTTGCGGCCCGGCTAGGCGTAAAATTCGAGAGTGTCGCGCTCGCGTCACCGCGAAGTTCAAAATTGAGCAACAACCTTGAAGATGATGCGCGCCAAAAACGACGCGAAGCTTATGATCGTCTGCGCAAAGGACGCACCGGATTCAAATGGATTCTCTCCGCCCATCACGAAGACGATTTGATCGAAACTTTGGTGTGGCGCTTCTTTCGCGGCGAACTCCTCACGCATAAAGATGGAATTTTATTTCATCATGACGGGGTATTGCGTCCTTTTCTTAAAGTTCGAAAGGAGGAAATCCTTGCCTACTCGCAGGCAGAAGATGTGCCTTTCCATGAAGATCCAACGAATCGGCTGACCCACCACATGCGGGCTTATTTTCGTCATGAGTTGTTCCCCCAACTCGAGGTTCGGTTTCCAGGTTTCAAAGCCTCTATAATGCAGTACATAAAATCACCGTGAAAATCCTAAATTCATCAAGAAAATCGATAGGCTTCATCGAGGCAAAAGCTTTGGGGTTTATCTGATTCCATGGTCTAATATGAGACAGGAGAATTGTAATGAAGGGTTTTCGTACAGTTTTACTTTGGGTCTCGGTATTTTTGATCTTCGCCGTGCTTTTAAAAGCCGTGGATCAAAACCAACGCGGCCGCAAAGAACTCGAATTTTCGCAACTCATTAGCATGGTTGAACAAGACAAAGTCGCCAGCGTGACGTTCAAAGATAGCGGCATCATCGCGGGTAATTTCAAAGAGCCGGTCGATGGCCGTACCCAATTTGAGACGCCGGGCCCGAAGCAAGAGAATCCGGAATGGACCAAAGTGTTCCGCGACCACAAAGTCGGTATCAATTACGAACTGAGCGAGAAGACTCCGTTCTGGCAACAGCTCCTCGTGAGCTGGATGCCGATGCTCCTTCTGTTTTTCATTTTCTTTTTGTTCATGCGCCAGCTTCAAGCCGGCGGCGGCAAGGCGATGAGCTTCGGTAAATCCAAAGCCCGCATGCTCAACGAATCATCGAAGAAGGTAACGTTCAAGGACGTGGCAGGGGCCGACGAAGCCAAGCATGACTTGGAAGAAATCGTCGCGTTCTTGAAAGATCCCAAAAAATTTACCCGCCTGGGTGGGCGCATTCCAAAAGGCGTACTCATGATGGGGCCTCCGGGTACCGGCAAGACCTTGCTTGCAAAAGCGGTCGCGGGCGAAGCGGGGGTGCCGTTTTTCTCGATCTCCGGCTCGGACTTCGTCGAGATGTT
>JAFEAO010000013.1 GCA_018266375.1 Bdellovibrionales bacterium
GACCTGTTTTGCCCGGGCAGGTCACCACTTGGTTGGCAAGAGGTTTCACGTCGTCAAAGTGGTGTGAACTCTCGTAGAGCATTTATCGCAATGTCCTTTGATTGGGGTGATGACTCCGACAAGAAAGATTCATTCTTGGAAGCTATCAAGCTCGGTTGTAAGGACTGTGGTTATGAGGCCGACATAGTGTCTGCGGATCATACGGGCTACATTATGGACCGTATTATTTCAGAAATTAAACAGTCACGATTTGTAATTGCAGACTTCACTCACAATAATTGCGGGGCATATTTTGAGGCTGGGTTTGCTCGTGGCTTAAATCTTCCGGTAATTCACACAGTCATGAAGGGCCGTACTGCAGACCTTCACTTTGACATCAAACAGATTAACTACATTGAATGGTCTGACATTGGCGAATTGCGACGCCAAATCAGCGACCGCATTAATGCGGCCATTGAAAGGTAAACTATGACGGCAGCAGCGATTGTTTCAAAAGTTTGGAGTTTCTGTAATGTGCTAAGAGACGACGGGGTTGGGTACGGCGATTACCTAGAACAACTGACATACTTGTTGTTCCTCAAGATGGCTGACGAGTATTCGCGTCCGCCGCACAATCGAAAAATTGCCATTCCAAAAGAATTCACCTGGGAATCACTTACTAAGCGAACAGGGGCGGATCTTGAGGACCATTACTCCCGGCTCTTAAAAGAACTTGGCTCAAAGCCAGGAATGATCGGACAAATTTTTGTAAAGGCGCAAAATAAGATTCAAGACCCGGCCAAGCTATCTCGAATCGTCTCGATGATTAATTCCGAGAAATGGGTTGGCATGGATGCCGATGTTAAAGGCGACATCTACGAAGGCATTCTTGAAAAGAACGCTGAAGATACCAAGAGCGGCGCTGGCCAGTACTTCACCCCGCGCGCACTGATCAAGGCAATGGTAGAATGCATTCGCCCGGAGCCAAAGAAAACAATTGCCGACCCGGCGTGCGGCACGGGTGGATTTTTCTTGGGTGCCTATGACTTCATCACTCACGAGCACAAGAGCAAGCTCGATAAAAGCGCAAAAGAGTTTCTAAAACTCAAGACCTTCAAGGGTAACGAGATCGTTGCCAGCACTCGTCGCTTATGCTTGATGAATCTGTTTCTGCACGGGATCGGCGAGATGACCCAAGAAGATGTAATCGTTTCGCCAAACGATGCGCTGGTTTCTGATTCTGGCGAGCGGTTTGATTACGTTCTTGCAAATCCACCGTTTGGCAAGAAAAGCAGTATGACCAGCACCAATGAGGAAGGAGAACAGGAAAAGGAAGATTTGACCTATAACCGCCAAGACTTCTGGGTCTCAACTTCCAACAAACAGCTCAACTTTGTCCAACATATTCGCACAGTACTCAAAACAACCGGTTCGGCTGCTGTCGTTGTGCCCGATAACGTACTTTTCGAGGGTGGTGCTGGAGAAACCATCCGCAGAAAGCTCCTAGAGACGGCGAATCTACACACGATCCTGCGTCTTCCGACCGGCATCTTTTACGCTCACGGAGTGAAGGCGAATGTGATCTTTTTCGATAACAAGCCTGCCGCCAAAACTCCTTGGACGAAGGAAGTGTGGTTTTACGATTATCGCACCAACATCAAGCACACTCTCAAGAAGAACGTTCTCAAGTTCGAAGACCTGAAACCCTTCATAGAGTGCTACCACGCAGAGAATATAGCGAAACGTAAAGAAACTTGGTCCGAGAAGAAGCCAGATGGACGCTGGCGCAAATTCTCCTACGACGACCTAATCGCGCGCGATAAGTGCAATCTCGATGTTTTCTGGCTCAAGGATGACTCGATGATCGACCTTGATAATCTGCCGGAGCCGAAAGAGATCGCAGCGGAGATCGTAGCTGGACTCAAGTCTGCGGCTGCGAGGTTTGAGAAGGTGCTCGCTGAACTAAGCAACCATCATTAAATTATTCCCGATCATAGGCTATGGTTTTCTCTTGCTTCTATGAAACGTGGGCGGTTCCCAATCTGTGCTGACGTCATCATCGCTATCAGAATGGCGGTCTTCTTCGGCGTCTTCAAAATCTTCGCCACTGTCATTCCAAAGAATCGTTAGGACTTTTCCGTACGAATTGAGCGGCAAAGACCACTCTAAAATTTCAGTGTTATTCGTCTTTCGATTGCTTGGCAACCAAACGTCAGCGGCAATTACCTGAAAATCATCATCAATGGCGTTCTGATTATGAGCTGCGTGAGCCATGCTAAGGCGAGAGACTGTGCGGTCTTCGAAGTCAAATCGCGCGCCAAAAGCAGAAGAAGGGCGCGCATATAATACTCTTCCGTTTTCGCTTACAACAAAAGCGCATGGCTGTGATGTGATATCAATAAAGCGATTTGCGCTCGCTTCCAGCGAAGCATGAGAAAGTTCGGCCAACTTTTTGATTAAATCCCACGCAGGTTCGCCATTTTTAAATTCTGCTGGAATGAGCGTTTTTGGAAAGATTAACTCTGCCGAAAATTGATTTGCTCGCCGCTCGATTAGCTTCATCGCTTTTCGATACGACCCAATGTCAGTACGTGAGCACTCTAGGTTTGTGTTGTAATCCATACAGAAATGCCCAAGTTCGTGTGCACAGGTGAAGTTTTTCCTTCCTTGTTCAAGGATGTTGGAATTCACTCCGATCATCGCAATATATTCATCTACTTTTTTGAAGATGATCGTGCCTTCGTACGTTGGAAATGGTTCTTCAAAATAGTGAATTTTCAATTGCTCACAAATTGCTCGTGGAACAATCGGAAATGAGTTGATCCCCAGATCTTCGAGTAATTTCTGTGCTTCCTGCTCAGGGTTCATCTACTTGTTTCCGCCCTGGATTTTTTTGATTGCATCAATCTGGGCTTGAATCATTTTCTGAGTGTCTTCAGGAAGCGCCTGCAGATCTCTAAAAAGCTGAGTAGCTCGTTGCTCTTGAGTTTGCTGTTCGTCGGTTTGCCCTGTGAGGTACTCAAACGATACCTGAAGCACGCTTGCAAGGCGCGCCAGCACAGGAACCGACGGCATCCGGAGCCCATTTTCCATTTGAGAGATGGACGCAGGTGTTACGCCAGCGAGGTTCGCTAGCTCATTTTGCTGTAAGCCACGGGCCTTTCTTGCAGCTGTAATGCGGGCTTTAATGACTTCTTTATCAAGTTTTTCGGTCATATTGACTCCACGAGAATTTAAAAATATATAGTGTTTTCAATACAATACACTATTATTAACTAGTCGGAAATAAAAAATTAAATTTTGTATGGACGGTCGTCAGGATTCTGTTATTATCGAGTAGTAATGTTTTACATTACACAGGTAAAGGGGCTCAAAGGGGGAACGATGAGCAAAAGCACTCGGAATAATGGGAAAGAATGGACCGTAAACGAAAAGCAGCAGCTTCGCACGCTGGCACAGCAAAACACGCCAACTCGTGTGATTGGACTGAAGCTTGGTCGCACTGAAGGCGCAGTCCGAAATCAAGCTGCAGCAAGTGGGGTTTCTTTAAAGCCAACGAACCAAAGCCCTTACAATCGTCGAAAATAAGGGAAACACAAAATGGATTTAAAGAAGAAACTCTACAACCTGAATCAACGCCGTTACGACACTGTCACTAAGTCTGTTGTGCTTTCCGAAGCGGTCAGAAACGCATCCGGTAATGACGCCGTTCAATACCTTATGGGCGCTATGGAAGAAGTTTCCAAACAGCAAACTGAAATCGTTACTCGTACAGGTGAGCGAGTGCGGAGCCAGTTGGAAGATTTCCTGAACGCAAAGGGCTTCTTCCCTAGCTTCGATTACCAGGGGTCTGTGACGAACAATACTCATATTAAAATTCACAGCGATATTGATCTACTTGTAGTGACTGGACGTTATTTTACGCCAAAAAATGGTAGCTACGCACACTTGCCTGACTTCACGGGAAGTCCTCAAGTCGTAATCCATGATCTACGTTCGACTTCTAAACTTGCACTTGAGACTCGGTTTCCAGCAGCAACGGTAAAAGAAAAAGCTCTTTGTCTCGGTATCTCGGGTGGAAGTCTACAACGCGACGTTGACGTAGTGATTTGCAACTGGGTTAAAAATCAGGATTACGAAAAAGACGAAAACAAATTCCATCTAGGCATTCGTATCCGTGATGTTGAGTCCGGACAGTGGATTGAAAACTATCCATTTATGCACAATGCAATGCTGAACTATCGCGATTCTCAAGCACATGGAAATCACAAGCGCGCCATCCGCTTGTTGAAGAGCCTAAAGGAAGACGCCGATCAAAACATTATCGCTTCAAGCTACGATATTTGCGGCTTGGTGTACAACTGTAGCGTTGAGCGAATGGAATCCTTCTCAAATGAGCCGCAATTTCAGTTTTTACAGCGATTCGTTGAGTATTTGCGTGCGTTAGAGACGAATTCATATCTCAGGGATTCTTTGAAGGTTCCAAATCAGACTCGTCCCTTATTCGGATCGGACGGGTTGAGTGTTAGTGAAATGAGAAAGCTCACCGATGAACTTTCTGAGCTTCTTGTTGAACTCCGGAACTCCCAGCAACGACCGGGGCTCACGGGGCGATCCCCATGGGCAAGAATGTTGAGCGAGAGGATCGGAAGCTAGTGCACTCGTACAGCGTAAATCTTGAGAGACGAAATCGTCCGATATGGACACTTGTTATTATTTCCGCTGGAATAGCTTCCGTTCAAACGGCGTTTTTTGAAGACCTTACAAAGCTATGGCCTTCACTAAGATCCGTCTTGCCGACCGCTTCGCTAATCTTCTTTGTGCTCTATTTCCTGTTTGATCGGTTTTTTTGGAAATGGAGATGGGTACGTTTCTTTTTTCAAATTAGTGAACCTGACATTTCTGGAGAATGGCACGGTACATTGAAATCATCGGCAATCGACGCTGAATCACCCATGAAGGTTTCGATTAAGCAAACATGGTCGAAAATGGGCATAACATCTCCATTTGAACACTCAAATTCATGTAGTTTCTCGGCTGTCTTTTTTGCCGACAAGGCTCAACCACGGATTATTTATAACTATGAAAACATCCCTCATATTCGACAGTCTGAGACAATGACTCGTCATATAGGGACGGTGGAGCTTTTTCTTAGTACGAACGGCGATGAGCTGGTTGGCACTTACTTTACAAGCGGCGAACGTCACACAAACGGAACAATTAGGCTCAAAAAAAGCAATTCGGCCAGAGGCTGATACTCTTCTCTCGTAAGATTGAACGCGTTTTAAATATCTGAGACGTTTTCGTCATCCACCCAAAGCAAAAACCGATTCACGAAGTTCGGATCGAACGTCGTCGGATCATAGAACCCGCCGAGCCATTCCATCATCTCCTCGCGGTTCCGCCCATCCATCGAGATTGCTCCTTCAATCCACATTTCGGGGAAACAATATCCATTCCAGATTGCAACAAAGACAGAAACAGAAGGAGCTTGAAGATTTGTTTCAGCATGATCGTCCTCACTTCCTGGCCGCAAGCGACGCCAATACTGGATGAGCTGTTTTCAGTTGGTCGAGATTCATCCCACGGATGATCTCGATGCAGTCCGACCGTAGGTCTTGAGGCAGAGCTACAGCGCCAGACGCGAACATTTCGTAAGTCTGCTGGGTGGATCCATAGGCGCGCAAAAGCTTATCCAAATGCTTCTGATGGATCTGAACTCGCCCGTGTTCAAGATGATTGATCATCCCGTCACCAATCCCTGAAGCCTTTGCAGCCGCTCTAAAGCTCAATTTAGCCTGCTGGCGCAGGAATTTTAGGGTACGAGCTCCTTGGGTCATTCTTCTTTCTTCGCTTCTTTTAGACATAAACGGTCCTTTCTACAGACGTATGGGTTATGCGTGTAGAGAAGAACTCGTAAGTTCTTGAAAACTTGACCAGTTAACTGACTTCACACGTAGAACGCACTACACGCGTAGACAGACGCATTCATGGGTTCAAAACGTGGGGCTGAAATGGGGCGAATGTGGGGCACACTACAGAAATGACGATTCATCTCTGCTAATGCACTTCCAGCGATTCAGAACTCGAATCGATTACAGAGGCTTCTGGGTTATTGTTTGTTGTTGATGAGTTAGTAAAACGGGCCCCCGAAGGGGCCCGATCAGTCTGAGTTAAATGGTGGAGCCGGTGGGAATTGAACCCACGTCCGAAAACGATCCATCGCCCCATTCTACAAGTTTAGCACCAACTTTTGATTGAACCCGAGACGCCACGGTGCCGGCTGCTCGAATCCCCCGTTAACTAAATCTTAACCAGTACCGGCTAACGACCAATACTAATCCAGCCCACTAAATGACGATTCGCCGGCCCCGCGGGCACAGACCGGAAAATCGTGTCGCTTAATTAATTAAGCGGCAAGTGCGTAATCACTGTTAGCAATTACAATTTGCTGCCTGTTTAACGTGGCCTGACAGCACCACGACTTGCCTGAGGGACTTCAACATTCCCGTCGAAACCAGGACGGCCCCTAAACATAATAGTAGCAGAGCATTACAATTTTGTCCAAGAGGCGCTAATCTAGCGAGGAATGCTACATATCTTCATTCAAGGGCTTTTGCTGCAGGCGAGCTTAATTCTCGCCTTAGGCGCTCAAAACATCTTCGTTTTGAACTCAGGCCTCCGCCGCCAACATCACCTTCTCGTGGCGTTTGTTTGCTCGGTTTGTGACGCAGTCCTGATTTTTGTCGGCGTGCTCGGCGTGGCGACTATTTTTGTCCAGGTTCCGATTTTGAAAATCGGGTTGGGGCTCGTGGGCGTCGCATTCCTCTTTTTCTACGGATTCTTAAAACTCAGAGAAGCAAAGAACGGGTTTCAACTCAAACAAGACTCCGCTCAAGCGATCACCGTAAAACAGGTGGTGCTGACCAGTTTGGGATTTAGTCTGCTCAACCCTCACGTGTATCTCGATACGGTCGTATTGATCGGTGGATACTCGGCAAAGTTTAGCGAGCTCAACGAGCGCTTTTATTTTGGCGCGGGCACGGCGACGTTCTCGATCATCTGGTTTTACGGACTTGCCCTACTCGCCTCTTATTCAAGCCGTTTGCTCAACAGCCAAAGAGCGATGCGGATCGTGTCGCTCGTTTCGGGCGTTATCTTAATCTTCCTCGCCGTAAAATTGGGAAGAGACGTATGGAGTTGGATCCCTTTATGAAGAAAAAACCTGACAGCATCAAATCGTTCATCGCATCCGAGACTCCGGAAATCCGCAAGGAGTTAAAGAAGCTCTACGCCATCATCAAAAAGGCAGCGCCCAAAGCCACCGAGAAGCTGGCGTGGCAAATGCCGACCTTCCACCAAGAAGGCAACCTCATCCACTTTTGCTCCTTTACTAAGCACATGAGCGTCTTCCCCGGTGGAGATGCGATGAAGCTTTTTAAATCTCAGATGAAGGGCTACACGACCTCAAAGGGTACGCTTCAAATTCCATACGGAGAAAAGATCCCAGCTACCCTCATCACCAAGATGGTAAAATACAATCTCAAGTACAACCTCAATCGCGCCAAAACCAAGGCCGCCGCAAAAGCCGCGAAGAAGAAAAAGAAAAACCGCTAGTTCCGAAGCCCGTCGAAATGGCGATTGACCCAATGAACGTACTGCTCGAACTCGGCCGCGTACTCGCGAATTTGCGCCGGCGTGCCCTCAAACGCTTTTAAATCTTCCAGCGCTTCACGAACATCGGGCAGATCCTTGCGGGCACCGAGCATCGCTTTCTCGAACTTGTTCAAGTCATCCAAGAAGTAAGCCACCACCTGCTTCTTGCCTTCAGTGGTGTGCGCAATGGATTTAAACTTGTTAATCACATTCGGGTGCAGATTCGAGAGTGAGTAATCGCCGACCGTAACCTCGACCCCCGATTTTTTTGTGATCCGCACAGTGACATCGGCAATATCGGCTTTTTTAAGCTTTTGGCGGAACACGATAATCCCGGTCTCTTTGCGGTCCACCACGAGCGCTTCGAGCGACTCCAGGATCGAATCGATTTCCTCGAGCTTCTTTGCGATGTCGACGCCCAGACTCGGATCTCGAAGATCGAGAATGGCACTCATCAGGTCGCGGAACCACGAATAGAATTCTTCAAACGAGAGGTAGTCTTCATACCCTTCAAGATAGGATGCACGCTTTCCGTTTGCGGTCTCCAGTCCGTAATCGTAGACGGTCGGAGGAAGGCCGCGCCGACGCGAATCCTCGTACGCTAAATGCCGTCCTTCGTGAAGGATCGTATCATCGAAGGGTTGATCCAGGGTAAAATTTTTGACCGACGTCTCATCGAGGAAAAGCGCGAGCTCGGTCGTCAAGCTCGGATCAAAAAACCCGTACGTGCCCATGGATTTGTTCACGATCGGCGAAAGATAAACTCGCATGTCGGGGTGGAGACGGGCAAGCCTACGCAGGTAAGCCGCAACTCGGCTTTTGGCCTTGGGACTGATCTTTGAACCGTTGATCTTGAGCTCGAGATAACTCGCCTTGTACTTTTCCGTGCCGTTTTTAACGACGACTTTTTTTCGGGCCGGTTGGAGCGAGATCACCGACGGGTCAAAAGCAGGATCCATGGCACGGAGTTTTGCGAGTCCCTTTTGGAGGACATCGTTACTCTGCCGTACATATTCGTCGAGCATCTCTTGCGATTTGACGTGATCAAAATTTGAAATCGAAGTGAGCGGCGGGATGGCTTCGCCGTCGTCCATGACCGGCTGAAGACTATAGTTGTCGATACACGACGTAGCGTGGGCCACGATCGGCGCCCAGACTGTCTGGATGATGATGAGGAGTAATACTAGACGGCGTGAGACGTGACTCATGGTGTGTTCGATGCGCATTCTACGCAAACGGTTCACAACGGTCAATTCATGCGTCAGTTAGTACGTCGATTCAATGATTTTAGTTGCGCAGTGGAGGCCTCACGACCTCGCTGTTTATTAAACTAAATGAGTTTAATTCGATCTGAGCCCGATTTTGACCTTGTTAGGAGCCTCAAGTCCCGGAATAATGAATGGAGGGGGTGTCTATGAAGTTAATGGGCATTTTGCTAGGGTTAATCTTAGTTCAATCAAGCTTCGCATTTGAGACCGACTCCACTCGCCGCGAACAGGCAGTGGTTCAAGCCGAGCGTTTACGCCTGACTCGTCTCGAGTTCAATCAAAACAAGGAAACGGGCAACCGCGCCCCTGCTTCGGTGTCTTCGGACTTTTCGATCGTTCCAAATGACGAGCAGAAGTCACTCATTCCGGCTGCCGACAGCAACCACTAGTCCGGCTTCAGGTAGAAAGATTCAAATTGAACGGTCTGACGCATTGTGATATATTTCAACGTAATCAGCTGTTACTCCCGTGTGGAAAATGATTATGAAAAATTTAGCCATACTGCCCTTTTTATCGATTTCTTTACTCGGTGGCTTCGCCGCATCTGCGAACTCCGCATTTAAAAACGGAGATACGGTCGCTTATCAAGAGGGTTCCTCGCGCCTTCGAGTGGGCACCGTGATTCAAAAGACCGATGGATTACTCGATCAACGCGCAGAAATCCGCTGTCCTCGCGGAAGCGTTAAAGTTCAGGAAAAAAATCATCCCTCTCGTTATGGCGGTCAGGTTTCTTATCTGGATCGACAAGGAAATTTCGTGAAAAGTTACGGGGTTTCTTGCGTAAGCCCCCATCAGATTTTGAAAGAAACCCAAGACGGAACTTACGGGCGCGATCACCGATATCACTTGGGACGTAGATACACCTCTGGAAAAATACTCTATTCTTTTGAAAATGGTTATGTCGCGGTCGTCAGCGAAAGCGCTTTTCGGGCCTATGAACAAATAGGCGAAAACATCTTTCGCCAGAGTCCCGTAGCCATGTCGATTGGCAAATTCGTCCGTTACTGACCGAACGGAAAATAAAATGTGAGAGATTCCCACATTTGAAACCACTCAACTTCAAATTTCAACTACGACTGTGACATTACCGAATCTTACACCGTGCCTTTTAGCGAACCCAAGTGCGGATACCGGAGAGCAGCACCTTCGGGAGTTGCGGCATCTCGCGAACTTCCGTGAAGCTACCTAGGCCCGACATCGCGAGATCCTTCATGATATCCCGGCCGGTTGGATCCTTACCGATTTTGACCGAATACAAAAATGGAATCGTCTTCCCGATCTCGGCCGGATGCTTGCCCTCGGTGTAGCGTCCGTCCGAGATCAAGATCACGCGCGCTTGCGGAAAATGTCCGGTCTGAATTTTCTGAATCGCTGTCTTTAAACCCAGTTCGAGGTTGGTGAATCCACCCGGCGGAATCGACAGCACTCGGCGCACGCACTCGGCGGCGTCGATTTCTTGGTTAAAATCTTTGACGGTATGGATCTCGGAATCAAAGCCGAAGATCGCGAAGCTCCGGAGTGGCAACGACATCGCCACCGCCGCCACCGAAACCGCGAGGAGCGCGAGCTTCTCGCCCTTCATCGACAAGCTGGTGTCCAGCACGAGCACCAAACCGTGATCTTTTTCGCGGCGGATGCGGAACTGCGGCGTGCGCGTCGGGTCCTCGAGCGTACTCTCGACGTCGAGCTCGGCTTCGTGATAGTCGGCTCCCAGCTCCTCTTGTGACATCATCTCGTAGTGATACGGCTTTTGAATCGGCCCGAGCGCTTCACGTCCGCGGTCCAAGACGGCTTCGATCGCGCGATCGGACATTTCCTTTTTTTCTTTGGCGTGGAGGTAACCGAAACGCTGGATATCGCGGAACCGAATAGCGAGATCCCACTCATCTTTGCGGTCCTGACCGTTTGGATCTTGTTGCTGGCCCTCGTTGCGCTGAGACGGAGACTCCGAGGTGGAATCGTCGTCATCCGCCATGGAATCGGCAAAAAACTTTAAAGTGCCTTCAGTGATGTCCGAGCCCGAACGCGCTACTGAGCTAGGCTTTTTTTTTTGAACTCGTCGTCGACTTGAGTGCGAAGCTCGGCAATGAGTTCGTCAAGCAAGCGCGGGAAAGGCTGCTGCGAGAATTTGCCGACCAAGAGCTCGATCCGGTTCGCGAGCGTGGACTTGGCGATGGACCAAAACTCGTCGTCCGAGGTCTTGGTTCCGCAGACTTGCGCCAGCGTAATCGCCGCTCGAATCGAAGCGCCCCGACGGATTTTCGGGTGATGACGGGTCAAGCGGATCAAGGCCACCGATTGTGCAACTAAGTTTTCAGGCGCCTTAGGAGCGTTCTGGCGCACGATCGCTTCTTCTTCTTCAAAACTCATCGGTTCGATCGCGATCCACTCCAAGCGATCGAGCAAAGCCTCCGACAACGGTGACGTCGCCACGAACTCGCGCGGGTTCTGCGTCGCGATCAGGAGGAAACCCTTCTTGGCCGTGATCTCGCCCAGGTATGGAATCTGGATCAACCCCTCGTCGAGAGCCGGGAGCAATACGTTTTGCACCATCTCGGGCATGCGGTTCAATTCGTTGATCAATAAAATTTTACCTTCGGTCATCGCTTCGAACAGCGGGCCCGGCAAAAAGCTTTTGCGGGTAAACCCGCGGCTCATCACGAGCTTCGGATCAAACGAGCCCACGAGCTTTTGCTCGGTAAAGCGCCCATCGCCGTCGATGCGAATCACGCCACGCTTAAGGCTCTCGGCAACCGTTACGGCGAGAGTGGTCTTCCCCACCCCGACGGGTCCCTCAAGCAGGATATGTTTATCCGCCCGGACCATCTGCTCGATTGCATTTTTTTCGGCCAACCGGCCGATGAGTTTCATCTTCGACACGATCTCGCCTCAGTTTTGTCTCGCTTGGTACATGAAATACAAGATTACCACCATGATGATCAAAATCGGAATCTGCAAAAGCGCATAGATCATAATCGGGCTCTTCTTCATCGGGATACCCAGAGAATCCCGACCTGCTTTTTGATCTTGTACCGGAGCTTGACCGGCTGGAGTGCTCGATGGATTACCTGGATCGGATTTATTTTGCTCTGTCATTTTTATACCTTCTTAGCCAATTTCGAGTTTTGATAACTGTAGAAGAAGTAGATCACGAGACCCACGATCAACCACAGGATAAAGCGAACCCAGTTGGTCCAACCGAGTTCGGTCATGAGATACGCGCAGCTCGTGACGCCCATAAGCGGAATGAGCGAGAGACTCTTACGATAAGTCCACACGCACATGCCGACGATAAAGATCAAAAAGCCGAACATCGGAATCTTGTGCTTGAACACCTCCCACTCACCGAGCTGGAAGAACACGGTCACTCCTTCGTTGTTCCAAATAATGCAGCCAATGGTAAAGAGCACGCATAAAACCGGGAACAAGATTTTACCGTTGATGTAAGGCGTGTAGAAACGTCCCGGAACTTTCGGGCGATGCGGGTCCAAACGCAAAACCCCGAGACAGACAAGCACGAACGCGCTCAACGTACCAATCGACGTTAGGTCCGTCACTTCGGTGAGGTTCATGAAGATACACGGGATCGCGACAAAGAAACCCGCGACGATCGTCGAGAACCAAGGCGTCTTATATTTCGGGTGAATCGCCGAAAACACCGGCGGGAGCAAACCATCGCGCGACATCGCCATCCAAATACGAGGTTGGCCGAGTTGGAACACGAGCAACACCGTGAAAAGCGCAACAACCGCACTGATCGCGATCACGCCGGCAACCCAATTGACTGAAGCACCCTCCGGTCCGAACGCGTACGCGAGTGGGTCACCCACGGCGAGCTTGTCGAACCTGACGATACCGGTGAGCACGAGTGCGACCGCAATATAGAGAACGGTACAAATCACGAGCGAGTAAATCATCGCGCGCGGAAGGTCGCGCTGTGGGTTTTTACATTCCTCAGCCGTCGTCGAGATCGCATCGAAGCCAATGTAAGCAAAGAACACCGCCGAGACACCCTTTAAGATACCGGACACGCCGTTTGGCGCGAACGGACTCCAGTTCTCGGGCTTCACGTAGAAAGCGCCGAGACCGATGACGAGCATGAGGACTAAAATCTTTAAGATCACCATCGCATTGTTGATGCGCTTGGATTCCTGAATCCCGATGTACACGATCGCGGTCACGACGACGGTGATGATCATCGCTGGAATGTCTCCAATGAGATGAAATCCAAATAATTGTGGCGCAGTGGTCCACGCATTGTAACCATCGATGGAGCCCTGAGCGACACCCTTAGCGACGAGGTCGGTGAATGCAATTCCACTATCCATCGCCGTTTTCACGGCATCGTACCCGCGTGATGCGGTCAACAAGTCCATCGACATCCAAGTCGGCACGTGGATTCCGTAGCCATCCAAAAGTGAAGTGAAGTAGTCACTCCAAGAAATCGCGACCGCGATGTTGCCAATCGCATATTCCATGAGCAAGTCCCAACCGATAATCCAAGCGATGATCTCTCCGAGAGAAGCATAGGCGTACGTATAAGCCGATCCAGCGACCGGAATGCTCGAAGCGAACTCCGCGTAGCAAAACGCTGAAAATGCGCAGGCAATGGCGGTAAAGATGAACAAGAGTGAAACGCCCGGGCCACCACTTGCGGCTGCGTTCCCGATCGTCGAGAAGATTCCGGCACCGATGACGGCGGCGATTCCAAGTGCGGTGAGATCCCACACTCCTAAGGTCCGCTTGAGTGAACCTTCCGAGCTTCCATGAGTACCGTGGGCGTTAGGATCGAGTGCGGCTTCAGTCAGGATGGTGTCGATCGATTTTGTTCTAAATAAAGATTTTACATTCATGGACTTGACGCACTCCCCTGTGTCAGTATCCTAATATTGACACCAAATTCGTACAGCCACACTAAAACATCTTTGCCTCGGACACTAGAGGGAAACTTAGGGAGAATCAAAGCATGGCCAATCTTTTTATGAAAAAGGACATCGGGAAACTGATCGCGGACGCGGGTGATCCCAATGTTGAAGGCTCGGGCCACGGCGGCCTCAAGCGGCATCTAACGGCACTGAACCTGACCTTGCTCGGGATCGGCGGGATCATCGGCGCGGGAATCTTTTCGCTCACCGGTGTGGCCGCGGCCAATTATGCGGGTCCCGGCATCGTGTTCAGCTTCATCATCGGCGGCGTGCTTTGCGCACTCGCAGGCCTCTGCTACTCGGAGATGGCGGCGATGGTTCCGGTTGCGGGTTCGGCTTATGCCTACTCCTACGCGACCCTCGGCGAGCTCATCGCTTGGATCATCGGTTGGGACTTGATTCTCGAGTACGCGTTCGGCGCGGTGACCGTATCGGTCTCTTGGTCGGGCTACTTTGTTTCTCTCTTCCGCAAAACCTTCGGCATCGAGTTCACCGATTCAATGCTTCAATGGACCAAAGGCCCGTGGGAACAAGTGGCATTCGCCGACGGAAGCATGCACTACGGGATCTGGAACTTGCCTGCAACCTTTATCGGTCTCTTCGTCGCTGGCGTCCTCTACAAAGGGATTCGCGAATCGGCAACGATGAACAACGTTCTTGTCTTCATCAAAGTCGCGATCATCCTTTCGTTCATCGCACTCGGTTGGGGCGTGATCAACTCGATGAACTGGGTGGCAAACCCGGATGCAACAGGCTTGGCTTCACTCGTTCCAGTAGAAGCGATGTCGACTCGGAACGGCGAAGACTTCATGAGTTACGGTTGGCCCGGAGTCTTGACGGGCGCGGGTGTCGTGTTCTTTGCTTACATCGGCTTCGACGCGATATCGACGACGGCGCAAGAAGCGAAAAACCCTCAACGCGACCTCCCCATCGGCATTCTAGGATCGCTCTTTATTTGTACGGTAATTTACATTTTGATGGCACTTACGATTACGGGAGTGGTTCCGTATAAAGAGCTCGGCGTTCCTGATCCGATCGCGGTCGGCGTGGATCGGATCATCTCGCTACGCGGGTGGAGCATCGAAGCTCAGAAGACGCTCTCGTTCTCAGTGAAGTTCGGCGCGCTCTTGGGCCTCACGTCGGTAATCCTGGTCCTCATGCTCGGCCAAACTCGCCTCTTCTACTCGATGGCGCGTGACGGTCTCTTGCCTTGGTTCGATCAGGTTCATAAAAAATTCCAGACTCCGCACAAAGCGACAGTCACCACCGGTATCTTCGTTGCGATCTGCGGCGGTTGTATGCCGATGACTCTCGTGGGCGAGCTCGTCTCGATCGGCACACTCCTCGCGTTCGTACTCGTGTGTATCGGTGTCGTGATCTTGCGCAAAACCCATCCGGACATTCCTCGCCCGTTCAAAGCCCCGATGGCAAACTTGGTCGGCCCACTCGGCGCGATCGCTTGCTTATGGGTGATGTCAGGTCTTCCGGTCGACACTTGGATCCGGTTGATCGTGTGGCTTATCATCGGATTCGTGATCTACTTTACTTACGGAATTAAGCACTCGAAGCTCCGTAACGGCGGCAAGTAGCCGCGGCGACGCAGAGCGCCGTCGACTACGTGTTATTCAACTCACACCATTGAAACCTCGGGTGAAGCCCACCCGAGGTTTTTGTTTTTAAATATTCCGATAGTGCCGGATTACGACGCCGTTTCGAAAACAATTCAAATCTCAGACATCGCTAGAACCGGGCGGTGACGCCGATCGTGGGCGTGACTTGGAAAATATTGGACTTGCTCTCGCCGGCGGCCGCATCCCAGCGCACATCCGCTTTCAACGACTTGTACATCACGTCGAGGCGGCCGTTAAAAAACAAATCCCAGTTATCGAAGTGGCCGATCCGGCGTTCATACTCGGCTGCACCCTTCAGCTGGAAGCCACTCATCGTGAGCGCGCGAAGGTCGGTGCTGGAAGATGACGTCGTAAGCGGGAGCATGAACATTGCTTTAAAGCGAAGTGACGACAAGGTTTCTTCAGACAAGAAAATCTCGTGCTTATAACCCACCGACAAAAGCGAGAGCTCGATTCCGCCGACGTCGTTTCCGCCCGATGCATTGGAACGCGATACGATGAAGGTCTCATCATTGAACGTAAACAAGAAGTCTTTGACCGAAATCCCGAGTTCGAAAAAGTCGGCACCTTGAGTTGCGCCTTCAAACTTAGCCGGAAAATGCTCATAGTTAAACCAAACGCCGAACATATCACTCGTGTACTCGAGTTTCGCACCCATCAAACCGAAGTTAAAAACGCTCAGATTTTGCTCGCCGTAGCCGCCTGTTTGAGAAATCGAAATCGATCGGGCTCCACCGTAGAGACCAAACTTCCAGTAAGGCCGTACCTCATACTCGGGTTCCGGGTCGTCTTCGCCGCCATCGGCATGTACGCCCAAGACTACGCTATCCTCGTCGTCGACAGCCGGCACCGGAACCGGCGTTGCTTCGGCCAGAGGCTGGTCCTCGTAAGACGGTTCTTCTTTGGCGGGCTCAAACACGTCGGGCTCGGTCGAAGGTTCTTTTGCCGTCACGGGTGGAAGCGGTTCTGCGGGCTCCACTTTCGCGACTGGCTTCGGTTTCGGCTTGTGATGAACGATCGGTTTTGGACGCGGCGTCGGTTCCGGCGTCGATTCAACCACTGGGGCGGCGGTCGGCTCAACGGTCGGAACCGGTGTTGGAGCAGGTGTATTCATCGCCATGTTCATCGGCGAATCGGCATCGTAAGCCGTAATCTTGGCTTCCGGATCGCCCACGACTTCGACCCCGGTCACATCGTTTTTTTGGATCGTGATTTCTCCGTTTTCCTTCACGGTCGAAGGATCGATCTTGTACTGCTTTTTGTCGGCGACGATGACCATCGGGCGGCGTTTCGGCGAAGTCTTAACCTTGATGGCACCCTTTTCAACGACGAGACTAGGCGGTTCTTTAGCGCCCGTTTCGAAGCCCCGAAGGACGACCATGGAGTTGGGTTGAATCTCGATTTCGTCTTGATTGAAGAAGCTAATACTGGCTCGAGATTGACCATCGGTGAAGACCGCGTCTTCGGAGTGAACCGTCTGATCGCCGTGGCTTAAGTCGTCCCAGAACACGGTGGATTCGGCCCGATAGCGCACGCCGCTGCCGAAAGGCTTGAGCGTCCCGATGGAGGGGGTCGTTGCCGCCTTTTTGTCCTCCCGGCCCATATACTTCATGACCTTGTCGAAGGAATAGAAACCTACAACACCTAAAACCAGCGCAATCGCGGCTGGACCGTAGATTTGCCCCAATCGGTTCATCTAGCAAAATTATTGAATTATATCCCGTTTTGGTCAACCCTTTACCTATATGAAACTGAACCTTCCGATCGGGATTAAGATCCTCATGCTTCTCACCTTCGCAATCGGAATCGGCCTCTCAGCTTACTTCTGGATCGCGAGTCGGTTGATGATTTCGGATAAGATCAGTTATCTCTATGATTACAGCTTCTCACAGGCGAAACTTGCAGCGATACAGTATGACATCAACCCCACCAATCCTCAGCTGGACCGCATCGCACGTGGCTTCCACATCCGGATCGTTGATGTTCCAACCCGCTCAGTGGCGTTCCTTTCCTCTAAGGAAGAGAACCCGCTGGTCGAACTTCCGATCGACCAAATCCTTCAGGGCATTAGTAGCCAGATCACCTCGGGCGTTCGGGAGTTTAACCAGTACATCGTGGCATATGACCTCATTCAGGGAGGAAAATCCCTGGTTCTGTCGTACATACCGGAGTCCGAGGCTTTCGAATCGGTCCGGACGCTCCAAATCCGCTCCATGTACGGCGGGCTTTGCATCTTCCTCATCACGCTCGGTCTTGCATTTCTCTTGAGTAACGGCATCTCCGTCCGGATTCGAGGCCTGGCCGATGCGACCGCCAAGGTTGCCGACGGTCAGTTCGGGGTACAGGTCTCCGAGACGGCAAAGGTGTCCGATGAGGTCACCACCTTAAGCCGGACATTTAACATCATGTCGGCTAAAATTTCAGAACTACTGGAGCAAAGAGTGAAACAAATACGCATGGAAAAAGAGCTGGAAACGGCCGAGTTACTACAGTCCAAATTCTTTCCGAACGAGAAAATCCAAGAAGGTGAATATCGCGTCGAGGGTCAATCGTGGTTTGCTTCCGAGTGCGGTGGCGATTACTGGCAGCACGCCAACCTGAACCCCTATCTCGTGACCATCATGGGTGATGTGACCGGGCACGGAGCTTCGGCGGCTTTGGTGACCGCGCTGATTCACGGGATTTTTACCAGTACCGTACGCGACCTTCAGCACATGTCCCTGAACGATCCGGCCCAGGACATCATCGGACCGATCATCCGCAACATCCATGCGGGCCTGAAAGCAAGCGCCGGCGAGAACGCGAGCTTTACCTGCTTACTGAGCGTGATCGACACGCGCACGCAGAAGATGTTTTTACAAAACGCGGGCAACCCGTTCCCGTACTTGTATCGCGACTCGACCCAAAAGTTCGAGAGCTTGAAACAAAAAAACAGCATCCCGCTCGGCGACGTCGAGCCGACGATCGAGCCGATCGAAGTCGATATCGTCAAAGGCGACCGCTTGTTCTTGTACACCGACGGACTCTTCGACGTGCGATTGAACGACCAAAACAAGATTCACAAAAAAGAATTTTTCGAAGAGCTCGCGGCCAAGATCGCAGCCCATCAAAACGAAGCGCACTCGTCGTTCATCCAAGAGCGCACCGCCGACGTCGTTAACGAGTTCTTCGGCAAAGACCGTTCGAATCGTCCGGACGACATCACGATCGTGGTGGTTGAAAAGACCTAAGCCGGAAACCCCCGTATTAGCGCTTCGTAAACCGTGCTGGCTTCGCGACGGCGCAGATCGTGCGGTACTTGACGTTGTTTAACGTGAGATACGAGTACACGGGGTTCGAACGGTTTTTGAGCGAGATCTGAAAGCTCACGAATCCCTTTCCGACCTTGCGGTTCGAGTCGAGATCGAACTGATGGCTGCCGGTTGCCGACACAAATCCTTCGCCGTGGAGCTCGACGTCCGAGTCTTCAAGCGTTTGCTTTTCATCGTCGAAAAGACGGATCGAGCTGATCTCGGCTTTAACATTAAAAGCGTACTTGCCGAATCCCTCGAGAATCGTGCCGGTGATCGCGGCTTTATGAAGCTCGTTACTGTAGTTGTCCGCGCAAGAAAACGCCAAGTCCGCTCTCGCGAACGGGCCCAGCAGGAGGGCGCATAAAGATAGGGTTAGACAAGGCTTCAGCATCACCACCGGGAACTCTAACTCAATTTTTACCTAAAATAAATATAATTATACTGTACCAGTTTAGTATCAGAACGAATAATCTTGATTGTGAGTATTCAGCGTTTAGAAGTGATAACTGACCGCAAACGGCCTGAAGACCATCCCGGTCGAACCCGTTGCCACCACACCCAGACTCGGTCTGAAACACCAAGGTCCGCCGAGCGGGAAGCGTTTCCCAGTGATAAAGAAAAACCCGAACCCGTTCGGATCTTCGCCGGCGACCGCAGCCTGCTCGAGATCGCTCGAGCCGGTCCGAATCGCGATCCCCATCGAAACAAAAAAAGATTCATTGAGCGTCGGACCCAAGTTGCCGGTCACGCCCCCCATGATCATCATGTTGGACGTCGAGCCCCCCGAGACCGCGATTTTTTGATAAGTGATGTCGCCCCCGACCTGGAGCCAATTGAGTTTCGGAAACAGGACGATTTGGAATCCCGGCGCGAGATCGAGCTGAGTCGATCCCTTACTGATGCCGAGGTAACCCGCGCTCATGAATACTTCGAAGCGTCCGGTCTGGACGCTCACCTTGGACTGGCCACCTTGTTGGGCATGCGCAGGTACCGCCATGACAATCATCAGGGCCAAAAGCGCGGTGACTCTCCCGAGGGTCATACTTTTAGGTTACTGGATTCCAAACTCTTAATCCATGGCGTTTTACGGTCTTCTCGGCGGTAATAAAGGTAGATTTTCTGAGTGAGCGGCGCCGAGTCTGCAATGGCAGCCTCCACGACCTGATCGGTGTGTATTCCCCAAGCCTCCGGGACGACCGACCATCCAAAGCCGTAACGGACAAGCTCCACGACGCTAAACCAATCCTCGACGATCCGGGAAATCCGAAGCCGCTCGACCGGGATTTTTTTGAACCGCAGGTATTCCTCGAGATAGGCGTGATGGTTTCCATAAACGATCGCGGGATGATTCATCCAGACCTCGACCTGATGGCCCACTTTGGAACCCGGCCGCACCCATGCGCGCGGAAAGATCAGCTTGAGCTTCGATTCAAAAAAGAGTTTCGCGACCAAATCACCCGAGTCCTGCGTGCGCGCACTCACCGCAAGATCGAAGCGATGATACTTCAACCCCTCAATGGCTTCAGCCGACGACGTCAGCGCCCACTCGATTTGCCCCGGAAATGGGAAGGACAAAAGCGGAAGAAGCAATTCCCTCCGTCCGGCGACTTTCAATGTTTGCGCTTTCAGATCCTGCGATTCACGTTCCAAACGCAGCCAACTCTGATTTAAATTACGGTAAAATCCTTTCACTTCGCGCACGAATTCCTGACCGGTTTTGGTCAAAACTTTTCGCTTTCCGGAGAATGCAAAGACTTTAAAACCGAGATTCTCTTCGAGTCGGCGAAGTTGGAACGAGAGTGCGGGCTGGGTCACACCCAATACCTTGGCGGCGCGCACCACATCTCCCTCACTCTCAAACGCGAGCAACGCTAAAAGCGCCTCTTGGCTCGGTAAATTGCGGTGGAGATGACCCAAATCAAGGGTTGATTTCATATCAATAAAATTTATATCAAATAACAAAATCTTTGAATATTAAAAACCAACCACTTCGCCTAGATTGCATTCATCGAAACAACGGTTGCTTGAAGCAAATTGAGTAACTAAGGATTTTTAAAAAAGAAATCGGCAGCGCGATGAAACCACGCGGCTAAACCAAAAGGGTATTTTATGACTAAGTTCGCAGCAGTAATGATGATCGCAGGTATGGTATCAGGCACGGTAGCAAAAGCAGACGGCTTCAATTGCCAAGGCCGCAGCACCGGCATCAATATCAAATTATTCAACAACACTCAGCCAGAAGCGGGTACACGCGAAGTTGCAGTAATGGTTCTCTCCAATCCGAGCGTCCACACTCCAAACAAAACGATCGCTAAGTTCACCGGCGCAAACGGAACTCTGGCAGCAAAAGGTTACGGAAAATATGAAGCGAAGGTTGACCTTCGTTTTAACGACAGCGGTCGCGCTGGAGAGTTGATTGGAGGAACCAAGTTGGGTCAGCTTAAGAAGATCCTTCTTGATCTGAACTTCTCTTACAACACGATCGACGTCGAGCTTGCTAAAGTAAGCAGCGTTTACGGTGTCATCAAGTACGTCAAACGTGATGGTGATATCAATTCAGAAAGCGTGGTTTGCTCCCGCTATCTGAAGAACTAAGCTTACCGATGGGTAACGAGTAAATTCGGAAGAGAAAAAAACCCGGTGATTTAATCACCGGGTTTTTTGTTTTGAAGCAACAACGCAATCCGCACGGTTTAAAACTCAACGATCGTGATTGCGGTTAAACACTTTTGTACGCGCTACCCAATTATTTTGCTATCAGCTACGAAACTCCCCTGCCTTCATGACCAAGTACCTGCAGCCAAAGCTGATTCTCAAGTAATTAAAGCTGATTTCTGATCCAAGCGTAGATCGCGCCGTAATCATCAGCGGCAAACGCGCGGCAAAGCGGATAACTCTCGGATGCGGTCGCATCCTCACCCAAGCTATAGATCGCAGTACTCTTTTCGGAATCGACAAGTAACTTCGCTGCAATCGGATCGGCGCCTTTAACCGGCTTCTGCAATTTGTAGGTGATGAATTTACTGATTTTGACCGGCTCAACCGGCTTCGCGGGTTTCTCAGTCATGGTCGGAGGCGGCGGTGGTGCCATCGGGTTATCGATGTTTACGATCGCATTTGAAATTTTATACACCGGGTAGCCCGCTTTGGTCTGAATCGACATTGATACGGTTTTCGATACGGCATCCGCAATCAGCACGTTAATGCGTTTTGCGCCGTCTTCGGCGGGGTCGGCTGGGCCCGTGCATGCGATCACGCTGGCTGAGCCGTATTCCGTGTTTTGCGCGTACGCCGTGTATGCTAAAAGTGCGAGGGCCAGACCCAAAGAGGTGCGTAAAATCATACCGAGTTTATACACCATCTTTAGATAAAATTAAACTTAATTTGTTTACTTATTTTTGGAGCAAATCACTCGGCTTATACAGGGCCTGGACTTACCAGCCCAGAATGTAACCGAACATGAGCGGCGCTACGATCGTCGCGTCCGACTCCACGATGAATTTCGGGGTGTCGACGCCGAGCTTGGCCCAAGTAATCTTCTCGTTTGGTACCGCACCCGAATAAGAACCGTAGCTGGTGGTCGAATCGGAGATCTGACAGAAGTAGCCCCAAAGTTTAGGCTTCTTGTTCAAGTCTTTTTCGAGCATCGGAACGACGCAGATTGGGAAATCGCCGGCGATACCACCACCGATTTGGAAGAAACCGAGCTCCTTCGAGCCGATGGTCATCTCTTGATACCAATCCGCCATGTACATCATGTATTCGATGCCGGTTTTGACGGTGTGAACGTTCTTCACGCGCTTTTCGATGCAGTAAGCGGCGTACATGTTACCCAAGGTCGAGTCTTCCCAACCTGGAACGATGATCGGGATGTTCTTCTCGGCTGCCGCGAGCATCCAAGAGTTTTTCGGATCGATTTGATAGTGAGGCTTGAACTTGCCTTTTTTCAAAGCACGGTAAAAGTACTCGTGCGGGAAGCAGCGCTCGTTTTTGCCTTCGGCTTCGAGCCACTCTTCTTCCATAATACGCCAAATCTTGCGCATGGCCTCTTCTTCAGGGATACAAGTATCGGTCACGCGGTTGAGATTACGCTTCAAGAGTGCGTGCTCTTGTTCAGGCGTGAGGTCGCGATAGTTTGGAACGCGCTCGTAGTGATCGTGCGCGACCAAGTTGTAAATGTCTTCTTCGAGGTTCGCGCCGGTGCAAGAAATACCGTGCACTTTATCTTGGCGGATCATCTCAGCCAACGACAGGCCCAGTTCCGCGGTACTCATCGCGCCCGCCAGCGTCACGAACATGCGGTTGCCTTGATCGAGGAATTTTTTATAACCCTTAGCCGCGTCCATCATCGCCGCGGCGTTGAAGTGACGGTAGTGGTGTTCCATAAACTGGGTAATTGGACCGGTAGCTTTAGTTGTCATATGGACAACTCTTTTAGCGTTTTTTTACTGCCCAGCCAAGCTCTTTCATCACGTGTTTCAAGACTTCCCACGTTTGTTTTTTAGCATCGGCGCTTTTGCTTAGTTCGGTCAGCGAATGGGTATTTGCGACCTGCGATCCGGCAAGCTTTACCCCTAAAGAAACAGTCATTTTGGTCGCGGGGCCCGCCAGCGTCGAGGCATCGGCGACGAAATCGGCAGGCACTTCGACAAGACCGACATCAACGAGGTTTGCGCCCATTGCCTCGACCATTTTTTGGAGGAGCTGGCGCTCACCCGCGGACATCGGAGGACTAACAAATAGAAGCTCGGAATTGGGATTTCCGAGCTTCGTAAAGGCTACCGTGGTTGCAGTTGTGTCGTGAACTTCCGAAACGGACGGCCGGCGAGTCATGATGATCGCGTTCGGCGGCAAAAAGCCTTCAAATTTTTTAGCTAAGTTGGATTTTTGAGTACTGCTTGGCACGGGGCTACCGTACCCGATTACTGAAGACGATGCAAAACATGTCTTGCGTCGAGACCGCATTCCGGGCAAGACGCTTTTTCGTGCGTCGTATTGCGGCTAAAATCCGTGGTGTAATTGAAGTGGAGGTGTCCGCCGCAGAGACTGCAGTGCGAATATTTCTGGACCACTTGCTCCGTGGTGCCGACGACTGGTGCGATGGTGGCTGTATCTAATCTGTTCAATTCTTCTGAAGCATCCTTGCTCATGATTTACGTCCTCCAGAATACTCATCGGAGGCACTTATACGCTTTTAAATGGGAAATGATTGCCCATGGCGGTGGGCAGACTCCGCCCCTAGACGAGTCCTACTCGACTTCGTAACCGTCGAGGGCATCTACGGGACGGCCGTCCGGGAACGCAGTATCGTACTTCACCGGGTTTAGGCTTGAATCGACCGCGATTCGGTAGTCAAAAACAAAGCAGTCACCATTGTAATGCGCCCCGCCAACATCTTCGAAATATTGAAGGATGCCTCCGTCGATTTGGTAAACATCGATGCCGAGGTCCGAAGCGTGCGCAGTGGCCTTTTCGCAGCGGATTCCGCCGGTACAAAACATCACGACTTTTTTGCCTTCGAGCTCGGCCTTGCGTTGCTCGAGCACTTCCGGGAAATTGCGGAAGTGGCGAAGGTTCCAATCTTGAGCGCCTTCAAACGTCCCCTTTTTAATCTCGTAATTATTGCGGGTGTCTACGAGCACGAGGTTCGGATCTTTCGAGTCTAACCATTGTTTCAGCTCCGTCGGCTTCACGTACTTGCCGGTATGACGAGCTGGATTGACGTCGCGAGCTCCGTTTTCACCGTATGGGATGAGGAACTGTTTAATTTTGACGAGCGTGCGTTTGAACGGAACGTGATCGACAACGCTTTCTTTGAAATGAAGGTTCTCAAATTGTGGCATCGCGCGAAGCTCGCTCATGAGCGTGCGTATCGAGCTCTCTTCGCCCACGATGGTGGAATTGACCCCTTCGGGCGCGAGGAGAATCGTGCCGCGGATCCCGAGCTCGAGCAGACGACTTTTAAGCTGCTTGCGCAAGGTCTCCAGGCGCTCCGACGTCATGTACGGATCGACGAATTGGTAGAAAGCAATGACAAGATAATTCACCGCTTAGGTAATACCAAAACTGAGGCCGGAAGACGACCCCTAATTTTACATGTTTTTTCAACGGGTTTCGTTTCCTGAATGTTCACGGCGAGCATATGCTCGGTATTTTCTTCGAGAGTGATTTTTTCGACACTGCCGCACTCGCCTTTATTGACCGTCATGACGTATTGGCCCGGAGGGGCGACCAAATTAAAGTGGCCCGATTGATCGGTCTGAGAGTCGACTTGAATTTGCGAAGCTTCAGTCCCTTGCAAACGGACCTGGTAGTAACCCGCTTGGCAGCTGTCTTTGAGTGTGATGACGCCGCTCAATTTCGCGGGCTTCGGCTGGAAAGTTTTTTCCATCGTGCGGTCGGCTGTCGTTGCAGTGTTTGATTTTTTGAGTAACGGAAATGCGAAAGCGCCCGCGCCCGCCATCGCCACGAAAATGGCGATCCAGGTAATTTTCGAGAGAGGTTTTTTCACGGTTGTCGTCACAGGCGAACCCATCAGTGACTTATCGGCAAGCCCCTTGAAACCATTATGTTTTTTTGAAACCAATCAGGGGTTTTACATAGCAACTTTGTATGCTGTTGAGATTGTTCAGCAATCGCCTTCGAACCCACATGGCAACGCTTATGAAGGCGGTCGCGAAAATTCAATAAATTAGATGTAAATTACCAACGGGTCGGAGAACCGACACGAGCGACCCAGCGGATCATGTTGATCGCGAGGTCTTGATCGATGCCGTCCGCGTCGGTAACTCGATCGACGGTCGACCACCAAAGCGGAGCTTCCGGATGCGGACCGCTGATGTAAATCCGGCCTGCGCCGACGGCGGCGCGAGCGGCGGCGACGTTGCCGTCTTTGTAAGTAGCGGTCACTTCCACGCTCGGATCCAAATCGAGCAAGTAAGGGCCGCCTTCGAAATAAACGTAGCGTTCTTGTCCCTGCCAGTTCAGCTTCTCGATGGAGAACGCGAGCCCGACACGAGCAGGCGGAGGCGTGTACGGCCAGGTTTTGCCCGGAAACAGCCCTAAGCCTTGAACGCCGGTGCTGCCGATGATCGGAGTGCTCAGAAACGCTCCGGCGCAGAAACCGACGTATCCCCCGCCTCCGCGAACAAAGTCCACGAGCGAGGACTTGAGTTTGGCGGTCATGGTTTCGGCCGCGGTCCGGGATTTTCCTCCGGGTTGAATCCACACGCGCACGTTTTGAAAGAACTGGGTTACCTGGTCGGGAGTCGAACGGTCGGTCAACGCCTGCGGACCGACAATACGAACATTGAAACCGGCCGCGCGAGCCGCATTGGCGGCGCTGGCAGCGCAATCTTCCGGGCAGGCGCCCGGGCCATCATACACGAGCGCCATTGGAGCCGGAACTCGCTCACTGCTACCTAGTTCGTTACCGCGTGCGTCGTGTGCAAAAAACGCCACGCCGGACAAGATAGAAAGAGTAACGACCCAAATCAGCGCTTTCGGAAATTCCTCCGAATCCGTTTGCATCTAAAACCAGTGTAAGAAACTACGGCCAAATGAAAAGCGCTATTTTTATGAGACTAGTTTTTTTCGCGTAGAAGTCGCTGGTTTTTTGACTGCCGGCTTTTTTCTTATCGGTATTTTCACGGGGGTAGGATGCTTAATCGCACTCATTCCGGCCGCCCAACGGATCATATCCACCGCTAGAAATTGCTCAATCCCATCCGGGTCGTGCTCGCTATCGTCTTCGGTCCAGTTGAGCGGAGCTTCCGGGTGCAAGCCCGTGACCCACACGCGGCCTTTGCCGAAACTCGCGCGAATTGCGGCCGCATCGCCGGTTTCGTACGTCGCGGTCACTTCGACCGGTGTCTTCGGATCTTTGTCGTAACCGTAAAAATAGGGGCCACCTTCGTAGTAAATCGTGCGTTTCTTGCCCTGCCACTTCACTTCTTCAAGCGCGTAGCCACCGTGATACAGCGGGCTCCAGCCCGGGATAATTCCAAGGCCTTCGTCTTTGGTACCGCCGATATAATCGGTCGCCATGAAGGCTCCAGCGCAAAAACCCACATACCCGCCACCGTTTTTAATAAAATTTTTCAGCGCTTTGGAGAGCTTCTCGCTCATCGTATAAAGCGCTTCGTTGGCCACTCCGCCGGGTTGAACCCAGACTTTCGCGCCGGCAAACGCCTTTTTGAGCTGCTCGGGCGTCGGATCCTTGTAATCGACGTCATCGTCGGATTTTTCTTCGCCGGGTTTCGGTTTTTTAGGAACGCTGATCGTGCCGTCGGGAGCGACGTAGCGCGGGATCAATCCGGATTTGCGGACCACTTGAGCGGTCGCAAGCGAGCAATCCGCGTCCTCATCGTCGCAAGAACCCGGACCGTGATAAATCAGGGCGACCGCCCGTGCGGCAAAAGCCGAGGTGGTAAGCGACGGAAGCGCGAACGCGGTCAAAAGCAGTGACGCTAAAAACTTACTCATCGATCTTCGCCCCTTCGCAATACTTGGAGGTTTCATCGTCCGAGCAAAAACGGCGGAGTTCGCGGATGTGCTTCACAGTCTCGTAGTTGTTTTCAGGCGAGATTTCGATTTTTGCGAGGCGTCCGGTGAGTTCGAGCTGTTCCGGATGCTTTTTAAATTGACCGACATCGGTCTCAAGCCAAGGACGATAGTAGATAATCCCGTCGGCGGCGATTTCGATTTCCTTCGGAGCGGCGACAAGGGTCTCCCCGTAGTAGTTCGGATCCCAAATCTGGATTTTGGCACCGCCGCCCTCCAGGCGTTTGATTCCGTACGCGAGCACTACATGCAGATATTTACTGTACGAGAAAGGCTTCGGCGTTTTTACTCCGGATGCGATGTTGAGCTTCGGCATCTCGTGACGGGCGATGCGCGCCTCGAGGTTATCGATGAGCTTGCGCCCTTGCCCGGGAGTCATATCCCTATGAGTTCGGATCATGATTCCAAAACCCTCGGCTCCGACCGCGAGATGACGCCAAATTTGCATGGTTTTAAGCTTCAAATAGAGTTCGAGCTCCGGCACCATCGAAAGTTCGCGGAAGTTTTTGAATCCCGGAAACAGTACGGCCTCATCGTACGCCGCAACTTGGTCGATTTTGTGCTCGTAGTATTCGACCCAGGTATTCCGATCGGTCTGAGGGTCGATCACCTTGCCATCTTCGTCGGTCGGTTTCAGCTCGGGATCGTAGAACGCAAGAACGTTAAAGTTGCGGACCAAGGTCGCAAAACCCCAGCAATAGCCGTAATCGCGCTGCGAGATCCCCTCGAACTCGAAGTTGGCATTCACGAGCGAGGGAGAATTCTCGACCATCGGCGCGTAACGAGCTTCGTGGATTTTAAGCACGTCAAACCACTCAGGGTGCCGGCGTAAGACTTTTTTGTAGTGAAGCGTGAAGAACCGTTGGAATGCTTCCTTGAGATAGAGCCCGCCGAAAACTCCGCGGAGGAATTGGTTACGCGCGTACCTCTTTTGCCTGATCACGACATCCAAGCCCATCTGAGGGCCTAACGACGGATCGTGCTCTTTGACTTCTTTTGCGTTTTGACGCGGATCAGGGCTAGTCGACGGCAAAATCTGCGCGTGCGCATTCATCGAAACGAACGATACCATCACACCAATTCCGAGCACTATAGTCAATTTTTGAGCGCGAGAAATTGCCATCGCAAGCACTATACCGGATTACGGGTTATTTTGTAAACTTGGATTATTTAATAAGTCACACGCTCGTGTGAATGACTTAACCCGGTGGTGTCTGGATTCATTGCGGGCTTTGGATTTTTAAAAAAACTGACCGCGCCGTGTACAGCATCGGGATACCCTACCAATTCTGACCGGTTTTCCATCGTTGCCAATCCCGTTGATTCCGAATAAATCAGAGGCATGAAAATGCTGATTCTTTCTGTTTTGTCCGTTTTCGCTCTTCTGACCCACGCCTCTGCCCGTGCGGCAACCGCAGAACTCGTCAAAGCGGCGACTGACGCCGCTGAGAAAGCCGGCCTGACTGACATTAAGTCAGTGACTGAAACTGCTATGTACCGCTGCTACAAGTGCTACAACTTTGAAGTCAAAGGCCGCGTTCCCGCTTCTCCGGAGATGGATGCATCGGTCACCGTGAGCACGAGCGGAACCATGTCGACTCCGGAACAACCGGGCGCGACGATCGCGAGCGCCGGAGAGATCAAACTTACTCCAAAGCCGACTCCTCAGCCAGTGGACAGCTCTTCTGAAGACGGCGTCCATCCGTAGTGGATGATTACCCACAGGCCTTCAGAAATTGGACGGCCGCATAAAATCAAAACAAAACGAGCCACCGGAATTATCCAGTAGCCCGCTTCGAAATGATAGGTTCATGCGATCAAAAATCACGCCGATATTCAGGGACTTATGTTCAGTCCCAGTTCGTTTTTGATCTCCTCGATTAGACGTAGATTTCGGCGCTCAACTGAAATTGATGCCATTTCCGCTTCCGAAAGAACACGGAGGGCGTTCATTTCGGTCCCAATGGCTTTCGCGACTTTTTCGGCGACCAATCCCGGATTTCGTGCAAACTTGGATTGAGAAATCACTTCTCTCCACAAGAAAGAGCGAACAGGGGCAAACATAAAGTATGGGTAAGTTTCATCCCAACCCTTAACGGAGTGAATCTCCGAAAAATCCCTCATCGCGGGGTTTAATTTTGCTTGTTGGTAAATCTTCTGGAAAATGGGGCGAATTTTTCCGGAGCGGCTCCTAAGACCTTTCTCTATGTCCTGCAACTCTCCCACATGATTCATATTTCTGATGGAACGCGCATCACCAGAATGTAGAACAGCGATAAGGTCTGCGAAAAGTTCATCAAAGGGAGCGGTTTTTTCTTGAAGGGTAAAAAGCTTCTCTTCAATTTCTTCAATCTGGTTCTCGAGGCTCTCTATTTGGATCGGAATATTCTTCCGATTTTGTGGGGTGTCGGATCCGTTTAGTGTCCTGGCAAGCTCCGTGATTTTCTTTTGGTTTGCAGATAGCGTCACCTGATATCGGGAATACATATCCATCCAGGGCACATTCTCTCTTAAGTTTTCTCTTAGAATTGCATGGCCATATTCGTGAGCTGTTATGGCAGTAGAAAATTTAGGGTGCTTGCTCTTACCACCCGGCGTTCGAGACTGAAAAGTCACTTGCAAAAGAGTGCCCAAACCGTCCTCTCGCATGAGTCCGGCATCACCTACAGGTCTAATTTGTATTCGAAGTTTTTTCGGAACCCTTAGGTGCGTCGCCAAGATGCCGTCTATTTCGTAAATTGTTTTTAGAACAACGGAGGTATGAAGCTCGGTCGGAGGAGGACTCGAATCAAATGGTTGAATCTTGATTTCTGGGTGCGGAACAGTCTCCTGCCGAACATCAATTTGGCGACGCACTTCCATTAGTAGAGAGGAACAATAGGACTCCGCCCAGCACTGGGATAAGCAAAAAAAAGCGCCAATCAGTTTAAAAACGAAAGCCCATTTGAAGAGGAATTTGGCTCGAGTCATAGATTCAATTGCAAATATACGATCAAATTTATATCTTATTGCGTCATAAATGAAAATGTCTATTTTTCTGGGTTGTGTGAGCATAAGAATCCGCGATCCTTCGATCGTTATCATTATTGAATCATTTTAGTTGAATAGCCCGATTGCGGATTCGTTTAGGACGGTGTTATTACGCAGTTGTTTTGATCGATCAATTCGCGCGCGCGATTGAAAATCGCATCGAACATCGGTTCGGTGAGTTTTTTGGTAAACGTGTTTTGCTGGCTCGGATGATACGAGCCCAAAAGCACGCGTCCGCCGTTCAATTTTAATTCGAATCCGTGTTTGAATTTCGGAAGGGCTTTCGATGGCTTCACATCGTCCGGGAGAATCGCCCACAGCGATTTCAGCGCAACGAGACCGAGCACGATGATGACTTTTTGATTCTTTAAAAGCTCCATCTCTTCGATCAAATATGGTCGGCAGTTTTCGACTTCTTTGAGTGTAAGTTTATTTTGCGGAGGCGCACATCTCGCGGTCGCGGCGACGTAGACGTCAATGAGCTTCAATCCGTCGTTGCGGCTCGTGCTCTCCGCTTGATTGGCAAAGCCTGCACGGTGGAGCGCGCGATACAACCAGAGGCCCGAGTTATCCCCGGTAAACATCCGTCCGGTGCGATTAGCTCCGTGAGCGGCGGGCGCCAGACCGATGATCAGCACTCGCGCGTTCGTGTCGCCGAATCCGGTGATCGGCAGTCCGTAGTAAGTTTCGTCCGCGAAGGCCCGGCGTTTGACTCGCGCGATCTCCAGACAATGCTTTCTGAGGCGCGGGCATTTCTTGCAGCCGGTGATCCGGGCATTCAGCGACTTCAAACTCATTCGTCGGATTCCTGGTCTTGCGATTCGCTCTTTCGAAGCGGAGCATTTGTTTTGTGTTCGGCAATCGCCTGCAATTCCAGTTCAGTGATCTCGCGGCGTTCGCCCGGTTTGAGTCCGTCCAACTTTACCGGCCCCATTTGCACGCGCTTCAACGTCAGCACTTCGAGCCCAAGAGCCGCAAACATTCGGCGCACGAAGCGGTTACGGCCTTCGCTCACGACCACCGTAAAATTTTCAGGCCCGCCGGTGATCTCATCGAATCGCCCCATGCCATCGTCGAGGAGTATACCGGCGACGAGCTTTGCTGCAAAACCAGGTTTCCACTGACCCACGATTTTGACTTCGTACTTTTTTTGAAATCCGTAACGAGGATGAGTGAGCTTTAAAAGCAAGTCCCCGTCGTGGGTCATCAGGAGTAAACCCTCGGATTCAAAATCAAGGCGCCCCACCGGGTTCAAACTAAGATCGTCTTTAAAATACTCCATGACGGTGCGACGGCCACGGTCGTCGTTCTTGGTGGTCACGCAACCCCGAGGTTTGTAAAACGCGTAAGTCATCCTCGAAGTCTTGGGCGAGACTCGCGTGCCATTGACTTCTAGTCGATCGACAGCAAGATCCGCTTGCGTGCCCAACTCGGTGACGACCACCCCGTTTAGACGCACCTGCCCTAGGAGGATTGCCTCCTCCGCTTTCCGGCGAGACATCAGTCCTGCAGCAGCAATAATTTTTTGGATACGCTCCCTGGCCATGGCTAAACGATATTAGCGCATGACGAGCTCAACTTACTTTTTATTCTTCTTTTTGCGGAAAGCGACTTTCTTCTCACCAGAGCGCTTCGACTTATCGCTGAAGTACTTGGTTGCGAATTCTTTGTCCACTTTGAGCTTCAACTTGCGCTTGTCACGAGCTACCTTGCGGAGCGCGCGGCGGCCGAGTTTGCCTTTTTCAGTAGTCGTTGTTGTAGCTGTTGCCATGAGTTTCTAGACCTTTCTTTTTCCTGCCGTCAGGCCGGTTATTTTTTAGTAAGCGTCGCTTGGCCTGGCTTCCAGTTTACTGGGCACAGATCGCCGGTTTGAAGCGCTTGAAGGGTTCGAAGGGTTTCGTCCACAGAGCGTCCGACGCCAAGAGCGTTCACAGACATATACTGGAGTACTCCGTTCGGATCAATCAAAAACGTACCGCGAAGCGAAATACCTTCGTTTTCGAGCAACACGCCGTAATTGCGAGAAACAGTGTGGTTGGTGTCGGCGAGCACCGGGAATTTCACTTCCGGCATATCGCGCTCAAACCAAGCTTTGTGAGAGTGCTGACTGTCGGTCGAAGCGCCGACGATTTGGCAGTTCGCTTCCTGAAATTGTTTTTCGAGCTGCGCAAAGCCTCGAATCTCGGTCGGGCACACGAAGGTAAAATCGAGAGGATAGAAAAACAGGCAAACCCATTTTCCTTTATAATCTTTAAGACTGACGTCCTTGAATTGACCTGCAACGAATGCCGGTGCTTTGAATTCTGGCGCAGCTTGTCCTACTTTTAAGTTCCACATGGAGTGAGTCCCTTTCTTTGTTTTTAAAACCTTAAATGTCGCGGTAAACTATGACAAGAGAATCTACCAGATAAATGCAATTTCGGCCCGAGATTTCGACAAAAGTCGTCTTTCGTCAAACTTTAATCCCTCTGGCAATTTGGGCCGTATTCTTTTTGCTGCGGCCCGTGCTCTATCGTAATGGCTGCGCCGTTACACCAAGTCCTTGCGTCATCGATTCGGTCAACGCATTCGATCGGATCGCGTTCAGGTACGGTTCGATCACCGCCGATTTTTGGAGCAACGTTCTTCAGAATACCGTCGGGGTCATTCTTTTTCTCACTCCTTTCTTGTTTGCGTGGCGTAAAAAGCTGCAGTTGATCGAAGCCGCCCGAGATGCCCTCTATTTTGCTAAGATCACGCTTTGGAATGGGGCTTTGATCGAATTGGTGCGCACCCTGGTGCAACGCCCACGCCCCCTTGTGTTTAATAATCCAATGGGCGATGGCGCTAACTATCATCAGTACACCTCGTTTTATTCGGGCCATACAAGCTTTGTCGCCCTGGCTACGCTCTCTTTGTATTTTTACTTCAAACGCTTGGAACCGCGCTTTGCTCGCGCCGCTTACGGTGCCTTTGCCGGACTCACTGTATTGGTAGCCGTGCTCCGAGTTTGGGGCGGGCGGCACTATCCCACGGACGTCATCGGAGGAGCTTTTGCTGGATACAGTATTGCGTTATTCATGCAAAAGCACATGACGCGTACCCGCTAATTTCTGCTTACCAAAAGTGGCCAGACCCCTTTTGGATCAGTCGCAGTTTTCGCTGTCGATTTTATCGTGCTTGAGTTCTTCGCCGGGTTTGACGCCGGTGTGGCCCACGATCTTGGCCGGGATGCCGGTCGCGGTCGAATATGGAGGCACTTCTTTGATGACGACCGAGTTTGCGCCGATACGCGAGTGATCGCCGATTTTAATATTGCCGAGGATTTTCGCACCGGCGCCGATGACGACGTTGTTTCCGAGCGTCGGGTGGCGCTTAACCGGATTAAAATCCACTCCACCCAAGGTGACGCCGTGGAAAATCAGACAATTGTCACCGATCTCGGCCGTCTGGCCGATCACAACACCCATCCCGTGATCGATGATGAGATTTTTGCCAATCTTCGCACCCGGATGAATATCGATGCCCGTAATGAAGCGGGAGAACTCCGCAATCGCGCGAGGGATGAATGGAATCCGGCAACGGTAGAGGCCGCGAGCGATTCGATGAAAAAAGATCGCCTTCACTCCCGGGTACAAGAAAAAAATCTCAGCGTGACTTTGAGTCGCGGGATCATATTTCTTATAGGCCCGAATCAGATCGAACATTATGTACCGATGATATTGTAGCCCGAGTCCACGTACAACAAGTTTCCGGTCATGTGCTTGGCTCCGTCTTGGCAAAGAAAAGCGGCAAGCGAGCCGACGTCTTCAGGCGACACGTTTTCGCGAAGCGGAGAGCGCTCTTCGACTTTTGAGAGGATGTCTTTGAAACCTGAGATCCCGCCCGCTGCGGCCAAAGTCTTGATCGGTCCCGCGGAGATCGAGTGCACGCGGATCTTTTGCGGACCGAGATCGTACGCCAAATATCTCGTACTCGCTTCGAGCGCGGCCTTGGCGACACCCATGACGTTATAACCCGGAATCACTTTCTCGCTGCCGTAGTAAGTGAGCGTGACGATGGTCCCGCCGCTCGTCATCAGCTTTTGAGCTTCGCGAGCGGTCGCGACGAGCGAGTACGCACTCACGTCGAGCGCGAGGGCAAATCCGGTACGACTCGTGTCAACGAAGCGGCCCTGCAAGTCTTCGCGGTTAGCAAATGCCACCGAGTGGATCAGGATATCGAGTCCGCCCCACTTCTCTTTTACTTTTCCAAAAATGGAACCGATCTGATCGTCTTGGCCGACGTCGCAAGGTTCGATGATCTCGGCGCCGAGACTTTCGGCAAGCGGACGGACGCGGCGCTCGAGCGCTTCACCCAGGTAGTTAAACGCGAGCTTCGCGCCTTGCCCGTGGAGCGCTTGTGCGATTCCCCAAGCGATGGAACGATCGTTGGCGAGGCCCAAAATCAGAGCTCGCTTTCCGGAAAGAGCGCCTTCAAGTGATTTAGACATAGGACTAAAGGTTTACCCTAGTCCTTAGCTTATAGACAAGGAGTAAAACCGCCGTTCGCACCCGCGATTTGGGCTCGATACGCGTCATCCAGGAACGATAACGGGCACTTCGACTCGCCATCGACGAGTACTTGAAAATAAGCTGTCACTGAATTAAAAAAACTTCCGATAACTTGCTCTTTACCAACGTAATCGCCGACTCGAACGTTTACCACTGACACGTTATAAATTCGCGTGGCAAAGCGACCCGAGTGCGCGATGGTAATGAAGTTCGTCTGAATGTTACCTATTTGACCGATACCGACGCTCGTCACGACTCCTGCGGCAGGCGCAAGATAATTTCCTCCACCATAAGAGAAAAAACTGTTAATTCCCCAATACGGGTTCGCAGCGGTATACTGACCGCTTAAGGTCGGAACCGAGGTTGAAATCCGTCCCAACTGCGGAAACGTACCGTTGTTGTAAGCCACCGTACCGAGCAAATCCTGGCCTTGGCCACAGCTCGTGAGTAAAGCGATCGACGACAACGCTAAAATGCTGAATAGTTTTTTTACGCCGCGGCCGTTAGGCCGTGCCATTAAATTAGTCATAGTCCGAACCTCGCTCCAATACTGTAAGAGATGTAACTCATTTTTGTAGACCCGATCACGATGTTGACCGGAGTTTGGAAAACGACCGAAAGACCGTCCGAAGCCGCAACTTCAAAGCCGCCCTTAATCTGAGCCATGAAATAGAGCTTACCGTTAAAAATTTGTGCATCCGGCGCCGAAACGAACGCGTAAACACCGCCTAAACCCACGCCAAAGACGGGCTTCAAGAAAGATTCATTCAAGCCACGCCATTCGAGGCCGACGGTAACCGGCACGAATCGGAAGGAAGCGTTCGGGTCCGCCGAGATCGAAAAATTTTCAAACCCGACTGCGATGTAATTGTGAATCGAAGGATCGAGCATCGGTGCGAGATAGAGTTGCCCGTTGATGCCCCACTTCGATTTCAAGCCTTGACCGGCTTCGCCGATGGCGACTGGCAAATCGAGGTTGACCGCGACCTCCAGACTCTGTCCGGATTGCTCACCCGCTTGATGCTGCTGCGGAGTCGAGTTGGAGTAAGTCGGCGCCGAGTACGCGGGGGTCGAAGAATCACTCGAATAACTCGGGACGCTCAACTCCGGACCCGAAGAAGATTCGGAAGACTGGACTGGTGTTTTCTTGTTGGTCGGAAGGGTCTTTGCCGGGCCCGATCCCGAAGCTCGGTAACGAGGATTCTTGTACTGAGCATTTGCATCGCTGCTAAAGGCAACAGCTGTGAGCAAAGCTAAAATCACCAATTGCGAACCTCGAAGTTTGCGTGCGATCATCATGACTCAAGGTTAACGCATAAACTTGGGTAATCAATTGTTATTTTTCGATGTTTTGTTCGAAGACGACTGCATTCTCGCCGTAAATAAAAAAAGCGGCGTCCCTTCTCATTCGCTGCAAAAAGACCTCGAAAGCGCCGAGCCGACGACGGTCGAAGCGCAAGTCCGCCTCACTCATCCAGAGGCGCAAATCCTGCATCGTCTCGATAATGGAACGAGCGGAGTTTTGTTGTTCGCAAAAAATAGCAGTATTTACAAAGAAATACGGGAACAATTTAAACTAAAACTTATCAAAAAATTTTATCTCGCGTGGAGTGCGCGGAACGATGGGATAAGACTCAAACTTCCGATGAAGATCGACGCCTCGCTCGGGCATCATCCCAAAAGCGCTAAACGCATGGTGGTTGTCGATTCCAGTCGCAATATCCCGCACCACAAGCAGATTCGCGGGAAAACCTTTCCTGCTGTCACTTGGATTCACAAAGCCGAGGCGACATCGTTTGAAGGCCGGGACGCAATCGAGCTGAAAGTGCAGATCGAAACGGGAGTCACCCACCAAATCCGTGCGCATCTGGCGCATCTGGGAGTCCCCCTGATTGGAGACCGGATTTACAACCGGACCGAGCGCGAGCAGGACCCTGAAAATAAAAACTCCACTCGGCTCGGGCTCCATGCCCAACGAGTGGAGTTCCTATTGAATGATTTCCGCTACGTCATTGTGGCGGATAAAATTCGGTAATTCTTACTACAGACGGCGTCCGTTCCGGAACAACTTACATCCAGGCAAGGTGAGGTCGAATTGGCTCGCCGAATTCAGACAAGTGTAAATTTGATAAGTCTCTTGTCCGTACGAGAGCCCCTTCTGAGCAAAAGTGTGTCCGCTTTGATCGACTTCGCATGGGTTGTCCATGGTGCACATTTGGCCATCGTCGTTACCCGTATTGTTGATTCCGACGATGCGATGGGTGCGTGCTGACAGAATCGGTGAACCCGAAGTTCCGTGAATGGTTTTGCAACCGGTAGCACTGTAACGGATCGAATCGTTCATGACGTAGCCGGCTTCTTTAAGTTGATAAATGAACTTGTCGATGGTGCACTCGTAACCGATCTGGAAGTACCCTGAGAGGATTTGAATCGGATCTGCAACAGTCGGATGAGCCGATTCAAGAACGATCGCTTCGGTGTCGTACTTGCTTTTGAGATCCGCGTAAGTGAGATCGAGCTCATACATCGAAATGTCGGTGCCGGTCATCGTGACGTAAATCACTTTTGAAGAACTCACCGTTTTGTTAGTCAGCGTGCCGTTTTTATCCAAAAGCTGGAACGAGCGTTTCGCCGCTTTGTTGTAAACAAACTCGCCTGGCTTCACCATCCCGCCGAACACGCCGGTCGGAAAGCAGTGACCGTTGGTTAAAACAATCGCTTTGTCAGTTGGTTTAGACGCTTCGAATTTAATGATCGCGCCCGAACAGTTGTTGAGCTTCACGATCCCTTCGTAGTTGTAATTGCCGGGACCCGCGATGATTCTATCGAAGTCTTCAGCAGTGAGATTTGAATGAATTGGCAACGCTTGCGCGTTCAAACCCGTTAGAGCTAACAAAAATAAAACAGTCAGTGATTTCATACTTCCCCCATTTAGATAAATTTAGAGTGACAATGGATTGACGGTATTGCAATTTTATTTTTATGAGCGAGCAAAATCGACGCGCCTACGACCAAATCGCCGATGATTACCACACGAAACGTTGTAACCCGATGCGTAACGCCTGGAATGAGCACATCGAAGTCCCGGTGATGGAGCGCTGGCTCAAACACAGTGTGCGCAACAAGCGGGTTCTCGATCTCGGCTGCGGTACCGGCATCCTGAGCGAACGGCTCAGTGCGTGGGGAGCTGATGTCTTCGGCATCGATCAATCGCCCAAGATGATTGAGAAGGCCGAATCGCTTCACCCCGACCTATGTTTTCAAACCGGATGTGCCGAGAAGCTCCCCTTTGCGGATTCGGCGTTTGATATCATCGCAAGCTCGCTCGTCATGCATTACGTGCAAGATCTCACTGTACCTTTTCGAGAAGTCGCGCGCGTGCTCAAGCCCGGCGGCGTCTTTGCGTTCACCATGCACCACCCCTTCGACGAATGTCTGGAGCGCGTGAAATGCCCGGACGGCGGCGCCGAAAAGGTGGCGGCCCATCCCTACTTCCACAATCACTCCTATACCTGGAGCTTGTGCGGAGTTGAGCTTGTGAACTACCATCACACTTTGGAAGATATTTTCCAGGGGTTAAAAGCCACGAAATTTGTCCTGCTTGACATCGTCGAATGCCGGCCCGATACGAAACTCGCGGGCAAGTTCGACGGCTACGACTTTGCATCGCGGTTTCCGACCTTCATCGGGTTTCAAGTTCAGAAAACCCCCTAGCCCGTGGTGAGCATTCCGCTCGCCACACCGGTAACCGCGATTCGAAGAAGCGGCAAGTCTTGGTCTTTTTGCGCGAGCGACTGTAAAAGATTCAACGGATGAATCATCGCCGACCGGAGCACGATACTCTCGGCGAGCCACGGGCGGAACCAGAGCGGATCGGAATGACCGGTGAGTTCCAAAAAAAACTTCTGGGTCATTGCGAACTCTTCATCGAAACGCCTTTTAAAGTACGCCTTCTCCTTGACCGGGAGACTCGATCGCTCGAGGTAAAAGTGGAACACCGGCATCTCGACTTTCGCGAGCGTGAAGCCCAAGACATTGACGAATGATCGAAAGAGCGCGTGATTTTTGTAATGACGTTTGAGTGAGTTGCGCTCGGCCTTGCTTGACGCCAACCACGCCGACCCCAAGCCCCACCAAGTCGGGAACAATACGCGGGTTTGGGTCCAGCACAATACCCACGGAATCGCCCGCAAGGACGTCACCGCGAGCGAACCCTTTCTTTTTGAAACGCGTTTGGTCGGGCGGGAACCCATTTTCAAAACCGAAAGGAATTTGTACGGAGTCGCAAGCTCGACCATCGTCATAAAACGCTGACTACTGACCGCACGTTTGTATTCTTTGGTTACTTTGGATGCAAACTCGAGGAGCTCGGCGCTGGCCGCCGCTTTGTCGGGATGGCGATGAAGCGCCTCCGCCGTGCGCGCGATTTTTAAGAGTTGGCTCTCGGCAATCTCGGGGCTTGCAAAGGAACGCTCGACCATCTCGCCTTGAATCGTCGCTTTATAGAACGCGAGCGCGCCTTTAGACCAACTGGCGAGCTGATCTTCGATCGGCCCGCCGCCGCGATCGACGCTTCCGCCCGAACCGTGAAAATAAATGGGTTGCACCCTGCACTCGCGGCAAACTTTGTCGATTGCCCGCATCGCGGTCGAGACTTCGAGCCGGCTCGGAAACGCTCCGCTCTCTTTTGATGAGTCTGAATACCCGAGCATGATCTCCACCCGGCCGAGCCAGGAGGTCTTCAAAGCTTCTTTGAACCGCTTGCGTTTCAAGAGCTCTTCCATGATCGCAGGCGCCTCTTTCAGTGCCTCGGCCTGCTCGAAGAGGGGGATCACGCGGATCTTAAGCGCGCCCAACGTACGAACCATCAAATTCGCCGCCGCTTCGATGTGCTCGATGCTTTGGCACATGCTAATAATAAACCCTTGCGCGTACCAACGCGGATTTCCGCCGCGCGAGAGCTCGGCCACTCGCTTCAGCATCCGCTCGATCGCGAATTTCTTGGAGCGTCCACGCTTGGCCTGAGCCTTCATGATCATTCCCGAATCCTCGCGGAGCTCGAGCGGAATCACGAGCGCCGGGAACGTGTGCAGGAGTTGTTCGAGCTTTCGAATCGGATCAGCTGTCTCGCCCACTTGTTTATTGTAGGCTTTTTTAAGTGCGAGCACCTTTGAGTGTAACCGCTTCATCCGTGCACCATCTCCCGCTCGGAGCCGGTGCACACTGGACAGCGTTTCTTTGAGTTCAAGGCGCGCCCGTTGAATCCGCTGCGATGGAAACAGATGCAGCAGATCGCCCAGGTTTTCGAGTTGTTTTCGCGCGTACGCGTGTAAATCGTCTCGAGAGGCTTGTAGACTGTTCAGCAACGTGTCTTGGTCTACGCCCGGATGTCCGTCTTTGTCGCCGCCTACCCAAGAGCGAAGATAGATCGGAATGCCCTTTTGATTGAGCCAGATCATGGTTTCCAAGTTCTCTTCGCGGAGGGCGACCGAATACAAGTGCTCGGCTTCGTCCTCAACCGTCGGCTTGCGCGAGCGCACGATCGGCACCCGCCACGCGACTTCGATCAGCGAGCGAAGCTCCGACTCGTCGATCATTCCGCCGCGCTCGAGAGCTGCGACCAGGTATTTCTGGATTTCATAAAAAATAGAGATGTTTTTGCTCGAACGCGACTCGGTCGGATGCGCGGTCAGCACATAAGTGATCGGCGACGGGTGTTTTGTCCTCACCGGAGTCATCCCTGTTTTACGCAAACGGTAAGTACGATACGCGTTCTCACACGTATTCATGAGTTCAAGCATGAGCGTGTACGATACGGCGATATCGATCCGTTCTTGCGACGAGCACTTTTCGAGAAGCTTATAGACCCGACGGAGTTCAGAGAGTGTCTTTGAGTCCGAGAACTCGCGAACTGCAGCCATGCGTCTGCGTATCCGCTCGATTCGCACGTAGACATCTCGCCCCAGTTCGCGTTCGATCACCGCGCCTAATAGCGCGACAGCAATCTTAACGATCGAACGAAGCGATTCCGGCAAATCCATTTTAGCCATGCCATGAGGCTATCACGGACTTACGCGTTCGAACGAATTACTTCGAGAGCGACAATTCTTGCTTCGCTACGATACGCGCGCCGTGTTTTACGTAGAGCGTGATACGGAGCGAGCCCGAACGAAGAGCGTTGTCGTCGAGAACGGTAAAACGAGGGCCGTTCTTGGCCTTGATCCTGATGTACTTGCCTGCGTCCGGTCCGCCGTCGAGGTCCACTTCCGGAGTATCGATACGGATGACGTTTGCCGGTGAGACCGTCGAAAGACCTAAGACCACTTTCTCAGACGAGTTGATTTCGCCGTCGTTGCTGACGTTGACTCCCACGCTTTGGGTCCTACCGACCTTCGGAGAGCTGTCGTAGTCCACTTTTGAGAGCGAGATCATGATGTTCGGGATGACGTCGATATTGAGCGTCGACTCGGTCACGGATCCTTGCTCGTCGGTGTAGCGAACGAGGAGCTGCTCACGAGATCCGGCGCTAACGCCGTCCGCGACTTGAGCGGTGAGCACGTTGTTCACGATTGCCTGAGTATTCGCGGGAATCGACACGAGCTGAGTCGCGGTCTGGCGCACCACCAGGTTTGGAGTGAGCGCCTTCATCTCGACTTTGACCGGTACCGAGCCCGATGCTTTCGCCCCGTAGTTCACGACCGAGAGCTCGAGTTTCAAATAATCGCTTGCGCCGATCGCGCCGCCCACTGAACCGTCCGAACCCACGCGAATTACCTTCACGCCTTTTGGCAGGGTGACCGAGTTTGTTGCGAAGTACTGAGTGACTTCGTTCGCGCCTTTCGCGATCGCGGCATGTCTCACGCCGGCTGGAGACGAGTCCCGGAGCAACGTAGTCGAGGTCGTCTGACGAGCGGTATTGAGCGCGTTAGTGTACGCGGTCGCCTTTCCTTCAGACAAGCCTTGGGCCTTCCATTTTTCGAAAGCGATGGTTTTGTATTTTTTCTTTTCCGCGGCGTAAGCAGCGGTGGTCGGTGCAGCGTTACGAGCTGTCGTTTCCGCCGCGGAGAACGCGTCTTGATAAGTGCGGTTCTTGCCTGCTTCGACGGCATCCGCTTTCGCCTCGGCATAAGCCGCATCGTAAGCGGCCAGACAAGCTAGCTTGAATTCCGCGTAAGTCACCGGCTTACAAGCTTCGGTACGATCTTTCGGCGTTTTCTTGAATGTATCGAAGATCGCGAGACTGTAGTCAGAAACCTGTGCGGTTCCCGTAGCCGTGCTCACCTTTTTGGTTTCCTGATCAATCTTGATCGACTGAGTCGGAAGCGTTGAAGTCAGTTCGGCGAACCGGTCTTTTTTGGCTTTCGGATAGTCTTCGCGCTCAGCTGTATCGACAGCGTCTTTACGGCCTTGAGTTTCACCGTCGGCCTTACCACGAGCGATATCGTCAGGAGATGCAAGGCCTTCGGTCTGACCTGCGGCATACCCTTGAGACTTACCTTCGGCGTTACCTGCTTTTTGCGCATCGGTGAGACCGAGATTCTGACCGCTGAGTGTACCGTCTTTCTTACCGAGAGTGCGTCCGAGTTCTTCGCCCTCTAGTCCTCCAACGTTTTCACCGTCGGTTGCACCGGCGTCGCTACCCCGTTTTTTAGCATCGGCAAGTTGGGCGTCGTAAGTGTCCTTACGGGATTGATAAGCTTGGCGTTTTGTCTCGGTCGCTTGCTCGGCAGTGAGCGCAACCTGGTTCAATTTATCGAACTGAGCTTGGTTTGTGCTTACGGACTGCTCGAGTTTTTGTGCGGTCTGATCGAGAGCGTTGTTACGAGTCACGAGGTCTTCGCTCGCGTCGTGGCGTCTCTGCGCGTCCGCATCGCCGTCTTTAATGTTCTGGAGATATTGGATGTTTTGAGCTTGGAGGTTAATAATCTCCTGATTCAAGTCTTGGTTTTGGCCCGCGAGAATGTCGCGGTCTTGGTACGACCGATTGCGAACCATTGCGATTTGGCCGACGTAGTCATTGGCACTGTCGAAAGCGACTTGAGCAGCCTGAACATTTTTGCGCGCGTCTTGAACTGCATCTTGAGCGCGGTTTCTGTCGCGTGCTGCATTCGCCTGGGCGACTTTAAGAGGGCCGTTTTGGTTGTTCAGGGTCGAGAGCCGCTTGCTGAGGTTGTCGATGTTAGTGACGGTGCGCTCGATTTCACGTTTGGTGTTGGCGAGAGCGTCGGTGTTTTGTTTCAACGTCTTCTCCGCATTATCCAAAGCCGTCTGAGCGGTTTTCAATTGGCTTTGAACTGAGGTCAGTTCGCTGTTTGCCGTATTCACGTCGTTGCTTGCGGTTTGAAGCGCATTCTTCGCGGAATCCAATTTTGCCTTCGCCGCCTGGATTTTAGGTCCAATATCGCCAATCTGCTGATTCGCGGTTGCGAGCGAGCTTTGAGCAGTGCTCAATTTAGAGTTGTTTGCGCCAATACGGCTCTTGATCGTTGAGAGTTGTGATGGGCCGTTATTGACGATGCCTTGAAGGCGGGCAATCTCAGCATTGACCTGGGTCAATTGGCCGTTGATGCTCGAGATCTGGCTGTTTGCCGAGCTCAACTTCGATTGAGCTGCGGTCAATTGCGTATTTAACGCCGCAACTTCTGCAGTCAGTCGATCGACGATTTTTTGAGCTTCGACGATTTGCGGGTCCGTACGCGGAAGACGGCTTGTGCGCAAGAAGTCTTGCTTTTCCTTCAAAGTCTTAGCCTTTGCATCACGGTCCGGAGTGATCTTGTTGATGTCGGCCTGAGCCGCATCACGAGCCGAAGTCTGAGCCCCCAAACTACCGGTCAGTTCGGCCTTTTTCTTATTCTGTGCGTCGATCAAGCTATTCGCGTTGTCAAAATCGCGTTTTGTCGAGTCGTAAAGGGCTTGATCCTGCTTGATCGCCTGGGTGAGCGATGCGATCTCGCTATTGAGCTGATTGATCTTATCGAGAAGCGGTTTGTTTTGAGCGGCAAGCGTATCGTAAGCCGATTGAGCCGAGTCTACTACGGTCTGAGCGCTACGCTGGCGTTCTTTTGCGTTGTTCAACACATCTTGCTTGGTCTTCACTTGCGGAGTCAGGCCATTGACCTGGTTGCGAGCGGGCTCGACTTGAACCTGTGCGGTCGCAATCGCGCTCTCCTGGCTTGAGCGATCGCGAGTAAGGTTAGTCAGCTTGTCGCTTTGCTCGCTCTTGTCTTTCTCGGTCGAACGAATCGATTCCATGTTGTCGCGCAATGCTTTATCGGCATTTTTGAAAACGCTGTCCGCGTTGCGAAATGCGTCTTCGCGAGGTTTGGCTTGGTCTTGAGCTCGAATCAAGGTGCGTCGGGCACGCTCGGCAGCGTTGATCGCGTTATTGTAATCGATTTCAACTTGACGAAGCTGGTTATTGATTCCGTTAATCTGTTGGTTGTTCGAATCGACTTGATTTGAACGTTGATTGATCGCCGCTTCGTTCGTTCTCACTTGATTGTCGAGAGACTGGCGCTGAAGGTTCCAGTTTTCGATCGCTTTGTTGTTGTTCGCGATCGTCGCATTGTTCGCGTCGATTTGATCCGTGATGGATTTGAGCTGCCGTTGCGAAGTTTGAAGCGCGTCTTGTGCCTTGTCGGCTGCGGCTCTCTTTTGATCCGACACTGCTTTTGCGGCATTATATGAAGTCAGATACGGTTTGTAATTGATTTCGTCCGGGATGTTTTGCTGAGCAAATGATCCGGTGATCAGGGATGTCGAGGCCAAGAGGGAGAGAATCAAGTTCGAAGTCTTCATCGCCGAGGACAGTAACATTTATTAAATAATTTATGTATAACTTTAAGTTGAACTGCTTTACTCGGCAGTTCAACGAGAATGGTTGATTTCCGCTTTTTTTCAACAAAAAGGGCACCCTTCCGTAGGGCGCCCTTCATCGGTAAGACCTAACGCTACAGCAAGGCGTGGCCGCGGCTGGTCTGTTATCTATATGTGTAGTCGGATTCAGTGTACAGGTGTGAAGCCGTTCCGCTATTCAGAGAATCAGCTGCAACCCATGGAATTACCGCAATTTAAGCAACGGTAACACGCACCATTACGTACCGTGGTGTGACCGCAAGAATCGCATGGAGGCGCATCGCCCATCATCTCAGCAAGCTGGCCATTCACTGGATCTGCGGCGTTATTACCCGCAAGTTTGAAATCCAACTGATATTCCATACCTGGAAGTGGAGCCCCGCTCTTGATCGCATCTGCCGGAGAGGCTGGATAAACTTCTTTCGCAGCACCCTTCTCCGCGGTGAGATCCACCGTCGGCTTTACCTGCAAGAAATCGGTGCGTCCGAGGTATTCCATGCCGAGTACGCGGAAGATGTAATCGACGATCGATGTTGCCATCTTCACGTTCGGGTGACCCACGACCGGACCGCTTGGTTCAAAGCGAGTGAAGGTAAATTTATCGACGAACTCTTTGAGAGGTACGCCGTATTGAAGACCTAAGCTCACTGCGATCGCGAAACAGTTCATCATCGAGCGATAAGCCGCGCCTTCTTTGTGCATATCGATGAAGATCTCGCCCAAAGCACCGTTTTCATATTCACCGGTGCGCAAGTACACTTTGTGTCCCGCGACCGACGATTCGACGGTCGTGCCTTTACGTTTTGCCGGCAATTTACGGCGAGTCGCTTGACCTGCCATCACGGTTGCCATCGCCGTCGCGACTGCTTCACGTTTCGCGGCTTCGATCATCGACGCAATCTCTTCGTTCGACTTGCGCTCTTCTTTGCTGTCTTCTTTCTTTTCAGATTTAGTCGACAGAGGTTGGGACATTTTACAGCCGTCGCGGTAGAGCGCAACTGCCTTCAAGCCCAACTTCCAAGAGTCCATGTGGATTTGCTCGATCTCTTCGACTGTCGTTTCGTTCGGAAGGTTGACGGTTTTTGAAATCGCGCCCGACAAGAACGGCTGGGTCGCGCCCATCATGCGGATGTGACCCATCGGAGCGATAAAGCGCTGCCCTTTGTGGCCGCACTTGTTTGCGCAATCGAATACCGGGAGGTGTTCGTCTTTAATGAAAGGTGCGCCTTCGACAGTCATCGTTCCGCAAATTTTCTCGTTTGCTTGTTCGATTTCCGAATGCTTGAGACCCGCGAAAGTCAAGAAGTTGAAGGTCGGCTTCTCGTACTCAGCAGCCGGAACATTCAATTTCTTGAGAAGTTCTTCGCCGAGGGCGAAACGGGTGAACGCACTTGAAACTTCAAAAGTACCCGGAAGCGCTTTCTCGATTTTCGCGAGATCGGCCGGACCAAAACCTTTAGCCATGAAGAAAGCCGGATTCAGGAACGGAGTGCTGTCGGTAAATTTCATCGTACCGAGGACATAAGTAAGGATGTCCTTGATTTGGTTGTCGGCGTAGCCCAAATTTTTGAGCGCGACCGGCACCGATTGGTTGACGATCTTGAAGTATCCCCCACCCGCGAGTTTTTTGAACTTCACGAGCGCAAAATCAGGCTCGATACCGGTGGTGTCGCAATCCATCAGGAGACCGATCGTGCCGGTTGGGGCAAGCACCGTGACTTGAGCGTTGCGATAGCCGTGCTTCTCACCCAAAGCGACGGCGCGATCCCAACAGTCTTTTGCGGCGGCGATGAGTTCCGCCGGAGCATTGTCGGCGTCGATTTCGTACGCCGCTTTTTTGTGCTGGCGCATGACTTTCAACATCGGCTCGCGGTTTCGCGCAAATCCTGGAAAAGCGCCGATTTTACCGGCTTCTTCGGCGCTGACTGCGTACGCTTCACCGCACATGATTGCAGTGAGAGCACCCGCCCACGCACGACCCTGCTCGGAATCGTAAGGAATACCTTTGAGCATGAGAAGCGTACCCAAGTTCGCGTAACCTAAGCCCAGTGGACGGTAGTCGTGCGAGTTTTGAGCCACTTTCGGAGTCGGATAGCTGGAGAGGTCGACCAAAATTTCTTGGGCAACGATGAACACGCGCACAGTGTGTTTGTACGCTTCGATGTCAAAAGAGCCGTCAGCGCGCAAGAATTTTACAAGGTTCATCGAAGCCAAATTACAAGCGGTGTCGTCCAAAAACATGTACTCAGAACAAGGGTTCGAGCCGTTGATTTTGTCGGTATTCGCGCTAGTGTGCCAGTTATTGATCGTGGTGTCGTATTGAAGGCCGGGATCCGCGCAAGACCACGCAGCAGTCGCGATTTGTTTCCAAAGATCGCGCGCTTTGAAGGTCTGCACGACTTCGCCTGTGGTACGAGCCGTGGTGTTCCAATCCAAATCATTTTCAACCGCGTTCATGAACGCATCGCTCACGCGAATCGAGTTGTTTGAATTTTGACCGGCAACGGTCCTATAAGCTTCACCGTTGAAATCAGAAGAGTAGCCCGCTGCGATCAACGCCGCGACTTTGCGTTCTTCTTTCATTTTCCAGTTGATGAAATCTTCAATTTCCGGGTGGTCCATATCAAGGCTAACCATTTTCGCCGCACGGCGTGTGGTACCACCTGATTTAGTCGCGCCCGCGCCGCGATCCAAAACTTCGAGAAAGCTGATCAAGCCCGAAGAAGTGCCGCCGCCCGAGAGTTTTTCTTGGCGGCCGCGGATTTTTGAGAAATTTGTGCCGGTGCCCGAACCGTATTTAAACAAACGCGCTTCGTTTTTGATCAAATCGAAAATCGACATCAAATCGTCGTCGACCGACTGAATAAAGCAGGCAGAACATTGCGGACGCTCGTAAGCGTTGCGAGTTTCTTTGATTGAATCGGTGTTGGCGTCGTAAGCAAAGTTCCCGCCCGAGCCTTCGATCCCGTACTCGTGATAAAGACCGAGATTGAACCAGACTGGCGAGTTGAACGCGCCCAATTGATTGACGAGCATGTAGGAAAGCTCGGCTTCGAAAGTTTCAGCGTCGACGGCGTTGAAGTAGCCCATCTTCTCGCCCGCGGTGCGGATCGTGTGCGCGAGACGCTTCACGACTTGGCGAACTGAGTTTTCGTGACCTTTGCCGCCTTCGACCGTATGGACACCGGCTTTACGGAAATATTTTGACACTAAGATGTCTGTCGCGAGCTGAGTCCAGTCCGCGGGAACTTCGACGTCCTTCATTTCGAAAACGGCGTTGCCGTCGGTGTCTTTAATTTTTGACTGAGATTTGACGTAACGAACCTCATCCAATGGGTCTTGACCTGCGGTCGTAAAACGACGAAACATTGGAATGGTACCCATTCCTTCTCTCTTCGACAGAAGAGGTTCGGTTTTCAAAACTTTTACGATCTTAGATGAACTTTGAGGTTCTTTTCTGGAACTTGCGACATCCTTCATTTTGGTGCCGTTTTTGTTGTTGCTAAGTGTTGTCTTTTCCATATGACTTCCGTTTCTGTAGTGATGTAATGCCTGGCTTTGTCGATAGCCAGCACTTGCTCCCCTGTGAGCGTTTGATCCCCAATTCCTGACTTAATCAGGATCACTAGCGATAGCGATTTTGTAAAGCACACCACAATAGATTGTGGTACCTCACCATGAGACACTACCTATGGGGGCATTTCTTGCCCGCGTTAGGTGCTTTTACCGATTGGGTTTTTTGATTTTATGCTGTGCGCATATAAGAAATTTGACGCTTTTGGAATGTTGCGACAATCATAATTCTCCCCCCTACACCAATCCCTTTTTAGTGATGTAGTGATTTAGCCGACAAGTGGATGAACTACAAGGAAAATGAGCGAGAAAGATCTATTTCTGAATCGCGATTTAAGCTGGCTTGAATTCAACGCGAGAGTACTCCACGAGGCTCTCGACGATCGCACCCCACTATTCGAACGAGTAAAATTCCTGGGTATCTTTCAGAGCAATCTCGACGAGTACTTCATGAAGCGAATGGGCTCGCTTTATTCGCAGGCTCGCGTACGTTTTCGCGAGCAACTTTTGCCCCTACTTTGGGAAACACATCGTTCCTTCGAAGCAGACATCCTTCCGGCACTAAAAACCGAGGGAATCGATCTCGTGCATTGGAGCGAGCTCACCGAGGAAGAGCAAACCCGCGCGAACAATTACTACCAAACCAATCTGTTTCCGATTCTCACTCCGCTCGCGGTGGACTCGGGACACCCGTTCCCGTTTTTGTCGAATTTATCGATTTCTCTCGGGGTGTTACTCAAACATCCCGAACGCGACGACGAATTTTTTTCGCGCGTGAAAATCCCGACCCACTTCCCCGGCTGGATCCGCATCGACGGCAACACCGATAAAAAGAAAGCACGTTTTATTTCGATCATCGAAATCATTCTCACCAACTTGCAACCCGTGTTTCAGGGCATGGAAATCCTCGAGATCATGCCTTTTCGCGTGACCCGGAACACCAGCATCGAACACGACGAAGACGACACTGATGATTTGATGGATATCATCTCCGAAGAGTTAAAAGAACGCCGCTTCGGCGACGTCGTGAGACTCGAGTATTGGGGTAAACCCAATCAGCGTATGCTCGAGCTTTTGCGCGAGGAACTCCATCTCGATGAAGACCAAATTTACGAGGTAAACGGGCTTTTTGAGTACAGCTCGCTCAAACCGGTTTGGGAACTCAATCGCCCCGATCTCAAGTTCGAGCCGTGGATTCCGGTTGCCCCCGCTTCGCTTGCCGATCCGGAACGCGATATGTTTCAGCTCATCAAACAGCACGATATTTTGGTTCATCACCCATACGACAGTTTCAGCGCCAGCGTTGAACGCTTCATCCGCAATGCCGTGAACGATCCAAAAGTCATCGCGATCAAAATGACTTTGTATCGAGTGGGTGCGGATAGCCCGCTTGTTCCGCTTTTGATTCACGCTGCGGAGATGGGTAAGCATGTCGTGTGCCTCGTGGAATTGAAAGCACGTTTCGACGAGGAAAAAAATATTTTAGTCGCGCAAAAACTCGAAGAAGCCGGTGTTCACGTCGTTTATGGTGTTTTGGGCTTGAAAACGCATTGTAAAACCACTCTCGTGGTCCGTCAGGAGGGCGATGAAGTCAAGTCTTACGTCCACATCGGCTCCGGTAACTATCACTCCATCACTTCACGGCTCTACACCGATCTCGGGCTCTTCACTTGCAAAAAAGACATTTCTGACGATGTGGTTCACCTCTTCCACTACCTCACCGGCCGCTCGCTCAAAAAAGATTATAAAAAACTTTTGGTCGCGCCGTTGACGATGAAGGATACGTTTTTAAGAAAAATCTCGCGTGAGATCACTAATGCCAAAAAAGGCCTTCCGGCCCGCATTATAGCCAAAGTCAACAGTCTCGATGAGCGCGATGTCTCTCAGGCCCTTGCGGAAGCGTCTCAAGCCGGAGTCAAAGTCGATTTGATCGTCCGCGGGTTTTGTTGCTTGCGTCCCGGGGTCAAAGGCCTCAGCGAAAATATCCGCGTCGTCTCGATTTTGGGACGTTTTCTCGAGCATTCTCGGATATTTTACTTCCAGAACGGAGAGAAGGAATCGATCAAAGGTGAATTCTATATGGGCTCCGCTGATTTGATGTATCGAAACCTCTCGGCCCGGGTGGAAGCCATCGCACCTATTGAAGAAATTCAACACCGGGAAAGAATTTTTGATATCCTAACGTATATGCTGCAAGACCAGCGTCAGGGCTGGGAGATGAACAGTGATGGGACCTACTCCCGCACAAAAGTGAAAAATCCGAAAAAGGAGATCGGAACACATGCGTACCTTATGCAAAAAGCCCGTAACCGGGCTTAGCTATATCCTTCTAGCCGCCATGTGTTTTACTCAAGTTTCTCCTCTCGCAAGAGCGCAACAAACGGTGTCGATCACCGAACATTCGCGCTGGAAAGCGAGAATCACGGAAATTAAAACCGTCCCTACCGCTCCTGACTCGATTCCAATCCTGCATTTTACTCCGCAAGAAGTTTGGATCGACGGCTCGGGCCCTGTTCAGTACGTACGAATCAAATGGACGATCGACGGTGCCTTTCAAAGCGTTAGCATTAACGGCAAACAACTGAATCCGAAGCCCGATGGAAGCTTCGACGTAAACTTCGGGTTCACTAATAACGAGAAAGCGTTCAAACTCACCATTCTCGATCAAACGGGCAAAACCTATCAGGGAACTTACAGAATCGTAGCCGTAGTGACCGACAAAGGCGGCAAAGAACCTTTGGCGAGCCGCTACCGTTTTTCAGTCGGGATGGGTTACACCTCGATCAAGTACACTCAAACCGGCGTGACGGACTTCTCCGAGTCCGCACTGACCTTGAAAGGCGGCATCAGCTATCGCCTCGTTCCGGATAAATTCGACCTGAGCCTGTCGACCTTCATGAACGCGCTCGTGATGAAATCAAACGGCGTGAATTCCCTAACCGGCGAAGAATACACGATCCGCTACTTGGGCGTGAACGCACGCGTGGGTTACCACTTGCTCGACGCTCCGTCGCCGTTCCGTATCGTTTTGAACGGCGGTTTGTATTACAACACCTCGATCGGTTCGATCGGCTTCAGCAACATGTACGGCCCGCAACTCTACCCGGAGTTCAGCTACATTCTTCCGAACGGTAACGCCTTCTTGCTCTACGTAAAGTTCTCACCGGCGTTGTTCCAACAGAAGATCGACTTCTCGAAAAACAAAGAGATCGCGACCGGTCTTTACTACGTCTTCCCGCTCAATCCGAAATTGCGGATGTCGGTGGGCTTCGATATTTCAAAGCTCGACCTCGCAACGGATACCGATGCGGCGGCCACCACGACGTATAGCCTGTCGACGGGCTTGTCGTTTTAAGCCACCCGCTTAACGCAAACTAATCCTTCGCAATGAACTCGTGCTTGGCGGTATAAGTGAAAATACGCTTGCGACCGTCGACTTCTGTCTCGATATGCACCGGACGAGTCCAGATCGTATAGATCGAGCGCATGGTCTCACGCGCGTACTTAAGATCAAGATCCACGCCTAAATAGCGGTGAAACAAATAGAGCTCGCCGCGATTTTCAAAGTTACCATCCACGATCGAGATGTTCGGGTGGCCTTGATTGGTGAGCGATGAGAGGAGTTTTTCTTTAACCGACTTGAAGTTGCGGTCGACGATCTCGTACTGACCGGTGCGCTTATTGAACTCGTAGGTGTAGAGCTTATGGCGATCGATAAAGTCCGGAGTAATGTACTCGTCGATAAAGGTCACGTCGTTACAGACTTTACGCACTTCAAAGATCTTTTGGCGGCCGTGACCAAGTTTTTTATCCCACTTCGCGCGTTCTTGGAGGTTGGTGCAATCTTCGTACTCTTTGCCGAAACGGCCTTTATTCCAACGATCTTCGATATCGCGGAACAACTCGATCCCGATCTTATACGGATTAATCCTGCCCGGCTGCATCGTGAGGACACCCGCATGGTGATCGGCGAAATCGATGATCTCCGAGTCACGCAGCGCTTTTTTGGTCATGATTTCCGAATGCCAGTACGAGGCCCAGCCTTCGTTCATGATCTTGGTTTGCATTTGCGGTAAGAAATAATAGCTTTCGTCGCGGATCATGCGCAAAACATCGCGTTGCCAATCTTGAAGCGGTCCGTGAGTCATCAAAAAGAACATCACGTCGCGTTCCGGATGGCTCGGAAATTTTTTTTCCTGCTTATTGGCCGCCGCGCGCTTTTGTTTTTGTTCTTCAAGATACTCGGGCGGATTGATGTACTTGTCCATGTACTGGCGGTCCACTTTCATCCGGCCGTCGTTTTGCCGGGACGCGGTTTTCTCGCTTTCAGTTTTAGGTTGCTTGGCTTCGTGGAACGGAAGATGCGGATCGATCAAGTTGTCGAGCGAGAGACAGATGTCGATGAAGTTCTCGACCTCGTCCTGCCCGTACTCGTCCATATAGCGGCGTACGCGAACCGCGTGGTTGGCCATGGTGTCCAACATCTTGCGATTGGTTTTGGAGAACCAATAATTATTTTTGAAAAAGTCCACGTGACCGTAGACGTGCGCCATTACGGTTTTTTGATCTACAAACGAGTTCGCCGTCATCAGGTAGGCGTAAGATGGATTGGTGTTGATTACCATCTCGTAAATTTTTTGGAGACCCCACTCGTAGCCTTTCGAATACTGGTCGTAGTTCATTCCGAAGCGCCAGTGAGGATAACGGACCGGGAATCCTTCTTGAGCAGCGAGCGAGTTGATCGCATCCGATGGAACCATCTCGAAGATGGTCTCGAAGCAATCGAGACCGAAACCTTCGGCGTATCCTTTGATCTGATCCCGAAGTTCGGCTAGTTCCGGAGGGAGGTTGGTGGATTTCATTATCGTTACTTCCCCTTCCCTAAAAAGTCTTTAATCGATTGCAGGATGCCGTCCTTATTTTCGATGCGCGACAGTGTCACCAACTCGCTCTCCTGACCGAACACTTCAGTGAGGTCTTTGTAAAACTGACCCGAACCGTACCGGGAGTCGACTTGGCCGTAGCAGAAGTTATTGACCTTCGAGAGGAGCGACGACTTCAAGAGATCGATACAGATCTTGGTGTCCTCGGTTGACCAGTTATCGCCATCCGAGAAGTGGAACGGATAGATGTTCCAATCATCCGGCGGATAATCCTGGTTGATGATATGCTCGCAAAGCTTGTACGCCGAGCTGATCAACGTCCCCCCGCTCTCGCGCGTGCGGAAGAACGTATCCTCATCCACTTCTTTTGCCGTCGCGTCGTGGATGATGTATCGGGCTTCGACCCCTTTGTATTGAGATTTGAGCCAAGTATTGATCCAAAACGTCTCGGTACGGACGATTTCTTTTTGCTCGTCGCCCATCGATCCCGACACGTCCATCATATAGATGATCACAGCCGAGTTTTCATGTTTTACGTCGGACTTCCAAGAACGGTAGCGTAAGTCTTTTTTGATCGGGATGATCACCGGCTTGTCAGGATTGTAAGTGCCAGTCGCGATCTGGCGTTTCAATGCTTCTTTGAACGTGCGCTTGAAGTGACGGAGCGAGTTCGGGCCTTGCGACGCGATCGACGTGTACTTGTCCACGCGTGATTTCAAAGTTTTCTGTCCGCGCGGCTCGATATTCGGAAGCTCGAGCTCTTCACCCAAAATCTCGGCAAGCTCTTCGAGGGTGAACTCCACTTCAAGATCGTGCTCGCCTGGATCTTTACCGGCCTGCTGGCCTTCGCCCGGCTGGTTCGGATCACCCTGACCCGGTACCGGATCACCCGGCTGGCCATCACCCTGACCGACTCCGCCCTGGTTTGACCCGAAACGGAAACGCGGGATATCGATCTGAGGCATCGGGATCGTAACCACGTCTTTACCCTTGCGCCCGAACATCTCCGAGTGCTGGATATACTTTTTCAAGTCTTGCTTGATCTTGCCCCGAATAATCTGTCTAAACCGGGCATGATCGCGACGTGACCCATCAATCATTTACTATTCTCTCTTTTTAACGTCACCGCGGGCAAAAATGCTCGCTACGAAATTGAGGACGTCCGTTGCCGAAATTTCGTCGTAACCGAAGTATTTGATCAAACGCGATTTGACGACATCGATCTTTTCTTGGGTTGCGCGATCGACCACGTTCGACACGAGGCTCGTGAGCTTGATCGAATCTTTCTGGTCTTCGAACAGTTTCAGCTCCAAAGCTTTGTGCAGGCGTTCATTGGTCTTGTAGTCGAAGGTTTTGCCTTCGATGGCCAAAGCACCGATGTAGTTCATGATCTCGCGGCGGAAATCGTCTTTGCGCGACTCAGGAATGTCGATCTTCTCCTCGATCGAGCGCATGAGGCGCTCATCCGGCTCCTCGTCCATGCCGGTATACTTGTTCCGCACTTTCTCGCGCTGGGTATACGCTTTGACGTTATCGATGTAGTTGCCGCAAAGCTTGGCGATTGCGTCCTCATCCGCACTGATTGCGCGCTGGACTTCGTTCTTCACGATGTCTTCGTACTCTTGCTTCACGAGCGCGATGAGGTCGCGGTACTCGCGGCGCTTTTCTTCGCTACCGATAAGCGCGTGGTTTTTCAATCCGGATTCAAGCTCATTCAACACCATGAACGGGTTCACGCAAGAGATCTCGCTCTTCACGATCGCGTTTGATATCTTATCCTGAACATAACGCGGAGATACGCCGTCCAGTCCTTCGCGGAGCGCTTCCTTACGGAGTTCTTTCACGTTCTCCTCGGTGAAACCGCTCAACGTCTTGCCGTCATATAATTTCAATTTTTGCATGAGGGAGATATTGGCTTTCTTAGGGTGCTCCAAACGAGTGAGGATCGCCCACATTGCCGCGACTTCGATCGTATGAGGCGCGATCGATTTACCGCGGATCTTTTGAGCATTGAAGTCTTTCTCGTAGATCTTGATCTCGTACTTGAGCTTCGTAATATATGGAACGTCGATCTTAACCGTACGATCACGCAAAGCTTCCATGAACTCGTTGTTCTGGAGCTTCCGGAACTCGGGTTCGTTGGTATGACCGATGATGACTTCGTCGATATCGGTCTGAGCAAATTTCTTCGGCTTGATCTTGTGTTCTTGTGAAGCAGTGAGCAAGTCATAGAGAAACGCAACGTCGAGCTTGAGCACCTCGATGAACTCGATCACGCCGCGGTTAGCGACGCAGAACTCACCGTCGAAATTGAACGCGCGCGGATCCGAATCCGAGCCGTATTCCGCTATTTTGCGGTAGTTAATATCGCCGGTAAGCTCCGTCGAGTCCTGGTTCTTCTCGTCCTTAGGTTGGAAGGTACCGATACCCACGCGGTCTTTCTCGCTGAGAGCGACGCGCACGACGCGAATGTGGCTCATAACCTTTACCCAGTCGCCACTGTAGCGTTTCATGAGCTCGCGCATCACAAAACGAGATGCCGGATCGAGATCGCCGGTGATCGAAACTTTGTATTCGTTCTTTTGCCCACGAGTGATTTCCTGGAGCACGCCTGGGCGCATTTCTTCGGGAATCAACTTCAACGGATCTTCGTGCATCGACGACATCATCTCGGTCGCGCCGCCGAAGAGCTGCTCGGGCTTTCCGTCCGGGCTCACCCATTTAAAAGTGTAGAGTGCACCGGCATCGGAGCGAGAGTATGCTTCAATCCCTTTTTTAAGCAGGCGCGCGATTGTCGACTTGGCCGAGCCGACCGGACCGTGGAGGAGCAGGACACGCTTTTCAGTTCCATATCCGTAGGCGGCGGATTTGAAAAAGTTCACGAGCTTCATCAGCTGCACGTCGAGACCGAAGACCGCATCTTTGCCGCCGTCGATCGGATCGTCGAAAAATTTGTAACGGGTGATCTCTTTTTTGTACTCGACGAAACTCTCGGTTCCGTGAGTAAGGATCATGTCGTACATGCGCTGGAACGCGTTCCGCGCGACGTTCGGATCCTTCTTGACGAGCTCAAGATACTCGAAGAACGAACCTTCCCAGTGCAATTGCTTAAACGTGTCTTTGGTTTGAATTTGTGCGAGATACTGCGACCATTCCTGTGCCGATTGAGCCATGCCTGCGGCCTCCTTGCCTTATTAAATTCTAGCCCCCCTATTCTTGGAAGGAAACGGAAACTATCGAGTTAAATTCATTCTGTTTAATAATGCTCGTGACTTGGCGCTCAGCGGAGATTGCCCTGGAACGACGTTTTTTTGACGGCTTTTATCGACATAATTGATTTAAAAACTGACACATTAGTAAATATTAATTAAATACATAATTAATACTTCTCGCGCATTCCTAAGTATCATGCTAAAAGAATCAACTAAGGCTGCCATGCGTTATAAAGTATTATTCTTCCTTTTAGTCTCGCTCTTCACCGTTCAAAATTCATTCGCGGGATTGCTCGCGCAGTTGCGATTGCGGGGCGATTGGTTTTCGCCGGTGTTAAATCGAAGCGTCACATACGCGATTGACGCGCAAATTTTCAGTAAAGAATCGCAGAAGTTCAACGACACCGTCATCTTCAAAATTTACGACGGCAATCGATGGACCACGGTTAATCAATGGTCAAATATTGCACTCACACGATTCAAATATAACCATGCTATGCTTCTCCCCGACGGCGGCATTCCAGGCGTCCAACTCGTTAAAGTCGATAGCGCTAATGCAGCTGCCGGCTTTGATTTTATCGGCGCCTCCGCAGCCGACGGCAAAGCCTTGAGTTACAACTCACTCGATCAAGCTCTCCATGCAAGCACCAGGCTTCCCGCCGCGAGCGACTCGTTTGTCTCCACCAGTCCGGAAGAATTCAATCTTACTCCACCGGATGACGCGAGCATTTTTACCTATGATCATCCTTACGTCGTCGCCGAAGCCAACCAGCGGTTCTCTATCAAACCGGATGGACCGGGCGTCATCGAAATCAAAAGCCAAGCGGGCAAGCGAATCCTTTTCCGCGGCCCACTCACTTTCAACCGTGAAGACGTGAGGATCGAGAACGGGATACTCTCTCTGAAGGGCTCGCGCCGTAAAGTGGATTTGTGGATGTTCGACGCCGAAGTTGCCCGAATCGGAAACACCCTGGAATCGCTAGACAGCGGTAAGGAAAGCGCTGAGTTCCTGAAATCGCTCGACATGAAATACCCCGACCTCGTCGCTCTTGAACGCGAAAAAATCAGGAACGGTACATCCGTCCGGTACGAGGAACTTGATAGCCCGACGATTAACTCCATGGTCAGGATCCTGAAGCTCGGCAAAAACGTCAAGCTTCTCGGACTGGCCGGTTCGGGAAAAACCACGGAAACAAAAAACTTCGCCCGTTTGATTGCTGAAGGAAAGATCAAATCGTTCCCACGCACTACCGAAGTCCGGATACTTTCGATGGCCATGCTCGGGGCTACTCCCAATGTCGGCATTCTCGAAGTCGAAATTGTCAATATCCTCACTTATTCCAAAGCGGTAAAACCGATCTGGATCGGCGACGAGTTCCACGCCCTGCGCGGCATGGGGGCGCACTCCCGGAGCGCGACCGATGCCGGTCAGTACTTCAAACCCGCACTCGAAGATGGAGAAATGCGGACGATCGCCATTTCCACCAAACAGGAATGGAATAACGCTTTCGCGAGCGACAAACCCCTCAACGAACGCTTCGAGGCCGTCATCCATGAGGAACCGTCGGGCGAGGAACTCGTGACTAAGATCAAAAACGATTTCAGGCGCCGCGGATTGACACTGCCGAAAGACGACGCCATCAAGCTTGCGGTCGAGCTATCCGATCGGTTCGCGATCAGCGGCGCCAACCCCCGCAAGTCGATCAACCTTTTGCTGAAAGCCCACATCGTCGCCGACGACCTTTACGGGGAAGGTTCGTCCGCGACGACCGAAGCCGTCGAGAAAGCCGCGCTTGAGACCTACGACATCAGCCCGGTCTATTTCTCGAAGGAAGCGATTTCCAAAAAGCTCCTCGAACTCAGAGGCAAAATCGACGAAGCGCTCGTCGGCGGAGACGCAGCCAAGATAGCGATGCTGAAGCTTTGGTTCCGAAAACTGGCCGACGTCGGATCGGATGAAAAGGCTCCGTCCTTGATTTTTTACGGTCCTTCGGGGACCGGTAAAACGACGATTTCGAAAATATCCGGCGAAGAAATGGAGTATAAAGTAAAAGAGATCGGAATGGCGAAATACGCCGAAGGCGGCGTCGCTGCTTTCCGCCACGAGGTTTATCTCGGCCTATCCGAAAGTCCGAATACTGTTTTCGTCCTGGATGAGACGGAAAAAGCCCATCCCGACGTTCAAAACGCTATTTTGGAAATGCAACAGCCCGGCGAATTCACCGTCAACTTCGTCAACAACGCCGGAGACGTGATTTTCGAAGAGGTCCGATGCACGAACGCGCTTTTCATCGTCAACACCAATGCCGGACAAAGGCTTTTGAAACCGAAGACGACTCCCGTCGGGTTCAACAACGCCGCGAAAGAAATCGGAATCCCCGATCGCTCCGCCGCCGAAGCAGAACTGACCCGTCCGGGAGGACTCGTCGCGCCGCTTGTTTCGAGAGCCTCGGCGATCATCGGGATGACCCTTCCGACCGAACATCAATTCCGGGCGGCCCTGGAAATCAATGTCGCAAAAGCACTGGCGCGGGAATCCAAAAAACACGGCATTAAAATCACTTTGAAAAACCAAGAACTCCTGATGAAAGAGATGATGGAACATTTTAAGTATCTCGGTACCGATTACCGCTCGGTGGGACAGCTTATTGAAGACCGTCTCGAAATGGTCATCGCCAACGTCGTCATCGATCCTCGCAGCCGCTCAAGCAAATCCGTCGAAATCAGGTGGGACGCGACGATGGCCAAAGATTACCAGCTTCCGGCCGAGATCGACTGCGAGCGGATTTATTTCGGCAACTGATTGAATCTGGCCCTAAGAAATCTGAACTCGCCATTTTTCAACAACTTCTCTCGCTACCGGCATCCCGATTTCAGATTTGTGAGGGGCAAGTTTCTAGTTATTTCGCGCACGCGCGAGCCCAGCGATCGGCAAACCCCGTCCAACGATCCGCAAGCCACGCGTCGGGCGCGACACCGAACTCGCTCTTTTGCACGGGACAAACGGCAAATTTCGGAAATACGTCCGCACGCCGGATCGATGCCCGACTCCACACGGCTTCGTATGCGACGAGGGCCTGCGCATTCAAACGGCCGCGCGTAAATTCTTTCCATGCGACCTCCTGCCAGGTCCAAAAGAAATCGATCGCATCACCAGAACGCGCCTCCACCCAACGGTTCTGCACGCGATGGATGTAAATCGCAAGCACGCGGCCCGGAAACTCACGTGCGATTTGCAAATACGCTTCCGGATCCTTTTGTTGGTCATCGCCGAAGCAAACGATTTGTTCGCCCGGATTACGAGTCAGATAATCGCGAAGCACCGCCGTCTTGTGCTCCTGCACCTCCGGTCCGCCCGGAAATGTGCGAAGCACGATCGCGCTGGGATGCAGGGAATGCTTCGACAAAGTCGTTCTCATCGCGGCTGCCATGATCTTGGGTGCGCCACTCAATATCCACCACTGTACGTGCTCGGATTCCAGCATCTGAAAAAACTCAGGCGCTCCGTAAAAAAGTTCGGTGGAAAATGCGCGCCCGACACTGCCGACGGTATTATTGGTATTCGAGATCTTAATCGTATCGTCGTAATCGCTGACCACGGTGAGAGCGCACGCCAAAGACGGATCGAGTCCAAGCCAAAACAAGCAAACGACAACCCAAAAATTTCCCCGAATTGTTCTCACGCCGAAAGTGTATCTAGTTTTGCGACATCGTCAAGACCTTGACTTTATCCACGAATTGCTCCGGCCCAAAAAAACCATTAAACTATTCACACATGAAAGCTCTCAAAATCGATTCGGTTTTACTCTCCGACATCGGTATGAAACGGAAACAGAACCAAGACTCCGGCGTCATCCGTCCCGAACTCGGTTTGTTCATGGTTGCAGACGGCATGGGCGGCCACCAAGGCGGCGAAATCGCGAGTAAACTCTGCGTTGAAAAAGTTGCGGAACACGTAAAAGAACACAACAAAGACGATCTCGAAAGCGAGACATTGTTGCATCAAAGTCTGCTCGTCGCCAACCAAGCGATCTACGACCATTCGCAACAGGATCAGAATCTTCACGGTATGGGCACGACTGCCACCGTGCTGCAAATTCGGAAAAAGCAGGCCACGATCATGCAGATCGGCGACTCGCGTTGCTACTATTGGAATGCTCATGGCATCTGGCAACTCACCCGCGATCATTCCCTGGTGCAGGAAAAATTGCGCGCAGGGTTAATCACCCGAGATCAACTTCGCACGGATGAAATGAAGAACGTCATCACGCGATCCGTCGGATACGAGCCCAGCATCAAGGTTGACGCATATCATTTTACGATTGAAGCGGGCGACGGATTTTTGCTCTGTTCTGACGGACTTTCGGGGCCCGTCAACGAAGAGAAAATGTTTGATATCCTTGTGAAAAACGTAACCGTTGGGGTAAGCTTGGAAGATAAAGCTCAGCAGTTAGTCCAAGCCGCAAACGATGGCGGCGGGGACGATAACGTGACCGTGGTTTTGGTCACGATCACAAAGTAAATAATGGCGAACGACTTCTATACAGTGATGATCATTCCTTCAAACGCGTCCAAAGCGCGGCAAATCCACGTGCCAGCTTGGGCCGTTCGTGCGGGCTTGGTCGTCCTCCCCATCTTAGTCTTGATCGGGATCACGCTCCTGATGGATTACCGCTTTGTCGCAAACCAGGTGTTTGAAAACCGGGAGCTCCAAGCGGAGAACCGCCGCTTGCGCCAGTCGGTGCAACTCTACCAAAACCGGATGGACTCACTCGAAGCCTCTATCGAACGCATCGAGAACTTTTCGGCACGCTTGAAGATGATCACGAACCTCATGGACCGTGACGCTCTGTCGAAGGCGATCGAGCTTCCCCTTCCGAACGCGAGCTCCGTGACCTCCCTCAACCATGAACTGGGTGAAAACGAAAAACCGCTCACTCGCGAGGAAATCGAGCTCCGCGAATCCGTCGACAATCATTTCGAAAAACTCACGACCGAGTCGCTCACACTCGAACAGAGCTTGCATGATCTCTACGAGCTTCTCTCGGATCAAAAATCATTTTTGAACGCGCTCCCCACCAAAAAACCGGCCGATGGCATTTTCAGCTCGGGATTCGGCGTGCGTGTCTCGCCTTTCGGCGACGGCGTAGAAAAGATGCACGAGGGCCTCGACATCGCGAACGGCACTGGCACACCCATCAAGGCACCCGCCCAAGCCTCCGTGGTTTTTGCCGGCCGCAAATCGGGCTACGGCCAGATCGTGATTCTCGACCATGGTTACGGCCTCGAGACCTGGTACGGCCACACTTCAAAAATTTTAGTTAAACCGGGGCAGCTCGTTCATCGCGGTCAGACGATCGCTTTGATCGGAAACTCGGGACATTCGACAGGCTCGCACGTGCATTACGAAGTGCGCGTGCACGGAATACCGGTTGATCCGCTCAATTATATTCTGGAAAATTAATCGGTTATTTTAAACACGCAAAATTGGCAAAATACAGAAAGAAACCACAAAGGCATCCATGATCGACAAGATTAGCAACATTGGTAAAAAAATCTTTGGAACGCAGAACGACCGCGAGCTCAAAACGATCTATCCGATCGTCAACCGCATTAACGAACTCGAATCGAAGTTTAAAGCGCTTTCAAACGACGACCTTAAAGGGCAGACGGCAAAGTTCCGTGAGCGCATGGCTCGAGGCGAATCTCTCGATTCAGTTTTGCCGGAAGCGTTTGCCACCGTTCGCGAAGCCGCTTGGCGCGTGATCGGTCAACGCCACTATGACGTGCAGATAATCGGCGGGATCACTCTCCACCGCGGCCGTATCGCCGAGATGAAAACCGGTGAAGGTAAAACCCTCGTGGCGACCCTTCCTTGCTACACCAACGCCCTCACCGGCAAAGGCGTCCACGTCATCACGGTCAACGATTACCTCGCTCGCCGGGACTCCGAGTGGATGGGTCGCGTGCACGGCTTCTTAGGAATGAGCACCGGCATCATCGTCCACGGTCTCAACGACCGCGAGCGCCAAGCCAATTACCGCTGCGACATCACTTACGGCACCAACAACGAATTCGGCTTCGACTACCTTCGCGACAACATGAAGTTCCGTCTCGAGGATTACGTTCAGCGCGAACTCAACTACGCGATCATCGACGAAGTGGACTCGATCTTGGTCGACGAGGCTCGTACGCCCCTCATTATTTCAGGTCCATCGGAAGACTCGACCGAACTTTACTACATCATCGACCGCCAGATCCGCTCGGACGGCGGCCTGGTAAAAGACGTCGATTACACCGTCGACGAGAAGTCAAAAACCGCGGTTCTCACCGAATCGGGCGTCGACAAGATGGAAAGCCGCTTGGGCGTGAAAAACCTTTACGATCCGGCAAACATCGAGCTCCTCCACCACGTCAACCAAGGCTTGCGTGCGCACGTTCTTTATCATCTCGACGTCGAGTACGTGATCAAAGACGGCGAAATCTGCATCGTCGACGAGTTTACCGGCCGGTTGATGCCCGGACGGAGATGGAGCGACGGTCTCCACCAGGCGATCGAGGCTAAAGAAGGCGTAAAGATCGAGAGCGAAAACCAAACGCTCGCGACGATCACCTTCCAAAACTATTTCCG
>JAFEAO010000014.1 GCA_018266375.1 Bdellovibrionales bacterium
GCATTATATCAGGGGTTGAAAGGGCAGCCCATCCGCCATCAAAGCCGCATGAGCACTTGGCGCGGAGCACCCTTCTTATGCGCGACCGCCTTCAGTTCTTTAATCAAATCTTCTTCAAGCGCCACGCTCGTAGGTTTACGACGTGCGCCCTTAAGTCGACTCATTCCTTGGATGATTTCGCGCGGATCGAACTCGATCTTTTCATATTCTTTCAAGCGTTTTGCCGGTCGGCACAAAGCTGCACAAAGTAATTTCGGCACGGACGGCGGCACGCGCGTACTACGTTTACCGCGAGGGACGGATCGTGGTTGAGCGCGAGATTATTCCGGAATATTTGGGTTCGCGTGATTGAACATCCAGTTCCACATGACTTTACTTTCGTAGGTCAGGTTTAAGGGAACGAGCCTCTTGAGTAAAACCAAAGAAAGATTAAAGTCTCCGAGCCGACTTCACGTGCAAACGAAGGGATGGATCGCCTTGCAAATGATACCAAATTTGATTTGAGCGGATCTCTTTGACGTCCGAGATCTGTTCAGCAAGGTAAGCATGGCCCATCTGAATCACCGCACCCAAGATTGGTGTTTCTTGCTCAGCCATCTTCATCGTGATGCCACGAGCGAGAATCGCCGGTGGATGCCAAGAAATGTTCACTGAGCCGCCATAATAGGCAGTTGTCCCGATCGGTGCGCCGTTTGCGTCGACTTCGTTGGACATACGCTCACCCGCCATACCCCGTTCAAGACGTCCATTTTGACAAGCGACGTCGATCCAAACTGGCTTTACTGCGCTCGCGTTTTGGAGGCTCTTGATGTCTTTAACTGAATACTCATCTGCAAAGGACGGCCAAGAAGTGCCCGAACCGTGACCGACGTAAACCGCGTACATCGCCCCACCGTTCAATGCATTATTAAACATTTTAGGGTTAGAATTGGCCTTATCAGTCTCAGCGAAGTGCAGAAATTGAGTTTGGTATTTATCAGTCAAAGCCTTTTCCATCGAGCGAACATACTCTTCATCGCTTGGTCCTGAGCCTTGGTTCGATGCGATACCGACACCATGCCCCCAACCTGCCGCACGTCCGTCACTCTTTTCGTAGTCCATCCATTTTTGTGTCTGGTGTTTTACGTCATCCGCGGTTGCAGCGACCATACGACCGGCAAACACGTCGGGAATGAAATCGTCCACTCCGCCCATTGCGAAGTAAGGAAGATCGGTTGGAGTCGATGCTGTCGTCGTTGTCGACATACGGAAGTTTGGAACAAGGTTTTGGTTACCAACGATCAAAGCGTAGGTAAATTTGTTTGCGTCGTACTCGGCTTTGATCGCTTTCTGAATTCCTTCAGGGCTGCGGCCCACCGATTCCACTTCCAAAACTTTGAAGCGAAGTTGTTGCGACTGAGTTTTGAAATCCATCCAAGGTTTGAGCGCATCTTTGAACGCAGCCGGGGTCACGATCAAATAGTCGTAAGCGGTGGATCGACGGCGAGCCAACGAGCTCAGATAAACAGCACGAAAATTTGAAGTTCCGTTGTTTTTAAGAACGACTTGGAACTCGGCTTTCGGATAGATCGAGAGTTTGCCGTTCGCCATATCATAGTAGTGAGGAAGAATCGTCACCCGTTGCATCGGCAATCCACGGTAATCGCCTAAAGATTCAATGTGGTAGAGCGCCTGATTGTCAGCATATTGCTTCACGCGGTTTTCAAAACGAAGAGGGGCGGCGCTACAACGAAGCTTTTGGGCCGCGCAAGGAGCGAGTCTATTTACTTTCAACTCCTGAGCCGGGCCCAGGTTTGAAGTGACGGTAATGTCCGAGGCGCGACCGATCACCACGAAAGAATAGAACGGAAGCTTCGGAAGTCCGACGTGGCTCATGGAATTCACGCCAGGAACGAAAACTTCTGAGACGTTTTGTCCGGACTGAACGAAGTTCATGACCTGAACCTGAGGCATATTAAAAGTAATTTTAGATGTTTCGGCGCCGCGAAGAACACTCACTGTGCGACGAACCGGTTGCGCTTGAGCCGTAGCGATCACTACCAAGCTCAGAAGTGACCACCTCAGAGATGCAGTTAGAAATTTGGACATGTAGATACCCCCAATATTTGATGTGATAAACAGGAATATTTTCATTCCACTCGAATGTCAAGGAAGAGGTACGAAGTCTGTCTCACCCGGAACGGGAGAAAATTCTCGAGATTTCCACTGGCGTTTTGTCATTTCAATTCTGCTCCCTGGCCCTCTGGGTCAAAGCTAATTTCAGAATTGAGACTTAAATCACAGTGAACATAAAACCGTCGGGAAAAGGTGCGCACAGATGCGCGAAGTTGAAACATTTATCCTGCAACCACGGTGTATTTTACTCCGATCGCTTCGTGCTTCGGAAGCCGCAATATTCGAACGCAGGATCCGCGCGCGAGCTTTCCGAATGCACTACACCACGGCCCGCGGTCATCCAATTTACATCGCCGGGCTTAATCCGCTGTACCGATCCGAGCGAGTCTTTGCGCTCGGGTACAGGATGTTCCATAAAGTATTTATACTATTCAGCCGGCTTTTCTGCTAGCTTCGACTCGCTGTGGAAAATTTGGGAACAATTCTAACGGTAATCTTTTTGTGCGTCGGGGCTGGGGTTCCGTCGTATGCTCAGCAACTCACCTCCGCCGAAAAAGAACTCATCGAGCTCGATTTTTTCTACAACGGTCAAGGAATGCACCTCTCGCCAGGAATATTAAGCAAGTTCGAGGCCATACGTGCGGTCATCGGTGGCAGCCGACTCGACAATTCTCTCCTGAAGACTTTGATGAAACGCTGGGGCATTCAGGAACGCCCGGGCCAGAACTTCAGCGAACTCGTCGGCATCAAAAACGTAACGTACAAAAATTACAAAGTCGGCGTCCTGGGTTGCGTCGCCTGTCACAGTGGTAAAGCCGCGGGTCAATACATCGTGGGCATCGGGAACAAGAACATCGATCCCGCTCAAATCGGCACCGACGGCGTCCGCATCGAAGAAGTTTTGAAGAAGCTCTCGGGCCTTCGTAAAAAAGATCCGGTCGAGAAAGAGCTGACAGAAAGCTCGTTGAAGCTCATGCGCAAACTGACGGATCCGCGCATGAGAGCGGAGACGCAAGGTCTCGTGCCGGTGTCTTTAGTCGGCAGTTGGTTTTATGAAATGGCCGGCGCGCCGATTCCTTCAAACGGTTACAAAGGCTCGGTAAAAGTTCCATCCTGGTTCGGGTTTGAAAAGAAGCTCGAAGTCGGTCAGTTTGCGGACGCGATCGGCAAAGGGCATCCTCCGGGATGGATCATCGGCGTCGAAATCACCTCGGGTACGAGCCCGCGAAACGTGCGCGAGTATTTTTCGAGAGTGGAACATGCTTCGTCCCTGATCTCGCGACTAAATCCACCTAGCTATCCGTTCTTTATCCGTTCGGATCGCGCGGAACTCGGCAAAAAGACGTTTGAGCAAACTTGCGCCAAATGCCATGGCACTTACGAATACAACGCAGACGGATCACCGATTTATAAAACACCGAAGATGGTCCCGATCGAAAGCATCGGCACCGATACCGATCGTCTCGATTACGTGACTTCGGATTTCTTGGAGAAGGTTCGTTCCAATCCTTTGTCGGATCTCATCCAACTAAGCGACTACGCCGGCAAGCGCATGATGGTGGCACCAAGACTGCACGCGATCTGGGCGCGCTTTCCGTACCTTCACAATGCATCCGTACCGACTTTACGAGATTTGCTCGAGCCCGCGTCGAAACGTCCGAAGCTTTTTTCGATCCGCGATGCGGGAGAACTCGAGCGCTTCGATCAGACTCGAATGGGCCTGACCGGCCCGAAGACCGATCAGGAGTTACGTGATCTCGCTCGCGATCTACGGCGTAAAAAACGCTGGATATACGATGTCTCGAAGCATGGTCAGTCCAATCAGGGCCACGAAAAATTTGTCGATCTCCCCGATTCGGACAAAGATAATCTCGTCGAATATCTCAAAACACTCTAAATTTTTAAGATTAGTAAAACTAATAACATTGAATTATAACATTTAAGTTTTACTGATATAACACTTGTGGCAGTTTCACTTTCGTTCCGGAAATGATTCCGAGGAACTTTTAAAAAGAGAGAAATTTATGTCAATCATGCTTGCTACCCTCCTGACCCTCGTTACAACTAACGGCCCTGTTAACCCAACTTATAAAATGACTACAACTTGCGACATTACCGGAACCGAAGTTCTGACCCGCACTACCGGTCCACTCATGGACTTCCCTCGCACTATCCACAAACAAGTAAAATTCAACCGCGAAATTCCAAACGCAAACGTGCTCCTGAACCTCATCTCTGACGTCGAAAGCATTCAAGATAACAACGTCGGTCCAGCTCCAATCGGCGGCGGCCGCACTCTCTACATCGCCCACGTTCCTGGCACTTCAAAACAACTCGCTCTCAAAAGTTTGGCCGGCAAAGTCGTGTACCAACAAAACAACACTCCATCGGCACAAAAACTGGTTCGTTTCCTGAGCTTGAACTGCAAATAAGTTTAGGATCTTAAGAGAAATACCTTGAAAGTTACCGGAGATCCGTCCAGCATTTTTTGAAACATCTCTCCGCACTCTTCGGCACTGATTTTCTTAATCGCGATTTGCGAGCGGATGTTCTTTTCGCCGATATGAAAATAAATTGGAAAAGATTCATTGCGCTACCTTATACACGATCAAAGCTAAAATTGCGGGGAGAGCCTGCACGAAGAAAATACGGTGATTAACGGACTTTGCACCGTATATTCCGGCGACGATCACGCAGCCGAGAAAGAAAGTACGGAACGAATCTACGACGATCGGGTTAGCCGCTACGAGACTCACACCGAGTCCGGCGACTAAAAATCCATTGTAGAGACCTTGATTTGCGGCGAGGACGCGCGTGATCTCAGCCTTCTCCGGCGTGTTATGAAAAGCACGGAGCCCTTGCGGCTTGGTCCACAAAAACATTTCCAAAATGAGAAACCATAAGTGGAGTAAAGCCACCAAAAGCGCGAGGAGAGTTGCAGTTAAAGACACGGCCTAAAACACCTGCGGGTACTTGGCGCGGTAATGCGCGAGCGCGACACCGATAAGTGCGAAGTCATCGAGCAAACCGAAAATCGGAATATGATCCGGAATGAAATCAAAAGACATCAGTAAATAGAAAAGCGCGCCGTAAGCAGGAGCTTTGTCCGCGAGCGATAAACGGGGAGAAGTGACAACGCCTTTCAAAGCGGTGATTTTTTCTTTCCAGTCGAATCCGAGTTTCTCGCGTTGAGAAATCTCGTTCATGTTCTGATCGACTTTTTGCTGGTGGCCGCGAATGTTGCCCGATTGACCGAGGCTCGCCACCATTTGGTCTTCGGTTTGATCACCAGAAACCAAATGGACGTTGATGCCGAAAGATTTCATGACGGCCATCGCGTACTTCTCGCTGTAACCATCCGGCTTGGACATGAGCACTTCGCGAACTTTCGGATGTTCCATCTCAAGCTTGCCGTCCGCGATGAGGCCGAAGATGCCGTTGAAAACAGCGGCGATATAAGAAAGATCGACTTGATCCGTGGGGCGCTTGCGCCAGCGACGGATGGTCATATTGGATACTCCAATATAAACGGACAACTCTTCAGGAGAGAGTCCAGATAGCTCTAAACAAGCCAAAAGTTGAGAATAAGTCATGCACAGAGCATACCATTGTCGGATGTTAAAAAGAATGCTAAAACAGTGTTTCCCTGTCCGTTTTTTGAGTGCCCAGGTGGCGGAATTGGTAGACGCACTCGTTTCAGGGGCATGTGGGAATTCGCTCCCGCGTAGTAGTGAAATAGGCTTTATTTAAAAATTTTAAGGCCTTAGGAATTTTTAAAATTTGGGTTGGTAGACGGGCGATGCCCGCATTGATAGATGCTTCTACCACCCAGAAATGATAGTTTTTAGGTAGGTTGTTACCTGTGCCCAGGTGGCGGAATTGGTAGACGCACTCGTTTCAGGGGCGAGCGCCAAAAGCATGAAGGTTCGAGTCCTTTCCTGGGCACCACTTTTTTCCTCAAGACTAAGGTGGTTTCGGCAGGCTAACAACTAAGGAAGTAATCGATGCCCTTAGTTAGCGAGTTTTTCGGAATCAAGATTTATATGTACTGGGATGATCATTTCCCGGAACACTTCCATGCCGAGTACGGAAGGTTCAAAGCGATCATCTCCATCAGGGACGCCGTTGTTATCAAAGGTTCGCTTCCTGTCAAACAACTTAAGCTCGTCCTAGCCTGGTGCGAGATCCACCGCGAAGAGCTGAGTAAAAATTGGGCATCAGCCCAGAAAAAAGGCGCGATCACCAAGATCGAGCCTTTGCACTGAGGAGAGAACCGATGCTTCACTCCGTGATCCAAGTCAAACCCACTCTTGATTTCAAAGTCTACGTCTACTTCGATGACGGAAAGATCAAGCTCTACGACATGAATCCCTTAATTGGCCAAGGGATCTTCAAACAGCTTTCAAACGTCGATGACTTCATGAACAAGTGCACTGTCATCAACCAGACCTTAGCTTGGGACATTGCCGGCGGCTTCAATGAACACGAGTGCATCGACATCGACCCAGAGACGATCTACCAGGAAGGAATCGACGTTGCGGACCCGCTCCTGGACGAAGGACGGATCGCGTGAAGTGGATCTCGGGAAACGAAAATAAAGAATCCCAAAACCAACAGCCCTCTCCAACAAGGGAGGAGTATCAGTCTTGCGATTCTCTAACGCAATCCAGGTATCTGTACGATCTTCATCAGCAACTTGGCGAGCCTATTTCAAAGTCGGAGGCGTACAAGCTAGCTGACGAAGCCGTGGGAACTCAATCGTAAGTACAATCGAGATTGTACCCACTCACATCAGCCCTTTCGATTCACGATCGCGTTGATCGCTTCGATCGACTCACTACTCAACTCAAATCCCGCATAGTGTTCCTGGCAAACCGAGAGCGTGTTCCCAAGAGATTGCGCGACAAGACTCATCGATACCCCTTTGGATAACAGGTTGATCGCGTAGCAATGCCTTAGCGCGTGAAACGTCAAATGTTTTGACGGAACATCAGGAAAGGCCATTTTGCAGTACTTCTTCATCAGTCCCGCGACACTTCAAAGCGATTGATCATAGCCCTTTCCGATTCTGGAGCATGAGAAGTACTATTCAGAAAGTTTTTTGGGAATGACGTACCTCCACCTGTAACTTCTTTTGATTGAATGCAGAAATACAAAGCTAAATCGGATTAACTCAATCGCCGCGAGCAAAGAGCGGCCAGCGTTCTTTTCGGAACATCTTGGTGTAGTCTTTCGGAATACTGCCTTTGCCTTCTTGGTTTTTAACCGCGCGGCACACGAGTTTCTTGAATTTGTCCTCGGGGATCACGACGTTTACAAATACGCGGTAAACAATGATGCGGTCACCGTTGTTTGCGGTGGTCGCGACTTTTTCCCAGTAGCGTTTACCTTGTTTTGCGGCATCGGCGGCAGCTTTACAAGCATCCGCGCTGATTTCCTTAAGTTGTTTGTGATCGACGCTCGATCCTTCTTCAGAATCCTGGAAAGCGAGGTCGAAACGTTGTTCGATCGAAACGCACATCGCATCCTTCGCGATGTTGGCGGCTATAATGTAGCCTTCATCGGTGGCTTGCGTAGTAGCATAACCCATCGCGACCGCGAAACCGTTTTGAATTTGGAACGGATGCTGAAGATCAATCCATTTCGGGCGATTTGGAGCATTTCGAGCCGGCGGGATCGCGTACTTGGCACTTGCGCTCGCGTAGGCTGCCGCGGCGTTTGCTCCCACTTGCGCCGGTCCTGATACAACCGGTGCCGGAGCCTGGGCCGCCGGAGTCGCCGCATTGCTAGCAGCTGACTGGGTCGATGGCGCCGATGAACACGCGAAAAGAACGAGGCCGATTCCGGGAGCAAGATAACCGAGAGGGAGTTTCATGGAATTAATTTTCTGGCAGAAATGGGATTAGCGCAAGCATCGAGAAGGATTCAGTTGTTCGACACGTTTTGACGAGTCAACTTCATGACTGACTCATAGGCCAAATCCGTCTGATCGCTCAGGTTGCTCTTACCGAAGGCCTGATAAATCGCCAGGTAACGTTTCATTACGGCGATCACGTACTCTCGAGGAGTACGGTCTTCCTCGACCATGTTACGCACCTTGGTCGCACCGATGTTGTAAGCCGAGATGTAAAGGCGGCTATGTGCATCGAACTGATCGCGAAGCTTGTCCATCAACGCAACGCCGAGGCGGATGTTGACGGTCGGATCGTACAAGGTTTTATCTCCCTTGAATTTGATGTGGTAGCTCTCCGCGATCCACTTTGCAGTGGTCGGGCGAACCTGCATGAGACCGATCTCACCGACGGCACCGACCATGCGGGTATTGAAGCTTGATTCGTTTTGAATCACGGCCATCACGAAAAGCGGATCGAAGCCGTATTTGTGGGCTTCAGAGATGACGGCTTTTGAAATGGCTTTGGCGTGTTTCTTCTGCGATTTCACTAAAAATTTCGTGGTTAGCGCGAGAACGAATGGCTCGAGATTCTCGACCTTCTCGGCTTTTTTAACAAGATTCTTTTTGAGCTTAGAGCCCAGAAGTTCTTTGGCGTGTGCGATTCGCGAAGGCTGATCGCCTACAGTCACGCCGACGACAGAGGCAACTGACTCGTCGTTTTTGCTCTTAGAGGTTTTCTTAGCGGCGTAAGTCGACGGAACTCCGAGCGCAAGACTGCTCAAAGCTGTAAGCATCAATGAAAGTCGTTGAAGTCTTTCCATCCCAGTCATGCCTATCTATATACACACTTCGTGCCAGCTTTTTTTGACAAAATCTTAATTTAAATCACGACTGTGTAAGCTTTGACCCCTGTTATTTTGCTAACACTGAAGAAGGGTTAGACAATGGGATTAAACGAATTTACTGAACTTATGAGAAGTTTTAACGATGGGGTACCCCAGCCGCTTATAAAACTCGTGCGCGCGTTCACGTTTGATATTCGAGCGAACCCAGATTTCTTTTACGTTCATCGACGGCGTCCATTCTTCGACGGCCCTCACGAGCTTCGCTCCGAGACCGAGACTGCGCGTGTTTTCGTCTACGACAAGCGCGATAATTTGCACGGTGTGAGGCTCGATGAGATCGAGATATTTATTGGCGTGAATAAATCCGGCGACGCGTTTTGCTGTGGCGTCGGAAACCTCGGCGACAGCCATGAAGTGCTCGACGTGATTTTTGAGGTCGTCGAATTGCTTTTTTAGTTTTTCCTGCGGAATCGGATAGCCGAGCTGGCGGGACAACTCCCCCACTTCGGGCAAGTCATTTTCAGCAAGACGGCGAATTTGGACGTTCATAGCAACTCCATAAAAAACGGTTCGGGCAACTGAAGGCTGAGTCCGTGTTTTTGAAGCGCGCTATTTAACCCTCGAATGAAATACTGCGTGGACTTGGGCGAATAGAAAATGTCCGGCTCGTGGAGAATAAAGTAAAACTCCTGCAAACCGGCTTCAATCCAGATTGCCGCACGCTCAATCCACTTGTCGAGGCGATTCCAGCCGGTGTCGTGTAAGTTAGCGCCCAAAAAGCGCACCATCACTCGCGGGGCACTCAAGCTCGTATGGCACACTTGGCGCTCAAGCGGCGTATCGATGATCACGGTTGCAGCGAATCTCTCGGCAAGCGCCTCGACCCAATCCGGCTTCAGGAGGTTATTTTCGACAAAAAGCGGATGGCGGAACTCAACTCCGAGCTTCACCCAGCGAGGCACCGTGTCCAAAAACTTAAGAAGCGTCTTGGCGTTGCGATCGCCCATCTTCGCGCCGAAAGTTCCCGGCAACTGCAAAAACGTCATTCCGATATTGTCGCGAATGGCTTCAAGCCCTGCATAAAAATTTTCGAGATCGGTCATGTTCGGCGAATGGATCTGATGGCTCACTGATTTCGGAAACTTCGGGCAAAAGCGAAAATCTTTATCGACACTGGTCGACCACTTAGCAAACGTCGTGCGAGCGGGAACCGCGTAAAAAGTGGAATTGATTTCCACCGTCTTGAATTGCTTTTGATAAGCCGAAATAAATTCCGCAGCTTTTGTACCTTCCGGATAGATGTTTCCGACCCAGCGCGCCTCACCCCAGATCGGCGGGCCGACGCGGACGATTTGCGGCTTTGCTCCGGCTGGGCGAGCGACCGCTAAATTCCGAGCTCGCCTGAGACGTGCAAGCTGCGCCAACTCCGGATCCGAATCCAAAGGCGGCAGAGAGAAGTCGATATTTTTGAGCACTCGATCATCGAGCGTTTGGCCGAAGTCCACTCTTCAAATCTCCTGTCATCCCTCTTACGTTAAACATGCCGAATCGGCATAGAGAAAAATCATATTTAGCCGGATCGTCGGTATCGAGCCGCCTGAGCGCTGTCGTGACCTGCACGGCGCTTTTCCAGTTCGCGGACTTGAGCTTGGTAAGGCCAAGCCTCCGCGAGATCCGGAACAAGTGCACGTCGAGCGGAATCACCAAGTGACGAGGCTCGAGTGCGGACTTACCCCAAAGCCCGAGATCGATTCCGTCGTCTGCTCGAATCATCCATTTCAGGTACATAAGCCAACGCTTGCAAGCACCGCCATCGGCCGGCGAGTTGAGTAGATGCTTAAAATGTGGGCCAGTGAGCATTTTGTCTTCATGGGCCCAAGTTTTATAATCGGCAATCACGCCGGCGAGTGCGACTTCGACTGTCACGGCATCTACCGGATGATGCGCCAAAAAATGCGCCTTCAGCGAACCGTGTTTGCCGACGCTCTTGCGATAGAGGAGAATAAGCGCGCCGGCGTCCTGGCCGACGTAAATCCGGTGACGAAACCCTTCGAGCCTGCGATGAAGCTCATCGGGATCGTGCTCGATCGAATTCTCGAGTCTGACCAGAACTTTATTTAGCGCCGCGATGATTTGCTTGACCCCACCGAAAGCAAAAAGCGCCGCAAGCAGAGCGATCCATTCTTGATCGCGTTCGGGATAACGTCGCACTACTGAAAGCGGATCCCACTCCAAAAACTCGGGCTTATGAAATTGATCGTAGAGGCCTAAGATGATCTTATCGGCTTCTATTTTTTTGAAAGTAGGCATACAGCATTAATGCGGCGACGGTTACGGCTAAAACCTTGGTCTCGACATACCCAAGCCAGGTCGGCATCGGATCAAGCGGATAAATCAGGTGATAGACGCGAGTCCCGATCATGACCATCTCAAGCACGATCGCCGCAACCAGTACCGACATCGGTTTTGAAATCGGATTCGGACTCAAGCGCACTTTAGTGAGTATGAAGACAAGCGTGCGGAACATCACGAGGCCACGCACCGTGTGAAATAACGTCTCCGTCGTGGGGCGGTTCAAAGCCTGAGTCAGGATGCCCATAAAAAGCAACAAAAAAATCGGCGGTGCCATCTCGGTCATTTTTGGATTTTCGATCTGCATGTCGGTGACGACGTAAGACCAGATTGCGCCAACGAGCAGACAGTAAAACGCGACGAGTGGCAGTAAAGGACTTGGGAACAAGAGTATCGCCGTGAACACAATGAGCGCGAGCGGATAAAATAATTTCGCGGGCGAGAGGCGTGAGTCCATGCGCTAAATTTTACCGCAGATTGACAATGGGAGCAATCGGGGAAATGATTTAAAAGCCCAGGAATTTGGGTTTCGCTGCAATGAAAATTTCAAATTGGTCGTGACTACTGCATGTAACTTGGACGGGCAAATCAGTCCCCCCACTGGGCAGGATTGCGACCGGAGGCGGGAGTTCTACCTGTCTACTCTT
>JAFEAO010000001.1 GCA_018266375.1 Bdellovibrionales bacterium
TGCACTACGAAATTTTTTTCGGGGATTATAAACGCGCGCCAGTTGGTCCCAACACCAACTGGCGTTTACTTTCGGGCACTTGCGGCACCACACTAAAGATTCGTCGACTTTTTGACGATAAGTCCGACGTATGGAAACCAAAAAACTTTTCTTGGCGTTTGTCGGCACCACTCTCCTCCTTGGATCTCAGTTCGCTCAAGCGCTGAATGACGACGAAGAAACCAAAAAGATAAAAGAGCAGGAAAAGGCACAAGCCGAATACGCCGCCAAATACGAAGCGCGCTACGCAAACGAAATTTATGTTCAGGACTGCGCCTCCGCCGACCTTAACAAGGTCAGCTACTGTCTCGACAAGAAAGGCCATATCGCCTCTCCCTGGGAAAGCAAAAACTATAACGACGAAGGCCAGCTCACCAGCACCGAAATGAAAACCAGCAAGTCTTCCAAGAAAGACCTCTACTCGTTTTTTACCGACGCTGTAAAAACTCCGTTCGGCAAAGACAAAAAGATCGACCTCTTTAGCGGCCTCAAACTCTGCTCGGACACTTCGGTTGGAGCGAATCAATATTGTATGACTAAAGACGCGGGTTCAAAAAAGAACCGCGTGGGCTTTGTGCGCGAACAGACTCGCGACGAAGACGGCAAGATCACCAACAGCTATTATACGCTAAACCGCAATCAGCTTCTTAAATACGTTCACGATGAGATGAAATTCGATTTCATAACCGAAAAACGTCACGTCCCGCTGATGGTCCAGCCGGTGAGCCTCATCGATAAAGTGTCGACCGAAAAGCTTCAAGCGTACGTGCCAAAAACCATCGAGATGCCTAAGGCGATCAAAGATCAGATGGAAAAAATCCAGAAGCAAAATGACTGCGTCGGTTCGGCGATGAAATATCTGTCCGGCGACAATAAGGACGCCAAAGAGTTCATGGCCATTCAAACCAAACTCACCACTAACCGTCTCTACTACATCTTTATGGAAGCCGCTTCTCGTCGCAAAAAAGACATCGACTTCAAAAAAGAACAGTTTGGCGTGAAATCGGCGATCTTAGCTCTCTTGAAAGAAAAGGGAGAACACAAGGAAGCCGCTGACAAATTCGAGAAAGCGCCGATCTCAAATATCGCGCTCAGCGAAGTCATTCCGGAACTCAGCGAAGTCTTGGAAGCCAACCAGTTCGTTAAAGACAATCCTGAACTTCAAATCGGCGATTCGGACATCAAGATGCTCTCTTGGATCGCCGAATCTCAAAAGGATGCGCAAAAAGGCGACAAGAGTCCGAATATTTTGAACCTCATGAAGTTCATCAACGGCCAGCTTGCGCAAAAAGACCTCAACATCAAGGACATCAAAGCCGCACGCGCGAAGATCGCCGCTGAAAACAAAAAACTCGAAAGCGACCTCAGTCGAAAAGTCGAAGCAGTCCTTCATACGAAAGGTGTAAGCTGCGACGGCACTCAAGATTGCGAACTCGCACACAAGCAGATCAAAAACTTCCAGAGCATCAACTATGGAATCTACAAGTCGTTAAATCTTCGCAAATCGGATCTTCCGAACGTGCTTGCCGATAAGCCAAAAGAAGAAGTGCGTCGCCAGCCGGCCTCATTGGGTCAAAACAGTTCTCATGTTCTCTCGAGCAGCTGGTTTACTTTAAGCGGTCGGACCGGATTTACAAACAGATATGGAATGTCTCGTTTTAGCCTTCTCTCCCGTCCAGAAACAAGCTTTGGTTTAGGCAAGTACAGTTACGGATTTCAAGGGTCAAGCGACCTTTGGTATGGACCGATCGGGTTCTAAACCTTCATCTCCGGGATATCGCCCGCGACGATGAGCTTGGCTTCCGTGGATTTGACAATCTCTTCCACGCTCACGCCAGGTGCGCGCTCCACGAGCTTCAAGCCCTGCGGAGTCACATCGATCACGGCGAGTTCGGACACGATCCGGTTCACGCACTTCTGACCGGTCAGCGGCAGCGAGCACTTCTTCAAGACCTTGCTCTTTCCATCCTTCGACACGTGTTGCATGGCTACGACGACGCGTTTCGCGCCGGCGACGAGATCCATCGCCCCACCCATGCCTTTGACGAGTTTTCCCGGAATCATCCAGTTGGCGAGGTCGCCATTTTCGGCGACTTCCATCGCACCTAGAACAGTGAGATCGATCTTACCCGAGCGAATCATCGCAAAGCTGTCCGCGCTCGAAAAAAACGCGGCGCCCGGAATAACCGTCACCGTTTCTTTACCCGCATTGATCAAATCAGCGTCGACTTCGCTCTCGAGCGGATAGGGCCCGAGACCCAAAATTCCGTTCTCGCTTTGAAGTATGACTTCGATCCCTTTCGGAATGTAATTCGCGACCAGAGTCGGAATACCGATCCCGAGGTTGACGTAGTAGCCGTCACGAAGCTCTTGCGAAATCCGCTGTGCGATCTGCTCACGCGACAAACTCATTTAACACCTCCAGCGGCTGCCACGGGTTTAATCGCGCCCGTGCCCAAAACTTTGCGCTCCACCCGCTTCTCGAATTTTTCGCCCTTGAACAACCGATGCACAAACACGCCCGGCAAATGCACCTGATCCGGGTCAAAAGTACCAACCGGTACGATTTCCTCGGCTTCGGCGATCGTGATCTTACCCGCCATCGCGCAAAGCGGGTTGAAGTTGCGCGAAGTCTTGCGGAACAAGAGGTTCCCCATCTCGTCTGCTCTCCACGCCTTGACGATCCCGAAATCACTGACGATCCCACGTTCTAAAATATATTGGCGTCCGTTAAACTCCCGCATCTCTTTGCCTTCGGCGATCAAGGTACCGACGCCGGTCGGAGTGTAAAATCCCGGGATCCCCGCACCGCCGGCGCGCATCCGCTCAGCCAGCGTTCCTTGCGGCGCAAACTCCAATTCCAATTCGCCCGACAACACCAACTGCTCAAACAGTTTGTTCTCACCGACGTAGCTCGAGATCATTTTCTTCACTTGTTTTTTCTGCAAAAGCACACCGATTCCGAATCCGTCGACACCCGCGTTGTTTGAGACGCAAGTGAGGTTCTTGACCCCCTTGCGCATCAGGGCCGCGATCGTGTTTTCCGGAATTCCGCATAGGCCGAAACCACCGATGGTAAGGACGGCGCCGTCGAAGATGTCTTTGACCGCTTCGTCCGGTCCAGAGACGAGCTTACTCATGCCTTTTTTTACTGAAGATCCCGCTGTGTTTGCCATAGCAGTACTTAATCACAGAGCTTTGCTGCGTTACAAAGTTCTTCAACTCTTCTCGTTGAACTCTTCCGTTCTTTCAGACTATCTTGACATTTTTAGTCCAATACACTAAACTGCGCGTCATGGACAGAACCTTAATTGCTCTTTTTGTTGGATTCATGGTGTTTTCTGCCTCTTTTGCCTTCGCTCAAGGTGCGAGCACGGGCGGCGGTGGCGATATCACCCGTACTCAATTTTGTATCAATGAAACACTCCGTACATACGGTCATGGAAGCATCTACTTTACTTCCAGTCTGATCAATGACTGCGGATTCAACGCTTGTGAGGCGGACGAAATCGCAAAAGATCCGGCTCCAGACCTCATGTCGGACGAAACACTGGCCTTCCACCTCGGCGCCTGCATTCGATAGATCACCCAAAAACCTGAAACAGATCTACGCAGAGCGAGTAGACGTTTTCGATTTTGGCTTTTCCGATCAGAATGTGGGTTTTGCGAAAGGACTCCAGCAGGAGTTCGCGTATTTTCATCGCTGTCTCGGAATCGATATTCAACACAAGCGAGTAATGAAGCGCATCCACGTGATAATCGTCGAGGGATCTCACCGCCTGGTTTCGCCAATTAGTATGATGCGAACGAAGCGCTAGTGAACGCTTACCTAGGTGAAAATTACGGTCGATCGGTACAACCGTATCTTTGTCGAATTGCGCGAATCCAAGACGCACGAGCAAGTCGATCGACTCCCTCACTTGCGATTCCTTGAGTTGTGTGTAGGCGACGAGCGCTGCCACCGTCCGGTGTTTGGCGCTGTGAATGGCCATGTGAATCGCCGCATGAAACCACGAGCCGTAATAGAGCGACAAATCCTGCTCCGAAGTCTCGACCTCCTTTCCCTGCACGTGCACTTTAATCTCGGATTGCTCTTTGATGGTTCGGTCGAGCTGCTGCTGGTAATACCGTTTGAGCTTCGGAGTGCCGGCCCGGTCCCGCTGAACCATCGTCATAAAGAAACCGGTTTCAGTTTCGTCGAGTTTTAGAAATTCAGCGATTTTAATTGAATGATCGGCACTGAACTCCTGTTTTCCGGACAGCACAAGGGAGATAAAACTGCCTTGGACCCCCAAGAACTCGGCTAAACGGGTCTTTGCTCCCCGTCCGAAAAGCGGGTTTTCGAGCATTTTATTCACAAACTGCTTGTAAGATTTGGCTCTCGTCAGAATCCTTATCATTTAATAAAGTATATCTCATTTTATTTACAACATCAATAAGGACAAAAACAAAGCACTCGGGTATTTTTCATCCCGTTAGTGTAAAAAAACATTGTAAATGCGCAGGTCCACCATCCGGTGCAGTTTTAAGGTCTCTGCACTGGGTTGAGAAAGAACAGATACTCCTTCTTGGGTGGAATTTACCGGCATCTACAACCCGGGCGGTGTTGCAGCCACCGTCCGGGACATACACTGAAAAATGACATAGGATTGCCCCGGGTAGAGCGTCGGCGGGAATGGGGCAAGCTCAACAGAAACCGGATTGTGCTTCAGCTACAATCCGGTTTTTTTATTCTAAAATGAGCTACGGCGATGCGTAGCTAAAGTCAAACGACGCTACAGGATCTCTACCGTCACCGCGGTCGCTTCGCCGCCACCGATACAGATGCCGGCCAAACCGCGTTTGAGGCCGCGATCCTTCAATGCCGAAATCAAAGTACAGATAATACGCGCTCCGGATGCGCCGATCGGATGGCCTAGGCTGATCGCCCCACCCCACACGTTCATCTTCTCATGCGGAATCGAAAGATCCTTCATCGTCGCCATCGGAACCACCGCGAACGCTTCGTTGACTTCAAACAAATCCACTTGATCGATCTTCCAACCGGCGGCGTCGAGCGCTCGCTTCATCGCGGTCGCAGGCGCAGTGGTAAACCACACCGGATCTTGCGCGTGAGTGCCCTGAGATACGATTCGTGCGATCGGCTTCAGCCCGAGCGCTTTCGCCTTATCTTCCGACGCGAGCACGAGAGCTGCGGCACCGTCGTTAATCGAAGATGCGTTTGCGGCCGTGATCGTTCCGTTTTTGTCGAACGCGGGTTTCAAGCCCGGAATCTTATCGAGTTTTGCTTTCGGCGGACCTTCGTCGTTTTCAACGAGAGTCGCCTCGCCCTTCGCGCTCTTCATTTCGATCGGTGCGATTTCGGCTTTGAATTTGCCGCCAGCGAGCGCCGCTTGAGCACGCTTGTAGCTGTCGATCGCGTACGCGTCTTGCGCTTCACGCGTGAAGTTCATCTCGCGAGCGCAGAGCTCGCCACAGTTCCCCATGTGCTGATTATTGTACGGATCCCAGAGACCGTCGTTGATCATCGAGTCGACGACTTGCGCGTTCCCCATTCTGAACCCGCCGCGCGCAGCAGGCATCAAATAAGGGGCATTCGACATACTCTCTTGTCCGCCCGCAACCACGATGTCGCTATCGCCCGCTTGAATCGAGCGCGTGCCGAGCATCAGCGCTTTCATTCCGCTTCCGCAGACTTTGTTGATCGTCATCGCCGGAGTCGATGAGGGGATCCCGGCGTAAATCATGGCCTGACGAGCGGGAGCTTGTCCGATACCGCCGGTGAGGACGTTACCCATGATCACTTCCGAAACTTGTTCAGGTTTCACTCCCGCGCGGTTCAAAGCTGCGGAAATCGCATGCGCTCCCAATTTTGGCGCAGGCAGTGACGCAAGCGCTCCCTGGAAGCTTCCGATTGGAGTACGGGCATAGCCAACAACGACGACATTTTTAGTGCTCATAGTGGTGCATTTTAACCTTTTGAGCTAATACTTGCAATCAACCATGAAATCTTTCATTTTCTGCATCGCGTGCTTCGCGGTTTCCGCCGCAACCGCAGCAGCCGGCCCTTTTACCCCCCAAGACCTTCCGGATTTGATCGAAAAAGTCAGTCCATCGGCCGTCCACATCTCGACAAAGTTCGATCAACGTCAGGCTTTCAAAGTCAACGGATGGGGAGATTTCTTTCAATATTTCGGAATCCCCGAAGACCAGCAAACGGGCTCTCTCGGTAGCGGCTTCATCATGGATTCGGACGGCTTCATCCTCACCAACTATCACGTCGTCGAACAAGCGATCGATAACAAAGCGGTCGAGATCGTCGTCACACTCAAAGACAAGCGCCAGTTCGAGGCGCGTATCGTCGGTCGCGATTCTAAAACGGACATCGCACTCCTTCAATTGCGTGACCCCGCCGGCAAAGTTCCTCCTGGAATCAAACCCGGTGTGATGGGCAGCTCCGACAAGCTCCGCATCGGTGAACCCGTGATCGCAATCGGCAATCCGTTCGGTCTCGACTATTCGGTCAGCGCCGGAATCATCTCGTCGAAGAATCGCAATATCGGCCAAGGCCCTTTCGACAACTACTTACAAACCGACGCTGCAATCAACCCAGGTAACAGCGGCGGCCCGCTCTTCAATACCAAGGGCGAAATCATCGGCATTAACTCGATGATTTTCTCGCGTACGGGGCAGTTCGGGGGAATCGGATTTGCAATCCCGATCGACGATGCCAAAGCCGTCATCACCAATCTCAAAAAATTCGGCCGCGTACCTCGCCCGTGGATCGGCATCATCTCCCGTCAGGTGACGCCAACTCTCGCCTACTCTTACGGCCTCGGACGCGAAAGCGGAATCATCATCATCAATCTCGTGCAATCGGCCCCAGCCGATCGCTCGGAATTGCAAGTCGGCGATATCATCTATGAGATCGGCGGCAAAAAAATCATCGAGCAACAAGAAGTCGAACGCGCGCTCGCCAAACTCAAACCCACCGACAATGTTGAAATCACCGTCCAGCGAGGCCGCAAAACCATTAAAAAACTCCTCAAACTCGAAGAATTCCCGCCGCAACTCAATCGCGTACGGGAAGGAGTCATCTAGTGCCTTGTTGTACCATTTTTTTCAATTTGTACGCAGGGCTTTTTCGTCCATTCAAGGAAGGGCGACGAAGAACTACTAGAGGTAATTCAAGGAGGAGTGACGCGGAATGAACGAAAAAGAACCAGTAAAAATTGAAAAAAATGGTACAACAAGGCACTCACTATGAAAAAATGGGACAAACGCCTTAAACCCACTCAAGCATCGAATTCGAAGAGCTCGCCCCTTCCTCACGATTACCTGAAACTCGTGGAGCAAACCCTCACTCAAGCACTGGAGAAAGGCTTGACTGAGATTAAAAAAATACATCCCATATCGGAATTCTCCGCCGACGGAGCGCTCTTTGGTGATGAAGTGATCATTGCGATCACTCTCTCGCACGGACCGAACTCGGTTGCTGCCACCACGGTTTACGCCAGCGCGGATTACAATCCAAACGCCGAGCTTCCGGGCTTGGAAGCCACGCTCAGCTCATGCGTGGAGTCCGCGGGTTCCGTTTTTGATTTCTATTTGGATGTAGAGAATCCGGAGAAAGTCGCGCAAATCGCCAACCAATCTCTGGGCGCTCTCGAAGAAGCCCCTTTCGAGTGGACTAAATCCACTCTTCCGGAAGGCGTGCAGGCTTGGGTCAAAATCGACAAAACCAATCCGAAACTCGAAGAAGCCGCCGACGATTGGCTCGCGAAGAACGACCCTAACTATAAAGAGCGTGATAAAAAAGACGACGATGACTCGGAAGACTTCTTAAGCGACCGCTTGGATGCGATCAAAAAAGCCAAGAGCGGGTCAGGCGGCGATAGCGGCCCAATCCGACATTAACAAGGTAACGGGTTCCTTTTGGTTGAGGTTTGCGTCATCCTTCGTGTGTTGAAGATCGAATGACGCAAATCTCAACCAAAAGGAACCCGTTACCTCTATTGGAACTGGCCTGTAGCCAAATGATAACGAGTCAGCTGGCCATGCACGTCCTGGTGAACGACGACCGAGTTAATCACCTTCACGGTGCCCGCGACTCCGATAAATTTTTCGGTGACCTTATTTCGGGTGGCGTCGAATACGACGAAGTAATTTCCCATCGAAGCGGCGATAACATCTTTACCACGCACTAAGGTGTCCATATCGTTTCGAGCACCTTCATACTTGCTCACGATTTCTCCGTTGGCGTAACCCACAAAGTAATTTCCGATCAAGGCGCCGGCGATGCTTTCACCCGCAACCACTTTATTGGCATCGCTTGCAACAATGTACTTGGTCTTGATTTCCTTACCGTCGGTCACGACAAAGTAAGAGCCCATCACCGCGGCAGCCAAGGTTTTCGATGACGTGAGAATCGGCTTATCTTCCCAGCTTCCGATGTATTGAGTAGTGAGCTTCGAACCGCGAACGGTCACGAAATATCCACCCGCGATGCCCGCAATCAAGTCCTCACTCACCGTGAGCAAGCGCTTCGACATCGGGCCGATAAACTTGCTTTCAATCGCGCCCCGATGGAAATACATGAAGTAAGAACCCGCCAGTGCCGCAGCGGATTTCTCGCTGCATTCCACTGCGACTTCATTCGATGAAGCTGTTTGGCCGATGTATTTTTCCCACTTTCCTACTCCGTCGGTAACGCGGAAATATCCGTCGGTGTAGTTACAAATCAGCTTGTCGCCGACTTTTATCCGCTTGGTTTTAGTTTTGGTACGAGTGATTGCGGTCGTGGTGACCGGAGAAGCTTGAACTCCGGCGGCCGCCATCGCTCCCGCGACTAGGACGAGAGACCCAAACTTTTTCATGGTTTAGTATCCTTTGACGTAGCGGTCGCACACCATGTTTTCAGAGGTGACCGAGCCATTTTCTTTAATGTACTTCGCGAGCGCCGTAAATTTTTCGTTCGGAGACGATGGGGCGTTGTACTGATAGCTAAAGTTGACGGCGAGTTTAATCGTTTTCAGGTAACCGAGTTTGGTACCTGCGATGTTCTCACCGGTACGACCGACCGAAGTAAAACGGCTGTCGACGTCCGCGGTGTAAACCGTGCTTGAAGAAGTGAGTAGACCTTGAACTTTTTTGAAGGTGGCGATGGTTTTATTGCGTCCCTTCAGCTTTGGATCGGATGCAATCAAGATCGCAGCGACACGGGTGCCGAGCTTGGGCTGGGTGTTGTTGTAGACCACGAGCCTTTGTTTGTAGATCAAACCCTCGCAGCGAAAACCGTCCGCGAATGATGTCTGACCAACCCACACGGCTACGAACACAACAAATGCCTTCATCAATCTCTCCTTTGCAGCCCTCGCTTGGGCCAGAAACTTTTGATGACGCGGAATTAGCATGCGCAGCAACATATATCCAAAAGTTCGACGACGTTACGGAGAAGTTAAAACAGAGTCGCAATTATTGCCGTAAAATTAACGATTTGAAGAGAAATTAAAAAAAGGCAAATTTACCGCAACGCGTTAAAAATCGCCCTCGTCGCCGTCTTCTGAACCCTTACCACCGATGGATCCAATAAGGGAATCGATCGAATCACCGTCGTAATCCAAATCGTCGATTGACTCATCGAGCTCGAGATCATGAATGATCTTCGTGAAGTTTACTTCGGTTGAAAGATCCTGGCGGATAATGTCGATGTATTTATCCGGGTATTTGCTCACCAACTCTTCGATGTACTGGTTGAGCTTCCCTTCTTTCAGGATCATTTCCTTACGCTTAATCTTTTTCCAATTCTTGATGTAATCAAGACGGCAGTAACCCTTGGTCGTCGCGATGTTTTCGCAGCCGGCTTCGCGACAAAGCTTCTCACCGGCGGCTTCAGCGGCGCGGATCGCAGCAGCAGACTTTTCTTTGGGTTTGTCAGCAGCGAGTTTTTTAGGTATTTTCGCGGCTTTGCCTTGTACAAGCGCGACGACCTCTTTCTCGCCTTTGCCTGCTTTACCCTTTTTGCCGGCGGCGACTTTACTCTCAGCAGACGCTGATACAACGGCTTTCGTTGCTGTCTTCGTTGTTGCCGCTTTCGTTACCGACGCTTTCGCCGCGCCTTTTGCGACCTTGGTCGGCTTCGTGACTTTTTCAACCTTTGCTAGCTTAGTGGCTGAAGGGGCCGGCTTCTTCGTCAGCGCCTTTTTAGCAGCTTTCGGAGCCATGGCTTTTGCCAGAGTCTTTTTCAAGGTTTTTACAAGACGGGCCATCGGCTTTTTGCCTCGGACGCTCTTGTTTTGACTCGGCTTTTTAGGGGATTTTTTCATTTCTATTTTGGTGCCCGAAACATCATTCAGCGTCAAGCTTTTTCTTGACAACCGTACGTTTTTAGTCGATTTTAAACGTTCACAATTTTTTGAAAGGTAACGACCATGGCAGTCCCTAAGAAAAAAGCATCACGCAGCCGCCGCGATATGCGCCGCTATTCAGCAGCTTACGAGCTCGATCCGATTTCTGCGACCACTTGCAAATTTACTCAGACCCAGGTCCGCGCGCACACGATTTCAATGAAGGCGCTTAAGGACGGCTCATACGAAGCTGGTAAAAAAACCACTTCTAAATCAGCAGCTCGTTAAGTATTAGCTCTGCATGAAGGCAGGCTTTTTTCCAGGTCAGGGCTCTCAAAGTGTCGGGATGGGTAAACTCTTCTACGACGAATTCACGGTCTTCCGTCAAACGATCGAAGAAGCTTCAGATACGCTTGGCTTTAACTTCAAAAAACTTCTATTCGAAGGACCGGACGGCGATCTCACTTTAACCGAGAACGCTCAACCGGCAATCCTCGCTGTCTCCACCGGATGCTTCCGCGTGGCGGAAGCCGAAATCGGAATGAAGACCGACGTCAATCTCGGACATTCACTCGGCGAGTATTCGGCGCTCGTGGCATGCGATGCGATCGATTTCTCGAATGCGATTGCATGGGTTCGCGAACGCGGACTTGCGATGCAAAAAGCGGTGCCGATCGGCGAAGGCACTATGAGCGCGATCTTGGGAGGAGAGGACGCCCAGATCGAAACCTGGTGTAAAGAAGCGACCGCTCTGGCTAAATCCGCGCGCGCAGATGGCGCAAAAACTGCGACCGGTGGCGAGTGGTCGGTCACTTGTTCGGTGGAACCCGCCAACTACAATGCTCAAGGGCAGATCGTCGTCTCGGGTTCGATCGATGCGGTCGCTGCACTCGAAACCCTGATTACCAACTTGAAAATCCGCGGCGTGATGGCCAAACGCCTCAATGTCAGCGCTCCTTTCCACAGCTCCTTGATGAAACCGGCGCGCGACAAGATGGAATCGATTTTCGCAACAGCCACAAAGCCCACCATCCTCGCCACTCCTTACATTCCAAACCGAACCGCCAACATCACTCACGAGCCGGGAGTGATCCATCCCCTGCTCTCAGAACAGGTCGATCATTCGGTGTTGTGGAAACAAAGCGTGGAAACACTTCTCCAAAGCGGCTGTAAAAAAGCTTTTGAATTCGGCCCAGGCAAAGTCCTGCAAGGTCTCGCTAAGCGCATCGCTAAAACCGCAGGCGCTGAATTCGAAACCTACCCGATCTACGATCTTGAATCCTTAAAACTCGCCGAGGGAGCGCTAAAATCATGAGTCAGTCTGGAACCGTCCGTCCCATCGCACTTGTCACCGGTGCTTCGCGCGGAATCGGCGCAGGTATTGCCCAAAAACTCGGCACGCTCGGATTCCACGTGATGGTCAATTACGTTTCGAACGAAGCGAAGGCACAAGAAGTGTGCGCCGCCATTACCGCAGCCGGAGGTTCAGCGGAGCCAATGCGTTTTGATGTCTCGAGCGAGGCGGAGATCGTGAGCGCGTTCGACACGCTCGCTAAGAAAGGCGCGCTCGAAGTTCTCGTCAATAACGCGGGCATCTCCGAAGACGGCCTGATTTTGCGCATGAAAAAAGAAACCTTGGATCGCACGCTCCAGACAAACTTGGTCAGCGCCGTAATCACCTCTCGCGAAGCCGCAAAACTCATGATGAGAGCGCGCAGGGGCTCGATCATCAATATCACGTCGGTAGTCGGCGAAATGGGGAACGCTGGACAAGTGGCGTACGCCGCCGCGAAGGCCGGCCTCCATGGCTTAACCAAATCCCTTGCTAAAGAACTCGCTTCTCGCTCGATTCGGGTGAATGCGGTTGCCCCCGGATACATTGAGACCGACATGACGGGCGCTCTAACCGACGTACAAAAAAAATCCATCACTGACAATATTCCTCTGGGCTCTTTGGGTACACCCCAAGATGTGGCTGAAATTGTTGGTTTTTTGTCAACCAATGGATCCCGTTATATCACCGGCCAAATCATTGGGGTGAACGGCGGCCTTTACATTTGAGCGGTTCCGCATTACAAATACCGGATCGCCTAATTATTACATAAGGTTAAATATTGCGCCGTTAGGCGTTCGTAAAAGGAGATCGCTCATGTCAGCGAATACGGAAGAAAGAGTTCGTTCAATTATTTGTGATCAGCTTGCAGTTGAAGCGGATAAAGTAAAACCAGCTGCATCCTTCATCGAAGATCTCGGTGCGGACAGCCTCGACATCGTCGAGCTCGTAATGACCATGGAAGAAGAGTTCGACATGGACATCCCTGATGAAGAAGCTGAAAAAATGAAGACCGTCGGCGACGTTATCAACTACATCAACGCTAAATCCAACGCTAACCACTAGTTTTTGAACCGCTAGGCATTGATCTAAATTTTTAAGAAAGCTCGGGAACAACCCCGGGCTTTTGTTGTTTTACGTCCTGCCGGATTACGTCTTATCCAAACTGCCTTAATATATGAAGTTTAAATAATTATATTAAATAAGTTTACAAATAACAATCAGCGCGGTATAACCCGTTGAGATGAAAAAGAGCAATTCGAAAAATTGGGTATTGGGACTTTCAACGATTGCGGCGATGACAACGGCCATCGCGGGCCTCACCGGGTGCGATCCGGTACCGCGCCGGACGCTTTCCACGGATGAAAAAATCGCCGACATGTACTGGATCTATTCCCAGTTCGGCGAGAACTACGCACCGCTCGAATTCAAGCAGGACCGCTACAAGTTCAGCTACGACGAACTCAAGAACAAGTATCTCGAAGACGCGAAAAAAACGACAACCAACGACGAGTTCTACGCTCTCATGATGAAGTTCGTCGCGGAGTTCAAAGATGCACACACTTCGCCGGCTCTCACGAACGCCTCGCTCCCGGATCGCGCAAAAGTCGCGTTTCTCGGATTCAACGGCATCCGTAACGAAGACAACTTGCTAGTGAAGAGCCTTCTTCCGACGATCGCCTCTGACTCCAATTACCCGATCAAAATCGGCGATAAGATCACCGAGATCAATGGCAAGTCACTCAAAGACGCAGTCGACTCCGAGCTGATTCAGTACCGCAACTTGGGTTTCGATCAAGCCAACTACACCTATCATTTCAACAAACTCTTTAACCGCGTTTCGACGACGAACGGTCTTCCAAAAGAAACCGAAGTCACGCTCACGATCGTACGAGAAGGTAAAAAACGCACCGTGATCATGCCATGGGTCGTGAAAGACGTCGTTCAGTTCCAGAAAGAACAAGAAGACGCGACCGCGAAAAAGAAGACGGCGCCGGCTACGGATCAGGACGATAGGGCGAAGAGCGAAAACTACTTGATGGTTTCTGACGATCAAAAGGCGACCCTCATGAAGTTTAATTTCTTCGGCTTTGACGGTCGCATGGAAATGCCTTACGACATGGCCAAGAAAATCACCTCTGGTTTTATCAAGAAAATGACCGACACTTTCGTGTTCGTTGATTCTTTCGCCGAGTGGCAGGCCGCGGATGCAGCAATACCGGCCGCCCCGAAAGAAGGCCTGGATAAAATCGCCGAAAACCGCAAAGTAATGGATGACGCAATATACATCGCGGGATCGAAAACGTTCCCATCTTACGTCGCTCCGGCAACCGTCGTCGACAAGGACGGCAAAGCGACGCAGGAAAAGAAACTCGTCGGTTACGTTTACCTCGATACGTTCTCTCCGGATGGAACGACCGAAGCAGTTGTAAAAGAATTTAAAGCGACACTCGCGGCGTTCAAAAACTTAGGCGTTCGCGACATCATCATCGACACCATCAACAACGGTGGCGGATCTTTGGAACTCGGCATGCAACTCGCGCAAGCGCTTAGCCCGACCAAGATCGATCAACCGATGATGCAGTTCCGCTTGAGCGATACTTGGCTCGATGAATTCGACACCAATGCCCGCACTGGCAACGACGAAGCCACTAAAGAATACTCTCGTCGTATGCTCGTCGAGCTCACCGCCCAAAAGCAAGGCGGCCAGCGCTTGTCTAAGCCTTACTCGGCCGAGACCCTCTATCGCTACCAAATCGAGGCCAACACCGACATCGACAACGCATTCCGCGTAAAACTCCTCACGAACGAAATGTGCGCATCGATGTGCGATATGTTCGCCGGCATCATTCAAGATAACAAACTCGGTCAAATCGTCGGTACACGCACGATGGGCGCTGGCGGTAACGTCGTCAACCATCAGCAGGCTCCGAACAGCCACATCGACGTCCGCCAGACGGAATCCCTCATGGTTCGCAAAGACGGGACTTACGTCGAGAACAACGGCGTAAACGCGGATGTCGCGATCGAAGTCGTTAAATATGCAAAAAACAAATACGACGCCGTCATCGACAAAGCGGTCGAGTTGATCGTCAAGAAAACGGAGTAGCCCGCGAAACCGGGCAATTCCTTTCGTTTTAACGACGCTCGTAACTGAGCGGTGCGTCTCGTGAGAGTCGTAAGCAACACAGTCACGACCCAACTTTTGCATCCGTGCACGTCCCACACCACGGTTTTAAAATTCAGGCCAGATAAAAACGGAGTTCTCGACGGTACCAAATGTCGTCACACCGCTTACAACGGCTTCGTCATAAATGTCGGTGATTCTCACAAGGTCCGATTCGGCCGCAGGTCGAATGATCATATACTTAGAGGATACGGCGAGATGACGCACGTCTTAACGCGAACGTCCTCCTGACGTTTTCGGTGACAATTTGGCCCATTCGAGGTCTAATACGGGCATGAATCAAGCTCAAAAACAACGCGTCGTGGTGACAGGGATCGGCATCCTGTCTCCGGTCGGAAACACGCGCGAAGAAACGTGGAAAAACATCGTCGCCGGTAAAAGCGGAATTCAAAAAATCACTCTGTTTGACACGAAAGACTGTGCCGTGAACTTTGCAGGTGAGGTCAAAGGCTTTGACCCGACTGTCACACTCGCGCAGCCACTCTACCCACGCGGCAAGGATCAGGCCCCCCTCACTCAAGCAGTGAGTGCAAAAGACAAAAAAAAAATGGATCGCTTCATCCACTTCGCCCTCGCTGCGGGCATTGAAGCTTACCAAGACTCCGGACTCGACGAGTACCGCAACTCCAGTCAGTGCGACATCAAACCAACCGACATCGGCATCAACATCGGTTGCGGCATGGGCGGCCTCCCGGGCATCGAAGAAACTTACAGCACACTTCTTGAGAAAGGCTTCCGCCGGATCACACCGTTTTTCATTCCCCAAGTCATTCCGAACTTGGCCGCAGGTCACATGAGCATTCTCCTGAACACTCAGAACACAAACCTCTGTTCGGTATCGGCGTGCTCCTCAAGCGCGCACTCGATCGGCGAGTCCACTCGAACGATTCAGCGAGGGGATGCAAAGATCATGATCGCGGGCGGTACCGAAGCCGTAGTTTGCGCTCTCGGCATCGGCGGGTTCGCAGCCATGCGCGCTCTCTCGACTCGCAACGAAGCACCCGAAAAAGCTTCTCGTCCGTTTGATAAGGATCGCGACGGGTTTGTCATGGGCGAAGGCTCGGCAGTGCTCGTGCTTGAAGAATACAATCATGCAAAAAAGCGCGGTGCCAAGATTTACGGCGAGATCGCGGGTTACGGCGCATCCTCGGACGCGCACCACATCACAGCTCCGCTCGAAGACGGAAACGGCGGATTCCGCGCCATGGAACTCGCGCTGAAAGAATCGGGCTTGACCGCGAAAGACGTGGGCTATATCAACGCCCACGGCACCTCGACTCCGCTCGGAGATCCGCAGGAAGCAAAAGCGACGGCACGCTTGCTCGGCTCGCGCTCGGACCTGCACATCAGCTCCACAAAGTCGATGACCGGTCACTTGCTCGGCGCTGCCGGTGCAATCGAAGGCGCGTTCACCGCGCTTGCGATCCGCGACGGCATGATCCCCCCAACGATCAACTTAGATAGCTTGGATCCGGATTGCGCGGCTACGGGCCTCCATTTCACTCCAAACGTCGCAGTCGCCAAAAAAGATTTGAGAGCGGCATTCACCAACAGCTTCGGCTTCGGTGGAACCAACGTCTCGCTCCTCATTAAGAAAGTAGATTAATCATGAAGAAACTACTAATCGCAGCTGACCACGCCGGATACCCGCTCAAACAGGGGCTAATCAAACGTGCGGCTGAGATCGGGGTGACCTTCGAAGACCTCGGTACACACTCGGCCGATAGCGTGGATTACCCCGATTACGCAAACCTCGCTTGCAACCGTCTGAGCGGCGGTGACGACGACATCGCGATCCTCATCTGCGGGAGCGGCATCGGAATCTCGATTGCGGCCAACCGCCACGCTCACATCCGCGCTGCACTCTGCGAGACTGAAAACACAGCCGCCCGCGCTCGCTCGCACAACCACGCAAACGTGCTGTGCTTGGGCGCTCAAATCGTCAGCGAAGACCTCGCCCTCAAAATGATCAAGACTTTTTTATCCACGCCGACCGACAATGGAGAACGCCACCTCCGTCGGATCAAAAAACTTTGTGGCATCGGAGCGAAGAAATGAAACCGAACGGGTTTAAAGCGCCTGCTTTCTCTCAAGACCTGAAATCGACCGACCCAAAAGTATTTGAGTCCATTCAAAATGAAAGTCGGCGTGAAGAGGACGGTCTTGAGCTGATCGCTTCGGAGAACTATACTTCGAAAGCGGTACTGGAAGCACAAGGTTCGATCATGACCAACAAGTACGCCGAAGGCTATCCCGGCAAGCGTTACTACGGCGGGTGCATGTACGTTGACATCGCCGAGTCACTCGCGATTGAGCGTGCGTGTAACCTCTTCGGAGCCGAAGCCGCGAACGTCCAGCCGCACTCGGGATCAAGCGCCAACATGGGCGTGTACCTCTCGATCCTTCAACCCGGCGACACTATCCTCGGCATGGATCTCTCGCATGGCGGTCACCTCACTCACGGTAGTCCGGTCAACTTCTCAGGGAAATTGTTTCGTGCCACTCACTACGGATTAAACATGGAGACGCATCGTCTCGATTACGATATCATTCGCGACACGGCCAAGCGCGAGAAGCCTAAAATGATCGTCGCGGGCGCAAGCGCATACCCGCGTGTGATCGATTTCGTAAAATTCAAAGAGATCGCGGACGAGGTCGGCGCGAAGCTCGTCGTCGATATGGCCCACATCGCGGGTCTCGTAGCGGCGGGTCTCCATCCTTCTCCGATCCCGCATGCGGCATACACCACGACGACCACGCACAAAACCTTGCGCGGTCCTCGCGGCGGGATGATCTTGTGCTCGCAAGAAAATTTGAAAGCGATCAACTCGCTCATCTTTCCGGGCATTCAAGGCGGACCGCTCATGCACGTGATCGCGGCTAAAGCAGTATCGTTTCAGGAAGCTCTTCAGCCGGAATTCAAGACTTATCAATCTCGTGTAGTGGAAAACGCAAAGGTGCTTGCGGAGAGCTTGATCGGCGCAGGTTTCGGCCTCGTCACCGGTGGCACCGACAACCACTTAATGCTCGTCGATCTCACTCAGTCGCTCGATAAAACCGTCACCGGCAAAGAGGCGGAAAGCTGGCTCGACCTCGCCGGCATCACCGTGAACAAAAACACGGTACCCAACGAGAAACGCTCGCCGTTTATCACGAGTGGGATCCGCATCGGTACTCCGGCGATGACCACTCGCGGGCTCGGCGTTGGCGAGATGAAAATGGTTGCCCAGTGGATCAAGTTCGCGCTGGAGTCCAAAGGCAATGCCGGCACGCTCGAAAAAATCCGCAGCGAAGTCAAAGAACTCTGCCAGCTGTTTCCGGTTTACGGACATTAATATGCAGAAGCTTTTCGACCCCACCTTTGAAACCGAAGCGCAAACGCAGATTCGCGAGCTCGCTCGCAAATTTTCTAAAGACAAGATCCAACCGATCGTCGAGCACGATGAAGAGACCGGCACTTTCCGCCGCGAAATCATTGCAGGCTTAGGCGAACTCGGCCTGACCGGTATTCCGGTTAAAGAAGAGTACGGCGGAGCAGGACTCGGTTATCAAGAGTATATTGCGGCGGTCGAAGAGCTCGCGGCAGTGAGTTGCTCGTACGCCATCAGTGTGGCGGTCTCGGGCCTTCCGCAGGTCATTCTCCAAAACTACGGAACCGAAGAGCAAAAAAAGAAGTACATTCCGAAGCTCGCTTCAGGCGAATGGGTCGGTGCCTTCGGGTTATCTGAACCTTCAAGCGGCTCGGACGCCGCGAGCTTGCGCACGACCGCCACCAAACAAGGCGATCACTATATTTTAAACGGCACCAAACTCTGGATCACCCAAGCGGACACCGCGGACGTGCTCATCGTGATGGCCCGTACCGGTGGCGAAGGCTCAAAAGGAGTGTCGAGCTTTATCGTCGAGCGCGGAACGCCCGGCTACAAAATGGGCAAGAAAGAAAAGAAGATGGCCGCGCATATCGACCACACGATGGAGATCGTGTTCGAAAATGCGATGATCCCGGCCGTGAATCTCGTCTCGAAAGAAGGTGATGGAATGAAGATCGCCCTCTCCGCTCTCGATAGCGGGCGCATCACCATTGCGGCAACCGCACTTGGCCTCGCACGCGCATCAATCGAAGTGGCGGTCCATCACGCCAACATTCGCGAGCAGTTCGGCAAACCGATCTTGGATTTTCAAGGCGTGGGCTTCATGCTCGCGGACATGCTGACTCAGTATCAAGCCGCAAAACTCATGGTGCAAAAAGCTGCGTATCTCAAGGACAACGCTCAGCCTTTCGGCCTTGCTGCCGCGCAGGCTAAGCTTTTTGCAACCGATATGGCCATGCAAGTGACGACCGATGCCGTGCAAGTACTGGGCGGTTCTGGATACACGCAAGAGTTTCCGGTCGAACGATACATGCGTGAAGCTAAGATGCTCCAGATCGTCGAAGGAACGAACCAGATTCAACGCTTGGTGATTTCACGTGCAGTACGCGAGCGCTAGTAGCGGTCGCAGTCTTTTACTTCAGACTAAAGTAAAAGGTAAACGCGAAGCCGACCACGACTCCTACAAAGATCCTCATTTTTGATATTTTTTTTGCGTTAGAACGCGCTAAACGACGGGACAAACGTAACAACTTTCTCAGATTAATAGATTTACCCTCACTACCCGCTCCTTAAATTATATCTAAAATTGATAGAATTTTTAGTAAAAAACGTCGCAAAATACGCACTTTTTTGTTAAAAACCTTTAAATATCAACGAAACCTAGTGTAACGTAAACGCATGTCAATTACCGCAGCCCGCTTTGGATCCGCACCGGTGATGCTCGATTGGAGCGGCACCCAACCTCTGACCGCCGAAATCAGCGCAGCCAGACGTACGGAGCTGAACGATCATTGGAATCGGTGTTTGAAAAAACTCCATGAGCGCGTTTCCGGATTTTACGAAGCCGTTCAAACTCCCGAACTTTCTCAGCTGCAGGAGTCGGTCACGCTCGCGAAAGCGTTTCTAGCACGACCCGAAATCGAACACTGCGTGTTCATCGGCATCGGCGGTAGTAGCTTAGGCCCGATGTGTTTGATCGACTCGCTCAAGCAGCGCGCCAAAACCAAGATCCAATTCCACTTTTTTGAAAACCCGGATCCGATCGATTGGAACTACCGGATTAAAAAACTCGATCCGAAGCACACGCTAGTTTGCGTGGTCACCAAGTCGGGCACGACGTACGAGACGTTGTCGATCTTCATGCTTGCTTACGATTGGCTCAAACGCGGAGTCGGTCTGATTGAAGCAGCCAAGCAAACCATTGCGATCACCGATCCGGAGAAGGGCGAGCTCCTGGAATTCGCGCGCAAATACAACATTGCGACTCTCAAGATCGCCCCGAGCGTCGGCGGTCGTTATAGCGTCTTCACGCCAGTCGGACTCTTTGCAGGCGCGCTCGCCGGTCTCGACATGGAAAAGTTCCTCGCCGGCGGTAAGAAAGCTCGCGATTATTGCGAGAAGGCTACGGCGGACAAAAACAACTTTCTCTCTTGGGCGTACGCGCTCTCGAGCCTAGGTCAATCGAATCCGATTCACGTGATGATGCCTTACACCACTCCACTCCGCTTGCTCGCAAACTGGTGGGTTCAGCTCTGGGCGGAGAGCCTCGGTAAAGATGGCAAAGGCTATACGGCGATTCCGTCTCTAGGCGCAATTGATCAGCATTCCATGCTACAACTTCTACGCGACGGCCCGAACGATAAAGTCATCTGGTTCGTGAACGTACTCGATTTCGGCATTAAGGCGAACGTTCCGTCGGTCAATTTCAAAGTGAAGTCGTTTGACTTGCTCGAGGGCCAAGAACTTGGACAAATTCTGGACACCGAATTCCGCTCGATTCAGCGGGTGATGACCAATCAACGCCGGCCGCACTTACAACTCCAGCTGGATTCCATCACCGAAGAATCGATCGGCGCGATATTTTTTATCCTGAGCGTCCTCACCGCTTACATGGGCGAAGTGCTTAAAGTGAATCCATTCGACCAACCCGGTGTCGAAGAAGGCAAAGTTTACATTCGCGATACGCTAATTAAGCGCAAAGAACAAAATCAAGCGGGCGGCAGCAACGACGATAACAATGCTGTTCATCGCCTCCGTCTCCATCGAGGGTAAATCGAGTCGGGTTTAGCATACCGGCGGGCACATGAAACCGGGTTCTGCTCGGCGTCAAATCCGTAAAATGACTTTAAATCGTGTTTAGATTCTTTTACACTTAGAAGCGATGTCGGGCGACGGCGGAAGTAATGGCAACGATGGAAAAAACAACGAACGGACTCAGATATTGGGTCTCGATCAGGAAACCATAAATCGCGAGCTACAGAAGGCTAAAGAACAGCCCGCCTGCCTCATCCTGATTCGCGGAACCCCTCAAGGTCACCGCTACTTTATCACCGAAGATGAGATGACGATCGGCCGAGATCCGGCGGCCGACATTTCGATCGCCGATCAAACCATTTCTAAAAAACACGCCAAGATCATCCGCGAAGGCGCCGTCATCAAGATCGAAGATTTAGGCTCGTCGAACGGAACACTCATCAACGGTAAAAAGCTCGAAGCCGGCAACACCGCTAAACTCGCAAAAGAGGACATGATCAAACTCGGGAACTCGATCGTGAAGTATCTTCCTGCGGGCGAGATCGAGATTATTTTCTACGGCAATTTGAACCAAGCGGCGAACACCGATCCGCTCACGAGCATGTTCAATAAAGGTTATTTTTTGGAAGCGATCGATGCCGAGATCAAGCGCGCAAAAGCGCTATCGACTCCACTTGCCCTCATCTTTTTCGATCTGGATCACTTCAAGAAGGTCAACGATACTTATGGCCACGATGGCGGTGACTTCGTACTGAAAGAATTTACCAAAGTGATCAAAAACTCCGGTGCAGTAAAACCGAAAGACGTCTTGGCTCGATACGGCGGCGAAGAGTTTTGCTTACTCATGCCGGGTACGACGATTCAAGATGCCGCGAAGTACGCCGAAACTCTGCGCGGTAAAACACAAACTCACGCATTTACCTACGAAAACAAGCGTATTCCGATCACCACGAGCCTCGGCGTCGCCGAGCTGACCTCGGATATGGAAACCGCGACCGACCTCATCAAAGCCGCCGACAAAGTGCTTTACGAGTCCAAACAAGGCGGCCGTAACCGCGTCACCGTCGCGCAGGCTTAATCGCTACAAAAGCCGTCAGGTCGAAAAATAAAAGGCCCGGGATTTCTCCCAGGCCTTCGACGTATTTTAATTTTTGGAAATTAGTTCTTGCCGCAGTTTACGTCAACGAACTTCACCAAGCGCTCAGTCGCTGCTGAAGTGTTGATGGTTTGCAAAGATCCGCCGATGGTCACTTTAAGTGCGATCGTTTTGCCTTTCATGTGGCTCACGTAAGCGGTCTTACCCCCGCCGACCGGCGGGATTTGGTGGGCAACGACCACTTGGCCTTTGCTCGACTCAACGATCAAACTTTGCAATACCGTATCGTTTGGAATGCCTTTCCAAACCACTTTTTTGGTCTTGCCGTTCGCGATATCGCCAACGATCGTGCGAATGGACACGGTACCGTCGCTACGGATCGTACAGTTTTTGCTCGTGGCGTACATTGGATTCACGGTGCCGCTACGGCTTGAAACACTTAAATAATCGACAACTGGTTCAGCGAAAGCGCTAGCAGAAATAAAAACGAGGGGCAGGACAGCGATAAGGTTTTTCATTATTCTTTCTCCATGTAATAAAATTCGGGGTCTGGGGACGCATGGATCGTACTCTAGCCGGAAAAATAACGCAATGCGTTTATTTATGATTTTGCGTTATTTATGCAGCTCAGGTAGAAACCCAGGCATGCCTCATCATTCGATTCAAGTACTCCCCCCGCTAATAGCTGAGCGAATCGCTGCGGGAGAGGTCATCGAACGTCCTGCTAGCGTTATCAAGGAACTGGTAGAAAACTCCATCGATGCCGAAGCAAAACAGATCGGAGTGTTTTTGCAGGCCGGCGGTACTGAGTGGATCGAAGTGATCGACGATGGCAAAGGCATGACTCGCGAAGATCTCGAACTTTCAGTTTGCAGACATGCGACGAGTAAAATTCGCGTTTTCGAAGATTTGATGGATCTCCAGAGTCTTGGATTCCGAGGCGAGGCTCTCCCGAGCATCGCTGCTGTGGCCGAGATGTCGATTGCTTCTCGCCCTTCGACCGACGCGAGTGCCGATACTTTTGAAATCAAAGTCGTGCAAACCGCTTCGGGCCGTGCGACTGCAGCCAAAGTTGCCAATCAAAATTTCTTGGGAACCAAACACGGCACGCGCATTCAGGTGAAGTCGCTGTTCTCGCAGATTCCCGCGCGCTTGAAATTTTTGAAATCGCCGAGTTCGGAAGCGTCCGCAGTGCGCGAAATTTTGGAGCGTCTCGCCCTCACCCACCCGTCAATCCGGTTTAAATTCACGAACGATGATCGCGTAGTTTTGGATTTACCGTCTGAAGCGATGGAGAGTCGGATCAAGCGTATCCTCGCCGACGGCAATCCATTTGAGATGATTCACTCTCATCTCCCAGGCGCTTGGTCGATCGAACTTTACTGGCTGAAAGGTTTAAGCCAAGCGAATACTCGTTCAATGTACCAGATCGTGAATGGTCGCTCGCTCAAAGACCGTATTTTGCAAACGGCTTTGCTCGCGCCACTCAAGCAATCTTTCTTGCCGGGCAATTTTCCGGCGATGGTGGCCGTCCTGAAGATTCCGCGCGATGAACTCGACGTGAACGTCCATCCGACAAAGACTGAAATTCGATTCTTGGATTCAAAAAAAATCTTCGCGCTTTGCCACGCGGGTGTACAGGCGTTGCTAGAAGAGTCGCGGCCGCAAAATTTGTTTCCGTCAAGTGTGGGTTACACCACCCATCCCGAAGTTCACGCTAATACACCTGCGCCAGGATTCCCAATGCAAGGCGAGATAACTTCGGAGCTCCCGTACAAGAGCAAACCGTTTGGAACTTATCGCGGCACTTTGTTTTCAACTTACTTGGTGTTTGAAGAGGACAATGACTTGATTTTGGTCGACCAGCATGCGGCTCACGAGCGCATTCGTTACGAAAGGCTCAAAAAATCAATTCTCTCTCGTGATCAAGTTGAGGAGCAGGCACTTCTCGTCCCCGAGATCATCAAACTTTCGGACGAATCCTTGCGAGCGGTCGCATCCACTCTCCCGGTACTCAAAAACTTGGGTTTCGATGCCGAGACTTTCGGCGAGACCTCGGTCGTGTTCCGCTCCATCCCGGCAGTCTGGGGTAATCACGAATTGCCGATCCGTCTTTTTAATTTGCTCGAGCGCCTCCAAAACGTGAGCGAACAAAACGAAAAAGAACTCGTCTGGGACGAAACACTCTTCGAAAAAATCGCGATGGAAGCCTGCCGCTCTTCTTATAAGGCCGGCGACTGGTTGAGCGAATCAAACGCGATCACGATGACCCAAAAGCTTCTCGCGTGCGAACATTTCGGCAACTGCCCGCACGGGCGCCCAACTTTGATCCGGATTTCTAAAAACAAGGTCGAAGAATGGTTCCAGCGCAAAGTCTAAAAACCATCATCTTGACCGGCCCGACCGCTGTCGGTAAATCGAGTCTTGCGATTGAAATCGCCGAGAAGCTCGCGCCGCGAGTTCGAGTCGAAATCATCAACGCCGATTCGGTCTGCTTTTACCGCGAGTTCAATATCGGTTCGGCAAAGCCTACTCCTCAGGAACTCGAGCGAGTTCCGCACCATTTGATCGACGTCGCGGATCCGACCGATCACTATCACGCCGGCAAATTTCTTAAGGACTGCGAAAATAAGATGGCGGAGATCCGTGCTCGGGGAGCAGTACCTCTGATCGTGGGGGGTAGCGGGTTTTACCTCAAATCGCTCCGTCATGGATTATGGAAAGCTCCTCCGACTTCACCCGAGCTCCGCGCTCAGATGGAAGCCATCGAGACCGACAAATTATTCGAGAAGCTTATCGCCCGCGATGCGGATCACGCAAAAAAGATCGGCCCGAACGACCGTTATCGAGTGATTCGAGCCCTCGAGATTATCGAACTGAGTGGCAATCTCCCGAGCGAGCTCGAATCGCAAATGGACAAAGAACCGGACCCGCGATTTTTACTTTGGGTTTTGGAGCGCGACAAAGCCGAACTGCAAACCCGTATTCGCGAGCGCGTTCAAATGATGATCGCCCAGGGATGGATCGACGAAACGATTCGGTTGCGCGATTTGTATCCAACATCAAAAACCTTGCATGCGGTTGGGTATCAACAAGTTCTCGACTTTTTAAATGGCGTGGAACCTGAGGGGCGTAAGACCGAGCCAGGAATTCCAGGTCTGATCGATGAAATTGATTTAGCTCACCGTCAGCTCGCCAAAACTCAGCGCACATGGCTAAAGGGCCTAAAACCCGATCGCACCTTCGTTCTACCTGGCGACTCAAGTCAGGTCTTTGACGAGTTCTCGACAATTTCGTCAGGGGCCTGACACGATATCAAAATAATCATGAAACAACCTTTATTCGCCGATGAGAATGCGTATGAAGGTGAAATCAAAAACCATTTTCCGCATTCCGAAAATTCATCCCGCACTCGCGGTGTGCTTCGCTCTTTGCAGTTTGAGCGCGCACGCGGATGAATTAAAAATTCTTTCCAACATTCCGGACTCGAGTGTCTTCGAAGTGAAGAGCGCTCCAGGTTCGAATGCTCCTTCTACAAACGCGGACGAAGAAGAAAAAACATTGCTGGGCAAAACACCTCATACCATCAGCGATGCGAGTTCTTCAGACGTGCGCGTGATCAAAGTCGAAAAGCCGGGCTACACACCGGTCTATCTTCCGCTCTTCGGGCATTTCCGCGGCATAACCGTCATCCGTGTCTCCATGAAAAAAATCACCGACTGGATGCCGGAAGACTCCCAGAAAAAATCACAGGATCTCGCCGAGAGAATCGTCGACGAAATTTTTGCCGTACAAACCTTGCTCGATGCCAAACAGAGCAAGCAGGCGCTCGGGCTAGCTGAAACCCTTCATGCCAAGTACCCGGGCAGCGTCGCCGCGAACCTCGTCTACGCAAACGCACTTCTTTTAAACGGTGATTTCGGTCGCGCGCGTGGAATGTACATCGGAGCACTCGATCAAATTCCGGATTCGCGCAAGCAACTAAAAACTACACTCGCGCGAGTTCTCACCAAGCTGTCGGGACAAAAGCCGGTACCGGATGCGTTGGGTACGGCTGCGACTGCGCGAATGCCGGCATCCACCGTGCTTAAACCCGGCGTCCGCAAGAAAGGAGCGAAGAAATGATCACCGTCATCTTAGGGATATTCTTCTCGGCATTCATCATCGTCGCAAGCTTCCTGCATTCCAAGGCCACGCTCCAAACTTTCTTGAACCCTGAGGGCCTGTTGATCGTGCTCGGCGGCACCTTCTCGATTTTTTTGATGACCGCTCACTTCAAGGACGTCAAGCGCCTCACTCGCCTCATCTGGTTCATGGTGTTCAAGAAATCAAGTCGCAAAAAAGATGTGAAGCGGATCTTGAGCGAATGTACCGAGACCATCGAACGCGGTCGGATGCCTTCCGAAACCGGCCACGAATTCCTGGACCGTGCGCTCACCTGGCTCGGAGCCGGGCTTAAGGGCGAGGCGCTCGACAAACTCCTCATCGACGGAGCCAAGCTTGAGATGGAGCGCAACCAACAAGCGATCCAGGTTATTTCAAACCTGGGTAAATACCCGCCCGCGCTCGGGATGATCGGGACCGTATTCGGGATCATCGCGATTTTCTCGGGTCTAGGAATAGCTGAAGGGCAGAAGCACCTCGGAGTCAACCTCGCGTTCGCCATGACCGCGACTCTTTACGGTTTGATCACATCGAACTTTATTATTACCCCGCTTGCGGAGTTTCTTTCGCAGATCGCCCAACACGACGAGCTCGAGTTATCGATGGTCGTTGAGACGGTCAAACTCTGGAGCGAAAAGGAAAGTCAGTTCTTTGTCGAAGAGCATCTGGAGCTATACGATGCTTCTTGAACGTAAAAAGCGTCATCGCCAGCACAACGAAGGATCTTGGGCGGTCAGTTATGTCGATATGCTCACTCTCCTTCTTTGTTTTTTCATCATCTTCTTCAATCAAAAGACGATCACCGGCGATGACGACAACAGCGTTCTCAAAAAAGTCATGATGTCGATGAACCAGAACAGCCCTGCCCCTGCCGGCAGCGAAAGCGGTGGTGCTAATGGTACTGCCAATCAAAAACAAAACGCCGATGTTAAAGAAACCAGCAACATGCTCGAACAGCTCAAAATCGCTTTCGACAAAAAAATCCCGGCTAAGATCAACGCTAACGCAAAATCGCTTGAAATCGAATACGACGACGTTTCGTTCTTCGATTCGGGTTCGACCAAGATTACTAAAGAAGGCCTCGAGTCCATCGATAAAATGATTCAAGTGCTCTATCCGTTCCATACGGCGCTTAAGATCACCGTTCAAGGCCATACCGACCCATCCAAAGTCCGCGGTAAACACAATCAGTTCACGGACAACTGGGAGTTGAGCGTGCTCCGCGCGACGTCGGTGTTGAAAATATTCTTGAAGTCCGGATTTGAACAGCAGTCTCTGTCGGCCGAGGGCTTCGCGGATACGCTCGTCAGAGAGCCTTCCGCCGAGAATCTCTCCAAGTACCGGAACATTACCCTTAGAATCGAACCGAAGGTGAACCCATGAACTATCGATGCACGACTCTCACGATGTTGGCTCTACTGATGGCATCCATGATGCCGCAAAAGCAAGCGCAAGCCGCACCGGCCGACGAGCTGCTGGTCAATTCGTACCTTAACGAGCAAGCCGCGCGCCGGATGGAGCAGATCGTTCCGAAGGGCGAGTACACCATTCACGTCAACGCCATCCTTCGCAAAGCAGACAGCGAAGAGCACATCACTCTCCCTTTTGCGAGCACTCCGATCACGATGTCCGACGTCGTTGGCAAAGCCGGCGGATTGAATATCGAATCGCTCCTCGGGCGTATTCATCACTACGAAATCGATCTCTCGCTCACAAAAAACGTTCCGAACTCGGTCAAGGCTATGATGCAAAGTGCGCTTTATCAGCAATTTGCTCTGAAACCCGCGCGCGGAGATAGGCTTAACATAATCGACCTTCCGGCGGAGTTCGAGCTACCTTGGATTTACGCTAATCAAGAGGCAAAAACGCGCGACAAAGAAAAGGATAAAGCTGCGTCAAGCGAAACCGAAGTTACTATGCCTTCCATGCAGTCCATCATCATGGTCGTCGGAGCGGTCGCATTCGCGATTATTCTTCTCGGCATCATCATCAGCTTCGTTTTCAGCCGTCACTCTAGCCGGATTTCCGAGTCTCTCCGGGAAGCGGCCGATCAAGTTCAAAGCATCGGTCCGACCAATAGCCCGATGGGAGCTTCGGCTCAGACCGCTGCTCAGGCTGAGAAAATGGAAACCGCGTCTTCGAGCGCGTTCTCGTCTCAAACGAGCCAAGAGTTTTGGGAATCGGTTCCGCCTGCCGCAATCGCGGCTTTCTGCGTGGACACCGGCGAGTCCAAAATTTACCGCGCGATCCCAGGCCAGCTCCTGAGCGTCGAGCTTCCGAACACTCTCGCCGATCAAGTCAAGACGCTCCTCCCTCAGGTGTTTTCCGAGCTTCACTTTGACGAGACTCAGGCACTGGTCGACACGGGCACGCTCCGCTCGGTGTTCAAAAAATATCAATCCGACTACAAAAAACTCGCACAAAACGAACTTGGCGCCGCTCTTCTCAGAATCGGTGTGAAGCAAGTGATGAAAAAGGTGGCGGAGAAAAAAGAAAGCGACACGCTTTTGATCATGACTCAGTTGACACCGGTTCGTAAAAACGACGTCATCCGTCAGCTTCCGACCGCGATGAAAGTCAAAATCGCCAAACTCACCCTCTCCGTCCGCCAAAGTCCGGATTGGAGCACACAAGAGAAAGCGATGGTCGAAGAATTTAAAACGATTCGTCCAAAGTTCGATCTCGATGCAGCCGGTGCGATCGAGATGATTTCAAAATCACTTCTACAAGCCTCATCGTTCGAAGAAGACGAGCTTCTTTATCAAGAAGCTCAGAATAACCCGAACTTCCCTTACGTGAGTGCTCTCGAGGCCCTTGATGCGCTGGAATCCATCGAGTGGGAATCGATGAATTTGCAGGAAGTGGCGTTTGCGTTCTTCGGCTACTCGGAGAACGTCGTTGAGAGCGTCAAAGCAAAGTTCGCGGGTAAAAAACTCGAGTGGTTGCAGAGCTTTCTTAAAAAAGCCGTTCAGCAAAGCTACCTCTTCGATCAAGCCGAGATTCAAAATGCCCAGCACAACGTAAAAGAACGAGTCAAAGCCAAGAGAAACGTCGGAGCATCGGAGTCTTCCGCGAATGCATCGTAAGATCTGGGGGGTTGCTGCATTATGCAGTTTCCTTCTCGGGGTTTCGACATGGAGTGCCGAGCCGGAGTATCGTAGTTCGGTCGAAATTTTTGTCGGCGGATACTCGCTTCAGTCTTCGAGCGGCGCCGCTACCGCGATCGGATCGCTACTCGTTAACTACGGGTACAATATCGACAAGCATTTCAGAGCCGGGTTTGCCTATCAAAACATTCTTTCCAGCTCAACCGGCCTGGGCTCGTCGGTCTCAGGTTTCGATCTATCCGGGCAATATTGCTTTTTTTCTTGCGTGACCTTGCGGACCGACGCAGCCGCTGTCGCCATCGTGCAAGAGCACGCTAAATTTGGTTTGGCAGCCGGATTCGGCCTCTCTCAACGCAGCTTTCAACTCGCGACTCAATCTGTCGGTTTTGCCGGGCCAATGTTTAAAGCGACAGGAAATTACTTTTGGAAAGATCAGATCAAGCTCCTCCTCGGCGTTCAATATTCCAGTCTGGTAAATGGATCAAACTCGCTTAAGTTTATAACGTACTCCGTAGGTTTGGGAGTCGATTGGTAGGCCAGAATTAATTCTGCCTCAAAATCCCATAAATGACTTTGATTGCAATCTTTAAATTCAGGTCAACACTGACACACCTGACATTGTTAAATTTCTATTAGATAATAAAAAGAATTATCAGGGGGAATGTCGGTGCCGTGCGGAGCAACCTTTTTTAATCCTTTCCGCTAATTATGCCGATAAAGAATTGAATGAGAGTACTCTCAGCCATTGCCATTATCATTCTCTCCGGCTGCTCCGGTGTCTCTAACCAAGACATGGGCAATCTCATCGGCGTTTCGGTCACCGGTAACAATCAACCTACTTCCACCCCGACCGGCATCACTCTCAACATCGTGGGCGGTAATAATCAAACCAGCGCACCAGGTACGACCTTCACCGATCCGCTTCGCGTGCAACTTCTCGATGACGGCGTTCCGCAGGCAAACAAAAACGTAAACTTCACGGTGACCAACGGCATGGGTATTTCGTTCAGCGCCTCTGGCGGCGTGACCGACGCCTCCGGCATGGTGCAAACCTATGTCACCGCTTCGAACGCGGGCAACATTACCATTCGTGCGTCTTACCTCTCTTACGGCGCGGACTTCTCGCTTTCGGTCACCAACCAAAGCAACGCCACTCTTACAAAGATTTCGGGCGACTCACAAACCGCAACGGTCGGCACGGTCCTCTCACAACCGTTGATCGTTGAAACGCGTGATTCTGGAACCGGCTCACCGCTCTCGAATATTCTCGTGCGTTTTACCGTTTCAGGCGGGAACGGACGCTTGAACTCCGCTTCAAGCAGTATGACCGTGGCAAGTGATGGTACAGGCCGTGCGTCGGTAAACTTCGAAGTGGGTACGCTTGCCGGTGCAAACACCGTGGTTGCATCCATCGTGAGCGTCCCTGCTCAAAACACTACTTTTAGCTCGACCGGTACCGTTCCTACCAACAGTGTCATCAACTTCGCACAAAGTACGGTGACCGCCGCAACAGGCACGCTTGTCGCCGACGGATCTCAAACGACGACTCTCACCCTTACGACTCGCGATGTATACGGCAACACGATTCCAAGCGGCGGCAAAACAGTTGCATTTACCGTGAATACCGGAACACTCCTTGGCTCAGTGAACGATCTAGGCAACGGGACCTACACCCAAATCGTGCGCGCGCCGGTCGCAATGCCGCCCAATGCGATTAGCGCAAGCGGTACGGTAAACGGAAGCGCTCTCACCAGTACTGCAGCAAACATTTCTCTCCTCTCCGGTTCGATCAGCTTAACGAACTCAACCATCACCAGCGCTGCAAGCTCGATGGTGGCCGATGGCATCGCTACCGTACTTGTCACGGTGACGCTTAAAGACTCTCTCGGAAACCAACTCAGCACCGGCGGACAAAACGTGGTTCTCACCTCGAGCATGGGCACCTTGATCGGCTCGGTGACCGACGTCGGAAACGGAACCTACACTCAGACATTAAAATCGTCGAGCTCGACCGGCACTGCAATCGTGTCCGCCACTGTCGGTGGATCGCCGCTCAGCACCTCCAAAAGTATTGCTTTCGTGGCCGGACCGCCGGACGCCACCAAAGCGGTGATCGTCGCGAACCCGACTTCATTGCCGCCAAACGGTTCTTCAGCAAGCGTGATCACCGTTCAACTTCGTGACGCCAACAACAATCCATGCACCAATGCCACTGGACATACCGTCACCTTGACTAAATCCACGGGTGGAACTTGGATGGGCTCAGGTACCAACGTTGTCGCAGCAACGGACAACGCCGACGGAACATATTCGGCGATCCTCATCGCCGCAGCAACTCTTGGCAATAGCACGATCACCGGGACCGACAACGCCGCCGTTCTCTCTAAAACGGCAACCGTCTACTTTACTAACGGTGCTTACGGTCCGGATGTCAGCAATTCAACCATTCAGGTCATCGGCTCTAACCCGACTGCTGCGGATGGCGTGAGTACTGTTGTCGTTAAAGTCAGCTTGCGTGATTCTTTCAACAGTCCAATTTTGACGGGCGGGTCGGCCGTCACGATTACTACAAATTCGGGAACGCTTCTGGGTTCGGTCACCGACAACGGCGACGGCACTTATCAGCAAACGCTCCGCGCGCCAAGCTCGGCTGCAATCGCTACTGTCGGCGCGAGCGTCGACGGCAACACATTAGTTCGCACGGCGAACGTCAGCTTCTATGGTTCGATCAGTTTAACGACTTCAACGATCACCGCCGCTCCGGGATCGATCGTCGCGAACGGAACTTCAACGACCGTACTCTATCTCAATGCCAAGGATTCAAACGGCACCGAGATTCCGGTTGGAGGTGAAGCCACGATCGTCTTCGGCACTACCGGAGGGACCTTGGTCGGATCCGTTACGGATAACGGCAACGGAACTTACTCGCAGGTTTTACGCTCAGCCGCTTCCGCGCTCACCGCAAGTGTTGGCGCAACTCGTTCAGGAGTTCCATTTTCCAATACCGTGAACGTCGAATTCTACACTGCCAACAACCGGGCTGGTTTGACGATCGACTGCTCGAACATCGCGACTTATCAAAACACCACGCTACTCGTCGACAACGGTACCCTCACGATGAACTCGACCGGTTCGGCCGGCACTTGCCCCTCGTCATTTACTTTTAACGGCATCATTCTCCAAAACAACGCCATCCTCACCCACACCGCTGCTACGACGACTCAGGAGTATGGACTCGAGTTGACCGCAAATTACATTACGATCGACGCGACCAGCACGATCGATGTTTCGGCAAAAGGTTATCCATTTTCGCCAACTAACAACATGATCCGTACGCAAGGCAACACCGATGTGAGTTCGGGTGCAAGTATGCAGGTCGGCGGCTCGTATGGCGGACAAGGTGCTTCGAGCAGCGGCGCCGGAACCAACGTCAACCTCACCTACGGTAGCATCTTCGAGCCTTTCGATCTCGGATCGAGCGGAGGACGCTACTCCACTCATCAATCCGGTTCGGGCGGCGGCAAGGTAAAACTCACCGTTACCGGTCCTTCGGGTATTCTGAACTCCGGATCCATCAAAGCCGAAGGCGGCAAAGTCCCGAACACCCAGCTCAGCGGAGCCGGAAGCGGCGGCAGCATCTGGATCAATACCACCAAACTTGCCGGCACCGGCACGATCAACGCCAACGGAGCTGGAACGAACTTCGACGGAACCCTTCGCTACGCGGGCAGTGGCGGGCGGATCGCGATCTATTACGGCGATTTCAGCGATTTAACAAATAACTTCTCGTATCCGACGAACGCGCTCGCAAATATCACTGCACGAGGCGGGATCGGTGTCGGCAGCTGCGCCGCCGGCGCAGGCACCGTCTATCTGAAGTCGACCGCGCAGACCTACGGTGATTTGATCATCGACAACAAAGGTGTCGCGACTTGCACTTCAACGAATGGAACCATCATTAATCAACCTGCAATTCCTACGAACGAAGCCATTACCGCTACTACCCTCACCCGCACAAACTCCTTCGGTGACAGCTACAATACCGCCGCATCTCCATATAAAGGCTGGTACGTCGATCCGAATACCACTCAAAACGCGACTCCGAAAAAATCGGACAATAGTCTTTTCAAAATTACGGGCGCAACCGCGAGCGTCCTCACCACAACCGGCGGCAATATGACTTCGGTCGCGACTGTAGCTGACCCGGCAGAGTTAGTATTGGTTTTTGACAATTTCGAACAAGGTGACAAAACTCAAATTTCTGTGGGAAACTTGCGTATCCTCTCCTACGGCGGAGACTTGCGTTCAACTGACAATATTACCGTTACGCTCACAGATGCCCTTCCACCTAAAGGCATTGAATTTGTCGGAGCCCAAAACATTACTTTCAACCTAAATTCGTGGACTTTGCCATCATTTTTAAATGAAGACTTTGGAACCGCGAGTTTGACAGTTTCAGGAGGAAACTTTAACTTCGGAACAATTAACGCTAGAAACTTCATTGCATCCGCTGCAAATTTGTTCGGCACTAAATTGCGAATAGCGGGAAACGTTAGCTTGAGTTCTGTAAACGCAACTTTTAACCAGCTTAAAGGAAACTTTGCAATTCAAGCCGACGGGGCGATTGAATTTTTAAATGCTACTACAATCACACAAACAGCTACCACATCTACGGTTGAACATTCCCTGGAAATCTTCGGCTCAAGTATAAATTTAGCCACTGGCTGCACATTATCTGCAAGAGGTAAAGGCTACCCCTCAGTAGTCGCTACTAAAAATCGTGTTTTTGGAAATGTGGATGCGACCGTGTCCTGGACAGGAGCTGCAGCCACGGGCGCCGGAGGCACCCATGGAGGTCGAGGAGGCGCTCAAGGAACCACATATTATCCAGCGGAAGTTTGGGGAAATTATCGTGATCCTTACACATCAGGAGGGAGCGGCGGGACCTCAAATGGATCTTCGGGACCCGGTGGCGGCATTATTCGAATCAGCACATCAGGTGCGGGGCCAATTACGATTTCCGGAACAGTAGACGCCCGAGCGACAGACGTAAATGCCGACAATGGGGCTGGAGGAAGCATTTATTTGAATGGGGGGCTCGTAACCGGCTCAGGAACACTCGACGCACGGGGGGGGACGAATTCCGGTGGAATGAACTACATGGGAGGAGGAGGAGGACGAATTGCAGTATATTACACTTCATTAGGTGGAAATTTCACTTACCCTACAAACGCGATCGCAAATATTAAAGCCTGGGGTGGCACCTCAAATGCGAATACTTCTTACTGGGCCGCTGCAGGAACAATATTTATGAAGGCTTCATCTGAGAACTATGGACGGCTGATTGTGAATAATAATAATAGCCCATTAGTTGATTCGAGCGGGCGCCGAACTGTCATCAATTTTCCGGCCATAGTATCCAGTTCGGGATTGGTTTACGATTCCGGCACAGACACAACAACATTGACGTCCGTCGGTACCTTCAATGAACGTTATGGCCCTTCAAATGCGTATATTGGCATGTATCTTAATCCGAATACTGCCCAAAATGCCACAACAGCAATTCAGGATGATGCTTTATTTCCAATTATCGGCCAAACTGCGAACACGTTGATCGCACAAGGAAACGCAACAAGCGTGGGAACTTCTGGAAACATTTTTCAGCTTAATTCAAAACTGGATGAACTAAGAGTAATTGGAAAAGGAATTTTAGAAATCAATAACGGTGTGATCCTAACTAATAACCTTGTCGTGATCAATGGGCAAATCGGCGGCACAGGATCAGTCGAAGTCGCTCAACCTTCTTTGTCGGATTTAACCCTCACTCCAAATGGCGGGACAGTTCGGCTAAACGGCCTCAGCAATATTGGCATACTGAATTTGCTACCCGGTACTTACATTGTTCCATCGGGTGGGACGATTTCCACCAACGGCAATTTAACTATGTCTGGCGCAACGATCTCGGGATCAAATATCAATTATAATGTGATAGGCGACTTCACAGCCACTTCATCGACTCTCGGGACAATTGGAACCATCACGACAACGGGAGATATGAATCTTACTTCGACAACGGGTACGGCCAATGGAAACATCTCGATCGGGGGGGCGTCGGTCCTAAGCGGAGCAACTCTGGCCCAGACTACGGGTAATTTCAGTGTCGGGACCAATCTCACGGTAGGACCAGTCAGTACACTCACCCAATCACAATACAACGCGACACTCACTGTGCCCGGCAATTTTTTCATCACCACAAACTCATCTGTTACAGCAAATTATCCTACTATCGCCGGAAACCTGAGTGTAGACCAAGTTTCAACTCTCTCTAGCGGCAATGCCGTACTGACTCCATTTACGACCTACAACACTGTTTCAAATTTAAACGTGACCGGAGATACCACCGTTACAAATGGTTCTACAATTTATTCAAACGTTACAAATTCGACGACTGAGTACTACCTCTATTTAACGACTACAAACTTAAATATTGATAATACCTCGTCCATCAGCGCAGACAACCGCGGCTATCGAAACGTCGTCTACAGAACATTCAGAAGTCTCGGAAACACCGACTACCTCCCAATGAACAGCGCAGGAACAGGCTACCTAACTACTTCTGAAACGGCGTCCGCAGGAGCTTATGGCGGTGCTGGTGGCGGCGCCGGCGGGCCTCATCGATCCAATCGCCCTTATGGTTCGTTTTATAATCCGATTTATTTAGGATCGAGCGGATCATGTTGGGGCGCAAGTGCGGGTTGTCCCGATGCGGCAGGCGGTGCGGTCCGGTTAAAGGTTCCGGGCACAGCAACCATTAACGGAATCATCACCGCAGGCGGATCACAACAAAGCCAATCGGCCGGATCAGGAGGCAGCATCTACCTTGATGTCGGGACACTCACGGGGACGGGTACCGGGATCATTCGAGCAAACGGACCGCAGACTGCGACCGTGTATGGTGGAGGGGGAGGCGGAAGAATCGCTATTTACTACAATACATTTGGCGGACAATATGCCACTCCATCGACTTTAATCAGTAGTCTTCAGGCCTACGGTGGCAACCCCAGTGGAACAGCTGACGCCCGTGGAAGCGCTGGAACGATTTACCTGAAAGCAAGTTCGCAAACATACGGTGATCTGATCATTAACAATAACGGAGCCGACAGCAATTTGACGACCTATTTCTTTCCGTTGGGATATGCCACGCCGACATCGTCAGTTGTGACTTCGACTACTCTCACATCGCCCCTTGGTTTTTACAACTTGTACGGAGTTCTTGATTTTTTCAAAGGTTACTTCTTGAATCCAAACGTTGCGCAAAACGCGACTGCCAAACTATCTGACGATACCGTGTTTTCAGTGACTGGCAATGATAACGCCACTTTAACTACCGCAACGACTGGCATGGACAGCATCGCGAGCGCCGGTAACACCTTTGCTCTGCAGTTGATTTTTGATAACTTGGAAATCCGAAATCGTGGCAAATTGAATGCCACAGCTGTCAACGTCCGTGTTTTGGACGGTGACCTTGGTTCAAACAACACTACCACCTTCTCGCAGGATGGGGGTCTATGGGGCCGCACTGTTGATCTCGGCCCGGGTGTGACCTGGAGCAATACAGCCAACGCATCCGGCACCATCACCACAAAGTGCGCCGCGAACTTTCCTTGTCCTTAAAAGCGCATAAAATAGCTTTCATGCCTTCACAATAGAAAAACTGATTACCCTTCATCACCAAAGATTAGACGACCAAAAACACCCCTTAAGTTAACCTAAATAATGAGGGGCAGCATTATATGGCGCGTGGCAGTAATATTTGGTTAAATGGTAAAATCCTTCCGGCAGAAGAGGCAAAATTAAGCCTTTTCTCTCACGTAATTCATTACGGTACCGGAGCGTTCGAAGGCATTCGCGCGTATAAGCAAAAAGCCGGCGGCGGAGCAATTTTCCGTCTTCGCGAACACATGGAACGTCTCGAAGACTCCATCAAAATTATGGGATTCGACATCGGTTTCTCGGTCGAAGAACTCATGCAAGCCGCCATCGACGTTTGCAAAGCCAACAACTTCGAAGAATGCTACCTCCGCCCGATCGCATTCATCGGCGACGGACCACTCGGCGTCTTTCCGGGATTGACTCCAAAAATCGAAGTCGCGATCCTCACTTGGGAGTGGGGCTCCTACCTCGGCGACAAAGGCATCAATGAAGGCGCGAAACTCATGACTTCCACCTTTGCTCGTCCGCAAGTCAATAGCGTCCTCTCCAAAGGTAAAGTCTCCGGTCAGTATGTGATGGGTGTCGCTGCTAAACGCGAAGCGATTCAAGCCGGATTCGACGAGGCTCTTATGCTCGACGTCGATGGTTTCATGACCGAAGGTACCGGCGAAAACCTTTTCATCATCAGCGGTGGCAAAGTAAAGACCACCCCACTCACCTCGATTTTGAACGGCATCACTCGCAACACCGTCATGCAAATGATCGAAAAGCGGGGTCTCAAACTCGAAGAGCAACGTTTTACTCGCGATGAGTTGTGGGTTGCCGACGAAGTATTCCTGACCGGGACTGCCGCCGAAATCACACCGGTATCCGAAGTCGATCGCCGTAAGATCGGCCGTGGCCCGAAAGCCGGTAAACCCGGCGAAGTGTCACTCATGCTTCAACGCGATTACAATAAACTCGTGCGCGGCGAACTCGTGAGCGAGTTTCCAAAACACTGGTTGACGCTCATTAAATAACTTACACTCGGGGTAAGTGACTTCACCTTTCGAGATCTTCTTTGAAGATCAACATCTCATCGTTTTGTCCAAAGCGCCGGGCGTCTTAAGCCAAGGCGATGTCTCAGGCGACCAGAACCTCGTCGACCTTTTACGCGCGCATTTCGGCCGGAGTTACGTGGGAACGCTCCACCGCCTCGATCGCAACACGAGCGGCCTCATGGTTTTTGCAAAACGCAGTAAGGCGGCTGAGCGCCTCACCTCCGCGCTCCAAAACGGAGAGCTCATCCGCAAGTATCACGCACTCTTGTGGGGAGAACTGAAAACAAAATCCCCGGAGCCGATGCGACTTGAGCACTGGCTTCTCAAAAACGAAAAAACAAACGAGACAAAAATCGTAGCGCCCAAAGTGAACGGCGCAAAACAAGCCCTGCTCCACCTGCAACCTCTCAAAACTTTCGCTCATCCGAAGACCGGTGACCTCATCACTTCGGCCGAATTTACGCTTGAAACAGGCCGAAGCCACCAAATCCGCGCACAAACCAACGCTATCGGTCACCCATTAATCGGAGACCATAAGTACGGTAACGCCAAAAGTTTGGCACTCTTTTCCCGCCCAGCTCTCCATTCTTGCTTCCTATCGTTTCCACACCCGATGTCCAAAGAATGGATGACGTTTGAGCAGCGTTATTATGCTGACATGATTGAAAATTTTTCAACTGCGCTTGAATAAGTTTTCGCCCACGTTACCCTATTAAGGATGGGCTCTTGGGCTTTTAAATTCTTTATTTTCCTTGTGTTCTCCTCATGCAACGCTTTTGCGACGGTCGGAACTTTGGTCGATTACAAATCGATCGACAGTCGGTCTATCGGAAGCATCGGACTCGATACTTCGAGCTTTATGTATAAGGCCAAAGGCCGCGATACTTCAGCCACAACTTTCGAAGCCTCTCTCGGAGGACAATTCGACACCGCGATTTTACACGGCGTCGGCTCCGCCCAGTTTTTTACATTCGTAAATAATTCACCCCAACTCGGATTCGAAGCACCCGAGCTCTACCTCTCGACTCAAAAGAATCTTCTCGATGCCCACACCATCACCGTCGGCCGCCGGAAGTTCGAATGGTCGAAGGTCGACAAAGAATGGAACATGATGAGCCTCTGGTCGCCGCGTTTTACCTGGGATCAAATCTACCCTGAGACCATCGGGATGACCGGGCTTTTTTACACGTACGAAACGCCCCGCTTTAAATTTATGGCGTTCGGTTCGCCGATCGCGATTCCGGAGCGCGGTACCCCGATCTCCGAAGAAAACGGCAACATCGTTTCTCCCAATCCATTTTGGAATCCGCTTCCAAGCCAACTCAGCGTCCAAGGCGCACCGACGCAAATCAACTACACCCTCCTCATGCCGGCGCTTCAGGATATTCTTTTGCGTCCGAACTTTGCCGTTCGCGGATACTACGATCTCGGCGAAGGCTTTTGGTTGAGCGCGAACGCAGGGGTGCTTCCAGTCAACATGACTCAGCTCGCGGCCGAGCCGTATTATTACCATGGCAACATCAACGTGAACATCCGCCCTCAGTTCCCGATGCGTAACCTCTACACCGCCGAGTTTGGCTACAATGACTCCAGTAAACTTTGGAACGCGTGGATGTCCGTCAGTTACGAAAAACCCTTCAACTTCGAAAACAACCGCAACTGGTTGAATCCGGTGATCACTCCGACTTCGGTCGTGAGCTTGGGCACCGACTTTCAAGTCACCAATAACTTCCGTTTCGACGGTGCGATCTTGTTCGTGCGCGAGCAGGAGTTTGTCCGCGACTCAAGCCTTCCGAACATCAACGTCGATCTTCCGACCCGCTACCCGCTTAAGCAGGGCATCAAAGCGGCAGGCACCTGGTCGTTCAGCGACACAAACGAAGCCACCGTGGCTTGGATTCAAGATCTCGTGCAATCATCAAACTTCGTCTCTTTCGATTTACAGCACAAAATTTTCAGCGCGAATATGTCCATCGGCGGGGGTGCTGATCTCATGCTTGCGAATACAAACAAGGGTTGGGTCGGGCAATATTACGGGGATGACCGACTTCGAGGTTGGCTAAAGTATGCGTTCTAAAATTCTTTCCTACATTTCGGTCTTGAGCCTCTGCCTTAGCGGCTGCGGTCTTTTAGGCAATAAAGACGCTCCCGAGGCAAAGTCAAACGTGAGCGCGACCGGATGCTTGAACGAATCCAAAGACTTGATCGGTCGTTACGTCGGGGGCAGAATGACCCAGACCGAATGGAAATCCGCTTTCGACTGTATTAACAAATCCCTCGATTTCTTCACCGACTTCGTCCGCGGATCGGGCGTCGACTCTTACACGCAAGGCGACATGTACGAACTCGTAACCAAGTTTTTGATCACGAACGGCAAAGTCCGTCCCGATCTCATGCGCGGGGCCTTTAACCTGAAGATGGCTCTCTTCGGCGGTGACGCAAAAGAATTCAAAAAAGACGAAGTGGAAGTCCTGAAGCGCTCTCTCACTCGGCTTCATGATATTACCAGTGACCTCATTCCTTATCTGCAACTCCGCCAGAATCCGAATGCGGATCTGAACCAAATCCTTGAAATGGTTCCGGCCTTCAAACGCGCCGGCGACCAACTCGCGGACTTCATGAACACGCTGCCGACCAACATCATGAGTTCGGACGCGATGGATTTGCTCTTTAATGAACTCACCTACACCCTGGGCCTCTCTCAAGTCGATAACTTGGGCGAAAAGGTGTCGGTCGCGAAATGGCTTTTGTTCAACACCCGCCGAGACGCGTTCGAGCCCTATGACTGGGCACAGATCTTCCGCGATGCCTTCGGCTTAGGCGGTATCTTGCTCGCTCTTAAAACCGCGGGTGCTCCTGCCGAAGTTTGCGCTGACCCCAACAACTCCGAGCCTAAATGCAAGGTGTTCCAGCGTTTAGGCGAAGACTACCGTTACCGCGAATTCTTCTGGGAACTTCTCCAGCAAGCGAAACCTTACTTCACCGATGCCCTGAAACGCCATAACGGCTCGGTTCCGCTTCCCATCTTCGATCACATCGTCGACAACCTTCCCAAAGGCATGCTCGATAGCGTGCCAAAACCAGTACTGAAGAACGTGATCCGTCCGATGGTGATGCGCCTCATCGGTTCTGAGAGCGAAATCGGTTTTGACAACCGTACCATCGACAACCTCTACGGCCTCGTTGAGAACGTCGTGAAGGATTTAGGCCTCCTCGATCGATTCTACGAGAGAACCGGGCTGAATCCGGATAGCGTCACGGTGGCAAACTTCAATACTACCATTAAACAATACGAGGGAAGCCTCTCCGGCGACGATCTCCGCCGATTCCAAACGATTGAAACTGCGTTGACCGAGCAACCTGCCCTCATGCAGCCGGACGGATTTATCAAATACGTTCCAAATCTCGGTTACTCGCTCACTCAGCACCGCGTGGTGCTCGCGTTCCGCAACTTGGTGAACTTCATCCACGTCGGTTACGGAAGCGGTTCCGATCACTTTCTCGAAAACGATTTTACCCAGTTCTTCGCCGACTACACCGAGCTTTGCTACGCATTTAAGTTGATCGACATCACCGTCGCGGATTTCGGCAAAAAACGTTTCTCGGATCTCGATCTCTTTACCGCGAAAAGTAACGGCGACGCAAAAGCCCAGATCCCAGAAATAGTGACCTACGCGCTCACTCTCGTGTCATCAGGCAAAATGACTACGAAAATGAAAAAGGAAATCGACGCCGCTTGTCCGCTCAGTAACGGCATGGACAACATGGACACGTATTGGGTGGACGGTGATTGTTTCCGCCGTCAGTACAATGAGCGCCTCGAGTATTGGCTCGATAACTTCCCGCGCTTTAAAGCCTATTGGGTCAACCTCGGTCCGACCGACAAAGCCAAGGCCATGAAGTGGCTCGAGCACGGTGCCCGTCGTAACGGCTACACCGGCGACCTGAACCAGCCGCAAATGGACTGGTTCGGCGCCTTCGACTTCCAAGCGATGGCGACAGTGATCCATTATACCGAAGCCCTGTTTACTCGCTTCGACGGCAATATCAACGAGACTCTGAGCAAGTCCGAGGTCAACAACGCGTTTGACCTCTTTAAAAACCTGATTCAGAGAAAAGCAAAAGACGTCGCCAACACCGACATCTCAAGTAACTACATCTTGAAGGCGGTGTTTTCGTACATCGTGCGATACCGCTCGATGCCGGTCCTGAGCTTAAGTCAGTTGGGTAACACCGCGCAATTCGTGTGGTGGCTCGCCGTTTACTCGCTTCCGACGACAAACTATTCGGCCGACCGTATCGGCGTTTTCAACATCGTCTGTCAACTTGCATTACCGGATTCAGATGACCAGAAAAAACGCACAAAAGACATCTGCGCACCATAAATGACTGGCCCCGAGCACTCGATCCAGATCACTCGTCTTAAGATTCAAGGCACTCGCACCCCTTTTTCGGAACGGTTTGACGACGTCTACTTTGCCGAAGACTCGGGCATCGAAGAATCTCGCTATGTGTACCTGGAAGGGGTTGATCTGGCTTCACGCCTCTCTGTTAATCCTGTGCACACGATCGGTGAAATCGGGTTCGGCGTCGGGCTTAATTTTTTGCTCACGCTTCAATTTTTTAAGAGCGCCGCGAAGAGCACGCAAAAACTCTTCTACTTCTCGGCCGAGCAGTTCCCCGTCCATAAAAACGATCTGGTGGCGTTATATGCGCTTTATCCCGAACTGGCACAAGAATCCCACGAGCTTTTAGTTCAATACCCGGTACTGACTCCGGGCGTGCACACTCTGAGATTTTGCGAAGGACGGATCGTTCTGTATCTCCTGATCGGGTCGGCCGAACAGATGTTTGCCAATATCGATACGCCGATTCAGTCCTGGTACTGGGACGGCTTCGCGCCCACTAAAAATCCAGATGCGTTTTCAGAAACGCTGTTTCAAACGCTGTCCGCGGTTTCGGCGCCGCGCGCGCGCGGCGCTAGCTTTACCTCGGCCGGTTGGGTGCGCCGAGGTTTAGAGAAAGCGGGTTTCAAAATCGAAAAACGTTGTGGGTTTGGAAGAAAGCGCGAATGCATTCGCGGCGATCTCGTTCGAGAAAAGACACTCGCGCCGAAGACACCCGCTTGGTTCTCCGGGGAGAAGCTAAAACTCGCCGATCCTGCACACGATTCGATCGCAGTCGCCGGGGCCGGGCTTGCGGGCTCGGCCATAGCACGCGTTCTGGCCGACCGCGGATTCAAAGTTACCGTCTATGATCCGAACGGGATTGCGACTCGAGCCTCTGGCAATCGCGCCGGGTTGTTTAATGTCCAAATTAGCCGACTTCCAAACCCGATCAGCCGATTTGCGCAGGCGGCGCTCGTGCAGTTTTTGCAAGAAGTTACAAATTACGATTTGACCGTTGATTACGGCATTCTCCGCAACGACTCCGGAGATCTCCAGGCATTTCAAAATTCTCAGTATCCCGAAGACTTTTATAGCCTACGCGACGACGGACTCTTTTTACCCCGGTGCGGGTTTTTGAATCCGGCCGAACTTTGCAAAATGCGCCTTACTCACCCAAATATCACCGTCGTCGCGCAAGGTCTGCCCGAAAAGTCCGAGGCCTCGCATGTCATCTATGCTCAAGGCGCGGACCTGAAACTTGCGGATTCGATCCATCATCCGGTCTTAGATCAATTTCCGGTGAGACCGATCCGCGGACAGGTGCTTGAGCTTAAATCCACCGAAAAATCCACGGAGATCCAGACCGCTCGGGTGTTTCATGGATACGTGACACCACTCCGTCCGGAGATCACCGGCTACGCCGTCCATATACTCGGCGCCACCTATCAGGCAAAAAACATCGCGTCTAACCAAGAAGAAATCGATCGCAACTTCCTCATGAGTGAAGCGCGTCGCTCCTGGCCCGGAGAGTTCGCGAATCTCGAAGCCGCAAACGTCGTCCGCAGCCGCGAAGGGTTCCGGCTCTCGACTCCGGATAAGCTCCCGTTGATCGGCCCGCTCGCCGATCCGCGGTGGTTAAAGACAAACTACGAACGGGCACTCAAAGGGACACGAGGCGCTGCGGTTCCGCCGCTGGAGGTCCGGCCGGGAGAGTGGTGTTTATTGGGTTTGGGCTCGAGAGGAATCACGTTCTCATGCCTGGGCGCTCAAATTCTGGCAAGCGTCATGACTGGGGAACCGCTTCCAATCGAACTCGATCTCTGGTCTCACCTGCATCCGGCGCGATTTTTTATCAGAAACCTGCGCAAAAATGAGCCCATTTGAGGTAAATTAGGGTTCATGCAGCCCGTCTCCGCGCTTCTCATCATCAAGAACGAAGAACAATACATCGAACGCGCGCTTGCATCCGTCGCTTGGTGCGATGAAATCGTGGTGATCGACGCCATGAGTACCGACCGCACCAAAGAGATCTGTATTCGCAAAGATACTCCTTGGGCGAAAACAGTAAGATTCATCGAACGACCATGGCTCGGTTTTGCCGGCCAACGCAATTTCGCGCTTGCACAGGCGAGCCACGAGTGGGTGTTTTTCTTGGACGGCGACGAAGCTTGCTCTCCCGGCCTCGAAACCGCGATCAAACAAGTGCTCGCGGAAAACCCGAAGAAGCAGTTCAAAATCCGCCGGCAAGAATACTTCCTGAAAAAGCCGATTCATCACGGGATTTGGAACCCCTCGACCCCAATCCGTTTGTTTCCGAAGTCCGGAGTGAAGTTTATCGGCGAAGTCCATGAGGGCGTCGCGAGTCGCTGGGAAACCGGGCTTATCGATGCGCCAATCCTCCACGTCGAGGATCTGAGGATTGAGCGTTTTTTGAACAAGCTCAACCACTACACGACCCTCCAAGCCCAAGCCGATTACGATTCTGGCCACCGGACCAGTGTCCTTCGGATTCTTTTATCGTTTCCCGCCATGTTTTATAAAAACTACTTCTATTACGGCGCTTACAAGGACGGGGTCCATGGAGTGATCATCTCTATATTAGAGGGGGTTTCCCGCACCGTCCGCCACCTCAAGATCTGGCAGATCACCCAGGTCTCAAAATTAAACTAAATTAGTGTAATTTAACGAAAACACAGATTGTTAAAAATACTTGACACATACAGTCAAATCATTTACCATTTAAGTAACAGAGTAAAACTGTCAACTTTGGTCGTGGATGACCATTATAGGTGCAGGTATGAATTCACGGATGAAAAAGCAGGTCGCACGTCGTTTTTATCTTTCTCCATCCATTTGTAACCTCTTGATAACGCATTGCACAATGCGTCAAAAGTCCTTTTCCTACTTAATCCAAGTGACCGGAAAGCCGATAGGTATCCGTACCACTCGCAGTGGCTCAACCAGGAGACTGAAAGATGAATAAGTTCATGAAAACAGCGGCAATACTCCTCGTCCTCGCCTTCGTCACGTTTACCGTGTATCGCTTAGGAACTAAAAAATCGGGTGACGTGTCCACGACCGAAGTCACGCAACTCAACGCTCAAAAAGATGCAAACGGCAATCTCGTTGATCAAAACGGCCACGAGATGGCCGGCGTCGACACCAACGCGGGTGCAGTGAACGCAACTTCGGGCAATGGCGGCGAGCAAAATACTCAAAGCACCGAGAACGGCGAAAAGGGCGATGCCGTTCCTAAAGTCAAATTCGGCGCGGCTCAAGCCCCGAAAGCGGAAGGCTCATTGAGCGACAAGCTCAATCAACCTACCTTTACTCAGACCAAGCCCGAGAGCAACTGCTTTTCGTTTGAATACAAACACGAAAAAGAAGCGTTAAACAAAGACATCGAAGACTTCTTGGATTACTCGAACGCATTCCCGATCTTTCACGACAAAGTGACTGAAAAATCGATCTGCGTGAAAGTGAACGACAAAGCGGTTCCTTTCAAAGTTTCAAAATACAAAAATCAAAAAGAAATCGTCGTCGGATCGGTTGTCGGTCCGGAAGCGACGATCAAAGTCTCTTACTGCGTGAACACCAGCAAGTGTAAAGAAGCTTGCGCGGTGAAATCGAACCGTTTCATGGACGATTTAATGTCCGACACGGGTGACGAAAACGAATTTAAAGAGTCTTGGGGAGACGCTAAAGCACAAAAGAAAGCCCTTCAAGCGGGCGTAAAAGAATTCAGAAAAGTGGCCAGCGAAAACCGCGATTTGCAAAAGCAGTCGACGATTCGCAGCTGGGACACGGTTCAGAAAAACGAATGGGTCTGTAATAAGTAATCTAAGGAATAAGGAGAAACTAAAATGGGAATTTTTGAATTTATCAGAGACAATTTTTTGCACGTCGTACCGATCTTGGTAGCGGGTTTTATCGCCGTGGCGATCATCTTCGAGCGTGCTCAAACCCTTTTCAAAACCTATACTCTTCCGGCAAAAGACGCGTTCTTCGACAAAGCGCGCGAATTGGTTTCGAAAGGTCAAATGAACGAAGCTTTGGCTCTTTGCCAGCAATTCTCGGGTAAGCCGACAGCGGAGATCGTGAAAGTCGCGATCGAACGCGCTCACCAGCCGGAAGAATTGATCATGAACTCGGTCGAACTGACTCGTAACAAGTACGCCGAACTCATTCAGAAACGCACGAGCTACCTTGCTACGATTGCAAACGTCGCCACCCTCCTCGGCCTCTTGGGTACCATCGCCGGTCTGATCGAATCATTCGCGGCCGTGGGTCACGCCGATGCTCAGCAAAAAGCGCAACTCCTCGCGAACGGTATTTCAACCGCGATGAACGCGACGATGCTGGGCCTGGGTGTTGCCGTCCCCTGCATGATCGTATTCAGCTTCTATATCAATAAAGCAAACCGTTTGGTTGCCGAGCTTGAATCAGCCGGCTTGATGGCTTTGGACTCGATTATGGTTTGCAGCCTTAATCAGAACCAAAACGATCGGAGAGTGTCATGAGTGCCAATTTTGGCAGCTCCAGTGATGGGGAAGTCGAGTTAAACATCACTCCCATCATTGACTGTTTTACCGTGTTAATCACGTTCTTGCTCGCATCGGCAAGCTTCATCAGTATCGGTTTCTTCGAAGCCTATACTCCTGGAACCAGCGTCGATCCGGGACAAACCGAACCCGACACCGAAGCGATCGTAAAGATCAAGTCGAACTCGATCGCGGAGTTTCAGGTTAAAGGCAAAAAGAACTTAACTTTGCATTTCGATATGAAGCAAAAAGACGCTCTTAACGGACTCGACGAAGAGCTTAAAAAACTTCACGACGAAAAGCTCAACATGAACAATGTCCTCGTCAGCGCGGACGACGATGTCGACTACAAGGTTTTGGCTGATCTGATGAGCCACCTGAACGAATCGCAGTTCCCTGTCGTGGTGGGAGATTTCTAATGTTTCACCGTAAAAGAAAGCTCTTTGGACGCAAAAAGAAAGGTGGTGGGGACGGTCAAGTGGCCCTTCAGATCACTTCGATGGCGGATATTTTCACGATCCTCCTCGTCTTCTTGCTCAAAGGTCTGGCTACAGACGCACTCCAAATCTCGCCTTCAAGCGGGACCGTGCTTCCAAACGGTATTCGCACGAGCCCACTCAATGAAGTCGCTCTCCAGGTCGAAGTCTCCAAAGATGGGATTTTGATCGAGAAGGAATTCTTGATGCCGCTCAACGAAGGCCGCTTAACTCATAAAGATCTTGGCAAAGACGGTTTCATCACCGTCATGAACGAAAGATTAACCAAGGAACGTGATAGACAGAAGTTGATCGCGCAAGCAAACGACACCGTGAAAATCGACTCACGCGCAATCATCATGTCTGACCAGAGCGTTCCGTTCGCAACCATGAAACCTGTTCTCCGTACCCTGGCCTCTCAAGGCTACTCTGAGATCAAGTTCGCGGTGGTGAAAGAAAACTAGAAGGAGAAGTTGCGATGAGCACGAAGCTGATCTCAACATTACGCTTTATAATCCTGGGTTGGATGATGTACTCCCTCTCTTATGCGGAGGAAGCGCAAGTCCGCAGCAAAACGGCGAAACTGACCGATATGGCTGCTTTGTCCGTTCAGGATCGCTCGATCAACAAGCTCAAATCATTGCTCTCGCAATACCGCGGTACCCCGCGCGAGCCTGAGTTCTTGGTTCGTTTGGCCGACCTTTATATGGAGCGTTCGGGCATCAGCTTCCGTATTTCGGAAGGTGCGGCAACCAAGAAGACTCACCTCTATAAAGAATCGTTGAAAGAAAGCGTGAAGATCTTCTCCGAGATCATCGCAAAATATCCTTACTACGTCGGTACTCCGATGGCGCACTTCAAGCGCGGCAAGGCTTACAAAGAACTCGCTCAAATCAAAAACGCGAAAACCGACTATTTGTGGTTGGATTCTCACGCGCAAGACTTCGAATATCTCGACTCGGTGTTGATCGACCTCGCCGATTTCGCGCAAGATGCCGCTCAACATCAAGAAGCTCTCGGTTATCTGGGTAAAGTCGAAAAGATGATCGGAAGCGATTACTATCCGCTCGCCCTGCACCGCTCGGCTTGGAGCCATTTCAACCTCGCTAACTTCCAACAAGCGCACGACTATTTGAAACGCGAGATCGGTTACTACTTCGAAAGCACAAAAGACCAAAAAGAAGCGGGTTCGGGAGCTGAAGTTGCGTTCTTGGAAGCGGCTTTCAACGATCTCGCGCTCTTCTACTTCGAATCGATCAACAAAAAATCTTCATTCGCGACTCCGGACAAGGCGATCGCCCTCTTCGACAAACTCGACGAGAGCAAAGATCGCAAGTATTTCGGTCCAACCGCGGCTCGTTTCGCGCGTCTTTTGAAGGCTTACACCCTGGTTCCGGAAATGAACCAAGTTAATAAGATCATGATCAGCGATTACGTCAAGACCCCGGAAACCGCCGACATCGCGATGCTCGTGTTCCAATTCCACGCTGAACGCCGTGAGTACAACCTCCTCCCGGCCGCTCTCGCCGACTTAAACAAAGTCCGTGCTGGCGTAAAAAGCAAGGATCTCGATAGCAAAGTCGAGAGTGCCGTTTCAGGAGCTTTGACCAACTTGCACAAACTCGTGATTAAAAACAAACTTGCCACCGAACGCAATACCCTCTTCCGTCCGTTGATTGCGCTTACCGAATCGGTATCCGAACTCCTCGGCAACGAAAACTCGACCGCCTTGATGGCAAACTACTCGTTGGCCGAGACTTCATTCGAACTCGGCGAGTACGAGCGCGCGACTCAAAAGTACGTCGATCTCCTCGATCCGAAATATGCAAAAACTCTCGAAGCCAAAAAGATCACTCGTCCGAACCTGGCGCTCCGCCTGCTCTCTTCACGCTATCGCGAGCTCAAGAAAGACAAATTGGTTCCAGAAAAGCTCACCATCCGAGCATTGAACACAAAAGTCAGTCCCGCACCAAAAGACCAAATCAAGAAGATGAACGATTGGATCGCTTGGGTCGATCAATTTACCCAAGAAATCTCGAAAAGTACGCCGGTTGAAGACAAACTCTCTTACTGGGCGTTCAATCTCGAAGCGAATAAGCTCACTTACGAATACATCGACCAACAACGAGCTCTCACTCGCCTCGAAGAGTTTTCTTACAAACACGCCGACACCGACGAGGGCAACGTCTCGATCACCATCGTGCTCGACACCTTGGCCAAGTCCGAAGACTCGATCCGCCTCTACGACGTGACTCAAAAAGTGCTTGCGGTCAAAAACTGGAAGAGCAAGGGTTTCTTGGAAAAAGTCGCCGAGCAAAGCGCCGACTCCCACCTGAAAATCACTCTCAAAGTCGAAAAGCCGGAAGAAATCTTAGCACGCACCAAAGAGTGCCAAAGCAAGTTCAAGAACTCCAAAGTCAGCCAAGAATGCTTGATCATCGAGGCAAAAACCGAGCTTAAACTCCAGCAGTACGAGAAAGCCGATAAAGAATTCACGACTCTCATGAGCCAGGTCAAGGATGCCAACAAAGTGCAACCGATCCTCCTCATGCGCTCGGATGCCCGCAACAAACTCGGCCGTTTGGATGATTCGGTTCATGACCTCTTCCAATATCAAACCATGACCGAGTTCAAGGATGCCGACATCACCCAAACCATCCTTCAACACTATTGGTTCAAGCGCGACACTCAGCACCTCGACGCTCTTTTGAAAAACCCGAAAGTATGTGCCGGTAAAAACGCCGAAGCATGCGAACAGTATCAGGTCGTCCGAGTACTCGAAGAAGGCGACTCGAAAATAAACTACCAAAAGATCTTCAAGAACACCACACACGGGGACAAGGGCCTCGTAACGGTTTGGGCGCTGACCGCGCTTCAAACCCCGAAGAAGCTCCCGTTCCAAGACCGACTGGTGCTCTTGAACCGTTTGGCGACTTCTTGGGAACACCTGAACCCGCTCTTGCAAGTGCACCTCTTGCCGACGCTTCAAACTCGCGTAAAAGACACGCTTGAATCGATTCAAGTATCCGCTCCGGGGATTGCTCCATTGACCGAAGATACCGCGACCATCGAACGCCGCATGAAACTCATGCAAGAAATCGACGCTACTTTCGCCAAAGTCATGAAGCTCCCTTGGCTTGAAATCAAGATCAAAGGCGCAAACGAGCTCGGAATCATCTATGAACGCTTGGTCCGTGACCTCCGCGGCATCAACACCCCGGAAGACCTTTTGAAACCGTTCGTGAACAAGTCGAAAGAAATCAACAACGCGATCCAACAGCTTCAAGCGATGGCAATCAACTATACCGGCGTATCCGTTCAGCAGGTTGCTGTCGCACCTGGCAAGAGCGGTAAAGCCGTCCCTTCCCGCGCTCCGGCAAGCGCGACCAAGGCTCAGAACCAGGAAGTAGCGGTCAAAAACCAACTTCTCTCGAAAGAAGTTGAGAACACCATCCCGGCAAACCTTTGGGGTGAGTGGAAAAACGGCGTGGAACACAAACGCCGCGACTACCTCTTTTACCTGGTATCCGTTACGGAAACCGCTAACCCTGAATTCAAAAACATCAGTCCTGTCGTCAAAGGCATGGTGCTCTTGTTTGCGGATGCCCCGGCAGAAGCATACGAGCTCGTCAAGAACGCTCCGGAGACTCCGTTCAAAGCAACCGTTCTTACTCAATTTCAAGGAGTGAAGCCATGAAATGGATTTTAATCGTCGGCATGATGTTGATCACTTCAGAGGTCCAGGCGCAGAACAGCAAGCGCTCGACCGTACTCAATTTTGAAGACGAGATGGTGGAAGGGATCAACCGGAAACCTCTCGATTCCGTGAACCAGATCAGTGAACGGAATAAAAAAGGAAAATCCCACCTCTACAAAAAACGCGCCGGTTTCGCTGACCGCGACCAAATCCTCATGAATGAGTTGAGGCTGCAACCATGAAGATCCATTTCAATAAGCACGAGTTCTTTGTTCAGTACTTCTACGGAAAACGGACTTCCGATATTCCGCAGAGTGAACGTTGGGATGGCGAAAGCCCGTTGGCACTCGGCCACCCTGCCCGTTTCATTCTTCAGAGACGCGGTTCAAGGATTTTTATCCGCGACATGACCGAACCATTGGGCGTGAAACGCCCTTTGAGCAATTTCGATCTGACTCCGGATCAATACAATCAAAAGATCGCGATCGGCAATCTTGGCCGCGAAAGCTTGCTCATCCGTCCGATCTTCCAGACGAAGCCGGCCAGCATCGAGAAGGCCCGCCTCATGCCGAAAGTCCCGCTTGCTGAAACGGCGGTCGCGGCGATCGAAGACACGCTTTTCAACAAGAACCTGAAAATAGTCGGCAGTGTCTGCGCTGCCCTCTTCTTGGCCGTGTTCGTGAGCAACATGATGCAACCCGATGTTCAAACGGACGAAGATTTGATTCCGAAGAAATTCGCGAAAATCATCATGACCAAGCCGAAAGAAAAGATGAGCCAGCCCAGCTCCGGCGGCGCGGCTGCAAGCCAGGCCCAAGCAAAAGCGGTGGCTCGTGCGATGCAATCAAAGACCGTTCAAAAGAGCTTGAAAGCGATCTTGAAAGGCGGCTTGGCTAAGTACTCGGTGATGAATACGGGACGCGCGATCCAGAGCTTGTCTCAAAAAATCGTATCGAACAACAACGTCACCGGTGCGGGCCTTCAAAACAAAGCGTCCGATATCCTGGCGGGCAGCCGGGTCGGTACTTTCCAAATCGGCAGCGAAAACGGTTACGGTTCCGGCAACGGCGTGAACGTCAAGGGTCAAGGTAACGGTCAGTTCGAAATCGGTTTGAACACCAACGAAGCGTCGGTGGATGAAGGCTTGACCCGCGAAGAGGTCGCGAAAGTCATCCACAGCCACATGAACGACATCCGTTACTGCTATGAAACCGGTATCTTAAAAGATCCGTCTTTGGCGGGTAAGGCTTTGATCGATTTTAAAATCAACCCGGAGGGAGCCGTTCCAAACGCGAAGGTGGGTGAGATGACCCTTTCTGACCGTTCGGTCGGAAGCTGTCTCATCAGCAAACTTCAAACTTGGAAATTCCCTAAACCACGCGGCGGAGTTCACGTAGCAGTGAGCTATCCGTTCGTATTCAAGAGCTTATCGAGGTAATCATCATGAAACTGATCACGCTATCGGCATTGATGCTGGTTGTAAACGCCCACGCTGGGGACTTTCGGTCGATCAGCGAACGTGGCTCCGTCTCTGTTAAACAAGGTTGCCAATCCGGCGAACGCTGGACCATCGGCGGAACCTCGAACCCGAAATGGTTGGACCGTTTCCACGACTTCACCAGCGGCAAAATCACTCCGGTAAGCGGTTTCGCCGAAGCTGTGTCATTGAAACGCATCAGCGCGCTTCTCAAGAAATCCGATTTCGAACGCGACTTCTCGGAATATTGGGTCGGCCGCATCCTGTACGAGATGAAACTCGATCCGTTGGCGCACCAAGTGTTCGAATCCGTCCTTGAAAACACCGACCAACAAGAAATTAAGAAAGCCGCTTTCGTCTGCATGGCGATGATCCAACACCGTAGCCCGGATTGGAAAGCGCCTGCCGACAAAGTTGAATGGGGCGCGTTTGACCTCACCGCGGACGATGCGGATGCGATCTACACCGCCTCCCTCACACGTCCGACCAAAAATACTTGGTTGCTCCCGGCCGGCTATCGCGATTTCTACAAAGGCGTACAAGCGATGAAAGATCGCAAGTACACCGAAGCGCACGAGCATCTTACCAAGTTCATCGCTTACCTCGATGCTCCGAAGGTCGTGACGCGCTTAGAGAGATATCGCGACGTTGCTCACATCATGCTGGGCCGCGCGCTTTACTCGACCGCTCACTTCAAAGAAGCGACTCTCGAGTTTCAAAAAGTCAAAAAGACATCGAACATGCAGATCGAGACATTGAGCAACTTGAGCTGGGCGTACCTGCTTCAAGAAGACTTCGATGCTTCGCTCGGGATCTCATTGCAGTTGCGTACCGGCAACTTGCGTAACGCTTTCGCGCCTGAAACCCAAATGGTGGCTGCGATGGCGCTGAACGAACTTTGCATGTATCAAGACTCCATTCGTGAAGTTCAAACTTTCATTAACGACTACGGCACAAGCTTCAAATGGCTCTCCGCGAACCAAAAGAACAAAGAGATCTACGCCGAGCTTTTGAAATACTTCAAAAAGCAAAGCACGGTTCCGACTAAGGTCGCTACCGAGTGGATGAAGAGCCCTCAATACATCAGCCGTCAGGAAGAGATCAACCGTCTGATCGAACACCCGAGAAAAATGGTGGAATGGCACCAAAAGGGTTATCAGGAACAGATCAAGATCACCAACGACTTTATCGCTAAAAGCATGAAGTTCGTTGCCGACGTCAAGCAAGCCAAAATCAGACAGAAACCGGGTGACGATGAGATGCCCGAGAAGCTCGCGATTCAGTATCTTAACATGAAGCGCGACCTCCGCCGCCTCACCCGCTACTACCGTGCTTCCAAAATCTGGAAAAACCTGACTCGTAACTACGAGAAGCGCATTCCGGGCTATCGCATGATGGTCGTCAACAACATCAACGCCGACCTTCAAAAAACCAATAAGTCGATGCTCATGACCCTCAACATGGTCCGTGAGAATATGGACTTGATCGAAGTCGAGATCTACAACGGCGCGAGCCAAGACTTGGTTTGGAAGGAAGCTCACCCCGACTACGAGAAGGTGTCGGCTGAGATCGAAACCCCGGAACAAGAAGTCGCGAACTCGACGGTTTGGAAATGGGGGCGCTTTCTCGCCTCTGACGTTGAAAACGCCGAGGTCTGGGAAGATGAAGTCGGTACCCTGAAGGCCGATATCTCCAACCAATGCGATAAGAAAGACCGTTATTTGAAAGTTAAATTGACCACAAGAAGGACGAAGTCATGAAGACGTCGGAACGCTACTACCTATTCAAAGGCGGCCAACTCTTCGGGCCGATCGTGCAGGAGAAACTTGAAACCCTGCGTAAAACCGGAGAGATCCTCCGTTACTCGTGGATCATGAATGAGTCGGATCAGAGCTGGGAACCGGTCGATACCAAACCTAAAGAAAACCCATTTACGGCGACGAAGACGACTTTAAAGTCCCGCGACTTCTCTGGCGCGTTCATTTTCGCCAAGAATCCCTATTTGGGTGAAGTTAAAGGAATACACTCTTTCGGTGTAGAACTTTTTATCGACGGTCATAAAATCGCCGGCCTTCAGCCCAATACCGTGTTACAATTGAACCTAGCAGACGAGACTCACGATCAGGCCATCAATACCGAGGTGGTCTTTCAACAAGCTGAAGAGCAGGCCAATGGAGTACTATTGCGCTTCGGCTGGGTCCAGGGTCCCGCGCAGCTGTAATTATTAACGAACCAAAGTAGGAGGTTGACCATGAAGGTCCATCGCATTGCTTTACTGCCCGTCTCAATCCTAGTTTTAATGCTCTGTCAAAACGCATTCGGCGCGGACAAGAAAAAGAAAGTTGCAGCACCCGCTCCCGTAGCAGCCGCAACCGCTCCGACCAGGGATGCAGCCGCCGCTGCCGCAGCTAACGAAAAAGCCGCGGAAGAAGGCGAAAGCGTCGACGTCAGCAAGATCACCGAAAAATACTGGGCCCAAGGCAAAGAGACCGAGCTCGGCGTAGTTCAAAACCGCAAGTACACGAGCGCAGGTCGTTTCGAACTCGAGGGTTTTTTCGGTACGATCTCGAGCGACCCGATGTTGACCGTGCACCACTTCGGTGGGTCGCTCGGTTATCACTTCGATCAATATTTTAGTTTGCATGCGATCGCATGGCGCTCGATCGCGAAAGGTTCGGACGCATTGGCCGCATTCGATGCGCTGAACTCAGGCACGAACGCGAACACCAACCTTCCGTCGGGATTCTACGGCTTACAGGCCAATTACAACATCCTCTACGGCAAGGCGTCTCTCGTCGGTAAGGCGATTATCTACGTCGATATCTTCGTGCTCGGCGGCTTGGGCATCACCGGAACCGAAACCGGGAACTACTTCACTCCGTTCCTCGGCCTCGGACAGAAAATTCACTTGAACAAGTACATGGCGCTCTCGCTCGACTACCGAGTCATGCGCTACAACGAGACCATCAAGTACAAAAGTCCGGGAACGCTTCCTGTAACCCACTCGGTGGGTGACGTCGCGGGCGATCGTGCGAATACGACCGACGTCGTGACCTTGGGCATAAGTTTCTTTTACTAAGGAGCCTGCAGACCCAGCGTTTTTTACTTGTAGACGATGAAGTTAACGTCGCACCGACGGGCGCGAATCAAGACTTCTTGCTGATGCGGTAACCGGCGCCGTAAACGGTTTGGAAATTGCCGTCGAATGCGGAGACTTTTTTACGCAACGAAGTGACGTGCGCATCGATCAAACGGTCGTTTTTATTTTGGTCTCCCCAGACGACGTCCATGATATCTTTACGGGAAACCACGGTACCCGCTCTCGCCATCAAAAGTTGGAGAATGCCGAACTCGCTCGGACTCAAGTCGATCGCGCGGCCGTCGACATTGACTTCGCGGCTCTGCACGTTGAGCGTGAGATTACCCAAGATCAGTACCATCTCGGAAACTTTGCCGAGCTCGCGTGCGCGCTTCAATTTTGATCGCAAACGAGTGAGGAGCTCTTCGATTTCGAAAGGTTTGGAAATAAAATCATCGGCACCGCTGTTGAAAGCACGGATACGTTCAAAACTGGTGTTTGCCGCGGTCAACATCAATACAGGAATGTGTTTTGTTTCCGGCATTTGCCTCAACTGATCGCAAGCGGCGACGCCGTCGAGTTTCGGCATCATGATGTCCATGAGAATGAGATCCGGACGAATTTTTTTTGCGAGTTCGACGGCTTCGCGTCCGGTGGATCCCAGCGTCACTTGAAAGTGATCGGTAAGAAATTCTTTCAAAAGCACACGAATTTGCGGCTCATCGTCGATTACGAGAAGCTTCGGCAAATTAGATGACCTTTGTGTATTTGGTGCTGCTGTATTCACGATTTCGTTCATGAACTCTCTCATCTAAATTTCTATCGGAAATCGTAACTCAAGACAAGCCCCAAAAGAGCTATTCATCATCTCCAGCTCACCGCCGAACCGAGACAAAGTGAAAATTATTTCATACCTGCTTTTTGCCGAATAATCAGGTCGATCTGCTTCTGCGCGGAAGCAGGCGGAGTTTTCTCCACGCCTCGGTCGAAATACTTAACGGAGCGCAACTTGGTGTCTTCGCCGTAATACAACCAAAGCCCTTCTTTACGTCCCTCATCAAATTGGCCTTCGAGCGCGATCGTTCCGGTGGTTTTATAGGCCTGTGTAAACTTGCCGTGGTTGAGCATTTTGTGCCCTGAAAACTCCTTTTGCTCGCAGCGCTTGTCTCCGGTGATCTTCGGATTCCAAGTGATGTCCCCGCCTTCTGAGCAGGGTTTATGGATCGCGCAACCGCCGATCAGCAGAGTCAAATACAGTGACAATAAAGTGACGTGATGGCCGCGCAAAACGGTTCGATTCATAAATATTATATTAGCGCACTTTAAGAGCCTTACGCACGAAATTTGGATCGACGTCAGTGCGGGGTACCGAAAACTCGAACCAACCGCGGACATCCTGATCAAGACCGATACCGAGCATGAAATTGTAAACCGCTTTGCGCAATCCCTTGCCCAGGCCGTCATGATCGACACCGGTCGGATCGACAAATTCTAAATCGTTCTCGGCGAACTCGATATTTTTGTCACGCAAAATCTTAATCCCGTAATCATCGGGCGAGAGCCCCACCGGAGAATGAGCGGTGGCCGAAAACCGGTGCCAAAAAGCGGAAGTTAAACATCCGGCTTCGAACAATTGTCTTACGCGTTCCAAACTATCGATGGTTTCCTGCACGGTCTCGGTTGGAACCCCGTACATCAAATAAGCGTGCACAAGTACGTTCGAATCACGAAAGTTTTTAGTCACTCGCGCCACCTGCTCGACGGTGACGCCTTTTTTCATCATTTTTAAAAGGCGATCCGATGCGACTTCCAAACCGCCCGACACCGCGACACAGCCAGCGTCACTCATTCTCTCGGTCAGCTCGGCGCTAAAGGTTTTCTCGAAGCGAATATTGCCCCACCAACTGAAACTTAATTTTTGTTCGATCAGCTCTCTCGAAAGCTCTTTCAAAACTGCCGGCGGTGCCGCTTCGTCGACGAAGTGAAACCCGCTCGAACCGGTTTCATCGCTGAGCTTTTTCATCCGCTCTACCGTGAGTTTGACCGGAGAAATTTCGTATCGCTTGATGTAATCGAGACTCACATCGCAGAAACTGCACTGATGCCAATAGCAGCCATGCGCGAGCATCAGCTTGTTCCAATAAAGGTCGGACCAATACCGATGCATCGGATTCAGCATCTCGACCATCGAAAGATAATCGTGAATCCTGAGTCCGTCCGTGGTCGGCAGGCCGGTCTGAAGTTGCGGAATATCGTGCTCGTCCGGGGAATTGCAGTACTCGATGAGGGCCTTTGATTTTTCGGAAAGCAGGAACGTTCGGAGCAAACTGTCACGTTCGCGCTTTCCGGACCAAAACTCGAGCAAACACTCCAGAGGCCTCTCACCGTCATCGAGGGTGATCGCGTCCACGAACTCGAACAACCGCGCATCCTTGAGCTGCCTGAGCTCGGTATTGACGTAGCCTCCACCCATCGCGATTTTCAAACTGCGATTTTTCGATGCGGCCCATTCCCGCGCCGAGTTCGCGATCTTCAACGCACCCAGTACGCAACCCGGAAAAGGCACGGTCAATAAAAGGACATCCGGCTGCACCTGATCCAAAGTTTCTTGTGTCATCTCCTTGAGCAAGCCGGTTAAAAGTGCAGCTGGGTTTTCTTTCTTAATCTCATCATATAACGCGTCAAACTTTGCCTGACTGGCCGCTAATTTCTCGCCATAGCGCGATAAAAAGAAGTAAGAATCCACTCCTTCAGTCACAACATCGGTTAAATCATCGATGTAGAGACTCGCTAAGTGCTTGGCTTGATCCTGCACTCCCATCGATCCGAACGCCCATTGCAAATCTACGGCATCGACGGATTGAAATCTCGGGCCCTCCGGAAGAAGCGTACGTGCCGCAATTCGGTGAGCGAGCGCTGGATCCTTGGCCTGGAGGAAGCGAATCGCGGGATCAACGGTTTTTTGATAATCGTCGAAACTTTCGAGGAAGAATTCAATACGGTCTGATTTTTGCTCCAACGCCGAAACCGTTTCGCGAACCCGCGCAAGACCAGGCGGCGAAAATAATCGAAGAACGAGTTCCAAACCCAAGTCGCGCTGCTCGGCGTTGATCCCGCGCGAACGCAAGAAGCCCGTGATGAACGTCGTCGATGGGTACGGCGTGTTCACTTGGACGAGCGGTGGAATGATCGATAAAACCTTCATGCTTCGCCCCTGCCTTATTTGCGTTCCATCACGAAATGACTGATTCGGTAGATGCCTTGGCCCTTCGGAGCCGGATGATCGCTGCTGACGGTGTGAATGAATACGTTCATGGTCTTCGGACTGAACACGCTGGCCATCGCGACCAAATTTTTCGGTTCGTTCTCAAAACTCGCGACAACTTCGCCGAAGCCCATGATCGTCGCCGCCGCCTTGGACTTAAATTCCAAGTCGTCGATGTGACGCTTTGGCTTGAGAATGAGGCGCGAACGCTCCTGCTCGATCGGAAACTCGTGCTGTTTGAGTTGATCGAAGGTACCAAACGACATGAGCGGCACGTCCCGACCGGTAAGATACACGATCTTCGCGCCGCGTTCGTAGAGCTCTTGCACGAACTTCACGGCGCCGTCGGTCGGTTCGTCGTGAACCATATAGTCGTTGCTGAAAAACCGGTCGCGCCAGAATTTTTTTGCATCCTTGAACGACTCGGAATGCGGAGCCGTCTCAGGATCGATCTTCTTGGCGTCCCAAACATCTTGAAGCGAATATTTCATGTCGTCGGGCTTCAAAGTCTTTAGCGCTTTTACCGTATCCGAATATTGCTGAGTCGACGGATGCGTGATCCATTCCTGCAAAATCTCGTAAGAGCGCCGGGAAACATCAAACAAAGTGGAGTCCAGGTCGAACACGACGACCGGGAGTTTGCCTTCTTTTTTAACGAGATCAACTCGCCTCAATACTTCACTAAGAACAGCGGCGTCCTTCATGTCCTGGAACTCGGTTCTCTTGATCCACTCGTCGCGAATAAACATGACTGCTCTTATAGATCCTACCTAAAGCTCTCGACCGGACGATATCTCACTCGCTTCGGAGTCAGAGCCTCGGCGCCCAAGCGGCGTTTCTTGTCTTCTTCGTAATCCTGGTAGTTACCCTCGAAGAATACGACGTTCGAGTCGCCTTCGAACGCGATGATGTGAGTCGCGATGCGGTTCAAGAACCAGCGATCGTGCGAGATCACCATCGCGGTACCCGCGAAGTTCGAGAGCGCTTCTTCGAGCGCGCGCAAGGTGTTGACGTCGAGATCGTTGGTCGGCTCGTCGAGCATGAGGACGTTCGCGCCCGATTTCAAAATCTTTGCCAAATGGAGACGGTTACGCTCCCCACCTGAGAGTACGCCGACCATTTTTTGCTGGTCCGAACCGCTGAAATTAAAGCGCGCGCAGTAGCTGCGCGAAGGCACTTCGCGGTTACCGACCATCACGACTTCGTTTTTTCCGTCGGAGATTTCTTCCCACACGGTCCAGTTCGGATTCAACGCATCGCGAGATTGATCAACATACGCAAGCTTCACGGTGTCGCCAGTGCGGATCGTGCCGCTATCCGGTTTTTCCTGGCCGGTGAGCATGCGGAAGAGCGTGGTTTTGCCCGCGCCGTTCCCGCCGATAATACCGATGATCGCGCCCGCGGGAATTTTAAAGCTCAAGTCCTTGAAAAGCACTTTGTCGCCGAATGCTTTGGAAATATTATCCGCTTCAAACACCACTTGACCCAGGCGTGGGCCTGCAGGAATGAAAATCTCCATCTCCTCGTCGCGTTTTGCGGCGTTTTGGTTTTCCGCGAGCATTTGCTCGTAGGCTTGAACGCGCGCTTTTGATTTAGCCTGACGCGCGCGAGGAGACATCGAAATCCACTCGAGTTCGCGAGCCAATGTTTTTTGGCGTTTTGATTCTTGCTTCTCTTCTTGCGCGAGGCGCGCTTGTTTTTGCGCAAGCCATGAAGAATAATTGCCTTCCCAAGGTATCCCATGACCGCGATCGAGTTCCAAGATCCAGCCCGCGATGTTGTCCAAGAAGTAACGATCGTGAGTGACCGCAATGACCGTACCTTCGTACTTTTGAAGGAACGTCTCCAGCCAACCCACCGATTCCGCGTCCAAATGGTTGGTCGGCTCGTCCAGGAGCAACACGTCCGGACGTTGAATGAGGAGACGGCACATCGCCACGCGACGGCGTTCACCACCCGATAAATTTTTAACGTTCGCGTCAGGCGGAGGACAACGAAGCGCTTCCATCGACACTTCAAGCTTACGATCGATATCCCAACCGTCCTTGGCTTCGATCCGCTCTTGAACCTTTGCTTGCTCCTCGAGGAGGTCGTTCATTTTATCCGGATCGAGATCCGGATCAGCAAAGGCAGCTCCGATTTCTTCGAAGCGCTTCAGGTCGCGGCCAAGCTCACCCGTACCTTCCATCACGATCTCGCGTACGGTTTTAGTTGGGTCGAGTTCCGGCTCTTGCTTCAAGTAACCGAAGGTGATTCCATCTGACGGGAGCACTTCGCCGTTCACGTTTTTTTCTTCGCCCGCGATGATTTTCATCAGCGTTGACTTACCCGCTCCGTTCAGACCCAAGATGCCGATCTTCGCGCCGTAAAAAAACGAAAGCGAAATATCCCGAAGCACCTGCTTGTTGGGCGGATATATCTTGGAGACGCGACTCATCGAGAACGCAAACTTGGGTTTTGCCATAATAATTTCCTAGCGGTTGTTCGCTGAGCGTTAAATGTACCAAATTAAGCGCACAAGCGCAATTTGCGGGAGCGGAAGCTTTGAAATCCGGCCCATCGCGTCCGAAGCGTCCACATAGGGATCCGTCGGATCGGCCGCACTCTGATCCGCATTGACGGTCACGTTCCCCCAGGAAATGGGCGAAAGTTGAGCGCCGAGATCGACGCCGATTGAAACATTCTCACTGAGCGGCCACTGTCCACCGACAATCAGGCCAAAAAACACGGTATTGAGACTGAGACCCGCGGAGGATGCAAGCGGCGCCTCCCCGTCCGACTTGTAACTTGAAATGTCGGCATTGAATCCGACATGACGATATCCAAATTCAATCCCAATCAAAAACCAATCCGACCAAGGGTGGTAACGAACGCCGACCATGGCCGTCCAATCGTTTAGAATCCGGTTATTGCCGAAACTCAAACGGAAGTAACCGCCTTCCACAAAAAAGCTGAGATCCGGATCAAATGAAGGAATCGCTTCAAGCCCGACCGACAACGGCTGCGGAACCGTGATCGCAGTGACCACGCCCAAGCGATATTGATCGTTACCGATCGAAGTTTTGTACGGAGTCTCGAGCGTGTTTTTGGCCGCCGCGGTCGGAACTTGCTCCTCCGGCACGGACCTTGGCCGCGGTTGAAGCCCGCGGTCCGATGGCGTGACGTCAGACGCCTGTGCGCATAGACCCGCGAGTAATGCCAGCACCACCCATCCCTTCATGGCACGACCTTCACCGGATTTGAAATCACCCACTGATACCGCTGAGACGCGTACTTTTTGCTGAAGATGAGGTCAAACAGATGCAGCGGATACATATAGACGTGCATCCGGTAGTGACCCGCGGCCGGATTATTGTAAACGATTTGCTCCCCACCCTTTGCCAATGCGACGACCGATTCGTTCCCGGATGCATCAATGTAATGGAGCTCGCCTTCGATGAACGGTTGATTGCGCGGGTTCATAAAAAAGGAAGACGAATGCGCTGTCGGAACAGTTGCGATGATCGAAGCCATCTGCCCGCCCACGGTGAGGGTACCGCCCATCTCGACGATGGTTCCGTTTTGATTTCCGTAAAAATCGAGACCCGCCGGAGTGCCGATCCCTTCGAGCGCGAAGTAGACCCGTCCCGCTTGAATCGCCGCTTTAATGGTCGTGCTGTCGTCGGCTGTCGTGAGCACGAGGTTGGACATGAATCTCGTCATCCGGCGATGGCCGTCGAGGCGCTCTCCGTCTGACGCTTTTTGCGGGAAAACGTTTTCGTGCGAATCGAGTCCGCCGAGACCGGTGACTTGCATCCCACCTGCGAGAAGCGCATTCCAACGCTGCATATATACCGGCGCAAATTGCACGAACTCCATGAAAAAGAAATCGGCATTGAGCTGATTGAACGGATCGACCAGATAATTCAAAAATTTTGCAATATGCTCGAAAGGCGCGAGGCCAAGCCACTTTTTACGCAACTTCGGATCGATATTGGCATGGACGTTGTAGATCTCGATAAATTTAGGCGCGATGCTTTGAATCGTCGTGAGATCGCGGCTCTCAGTGTGCGGAACTCCAACCAGCGCGTTTGATAGGGTTTCAAGTTGGGCACGCTCAGTAGACGACTCTCCTCCATAGATTGCTTGTCGAGTGGCAATCACCGGCGAAGCGTGATGCTCCATCCCGAGCGCAAGCAAGCGGCCTTCGAGGCCCGGAGCCATCGCCGATTTAAAACCGTCCGAGCAATTGATCTGAGTCGCGATGGGCTCCGCGGAGCCATTGTAAAGAATCGTATCCCCTGCTTCCGCCAGCACGAGTTGCGGAAATTCGTAGTCAGCTAAATGCGAAACGTGATCGGTGAGGAACGCGAGGTTGACGTGATTGGTGCAGAATGCTTTTTTGATGTCATGAAGGCAGTCGGTATTGGGATTACCTGCATCATCAAGTCCTTTGCTGTCGCAAGCGTCAAAGCTGTAAGGACTATGAAAATGCGTTTGCACGCGCGCGAAGTGAAGCCCGCGTACTGTTCCGAGTGCCGTCGTATCGACAAGTCCCGGGCTCGGATCTTTGCGAGCGCAAGAACTCGCCATGGCCGTTAAAGCTGCAACCCAAATGATCAATGATGCCGTGCGTTTATTTTTACTCACCCCTGGAATCCTTGATCTGCACACTACCACCTGATTTTGGGCCCGTCATCCCGTTTTTTCGTATAATCCACTATGATTTCGATGAATTAGCCCTCTTTAGGTTCTCCCATCCGCCGCCGATAAGGATTTAAGGCCAAGGACTTACGTTGGCGATCACCCCAAACTCTCTGTTGCCACTGGACGGTAAGCACAGTTTGAAACGAGCTACTCACACTTGAAACGTGGGAGTGATTCGAGGACAACATGCTGATCCCGTTTCGCGCATTTTTATTCGTCATCGCTTTGGTCACTGGCGTGATCACCTCATACACCGTGTTCGCCGAAGAACTCGTGTTTGACCGTCTCGACGGTCATGGTCCGTCGGGCAAACGCGTCGACGTCATCGAGTGGGAAGGTAACCTCGAAGTTCACGTTTATCCGAAGGGCTCATTGAAAGGTTTGAGCGTAAAACTCGACGATCGCGAAAAGGGCAAGAAAGTGATGGTCATCGGTTATCGTTTCGACGCGGATAAAAACGCGCATCCACTCGTCCGTCGCGCGATCTTGGGTGTGCCGTTCAACGCAAATTTGAAAGCGTTTATCGACAGGTCCGAGCCCGAATTCGACAAACTCGCGATCTCGAACAACGGCCTCGCCAAGCCTTGGGAAAATTACCAGCTCGATCCGGCCGTGAAGCAATGGTACCCTGATGGTGTGGAAGACAGGAACGAAGAGAACAACGCGCAACCTTTCTTGGGCAGCAAATCGATTCCGGAAAACAACACTCGACCGGCGAACACCGTTCGTACGACCGGCGACACCGTAAAAGGCCAGCAGCGCGCTCCGGCGTCCGTGATTTCTGACGACGATTTCGGTGATATGCGTGAAACCGATCAAAAAGCCCAAGACAAGGAAGGCCGGATTAAAAACTTCTCGTGGTAATCGAAACCGAAAGACTGCGCCTTCGTCCGATGACCGTGAACGACGCTGCGTTCATGCTCGCCCTCATGAATGAACCGATCTATCACCAAAATATCGGCGACCGGGGATTGCGCACGGTTGAAGACGCTCGCAAATACATCCAAGAAAAAATCATCGCCGGCGCCGCTAAAAACGGATTCGGAATCGGCATCGTTGAAATCCTCGATTTGGACAATGATGACGACGAAGCACCCGGCGAAGTGGTCGGTATCTGCGGACTGGTAAAACGCGATCACCTTCCGGCGGTCGATATCGCTTTTGCCTTCGCTGCAAATCATCGCGGACAAGGTTATGCGACCGAAGCGGCAAGCGCGGTACTTGATTATGCACGCCTCCGACTCAAGCTCAAAACCATTGCAGGCGTCGTCAATCCGACGAACAAATCGTCGATCAAAGTTTTGGAAAAGCTCGGTTTGAAATTCAAAAACAAAGTCACGCTTCCGGGTGAGGCTGCGGCGATCGATTACTACGAACGCAACCTTTAAACATTCACGCGGTTAAACAATAATCATTTAAAGTAACAGTTCCTGATCAAAAAATTGGGCGCTCCGCCTTTGCAGTGATACAATTCGCGCATGCCGCGCTCCGACCTTAATCAGTCAGTTGCATCCCTCCTCCTCTGCTCGTTTCTCACGAGTCCCGCGCACGCGATGTGTGATTCAAATGACTGGACCGTGCAACCGACCGTTCAAAAACTTTCCGAAATGCCTTTCGACCGATACGTTCAGAAACGCTGGCAGCTCGACATCGATGAAATCGACCGTCGGTTCGCTCAAATCGGGGAAAAACCCGCGGGGGTGTCGCTTGCGGCGGACCTCGACCCGAAGATGGAGTACGTCAACGTATGGGAACGAGATAACGGCATTACCGCTCGGCAAATCAAGGAACGCAAATTGTGGCTCGCTTACCTCGACCGCGCAGCCGCTCGCAGGTTGGCCGCTAAGGTTCAAAAACACGATTTGAGCCATGCCCTATTCAACCAAAAAGGCGATCCATTGCCTTGGCTCTCTCAGGGCGACGGTCCGGCTTACCGGTCGTTGAACGAGAATACGGAAGCCCTTTATCAGCTAAAACTGGGCCAGCGCCAGGAAGCGTTGAAATACTACAATCCGGTCGACGGACTCATTTTTAAAGCGGATGGAACGTTCGAAACCAAATTAAAAGACGGCAAAGATCTGAACACCGCTAAACAAGATGCCGACTGGCTCGCGGAGAAATCACTCAAAGACACTGTCGATCTTTGGGAAGAAATCGGCGGAATCCACTTTCATACCGCTATGCTCGACCACGCGGCACTCGAAAACGCTTACCAGATGGAATTGCGCTTTTCGAACAACATCGAAACCGCGGACGCGATCAAGTACCGGACCGCCGCCGACAAGATCAAGCTCTATGTGCGCAAAAACGCGTGGGATGCCGAAGGCAAATACCTGAAATCGACCTTAACGGTCAATCCGAAGCTCGGCTTCCGAGTCAAGGAACCACTCGACATCGCGGTCATAATCGGCTGGTTGCACACTCGGAATTATATCGATCCGTCCCGCGCAATTTACAGCGGCACCGACGATATGATGCTCGCGACGATGGCCACGCTTGAAAGCAGATTCGAGCAAAACTACGTGATCAACAAACAAGACTTCGTGACAAAAAAATCCAATCAAGGTGCGGTCTTCCTCGGTCGTTACACCTGGGATCCGTTTCACGGTGGAAACTCGTGGGCTCTAGCCAACTACATCGCCGCGCAATTTTATACGGTCGACGCGGAGTTAATCTTAGGCGGCGCTCCCGTTAAGATTAACGCGATCAACCGGGGGTTCTTCGCACGTTTGCTCGGTGTCGAGCTCACCAATCCTAAAATTGCGGTTGGCACACCGGTTCAGAACGGATTCCGGAATGAAGTGGTGAACGCGATGAAAAAAAAGGGCGAAGCGTACCTTCGCCTCATGCAACGCGTGACTCCGGATGACGGAATTTTCCACGAACAAATCGCGCGCGGCTACGTCCCGGACGACAAAGGATATCCGTGGGCGGACGAGTACCGCAAGTTGATCGGCTTAGCGTGGGATAAATCCCACGTTCCGGTCGTCGATAAGGACCTGCCGATCATGCTCGGAGCCCGAAACCTACTTTGGAACAATTACGAAGAAGAAGTGTCTTTCGAAGATATCGCCCGTCTCAATCGGAAGATGCAAAACCGCGCTGAACTCGAACAAAAAGCCAAACAAAGACGCCATTGAAAAACTTCATAATTTAAATCGCCGTGACTTCGATCACTTCCGGAACAAGTTCTTTAAGCTTTGTTTCGATACCCATTTTGAGGGTCATCGAAGAGCTCGGACAACCCGAGCAAGCGCCTTGCATGTGCAAATAGGCAACACCGTCTTCGAATCGGTCGAGGGTCACGTCGCCACCGTCCATCGCCACTGCCGGACGAATTTCATCGTCCAAAAACTTTTGAATACGTCGCTCGACTTCAGAGGCATTTTGACTTCCGAGCTTGTTGGTCTCTTCTTCGTTCACGACCATCTCGCCCGCGGTGAGGTGGGATTCGATCAACTCGGACGCGCTCTTGTGCACGAGATCCCAATCACCGTCTTCAGTCTTGGTCACGGTGACGAAATCACGACCGATCATGACGCCCGAGATTCCCACGATTTTAAGGAGCTTCGTCGCGAGTGGCGAGCGCGCTTCGGCGTCCGCGAGGTTGGTAAAGTTAGCCGCGCCCTTATCGAGGAGCTTGCGATTGACCGAATACTTCAAAGTATTCGGGTTTGGGGTGAATTCGAGGGATACGTAGACCGCAGATTGTTCCATGAGATAAATCTATACTAAAAAGTATGGTTTTTCAACTCTGAGACGTGTCCGGGCTTAAAATCCCCTATTTTTGTGCCAGAAACGAGGGTATCTTCCTAAGATATGGAATTCATACCCACGATTCTCTCTGGCGGCGCCGGCACCCGTCTTTGGCCGGTCTCCCGGACCAAGTTTCCTAAACAATTTTGCGATATTTTCAATTCCAGCCTCTTCCAGATGACTCTCGACCGTCTCTCGAAGCTCGGCTCCCCTTGGGTGGTGACCAACGAAGGCCTGAAGGTCCTGACCGAAACCGCGCTTCGGAATTCCGCCATTCCGGTGGAACAAGCTCTGTTCGAGCCGAAAGCCAATAACACCGCGCCTGCGATTGCCTTCCTTTGCAAAGTGCTTCAACAACAAGGAAAGCAAAAATCCGTTGTGGGGATTTTTCCGTCCGACCACCTGGTCGACAATGCCAAAAACTTTGAAGCGGCGGTAAAACTCGGAATCGAGTGCGCGCAAAAAGGCCAGGTCGTCACGCTCGGAATCAAGCCGACTTACCCGGCGACCGGCTACGGTTACATCGAGATCACCAAAGATGTTTTTAAAACTTCGGGTGGTTTGAGCGCGCAACCGACCAAGGGCTTCCGTGAGAAACCGAACTTCGATACTGCCGAAAACTTCATCGCGGCCGGAAATTTTTTCTGGAACGCGGGGATGTTTATCTTCGAAGCGGCAACCATGATCGAACATTTCAAAAAGTGGATGCCGGATCTGTGGGCCGTGATCGACACGCTTGCGCCGAATTTCAATAATCTAAAAGAAGTCTACGCCCGTTGCCCGTCCCAGAGTATCGACTACGGCATCATGGAAAAAATCAAAGAACAGGTTTGTATCCCGTGCGATCTTGGCTGGAGCGACGTCGGATCCTGGGATGAGATCGCGAAACTCAAACCGTCGGCACCGAAAACCGAAGTGGACTCCTACCGAAATTACGTATTTTCCGAATCGGCTTCAATCGGCGATAAAGTCGTTGGCTTCATCGATGTCACCGATTTGATCGTGATCGACACGGTGGACGCGCTCCTGATCACGAAGCGAGACTCTTCTCAGAAAGTGAAAACCCTTTTAGAGATCATTTTGAAATCGGGTCCGGGCCGTGCGGGTAAACTCGCGGCCGAGCACCCGTTTGAAATCCGTCCTTGGGGCCGCTTCGAAGTTTTGCGCGACACCGACGGATTTAAATCAAAAATCATCCAGGTCAATCCGGGCCAACAGCTATCTTATCAAAGCCATGCTAAGCGCGCCGAACACTGGGTGATCGTCAAAGGCAACCCGGAAGTCACTCTCGACGACGTCGTTCATCAACTTAAACCCGGCGAAAACATCTACATCCCACAAGGCGCCAAACACCGTATCCGTAATCCGGACAAAAAAGAAATCGTGGAGTTCGTCGAAGTCCAGGTCGGCACCTACTTCGGAGAGGACGACATCGTCCGCTACCAAGACGATTACAAACGCGTATAGAAGGTAACGGGTGCATTACGGTTTAGATCTTCGCGAAATACTCGTGTGTGAGCTTTAAGCCCTCGGCAAGCTGCACCCTTGGTTCCCAATTGAGGAGTCGTTGTGCGGTCGTGATGTCGGGCTTGCGTTGCTTTGGGTCGTCGCTCGGCAAAGGCCTGAACGTCATCTGGAGCGCTTTGCCCGTGAGCTTCTCGATCTCTTTGGCAAGTTCGAGAATGGTGAACTCGTTCGGGTTACCCAAGTTCACCGGCTGATTGTAATCCACATCCATCAAGCGAATTACGCCTTCAATGAGATCACTCACGTATTGGAAGCTACGAGTTTGTTTGCCGTCACCGTAGATCGTGAACTCCTGCCCGCGAATCGCCTGCATGAGGAGGTTCGTGACCACGCGGCCATCTTCCGGATCCATCTTCGGCCCGTACGTGTTGAAGATACGGATCACACGCACGTCGAGTTTTTTGGCGCGATGGTAGGCGTAAGTGATCGCCTCTCCGTAACGTTTGCCTTCGTCGTAGATGGAGCGCACACCGATCGGATTGACATTACCCCAGTAACTCTCGGTTTGCGGATGCACGAGCGGATCGCCGTACACTTCGGACGTCGAAGAATAGAAAAACTTGGCGCGAGATGCATGCGCGAAATCGAGAAGATGGCGAGTCCCCTCGCCATTGACGAGCATGGTCTCAATCGGAATCGCGAAATACTTAGGTGGAGACGCCGGAGACGCGAAGTGCATCACCCAATCAAACTTCATACGCGATACCGGACACGCGATCGGAAAGGGCTTTGAAATATCGTGTTCTAGGAAATCAAAGTCCTTATTGGTCTTGAGACCATCGAGATTGATGGAGCGGCCGGTACAAAAATTGTCGATGCCTAAAACAAAGTGTCCGTGCGCCGTAAGTTCGGTCGCGAGATGGGATCCAATAAAGCCGGCTGCGCCCGTCAGTAAGATATTGGCCATGGTTTAGGAGGATCTCCCAAGGATCGTGGTTTTTAAGCCGAGCTTTTGAAGCTTTGCTTGCTCGAAGAGACCTCGTCCGTCGAGGATAAACTTGTTTCTCATCGCACTTGCGGCTTCGTCAAACGCGAGGCTCGCAAATTCTGGCCATTCGGTAATCAAGCAAACAGCATCGGATTCCTGGAACACTTCCATCGCGCCATTTGCATACTCGATCTCGAGGCCCTTCCACTCTTTCTGAGCGCGTTCCATCGCGACCGGATCGTAAACCACGACCTTTGCGCCGCGCTCGATCAGCTTTTGTACAATCTCGTACGCCGGAGCATCACGAAGGTCATCAGTGAAAGGCTTAAACGCGAGACCGAGAATCCCGATCTTCTTGCCTTTTAAAATTTTAAGCTCGTTCATCAGGATATCGACGACGCGAATGCGCTGACGAGAGTTGACGTCTTTTGCCGCTTTCGAGATCGGCATATTGAGGCCGTACTCTTGTCCGGTAGCAATGAGCGCCGCCGTATCTTTACCGAAGCATGATCCGCCCCAGCCAATGCCCGCTTGTAAAAAGCGGTTACCTATCCGCGAATCAAGGCCGATGCCTTTGGCGATGTGAGTGATGTCCGCTCCAACCTTTTCAGAAAGCTCGGCGATCTCGTTGATGAAAGAAATCTTCAGAGCCAGAAACGCGTTTGCTGCGTACTTGATGAGCTCGGCTGACTGAAGATCCGAAGCCAAAAAATGTACGGATTTAAAGCCTTCCGGACGCATCAAAAAACCAGGAGCCAGAAACGTTTGCTCGATGAGGGGTTTGTAGAGATCGCGAAGCACTTCGACCGCCTTCGGATCGTCCGCGCCAACGACAATGCGATCGGCGTAGAGCATATCGGAAAGTGCCGAGCCTTCGCGCAAGAACTCGGGATTTGAGGCGACCGTAAATTTTGATTTCTGAGTTTGATTCTGGCCGCGATAAGCGTCGCGAACGATACTCTCAACCCAGTTGCCACTACCAATCGGTACGGTGGATTTATTTACGATCACCACAAAGGGTGACTCGATGTTCGCACCCACGGACTGAGCCGCGGATTTGAGGTATGTGAGATTCGGCGTTCCGTCCGCGTTTGAAGGCGTGCCGACCGCGATAAAGATCACTTCTGCTTTCGCGAGCGCTTCTTTTGCGTCGGTCGTGAACTTCAGGTTTTTCTTGGCGAGGTCCATGAGTTCCGCGAGATGCGGTTCATAGATCGGGCACTTGCCCGCTTTGAGTGTTTTTACTTTCTCGGCATCAACGTCCAAGCAAGTGACCTCGCAACCGAGATAAGAGAGAGCCACACCAGTCGTAAGACCGACGTAACCCGTACCAATAATCGCAACTTTTTTACTCATGGTCGATGTCCTAAATCTTCGGATCGAAATCAGTTTGATCGCTCTCACCTGGAACGTCCGCAGAATCGCCCGCTGCTTTACGCGTGAGCGGGAAGAGAACGCAGTCCTTGATGTTCTCGGAGTTGGTCACGAATTGGATCAAGCGATCGATTCCAATCCCCCACCCTGAAATTGGCGGCATCCCGTATTCCATCGACAACACGTAATCGTGGTCCATGACCATCGCGTCTTCATCGCCGCCGGCGTTAAGCTTGGCCTGTTCTTCAAGGCGCTTCATTTGCTCGATCGGATCGACGAGCTCCGAGTAAGCGTTCACGATCTCGGCGCCGTTAACGACGAGCTGGAAGCGGTCGGTGATCTGCTGATCTTTGTCGTTTGCACGAGCGAGCGGCGAGAGATCGATCGGATGTTGCGTGAGGAAGGTCGGTCCGAGCATTTTCGGACGGGACACGCGCTTGTAGAGGATATCGATCAAATTGCCGCGACCCAATTTTTCAGGCGCTTCTTCTTCGAGATCGATGCGCTTGTCTTTGATCGCTGCGAGGAGCTCGCGAGCGGTCTTGTGCTGATCAATATCGATACCGCAATCTTTCAGGAGCAAATCGCGGAACGTGACCACGCTCCACTCGCCGCCGAAATCCACTTCGACTTCAGGCGAGTTTGGATCGGCCTTCAATTTAACCTTGGTCGTCCCTAAAACTTTTTGGAAAACAGTCGAGAACAATTTTTGGAAGAACTTCATGTTGTCCTCGAAGTTCCAGTACGCCGAGTACCCCTCCACCATCGTGAACTCTTGCAGATGGTTTGGAGAAATCCCCTCGTTACGATAACAGCGCGCGAACTCCACCACATGGTGGAAGCCGCCGACGATCAAGCGCTTCAAATAAGTTTCTGGAGCGATGCGGAGATAGAAATCCGCACCCAGCGCATTGTGGTGGGTTTTGAACGGTTTTGCAAGCGCGCCTGAGGCGTTGGGTTGCAAGGACGCCGTCTCGACTTCGATGAAGTTGTGCTCTTCGAAGAAGTTGCGCATCTCGCGAACCAATTTTGAACGAAGGAGGAAACGAGCGCGAGTCTCTTCGGACGTGATGAGATCCAGGTAACGCTGACGATACTTGATTTCGATGTCTTGAAGACCGTGGAATTTTTCGGGAAGTGGGCGCAAACATTTGCCTAAGAAAGTGTATTCTTTTACTTGTAGCGTTTTCTCGCCCACCCGAGTGGTGAACATGTCGCCCTTGGCACCGAAGAAATCTCCGATGTCCACGAAGTCGACATACTGCTGGTACTTGGCTTCGCCGACATCGTCGATCTTCATGCAAAGCTGAAGCTTGCCTTGAAGATCTTGAATCGTGATGAAGCTCAGCTTACCCATCCGACGAATCGCGGTGATCCGACCGGCGACTTGTACGTTTGGAGTTCCATCCGCCAATGCGCGTGCTTCATGAAGTTCATGAGTCATTTCAAAGCGCTCGGGGTAGGGATGGATTCCAGCTTGGGTTAATTTTTGAAGTTTTTCGCGACGAACAATCTCCTGTTCGTTGAGATTTTTGGCGAGGTGACTTTGATCATGAGGCATAGCCGTGAGGCTAGCATAATGACTCATGATTTATGAGCAAAAAGCCTTGTTTTTGCATTGCGTCGAAACGTCTTAAGTAGAAATTGTTGTGCATTGCAAAAAAACTGTGGTACAGTGCACCCCATTCAATTCTGGAGACTTATGAAAACGATTGCCACATTTATCTTCGCGTTGGTTTTGAACGTATCTGCTCAAGCAGCTCCAAAATCTTATAACTGCATTGGCGCTTCCGGCTACATCACTCCGGATCACTTCACGCTCGTCGCAACGGACTACGGCTTTACCGTTTATTTTAAAGGCCAAGGTTACGAAAGGGCCAAGGCAGCTAGTTTTGTCACCGGCTACGGCAGCAAAATCCCAGCAGTGTTCGGACCTGCTTCGCACTCGAAAGAGTACGCGGGCGCGGTTTTGTTCACGAACAAGAACCCGCAAAACTTTTTCAAAGGGAACGATCGTACCTACAAAGTGCTCTACGCTTACGCAAACCGTAACCTCTTGAACAAACAAGAACACGGTTCGATCATGGTCGCATTCAAACAGGAGTACAAATACGCTCCGGGTTCGAACGCACATGAGTGGGTTCGCGCATTCTCTTGCTCTGCTAAGTGATTTAAGTTTATTGGGTACAATTCAAAAGTCCCGGGTTCTCGGGAGAACCAATCGCTCGTCGACTTACGCGCGCAACTCACCCTTTGCGGGTACGACTAAGGTTTCGACCAGAGCATCAACCAATCGAACACACTGTTGAGAGTCACTCCGTATTGAGTGCTCGCGGCGGCAAGCTCGGCGGTCATCTCGGGAGCGAGCGACTGACGGTGGGTCGGCGGATTGGTGTCGTTGGTATTGGTCGATCCGTTTAGCCACTGCCAGAGGTTCGACGAGAAGTTATAAAATGGAGCGTTCAGCGTGTATTCCGCGGTCATGTGCGTGTTGATCGTCGCCGGATACAACGTCCCCGAAAACTGGGTATAGCGAGCATCGGCGGTATAGCCTGAACAAGCCTTCAAGTCGTTGATCGCGGTTTGCATGTTGGCCGCCGAGTAAATGTAGTCGTTGGCATTGATCGTCGCCCAAAACGGAATGTTATTCGCCCCGATGGTGGAGCAGATTTGCGCCGCTGTTTGAACGCGTTGACCCGACATCGATAGGGTCGCCGCCGCGTGAGTCGGATAGGCGCGGTTAAAGTTCCAAACCCCGGATCCACCCCAGCTCATTCCGATCACGTAAATACGCTTCGCGTTGATTCGGTAGTTTGCCTTCAAGTAGTTAATAAACTCGTTGTACATCGCCGGTTCGCTTTGGTTCGTGCACGAAAAAAACGATGCATTACATTGAAGCGTCGCTTGAATCATCGGGATGTCATCGATATTGGTCAACAAACGCGACACCAACGGCGTGTGTTGAAGCATGGCAAAGTTCGTTCCGGCGGCATCGTTACCCGAATCAGTGTAAACGCCTTCACCCCCATGTATGTAGATAATGAACGGCCAGTCATTGGTGTCGTTATAATATCCGCGCGGCATGTGGATGGTGTAACGCATCTCGATTCCGCCCTTCCCGCTCAGCACCGTATTGTAAACTTGCTTGGATTGACGATTCGGAATCAAGTTTAAGATTTTTTTCACGCTCGCATCTGCGGCGAGTTGGCCGGCGGTCGATTCACCGGTGACGTAGAGAATGTAACGTTTCTTGTCAGCGAGAGACTCAATCGAAGCGATGACGTCGCTATTGGGCATGTCCACCGTAATCGTGCCGTTTGCTACAAGCGATCCCGCAATCGAACCTTGTGCGCTTGCCTTTACCTGAGCCGAAGTCAGCGTGCCTAAATCGGTATCGTAAACCGCATAATAGATCTTACCCGCCAGTGATTGTTGGCAAGTGAGGTCGATCGACATCACCCCGTTTTGAACATTAAGCGTGAACGTCGGCACCAGTGCCGGAGACATCTGACTGAGAGCTAAAACAGGACCTGAAATTTTAAGGGCAGGCGCACATCCCGCAATGAACGACATTGCGGCGATATTCAATATAACTTTGAGCTTCCTCGCAGTTCGAAAGCGGTCCAAGTGCATACGTACCCCATAAGGCCAATACGCTCCATCTGGAGCTTATGGCTCTGACCTGATCTCTCTATTTTATAATTTCGCTTGAAGTTGCGATAGTGCGTCTCCACAGACACACTACTCGGCCGGGACAAGAGACTGAAACTAGAGCTTAAAACCCGCTGCTTCGGAATCGCGCTTGAACGTCTGAACGGTATCTGCACTCAAGTCGTGAAGCGTTTTAAAGCCGCCTTCGAGCTTGGCAAGTACGTCAAACGGCACGGTGATGATTTTACATCCGCACTGCTCAGCCTGGAGAATATTGTAAACTTCGCGAGTCGATGCCCACAAACACTCGATTTGATCGCCGTACTCCATACAGATATGAGCAGCGGCAGTGAGAGTTGGAACCGGGTCATGCCCCATGTCCGCGCCGCGACCGGCAAATACCGACACGATCGACGGAGCACCACCTTCGAGAGCTTGGCAGGTTGCGATGGTTTGCTTCAAAGTATAAATTGCAGTTACGTTGAGCTTAATGCCCGCTTTGGTGAGCGTGCGAATGAGTTCGACCGAAGATTTGCCTTCGGAGTTGATGATCGGAATTTTTACGTAAACGTTTTTACTCCAAGTCGCGATCTCGCGCGCTTGCTTTTCCATCGTCGGGAAATCGTCCGCGAATACTTCGAACGAGATCGGCTTCGCCGTGATGTCTTTTAAGATGTCTTTGCAGAAAGTGCGGTAATCGGTGATTCCCGCTTTTTTCATGAGCGACGGGTTTGTAGTCATCCCGCTCACAATCTGGCTTTTGTTCATTTTCAAAAGCGAGTCGCGTTCGGCACCGTCGGAAAAAATTTTGATCGAATATTTACGTTTTTGAGTCTGAGGGTACTGGTCTTGCATTACTGAGACTGTACTTCACACTTTGCATCTTTGCCAGTGCCGAGCAAGCCGCCATCCGAGCAATTCTTTGTGGTTTGAAGCGCGTCATTCGAAGCCGAAGTCTTGGCCTTTTGCAGGTTAAAGGCGTTAATTTTATATTCGTAGGCAACACGAGAATCCATCTCTTTGTATTTACCGTCGATCTTACGACGGAGCGCGCTTCGGCCTTCGAACGCAAACATCTCGCCGGTTTTTGGATTTAAATAGAAATAGAGCGGACTCACGGCCGCTTTAACGATAAAGCTCCAAGGCTTCATCTCCAGAACCAGGATGTCTTCGTCGCTCGGTGACTTCTCTTCGCGTAATTTTTTCATGATGAAGGTAAATGCGTCCTGGCGATCGAGGACCGCCATGCGGATTTTGATTTCCTCGCCGGCGAGGATTTGCGGAAACTTTGGACGGATGTAGCTCATCAAAGTCGAGGGGACGACGAGGTTTTCTTCGTTGTCGTCATCCGAGGTCTTTGTTTTTCCGTTCTCAGTCAGGCTGTAACGGATTTTGTTGCCGGCGATCACTTCGAGCGACATCTGCTTTCCAAGAACCTTGTTATCGATTTTCGCTTTTTGAACGTGCCCGTCTTTTTCCCACGATTCCTCGATGACCTGAACGCCCTCGGGACCGGTAAAGGTCGAGAGCGCGTGGACCAAGTCGCCCTCTTTTTTAGATTCATTGTGGAATTTTCCGAGGGATTCGGCCGTGCAGCCGGTGCCTTTAAACAGACCGGCGCAAGATTCCGGAAAGGCGTCCTTGGCGTAGATTCGGCCGTCCATCTCCAGGACAACATCTTTTTTGGTATCGGTGTTAGCGAGAGCGGATCCCGCACCCAAAGCACTGGCCAAGAGTACAAAACGAGCGAATTTGGTCATGAAGAAGATTGTAGGCGCTTTACTCGCCGACGGCAAGCTTCGCTACGGCGGCAGAGTTCTGGCGGCGGATAAACCACTCATAAGAGCGCGTATCGAGGCGATTTCCAAAAGAATCGCGCACGAAGAAGACGCCTTTTTTGCCGCGGCAAATCTTAGAATCGAGTTCGTAGCAGTCGCCTTCGATACTATCGTCGTAGCCGGTGATCACGGTCACGTGCCAGTAGTCCTCGTCGTTACCGACGGTGATGACCGGGCTCCGATATTTATAGAGCGCTTCTTTGACCTGTTGAACGTGAGACGAATTCAACACTCCGCGCGAGTATTTGGTCCCGACCGAGAACAAAAATACGGTGTCGATCTTTGGAAGGTTGATACGCGGGGCAGTCTCAAAAGCGCCTGGGGTGTTCCAAACACCATAGTCGATGTCGCCATTTTCGTCGAAAGACTCAAACGGAACATCGCGAGCGAGAATGGCCTTGCCTGAATCGAATTTCAAGAAAGCGTCCTCGAACCAAGTCTTGGAACGGAGAGAAGAAGCGTTTTCCGAAATCGTGTAGCGCTCGGAAATATCGAAATCGCTGTGGGCCTTCGGGTTCTTGATCTTGGCCTTTTTATTCAAAAGGATTTCCATCGCGCCGGTCGCGGCCATGAACAAGCAGGTATTGACCTGGCCTTGGTTTGGGGCTGCGATCACATAATCATTGAGTTCGGTGTACTTGGCTGGGAGCGCCACGCTCTCTGTAGCTGAGACGATCGGGCTCGCGAACAGTGCGGGTAAAACTGCGAGAAAAAAACCGCGAGCGAGAAATTGTTTTATCATACCCTAGAGTGTAGGGCAGATTTCTACAGAGGCAACTGTTTTTCTGCAACGTCGGGCTCGAGGAAAACTTTCTTGAACGGATCGCCGAGGTCACCGCTCGGAAGGTTCTTGATCAACACCATGAGCGGGAACTTCGAAATCCGGCCGATCACGTTGCGTTCGATCCATGAACCCGAGCCCATGCGGGACGAGAGCTCCATGAACTTTTGCGCGAGCTCATCGGATTTTGGGCTCGTCGGAACGGTGACAAAACCCAATTCCAAATCGGCATCCTTGGACCCCTTGAAGAAATAAGACACTTCTTTGGCCACACCACCCGACCCGCGTAAGCTATCCTCAAGGCGTTTACGGAAGGTGGTTCGAAACTCATCCGAACCCACCGGAATACGATATTTAACGGTTTTGCCGCTCAGTGCAGCCGCCGGACGGCCGGCAAGCGCATCCACCAGGCTTTTTCTCAGGAGCGGATCCTTGCAAAACGAACCAGCTTGTTTCCAAGACCGGCAAATCCAAAACACATGCATTTCATCGCGAGTTCCGACGATCGCGTGGTCTTTGAGATCTTTATCGGCAGGTTCCGGGTTGTGACCGGCCTGTTGCACGACCTGAGTGGAATCGGCCTGCATGAAGTCGCAACTTGGGTTTTTAACCGGCGCGCTTTGATAGTGGATCGTGCGGAAAAACTCCTTTGGAAGCTGGATGGGGAACGGATCACGCGACACGAGGGCGATCTCTTTGGGATTCCACTTCCTGACTTTATAAGGACCGCTTGAGATCCAGTCTTTGACGATGCGCTCATTAGCTTGGAGACGCTTTAAGTTTGCCGGGTGGAAAACACCGGAGAGCGGATGGGTCAACACGCGCTCTGCAAAAGTTTGGAATTCGAAGTCCTTCGGGAGCTTCTCCCACTTCAAGACGAGAGTGCGAGCGTCGGGAGCGCTTGCCTGAAGTTCGGAAAACGCCTGCCACTCGGGAGTGACCGCAAGCGTCTTCGCCTCGGTTTGCGCCCACTGCAAAGACTGAACCCAGTCACTAGCATTGATGGGCGACCCATCGCTATAGGTCAACCCCGCGCGAAGGGTTGCCTTGAACTCGCGGGTCTTTTCGTTCCAGGTCCACTGATCGGCAAGTTCGTTTTGAATGGTCTGGCCGGTCGGCAAAAACAAAGTGCCAATGACGCCGTTGTGCGGTCCCATTGTCAGCGCCGGATAGGCATCCATCGGCGAGAGGGTTTGAGGCAACTCGTAGAGCCAGACTTTTTTATCTTCTTCGATCGTGAAGGTTTTTTTGGAGAAGACAAACGCGATGATGTTCAGGCCGAACGCAGCGCAAAACAACAAGAGAGCAAGCTTTGTTTTGGTCATGCAGAATGTGATACACTTTGGAACGTGCAACTGGAAGAGTTTTTGCGGAATTCGCGTTATTTTTCGCTCGGTCATCTACCAACGGAAGGGTTTCATCTGGACACCCGGAACTTATCGGACTTGGTGGAACTCGATCTGCCCCGCGCGATCCGCACCGTGCAACAAATCGACGAGACCGCGATGCGCGCAGTGGTGCACCAGACTCCACTTCTGAACGAGTTGAGTGATGCGATCGCGGCCACATTTGCGCGCGGGCGGCGCGTTTATTTGTCGGGTTGCGGAGCGACGGGGCGACTTGCCCTCGCGCTCGAAGCCACTTGGAAAGCAACGCATGCGCGCGATGTTGCGCGCGCCGATGCCGTGCAAGGCCTGATGGCCGGCGGAGATTTTGCGTTGGTAAAATCGGTCGAAAACTTCGAAGATTTCCCGGAATACGGAGAGCGGCATTTGTTTGATCTCGGATTCCGCGAAGGCGATTTGCTGATCGCGATCACCGAAGGCGGCGAAACGCCGTATGTGATCGGTACCGTGCACGCGGCGCTGAAGAGATCGCACGTGCAGCCTTGGTTTGTGTTTTGTAATCCTACCGAGATCTTGCGTCAGACGGTGGATCGCTCTCGCGAAGTGATTGATCATCCGCGGGTTCGCCCGCTTTGCTTGAACACGGGCCCGATGGCCTTGTCCGGCAGTACGCGGCTTCAAGCCGCCACCGCGCAGATGCTTGCAGTCGGAGCGGCGCTCTTTGATCAAATCAACGACATCGAATATTTTATCGACGCTTACTCGAAGCTTCCGGTCTCGGAGTTCCTCCCCCGCCTCGTCGAGTGGGAAAGCGACATCTACCGCCGCGAAGAATACGTTTTATACCAAACGTCGACCTACCCGATCGCGGTTTTGACCGACACGACCGAGCGCTCGCCGACCTTTAGCCTTACTCCGTTTGAAAAGCGCGGTGAGGATCGCCCGCAATATTCGTGGTGCTACCTCTCGATCCCGGCGGCGTCGAATGCCCGAGATTCGTGGCGCATGATTTTGCATCGGGATCCGATCGGGATCGAATGGCCCGAGCTCGATGGCCGATTGAGCCGCGAGTCCATTCTGGAGTTTGATTTCGGGCGTGAGATTGCCGAGGCGCGAGCTAAAAAGCTCCCTAAGGCTCAGCATGGGCTCACGATCGATTCGCGGACGGATACGCAGGAGCTTGAATTCCATGGGATCGGCGCCGACAGCCGGCTTACGGTAAAGCTTAAATCGGAGCTCATCTTAAATCCGCTATGGAACCAACTCTTGGTGAAGATGGTTTTGAACATCCACTCGCTCATGGTGATGGGTAAAATGCAGCGCTATGAGGGGAACGTGATGACTTGGGTGAGGCCGAGTAACGGTAAACTCATCGACCGGACGGCGCGCTACCTCGAGTTTTTGATAAAAAAAAGAGGGCTCCGCGAAGTGTCTCGCGAAGCCCTGATCGAAAGTATATTTTTAGTACAGTCTCGGATCGATCCGGATGAAGCAGTGATTCTGCAAATCCTGAAAGATCTGAGTTAAGATTAACGACGACCGCAACCCTCGAACTGATTCAAGTAGTTGTTTTTAACCGCTGGAGCAGTCGCGAGCTCGAGAATCTTCTCGTCACTCAAACCTTGGATTGCTTGCCATAAGCGCATCGCTTGAAGGTTACAAGATTGGTAAGAGTCGGTTGACGCTTTCTTGATGTTTTTAGCCATGTGCTTCAGCATCTTTTGCATTTGTTGCGCCCAAGTCGCGCCACCCACGTTAAGAGCGCAAGTTTCAACGTCTTGAACCGCGTTGTCTTTGAAAACTTGCAATTCAGACTCAACCACTTCGTGGTTTACTGAAGTAAAGTTAGCAGCTGCTGCTGTTGACAAACCTTCCTGCGAAGAAGTGTTCAAAGTCGCGCATGTTTCGTTAATTTTCGCGATATCGAGGGTGTTTGGAAGACCCGCTTTTTCGAGACGGTAGAAATCGCGAGCAACAGTCGTATTTTGTTTTTTCAACAAGTTGATCGCCTGGATCTTTTGTTGAGTGCTTGCGGTAAGTGCCGTTTGGCCTGAAGTCGAAGTTTGGCCAATACGTTTGATCGCTGCGACTTGTTCAAGAGTATTCTTGTCTAAAGTTGCGTTAATGTCCGCGCGGAACGGAGACTCCGCGATGAACTTGAGAGACATTTCTTTAGTCAAAGGAACTTTCTCGTTGTCCAAGAGAGCTTTAAAGTTACTCAAATTGAGGGTGCCTGCCGCCCAACCGAGGGCGCGTTCAGTGGTTCCCAAGAGAGCCAGAGCTGCATCGGTTTTGCCAGCAAGAGCGAGCTTCTCGACCGCGGCAACCATGATTTCCTGACCCGGACCGATAGTCGCAACCATACGGTCAGCGAAAAGATCGATTTCAGATATGCCCTCGAGACCGCTTTTTTTGGTCTGTGGCGCAGTAGAACACGCTGATATGATCAGCGCAAGGGTCATAAGAGAACTGAATGTGAGCGTTTTATTCATATATACTTCCTTCGTTAGGGTTGTGATTTTACTACATTGGAGCGTAACGTTCAATTATTTTTTACATAAATTTAATGTAAATTTCAAAAAGTTAAGCAACTTGGATTATTGCTGGATGCCGACCTCCTTCAAATTCAAGTTGGAGATTTTATGCTTAATGTCCTGAACTTCGCCGACTTTAACAAATTTGAACTTCGGTGATCCTTGAGCGTTCAAATCAACCACGAGGACGTCACGATCGTTCGTGACGACCGATTTCAGGAGTTTTTCAATCGAGTCGACCGAACCATTCAACGGAATCCGTTTAGAGTCCACAAGAAGGGGCTTTCCATCCGCCATGACCACCTCACCGTTCATGGTTACCGGAACGTAGCGAGCTTTTGGATTCTTGAGCATTTCTTCCGTCGGAAGAGCCTTTTTGTAGACTAAGATCTCTTTTCCGCCGTCGACGAAGATCGGCTTGCCGCGGAACATGACCGGCACCATTTGACCTTCGCGCTGAGAGAGGTAAATAGCGGTCAGCTCGTCCTCGGTCAAACCTTTGAAACCTGGGAGTTCCAGGAGTTTCATCTGTTTTTCACCGGTCAAATCCATGCCGGCGAGAATGTTTTTCATGTTCTCGTCATAGAGCGCCTTTTTAGCCGGATCACTGAGTACCTCATTTGCTTCATTGATCATTTTGAACTTTTCTTCCGCTACCAAGTTGCCTGGATTTTTGTCCGGATGGAACTCGGTAGAGAGCTTACGGAAAGCCTTTTTGATCTCGTCGGCAGTCGCGTTCAAAGGTAAGCCCAGCGTTCCGTAATAATCGGTAGGCAAATCGACCGCATTTGCAGCGGCGTTCTTGGATTTCTTCGCGATCGCTGCAAGCTCTTGGTTCAAACCATCGTAATCGCGGTAAACCCGCTTGAATTTAGCGATATCGATATCCGGATTAGACAAGCTGAAGCGCTTGTTCACGAACGCGCCCATCTGAGATTTCGAGCTACGGCGAATGAGCCACTCAAACATATCCTTATGGCGGGCAGCATCACCCGGATTGAAACTCGAGAACATTGACTCGAGTTTCACCGGGCCCTGCTGGGCCAGCACCGCATGTTCGTCGATAAGCGCTTGCCAGTAAGCTTTAATCGGCTCGAGTTCGGTCTTCTTGTAGACCGACATCAAGAGCTCCCAAGCTTCTTTTTCGCCGTAAGGACGGCCTTTCCACATTTTGCCTAGTGACTCGGCAAACGCCCGCGGATTGCCGTTGGTTTCCTGAACCACGGTTCCGAGGTCGCCGATAAAGTTCGTCGCACGCTCGGTCATCACCGCATCAGCGAACGGTGCAGACCGACCTACGTTTACCGCACCACCAGCGAAACTTGAACTCGAAGATTCGCGCGCAGTACTGAAGATTTCGGAGAATTTATTGTAAGTCCAGAGCTTCACTTCCTCAAGAACGGTCTTGTTTGGATCTTTCGCCGCTTGAAGAGCGTCGTCGATACGGGTCATCTGAGCGTCGATCGCAGCAATGCGCTCATTTGCCTTCATCAAAAGATCGTCCGTCGATCTATAGAAGCTTTGCACCTGCTTCGCCATCAACTTGTTGCTTTCCTCGAAAGTCGCAACCGCTTCGTTCAAAGTGATCAAACCGCGGAACTTCCAGTAAGACGATGCTGTTTGAGAGATCCACTTACCTGTTGCGACGAGCGGATTGTTTGTTTTGAGAAGCTCGGCATAAGTCGGAACCTTGAAGCCTTTCGGTAAAATAGTGGTTTTAGTGACGACCTTGCCGCCGTTTTTCATTTCAGTAACAACTGTTTTTTCGTAGGTCACGTTTTTAGTGACGCCGTTATCGAGCTTACGTGCGGCAGTAAACTCCTCGGTACGCACAAAACGGTCGCCTTCCCTCATATTGGAATAGCGGCTTCCACCTCTGGTGACTTTTCCGTTCATGCCCATTTCTTCGCCGGTCTGAAGGATCTTTTCCTCGATGATGGTGCCCTGGCGTCCAATCACTTCTTTAGTATAAGTACCAAGGGTTTTCTTCACGCTCCGGAGCATCGGACGGCCCACAAAGAGCATCTGCATTCCGGCTTGGATGTAGAAGTTAACGCGTTTTCCGTAAACCATGTCGGCGAATTGCATGATGTGTTCGCGGCTGGTCGCGACTTGAGTGTGAACGCCGACCATTGAATTTGCGACTTGGAGTTGATAAGTGAGCTGATTCGGCAAAGTGTAGAAGCCGTTGTATCCGATGAGCGCGATTTGCACGTTAAAGATTGCGATCGCCGCCTTACCGATCAACGTTTTAAACGTCATTTTTACCGCGAAGGTCGCGAAAGACATGAGGCCGCGGCCGGCGACGAGCGCTGAAGAGGCGACTGCATCGAGTCCGACTGCGCTGAACAGGCTTGCCACGCCGAGGTTCCAGCCGATGCCGACCAGTGCGCCACCGATACCACCGGTGAGCATCGCGATCATCACGATCATACTTGCCTTGAAGAACCAATCGGCAGCCTTGGTGATCCATTCTTCGGCTTTCTCGGAAAGCGGACGGTATTCTTTTTCTAGTTTGGTGTCATATTTGCCGTATTGAGGGTTGATTTGAGCGACGATTTGACGGAAATTACGTGAAGTATCGAACAAACGTCGCCAGAAGGTATCGTCGTCGTCAAGCGGGCGCGCGTTGCAAGCTTCCATCAAAAGGTTGGTCTGATAGCGGGTTGCCGAGCGGATGGTATCAACCATGAGTGACTTCGCCTTGACTTCGTCGACTTTGGAAGCCGGATTGTAAGTCGCCGCGATCTTGTCGAGCAAGGTAGGAATATTTTCGATTTGAGTGTGCGGACGAGTCGTCAAGGAGGTCGGAAGGTTCTTGATACCTTTCCAGATACCCTTTTCGAAACCGAACACCGGGATCTCGGATTGTAAGCCCAGGATCGGGTGTTGGGATTTAGCGACGGTCACCCAAACATCGGCCAGGATGCGTTGGTCGAGAACCGAAGGAGCGATACGGGATGCGATCAACTCGTCCATTGTGTCACCGTCTTCGCTGTATAGTTCCTTGTCGGTCAGATCGGCGTCCATAATCTTTTCAAGCTCGATGAAAAACTTGGCGTGATACTTTTTCACGTTCTCACGAACCGGAGTTTGGCGAAGGATAGAACGGGTCATACCCATCATCGACATCGCATCGATGTAAAGGTCGATCGCGATCGCGCGTTCGCGGTCGACGCTGTAATACACTTCCGGAGTCGGGCTTGGAGTCGGTGTGAAGCTTTTGAACGGTCCTGTTAATTTAGTTTTGTCTTGCTTGATCTTGACGCCTTCGAGGATCTGTTTGATCCGATCGCTATTAGCGGTACCGACAGCGTCTTTGATCTGATTGGAGAAGTTGTTCCACTCAGCGCCATCCATGTTTTTAAGGGCGATTGCCTTCAGTTGCATGCCGAAAAGATCCCAGTCTTCAGCCGATAACTGGGATTGGGACGCCTTATCCCGAATTTGCTTCACGAAATCGCTCATGCTCTTGTCGCCGAGTTTTTTAACTTTGGCATTTTTGTCCCGTCCGTTGACAGCATCTGAAATTTCGTTCGAAATTTTCGTCCAGTCGTCGCTGCTCATGTTTTTGACCATCGCTTGCTCGACGTCTTCGCGCTCAGGTTTAGTATCGAGCAACTCGCGAAAAGACATAAACGCCTGTGGGACGGTGATTTCAAGGGCTTGAGCGAGAATCTTGTTTTCTTTCGGATCGTTGAGAAAAAACTCAGCCGAGTTCAATTTCTTGGACAAAGTCAAAGTTGCATAAGTCTGGGTCAATGTACCGAAAAAATCTTTCACGCCTTTCATCACTGCCGTGTTCGACATGATTTTGCGTGCACGATCGCGAAGATCAGGGAACTCATCGTTGTTGGACCAGAATTCTAGCTTTTTGTAGAGATAAGCGCTGAGTTGGTCGGGGGTGAGCGGGCGGAGCGGATTCTTGATCTCGGCTTTTGCCGGCCAGAACGCGGCATACCCTTCCTTGCCCGCTTCGTGGATCATGGATTGGTAATTGTCGTCGTATTGAGAGATATCTTTTACGTATTTGCACTCTGGGCTAGTGGTATCGACCCGATAGCCGTATCTTGCGCCGAGAAAAACGACGCAGCCTTCTGTCGTCTCAAGGAGTTTCTTGATCGTGTTCTTGGTGTACTGGGCTATGGCGCCGTTTTGAGTCGTCTTCCAAGATTCCGCAAAAGTTTTGTCGAGACGGTCGGCTTTAAAGCCTTGGTCGATGGCTAAACTTTCTTTGGAATTGAGGTACGCGAGCGTCGCGGCTTTCACTTTAGCGCGCCACTCTACTTCTTTAGCCGTAGTAAGAACGCTCTCGACTGCTTGCTGTGCCCACTCGCGAAGGATCGCATAACGCTCTTCATCGGTGCCTTTTACGCCTGCAGTGAGATTGCGGGCATCGGTATCACTGTCCAAAGCGGTTTGGTCAGCAGCATTCACGACAGGTTGTGGATTTGCGTTTGCAACGGGTGCTAGAGCCGCAGTTTTGTCGTTCTTTTTGGCGTCGGATTTTTTGCTGCCGTCTGTCTCGGCGATGACTTGAGCGATCATCATTTCTTTGCGGAGCGCGAAAGCGGTCCAAGCAAAACGTTCGGCAACTTCGTTGACATCGTGCCAAGTATCCCCGATGTAAGCAGAAAGCTTCAATCCGGTGTCGGAACGTGAGGCCTCGGCTTCCCAAAGCTTTTCATAGCGGCTGTTGAGGTTTTTAAGATAGTTGATTCCGATGAAGCCGTCATTTTCTTTAGCGTCGCTCTCGAGATCGAGTTTATACGCGACGGTCATGCCGTCTTTGTCGTCGGCCTTTGCCTTCAGTGTGCTGTAGTAAGCGCTCAGAACGCCTTTTAGGTCGTCAGTACTCAGCAAGGGAGTTTGCACGGTGACATTATACAGACCGGCTTCGATCTTTTTGTTGAATTGATCGTAGTCGTCTTTCTTTTTCATCGAATCGTAGTAGCCGGTTTCCGGGACGATGACTTCGCCGGTTTGAAGGTTGCGTTTGGCGAGCGGTTCTTTGAACGAAATGAAGTTGGTGCCGCAACTCAAAAGATCCGGATCAGCGAGATTGGCTTCGGAACTCATGCGCTGAATCGCCCAGTGGTTGCCGAGACGTGAACGCGTGCCTAAGAGCGCGATGATTTTGCGATAGTTCTTTTCGCTGACGGTGTCTTGGATCGCTTTGAGCTCTTCTTTGTCCTTATCTTGCGGGGTCATGAAGACTTCAGCGAAAGTGTATCGGTTCAATAAGCCCTTGGCGTGGCGGACGTTATAGTTGAGGCTAGTCTCAACGTCGTTTCCGACCGAGTCTTTGAAAGCCTGATCACCGTTCAAGCGGATCACGGCGAGACCGGCATTGGCTTGGATCACAAGGTTGAAACTGTCGTAGGTGGTCACATCGTAGTTGTGCTCTTGACCCGCCACACGGTGGACGTTGCGCATGAAATTGAAATAAAGGCGCTTTTGCTGACTCAGGTAGCGTGCGACGTATTTTGAAAGCGAAGCCAGGCGACTATCGTTTTGAGGGAGCAACTCACGGTTTTTTGATGCGGTTTCAACAGCAGCTTTTGCGTTCAAATACTCGGCTTCGAGCGATTTCAACTCAGAGGAATTCAAATCGAAGGTGATGTCTTTATCGATGTTGCTTGGATTGAATAGGAGGTTCAAAGTCTCGGTTTTTGCAGCGTCTTTTTTCTCGCCGCCGAGACCGCGAAACGTATCGTTGACTTTCTTTTCGAACTTCACGAACACCGCTTCCAAAGGATCTTCTGGAGGGCTTCCCGCCAACACCACGGACGCTACCGCAACGAATGCCAGCGCAAAGAAGTAAGAGCGTTTCCGATTAAGAAAAGCGAAAAGATTGATCATGGTAGGCTCTATAAAGCAAAGCATGTGCCATCACCCACCCTATAAATGAATAATCATTACAGGTACATTCACTTAAGTTTGCAGGGGTGAGTGACTAAGATTTATACAGGTGTGACAAATTTATGGGCATCACACGCGGGTTAAACGATGATCATTGAGCGGGGAAAATAGCGAATTTTTGTATCTTGGATTTATATTTTTATGTTTCCCCTCCCCAGCCATCCTGGCTTTTCTTCGTTTCGCCATCCATGGCTCCTCATAAGTCGGAGAAACATAAAAATATAAATCCGAGATACAAAATGCACATACTTTCTCGACTCAGATTTCGAGCGCGACGATGAAACTCTAGAGCGGACGACGTGAATGCTGCACTCGCATTTCGGGTTGAGTAGAATAAGTCTTTCCCGACTATGAATCCGCCATGGATGGCGTTCCCAGAGAAGAGGACAGGAGGTCCGGGGAGCGGAAAGACTTATTCTACTCAACCCGAAATTCGATCTACAGCTTCATCTCCAAGCCGAATGAAATCGTCACGCCCGAGTAATCGATCGCGAATCCGCTCTTTCCGCCGAACCGAGTGGTCGATCCGAACTCACCGGTTTTGTGATAACGGTAGCCGAGTTCAAGCAATCCGCCGAGCGCGTCCGAGAAACTGTAAACACCTTGAAGCACGAGTGCCCCGGTCGGATCGAGTGATGAGTATTTTACTTCTTCGACGAGTGCAGCCGAAGTTTGAGTCACGGTCGTCGATGAAATCACCGCCATCCCGAGATAAGCGCCGAGGCCCGCGCGGATGCTTTGCCCTTTATAAGCGGTGTAATTGATCCCGGCTTGCACCGGAATCGCGGTCGTTTTCAAGTCCTGAACCGTGCCGGTGCCAAGATCGCCCGAAGCGGATCCTGTGATATAACCCGTACGGATCGCCCAAAACATTTTCTCGCTCAAACGAAATTGCGCTTCGAGGTTAAACGCCTTCATGCTGTAACTGGTAACGCCGAAAACCGTGGCCATCCCGCCCAAGCTCGCGCTGTTCATGCCGTACGTGAGCTGAACGCGGGTATCTTCGGGACGGCTCCAGCCGCGTCGCGAAGGTGCCGAGCGCGAAGCGCCTTTATTGCTGACTAAAATATCGTTGCCGGAGATCCAGCCGATTTGTCCGGAGCGGACGCGGGCTTTGTAAAACCCTTCGGTCGGCACGTTACTCACCGTGACTGACTCGTTCTTTGAAACCTTGGCGATAACCTTTGAACCCGCTTGCGGGTACTCATGCACTTCGGCCGTGTCGACGACGATCTTACCGACCTGCGCCGCCTGCGAGCTCATGACGAGCGCTGCGTTCACTACAAAAAACCCCAGCACAAAACCAAAGATTTTTAACATGTTATTCAGTTGTCCTTACTTCAATTTCACCATCGGAGAAGCGAAGTTTCAACATCTGCTTTGCTCGTGCGTCAGAAGCATGGCGGACCACGTGCCCCTTTTCGTCCTGCACGAGAGCATAGCCCCGTGAAAGGACGTTCAGCGGCGACAAGGCATTTAGTTTCAGCGACAAACGCTCCAAGCCTGTTTGCTTGCGCTCGAGGATGAGGCGCATTCCACGTTCCAGACTCATAGCGAGCTCGTCGGTTTTTTGAATTTTTTCTCGGAGCTGGGCCTGAGGGCTCTTTAATTTTGCGGCAAGCGTCTCCAAAATCCGGCGTTTCATTTGAAGCTCACGGCGGAACCCTTGAAGAAGCCGCACTTGATTCTGCCGAGTGCGCTCGCGAAGCTCAACCCAATGTTGGGTAAGAATCTCGGCGCCGGCCGATGGAGTCGGCGCGCGCAAATCCGCGACAAAATCCGCGATCGTAAAATCCACTTCGTGCCCAACCGCGGAGACAAGCGGGATTTCGCTCGCTGCGATCGTACGCGCGAGTTCCTCGTGGTTGAACGCCCAAAGATCTTCAATGCTACCGCCCCCGCGCGTGAGCAAAATGGCTTCACCGAGCTTGTAGCGGTTCGCGACCCGAACCGCTTGGATCAATTTTGCCGGGGCGTCCTCACCTTGAACCAACGCCGGAATGAGCACGACTTCAACGAAAGGCGCGCGACGGCGCAATACCGTGAGTACGTCTCGAAGCGCAGCCGCCTGAGGCGACGTGATCACCGCGAGTTTTTTTGGATACTTCGGAAGCGGGCGTTTGCGTTTTTGATCGAAGAGCCCGTCTTTCATCAGCTTTTCTTTGAGCTGCTCGAACGCGAGCTGGAGCGCGCCCGCGCCGACCGGCTCGATCGCATCGACGAGCAACTGATAGTTTCCGCGTGGCGGATAGACCGAAACGTTTCCGCGGCAGAGCACTTCGAGCCCGTCTTTCAGATCGAATGTCGCTTTAGTCTTACGCTTGTTCCAGCCAAACGCCGCGACCGCGATCGAGGCCGTCTCGTCCTTCAGGGAGAAGTACACGTGTCCGCTCGCCGCAGGCTTGTAGTTACTGATCTCGCCTTTGACCCAGATCTCGTAAAACTCGTTTTCGAGATTATTTTTGATCTTGGCGGTGACTTCACTCACCGTCATGGCACTCGCGCCTCTAGGCGCGGAGTTAACTCCTCCGGGTTCATCGGATTTCGCCTGGTTCGAGAAAAGCGGTAAATCGTTATTATTCATTCTTCAGTTTTTTGAAAACCTCGAAAGACTTCAGATAACGAAGCGCTTGCTGAGTCTGATAATCTTCCTTGGGATTAAACTGAATCGGCATCATATCGCCCGAATCATCGTCGTCCGACATACCGTGTTCGACGGCGCCCTTCTTGACACCGTCTTTGAATTCCTGAACTTCGAAAGAATCTTTATTCGCTGCCTGGGTATTGATCAAGTGACCGCGCAGGTCGCGCTCGCGAGTCGAATCGCGTTTGATGCGGGCTTTATCAAGCAGCTTGTTATCGTACTCATCCAAATAGATATCCGGGATCACGCCCTTTTCCTGGATGCTGGCGCCGTTCGGTGTGTAGTAACGGGCGATCGTGAGCTTGAGACCCATGTCTTGACCGAGGTCGATGATGGTCTGCACCGAACCTTTACCGAAAGTCGCATCACCCAAAATCATCGCGCGGTGATGGTCTTGCAGCGCCGCGGCCACGATCTCTGCAGCCGACGCGGTACTCGAGTTCACGAGCACGACGAGCGGAAGATCCTTGCGCGCGTTCCCTTTTTTAGCCATGCGCACTTCTTTTTGAGTCGGATCGCGGCCGATGGTCGACACCACCACGCCCTCGTCGATAAAGAGCGATGCCACGTCGACCGCTTGGTCGAGAAGCCCGCCTGGGTTCATCCGCAAGTCAAAGACGAGGCCTTTGAGCTTGGATTTCTTTTCCATCTTGTCTATCGCCGCTTTGACGTCTTTTGCGGCATTCTCGTTGAAAGAAGCGAGGCGGACGTAACCGAAACCGTCACCCAAATCTTCCGACTTCACGGTTTTGACTTTGATGGTCTGACGCTTGAGCGTGAAATTTTTAAACGCAGACCAGCCTTTGCGGTACATGGTCATGACGACAGAGCTACCGTCTTTACCGCGCATCGCTTGCACGGCTTCGGCCAGGGTAAATCCGCGCGTGCTCATACCGTTGATTTTTACGATCCGATCGCCGGGCTTGATCCCCGCTTTCCAGGCCGGGCTGTCTTCCATGGGAGCCAACACGGTGAGGACGTCGTCTTTGATCGCGACTTCGATACCGACGCCGCCGAACTTGCCGCTCGTGTCGATCTTCATGTCGCGATAAACTTCGGCGTTCAAAAAGTTGGAGTGTGGATCGAGCGTGTCGAGCATCCCTTTGATCGCGCCGTAGATGAGCGCATCGTTCTTGACCGGGTCGACGTAATTTTTTTCGACGAACTGGAGAACTTTCTGGAAGAGTTCCAAATTTTTATAGCGATCGCCGGTGACGACTTCAGTTTTGTCGGCAGCCTTTTCGGCAGCAAAGACGGGATTTGCGGCAAGCGCAATGAGTAGAGAGATCATCCCTCTATTCTAACCATCGGATGGGGTCCATGGCTACGTTTCTGGCACGGATTTCGAAGTAAAGTGGCGATTGACTCCCCACAGCACCGAGCTTTTCGCCCGACTTCACGACGTCCCCTACTTTTTTCAGCATCTCCTTTAGACCTGCGTAAATGGTGTAGAGGGAATGAGGGTGTTCCACGATCATGACCCGACCCTTGCCCGGAATCTCACCCGCAAACTGAACATTGCCGTCGAGCACGCTGTTTACCGTCGCGCCTTCGATGACGGTGGAGATCTCGATCCCCTTCTTGAAAATATTCAAGCCCGTCGTCGGATCCTTGTGCTGCCCGTAAGTGCCGACGAGTTTGCCCTTCAGAGGCCAAGGCAAAGACTTCGGCCGGATGTTCGAGGTCGCAGTACCTTTGCGCTCATCCTCGGCGCGTTCGAGTTTTTGATGCTCCTGGAATTGCGAAATCATTTTCTCGATCTCGACCTCCGAGACTTTAAGCTTGCGATAGTCATCGAGTTGCTGCAAACGCTCTTCGTGCTTTTCGCGAGTGAGGTCTTCGCGAAGCTGGCGATGAAAATTAATGAGCGACTCCTGCTCCGAGATATCTTGCATGAGGCTCGTGATTTGCTGTTTTTCCTGCTCGATCCGGGACTCCATCTCTTCGACATCAAGAAGATCGGCGCGCAAAGTCTCGAGTGATTTTAGCTCCACACTCGCAAGCTCGGAGATAATCCGTTCGCGCACTCTTTTATCGCCCTCGTCTTGGTCACCGCGAATGAGTTGATCGTGATGATACAAAAACGAGTGAATGACTTTGGAGAACCGCACTTTGAGATCGGCCTTGGACTGCTCCATGCGCTTTAAGACTTCTTCTTTGCGACTCTGGAGCTCGTCCAAATACTTTTCGAGATCGCGAATACGCTTTTCAGTCAGCTCTTTTTCCTGGTGCTGAAGTTTTTGGAGCGACTTCAGGCGATTGAGTTGCTGCTCGGTGGTTTTTTTGGCCTTCTCGGCTTCGATCAACGCTTTCTCGATCGCGAGGCGCTGCGTACGCACGTTCTCGAGTTGGTCTTCGAGCACTTTCCTTTTTACGCGCTTCTCGGTCGGCGTGGAATCCGGAACGGGAGACGCACCGGCTTCAGGCTGAGCCAAGTTGTTCGAGACGTCTTCCTGCGCGTACGTGTTCGCCGCCGCAAGCATGACGCCGAACGCGAAACCCGCTGCAAAAAAAAACGACGTCAACGAACCTGTAGCGCTACGGGCACGAAATAACCTGAGCGCGCTCGCATTGATCCCGATCATTCCTCATCTCCCCGACCGGCGAAACTAATAACAAGGCTCATCGCGAGGATCAGGAGAATCATGAAGCCCGCGCTTGAAAACGGGAACGAGAGGCTGCGATCGATACTGAGTTCGCCCAAGAAAGCGTTACCCCGCCACACGCGTTCGTTAAAGATCATCCACTCGATGGCGGAAATCACGATCGAAATCAAACTGAGCAAAAAGAGCGACATCGCGCCCGGGAGTCTTGCCTTGCCGTAGCCCGCCCCCCACGCGAGCATGTTGCGCACGACTTCGGCGAGATCGCGCTGTTGTACGCGTTGGAACACCAGGAGCTGCACGAGCACCAGGAACAAGAAGAGCAAAAAACCGATCTTCATCTCAAACGAGAGATGGTGGTAGAACGAGCGAAGGCGAGCATGATGGATCGGGCTCACTTCGACGCGCGAGACTTCGGTCATCATCTTCAACCGCTCGATCGAGGTGTCGGGTACTTCACCGCGAATGAGAATCACTTTGGGAACGAGCTGCAAGCCCTCCGGTCCGAGCGAGCGCACGGTTTGCACCACTTCGGGCTCCTCGGTTTCCATGCGTTTCAAGACGTCTTCGGTTTGAAGTTCTTCGACGCTGACCGGACTCTTGTCGTTTGTGACCGGCAGCTTGTCACGCACTTGATCGAGCGTGAGCGAGGGGTCTTTTACCTGTAACGTAATAAACTTAGCCGTCCGCGAGTAGTGCTCGGTTTTTTGAATCTCCACGTACACGGCTGCCGCGAACCAGAGCACGAGCATGAGCTGCGCGAAGGACACCATCATCAGGCCCAGCAAAAACCACGAGCGCTTGAGCGGCAACGACGCCAACTTCCACATCAGCCGCGGCGTCATACCCGATCCTCCACCTTGAATGTTCCGTCTTTTAAAATCGCGCAACGTTTGCGCAAGCGACGAACCATCTCGAGATCGTGAGTCGCGAGCAGCATCGTCGTGCCCGTGAGATTGAGCTTCACGAACAGATCCATGAGCTTCCAGGTCATCTCGAAGTCTTGCGCGCCGGTCGGCTCGTCCGCGATGATGAGATCAGTCTTACGGCAGAGCGCGCGCAAGATCGCGACACGCTGGCGCTCCCCACCCGACAAGACCCCTACTTTCTTGTTCCACTTGTCTTCGAGATTCATGAGCTTCAAATAGCCTTGTAGCGACGCCAAATCGAGACGGTCACCCGACGGCACCATCGACTGCGTCATCTCGATGTGGTCGTGAATCGTGAGATCGCGGATCAAACCCAAATTTTGCGGAATGTAAGCGACGCGCTTGCGAACACGCTCGAGATCCGTGCGGCTTGAATCCTGCAGATCGACTCCGTGGCAAAGTACCCGACCCTGACTTGGATTCTCGAAGCTTGCCAAAATCCGCAGAAGCGAGCTCTTGCCCGCGCCGCTTCCACCCAAAATGTATAAAAAATCACCCTTCGCCAAATCGAAGCCCACGTTGCCCCAAACGAGTTCACCCGGAGTGTAGGTTTTGGACAGATTTTCAACTTTGAGGAGGGCGCTTTTCATGGTGTACTTAAGTCACAGTCTACCCCGAGTTTTGTGCTATGTGGAAGCAGAACCTTAACCGCCAAATCACGAAATTAAAGCCCTCCTTCAAAATCTCCGGATTCCTGATCCTGTGGAACGCGATTTTCCATTCGCTCACGCTCAGTATCTTGCTTTACTGGTCACTCTCCTCGACACGCGTCCCGGAATTGGCCCGGATCACGACGCTGAACCAATTTTGGACCGAGAACCAAATTCTCTTCGCGGCTCTCTGCGGACTCACCTGCTCGATGTTTTTCCGGGATCAGATTTACGGAATCTACTACGAACGCCTCGACGGTCTCCGGTGGTTCTTCATTCATATGTTTCGGGGCATTTGTTTTTCGCTCATCCTGGTCGGCGCGCTCGTGCTTCGCAAGCGCTACGTGTTTTTAGGTCTCTCGACCCAGCTCAACCTCAACTTTTTGAGCTCGTACGCATGGGTGCTTCGTGCGCTTCTCGTGTTCGCCTTCATTCTCACGACCGAATTTTTGACCCGACGTGTATTGAGAGGGCCGGTGTGGATCCGAGTTCTGACTCAGCTCGCGATCTTTTGGATTTGGTTTTTCCCGACTTGGTCCGAGATTTTTTCGCTCGTTCTGCTTTCGCTTTTATTTCACAGCTTTTGGGCGAGCACCGGTTTTTTGACGGCGATCTTCGTGATCACGCATGCAATCTTCGGACTTCCTTTCTTCGAGAACGAATTCTCCGGGGTTTTCCAGATTCGTTCCGCGCGCGCCGACGAAACGTTTTTGCAAAACCCTTACCTGCAGGTGACGCTGCTCGCATTACTCTTCACGTTCCGCTATGCTAGACTTTTGCTACGAAAGGAATCGCCTTCGACATGAATAACGCATCTGCCAGTTTAAGCGCGGCCGCCAGCGCTAACTCCCTGAGTGTTTGGACGTTGATCACGGACGCAAGTCCGATCGTGAAATTGATTCTGCTCCTGCTGTTGTTCGCGTCGGTCGTAACCTGGGCGATCATCCTGCAAAAGAGCAAACTCCTTCGCAGCTCGATCAGCGACAATAGAAAATTCGTCGATAGCTTTTGGAGTTCGCCTTCCCTGGACGAGATCCACGGCAAGATGAAGGACTTCGAAGACTCTCAAATCGCTAAAGTGTTCGACGCCGGCTTCAAAGAGCTCCGCAAACTTCCGCAAGAACGCACGTCCGACGGCGTTCCTGAAGTCATCAATATCCAGCGCGCTCTCATCCGCAGCCAATCGATCGAGATGGAGCGGATGGAAAAGTACGTCGACATCCTCGCCTCCACCGCTTCAGCCGCCCCGTTCGTCGGTCTCTTCGGTACCGTTTGGGGGATCATGAGCTCGTTCCAAAACATCGGCGCCATGGGTTCGGCGTCGCTCGCCGTCGTTGCTCCCGGCATCTCCGAAGCACTCATTGCAACCGCGGTGGGCCTCGCCGCCGCGATTCCTGCCGCGATCTCGTACAACTGGATCCTGACTCGCATCAAACGCGTCAGCATCGACATGGATAATTTTTCGCAAGAGTTTTTGAACATGGTTCAACGAAGCTTGCTCTCGAACAAACGAGGTGCCCATGGGCATGAATCCCAACCAGCACAATAACGGCAATCGCCATTCCGGCGGTCGCACTTCTTTGAGCGAGATCAACGTCACTCCGTTTGTCGACGTCATGCTCGTGCTCCTCATCGTCTTCATGGTGTCGGCGCCGCTCATGCAGCAAGGAATCGAAGTCAACTTACCGAAAGCGAACACCGGCAGCCTCCCCCAGTCTGAAGATCCGGTCGTGCTCAGTATCCGTGGCGATCAGTCGATCCACATCGACGACAAAGCTTATAACGTCGATACCGCGCGTGCGCGTCTCAACGCTTTGTCGGTCGGCAAGCCCAACATTCAAGTCGTGGTTCAGGCCGACGAGAAAATTCCTTACGGTTTTGTCGCAAAAATCATGGCGATGGTTAAAAAAGCCCGAATCAATCGCGTGGGCTTGATGACCGCGCCCGATATGACCGAATAGTTCCAACGAGGACGGGAATGACCGAGACCGACGACAATCTCAAACGATTTATCGGAGTCTCCAGCGCGATTCACATCGCTGCCATCATCTTCCTTGTTTTGCGCGGAACCCTTCTCGCCCCGCCTGCAAAGGTCTACGTGCCCTCGCTTCGTGTGGACTTAGTCGCGCTTCCGGATCAAAAAAAGAACGATCTCCCGCCCGCGCAGGAAACAGCGCAAACCAAGCCTGAAGAAAAAAGGCCCGACCTCAAGCTCGACGTAAAGCCGACCAACGAGGGCGAAATTTCGCTCAAGAAAAAGAAGGCCTCTTCACGCAAAGAAAAAGAGGCTCAGGAGAAGCTGAAAAACGCTCTCGCGCGAATCAAAGCGCTTGAACGCATCAAGATGATGGCCGGCCAGCAAGTCAAAGGGAACGCGATCTCAAAAGGCTCATCGCTCTCGGGCGACGCCAAGGCTTCGCTTGAAACCACTTACTACGACGTGGTCCTCGAGCGCGTCCGCAATTATTGGGAACTGCCAAAATGGTTACAGGACCAAAACCTGTCGGCCCAGGTCACCGTCTACATCGATCGTAATGGCCAAATAACCAAATACATCTTCACAAAACCTTCGGGCAACGAATCCTTCGATAGCGAAGTCAAGCGCACGCTTCAAAGCGCAGTCCCCTTCCCGGAGCCGCCGATCGCAATCATCCCGGATGTTTCGCAGCAAGGGATCGTGCTCGGATTCCCGATCTAGTTGCTTATTATTAAATTGACAAAGTTTAATGTTCAAAGTATTTATAACCGTCGTGATTCTCTTCAGATACGTCTGCGCATCCTTGATTTTCCTGTTCGGCGCTGCCGCTCATGCGCAGCCGAAGCTGATCATTCTCCTCCGTCACGCGGAGGAGCCATCAAGCTCGAGCGTGCATCTCAGTCACCGCGGTTTTAAACGCGCAAAAGTCATCAGTCATTTTTTCAGACAGCACGCCGGTGGACTGGAGATCGGCGGTTTTTACGCTCAAGGCGCAAAAAACCACAGCTCCTCGAAGCGGTCAATCGAGACTCTCGAACCCGCAGCAAAAGAGTTCAACCTTAAGATCGAGACGGATTATAAAAAAGGCGATGGATTGAAACTCGCCGAAGACCTGCTAAAAGATAAGTCGCTAAAAGGCAAAGCGGTTGTTATCGCGTGGGGCAGCGACGAAGTTGGCCCAATCGCCCGCAAGTTCGGGGTAAAGTTCATCACCACCGCTCTCAACTGGGATAAATCGATTTACAATCGCGCATGGCTGATTCAACTCGATGATACGGGCAAGGCTTTTCAGTTTTCCGACGTTGCACAGCACCTCTTGAAGGGCGATAAGGATTCGTCGACCAATTCGACGGTCATCGTTCCCCCGTGCGACGACGCCTTTTCGGGAAACTCGCGATAATGTCAAAACATTGTCGTTCCGGACAAAGCTCGCCCTTGATAAACTACTCCCATGCAAAAACGTCTACTTGTCCTCGTTGCAGCAACAGTTGCTTTCCAATCTCCAGTGTTCGCTCAACCGACTCAACTCGCGGTCGGCGCCGCCAGGACCAAGAAGCCGGTCATCGCATTTACTCCGGCCGGAGTCGCGGGTGAGAAAGCGGGTTCCCTCCTCGCGCGTGTGAATGAAACCATTCAAAAAGACCTGGCCTTCACCGATCAATTTAAAATTCTACCTGACAGTGGATTCGCGCAACCAAAAATCGCAAATGCCGAAGAGATCAAAACATCGGATTGGCTCAAGACCGGAACCGACTACCTTTCCTATGGCAAAGCCAACGTCGAAGGCAACCGCTTCGTTTACGAGTTCCACTTCGTGAACATCGGAACCAGCAAAGAAGTGCTCGCGAAAAAATACACATCGGATTCGACCGACACCAAGATTTTGGGCCACTCGATCGCGAACGACATCGTCCAGGCGATCACCGGCAAAAAAGGGATCTTCCTCACGAAAATCGTGTTTGTTTGCGATCGTACCGCGAAGAAAGAGCTGTACACCATGAACTTCGACGGCTCGGAGCCCCATCAGATCACCAAGATCCGCTCGCTCTCTCAATCGCCGGCGTGGAGCCCGGACGGAACCAAGATCGCTTTCTCGGTGATCAATCGCCACTCCGATAACGTGAAGAACAACGACATGTTCGAATACAGCTTCAAAACCGGCGCACTGAAATTGCTCAGCAATAAAAAGGGCATCAATTCGGGCGCGAACTACAGCCCGGACGGTAAATCGCTCGCTCTCACCATGAGCTACACCGGCAACCCGGAGATTCACGTGCTGGATCTCGCATCTCGCTCGGATCGCCGCTTGACCCGCTCGGTGGGCTTCGACGTCGACCCGGCGTTCAGTCCGGATGGGACTAAAATCGCATTCGTTTCTTCACGCCCAGGGAAGCCGATGGTTTACATCATGAGCGTGTCGAGCCCGGCCGATGCAAAACGCGTAACATTTGCGGGTGAGTACAACGCGACTCCAAACTGGCATCCGGATGGCAAGCTCCTCGTGTTCGCGGGTTGGATCGACAAACACTTCGATCTCTTTACGATCACGTCTGACGGCGGCAAAATCGAACGTCTCACCAAAGACGAAGGAAACAACGAAGACCCGCACTGGAGTCCAGACGGAAATTTCATCGTGTTCAGCTCGAATCGTCGAGGCGAAAAGGCAATATACGTCATGAACTCGGACGGTTCGAACGTGCGTCGACTCACTTCGGGTCTCGGTTCCTGTGTCGCTCCGAAATGGAGTCCGTATCTCTAAGCCGCTCTAACGATTCGCGTGGATGATCACTTGCATGATCAAATTCGTGCAGCTTTTAAACTGCGCGAGTGACGACAACAATACCGTGAGTATCGGATTCGACGAGATGTTGGGGTTATATGGGTACGCGACCGGTTGATTGGTCGCGGTCGCCAGCACTCCCAGAGTCGAATCGGAAAGCTGCGCCGTTACCGAAGGTGCAGACGGAAGGACACTACATCCTACCGGCATGAGCTGGAGATCGGTGTTGGGCGCGAACGAAATCTTGGAATAGATTTGCGCGTTCAGCGAAGCGAACATGACTCCCATCAGGAGTTCGACCCGATCGGTTTTTTTAGGATCGACCGAAGTCAGATAGGTGAAAATTTGCTGATCGCGACTGGCGTCGTAGGTACCTTGGCTCAAACTGACTCGCAGCTGGGTCGCCCCGCCGCAACCGATTTGATTGTCGGTGCAGTTGTGGCCGCCGCCTAAGTTCTCATGCAGCTCTCCGCATGCCGTTAGAATGCAACTCGCCAACAAAGTCAGAACGATCGAAGCGTTTCTCATTTCTTATCCCCTTCCAATAATGCTCAAAGAGAACCGTCAAAGATTCAATATCAAAAATTTGACACTTCCTCCCCCTTGCCAGACAACGGCCTGAGCGGTACACCTATCAAAGCCATGTTCACCCACGACGAGATCCAACAACGAGTCCAAAACCGCTACATTGAACGAGTCGGAACGCGCCTGAAGAAGATGCGTAAGCTGCTAATCGATCGCGACTGGGCCACCATCAAATTGGAAGTAAGCCAGCTCCTTGAGGGCGCTCAAAATTTCGGGTTCACCGAAATCGCCTCGGAGGTCACCAAGGCAATCGACGTGCTCAACAAGCAGCACCTTACGCGTACCGCAATGGACCAGGAGGCGAAGCAAACTCTCGAAGTGCTCTTTAAGCGTCTCGACCGCTTTCTCGTTGAAGAACATCGCGTTTAAGTCGAAACTGGTTCTATGAGCTCAAATGAAAGAATCGCCATTGTCGGTGGTGTACGCACTCCGTTCGCGCGCGCCCGTTCCGTTTATCAAAACATGACCGCAGCCAATTTGGGCGGGATCGCGCTTCGCGAAACCGTGAGCCAAACCGGCATCGACCCGAAACTCATCGACGAAGTTTATTTCGGTATCGTAAGCGCGCCTGCCGAGGGCTCGAACATCGCGCGCGAATCTCTCTTTGACTCCGGCCTTCCGCAAGAGATCGCTTGCACTGGCATCAACCGCTACTGCGCCTCTTCGATAGAATCGGCGGCCGCGCTCGCCGCAAAAATTACCGCGGGCCAAATCGACATCGGCATCGCAGGCGGCGCTGAATCGATCAGCTCGATCCGCGCGCTCTTCTCGCTCCAAGCGACCAACTTTTTTCAAGACGTCGGCAAAGCAAAGACCATGAGTCAACGCCTCGGACTTCTCGCGCACATTAAGCCGGGTTTCTTCGCGCCTCATGCTCCCGGAATTAAAGAACCGACCACCGGACTCACCATGGGTCAGTCAGCCGATTTGATGGCGCGTCTTTTTAAAGTCGGCCGCAAAGAGCAAGACGAGTTCGCGCTCGCAAGCCACCAAAAAGCCCACGCCGCCTGGGAAGCGGACTTCTTTAAATCTCACGTTTGCAAAGTCGCGACTCCGGAAGGCAAAGTCGTCGAGCGCGATACCGACGTCCGTTCGGACAGCTCGATGGAAAAGCTCGGCAAACTGAAACCCGTTTTCTACAAGGACGGAACCATCACCGCAGGGAACGCAAGCCCGCTCACCGACGGCGCAAGCGCGATCCTGATGATGAAAGAATCGCGCGCGCAACAACTCGGATTAAAGCCCATCGGCTTCATCACTGGTTATCACGCGGCTGCGATCAATATTCAAACCGAGCCGCTCCTGATCGGACCGGTCTACGCGATACCGAAAGCATTGAAGCAAGCGGGCACGACTTGGGATCAGATCGATCTCTTCGAATTCCACGAAGCCTTCGCCGCTCAGGTGCTCTCGACTTTCAAGGCCATCGAGTCGCCGGAATTCGCGCGCGACAAACTCGGTCTGTCGGCGCCGGTGGGTAAGATCGACATGAGCAAAACCAATTTGAACGGCGGCAGTACGTCGATCGGTCACCCGTTCGGCGCGACCGGCGGTCGTTTGATCCTGCAAACGTTGCATCAGCTCAAAAGGATGAACAAACGCCGCGGCCTCATCTCCGTGTGCGCGGCCGGCGGGATTGGCGCGGTCATGATCGTCGAGGCAAACGTCTAGTGTTGATTGCTCACCTGGAGGTGAGACATGTCTGACGTTAACGACATCGTCGCGGTCGGGCTCGATCTCAGGCCTAAAACTTTACTGCATGCTTACGCAAACGGAGTGTTTCCGTGGCCGAGTCCGGGATTGCCGCTGCTTTGGTATTGTCCCACTCGCCGGGGCGTCTTGAAATTCAAAGATCTCCACGTCGGCGATCGGCTCACAAAGTATCTAAAGAAAGCACCATGGGCGTATTCGGTCGATACGGCGTTTGCGCAAGTCATCGAAGAATGTTCGCAGCGCGGGCCCATCCGCGGTCACGAGGGAGAACCTTCCGACACCTGGATCACCGACGAAATGAAAGCCGCTTATATCGAACTCCATCGCCTGGGGCACGCCCACAGCGTCGAGGTCTGGAACGGCAAGAACCTAGTCGGCGGGCTTTACGGCGTCGATACGGCCAATTACTTCGCGGGGGAGAGCATGTTCCACCGTGAGACCAACGCGTCGAAGGCGGCGTTGTTATTCGCGATATCAAGGCAAATGGCGGTCGGGCGCGAATGGATGGACATCCAAGTCGTGACGCCGCACATGGAAGCGTTCGGCGCGAAAGAAGTGACGAGAAAGCATTTTATGACATTGCTTGTAGGCGCTCAAAACGCGCGTAAGCACGGTTCGGGCGTGGCGCCTTTTGAGAAGGTCAAAGACTTGCGTTATTGCGATTTTTCGAGCTTCATCTGAAACGGAAGCAGATCGGCAGTGATCCAGTCGTTCATTGAAGCCGGAGAGCGTGACGGATCCCACTGAGTGCTCGTGGTTTTTGCATCGGCGCGATTGAAAGTGAAGCCTCCGCTCAACAATGTCGGGTTGGCCCCGTTGATCGCAACCGTGAGAGTCACGGTCATTCCAAGAAGTGTGTCTTTGTTGTTGTTCACGACTTGATCGGGAGCATGAAAGGTATAGACGCGAACCGCTTGGCCGTTTACGAAGTCGTTTTTGGCGTTCGACTCTGTCGGGCGCAATGAGAATGCGATCGGCATCGGAGTGCTGTTCAGCGTTTGGGTCTGAATCATCACATCGATTTGAACCGGAGCTCCGCCACCGCCGGTGTTCGGGCGAATCGTGAAGGTGGAGCCGAGTTCGGGCAAACCTCGCTCGAGGTTCCAAATGGTGGATGACGCTTGATAATCTTGAACTGCCGAGCCGTCTGGCTTGTGGCCATTTACCGGAATTTGAGCCATCGGCACGCTTGCCTTGATCGGAAGCGAGATGAGCCACTGAATATCCTGTGAGTTCAGGTTTGAAGTCACGTTTACGGTGTTACCGCTGTTTGAAATATCGACACCGCCGAGCACCGGGCCCTTGGGTGGAACGATCAATTGTCCGCCGATACCGTACTGATCGGGATTAGTCGAATCCGAGGTCGCGGATTTAGAATCTTTTCTGTCTTTCGAAGCAGAGCCGTCGCCGCCCGAATTATCGCCGTACTGGCCGTAAGGATTATAACCGTAAGGATAGTATCCGTATGGGTTCTGTGCGACTTCTTCTTGCGCTTGCACCTGAGCTTCGCCCGGAGACGGACTTGGAGAAGCGTTGACTGCGGTTTCAACCGCGGCTTGAATGATCATGTTATTGACCGGGCTTGCCGCCGGAGAAGCTTCGGCCGTCGCTTCAACGACCTTGTTCAAGTTCGCTTTCATCGGCCGAGCTTCGGTGAACTGACCTTGCGGGATCGTACCTAAATTTTGATTTTGATCGAGGCTGTCGACTTTGTCGCGCAATGAAGTTTGCTCGCCTTGGGTGAGCGAAGGCTTCGCCGGAAAAAGGGTTTGATGCGCTTTAACGACGCTGTAGTAAGCGGTCGTGCACAACCCAACCGTAAATACGGCTTTAATCAGGAAATCTTTTAGCAGTGCTAGGGCACCTTTTTGGGCGTTCATAAGGTTCTCGTCTCGGCGATCTTAAAGCAGAAGGTGTGCCAAAGTCGAAACCCATAATATTATTGTTATTTTATGTATAAACTGTCTAAAAACTGATCAGGACTGATCCGATTGTCTATTTTTTATACACTCAAAATATACTGAATTAAACCATATTTGTTTACAAACGTGATTCCTATTGGTAAAACACCCGCCGAGAGAAATTGGGATAAAATGAAGAGAGAGAAACCGCACCGGACATCTATAGCATACGGCATCTTCGCAGCGACGATCCTCACGGCTTACGGCCTGAGTTCGTCGGCCTCGACCTCGATTTTCGAGGGAGATCATGGGGGCAAAGCTTACTTTGACGCCTTCCCCGACCGAAATCACGACGACCATGATTCGATCATGAGCGGCGTCGCGATCGTTCCTCCCAGTATTATCGAGCGGTTTATCCGGCAGATCATCGCAAAGAAGCTCAATGCCGATGTCAGCGGTTCACGCATCCGCTTTAAAACAAAGCCGATCCACGAGCTCATCAAAATCCCAAGCGACGACGTGGTCCTTCAAGACGTTTTGAAAGCCCTCGGCATTCAAAACGCCGTGAACGCCAACATCAGCCCGATCGACGTGGACTTCAGCCTCCCGGCCAATGGCCTGGACCTGAAGCTCCGACACACGAAGCCCGGTATCTTTGATGTGATCGCGAAGTGGAAAGTCACCGGCATCTCCGCCGCTAGCACAAAACTCAACATTCGCGTTCCGAAGGGTTTGTTCGATCAGGACTTCGACCTCGACTCGAAGCCGGTGCAAATTGGACTGAAAAAGGGTTCCGTACCGATCAATATTGAACTAAAGCTCCAAGTCAACCTGGCGACTACCGGCACCAAGCTTAAACTGGTATCGCTTAAAACCAATCTCAATGACCCGAACCCGGCGAATCATCCGGCGTTCAGTTTCAAGATCGGCCAGCTCACGGTCGACGACCAGCCCCTACACCTTGAGATCCAAGCCAACCAAACCCTGCAAGCCGACGAGGCGGTTATTCGCGAGCAGCTGATGCGCCTCGAGCCCGAGCTTACCGAAACCCTCCGCAACCGTCTGAACGACGAGCTTCAAGAGCAAATTTCAAAAGTCGCGGAGACGTTCGAGAAAGCGCCGTCCTTCAATATCAAGGTCGATACCGATTCCATCACCGACAAACCGGGAACGAACGAAGCGGTGGTCGACCTCCTCCACGGGATCGATGCCCAATTCAACTTCAGTTCTTTGGGCTACCTCGAGAGCAGCGACTTGTTTTTTGCGAAAGTCGCGTCGCACGTCTGCTTCGACGGCCGGTGCTTGTTCGACTCGCAGGTTTCGCCGATCAGCGAAGACGACATGAAATCGCTTTCCAAGACTTCGGAAATCGGAATGCTCATCTATGAATCTTGGCTCCAGCGGGTCATCAACAGCGATCCGTTCCAAAAGCGCATCACCACCTATTACAACACCAAGCAAAAAGCTCCGGGTGTCGATATCGGCAAGGGTGGCGTGAAGCTCCACTTGAATCCGGCGACAAAATCGATCGATGCCGTGTTCAACCTCGCAATCGACATCAAAAAGACGGCTCTATCCAAAAAGGCCGACACGAAGTGGAAAAAGTTTTGGGATCGCAAGAAAAAGCAATTCGCGGACTGGGTGGAAGTCAACTGGGGAACGGGCAAGCTCGTCGTCATCCCGGTGGAAGTGCACTTGACCTTCAAAGCCTACGAGAAAGGCATCGACAAGAAGACCAATAAGCCGATCACCGAAATGGTGTTCACCACTACCCTTCCGTTCCACGAGGACGGCACCGTGACCAACACTTACAACTCGCCATCAAACATTCAAAATCTCACCAAGATCGTGAAAAACGGCTTCATGGAATCGATCGAAGACACGTTCAAAGACCTGGTTCCTGCCGAGGTTCGCATTCCGGTACCAGATTCCGTTCCGGTTCAAGGCATCCAAATGCCTCTGCGCCGCGTGCAAATTTCTCCAAATCACGGTTTGATCTTTACGGCCGAAGTTCCCGAGGTACAGAGTAAATGATTTTTCAACGTGTATTCCACATCGCTGTTCTTGCCAGCCTTGCGATTTCGAGTTTCCAGCTCGCGATGGCCCAGACTCCAAACGACATCATCTTCCAAACTCGCGTTCAAACCGACACCTTAAACTGGCTGATCGATAAAACTCGCGTGATCATGGGCAACGCTCAGATCGAAGATATGCTCACGGGCGAAACGACGATCGACACCAACCCGACGTTTAAGTTAGAAGAAATGACCGACGATCCAAACGCGATCAAGCTTCGCGATGTTTTCGCAGAGACCTTCAAACGTGACCTTAAAAACGCCGTTGTGCGCCTCCGCATCCCGAAGGTTTTTTATCAGATCAGCTCGTTGATCGTGAACCCGAAGGGTTTGAACGTCGTCGATCCGACCCTCGATCTTAAGGTGCAAGCTCAGATCAAGGGTCTCACCACCCGCTTGAGCGACGGTATCCAAGCCGATGTGATGATCCCGAACGCGAAAACCGGCGAGCTCGAATCGTTCCTTACCGGTTACGTTGATCCGGTGACTTTGAAGGTTTCCGAAGATATCGAACCGATGAGCTTTGACGTCGAATTTGAAGCGGTCCGCGATGCCGGCTTCAAATTCAATCTCAAGAGTTATGACGTGAGCGGACTTCCGGCGTACGTCGAACGCAACAAGGGCAGACTCCCGATTTTGGCGAGCGTGACCGAGAAGCCGGTCTCCGTGAACGAGATCCGCATCAATCCGGTGATCGTGCGATTGAATAAATTGAGCCGCACCGTAAACTTCGACGCGTTCAAACCCATGATCCAAAAGAGCATGGATAAAATGGTGGGAGCGATCCTCAGCATGATCGGCGACTCGCTTAGGAATACGCTCGGACCGAAAATCCTGAAGTCGGTGTTCTCGCACGAAACTCGCAGCGACATGATGGTCGCCAACGAGCACATTTACACGCGCTACGCCACCGCGCGCTTTTCGCAACCGATGAAGGATCAGCTTCTTCTCGGTATTCAAGGCGATCTCTGTACGTCCAAAAATTACAAAGCATTCGCCGACAAGTGCGCCGAGCACGAAACTCCTTACGAGCCCGTGCGCGAGATCACCGAAGAGAATAAGAAAAACGGTTTGGACCAGATTACCCAGGCTCTCGCTTCCAATAAAGCGGATCTCGTGATCAGTCTGACCGAGGAATACATTAACCGCTTGCTCAAGACCACCATCGATGCGGAACTCTGGGACGACCGTCTCGAAGAAGACGGACTCTGGCTGGGCGAGAAAGGCGTATTCGCCGTATTCGACAAACAAACTCAGCAGCCCGAGATGTTCATTGACCTCTATTACGGCGGTGACGGCACCGGCGGCATCCAAAAATTATTCATCAACGGGCGTAAGCCGATTCGCTTCCCGCTTCGTTTGAGCACGTCCATCGCGTTCCCGCTCGTGAACGGCGTGCCTCACATGGTGATCAAAACCGAGAAACTTTTGTCGGACCGCAACGAGATCATCAACGGGATTCCCGAGTACGGAATGGAAAGCCGCCTCGTGAGACTTTTCCGCAAGAAGATCGCAAAAATGATCATCAAAATGGCAAGCAAGCTCGAAGGCCAAGTCGCGGTGGATATGGACTTCCCGATCCTGAAAGGTGTAGGATTGGAGAGAACCACCTACGAGGCAACGCCATACGGCCGATTGAACTGGTATTTCAAACTCTAAAAAAATCCGAGATGTTTTCTTTCAGTGTCTTCGCTTAGGATCCACCGCTTTCGGCGGGCCGATCGCGACCATCGGGATCATGGAACGCGAACTCATCGAAAAGCGCCAATGGGGCACGTCCGAAGAGTTTCATCGCTACGTGGCGGTGGCGAAATTGTTTCCGGGTCCGCTATCGTCACTCGTTGCGATCCGTTTAGGCCGCGCTTACGCGGGCGGATGGGCGGCGCTCCTTGCCGGCATCGGCGTGATTCTCCCCGCCTTCGTCATGATTTTAATTTTGGCCAAGACCGCGGCGACGCTCGATCAATATCCGTCGCTCGCCCCGCTTTGGGTCGGCCTCACGCTCGCCGCGATCGCGATTTCGTTTCAAGCGACATACAAACTCACGAAGCCCCTGTATGGCGGCCACGCGCGCTTCAGTACCGTGACGCTCACCGCGCTGATCGCGGTGAGCGGTGTCCTCACCTACTGCTTTCCGCGGCTTGAAGCGGTTTTCATCGTTTCAAGCGGCGTGCTTGCGCTCGTGTGGGAACAATGTCGCGCAAGCCGACGCCCGCGCGAAGTCGCGTCGATCGGGCTTCTCGCTCTCCTTTTTGCCACCTGTTTTCGCGCCTCGGTGTTTACGTTCGGCTCGGGCATCGCGATGGTCCCGGTCTTGCGCTCATTCTTTATCGAAGAGCATCAGTGGCTGACGAGCCACGAGTTTCTAAAGGGTTTAACGCTTGCGCAGATCACGCCGGGTCCGCTCGTCATTGTCGCAACTTACCTAGGTCATGCGGTCGCGGGCACTCTGGGCGGACTCGCCGCCACCCTCGGCACCTTCACCCCGACGTTTATTTTCGGTCTTTGGGTGATGCCCAAGTTTGAATCCACCATGCTCGGCAATCCCAAGCTCAAGGCGTTTTTCGATGGCTTGCTCCCCGCGGTTTGCGGCGCGATCTTCGGAGCGATGGTCCGGCTCCTGCTCTTCAGCGCCGTCGTCGACAATATCGTCATGTGGGGACGAGTCGTGATCACTGCGATTCTCACTTTCTTGTGTATCGCGCTCAACTGGAATCCGTTTTTGATCTTGGGGATCGGCGGGGCTGCCGCCTATTTGGTATCGTAACTAACTGAGCACCTTCGGAATTTCTTTCTTGAAATGCTCGAGCACTTTCTTCATGAGCTCCGACACCACCGGCTGCTCGTAGTAATGCAGGTAAACCGGCATCCGCAGATTCTTAAAGCCGGTATTGATCTTGATTCCTGGGTGGGATTTTACGAGATGGATCGGCAGAACACTGCGGCCGATACCGTTCGCGACGCCGTCGATGCAGGAGTAAATTTCGTCCAAGTAACTGCGTTGGAACACCTTGTTTTTTTGCCCCTGAAGCTCGTAAAAGCGGAATGTGATCATGTCGTGCTCGTCATGGTTCAGATACAGATCGGGATTCGCGCAGCCGAGCTTCGATTCGACGAGCGCGAATTCTTCTTCGCCGAGCATCTCGGATTTGACCTTGCCACGAGCGTCGTCGTAGTCCATGAACACCGCATCCGCTTCGCCCGACTTGAGCAGCTCGGGAAGGTCTTTCATCTCGCGAACCATGAAAAAGAGTTGCACGTGAGGATGCGCGGTCAAAAACGACATCAAGGCCTGAAGCACGACCGACCGGCCGATACTGGCGTAACAACCGACACGCAAGACACCCTTGATCTTTTTGGACTTCGGGTCTTGGATGCGGGACAAAAGTTCGCCTTCGAGCGAGTCTTTGAGCTTTACGTACTGCAATAAATCCACTCCCAGTTCGGTCAAACTCACGCCGGTGCGCTCGCGGATAAACAACGGCGCGCCGATCTCTTCCTCGAGGGCCGAAATCCGATGCGACAAAGCCGACTGCGTCACGTGGAGGGTTTCAGCGGCTTTCGAAAAGTTTTTGGTTTTCGCGATCGCCACGAACGCTTCGAGTTGATGAGTTTGAAGAGCCATACCCCAATCCTACCTTGATCATCGCAGCGCTTTCAACTACGCTCTTTGCATGAGCTCGTTCCGCTATCCCACCGTCTTTATTAGCCATGGAACGCCGATGCTCGCCTTCGGGGATGACCCGTTTCACGAAAATCTGGCGAGGTTTTCGGCGTCGATGCCAAAGCCCAAAGCGATCGCGATCGTATCGGCCCACTCGGTATCGTCCGAGGACGTTCACGTCCTCCGCACCGATAAAAACTGGATTCAATACGACTTCAGCGGATTTCCCAAAGAACTTTACCAAATCAAGTACGAATGCGCCGGCGATCCGAAGCTCGCGGATGAAATCGTGCGCCTTCTCAAGGACGCGCAGTTCTCGGTCAAAGTCGATACCGATGCCCCGCTCGATCACGGGATTTGGGTGCCGCTCCTGAGCCTCTATCCCAAAGGCGACGTACCGGTCGTGCGCATCAGCCTTCCGATCAATTTGATTCCGATCCAACTTTTAAAACTGGGCCACACGCTATCGAAGCTTCGCGAAAACGGAGTGATGTTGATCGGCACCGGCGGCGCCGTCCATAACTTGAGCGAGCTTAAGTGGTCGCAAAAACACGGACCGGGCCACGATTGGGCAAAAGAGTTTGAGCAGTACGTGCTCCTCGCCGTTCAAAACAAAGACGTCGATGCCCTTGTCGCAATCGACGAAAATCCCGAATTTTTTAAAGCGCATCCGTCGGCCGAGCACTATTTGCCGATTCTCTTTGCCGTGGGGGCCGCTCTTCCGGGTGACGAAATGCGAGTCATCTTCAAAGGCGTCGAGTACGGCTCGCTCTCGATGTTGTGTTTTGAGTTAAACCGCAAAGGTGAAATTGAAAAAGCTCATTCACTTCATTAAATCGGATCTGAGTCCGCTTGAAAAGTTGGGCATCGCGATTCTACTCGTCGGACATTTGCTCGCCGCCTACCACTCGTTCGGCTTCCATCACCCGGACGAACACTTCCAGATTTTTGAGTTCGCGCACGCCTACCTCGGGCTCTCGAATACCGCGCATCTTCCGTGGGAGTACACCGCACAAATCCGTCCGTGGTTTCAGCCTTTTTTACATGTAATCGTGATGAAGGCGGCACTCGTCGCGAACCTTTACGACCCGTTTAAGATCGCCTTTTTGTGCCGGGCGATTTATGGGCTCTTAAACGTATGGATGCTCTTCACGCTTTGGCGCTCGTTCCGGGTGCGCTTCATGCTCAATGAAATTTGGTGGCCGCTGATTGCCGGAGTCTGGTTTTTCCCGTACATCCACGTGCGCACCTCGAGCGAGAACCTCGCCGGAATTTTCTTAGGCTTTGCGTTTTTGCAACTGTGGAAGCCGCTCGTGCGGCGCGGGCCGCATTGGTTTAAGGCCGGTCTCCTGTTTGGTTTTGCTTTTTTGGCGCGATATCAGATAGCGCTTGGGCTGGTCGGGATCGCCGTCGTGCTTTTTGTGCAAGCGCGCCGGATCACGCTCGATCACCTGAAGATGGGCGCGGGCTTTGTGATTCCGGTCGTACTCGGAGTCGTTTTAGACCGTATCGGATACGGGAACTGGGTCTTTACCGCTTATCGGTATTTTACCGTGAACCTTGTCGACGGCATCGCGGCAACCTTTAACCCCTACCCCTGGTATCAGTATTTTATTTGGATCCTGCAGCTCAATCCGTTCGTATCGATTCCGCTCTTCGCGGGGTTCGCCACCTACCTTGTGCGGCACCGTCGCGACGTCCTGAGCGCGTTCACCTTCACGTTTTTCTTTTTACATCTCTTTATCACCAACAAAGAATACCGTTTCTTGTTCCCGATCCTGAATTTCGTGCCGTTTATGGTGGCGGTGGCGTATGACGGTTACGCTCGAGTGGTTGCACGTCGTGCGTTTTGGATTTCTTACGCATTGGTGAGCTTCCTAGCATTCTACGCTTCAGCGATGCGCGGAGCTGCGATCCACACCCTTTGGCCGAGCGAAACCTACAGCCACTACCACGAGCCGGGTGACCGCTGGGTCTCGAACCGCGATTTTAAAAATCTTGCGCAGACGGCATATTATAACATCTCTGACATCAATCTCACCGTCGTCCACTCGTCCGAGGAGTTGGTGCAAACCCTCCGCCAGGGCGGCAAGTGGAACGTGATCATCGACGGAAAACTCGAGGACGCACTGACGCAAGAACTCGTGGACGTGGTTTCGCACGGGGGATGCTGGCGAATTTCAACCTCGTACCCTGATATCTTGTTCGCTTGGCGCGAGCAATTCCCGATCATAAAACGACTGATCTTTAAAGGGTACTATCAGTGTGATATGGGTGCGGGGGCCTAGCCATTCAACTTCTCGAACTCGTTGAGCGCATCTTCAAACACTTTGAACGCCGCTTCGATCGGTTTCGAGTCACGAAGATCGACTCCCGCCTTGATCATCGTGTCGAGCGGATCCTGGCTTGAACCGGACCTCAAGAAGTCCAGGTATTTTTCGCGAATCGTGGTATCGCCATCGTAGATCTTGCGCGCAAAGTACTGAGCGGCCGCAAAGCTCGTCGAATACTTGTATACGTAGAAATTGTAATAGAAATGCGGAATACGCGACCACTCATGCTTAATCAGTTCGTGTTGTTCGATACCCTTACCGTAGTAAAGCACGTTTAACTTCGAGTAGTGCGAGCCGAGCGTGTCGGACGTGAGCGGTTCACCCCGCTCCGCCATCGCATGGATGTCGCGTTCGAATTCGGCAAACTGCACCTGACGGTACAAGGTCCCGCGGAATTGATTGAAGAGGTGGTCCAGGAGATACAACTTCATCTCTTTCGTTTCGGCTCTATCATAGAGGTGGAAGTGCAGGAGCATTTCGTTCGTGGTCGACGCAACCTCGGCCAGGAAGATCGAATAGTCGGCTTTCGGATACGGCTGATTGGTATTGGAGTGGAAGCTGTGGAGCGAATGCCCAAGTTCATGCGCCAACGTGAACGCGCTACTCAAATTGTTTTTGTGATTGAGCAGGATGTAAGGCTTCGTGCGGTACATGCCGCTTGAATACGCGCCCGAGCGTTTGCCCGGAGTATAATACACATCGATCCAGCGTTCATCGAACGCCTTCTTTAAGTTTCCACGATACTCCTCGCCGAGCGGCTTCACGCTCTCGAGCACCATTTCCATGGCTTGCTCGTAGGTGTACTCGACGTTAGCCGGACGAACCATCGGCACGAAGATGTCGTAGAGAGACAGATCGCTCAATCCGATTAATTTTTTACGAAGCTCGATCCAGCGATGGAGCAAGTGCAGGTGCTTATGAACGGTATCGATCAAGCCGTTATAAACCTGTAGCGGGATCGCATCGCCGAATAAGCTTGCTTCGATCGCCGAGTTAAAACGGCGGGCGCGAGCGTAGAAAATTTGCTTTTTAACGTGGTTGTCGAGCGTCGATGCGATCGTGTTTTGATACTGACCGAAATTCGAGAGATAGCCTTCGAACGCATTCTTGCGAAGCACGCGATCTTCAGACTCCAGACACGTGATATAGTTGCCGTGATTGACTTCGATCTCGACACCCTTGCCGTTTTTCACGAACGGCATTTTCATATCGGCGTTTTCAAGCAGGCTGAACGTCTTGTATCCCCCGCCCATAGGTTCGCTTGCAAGCGTGAGTAACTCCTCGACTTCGGCCGAGCGTTGGTGCGGTTTCGAGCGAATCAAAAATTCGATGCGGCGCGAGTGTTCTCTCAACAGCGGATCGCGCTCATAACTCTTCAATGTCTCGATCGGGAGATCGAGCAGCTCCGGATCAATCCACGATAGGCGCGCGCCGGTTTCGGTGAGCTTCATACGGATGCGATCGACACGTCCCAAGTTCGTGGTGTCGCGCGTGTCTTGATCGGACGTCAGATGTGCGTACACGTAAAGTTTTTCGGCGAGGAGATTCAAATCCACCTGCTCATCAAACGCGGTTTTCAGCGTCTTTGCGCTGGTTCCGATCGTGCCATGGTACTTTTCCACTTTCTGCACGAGACCCTCGATTTTTTTGAAATCTTCTTCCCACGTTGCCAAGTTGGGATAGATGAGATCGAGGTTCCAGCGGTCTCTTTCGTTAACGTCAGTGCGTGATTTGAATTGGTCCATACTCCCAGATTGTAGCAAATCTGCAGTGATGACCAATTGAGTTAATCGATGGAGTTATCGCCGTCAAAATACTAACGCGTAATCCAGGAAAACTGCCTCGAGTGGCGATCCCCACGCCGATAACTGCAGTACTTGAACTCGCCCGCAGCAGTTTGAGTACACCTCGAGCAGTCGGGATGGATTTCGGTAGACGCCACGCCGAGCTTACGCAACTGATGCTCGTTAACCGCGGTTACGTCCAGACGGCGGTATGTGGGTTCAATCACGTGAGGGTCCAGGTCGGGGAACTCCGCTTTGAACCGAAGAATCAACTCCTCGCTCACCTCGTAACAATCCGCTTTGATCGACGGACCGAGCATCGCGTGCCAATCCCCCGGATGTGACCACTCTTCCGGCAAAGATTGAAAAAAACGTTCAGATATGCGCGCGTAAGTCCCGCGCCAACCGGCGTGGAGTGCGGCCACCGCCTTACCGTCGGTACGATAAAGCAAGATCGGCACGCAATCGGCGGTCACGACGTTTACTTTCATGTCAGGCAATCGAGTCCAAAAGCCATCGGCGTCACCGCATGCTTGACCGGGCGAAGCGATTTCCACGCAACGCACTCCGTGCACTTGTCGCCGAGTGTATGGTTCATCCAGCGGGGGAAAACTCGCTTCGCCAAAGACATGGATCATAGAAACATACTAAAGGACAATGAATCGCGCGAGCAAGTCTATGGGCGTGCCGCTCTCGAACGCGCGCCGCACAAATAGTTGTACTTTCCCCTTAAATTGAATACTCTTGGGCAGTGAATCAAGAAATTTTTGAATGGCTCTTGCTACTCGGACGTTGGCTGCACATCATGGTCGGCATCACGTGGATCGGTACCTCCATCTTCTTTATGTGGCTCGACCGCAGCATCGAGTACAACGCCGAATCGAAACGCGAAGGTCACCTGGGCGAACTCTGGATGGTCCACGGCGGCGGCTTCTATCACGTCGAAAAAATGCTGATGGGTCCGACCAAAGTTCCGGAGCAACTCCACTGGTTCAAGTGGGAATCCTACTGGACCTGGATGAGCGGCATCTTCCTCCTCGCGGCGATTTTCTACGCCGGCAACGGCACCTTCCTCCTCGACTCCACGGTTTCAAACGTGAGCTTCACTCAAGCACTGGGCTTAAGCATTATCTCCGTCGCCGGCTCGTGGTTCTTTTACGATTTTTTGTGGGAGTCATCGCTCACCAAAAAAAGTCCGGTCACCGGTCACGTGCTCACGCTCCTGTGGTTCGGCGGCATGACCTACTTTTTATGCCACACCTTGAGCGGTCGCGCGGCCTACATGCACATCGGCGCGATGGTCGGCACCTGGATGACGGCAAACGTGTTTCTGCGAATCATCCCCCGCCAAGTCAAGATGGTCGAAGCCTCAAAGCGCGGCGAAGCCGTCAATCAAGACTGGGCCAAAAACGCCAAGAACCGCTCGACTCACAATACTTATTTTACCTTGCCGGTGATCTTCATCATGTTGTCGAATCACTTTCCGTCCACTTACGGCAACAAGTACAATTGGCTCATCTTGATCGCGATCAGCGCCGCGGGAGCCGCAATCCGCGAATTCTTCGTGGTGCGCTTAAAAAATCCAGGTCGCGCGAAAACTTTTGCCGCTATCGGCGCGGCGTTGATTCTCGCCGTGATGATCTTTACTCGCGAAAACATGGGCTCGAATGCGCCAGCAACGGGCGAGGCCGAAGTGCAAGCTGTGGCTCAAACTTCCGCGGCAGTTGTTCCCGCAGGTCCGGTCGGGACCATCAAAGGTATCGTAAAATACACGGGCGGAGCGATTCATGGTGAAGCTATCCAAGTTCCGCTCCCTTGCAATCCGGCCAAAGGCGAAGTGTACGCCAACGACATCCTCGTCAAGGACGGACGCGTTCAAAACGCGCTCGCGCGCATCACCGCGGGCCTTAAAGACAAGTACACCGATGTTCCGACAACTCCCGTCACTTTGGATCAAAAAAACTGTCAATACGAGCCCCGCGTGATCGGCGTTCGCGTCGGACAGAGGGTCGATATCGTCAATAGCGATCCGCTGTTTCACAACGTACGATCGTTTACTAAAAACAACGAGGAGTTCAACCTCGCGATGCCGAGCCAGAACGAGCACATCATGCGCGTTTTCAGCAAGCCCGAGATCTTCGTGCAAACCAAATGCTCGGTGCACCCGTGGATGAGCGCTTCGATCGCGGTGATGGATCATCCGTTTTTTAACGTTACGGGCGCCGACGGAACGTTTACGATTCCAAATGTCCCGGTCGGCGAATACACCCTCGAGATCTGGCACGAAGTCTTCGGATCGCAGACTAAAAAAATTACGGTTAAAGAAAATCAGGCCGTGGATCTAGAATTCACGATGCAGGGAAAATAAGCCTTGGACCAGGGAGGAACATGATCAGCACACACGTTTTAGATACCAGCTCCGGAACGCCGGGAGTCGGCGTCGCGGTCAAACTTCAAATCAAATCGGGCTCGTCTTGGACGTCCGTCGCAACCGGCGTCACCAACTCCGACGGCCGATTCGTATTTGATTGCGAAAAAACCGCCGGAACCTACCAACTCACATTTGAAATCGAAGACTACTTAAAGAAGCATTCCCAGGAATACTTTTTCCTGGCCGCGCCGGTCATCTTTAAAATTTCGGATACCGCCCGTAAATATCACGTGCCTCTCCTTTTAAATCCATTCGGCTATTCGACTTATCGGGGGACGTAACACGCACGCATGAAAAAGCCCGATGTCCCCTACTATCTCGATTATGTTTCGTCGGCGCTCCGGGCTTATCTCGCAAAAGAGATGTCTCCGGTTACGGGCGTGCCCGGTCTAAGTGAAGTCGGGACCGGCGGCGGCCTTGAGTCCAAGGACTCACTGCTGTTTTTATGCAAACTTTACGATCAGCTCAAGAAACCGCTGAACGCGCTTCTGCATCAACGTAAGCTCGACCGAGACTTCATCGATCAGCGCACCCGCGCGTGCTTCGAACTCAATCGCCGGCTCCGTTACGACATTCACGATCCGCTTTATCAAACCGTCATCGGACACGAGGACGGAAAGGGCCGGATCGTCGTCGGACCGAAAAACGAATTTTACGCGAAACGGGGATACTCCGGAGCAAAAGTCGCGCCGATCCCGGAGCACCTTCAAGGCAGTCACGTCACGCTCTTCGGACCTCCCGATGACGCCAAACTTTCGATCAATGCGTTGAACTCGTTTCACCGCAAAGTCACGGGCGAACCCGCCATCGTCAATGAGCTCTTGGCTTGGAGCGATTGCACGCCGAAGTGGGGCGCGGACGATGAGGACTCGAAAACTCCGCTCCGCAAAGATCTGATCGGAGCGGGCGTGAACCTCAAAGGTTGCATCGACAAGACCCTCACCTACACCGATCCCAAAAGTAAAAAAGAATACAAAATTTCGGACAATCGTCTCACCCTCCCGATCAAGCGTTTTCCGGGTTTGGCGCTGCCGTGCACTTTCCTCTTTTACCACGACGAGCCGCTGCCGCTGCATCTCTACGACTTCGTATTGCACCTCTACGCAAACTGGCAAAAACCCGAGGCTCTCAGTTTCTATGTCCCTAAACTCGAAAACGAAGAAGAAGCCGCCTACATCAAGCTCATGATCGAAACCGCGGAGATGATGATTCAATCGGCTCACCCCGAATATCAAATCGGCACCGTGAGACTTCTCGTTGTACTTGAAAACCCCCGCGCGATTTTCCGCACGAACGAGATCATGGACGCACTCCATCCGTACTTTGCAGGCGCATCGCTCGGGTGGCACGACTACCTTGCTTCAACCGCGCGCCTCTTCAAAGAAGACGGTAACTACCGCATTCCCGTCAAAGCTGACCCGCACATTGTCATCAAATGTATCAAGGCATCGCACGACTTACTCAACGAGGTCGTCGGATCTCGCGGTGGGATTAAGATCGGCGGCATGTATGGGATTCTTTCGATTCAAAACGGCATCGAGAGCGATTCATTTCAAACCACGTTAAAAGGGTTCATCAAAGACGCCGTCACTCAGCTCAAGCGGGGCCTCGACGGCTTTTGGGTCGCTCACCCGGATTTTGTCCGCTTCGGTCTTGCGATCGTCGAAGCCTTTAAGCTGATGAAGGCAGGAGACTCCTCTCCTCTCGAACGGATCGTGATGCAACTCCTGGTTCCCGAGCATCACGAGGAAATGCTGGAATTTATCCACGCTCCCGATTTTAAAGGTCTGGACGTCACGGATCCGCTCTACCCGCGCTCGCTCATCGTGGCCGACATTAAAGAATCCGCATTCATCGCCAACAACGATTCCGAAGAAGTTCGATACAACGTGTTCCAAACCCTTCAGTACCTCACCGATTGGTTGAGCGGTAACGGCTGCGTCGCGCTCCCCGCGATCGTCGGTAACGTTCCGGTCCGCGTGATGGATGACTTGGCCACCGCCGAGCGTTCACGCTGGGAGGTCTGGCACGAACTGCGCTACGGCCGGTTCCGCTACGAAGATTTTATTAAAATCGTTCATGAGGAGATGCTCTTTATCCGCAAGGACCGCTCCGACTCCAAGAAAATCGTGCAGGTCAAATGGGATGAGCGCACCCACAAGTGGTACCCGATCGCCATGAAGCTCACGATGCTCCTCATGGGCCGTGAAAATCCGGCGGAATTCGCGACCGAACTCCTCATGCCGTTTACCGTCGAATCGATTCGGAACGCCGAAGATCCTTGGGCCAAAGTCAACGAAATCGATCCGGCCAAATACTCCCTTCCGAAGTATATCGAACGTTTCAATGAGTTTTTTGAAATCTGCGGCAGCACCACCTTTGCCAAAGAGATGAGCAAAGATCTTTCGGTCGATCTCGAAAAGGCCGAAAAGCTCATCAAAGCGTTCACTCTCAAAAACATCTGGGATGCGGCGAACTTCCACGGCGACATCGGCGAAATCAAAAAAACCTTGGACGCAACTGCCTCTCGCGAACAGGCACTGGTTCTAAAAGAAGAGGAACCGGTTAAATCCAAACTCCGGTCGCTCGGGGCCGAGTACCTTAGAAAGTTTGGATTTAAGTATCTGATCTCAGCTCAAGGCCGTTCGGCTGACGAGATTCTCACCGATTTGCAAACACGCATGAACAATAGCGCGGAGGAGGAGCTCGATAACGCCAAGAAGGCGCTTTGGGAAATCAGCCTGAAGCGGTTAAAGCCCTACACCGATCATAGCCTGCAAAAGCGCATCGCCGAGCTCGCGGCCAAACACAAGGTTCGCTCCGCTCAGGTGGCAATCGCGGACGGCGTCGCACAAGGCTCGGTCCAAACGTTCGCATTCGGTGCGAAGAAAAACACCTGGTTCGAACTAGCGTCGCTTTCTAAAACGATCGCGAGCGCTTTTGCGCTCGATTACTTCCAACGGAAGCACATTCAAATTGAGACCTCTGTAAATTCGCTGCTTGAAAAAACGTCTTCAAAGTTTCGCCTTCCCCCACAAGTACAGTTAAAGCACCTGATGAACCATCAATCGTTGAACATGCATTATGTCAACGGTATTCCGGCAAATCAGGAGATGCCGAACGTCAGCGAACTCATCAACGGCAACGCGAACTTTAACTATAAGCCTGTCCGGATGCTTCATGAACCGGAAACGGCGTTTCAGTACTCGGGTGGCGGATTCATCGTGCTAGAGCACTTGATCGAGTCAATGGAAGGAAAGCGCATCCAGGAACTTACCCGTCCGTGGCTTGATCACCTTGGCCTAAAGCAGCTGAGCTTCGAGCAAAAAACTCTGCCGGGGGTGGACTATGCGCGCGGCTACCTCGACAACGGACAAGAAGTCGAAGGCGGGCGTAAAATGTTTCCGGCGTTTGCCGCCGGCGCGATGGGTACCGCGGGCGATGTACTCAAGTTTTTACAAAAGCTCACCGCAAGTTACCACACCAGCCACTCTGAGATTCCCCTCTCGCACGATACCGCGGTCCTGATGCTTTTTGATAAGGATCGCGCAAGCCAAAAGTTTATGGGCGTCAATATCGGGCTCGGTACATTTGTCGCTGAAGCGGGTCCGAACCGTTTGGCGATTCACCAAGGCGCGAACGACGGATTCCGCGCGCTCTACGTTCAATGCTACAAGGGACCTGACTGGAAAAAAGGATTCGTCATATTCTGTAACGCAGATAACTCAGGCGTCGCGTTCGTCGCCGAGCTCGCGCAACTTCTCTTGAAAGAATTGACCATCGCCGGCGTCGATATTTCCAGATTCGATTCCCAATTCAACATGGATAAGATCCCTCAAGAGGAGATCGTCAACCTCGGGTATAAAAAGCTCGTCTTCGACGCTTTCATACCGGATCTGCCGGAGGCGATCGTCGACAAAGGCCCGCTTGACCCCCTCGCGAAATTCAATCTCGCCGTAGGCGCACGCGTCCTGGAAGCCAGCAATCAACTCTTCGCACGAGGTGAGAACCTAGTATCGGATCGCCTCCCGGTCTTCGATTACGAACTCTACGGCCGTCAGGGCAAGATCATGGACAGTTGGGAGAGCGTCCGGCACAACTTTAAGCCACTTGCAGATCCTCGCGACACCCTTGATCTCGAACTCAAAAAACCGAGCACGATTCGCTACGTCGCACTCTCTACTCAGTTCCACCTCGGTAACCATGCTCCTTGCGTGAGCCTCGAAGGCCAGAGCGAAACGGGAGGCCCTTGGCAAACCGTACTTCCGAAGACCGGGCTTGAGGGCCATGCCGAGAAGCGCATCGTGCTTCCCGAGAGTAAAACGGTGTACCGTACGATTCGTGTTTCGATGTATCCGGACGGCGGGTTCTCCCGCTTGGGCCTTTATGCCGACTTGCCGGAAGCTGAAAAGAAAACCTTTCTTCCTGCCGAGCAAGCTAAAAGCGTAGCCTTCTCGACGGCCATTCCGCAGCCGCTGAAACCGCTCGCGCCGGAATTTAAGGCGACTCCAGAGGTGATCGAGCGCAACTGGGATTCGGTTCCGCCCGATTCCGAGATCGACGTCGCGTGCTCGGCCTACGGCGGTTACATCATCAAAGCGACCAACGAACACTACAGCCCGGCGACTCAGGCCATTTCCCCGTTTCCGCCGCTCAACATGTTCGACGGGTTGGAATCGGCTCGCAGCCGTAAAAAGGGGCACTTCGAAGAGGTGATCATTGGCTTTGCGAAACCGCAATACATCCACCGCATCGAAATCGAGTTCACTTACTTCAGAAACAACAACCCCTACGAAATCCAACTCGACGGGATGACTCCGGATGGAGAGTGGATCAGCGTCACCGCTAAAACTTTCGTCAAACCATATGCCGGCAATCAGATCGCATGGTCGATGCCTGAAACGCCTAAGCTTAAAGAATTGAAAATCACCGTCTTCCCCGATGGCGGATTTAATCGCGTTCGCGCCTACACTAAAAAGTAACCCGACAAACTCCGTTAAGATTCTCACATAATCCCGACCTATTTGTTACACAATTAATATTTACTAATCCTGTTGAATTTGATATAACCTTGAAAGCAAACTCAGAGGAACGCTGATGTTTAAGCAGTATGTGGGAAATTTCTTACTTCTAGCGGCCCTGAGTCTCTCGACTCCGGGTGTCGCAGCGTATGCACAAACCCCTCCTCAAGACCATACAAACTTAGAAGCGACCGGAACCGCCGGCGAAATCACGTACAGCATCGAAGATCGCGATGGAAAACCTCAGCGTGTCGACATCAAGTACCATACCGAAGACCACCTCAAACTCTCGGACCGCGACGTTGAAGAGCTGCTGGCCCTTGCCGATCAGGATGCCGACGGGTTCGTTGAGTACTATGCGTACGACGGCGAAGAAATCGTTCTTCCAAAGGAACTCGAAGGAAAACTTAAACTCCGAGTCATCCGTATTCCAAAAGAATATAAATTTCAGCAGCAACCCAAGCCGCTTCCCAAAGCAGCCGAATCGGATGCCCCGGCATCCAAGAAGCCGACCTTTCGCGGAAGCTACGTCGAACCGACGGCAACCGACGTGGGTGGCGGGTTTTTTCTCGGCGCTCTGAACGGAGTCGTTCAATATAGCCTCTGGTTGCACGCGGCGGACGTGGCTCCGGATATCGCGTTAAAACACTCGCTCGTGCTCTTCGGAGTCGTCACGACTCAACAAGTGATGAACAAAAGCTTTAAACGGTTTTTCCAGTCGTTAGGGCGGAACGAGTACGTTGCCCGCGTTTGTTACGACCTGCTGACGTGGAACGCGACGAACTTCGCGATGGGCTCACCCAACTCCGTTCTTCAAACGTCCATCTCGGCGCTCTTCAACTCCGCGATCAGCTCAGCCTTCAATAAAGGGCGCGATAACTTTCTCGGCGTGAGATACGATCACCTCACGGTTGCAGCAAGCCTGGTCACCACGTTAAGCCTCCTTTACTGGAAGGTCAACGATCAGGTCGGCCGGGCTCCTGTGATCAAGTCGATTTTGTGGGACCACTACGCGATCCGCACTCCACTGGCGGTCACGGCCGCCTTCTACATGCTCGCGACCTACGCTTACTTAAAATATCCGAAGCAGTCGGTTGAGTTTCTGGAGAACGTAAACGACGTCTTCAAAAAAGTGTTGAACCCGATGGGAGATTTGATCAAGACCTACTTAGCGATGCCGGTCATCAACCGCGCGCGCAAGATATTCGGTCTTTCGCGTACGCTTTGCGACCGGATTTACGAAAAGCTCAAGGCCGACGATTCGAACTTGCCGTCCGACTTCGGATCGTCACTCTAGTTATTTTTTTTGGAATCGGGCTTACGGACTGCGTTCTCATGTTCGGTGCCTTGAACGCGGATAAATCCGACGCCCCAGTCATAAGCTTTGATTGTCGGCGCCTTCGCGGTCGCAGCCGCGGTACCTGCAACCGTACGGCCGGTAATCATCGATGTGGGTTTGAACCTCACAAAATCCTTGCCCGGTGCCGCGCTAAAACGAGGACGACCCTTCGCTTCCGGACGCGAAAAATAGCTCTTCGGGACCACGATGAACTCGAGTTGAATCAACTCGACGTTTGCCGGTTCGAAAGTGAGCTTTACGCCTGCTTGTAACTCTTTTTCGGTTTGAGGATAAACGCAGAGGTTTTGATTGAACGGGAGCTTGATGTTCCAGGTCATTTTGAAATCCTGAATCGAGTTCTCGGGGAACCCACGCTGCTTCAAGCCCGAAGACATATAGTCGAGGATTTCCTTGCGGTCGGCGCAATAGCCTTCCTTGTCTTGGAAAATTTTGTCATCCGCCCAAGCGTCGTAAAAAAAGTACTCGTAATCGCCTTTGTCGGTCCTCAAGGTTTTGCCGTCGATCACCGCGTTCCAGCCCGAACCCATTTTCGAGTGGCTAAACGCCGGTACCGCAACGAGGACTTCGTGTTTGTCTTTTGCGGTTCCACCTTGATCGACATAAACCTGTACTTTGGTACCGGTTGGGCCGGTCATGTAGACCACCGGTTTATCCAAATAAACGCCCCCGCCGTTGCCGCCCGGAATGTTCGGCTGAAAGTTGTTCATCGGATTGTAGTAAGGCATCGGCTGCGGATAATACTGCGGCATGATCCCGTATCCGTTATAGGGACCGGGGCTATAGAAGTTCCAATAGTTTTGGGATTGATTCATCCAGTACGGCTGCATCGCGTAGCTGTAATTCGGCGATGAAACGTAAGCGTTACACGTCGGGCACCACTGCAAATACGGCGACGACCACGGTGGAACGAGCGAAGGTTGAGATTGCGGCACCCCCGGACAGGTCGAGCACATCGGCGAAATCTCGGGATTACTGCAGGCATCGCAGCCGATCCAAGCACTGGCGCGAACATCGGATTGCGGAGCAAAAGCAAGAAGAACGAGCAACATCCAAAAACTCTTCACTTCTTCGCCTCCAGTTTTTTAGGCGTTAACTTGATCTCGACATCCATCCCCTTTTTTCCGTCGGCATCGAGGATGTAGTTGGCCTCGCAGTCGGTATTCGAAGCTACGCGAATTTGATATTTGGCGGGCTTCAATTTGAATTCGAACGATCCGCCGGGGATCACGTCGACCTGATAGATCAAGGTCTTAGTCTGTGCGTCAGCGATAAAGAGCTCGGCTTTCCCGGAGGAACACTCCGATTTCGAGTCGGCGACGATCGTACCTTGAAATTTAAACGATCTCGGTATCTCGGGTGTCGCATTGGCGAAACGAATTCCGAAAACTGCGGTTACCACGACCAATGTTATAATTTTGAACGCACGCATCATCATCTCTTATTCTAGCTAAAGATTCCGTGTCGTCAAAAAGTCAAAAAAATGTCGGACCAAATTCTCTCACATGAAGAGCCGCTTCACGCGTTCTTCGTACTTGCCGTTATTGACTCGGACGCCTTCTTGAGATCCCGGGTGCGCTGATCGAACTTTGCCATCAGGCTGTACACGCAGGGGACGACATAAAGCGTGAGGAGTGTTGAAACCAACACACCTCCGATGACCGCGATCGCCATCGGTTTACGCGCCTCTGCTCCGGGTCCGAGGGTGAGCGCAGACGGGAGAGCGCCTGCGATGGTCGCAATCGACGTCATCAAAATCGGACGCAAACGCGCCGGGCACGCTTCGATCAACGCTTGATTGACCGGCACATGCTCTTTGTCGCGGCGTTGGTTGGTGAAGTCCACGAGCAGGATCGAGTTCTTCTTGACAATCCCCATGAGGAGGACGAGCCCGATCATACTGAACATGTTCATCGATTGATGCGTGATCAAGAGAGCCAAGAACGCGCCCGAGAAACTGAACGGGAGCGCCATGAACACCGTGAACGGATCGATAAAGCTGTTGAACTGTGAACCGAGAACCATGTATGCGACCACGAAGCCCATAAAGAGCGCGAAGAGGAGGCTCATGAATCCCGCCTGGAACTCCTCGGCCGCGCCCGCGAACTTAAAGACATATCCTTGCGGGAGGATTTTCTCCGCGGTCTTCTTGGCGAGATCGAGCACTTCCTGCTGGCTCTTGCCTGCTCCGAGGTTTCCGTAAATGAGGATCGAACGCTCGCGGTTTTTGCGCGAGATTGACGACGCCACCGAGCGCTCGTAGACGTCGACTACCGACGATAGTGGTACGAGCTGGCCGCGGTTGTTGCGGACACTGAAGGTCTTGATAAATTCCTTCGGATCGGTATTAGCGGGTTCGGATTTTACCCGAATATCATAGCGGTGGCCGCCGCGATCGTAACTGCCGGCGACCACGCCGCCCATCATCGCATTGACGACCACGCCGATCGATGCCACTTCCACGCCGTGAGCGGAGGCCCTGGCACGATTCGGAACGATGCGGATTTCCGGCGCGCCCTGAAGCAAGTCGGAATCGACATCGACCATGATCTTTTCTTTTTTAAGTTCATCCACGATCTGACGGGAAAGTTCACCGAGCTTCACCCAATCCGGTCCTTGAATCGTGAACTCAGCCGGGAAACCTTTGCCGCCACCGCTACCAAAGCCCATTGTCGACGGGTCCTGCACTTGCGGTTTCGATTCCGGGATGGCCTTCGTGAGATACTCACGCACGACTTCGATAAATTCCTGCTGGGTCAGCTCGTGACCTTTGATCGGATCGATTCCGCGTTTTCCTTTCGGTTTCATTTCGATAAACGCAATCGCTGCCTGAGTCTCACCTCCGGTAAATCCGCCTCCCGCGACAAACAATGCTCCGGTCTCCGGGCGACTCAATAAAAAATCTTCCATCTTTTTAACCCGCTCATTGGTGTACGTGATCGAAGATCCGGGTGCGTTGTTGAGCTGGATCTGGAGCATGCCCTGATCTTGAGGCGGCTGGAACTCACCCTTCAAGAGTCCCGCGGTCGAGAAACTCACCACGAAAAAGATCAGCGACAAAATCACCACTTTCCAACGATTGTGGAGCGCGCGATCGAGCGTGCGTTCATAAAGATTGCGAGCGGAGGCGAACGTCGCTTCAAACGCGCGGCCGATACGGCTCTTGCGCTCATGTCCGCCTTCGACAAACAAAGACGCGCGCATCGGGGTCAGCGTCAACGCCTCGAGGAGCGAGATCAAGACGGCGGCACTCATGGTAACGCCGAACTCGAACAAAAACTTACCGATCAAACCTTCAACGAACGCGATCGGCAGGAATATCGCGACTAGAGCGACCGAGGCCGCCATCGCCGCAAAAGTAATCTCACGCGTGCCGACGATCGCGGCTTCCTTGCGGGATTTTTTCATCTCGCGGTGCCGAATGATGTTCTCGAGCACCATAATCGCGTCGTCGACGACAATCCCGATCGCGAGACTTAGCCCGAGTAAGCTAAACGTGTTCAACGTAAAACCCGCAAAATAAAGAATGATAAAGCTCCCGAGCACCGAGGTCGGGATCGCAAGCAAGACGTTCACGGTCGACGACCATGACCCCAAAAAGAGCCAACATACCAATGAAGTGAGAAGTGCCGCTAAAAAAAGAGTTAAAATCAGCTCGTGGATCGCGTCCTTGACGAAGCGAGTGCCGTCGTAGTTAACGACGATATGCGTGCCTTCCGGCAAGGTCTTTTCGATTTCGGCCATGCGTTTCTTGACGCCATCCGCGACAGATACCGCGTTCGCGCCCCGTTGCTTGACCACACCCAAGCCCACCGAAGGCTGACCGTTCGAGCGGGCAAAGGTCAACGCGTCCGCGGTCGCCTCTTCGATCCGAGCCACGCTCTTGAGCGGAACCGGATTATAGTTCGGTCCGCCGCCACGAGAGTTGATCAAAATATTCTCAAATCCGGCCGGGGTTTTTTCCTCGCCCATCGTCCGGATACTGAACTCGCGGTTGTTGTACTCAGTCCGGCCGGAAGGCGGTTCGGAATGTTCGGTTTGAATCGTGTGGACGATATCCGCCACGGACAAAGCAAAGTGCTGCAGAAGTTTATTATCGACCCACACGCGCAGGTTCGGTTCCAAAAATCCGGGCATCCACATGTTCCCCACTCCCGGAACCGTGCTAAAGCGATCGCGAACATCGTCTTTAACGAACGTCATGAGGTCAACCAGGCTCATCTTCGAGCTGTTGACCGAAAGCCACATGACCGGAAAATCCTCGGGATTGATTTTCATGATCGTGAGCGGGTCCATCGTTTTTGGAAGCATCGCCTGAGTCGCAGCGATTTTGGCCTGCACGTCTTGAAACGCGAGATCGACGTCGCGATCCATCGAGAACTCAACGTTGATCTCGGCGTTACCGACGCGCGCGACGGAGTTGATGTTCTTCACGCCCGCGATACTGACGATCGCGCTCTCGACCGGGTCGATGACATCAGCTTCCATGACTTCAGGGGCGGCGCCTTCATAACGGGCCGCGATCGAGATCACCGGAAAATCGACGTCCGGAAGTTCGCTCACGCCCATGCGGTTAAAGCAGATCGCACCGAACACGATGAGGCCGAACATGAGCATCCAGGCAAAAACGGGTCTTTTAATCGAAAGATCTGAAAGAGTCATGGTCTATTCCGCCGAGCCTTTCGGGAGTTGGAGCTTTGCCGAGGCGGCCTGCAAACGGATCCAATCGTATTGGGTCGAGAAGTAAGTTTGATCGTAAGCGCGGCGGGTCACTCGATAATCCGCGAGCGCTACCTGTACGTCGATGTTGCGCGAGAGACCGCGGCGGTATTCCTTCTGCAATACTTCGGTGTTTTTCTGAGCGATGTCGGAAGCGCGCTTCAAAACATCGAGCTGTGCCAAGCGGGTTTGCAAACTTTGATAGATGCTGCGGATTTCCTGCTCGGCTTGGCGCTGGATGCGGTGGAACTCGAGCTCCGAGTCTTTCATGCGTGAAGCCGCCTCATTAACCTTGGCCTGGGTCGCCCCGCCTTCGAAAATCGGAAAGGTGATCTTAAATTGGAGATCCCAGTTGATCTCGTTCAAAAATCCCGGCGGACGGGTAAGATAATAGTTCCCCACGACGTCGATCGACGGATAGTGGGCGCCGCGCGCGATCGAAACATCCTTGTCGCTCGCGTTCATGCGCTTCTCGGCGGCCATCACGTCGGGACGCTGATTGACCGAACCCAGGTACACATCCAGTTTGTCGAGCGTGGGTTTGAGTTGCGGATCGGTCACCGCCGTATTTTGCGGAAGACCGGTGAGGTACGTAAAGTTTTCGCGTTCGGTGGCGAGTAACGAGTTGGTGTTCTCGAGATCCGAGCGGATGTTGAGCTCCGATGTTTGCGCGGTCAGCGATTCGCTCGCGCTGGATTCGCCCCGCTTCACGCGGCCTTGCAGCTCGCCCACGCGGCTGGAATAAATGTCGGCCTGCTGTTTTAAGTTTTTCAGATCCTGCTCGAGCGCCAGAATATTAAAAAAACTTTGGGCGACGTTTTGATAAAGCTGCACCTGGCTCGACAGATAATTATCTTTCGAAGCCGCGAGCAGGGTTTTTTGCTGACTCAGGCCCGCGAACTCCCGCAAGCCGCGGAAGATCGGCTGCGTAACAGAGAGACTGACCGTCGTTTGTTGATTCGGAAAAATCTCGCGTGCGATCGGATCCTTGAGCGCCGGTTGGACGAAGTAAGTTCCGAGCAACGCGACGTTCGGCATGACCGCGCCCTTCATTTGGCTGTAGCGAGAATCCGCCTGATCGATTTTGTTTCGGCTTTGCTCCAGCGTCTCGTTTTTGCGGAGGGCTTCGGAGTAAGATTGTTCGAGAGTCGTGGCGTTTGCGGTTTGAAGTGCGGAGAGAATCAAGAGGAGAAACATAAGAAAAAACCTTATCTTTTACCTACCTGAAAGTGAAGAATGGATTCAAACTCAAGGCATTTTTTTGCATCGCATTAAGTTTATATTTGGCGAATGGAATAGTGCAAAACGTGATGCACGATCAAACTTGCAAGACGAGCTGTTTTCGCTCCGTCAAGTGTTGCGCTTCGCTTGGCAGTGACATACCGTTTTCTTAGTGTCAAAGTTGCAGACCCACATCTTCAACACGACTTACCAGTTCGGTTCGATCAAAGAGGTTCTCAATAAAGCCTCGGATCTTCGAAGCGGCGACATTCAAGCGGGCATCGGGGCTGCTGACACGCGTGAACGTGTTGCTGCAAAAATCGTTTTGAGCGAATTCGAACTCGGAACCCTACGCCACCATCCGTCCGTACCGTACGAGGAATGCGAGCTCTCCCGGATGTTTGAAGACTCCCTCGATGAAAAGGCGTACAAAAGAGTCGCGGGCATGACCGTGGGGCAATTTCGCGAGTGGATCGTGGATGAAACCACCACCGGCACCGACATTCTTGCGATCTCACCAGGTTTGACTCCCGAGATGGTGTCATCGGTTGCTAAAATCATGAGCAACATGGACTTAGTCACCAGCGCGAAAAAGATCCGCGTCGTCGTCAAATGCAACGCCACTCTAGGCTTGCCCGGCCGCATCTCGAGCCGCTTGCAACCCAATCACCCGCGCGACGAAGTCGCCGGAATTTTGGCTGCAATTAGAGAAGGCCTCTCGTACGGCTGCGGAGATGCGGTCTTGGGAATCAACCCTGCGACCGAAACCGTCGAGTCCACTCATGAGATCCTCTCTCGCACCAAGGATTTTATGCGCCAGTACTCGATTCCGACGCAAAACTGCGTGCTCGCGCACATCACCACTCAAATACGCGCGCTGGAGCGCAAGGCGCCGGTCGATTTATTTTTCCAATCGCTGGCGGGCAGCGAGAAAGCAAACCGTAACTTCGGGATCTCCCTGAAGCTCATTGATGAGGCGCACGACATGATCCGGCGCGAGGGCACCGCCGAAGGCCCGAACGTCATGTACTTTGAAACGGGCCAGGGTACGGCGCTGTCTTCAAATGCGCACTACGGTGCCGACCAGATGACGATGGAAGCGCGCACATACGGATTCGCGCGCAGGTATAAGCCTTTCCTGGTGAACTCGGTTGTCGGATTTATCGGGCCGGAGTATTTGTACAACGGCAAGCAGATCCGCCGCGCCGGTCTCGAAGATCACTTCATGGGCAAACTCTCGGGTATCTCCATGGGCTGCGACGCTTGTTACACCAACCACGCGGTGTCGGATCAGGATGACCAAGAGGATTTGGAGCTGCTGCTGGCAACGGCAGGCGTAAATTTCTTGATGGCGATCCCGGTCGGCGACGATGTGATGCTCAATTATGAAACGACGTCGTTTCATAATAATGCGACCTTGAGATCCTTATTGGATTTGAAACCGACGCCGGAGTTTGAAGCATGGCTCGTGCGCATGGGACTCTGGCGCAACGGTCGCCTCACCGCCCGTGCCGGTGATCCGTCGGTGTTTAATTCTCAGAGATTTGCTCCATCGTCACCGCGTCCGAAGGAGTTCAACGCATGAACGAACGGACAAAAGATTTATTGCGCCGTCGTCCTTACCTCGCTTCGTGGTTTGAAGAAAAAACCGACGAACGCGTCGAACCCCAACTTCTCGCACGCAAAACGGAGCACTTGGATCCGTCGTTAATCAAAAAACTGGTCGAGCACACGCCATCTCGAATCGCCGTCGGCCGCGCGGGCACGCGTTTCTTGACCAAAGACTCTCTCGCGATGCGCGCAGGTCACGCAATCGCAAAAGATGCGGTCTATAGCGATATTAGCCAGGAATTTGTGGATAGCTTGGAGTGCATCCAACTCCACTCTCAGAACACCGATCGTGAAGATTATTTACTTTACCCCAACAAGGGCCGCCGCCTAAACGATGAGTCGCTTGCAAAACTCCGCGCCGAAGGCTCGGATGGCGTCGACGTGCAAATCATCGTCGGAGATGGGCTCAGCGCTTGGGCGTCGGAGCGAAATGTGCCTGAATTATTACGCGTGCTCGTCGGCGAACTCGATCGCGCCGGGCTGTCGTACGGCAAACCGGTGTTTGTTCGCTTTGCCCGCGTCGGGATTCAAGACCATGTGGGTACGGAAATGCATGCGCGAGCGACGGTGATTCTGTTGGGTGAACGTCCGGGCTTAGGCACCGGTGATTCGTTATCCGCGTACATCGCGTACGAACCCAAAATGGATCAAGACAACGCCGAAAAGAACTGTATTTCAAACATTCGTCAGCTCGGATTCAAGCCGCATGAAGCGGCGATTGAAATCGTCAAAGTCATTCAACGTGCGATCGCGGCCGGAAAAGGTGGTGTTGCGGCGCTGTAAACCGGATGCTCTAGAAATGATCTCTGTCGCTCCATATCTTTCTTAACGGAGGTCTCGTGAGTCCTCGGCCAAACATTAAAAGTTGCACTCCTCCTTCGCCTCCAGATACCCTAAAGCCATGAATCTCGAACCGGTTCGCCCCAAAATTCTCTCCTGCCAGACCATTCCGCAAGCACACGCCGATCTCGTTAAATCCCTGAACCTCGACCCGCGCAAGCACACGTCGCTAGGACTTGTCACTTGCGATCAGGACGACTCACTCTACGCAGCCCTTGACCACGCGACCAAATACGCACCCATCGACGTGGTGTACGCAAAATCATTTTATGCCGGCGCCAACCACGCTTCAGGTCCGTTCTCAGGCGAATCGATCGGCGTGATCGCAGCCGCAACGCCCGAAGACATCAACGAAGGCTTGTTTGCTCTCGAGCAAGCGATTGAAAAGGACATTTCGTTCTTCCAATTTGGCGACAAAACCGGCGGTCCGACGTTTTTCCCACACGTCATCGCGAGCCTCGGGCACTACTTGGCTAAAGAAGCGGGGGTCGCACCCGGCACCGCGATGGCTTACCTCATCGCTCCGCCGATGGAATCAGTCATTGGCATCGACGCTGCACTTAAGGCCGCAAAAGTCCGCATGGTGAAGCACTTTGGACCTCCAACGGAAACCAACTTTGGGGGCGGATATCTCGTGGGCGATCTCCATGAAGTTGAGGCCGCACGAGCCGCTTTTGTTGAGGGCGTTAGACGCGTTGCATTAGCACCTGTCCACGCATTGAAAAAGCCTGAAAGATTCAGAAGGTAGCCCGGAATTTTATTGACGCTAGCTATCGGCCGCCCCTAAAATTTATCTATCCACCGGAGGGACGATAAAATGGCAGATGCATTGGGAATGATCGAGACAAAAGGTTTTGTTGCGATGGTAGAAGCCAGCGACGCGATGCTTAAGGCAGCAAAGGTCGAGTTAGTCGGTTATGAAAAAACCGGAGGCGGGTACACCGCTGCTATTATTCGCGGCGACGTTGCCGCGGTCAAAGCCGCAACCGAAGCTGGCGTCCGCGCCGCTGAGAAAGTTGGCGAGCTCGTGTCAGTGCACGTGATCCCACGTCCGCATGACAATCTTGAAATGACCCTCCCACTGGGTCGCGCTCCTAAAAACTCCAAATAATTTTTGAGAGCGAATCGTGAAATTAGGAAAAGTCGTGGGGACCGTGGTCTCCACACGCAAAGACGAAAAACTTGAAGGCCTGAGTCTCCGAGTCGTTCAATGGCTCGACGCTAACGGCGAAGCGATCAGCGGTTCAGATGGCGATTCGATCGTTGCGGTCGATACCGTCGGCGCAGGCGTAGGAGAAGTCGTCCTCGTCGCTACCGGAAGTGCCGCCCGTCTCTCCAAATCAACCGAAGGTAAACCGATCGACGGCACCATCATCTCCATCGTCGACACGGTCGAGATGGGTGGAAAGGTAAAGTACTCAAAGTAAGGGGCTAAAGTTCTGTGGATACTTCCGATGACCAAATTAATCTTATCGTCGATCGAGTCATCGAAAAACTTGGTTCCCACGCATCTACTCCGTCTGCAGCCACAAAACCAATCGCCCGCACCTCTCCCTCGGCTCGGCCTGTTGCTCCGGTAGACATCTCGCTCGGTCGCTTCGAAAAAATCGACGACGCCATCAACGCCGCCGAAAAAGCGTTTAACGAGTATCGCGAGGTCACGATCGCCACACGCGATCGCATAATCGCAGCGATCCGTAATATTTGCCGCGAGCACGTGGGCGAACTCGCCCGCATGGCGGTTGAAGAAACAAAAATGGGCCGCGTGGAAGACAAAATCAAAAAGAATCTTCTCGCGATCAATAAAACTCCCGGCACCGAAGATCTGCGTCCGACCGCATTCACCGGGGACGACGGACTCACGCTGCTTGAACGCGCCCCCTGGGGCGTGATTGGCTCGGTCACTCCGAGCACCAATCCAACCGAGACCGTGATCAGTAACTCCATCGGAATGATCGCGGGCGGGAACACAGTGGTGTTCAACACTCACCCATCTGCACGTAAAGTTTCGAACTACGCGGTTCATCTCATCAACAAAGCCATCATCGCGGAAGGTGGTCCTGCAAATTTGATTGTGACGGTGGCGTCGCCCACGATTGAGTCGGCACAAGCGTTGATGAAACATCCGGGGATTCGATTGCTCGTGGTAACCGGAGGTCCGGCAGTCGTCGCGCAAGCCATGAAATCCGGAAAACGCGTGATCGGCGCCGGCCCGGGCAATCCGCCAGTAGTCGTCGACGAAACCGCCGACATCGATGCTGCCGGTCGCGATATCGTGATGTCCGCCGGCACCGACAACAACATCGTCTGCACCGTCGAAAAAGAAATCATCGTGACCGAAGCGGCCGCTGAAGACTTGAAGCGCGCTTTAATCAAGCACGGAGCCGTCGAGATTCACGCGGCACAAGCGCGCCGCTTAGAGGGCATCCTCATTAAAAACGGCCATCCCAATAAAGATTTCGTCGGCCGTGATATTCAAGTGATCCTTCGCGAGATCGGACTCGAAGTTGAGGCGAGCAAACGCATCGCCATCATCGAGACCGGCCCGGATCATCCATTCGCGGTCACCGAGATGCTGATGCCGATTCTCTCATTCATTCGCGTAAAGAACGTCGACGACGCCATCGATCTTGCGTACAAACTTGAAGGCGGGTGCTTTCACACGTCGGTCATGCATTCCCGCAACATCGATTCTCTCAATAAAATGCACATGAAGATGAACACTTCGATCTTTGTCAAAAACGGCCCCGCACTCGCGGGCCTCGGCATGGAAGGCGAAGGTTCCACTTCCTTTACGATCGCATCACCCACTGGCGATGGCGTCACGACTCCAAAGTCGTTTACGCGTCTCCGCAAGTGCGTGATGAGCGGCCACTTTGGAAGGGTATGAGCAAAAACCCAAATCAAATCATAGCGCTGGTTCGAGAAGCAGGCGTTATCGGTGCAGCCGGAATGGGCTATCCCACGTACGCAAAACTCCAATGCGAAGCTCACACCGTGATCATCAATGGCAGCGAATGCGAGCCGCTACTGTACACCGATAAAACTTTGCTTCGCGATCGCACGGTGGATGTGGTTGACGGCTTGATACAGGCGATGATCGCATCGGGCGCCAAGCGGGGTGTAGTGGCGCTCAATGCCGCTGACATCGAGGGTGTCGCGCGGGTTGAAAAAGAACTCGTTCAAACACCCGGTTTGTCTTTGCATTTACTTGGCGATTACTACCCTGCCGGCGATGAGTTCAATCTTGTGTACGAAGTAACGGGTAAGCTTGTGCCTGAAGGCGGAACTCCACTCGATATCGGCGTGCTTGTGCTAAACGTAACGACAGCTCGGCAAATTTCTCAAGCGGTAAATGGTATTGCTGCAACCGAGCGTACCGTGACGATTGCAGGCGAGGTCCGCGAGCCCAAAGTGGTAACGGTCCCGATCGGCACTCGCTATTCCGAGTTGATTGCGATGGCGGGCGGTCCTTCAGTTCCTGGCGCGATTGTCTTGGAAGGCGGTCCGATGATGGGCCGGATCGTCACTGACCTCGAGCAAGGCCTCGCAAAATCGGTTGGTGCGCTCGTACTCCTCCCTCCTCAGCACCTCGTCGTACGGATGAAAAAAAAGTCGGTGAGCGAGATCGTCAAACAATCCAAAGCATCAAGCGGCCAACGCATGCAAAGTACCGATCTTTGCCCGCGTCATTTGCTTGGACACGATATCAATCCTGATCGCGCGATGGTGGCACTCGACTACGGTCGCGCTGAACCGAGCGCAGCTATCACCGCCGCCTACTTGTGTAGCGATTGCGGAATTTGTGAACTCATCGGCGACGAATCGTCATTCTCCTCTCCTCGTAAAATTTATCAGGAGTACAAATCGCGTCTCCTGCGCGCCGGAGTGGCAAACCCACATCGTCGTACGGATATCCGCGCCCACTCCCAATTTGAGAACCGCAAGCTCGCGGCCGCGACACTCATCAAAAAACTCGACATCGGCTCGTACGTCACGAAGCCTACCGTACTCAGTGGCAAACCCGTCGTGAATCTCGTACGCGTCCCACTCGGCCGTCACGTGGGTGCTCCCGCGCAAGCCATGGTCCACACCGGTCAAAGCGTCCGTCGAGGAGATGTGATTGCGGCGTCGCCCGAAGGTTTCTTGGGCACGATCTACCACGCTCCGATCCACGGCAAGGTCACCCACATCGATGAGACTAATATCGAAGTCACCGGAGGTGTCGCGTGAGCGCCTACGTTTCGAGCGGCCCGGCTATCGCGCTCATCGAGTTCAAATCCATCGCGCGTGGAATTACCGCGACCGACGTGATGGCCAAGAAGGCTCCCGTGATCATCCTCGAAGCGTCGCCTCTCTCACCAGGCAAGTACATGACCCTGATTGGTGGCGAAGTCGCCGACGTCGAAGAATCCCTCCAAGCCGGCATCGAGAAAGCCGGCGATCTTTTGATCAACCAACTTTTCCTCCCGCAAGTTCATACCTCGATCCTTCCTGCCCTCTCCGGCAATTACCCAAAAGACAAAATCGAGTCGCTCGGCATCCTCGAGACCTTCTCGGTCGCTTCTTGCGTGGTCGCATCCGACATCGCGGCCAAGACGTCGGATGCGAGACTCGTTAAAATCCGTCTCGCCAATGGACTCGGCGGCAAAGCTTTTTTTGTAATCTCGGGTTCACTTCCCGACGTGGAGGCCTCGATGGAAGCCGCTGCGGCATTCGTCCGCGCCGAAGGCTTACTGACCGCTTTTGAGATTATACAAAACCCACATCCTGATATGATCGCAAAAGGAGCGTTCTAGCCATGGCTGAAAAATCGCAAAAATTTGAGCTTCGCACTCTGACCTTTATCGATAGCTTGCAGCCGCAGCTCGCTCAGTTCATCGCCAAAGACAACCGTGCTTACGATCCATCGGAATACGACTCGGCCCTGATGCTCGAGATCGCTCCCGCAATGGAAATCCATCGCATGATCGATATGGCACTCAAGGCAACCAAAGTGCGCTTGGGTTCGGTTGTGACCGAACGCCAATTCGGGCTCATGCAAGTGCAACACGCCGATCAGGGCGAAGTCAAAGCCGCGGGCCAAGCAGTTCTCAAAGAAACGGGCTTGAACGAAAACGATCGGGCAAAAGTGGAGATTCTGACCAACAAAATCATTCGCGGTATCGAACAAGACCACGCTATTTACTTTACCAGCACTTCTTACGGCAACATGGTGATTGCGGGAGAATCGGTGCTGATCATGGAGACCACTCCTGCAGCTTATCTGGCGATTGCTTGCAATGAGGCATTAAAAGCCGCGAACGTAAAACTGATCCAGATCACGCCGTACGGGGCATCCGGTCGATTGATCATGAGCGGATCCGAATCGGAAATCGATTCAGCGGCACAAGCAGCGCTCAAAGTTTTAGAAAAACTGAACGATACCTTAGCTAAAAAGACCGGTTTGCAACTTGGGTAAACAGATCGCCTTCAAAACTCGGGCTACCTCTCATGCATGCTGATCAGTTGTTACTTCTGAACCGATAAACAATTGTCGCCAATACGCCGAGTAAGACAAAGACCACAGCAATCTCAAGATTAAACCAAACCATCGCCACCGCGGACACCGCCGATAATGCCGCGGCGACGATCGGGAACACCGGATAGAGGGGTGCCTTGAAGGGGCGATGTAAGTTTGGCTCTTTTTTACGAAGGGCGAGTAAACTCACCATACTGATCAGATACATCGAAACCGCGCCGATCGCCGACAAGGTAATGAGCTGTGCTGTTTTTCCGGATGCGATCGAAACGATCCCAACTACAGTCGTAAAAATCACCGCGCGATTCGGAACGCCGGCTTTACTCAAGTGCGAGAGCGAACGCGGGAGAATTCCGGCTCGTGCAACTGCATAAATCTGACGAGAAGCGCCGAGTACGATTCCGTTTAACGATGCAACGAGACCGAAAAGGCCGATCCCGGCAAACGCTTTCACCCACGGATTGTCCGCACCGAGCGCCATCCCGACTGCTTCAGGGATCGGATAATCCATAGTCGCGAGTTTTTTCCAATCCCCCGCTCCGCCTGCGGCAAACATCACGCCCAGTGCGAGAAACACCAGAGTCGCGATCCCGCTTAGGTAGCCCTTCGGAATATTCTTTGCCGGTTCATGCACTTCTTCGGCCGCCATCGCCACACCTTCAATCGCCAAGAAAAACCAAATGGCATACGGGATCGCCGCGAAAACTCCGTACCATCCGCCCTGGAATCCGTCGCGAGTAAAGTTTTCAAGCTGGAAATGCGGGAGGACGGCCAGCAAAAAGATAAGTAACTCGATCACCGCAAGGACGGTCACAAAAGATTCAAAGCGAGCGGAGTGTTTTACGCCGAGCAAGTTTACGGCTCCAAAAACGAGCAACACCACCGTCGCGGCGACGGGGATCGAAACTTCGGGCACAATCACATGCAAGTATCCGCCGAGTGCGAACGCAATCGCGGGAGGCGCGAACAAAAATTCAACAGTCGTCGCAAAGCCCGCCATGAAACCACTGTAAGACCCGAGCGCTCGTGTAGCATAGGCATAAGGTCCACCGGCGTCCGGGATCGAGGTCGTGAGTTCGGTGAAACTGAATACGAGAGTAATATAAAGCACCGTGATGATGAGCGTACTGACCAAAAATCCGATCGGGCCTGAGACCGACCATCCGTAACTCCATCCGAAGTATTCGCCCGAGATGACAAGACCAACCGCCAAGCCCCAAAGGTGGAAAGCGCCCAAACTACGTTGAAGATGCGGAGCTTCAGTACTCGAATTCGTCGGCGTTTGAATTTGGCTCATATACCCAGCGTGACACAGTCCATCGCTAGGGCCAGCAATATTTAGTGCACGCGATGTTTAGTAGAACGCCCAATCATTTTTTTGACTGGAGACGGAAACGCTCGGTTCTTTTTCTTCGGTAACTTTGTCTTCATCGCGAACAATCGGCGACGGCTTCGCAAGCGGTGTAGCGAATCGCGGATACACACGAGTCGGCATCATCGAGTAACCGAACACCTTGAGAACTTTGTTTACGGCATCGAGGCGGACCGTGTCTTTTCCGCGCTCGATTTGATTGATGAAGGAGAAACTCACCCCCGCTTGCAGCGCGAGTTGTTGCTGAGTCAGTCCAAGTTCGATTCGAAGTTTGCGAACCAGCCTCGCGAGGGCATTGTTATCGTCGATCGAATATCTCATATCTTCATTACAGCATGATTTATCGTTGATCGTACATGAAACAATTACGCAACTCATCGCGTATCGACGATCGACGATCCGTCAAAATTTTGGCTAAATATAAGGTTATTAAGTTTTTTGCTTTTGGGGTTCTATTTTTAGGATTAACTAGTCAAACATTGGCCATTACTCCCCAAAAATACTGCGAAAGTTTAGCTGCCACCAGCTGCGAATTATTAAACGTAGATGTTACGTCAGGGAGTGTGGCAAATAGCAGCGGTACGGGGATCATCCTTCCGCCCTTCGGGGTTTTTTTTAATGTCTAAATTTTTAAATCTTCAAATTTCTGGTTTTGAGTCTCAGCGTGTCTGTTCGACTGCTGTTTGCAATGGTGCACCAAGTTGGACGAGTTTAGAACTAGTCTGCTCAACTATGCTTAAATCGTAAAGGGCATTTTTTAATATTAAACAGCCAACTTTCCTTCTTGAAGTTTCAATGGAAAATCTCAAAAAATTCTCCTGCCGCACCGCTTAGGATATAATTTTATCTTTTAATATTGGCATATTGTGAATATCGCTTTAAAATCCCCCCCTAAACTATAAAATCCTAAAGAATTTAATAGCATATGCAAACGAACCTATTTGAACTTGAAGAAGTTAATAATCTCTCTATTGAGGCTGCGTCTCTTGTCGCAAGTGTTTCTACTGCAACTATAAGAAACTGGATCAAAACTGGTTACTTAACTCAATCAGGTAAAGGGCTTATTACTAAGGCTTCACTTGACCATTTTATTAAAAATGTCGCAGGCACTGAAAAATTAAATTCACGTGCTAATAAAAAGCACAAAGATGAACACGATCATAAAGATATATCCAAAAAAATTAATGACCTGCTCACTCAATATCCTGCTGAAAAAGTTGGCGATGAATATGAACATTTACTTGCTGATTCATACCGCAATAAGGAAGGGATTTACTATACTTCACCAGAAATTGTAAGTGATATGCTTAATAAAGTCCAAATCACTCCCCAGTCTAAATTTTTAGATCCTTGCTGTGGTTCTGGTAATTTTATTATTGCGGCAATCCGTAGCGGTATATCTCCAGAAAATGTTTTCGGTTTTGATACAGACGAAAATGCTGTCTCTATTATTAAAAAGAGAATTCGTGATGAATTTAATATTGAAACAAAAAACATTAAAGTTGGTGATTTTTTTGAAGAAGCAATAATTTTAAAAAATCAGAGTGTAAAATTTGATCTTATTTTTACCAATCCACCTTGGGGTAAAAAACTTGAAAAAAGTGAAAAAGAAAATTTAGCTAGAATTTTTAATTGCGGAAACAGTAATGACACTTCTTCTCTTTTTATGGGGGCATCATTAGATCTTTTAAAGAAAGATGGATTTTTGGGGTTCTTGGTTCAAGAGGCTTTTTTTAATATTGCCACATTTGAAGATGTCCGCAGTAGAATTTTAGATAAAGATATTCTTCACTTAATTGATTACGGAAAAGCCTTTCAGGGTCTTATTACCAAGGCTCAAACCATTATTGTTAAAAATACACCACCAGCAGAAAACAATACAACGTGCAATTTGGAAGGTGTTACTTTTAATAGGGCACAAGAATCTTTTAAAAAAAATCCAAAGAAAATTTTTAATTTCTGGGCTGATGAAGATGATTCAAAGGTAATTAATCGTCTTTATGCTACAAATCACAAGACTCTTTTGGGTAATGCCAAATGGGCTCTCGGCATTGTCACTGGAAATAATGCTCGCTTTTGCAAAAGCGAGCCGAGTGAAGGCTATTTACCAATTTATAAAGGGTTAGATATTAATAAAAATGGTCTTAAAGAAGCCACTACCTTCATAACAAGAGATTTCAGCTCATGCCAACAAGTTGCCCCTATTGAAATGTATGAGGCAAAAGAAAAAATAATTTATAAATTTATAACCTCAAAATTATGTTTTTTTTATGATGATAAGGGACGATATATTCTTAATAGTGCTAATTTATTAATTCCTGATATTGGAATTCAACCAAGCCAACTTACTGATCTGCTCAATAGTGAAATTATGAATTGGTTATTTCAAAAACTTTTCAATACCCACAAGATTTTAAGGGGGGACTTAGAAGTGCTCCCAATTCATGTTGATTATTTCAAAAACCATTCAGATTTTAATGAGCAGGATTATTTGAATTATTTAAATATTAAAAAGAGTGCAGATGGAACTTACAGAGTTAAAAGATAAAATCATTAATTCATTCAATGGCACAGAAACGGATCTTAACTCTGTGCTTCAAATGGTGGAAGCCGACAAATCCATTTACCCATTCAACGAATATGAACACTTAATATGCTCCCTCATTAATAAAAATGGTCTTACATACGAACAATATCTTGAAATAAGAGCAGAGTATATTAGCGAGAACCCAAATCTTTGGATATTTGAGATTTCAGCCCCCAGAGGATTTGGCGAGGGATTTGCTCAAACCTATGTACAGGGAAAATGTTCTAAACTGAAAAAGGCATCAAAAAAATTAGATCAAGAATATGCAGGCGAATATGATTTATGGTTAGACGGTATTAAAATTGAAGTAAAAGCATCAAGAGCTGTTGATAGCGATGTAGAAGCCCCTCTTTATGTAAGAGCACTTTCAAGAAATACAAAAAAGAATTTTCTAATGAATTTTCAGCAGTTGAAACCCCAATGCTGTGATGTTTTTATTTGGGTTGCAGTTTTTAGAGATGAAATTGTTTTATGGGTGATGAATACCAATACTGTGAAAAATCATTCTCTATACACAGATGGACAACATCGTGGCAACCATGGAAACGAAGGGCAACTTCATATCAACCAAGGAAATATCAGTCAATTTAATGCCTATGAATTAAATAATGATAATATTGAAGAGGTCATTCGTAAGGTTGCTAAAAAATCTAATTGAGTGCGGTAGTTAGGACTTGAGTTTACATGACGCTCCCGATCGGGATGGTTGTTTTATACAGACATTGTATAAATTTTCAAGTGACCTGCAGGACTTGAGATGGCTCCGCCAAAAGCCGCGTAATAAAATGTACAGTTTGATCAATTTTGATTATTTAAAAAGTGGTGCACCCTATTGGACTTGAACCAATGACCACCCCGTTATGAGCGGGAAGCTCTAACCAGCTGAGCTAAGGGTGCACAGCTAAAAACTAACATTTCCACCGGGCGAACACAACACACCCGGATCTCCACGGGTGTTACTCGTAGTTTTCGTAGGTTTCGTCGCGGTATTTTGAAAAATAGTCGTCCACCCAGTGCCGGTCACACGGTGTGGCATTCATCGCCTCGGCGGCCCGAGTCCATTCGTTAGACATTCTGGCTTCCGCTTCCGGGTCCGTCGCTTTCATTTTAAGCTCAAGGCTCGGCTTCGCCTGTGTCGGATAAGCGCGTTCCCAAGTCTTCTCGACGATCGCCATTCCGAACCGTTTTTGGACGGTGATGATCATGCTGGGCTGATCGAACATCCGCATCCCGAACATGACCGCTTGTTGATGGATCTCGGAATCGTCGTCCTTAATCAAATCCACTACAAAAGCAGGTGGCGGATAATCCGGAATCGGCATTTGCGAAATCGCCTCGATCGACGCCATCCAAAGCGTGGGATTGGTTTTTAGATTCGCTTTAAGGAGTTCGAGAATCTGCCCGAGATACGTATTGAAGTTTTGTGCGCGGAACGCGCTCATCAAAAGGTTATGCTGCTCTTTGAGCGAGCGTTTTGCTTTCTGGGCTTCATACGCATGAAAATAAAAGTATGCACCGTTGTCCGGATCGTGCGTCTCTAAATCCCGAAAGAGCTTTTCGGAATAAGGATAGTCCACGGCAGGTGCATTCAGTCCGACAATGAGCCCTGCATAAAGGAGCGCATTGAAATACGTGATGACGCGGTCCGAATCATTATAACTCGGACGACCGTTCATTGGTCCGTTCACCCCGAACAGGTTTTTTAACAGTGGACTCTGGGAGACTTCAACCACCGCCTGAATCAATGTCGAACGATCGTGCGCACTTTTTACGAAATCGCAAAGCCGATCGTCGCGTAAGTACCAAACCAAATCCTGCACGCTTATCACAGCCGGAGAAGGTGTTGCCTTTTCTGCGCGTTGAACTTCTTTTTTGCGTTTACGCCGGGCTTCTGGAGTGTACACCGTCTGTTCGGTGACCGACTCGGCTTTTTTAAGATTAAAGAGATCGGCCATTTGATACGTTTTGTTCTGAGTGGCATCAAACGTCCGACGGGAGAGATAAAGACCGAGCCCGAAAAACAAGATCCAAAACAGCGTCGAGACCCATCGACGTTTCATAAAAAATTACTGAACTTGATAGCGAAGCCCCGATTCTCCGCCGTCGGTATAGAATTCGACCGAGTTAGGGATGAGGTTCTTCCATTCCTGACCGGTCGAAAACTTAGCCCACATCAGTAAGCCGGTGAGAATGGCATCGTGGACCTGACCTTGGTTGATAATGCGGGTGACCTGTTTACCCACCGTCGAGAGCAAAAGTTTTTTCACGAGACCGACCATGAAGCCCGGTCTCAACACTCCGGTGCCTGTGATGCTACCCGCCGCCTCGGTCTTACGCAGGTAGAGCTCGGGTGTTCCGTCGGTGCGCAAACGCCAGGCGACTCGTGCCTTGAGCACGACGTTTTTAAAGTTCACGGCACCGAGCAGGCTGCGAATGCCGCGGGATTTGTCCTCGATCGGAACGCTCACCACGATGTCTGTCCCTTCGAACCGTAAACTCGGGTTCGAGCCCTTGAGATGATCAAAGTGAATGTTGGCGAGATCGGAGAGTCCGGTGAAGTCGATATCGAACTTAAGCGGTGCGATCCCGAGAGCCAGGAGTGACGGCCCGGGGGTAAAGATTCCAGCCTGATCGTCGAGCTCGAGACTATTGAGTTCCGGTCTCATCAAAACTGTTCCGGCGGCAAGCTCCGTATTGGTGAACTTGACCGCTGTCTGAGCCAAAACATCCGGGCTTAACAACAATAACAGGGTAATAAAAATCCAACGTGGCTTGATCATCGAGACCTCCGATCATATTTAAATTATAACTATGTATTAAATAATTCCTCCACTTAAAAAACGCGCCACATGACGCAACGCTTGAGGCCAAAATGTCGGCGTCAATAGAACATATATTTACAGAAATAATTATTACACCGATTATATATATATAAAGTTTTAAGGGGGATTCATGAAACGGATGAAAGTCGGTTTTGTTTTTTTGATCGTGCAAACTCTCGCGTTGTCGGGCACCGTTTGGGCAAAACCCCTCGCTCTCGTCTGGAACGGGCCGGGCGTCTGCCCGATCGGTTGCGCGAAAGCGGCGGCAAGGGTCGCGCGCATGGCGGGCTTCACCACTCAATGGGTGAACACCAAGAACATGGATAAAGCTCCGTTCGACAAAGCCAAACTCTGGGTTCAACCCGGCGGCCACTCGAACGTCGCGGCCCAGGCGATGGGGCCGGCGTTACTTGAAAAGATTCGGAGCTTTGTCGCAGCCGGCGGTGGTTACACCGGATTCTGCGCGGGCATGTTCCTCTCGACCTCGAAGATCGGCACTCGCACCGATGACGGCCTCGGCATCACTCCGGGCCAAACCGAATTATATTTGAAAGATGATCCTCCGGCGAAACTCGTAAAAGTGAAGATCGGTGATCGCGTCCGCAAAGTTTATTATGCAGGCGGCCCGATGCTCCACCTTACCGACACCGAAGTCGCCGCTCAAAACGTCACGGTCCTCGCCCGTTACGACAACGGTGATATCGCGTCGATCAACGCCCGCTACGGCGCGGGTCACGTCTCGGTATCGGGTTTTCACCCCGAAGCGGGCTGGCTCTGGAGTCTTGCTCACTTGCACATCGACACCGACGGCTCGGATCGCTGGTTTGCGGTTCAAATGATTAAGCTCTCGACCCCGGGCGTTCACTAAGATCACATTAGAAAGCAAAAAAGCCCCGATACCAACGGTACCGGGGCTTTGAATAATATCGCGGGGGGGGGTTCGTACCTTTCGCTCACACTACGTGTTCGAACTACTCCTCGTCCTTCTTTCCGCCGAGTGCGCCTTTGAGCTTATCGCCCAATAGGTCGCCCATCGACGTACCTTTCTTGCCGCGATCGCCTGCATAGGCCTCGTAAGTTGCGCGTTCTTCGCTGCGGGCAAGTTGCTTGATCGACAAGCTGATACGGCGTTCTTTCGGTTCGATCGAAAGGATCTCCGCACGGACTTTATCGCCGAGCTTCACGACATCAGCTGGCTTCTCTACGCGTTGTTCAGACAACTCTGACACGTAGATGAGGCCTTCCACGCCTTCTTCGATCTCCATGAATGCACCGAAGTCGGTGATTTTGGTGATCTGACCGTCAACGGATTGACCCGTACGGTAGCGTGATTTGATGTTTTCCCAAGGATCGCGCTCGAGTTGCTTAATACCCAAGCTGAATTTCTCGGCTTGCTTGTCGATACCGAGGACAACCGCTTTAACCTTGTCGCCTTTCTTGAACTTCTCAGCAGGGTTAGCCACTTTTTTGTTCCAAGAAAGATCGCTGACGTGGATCAAGCCGTCAATGCCCATACCGACGTCAACAAACATACCGAAGTCAGTGATGGATTTCACTTCTGCTTCGCCAATGATCGTGCCGACCGGGAACTTCATTTCGAGAGCATCCCATGGGTTGTCTTGCAATTGCTTCATGCCGAGGCTGATGCGCTTGTTGCGGGTGTCGACTTCGAGGACTTTACATTCCACGACGTCGCTCACTTTAACGAACTTAGAAGGGTTCTTCACGCGTTCAGTCCAAGACATTTCAGAGACGTGGATCAAGCCTTCAACGCCGTCGTCGAGCTCGATGAATGCGCCGTAGTCTTTGAGTGATACTACTTTGCCTTTAACCACTTTACCGACTGGGAATTTAAATTCAGCTTCATCCCAAGGGTTCGGAGATACCTGTTTCAATCCGAGAGATACGCGCTCTTTTTCGCGATCGTATTTCAAGATCTTCACTTTCACTTCGTCGCCGACGTTGAATAGCTCGCTTGGGTGCTTGATGCGGCCCCAAGACATGTCGGTAATGTGGAGGAGACCGTCCATACCGCCCAGGTCGATGAACGCGCCGTACTCAGTGATGTTTTTCACCGTACCGACAACGACCATGCCTTCTTGCATTTGTGCCAAGGTCTCAGCACGTTGCAATTCGCGCTCTTGAGCAACGACCGCTTTGCGGCTGAGGACGATGTTTCCGCGCTTTTTGTTGAACTTCAAGATCTTGAACTTCATGCGCTGACCGACGAACTTATCGAGGTTCTTCACCGCTTTGTTGTCAATCTGCGAGCCCGGGAGGAACGCCTTAACGCCGATGTCGACAGCCAAACCGCCTTTGACTTTAGAGATGACGATACCTTCAACGAGCTGATCTTGGTCAGTCGCCGCGGAGATTTCGTCCCATGCTTTGATGATTTCAGCGCGGTCTTTAGAAAGATGGATCACGCCGTGTTCGATTTCGAGGCGCTCAACGTAAACGCTGAGTTGGTCGCCTACCGCGACTTTTGCCGTACCGGTCGCATCTTTGAATTCATACAAAGGAATTTGTCCTTCGCATTTGAAACCGATGTCGACGGTCACGAACTCTGGATTAACGGCGATCACTTTACCTTCGATGACTTCGCCTTCCTTGATTTCGTTATTTTTCTGTGCCGCTTCGAAGAGGTCTTCGAAGTTTTCGCCCGGGCCTTTTGCCTTGGGTGCGAGATCTCCTTGCTCGTCGCTGAAGTCAGAGATCCAGCTCAAGTTTTTAAGAAGAGATTTTTTCGGCTTATCGGTCGCAGCTACGCCCGAAGCCGGTGTTTTTGTTTCTGCCATTTGTTTTTGATTTCCTATTTGAAAGATTCCGGCCGTCTCGAAACGCAAGGCGTTTGAGTGAGATGACTCGGAAAGCGGTTTGACCCGATTGAAGGAAGATACAGATACAGAGCAAAAAAATCCAGAAAATCCCGCATTTACAATAAAAAACCCCGATCTGAATCTCAGATCGGGGCTAAAATGTCTCTAAAACCGTCAGGAGGACGATTTTGGGGTCGCTCGGCTACCAGCCGCCGCCAACGCCGCCGCATTGAACACCCACCTGCCAACCGCAGTTCCCTGCAGGAAGACCGGTTTGAGCCGGAATACCGTAGTTTCCGTAAGGGCCATAGCCACTGTTGTACATGCCGTAGCCCACGTATGGGGGAGTCGCCATCGACGGATAAGAGCCGTAGTTTCCGTACATCGCGTACGGATTCATTCCGCCGGTGTTGTAGCCCGTTCCGAACCCGAGGTTTAAACCGGCACTGATGCCACCGCTGATCCCTGCACCGCCGCCGCCATACATGTAAGGATTCATCATCCCGCTGTTGACGTAGGCCCAAGGGTTCATGGTGAAGTTACCCATCACGCTCCCGTTCATGTAAGGGTTCACGCCGCCGTAAGCACCCATGTTGAAATATGGGCTGCCGGTCATTCCGTACATACCACCCATTTGGCCGTACATACCACCCATCATTTGGCTTTGTTGGAGAACCATGTTTTGGTTCGCCATCTGTTGCATCCGCATCTGCGCGTCCATCATTTGTTGTTGGACGCCATACTGGTTGGCGTATGGATTCATCATGCCCATGCCGCCCATTCCCATACCCATGCCGCCCATTCCGTATGGATTGATGCCGCCGTAGAGACCGCCGCCCAATCCACCGTATACGCCGCTGCCGTAAGGGTTGTACATGCCTGGCATTCCGGTACCGAAACCGAGGCCGATTCCGGCGCTGATGCCGCCGTTCAAACCCATGCCGTACGGGTTATACATACCGCCCATACCGTATGGATTCATGCCCATCATGCCCATTCCGTTGAGGCCACCGCCCATTCCGATCCCGCCGAAACCACCACCGAAACCGCCCATGCCCCCGCATGAAGGCGCAGGTGGAGGTAACCCTACCGTCTTACTCACTTCTAAAGCTTTTCCGTACATGGAATTGCAGGTGTTGAAACCTTTGTTCCACATCGCCATGTTCATGATCCCTAAGCCCAGTGGAACGGCCACGCCGCCAATCGCAGAGATCATTTGAGCCGCTTTGCTTACACCACCGCTACAGCCGTAACCGTATTGGCATCCGCCGCTACCGCCGCCGTCGTAACCGCAGGTCGCGCAGTAAGGCGTACGCATGATGATTTGAAGTTGCGAATCCGCATCGGCGACCGCGCGAGGACAGCTATCGCGAGCTTGCTCGAGACACTTGCGTCCTCCGCAGTTACGCACGCGAGCGACGTCGCTCGCGCTGCGAACAGTGCAAGACTCGGTTGAATTGAGTTTTGCGACCGCTGCTTGAGCATCGGCGAGATTGGTCTTGGCGTCGTTGTAATCTTTTTGAGCCGCATCGAGATCCGCGCTGGCAGCCAACCATTCTTTCCCGCCGCAACCGTCAAACGCGTTGGAACTTTTAATTACCGCGGCACAAGCTTGGATATGAGCCAGCATCGAGCAAAGCGCGGTCGGGTCGTCGGCCGCGGTCCGGCCATTGATCCGTCCTGCCGCCTCGGCCGGCTGCCCACCGACGTAAGAGCGAATTCGATCTCCTCTTGTATTCTGGCCTTCCACGTCCGATTTCAACAAATTGTCCAATAGGACATCGTAATTTTTACGGTCGGTTGGTTTGATATAGCAAGGATCGGGTTTTGCCGGATCCGCTCCCGGATCCGTCGCAAGACCCGCGCAAACGTTATGGCAACCGGTATACATGTTCTTGAGCGCTTCGGCTTCGGCGGCTTTAGCCGTATCAAGCACGGCTTTTTTATCCGCAACTTCGCCTTCGTATTTCGTTACGTCAGCCGCGCGAGCCTTCGTGATGTTATCGACGTCATCGTAAAGGTCTTCGACTTCGCCGCTACAGAAATCAAACAACATCTGGAATTCGGCTTTTGCGCTGACGCGTGGATCGCGAGAGCGACGTCCGCCGGTACCACCATTGTTCACAACCAAAACGTCGACATTACCGCCACGGCGCTTGCTGCCCCCGCCGTTGTCGGTTGGAGGAGTTTTGTCTTTAACCGTAACTTTTTGCTGCGTACATTTACGAGTGGTTTTTACGCAGATCTCAACCGTCGTTTCGTCGATCGAAGTAATGGTCACATCATCATAATCACCCGGCTCATTGTCCGTGCCCGAGCGTTTCTTCTTTTTCGAAACGCTGGCCTTTTCTGAAATAATCGTAACTTCGTGGCCGGTCACACCCGAGAGAGAAGTGTGTTTATTACCGATGCCCAAGAAACCTTTCTTTTCTTTGGTTACGCCGACAGCGTCGACGACAATGTAGTGTCCTTTTTTATCTTGGCAAATATCACCGATTTCGACGTCCACATCCGGGTCGTTACAGTTCGGCACCGATGCCTTTTCGTCATCCGACAAATAGACGGTTGGCTTCTTCGCTTCCGCATTTAAACTTAAAAATAAAATGGAAAGTGCGAAAGTGGAAAGTAGCGTCTTGCTAACCTTGTTGAACATGAGCATGCTCCTCAGAAATTATGACTCATCATGAGTCCCATCTAAAATTGTATAGAAGTTCCGCGCGCGTGCAAAAATAATTTCATCGATTTTTACGGCATTTTTGCTATTTTCGTGGCAATCTCTTGACACTCTATGAAGTCGCTTTATCTCCATTTTCCGTTCTGCGAGACCAAGTGTCATTATTGTGACTTCTATTCCATCGGCCGCGAAAAGACCCGCGAAGGCGACGCCAGCCAGTTTGAGCGCGCAATGATGAGCGAAATCAAAGCCTACGGCGACCGAGGCGTCTTCACCGATCCGTTCGAGACCCTGTTTTTAGGGGGCGGGACGCCGAGCATGACCCCACCCGACAGTATGGGTCGGATTTTTTCTACTCTATTTATATATAACCGCCTGGCTCCCGATTACGAGTGGACCATGGAGGCCAACCCCTCCTCTATATCTTTGGACCAATTCCGGGCTTACCGCGAGATCGGCCTGAACCGCGTCAGCATGGGGGTTCAAAGCCTACGCAACGACCATCTCTCCAAACTCGGCCGCGTTCATGACGAGGGCCAAGCACTCCGCGCGTTCGAGACTTTATTTGAAGCCGGTTTTACCAACGTTTCGACCGACCTGCTTTGCGGAGTTCCGGGCCAGTCGGTCGACGACCTTCGTGAACACATGGAGCGCCTCACGCAGTTCCCGATTCAACACTTGAGCATCTATCTGCTCACTCTCGCCCCTCATCACAAGATGTACAAGGATTTGCCGGATGAAAACGAGCAACTCCGCCACCTGCTTTTTATCGACGAGTTTATGCGTGAGCGCGGATTCGATCACTATGAGATATCGAATTTCGCAAAGCCCGGTAAGCAAGCGAGACATAATCTCGTGTACTGGACCGGCGGAAGTTACTTAGGCTTGGGTCCTTCGGCGCATTCTTACGACGCTCAAAAACGCGCGCGCTCTAAAAACGTTTCGTCGCTGCATAAATACGCCGACCTTCTGGCCGCGAACAAGCAGGCAGTTGAATGGACCGAGTCGCTGACGGACGAGCAAATCGATCTTGAAAAATGGATGCTGGCAGTGCGGCTCGAAAAGGGGTTCCCGCGAGATTGGCTGCGCACTCCCCGGCAACAAAACAAAGCTCAAATCCTGGTGCGCGAAAAACTGCTCGAATCGCACGACAAAATCCCCGGAAATCTGCGTGCGACTCCGCGCGGTTTCGCGCTCTCCGACGCCATCGTAAAAGAGCTCGCGAGTTCGTAATCCGCCGCCCCCGCGTCTTTGAGTTTCTTAAACAATCGTTAAATTCAACGAACCTCATTAAGACAGGAATGCGTATATCCTGCCACTTGCGGTAAGCGCGAAGTCCCATTGGACACATTGTGGACCCCGTAGCGAGCACGATAAAATAGAGATGTGTTGGGAACGTATGCGGAACGTAAGAGGACCAATTGAATTCTTAACCCTATTGGGCTGCATTTGCCTTGCGAGTTGCAACAAACCTGAATCGATGCGTAATTCGCCGTCGACATCCGAGGCGCGCGAGATCTCGTCCATCGTCACCGATTCAAAAAAAGTGGGTGAAATCTGCGATCCTTTGGCTGAGCCTTACGGCGGCGGCGGCGGCACTTCAGCCAAACCTTATTTGATTTGCGCTAATGAACAATTTTTGCGAATTCCGGTGAGCCCATCGGCTTACTTCCGCCTCAAGACAGATCTCGATTTTTCGGGCGATGCTTTCGCACCGTTATTCTCGGTGGCTTCTCCGTTCAACGGCACCTTCGACGGTAACGGCCACTCGATTTCAAACATCGCTTACAATAACGCCCAAGACCGGGCACCCGCCGGAGTTTTCCGCGCGGTCGGTATCTCGGGACGAATCATCAATCTTGAAATCGCCGCTATCGAAATCGAAGGCTATCAAATCGTCGGCGGGCTCGTGGGCATCCTTGAAGGTTCGGTGGAAAGCGTCGAGCTTCAAGGTACGATCACCTCTTCGGCAGTCGCGGGCGGGATGATCGGCCGCATGGGCAGCAAGACCGGTACTCCGCGCGTGACTTCGAGCTCGGTTTTAGCGGGCACATTGGTTCAATCCCGCGCGGTCGGCGCCGCGTTTCCGTCGGATTACGTCGCGAGCGAATATAGCGCGCAAAGTCCGGCACGTCCGGCACCGGTGGGCTTGGGCGGTTTCGTCGGTGAGATTCGCAGCGGCGCCGTGATCAACGATTCATTATCAGAAGCTAACGTGAAGTGGCTCTCCGCCACTTTACCGAACGGCTATCTCTCGAGCGCGGTCGGCGGATTCGTCGGAATGAGCCGCGGAGCCAACGTTTATATCAGCGGCTGCTCGGCGCGCGGTGCGGTCGGCGGCTTCTATCAAGTCGGCGGCTTTATCGGCCACTCAAACAACACACTCTCTATTTCAAATTCGCACGCCTACGGCAACGTCGGAGGCGACCACTTGGTCGGGGGATTCGGCGGCTACATCAACGATGCCGAGATCACCGATTGTTCGGCGCGCGGATCACTCTCGGTTAAAGTCAATTCGGGCGGATTCATCGGCGGAATACGCAACCTCGCGCGCACGGGCGTGATCGAGCGCTCTTTTTACAACGGTGCGATCAGCTGCGGACCGGTCTGCAGCAACGTCGGTGGCTTTATCGGTTCGTTTTTCAACAACTACGACAAAGATACCGAAGGACAAAAAATCTCGGACTCATTTAGCTCGGGCACAATGAGCGCATCGGGTATCGCGAACAAACTTGCGGGCTTCATCGGCTCGTCCACGGCCAGCGCTAAAAACGGTTCGATTCAATACGCGCATGTATCGTCGTTTATGTCGTCGATCACCGCATCATCAGGCACAACATATGGATTCGCGGGACAACTCAGCGTAGGTTCGGCGATGGACTCCATCTACTATTGGGCAAATAACCGCGTACCGACCGACGCGTACGCGAAGGCCATCAGCTCAAGCGAGCTTTCGAACTCCGGCACCTATTCTTCGTACGATTTCGCGAACGCCGCAATCTGGCACACAACGACGACAAACTCGCTCGTCGGTTCCAGCGCGCCGATCTTAAGCTGGGCTTGCACCCTCAATGGCGTGACCTGTAATTAAATTTTTTTGCAGCAGTTTAGATGGATTTGCGGCAACGGATCGTATCGATCGCCGAAACTTTCTTCGCGCCACCGCCGAGGACCGCTCCGCCGCCGATGAAGCCGGCGTTCTCGACCTTGCGGAAGGTCATGCTGAGTGCGACGTTGGATTTGTATTTAAAAAGTTTGCAGAGCTGATCGGCAACCGAGTTACGTGATCCGATCGCGGCTTCCGGATCGTAGGTTGCGACGTCGGAGACGATGTTCAATTTTACCACTTCGCCGTTTTTGACGTGAGTCGTAGTCGCGCAGATTTCATCCGAGTTATTGAGACCGAATTTGGTCGTCACGCATTGACGCTCTTCGAACGCGTGCGCGCTGGTTTGAGAAACTAAAAGTGCCGAAATTACCCACGAAATTCTATTCATGATGCCCACCTATCCAGGGACCATCCCAAGGTTTTTTACATGATGATAGTATAATTTTTGTCGTAATGCGTCAATTAAGTTGAGCGTTATTGCCTCACTTTTTCGAAACAAAAAATTGAACGAATTTCGTTGCGACACTTGCCAAATGACGAGTCGTGCACATAGTCTTCACTGCTATGTCAGAACAACAAACAAACGAACAAGTGAACGACGCAAAGGTCGATGCAGAACAGCAAGCAGCGGCAGCGGATTCGGAAAAACCTGCGGAAAAGAAGGACGACTTCCAACAGAAGTACCTCTACTTGTATGCGGATTTCGAGAACTTCAAAAAGCGCTCATTTAAAGAGCGCCAAGACATCGTGAAATACGCGCTCGAAGGCGCGGCCGGTGAGCTTCTCCAAGTTTTGGACAACCTTGAACGGGCCCTGCAATTTGCAAAACCAGACGGTGATGCCCAACTGCTCGAAGGTTTAAAAATGGTAACAAACCAGTTTAAATCCACCCTCGAAAAGGAAGGAGTAACTGAAATCATTACAGAAAATAAGATATTCACTCCGGAACTTCACGAAGGAATGGGCGCAGTCCCGAGCGACAAACCAGAAGGCACCATCGTCCAGACCATTCAAAAGGGCTATACCCTTCACGGTCGTTTGATCCGTCCGGCTCGCGTCATGGTGAGCAGCGGACTTGACAAAAACTAAACCAAAACCATCTTAGAGAGTGAGGAAATTATATGGGTAAAATTATCGGAATCGACTTAGGAACTACCAACTCGTGTGTGTCAGTAATGGACGGCGGCGAAGCCAAAGTCATCGCCAACTCGGAAGGCGCGAACACGACTCCTTCTATCGTCGGCTTCCTCCCTAGCGGAGAGAAAGTCGTGGGCCAAGCGGCAAAACGCCAAGCGGTCACTAACCCGGACAAGACATTGTTCGAAGTAAAACGTCTCATCGGACGTAAGTTCAATTCTAAAGAAGTGCAAGAGTTCGCAAAAGTAGCTCCCTTCAAAGTAGTGGAAGCGAAAAACGGCGACGCTTGGGTGAGAGTCGCGGACCGCGATTATTCTCCACAAGAGATCTCGGCGCTCGTTCTCCAAAAAATGAAAAAGACCGCTGAAGATTATCTCGGCGAGCCGGTCACAGAAGCAGTCGTTACCGTTCCTGCGTACTTCAACGATGCTCAACGTCAGGCAACGAAAGACGCCGGCCGCATCGCGGGTCTCGAAGTGAAACGTATTATTAACGAGCCGACAGCGGCAGCACTCGCTTACGGTCTCGATAAAAAAGCACAAAACGAAATCGTAGCGGTTTTCGACTTGGGTGGCGGTACCTTCGACGTATCGATCCTCGAACTCGGCGACGGCGTGTTCGAAGTCAAAGCGACCAACGGGGACACATTCCTTGGCGGCGGTAACTTCGACCAAAAAATCATCGACTGGTTGGCCGGCGAATTCAAACGCGACAACGGCATCGACCTCCGCACTGACAAGATGGCGCTCCAACGCTTAAAAGAAGCCGCGGAGAAAGCGAAGCACGAATTATCGAGCCAGACTGAAACGGACATCAACCTACCGTTCATCACGGCGGATGCCTCAGGCCCGAAACACTTGAACTACAAGTTGTCTCGCGCAAAGCTCGAGCAACTCGTCGACGATTTGATCCAAAAACTCGCAGGTCCGTGCGAGACCGCTCTCAAGGACTCGGGCTTTACCAAAGACAAGATCAACGAAGTGATTCTCGTCGGCGGCATGACCCGTATGCCTCGCGTTCAAGCCAAGGTTAAAGAAATCTTCGGCAAAGAAGCCAATAAGAGCGTGAACCCGGACGAAGTCGTCGCATCTGGCGCTTCGATTCAAGGTGGCGTATTGAAGGGCGACGTCAAAGACGTTCTCCTCCTCGACGTGACTCCACTCTCCCTCGGTATCGAAACCCTGGGCGGCGTCTCGACCAAGCTCATCGAAAAGAACACCACGATTCCTACCAAGAAATCGCAAACGTTCTCGACCGCAGCCGACAACCAAAACGCCGTGACGATCCACGTGCTCCAGGGCGAACGCGAGTTCGCCGAGCACAACAAATCCCTCGGACGCTTTGACCTCGTGGGTATCCCACCAGCTCCTCGCGGTATGCCTCAGATCGAAGTCACCTTCGACATCGACGCGAACGGTATCGTTCACGTCGGCGCGAAAGACCTCGGTACCGGCAAAGAGCAATCGATCAAGATCACTGCTTCATCAGGTCTTTCTGAAGAAGAAATTAAAAAGATGCAGCGTGAAGCCGAAGAGCATAAAGCCGAAGACGAAAAACGCAAGCAACTCGTCAACGCACGTAACACTCTCGACGGTTTGATCTACTCGATCGAAAAAACGGTTAAAGAAAGCGGCGACAAGATCCCTGCCGAAGAAAAAACCAAAGTTGAGGCCGCAGTTGTAGAAGCGAAGAAATTCGTGACCAGCAACGAGCTCACTGAGATCGAAAAGGCGACGCAAGACCTTACCGCGGCTTCGAACAAAATGGCCGAGCACTTGTACAAACAAGCAGGCCCAGGCCAACCCGGCGGCCCAGACATGGGTGCAGGCGGACCGGGCGCTCAAGCGGGCACAGCAGGTGCCGAAGCTGATAAAAAAGAAGAAGACGTTATCGACGCCGACTTCAAACAAGTCTAAGATCAATTTTAAACCCGTCCTGCACGGTTGAGTGCGGGGCGGGTTTTTGCTATTTTTAGGAACACATGGCTGACAAACGGGATTATTACGAAGTGCTAGGAGTGGCTCGCGGTGCAAGTGCCGACGAGGTCAAAAAGGCTTTCCGTAAACTCGCCGTTCAGTATCATCCGGACAAAAATCCGGGCGACAAAAAATCCGAAGACAAATTTAAAGAAGTCAACGAGGCGTACGAAACGCTCTCGGACGACAAAAAACGCAAGATGTACGATCAATTTGGTCACGCGGCCTCAAACATGGGTGGCGGCGGACAGGGTCCGTTCGGCGGATTTGAAGGCTTCGGCGGCGCCGGGGGTGCTTCGATGAACGACATCTTCGGCGATATTTTCGGTGACATCTTTGGCGGTGGAGGCCGGGGTGGACGCGGTCGCGGCGGACGTCGCGCCCGCACGGGCGCCGATCTCGAAACCCAAGTCGACATCACGTTCGAAGAAGCCTTTAAGGGCGCCGAGAAGGTCATTACCGTCAACAAGCACGCCGAGTGCGATACCTGTCATGGCTCGGGCGCGAAGCCCGGCACCAAACCTGAAACTTGTAAAACCTGCCAAGGCCGCGGCGAAGTCACCTTCCAACAAGGCTTCTTTGCCGTTTCCCGCCCGTGTACGCAATGTCACGGCACCGGCCAGACCATTGCAAACCCATGCGGTACTTGCCGTGGGCAAGGCAAGGTCCGCAAAAGCTCACAACTCTCAGTCACGGTTCCAGCCGGTATCGATACAGGTCAGCGCTTAAAGCTCACCGACGAAGGCGAAGCCGGCGAACAAGGAGGCCCTTCGGGCGACCTCTACATCGTCATCAACGTACTTGAACACGATTTCTTCCGCCGCGATGGCGCCGAAGTCATTTGCGACGTCCCGATTACTTTTGTCCAAGCGGCATTGGGATCGACGCTGGATGTCCCGACTTTGGACGGCAAGGTCGAGATGAAAATTCCGAGTGGCACCCAGTCCCACAAAATCTTCCGTTTGAAGGGTAAGGGCCTCCCTCATCTTGGCCGGGGCGGTCGTGGCGATCAGTTGGTGCGCGTCATGATTGAAGTCCCATCTAAGCTCAACGCCGAGCAAGCGGATGCTCTTCGTAAGTTTGACGAGCTTTCCCAAAAAGACACAAAAGCTCACCCGCTCCATAACGGATTTTTCGAGCGCGTCCGCCGAATTTTCGAGTAATTTCCAACGGCGATTTGATATCATAGTTCCACTATGACAAATCAAATCCGAATGGACGACCCAGCGGCTCCCGCTACTCCTGCCAACCCTCACACCACCACGACTGGCGTGATGAGCCCGTTCACCCCGATCGACCAACACCTTTTTGAATCCCGTATTATTTTCGTCAGCGGCGAAGTCGACTCCGACCTCGCGGTTCGCGTCAATAAGCAGCTGCTCGCGATGGAACGCGCCAACCCCGAAAAGCCGATAGTATTGTGGGTCGATTGTCCGGGCGGCGAAGTCTACTCGGGCTTCTCGATCTACGACACCGTTCAATTCATCCAGCCTCGCGTGATCACCGTCGTTGCGGGTCTCGCTGCCAGCATGGGCTCGGTGATCGCCCTCTCCGCCGAAGCAAAAGACCGCCTCGCGCTTCCGAACTCGAAACTCCTCATTCACCAACCTTTGATCGGCGGAGTGATGCGCGGATCGGCGTCGGACCTCGAGATCCACGCCAAAGACATCATCGAGCTCAAAAAGAAAATGCATCGCATGTATGCGGAACGTACCGGCAAGCCGGTCGAAAAATTCCAAGAGCTGATGGAACGCGATCGTTGGATCGACCCTAAAGAAGGCGTCGAGCTCAACTTGATCTCGAAAGTGATCAACAGCCGCAAGGATCTCGATTCACACCTTAAATAATCATGAACCCAAAGCTGAACCGTAGTGCGTTGTCCAGGTATGCGCTTTTAGTAGCCGTCGCCGCTTTCACCGCGTGTTCGTCGTCGGGTCCGGTTCGGAAATCTTCCGAGCCTTATCCACAGCAACCGTCAAGGCAACCGGCCCCCGGCGTTCAGCAAATTCCGGCGGCACCGACTCCGATTCAAGCGGCTCCCGGTATCGTGTTTCAAGGCACGCCCGAGCAGCTTCTAAAAACCGTCCAGACTTACTATCAAAACGGCAAAGTCGAAGACGCGACCAACTTGCTCTGGTCGGTAAAGGAAGAAGCGATTCCTCCGGCCAACCGCACGGAGTTTTGGAACTTGCGGGGCTTAATCGAATTGCAAAAACGCCAACCTGAAGCGGCTCAGATTTCTTTTCAAAAAGCTTTGAGCCAAAACCGTACACCCGAATACCGCGGTTACTATCAGTACAACTACGCAAGCGCGCTCTATGAATCCAATCGTTCGAACGACGCGCTCGACGTGTTGAACTCGATCGACGTGGGTCCGCTCGACGTCGCTCAGCAAGGTAAAGTCTTTAACCTGAAACAAAAAATCCACGCGAAGATTCCACCAGCAAACGCGCTCCAACCGCGACCGTCGCCAGGCGTTGGCGGCGAGATCGTAGCGCCTGCGGTTCCGACCGAGATTTACCACGGTCCCACTAAACCGTTCCGTATCGGCCTCCTCGTCCCCTTGAGCGGCAAGTACGAAACCTTCGGCAAGAAGGTTCAAAAGGCCGTGGAACTGGCGTTCCAACACTCGTCAAACAATCAGGCAAAAAACTTTGAGCTAGTCCCGATGGACAGCGGCGAAACCCCGGTGATGCAAATCGACGCCTTGAGAAAACTCGTCGAAGAGCAACAAGTGATCGCCGTCATCGGCCCGGTCCTCAGTAAAGGCATCGAAGAACTCTCCGCGCGCGCGGACTATTACCGGATCCCGTTGATTTCAATCGCGCAATCCCAGGGGTCACTCGGAACAAACTTATTCTCTTGCTCGATCTCAAACAAAAATCAGGTCAAACGCATCGCCGATTACGCGATGAAGGTAAAGGGTTACACCAAGTTCGCGATTTTGGCACCGTCGAATACGCCGGGCGAAGAGCTTGCGAATCTTTTCTGGGACGAGATCGAAGCTCACAAGGGCTCGATCAAAGCGATGGAGTATTACGACCCTGAAGCGACCGACTTCCGCGAAGCCGTGGATAAGGCCGTCGGTCTTCACTATCTCGAAACCCGCGCCGAAGAGCTGAAAGTTTTGTCTGAGAAGCGTAAAGAACTCAAGATCACCCGCAAGACCATGAAGACGGCTCAATACTTCAACTTGCCTCCGATCGTTGACTTCGAAGCCGTCTTTATTGCCGACGACGGTCGGATCGCGGGCCAGGTCATTCCGACTTTCACTTTCCGTGATGCCAAAGGCATGAACTTCCTCGGACTCACGAGTTGGAACTCGAGTCAGTTCTTGAGCCGCACCACCGATCAGGCCGAAGGCGCTCTCTTCCCGGTTGCGTTTAACTCCCTGAAGCCGGCAAAGACCACGAAAGCGTTTTACGATCTGTTTTTGTCGACCTATAACGCCTACCCCGGCGAGTTCGACGCCGTCGCATTCGATGCGGCTTCATTGGTCTTGGAGGTCATGGACCACACGCCTTCATCCCGCGAAGACTTCAAATCCGAACTCGAATCGGTCCATCGTTTCGATTCCGCGACCGGAGAAATCACGATGGATGGGCACCAGTGCACTCGCGATTTGTCGCTCTATTCGGTTAAAAAGAACAAATTCGAAGTGGTCGAAGAATAATTTAAACGCACGGCAATCGCGTTAATAAGGAGTAACCATGTCCACACCTACAAGCAAAGTTCGTATCGAAAAAGATTCATTCGGTCCCATCGAGGTCCCAGCCGACCGTCTTTGGGGAGCTCAAACCCAACGCTCACTCCACCACTTCTCCATCTCCAACGAACATATGCCTGAAGCTTTGATTCGCGCGCTCGTGACCGTGAAGGGTGCGGCTGCGACGATCAACGCCGAGCTCGGCACCCTTCCGAAAGACAAAGCCGAAGCGATTTTAAAAGCGGTCGGCGAAGTCCACGAAGGCAAACATGATAAAGAATTCCCGCTCTTTGTTTGGCAAACCGGCAGCGGCACGCAAACCAACATGAACGTCAACGAAGTGCTTGCCAATCGCGCCTCGGAAATTTTAGGCGGCGAACGCGGCGAGTCCCGCAAAGTTCACCCGAACGACGACGTCAACCGCGGGCAAAGCTCAAACGACGTCTTCCCGACCGCGATGAGCGTGGCCGCAGTGATGGAAATCAAGCAGCGCCTCATTCCTAAAGTGAGCGAACTCCGCGATGCACTCCGTGTGAAAGCAAACACATTCAAAGATATCGTTAAAATCGGCCGCACCCACTTGATGGATGCGACGCCATTAACTCTGGGCCAGGAGTTTTCAGGCTACGTCGCCATGCTCGATCATGGATTAAAACACGTGGAAGCGGCTCTCCCGCACCTCCATGAGCTTGCACTCGGCGGCACCGCCGTCGGAACCGGCTTGAACTCGGTCGTCGGTTACGACGAGAAAGTAGCAAAAGAGATCGCACGTGTGACCAAATCGCCGTTCATCACCGCTCCTTCCAAGTTCGAAGCCATGGGCGCAAACGATGCGCTCGTGAACGCTCACGGCGCGATGAAAACTCTCGCGACATCGCTCTTCAAGATCGCAAACGACATCCGCTGGCTCGGATCAGGCCCGCGTTCGGGTATCGGCGAGCTCATGCTTCCGGAAAACGAGCCAGGCTCTTCGATCATGCCGGGCAAAGTCAACCCGACTCAATGTGAAGCGATGACCATGCTTTGCGCGCAAGTCATGGGGAACGACGTCGCGATCAATATCGGTGGTGCGAGCGGAAACTTCGAGCTCAATGTTTACAAGCCGCTCCTTATCCACAATTTCTTGATGTCAGTGCGTTTGATCGCTGATGGCTGCCGCAACTTCCGCGAGTTCTGTATCGACGGACTCGAAGCCAACCGCAAGCAGATCGATGCGCATCTTAAAAACTCGCTCATGCTCGTGACCGCGCTCAATCCGCACATCGGTTACGACAACGCCGCAAAGATCGCCAAGAAAGCTCACCACGAAGGTACGACGCTCAAAGAAGCGGCGATCGCACTCGGTATCGTTAAAGCCGAAGACTTCGATAAGTGGGTACGCCCTCAAGACATGTGCGGGCCTTCGCCAGCGAAGAAGTAGCCGCCATCAGCCCTTAAAAACAAGGATTAGCAGACAACTTTTGTCGGACGACGTCGTTATTATATAAATTTTATTTACAAATTCAACGGAGTTTTATAAAATAACCTAAGCTGCACAGAGAGGTTTCTCGGAGTGAAAACTTTATTCGCCTTCCTCGCGCTCCTTCAATTATCAATAAGTCCATTGGCCCATGCTCGCTCGTTCGGGCCTGACAAGGACACATACGAAGATGGCCCGGAATTCTTCCAGCCGTTCTTTGAAAGCGACAACGGAATCCTGATCGAAAACGGTGACGTGATCGATGCCACCCTGAAAAATAAAGGCACGTTTGCCTACCTCTTTACCTACATTCCTCACGAAGGCGAGACACAGAACCTCACTACGTATCGTGCCACTCAAAAAATCAAACCTGCTTCGACGATGAAGCTGTTTACCGGATGGATGGCTTATTCGACCGAAGCTCAGCCCACCGATTATCTAACTCACATGCTGCGCGTAAGCGACAACAATCAAGCAATCGCAACACTCAAAAAAATGGGCGGCATGGAAAAGCTCAAAACATTTTACAAAGAGCAAAACCTGCCTTTGACCGCTGACAATTTTAGCGGCATCGACGCAGCCGGACTCAGCCACTCGAACAAAGTCACGGCCAAACTTGAAGTCGACTTGCTCACGCAGATCTACATCAGCGGCAGCTACGATGCATTTAAAGTCATGCTCGCTCAGCCCACCGAGACGAGCACAATCAAACAAGAAGGCCGCTTTAAAGGCTTTGCATACCCGCTTTACGCCAAAACCGGTACACTGAAAGACACCGCTTCACTCGCGGGTTACGTCGAGCTCAATCACGGCGTGATGGTGTTTTCGATTATCTCGAACAGGATTAAAGTCAGTCTCGCAAACGCTCGCGAACTCATCGACGCTATAGTCGTGAAGTACGCTGAGAGAGCGCAATCGCTTCGTTTCTAACATCAAAATTGGACCTGCTTTACCGCCCCCTTAGCGTCAAAGTAGAGCAAGATCGAGACGCGAGGTAAAACTCGCACCAAAAAACTCTAGACTTGCGCGCTCTGAAGCAAGTCCTTCGCGTTTTTAATCGCGGCCGGAGTGAGTTTCTCGGAACCGAGCATGCGCGCGATCTCCTCGCGCCGACCGGTGGGATTGAGTTCCTGCACAGTGGTAACGGTACGGCCTTTGGACATTTGTTTGGCGATCGAGAGATGGTGATCGGCAAACACCGCCACCTGCGGAACGTGAGTAATGCAAATCACTTGATTAAATTGCGCGACACTTTTTAGTTTCTTACCCACCGTGAATGCCGTCTGACCACCAAGACCCGCATCGATCTCGTCAAACAAATAAACGCCAATGCCGCCTTTGTCCAAAATCACTCGGCGGATGGCGAGCATCAAGCGCGAGAGTTCCCCGCCCGAGATGATTTTTTGAATCGGCTTTTTGCCTTCGCCCAAGTTAGTCTGTACTTGAAGTTCGATATGAGTGCCCAGTGTATCCGGCCCCCAGCTCGAAACGTCCGATTCTTCATCAAACGAGAGTTCGAAACACATACTGGCATCACCCATCCGCAGCTCTTTTAATTCTTTCTCGACCGACTTGGAAAACAGCTCGCTTCCTTTTTTACGTTTTAAAAATAATTCTTCAGCGCTTTTTTTGAGCGTGCGAGTCGCCGTTGCGAATTCTTCCTGAAGGCCTTCCAGCCGTTCGCTTAAATTTTCAAGTAAATCGATCTCACCTGAAAGACGCGTCTTGTGTTCGATCATCTGCTCGACCGTCTGCCCATATTTACGTTTGAGATTGGTGAGTACACTCAGCCGCTCTTGCACTTGCTCAAGTCGTCCGGGTCTCAGATCCATCTGCCCGAGATAAGCGCGAGTTTGAGACGACGCCTCTTCAATTTCCGCCGACGCCGACTCCAAAGCCTTTACGAGCGCCTCGACGCCGGCACCGACGTCAACCACGGCGAGCCCCTTCGCCTTAGATAGCGCCAGCTTCAACGAATTCATTGCACCCTCCTCTCCATCAAGAGCGCCCTCGATCTGACTGACGAGCTGGAGCCGTTGTTCATGACTTTGAAGAAGCTTCTTTTCGTTTTGAAGGTCTTCGTCCTCATTGGACTTCAACGCCGCGTCTTTCAGTTCGGATATTTGGAATTTAATAAACTCAAGGCGCTGCACGCGCTCTTCCTCTTTGCGTTTTAAAACTTCCCACTCTTCGCGCAGTAGCATCGTCTTTTGGAATTGCTCGCGCACCTTCGCGGCTTGCGCGTTCAACGATGCATATCGATCGAGCAAATCTATCTGGACGTTTTGCTTGAAGAGCGATTGATGCTCGTTTTGCCCGCAGAGATCAACCAACCCTTCGCACATACGCTGAAGCATGTTCAAGGTCGCGATCTCTCCATTGATATAGATGCGGTTTTTGCCGTTGCGATGGATCGAACGTTTGATCAGAAGCTCGCTATCCTGAATCGCCTCGTCCAAGCCCACTTCCTTCATCCGTTCGCGCAGCCACGAGAGTTGCTTAATATCGAAATAACCCTCGACAATCGCTTCATCCGAGCCGGCGCGAATAACATCGAGACTCGCCCGGCCCCCGAGGAGTAGCGAAATCGCTTCCAAAATGATGGATTTACCCGCGCCCGTTTCGCCGGACAAAACATTCAGGCCCGCTTCGAATGGAATCTCGGCGTTCTCAATGAGTGCAAAATTTTTGATTTTAATAACTCGTAGCATCGTGAAATCCCCCGTTAGCTCGTTCAGTATATACCGAACAAAAACCGAACAAAAGAAAATTTTAATGCCAGAATAGTACCGGTTTTAGGACCAGCCAAATGCAAAAAGTAATCGGATACTTTTTTAGACGCCCTTACCGAAGCTTAATTTCTCGCGTAAAAGCGTAAAATAGTCCCGATTTGGGGCTTTTACGATCTTCAATTTATGGCGAGTAAAGCGAGTGACCGAGATGGTGTCGCCCTTTTTGAGATCGATCCCTGCCTGTCCATCCAACGTCAGGTACACATGGCCCGGCATATGATCGAGAGTCATATCGAGTTTTACGTCATCGGGTAAGAGGAACGGCCGCTGAGTCAGCCCGTGCGGACAGATCGGCGTCACGAGCATGCAATCGAGCGTTGGCATCACGATCGGTCCGCCAGCTGCGAGTGAGTATGCTGTCGATCCGGTCGGAGTCGAGATGATGATCCCGTCGGCGCGAACCGTATTGGCCCACTCGTTGTTAACGTCGACTTTGATTCCGATAATGCGCGCGATGGCGCCTTTTGAAATCACGGCGTCGTTCACGACGATGCTCTTAACCAGCAACTTGCCTTTACGGCGCAGTTCCACATTCAGCATCACGCGCTCAGAAATGCGCATTTTACCGTCTGTGAGAATCTTATTGAGCGCATCGTAAATTTCTTCGCGACGAACTTCGGTGAGAAACCCGAGGGTGCCCATATTCACGCCCAAAATCGGTTTACTCACATCTTGCATGAGGCGCGCGGCACTCAGATAAGTTCCGTCGCCGCCGAGTACGATAATGAAATCCACTTTGCGCGCGAGATCGTTTTTCTTGAGAAACTTAATGCGCTCCATTCGGCGTGGAGAATACTCTTTCGGCAACGCACCTTTGATCAAGTAGACTTCGTATTTTTGATTGATGAGGAGATGTGCAATATCAAGTGCGAGACTCGCGGCATCATTTTGGTGCTGCTTAACCACGATTCCGACTCGCTTAATTGGACTCTTCATTGCCTTTCAATGTCGCTTAAATTATGGTGAAAACCAAGGGGGACGAATTTATTTTTTTCGCACTATTTCATTTGCTGCTTTCTGCATCGCTTCATTCTCCGTTCACCTCGGCTGCAGTCGCGGCTGAAACCCCGGACTGGGGCGCGGATAAAGAAATTCCACTCACCGGCCGGCCGAATCCCTATGGCTGGGATCAAAAAACCTTGGGCGAAAAGGTTCGTAAAGGTCAGCTCCACGCGCTCCACTACCCGGTCGAAGTCACCGGACTTGTCATGCCGGCACGCTCATCGCTCAAAATTTTGGATATGGAACCGGGCGATCCGCTCTTTGGCATGCTGAAGATCGCTCTCAATCTCGAAGCCGGAATCAAAAATTTTAAAGGCTTTTGGAAATGGCTCGGCCTCAACGACTATCCGGAGACCGAAACTTCAGCGGAGTATCCGATTCCGTTTGATAAAGGCGTGAGGCCCAAGTACCCGATGGGTGTGACGATCGCCGATTGGAAAATCGGTGGTAAATCGCAAGTTCTCACTTTGAGCTGCGCCGCCTGCCATACGGCGACTCTGTTCGGAAAACCGGTGCTCGGCCTCAGCAACCGATTTCCGGGTGCGAACGCGTTCTTCAAGTACGCGCAAAATACGTTTCATAAAATGCCGTCGGCTTTGTATCGCGCGATCACCTTTGCCAACAAAGATGAGTTGCGTCTCTACAAATTAGCAAAGAACCATATCCGCTCAGTTGGTTTGAAGGTTCCTCGCGTGCGCGGGATGGACGCATCTCTCGCACAGGTCGCGCTCTCCCTTGCTAAACGCGAAGTCAGCCCTTGGGCCGAACGCTCGCGCGAGCTTGAGGAGCATCCGCGCGCCGACTGGCACGACGACCACTCCGCCGAGAGTAAGCCGATGGTGTGGTGGAACACGAAGTATAAAAACCGCTGGCTCGCCGACGGATCGATTCTTTCGGGCAACCCGATCTTTACCAATTTGTTGTGGAACGAGATCGGTCGTGGGGTCGACCTGCACGAACTTGCCGAATGGCTCGAAACGCGTACCGACGTCATCGAAGAGTTGACCACCGCAATTTTTGCCACCAAGGCGCCGCACTGGGCAAGCTATCTTCCGGTCACCGCGATTAATATTGAACGCGCACGCCGGGGCGAAACTGTGTTTGCGCAGAACTGCGCGAAGTGCCACGGCGAGTATCGCAAGGATTGGTCGCGCGGTATAGAGACGGTGGAAGTGCGCTACCATACTCGGACGCCGGTCGTGGATGTCGGAACGGATCCGGTCCGCCGCCAAGGAATGCAATCGCTTGGTGAAAGTTTGAACCGTCTCGCGATCTCGAAGCAACACGATATCGTCGTGGCCGAACAGCAAGGCTACGTTCCGCCACCGCTCGACGGCATTTTTGCCCGGTACCCATACCTGCACAACAACTCGATTCCAAGTTTATGCGCGCTCATGACTCCGCCGGAGTCACGTCCGCGCGTGTACTACGCCGGCGAACCCATCGTTCCAGGCCGCGACTTCGATCTCGACTGCGTCGGTTATCCGACTGCGGACCACGTGCCTGCCGAGTGGAAAAAAGATCCATTGTACACCTACGACACCACACTTGAAGGACAAGGAAACGCCGGTCACTACGACAAGATATTCCGCACTAATGGCGTCGAAAGGTACAACGCCGACCAGAAGCGCGACCTCATCGAGTACCTGAAGACACTATAAAGGTCGTCGCCAACTTGTTGTTAAGAATAATTTGAGTCCCAGTTGGCGTTAGACTTGCTTAGTGAGTAGCATGCCTCGCAACCCTCTAATTCGTTCAGATCTGTACCCTTATCATGTTACCGCCCGGACTAACAACCGGGAGCCGTTTCCAACTAGTTTGGACAAAACATGGGAATTAATTAACTCCGAATGCTTCGCGATCACTACCAAGTTTGAATCCGAAATCCATGCACTTGTTCTAATGCCGAACCACTTTCATCTGCTGATTACAATTCCTCAACTCGATTTAGGAAAGGTAATGAACGTCTTTATCCGAAATATTACAAAAGACTCTCATTCGTTGTCCGGCAAAACAGGTCGGCTTTTCGGAGCTCGATACCATTGGTCTAGCATTCAAACCTCGCACTACTATCTCAACGCACTAAAATATGTTTATAGAAATCCAATTAGAGCAAAAATTTGTGACACAGTTGACACTTACCCATACAGCACATACTCCGGTCTAATTGGAAATCATCCTTTAAAAGTTCCAATTCAATTTACTAGGCTGGGATTGGAACGCATTCTAGGAGACGAGCCGCTCAAATGGAATTCATGGTTAAATCAGCCATTTTCCTCCGAATGCGAGACCTTAATTCGCATGGGGTTAAAGAGGACTTGCTTTAGACCACCTCATGATCCTAAAACTCGCACGCCAAATAAATTGGAAGAGTATGACTCAAGTCAATCTAAACAATAAGTTGGCGACGACCTTTTATAAAATCTTGCCGGGGTTGAGTAGGCCCTGCGGGTCGAAGACCTGCTTCATTTGTTTCATCAAAACGATCTCGGCAGGTGTCCGCGTGTAACCGAGCAAATGTTTTTTGAGAAGACCAATACCGTGTTCGGCTGAGACGCTGCCTTCAAATTTTTGAATCCAGCCGAACATGTTTTGGTCGACCTTCGTACAAAGCTTGCGGAACTCGGCAGCGTCCATATCCGCAGGCTTCATCAAATTAACATGCAGGTTGCCGTCGCCGATGTGGCCGAAAATATAAGGATTCAATCCCGAATAATTTTGCGTGAGATCGTGTGTCCAAGTCTCGATAAATTCTTGCAACCGCGCAATCGGCAGAGAGATGTCGTGCTTATGGAGCAATCCTGCATGCGCAAGCGACTCAGAGATACCCTCGCGCATCGCCCAGAGATTCGCGGCTTCCTTCGGCGATTGAGCCAACACCGCATCCTGCACGAGCCCCGATTCAAACAACGATCCGAGCCACGCCTCAAGTTTGGCGCGCGCATCTTCAGACTCGGGACGCTCGACTTCGCACAAAACGTATTGCGGGCGATGGACCGGGAACGGTGAGGCAAGCCCGCGATGCGCGGTCACGACGCCCAAGCACTCGTCGGACAAGCATTCGTACGCGTTCAAAGTAAATCCGCTGCGACGAGCGACTTCAAAAAGTTTGAACACCGCGGGCAAATCGCCAAGTGCGAAAAAGAACACGTCTGACTCGCGCGGAAGCGGAGCCAGTTTTAAAATACATTCGGTGACGATTCCCAAAATTCCTTCAGTGCCGATAAACATCTGTCGAAGATCAATCCCGGTATTGTTTTTTTCGAGCGAACCGTTGAGCCGCAACACTTCGCCGCTCATCAATACGACGGTAAGACCGAGCACCCAGTTCCGGGTGAGTCCGTAACGAATCACTTTCACCCCACCCGCGTTGGTGGCGATGTTTCCCCCGACGGTGGACGAACCCTTCGAAGCAAAATCAATCGGCCAAGTCAAACCTACCGATTGAGCATGCTCATGCACGGCTTCGGTCACGGCACCGGCTTCGCACCACATCGAGTGAGAGAGCGTATTGATCTCGCCCATCTTGCGCATCTTGATCAATGACACGACGATCTCGTTGTTTGCCGCAACAGCACCGCCCGCAAGTCCGGTACGGCCGCCCGACGGCACCACCGCCACCCGAGCAGCAGTACAAAGCTTCATCAACTTCGAGACTTCGTCAGTGGATTGCGGGAAGCAAATCGCGAGAGGTTTAGGCTCGTAAACCTTGGTCCAATCCTTTCCGTATTCCTTCAAGTCCGAAGGATCGACGCTGTAAAAACCGCGTGCAAAGGAGGAATCCAAAGTTTTTAAGAAATCGTGCGACACCCCTACAAATTAGCGTCGGATGGGGGCGATGTCTAGGAATTACTGGCCCTGAACCGGCGCCTTCACCGGGATGGAATTAGCCACTGCGACGCAGCCGTAGCTCAGTTCGACGCGGCGGCGGTCATGATCTCTTTTGCGGCCAATCACGTAGATCAACTTGCCTTCGATCGTATCGTAAGCCGAATTAAAATAAGCACGAGTCTGGAGGTGACGCACATGTCCTTTGTGGAATAAGCTAATCCACGGAAAGTCGCTGATATCCATCTCGAACTTTTTATGGACCGGATCGATCATATCGATCTGAGCGTTAATCCCTCTCGAGTTTACCGATACGCCATTCGCAAGTTCACCGCTGTAAAACGCGACCAATCTCGAAGCACCATGATGGCGACGGACACGCTCAAACGAAATTTTGAAATTCGCGGAGGCATCGTCGGTACCCGCACATTGATACTTTGATCCGTCGAGCATTTGCTCGATCGTCCAAGTTTTTTGTGCTCGAGCGGGGTTCGAACCCAGAATCGACAAAAACAAGCCCAATACCTTCGCAAATTTAGCCATGTGGGCACTATAAGGCGATACCCGACCCTTTTCAACCACATTACTACACAACATTTAAATAAATTTACTGCCGTAGTCGTGCTATACTTGGACCGCAATGTTTTTCGTTTCAATGGCCGCATTAGCGCTTCCGTTCGCCGCAGATCCTACCCTCCTCGACGACAATCTCGAGTACCGGATGGGTAGCCGCTGGCAACGCACGGTCATCACTGCACCGGCGCTTCAAACCCTCACTCCCGCCGCTCAACGCGCGGCCTACGCCACCGGTATTATCGGCATCTCCGGAGGAACGGCTTTCTATCTCGGAAAATTCGGAGGCGCCCATCTCATCGTCACGAATCATCACGTTTGCGAAACCGGCGGACAATGCGCGGGTTACACCGTTTGGTTCCCACTGATCAATCGCACGTACAAGATGCCGATGTTTGTCGGCACGATGAAGGAAGTCGATCTCACCATCCTGAAAATCGAAGTGCCCGCGGCGGACGAGCCCATGCTAGCCAAGATCGCGCGCAATTTTAGTTTTAAACGTACGCCTCGGCACAAGGAACAACTCTTTACCCTGGGCTTCGGCGCGACTACGCCTGTACCGTTCAACGAACGTGTGATCAGCATCAACCAAGACAGCGACTGCAAAGTATTTTCGAAAACCGGCGATATTCAGCAAATCAGCGATCCCGATAAAAAGAACCCCGGGCCCGATCGGGTTTGGTCGTTTGCACACGCCTGCGACGTCACTCACGGCGATTCAGGCTCGCCGATCCTGAGCACCGCGGGCGAGATTCTCGGCATTCTTTGGACCGGTGCCACTCCAAAAATCGCGGCCGTGCAGGATTCAACGTCGCTTGGCCGGATTCTCAATCAGCCGAGCTCGGATCTCGGCTCGCAAACCTGGTCGCAGCTCAACTACGGCGTACCGGCGACCCGAATTCCTCAGGCCGTGGTCGACAAGACCCAAAGCGGACTACTCGATGTCGAACGCATCCAGATTTTGCTACGTTTGATCGATCAATCGCGCTAAAATGTAGTTATCATGGCAGACTTTATCGCGCTCGTTCCCTTCATGATTTTGTTTGCCTGTTTCGCGCTTTTAAAGATGAACCTGCTTCATTCCTCGTTCGTAGCGCTCCTGACCTGCACTCTGTTTTCGCAAACCCTTTATCACGCCACTCCCGAAGTCTGGCAGAGTTCGCTCAACCACACGGGCGTGTTCCTCTTTGAAATCGGATTGATCCTGATCGGCGCTTTCTTTTTTATCGAGATCGCGAGACGCATCCACATTCTGGATTCGATGGCCGATCTCATCCGTGAAATCTCGGACAACCGGATCGTGCAAGGGATTCTAGTTACATTCCCGCTGCAGTTTATGATCGAAGGATCAAGCGGCTTCGGCACCCCGATCCTCATGGTCGCCCCGCTCCTTCGCGCTCTCGGGTTTCCGCTCATTCTATGCGCGATCTTACCATTTATCGGTGCAGGCAGTGCCGTCCCTTACGGCGCACTCGGCACCCCCCTCCGCCTCGGTTTTAATCTTCCGGAGCAAGACTTCGTGGCCCTATCGATTCACACCGCGCGAGTCGTGATTCCATTCTTGTTTTTCACGCCGTTCATCTCGGCGGCGCTCATTCACAAATACGACTCGCAAACTCGAGACCAAAAGCGCAGTATGAGCAAGATCGCGGTGTGGATCTTTTGGATGAGCACCCTTTACGCGATCTCCATGTATGCCGTTGCGCACGTCGGTCCGGAGTTTCCGACGCTTGCGGCCTCGCTCATTACCTTTGTCGCGCTCATCCTCACACGCGGATGGTTTTTCGAAAAAAAGCCGATCAAATCGTGGAGAGGAATTAAAATTTACAGCCTCCTGCTCGTCGTACTTTGGACCGGCAAGCAAATCTGGCTCGAAGAAAAAATCCCGGGCACCTCGCTCCGCTGGTTTAATCCAGGCTGGGTGTTCATGATGTTTGGCGCGATCTTGATTCCGCTCCACCGTCTATGGTGGAAAGAGATTTTGGCCAACACCTTCGTGCGCGCGCGCCGGACGCTGATGGTATTTTTTTGCATGACCTGGATCGTACAGCAACTCAAGTCCACAGGCTCACTCGACGCACTTGCAAGCGCGCTCCCGAGATTTTTCTTACACGAAGGCGCGGCTTTTACCGCTTGGTTCGGCACCATCATGATCGGTACCTCGACGATGACAAACCTGTTTCTCTCGCCCCTTTTTGCCGCACCGCTCTACGCCTGGCTCGCTGCTGGTAGCGCCATTGGGTACCAGCTGGCGTTTCAATCCATTACAGCGGTCAGAAGCATTCTTCACGATGAGATCGAGGAACGCGAAATCTTCAAGATTCTCACTCCAATCAGTGTGGGCTTTGTGCTAATTTTGAGTCTTGCACTGATATTACTATGACCAAGCCAAAGACTAAAAAAGGGCATCTACGCATTTATTTGGGCTACGCCACCGGCTGCGGAAAATCACTCACGCTGCTCAAAGACGCGGTCGCTTATCAAGAACGCGGACAGAAAATCGCGATCCTTTCTCTGAGCCACGGCAAACGCCCCGGCATCAAAGAGATGGCCGCGAAAATTCCGGTACTGCCCGACACCGGCGAGATCGATCTCGATGCGCTTCAAAAATCCGAGTATCAAACCATCATCATCGACGATCTCGCGCTGACCAATCTTCCTGGCTCTCGCAACAAAAAACGTTACGAAGACGTACTCGATGTTCTCGACATCGGCAAAGACGTGTTCACGACTTTGAACGTGCAGCATCTCGACAGCGTCGCTGAGCGCCTCAATCAATCACTCAGCTTAAAAATTCAAGAACGCGTGCCGGACCTGCTTCTCAACGAAGCGCACTCGATCGTGTTTGTGGATCTCCCGATCGACGAACTCCGCGAGCGTATTAAGTCCGAGCAAGTGTTCCCGAAGGATAAAGCCGAGCAAGCCCTCTTCCACTTTTTTACTCACGAGAACTTGTGCCTGCTCCGTAAATTCGCGCTCGAAGTGACCGTCGACGATCAGCTCCGCCGGATCCTGACCGAAAAAATCCTGAGTTCGCATGCGCGTGAAGAAGCCGATCCGAGCATCCTCGTCATCTTGGCGGGCGAGGAGGACGAAGAAGATTTTTTCAATAAAATGATTCGCAAGGGTTCGAAGTTCGCGAGCCAGTACTCTTCGCACTGCTACGTCGTCTTGGCGAACCCGTCTAAATTTTTGGGAGTAAAGAAAACCGAAACTCCGGCCGCGTTGAAAAACCGTTTGAAGCTTTTAACCGAAGGCTTGGGCGCGACCTTTCAAGAAGTCAAAGGTTCGGGGGTCTCCGAGCAGATGGTCGAGTTTTGTAGCTCCCACAACATCAAACACCTGATCGTGGCGAAAGCAGCGGTCGAAGGGTTTATCCAAAAAGTAATGGACCACACTCGCGGCGTGGACGTGCATTTGATCGATCGCCCAAGCCCGAAGGGCGAGCGTTAATCGCGCTCCGCCTTTGTAGTTGACATCCGTCTTTAGTAAACGGATTTGGTTGATTCTTGGCGCAGATCTGCATCCGTTGTTTAAAATCCGTCCGACATAGGCTATCCTGCGGCGAATGATGGTCGTAAGTCTCAGCTGCACCTTACGTCGCCTGGCGTGCGTAGGTCTTATCGTCTTGTCCGCATCGGCGTGGGCTCAAAAACTCGATCCGCGCAAAAGTGCGCGTGACGTTCCGGAGCACGATCCATCTCGCCGCTCTCTTGCCTGCAGCTACCTCATGAGTCAGCAGACGATCGCAGTCCATCAGGTCGTCAAATCGATTCTGAGCGGTGAATTCTTCAAGAAACCCCAAAAGGTCGACAAAACCCTGTACGACTACTCCCCTCTCAAAGCAGTTCAGCACCTCTATCAACCGACCGAGCAAAATGGGATCGCGCTCGTGAACGCGCCCTATGAATTCAAAGGCACGTCGATCGAGTTCGGTGTTTGTTACGGATTTGCAACGTTCGTTCGGAACATGAAAGTGCTCGCACGATTTCATCCAGATCAGTTTCCACTAAACTCAGAGGGTCATACTCTCCATCGGTTTACGGATCTCGATAGGTGGCGTCAATTTTACCGCGACAAAATCAATCAGCTGATCGTCGGCGACAGCATCGTTCACATTCCCGGCTTCGGCAACTCGCACGAGTTCTCACTCATTCCGGAGATCGAACTGATGATAAAGGAAGCGACTCTCGACCTGTGGAGTGAAGAAGCGATCCGCCTCTCGCCAATGAAGTCGATGATACGCTCGGGGATTCGCCAAAGCCCATCGCAAATTCAAAAAGTTTTAAAGGAACTTGAGTTCGATTTAAAAGCCCATCAGATGCCGAAGATTTTCCTGCACTCGCTTCAAAAAGCAAAGTTCGCCCTCACTAGCCGCTACCAACACGTTGTCCTCGTTTACGGAATCAAACACGATCCGAACGGCACGACTCGGCTTCAGGTGTGGGATATCAATTTTTACGCGAGCACCTTGCAGCACGATCCTAAGGAAATCGTGATCTCCAAAGAAGGCGTCATGACCTATCAACCTTGGTTCCAAGAGCAAGATCCGAAAGGTGTGCGTCTCGCGCGAATTGAAATCACGCCTGAAAACGACGAGGAGACGCTTAAGCACCTGAAAGCGCTCGAGCTCGAAGCGATTTACAAATAGAAAACTGCTGGATGCGCAGCGCTTCCGGCGGTTTATTCAATTTTATCTCAACAACAAGTTGGCGACGACCTTTTTAGGACTCGACCGACTGCTTGGTTTTACCTACGCCGGCCGGTGCCGCGCCTTCAATGACGAAGTGAGGCTTATCGTTCTTGAGGGTGACTCGCACGTTCCCGCCGTTTTCCAAGCGACCAAACAAAATCTCTTCCGAAAGCGGACGCTTGAGTTCGTCCTGGATGACACGCGCAAGCGGGCGTGCACCCATCTTGCGGTCGTAACCCTTCTTACCGAGCCATTCGCGAACGGCCGGTTCGAATTCGATCTCGATGTTTTTAGCGAGCAACAGATGTTCAAGTTCGACCAACTGTTTGCCGACCACTTGATCCATCATCGCGACGTCGAGCGAGTTAAACATCACAATCGAGTCCAAACGGTTCCGGAACTCAGGCGAGAAGAGACGTTCGACTTCCTTCATCGCTGCCGATTGACCGCCGAGATCATCGTTGAATCCGATCGAACGGCGTTCGGCATCGCGAGAACCCACGTTTGAAGTGAGGATCACGACGACGTTGCGGAAGTCGGCCTTTTTGCCATTGTTATCGGTCAAGAAACCATGGTCCATCACCTGGAGCAGGATGTTCCAGACGCTTGGGTGCGCTTTCTCGATCTCGTCGAGCAAGATTACCGAATGCGGATTTTTAATCGCAGCGTCGGTGAGTAAACCAGCCTGTTCGAATCCGACGTAACCCGGAGGCGCGCCGATCAAGCGAGACACCGTATGTTGTTCCATGTATTCCGACATATCAAAACGCACGAACGCGACACCCATGTGGCTTGCAAGTTGCTTCGCGAGTTCGGTCTTACCGACACCCGTCGGACCGGCAAAGAGGAACGAGCCGATCGGTTTGTCGCCCGAGCGCAGGCCCGAACGAGCGAGCCGGATACTCGATACGATTTTATCGACCGCATTGTCCTGGCCGAAGATCGTAAGCTTCAAGTTTTTATCGAGTGAAGACAAGCGATCCTTCTGAGTGGTCGTGACCGACTTCGCCGGGATACGAGCCATCTGAGAAATCATTTCTTCAACATCGAGAGCGGTGACTTCCACCGTGCCTTCGGTCGGCTGCTCCTGAGCAGCTCGTTTGATGCGGATCTTGGCACCGACTTCGTCGATCACGTCGATTGCTTTATCCGGCAAGAAACGATCGGTTAAGTGCTTCACCGAGAGATCCACCGCAGTTTTGATCGCGTCAAGCGAGTACACCACATCGTGATGTTGTTCGAACTGAGTTTTCAAACCGTTCAGGATTTGCACGGTCTCATCCTGAGTCGGTTCCGGCACGTCGATCTTTTGGAACCGGCGAGCGAGCGCCTGGTCCTTCGCGAACACATTCCGATATTCTTGGAACGTCGTCGATCCAAACACGCGAATCTCACCGCGAGCAAGCATCGGCTTCAAAAGATTAGCCGCATCGACAGTACCGCCGTTGACCGAACCCGCACCCACGATGGTGTGGATTTCATCAATAAAGAGTACCGGAAACTGGCCCTTGTTATGCTTGGTTTCGAGCGCTTGAATCACGCGTTTCATGCGTTGCTCGAAATCACCGCGAAATTTTGTTCCGGCGAGAAGAGCTCCGATATCCAAAGTGTAGATGACCGCGTCTTTGATAATCGACGGAACTTCGCCCGAGACCACGCGTTGAGCGAGGCCTTCGGCGATGGCGGTCTTACCGACACCGGCTTCACCCACGAGGAGCGGGTTATTTTTACGACGTCGACATAAGGTTTGAATCACGCGATCGAGTTCATGTTTACGGCCTACGAGTGGGTCAAGTTTCCCTAACTTTGCTTGTTCGTTCAGATTCAGGGTGTATTGGCTCAGGACATCGTTATGCCCTTTTCCGTTCCGTTCCCGGCCTTCGCCGACTGATTTACTTTCTTCGTCCAGCTGCAATTGTTCTTCGCCCGCGACGCCTAAACCGCCATGGCTCACGAAGCTGACGACGTCGAGACGGTCGATGTTTTGTTGTTGGAGAAGATACAAGGACCAAGAGTCTTTGGCTTGGAAGACGGCGACAAGCAGATCCACAGGCTGGATTTCGGACTTGCCTGAAGACTGAACTTGGAAAAGAGCGCGCTGAACCAGGCGCTGAACCCCGAGAGTCGCGATTGGGTTTTCTTTTTCGCCCTTTTCATTTTCAGGCGCCAGCGGCACCTCTTTTTGCAGGTATGCCTCGAGATCTGAGCGCAGTTTTGTCATGTCCGCTTTGCAATGTGCGAGCGTCGTTTTGACGTCATCCTCATCCAGTAAGGCGAGCATGACGTGCTCTAAGGTGAGGAATTCATGCTTCTTTTCTACTGCTGATGCTAATGCCCGATTCAGGACGTTTTCTGCGCGCTTACCGATCATGGCGAGCCTCCTTTTGCGGTTTTACCGCGGAGCGGGTTCCATCGTTAACTTCAACGGGTATCCGCTCTTTCGTGCTTTCTCATGCACTTTGGCTATTTTGGTCTCGGCAATCTCAAAGGAATAAAGCCCCGCAACCGCCTTCCCCTCATGATGTACTTTCAACATCAATGCCATTGCGTCATCAGATGATTTCGAAAAATCATTTGTCAAGACTTCAACAACGAACTCCATGGTGGTGTAATCGTCATTGTGCAATAGGACCGCAAACTTAGGCGGTTCAGCCACTTTAGGAATAGCATCCTGCGTTACAACTCCAACGTCTCCGGACGTCAAATCTTTGTCTTGGTCGGTCATCGGTAGCTCGTCTCTCGATTTCAGCCTAGCACATTTTAAATACTGGAGAGATAATAATTATACCCATGCCGAGTAAAAAAAACCTTCGAGACGGTATCCCTGAAGAAGAAAAAACCGACCCGAATCTTGCTACTCAACCCGTCGCTGCCGCCATCAGCCGCGGCATCCCTTTGCCGGACCTAGGTCTTTTAAACCCGCTCCTGCAAGACGGTGAAGTCACGGAAATCATGGTCAACGACCTTCGCAACATCGCGATTGAAAAGCGCGGTCAAATCATCGTCACACCGATTCGTTTTAAATCGATCGACGAATTGAACCGCGTCGTCCGGATCTTGCTCGATCCTATCGGCAAAGCCATTACGCCCGAAAGCCCGCTAGCGATGTCGACCCTCCCCGACGGTTCGCGCGTGCATATCGCAGCCCCACCAGTCACAGAATATGGCCCTTGTATCACGATCCGCAAGTTCCCGCGTCGATACAGCGTTGAAAATTTCATTTCAAACGGCACGCTCGATCAGCGCATGGCGTATTTTCTGAACGCCTGCATCGTAGGCAAACAAAACATCCTGATTAGCGGCGGTACCGGCACCGGTAAAACAACGGTGCTTAATGCGCTACTCGCGCTCGTTCCCCCGCATGAACGCATCATCACCATCGAGGACACGGCGGAGATTCCGCTCATTCTCCCGAACCAAGTGAAGATGATGACTAAACCTCGGGGTTTAGGGGGCGAAGTGGTGAATGCGTGCGAACTGGTGCTGAATGCTTTGAGAATGCGCCCCGACCGCATCATCGTCGGTGAGTGCCGCGGCCCGGAAGCGCTCGACATGATCCAGGCGATGAACACCGGACACCAAGGCTCGATGACCACAATTCACGCAAACTCGCCGAGAGACGCGCTCTTCAGACTCGAGACATTGATGATGTCGGCCGGTCTTGAAATTCCTCTTCCGGCAATCCGCCGTCAGATCGCCAATGCGGTACAACTCATTCTCCAAATTCGCCGTTTCAAAAGCGGCGCGCGCAAAATCGTTTCGATTCAAGAAGTCACCGGTACCGAGCAGGACACATTGCTCCTTCAAGAAGTGTTTTCATTTGAAAGCAAAATTGCGAATGACCCCTATTCCGACCAGGGGCAGTTCAGATTTAACGTTTCCGCCAAAGTGATCGAAAACCTCAGAGCACAAGGAATCAAAGCCGTCCCATGAACCCGCATCAGCTAAAACTCAAAGATCGCGCCGACTACCTTTTGCAAGAATGGGTAAACGTAAACTCCCACGCCGAAAATCACGCCGGAGTCGGCCGCATCTTGGCTCACGTTGCCGATGAAGCGGATGCCTTGGGAATGAAGAGCGAATGGATCACGCACGAAAAACTCGGTAAAGAAGGGAGTGCTGCCCTGGTCATCAACCTTCCCGGTACCGTTCCCACCGAGAAGACGATCACGTTTATCGCGCGCGCCGACACCGCTTTCCCCGAAGACTCGGGCTTCCAGCTCATTACTTGGACCACCGGCCGCCATCGCGCGATCGGCCCGGGCGTGCTCGACAATAAAGGAGGAATCCTGGTCGGACTTCTTGCACTCGAAAAAATTTCGAAACTAAAAGTACGTCGCTACCAAGTACAGATGCTCGTGCTTCCGGGAGAATCCGAAGAAGCGCCCGATGGTTATAAAGAATTTCTAAGGACGGCCGGCGAGAAATCGAATTTGGTGATCGGCCTTGGACCAGCGCAACCCGACGGATCGATATTTCAATATACACCGACCACCGACCCCAATGCGGAACAGGCCGCAAAGATCGCTCAAAAGCTAATCGAGCTCCACGAAAAGAAAAACGTCAAGGTGCTCTCTCCGAATTTCGTCAGCTATTGCGACGATCTTTTCCGTCCTGAGATCGTCGTGTTTGACGGCTTCGGTCCTGTCGGCACCGCACCGGGCACTCTTCAAGAAACCGTGGAAATGTCTTCGATCTTTTCGCGAGCCGACATTGTCTATGACCTGATTCAAAATCTGGTGTCGTAGCCATTTGATTGGGATCGGAAAGAAAGTTTTTGACAAAACAAGTCAACAATAAAAGCCCGAAAACTCTGTCTAACTCAGCCAAAAATCAGCACAAAATAATTAAACTTATTTTGTTTAAAAAATAAACCGGATTGTGTATAGTCCGCATCGAGAGAACAACTATGAGAGAAATCGCCGCCCATTGGGCATTGGCCCTACCCCTATTTTTAAATCCGTCATTTGCACATGCGGACGACTTCGATACGCCCGCGCGCCAAGAGTGCTTGTCGAGAGTGGACGCCCTCCACTCCTGCGCTTGCAACGACATTCGCGGCCAAACCCCGGAAGACACCGGTGCCTTCAACGTCAATCGTCCAGATATCAAGGCTGCCTACCTGGAATTTAAAAACTCCACCCACTACACCGCTGACCAAGATCAAAAGATCGTCGGCGCTCTGAAGGCCGCGTTTGACGAAAAACGCGATGAGCTTTCTTGCCACGATAAAGTCGGCGTCCGCATCGGAGCGGTGGTGCAAGCGCAGGACTATTGCGTTCATGAAGAAGCGGCGGCCTATGTACTCAAAAAGCCGCTTTGCACTGAAGTGACTCAACAGCAAGTCGCGGCCGCATCACAAGTGGTGACCGAGCGTATCTCAAAATTCCTCGGTACGTTCGATCAGGAACTCGATCGCATGATGTACTGCCGAGCCGATTGGATCCACGCCAAGAAGAATATGCGCACCATCGCAGTCGAATACCCACCTTGCAAAATCGACTTAAAATCGCTGTTTCCTAATAACAAATCGAAGCTCACAGCGGTCCAAGTGGCAAAAATCCTCGATCACGTCAAAGGACACGCCTGTTACCAACAATACGTGCGAAACGGTCTATCTTTGCAAAAGATCGAAATCAGCAGCTCTTCAAGCTTGCTTGCCAATACCGGCGAAGCGGCAAAAAAAAGCTTCCTCGATTTGTCGAAGGAACGCGCCGACGAAATCGATAACAAAATCGTCGCCGCTGTATTTGATCCGTCGATTTTGAATCGAGTTCAATTCGAAAAGAATTTTAAAGGCATTAACGGCGACGGCACTTCGGGTGCCTGCCCTTACGCCTACGATTCGGGCCGCAAAAACTGGATCCGCAAAGCGTTCCCGACCAACGAGCAACTGGAACCGAACAAGCGTACCGAGCTTAATTTGTACTTCGGCGACGGCCGTAAATCGATCGACTCGAACATCCACTCGGATATGATGAGCGCGCCTTGTAAACGCGTGCAGTTTTATTGCCGGTAACCTTGGTATCGCGCCTACTCGTGGTCCATCACGAAATTCAGGTAGCGGTGATAGCGGTTTAAGACCTCCCATTTTACGCGATCGGGTGCCATGTTTTGCGCGAACTTGAAATGGAAATCGAAATCCGGGCGATTGCGAAGCTCGAGACCGAAATCGACCTTGGTGTCGCACATGTGGAGAACGAACTGGGCATACCACCGGGCGAGATCTCCCGGCGAGTCTTTGAGCTCGTCCAGCTTTTTGAGCGCTTCATCCGCGAGGACACGCTTCAAGGTGTAAGGCGATGCCCCGATAAAAAGCTCGAGCATCTCGGTCATCGCGACTTTCTTGTCTTTCTTTTGCTTCACGTCCTGCGTGTTTTTGACATTCACCAGAGGAATCGAAACATTTCCGTCCGGAAACTCTATGGTCGGCGCTTTCTTGGATTCACCCGCTTCAAATTCGGTCGGGTTTTTCATCGACACTTGCAGCTCGACGATCTCAAACGCGAAGATCTTTAGCAATCTCGGCGAAGACGCCTTCGATGAAGACTCAAGCGCACGGTAACGGCTTCCCATGATGAGGCCGTGATAAATGCCTTCGAGCGACGCTCCTTGATTGAGCGTGTGCACCAATGTGCCGAACTCGCTCTTGTCTTCGATTTTTTCCTGGTTAAAAACCACTTTAAGCATTTCGGAGAGCAGCTCGGAGTTTGCTTTCGCAAGCGCGCCGGCAGTTTGACCACCCGGAGCATCCGTGGCGTGATTCATTTCCTCTTTGACTTCGCTCGGGAGCGTTTTCTTCGGTTGGTAACCGAATAGTTTTGCAACATCGCGAATCGAGTCGCAGCCGGAGCCAGTGATCATGAGGAGGAGAACTGCATATCTCATGAGGTTCCCAATCCTTTCGGCGCGTATGACCGACCGACTGCTCCGGCGAGAACCACGATCGTGATCAAGTAAGGCAAAATTTGAATCCACTGCACCGGCACCGGTTCGGTTCCCCATAACACCACACCCTGCAAACGAATCTGAATCGTTTCCGTCAAGCCAAAGAGCAAGCACGCGAGTACCGTCGGAATCGGCTTCCATTTGCCCAAGATGACCGCTGCGAGCGCGATAAACCCGCGTCCAGCCGACATGTTACGGATGAACGACGACGAAAGGTAGATCGAAAGCGTTCCGCCCGCAAGACCTGCGAGGAAACCGCTGATCCAAACGCCCTGCCACCGCTTGAAGCCGACCGATACACCCGCGCTCTCAAGAGCCTTCGGGTGCTCGCCGGCAAAACGGAGACGCAAACCGAACTTGCTGTAATAAAACGCGTGATGGCAGATTACGACCAGCGCGATCATCAGGTAAAGCGGCGCAACGTGGAACTGTGCTTCGGTAGGGATAGGCGGAGTCGATCCGGTCGAGTCGTACCAAATCTTGGAAAGAAACGGCGGCACGCCGAGCGCAAAGAGATTGATCGCCGTTCCGGCGACAATTTGGTTGGCGCGATAGCGTAAGACGGCGATTCCATACAAGGTCGCAAGCGCCATGCCAGCAAGTCCTGCGATGATAAACCCGAGATACGGATTATTAAAATAAAGCGTGGAGACCGCGCCGAAAAAGGATCCGACGAGGATAAATCCTTCAAGACCGATCTGAACGATGCCGCTGCGCTCACACCACATGCCACCGAGAGCGGCAAAAATTAACGGCGTCGATACGCGAAGAATCGGTAACACCCAAGAGTCGAACAAAACTTCCATCACTTCGTCCCTCCGGTTTGCTTTGCCCGCGCGCGCTGCTTCAAATGATTACCCAGAAAGCGCGAGAGACCGTCCCACAAGCCTTCAGACGCGACACCGAGAATGATCAAGCCTTGAATCAAGTACGACAAATCGCGAGTGACCTTCTCGGTTTCAAGATCGAGCGAGCCGGCGCCCTTTTGGAGCATGCCAAAAAGAAGCGCCGACGGCAGAACACCTAAAATGTTTCCGCGTGCGACGAGCGCGACCGCGATCCCGACGAAGCCCCAGTCCGCCGAGAAACCTATTTTAAATTTATGCGAGTTGCCGAGGATTTCCACCAATCCCACCAGCCCGGCCAATCCACCCGCGACAAACATCGAGCTTACCCAAACTCGCTGCTTCGTGATGCCGTAAGTCTCGGCCGCGCGCTCGTTCTCACCCAAAGCTTTGAGGCAGTAGCCCCAACGGCTGTTCCAAATCCAAAAGTGCATGAGGATCGCAAGGACGATCAAAAACCAAATGAGGTTGCCCATCGGCGCGCCGTTGAACACCTCGTACGGCTTTAAGAAAAACGATTCCGGCACCGGGATAGTTTCGGCCTGCGCCGAATTCGGATCCTTGATCGTGTAGAGCGTGAAGTACGCCGTCATTCCGGCCGCGATGAAATTGAGCATGATCGTCGTGATGACTTCGTGACTCCCGCGGAGGGCTTTTAGGAACCCGGGGATCGCTCCCCAGATGCCGCCCGCGGCGAATGCAAACGTAGCGGCGAACAGTACCGCAAGAAACGGGGAGGTGATCCCGGCGCCGAGAACTCCGGCCCAAGCGGCGGCGAGCGCACCGACGGTGAGCTGGCCTTCGGCACCGATGTTAAACAAACCTGCCTTAAACGGGATCGCCACGGCAAGGCCGGTGAGAATGAGCGGCGCCGTGTAGTACAAGGTCATCCCGAAATCGTAGCCCGAGCCGAAGCTCGATTGATAAAGAATTTTCAGAATTTTAAGCGGCGGTTCGCCTGCGTAGTAGCAAACCAAGAGGCCCGCGGCGAGGCCGAGACCCGCACCGGCGAAAGATTTAATGAGCGAACGCAGAAGCGCTTGAAACGACGAAACTCCGATCGACTGAAAAAATCGCTGAATGAATGAAGTGCGTACGACCATCAGATTGTCGCTCATTCTTTGTTCCCTCCGCCCATGGTTTTACCGATCTTCCACGGATCGAATTCCTTGCGGCCGAACTCCGCTTGAATACGACCTCCGTAAAACACCGCGATCCGGTCGCTGAGATCGATGAGCTCCTCGAGTTCGGATGAAAACAAGATGATCGCGCGGCCGGCGTTGCGCTCGTTCATGATCGCTTCGTGAATGAGCTCGATCGCGCCGACATCGACACCGCGCGTGGGATGCGCGACGAAAAGAATCTCCGGCTTTGAATCCAACGCGCGCGCGATGACGAGCTTCTGCTGGTTGCCGCCGCTCATTCTCCCCGACCAGACGGTCGGATACGGCGGTCGGATGTCGAACGCCTTGATATTTTGCTCGACTCGCGCGCGGGCGGCGTCGCGATCAAGGAGGCCCGGAAATTTGGACTGGTAGCGCGGATCTTCGTGCTGACCGAGCAAGAAGTTTTCGGTCATGTCCTGCTGAAGCAGCAAACCTTCGGCCAAGCGATCTTCAGGCACGAGGCTCACGCCGCGTTTACGCAAGTCGAGCGGCGAATCGGCGAGCACGCTTTGGTCGCGGATCGTGTACTCGCCACTCACTTTATGAAAATATTCTTTTGGGTTCGAGAGAAACCTCAGGAACTCGGACTGTCCGTTGCCCTGGACGCCTCCGATGCCCAGGATCTCGCCTTGACGAAGGTTTAGCGTTACATCCACGCAGGATTCGCTGAGACCCTTGAACGAGAGGCCCTTTACTTTCAGGATCGATGGGATCTCGGTCGAGTCCGAGAGAATGCGGCGAATGCCCTGGTACGTGAAAGACACCTTACGCCCCACCATCATCTCGGCGAGCTCGTCTTCGTTGGTTTCATTTGTCACTTTGGTGCCGACCGTCTCACCCCGGCGCATGACCGTGACGTAATCGGTAAACTCCAAAACTTCTTTGAGCTTGTGCGAGATCAGGATGATCGTCTTGCCCTCTTGCTTGAGACGCAAAAGGTTTTGAAACAACTCTTTGACCTCTTGGGGCGTGAGAACTGCGGTCGGCTCGTCAAGAATCAGAACATCCGAGCGCTGGTACAGAAGCTTGATGATTTCTACTCGCTGCTGCTCACCCACCGAGAGATGCGATACCGGCACGTCCCATTTGTCGAACGCAAGTCCGTAGTTTTTTGAAATCTCCGTGAGTTCCTTTCGCGCTTTATCGCGGAAAATAAGGCCCGGAAACCAGCCCGGCTCGTGACCGAGAATGATGTTATCGAGCACTGTTTCAGGCTCAGCCAGCATAAAATGCTGATGGACCATCCCGATGCCCAAACGCATCGCTTGCACTGGATTTGTGATTCGAGTCGGTTTTTTGCGAATTAAAATCTCACCCGAGTCGGCGGGGAATATCCCGAATAGCACTTTCATCGCCGTGGATTTGCCTGCGCCGTTCTCGCCGATCAGACCGTGGATGGTCCCGGCTTTGACTTCGAAACTTAAGTCGCGGTTTGCCACTACGTCGCCGAAAGACTTAGCGACGCGTTTGAACTCGATGACGTTCATTATTTTTTGATCAGGTAGTAATCCGGAACTTTTATTTTGCCGCTGACGATGTCCTTGCGGAGTTCTTCGAGCTTCTTTTTGTCCGCGTCGGTGATCATCTTCGCGTTGTATTCGTTAACGGCGTAATCAACACCTTTGGTTTTAACGCCGTATCGGATGAGGCCGGCTTCAAACTTGCCCTCCTTCAGGAGCTTGATCGAATCGAACACCGATTCGTCGACACGCTTGAGCATGCTCGACAAAATCGACTTCGGTTTGATCCAACTTTGGTCGGAGTCGACGCCGATCGCGAGTTTTTTTTGCGCTTCTGCCGCGTCGAACACACCGAGGCCCGAGTTACCCGCGGCTGCAAAAATGATATCCGCACCGCGGCCGTATTGGTCGAGCGCGAGCTCTTTTGCTTTCGGGGGGTTGTTCCACGCATCGCCGGTCACGCCCAAGTAGTTCACGAACACTTCGGCCTTGGGATTAATTTTTTTCACGCCCGCTTCGTAACCGAGCTGGAAACGACGAATGAGCGGGACATCCATACCTCCGATGAAACCGACTTTGCCGGTCTTGGAGTGCATGGCTGCGAGCGCGCCGATCAAGTAACTGCCTTCGTGCTCTTCGAACATGGCCGAGCGCACGTTCTTTTCTTTAGCGTCCTCATCGATGAGCATAAATTTTTGATCCGGAAACCGTTCGGCGTTTTTCTTGACCGCTTCGAGCTGGTGGAAGCCGACCGCGATGATCAAATCGAACTTCTTTTCGGCAAACGCGCGTTGGAGCGACTCGTAAGCGCTGTTGTCCGGCGCCTCGACCGTTTTGGTGGTCACGCCCAGCTCTTTCTCGGCCCTCTTCAATCCGACGTATGCGGATTGGTTGAACGACTTATCGTCCTTCCCGGATTTTTCTAAAACGAGACCGATTTTCAACTCAGCATGGGCGCTCGCAGCAAAAGAGAAAACGGTCACAATGACGGCCAAAAGTGTGTTGGATTTCATACTTCATTTTTACGCGAAACAGGCTACTCTGGGAATATGAAACTCACCTCACTTTTGGTTTTATTGGCTACACTAACGCTTCCAGTCATGACTCGCGCTAACGTCTTCGAAAAAGGCGACAAGCGAGTGACAGTGAGCGGTCAGTGCGTGCTCGAAACCACACCCGATCGCGGCTCGGTGACTTTCATCGTGGAGACCCTGAACGCCGATCCAAAAATTGCCATTCAAAAGACCACCGAGCTGCACGAGAAGCTTCGCAACGAGCTCAAACGCTCCAAAGTAAAAGATCTTGAGCTGTCGACCACGGAGTACACCGTGGCCGAACGTAAAGAATGGGAAAACAATAAGAACGTCAGCAAAGGATTCTTCGCTCGTCTCGGCGTTCGCGCAACCACTCCCGAAATCGGAAACTTGGGCGACCTGATCGCGATCGCCGCTCGCCTGGGCGTGAAAGAAACCACCGGACTCAGCACTTACCTTTCCGATCAAAAAAGCTTGGACGAAAAAAAACGCTGCCTCGAGACCGCAGCTAAAAACGCCCGCGAAAAAGCCGAGGCGTTAGCAAAAAGCTTGAACACCAAAGTCGGTCGCGTGCTTGCGATCAACGAGCGCGGCGGCGGCAATGTCTCCGAGCCTCCGATGCCGATGCGCATGGAATCCATGAGCATGAAGAGTATGGCCGACTCGAACATGGCTCCGCCGACGATTTCGGGCCAAAAACTAACGATCAGCCAGGACGTCGAGGTCAGCTTCTCGCTTGAATAAACTGCCGAAGATACAGCCGAGGAAGTACCTCAAATCCGAAAGCGGTCAATCGGTCATCTTGATTTCGACCGTGATCATCAGCTTCATTCTCTTTTTTGGATTTACGGTGAACACCGGCCTGCTTGTCACCGCAAAAATTAGCTTGCAATCCGCCGCCGACGCTGCTGCGTATGCCGGAGCCGCGACCCAAGCCCGTCAGCTAAACGCGATTTCGTACCTAAACTACGACATGCGCCGACAGTTCAAAAAGTTTTTGTATCGCTACAACGTGGTCTCATCGCTCGCCAACCCCGATTTTGCAAACCCGTCGAATCCGAATATTCCCGGGTATTATAGCTTTGCAAAAAACGAATATTCCGCAAGTCCGGGCGATACCACTCCTCGGCCGAATCCCATTAACGTCCCGAGCCTTTGCATCCCTCTCACGTCGGCAAGACGCGCGAACGATAACTGCCTCATGGTTAACATCCCGAACACCAGCGCGGTCTTTACCGGAACCGGTCTCAGCGCGATCAGCCAGCAACTCTACGACAACATCATTAAGATCCAAACCGTTCAAAACCAGCTTTGTACCGGCAACAGCGCGATTAACTTCATGACGCTGATGCAGTGGCTGTTCAAAGCCGAGCCGACTTCCAACCAGATTCAACAACTCTTCGGGTCTATCGCCCAAACCGCGGGCCTAAGCCAGGCCGATAAGGATTCGGCGTCTCAAACGATCGGCTCGCTCTCCACCGGACTTGGACTTTATCCGCGCAATATTCTCACACTGCTCCGAATGGAAACGCTCGCCGATTTCTTGAACGAACCTCCGGTGAAGGAAGCGAAGATCGATCAAACTCGCGCGTGGGCCGCCGCGCCGGATAGCGGAGCCGATCAACATGAGCGCACCATTCAGGCCATGGAATCGGCCATTGCGAATTTGAACGAGACAGTCATGAATCCCGCGGATGTGGATCTCACCGAACTGCAAGCGCCTCAGCAAATTAAAATCAATCCGGTGCTCGCGAGCTTTAACGTTTACATTCATTATCTGGTCCCCGGTTCGAATACCAATCCCGCCGACAAGACCCCGCTGTGTAAAGTGAGCATCATCCCCTTCCCGGCGATGAACGTACCGGTCGGTATGGTTCGGGCTCAGCAACCAACGACGGTGCACTATGCAGTCAAATTGCGCGCAAAAGCTCATTTGATGTTTCTGCCGATCAAAGACGGGCTTGATCTCGAAGCTTTCGCCGCCGCGAAACCTTTTGGTAGTCGGATCGGTCCTTCGACGCTTACCGAAAAAGACTTCGTTGAAGACATTCAACCCGGCACTGTCAACGGCACCGTGGTCAACGACTGCAAAGGCCCCTTGGCCTGCAAAGTTCCGAACTTAACACTCATTGCCGATAAAACCTTTTACAGCAGCGCGTACCTAAACGCGATGAAGACCATCACTCACGGAAGCGGTCCAAACGATCCTGCGACTTCTCAAACTCTCGAAGCGGCCGCTCGCGCGGCAATGGCCCCAAACGCCGCCGAGATCGGGCATTACAATATTCTTCCACCCCCGAGACAAACCCAAAGCTCGAACGGGCCAGATATGCGCTTTGAGTTCATCCCTTTCTCGGATAGCAACAATCAAAGTGTCTACCGGTTCTATGCACCCCTGTTCCCGGCCAGCGGCGGCGACCCGATCCAGCGAACAAACAAATTCATCGAGAACGTGTTTGGGAATCAGTTGACCGGACAAAACGCCTTCGGCGTCGACATGGACAGCATTAAAAATGAACTGAAAAGCCAGATCGGCAGCTACATCCGAAATAATTTACAAGCCGCAGTCAACACCGAGAACCAGGAGAGTCTGACCTTTGCCGCAATCGACCTTCCGATGGCCGGGGTCCTGCCTGATCAATCGGGCAAGAACCAATGGCTCACCGACCCAAACTCCGTTTTGACCTCATGGGCGCCAACTTATGCTCGCGTGAACGCTTTGGAATTCGGTTTCAAAGCCCGTTATGGGTACAGCGTAAAGTTTGTCACATTGCAAAATCTATTGAAGAACGGCATGCCCTCGGACGACGAAGACACGACCAAAGTTAACCACTAGAATCCGTTATAGAAACTCTTGCCAAATCCACCCGATCACCGATAACTTTTGATGTACCTAAAACTCGCTAGTTCAATGCACGGAGGACACCATGGCAAAAGCTAAGAAAAAGAAAGCTGCACCGAAGAAGAAGAAAGCTGCGAAGCCGGCTAAAAAAACTGCAGCAAGGAAACCAGGAAAACCAGCTAAGAAAAGCGCGGCAAAAAAGGCTGCGAAGCCGGCTAAAAAAACCGCCAAAAAAGCAGCCCCGAAAAAAGCTGCAAAGAAAGCCGCTCCAAAAAAAGCAGCCGCTCCAAAAGCTACCGACAACAAAAAAAATAATCTAATGCCCGCAGTCGGCGCCGCTATCGCAGCGGGCGCGATCGGCGCAGGAATTTCTCAAGCGACTGCTCACGAGCAAGACGAAGATATGTTCGGTGACGATGAAGATCCCGGCATGACCGAGACCCTCATCGACGACGAAGAATCCCTTCAAGATCCGATGAGCGACGACGACGATGAAGACATGTACTCTCGCGCGGACGACGACGAGATCGGCGACGAAGATATTGGATTCTCGGACGACGATGAAGATTCGAGCGACGACGAAGGTGATGATTTCGGCGATGACGAAGATCTCGACGATGAAGACGATCTCGAAATGTCCGACGATGAAGACGAAGATTTCTCTGACGAAGAAGACGACTAGTCCTACACTTAACTCATGGATATTAGAGACGTCGTACACGGTGTTATCCAGATCGAATCCCATGAACTTCCTGTAATCGACTCAGCACTATTTCAAAGACTTCGGCAAATCCGGCAGACCGGGTTTGCCGAATTTTCTTATCCGGGCGCCACTCATAATCGCTACATTCATAGCCTAGGCGCCCTCCAGACCGCTACCGACGCATTCGAAGCGATCTTCCCGCATCTCAAGCGGCATCACCATCAAGTGTGGCGCAAGTTCAGAGCGCTCGTTCGATTCGCGGCGCTCCTCCACGACATCGGGCACGGCCCGCTTTCGCACACGACCGAGTTTGCAATGCCGCCGGTGTCAAAACTCAAAGTGCCGTTCATGAAGTACCCGAAGGATCGCAAGGCGACTCACGAGGACTACACCCTCAAGATCGTTCTCGACTCCGAGCTGACGTCGGTTCTGGCAAAAGCTTGCGTGGCTTACGGTTTCACCCCGTATCACGTGGCTTGCTTGATCGAAGCCGAGCTGAAGCCCAAGGACAATTTCTTCGTCGAAAAAATCAGCGACAGAAAAGGCGAAAGCGAAAAAATAAATTTTCTCCCGATCTTGCATCAACTGATCAGCTCCGAACTCGACGCCGACCGCATGGATTATCTCCGCCGCGATAGTTTTCAAGCGGGCGTGAGCTACGGGGAGTTCGACTACAACTGGATCGTCTCGAACCTCTGTTATCACATCAAAGACGGCGATTGTTACATGGGCCTCAATCACCGCGCGCTTTACGCGTTCGAAGATTTTTTGCTTTCCCGCTATCACATGTTTTTGATGGTGTACCTCCATCACAAGACGGTGATGTTCGACGAGATGCTATCCAAATACCTGCACTCTCCCGACTGCGACTACGTCATCCCGGCCGACATCGATTCGTACCGTCACTATACCGACGCTCATCTTTACTCGCATTTAGGCAAATCGAAAAACGAATGGGCCCGCCGGATCGTCGAGAAGCGTACTTTGCGGTTGCTCCTGGAAACCCATAGCGGGATTCCATCGACGGATAACGCCCGCGAACAGCAGGAAAAGCTCTTCAAGAAGACGCTCGATACCCTCAAGAGCAAGGGTATCTCCTATATTTCGACGACCTCGACCGGGATCCTGTCAAAATACTTCGGAAAATCCGAGTTTCCAATTTTCGTAAAATACGACAATCTATATTCAAAGCCGCAGTTTATTCCGCTGCAGAAATGCACGATTTTGTTTTCGCAGTACCCGAACACGCGCTCGATCTCCCGGATCTATCTTACTCCGGAAGACTACGCGAAAGTCGGAAACCAGGGCCGCAATGAAGCGGTCCAATTTGAATTGTAAGGAAGCTATACCATGAAAAACTTGATTTTAGTCTCGTCGTTGGCTCTCACGCTGACCGTCGTTGCCGCACGTCCGGCACAAGCCGCGTACGATTCGGCACGCTCGAAATCAAACGGCATCGGCTTCGTGCTCGGTGAGCCGACAGGTCTTTCTTTTCAAGTGGACTCTCAGGTCGACCACTCGATCAACGGCGGTTTGGCCTGGTCTTGGGATCACTGGATGCAGATCTGGGTCGATTACGCGTTCCACTTTCCTCATTTCTTTTCGCAAGTGACCAAAGAGTCGACGTTTATGGACGCTTATATCGGCGTCGGTGCCGGTATCGTTTTTGCCGACAGCACTTACTACTCGACCACCACCGGCGCATTGCTACGTATCCCTTTCGGCGTCGAATACAAACTCGCAACCGCTCCGCTCGGGTTTTTCATGGAACTCGCACCGGGCGTCCTCTTCGGGCCGCAAACCCACGGTAAATTCAACTTCGGCATCGGCGGACGTTTTTACTTCTAGCCACTAATTCCGCCGAATTCCGCGTTTTTTTAATATTACCTTTATGTAATTGACAATCGGTAGCGTGCTTGTTACCTCCCCGGTCATGAGAGAGATGCCATTACGCGGCTGGACCACAAAACTGACCGCGCTTGTCTGGTTAACAGCCCCGCAAGTACACGCAGCCTGTAACCCCAACGACAATATCGACCTAAGAGCGGTCTACCCATCAGTCTTCGACTCGCTTCGAGTTCCGGATCAAGGCAGAATCGGGCTTTGTTACGCCTACGCGGCTTCGACTCTCATCGATTTCTACCGCATTAAGATGAAATCCGATCGCTACGACATCTTCAATACCGATCCGATCGATGCCGCGCAGGCAGGCACGTTGGAATCACAGGACGGCGATATCGAAGGCGGCCATGTTTGCGATGTGGTCAACGGCATGGTCAAACGCGGTGTCGGATACGTAAGCTCCCAATACAATCCGGCGCAGATGCTCGATCTCGGAAGCAAAACTCAGTTGCAAGCCGTGCGCAATATCTTTGCTGAATATCTCAACGAGCCAAAAAAGTTTAAAGTCGTCGATCCGAAGTTTTTCCCGCCGGCCAAACGCGCATCCCTTCCCGCCAGCCAAAAGACCTACCTTAAAAAGTTCGATGCGCTCCTCGTCTGGCTCAAGGGAGAGCTCCTAGCTCGTAAGATGGATCTCAAAAAAATTCCGAGCGACGATGAGATATTTGCGTTCATTCAGGATAATCACGTGCGTAACGACTACGCGAACTTCCCGATCAAGTTCGAGATGTTTATCGCGAACGACTCGACGAATCGCCTGTCGTTTAAGATGCCGAACTTGCGCTGTACCGCCGAAAAGGGCTTGTACGACGGCTACTCCTACATGAATCAGCTCGACATCACGCTCACCTATCAAAAACTTCCGATCGGTATCGAGATGTGCGCAAAAGCGCTGACTCAAAAAGGCTATAAAGGCTACGCCGAACCCATGAAAGCGAAATCCGATTGCGGTTTACATGCGCTGGTCGTGATCGGCCGTCGCTTCGGCTCCCGCGGATGCGAATATCTGATTCGGAACTCTTGGGGCAACGATTATAACGGCTACGCTTACCCGAAAGACGACGGCGACGTGTGGATTCCCGAGGACGCCCTGAGCGGAAACCTCTTCGGAACGGCATATATACGGTAGGATCATGCGGGTTTCGCAGCCGTAAAAACCAGACCTTGCGCATTGACTTGAAAATCCAATTTCAAGATTTTCAAATCTTCGGAATCGAAGTTGATTCCGCGGTTCGCGTAATACTGGATCATCCAATCGTGGATGTGCTCGGTCACGGTAACTTCATCCAAGCTTTCGCGTTTGATCCGCTTGACCATTTCGACGGAAAATCGGATTTGATCCCGCAACTGCCGCGCCGCCGTCGGAACATCCTTGCCCTGCATGAGTCCGAAGTGGGTCGGTCCTACCGCGATCGGTTTCAAAGCCTCCACCCAATCGACAGTCGCAATCGCAGCCTCGCCGTCAAAGTCAGTTGGCGACGTGGAAGCAAGCACGATCAATCCCCGCTTGCGATTGATCTTCGGATACGACACCCCAAACGAATCGCCGGTAAAAAGCGTGCGGGTCTCCGGCTCGAAAACACAAAGATGATGGTTGGCGTGGCCACGTGTGTGCTTGGTTTCGAGCTTTCCGCCCATCCAGTCGATCTCCTGCCCGTCTTCCAGCGCGACGACTCTCTCCACCGGACATGGAAGAATTTTTCCGTAAAGCTTGTCCATAAACGCCTGGCCATAAACTTGCGTGGCACTCGCAACCAGCCGGCTCGGATCAATCGCATGTTTTGCCGCACGTGGATGGGCATATAACTTCGCCGACGGAAATTCTTTCAAGAACAACCCTGCCCCACCCGCATGATCGAGGTGAACGTGGGTCACGCATAAGCCGTCCACATCCGTCGCTTTTAATCCGGCCTCTGCAACCGCGGCCTGAAGACGGGGAATGGCATAGTTGGTATTGCACTCGATAAAAAATCCACGTCCCTGACTGACCAACAAGTAAGCCGAAGCGAATTCGCTCTCAACATAATTGCAATCCACCGTAATGATCTTCATACTGAATTCATATTACGATGGATCTGACTAAACTGCGATTTTTAACTTGGAATATCGGTTATGCCTACGGTCTCGGCTCTGAAGGAACGAGCGCACATGGCAGTCCGTATCAAGAAAAGCCCCGCGACCATTTTGAATCGGCACTCAACAGCATGGGCGACTTCATCGCAAATATCGGCGTCGACATCGTTTTTTTGCAGGAGGTGGATTTTCATTCCAAGCGCTCACACAATATCAATCAGCTCGAGTGGATCTCGCGCCGTTCGAACTTGCTACATCGAAGCGCCGTCGTTTCCTGGAGTCATCCTTACGTTCCGTATCCGGGTTTGAATCCGCGTAATCACTTCGGGCCCGTTAATTCAGGCGGCGGGATTTTATCCCGCTATCCGATCGAGCCCCTCAATATCGATTTACTTCCGAAGCCGCGCGAAAACGGTACACTCTACAATTTTTTCTACCTGTCGCGCTACCTCCAGGTAGTATCGCTTCAAGTGCCCCATCGTCCGGCGATGCGAATCATGAACTTGCACCTTGAAGCGTTTTCGCAAAGCAATCGCGACTTGCATCTGCAGAAGACCGCCGAAAGACTTCCCGATTTCGATATCGCCGTCGCGGGCGGAGATTTTAACGGCCCCATTACTCTGACCGAGTCGGCTTCAAAGGACTGGCAAGTTTTAAACTACGAAGGATTTACTTTTCCGTGCAATCGTCCCGATCAAGCGATCGATGGGTTTGTCGCGAAGAAGAGCCTGCCGTTTTCGAAACCTCAGGTTTTAGATTCGGGAGATCTCTCCGATCACCGGCCTCTTTTTGTCGAAGCTTCGGGCGTGTAGGTAAACGCCCGGTCGAACATGCCCCAAGTGTATTGAGCCATATTTTGAAATAGACGGCAGGTCACTTCGCGAAGTTTCGGTACGGCCTCCTCGCGCGAAGACTTGATGACTTCGTAGTAATCCGGAACGCCCACGCCTTTCGGCAGGTCGATTCCCGGTGACTTCAAGCTCTCTCCAAACAGCTCGTAAAGCGGCCCGCTCATGTTCCTGGCTTCGTCGCGCGACTTGTCGATGATCTCAGACAAGTTTTCCGAGATTTTCTGGGTGTTTGTCTCAAAGCAATCGCGCATGTACATGTCGTCGTAATGCTTCAGATAGGTCAACGCGATCCCCTCGTACGCAAAGTGATAGTTACCGAGCGTATGAGTACATCGAGCGATGAAGTGGTTAAAGATATCCGAGAGGGGAAGGTATTTCCAATACGGCACTTGCAGGACGTGGAACGGCTGATGCAAATCCTGCAAGTAATGAAGCGCCCAGAGCAATGTGCGAACGCCCCAAAACTTTTGGCCTTCCTGAAAAAACTTATCCGACATGATCAAAAGACGCTGATAGCGGACCGGCGCCTCGCCCACCGAATGAAACGGATACTGAAAAGTTTGAAGCGGCTGCTTGTAATCGAAGCCCGGAAAAATCATGTGCCGGAATCCCTGCGATGTCGGTCCGGTCGCTCCCCCCATCCACTTACGGACTCCGTTCGGATCCGCGCTCTCCGGCAAGTCGCGATCCATTCCCATGTCCGGCTCGTCGATCATGTCGCTTCGAAACAGCTCGTAGACCTCGATCTGTTTTTGATCGGGATGCTTTTGGCTGTAGACCGGAATCGCGGCCTCACGAAGCTCGAGACCCGTTGCAAGCGTGTGGATCATCGCCTTTTCATCAGCTTCGGATGGAACCGCGATTTTTTCGTAGAGGTATCTGCGGTTCAGATTGGCCGTCGTGCGGCCGATACTTTGCATGAGGAGTTGATGCTGATCCCAGGCTTTTGCCGGGACCGCGGAAGACAACAACACAAGCGTTGAAGCCGAAAAGAAGAGCGGTCTCCTCATGCTTTTATTTTAAGGGAGAACGGGATCGAAACACAACCGATTGTGTTTATTTTGAGTTTGGCAGCTGATCTAAAGATTTCGTTACGGGAAAAGACCGCGCAACAACATCGCTTGGCTCAAACGCTCCACCGAGGTAATCAATGCCGCAGTTTTCATTCCGCACTTGTATCGATCCGAAGTCTCGGCTGTGCGATTGAACGCACGAGCCATGACTTCAGCGAGCTTCTCGTTGACTTCTTTTTCGCTCCAGAAAAACTGTTGCAAGCCCTGAACCCACTCGAAGTAAGACACGATCACACCGCCGGCGTTAGCCAAGATGTCCGGGATGATGGTCACGCCTTGGCTTTCCAAGTAGTGCTGAGCTTCTGAAGTGATCGGACCGTTCGCGCCCTCTGAAATGATTTTAGCGCGAATGTTTTTCATGTTGTCTTTGGTGATCACGCCGTCAATCGCGGCAGGGACAAGAATGTCGACTTCGAGCGCGAAGAGTTGCTCGTTTGAAATCGCTTCCGCGTTCGGGTAGCCCTTGAGCGTGCGGTTCTTGTTCATGTAGTTGATCACGTCAGGAATGTTCAAGCCGGCTTTATTGTAAATCCCGCCGTAGAAATCACTGACCGCTACGACTTTACAGCCGCGGATAAAGAGTTCGTTTGCAGCAACCGCACCCACTTTACCGAAACCGTTTACGGTCGCAGTCATCTTTTTAAGATCGTACTGAGCAGTACCGCGACGCTTGAGGAGGTCAATCGCGTGCTCGATCACGTAAACCACACCGCGACCGGTAGATTCCGGACGACCGAGTGATCCGCCGATTTCGATCGGCTTACCGGTGACGACACCCGGAACAGCGTGGCCTTTTGCCATGGAGTAAGTATCCATCATCCACGCCATGTGCTGACCGTCGGTGCCGATATCCGGAGCAGGAACGTCTTGCTCGGGTCCGATCATGGAAATGATTTCCATGGTGTAACGACGAGTAAGCGCTTGCTGTTCAGCGCGAGAAAGTTGAGAAGGATCGAGACGGATACCGCCTTTTGCCCCGCCGAGGGGGAGACCGACGAGAGAACACTTCATCGTCATGAGCATTGCGAGCGCCGACACTTCTGATAAGTTTACTTCCGGGTGGAAACGAATCCCGCCCTTGCCGGGCCCGAGGGTCGTGCTGTGTTGAACGCGATAGCCTTCAAAAACTTTGACGCTTCCGTCGTCCATCCGGACCGGAACGCTCACGCACATCGCTTTCTTCGGGGTCTTCAGGCGCTCCAAAACGTTTGGTGACATTCCGGCGGTCTTACCCGCGAAGTCCAAATCCATTACTGCGTTTTGGTAGAGAGGGCTCGTGCTCCAAAGTCCAGATCTCAAGTCGTGCGCCATGTGACGTCTCCTAGTTAGCTTTTTGTTTCCAGACAATTTACCAGAGATGCTATCCTAACTCTATGGCTAATCACGGATCGGGAAAGCTACGGGTTGGGGTTCTTTACGGCGGTCGAAGCACGGAACATGAAGTTTCTCTTCGCTCTGCGGCAAGCGTTTATCGTCGATTAAATCGCGATAAATTCGACGTTAGCGCCATCTATATAGATAAGGAAGGAAGCTGGCATTGGGCCGCAATTCCCGCCTCTTTTATGCAGAGCAATGAGAACAGCCTTCCGGTCTCGACTTCAGCTCCGGAAGTCGTTTTTTTACCTCGTCCGCACAAAGGCTCGGATGGGCGGAACAAGGCTGTGTTCGTCCACCAATCGCAAGCCAACTTCGGCAAACGCGAAGAAGTCGACGTGATCGTTCCGATGCTTCATGGACAAAACTGCGAGGACGGTCGATTGCAAGGGTTACTCGATAGCGCCGCCGTCCCCTACACCGGTTCGGGCGTGCTTGGGTCCGCGATCGGAATGGATAAAGAAATTTCAAAACGTTTAGCGAAGATGGCGGGCATCCCCATCGTACCTTACCGCATCGTTCGCTCGTGGGATTCGGCCGCGACGCTCGAGAGCGTGATGTCGGACGCCGAGAAAAGTTTTAGCTACCCGATTTTCGTTAAGGCCACTCGCGAAGGTTCGTCGGTCGGCGTGTACAAAGTAAAATCACGGGCGGAATTTTTGCCGGCGATTCAGAAAGCATTCGGTTACGACAACAAAGTGTTGATCGAAAAAGGCATCCCTGCTCGCGAGATCGAATTCTCGGCGATGCAGAACATCGATCGCTCTCAGAAGCCTCTCGTCTCTATTGCCGCGGAAATCATTCCGACCGGCGAATTTTACACCTACGACGCCAAATACAACGATGAGAACGGAGCGATCTTTAAGATTCCGGCCGAGATTTCGAAAGAACAACTCGCGACGATGACCAAGCTTGCTCAGGACATCTTCATCGCGCTCGAGCTCGAGGGCTACGCGCGCATCGATTTGTTTTTGGACTCAAAGACGGGCGATTACTACTTGAACGAAGTGAACACGCTTCCGGGATTCACGTCGATCTCGATGTTCCCGAAGCTTTTCGAGGAAAGCGGAATTCCTTACACCGAACTCCTCACGAAGCTCGTCGACCTCGCGATGAGCAAGTCGGCGAAGTGATATTCAGTAGTAAGCGATTTTGCCGAGCCCGATGCTTCCGCCGTTGATCCAGAAGAAATCATTGAGCAGCGTCAACTGGCGTTTCGTTTCGTCGTAACCGCGGTGAACGCGACCGATACGGCGAGCAACGTCTTCGGCGCCCCAAGCGGCCTTAATCGTTTCCAATTCGCTCTTGTAGGTGCCGAAAACTTCGACTGATCGATTTTTCACGGCGTTCAAAATATCAACAAGCGTTGCTTGGTCGATCACGCCGGAAACACGGAAGTGAGCCAATGCGCCGAAAATTCGATAGGCTTCGGCGACTGCGGCCTTCAAATCGTGGGGTTGAATTTCGGCACGCTGGAGATCGCCCAATATGGTTTCGATAATCTCTTCTTTGACGTCGACTTGAGAACCAAACAAAAACCCCATTTGAGTCGATTCATTGCCTGCACGACCGAACTCGGCGGTCATTCGATAGAACTCGCTCACGAGTTCTTCGGTTTTCGGATCTACCGGACTGACGACGACCCATTTATCGTCGACGCGAGCTTTATTACCGCCGAAGACCGTTGCTTGCGCTAACTCGTATCCCCACGGATTTTTTCCATCGGCGGATTGGCCGAACACTCCGACCATCTTGGTCAGCGCTCTTGCGGCGTCATTTGTCGATTTATAGTCGAAACCGTAACTCGTTCGAGTTGGCGCCGGAATATGTTTCATGATGAAGTCCGCGATTTGTCCGGGACTCACGTTCGATCCGGCCTGTGAACCGGCAGCGGCGATGAGCTTGACCAAAACCTCGGTCCAGACCGCTCCAGGGATCGATGATTTTTTACGAATCAATTGATCCTGGATCGCGTAGAAGGAATCGGGCGAAATGGTTTTGTCGTCGTACTTGGACAACGAAACAAAATGTCCGTCGCCGCCTGAGGCTTGAATCGCCCGCATCATCAGCTCGTCGTACATCGCGATGATTTCCCGCGACTTTGAAAAGCCATAAGTGCAGCCCGACATCTTTGGATATCCCTCGGCCAAAAAAGCAGGAACACTGAACCAACCTGCGTGGGCGACGCCGGCATTCAAAGAAAACGCGAGGGCGATGAATGCAAATAAAGTTTTCAAGAAAAGGTCTCCAATTCGATTCGATAAGCAGCGGAGTAGTTGTAGCACATACCCGACTTTTTCTCACGGAGATTTGCTCTGGATCTCGCATATTCAATTATCCTCGTTGATAAATTCGAGCTACGATCCACTTATGGATACCAAATACGCGCCGGTCATCGTCGCGCCTCTGCTGACCCTCGTTTTAGCGGCGATCGGATTTTTCGGAATCTACCAGCTCATTACCCCGACGGTGGACCCCTTTGCGGCGATCAAAGGTATCGCGATCTTCACCTCGATCGTCAATCCGCTTTTATTTTCGAAGATTTTTAAGACTGACCTGAAGACGCCGATGACGGTTTGGATTTTTCTGACCGCGCTGGCGATTGGTATCGCCCCTAACGCTTTCGAAGGCAATCCGAACATCGCGCTCGCCGCTCACTTCATCGCGTATCAGTTTTCCGCTTCATCGCTCTCCGCAATTCACGCGGTCGTCTTACGCAAAGAAGGCAAGACCAAGTAACACTCCTTGCCACAAGAAAATCGGCGACTCAATTTTTCATCAAACTTACTGTATTTATCAGGACATCCGAGCGAATCTTTCGCTCTCGCGACTGCACCGGCAATTTTCCAACTCTTGACTAACGCCTAGGGTGTAGCGTTCTCTAAAAGAAGGGCCGAAGTTCGGGCACGTATATATAGAGGACAAACGTGGCAAAAGAAGCGTCAAAAAATTGTCTGGTAATCGTGGAGTCTCCGACCAAAGCAAAAACGATTCGTAAGTTTTTGCCGAAGGGTTATGTCGTCGAAGCGTCCATGGGTCACGTTCGAGATCTTCCTCAGTCGGCCACCGACATTCCCGAAAAGTACAAAGAGCAAGAGTGGAGCAAGATCGGCGTCAACGTCGACGAAGACTTCCAGCCGCTCTACGTGATTCCAAAAGGCAAATTTAAGGTCATTCAAGATTTAAAGAAAAAGATGGCGGATGCTGACATCCTCTATCTCGCAACCGACGAAGACCGCGAAGGGGAATCCATTTCGTGGCACTTACTCGAGCTCTTGAAACCGAAGATCCCGGTGAAGCGAATGGTGTTTCACGAGATCACGAAGAACGCGATCCTGAAAGCGCTCGAAGACACCCGCGAAGTCGACATGAAGCTCGTGCACGCCCAAGAAGCTCGCCGGATCTTGGACCGCCTGGTGGGTTACACCGTCTCCCCCCTCATCTGGAAAAAAATCGCTTACGGCCTTTCCGCCGGGCGCGTGCAATCGGCCGGTTTGCGCTTGGTCGTGAACCGCGAGCGCGAGCGTATCAAATTTAAAAGCGCGACGTACTGGGATCTCGAAGCCGAACTCGAAAAAGCGGGCAAAAACGGCGGCGCATTCACCGCGAAATCCTTGTCCTTAAACGGCAAGCGCATCGCGACTACCAAAGACTTCGACGAGACGACGGGCAAGCTTCTCAACGAGAAGGACATACTCCTCCTCGACGAGGCTCATTCGCAAAAACTGCTCGCCGCCCTGAAGAGCGGCCAATACACCGTCAACTCGGTCGAAGAAAAGCAGTTCACCCAAAAGCCGTCGATTCCGTTCATCACCTCAAGCTTGCAACAAGAAGCCAACCGTAAACTCGGGATGTCGGCGCGGGATGCGATGCGGACCGCGCAAAGTTTGTACGAGCAAGGCTTCATCACCTACATGCGTACGGACTCGCCTTCACTCTCGCAAGAAGCGATCAGCGGCGCGCGCAATGCCGTCGAAGGCCTTTTCGGTAAAGAATTTTTGTCTCCGGAACCGCGTCAGTTCTCTTCGAAAAAGGGCGCGCAGGAAGCCCACGAAGCGATTCGTCCGGCGGGCGCCGAGTTCCAACATCCGCGCGAAACCGGGCTTACCGGCCGCGAACTCTCTTTGTACGAGTTGATCTGGATGCGTACCGTGGCTTCTCAGATGGCTGAGGCGCAAAAACTTTCGATCAGCGTGCGCATCAGCGCGAAATCCGGCTCCGATACCGTCGTGTTCGGCACCAGCGGCTCACGAATTCTTTTCCCGGGATTCTTGCGCGCGTACGTCGAAGGATCGGACGATCCGGAAGCGGCGCTCGAAGATCGCGAGGTCATCCTGCCGGAAATGAAGGAAGGCGACTCACTTAAGCTCAACAACATGAACGCGCTCACGCACACCACGAAGCCGCCGGCGCGATTCACCGAAGCATCGCTCGTTCAACAACTCGAGAAAGAAGGCATCGGGCGCCCGTCGACCTACGCATCGATCATCGACACCATTTTGGATCGGGGCTATGCGCGTAAGCTCGGGAACGCGCTCGTTCCGACCTACACGGGTATCGGCGTGATGCAATTGCTCGAGACCAACTTTATGAACCTGGTCGACTACAAATTCACTTCAGGCATGGAAGTCGCGCTCGACGAAATTGCCGAAGGCAAGCTCGACTCCGTTCCTTATCTGAAAAAGTTTTACTCGGGCAAAGAAGGTCTCGCCGCACAAGTTAAAGAGCAGGACAAGAAGATCGATCCTAAAGTTTCACGTACGATCCAACTCGACCAGATCAAAGACGCCGAAGTTAAAATCGGCCGCTACGGAGCGTACGTCGTGAAACCGGGAACGGAAACCAAGGATGAAGTCCACGCGACCATTCCGGATGATATCGCGCCGGGCGACTTGACCTCGACTCAGATCGAAGACTTGCTGATCGCTTCCGAACGCGGGCCACAGTCTTTGGGTAAACACCCGAAAACCGGCGAAGACGTGTTCTGCCTCACCGGCCGCTACGGCCCTTATGTGCAGCTCGGTCTTGCATCCGACGACAATCCGAAACCACGTCGCGCCTCTCTCTTAAAAGGCATGGATCCAAAGACCATTACCTTTGAAGAAGCGGTAAAACTTTTGAGCCTCCCGCGCGAACTCGGAATTCATCCGGAAAAACAAAAGCCGGTGGTGGCGTCGATGGGCCGCTTCGGACCTTACGTGATGTGCGATGGCGATTTCCGCTCGCTCAAAAAAGACGACAACGTGTTTACGGTGACGTTTGAACGCGCGATGGAACTCATGCGCGAAGAAAAACGCTCGCGCCGTGGCGCTCAAGCTCTCAAAGACCTCGGCAAGTACGAGGAACAAGCGGTCGAGCTCATGGACGGCAAGTACGGCATGTACCTCAAGTGGGGCAAAGTGAACGCGACTCTTCCAAAAGAGATCAATCACGAGACGCTCACTCTCGAACAAGCGATTCCGGTTTTGAAGGCTCGCTTGGAGCAAGTCGGCGATCAACCGGCAAAAGGCGGCAAGAAAGCCGCTGCAGCCGAGAAAAAAGCGCCTGCTAAAAAGAAACCCGCGAAGAAGTAACCATGGCCTCTCGCAGCTGGCTTTTGAGCGCATTTGACCCCTTCCTGAACCGGCCGGCGAATCACTCGATGCAGGTGCTCGACGTCATTCAAAAACTGAATCACGATCCCGCTCTCAAAATTTATACCGTCTTGCTACCCACCGAGTACGATCGCTGCGAAGGCGTATTACTCGCCGAAATCGCGAAGCTCGATGCGCAAGGAGTACAACTCGCCGGCGTGCTTTCGATCGGCGAGGGTCGCGAAGACTTTGTCATCGAGACGCAAGCCAACAATCTCGACCACTCGGCCCAAGAAGATAACGTCGGCATCGTAAGGACCCAGCAAAAAATTTTTCAAAATCGGGACGATATTCTAAAAATGGATTTTCCGGTCGACCGGTTTAAAATTCAAAAATCGCTGAATCCCGGGTTTTTTGTCTGTAACCATCTGTGCGCAAGAATGATGGTCGCCCGCGAAAAAGATCCGACCCTCCCCGTCTTCGGGTTCGTGCACGTCCCTCGCCACGACCTCACCCACAAGTTCTCGACCGAGGATTGTGCGCGATCAATTCTTGCCGGACTCTAAAGCGCGAGCCGCGATCTTCTTTTTATAAAACTCTTTGGTGGCGACATACATCGTCTTGGTGATCTCCGCATGCACCACGCCGGCTTCGTCGATGGCGTTTACATACAAATCAAAAGTATATTCGCCTTCGGCATCGGCCTTCGAGCGCGCCGTCGCGATGACTTCGTCGGTGAGTTTAAAATCATAATAGAGAGTGGTTTTACCCGGCCGTCTGAATCGTACGGAGGCACCCTTGTCCCACACCACGTAACTCTTGCCGAGAATTTCGATCAGCATGACCATAAAAAACGGATCCGCCGCGGCATAAATACTTCCGCCGAAGATCGTGCCAACCCAGTTGTAGGTGTGGAGATTGAGGGGCAATTTGACTCGGAGCTCTTTGAAATCCGGCGACACACTCAAAACTCTCGCACCTGTGAACCAAATACAGGGCCACAAGTTAAAGAGCCACCGAGAATAGACGTGACGCGGGATCATTCCTGCTCAGAATACAAGGTTCCCGTTGAAAAGCCAAACTCCGCTTAGTATACCTCCTGACGAGGGAGAGCTTTATGAAACTTACAATTTTGGCCGGTCTGTTGATGGTATCAAACGCGTTTGCTTGCGGAGGAAGCGCTTACAACTGGCTCGACCTTTACGTCTCGGCCGACGGCAACGTTTCTCGCCACATCAAACCCGAGCTCACTCCCGATCACAAAGAAATCAACGACACCTACTATCTTCGAAACGTCGACGAGAGCATCAGTCTCATCGCCGGCATGTATGTCGAAGGCGATGGACACAGCGCGAGCATCCAGCTCCTCGAGCAAGTATCGGACAGCTATACTCGCGACGGCCAAACCCAGAAAGGCGTCTTTGCTTCTCTTTACAAAGTGACCAAGGTCACGAAGGCCGCGCCTCCTAGCCAAGTGCGCACCGAAGAATCCGAGTACGTTAAAGTAACCAACAACTACTTGGGGAACGGCACTTACACCCGAGGATGCGGCGACATCCAGGTCGAGAGCGACCGCTCGAAGATCGTGATGCCGATCAAGCCCTAGCCGGACTGCGACTCTACTTTACCGCCTTGTACATCTTTAGCGCGCGATCGCGTTGTACGGCATGATCGACGATAGGCTCGGGATAGTCACCGCCCACTCCGAACAAACCCTCGTCGTGAGGCCAGTGGATTTTTTTGTCGTCGAGCTTTTTTAGCTCGGGAACGAATCGGCGGATAAAATCGCCGCTCGGATCGAATTTTTCGCTCTGGGAGACGGGATTGAAAATCCGGAAGTAAGGCTGAGCATCGCATCCGGTGGAGGCGCTCCATTGCCAACCGCCGTTGTTCGCGGCGAGATCGAAGTCGAGAAGCTGGCGAGCGAAGTACTCCTCGCCCCAACGCCAATCGATGAGTAAATCTTTGGTGAGGAACGATGCCACGATCATCCGGAGACGATTGTGCATCCAGCCCGTTTCATTGAGCTGTCTCATCGCCGCATCGACGATTGGAAATCCGGTGCGGCCTTCGCACCAGGCTTCGAAATCCGATTTCTTGCCGATCCACTTGATTTTGTCGTACTCCGGCCGGAAAGCGTGCCCGTCGACGTGCGGAAACTGATCCAAAATCATCTGATAAAAATCGCGCCAGATGAGTTCGGTCAGCCATACTTTGGCCCCCGCCGAAAAATGCTCGTAGCAAAACCGGACGGCCTCCCGAATCGACAGGGTTCCAAAGCGAAAGTGCGGAGAGAGCGAGCTTGTGCCGTCGACTGCGGGAAAGTTTCGATCGTTGCCGTAATCGCGAATGGCGTCGGTAAAACTCTTGAGCGAGCGGCGCGCGGCCTTCTCACCGCCCGCGATCGAGATCTCCTGCGGTTTAAATTTTTGATCGAAAAAGGAAACGCTCTTGGTTTTGATCGCCGATGCCGGCATCAGGCGCTTGAAATTGGCGGAACACTCATGCAAGTGCGTCGCGCGCTTTGATTCGAGCATTTTGAGCCACGCACGCGAGTAAGGAGTAAAAACCTTGTAAGGTTCTTTGCTCCCGTTCAAGATCTCGCGACTCTCGAACATCACTTGATCTTTCACCGCGACAAGGCGGACACCCGCGCGCTTCAAAGCGGAGTCAACCACTGCGTCGCGCTTCTTGGTCGCGGGTTCGTAGTCACGACCGGTAAATACGGCCTGCACTTTATATTCGGCTGCAAGCTTCGGCACGAGTACCGTCGGGTCCCCGCGAACCACAAGGAGCTTACCGCCGTGACGAGCAAGCCCTTCTTGCATTTCATCCAAGCAAGCTTGAATAAATGTCACCCGACGGTCGGCCGCAGGAAGGGAATCCACGATCGTCGTGTCGATGATGAAAATCGGGAGAACCTGCAGCGCCGCATGCGTGGCTTCAAAAAATGGGCGGTGATCGTGGAGGCGTAAATCTCGCCGCAGCCAAACGATCGCGCGCTCCATCGGCGCGGCACCGAGTCCGGTCATAGATTGATTCCCATGGAATCGAGAATGAGGTGCGACGCGAGATATACCGCGGCACCCGCGGCAATCCACATCGGTGCAAACTTGAGTTTAAGCGCGGTCGGAAGAAGTTGTACTAAAGTCACAAAAATCAAAATCCCGGATGAGATCGCGAGGAACCCCGCTTGAAATCCCGTCACCACATAAGGAATGAGCGAGCCCAGCGCAAAGGCACCGCCGATAAAATAAAACGCCTTCGATGCGGATTTAATTCCCGCTCCACCCGCCAAAGCCATCGCGCCCGAGAGAACGGCTTCAGGCAACAAGTGCAACACCACGCCGATCACGATGATGAGACCGAGCTTCGGGTTTACGGCTTGAATCGACGACATCGCCATCCCGTCAAAGAGCGAACAAATCATGAAACACGCGATCGCCGAGCAAACTTCGCCGTGCCCCAGAACTTCTTGGTGCGTGTGCGTGTGCAGATGTCCGTGCTCATGCGATTGATCGCAATCTTCGGCATCTTTGAGCGTATGATGATGGTGGTGATCGTGCCCGCCGTGTAAAGCATCGTCGTGCGTCTCGACGTGATCGAGCGACGAATGGTCCGGGGTGAAAAATTTTTCGACGAATTTGAGGCGCGGAACTCCGTAACGTTCGAAAATCACGACGAGACCCATCCCGACGAGCGCCCAACCGAAAAACGCCTTGGGCCCGTGCGGATAAGTCATGATGTTTTCGGGGAGCAGTTCTAAAAAGAGCGCGGCAAGCATGAAGCCCGCGGCGACGGCGATAAAAATCTGGAGCTGATCCATGTTGAGCTTGCGACCCGTCTTATGCATGAACCAAAGCCCCAAAAGAATGGTTGAAAGGGCGATAATCATGGATAGAGTGAGAAGAAGCATGGCGGCCACCCTACCACAAATCCTCTTCGAAAATGACTCCTATTGGCTCGTCAACAAGCCCGCCTCATGGCTCAGTGTGCCAGGCCGCTCGCCTAAGGATGCGGATCTCGTGATTACGGAGTGGTTAAAGATAACTGCGCCTAGGTCCACGCCTTTTACGGTGCATCGCCTCGACCGCTTCACAAGTGGCATTATCCTTTACGCAAAGACGGCGGAGGCGCACGAGCAAGCCAATCAGTGGTTTCAAGACCGAACCGTTAAAAAAATTTACCATTTTCTCGCTAGCCCGCCGCCCTCGCGGCCGGCAATCCAGATCAAAACTCCGGTGCAGGGCAAGCCGGCTCAAACCCTCTTTGAGGTGATCAAACCTTTTACCGCGCCAACGGGTCTCGCCTGCTTCTACGGCAAAGCCACTCCCCTCACGGGACGATTCCACCAGATTCGGGAGCACGCACGCGATGCGGGGTTTCCGATCTTGGGTGATCCGTCGACTAACGGTGCCGAGTTTGAAGGCGTCGAACGCGTGTGTTTGCATGCGTACGAGTTGTCGTTACCGTTTGGTACTTACCGAGCCGAGCTGCCCGAAGATTTTCGGAGAATCCTCGGATGAAGGAACTCGAGGCGGCGCTCCAGATGCGAGTCGCAAAAAGACTTTTCGTCGATACCGAAGCCCTTCGGATTTTTTACGGTCCGGGAGAGTCGCGCGATGCAAATCTAAAGCACGTCGCCGTCGATGTCTTTAAAGATCAGCTTTGGGTCACGTTGTGGCAACGGTTGCCGGAAAAATTTGTGAACGACCTCAAAACCGCGCTTCAAAGCTTGAAGCTTCCTTCGGGTTTCGCCGCGACGGGCGCGGTCCTGATGGATCGCTCCGAGGTCGCGAGCGAAAAAGACTCCGTGCAATTTTTCGGAACGTCTACCGTCGAGTACTTTGCGTGCCGCGAGTTCGGCGCTCAATACGCCATCCGCATGCTGGGCACGAAACATCCGGGGCTCTTCTTGGATCACGCGCCTTTGCGCCGCTGGCTTCTCGACACCCAAAAAGGCAAAACGGCGTTGAATCTGTTTTCGTATACCGGCAGCCTCTCGATTGCGGCGGCCGTGGGCGGCGCGAGCAAGGTCACGACGCTCGATCTCTCGAAAGCAACGATCGAATGGGCAAAGGAAAACTGGAAGCTCAATTCTCTTGCCGATGAGCGCGGTGATTTTATCTATGGCGACGCGTTTGAGTGGCTGAACAAAATGGCTAAACGCGGAGATCGGTTCGATACCGTGATTTCGGATCCGCCGTCGTTTTCACGCTCAAAGAACGGCATCTTCTCCACGCAAAAAGATCTCGTGCGGTTGCATGTCTCGCTTTTTTCGGTCGTCGCGCCCGGCGGGACGCTCGTCACTTCGATCAATTCCGAGAACGTCAGCGAGGAGCAGTATCTTCGCGACATTCAAGAAGCCGCCAAAAAAGCCGGCGTAAAGTTTAAAGTCGATCGCAAGGTCTCTCTTCCGCCGTCGTTTCCGAACTCGGATTATCTCAAAGGCTTTTATCTGACTCGCACTTAAGCCCCCATATATAGAGAAAGGGGTGTAAAAGTTCGAGACAACAGGTGTCTAAAAACTAGACGATTTTCGGCCCTCATCTCCTCCAAAACTCAGAGCGGGTGGCATAGACCCTGCTTTATAGAGCCTGAGGACATTGAGAGTTATGAGAACCATTAACTATATTAGTTTAATCGTGATGATCGCAGCGAGCTTCTTTACCTGGAGTGCAATCGCGTCTCCGGCCCCGGCCCGCGACCTCGCATCGACGAACAAAGTACATCTTTTGAATAACCTCGACCCAGCCGACCTTAAACTCGTGATGAAAGTCATGGAAGAGCGCGGCTACGTCGTCGTCACCAAAGGCATCTTCACCGAAGCCGATAAAACGATCACCGTCACCAAAGCCCTTGCCGACGAAACCGATCCCGCATCGATCGAGATCAGCGTTTTGAAACTCGAGAAAGACAACAAGCTTCCAAAAACCGTCTTTAATCACAAAGTCATCACCGACGACATGACCAAAGCACTCGAAGCGCTTCCAAAACCAGGTGAACTCCCGATTCTCGGCAAAAAGGAATAATCGTGAAACTCCTTGCAGCACTGTTCATCATCTTTGCCGTTACCTCGCAAGAGTCTCTGGCTCAAAAACCCGCTACGTCCACCGCACAAACAAGGACGCCAAAGCAAAAACAAAAAGCGGAAGAAACCTACGCCGATAAAATCCGACTCTATACCAAAAGCGACAGCGTATTCATCGGCAGTTACATCGAGTACGCACACACCTCAAGGAAATAGTCGCCAAAGGCGTGATCGATGACGACTTAGAGGTGGCGAAGCGCGCTTACCGAAAAATTTTAATTCTAGAACAGATGATGCAAGGTCTACATACCAATATCGACTTTGCGTTCACCGCTCGTAGTATCTACGAATTCGCGGGATCCATGGTACTTGTCGGCAGTCATCCCAAAATGCCGAAAATCGAGCTTTCAACCAAAACGCGAAAAATGGGTCTTGATAACTATCAGCACTTGAATCGTCGATTAACTATCGACACCTTGCCGCTAAAACGTGCACACTAGTAGCACCCATGAAACTTTCGCTGATCTTTGCTGCGTTGGCGAAAGATGCGCCAATACTCAAATTCGATCGCAACAAGGCGATCAATCCCGCGCAACCGGCTCTCACCTACCAATTGATCGCGAACTGGATGATTGCCGAGCGCAAATCTCAGGGCTTATTCCAAATGAACACGGGCCGCGATTGAAAAAGCAAAAAACTTACTTTGATCCGTACGTTCGGGAGAACGTGCGAGTGATTAAGACTCCGTAGAAGGAGCCGCCGCCTCAGCCGCTGGAGCTGGCACAGCAGTTGCCGGACCCGAACCCGCGAGAGTGGTCGGCGCCTGGCCCTTGAGCACTAAACGCAACTCACCTGCGCCTTTGGGTCCGCGCGGAGCGCGTGGTGCTGCATTTGGATCACGAGGAGGGCGTGGCTTACGCTCGCCGCGAGGTTGGCGTGGAGGACGACCTCTTGCCGCTTTGTCATTATTTGCGGGCATCGGAGAGTGAGGTGCGCCATCAAAGCGCACGCCGTTTGAAGGTCGTTGCTCACGGGGAGGATGGCCACGGCCGCCAGCATTGCGGTCACGATCGCTGCCTGGCCCCCGTCCGCGACCCCCGTCACGACCGCGATCACCGCCAGGGCCGCCACGACCTCTTCCACCGCCGGTACGGCCGCGTGCAAAGTCATCGTGGTAACTCGCGCTCTCTTCTTTGCGCGCGCCCTTTTCTTGAGCTTGTGGAAAAAATTCGACGAGATAGAAGTGGCCTTCGCGTTCCATGAACGCGTCAGGCACCTTCTCGGTTTCGCTACCTTTAAGCGCGACCACGACGCGTTTCACGCGATCGATGCGTGAGCCGGTCATGTCTACGGCGTTTTTATAAAATGGAGCTTTCGCTTCGTCGAGCTTCAGAATCTCGTTGATTGCCGCCTGCGCTTCTTCCTCGGTTTTGCCTTCGGTGAGGAGAGCTGCTTTCTTAGACACGGCTTCTTTTAACGTAAATCCGGAGAATTCAGTGATGGTCTTCATGCACCAAACTCTAGGCCAAAAACAGGATTTAGTCGAGCTTCAATGTCAGACCGATGCGGTGCTGCGGAAGCCCCCGGTACTCGTATTCAATCAACACCGTACGAGTCAACACGAAGCCTAAACCCGCGGCAAAATCCTCATAAAGTAGGGCGTTGGTCGAGCCGGTTAAGTGGATCCCGTAAGCGCCGGTGAGGTTCAAAGTTCCGGTGTGAATCGTGAGCCCGGGCTTAATCGTCCCGTAACTGTGATTCAGGCTATAAGCGCCGTCCACGACGAAATCGATGTCCGAAGAGTACTTGTAAGTGAGCCCTGCGCCCACGATATCCAAGCCATTCGTAAAGTTCGGAATCATTCCCCCGAGCCGCAAGTTTGACCCAAGATCGATGAGGACGCCGAGATCATAACTTCCGCTCGAAGACCCGGAGACGTGATGGCCCGATATGCCAAACGCGGTCGAAATCGAGGTCAAATAGCCCCCGATACCCCAGTTGATTTCATTGATCGCTGCGCCACCGCCATAGGTGGTGTATTCAATCCCAGCACCGAGGAGGCCATTGCCGATCAAGAGGCCGCCCGAGGGTTTTAGATTGCTCATGGAGCTATTTAGAGACGCCAATCCGCCTTGGAGCTTTAAGCTCTGGTTTTGGGTCAACCCCGCAGGGTTTTCGCCGGACAGGCCATCCCAGAAGCTTGGGGAAGATACCCCCTGACCATTGGAAACCATGGCGTTCTCTTCTCTTCCTGGTCCACTGCCGCTCCCCCCACGGGCTTGGGCCGATAGGCCGATAAAGGTGACGAGGCAACTCAACAAAAGTGATGGTATTAAACGGTTCATCCTGAACTCCTTCCGCATCCCATCAGTATACCCCATTCGACGTCCGGCCAAACGAGTCAATTTATTGTCTTTTTAAACATAAATAAACCCGATATAATGGGCAAATCGCATGAAAAGCATGGTTTATTTCATTCCGTCGTCCCAACGTAAAATTGCGCTCGCGTCTGCACAAGCCGATGAAGAGCCGGTGTTGGTCATCGGAGGTTCCGGTACCGGTAAAGGCGCTCTTGCAAAGTGGATTCACCAAAACAGCCCACGCGCGGCACTCCCTTGTTTGATGTCGACTCGCGAACGCACGCTCGCCGAACAAATTCGCGATGCAAACGGCGGTACTTTGATTTTGGACGACATCACGAACTACCCGGTCTCCGAGCAACTCGTACTTTTGAACTTTTTGAAAACCAAATCGGTGCCGTATCCGCAAAAAGATAAATCCGCGGCCGTTCCGATGATCGTAAATGTGCGCATCATCGCTACGTCGGTACCGCAAATCGATTCGCGCGCCCGCGCGGGCATGTTCAATGACGAGCTCCTTTTACGCTTGAGCAAAAACCGCATCGAGATGCCGGCTCTCGTCGATCGCGAAGACGAGTTTGAAGACATCGCCATGGGAATCCTGCAAGAGATCACACACGAGCTTCACAAGGAGTACATCCGCGGTTTCTCCGAAGCCGTTTGGCGCAAACTCCGCGAGTACGATTGGCCGGGTAACTTACGCGAACTCCGGAACGTACTCCGAATGGCCACTGTTGCCTGCGAAACCGAGCGCTTGGACGTGAAAGACCTTCCGGATTTCGGCCATGACAAGATCAATTTCCAAGCGACACGCTCGGAGTTCGAAAAGATCTATCTCTCTGAACTCCTGAAGAGTTTCCAGCACGACCTCGACAAAGTCGCGCGCGCCGCACGTATGGAACGCGTCACTCTTCTCGAAAAGCTCAAGCGGCTGGGGCTGATGCACTAAAAGGTGAAAAGGTGGTCGCCGCGGACGCGGCTAACTGCTCAGTAACTAATATGTCGGCAACTAATTTGCGAGCTGTCGCAGAACAGACTCGATCACGGCTTGTTTCGATAAGCCTTGAGACAAAACATGCTTCCAATCGCGTAGCACGAGATCATATCTCTGCTGCGCGATTTTATTTTCGGCTTCGTCTTCCGAGCGCGCGAAAGCGATTTCGAATGGAAGGCCCTGGAAGTAGCGCGTGAAAAGGACGCGATTGATCTCGGCGCCGTCGACGACGAGGACCTTTTGGGGGCCTGTGAATTTAGGAGTGCCGACGATCTTGTTGCTGACTTCGTCTTCCGAGAGACGGGAAAGGCCCGCGTGCATCGTTTCAACAAACGATTCGACTTCGCGCAAATAAGCGCTAAATTGTTGCTGGAAGTCCCCCATGTCAAAAAGGTATCACGCAGGAACTTCAAGATCAACCGCGGGATTTTCCGCAGTTTCGGCCAGTTTTAGCTTATAGCGGGAATCATACCGGCCATCGGCGTACTGGTTACAGCAGGCGGCGCAGGCCGCGCCTTTTAGGCGTTTACGGACCCAAATCCGCTGGTCGCACTCAAGACAGATGTAGCAGTGCTTGAAAGGACGATGACGCGGAACCGGATTGTAACGGCTGACCCCGAGTTCTTCCATCTTTTTATAAAATTCGGCGTTGTGGCCGTACGGACGGCGCTTCATCCAAAGCCAGTAATGAATCATCTCGTGGCCGATGGTATCGCGGACAAGCTCCTCGGCGTTTTCCAGCTCGAGAAGATACTCGGCGACTTCGATCACGGGCTCGCGACGATCCGGGATGAAACGGCCCGCAGTGGTCGACAAACGCGAGTTCCAACGCAGCGTCGGCATCGGCAGCGCGCTTTTGAAACCGGTCCGATTCCAATCAAAAAAGACTTGTTCGAGATCGATTCGACTCATTCTCTTCCCTTCCTAGGAATAGAATATGAAACGACGTATTTTTACACAATTCTAGTTTATTTGACGCTAGCAGATATTTGCTCGGATACACCGCCAAAAAGACTACGGCTTCAGCGTTCTCCATAAAGAACACTTATGTTCTTCAATCAATTGACGCCTTGCACTATGTCCTGTAATATCGCTCCATATTTTTTTCGCATAAGGATTATAAAGCGTATTTGCGCGCTATTTTGGTGGAAAAGTCACTGAGGGCGCGATTACATTTGCACAAATACAAACCAATCAGTCCTGTACGATCCACATTGAAGATAAGGGAAGTTCCGTACACGTCGACATCCACCGCGATGAAAACGGCGATGACGTCCGCGACGAGTACAGCTATCGGCACTCTCCTCGCGACGGATCGAAGCAGGATGTTCTATCTGCCGCGGTAAATGACCTGCTTACCCTGAATCAACAGGGTGTTTGCAATGTTTTGAAGAACAAATGCGAACTGAAAATCCACGATAGCGGCTGCTCAGTCGATATGAACATCATCATGCCAAACAAGCATCAGGATAGGTATTCATACCGTCACTGCACTCGAGACGGTACTTCGGGCGAGATGATCGCCGCAGCGAACGCCGAAAAAGCAATGTTTCAGAGAGTGGGTGTTTGCGAGTAGCGGTGAAGTCGATGTCGTTTGGCTTTTAATTTGCATCGCACCTCCGGGCTGAGCGCGGTCGGAGCGGATGGATCCGCCTCCATTTCTACCAAAAATGGAGGCCAATATGAGAACCAACAAGCATTGTTCTCATCGGCAGTGTCGGAAAAAACTTAATGGTTATTCGAAAGAAAAACTGTTAATTAAGCGTGATATCTGGGGCTTAGTCGTAATAGCCCGGCTTATCGCGTTTCTGACATTGATCCTGATCCACTATCGATAACGACTTTTTGAGGATGCCGGGTACGGCAAGGCGGTGCGTGGGTACAGTCTTGCAACCGGAGTTCTCAAGGACGAGAACCGACCGCGCTTGGTATGAATTCTGGATCACCCACCCGTATCGATACAGGCAAGACACCAGCCGGACTACGTCGAGAACCTCACCATCGTCGCACCGGCGGAACCGGCGTCACGGGTCTCGACCACATAGTTGGTCTTCTTCAGGATGTCGCGTACGCCCTCACGCAGCGCCCCCGTACCTAACCCATGGATAATGGTGACTTCTACGCGGCCGGCGCGATAGGCGTGATCGAGATAGGTGGTGACCGCCCGAATCGCGTCGTCAAGCCTTTGACCTCGAAGATCGATCTGCTCCGGCACATGGCCGACGTTCTCGGTTTGAACGGAGACTTTGGATTTGGCTGCGACTCCCGTAGTGGCGGTCGCTTTCGCGCCCAGGACGGTTTTCAATTCGCGTTCACTCAGCGGCTCCATCTCGATTGGATAGACCGAAACGACAAATGCTTTACCCATGCCATGCGTTTGCTGCACGCCGAGCGCGACTTTGCCGCGCTTACCATCCCACTCGATAATCTCGCCGACGTTTTTCCATTTCGGGACGCGCACCCACATGCCCTTTTCAAAAACCGCAGCCTGGGGTTTTACATCTTCAGACGACACGAACTCCGCGAATTCCGGCGCGGCCTCGCCCACCGCTTGCTCGATGCGCTTCTCGCTCGCGCTGAACGCGTCGCTGAGCTCCGAGCGTACATCGTCGAGTTGCTTGTGCGTGCGCGTTTGCTGAATCTTGCGCACGGTATCCCGCACCTCGATCTGCGCGAGCTCGAGAACATGCTTCAGTTTCGCGCGTGCTTTCTCGATCGAATCCTGCACGGTCACTTTAACTTTCTCTTCCCACTCGGCTTTCAAGCGCTCCGCCTCGTCGCGCAACGAATTGGCTTCGCGGCGGGCGGCTTCGGCGACGCCGAGCTGAGCTTGCAGGGCATTGAGTACGCCTTCGAACGCGCGGTGCTCTTGACTCAAAAAACTCTTCGCTCGGTCGAGTACGGACTTCGGCATGCCGAGGCGTTCGGCGGTTTCGAGCGCGCGCGAGCGGCCCGGAGCCCCAAACACGACTCGGTAAGTGGGCTTCAGGGTTTGCTCATCAAACAGGATCGAGGCCGAGAGCACTCGCTTATCCTGCACGCCCATCGCTTTCAAACGCGGATCGTGGGTGGTTGCGACCAAGATCGCCCCCGCCCGCTCCAAGATAGCTTCCACAAACGCAAGCGCCAGCGCCGCGCCCTCTTCGGGGTCGGTGGCGGAGTTCATCTCATCGACCAAGATCAAACTCTTCTCGCCGATCCTGTCCAAAATGCGTTTCATTTTCAAAACGTGGCCCGAGAAAGACGAGATGTGCTCTTCGATCGATTGCGGATCGCCCAAATCGACAAAGTAATCGTCAAAAAACGGGATGTAGAGTTTTCCCGTGCCCGGATAAAAGAATCCCGTACGGGCGGCGAGCGCCGAGAGCCCCAAGGTCTTCAACAACACGGTTTTACCACCGGTGTTCGGGCCAGAGAGCAGCACCATCTGTTGAGGAGCGTAGATCTCAATCGAGTTCCGCACGATCTGCGATTCTTCCAAGATCCAGAACAAGAGCGGGTTGACGGTTTCTTGCAGAATCCAATCGCGATTGGCACTCAGGGTGATCATGCGCCCTCCATATTTTTTAGCGAGCCGCGCGCGTGCTTGAACCGCGTCCCAATAGCTCACGGTCTCGGCCGAGCCTTCGATCGAATCAGCATACGGTTGGATCTGCATCGACACTTGCTGGAGGATGACAAAAATTTCTTCGGAAGCTTCGGCCTCGCGACGGCGCAACTGAGCCTGCAATTGCTCGACTTCTTTGGGCTCGATGAAAACGGTTTGTTTACTTACGGACAACTCCGCCACTCGCCCGTCGACCTTGGATTGGTCCGAGACTTTAACCGGCAAGACGTAACGTCCGTCGCGAACATCGGTAAATTTTTCTTGAAGGACTCCGCGCGCGCCATACTCGCGCATCAAGGTGTCCATGCGAGCAACAATCTCACGCTTCAAGTCGCGGATCTGCGAATACAAAGTGGCAAGTTTAGGCGATGCCTTCTCGGATAATTCGCCCGTCGGCGTGAGCACTCGATCAAACACTCGCAGGATGGGCATTGGATCGAACAACCCCTGAAGCGCTTGCTTAAAGTGCTTCCCAGCTGTCTCGCGCGGAAAATTGGCCCAAGCATCAAAGCAGTAGAGCCAGCCACGCACGCGCGCCAAGGCGCCGACTTCCAATACTCCGCCTTTGCGCAGACTCTCCATCTCGTCGTGAATTTCTTGGAGATCGCGAAGCGGGCCCCACAACGCTTCTTTGTCGATGATCGCGGAGATCTCTTGCGTTTCGTTTTGAAGCTCTTGCGCACGCTCCAAAGTCGGCGCAAAAGCGTCCGGCGTTGCGAGCAAGTTTAGGCGTGCCTTTCCATACGGAGTCCTTGCTTGTTCAGCGGCGTAGTCCAAAAATGTGGGCCAATCGAGGTCTTTGAATAAACCAGTCACGCTTCGGCAAGGTAACACGAAATGGCTTGAAGCGCACGGCGTTGAGAGTCGAACCCGAGAGCCTTTTCGGCTTCTTTGAGAGACACCCACTTCATTCCCTCGTGCTCCGACGGATCGAGGGTAATCGCTCCGCTGAAATCGTTTAAAATGAGGGCAAAACAGAATTCTTCAGCCGGCCCCCAACGTCCGTCGAACTTGAAACTGAGCTCCAAATCTACCCATTTTCCATGCCGGGGATGGAGACCGGTTTCTTCCCGGGTTTCGCGCTTGGCAGCGCCTAACCAATCGCCGCGCTCGGCCTCGTCGTCCTCAACCGATCCCGTTACCGGATGCCAACCGGCTCCGCGCTTCGGGATGACTTTGAAGAGCAATACGAGATCACCCTTCGAAGTGCGGTTCACGATCCAGACTTGAACTTTTTTGTGCAGCTTCGAGTCCATTCATTTCTCGGTAAAGTTCAAGTCGCGGCCAAAGGTCTCTTTGAGTTGGAATGCCGAGAAGAGTGCGATCAAGCTCACGGTCGTGCTCACGATGAGTGCCGCGGTGACGAGGCCAAAATTTTCTTTCAACGCCAGTACGCCCAAATTCATCGGCACGAGCGCGAAGCGGATAAAATTCGGAACCGCCGTGGTCGCGGTCGCACGCAGGTTCGTTCCGAATTGCTCGGACGCCATCGTCACGACCACGGCCCAATATCCGCCAGTCGTGCCGAGGAGAACGCACATGACGTAAATCACGGTTGCGCTCGTTCCGGTCATCCCGAAGAGATAGACCAGTGACACGATAAAATTCAGCACCACGAAAATCCGGAGCGCGCGGTTACGGCTTTTAATGACTTGGCTGTAAGATCCGCTCAAGAAATCGCCGAACACGAACCCGAGATAGCAGTACATCACGGCCTTCGCCGCAGAGACGGGCTCCGCGACTCCGAAGTTTTTGGCGAACTCAGGCGCAAACGCGACGAGGACCCCGATCGTCATCCAGATCGGTACGCCAGCTAAAATACAAAACCCGAAACGTCTGAGCTTATCTTTGTGCAAAATGAGATTTAAAAAGTTGCCGCGCGAGACCGCTTCGTGTTTGATGCCTTCGAAGATTCCGCTCTCGGCCACGCCGATCCGGAGGATCAAAAGCAAAAAGCCGAGCACGCCGCCGACTTGAAACGCCGTCCGCCAATCCGAAAGTTGCACGACCCAGCCGCCCACGATCGCCCCGGTCACCCCGACCGTCGCCACGATCATGGTGCCGTAACCGCGGAGCTGCGCCGGTAAAACCTCGGAGACCAGGGTGATGCCCGCGCCGAGTTCGCCCGCGAGACCTAAGCCTGCAAAAAATCTGCAGAACGCATATTGAGTGAAGTTGTTGGCATAGGCGTTTAAGAAATTCGCGATTGAGTAGAGAGCGATCGAGCCGAAGAGCACCGAAAGACGCCCTCTGCGATCGCCGAGCATCCCCCACGCGATCCCGCCGATCATAAGACCGGTCATCTGGATGTTGTTGAGATAAGCCCCAACCTCGAGCTCGCGGCCGGTGTAACCGATCGAGCGCAGACTCTCCACCCGCACAATGCTAAACATCAGCAGGTCGTAGATATCGACAAAATAACCGAGGGCAGCCACTAAAACCGCGGTGCTAAAGACACGAGTTTTCTGAGTCATATAGACTCATCATAACCTTAAATGGGTTTATTGCGATGTGAATTTCCGGAAGCTCCACTCGGAACCGAAGCCGGAAGCGGACCTTTTTTGAGATCGGCGAGCTTCTTGAACTTTTTGGTGTACCGGCGAGAAACAATCTTGAAAATGTCGTCCGATTTGTTGGTCAGATTGAAGTAGTTCGCTGGATCGACAATGGTTCCTTCGACGTTACCGTTTGAACCGGTGGCATCCGCTCCATCTTCGCCAAAAGCGAGGTCTTGATCGGTACCATTCGAACCGTTGGCGCCATTGGCGTCGCCCGCTCCGAAGGTGAAATCATGACTGCCAAATCCGTTGTTGCCGTCTTTGCCGCTTCCTTGAGCGAAACCGCCCACGACCTTACCTTGTTCGGTCTTGTCGTCGCCGTTGCCATTCTTTCCGTTTTTACCGACGCCGTTTGCACCGCTAGTGCTGCCTAAACCGTCGCCGAGTCCGCCGCCCGCGTTGCCGCCCGAGCCGCTACCCGAGCCCATTCCTGAGCCTGATCCTGAACCTTTAGTGCCGGCGAGATTGCCGAGCGCGTCCGAGATATCGACTCCGCTTGTACCCAAATCGGTCGCGCCATGAACCGCCGAGACTTCGGAGTGGCTATTCGGAGCAATGATGGGAATATCGTTGTGAGTAGGAAGCTGGTTGATGTCGGTTGAGGTGCCGTTCATGTCGTGAGCGACGCCCAAAGTGGTTTGCGCCAAGTTCATATTGAACGCGGCACCGCCAGCGGCATCACTTGAAATCGTGTTGAAACCCGCGCGGCAAGTTTGAGGCGCACCCGAAATCAAATGCCCGTTACTGCAGCACTGTCTTTCCATCGCGCCCGCAGGAATCGGCACTCCGTCCAAACCAATGCAAGGATAGCTTTGAGAAATATGGGTTCCGCCGAAACCGAGAAACGCGTGCGCGCTTCCGCTAACCAGGGAACCGAGAACAACGAAGCTGGATAAAATCAAATTCTTCATCGTGACTCCTAAGGGGCGTTCGCCGGTTTACTCGGAATATTGATCTTGTCGCATATGCTGTCGTCGCCAGGTGAGTTCTGACCGCAAACATCGTGGCGAATCAGCTTCTCGACTACCGCCGCGAAGCCGACGTTTTTAGTCACAGCAGTACTATTAAAACCGATGAGCCCGCCCGTTGTCCGACCGCTCGGAATCAAGATGCGCGTATTCTTTTCGCCGCAGACGCCCGGAACATTCGGACCGTCTTCGCGCACCGTACCGTCATTCGTGGTACAGTACGAACCGCCGAAGAAACACGATGCCGTCATTGAAATCTTTTTCTTCCGGCTACGTCCGAAAGAACCGGTGTCTCCGCACTCGTTACTAAACCCGCTCATCGTCGGGTTCTTAAAATTGATGAGCTTGGCGAAGACATCGTCGTACTGTTTTTGAACTCGCTGCATGACTTCGTACGCAAGGATGTTCGGTACGGCGCCTTCGTTGGCAGCGAGTTGAGCTTTCACGATCGTGCACACCCGCTGAGCCGGGTCTGTCACCGAGATCGTTCCGGCCATGCATTTCGCGGTCAGATCCGAGTCGCCAGTGTTACACGTGGTTTTAACTTCGGCCGCGAGCTTTTGATTGTAGTCTTTCATTTGCGTGGCGGTTTTGACCAAATCGTCGATCATCGCTTTATTCGTGATGAGACTGTTGATGTTACTCAAATCGGGCTTGAGCGTATTCAATACGTCGGCGCCGTGTTTACGAATCAGCCAAGGATACGCGCCGAGCATGTAAGAGATCCAAAGCGAACCGGCATTGTTGTCGTAGTTCAGAGCGAATTTTTTGCCGCTTCTTGAAGCGATGACTCGCGGGCGTTCGCCGCATGATCCTTTTTTGCCGATCGCTTGAGTTTTAGTCTCGATGTCGTTGCGGCCTGCGCTGTATTTTAGTTGGTGCCCGACCACGCTACAAACCGGAAACGGAAGATCCGTTCCGATCAAGTTATTTGGGCTACTCTTCGCAAGGTCCACGTCTTTGCCGTTATAGTAACCCCAGATCTTTTGAGAAAGCATGTCTTTGGTTTTTTCGATGATCGCTTTTTGCAAAACCGAACATTTCGGAAGGACGGCTTTACAAACCGATGAAGGGTCGGCATTCAAGACCGCGCCGCTGTCGCTCAAGCAAGCGATCTGAGCGACTCCGCCCGAACCTGCGCCCGAAGAACCGCCGCTGCTTGTGCCGTTGCCGATGCCGGTATTGGCCGGTCCGCTTTGACTGAAAGCCGCATCGTCATCGTCGAGTCCGGTCGCCGTACCCGAATCGTCGTCCGCCGCAGTCGGCGTCGTTGCCGGCGGATTGGCCTGTGACGCTATCGGTATGTAGACAATTCCGACAGCAAAGAAAATCGCTAAAAAGATTCTCACGTTATCCCCCTAAGTGCCCTGTTCCCCTACTATCTATTTTAATGGCTAGGAGTATAATGAGCAACATGGAGCTCAAAAAAGCCCTAAGATTCGCTATATGCGTCCTTTTTTCAACTACTTTAGTTGAATATAGCGCTCAAGCTCAAAATGACGATAAGATGTACCGCCAAATGCGCAAGCACCCTTCCATGAGCAAAGACGACTACGATCGCATTCGCCGCGAGACCGTGGACAACGATCGCATCAACAAATTGAACGATTTCAGCGACGAGCAGAAGCGGCAGCAGGCCAGCGAAGAAAAAATGATCCCGCCCGACAGCGCCGCGGACATCGCCGACAAAGACGAAGGTAAAGACGAGAAGCCCGAAGACAGACCGTTAACGCCAAGACTGCCGTCCGCTCCACCGCCGGAAAATAGCGCAGGTGGTTCTTCATCGTCCTCATCCGATTCACCGAAAGTAAGCTACGATGCGATGCCGGACGAAATTAAATTTCCAGGCGATCCGGAAGCGTCAACTCCAAAAGCAAAGCCGAAAGGCACTCCGCGTCCTTCGTATAAGAAGCGATACTGATTCGAGAGCCAATGCTAAAGCTCAGTCTTTACGGGATAACACAATTGCATTCCTCCAACGGGAACCAAAAGAGCACCCGTTAAGAAACGCCCGTTTTTGTCAAAGTAGTTCACCAAGACAGGAGCAGGCTGATCATTATTCAACGTGATAGCGCGGGCACTTTCGATTTTATCGACACTAAGGCGGGCCGCTTTGAAAATCGGAGGAGTCAAACTATCCGAGATCGCCTTTGCTTTATCAATCCACCGGACGGGCGTATCCAAAACCATGCGACTCACTTTGCCGTTTGCATAAGTAACCAGAGTCAGCCCCCCTACACGTCCTCCATCGGCAAAATCCCCGGAAGACTCTACGACCGCACCGTTTTTCATCTGGTATAAGTTCTGCCCCGGCTTATAAGCACAGGTAAGGACATTGTTCACGCGCGCGTGTGCAGAAACGCTAAAAAAAATTAAAATAATCAGTAATTTGCGGTACATAAGGTCTCCTTGGCGCGGACCTTAACCTAATCAGCTTAAAAAATCACTCGAAATATTTAGTCCGTTACCAATACATGAAAGGAACCGCTAACAACAACAGTCGGGTTCTTCATTCTTGAATCTTAGTTGGACTTCGCATCATTGCGCGCCGAAGCCGCGGAGGTCGAAGTCGCCGTGACTTTCGGTGCCGGATAACTCAACCAATCAACCATGATGTTGATCGCTTCCTGCACTTGCGGAGTCTTGAGCCAAAGCTCTTTACGCCCACTGGCTGTCGAGGCTTTCTCTTTACGATCTTTACGCTTGGTCTTGTCTTTGTCCGACTTCTTCATGATGTCGGCGACTTTCACCCAACCTTCGTTCTTTTTGACTTCATCGAGGTCTTTTTGGATGTCTTTGAACTCCTGATTCGCTTCCACGCGCTTAGCGGATTTTTCTTTCAAAGTTTTCACGAGGTCGTCGCTAATCGCGATCCAAGCATCTTTGCCGTCTTTGGATTGAGCGGCGTCCATCGAGATAAACGGCTCGGTCTTGGAAGGCGGCAAAGCATAGTCCATGAACTGCTCGCCCATGTCGTCGATGTCGAGGTAAGTCGGCATCGAAACGTCGGAAGCCACGCCCAAGTTTTGAGTCGAGTTCCCGCCTGGAAGATAGAACATCTGAGTCGTGAGCTTCATCGCACCCAATCCGAGCGGTAGCGGATTCAACACCTGCACGGAACCTTTACCGTAAGTGTGATCGCCGCCGACGATAAGTGCGCGGCGATAGTCTTTCATGGCGCCCGCCAAGATCTCGGACGCCGATGCGCTCTGACGGGTGGTCAGGAGCATGAGCGGCCCGTTGTAGATAATCTTCGCGTCCTCATCCGCAAGAACGTCGCGGTTTTTCTTCACGTCTTGGGTCGCGACGACCGGACCGGTTTTGATGAACATACCGGCGATCTTAACCGCGTCTTGCAATAACCCGCCCCCGTTGGCCGAGAGGTCGAGAATGATACCGTCCACCTTTTTAGAGGCCGCTTCCTCGACGAGTTTACGCAAGTCAGTGTAGCAATCGCGTGAGTTCTTTTCAGAACCACCATAGAAAGACGGAAGGTCGATCAAACCGATTTTAACTTTGCGATCGCCGATTTTCTTGTCCTGGTAAGTGATCTTCGCGGCTTGCTCGCGCATGTCGACTTTGTCGCGCACAAGTGTGACCTTGAAGGTGTCGCTTTTGCTGCCCTTCTGACGGAGTACGGTCAATTCGACTTTTGTACCTTTCTTACCGCGGATCATTTTAACGACGTCGGAGAGATCCATATCGATGATGTTGACCGGCTCTTTCTTGTCTTGAGCGACTGCGATGATCTTGTCCTTTGGCATGAGCGCGTGAGCGCGGTCAGCACTACCGCCCGGGATGATTTCTTGCACGATGGTGTAGCCGTCGTCGCTTGAGAGCGACACGCCGATCCCTTCGAGCGAGAGATTCATCGAAATCTTGAATTCGTCGAGCTGCTCCGGACTCATGTAATCCGAGTGCGGATCGAGAGAATGAGCGAACGACTCGGCAAAGAGGTTGATCATCTTACCGGTGTTGAGTTCTTTCGAACGCTTGACCGCAAGTTCGTAACGTTTGATGAGCTGTTGCTTCGCCTTGTCGAGTTTCACGTCGCCAGCCATCGTGGTCGCAAGCTGGGTTTGGATCGCGGAAGTCAAGCCGGCTTTCTTTTCGTCGACGTTCGACGGGTAGTCGCGTTTTTTGGAGTCGGACTGGTACTTCACGGTTTCGTCGAGCTTGAAATCGGCTTTACCGAGCATCTCGCTTACGATCTTCAGGTTTTCTTCGGCGCGCGAAACGAGCGTCGATGAGATCTCGTTCAAAGAAGCACAGTTTCCGTTCTTCATCGTTTCGAAGAGGTCGGTCAGCTGAGTCTTCATCTTGGCGACGTCGCTTTTCAAAAGAAGCTGCTTATTCGGGTCGACGTACTTCATGAACAAGTTCACGGTACGGCCTTTGATGTCGGAGTTCAGCTGATTGACTGAAAAATGATTGCTCAAGAAAACGTTCATGAGCGCCGGTACGCTTTGACATTGCAGCGTTTGCGCCTGCGCGACCGCCCCACTCGTGACGAGTGCGATCATCATTGTCTTTCGAGCGAAATTCAGTCCATGTTGGAGTTTTTTCATATCCATATAGTTTCGTCCCATTTTGGGTTTACCGCAAGATCTCAGTCATGACTCGTCCCTCCGCCTGTGATGGCGGAAGTACGTTTAAAACGCTCGCCAAGGTGGGCGCCAAATCTACGACGTTTACCACTGCGCGATAGGTGCCGGGTTTGAAAGTCTTGCCCCAGATGACAAGCGGTACATAACGATCGTAGGAATAATGCGTCATGTGCGTCAGGGGGTAGCTGTCGCTCCAGTAATACGGATTGAGGATCATCAAAAGGTCGCCACTATGGCGACTGAGCGTGTGATCGATGACTTTTCCGAAATCTCCCGGCGGGACTTTTCGGTCGTACAGAATTTCATCCCGAATCAAAAGCTGATCGATGTAACGCTCTCTCACAAGGATCGGACGCAAAAAGTGTCCGACGTCGGCAACCGTTACCTTCGCGTTCTTCAGCGCTTCTTGATTCAAATAAAGTTGGAACTCGATGATACTCGCGATCCACTTTCCGCCTTTAGGCTTGCCGTATTCTTTGGTCAACGAATTTTCAATCAGGTCGGTCACTTCCTCCTCTTTGATATTTTCGTTCGCGAGTTTTTCTTTCGGAACGGCGCCGGAACTCGGAGGCGTACCGTGATCGCCCGTGAGCACAAAAAACACGTTGTTCATGCCGACGCGTTTGCCAATTTCTTGGATGAACTCGCCGATCATCTTGTCTTCGTCTTGTGACATCTCAAGCAAGCTTTCGCTATTCGGTCCAAGTTGATGGCCGAGGTAATCGTGGCTCGATAAACTTACCGTGAGCAAGTCCGTGTCCGGCCCTTTACCCAATTTCAAATCATCAACCGCAGCGAGTGCGAGCTTTAAACTCTCTTTGCCGATCCAAGATGTGCGAAGCGATTCCGGATTACAATAAGTCATGTTTTTGTAAGGGCCCCACGAATATTTCTTGGTTTTCATGTCGGTCAAATCCGCATTTAATTTTTTGACGTAGCCAGGGATTTCTTTCATGTAGAAATCGCTCGTCACCCACTGACAGTTTTTGTAGTCGAGCCAGTACACTTGGTCGGCACGCTTACCTGCCATTAAGATCGCGGCACGATCCTTTACCGCGATACTTACCGAGCGCGATGAGCGATCGACGTTCTTCAGTTCGTCGCCCAAGGTAGTGCCGTTAAAAAGTTTCGGTGACATACCCTGAGCACCGGCTACGACACCTCCTGAGCCGATGGTTTTACGATCGTCATCTTGAGTGCAGTACTCGACTGCGTTTTTGTCCCGATTGAACCAATAATTGGTCGAGATGCCGTGACGATACGGAAAAGTGCCTGACATGATTGCCGCGTGACCCGGACCAGTCATGTCTTGCAAAAGACCGTGATCGGCCAGAGGCATATAAGCTCCTCCATCTTTTAGAAATTTAAATCCGCCGCTAAACTTGTAGCGCATCAGATAGTCCGCGCGGAACTGATCGATCACGATGACCACTCCCAATTTGTAGGGAGGAGTAACTTTGTTCGCTTCCGAAATTTTAGCGTGCGCGGACGGAGAAACAAAACCCGTCACCAAGAACGGGAGAACAGGTAAAAGTTTGTGCATGCTTTCATTTGATAATTTCAGAGCAAAAAGATCAATAGGTAAAATTGTCTTTATTTCAATAACTTGCAACGCAAACCGTTATGTTTTATTATTAAACAATATTAGTTTAATTTAAACTTGATTCATTGAGTTAATAGGCGTAGAGTCCATCAAATGAGAACCGTCATAACCAGTGTCGGGCAAGAGAGAGTAGAGAGCTGAGTTGACGGGGGTTCCGATGAGACGATCTTATCGGCCCCCTCACCTCTGTTTCAAGTCCAGTTCAGCCTTGAATAGCAATTCAACGCGCCGCTTTCATATTATTTCAATTAATTACAATTTATCTTTGAAACTAATCAAATCTAGTGTTTCATGATGTGGGCACTTTTTTGACGGCGACAATGCATTGAGAAAAGTGATTTTTTTAGGGGGACACATGGAACGGACGGCGTATTCTCGCGCTTTAATTTCAGGAATCTTTGCAGCTTCTATCGGGCTTGTTGGATGCGGCAAGCAAACACCAACAGTCGAGCCACTGGCCTACAATGCCGACCTGTACAGCTCTTATGGTGAGGCGTCTAAGATCATCGGCTCGAACAACATGGTTCCGGTTAAAGCGGATGGGTCAAACATCGATTCGAACCTTCGCAAATATCTCGATGCCTTTGGCATTATTTCAATCGGCAACTCGGGCGCTTGCTCGGGTACGCATATCGGTAACGGTTACGTGTTGACCGCCGGTCACTGCTTCTTTGACGAGAACACTTCAGGCACTCGAATCGCTCAAAACAAAGCCTGTACCAACATCAAGGTTTATTGGGGTTACCGCGGATCTCCGGAGACTGGCAGTCCGAAGCCCGTCGTCTCTGGCGTTGCTCAATGTACAAAGCTCATTTACGCCGAACAAACCCAGCAACGTGACTTTGCGATCTTTAAGGTCGATAAAGCTCCCTCTGTCACGATCGGCCTCGCTTTGGAATCTGGCCGTACCGCGGTTGGTACCAAACTCACCATCTTTGGATACCCTCAAGGACGTCCGCTCGAGTGGTCGCAATACTGCGCTCTTCAATCATCGACCGCAGCCGGCCTAAACGCGATCAAAGGTCAATCGACGTTTATTTACACCTGTGATACCGAACCGGGTAACAGCGGTAGCTCCATCCTCGCTTTCAGTTCGAATGGCGTACCAAAAGTCATCGGCGTCCACGATGGTGCTGCTCCAAGCGGTATCGATTTCAACTACGCGACGTACATGTACGACGCTCGATCGGTCTTGAAATCCAAAGGCTTCGACATCAGTCGCGCCGTCATGACGAACGGAATCTAGCTCTACTTGTTTCTAGGCCCGTGTGGTATGAACTACCCATGGGCCAAATTGAAATTCGCGAAGTAAGCGGCAAAAAAGGTACTGACGAATTCATCGACGTCATGTGGAGACTCTACGACCAGAAAACTTATCCACAGTGGGTACCGCCCCTCCGGATGTCGGTTTACGAAAGCCTCGACACCGTCAAAAACCCATTCTACAAACGCGCAACGATCGCGATGTGGATCGCATACCGCGGCGGTAAACCCGTCGGCCGTATCGCTGCATGTGAAAATCGCGGCCATAACGAGTTCCACAACGATAAAACGGGCTTCTACGGATTCTTCGAATCGATCGACGATCAAACCGTCGCGAATGCTCTCTTTGATACCGCAAAAAAATGGTTGAAGGATCGGGGCTTGGACAAAATGCAAGGACCGATGAACCCATCGACCAATCACGAATGCGGTTTGCTCGTTCGCGGGCAGAGCCAACATCCGACCATCATGACGACGTGGAACCCGAAGTTCTACGAACAACTCCATGACAACTACGGATTGACCAAAGCAAAGGATCTTGTCGCATACATCGTCGCACGCGAAAAAAACAGCGAGCTTCCCATCAAGGTGCAGGAATACGTCAAGCGCTTGCGCGCTGAAAACTCACGCGTAAAATTCCGCGACTTCGATCTCAAACACTTTCAACGCGAAGTCGACCAAACTTTCGAAATTTACAACTCGGCGTGGGAGAAAAACTGGGGTTTCTTCCCGATGACCAAAGAAGAGTACCAATTCGCGGCGAAAGACATGAAAATGGTCCTCGATCCAAAGATGGCGTTCGTTGCCGAAGTCGACGGCAAACCGGCGGGCTTCATGCTCGCTCTTCCGGATTTCAATCACGTGTTCAAGCGGATTCCGACTGGGCGCCTGTTTCCGACCGGGCTTATCAAGCTCCTCGTCGGCCGATACCTACTGCTAAAAAGTCAAAAAATTCAAAAAGCGGTCCGCATCCTTACTCTCGGCGTGAAGCCGGAATTCCGCGGCGGCGGGATTTTTGCCTTGTTTACGTTTGAATCCTTCGAACGCGCTCACAAATACGGTTACGTAGCGGGCGAAGCGTCTTGGATTCTCGAAGACAACGAAGCAATGAACAAGCCCTGGCGCGATTTGGGGGCGCCTTTGTATCGCCGTTGGAGAATTTACGAGATGCCGACCTAAAGGTCGGACGGGTAACCGATTTACTCAGGTGTGTCAGTTAATACTGATATCTTTGATAAAGAAATAACCAATCGGATTGATACTGAACCCTTTGATGTTTTTGGCAACAAGGGCTTCGTTTTCCTCATAGAAAAGGGGCAGGATCGCCGCTTCTCTGATCTGTAGGATGTCCTGCGCTTCTTTGTACAAACTATCGCGCTTGAGGGTGTTCCAATCCTCGCGAGCTCTGGTCATGTTCTCGTCGTATTTGGCGTTCGAAAACTTCCCGATATTGTTACCGGTGTTGGATTCGAAAAGACCGAGGAAGCTATCTCCATCCGGATAGTCAGCCGCCCACACCATCATCATCATCGGAAAGCTTTGGGATGTTATTTGACTGCGGAACACCTTGTGGTCAAAGAGCTCGATTTCCACCTTGAGGCCCAAGTTTTTTTTCAGCTCGCTCTGAATGTATTGCGCGAGAATACGAGGGCGCTCGCTATTACGCGCGACAAGCGCCAGGGGTTTTGTAACGTCGTAACCCGATTTGGCGAGCGATTCTTTGGCCTTCGCCACGTCAAACGCGAGCGACATCTTTGCATCGTAACCCACCACTTTTGGCGGAATAAAAGTGCTCGCCAATTTTTGCGAACCATTCAAGATCGACGGAATCGGCTTGCGATCGATTGCCTGAGAGAGCGCCATGCGCAAATCGCGATTCTCCGTGGCAGCGCCTTTCACCTTGTATAGTAAATAGTGCGTCTTCAGGTACGGAAAAGTCTTAAACTCAGGCATCGGGCGCGCGAGTTTCAAATCATCCGGCGAAAAATCCTGCATCATCTGGATTCCTCCTGATTTAAAGACATTGAGCGCGGTCGCGCTGTCCTTGATGATCATCGCGGTAGCTTCAGTCACACCGTTGTTTTTGCGCCAGTAATTTGGATTTGCTTTCATGACGATCTTGGTTTGATTTTGAAATGCTTCGAGAACGTAAGGGCCAACGGTGACCATTTTGCCCGGCTTGGTCCACGCGGCTCCGTTCGCCGCAACTACGTCCTTACGGATCGGAAACAGCGGCCAGAAGCCGGTGAGGTAAGGAAAATACGCGACCGGTTTTTTGAGGGTCACCACCAGAGTCTGATCGTCTTTCGCGACGACACCGACTTTGGAGAAATCCGTGCTGGTCTTTTTATTGAATTCCTCGGCGCCCACCATATCGTAGAGCAAATAAGCATAAGGTGCCGCTGTTGCCGGAGTCAGAAGGCGCTTCCAGCCTTCGACAAAGTCCTGAGCTTTTAATACCACGCCGTCCGACCACTTCGCGTTCTTGCGAATCTTAAACGTGTAAGTTTTTTGATCTTTGCTGATCGTCATCTTTTCAGCAAGACATGGCTTTGGTTTGAGGTTGGCATCCACTTCCATCAAGCCTTCCATCAAATTCATCATGAGTGGCGTTTCGACCGAAGTGCTGGCCAAGTGCCAATCGAGCGTCGTCGGATCGGCGAGCAATCTGAATTTGAAAGTGGAAGCATGCGGGGCGGCAATCGGTAGAGTCACCAAGAAAAGAGCCAGAATCAGTGTGCGTGTCATGTTTCCATCTTAGATCGGTGGTAGCATAAAATCATGTCCAAAATGTTCGAACCTCTCGATCTCGGCTTTACGACGCTTAAAAACCGTTTCGTGATGGGCTCCATGCATACCGGCCTCGAAGACTCGTACAAACACATCGACGCACTAGCCGCTTATTTTGCCGAACGTGCCCGTGGTGAAGCGGGGCTCATCATCACCGGCGGCTACTCACCCAACTGGCTCGGAAAGTTGAACCCACTCGGCGCTTCGTTCAGCCCGGGAATGGCGATTGCCCATAAAAAAATTACCGAAGCCGTGCATGCGCACGGTTCAAAGATCGTGTTACAACTCCTGCACGCGGGCCGCTATTCTTACCATCCGCTTCTGGTTGCTCCTTCGCGTATTCAAGCGCCCATCAATAAATTCAAACCGTTTGCAATGCCGGGAATTCTAGTTAAATCCACCATCCGCGATTTCGCCGTATGCGCCAAGCGAGCTCAATCGGCTGGTTACGACGGGGTCGAGATCATGGGTTCCGAAGGCTACCTCGTGCACCAATTTTTTTCGGAGCGGACCAATAAACGCACCGACGAGTGGGGCGGAAGTCTCGAAAACCGGATGCGCTTTGCGCTCGAGATCGTTCGCCAAACCCGCGAGCGCGTGGGACCGAACTTTATCGTCATTTTCCGGATTTCGATTTTGGATTTACTCGATGGCGGCGCCTCACCAGCGGAGACTACTGCATTTGCACGCGAGCTTGAACATGCGGGCGTAACAATCTTGAACTCGGGCGTCGGTTGGCATGAAGCTCGCGTTCCCACGATCGCATCGATGGTTCCACCGGCCGCGTTCGCGCCGGTTTCACGCGTACTAAAAGAAGCGGTAAAAATTCCTGTCATCGCCGTCAATCGCATGAACGATCCCGCCGTCATCGAGAGGGTTTTAGAAAGCGGCGCCGCTGATTTGATTTCGATGGCGCGTCCGTTTTTGGCAGATCCACATCTGCCACTGAAAGCCCGTGAAGGTCGGTTGAAAGAAATCAACACCTGTATCGCGTGCAACCAAGCATGCCTGGATCACATCTTCAATCTGAAAACCGCTTCCTGCTTGGTCAATCCTTCGGCGTGCGAAGAACGAGAATGGGATTTAGCGCTCGGCAACCGCGCGCGGTCGCCACAAAATGTCGCCGTCATCGGCGCTGGCCCCGCGGGTTTGAATGCGGCTCTCGTCCTTTTAAGAAAAGGCCACCAGGTGTCCGTCTACGAACGAAGCGCTGAGCTTGGCGGTCAGTTTTTGCTCGCGGCAGTGATCCCGGGCAAGTCCGTGTACAAAAAAAGTATCGAATATTGGGGAAACGAGATTCGGCGCCTTGGTGGTAAAATTAAACTTAAAACCGAAGTTCGTTCCCTAGCCGACCTCGAGTCCGGGACAAATCAAATTGTGCTCGCGACCGGCGTGCGTCCGCGGATGCCGGGAATCCCGGGTCAAGATCTCTCCCACGTTTATCACTACGACGATTACATCCGCAGAATTGCAGCCGGCACGTTTAAACCGGCGACTTCGGTCGCCATCATCGGCTCGGGTGGAATCGGTGTCGACGTCGCGACTCAAATTCTGCATTACAAGGATCACAACGATATCAACCCCGAAAAATTCTTCGGTCATTGGGGAATCGATCCGAGCGCTAAGGGAGGTCTCGTGCCGAACTTCAAACCCGAGCGCGAAGTCACGCAAATTACCCTACTTCAACGCAGTGCTGGCAGGATTGGCAAGGGGTTAGGAAAAACCACGGGCTGGATCCATCGTTTGGAGCTAAAACGCAGCGGCGTGCAAGCTATCAGCAATTTGTCTTACGTTAAGATCACGCGTGAAGGCATCGTAATCCGCAAAAACGACGCTTCCGGTACTCCGGTCAACCAATTGATACCGAGCGAACACATCGTGATCTGTGCTGGACAAGAATCCAATCGTGAGTACGCCGACATTCTCGGCCGTACCGGGATTCCGATTCACATCATCGGTGGCGCACTCCTCGCGGGCGAACTCGATGCCAAGCGCGCGATTCGCGAAGCTTGGGAACTAGCTAAAAAGATCTAAACCGCTCCTAGAATTTCCCGTCTGGCTTCAGTTTTAAAATAAAGGCATCGTAGTATCCCCCGTTTGCCTCCGAGAGCACGCCACCTGTATGTCCCGCACAGTACACGTTGCCTGTGGCATCCACACTCACGCCATTGCAAAAATCAAAATCTTGGTTGGCGTTCACAGGTGCGCCTGGCGCTTTCGTCACCGCCCCTAACTGCGTTAGCCATTGCACGACCCCACTTGAATCAAGTTTCATCACAAAGGCGTCGCTAGCCCCGCCAGCCCCATTTGCTTCCGAGAGCGCACCATCGGTATACCCTGCACAGTACACATTACCCAAGGCATCCACACTCACGCCATTGCAATAATCATTACCTACATTGGCACCCACAGGAGCATTCGGCGTCATCGTCACTGCTCCTAATTGCGTTACCCACTGGATCACTCCACTTGAATTAAGCTTCATCACAAAGGCATCACTAGTCCCGCCAGCCCCATTTGCTTCTGAGAGCGCACCAGTCGTATACCCTGCACAGTACACATTACCCAAGGCATCCACACTCACGCCATTGCAAAAATCAAAACCTTGGTTGGCGTTCACAGGTGCGCCTGGCGCTTTCGTCACCGCCCCTAACTGCGTTAGCCATTGCACGACCCCACTTGAATCAAGTTTCATCACAAAGGCGTCGTAACTCCCCCCACTGTTTTCTGAGAGCTTGGCACTTGTCTGTCCGGCACAGTACACGTTGCCTGTGGCATCCACACTCACGCCATTGCAAACTTCACTAAATGCATTGGCACCAGCAGGCGCGCCTGGCGCTTTCGTCACCGCCCCTAACTGCGTTACCCACTGGATCGCGCCGTTTGAATCAAGCTTCATCACAAATACGTCTGAATTCCATCTTCCTCCTATTGCTTCCGAGAGTATACCAAACGTATGTCCGGCACAGTACACGTTGCCTGTGGCATCCACACTTACGCCATTGCAATAATCATTACCTACATTGGCACCCACAGGAGCATTCGGCGCCATCGTCACTGCTCCTAATTGCGTTACCCACTGGATCACTCCACTTGAATTAAGCTTCATCACAAAGGCGTCGTAATTCCCCCCGTTTGTTTCCGAGAGCGCGCCACTGGTATACCCTGCACAGTACACGTTGCCTGTGGCATCCACACTCACGCCTTTGCAAACATCATCACCTTGATTGGCGTCCCCGGGCGCGCCTGGCGCTTTCGTCACCGCTCCTAATTGCGTTACCCATTGAACGGTGCCGCTCGAATCGATCTTCATCACAAAGGCGTCTTTGCCACCCCCATTTGCTTCCGTGAGCGTACCATCGGTATACCCCGCACAGTACACGTTGCCCAAGGTGTCTGTACTCACGCTCTGGCATCTTTCATCGTTCCGATTGTAAACAGCAGGCACACCTGGAACCTTTGTCACCGCCCCTAACTGCGTTACCCACTGGATCGCGCCGTTTGAATTAAGCTTCATCACAACGGCGTCTCTAACACCCGCATTTACTTCAGAGAGCACGCCACCTGTATGTCCCGCACAGTACACGTTGCCTGTGGCATCCACACTCACGCCATTGCAAAAATCATCTCTTCGATTGGCGTCCCGGGGAGCGCCCGGGGCTGTTGTCACTGCTCCTAATTGCGCTACCCACTGGATCACTCCACTTGAATTAAGCTTCATCACAAAGGCGTCGTAACTCCCCCCATTTACTTCCGAGAGCGCGCCATCGGTATACCCTGCACAGTACACGTTGCCTGTGGCATCCACACTCACTCCATTGCAAACATCTTCACCTTGATTGGCGTCTCCGGGCGCGCCTGGCGCTTTTGTCACCGCTCCTAATTGCGTTACCCATTGAACGGTGCCGCTCGAATCAAGCTTCATCACAAAGGCGTCGTAATCCCCCCCGCTTGCTTCCGAAAGTGCAGCCTTTGTAAAGCCCGCACAGTACACGTTGCCTGTGGCATCCACACTCACGCCATTGCAAAAATCACTATCTTGATTGGCGTCTCCGGGCGCGCCTGGCGCTTTTGTCACCGCCCCCAACTGCGTTACCCATTGAACGGTACCGCTCGAATCAAGCTTCATCACAAAGGCGTCACTACCTCCGTTCGTCCCATTTGCTTCCGAGAGCGCACCATCGGTATTTCCTGCGCAGTACACGTTGCCCAAGGTGTCTGTACTCACGCCATTGCAAAAATCATTTTCTTGATTGGCGTCCCCGGGCGCGCCTGGCGCTTTTGTCACCGCCCCCAACTGCGTTACCCATTGAATCACTCCACTCGAATCAAGCTTCATCACAAAGGCGTCGTTACGCCCCCCATTTGCTTCCGAGAGCGCACCATCGGTATTTCCTGCGCAGTACACGTTGCCCAAGGTGTCTGTACTCACGCCTTTGCAAAAATCACCACCTTGATTGGCGTCCCCGGGCGCGCCTGGCGCTTTTGTCACCGCTCCCAACTGCGTTACCCATTGAACGGTACCACTCGAATCAAGCTTCATCACAAAGGCGTCACCACTCCCCCCATTTGCTTCCGAGAGCGCACCATCGGTATACCCTGCGCAGTACACGTTGCCTGTGGCATCCACACTCACGCCATTGCAAAAATCACCACCTTGATTGGCGTCCCCGGGCGCGCCTGGCGCTTTTGTCACCGCCCCCAACTGCGTTACCCATTGAATCACTCCACTCGAATCAAGCTTCATCACAAAGGCGTCACTACCTCCGTTCGTCCCATTTGCTTCCGAGAGCGCGCCATCGGTATACCCTGCACAGTACACGTTACCCGAGCCATCGACCACGGTTTGGTTACAAATTTCGTTGGCGGTATTCGTAAAAAACGGACCGAGTGCCGTCGATACTCCAAACTGTTTTAAAAAACTTACAAGGGGTACGGGCGTTGAAGATGGGGTTACCCCTCGGATGTTGTGCGTGGTACTCCGAATATCAAAGCTGCAACCCGTAACGCCAACTATCACGCACACGAACAAAACACGCCGTAATAAAGTCAAAAACCTAACCATTATTTTTATAGTATTATTGAAATCTAACAATTGGAATGTGTCGTGTTGGACACGGCATATTGACTTGAAATCCTTATAAAAACCGACTGATCCAATTCAGATACTTAACTACATCTCTAGACTTAAGAGCTTCAACTGGCGCAGCAGATCCCGCAATTCTGCCGCTTTTTCGAACTCAAGATTCTTGGCTGCTTCGCGCATGTCGACTTCGAGTTTTCGGACGGTCGCAGGCAGTTTTGCAAAACTCACAAACCGATCTCCGAGCAAGGTTTTGATCGCATCCGCGCGAGAAATCTCGTCGACGTAATCCAGGAGTTTGGTATCGAGCTGATGCTGAAGCGTGCGGATCCCACGAGCGCGGCCGCTCATCACGCCGCCTTTTTCGTCGGCATCGGCGCTCGGCCACATCCCTTGACCGAGACTTCCATCGCCAGCTTCGGCACGAACAGGTTCAGCGATTTTCTTTTGAATCGTTTGGGGTGTAACGCCGTGTTTGGCATTGAATTCTGATTGAATCTCACGACGGCGTTTGGTTTCTTTAATCGCAACATCCATACTGTGAGTGACTTTATCCGCGTAAAGAATCACGAATCCGTTCAAGTTCCGAGCGGCGCGCCCGATGGTTTGAATCAGCGAGCGTTCCGATCGTAAAAAACCTTCTTTGTCGGCATCCATGATGGCCACCATCGAGACTTCAGGCAAATCAAGGCCCTCACGAAGCAGGTTAATTCCGATCAAGACATCGAAAGTACCGAGACGTAGATCGCGCAAAATCTCGATCCGTTCCAGTGTTTCAATATCCGAGTGCAAGTACTTTACCTTGATCTGTTTCTCGGTGTAGTAACGGGTCAGATCCTCGGCCAAGCGCTTGGTGAGCGTGGTCACGAGCACCCGCTCGTTACGGCCGATCCGGATTTCAATTTCTTCGAGTAGGTTTGCGACTTGATTTTGAGCGCCACGCACTTCAACGATCGGATCGACAAGACCGGTCGGTCGAATCACTTGCTGAACGACGTCGGGCGCGGCCTCAGGACTTGGCTTTACCAGATCGAGCTCGTACTGGCCGGGCGTCGCCGACACGTAAATCGTCTGGCGAATCAGCTTTTCCCACTCCTGGAAATTAAGCGGACGGTTGTCAAGCGCCGAAGGCAAGCGGAATCCGTGCTCCACCAAGTTCAGCTTCCGAGCGCGATCCCCGCGATACATTCCGCCGATTTGCGGAATCGTAGCGTGACTCTCGTCGACGATGCAAAGCCAGTTGTCCGGAAAATAGTCCATGAGCGTCGGGGGCGGATCACCAGGATTTCGGCCGGTAAGATGGCGTGAGTAGTTCTCAATGCCCTGACAAAATCCGATTTGCTCCATCATCTCGAGATCAAATTGCGTGCGCTGATTGAGGCGCTGAGCCTCGAGCAGTTTATTTTGCGACTGCAATTCTTGAAGCACTGTTTGCAGCTCCTCACGAATTGAGCTCATCGCACGTTTACGGTTATCGAGCGTCGTCACGTAGTGGCTGGCGGGATAAATCGTCACGCGCGGAATTTTGTCGTATCTGATCCCACGTAACGGATCGAAGGTTGAAATTTGCTCGAGGTCATCGCCAAAAAACTCGAGACGGACGACAACTTCTTCTTCATATGCCGGATAAATTTCGACGACTTCACCACGGACTCGAAACGTACCGCGATGAAAGTCGATGTCATTGCGTTCGTATTGGATCTCTAGCAGCTTCTTCAAAACTTCCTGGCGCTTGTAAGTTTTGCCGGCCTCGAGATATAAAATCAAACCTTCGTACGCTTCGGGGCTTCCGAGACCGTAGATGCACGATACCGACGAAACGATTACGACATCATTGCGCTCAAGCAGCGAACGCGTCGCAGAGTGCCGGAGCTTGTCGATCTCGTCGTTAATCTGCGAATCCTTTTCGATGTAGGTGTCACTCGATGGGATATAAGCCTCAGGCTGATAGTAATCGTAGTAACTGACGAAGTACTCGACGGCGTTGTTAGGAAAGAATTCTTTGAACTCGGAATAGAGCTGCGCCGCGAGGGTTTTATTATGGGCCAGAATCAACGTCGGACGATTCACGTTTGCGATGACGTTTGCCATCGTAAACGTTTTGCCCGAGCCGGTAACACCCAGGAGAACTTGCGCGGCCTTACCATCTTTGAGTCCGCGCGTTAATCTTTCAATGGCCTGTGGCTGATCACCGGTAGGCTGATAGGTTGTGGCGATTTCAAATTTTTTATCCGTAAAGATCGGCATGTGGAAATAATACACTATTTTTGGCTGCATGACCGCACTTCATGCTATTTTAAAGGCATGAAAAAAGTCCTGCTTCTCGAGAACATTCATCCCATCGCCCGTGATCTTTTTGTAAAAGAAGGATTCCAAGTCGACACCATGAAGGGCGCTTTTACCGAAGCTGAGTTGATTCAAAAAGTTCCGGGTTACGATATTCTCGGTATCCGCAGTAAAACTTTCCTCACTCCAAAGTTTTTTGAAGCCGCTGAATCCGTCGGCACCGTAGGCTGCTTTTGCGTCGGCACCAACCAAGTCGACTTAAACGCCGCTCGTTCTCATGGAACAGTCGTGTTCAACGCGCCTTTTAGCAACACTCGCTCGGTCGCCGAAATGGTGATCGCCGAAATCGTCATGCTTTCCCGCAAACTCGGCACTCGCAACACCGAGATGCACCAAGGCGTCTGGAATAAGGGTTCGGTTCAGTGTTTTGAAGTTCGCGGCAAAACCTTGGGCATCGTGGGTTATGGTAACATCGGCGTACAGGTTTCATACCTTGCCGAAGCCATGGGTATGCGGGTGGTGTTTTATGACGTGATTTCTAAACTCCCGATCGGTAACGCGAAACCAATGTCCACTCTTGAAGAATGCTTGGCGGAATCCGATTTCGTCACCCTGCACGTACCCGCTACCGACGGCACTTACCGAATGATCGGCACGAACGAAATCAAGCAGATGAAGCCCGGATCTTATTTAATTAACAACGCACGGGGAGACGTAGTTGACATCCCGGCGCTCGAAGCCGCGATAACGTCGAAACACCTCGCCGGCTGCGCGCTCGACGTCTATCCGGAAGAGCCCGAAAACAACACCAATTCTTATTCTTCACCGATGAAAGGAGTCGAGAACGTGATCCTGACTCCGCACATCGGTGGCGCTACCGAAGAAGCTCAAGTCAATATCGGCCGTGAAGTCGCGTCGACACTCATTCGTTTCGCGCAAACCGGTTCAACGTTTCGTTCGGTTAACTTCCCTCAAACGGATATTCCGCTCGATCGTCAGTTCACCCGCTTGACCAACGTCCACCAAAACGTGAAGGGGGTGTTGAAAGACATCAACGAAATTTTATCGAGCGCCGGAGCCAACATTCAGGCCCAATCGCTCCACACCGACAAAGACATCGGTTACCTCATCACCGACCTCAATCAACCGATTACGGACGACCTCATCAAGACCATCCAGAATCTTAAGACATCGATCCGCACACGCAGGGTGCTTTAGTTCAGCACCTAAAACGCAACTAATTTTATTACATAATTTTAGTTGAAATTTTATTTATTCTGAGCTAATCTCCTTCGAACAAGAGGCTCTATGAGAGACATCATCCGTTCACTCCTCCTACTTTTGACCATCTTAAACCCAGCCGCTCACGCCGCCATCATGGGGGACAAAGACTCGCGTATCGAAATGTACCAGCTTCCCGAAGACTGGAAAGCACTCGCTGGCGCAACCGTTGCGTTCTCCACTTCCTCTCACATCGTTAAGGTTTATAACGACTGGAAAACATTTTCAGGTGGCCGGTCACTTAAAGATTCGCCAATGGTCATTCCAAACGTCACTCCAAAACACCGCTTTGCCGACCAACCCAATATCGTCGATTGCACGGGTGTGATGGTCACTCAGGACATCATGATCACAGCTGCTCACTGTTTGCCCGAAAACGGCGACATAAACCAACTTTCTCATACTCAAGTCGTCGCGGGTTTAGGGTATGCAAGCGAGGACCAACTCAAGACAGATCCCCTGATGATTCCACTCAATGCGATTAACATTACCGAAATCGCACAACTTCTTTATGTTGGCACTCCCACACAGACCAACGCAGTGTCGGACTCCGACTTCGCTGTTGTACAACTCAAAAAGCCTTTGCTTGCGGTCAAACCCGTTACTTTGCAGCGCGGTTTCAAGGGTGATTATCAAACGCCAGTCGCGATCTTAGGTCACCAACTCAGTCTTCCTTTGAAAGCCGATCTCGAAGGTAAAGTTGCCGTTGCTACGGATGCGAGTCAAAAAATCGCACTCATGTTCATGGACACCGGTGGCGGAAATTCAGGAGGTCCCATCTTTGACCCAAAAACAAAATCGCTGATCGGCTTACTCATTGCATCAGGCGGTCGAGACTGGCTGGATTGCGATGCGCCTGGGGACGACGGAGTGAGCCATTCACAATACTCTTGCGAATCCCACCGGCCCGAAACCGTTGAGCAACTTGAGAATGCCCCTCAAGCCAAACGCAAACTTATAAAACAATTCTGGGCCAGGTATCCCTCCGGTATCATAACCGCCTGGGCGTCGCGCGTAATTCGCGTGGATCAGATCATGGACAAGCTAACTGAACTCGGCATCAAGTACGATGAACTAAAATAGTAAACAAAAAGAGCCTGGACCGATCCGATCCAGGCTCCATTCCGTAAATTTTTGTAAGTCTGTTAGTGCTTAATTGTTGCGCCTCGTTTTTCTTTAGTAGGCTTTTCGATCAGGGCCGCTGGCACTTCGCCCACGACACCGGCCTTCGCCAAGAACTCGCTCGGTTTTTCCAAGTTGAGCGCGACGCGCAACACTTGGTCGACGTGATCCACGGGGATGATCTGTACGCCCGCCTTGATTTCGTCCGGGATCTTTTTAAGATCAGCGACGTTATCTTTCGGGATGATCACGGTCTTAATGCCTGAGATTTTAGCCGCAAGCAATTTTTCTTTCAGACCGCCGATCGGAAGCACGCGCCCACGCAAGGTCACCTCACCGGTCATCGCAACATCTCGTTTGACTGGGATTTTAGTGAGCGCCGAAGTGATCGCGGTCGTCATCGTGATACCTGCAGACGGACCGTCCTTGGGTACCGCGCCTTCCGGTACGTGCAAGTGGATATCGATGTTTTGATAGAAGTCCGGGCTTAAGCCCAAAGCTTCCGCGCGCGAGCGAACGTATGACATTGCCGTCGTCGCCGACTCTTGCATCACATCACCGAGCTTACCCGTGATTTTCACGGCACCCTTACCTGGAACGACCGACACTTCGATTTGGAGCATCTCGCCACCCATCTCGGTGTAAGCCAACCCGTTGGTGAGACCCACTTCGTGGTTTTCTTCGAGTTTGTTCTGAAGGTAACGTGCAGGTCCGAGCAATTCCTCGAGATCGTCCGAGCGCACCCGGATTGGACTGGCCGTTACGGATTTCTTGGACTTCACGGCCTCAAGACGGGCATCGACCAACTTCTTCGCCACCTTACGGCAGAGAGTCGCGATCAAGCGTTCCATGTTACGGACGCCGGCTTCACGAGTGTACAGGCGGATCACGCCGCGAAGAGCTTCGTCGTCGACGGTAATGTCCTCGGTCTTAAGGCCGTGCTGTTCCATTTGCTTCGGAAGCAAGTATTTTTTCGCGATATTGAACTTCTCGATCTCAGTGTAACCCGAAATGTTGATGATCTCCATACGATCGAGGAGCGGACGAGGTACGCCCGAGAGAGAATTCGCGGTCAGCACGAACATCACTTTCGAGAGATCGTAGTCCACTTCGAGGTAGTGATCGCCGAAATTATGGTTTTGTTCCGGGTCGAGCACTTCGAGGAGAGCCGAAGACGGGTCACCGCGGAAATCCATGCTCATCTTATCCACTTCGTCCAAGAGGAACACCGGGTTCGATGAACCCGCTTTTTTCAGGGATTGAATGATTTTTCCCGGGAGTGCGCCGACGTAGGTGCGACGGTGTCCACGTATCTCGGCCTCGTCTCTCACGCCACCCATCGAAGCGCGGATGAATTTTTTATTCAAAGCTCGGGAAATGGATTTTGCAAGCGATGTCTTACCTACGCCTGGGGGCCCAAGGAAGCAGAGGATCTGGCCCTTGGAGTTTTCAGTAAGGGTTCTGACCGCAAGATACTCGAGCAAACGCTCTTTCACATCGTCTAGACCGTAGTGGTCTTCGTTCAAGATATCTTCAGCTGCGCCCAAGTCATTGCTATCTTCAGTGTACTCGCCCCAAGGAAGTGTGATCAACCAATCGATGTAGTTGCGCACGACGGTCGCCTCGGCGGACATCGGCGACATCATCTTCAGCTTTTTGACCTCCTTTATGGCTTTCTCTCTCGCCTCTTTACTCATGGCCTTGGACTTGATCTGTTTTTCGATCGCCATGATCTCGGCTTTGAATTCGTCTTTCTCGCCCAGCTCTTTCTGAATGGCCTGCATTTGCTCATTCAAATAGTATTCTTTCTGTGACTTCTCCATCTGCTTCTTCACGCGCGTGCGGATACGGCGTTCGACTTGAAGAATTTCGATTTCACCCTGCATGAGCTCGAGCAATTTTTCGAGACGCTTGGTCGGATCGGTGATTTCAAGCACCGCTTGCTTGTCTTCGAAACGAAGATTCAAGTGAGCGACGATCACGTCACCCAAGCGAGAAGGATCTTCGATCCCGTTCACACTCATGAGCATTTCAGGCGGGATGCGCTTGTTGAGTTTTACGTAGTTTTCGAAGGTCGCTTTCAGAGAGCGAACAAGTGCTTCAGTCTCGACGCCCTTTTCAGAGCCTTCGTTGATGACTTCGACTTCGGCGACGATCATGTTTTCGCCATCGTCAAATTTCAGCATCTTCGCGCGACGCTTACCCTCGATCAACACTTTTACCGTATTGTCCGGAAGCCGAAGAATCTGGAGAATGGTGCCGAGAGTACCGATCTGGAAAATATCTTTCTCGCCCGGATTGACAGTGGTCGCTTGCTTTTGTGCGACCAAGAAGAGTTCCTTCTTTTTTTCGACGCATTCTTCGAGAGCGTGAATTGATTTTTCACGGCCTACGAAGAGTGGAACCACCATGTGTGGAAACACGATGACTTCGCGTAGTGGAAGTACTGGAACTATGAATTTTTCTGTTTTACTGGATTTGCTCATCTGGGATATGCGCAAAGAACCGGATGGTGAGGGTATTCGAAGAGCCCGGTCCTTAGACTCCTTCCTAACCATTATTTCACCACAGATTTCTAGATTCGTGTGAACTTTCTTTATTCAAATATAAACGGTAACTGAGGCAAAAAATTTTGTGATTTTAGCTGCTTGACAGCTGTAATAATCGGCCCATGTGGTGCACTGTGATACTAAATTAAAGAATTGAGCGCACTCACGAAGTTCGCAGAAGCTAGTTCCGTCGATGTACCAAAAAAGAGCATCGGCTCGATGAGTTCGAGCTCCATGAGCACAGGCCCTCCGGAAGTTTGAATGAAATCAACGCGTGCGACAAGCAAAGGGTCTGGAACTTTCTGTAAGACGCGCTCGCCGAACTGGATTTCCGCCTCAGTCGGCACATAAGCGCGCTTCGTTCCACCGTAAGCTTCTTGCACGCGAAAGTCCCCGCCCTTCGGGCTTTTCACGACCGCATGACTGAATTTTTTGCCGAAGAAATTCAAAGAAATTTCACCCGTCGAAATTTCGGGGAGATAAGGTTGAATCAAATAATCGCGACCGCTTGCCTGTGACTGCAGTAGCGCCGCTGATAATTCATAGCGTTTAACACGACTCAATCCTTCGGAAGTAGCGCTGATCGCCGGCTTGAAAATCCACTCTTCGACACGCATTAAAGCCAAATCGTGCTCGATTTCTCGCAAGGAATCCGTGGGTTTCAGCATCCAAGTCGACACGACCGGCACTCCCCGTTCCAAAAGATCAAGCAGATAGGATTTATGTGAGTTCCATTTCAAAATCGAAAATGGGTTGAATAACGGTGAAACCAGGGATATCGCTTCCATTCGTTCCAAAAACTCGTCGCAGCGCTGGGTATAATCCCAAGTCGTGCGAACCATCACAGCGTCGAACTTTTCGGATGGATTAAAGCGATTCCATGCCACTAGCCGTACGGAATACCCCTGGCGCTCGAGTTCGGTCACAAGAAAATCATCGTCTTGCGCGAGTTTCCCGTCCGGATGGGCAAAGATGTCCTCACAAGTGAGTAAACAAACCCGTTTCTTCAACATGTGCCGACTTCACGCGGTCTCAGTTTTACTTTGGTCGTGCATGATCAAAGGTTTTTCACCTTTGGTGATCGAGTCTCGGGTCAAAATCACCTTCTTGACCGTCGAATCGTTCGGAAGGTCGTACATCACGTCGAGCATCGATTGCTCGAGGATCGCTCGCAGACCGCGGGCGCCGGTATTACGTTTGATCGCTTCTTTCGCGATCGCTTCGAGAGCGCCATTTTCGAACTCGAGCTGAACTCCATCGTACTCAAGAAGTTTAGTGTATTGCTTCGTGAGGGCGTTCTTCGGCTGAGTAAGAATATTCATGAGTGCCGATTCGTCGAGCTCGTCGAGAGTAGCGATGATCGGTACCCGGCCGATGAACTCGGGGATCATCCCGAATTTCACCAAGTCTTCCGGTTCCGATTGCGCGAACAATTTCGAGATCGTGAGATCTTCTTTGGTCGTCACGTTAGCGCTGATCCCGAGACTGCGCTTGCCCTTGCGTTGAGCCACGATTTTATCGAGACCCACGAATGCCCCTCCCACGATGAAGAGAATGTTGCGGGTGTCGACTTGAATAAACTCTTGCTGAGGATGCTTGCGGCCACCCTTGGGAGGGATGTTGGCAATCGTGCCTTCCATGAGCTTAAGCAGCGCTTGTTGCACGCCCTCGCCGCTCACGTCGCGGGTGATCGAAGGGTTTTCGCTCTTACGTGAGATCTTATCAATTTCGTCGATGTAAACGATACCACGTTGAGCTTTCTCAACGTTGTTCTCCGCGTTTTGGAGCAAATTCAGAATAATGTTCTCGACGTCTTCACCCACGTAACCCGCTTCCGTGAGGGTCGTCGCATCCGCGATCGCAAACGGCACATTCAACACGCGCGCAAGCGACTCGGCAAGAAGGGTTTTACCCGAGCCGGTCGGACCCACGAGGAGAATGTTCGACTTGGAAAGTTCAACGCCGGATTTGTCGCCTTTTTTCAAAGTCGTTTGATGTTGAATACGCTTGTAGTGGTTGTAAACCGCGACCGAAAGAATACGCTTCGCGCGATCTTGCCCGATGACGTAATCGTCCAAGAAAGTTTTGATCTCGGACGGTTTCGGAAGGGCGCTGCCGCTCGGACCCACGCCCGTCGCAGCCGTGCCTTTTTGACCTTCTTCGCGAATGATGTCGTTACAAAGATCGATGCACTCGTCGCAGATGTACACGCTTGGGCCCGCGATCAGTTTTTTAACTTCACGTTGACTTTTACCGCAAAAAGAGCAGGTCAAATTACCGAAACCACTGCCGTACTTTGGTGTATCCATGTTTCTCTATGCTCCCCGCTTTTCGACCACTTTGTCGATCAAACCGTATTGTGCAGCTTCCATCGCGGACAAATAATTATCTCTATCGGTATCTTTCGCGATTTGCTCGACCGATTTACCAGTGTGCTTCGCAAGAGACTCGTTCAAGCGCTTTTTGAGATAGAGCACTTCTTTTGCCTGAATCTCGACATCCGATGCTTGCCCGCGCGCGCCGCCGAGCGGCTGGTGGATCATGATACGTGCGTTTGGCAGGCTGAAACGCTTGCCTTTTGTGCCCGCTGAAAGCAGGAACGCGCCCATGCTGGCCGCCATGCCGATGCAATAAGTAGCGACGTCACATTGGATGAAATTCATGATGTCGTAGATGCCGAGGCCTGCATATACGGAGCCCCCCGGCGAGTTGATATAAAAGTGAATGTCTTTGTCCGGATCGTTCGACTCCAAGAAGAACATTTGCGCGATCAAAAGGTTAGCAACAGTGTCGTTAACTTCGGTACCGAGGAAAATAATACGATCGATGAGAAGACGGGAATAGATGTCGTACTGGCGTTCGCCGCGCGCGGTTTGCTCGACGACGATCGGGTTTGGAATGTACGCCTGCGGATTCGCGAGTGCGGACGCAGGAACAGCTTCCAAATTAAAGCCCACCAAATCAGGTTGAACTAAGCTAGATGGAACTTTTGGACGGGCCGGGTGGATGAACATAATCGAGCTCTCTTTCTAGAGTATTACTCTAAGTCTACGACTTCATTTCCCTATCGGTTATTTTAAATCACCCTTGAAGCAAAAGCGAGGCGGGCAATTTTGCCGATAGGAGTTCTATCGATGGTGGCGCATGCGGTCATGTCAAGAGGTACACGCGAAATGATCTCTATCCCCACTTAATGAGGAGTCTGAGATTGATTGATTTCGTCGTTAATCGTTTCTAGATAATTAAGAAGCGCTGCTCTCAGTTGCTCGAGCGACAATTCGTTGACGGTACCGTTTGCCGTACCGAGGAACCCGGATATCTCAGTGTTGAGATAATCTTCGGGCAGTCCTGTCATTTGTACTACTTCCTGTAGAACTGCGGCTCCTTCTGGAGGCGCGCTTTTGCGTTCCTTCGCCATATTTCCTCCTGAAACCCGACATCCATGGGTTCCAAATCCCACACTCATTTCATCGTCTGAGACCGAAGTTTGCAACTGAAATCTTTTACGAACTTTGTTTAAATGAGATATGGCAAAAAACTCTCAACTCGAACCAAAGTCTCCCGATGAATCCGCCGTGACCATGACCGAATTGGTACTGCCTCAACACACCAACGCACTCGGCAGCATCTTCGGCGGGACCGTCATGGCCTGGATCGATATCGCAGGCGCGATCTCAGCCGGCAAGCACGCACGCTGCACCGTCGTCACCGCTTCGATCGATGCGCTTCATTTCATCTCGCCAATCAAACTCGGTCACGTGGTCGAGATCAAAGCTTGCGTAAACTCTACCGGCCGTACCTCGATGGAGGTCGGCGTACGCGTGGACTCCGAAAACCCGCTCACCGGCGAAAGATTCCATAGTGTGAGTGCTTACATGACTTTCGTCGCGCTCGGCTCGGATGGAAGGCCTCGTCAAGTCGCTCCAATTGGCCCGCAAACCGAATCCGAAAAACGCCGTTTTCAAGCGGCGGGACGTCGCCGGTCTTCCCGCATGAAGCTCGCCGAGGAGCTCAAGAACGAGCAGCTGAAGAAGTAACTTTATGAGCGCGAACGTCGACACCAGTTTTTTCGGAATTCACGAAGATATTATCCTCACGAAAGAAGGCGTCTGGCTCTCGAACGGCGAGGAGATTACCCATCCCGGCACCGTGATCGGATTTTCACGCAACATCTACCGCTGTACAGAGGGCTTTGAGATCCGTCTCGGCCTAGAGCACAAGGTGTTTCACGCCGAAGACACGATCTATTTTGTGACCAGGCTCGAAGGTAATACGCAAACCGGCTTCAACCTGAGACTTAACGATGGGCGCATGGAAAAACTCGATACCGGCACCCTCAATTACAAACCAGGCCGGCTCACTTGCAAAGTTTTACACCCGAATGAGAAAACCCATGAAGAAGCAAAGTTCTTGACCGGCGCCTATTACGAACTCCTAAAGCACGTCGAGAAAACGGCGAAGGGCTTTGAAGTCACGATCGAAGGAAAAACGATCCTTTTATCGGACCGCTGAATCGAGCGTGTAGCTCACCCAGAACAAGTGATCCGGAGACATCATCATCACTTGAATCGGAATTTGATTTTCAAGCACGGAGTTGGGCTGTTGAAGCCATTCCTGCTGAGTTTCCGCTTCAGGACGAAGCTTTTGAAGCGAGGCATGGATCGAAACCAGCGCGACCACGTTCTCAAGGCCCGGCGGGACGGACGGTAGCTCGTCGATCGCCTCGGGTTTCAAACCCATGTACTTCGACAAAACCTGAAGCGGCGTGTGCGACACTTTAGCGAGCTCGTCGTTGGTGAGAGCCCAGTCGATTTGAATTTTTCGAAGTTTCTGGACGATCATTTTAAGTCTTTCATTCTAATCTTTGAGACCAGTTGCGAGAGTTTGATCTTCGAGAGGTGCTGAACCACGCTGTCTTCAACGCCGTCGAAAACGTCGTCGATAATTTTGCCCATCGAGCAGCTCACCGGACAGCCTTGATCCGGACTCTTTTCAACCCGATCAAGCAACGGACGATCCATCGAAGCGAGGTAAATTTCTTTGAGAGTGATCTGATCCGGACATTTCGATAATTGCACTCCACCCGACTTGCCGCGCCTGGCTTCCACGAGCCCCGCTTGGGTCAAACGCGCCATCAACCGGCGTACAAAGGTCGGATTGGTCCGGATACTTCTTGCCAAAGTTTCGGAATTTTCCTTACCCTGACACTCGCGACTGAATGCGAGCGCGGTCAGGATGTGAATCGATACTGAAAATCGTGTGTCGAGCACGGTTAAATACTATCCCTCAAAATGTGATTCGTAAAGGTACGTTTAACAGAAGTAGGAGCATTTGAGTGCGATTCAGAACATTTTCACCTCAAACCATGAATCCCTATCTTCGGACGACAAGTAGATCGGATTAATAACCGACGATCGGATTCTGCCGGCGGCACACGGTCGTTGACGTCGAAGCACTGCTACTGAACTCGAGGTCCTTACCGACAAGACGCATGAGCGATCCGTCGAGCATCAAGCCTTTATCTGTACAAACCGCGACGTAACGGTCGTAGGCATTTTTCATTCCCAAATCGTTTGCGCCGAAATCAAACGCGGTCGGACGATCCGAATACTGAAATACATAAAGCTCGTCGACTCCGTAATTGACTTGCGTGATCTGAAGCGCGTTCTTGACGCAATCGAAGTTCCCGCGCAAAACCGGACAGTGGTTAGCTTTCTTGACGAGCGGGTTCGGGCGCGACAGATGCGAATAATAGATGGGCGCCAAAGTTTTCAGAACAGCGCTAACCGTGGTCTGCACGTTGGTCGGAATCGAAGCTTGCATCGACGTATGGAAGTGAGCGAAGTCGAGAAGTACGGTGCGACTCTCATATTTGGCGTAAAATCCGTTCACGAGAAAACTGGTCGCGGGAATCATCCGGCGAATCGCATCGTCGAAACCCGCAAGTGACATTACTCCGAGCGTGTCGAGTGCTTGGGTCAATTGCTTGTGCACCGACTGTTCGATCTTGCCGATGACGAGCTGAGACTTTTGAAACCCGTAAGTATAGGTGCAGAGAACGCTGCCGTCGGTTTGAACCGGACAAAGACTCTGGAATTTTCCATCACTCGTTTTTTCGAAAATACCGTACTCAACCGGCGACTTCGCCATCACGCTTGAACACGTCAAAAGAGCTAAAATACAGATCAAATGTTTCACTAGGCGTTTCATAAGCGAGTTAGATAATCACGCCGGATTAGCCGTGTCCACCCATTAAGAATGGTTCATCCAAGAAAGCAAAATCTCGCTTGCGCATTGCAACAGAAAAGAACTCGTTCGATTCGTTCCAGAGTTCTTCCTCAGTCGGAATATGAAAGACCTTACGACGGAAATCAGCGGAACCGGGGTATCCGCTTGAGTACCAGGCCAAGAATTTACGGGCGTGAAGAAGCGCGCCCCGAGAATCGAAGCTCTCGCGAAGGTAAATTCGCTGTTTTCCTAACAGTTCGAGAAGTCTCTCGGCCGTCACCGGTTCGGGCGTTTTACCCGCCAATAGATCCCGGCTTTGTTCGAAGAGGAACGGATTACGAAGCGCCCCCCGTCCGATCATCACCGCATCGACTCCGTAAGTCTTGTATCGATTCACCGCTTGCTCAGGAGTGCCGACGTCGCCATTACCGATAATCGGAAGCGGACTCTTGGCTTTGATCTCACCGATGAAATCCCAGTCGGCTTCACCGCTATAGCCTTGGGCGCGCGTTCGGCCGTGAATTGCGACCCATGCTACCCCGGCGGCGCTCGCGACTTTCACCACGTCAAGCGCATTCCGCAAAGTTGCGTCCCAACCGGTCCGGATTTTAATCGTCACCGGAATTTTTACGGACCTGACCATCGCTTCCAAAATTTTGCCGAGCATCGGCGGGTTCCTGCACATCGCGGAGCCCGCGCCCTTCTTTACGATCTTCGGAACCGGACAGCCGAGATTCAAATCGACAAAGTCAGCGCCGAGCTTTTCGACCAGTTGACAGGCTTTGACCAGATTCACCTCGTCTTCGCCGAAAATCTGAAGCCCTACCCTGCGTTCCGATTCGTAGAACTTCAGCAGATCCATCGTGCGCTGGGATGCGTACTCGATCCCGTTTGCGGAAACGAGTTCCGAAATCACGACCGCGCTTCCGTATTCGCGCATCAAACGGCGATACGGCGAATTCGTGATCCCGGCCATCGGTGCCAGGATAAACGGATGATCGATTTCAAATGGCCCAAGTTTCAACATCGTAATTCGGCTTATTCCACTCGCAAAGTTTCAATCTGATCGGCGTCGCGTACGAGTTCTTTGGTCAATACTTCGCTGCCGTTTGCGGTGATCAAAATATCGTCTTCGATCCGTACACCGATCCCGCCAAAAGGCCCTTTCAGATCACGAAAGTAAAGCCCGGGTTCGTTGGTCATGACCATTCCCGCCTCAAGCGGAACGTCAGAGCCACGATGATCGTAAATCCCGGCGTCATGCACATCAAGGCCCAAGAAGTGTCCAAGACCGTGCATGTAATACTTACGGTAGGTTTTTTGCTCGATGTTTTCATTCAAGCTTCCGGTGAGCACTCCAAGCGAGAGCAAGGCGTCGGTGATGAGCTCGCAAGATCTGTGATGAAGCTCGCGGTAAGTGATACCCGGCTTGATCATCGAGGTAATCGCGCGGTTCACACCGAGGACTTTTTCGTAAACTTTGCGCTGATCCGGTGAAAACCGCTTCGAGACCGGAAACGTCTGGGTTATGTCCGCGGTGTACCAGTCGACTTCACCCGCCGCATCGACCAAAAGAAGCTCGCCCGCTTTCAATACCTTGTTATTGCGTACGTAGTGGAGCGTGGTCGCATTGTTACCGCCGGCAAAAATCGGGTTGTAACCCATGTCGGTACAGCCGTTCTTGTAGAGGAAATGCTGGAACTCGGCGCAAGCTTCGAATTCCGTCATCCCGGCTCTCACCGTCTTCAGAAGGTGCAGGTGCGCACGAGCGGTGATCGAGCAGGCCTTACGCATGAGTGCGAGTTCCGAATCGTCCTTCACCATGCGCATGCGTGCTACGAGCGCCGAAGGATCTTGCACCGGAAGCGCTCCGTGAGAGCCTTTACCCACATGGCGAGATCCGCGTTGGATCGCCTCCATCACACGCATGTTTTGCGAAACGTTTCCATCCAAGCGAAAATACACCCGCTTCGCACCTCGAAGGAGCTCGTCGAGCTTCATGTAAAACTTCTTGATCGATTCGGTCTGGTCGACATTGAAAACCATTTTTGCGCGTTCGATACCATAGCGCTCACCCGTCCATGTCTCCATTTCCGGATCGTGATCGAGCAAAAACAGCGTACTTTCCCCACGCGACAAAACGAGCGCGGCACCCGGCTCGTCAAACTCCGTCAAATAGTAAAAATTGGACTCTTGACGAAAAGGATAATGGCTATCGTCGTTACGAACCACTTCGTTGGCGCCGAAAAAAATGAACGTCGCCTCGGAGTCGAGGCTCATCAGTTTTTGCCGGCGCTCGGCAAAGATTTTCGAAACTTTAGTTTTTAGCAAGGATCACGCTTTCAGTACGCCACGACGGATTTGATCACGCTCGATGGCTTCGAAGAGGGCGGTAAAGTTACCTTCGCCGAACCCGTTGTTGCCTTTACGCTGAATGAACTCAAGGAAGAACGGACCGACCATTTCTTCACTGAAAATCTGCATCAAATATCCGCCACCTTCCCCGTCGAGAAGGATTCCCAGCTCTTCCAGTTCTTTTAAATCTTCCTCAACTCCAGGGACGCGTTTCGGTACCACTTCGTAATAAGTAGACGGTACGGTCAAAAACTTAAAGCCTTCCTCGCGATACTTCTTGAGCGAGTGAACGATGTCGGCACTCAAAAGCGCCAAGTGCTGCACTCCCGCGCCCTTAAAACGGTCGCAGAACTCTTGAACTTGGCTTTCCTTCTCGGTTGCCTCGTTGATCGGCACCTTGATGCGGCCACATTGCGATTGCATCACCTCGGAATTGAGGCCGGTACGGCCGGTTTTGATGTGGAACGTCCGGGCTGATTTAAAATTGAAAACGTCTTCGTAATATTTGGTCCAAACTTTGATCTGACCCATGTCGATGTTGTTCGTCAGGTGGTCGATGATCGAAAGGCCGGATGGAGACGGGCTCTCGAGACGCTTCACGATTACGCCTTCGATGAGCGGCGCCGGATTTTTGATGCCCTTGTGTTTACGAGTCACAAAGCGATAGCGGACATCTTCCGGAGTATAGATTTCGGCAATCGTGACGGTGCCTTCGAGGCACTCAAACGTCTTTGGTTCCGTCGCCGGACGTCCGCCACGAGCGGTGGTTTCTTTAAATGCGGCAACCGCATCGTCGACTTCAATCGCTAGTACGCCGATACCGTCGCCGTGAGTTGTTTGAAATTTATAGCCGAGCCGATTTTGTGCCGCCGGAGATCCGTCATACTCCGTGAGTATGATGCGGATCAAACCTTGAGACATCACAATGTGGCGGGCACCATTCGTCGGTACGTTCACATCCGCGGTCTTTTCAAACCCCATTTTGAGCCACTTCACTTCATGCTTTGCCACATTTTCGACAAAGAATTCAACGTGGTCAAAACCCTGGTTCAAAATATTCATTGCAGGTACTCCGTCGTACGGTTGTTCTCACTCGCCACGGGTTGCGGGCTCAAGTTTTGAGGAGTGAGGTTCGGTTTCATATGATCTATATAAGTGTACCCCTGAAGGACGTTTTCGTAAAAATTTTGTAACTCAACGCCTTCGCGTGGTTTCACCACGCCTTCACGCACCTTCTTATCGATCAATTGTTTAATCTCTTTCTCAAGGTGAGCCGGAGAATATTGAATCCATGAAAGAACGCTCGCGATGTTGTTACCGCGGATCACTTCCTCAATATAATAGCCGCCTGGCTCCGTCTCATCGAGGAACGCGTGGACTTCGTTCACTTTGCCAAAGAGGTTGTGAAGATCGCCCATAATGTCCTGATATGCCCCAGTCAAGAAGAAGGCCATGTAGTACGGCTCGCCGTCCTTGAGTGGATGGACCCTGAGAGTATCTTTTACGTCGCGAAGATCGACGAACTTGCTGACCTTACCGTCCGAATCGCAAGTGATGTCAACAAGAGTTGCGTTACGAGTCGGTTCCTCATCCAAACGATGGATCGGCACAACAGGGAACAGCTGCCCAATTGCCCAGTGATCCGGCATCGATTGGAAAATGGAGAAGTTAGCGAGGTACTGATCCGACAAGCTCTTAGTGAGCTTCTCGACTTCTTCTGGGACGTAACGCATGTCCGGAATCGCGCTATGCACTTTGCGACAGACTTTCCAGAACAAGTGCTCAACGATCGCACGCTCTTGAAGATTGAGCTGTCCATGCTTGAAGAGGCCCATCGCCTCTTCTTTACGGTTGATGGCTTCGTTGAGATATTCGAGCATGTTCTTGAACGTCATGTTTTTGAGAAGCCCGCGCATCTCTTTAATCACGACTGGTTCGTCTTCCGCTTCCGGAAGATCGAGCGGTGTGGTGCCGACTTCGATCGAGCCGAAAATATTTACGATGAGCACCGAGTGGTGAGCGGCGATCGCGCGACCGCTCTCCGATACGATGTTCGGTACCGGCACTTCTTCGTTCGCGCAAATCTCTTGAATCGAGTAAACGACGTCCGCGCAATATTCTTGCAACGAGTAGTTCATCGAACTTTCAAAGTCCGTGTGTGAGCCGTCGTAGTCGACGCCCAAGCCGCCACCCACGTCCAGAAACTCGAGTTTGAAACCCATTTTATAAAGCTCGGCGTAAAAGCGACTCGCTTCTTTAACCGCATCTTTGATGGTGCGGATGTTAGTGACCTGCGAACCCACGTGGAAGTGGAGCAACTTCACGCTCTCTGCGAAGCCTTGTTCTTTAAGATAGTTCACGGTGTAGAGAATTTCAGGAGTGGTGAGACCGAATTTCGCGAGCTCGCCACCCGATGACTCCCACTTGCCGCTACCCTTTGAATTCAATTTACAACGAACGCCGACTTGCGGAATCACACCCACTTCTTTCGCGACTTGTACGATTTGGTGAACTTCGCTGAGTTTCTCGATGACGACGATCACGCGCTTGCCGAGCTTGATGCCCATCATCGCGAGTTTCATAACGGAGTAATCTTTGTAACCGTTGACGATGATAAGCGCGTTTGGTTGAAGCTCTTGCGACAACACCGCGGTCAATTCCGCTTTTGAACCGGCTTCGAGGCCGTAATCGTAATCACGTCCAGCGTCGACGACTTCCTCGACGACTTCGCGCATTTGATTAACTTTGATTGGATAAACGCCTTGATAGCGTCCCGGATAATTTGCCTCGGCGATCGCTTTGCGCATCGATTCGTTAAGCTGAATCACGCGATGACGAATGATGTCCTGAAAACGTACTAAGAGCGGCATCTCTAAACCTTGAGCGCCGGCTTCTTGAATCACCTTCATCAAATCAATACCTGGGCCTTGCCCTTGCCGCGGGTGGACAGTAAGGTTCCCGCCTGGGTTAATATTAAAGTATTGATCACCCCAATGTTCGATTTGATATAACTTTAAAGAGTCGGATACGCCCCATGGTTTCATGCCCCTTCTACTAACATCAAAAGCCAATTAAAACCATTTTAAAGACCAACGGTTTGAGTCTAACTCAACGAAACTAATAGCGAAATAATTGACTAGACAAGTCAATTATTAAGATCTTATAATAATTGGTATGACGCAGCTGCTCTTTATTAACCTCAATCAAAGCTTTTTATCTCGCATCAAAAGTGAGTCACAACAGAGCGCTTTGGTGACGGCATCAATGCTTCAAGCATTACGCTGGATTACAAATCCAGAGATGAATATTTCAGGAATTTACTTAAATCCGAACGACACGACCTATAGTGCCCTTCGATTTTTGGAGATCTCCCTTTTACAACGCCCGGCCACCCCGATCTACCTCATTGATGATGATGGAGAACTCAGTGGCGACAAGCGCACCGTATTATTTGAGTCAAATCACATCCGCGGAACCTTCCGTGAGACCGAACCTTATGAGTTTTACGTGAACGCTTTGAACTTGGATTTGAATCCAAAGTTAGATGCAATTCACAAACGTGTGCCGATGAAAAGCGAACACGTAGGCTACCTCGCGGTTCCGATGATCGATTTCGCGCACTCCAGAACTTACGTATTTGACGTGTTCGTTGAAGATGAAAGCAAGAAATTGCGTCTCTTCGCTACCGCGGGCTCTCCCGTGGAACACGAATATCTCTCGCACGTCAGCGATAAAACCTCGTGGCTGTATGTTGCCGAAAGTAACGTGCAAGAAATCCGCGAGTCGATCCGCAGTACTCAGAGCGGCTTCATCACGATGGACGATTTCCCGGTTTCCTGGAAAACCGCGGAAGTTCTCTTCAACGCGAAAGTTTTGCTCAACGAAATGAAGAAATCAGGTTTGAACGATACGCTCGTGGAACAAACCCATTTCGTGTTGAGCGACGTGTTCTACATGATGTCGCATTTGTCTCAAGGCTCGCAACTCGCGAAATTCGTCGATCAAGCCAAGAATTGTGATCGCACCCTTGCGTGCGCGACGATGGCGATCTTGATGTGCAAGAGCCTCAAGTTCGAAAAGAACTCGATCGTCGAAATCTTGGGCTTGGCGAGCTTCTTCCAAGACCTCGCGCTTTATCAAACGCCTTACGGAAACCTCGCCGAAGTGCGTTCCAAAGACCTCAATCCGGACGCGAAGGCTTACTACGTTCAACACCCGACTTTGAGCGCCGATTTAGTGGCACAAACAACCAGCATTCCTGATGTGACGCTCCAAGTGATGCGTCAACATCATGAACGCAAGGACCGTACCGGCTATCCGAACCGTATCGGCGGGATGCAATTGCACCCGATGGCCGAGGTGTTAAGCCTCATCAATGCGTATTTTGATTATGATGGTCAGACCGACCGCCTTGAACAAGAAGTCTATACGCACTATTCCGACCGGATTGTTGTCGCGTTTAAGAGTCTCTTGAGTGTAATTACGCACAAGAAGGAAGACCACCACAGCAATAAACTTGCAGCATAACCCGATAATTTCATGGTAGTCTTTTCAAGATGAATCGACCTCTCTTCGTGCATTCCAATTCGGGCATTTTGGATCGTATTGTTAAAGAATCGAATTCCGCCGCCATGGTCACGACATCAATGGTGCAGGCCCTTCAATGGATCACCAATCCGGAACTGAAGCTCTCCGCCGTTTACGTCAGCCCCGACGACACGACTTTCTCCGCTTTCCGTTTTCTGGAAATCACGCTTACTCACCGCCCGGCACTTCCAATCTTCCTCTTCGAACCGAAAATCGCTTCCGGTTCCGACGGCGCTCATCGGATCATGAAGAACACCCACATTAAAGGAATCTACTCGGGAGTCGAAACCTATCAAGCACTGATCGGACCGCTCAAGGAACAGATAAAGGACACGGTCGAAACCCGTACGAAGATTCCAGATACCGCTCAAAAGTCGGGTTACATCGCACTCCCGATTTCGGATTTTTTTACCGGCACGATCTATCCGTACAACGTGTTCACGCTGGACGAAAACAAAAACATGGCGCTCTTTGCTCAAAAGGATGCGGTCATCGACCCCACCTATCTCGCTCAAGCGACCCAGAAGGTGCAATTCTTTTACGTCAAAGAAGAGGATATCTCGAAAAACAAAGCATCGATCCGCGAAGCTCACGCAAAACTGATCGACGACGAAGATTATCCGAAGGAATGGAAAACTGCCGAGATGATGGTGAGCGCGCGCAACGTGCTCAACGAAATGAAAATGGCGGGGATCAACGAATCCTTGATCGAGTATACCCAAGCGATGCTCGGCGACCTTTTCAAACTGATCAATAAAATCGATACCGACGAAGGCGCCCTCTTCAGTATGATCGACCGCGCGAAGAAGTGCGACCGTTCGGTATTCTGCGCTTCTTACTCGATGCTGTTATGTAAACAACTCAAATTCGAAAAGACCGCAACATTGGAAATTTTAGGGCTGGCGAGCATTCTCCAAGACTTAGCCCTGTACCGCACGCCTCAAGGTGATTTGTCCGAGAAAATGCCGAGCCAGTTGAACCAAGAGCAGATGAACGTGTACTTGCAGCACCCGACTTTGAGCGCGGATCTCGTCGCATCTCATACCGATGTGCCGCAGGTCACGCTTCAGGTCGTGCGCCAACATCATGAGCGTAAGGACCGTACAGGGTTCCCGAACCGCGTTGGCGGTAATCAACTCCATCCGATGGCCGAGATCCTAAGCCTCATCAACTCGTACTACGATGTTTCAAAGCAAATCGAAGACGACGCAGCCGCGATTCAAGAGCTCGCGAAGTCGGTGTTCCCGCATTATTCCGAAAATATCGTCGTCGCGTTCAAGCAAGTCTTGGGGAATATCCTCAAAGATAAAATCCACGCCGCTCACGCCGAACAAACAAAATGAGCCAAACCGCTCCTTCCACTAAAACATTTCTCATCCAAGTCAAAGATTCAAGCGTCCGAGGCGAACTCGAACAGCTGATCATGACTTCGATCTCCGAAGTCGAAGTCTTGGACAAAATGCCTACTCCTGCGCCGCGGGTAATTGTGACCGACGACACGAAGATCGAGCCGGTCATGAACGACGCGAGCTTCGGGCATACGGCGCTTGTCGTACTCTCAAAAATCCCGGGCGAAGATCAGTTCCTCGACGATTTCGTCACGAACAAACTCCAAGTCCTGAACTCGCTCAAGGATGAAGACGCTGCGTCCGAAGTTTTTAATAAAGCCCTCAAGTTCAGTTTCGAATTCGGCCGCGCTGAGTTTAAGATCCGAAATCTCGTTTTCGACGAAGTCCTTTTCAATCGCGGAGACCACGCCGGCCATGTTTACCTTTTAAGAAAAGGTAAACTTCGCGCATTTTTGCCCGACAATCCGGTCAAAACGCTCGGCTTAATTCAACCCGGTGATTTCGTCGGCGAGATGGCTTACTTTAATCTTGAACCGCGAATCGCGTCCGTAGCCGCAGTCGAGCCCTCTGAATTGATCGAAATCCCGATCCACAACTTCGAAGCCGTGCTCATGCAAAAGCCGCTCTGGTGCAAAAAACTGCTCCAGACGATGAGCCAGCGGCTCAAGTCGCAGGTTAAAACAGATACAAAATAGTTTCGCGTAAGCGCTCGTTGTCGGTTCCGAGTGGAATCGGTTTCAATGTGCCCATTGCACCCTGAGACTTCATTGTTGAATTTTGACAGGAAATAAAGCCCGCATCAGACTGTAAGCCGGGTTCTGTCTTCACACCGACCGTAGTCGATATGGAGGCAATCATTCCTCTAGGCGCCGGATTGCTCCGGTCACTCAACAGCAACACTACCCGAAGGTATGGCGATCAAAACGCTCGCGCGCCGGCGAACCGGCGCTTCCTTCCTATTTGGTCTTGCTCCCAGTAGGGTTTTCCGTGCCTCACCCATTGCGGAGTGAGCGGTGAGCTCTTACCTCGCCTTTTCACCCTTACCTGCCCCGCGCCCTATAGGTAGGCGGAGCAAGCGGTATATTCTCTGTGGCACTTTCCGTGGCCTGGACATTATATCCAAACCCCCGGCCGTTAGCCGGTACTGTGTTTTGCGGAGCCCGGACTTTCCTCCCGTTCTCCTTAGCCCGAAGGCCGAAGAACCAGCGATTGCCCGTCTGATGCGGTTTCAAAATTATAGCAACCGGGGTGTCAGCTGTCTATTTGATTTACAGGCGCGAAGACCGACCTACGGCCCCGGCGAAAATATAATGGAGAACGAGCTCTTGGCACCACCCTTGCTCTAAGGGCACCCGAATAGAGTACAGATATGAAACTTCAAAGTTACTCAATGATTTTCGTTTTGGCCCTTGTCGGTTGCGGTAAGAAAACAGCGGATCAAGCCGCTCAAAGCAACGGCCACTGGGAAGTCACCGGCCCGCTGAGCGGTGTCGTCGACGAACTCTCACGCGAAAAACGCGCCGGTAAGTGCGACTCCGCAGAGTTAGACATGAAGATGGAAATCGTCACCGCTGTCGATAAAAAACTCGAAGAGCTCAGCAAGAATCCGGAATCCAACAAATGGGACGAAAGCCAAAAAGCAATTAAATTCCACGGCGGCGCCCTCCTCAGTATGGAGATGGAAAAGCTCAAAAAATCCGGTTACCAGACGTACGACAACAGCTGGAAAGAGCTTTATACTTACTTTAAGAAAAACGCGGCCAATCCGCCGAAGGAGTACTGGGCCATCGTAAATAACTACGCCCGATCTCTCGTGAGCGACGATGCAAAACGGATCGGCGGCGTCAACATGGGTATCGATGAAAATACCGCGCCTGTGATTATCGACATTCTTACCGACACCCAGAAGTGCGCAAAAGACCTTTCATGTGTGAGCCCAAACTACTCGAAAGCCGAACTCGATGCGATCGCGAAGGTTCCTTATTACACTTCTTACTTAGCCGACATCCACAACTCGGCTCAAATCGGCGAAAGACGCGATCTCATCACTGGCTTCGTCGATCGCCTGCAATACGATCAAGATCGTTACGGATTCGGTCTCAATGACTCGATCAAGACTCGCAAAAATAACGACAAAATTGAGATCGAGCTTCCTTTGATCGTAAAAGGTTTTTCCACCGAAGATCGCAAGACATTAACCGATCTCATCGCGCGTTGGACCGACAAGAATCACTCGACTTTGTTCCGCTTTGTCGACGGACAAGATTCAACTGCAGCAAAATTTTACACTTTGTTTTTCGACAATATCCCGGGCAAACGTGACTTCACGAACACCGAAAATCGCGAAATCCACATGATCCAATACGGCGATACTCGCGCCTTTGCCCACGAGATCGGCCACTCGATGGGCTTTCCGGACCACTACTATGAGATGTGGAGTCCCGAACAGTGCACGTACACTTATCGCCATAATGGCGACGACATCATGAGCGATCACGCCACGGGTTACGTCACTGACGACGAGTGGAAGCTCCTCGATAAAAGCTATCCCGTAAAATAAACCGTGAGGCTTAATCCATCTTCGGCCGGAAAACACTGGCAGGCCAGGCGCCAACCGTCGGCGATCAACGCATCGCTCAGATACCGGTGTTCGAGCTCGGTCGGTGGATTATAGTGGATTCGTTCGGGTTCACTAATTTGAATCCGGTCTTTCCCACATCTTCCTTGTCCTCCACATTCGCTCCCAATAAACAAATCGATGAGCTGGGCATGTCCCAGGATATTTAGCCCCTGAAGGCAATACCCGGCATCGAAGCTCTGGCTTTGTGAAATCTTAACTGCGGGATCCTTCGAGATTCTGATAAAATTGACCGACATCTGTTTCTATTATAAAGGAGAGAGTCATGAGCCACATTAAGTTTCTTTTTGTTTTAGCGATTAGCCTTTTCACCCTCACCGCAAACGCAGGTAACCTGCCAAGCGGCAATTACTCAGGGTTCGTTTCGAACAACGGGTTCGATGAATGGTGCCGTTTGAATCGCGCCAATATAAACTTCAACACTTCAGCGGACGGTAACGCGACCGTTATGTGGGAGGAAGACGGTTTCGCACCACGCGGCGGTTTTTGCCAACGCTACTTCGATGCGACTTTCACTAAAACCGGTGACAACACCTGGGACGTGAACTTCGTTTCAAACTTCAACCTGAGTTTCGGCCGCGCGACCCTTCGTGACGGCATCCTTGAAATCACCGCAAGTTACACTGGCATGAACACCGGCTATCAAGATTTGAACGTGCGTCTGACCGTGAAAGACGACGGCAGCTCGATCAACTACAACCGCCGCATCGGCCGTTGGGGCGGATCAACGCTATTCGCCACCGGCACTTTGTATAAATAAATTACACTGCAATTTACTCGCGTAGCGATTTAGAGCCGCGGCTCGTTTTTTAAGAACTGGATAAAGCACCACAAGAAATGCGGGAGTCGCAAGAGCTTTGCGAATAACCCCGCGTGGTACATCTCTACCCATACTTTGAAGAGTTGCTTCTGATAAGGCGTGTACGGGAACCACCAAAACGATTTGAAAGTCAGGAAACCGAACTTCGGCTTATTGATGTGGCGCAGGTGCACGAACTCGTACAAGCCGATCTCGGAGTGCTTGCGACCAAAACCGCTATCTTTCATTCCGCCCCAGGGGGTCTCCGGCAAACCGGCTGAGAACACGACTTCGTTGACCATCACGCTACCGACTTGAAGTTCGCGGGCGATTTCTTCGCCGAGCGAAACATCCGAGGTGATCACGCTTGCGAGCAACCCGTAGGGGCTATTATTGGCTTTTTGAATCGCCTCTTGAGTGGTCTTGAACGTGGTCATCGCGATGACCGGACCGAAGGTTTCTTCGTTATAAACTTTAGTTTGTTCGATCTCTTTGCCGGTCACCAGCGTCGGCAGCATGCGAGTCTTGTCCTGGCTCATGATTCCGCCTGAGATAAACTCCGCCCCATGCGCTTTTGCATCATCGAGATGGTCTTGGTAAATCTGCTTTTGCTTTTCCATGGTCGCGACACCGAGATCGGTATCTGCGGAGAGCAACGAGAGTTTGCGCTTCAACTCCTCGGCAAAATCTTCGGCAATTCTTTCATGCACGATGAGGCGCTCGACCGAAGCGCATACTTGTCCCGAGTTGGTGTAGCCACCCCAAAGTGCCGCCGATGTCGCGTAATCAATGTCCGCGTCCGCAAGCACGATCATCGCGTCTTTTCCGCCGAGTTCCAGCGTAACCGGGGTTAAATACTGAGACGCTTGCTTCATGATCGCTTTACCCGTACGAACGCTGCCTGTGAAAAAGATTTTTGCCGGGCGCTGATCGATAATCGCGGCACCCAGATCGCCTTCGCCGTAGCACGTTTGCACTAAGCCATCAGGAAAACCCGCTTCGTCGAAGATCTCTTGGATTTTCATCCCCACCCAAGGCGTGTACTCGCTCGGTTTAAACACGACGGCGTTACCGGTGAGTACAGCAACCGCGACGTCGCCAAAAGCCAAGAAGAACGGATAGTTCCAAGGAGCGATCACCGCCACGGTTCCGAGCGGAACATAGGTAAAAATACTTTGGCGGTAGCGAAGCATCGGATTGCGAAGCGCGATGTATTTGTCTTTGAGTGCGCCGGGAGCGATTCCCGAAAAAAAAGTCAGGAGCTCAAGGGACGGCATAATCTCAAACGCAAGTGCTTCGAATTCGGGCTTACCGTTTTCTTGGCTGATGACACTCGCGATTTCTTCGGCTTTACGGACCAGGACTTCACGAAGTTGAAGAATTTTTTTTGCTCGAAGTTTGGGTCGGACTTTTCCCCAAGCCGTTTGAGCCCGAGCTGCTCGCTCATAAATTTTTGGTAAGTCTTCCGTGTGGGTCTTCGGAATTTCTTTCAGAATCTCCCCATTGCGAGGGTTCTTCGATAGAAGTTTATCCATACTCCCAATCTTATAGAGTGCGTGCCGCGTTATGGAAGTTACTTTTTGATGCCCCAAGCTTGGAGCGTGTCCCGTTCTTCGAGACTATTTTTAATTTTTTTGTATTTTGCGCCGGTTTTGCCTTCGACGGCCTTTTGGCACTCGGGCCAAGTCTTGTGACGACTCAAAACTCCGCCGACGTAACTTAAGTAAACCGCTTCGAATGCAGCGCCGGGTTCGGTCGAGATCGGATACCGCTCGATCGCGCCGTCATAGAGATCGATGTGCTCGCCGCGAGAAAACCTCACGGCGATTTGATCCGCTCGTTCATTCCCCTCATTACCCGCGTGGCCTTTTACGAGTTCGTACTCCACTCGAAATCCAAGCTTATCGAATTCGTCCAGTCCTTTCGAGATGCGTTTCCAAATGTCTTGGTTCTTTACTTCTCCGCCCGCAACCGTGGTCCATCCGCACTTGGTCCAGTTTTTTAAACTCTTTTCGGCTCCTTCGAGGACGTACTTCGAATCGGAAACCACTCTGAGGGTGCGGCTTTCTTGATGGGTCTTCGCGAGCTTGAAAACTTCCTGGAGTCCTTTTAAAAATCCCATCAGCTCCATTCGGTTGTTGGTGCTTGGATCTTCGGCGCCGCCGAATTCTTTAACGTGTCCCTGCGGCGTGATCAAAATCATTCCCCACCCGCCTGGACCGGGATTTTTCACGCACGCACCGTCTGAAATAATTTTGTAAGGTTTCACCGGGAGATCTCCTCCGCCGTCACGCGAGTCTCCGGTTCGTGCGCGTGCAACTTTTTGCCTGATGCAACCTGGGCGTAGTAATCCAGATACTTTTTGGTCATCGTGACTTGATCGAATTTGGCGAGCACCCAATCCCGGCATTCGCGCGCCGAAGGCATTTTGATATCGCTTCGCACGGCGCGATCCCAGTCGTTTTCGGATTTCAACAAACACTGTGGAGCAAATTCCAAAACTTCCGGTACCGAACCATAAGGATGAGCAAATACCGGTGTTCCCGACACGAGCGCTTCGGTCATCACGATTCCAAACGGCTCGTTCCAAAGGAGCGGAAACAGCATCGCCTTGCCCTCAAGCAAGAAATCCGCTTTTTGTTTTTGATCGACCGATCCGACCCAATTCCAGTCCGCGCCCAACGCGCCCTTCAGCGCCGTGTATCCGCGCAAAAACACCGGGCCGCTCCCACCGGCAATCCACAAATTTTTACGATTGCGCGCGACCGCGCGCACGGCGCCGCGCAGATTTTTTACTTTCCATGAAGTTTTCGACAAAAACAAAAACCTGTCGGGACGCGTTTTTGCCGAAAATTTTAGCTCGTCGGGATCAAGCCCGTTGTACACAAACTCGGTCGCGCCATGCCTCTCGGCGTGATTGCGGCTGACAAATACGGTGTTCGGATGGAATCTCTCGCTCATCTGACCGTTGCCTTGAATCGTGACGAGCACACGTCCGCCGAAGTCGGTTTCGATCTGTGAGTCGATCTTACTGAAGCCGTGGATGACATCAAATTCACGAGCGAGGGTTTTAAGTCGCTCGGGATCGGTTTCACATCCGATACCATCGGGCATGGAACTTCCGGGCGCCGCGAATACGGAGACCTCGTGACCGAGCTTTTTTAAAGTCTGCGCTAACCACATGACCACGCGTTCGGTCCCGCCGTATCGGACCACAGGCAGTTTAACTGGATGGAAAAGAAGTACCCGCATGTGGGTCCGATCTTATCTCAATGAATCCGATTGTGCCGCCTGAATCGGGCGGAGGAACGAAGGGTGGTCATCGCCGCTCAGGACTTGCGTTCTAGAGCGGATCCGATTCCCTAAGCACCACGAATCTTTATATTTAAATGCCAATATAACATACGCATTTAATCGACTATTTCAACTGGTTTCCCTAATCAATTTTATGCGTTTTGACACTTCGATGACAAATCCGAGCAAAAGATTCGCTATTCTAAATCCAGGATATGAGCTCGGTTTTCTCGAATTTGACGATACTGGAGTTTCGCCCGGGCGAAATCTCGCCAGAAGCACTGGATGCCCTCGTGCAACCGGAGTCGGGTTTTGCGCTCGTCACTTGTCAACGCTCGCTTCTGCTTTCTCTCGATCCCGTTTCTCAATCTAAAGCTTCGCGCGCTTTTCACGGCTTTGAGGCTTACAACTACTTCCTCCGTTTTGCGTGCGGACTCGAAAGCAAGATCCAAGGCGAGACCGATGTCTTCGGACAAGTCAAAATCGCTTTCAAAAAACTCCAGCAAGACAATCCAGATCTCGCCGACCAATTTCGCGGTTTCTTTTCGTGCTGGTTAGAAGACACCAAAGAAATCCGCGCTCAATTTTTGCAGAATGTCGGCGGCAACAACTACGGTGCGCTCGCCCGCCGCTTACTCAACCCTAAAGCTACGGACTCGGTCGTGATTCTCGGCGCGGGTCTCGTCTCAAAAACAGTTGCACCCTACTTTGCCGAACTTCAGCTTAAAGTCTGGAACCGTAGCCCGGAGCGTTTGATCGATCTCGCTCACCAACTGAAGCGCAAAGGCAACAAATTCCAAGCACTCTCCACGATCGAGGCGCTCATTGAAGCGCTCACGCAAGCGTCGATCGTGATCCTCGCGACCCCGGTCGACGCCAAACTTCCGGCAGGAGTGACCGCGGCGATTTCAAACGACGCGCGTGTTCTCCATCTCGGCGGTCAATTGGATCAACTGCATTGCAATGAACTTCAATCGCTTGCCTCGGTGTTCGGTTCCCGGCTTCTCACGCTCTCCGATCTTTTCGAAATCGATCGCGAGCAGGCACAAATTCGTCAAAAACAGGTTCGGCAAGCATTGGACGCCTGCCATCAACGATCGCTCCTGCGCAATCTCGCGCGTTCGATCCACATCGCGCACGGCTGGGAAGACTTAGCGCTTTTTTACTAGTAAGGCTGACACACAAAATGGTCTTAAAGTTGGGAACACGCAAATCCCTACTCGCCTGGTCTCAGAGTCTCTGGGTTGCACAACAATTAGAAGCACTCAATCCGGGCTTGAAAGTCGAACTCGTGGGAATGGAAACCCAGGGTGATAAAATTCTCGATAAACCCCTAAGCCAAATCGAAGGAAAAGAGTTTTTCACCGCAGAGCTCGATCATGCGCTCCTGCGCGGAGAAACACACCTCACCGTGCACTCAATGAAGGATCTAAGCCTCGATCGTCCGCCACAATTTCAAATGGCGGCAGTACCGGCACGCGAACTTCCGCACGACGTGATTTTGTTTCACGAATCGTGCGTCGATCGTTTGTGCGAAGGAAAACCGCTTCGCATCGGCACTTCCTCTCCACGGCGCTTGACGCTCGTTCCGGAGTTTTTGGCTGAAGCGCTTCCGAGAGTCGGCACGGGCGCGGCGAAGTCCGAGTTTGTCGAGATCCGCGGCAACGTCAACACTCGCCTCTCACGCGTGCATGAATCCGAAGGCACTCCGCGCAAACTCGACGGCGTGGTACTTGCGTTCGCAGGCCTGGAGCGACTCACGCTTCATCCTGACTCTTCAAAAGCGCTCACGCGGCTCCTACAGCACACTCGCATGATGCTCGTGCCGATTCAGACTTTTCCGACCGCACCGGCACAGGGTGCGCTTGCGGTCGAGTGTCGCGCGGATCAACCCGAAGTATTTGCAGCGATTCAAAAATTGCATCACCCTCCGACCGAGTACGCGATCGGACGTGAGCGCGAGATTTTGAGAGAATGGGGCGGCGGATGCCACCAAAAACTCGGCGCAAGTTTTGTCGATGGAACGCTCTACATCGCCGGCCAAATGCCAAACGGCGCAGATGTTAAAGAAAAACGCACTGATGAACCCGCACCTGAACTTACAGCGGTTGAAGCAACCGACGTCTTTGAGTTTCAACCCACGCCCACGTCTTCCGAACTCGCCGCAAAAGTCGCTGCGGCACCGCACCTGTTTTTTGCTCACTCACGCGCGTTTGAATTCTTGAACGCTGACGCCAAAGACGAGATTCAAAAAAATCGTCCTTCGCAACACGTTTGGGTTTCGGGCTGGAAGAGCTGGAAAAAACTCGCCGCCGCCGGAATCTGGGTCGAGGGTTGCCTCGAAGGGCAAGGCTACATAAAATTCTTGAATCTACGCATGAAACGCCTATTGCGTTTACATGAGGCATCATTCTTGTTCTTCAGTCACATGCAAAGCGGTGACAATCCCGGCTCGGAGCTCATTGCGACTTACCAGCACCAATTCAGCACTTTTCCCAAGAAGGTATTCGAAACCGATCAACTTTATTGGGGTTCCGGCTTACTGTTTGAAACGATCTGGAGTAAGCTCCAAAGCGCCCCTTATACGGATCAAGACCGCAATTTGTTTCGTTCCAAAAAGCATTTTTGCGGCCCGGGCAAGACCGCCGACAAGATTATCGGTTTGGGGTTTAAGCCGCACGTCCTTCGAGGTGAACCATGAGTTATTCGATTTCAAATCGCCGTATCCGTCTTAGCCCGCAAGCCCGAGCGCTGACGCGCGAGATCGTGCTGACGCCGCAGAAGATGATCCAACCCTTGTTCGTGGTTGAAGGCATTAAATCGCGCGAGCCGATTCCTGGTTTGAGTGGCGCGGATAACAAAGGCACCTTCCGTGACACCACCGAGTCGGTGCTGAAGCAAATCGAGTCGGATCTCAAAGCGGGAGTAAAAAGTTTTCTATTGTTCGGTGTTCCGGACTCAAAGTCGGAAAATAACTTCAAATACGATTTCACCGCGAATCAAATCGCATCGATAAGAAAACAATTCGGGCAAGACGTTCTCTTGTCGGTCGACGTTTGCCTCTGTTCATACACATCTCACGGTCAATGCGGGATCTTAAATGATTCTCTCGATCACGTCGTCAATGGTGCAACGGTCGATGCGCTTGCCAAGTGTGCACTTGCTTACGCACAAGCGGGCGCGGATTGCGTCGCACCATCCGACATGATGGACGGACGCGTGGGCGCGATTCGTCGCGCGCTCGACGAGCATAAACTCGAAAACACTTTACTTATGAGCTATTCAGCCAAATTCCACAGCGGGTTCTACGGCCCGTTCCGCGTGGCGGCTGACTCGGCTCCAAAAGGCGAAGTAAAATTAAAAGACCGCGCGACTTATCAGATCGATCCGGGTAATCCAAGCGATGCACTTCGCTCGAGCTTGCGTGACGCCGACGAAGGCGCCGATATCCTTATGGTTAAGCCGGGCCTGCCCTATCTCGATGTCTTGGCTCAGCTGTCCGCGGAGATCCCGCTTCCGTGGGCCGTGTACGAAGTCAGCGGCGAGTATGCCGCGATCGAACTCATGGCCGAGAAGGGTCTTATCAATCGCGAACGCGCGCACCTCGAGACTTGGACCGCGTTCGCACGCGCTGGTGCGCAAATCATCATCACTTACGGCGCGAGACACGCGCGGGAATGGATTAAAACCCTATGACAACGATGCAAAGCAGATCGACACAAAAATCAGAAGTTTACTTTGGACGCGCAAAAAGAGTCGCTCCAGGCGGCGTGCATTCTCCGGTCCGCGGTTTCCGCGGCGTCGGCGGGACTCCGAGATTCATTGAATCGGCGCAAGGCGTGTGCTTAAAAGACGCCGACGGCAATGAGTACATCGACTACTGCTTGTCGTGGGGACCCCTTCTTTTCGGGCATCAAGATCCTGAAATCGCCGAAGCGGTCAAAAGCGCTCTCGCGCGGGGCTGGTCTTACGGAACAGCCGAACGCTACTCGCTCGAGTTCGCTGAAGAGCTAATCGCGAGTCTGCCGTTTGTCGATCAAATTCGCTTTGTGAACTCCGGCACCGAAGCGGTAATGTCGGCGTTGCGTGTCGCTCGCGGATTCACTAAGCGTGATCTCATCTTAAAGTTCGACGGCTGCTATCACGGCCATGCTGACGGACTTCTCGTTCGCGCGGGTTCAGGCCTTGCCGAGATGGCATCGCCGGACAGCGCCGGTATCTCGGCTAAAACTGCATCTGAAACCATCGTTTGCCCGCTCGACGACGAAGCCGCCCTCAAATCCGCATTTGAAGCACACGGCAAAGATCTCGCCGCTGTCATTATCGAGCCGCTCCCGGCAAACAACGGTCTCCTGATCCAACGCACCGAGTTCTTGAGGCTCATCGAGTCTCTCTGTAAAAAACACGGCACGCTCCTGATCCTGGACGAAGTCATCTCGGGCTTCCGCGTGGCACTCGGCGGGATGGCCGAACTCACGGGTATCAAGCCCGATCTCGTCACCTACGGCAAAATCATCGGTGGCGGATTCCCAGTCGGTGCATACGGCGGACGTCACGAACTCATGCAAATGGTTGCGCCTGCAGGCCCGGTTTATCAAGCGGGCACCCTGAGCGCGAACCCCGTTGCGATGGCGGCGGGCCATGCAATGCTTAAAAAAATTAACCGCGAAAATCCTTATGCACGCCTCGCCGAGACGGGTGCAAAAATGGTCGCAGACATTCAAAAAATCGCGGATGCGAAGCTTCCATTCCCGATGCAGGTTCAGGGCTTCGGCTCGATTTCGTGGATAGTTTGCAATGCACCCAAGGGCACACCGGTACGTCGGATCGAGCAAATCCCGGCCGAGCAAAAACCTTACTACGCTAAAATCTTCCACGGACTCCTCGATCGCGGTGTCTATCTCGCCCCAAGCGGATACGAGGTCGCCTTCTTGTCGACCGCTCACACCGAGCGCAATATCGACTTCACCTTGAACGCAATCGAAAAAGTATTCGGAGATACACAATTTAAATGAGCCAAGCCGGAGTTCTCAGCAAACCCGATCGTCGGGTCAAACTCATCGTCTCAATCCAGGTCATCTGGATGGCGACGCTCGTGGTATTGATCCTTTGGTGGGGAACTTTGCTGAGGCAGCAAAGCGACGAGATCGCAAATCTCCAAGCTCAACTTGGCGTTCCGGAGCCGACGATTTCAGCGCGGCTCGAGCGCACTGAACGCATGATCGCAGGCGAAAGCGGAACTTTCGTTCTCCTCATCCTCGTCATCAATTCGGTCTTGGTTTATCTCTTCGTCCGCGACTCCCGCCGTGCGCGTTCGATTCAGGCCTTTTTTGCTTCGATAACCCACGAACTCCGCACACCATTGACCAGCATCAAGCTCCAAGCTGAAGCCCTTCAAGACATCGAAGACGATCCAAAACACCAACCATTCATTAAGCGCCTCCTTGAAGACGTCGAGCGCCTCGAAGGACAAGTCCAGCGCTCGCTTGAACTTGCGCGCATCGAAGGCGGCGGCAAGCTCACCATTGAGCCGATTCAGCTGCGCAATTTCATTCAAACCAAAATTCTTTCAAGCTATCAAGGGGGCGAGTCACGCGTGTCTTTCGACGTTTCGCTTGCGGATGCCTTCGTGAACGCGGATCCGACGGCGCTCACGATCATCTTTCGCAATGTGATCGACAATGCGATCAAGTACTCGTCCGAGCTGCCGGCGAGAATCAAAGTCCAAGGAGTAATCCCGTCGCAACAGTCGACGTCTTATCTTGTCTATGTGATCCACACTAATTCCGCATTTGAAGGTGACACCGAACTACTCGGGCAACTCTTCGAGCGCGGCCGCAACTCCCAGGGTGCGGGTGTGGGGCTCTATCTCATTCGCACGCTCGTCCACAAAATGGGTGGCAAAGTCGCATACTCGGCAAGAGGCGGACAATTCATTCATCAGTTTAATTTGGAGGTGGACCATGGCCACTAACCTCCTTCTTCTCGAGGACGAAGTGAACGTCGGTTCGACTCTCCGTGACCGTCTTCAGATCGAAGGCTTCCAAATCACCTGGTCACAAACGATCACGGACGCAAAAAAAAATCTCGAATCCAAAAATTTCCCGCTTGCGATTCTGGACGTCAATCTCCCGGATGGCAGCGGTTTTGACGTCGGTAAACTCATTCGTGATCGTTATCCTTCGACTGCGGTTGTATTCCTCACCGCTGCCGACACCCCCGAAGATCGAATCCACGGCCTTGAACTCGGCGCCGAGGACTACATTGTTAAACCGTTCAATTACAAAGAACTCTTTCTCCGCATTCAAAAAGCTCTGAGCCGTGCCAGCTACATTCAAGACAAAGTCGCATCCGGGAGCGAAATCCGCATCGGCCGCGGCAACGTCCGTTTCCATCAATACGAGATCGTCGTCGATGGCAAACGCCATACTCTCACCCACAAGGAGTGCGCGCTCCTGAAGCTTCTTTACGAGAAACGCGGCCAAGTCGTCAGTCGTGACGATATTTTGGATATCGTATGGAGCGAGGACGAATACCCCACCCCGCGCACGATCGACAACTTTATATTGAGACTTCGCAAATTGCTCGAACCCGATCCGAACAGCCCGACGATGATTCGCAGCGTCCGTGGCGTCGGTTACATGATGGAGGCCGACGCATGAGATACGTCGATGCTGTTTTGAGAAAGAACAACGGATGTCCTCCAGTTTGGTTTATGCGCCAAGCGGGCCGCTATCATTCCCATTATCAGGGCATGAAGAAGCAAAATACGTTCCTTGAGCTTTGCAAAGTTCCGGAACTTGCCGCTGAAGTGACTTTCGGCCCAATTCGCGATTTCGATTTCGACGCCGCGATTTTGTTTTCAGATCTTTTGTTCCCGCTCGAAGTGCTCGGTACCGGCTTGGAATACAGCCCCGGACCAAAGCTTGGCTGGCACATCAAGAGCGTTGCCGATCTCGCTCGCTTGAACCCGAGCAAAAAATCCACCCAAGAACTCGTCGCTGAAATCGGATACCAAGGCAAAGCACTTCAAATCATTCGCGCCGGCCTCGATCCATCAAAAGCGCTCCTCGGCTTTGTCGGCGGACCGATGACTCTGTTTTACTACGCGGTCCAAGGCTCGCATCAAGGACCGCTCGAAGATGCACGAAACGGTCTCACCGATGGCCGTTTCGATGGTTTTTTTAAAATCTTAGCGCCGCTTTTGATCGAAAACATGTGCATGCAAGCGTCAAACGGAGCTGATGCCGTTGCGATGATGGACACCTGCGCTGGCGAGGTCGATCCGGCGCTTTATCGCGAAGTGGTCGTTCCAACCATTCGCGAAGTCTTGATCCAATTTCGTCGCCATCATCCCGATACTCCGGTTGTTTATTACTCCAAAGGCACCGGCCCGTGGCACTGGCAACACCTTCACGGCGTTCCCTTCGAGTGTCTCGGAATCGATTGGAACACTTCAATCGTCGAAGCGCTTCAAGGCTTCGGTGAGACTTGGTCGATTCAAGGGAACTTCGATCCAAACCTCATGCTGCTCAATCCGGAGCCATGCCTGCAGGAGATTGAAAAGTTTTTCGAACCGATACTCAAACTCCCACGCGAAAAACTAAAAGGCTGGGTCTGCGGCCTCGGCCACGGCGTGCATCAATGGACTCCGGAGCAAAACGTGCGCAACTTTATCAAATATCAACGCGAGATTTTTAAGGATTAAAAATGGATTTTTCTCTTTTCAAAAAGTACAACATTCCGGGACCCCGTTACACGAGCTACCCCACCGTTCCGTACTGGGACACCAATCCGACATCCGAGCAATGGATCAGCGACTTGAAGCTCGCGATCGAAGACGCGACCGCTCAGAACATGGGTGCCGCGATTTACGTTCACGTTCCATTTTGTGAATCGCTCTGTACTTATTGCGGTTGCAATACCCGCATCACCCGCAATCACGCGGTTGCGAACCCGTATATCGACGTTCTTCTCAAAGAGTTCGACCTCTACCGTAAAAAATTGGCAATCAACGGAAAACTGAAGTTGAGCGAACTTCACCTAGGCGGCGGAACACCCACATTCCTCAGCCCGCCGGAGCTAGGACGCCTGCTCGAAGGCCTTCTCTCGCAATGCGAACTCACTCCGGATCACGAGCTCTCGATCGAAGTCGATCCTCGTGTGACTGGCAACGAGCATCTCGCAGTACTCTCGCGCTTTGGTTTCAATCGTATCTCGCTTGGCGTTCAGGATTTCGACCCAAAGGTACAGGAAATCGTTCATCGCGTGCAATCGGTTGCGCAAGTTCGCGACATTACGGTAAACGCCCGTACACTCGGCATGAGCAGCGTGAACTACGATTTGATTTACGGCCTTCCGTTTCAATCTAGCGACAGCATTCAAAACACCATTCAAAAAGTGATCGAGCTTAAACCGGATCGAATCGCATTCTACTCTTACGCCCATGTCCCCTGGATCAAGGCGAGCCAACGTCGCTTTACCGAGGCCGATCTTCCGACAGGCGACGAAAAGCGCGCGCTTTACGAACTTGGCCGCAATCTCCTTGAAGAAGCCGGCTATTTCGAGATCGGTATGGACCACTTTGCGCTTAAGACCGACTCGCTTTACGCAGCGGTCCAGAAGAACGAACTTCACCGCAACTTCATGGGCTACACCGCTCGCAATGTTTCTCCCATCTTGGCCCTCGGCGTGTCGGCGATCGGTGACTCGTGGAATTCTTTCGCACAAAACGAAAAATTGCTCGAGACCTACCAAGAACGGGTCAACAAGGGAGAGATTCCGATTCAACGCGGGCACCTACTCAACGATGAAGACCTCGTTCTCCGTCGACACATTTTGAACCTGATGACCCATCTTGAAACCGCTTGGTCGCTGAAAGACGACGGCACTGAATACCTTGCAGTTGTTCCATCGCGCCTGACCGAACTCCAAAAAGACGGGCTCGTCGAAGTCAAAACCGAAGACGACGAAGTTCATTGCCAAGTAACCGAGAAGGGTCGTCCATTCCTCCGTAATATCTGCATGGCGTTCGACGCAAGACTCGTTCGTAAAGCTCCAGAGACCAAACTCTTTTCTCAAACGGTGTAGATCATGATCGGGAACCTCAACTTCAAAAATAAAACCGCGACCATCGTCGGCGCGGGCGTTAGCGGGCTCCTCATCGCTTACAAGCTTAAGCGTTTGGGGTTTGAGGTCGAAATCCTTGAAGCCGGCACTCGAGTCGGTGGCTTGCTCCATACTCTCCAAACTCCTTTTGGAATGGTGGAAAAGGCAGCACACAGTCTACTTGTCAGTCGCGACGTCTCGGATTTTCTTCAAGAACTTGGATTGAAGCTCGTTCCCGTAAATCATGGATCCAAATCTCGATTCATCGTCCGCGGAGGCAAAATTCGCCGGATGCCTTTGAACTTTCGCGAAATTGTTTCGACTCTGCGACATATTTTTAAAAAACCAACGCTAACCAAAGATCTCAAATCGCTTTCGTTCGCAGAATGGGGACAAGGTTACCTCGGCCCGGCTGCGACCGAATACTTCCTTAATCCATTCACGACAGGAATTTTTGCCTGTTCGCCTGACGAGCTCATCGCGAGCCTCGCCTTCCCGATTCTGATTCCCGAGTCGTCCGACCACTCACTCTTCAAACACATACGCTCACTCAAAAAACGCAAGAAACGCTCCGAACGTCCCGTAATGATGGCGCTTGAAAATGGAATGCAGAGCTTAACCGACGCTCTCGCAAACGAGCTTCGCGGACAAATCAAGCTCAACACCCCATTGCAATCGTTCGATTCACTCTCCGCACACGGGAACGTAATTCTTTCGACTCCGGCAACCGTAACCGCAAAACTTCTTGAAACCGTCGATCCGACTTCAAGCGCTCTCCTCAAACAAATTCGTTACACTCCGCTCGTGAGCGTCACCGCATTTTTCGATCGCAGCGCTTTCGCGCGCACACCGCCGAAGGGCATGGGGTTTCTCGTTCCGAAATCGCAAGGTCATCGCGTTCTAGGGTGTTTGTTTAATTCATCCGCGTTTCCAAATCGCGCAAACGGAGATTTGGTTTCACTCACGATCATGCTCGGCGGATCCGGCGATCCACACGCGGCCGAACTTTCCGATTCTGAAATTCAAAACATCATTACAAATGAACTTTCGAAGCTCATTGGCTTAAAATCTTCCGCAAAACATCTCGAAATTACTCGTCACTTGAACGCAATTCCTGTGTTTGACTTAACGCTTCAAAAATGTCGCAATACATTAAGAGATGGTTATTGTTCACAAGATGGACGTATCGTTTTCAGTAACTTTTCTGCAAACATTTCTATTCGTGGGATGATCGAATCCCTTTGCCAAATTCACTCCCCTTAGTTAAGAAGTAGTCCTTCATGGGGGGTATTATGAATAATACTAGGAATACAGTTTTCACACTTATTGCTCTGATCTGTCTGTGCGAAAGCGCTTACGCTCAAAAAAGCAGCGATGTCTTCAACGTCAGTATCACCGACGTTTCGAAAGAATACAAAGACCGCGCGGCCAGAAACAAAGGCAACGGTTGTTTGCCCGACGATCCATTTTGCTCTCCAAACTCAGGTAGCGGCGGCGCTTGTAAGCCGGGCGATCCAACTTGTATGGATCCGCTTCCAACTCTCCCGACTGACCCGATCAATCCAGGTAGTGGCACAGGTTCCGGTGGAAACAGCGGTACCGGATGCCTTCCGACCGATCCATGGTGTGGTACTCTCCCTGATCCAGGTTGGGGTGGCGGCGGAGGTTGGCCGGGAGGCGGTGGTTTCGGTAACGGCGGTGGTGTCGTCGGCACGATTTTCACCCTTGGCCAAAAAGTTTGGGATTTCATCCTGAACAATAAGCCAACAGCTGAATACAAAACCATGCGTGCGTCCGTCATTCCTTCGGGCGCGACCAACTGGGCTCAGCTTAAAGGCTGGTCTAGACCCGTTTCTAAAGTCTTCCGCGTTGAGTTCAAGAATATCTTCGGCAAAGTGTCGGGCGGCTTTGATTACCGAATCGTATTCATTTACGGCGGTAACTTCCAAGGTAAGGGCAAATACATCGGTCAGATCTCATTTGCTCCACTCAACATCAAACTCAAGACGGACCGGAACTTGAAGGTCCAAGCTGAGCTTCTCGAACCGCTTAACTTCGGCAGCGACGAGGAACCGGTTGCGGGGGCGCAATTGATCATCACTTGGTCGTCTTCAACCACACTCCGTTACAACATGAACTCAATTGAGTACTTCTTGTACGGAACCGGCGAACTGCAAGATATCAGCAACGGAACCTGATCAGTTCGCGTCAGCCGCAATCAAATTTAGCCTGGGGTTCTACGCATTGCGTAGAGCCCCAGTGACTATCTCGGCCATCAAAAAGCGGGCCAAATCCCTTTGCCAAACCCTTGGGCATTCGCTAAAACTTCTAGCAACTCAGGGGAAACACATGAACAAATTTATTCTAATTTTAGGAGCTTTGGCAGTAAGTGCGAGCTCATTCGCTCAAAGCAATTCAGATTTTTATAACGTCAATGTAACCGACGTCACACAACAACGTTTGAGCTCCATTCTTCCGATCATCAACGGAAGCGGCGGAGGTGGACAAGGTTGCTTGCCAACCGATCCTTGGTGCGGCGAGCTCCCTCCTCCGGTTAATCCGGGCTATGGCTCCGGCGGCGGCAACTTCAACCTCGGCACGCTTCTCACCTTCGGTCAAAAAGTTTTGGACTTCATTCTCAACAACAAGCCCAACGCCGAATACAAAACTCTTCGTGCTGCAGTCCTGCCGGAAGGAATGACCAACTGGTCGCAACTCAAAGGCTGGGCTAAGCCGGTTGCAAAAGTTTACAAAGTCGAATTCAAAAACCTACTCGGCAAATCAGCCGGCGGTTTCGAATACCGCATCGTCTTCATCCACGGCGGCAGCTACCAAGGCAAGGGTAAATTCATCGGCCAGATTTCTTTCGCTCCGATGAATGTCAATCTTAAAACCGATCGCACCCTGAAACTCCAAGCTGAGCTTCTCGATCCGCTCAACTTCGGTAGCGAAGATGATCCGATCGCAGGTGTGCAACTCCTGATCACTTGGTCTTCTCCGACCACCATGAGATACAACATGAACTCAATCGAGTATTTCATGTACGGTACAGGCGAGATCGAAGACATCAGTAACGGGACACCTTAAAGGTAGGGAATGAGCAAAAAAGTTGATCCGAATGCGGCAGCCGATCCCAATTCTGGAATTTTCGGACTGCCGTATTCTTTTGAAGAATCGAAGTTAGTTTATATTCCGGTGCCGTGGGAAGCCACCACCTCCTACGGCGGCGGGACCGTCTATGGGCCGGAAGCGATCTTGGCAGCAAGTCTGCAAATGGATTTGTTCGACCTCGATGTCGTAAAGCCTTACGAACAAGGTCTCCACGCCATCGATATCGACCAAACCTTGGCCTCTCTCAACACCGAAGCTAAAAAACTGGCCGAGCCTATCAAAGAAGTTCAGGGTAATCTCGACGGGCATCAACAACTTCGAAAAAACCTGGATCAAGTCAATCGCGCTTCGGAGCAAATCAACCAGTGGGTTAAAACTCAAACGCTTAAGGTTTTAGGAGCCGGAAAAATCCCGGGTCTGATCGGCGGCGACCACTCCGTGCCATTCGGTGCATTCCAAGCCGCGGCCGAGACGCAGGGTAATTACGGCATTCTCCATTTCGATGCGCACTCCGACACCCGCGATGCCTACATGGGCTTCACTCACTCGCACGCGTCGATCATGAACAATGCGACTTCTCGGATACCGCAGATCAAAAAAATCGTTCAAGTCGGCATTCGCGACTTCTGCGAAGACGAAGTTGAGTTCACCAAAGCGCAGGGTAACCGTTTTGAAGTGTTCTACGACCTTCAAGTGCAGACTCAAAAGCAAAAAGGAGTGCCCTTCCTCGAAATCGCCGAGAAGATCATCAAGAACCTCCCGGATAAAGTTTGGATCAGCTTCGACATCGACGGCCTTGATCCACGTTATTGTCCGCACACCGGCACCCCGGTTCCGGGCGGATTGGATTTCAACGAAGCGGTGACGATTATTCGTTTGCTTGCAAAATCAAGACGCAAGATCATCGGTTTCGACGTGGTCGAAGTCGCTCCTCCGCTCGATGTGGACGGCAATCCTGCGGAACGAATTCAAGCCTACGATGAGTGGGACGCAAACGTCGGCATGCGCTTAATTTATAAGATCTCGGCCCTCGCCCTCGCAAGCCAAGGCCACGCGAAGTGGAACGCTTCATCTGAACTGTAATGGGTCGATGCCTACCTGCCCAAGCGCCGATTTAATAGTGCCATGAGGATGGGCTAAGACGCCTGACGCTTCATCAGCGTTTGGATCTGAGCCTGAGCTTTCACAAGTTCGTTCTTAATCTTGTTCTTTTCGGCATCCGACTGGACAAGCCTCTGCTTCACTTGCTCGGTCTCTTTTTTGTGCTGCTGAGCAACCTTCACCTGGTTTTCAACTTTCAACTCGAGATCTTCAATGATCGGACTCGCGGTCTGCGCTTCTTTCTCGGCGGTAGCAACACGTTCCGAAAGTGAATTCACCTTGGCCTTCTCCGCCTCGAGCGCACGAGTCACCCGATCGACACGCTTCAGGAGATCGTCGATTTGCTGCTGAGCAACCGTAGTCGGGCTACCCTCGTTGTTTGCGACATTGCCTACGCTCGCCGATATTTTCAGCATCCGGTTTTTCTGGCGTAGTTCAAAAATCGTTTTTTCATGAAGTTCGTTATCTTCTTTCGCCTTTTTGAGCGCATCCGCCATCTGCATTGCTTTCTCGCGAATCTTCTGGGCGCCATCGGTAAATTCAGAGTTGCCGGTCTTTTCTAAGAGCTTAGCGTTCAGGTAACGAATTTCATTCGCCTTCTTTTGGATCGACTTCTCCTTTTCCTGCAACATCTGCTCGTACTTATCGATCTTACGTTGACTCACGATCAAATCGTGCTTAGCCCGCAGCTCTTTACGCTTAGTGTCTTGAATGATCACTTTCGCACGTTCATCTTTGACTTCTTCGATGCCTGCAACGATTTCTTCAGCTTTTTGCTCCACGCGTTGCTCGTTCTCGGCGTCGATCGTGGACTTCAAGTCCAGGTCCTCAACGCCGTCTTCCCAGCAGTTCTTGTACATTTCCTGCTTCACGGTATCGGCAACCGAAATTTTTTCGCGGTTTGCGATCACGCGCGACATCTCTTCTTCGTTCTGGAGGGATTCACCTTGGAAGTAGATTTCGCCCGAACCACTCGATGTCGCCCGTCCGCCAGTCTTATAAACATCTTCAAGCCACTTATCAAACGGTAGCTCACTTAGTTCTTTCGGCAAGTCAGAGCCCTGATGGATGCGGTCGGAGTCGTCCTCAATCACCACAAATGTCGGCTGACCGTCCTTGACCAACGAGAGGCTCGGCTTACGCGCAATCCGCCACTCGACGAGCTTCAACTTCATGTTAAAACGAATTTCAATTCGATCTGTCGGACGCATGAGCTGGCGCAAGTCGTTCATCGCATCCGATCCTTCCCAGATTTCTTTTGCCCAGACTTCAAGTCCGGTTGGGAACGCATCTCGGTCGATGAGCTCCGCGATCGAAAAACGCGTCGCAATCAAGAGTTCGTGAGCGCCAGATGCAGCTTCGATGTAAACACTTGCTCCCTTAGCAAGAATAAAGACACCATCGAGAAGAGCATGCACAAGTACACCGGCTGCATTCGAAGGGCCTAAGTCCATTTTGAATTCAAATTTCCCGGCGTGAGCGAAGAGATCGGAGATCCGACCCACCGATCCGCGGCCCGGTACGCGAGAGTAGATGACCCTCGTGTCAGCCGGCATAACATTGGAGACGCCGAGACGCTGATAGCTCATGCGACAAAGCCCTCCGGTCCATAGATAGTAGGGCTACGCTCCGGACGTCCGGTTAACTTCGGACTCCATTCTTTCAGCCGGGCAGTCAATTGCTTTGTCCATTCCGCATCGGATGATAACAAATCCGCCAATGAGATTTCATTCTTCTCTTCGATCAGAAGATTCAAGTCCATGACGATCGAATCCATTTCCGACTTCGGTTCAATCCAGTCCTCGCCTTTCACGGTACGCTCGTAGATTGCGTCGCGACAGGCAGTAATCTCTTCAAGATTGATCCATGCCAAGTGCACTGCGATAAATACAAACATTCCGGAAAGCAGCAAACCCCGATCGTGACGGATAACCGCTTCCTCACGCGCCCGCAAGATCGTTTCAGACTTCATCGGATCACAAAGTTCATGCGCAAACACCGCGGCAAAGAACGGCTCAACCCGTAGATCGTTAAACCAAAGTTCGGATACGGCATGAGTCACTTCGCGCATGAGCTCGAAAGTCGCACGCGGCAAATCTTGATTTTGAACGGTTAAAATTTTTCGAATGAGTCGAGCTGCCGTTTGAAATTGCACCGAAGATTTTACGAACTGAGGAAAGTAAACATTTCCGTACCGCTTGACTCTCTCCAATTCTTCAGGCGTAAAGAAATCGAGCGGAGCTTTCACCGAGAGAACGCGATTATTGGCCTTCATGTAGATGTAAGCGGGAGCTAGCAAAAGAGAATAAGGCTCGATCGTATCGATCGCGCATGAATGCATCTCGGCTAGCTGGCTTGGATCTAACTTACGGTCATCAAAAAGCATCCAGTGGAATCACCCCTCTGAATCTTCTCGGCAAAAAACCTGAACCTGTTTAAATTACAGGGCCCTTTTCACGGCTGAGACGAGCGTTTTCACGACGGATGTCAAGTTTTCGTCGGCACGATAGACCACCCCGAGTGTCATCGCTTGTTATAGTGTCTTTGATCGCTGTCAATTTTTTGTTTTCGATCTCTCCCTTGACCATAAGCCGCTACCCGCCTGAACGATGAGAAAAGCGCTAAGTCACCGGACCGCAGTTGATCGCAATCTCGTGGCATTCAAGGTGCGAGCACGCGATTTGATCAAGATTCGAACTTTCCTGGTTCGCGATTCGAATATTTAGTAGACTCGGAGGCAGTGAATCACAACAACCTCCGCATCGCTTTCTATCTGTGGCTTGCCCAGTTTTTTGTAGCGATCTGTTGCGCATTCTTCGATTGGCATCATCTCGCGATCTGGGATGGCAAGTGGTACGGGCACATTGTCGATTTCGGTTACCAGAGCGTTCTTTCTCCGGATCCAGATAAAAAGTTCGGCAACGTCGGATTCTTTCCGGGGTACCCGGTATTTGCTTCACTCTGGAAGATGATTTTTCAGGTCAGCACGGATGCGGCCTTACTCATCGGTTCGTCGATCGCGTCTCTTCTGACTTGGTTTTACTTTGCCGAATACCTCGACGTTCGCGGTGATTCCAAAAAATTGGGCAACCTCCTTTGGATGTGGGTTTGGCCATTTAGCTTTCTCTTTGTGTGCGGGTATTCCGAGTCCACCAATGCGGCGACCGTTATGGGTTTTGTACTCTTCTCGGAAAAATGGATTCTCTCTCTCTCAGAGAGTAAACCTGAAGCGCCCCGGAAGTCTTGGATGTGGTTCGCACTTGCCTGTTTTCACGGCTATGCGATGACGGCCACGCGCCTTCTCTCGGTATTGTTTGTGTTTTATCCATTCTTGCGTGCGCTTCAACTCCGACCCACGATCACTACCCTATCTAAAAGCTTTCTGATCGCGCTGGTGTCGGTCATGGGCATGATTTCTTTCTTCGTGTTCTGCCACTACGAGTTCGGTGCGTGGAACTTTTACTATATTTCAGAGGAAAGGGTCTGGGCCACCTACGTCGACTGGGGAAAGCTATTTCCACCGTACGAGCTCTTTGATTTTGAACGTCCGCTTCGGGCCGATACATTGGGCAAATACCTCACAATCGCGTTTGGATTTTACTTTTGCTACTTGACCTACGACATCACGAAAAATAAAAAATTTCGATCGCAGATCGCAGCTCTCTACCTGGTGTGCGGAATGTTTTGGGGTGCTTATTTAATCGGTCGAACCAGCTGGCAGTTCAAGGGAATGGGCCGAATGCTGATCCCGATCATGTTATTGCTGATGCCCGATTTTAAACTTCCGGATTGCACGTCGATCAAGGGGTTCCCGGCTGTGAAACGGGCTGCTTGGGGCTTTCTATGGATGATTTTGTTCATTCTGCAGGTTGTTTATGCGGCAAAATTCGCTAGAAATGGCTGGGTTGCTTGACCACAGGCGCCAGTTTGTCTAGACTGCACCTATCTATTATTACCGTTCCACCGGGTGGTGGATCATTGAAAGGACACAACCATGGGAAAAGGTCGTAAGCGCCGCACTCAGAAGATGAAGAACCGCAAGAATCAGAATAAGAAAAAAGCCCGTCGTGTTAAACGCATGACTAAGAAATAAGGCTAAAAACTAAAATTTTATAAGACCGGGCTTTCGAAAGCCCGGTCTTTTTTTGTTTCAAAGCACCTCTGAATGAACTCAAAACCCGAACCCAAGCTCGCGAAACCCGGCGCCGGCCTTCCGATCCCGATGAAATGGATCGCCCGGATCCTTGTGCCCATTCGTGCAAAGAAATCTGATTGGAACGATAATCTTGCCCGCTTTCAGCGATACTCCAAAGCGATCGAAGAAATCGCGACGACGCTCACTTCCGATCAGCTCAACACTCGCTTTTTGGTCAATCCGATCGTAGGACTCGAAGACAGCTCGAGATACTGGTCGGTTGGAATGACTTTGGACCATATTGTGATTGTGAGTTCAGGAATCAAAACAATTATCGAAACACTCTCTCACAGTAAAATTCCACCAGTTGACGTGCGAGTAGAAGACGTTAAGCCGCCGCTACAGGAGCATGAATTCGGTACGGTTCAGCGTTTCAGCACTTTTTGCGCCGATTTTGTGCCGACATTGAACGCCGGTCCGGACCGGCTGTATACCAAGCTCCGCCATCCTTGGTTTGGGCCGTTTAATGCGCATCAATGGCTTTATATTGTTTCGATCCATCAGGGCATACATCTCCAACAGATCCGTCAGATCGTCGCCTCTATCAAAAAGTAAGATTGGAAAACTAAAGACCTTGAACGGTGAAGATCTTGATGATGAGGATCAGCAAGCCCGCAATCATTACTGGTAAAATAATTTTGGTTGCCTTACTCCGAAACAAAGTACTCCAGAGATTCATCGGCCGTTTGAACTCGGCATCATCACCGTTCCACTCTCGAATGAGTTCATAGCCGGTTTGATTTTGGTAGCGAGAATGAAACTCCGAGCTCGGAATGATCTCCATGAAAAGCCGCATGCCACTGGTATTAGCTGACGACCTCATCACGCTCACGATCTGATCTTGCTCGCGCATCAATGTCTTCACAGTCTTGGCATTATCCATGACCGCTACGAGCTTCACGACGTCAGGCTCAAGCTTTGAAGGCTGATACCATAATGTTGCCCAAGTCGGGTCTTTGGAGTGGCCTAGAAAGCCATTAAACACGTTTGCGAAGGCATCTCGAGTCTGCTGTTGAAGTTCCATGACTTAAATTTAAGCACTG
>JAFEAO010000002.1:0-82980 GCA_018266375.1 Bdellovibrionales bacterium
GTGTTCACGCGCACCAAGCACGGCGCGAACCGGCTGGCCGAGCAACTGGCCAAGGACGGCATCCCGTCGCTGGCGATCCACGGCAACAAGAGCCAGGGGGCGCGCACCCGTGCCCTGAGCGAGTTCAAGGACGGATCGCTGCAGGTGCTGGTCGCCACCGACATCGCGGCGCGCGGGCTGGACATCGCCGAATTGCCGCACGTCGTCAATTTCGAGCTGCCGAACGTCCCCGAGGACTACGTGCACCGGATCGGCCGCACCGGCCGCGCCGAAAAGACGGGCGTTGCGACCAGTTTTGTCACGCCGAAGGATATTCAAACTTTGCGTAAGGTCGAGAAGTTGGTCGGCCGGCGCATCGAAATTCCGCGAGGCTTCGAGCCACGCGGGCGCAGCGGCGGCGGACGCGGTCGTCGTTAGTGTACGGCGCCAAGTAAAAAATACCATGAAAGCCACGACTCATCCCCGCAATCGGTATCAAGGTCATTACAACATCAAGGGCCTGCTTGAAACCTTTCCGGAGCTCGGCAAATTCGCCAAGAAAAACGTAGCGGGCGAGCCTTCGATCGATTTCGCGAATCCTGCCGCGGTCAAATCGTTGAACCGCGCGCTCCTCAATCAATACTACGGTATCGTGGAGTGGGATATCCCTGACCAGTATTTGTGTCCGCCGATCCCGGGCCGCGCGGACTACATCCATCACCTCGCGGATCTTCTCGCCGTGAATGAGCGTGCCAACGGGCGTGCAACCCGAGACGAAGGCGGAGATCTCGCCCGAGGCGCGGCGGTGCGGGTGCTTGATGTCGGAGTCGGCGCGAACTGCATTTATCCGATCTTGGGCCACTGCGAGTACGGTTGGTCGTATGTGGGTTCGGACATCGATCCGGTTGCACTCGCGAACGCGCAAAAAATTATCGATGCCAATTCAAAGCTCGCGAGCACGATCGAACTGAGACGGCAAACTCCTCCGGATATTTTAAAGGGCATCATCAAGTCAAGCGAGCGATTCGACCTTACGATGTGCAATCCGCCGTTTCACGCGAGCGCGTTCGAAGCGGCGGAGGTCAACCGCAAGAAATGGCGGAACTTAGGCAAGGCTCCGGTCACGAACTTCGGCGGTCAAAACAACGAGCTCTGGGTCGAGGGCGGAGAGATCGCATTCATCCGCCGGATGATCGAAGAGAGCGCGACGATGCGCACGCAGGTGCTGTGGTTTACCTCGTTCGTCTCGAAAGAAGCGAGTCTGAAGCCCTTGTATGGGGAACTCGCGAAAAACGAAGTGCTCGAGTACCGCGTGATGGACATGGAACAGGGTCAAAAGCGCAGCCGTCTCCTGGCCTGGACCTTTCTCGGCGGCAAGGCAGAATGGAACAGAACAACTTAATTGACCCATTTCCTGAAAACCTGGTTTACACTTTATTCATGAAGACAAAAATCCTGCTACCGTTTTTCGCTTTGCTTTTAGGAACGCTTTCCGCCCCTGCGCACGCCTTCGTGTCGCCGATCGGCGTGTCCGTCGTTCCACCGATTCAGTTTCCACCGGAAAACTTCAGCGTGGCCGGTGTGCGAGTTAACGCGCTCTGGGGGCAGCACTATAAGGTGTACGGCCTCGATGCCGGCGTGGTGAACGTCACGTTACAAAACATGGCCGGATTTCAAGTCGGCGCATTTAACTGGAACAAAGGCGAAACCTTCGCGTTTGTTCAAGCAGGCGTCGGTAACACCAACATCAACAAGACCAATATCTACGGCCTACAGGCCGGTGCGATCATGAACGTCAACAAGGCTGAGTCGTTTGCGCTCGGTGTGGTCGCGTCGCTCGCGAACATGACCAACTATATGAAAGTGGTCGGCATCGAAGTCGGGGGTTACAACAAAGCCCGCACGGTTTACGGATTCCAGATCGGGATCGTCAACATAGCCGAAGATCTCGTCGGCCTCCAGATCGGTTTGATCAACTTTCACACTCACGGTGTATTTGCGATGTCGCCGATCCTGAACTTCGGATTCTAAAGAAAAAAAATCCATATTGACATAATGCGTTATGCTCGATACTAACCTGGCGAGGTCGTTAGAGGGGTTATTTATGCAGTACGCACTCGTGTCCATTTTGTTCATTTTCGGGGGGTTCCCATACACAGCCCAGGCGTCCGAAATGTCTGATACCGCAGTCGAAGCGATGATTTCTATCGATGATTTGGGCATACCCGATCCGTTTAAGAGGCCCGTTGCCGAAGTCGATCCGTTGACCAAGATCAAAGTCGATCGAGTCCTTATTGGGCCGGTTTACGCCGCGAAACGGGGAGCGGATTTTGATTACTTTCGCTATGTCACGTTTTATAACGTCACCACCCGCAAAGAGCGCATCTATCAATTGCCGGTTCATCGCGAAGAATGCTTCGATAAGTCCGACCTATTTGCCAACTATTCGTGGTCCTACACGTTTTCCGCAAAGGTGAGCGCCGGCGTACAGGTGGGACCGGTCGGCCTGAGCACCGAGCTCACTCAGACGCGTACTTTGACGACTTCACGTAACATCCGGGCGACGGGTAAGGTGGTCGCGGATCACACGCCTTATTTGTATAAGTCGAGCTGGAGCGGGTTTACCTATCTCCAAACCTATACGGCTAAAACCCGTGCGGAGACGCTCGTCACTCAGCAAGACAACAAGACCAAGTGGTGGGTACAGTTCTTGTTTCCGACCTTGTCGATGCCGAAAAAATACCCGATGGAATTTGATGTGCAAGACGCCGAATGGACCTTCGTGGTGGAGCGCAAAATCCTGAGCAAATGTCCCGACGATAACTAGACGTAGGGTGGTCTCCGGTTTTGACTTCTCTGGGCGTCTTGAGGCATCGGCGCACGTCGACTTGGATCTCAGAAGTCGAAGGATGTCGCTGATGGATCGCGAAGGACCACCGACTCGCGCAAAGAGGTTTTTTGAATCTCTTTTGGCCACGTCGTCGTCCATTGGTCTAAAATGCGATTGAGGCGCAGAACCTGGCGCCAGTCTGCGATGATTACGTCGGCTAGATTGCGTGAGAGCGCTTGTTTTGCCGGCACGTAACGCCACACGTACCAAGCTTGCATGCGGAGCCAGTCAAAGCGGGGGTGGTCGATCGGGTAGTCGCGCGGCTTGGTTTTGAGCACGCGTTCGGTGCCGAGCCCGATATAGTGTTTTTTAAACTCCCTATCTTTGAGGAGTGTCTCGAGCTGTGAAGGATCCTTGTCGATCCACTTGCGGATGTGCTTGGTTTGATCGGCGCTCGGCACGTAAAGCCCGCCCGCGGTGTAATAGTCTTTATCGGAGAAGTGGAAGTAGAGGTTCGGGAGGCTATCGTAGCGGCTCTCGGAATCGCGAGAGACGGAGACGTGGAACCAGTTGCGGAACGGGCCCTTTTCCTGGGCGTTGTCCCAGCTGCGCTTGATCCTAGCGAATCCCATCTTCGGAAACCGATAGCCCGGTGCTTCGCCGCGGAGTTCTTTGGCGACCGTCTGCATGAGCTCCTTCATTGGTTCGACCAGGACCTCCTTGTACTCGGCTTTATTTTTGTCGAGCCAATCGAGCTTTTTTTGGCGGGTCGCTTTATTGAGGAAGGCGATGCTATCTTTGTTAAAAAATTTTTGCACTGGCATGTTCCCCTTGTAACTAGCCGCCGAGCAGGCCGCTTAGCTCTTCCCATCGGTTCATTTTTTGATCGAGATCGGATTGATTCTGAGTCTGCTCTTCGATGAGCTCTTTCAGGAGTACGGTGTTTTTCTCGAAGTTCTCGCTCGAAAGCCGCTCGTTGATCTCGGATTGCCGGCGGTCGAGTTTAGAAATCTCAGTTTCGATTTTGGCGAGTTCTTTTTGCCAGTTGCGGAGTTGGTTGTTTGAAGGCTTGTCACGTCTCGGAGCATCGCCGGCGCCGGTTGCACGCTGCGGACGCGTCAAGCGCTCGCGAGTCTCTTGCACCTTCTTGGCGAGATACTCTTCGTAGGTCAGAACGAGCGGAATGACCTCGTCGTCTTTGATTTCAATAAGCTTGTCGACGAGTGGGCCCACAAAGTCCCGGTCATGGGAGACGAGAACGAGCGTGCCCGGATAGTCGATGAGCGCCTGGAGCAAGACTTCGCGCGAATCGGCGTCCAAATGGTTGGTTGGCTCGTCCAAGAGCAAAAAATTGTTCGGGGTGAGGAGGAGTTTTGCGAGCGCGACGCGCGCCTTCTCGCCGCCCGAGAGGACTTTGATTTGCTTAAACACGTCGTCACCCGTAAAGAGGAACGCGCCTGCGATCGCGCGTACCTCGGCCATCTCCATCTTTGGCGCCACCGTCTCGAGCTCGCGTAAGATCGTCGAGTCCAGATCCAAGCTCTCGGCCTGCATTTGCGAGTAATACCCCATTTGCACGTTGTGGCCGAGCTTTAACGTCCCGCCCGTGAGTCCGATTGCGCCCGCCAGAGTTTTGAGTAGCGTGGTTTTACCCGCGCCGTTTACACCGACGATCGCAACGCGTGATCCGCGCTGAAGGATCCAGTCAAAGCGATCGAACACGGTCTTGGTGATTCCTTCAGGAGTTTGCGGTGGGAACGTCACGCCAGCGCCCTTCATGGTCACGACCTCGCGGCCGCTTTGCGCGCACTCCGGGAACCGAAAACGAATGTTGTGACGTTCCTCCGGCAGTTCCACGAGTTCAGCCTCGATTTTTTCGAGCTGTTTGGCCCGGCTTTGAGCTTGCGCGGCTTTAGTGGCTTTGGCGCCGAATCGCTCGATGAAGCGCTTGAGGTCAGCTATTTTGGCTTGTTGGCCGGCGTGCTGCGCCTCCATGGCCTTCAATCGCTCTTCTTTTTGGGTGACCCAAGCATCGAGGTCGCCGGCATAAACGTTGATGCGTTTTTGATCGATTTCCCACACTTGGTTGATGAGACGATTGAGGAACGCGCGATCGTGGGACACGAGTAGCAATGCGCCCGGGTAATTTTTAAGAAATTCCTCGAGCCAGAGAAGCGACTCTAAGTCCAAGTGGTTGGTCGGTTCGTCGAGAATCAAGAGATCGGGCTGAAGCAACAGTACTCGCGCAAGCGCCACGCGCATGAGCCAACCGCCGGAGAGGCTTGAGAGCTCGCGGTGGAAATCTTTTTTTTCAAAACCTACACCTTCTAAAATCTGCTCCGCGCGGGAGGGGAGACTGTACTCGTCAAACGCGTCCATCTCTTCTAGGACACGCGAATACTCGATTAAGTCCTGATCGGTATGGTCGGCCTGCATCTTGTGCTCGAGGTCCTTTTTGTGTTTCAGGATTTCCTCACGGCGGCCGTCGAGGCGCATGACCTCTTCCATGACTGTGCGGTTGGCGAATTTAGGCAACTCTTGCGCCAGGTGACCGATACGAGTGTTTTTGCGGACGACGATCTCGCCGTGATCGGTGTGTTCCTGGCCTAAGATCAATTTAATAAGGGTGGATTTGCCCGCTCCATTCGGTCCGATTAAAGCCACGCGCGAACGCGAGTCTAAGAACGCTTCGGCGTCCTCGAATAGCGTCTTCGAGCCGTAGTGTTTGGAGATATTGTTGAGCGAGAGCATGGTGGAAGCATTCTAGCATGCGGTTTCGACCTAAGCCAACCAGCCTTGATTGCGGTACTCCTCGACGACGTCGTTGATCGCGGCTTGGGCAGCGTCTTTATCGAGGCGATCGTTGAAATCGTGCACGAGTTCCGAGCGCGGCCAGGACCGGGTGACTTCGCGTTTGGTGAGTTTGGTCGAGAGGCCTGCTTTCATTCCGTCGACCTCGGCGCGATGGAATTGAAACTTGGCTTCGATGGAAGTGTCTTTGCCTTCGCCTTCGAGTTTGAGTTCGATCACAAGATGGTCGAGTTGCGCCCAATCCTTCGAGTCGGGAGGGTCGAGTTCGGTGTCGATCCAGCCATTTCTTCCGGCAGTGGTTTTCTTGAGCGCAAAACGGAATTCCGTCCGCATCATCTCGATGATGTCTTGCAAATAGTGGTGAGGAAGAATATTGAGCTTCAGCTGGCCGTAGGTGAAAAGATCGTCGCCAAAACCATAGAGTAAAAACAGGCTTCCGGCCTTGTCGGTGATGCGGGCCTGGCGAGGGACCGTGAACTTCCAGACCAGCGTAGGGCCGTCCGCGGTGGTACTAACCGACGCGTCGCTTGACGCTTCTTCGATGATCGAAAAGGCTTCTGCAGATTTGCTTTTAATTTTGCGCTCGGTGGACTCCGCAAGCACCACACGAGGGGTGACGGCGTCGGCAGCGGAACCGGCAGGCGTGTTTCTGATGATGGTCTGCAGCTGACCTTGAATCGATTGGCCTTGTTGCCAAGATTCGCCCTCGATGGTGACCTTATATTCGACTCCGTTTTGGAAAGTTGTGCCCTTCATTCGATAGATTGACTGTACACATTGGCGAAACGCCTGCCAATAGGCGTGGTCTTAGTCCTGACCAAAAAAGTACAAAAAAATCTTGCACGCTCCAAAAAAAGACTCATACTGGCGTTGAATTGTGTTAAAAGAATTCTCCCAAGTGGGATTGGTTCTACGTGGGAATTCGGTGCACGGTTTAAGCAAAAACGAGGGCTTAATTAGAAATTGAAAGATCAGGCTTTGGCGGACGAAAACACCGCTATCAGTATTAACACTACTGCCGCAAACATCATCGTCAGGGAAGCCACCGCCGCTGACGCTCACTACGCAGAACAAATCGCAGGCGAGATGGAAGCCTCGGCAAAGGCCCGCGGTACCGGTATCGCAAAACGTTCGCCCCAGTACCTCGCGCTCAAAATGCAAGAAGGCAAAGCGGTCATCGCTTCGCTTGAAGACGGCACCTGGGTTGGTTTTTGCTACATCGAAGCTTGGGGTCACGAAAAGTTCGTCGCGAACTCCGGCCTCATCGTGTCGCCGCCATTCCGTAAAACGGGCGTCGCTACGCAAATCAAACGCCGTATTTTCAATCTCTCGCGCCGGAAATATCCGAACGCAAAAATTTTCGGTCTCACTACCGGTTTGGCTGTCATGAAAATGAACAGCGAGCTCGGGTACGTCCCGGTGACCTATAGCGAGCTCACCGACGACCAGGAGTTTTGGCAGGGCTGTAAGTCCTGCGTGAACTACGAGATCCTGATGAGTAAGGGCCAGAAGAACTGCCTCTGTACGGCGATGCTCTATACGCCGAAAAACGAGCCCGTGATGGCGACGGATCCGGCCAAACCCGCTGCCGAACCGACGAGCGGTTCATCGGTTAATTCCTTAGGTGGCATCAAAAAGCTTTTTAATATTTTTAGAAAATTCTCGGTATGAGTGACAAGGTTAATGGTATCGCCCCTGGTGGGCGCGTGGTTCTCGGTTTTAGCGGCGGTCTCGATACTTCCTTTTGTGTGAAGTACCTCACCAACGATCTTGGGATGGAAGTGCACAGCGTGCTCGTCGATACCGGCGGTTTCAGTGAGGCGGAGCGAGCGCACATCGAAGCTCACGCCAAAAAACTCGGCGTGAAATCCCACACCACGGTCGATGCGGTTAAAACTTATTACGATCGCGTGATCAAGTACCTCGTTTACGGGAATGTGCTGAAGAACCAAACTTATCCATTGTCGGTGAGTGCCGAACGTCTGATCCAGGCGCTCGAGATGGTTCGGGTCGCTAAGAACATGGGCATCCCTAATCTGGCGCACGGCTCGACGGGCGCGGGTAATGACCAAGTCCGTTTCGATATGGTTTTTCATATCCAGATGCCGGATGCAAAAATCTTTACTCCCATTCGCGATCTCCGGATCTCGCGCGACGAAGAAATCGCTTACCTTCAAAAAAGCGGTGTGGACTGGATGGATTTCAAGAAATCCGTGTACTCGATCAACAAAGGCCTCTGGGGCACGTCCGTGGGCGGCCGCGAGACGTTGAAGTCGCTCGGACGTTTGCCGGACGAGGCGTGGCCGACTCAGGTAACAAAAACCGGCTCCGAGACCGTGAAGCTCGGTTTTACCCAAGGCCAGTTGACCGCGATCAACGGTAAAACTTACGATCATCCGGTTGCCGCGATTCAAGCTTTGAGCACGATTGCGGCTCCGTACGGTATCGGCCGCGACATCCATGTGGGCGACACCATTATCGGCATCAAAGGCCGCGTGGGTTTTGAGGCTGCGGCCCCCGTGCTCATCATTAAGTCGCATCACTTGCTTGAGAAGCATGTATTGACCAAGCACCAGCAAAATCTAAAAGAGCAACTCGCTCTGTTTTACGGAACTCATTTACATGAAGGACAAATTCTTGACCCAGTGATGAGAGACATTGAAGCGTTTTTTGCTTCGGCTCAAGCTCACGTCACGGGTGAAGTCTCGATCGAGCTCGCGCCGTATCGCTATCAGATGCTCGGTATAGAATCGAAATATGATTTGATGGCATCGAAATCCGGCATGTATGGAGAGATGAACTCGGCGTGGTCGGGCGACGACGTTCGGGGCTTCAGCAAAATTTTTGGCAACCAGACTAAGATCTATCATTCGATCGGGACTGGGGAAGGTGGCAGTGGCACCGACCGAGGGGTTAAGTAATGAAAAAGTTGCGCGTAGGCATCATTGGCGGAGCGGGGTACACGGGCGGGGAACTCGTGCGTATCATCCTCCAGCACGATGGCGTCGAGCTCGCTTACGTTCAAAGCCGTAGCCAGGCGGGTAAACCTCTGTACTCGGTTCACCGCGATTTGATCAGCGAGACCGAGATGAAATTCACGAACGATCCGGCTTTGAATCGCGATCCGTCTCTTGATGTGGTGTTCTTGGCGGTTCCGCACGGGGAGGCGAAGACCGTGGTGCTCGAAGCCGGGATCTCGGCGCGCACGAGCATCATCGATTTATCCAACGAGCTTCGCTTGGAAGCCACCTGTCGCGTGGGTGAACGTGAGTTTGTGTACGGATTGCCGGAATTGTATCGCGACCGCATCAAGAGCGCGCGCAACATCGCAAACCCCGGCTGCTTTGCTACGACAATTCAGTTATCCCTCCTGCCTTTGGCTGCGACCGGTAAGCTCGAGCGCGCGACCATCACCGGGATCACCGGCGCGACTGGCGCGGGCGTAGCGCTGAGCCCGACTTCGCACTTCGCGTTTCGTGATAACAACATTCAAGCTTATAAAACTTTGTCGCACCAACATATGGGCGAAGTCGGTGAGTCGCTGGCTCGGGCAGCGGGCTCCAAGGCGAAGAAGCCTCGCCTGTCGTTTATCCCTTGGCGCGGAGATTTTACGCGTGGGATTTTCGTAAGTTCGCTCGTGGATTCAAATCTCTCGAAGGCCGAAGCGACCGAGATGTACCGTAAGTTTTACGCCGGTCATCCGTTTGTGTCGGTCGTTGACGAGGCGGTGGACCTCAAGTCTTGCGTCAACACCAATCATGCTCTGATTGAGATTGTGCAAGGCACGGGCGATGCTGCCGGTCAACTTGCGATCCATTGCGTGCTTGATAACTTGATCAAGGGTGCTTCAGGGCAAGCGGTGCAAAACATGAACCTCATGTTTGGGTTGCCCGAGAAGATGGGCCTCCGTCTGAAAGGTTCAGCGTTTTAAGATGGAACTGTTTCCTGTCTACGCATTGAACGATATTACTATTGTCCGCGCGTCGGGCGCGCGCGTGTTCGATCCTGAGGGCACCCAGTATCTTGATTTCTACGGGGGGCACGCGGTGATCTCAATTGGTCACGGCAATCCGGTGTGGAAAAAACGCATCACCGATCAGCTTGAGAAGATTTCGTTCTATTCCAATTCGATCCACATGCCGATTCAGCGGGAGCTTGCACACAAGTTAGGCAAGGTGAGTGGCAAGACCGATTACTCGCTCTTTTTGTGCAATAGTGGCGCTGAGGCCAACGAAAACGCATTTAAGCTCGCTTCGTTCCACACCAACCGCAAAAAGATCGTCGCATTCAAGAAGGCCTTTCACGGTCGTACGTCGCTTGCAGTGAGCGCGACCGATAATCCCGCTCTCGTCGCGCCAGTCAACGCTACTGACAACGTCACATTCCTTCCTTTTAACGACGTCGAGGCGCTCGACACTTATTTTTTAAAGCACGGCGCGGACACCGCAGCCGTCATCATCGAAGGAATTCAGGGCGTCGGTGGAATCCACGTCGCCACCGCCGCGTTTTTACGCGCGATTCGTACGGCATGTGACCGATCGGGCGCGGTCTATATTGCTGATGGTATTCAATGCGGCCACGGCCGTTCGGGGCACTTCTTTTCGCATGATCATGCGGGCACACCGGGTGCGCCATGCAATGCCGACCTCTATACCATGGCTAAGGGCATGGGGAACGGCTTTCCGGTTGCGGGCGTGCTGATCCATCCCAAGTTTCAACCCAAAGTCGGAATGCTTGGCACGACGTTCGGGGGCAATCCTTTGGCGTGTGCAGCGGCACTCGGCGTGCTTGAGGTGATGGAGCAAGATCAGCTCATGGTTCGCGTGCGCGAAAACGGAAAGTATCTCTGGGATGGCTTGGCCAAGATCCCGGGCTTGCTGAATTTACGCGGCATGGGTCTCATGCTCGGCTTTGACCTGCCGGAAGAACGTAAAGACCTGCGCACGCGTTTGCTTAGGGAATATCGCATTTTTACGGGCGAGGCGAAGCCGAATACCGTACGGTTATTGCCGGCACTCAATATTACCCGCGCCGAGATCGACGAGTTGTTGAGCGCGCTGAGGACGGTTTCCGCTTCTTAGCCAGAAATCTGTTGAATCAGATCATTGAGCTCGCGATCCAAGTGATGGAGTAGATTGTCTGCCTCTTTACCTTTTTGCTCAAGTTATAAGTTTCAGTAGAGTCGACTCTTTACTGGCAAAAGCCGAGTAATGTTATAAATTATCCCCCTCATGAAACAGTTTCTCTCCGTTAAAGACGCTACCAATATCGATGCCATGATCGCGAAAGGTATCGAGTACAAATCGAACCCGCTCAAAGACAAAAACTTGGGCGCGGGCAAGCGCATCGGCCTCCTGTTCATGAACCCGAGCATGCGCACGCGCATGAGCTCGCAGATCGCCGCTCGTAACTTGGGGATGGAAGCGTTCGTGCTCAACATGGGCACCGAGGGCTGGGCGCTGGAATTTGCGGACGGCGCCGTGATGAACGGCACAACGGTCGAGCACATCAAAGACGCCGCCCCAATCTTGGCAGGATTTTTTGACGTGATCGCACTCAGAACCTTCCCAAAACTTCAAAACCGCGCCGAAGACGAATCCGATGTTGCGATCAAAGCGCTCATCAAGCACTCAGGCGTGCCGGTGGTGTCTCTTGAGAGCTCAACTCGCCATCCGCTTCAGTCGCTTGCCGATCTGATCACCATCAAAGAAAACTTTAAACCGACCGCGACTAAAAAACGTCCGAAGGTTGTTCTCACTTGGGCTCCGCACATCAAGCCGATCCCGCATTGCGTGGCCAACTCCTTTGCCGAGTGGGTGAATGCTTGGGGCGAAGCGGATTTTGTGATCACCAACCCTGAGGGCTATGACCTGTCAAAGGAATACACGGGTAAGGCACCGGTCACGCACAACCAGAAGGAAGCGCTCGATGGCGCGGACTTCGTTTACGTAAAGAACTGGTCGACCTACGGCACCGGTGGCGAAGATTACGGCCGCATTCTCGCACCCCATCCAGAGTGGATGCTCATGCAAAATAGCTTCTCGAGCCCTGACACCAAGGTCATGCACTGTCTGCCTCTGCGCCGGAACGTCGAGATGTCGGATGAGGTGCTCGATAGTCCGCGCAGCCTTTTGACGACCATGGGCAAAAATCGAATCTGGTCGGCCCAGGCGGTTCTTTCAGAAATCCTAAAAAACGGATAAGGTGAGGGTATGGCTCCAAATCCTCCTGCGCCTGGCGGCGTAGTTCCATCCATTGACCAGCATAACGTTAAAAAAGTCACCGTCGTGAAGATCGGAGGCAACGTCCTCGACAATCCGACTGAGCTCCAAACTTTTTTGAAGCACTTTGCAGCGATTGAAGGCCCGAAGATCCTCGTTCATGGTGGTGGGAAGCTCGCGACCGAGATTGCCGAGAAGATGGGGATTCCGCAAAAGATGGTCGAAGGCCGACGGGTGACTGATGAGGCAACTCTTAAAGTGATTACGATGGTTTACGCGGGTGACATCAATAAGCACTTAGTGGCTCAACTCTTCGGATTGGGCTGCCGCTCGGTCGGTGTGTGTGGCGTGGATGGCGATTTGATTCGTTCCAAGAAGCGTGCGCCGACGGCGACAAAAGAGGGTATGATCGACTACGGATTCGTGGGCGATATCACTCACGTCAAAGACGATATTTTACTCCGCTGGCTCTGGGCGGGCGTAGCACCCGTGATCGCACCGATCACTCATGATGGCGCAGGCCAGTTGCTCAACACCAACGCCGACACCATCGCAAAAGAAATCGCGGCGTCCCTCGCGACCAGTTGCGAGGTCACGCTCGTGTATTCGTTCGAGAAGCCAGGCGTGATGACCGATGTGAGCGACGATTTATCGGTGATTCCTCGGGTCACTCCGTGCTCGTTTGAGGATCTCAAACGCGACGGTAAGGTGTTCGCCGGGATGATCCCGAAACTCGAGAACGCCTGTAAGTCACTGAAGTCGGGCGTGAAGCGTGTCGTGCTCGGCCGTTCGAAGGATTTGCCGGCGCTTATCGCCGGGACAGCCGGGACAACGGTAGTAGGCGAGCAATGAGCGGAGGAATGGACAATTCTACGTCGCCGGAACGCGCGAAGTTAAAATCGCAAGCGGTGGAGCTCCTCAAAAAAATGATCGCGACTCCGTCGGTGAGCCGCGATGAGGAGGCCGTTGCGGTTGTCGTTGAGACTCACATGCGCGGGCAGGGCCTCGATCCTCGGCGGTTTCTGAAAAACGTATGGCTGCGCTCAAAATATTTTGACCCGAAGAAACCGACACTGCTGTTGAACTCCCATATCGATACGGTGAAACCGAACTCGGGTTACACGTTGAATCCGCATGATCCGGTTGTTCGCGACGGAAAGCTCTACGGTCTCGGATCAAATGATGCCGGCGGGTGTGTGGTGGGGCTATTGTCCGCGTTCATGCATTTTTGTGAGCGTTCGGATCTGAAATACAATTTGATTTACGCTTCGACCGCGGAGGAAGAAATCTCCGGATTAAACGGAGTCGAGGCTTTGCTTCCGCACCTTCGCGAAAAATTGGGCGTGACTCCCGACTGCGCGATGGTGGGTGAGCCGACCGGAATGCAAATGGCGGTCGCCGAAAAGGGCTTGATGGTTCTCGATTGTATCGCGACCGGGCGCTCGGGGCACGCGGCTCGCGACGAAGGCGACAACGCCATTTACAAAGCCGTTAGGGACATCGAATGGTTTAAAGATTACCGCTACGCGGAAGTGTCGCCGCTCCTTGGACCCAACAAGATGACCGTAACGATGATCGAGTCAGGCACTCAGCACAACGTCGTGCCTCGCGAATGCAAATTCGTGGTGGACGTGCGGGTGAACGAACTCTACGACTTCGAAAAGGTCGTGACCGCGATTAAAGGCCACGTGCAGAGCGAGATCAGGCCGCGCGGGTACCGTTTGAAATCGACGTCGATCGCGCTCGATCATCCATTGGTGAAGGCGGGCACAGCGCTTGGCCGCGCTCATTACGGTTCGCCCACGACGAGCGATAAAGCGCTGATGCCTTTTCCGGCCCTGAAGATGGGGCCAGGCGAGAGCGGGCGCAGCCACACCGCTGACGAATATATTTTGATCAAAGAAATTGAAGACGGGATCGACCTCTATATCTCGCTATTGGAGAAAGTGCTGACATGAGTACACTGTGGCAAAAGGGCGATAAGCCGAAGGGCGCGAAAGCCGACGCGGAAAAGATTTCAAAATTTACCGTAGGCCAGGATCGAGAGTGGGACCTGCATCTCGCACCCTTCGACGTGATGGGCTCGATTGCCCACGTCAGGATGCTCACTAAAGTGGGGCTCCTTAAAAAGGACGAGTCCGCGGCTCTTGTCAAAGGTCTCCAAGAAATCCACCACGAGATCACTCAAGGTAAATTTGTACTGGAAGACGCCGTTGAAGACGTGCACTCGCAAGTCGAGTTTTTGCTCACGAAGCGTCTGGGCGATGTCGGTAAAAAAATCCACATGGCGCGCTCCCGTAACGATCAGGTGCTGGTCGACATTAAGATGTACCTGCGCTATCAAATCGAGCAGCTCACGGGTGGGGTCGCGGGTTTGTTTAATGTCCTCGTCGATCAGGCCGAAAAACATGCCGACAAGCTTATGCCGGGCTACACGCACCTGCAGCTCGCGATGCCGTCCAGCTTTGGTTTGTGGTTCGGCGCCTATGCCGAGAGTCTTGTTGATGATCTTGTGATGATTCAAGCCGCGTTCGAAATCGCGGATCAAAATCCACTGGGGTCGGCCGCGGGTTTTGGTTCGTCGTTCCCGATTGATCGCCGCGAGACAACGTCGCTTCTTGGATTTGAAGGCTTAAGTTACAACGTCGTGTACGCGCAAATGGGCCGCGGTAAAACGGAGCGGGTGACTGCGATGGCGGTTGCAAACGTCGCGGAGACGTTGGCGCGGTTGTCGATGGATGTGTGCCTATTCCTCAATCAAAACTTTTCTTTCGTTGAGTTCCCGGATGACCTCACGACGGGCTCATCGATTATGCCGCACAAAAAGAACCCGGACGTGTTCGAACTCGTGCGCGCCAAGTGCAATCGTTTGAAGGCGCTTCCGAACGAAGTGCTGATGATGACCACGAACTTACCGTCAGGCTACCATCGCGATCTGCAAATCTTGAAGGAACACCTGTTCCCCGCATTCGCCGAGATCCAAGACTGTATCCAGATGCTGGAGCTCATGCTCGCCAAGATTAAAATCAAAGACTCGCTGCTGGATGATCCGAAGTATCAGTATCTCTATACGGTTGAAGAAGTGAACCGCTTAGTCCTGACCGGCGTCGCCTTCCGTGATGCTTACAAGCAAGTTGGCGAGGCGGTTGAGGCGGGTAAGTTCAAGGTCACGACCAAAGCGCTCAAGCACACTCACGAAGGCAGTATCGGTAATCTGTGCCTGGACGACGTCGAAGCGCGGATGAAAAAGACGCTCGCGCGGTTTCAGTTTGAGAAGATCCATGCGGCGTTTAAACGCTTACTCGCGTAACCGCGGGACTGAAGCTTAAATCTCAGCTACCACCACGACCGACTGACCGATCGGCAGCCCCAACCAGCGGTGTAAGAAGTAATCAAACGGTTTCCAGAACGGGATGATTCGCTCGACCAGTTTGATCTGACCTGGGCTGAACGTCGTCGACTTCAGTATGCGTCCATTAAGAATCCAACCTGGCAAGCTCATCAAATTGAAGTAGAAGGTGGTTACTTTCAGCGTGGGATCAATCTCGCGAAAAACCGCGCGAAGCCCTGAAGCCTCGTAACGGCGGAAGTGTTTGAAGATCGAGTCATAGGATCCGTACGCGAACTGATGTGCGGGTACGAACGCGACCAAACGCTTCGGACCCTTCGCAGGCGAGTGGCGCAAAATCTCGACTTGCTCGCGAAAAGACGCTCGGTGGTCTTCGATGTGCTCCATCACGTTGAAACTGACGATGGTGTCGACACCGAACTCAGCGACTTGGGGCGCGAACGGTTGATCGAGATCGATTTTTTTTAGAACGACGTTGGGCTCATTGACAGGAAGCTTCTGTCGCAATCGAGTGATCAGTGAATCATCCGCTTCAGTGATGACGAGCAAGTCCCGACGGGGCAGCCACTGCGTGAGATTGCCGATTCCCGCTCCAAGCTCCATGATCCTGCGACCCATAAATGGCTCAACCGATGAGTAGATCCACTGCGAATAGTTTTGGGCGCCTTCAAGCAACGACAGCTCGAACGGAACATCCGCCGCAGCGGTAGGATTGGAGGTTTGAGAGGTGGCGGTCACTCCAAACTTGTGCCAAACATCGTGAGGATTCGCAATCAAATTGGATTTTGCCCGTATTTATTTACTTTGCATTTGGGCTGAGTAGGCAGTGTTGTCCTTCAAGGACAAATATGGTTTAGGTCATGCTCAAATATATCGTATTTGGTTTCATCGCTGATCGGGTTTCAGACCAAAATTGATGTGGTTTGAGTCCAAATGCATTCAGTCGCACTAAAAGTTGTCCTTCGAAGACAACATCGCCCAGTGGCGCCATCCCATCCAGTCCAGTCCAACCCCATCCAATCAGGTGCCGTCGCTACTCTTGCTGGGAGCTCTGCGCTCGCGAAGGGCCCACGACCAGAAGGCCGAAAGTGAGAATGTAAAATGGCAAAGTTGTCCGATCGATCGACGTGGCGATATGCCAGGTCATATCCAGTGGCGTGCCGAAGTAGATCACAAACAAGCTCGCGAGATAGGCAAACATCGCGCCCAACAAAGCTTTTAGCGCACGCGATCCAAAACCAGTCTGAACCCAGCGATACACGCCTGCGATCAAGATCAAATCAAAGAGAATGCGATTGGCTTGGATCATGCTGCGTAGGACAACCCAGTATTGTCCGGGTGCTAAAGCGCGGGCCAGAAAACGAGTGATAAAGCTCTCCTGCGAATGGGTGGTGTAGTAACTCGCCAGACCCCATTCAAAACAGCGGTATTTCCATCCGATAAAGCAGAGCACGGCGGGAACGAGCCAAAGTGCATCGCGGATTTCGCCGCGAATGCGATTTTCTTTCCAAGCGAGCCACAGGTAAGCGGCATAGATGAGGCTGACGATGATCGCGCCTTCCATCTTCAGGAGCGGCACCATCGATAAAAGCAATAGTCCTTCGCGCTTCAGCGGACGATCAAAAAAGAGCACCCACGCTCCGATAAATACGTTCATCGCCAATAGCGGATCAAGATAAGTCGTAAAGAGATACTGACCACTGCAGGTGAGGGTGATAAGCGCGATCAAAGCCCGTTGCCACCGCTCAAGGTCAAGCCGCAAAATCGTCAGACACACCGGGAGCCAGAGCAAGATCATCGGTACTTTGGGAAAGTAGGCCGACCAGGGACGATCCTCACTCACGATGGCGGCAAGCAAGGCATAGAGCTTCGGATTTTCAGGATGCACAATCCAAGCTTCGGGTAAACGAAGGTGTTGAAACAGTTCTGCTCCATGAAACGCATGGAGTGCCTTAGCGTTATATGCCCACACGAACCGCTCGTCCCAGCCTTCGATCGGCGAAGCCAAGAAGAATGAACCGAGCACCACAAACAATATCGCGAAAGCCAGGGTCCCGGAAAGCCGGCACAAAATCCAAACGCCGTAGATCGCCGCGAATTGTAAGAGGACAAAGCAGATGTGGGGATTGAGCGTGATGATCCACGCAAGGTAGACCAGGATCGGTCCCAGGATCAGCGACGAAATCTGTGTGCGCTCGACCTTCAGCAGTTTTTGCAGTCCGGCTCCGAGCCCGAGCACGCCTAAAAATAAAACGAGTAGGTTAATGACGACAGACGACATACACGCCTCCTGCCACCGGACCGCCGGAGTAGAGCACTTTTTCATCCCGGCGAATCGTCGGCGACCACTTGCGGAATCCGCAGCGAGCACGCGAGTTCTTTACCCGCGGAAACATCAGATCGACGAGCGGATGATTTTCAAAAAGATCTTTGTCGTCGAAATCACCAAAGTAGTATTCGGTTTCCGCTTGAGGAAAATGACGGAATGCTTCCGCGATTTTTCCGTCGTAAGGAAGTTCTGCACTATCATGCAGAAGATTTGCAAAAGCGGGACGCGCGAGAACTTGTGCCGCATCGATCAGCGCTGGGAGCTGATAATAAGCGAAAACAACGATTCCGATCCAACGAAGCGCGGTAAGAAGTGTGGACTTCAGTCTCGTATTGCCGATCTGCGACATGATTTCTTATATTTAAACATATTTTTTTCTTGTATCGCCAAGTTTCTGACTTACGATCTTAAACGAAGTATTAAAACCTGCATTAAGCCCGGGGGGGACTTTTATGATTCGTATTACTACTATCGCTGCCCGCACTTTTACTGCGGTTGCTTTGGTCATGATGACCTCAGCTTCCCAAGCGGCACCGACCTTCGATCCATCACTTGAAAAATATCTCGGTAACGACAAGCTCGGTAGCGAGACCGTCCGCGTGGTCGCTTTGTTCAAAGACAAAGTGCCAATGCGCCGGATGAGTACATCACCGATGAATCGCTTGCAAGTCGAGCACGATATGATTCAAAACTCGATGGAAAGCCAAAAGGCAGTCGTCGCAAGTTTCAATCAACTTCGCGCTGCCGGACAGATCAAGGCTCAACGCCTTTGGCTCATCAACGGATTGCTTCTCGAAATTCCTGCTCGCGAACTTGAGAAACTGAAGAATTCAAACGACGTAAAGAGCGTGACTGCTGACTTCCCAGTCGGTTTAATCAAGCCAGTCGCCGGCACGATCGCTAGCCGCGACCGCGAAGACTTCACTTACGGCCTTCAAAAACTTCAAATTCCTGAACTTCGCGCAGCGATTCCGGGTGCGACCGGTAAAGGCATTCGCGTCGGAATCGTCGATACCGGCATCGACGGAACTCACCCTGACCTCAAGGGCCGCGTGGTGGCGTTCAAAGACTTCGTCAACGGTCAAACCGTTGCGTACGACGACAACAAGCACGGAACTCACGTTGCCGGCACCATCGGTGGCCGTAACGCTTCCGGCACCAACATCGGTGTTGCTCCAGAAGTGTCGTACATTGGTGCTAAGTTTCTCGACAAAAACGGTAGCGGTACATTCGCCAACGCAGTTGCAGCAATGCAATGGATCGCCGATCCGGATGGAAACCCTGCAACTGACGACGCTCCGTCTATCGTGAGCAATTCATGGGGCGGCGGAAAACCAAGCTCTTCAGAAGATCCAGCGGACAATGCAATGTGTAAGGCAGCGCAAGGTTGGGTGCAGCTCGGAATTCTCCCGGTGTTCGCAGCGGGTAACTCCGGTCCAAGTGCTCGCACGGTCGGTCTTCCAGGCGGATGCCCGCTCGTTCTGACTGTCGGTGCAACCGATCAGAAGGACGCGGCTGCAAGCTTCAGCTCACGCGGACCTGCTGTTTGGAAAACCGGCAGCTTCACCAAGCCGGACCTCGCGGCTCCAGGCGTAGCGGTGAAGTCTTCGATTCCAGGCGGCGGTTATGCCGAATTCTCGGGCACTTCGATGGCGACTCCACACGTCTCCGGTTTGGCGGCTCTCTTGTACCAAGTCAATCCTAAGCTCGAAGTGACGAAAGCGGTTCAAATCCTGAAGTCAACTTCGGACAACGTCGGTGCTGACCCGAACACTTTCGGTGCAGGTCGCATCAACGCGCTCAAAGCGGTTAAAGCAATGAGCGGAAGCCGTAGTTTAGAGTAAGACTCAGGTTCGATAAATTTTTGAAGGCCCGGTGCGCTGATTGCGTACCGGGCTTTTTGCTTCTACTTTTTTAGCGGAATTCGTTCGTGAGTGGGGTCAGTTCTGGAACCGCCGTCTTCAAATCCTTTTCGATCGCAACGAGCATCGCCCACGCACTCGAAAGAACAGTCGAATATGGAATCTTGCGCTCCAGAGCCGCACGACGGATTTGATAGCCGTCTTTTTGAACGGCATTATCGTCGGACGCGATGTTGATGATGAGCCCGTACGAACCGCTGCGAATGCCGTCTACGCAGTGCGGGCCACCTTCAGAGACCTTGTTAACGCGTTCACACGCGAGTCCGTTCTCGGACATGAACTTGTAAGTTCCACCCGTTGCGACGATCGTAAAGCCGATATTGATGAACTGCTCGGCAATCGACAAAGCCTCGGCCTTGTCTTCGTTACGGACGGAGATAAAGATTTTGCCCTTGCGCGGGAGCTTCACGCCCGCAGCTTCGAGTGCCTTGTGATACGCCATCGCGAAGTTCTTGGAGCGGCCCATGACTTCGCCGGTGGATTTCATCTCAGGTCCAAGGACGGGATCGACGCCTGGGAACTTGTGGAACGGGAACACCGGCGCCTTGACGTTGTAGGTGGTGAGACCTTGGTCGAAGTCCATGGTGTAGCCGAGTTCTTTGAGTGTTTTACCAACCATGATCGCCGTCGCGATCTTGATGATAGGGGTTCCCACTGCCTTCGACACGAACGGTGCGGAGCGGGACGCTCGGGGGTTAACTTCGATCAGGTAAATATCGTCGCCTTGAATCGCGAACTGCGCGTTCATGAGACCGCGTACGTTCAACTTGCGGCCGAGGATGCGGGTGTACGTGCGAATGCGGTCTACGATATTGCGTGGGAGCGAGTGGGGTGGAAGGCAGCTCGCACTGTCGCCGGAGTGGACGCCCGCTTCTTCGATGTGCTCCATGATGCCCGCAATGAGCGTTTGCTCGCCATCAGAGAGGGCGTCGACGTCGACTTCGATCGCGCGATCTAAGAATCGGTCGATGAGCACCGGATGCTGCTCACTGACTAAGATCGCTTCATCAATGTACTGCATGAACGAGTCCATCGAACGAATGATGCGCATCCCGCGGCCGCCGAGAACGTAAGACGGACGCAAGAGCACCGGGAAGCCGAGTTTGTTGACTGCTGCAATGGCCTCGTCCTTGGTGTGAGCGATCGCCGCTGCCGGTTGTTTTAAGCGGTAAGGTAAAATCTCGCGCACGAGGAGGTCAAAGCGCTTGCGGTCTTCGGCGAGATCAATGCTCTCGGGCGACGTGCCCAAAATTTTAAGCTCGCCTGCTTCGAGGAGCTTCGCGATTTTGAGTGGCGTCTGACCGCCGAGCTGGACGATCGCGCCCATCGGCTTCTCGAGGCGGGCGATGTTGAACATGCGCTCCGTCGACAGTGGTTCGAAGTAGAGGCGATCCGACATATCGTAATCGGTGCTCACGGTCTCCGGGTTGCAATTGACCATGATGGTTTCGTAGTTCATTTCACGCAATGCCATGGCGGCGTGAACGCAAGAGTAGTCAAACTCGATGCCTTGACCGATGCGGTTCGGTCCCGAGCCAATGATCATCACTTTATTAGGATTCGTGGTCGCGATCGATTCGTTTTTGGTGCCCTGGTAGCTTGAGTACCAGAATGGGGTACGGGCTTCGAACTCGCCCGCGCATGTGTCGACCGAGTGATAGGTCGGGAAAATACTGAAACCTTCGCGTGCCATGCGCACGTCGCGAGTCTTGATGCCTTTTAATTTACCGATCGCGAAATCGCTAAAACCGATGCGCTTGATCTCGCGGAAAAACTCCTGCGTGAAAGGCCACTGGGTGTCCACGATGCGCCTCTCGACCGCGATGATGCCCGCGATTTGATCGAGGAACCAGGGATCAATCGCCGAGCGTTTGGAGATCTCGGCAACGGTCGCGCCTTTCCGCATGGCATCGGCAACCGACCAAATGCGCTCCGGATGAGGGTTCTCGATGCGTTCCCAGTAAATGCGATTCTCGGGCATCGGTTGGAGCCAGTTGCGCGACATCTCAAGTGACGACACGGCTTTCATGAAGGATTCTTGAAAGCTACGTCCAAGCGCCATGACTTCGCCGACGGATTTCATCTGGGTGCCGAGCTCGGGTTTGGTCTCTTTGAACTTTTCAAAATCAAAGCGCGGGATTTTTGTGACCACGTAATCGATCGACGGTTCGAACGATGCCGGAGTGGTACCGGTGATGTCGTTCTTGAGTTCGTCGAGCGTGTAACCCACAGCAAGCTTCGCTGCGATCCGGGCGATCGGGAAACCGGTTGCCTTGGACGCAAGCGCGCTGGAGCGCGACACGCGCGGGTTCATCTCGATCACGATCACGCGGCCGTTCGTCGGGTTCACCGCGAATTGGATGTTGGATCCGCCCGTCTCAACCCCGATCGCGCGGATGATGCGAATACTTTGATTTCGCAGGTTTTGATATTCTTTATCGGTCAATGTTTGTGCCGGGGCCACCGTGATCGAGTCGCCGGTGTGAACACCCATCGGGTCCAAGTTCTCGATCGAGCATACGATCACGACGTTGTCTTTTTTGTCTCGGACAACTTCAAGCTCGAATTCTTTCCAGCCCAGCAAAGATTCTTCGATCAAGCACGAAGAGTTTGGCGACAAAAAGAGCGCTCGCTGGAGTTTTTCGATGAACTCAGCTTCGGTGTGGCAAACACCGCCGCCTTCACCGCCCAAGGTAAAGGACGGACGCAGGATCAAAGGAAGACCGAAGTCCTTCATGATCTTTTTGCCTTCATCCAAGTTGGTTGCGACGCGGGACTTCGCACTCTCAACGCCGATCGAGTCCATGCAAGCCTTGAACGCTTCGCGGTCTTCGGCACGGTGGATGACGTCGGGTTTCGCGCCCAAGATCTCGACATTATATTTTTTAAGCACGCCCGCGCGATGGAGCTCGAGCGTCAGGTTCAATGCCGTTTGTCCACCCATGGTCGGGAGGATGGCGTCAGGCTTTTCTTGCTTGATGATTTCTTCGATCACCGGGACGGTCAAGGGCTCGATGTAGACTTTGTCCGAGAGCTCGGGATCGGTCATGATCGTCGCCGGATTCGAGTTCACCAATACGACTTGATAGCCGTCTTCTCGAAGTGCGCGGATCGCTTGTGTACCGGAATAATCGAATTCGCAGGCTTGTCCGATGGTGATCGGGCCGCTGCCGATGAGGAGAATTTTTTTGATGTCAGTGCGTTTGGCCATGGCCGGAAAAGACCATAACTTGAATGGTCAAACGGCACCAGAATTCTTTAGGATTTGGAGTAAAATTTTTGGACTTACTGCCCGGCGTTACCATAGCCCAAAATGTCGACGTAAGTCGTGCCCGCGGAAACGGATGACGCCGGCCGTGCGGCTTGGCCTTTGATCTGGATTTTCTTGTCGTTGAACAGTTTTTTAAACTGAGAACGGGTGATGTTTTTTAAATCGAGGTTGTCTTTGACCAGGCGGAGCTGCTCCATGAGCACGGAGTCGAGGCGGTTGACCTTGTGATTGAGTTCAAGGGTCACGCGGTAAGAGTTGGGCGGCTGCGGAGGGATATTTTGGCTCATTTGGGATCGGATTGTGCATCATCGATCCGGTAAAAGTCAAAGTGTAGTGCGTGCAACGCCCTCCTTGGAGAGTGTGGCGACCGAGGAGTAGCGAAGGCCGTTTGGATCTAAGTCCGGATCATCGAAATGCCTACGAAAAAAAAGACAACCTCAATTTCTCCTTAGATACAAATTACGCGAGGCACTATTTTTAGCGTTTTTTAGCCCATTTTGGCTATAAAAAGTTGTCATTCCCTTTTTGCCGCGATACTTCTTTTTATCTAGGAAATTGGGATATGGACAAATCAAACATTCGCGCTGGGCGACTCACGTCGGCTCAGTACGCTGAGACTTTTTGCGATATACATCCGCCACTTGATCAGAAGATGGCGGCATTCGAAAGTAGCCGTTGCTACTTTTGCTACGACGCCCCTTGCATGGAGGCGTGTCCGACACAAATCAACATTCCGGAATTTATTCGTCGGATCAGTACCGAGAACACCTTGGGCGCCGGTACCGAAATTTTAGAAGCCAACATTTTGGGTGGCACCTGCTCACGCGTGTGCCCGGTTGAGATCTTATGCGAGCAAGCTTGTGTGCGTAACACCTCGGAAGACAAACCGGTCACGATCGGACTCCTCCAGCGTTATGCGACCGATTATGTTTTCAAAGCGGTGGAAAGCGGCAAGATGAAGCAGCCGTTTACGCGCGCTCGCGCTACGGGCAAGAAAGTGGCTGTCGTCGGCGGCGGGCCTGCGGGTTTGTCGGTGGCTCATCGCCTGGCGATGCTGGGCCACGATGTAGAGATTTTTGAAGCACTCCCGAAGACGGGCGGTCTGAACGAATATGGAATCGCGGTTTACAAGATGCTCGATGACTTCGCTCAGCGCGAAGTAAAGTTTTTGCTCAGCATCGGCGGTATCACGGTTCACAACGGCAAACGCTTGGGCAAGGAGCTGAAACTTGTGGATTTGCGTTCGAAGTACGCGTCGGTGTTTTTGTCGATTGGTCTCGGCGGCGTGAATGCGCTCAAGCTTGAAGGCGAGGACTGGCCGGGCGTGATGAACGCGGTTGATTACATCGCTGAACTCCGTCAGTGCAAAAACTATTCTAAAATGCAGGTCGCTCGCGACGTGGTGGTGATCGGCGGCGGGAACACCGCGATCGATATCGCGATCCAATCTAAGGCGCTGGGCGCTGAGAACGTAACCCTCGTTTATCGTCGTGGCTCGAGTGACATGAGTGCAACCGGCTACGAGCAAGAGCTTGCGCAAACTCGTGGCGTGAAGATTGTGCTTTGGTCCCGTCCGGTGGGGCTCGAAGGCTCTAGCGCTGGCGTTCGCGGCGTGAAGTTTGAAAAGACACGCAAGAACGCCAAAGGTGAGCTCGAAGGCACGAACGAGTTTTTTGTGGTGCCTGCGGATCACGTGTTTAAAGCGGTAGGGCAGTTGCTTCTTCCGGAGGTGCAAGAGCTCGAAGTCGTTAAAGGCAAATTCAAAGTCGACGCTCGCGGCGAAACTTCGGTCAAGGGCGTTTACGCCGGCGGTGATTGCATCGCTCACAAAGAGGATCTGACGGTTGCTGCCGTTCAAGACGGTAAGATTTCGGCCTACGCGATTCATGAAGCTTTGACCGGCGAGAAACTCTCCGGAAAAGGCATGAAAGATTATAAGGCGATTGCGGCTCTCGATGCTGCTCGCGTGCTCAATCACCCAGCGCACATTCATGGCGGCTTGGGTAAGCAAAAAATTGGAACGACTGTAGGGGGTGCTCGCTAATGGCTGATATCAGTTGCAACATTGCAGGCATTAAGTCGCCGAACCCCTATTGGCTGGCGTCTGCACCTCCGACCGACAAAAAGTACAACGTCGTCCGCGCATTCCAAGCAGGTTGGGGCGGAGTCGTGTGGAAAACCTTGGGCGAAGATCCTCCGGTCGTAAACGTCTCGTCTCGGTACGGATCGGTCGATATCAACGGCCAGAAGATGATGGGCTTAAACAACATCGAGCTCATCTCGGATCGCCCGCTCGAAGTTAACCTTCGCGAGATCAAAGAAACCAAGCGCGAGTGGAAAGACCGCGCCCTCATCGTGTCTCTCATGGTTCCTTGCGAGGAAGATTCGTGGAAACGCATTCTCAAAAAAGTTGAAGACACCGAAGCGGATGGCATCGAGCTTAACTTTGGTTGCCCGCACGGGATGAGTGAGCGCGGAATGGGTGCAGCCGTTGGCCAAGTGCCCGAGTATATCGAGATGGTCACGCGTTGGTGTAAGCAGCATTCGCGCATGCCGGTGCTCGTGAAGCTCACTCCAAACATTGCCGATATCCGTCGACCGGCTCGTGCGGCAAAAGCCGGCGGTGCGGATGGCGTGTCTTTGATCAACACCATTAACTCCATCACGCGCGTTGACCTCGATGCGATGTCACCCGAACCGATGGTGGATGGCAAAGGCACTCACGGGGGTTACTGCGGTCCTGCAGTGAGGCCAATCGCGCTGAACATGGTGGCCGAGATCGCTCGTGATCCTGAAACTCGCGGATTGCCGATGTCCGGCATCGGTGGAATCGGAAGCTGGCGAGACGCTGCCGAGTTTATGGCTCTGGGCTGTCAGTCCGTTCAAGTGTGTACTGCAGCCATGCACTACGGTTTCAATATCGTGAGCGACATGAATAGCGGGCTCTCGAACTGGATGGACTCGAAGGGCTACAAAAAGCTCGACGATTTTATCGGCAAGGCCGTTCCAAACGTCACCGATTGGCAATACCTCAATATCAATTTCAAAACGGTTGCGCACATCAATCAAGACTCGTGCATCAAGTGCGGTCTTTGCTACGCGGCTTGTGAGGACACTTCTCACCAATCGATCAGCAATATGCGCATCCCCTCTACCGACGGCGGTCCGGGCCAACGTCACTACGAGATCATCGAAAACGAGTGCGTGGGTTGTAACCTCTGTTTCCACGTGTGTCCTGAACCGGGCACGATCACGATGGTTCCTCAAAAAACAGGCTTGCCTTATGCAAACTGGACGACCCATCCCAACAATCCAATGGCGAAAGCCAAGGCGTAAATTTAAAAAACAAGTCACGCCACGAGGCGCGCAGGAGAAATAGATGATTAAGAACTACATTAACGGTAAATGGGTCGACTCAATCGCAAAAGAATCTGTGGAAATTCACAACCCGGCAACGGGTCAGGTGATTGAAAGGTGTCCGATGGGCACGGCCGAAGAACTCGCTGCCGCAACAGCGGCTGCAAAAGAAGCGTTCAAGACTTGGCGCCGGACTCCGGCAGTGGATCGCACGGTTTATTTGTTCAAGCTTCGCGATCTCCTCGAGCAAAACTTTGAAGAGCTGGCAAAACTCGTGACCACCGAGCACGGTAAGACTTACATCGAAGCCAAAGGTTCAGTCCGTCGCGGGATTCAGATGGTGGAGACCGCGTGCGGGATCCCAACCATGATGATGGGCGAGCACTTTGAAGATATCGCTACAGGCATCGACTCGAAAGCCGTTCGTCGCCCGATGGGCGTGTTTGGCGTGATCGCGCCGTTCAACTTCCCTGCGATGGTTCCGTTCTGGTTCTGGCCGTATGCCGTTGCGATGGGCAACACCGTGGTGATCAAGCCGTCTGAGCGCGTGCCACTCACTCAAGTCAAAGTGTTCGAACTGATCGAAAAAGCGGGTTTCCCGAAGGGCGTGATCAATATGGTTCACGGCGGTAAAGACGTGGTGAACGCGATGTGCACGCACCCGGATATCAAGGGCGTGTCGTTTGTGGGTTCAACCCCGGTTGCTAAACATGTGTACGTTACTGCAACTTCTCACGGCAAGCGCGTGCAAGCTCTCGGCGGTGCCAAAAACTTTATGGTCGTGTTGCCTGACGCCGAAATGGATAAGGCAGCGGCAACCGCTTACGAATCGATCACCGGTTGCGCAGGCGAGCGTTGTCTCGCGGGTTCGGTCGTGGTTTCGATCGGCAAAGAAACCGCAAAAGAAGTCGAAGATATGGTCGTTCGTCGTGCTAAGGAAGCGACCGTGGGCAACGGAATGGATGCAAATTGCTCCATGGGGCCAATGATCAGCCAAGCGGCAAAAGATCGCGTGAAAGGTTTGATTCAATCGGCAATCGACGAAGGCGCCGAGCTCCTGGTTGACGGACGTCAGGGTGTGGATCAGATGCCGGGTTTCTTCTTGAAGCCGACCGTACTCAAAGGCATCAAAGCCCACATGAAGATCGCTAAAGAAGAAGTGTTCGGTCCGGTCATTCTTCTGGCCGAATCCGATTCTCTCGACAGCGCGATTGAATGGATCAACTCAAGCCCGTTCGCGAACACCACGACCTTGTTCACCACTTCAGGCGCGGCTGCACGCAAGTTCAGTTACGAAGTCGATCCGTCCATGATCGGGATCAATATCGGCGTTCCGGCTCCGATGGCGTTCTTCTCGTTCGGTGGCTCTAAGGATTCGTTCTTCGGCGACGTCAAAGCCCACGGCAAGCAATGCGTGAACTTCTACACCGATACGTTCGTCACGATCGAACGTTGGGGAAGTAACGCGAACGTATGGAGCCACAAGTAGCATGAGTCTCTTAATTAAAAACGGAATGATCGCGACCGCAAGCGAGACCTTTGATGGCGATATTTACATCGAAGGCGAAACGATCGCGGCGATCGGCAAAAACCTTGCAGCCACTCACTCGGGTGCGGGCAAAGCGGCAAAAGTGATCGACGCCAAAGGTTGCTACGTGTTCCCAGGCGGGATCGATGCGCACACGCACATGAATCTTCCGTTCATGGGCACAAATTCCTCCGATGACTTCGAAACCGGCACGATCGCTGGACTTCACGGCGGCACGACCACGATCATCGACTTCGCATTCCAAGCACACGGCGGGACACTCGACGCCGCTTACAATCGCTGGCAAGAGATGGCCCAAGGCAAAGCCGCAGGCGATTACGCGTTCCACATGGCGGTGACGGATTTTAATCCAAAAGTGGCAGCCGAGATCAAAACCATGACCGACAAGCACGGCATCACGTCGTTCAAGATCTTCATGGCGTACAAAGGCGCGCTCATGGTCGACGATCGTCAGATCGTGGATCTCATGGCCGAAGTTAAAAAGCACAACGGACTCGTGATCGCTCACTGCGAGAACGGCGATATGGTCGATCAGATGATTGCCGACAACCGCGCGAAGGGTAACAAGCATCCCAAGTATCACGTGCTCTCACGTCCGCCGATCACTGAGGCTGAAGCCACAGGTCGTTTGATGGATATCGCGCACGCCGGCCAGTATCCACTCTATATCGTGCACATGACTTGCGATGAAGCTCTGGATCGAGTGCGCGAAGGCACTCGACGTCAGCAAAAAGTTTACGTCGAGACTTGTATTCAGTACTTGGTGCTGGATGAGAGTTTGTACTTCCAAGACGGATTCGAAGGTTCGAAGTGGGTGATGAGCCCGCCACTCCGTAAAAAGGAAGACCAAGAAGCGTTGTGGGCCGGGATGAATCAAAATCTCGTGCACACCGTCGCCACCGATCACTGTCCATTCTGTATGGATCAAAAGAAGATGGGGATCGACGACTTCTCCAAGATCCCGAACGGGATGCCGGGGATCGAGCACCGCATGGAATTGCTCTTCAGTGAGGGCGTGCTCAAAAACAAAATCAGTATGCAGAAGTTTGTCGATGTCACGTCGACCGCTCCGGCAAGGATCTTTGGTCTGGCTCCACGCAAGGGTACCATTGCGATTGGCGCGGATGCCGATCTCGTGATTCTTGATCCAAAAGTACAGCACACCGTGAGCGCTAAAACCCACCACATGAACTGCGATTACAGCGCGTTCGAAGGTTGGAAGCTTACCGGCAAGATTAAAACCACCGTTCTTCGCGGCACCATTGCTGTGGATGGCGGTAAAGCATTAGTGGGTAAGGGATTTGGAAAGTATTTACCGCGCAAACAATCAGGCGCACTTTTATAAGGGGAATAGACAATGGCACAAATCGTAAAAGCAGGATTAATCCAAGTTGCAAACAAACTTCCGACTGAGGCGTCGTGCAAAGAGCATCGTGATGCGATGATCGAAGCCCACCTCAGGTACATCGATCAAGCAGGCAAGGCCGGCGTGAAAATGCTGTGCTTCCAAGAAATCTTTACCGGCCCTTACTTCTGCCCGTCGCAAGACAAGAAGTGGTACGGTTTGGCTGAGGCAATTCCAGACGGCCACACCACGCGCCTCATGCAAGAGTATGCAAAAAAATACTCGATGGTGATCGTGGTGCCGATCTATGAAGAGCACATGACCGGTGTCTATTACAATACTGCCGCGGTGATCGACGCCGACGGTAAGTATCTCGGCAAGTACCGCAAACAGCACATTCCTCAAGTCGCGGGTTTCTGGGAAAAGTTTTTCTTCAAACCGGGTAACGGCGGATACCCCGTCTTCAAAACCGCATACGGCAACGTCGGCGTCTACATTTGCTACGACCGCCACTTCCCGGAAGGTGCGCGTGCACTCGGTCTCGCGGGTGCGGACATCGTGTTCAATCCATCGGCAACGGTTGCGGGCCTCTCCCAGTACTTGTGGGAACTCGAGCAGCCGGCACACGCAGTGGCCAACGGCTACTTCGTCGGTGCGATCAATCGTGTTGGTAAAGAAGCTCCATGGAACATCGGTGAGTTCTACGGCTCATCGTACTTCGTCAATCCGCGCGGGAAGATCGTCGCTCAAGCATCAAAAGATAAAGACGAGCTCGTGATGGCCGACCTCAACTTCGACGACATCAAAGAAGTGCGAGACCTGTGGCAGTTCTACCGCGACCGTCGCCCGGAATCTTACGGCACACTGACTGACATTTAATCTAAACATAAGGGAGACGTCGCGCCGCTCGGCGCGCAAACACAAATGGCTAAAAAACTCACTGCAGACGAAATCTTATCGCTCCGGAAAAAGCATTTCCTTCCGACCGCGGTTCACTATCATAAAAAGCCGCTCTACATCACTAAAGCCAAAGGCGAGTATGTGTGGGACGACGAAGGCAAACAATATTTGGACGCAATCGGCGGGATCGTTTGTATCTCGGCCGGTCACAACCATCCAAAAATCAAAGCGGCGATCAAAGAGATGTTAGATAGCGATGAGATCCAACACTCATCGACGTTGTATCTCAACGATCGTCCGGTAAAGCTCGCGGCTAAACTCAGTGAACACACCGCGAAGAATCTGACTCGCTGGCACTTCACGAACTCCGGTTCCGAAGCCAACGAAGCCGCGTTCATGGCTGCTCGTCAAGCCACGGGCGAAACCATGATCATCAACCTCCGCCACAGCTATCACGGCGGTACTGCAGCGGCACTCGCCAACTGCGGCCACCACACTTGGCGGTTCCGCAGTCAGCCCGTGACTAACGTTACGAGCGCGATGGAACCTTACTGCTATCGCTGTCCGTTCGGCGCGAGCCCGAATTCGTGCGAACTCGAGTGTGCGAAGAACGTCGAGACGACGATCCAGACCAGTACTCACGGCAAGATCGCGGCGTTTGTCGCCGAGCCGGTCATGGGCGTAGGCGGATTCATTACTCCGCAAAAAGACTACTTCCAGATGGTGGCGGGGATCGTCCGCAACTACGGCGGCAAGTACATCTCCGACGAAGTTCAAACCGGTTCCGGCCGTTGTGGCGGATCGTTGTTCTTGTCGACCGAGCTCGGTATCCCGGCCGACATGATCACCACGGCAAAGTCGATGGGGAACGGCGCCGCGATCGGCGCGGTTGTGATGACCGATGAAATCGCCGAGACTCTCGCTGGTAAGAGCTTCTTCAACACCTTCGGTTCGGATCCATATCAAACCGAGCAAGCTCGCATCACCATCGAGATCATCGAAGAAGAAAAGCTCATTCAAAACGCGAAGGAAGTCGGCGCTTATCTCCAAGACGGCCTCAAGGCGTTGATGAAGCATCAAAAGCTCATCGGTGACGTTCGCGGCCGCGGGCTTCTCCTCGGGGTCGAACTCGTTAAAGACAAGGCCACCAAGGAGCACGCTTCTCTCGAGTGCGCGGAACTCATGGATCGCTGCCGCGACAAGGGTTTACTTGTCGGTAAAGGCGGCCTGAAGGGGAACGTACTCCGGGTCGCGCCTCCTTTGACGATGACGAAGGCTCAAGCCGACTTCATGCTCAAAGTGATCGACTCTTGCCTGACCGAAATGACTAAATAAGCAACTCACGGGAGCGCGACTCAAATGAGCACCTCGTACGGAAAGTACTCGAACGAAGACCTGGATCCGGTTCCCGTCAGCAACCGTACCTGGAAAGCAAGCAACTACGTCGCCCTCTGGGTGAGTATGAGCCTCTGTATTCCAACCTACATGCTCGCGAGCTCGCTTATCGAAGGCGGCATGAACTGGTTCCAAGCCGTGATGACGGTATTTCTCGGGAACTTGATCGTACTCGTGCCGATGATCTTGAATGGTCACGTGGGTGCCGCATACGGAATCCCGTTTCCGGTGTTCGCGCGATCGAGCTTCGGGATTCGGGGCGCGAACATTCCGGCGATCCTTCGCGCGATCGTCGCGTGCGGTTGGTTCGGGATTCAAACCTGGATCGGCGGCTATGCGCTTTTTCAAATCGTAAAAGTATGGGTGCCCGGCATCGCCGAGCTTCCGCATGTTTTTCCGGATTGGATGGGGCTTGAGACCGGGCCCGCGCTCACGTTCTTCTTGTTTTGGTGCTTGAACCTTTATGTGATCTACCTCGGAATCGAGAGCATTCGTAAGCTTCTCGTATTTAAGGCGATCTTCCTGCCGGTGGCGGCGTTGTCGCTTCTGGCGTGGGCGATTGCCGCGGCTAAGGGCTTGGGCCCGATCTTGGATCAACCGTCGAAGCTCGAGGGGAGTGCTTTCTGGGCATTTTTCTTTCCGGGTCTTACCGGCATGGTGGGCTTCTGGGCAACGGTATCCCTGAACATTCCGGACTTTACCCGCTATGCGGTCAGCCAACGCGCGCATCAACTGGGACAAGCACTCGGTCTGCCTCCGTCGATGGCGTTATTTGCGTTTATCGGCGTGGTCGTCACCAGTGCGACATCCATCGTGTTTGGCAAAACGATTTGGGATCCGGTCGTGCTTGCGGGTATGTTTGATTCCCCAATCCTGGTCTCGCTTGCGATGCTTGCCGTCGTGATCTCGACTCTCGCCACTAACATTGCGGCCAACATCGTGAGTCCGGCCAACGACTTCGCGAACCTGGTGCCGGATAAGATCGACTTCCGTAAAGGCGGTTACATCACGGGCTTGCTTGGGCTCCTCATTTGCCCGTGGAAGCTGATCGCCGACCCGACGGGCTATATCTTCAAGTGGTTGATCGCGTACTCGAGTTTGCTTGGCCCGATCGGCGGGATCTTGATCGTCGATTACTACTGGTATCGTCGTAAGCAACTCGTGGTGGATGATCTTTACAAGCCGAACACGCAGTACTGGTACAACAATGGCTTTAACTACAAAGCCGTCATCGCGCTTGTTATCGGAGTTCTGCCGTGCGTGCCTGGATTCCTGACGACGATCGACGCCGTGGCGCCGGATACTTTCCCGGCGTTCTTGAATAGTCTCTACCTCTACGCCTGGTTTGTGAGCCTTGCGGTAGGCGGCGGCGCTTACGCGCTCTTGATGAGCGGTTCGAGAAAGTAACAAGCCCGAGGCTTATTGCTTTTTCTTTTTGCGTGCGTCTTTTTCGTCTTTGAAGGTCGACATCAATGCCTGGCGATTGTTTTCGCTCGTTTGACTGCGGTTCAAGAAGTCGTTGAGCTGCGTGTCCGAAATAATGCGTTCTTCCGGCAAGTTCAACAACAATGCATCGCGAATCAAACCCGAAAGTGGGTTCGTCCACTGATTGATGTAGGCCTTGCGGTCGGCGCGTTTCATGTCGTTCGCGGTTTTTTCGACTTCGGTGTCGATCGCGTCCATCATCGTCGAAACGTCTTTCTTGGCGTAAACCGACTTCAGGACCTTTTCTACCCAGCGCTTCATCACGCTAGAAGCGAGGCGGCGAGTGTTGCTCGGGTCCCACACGCGGTTATTAAACCAGTAGTTGTCGTGGTAGGTAGAGCGCGCGATTTTGTACGTGTCCTGCACCAAGGTGTTCAACATGTTTGCGTACGAGACTTGAACGCCGTTTGTCGATTTTTTATCCGGTTTCACTTTAGATTTCGCGACGTAGTCGGCAATCTTTTTAAGGACCGGGTACTGATCAAGTTCCGAGATATCGGCACTCGAGTACTCGCTCGGGCGTTTGCGGATACTTTTTTGTTCGGTTGCGATGTCCGCGATGAGGGCACGACGAACCTCGTTCAAAGCGTAGCCAGCATTTTTGTTGTCGAGCGGAAGCTGACCAGTCAGGATACGGTCGAGAAGCGCAAGTTTCTCGTCGATGCTCATTGCCGAGATCAAGCTGATCTGGTTATTCAGCCCGAGGATAAAATCGGAGCCGTGAATCACGGAGTCTTCGGCTTGAAACGCCGAAACGTAACTTTCAGAGTCGGGGAGGGTTTCGTAGATTTTGATCCGCCCGAGTCCGATCGTGTTCACGACATAGCCGTCGTCCAAAATTTTCGGTTCCCAGTGGTACATCACGATAAAGCGTTTCGAAGGTAAAGCTTTGCTCAGTTGTTCCATGAGGTCTGAGGCTTGCGTTGCGATCGATTTCGGGTCGTAGGCGTTGATTTTAAACCAATCGTCCTCTTTGGCGTCATATTGACCGAGGAACCGCACCGCTTTCGGAGTCGTCTTGCCTTCGCCTTTTGAATAGTACTTTTTGACGGTCTTCATCAGGTCCGAAGCGTCTTTTGAGATCGCTTTGTCATCCTGCATGTTCGGAATGAGGAGGTCGTTCAACCCTTGAAAGAGTTCGTTCGCGTCGCCACCAACAAAGTGCACGCGAATTTGATTTTTTAGAGCATAGTTCAAAATTTGGTTACGGCTCACCATTTGGAATGCACGCGTGTCTTCGGCGGTGTTGTTTAAGACGACGAGGAGTTTTTCTCTCAGGTCGTCAGCGAGAGACTCGCCGCTTTCGGTGGTCTTATCGAAATCGAGGTTGCCCTCGTACGAAAGATCCCACACGTCCATTTTGATGCCGAATAGTTTCGCAAGCGCGAACCACGACTTGAGTTCGGCCGAGGTTGTGTCGTGATTCGTCACGAGTACGATCTTCGAGTCGAACGATTTATGGTAAACGTACGAGATATTGATTTGAGCCTGCCGAGTTTGAATCAACTTTGGATCCGAACCCTTGGTGCGAGAACCGAGATTCAGGTTCGCATTGAGACCGATTTTTTGATAAACCTCGGCCGATCTTGGAATTTGAATCGTACCGGTGACGGTAATGGCTTCGCCGGGTCCGAGCTTGTCGATGCCGGTCAACGAGCCCGTCGTCAAATCAATCGGGTTTCCTTTGGCATCCAAGAACGTGAAAGCATAGGTCGTGGTCTTATCGCCGTTGATTTTAAGCTGAGACTCGATGACGCGTTTAAGGTCGGAGAGTTTACCGTACTCACGCGTCGAGATGTTTTTAATCGTCCAGCTGATTTTAGCCGATTGACCCGGACCCATGTTTTTTGGAACGCGAATCGGATCGACTTGAAGCGGGTAACGGACCAAGAAATTATTTTGAGTCTCGGAGTTCACGAAGTCGCGATCGACCTTGGTTTGATTCACGCGAGGGGAGACCGACTCCGGTTGGCCGAGCGGCTGACCGACGGTGCTCGTTCCTTCTTGATCGAGACGGAATTGAAGCGTGCCGACGACGTCCGCGGTTTGACCCGGTTCGATGGAGCTTTCCACCTGAAGGCTTTTGTTCATGGAGATCAACCAACCGTGACTGCGCAAAAAGATCTTCAGCGGCGCGTACTTCGGGCTTGGCATCCCGCCGATGTTTTGAATTCTGATGTTGCTGACGGTAATGATTTCACCCGGTTCCATGATGCCGTCGTGGTTTTCAGAATCGATGTCGAATCCGACGACGCGGAAATCGTATCGAGTCGTATAAGATTTGCCACCGACGATGTACTGAAACTGTCCGTTTGTTCCGTCTTGGCCGCCCGAAATGTTGCCGGTTCCGTCGTTGCCTTTCGAGCCGGACCAGCCGTAAGAGCCGCCCGGATTAGAATGCCATTCGGTGCGGTATTTCGAGTTCCCCTTATCGTCTGTGCCGTCGTATTCGGAGGTTGTCCAAGAATAGCTGCTGCCGCCGGGGCCGCCGCTTCCGGCGCGTCCGCCCGTTCCGTTTTGACCTGGGTTGCCGCCTTGTCCAGCCCCGTTGCTGACCGCGCCGATCAGCATGAGAAGTTGCGCGTCTTGTTCGCTGACTTCAACGCTGATGTTACCGCCGTTACCGCCGTTCGAACCCGGAGTTCCGTTCCCGGCGTTGCCACCGTTCCCGCCGTTGCCGCCATTCGAGCCGCTACTGTATTGAGTGGCATCGCTTCCGCGCCCGCCATCGCCGCCAGGACCGCCGTCTCCACCGACACCGCCGTTGCCGCCGCGTCCGCCTTGAGCGGTGAGATTGATACTGCTCATCTGATCGGTAATTAAGACTTCGCCGATGTTTTGCGTGCGTGCGCCGTAGATCTGGCCGTTCATCTGGACTTGTTTGCCTTTGCCGCTCACCAAGCGGATTGAAATATGTCCGGCATTCGTGCCGGGAGTGGAGTAGCCCGCACCTGTTCCATCATTTCCTTTGCCGCCGGAGCCCGTCCATCCACCGCCCCAACCATCGGATCCGCCGGATCCGGTCGTTCCGGGATGTGCGTCTTGTCCGCCATTTCCCGATGCGTTGATGTTGACTGGGCGTTGGGCGTGCACCACGGATGCAGGCGCTAATAATAGACAGATAATAGAAATAGAAAGTAGAGATTGTTTCATAAATAGCAGCTCCAAAGAGATTGACCAATTTACACAAAGAATGTGTAGACGTCAAATAACTGAATCTGTTGAAACCGAATCGCCGTAGCTAGCGCAATAAATTGTAATCATTGATGCATTCGGTTTTTCTCAGTAGTGTTTAAGTACATTCCTGATTATAAATATAGAGTATTTAAAAAGGAGCTCGTTATGAAGTTATTCTCTGGTTCTCTGGCCGCTATCCTGTTGTTCACCCAAACCGTCGCTTTCGCTGAAGGCACAAAGGTGTCTTTGCAAGTCGCGACTCTCTCAAACATTCAATCTGAAGAAGGCTTGGCTGATTTCATCGATCAAAACATTGGTCAAGTTCAAGCCGCAGAAGCTCAAGAACAAGCTGCAGAGCAACTTTCTAAGCATGGCTTGAAAGTAGAAGCTCGCTGGAACAAGAAACTCACAAAGATCATGCCTAAAATTGCAGGCCGCTTTGCGGACACCTATGCCGGCATGACTGACGAGCAAATCGATGCTCAGATTACCGACATGAAGACTAAAGCGGTTGAGTCTCAGAACGAAACTCAATTGACCAAAGCGAACGAAATCGCTGCTCAGACTCAAGTCGAGAAGCGCCAGTCTTTGACTGCACTCAGTACCGAAAGCGCAAAAACTTACGCTCCTGAACTCGCACACCAGATCGGCAAAGCCGGTGGTGCAGTGAAGTTCCTCATGAAAGCCAAGAAAATGGGCGCGAACTTTAGCAATAAGTACGCTAAATATGCGTGCATTATTCTCGCAGTCATCTTGATTTGGGCGTGCTTCGGTATCCCAGTCGTGATCGCGGAATTGCTCGTTGGAGCGTTCTTGACGATGGCGATTATGTCGGCGTTCTCGCCATATACCGGTTCAGGACGATATTAGTCACTTCACCATCAGTACCCAGGCGGATTGGTGGACCCCAATACCCCGTACCCGAGCTGACATACACCCAAAGGTCTTGGAGCTGCCCAAGACCTTTGTGGATCGGGTACATCCAGCGGACCGCCAGGTTCCACGGGAAAAACTGACCGCCATGGGTATGTCCTGAAAGTTGAAGATGATATTTCTGTCCGGACTTTAAGACCAGCTTCGCCAACTGCGGTTGGTGCACTAACAACATACTAAATACTGAGTGAGGCGATGCGATCGGAACTTCCGGCGCATCGCTTTTAAAATGGGCAACAGCCGGATCGTTTACTCCCGCGACAAAAATCTTCTCACCGCGGATGTTCAATTCCACACCCGAATTTTCAAGCGTTGTCGCTCCCGCAGCTTTCATCGCTTCAATTGACTCGCGATGATTCCAATAACATTCATGATTGCCCAGGACAAAGTACACGCCGTGAGGCGCTTTCAATCGCGCGAGTTCGCGCAGCTCTTCTTGGATCTCCGAGACATTGCCGTCGATGATGTCGCCCGTGAGGGCGATCAGGTCGGGTTTTAAGGATAATGCACGATCCACCATCGCGGCGACTAAGGCCGGTGATCCAAAGCATGCCGGTCACGCCATAGAGGTGTGAAACGAAAATCGCAGCGATGTCGCGTAAGAGGGTAAACGTAAAGAGAAAGCTAATTAGACCCATTCCAAAAAATGCGAAAGCTTGAAGCGGTTTTTCAAAACGGACTTTGGTCTCGGCCGAACTTTGGAAAAACATGAAGTAGAGCCAGAGTTGAGAGAGGAAAATAATCTGCACCATCGCGATGCCCGACCACGCGAGTAGCGGTGATTCTAGACGAGATGTCCAATAGGTCGAAAAGCAGAGGTAAGCATCAAGCGCTATGAGGATCAAGTTGAAGATCATGAAGGTTAGAATAACTCCGCGTTGTGCGAGGTCTAGTTCAGTCGCAAGCCTTTTCTTGAAACGGGCGAAGGCCCCCGTTTAGAAGCGCGGGCAGGGTGACCTTCTCGAGATAATCTTTGGTGCAGGCGGTATAACCGAAGTAGTTTGGCCCCGCGACGCTCGCGCGATTGCGGCAATAGCTCATTACGTCTTTTGCGCCCGGACTTGTTTTGCAACATTCTTCGCGTTCTTTGAGACTGAGCTTGTCGTCCATACAATGCTGAGAAGTATGATCAAGGCCGAGCAGATGGCCGCCTTCGTGCAAAAGCTCGTCGACCAAGCGTTCGTCGGTATTGATTTCGGTGGCGCCACCATCGGCAAGACCCCAGGCGATTTCGCTAGGTTGTTCGGTGAGGGCGTAGCCGCCGGTCGCGATTCCGATTCCTTCAAACTGCGGACCGGAAAGAACGAGAACTGCATCTGCAGCATCCAGAGCGGATTTCATTCCTGCTTTCAAAAGTTCGCTTTGAATCTCAGCAGTGATTTTGTGGAGATCCGAGTTGTAGTAATACCAAAGACGAGTGAGTCGGTCATTGGCGCGCTGACTGTCGGTGCCCTTGATCTTGTTCCGTAGCTCGGTCAGATCGCGCGTACCGGGAGCGAGGTCAACCGCGATGCGATCGATGACTTCGAGATGGATCTTGCCGTCGGTCGAGAGATCAAAGCGTTCTTTATAAAGCTTTTCGACTCGTTGAACGTCGGCGGTAGTCATATTCGCGCCGTAGGCCACGAGCAAGACTCTAAAATTCGGAACGAGCCGCGGCTCGAAGCAACGCGGCCCAGTCGATTCTCCCATCGTGCACGGAGATGCGAGCGCGGTTGTCGAAGCTGTAAAGCAAAGCATGGATAAAGCGATCAGGTATAGTGCTTTTATGGCGCTCATCCTTCTTTCGCATGTGTTTTTATCATGGTTGAGGTGTTACAGCAAGCTAAATAGTTGATATGTAAAAAATAAACTTGAGTAGCTTCAAAAACTTAACACATAGATCGCCTGCGACCCGGCATGGTCATTCATGACACGGTCCGGGCAGACGCGATTTTATCGTGACGATGTTGCAACTGGTTGATTTTGCATGTGAGGCAAAATGGCACAAGGGTTGCGATATAGGTCCGTAACTGCTCAAGGCAAATGCAGTTGAAAGGACCCGAAGAAGCCGTATGAAACACGCCACGCAAACCCACCCGCAGAAGGATCTGCGCAGCTAGAACACAAAAAGACAAAGCTCGAGGGGTTCCATACCGCGAGGGCTTGGTGACCTCAGACACTAAGCTAATATACCCCTCGTGCGAGAGAGCCGGCGCCTGTTTGGAGCCGGCTCTTCTTTATTTTTACCGGTTGCCGAATCGTTGCTCGAGATAGGCGTTGATGTCGCTCGACTCGTACATCCAGGTGATGTTACCGGAAGCATCAACGAGACGCAGGCATGGCACTTGATCTTGTTTACCACCGGCCATCAACTCCGAGTGCACGTTCGAGTCTTCGATGTTCTTGAGTTCGATTTTGAGCGCAAGACGTTTCATTTGACGGCGCACTTTCACACAAAAGGGGCAGGCCACCAGCTGATAGACGCTCATCGACTGAGTTTCCTTGTCCACGAGCGCTTGCTTGCCCGAATCGCGAGTCATCGACTTCGGACTGAAAATCGCATCCAACGTTAAAATGATCTTACCTAAAATGAATCGAATGATTTTCATCGATAGTTTCCCGCGCGACTAAAAGATCGTCTTAAAAAAGTCTTTCATCATCACCCAAGAGCGCTCGTCGGCTTTTTCGTTGTAAGCGGCGCCTTTAGAGTTGTCGTTACCCGCGGCTTTTTCGGTGAAGCTGTGAACGGCGTTCCCGAACTTAACGAGTTGCCAGTCGATTTTATTCGTACGCATTTCATCTTCGAAGGCGGCGAGGTCTTTGGCTTGCACGAACGGATCGTCGGCGCCGTGGAATGCGATGACTTTGCCTTTGATGTTTTTGCCAAGCGCCGGCTCGGGACTGTCGAGACCGCCGTGGAAGCTTGCGACGCCTAAGACTTCAGCACCCGAGCGTGCGAGCTCGATGACGGCGGTCCCGCCAAAACAATAACCGACGGCGCCCAGTTTCTTCGCGTTCACGCCCGAGGTCTTCGCGAGCTCGTTCAAACCCAGGTTCAAGCGCTTACGGAACTCCGTGCGATCGCCTCCGCGATACTGAGTCGCAAGCTTGCCGGCTTCGTCCGCATTCTTTGGACGAACACCTTTGCCGTAAACGTCAACTGCAAACGCCGCATAACCGAGGCCCGCCAGCGCGCGAGTTTTGCTCTTGGTTTCATCTGTGATTCCCATCCAATTGTGAACGACGAGAATGCCCGGGACCGAGTGCGTTTTCGACGCGCCACCGGTTGCGGCTTTGGGCATCGCCAAAAACCCCTCGTAGGTATTGTTACCGTCTTTATATTCGACGATCTTTTCATAGACTCCAGCGGCCATTGAGGTAGTGTTCATAAAGAAAGATACCATGAGGGTGAGTGCGATCGTTGTAATTTTAGTTTTCATCAGTAGAATTTAAATATGGCAAAATTTACTGTTCGTGTCGAGATGTATACGCCGCGTGAGGATGTCTATCAAGAACTTAACCTGAAGATGAAGGAAGGGGAGTTCGACTCCACGATGGGCATTCAAGAAAAACGTTTCGTTTTGCCCCGTGGTGAGTACTCGTTCGAGTCCGCCGGTGCTGATACAAAAGATGTACTTGAAAAAGCTACTCTGATTGCGCGTACCGTCGGATTCCATTTCAAACTCCCAGAGCCATCCTTGCTCGTGACCAAAGCCGACGGACCCCGTCGCTGGCACCATTTGGGTGAAGCTTGAGCGCATCTCGCGATCTTGCTCTCTTTCGGCGCTTATGGAGCAACTGGGTTATCGGCCGATCGCGTGTCCCGGGGCTACATGGGTTACATTCCGAGTGGCAAGCACTGGTGGTAGAAAGGTCTTCATGAACATCCTGATTACTGGAACCTCCCGGGGCATCGGCCTCGAATTCGTCCGTCACTACCTAAAAAATCCTGTCGTGAAAAAAATCTTCGCGGTGAGCACGAACGCCGATAAGCTCAAGAGCGCGCTCGGAACCTTCGACGCCGAAAGATTGAAGTTGATTTCTCTCAATGTCTCCGATCCCGCTTCGCGCACAAAGCTCACGGAAGCGCTCGCTGGCACCACGCTTGATCTTTTGATCAACAACGCCGGTGTGTATCCCAAAGAATCGGACGATTTTGAAAAGATCACGCCTGAGGATCTGCACCTCGGATTCGACGTTAACGTCTGTTCGACGATTTATACGACGCAAGCGTGCTTGCCGGCACTCGAGCGTTCTAGTCAGCCAAAAGTGATCTCGATCACGAGCCTCATGGGTTCGATCGCCGACAACACGTCGGGTGGATCCTACAGCTATCGCATGTCAAAGACGGCGATCAACATGTTCAATAAGTGCTTCTCACGCGATTATCCGAAGGTCACTGCGGTGGTGTTGCACCCGGGTTGGGTCAAAACCGAGATGGGCGGGGCCGACGCTCCGACCACGACCGAGCAATCGGTGAGTGGTATGATTTCCGTGATTTCACGCTCGAATTTAAAAGATTCCGGAAAATTCTTCGATTTCGAGGGCGACGAAATTCCTTGGTAGCCTAAAACGTTGACGAACTCGCTTGATGGTCCGTGTTGACTTCCGTTCAGTAAAGCGGTTCGGCTGCGGCTTTATTACAGATCAGGACGAAAGTTTCGTTCCCGAGTCCCGAACCGTTATCGCGATAAGTGTAAAAGCCGAGGCTGTAACTTGGCGATACGCCGATTTCGATCGTTTCCGCGGTATTGGACACGTGCAAAATGCGGTATCCGTTTTTACCGAAGAAAGAACTGCGGCCTTCAAGGCCGAAGTTATCGAGATCGGTGAGGCTCGAAAAGTAGGAGCCTGACTTTGCTTCAACGATTTTGATTTTGTTCCAAAGAACAACCAAGCCCGTGTCGTTGACTTTCAACTTCATGGACTCTTTTTTGCCTTGGATTTTGGTTGAACACTCGACCACGCCTGCAGTCGCCCATTGTGCTGATCCCATAAGGGCGGCTGTACTTAAAATGCCGATGCCCAAAATAATGATGTTTTTCATATACCCTCTCTCACAAAATAAGGACAAAGGGGTTAAATCACATTGTAATGCTTAGTGTCAAATAATTAATGCATCGCACAAAAATTATTGACGGTGGAGCGGAACGAGATTAGAACCGGGGCTTATGTTGAAGATCATGATGCTCTTATTGGGCGGCGTACTTGCAGCCGTCCTTCATTGAGATTCGCTCCGGTGTAGGAGAGCGCGCTGTTAGCATCCCGTCAAAACAACAGCGAAATTCTTTATTCTGCAATCATACTGCGGAAGCTTAAAGGAAGCGTAAAGTTTCCGACGCTTTTCTCCGATATAGCCATTGAGGATGAATTCATGTTGATCAACGCTCGTCGAAATTTTGCATTGGTGTATTTGGCAGTACCCCTATTTACGCTTTCTTCGTGCGCTACTCAGGAGTTACGGGTTGAGAGTAACCCGGATGGCGCCGATGTCTCCGTTATTGATGCAAGCAGAGCCCCGAAAAGAATCGGAGTGACTCCGATCGTGCTGACGCAAGCCAACGCGCCAGGAATTTTCAAATCATCGATGCAAGTCAACGTGACCAAAGAGGGCTACAAAACCCAATCGGTTTTCGTGCCTGAAACGAGCGTAAGTTCAAACGGCCAGCTCGTGGTGCAACTAAAGCGCGACGATGCGGGGTTCTTGAACGATGCGGCCGAGCAGGTGGCTCAGGTCCAGCGCATGATTTTTAAAAAGAACTACAACGAAGCGGAACGATTGCTTCAGGAATCAATTTCAAAGAACCCATCAGTCGCCGTGTTCCACAGCTTGCTTGGCAACGTTTACTACTTGCAGAAAAATACTTCGCGCGCGCTGGATTCTTATCAGCGTGCTCAGTCGCTCGAACCGAACAACGTCGACGTCGCGAAGATGATTCAGAAGTTAAAAGGCATTAAGGGAGAGGAAAACGGATAATGTTCTATTTAATCGGTATTTTCGTAACGATGGTTTGCGTTTCCCTCTCGGTGCTCCACCTCAAGCAGGATTTGGGCAGCTACTTCGACTTCGTCGGCTTTTTGGTTGTCATCGGGGGCACGATCGCGACGATGATTATGATTTTTCCCTGGCAGCTTAAAACCGAGATTCGCACGGCGATGAAGTGGTTGTTGAGCGGCAAGAAGATCAATATGGCGGCGTTCAACACCCGCTGCTTCCAGTTTATTCGCCATGCATCCGCGGGCCGGTTCGAAAACAACGTGGCTCCTCAAATAGGGTTCGCCGATCAGATCCTGAACGACGGCGCCGAGCTCATGCAGCTTGGTTTCGATCGCAATAAGATCGAAAAAATCCTGGACGAACGCATTTACCAGTGGTCAGAACGAATGCACAAGGTTTCAAGCGGATTTAAGTCACTCGCGAAGTATCCACCGGCCTTCGGTCTCGTGGGTACGGTCTTAGGTCTGGTCAGCCTCATGCGTGCGATTTCGGCGGGTGCAAGCTCGACTGAAGCGGGCGTCCGGATGGCGGTCGCGCTGGTCGCGACCCTCTACGGTCTCTTGACCTCGAACTTGATCGTGAACCCGGCAGGTGAGCGCATTCAAATCAACGCGGCTGAAGAAAAGAAAGCAGCCGACCTGGCCTTGAAAGCCGTGATGCTCTCGATCGAGCGCGTGACCATGATCGAAGCGCAAGAAGTCTTGAACTCTTACGTGAAGCAAGCCGACCGCGTGAATGCGATCGGAATGGTCAATACTGCCGAAGACGAGGAGCCGGTTGAAGACGTGGCACCGGTCGAAGACGTGGCCGAGGGAGGAAGTGCGTGAGCGATAACCCGCACGGGCAGGTAAACGCCCGCCGCAATCCGCTTTCCGAAGAAGCCGACAGCGAAGGGAGTTGGGCGATTTCGTATGGCGATATGATCACGCTGCTCCTGACGTTTTTCATTTTGTTTTTTAACGTAAACAAGCATGACAACGAACAACGGATGGCGATGCAGGAAACACTGATGGAAAAGTTGAAAGCGGTGTCAAAACCGATCAACGAAAACACGGGTGCGGACCGCAAGCCTTCCAGCCTCGAACCTCAAGTTGAAGCAGCGTTCGGAACCAAGGCGTATACCGTGGGTGAACGCGTGGTGATCGAGTTCCCGGAGCTGAGCTTTTTCAACAAAGGCGATACCGAAGTCAGTAAAGAAGGAGTGAAGAAGTTGCGGGAGTTTGTGAAACTCTACGAACCGTTCATGGGCTCAAACATGCTTTCCGTGCGTGCGTTCACCGATACTCTGAAGGTCATGGGCAACCACCGCTACAAAGACAATTTGGAGCTCTCCGCATTGCGTGCGATCGCGGCGATGCGGGTGATGCAATACGCGGGTATCCCGATCCATCTGATGAGGATCTCCGGGAACGGCGAGTTTCAGTCGGTAATGACCAAGATTCAAGAAGAGGCGTTTCGCCGTCAGGGCGACCCTCTGGCTCGTAAAGTGGTGCTGGTGATCGAGCCCAAGACGGAGCAAAAAATCTGAGGAACGAAAATATGGGTAACACGACAACAAAAAAGCGGTTTAAGTTGATGGCGGCGCTCCTGGGAATGAGCGCGGTTCTCGTGGCTTTTGAAGCTAACGCGGATACGATCAGTAAGCATCCTCGGGTTGCCGAGCTCGAAGATTCGCTTCGTGGGCAAGCGTCCGAGTACCTGCGTTCCCGGTTCCCGGATCAGCCTTTCCTGGTCAGCGTCAGCGTGGATCCGATCCGTCGTCAAACAGGTAAAAACAACACCGATTCAGACGGCGAGCAGCTTCCGTACTTCGAAGCGGCCGACAACGAAATCACCGACGAGTGGGATGACCCAAACGCAAGTCTGCACCAATTGCAGCTCCGTACGACGAAGATCGCAATGGAAATCTCCTTGTCTGAAAACGTGAGCGACGGTGAACGAGCCGAAGTCCGCGATTCACTCTATCAATCTTTGCATTTGATTCCAGCCCGTGACGAGATCAAGGTGGAAACCCGTAAGTGGAGCAGCACGAGGAGCTATACTTACTATTTCATCACCGGCGTCGCGATCATTCTCTTTTTCTTGATCGGATTTTCGATCGTTCAGCGCTACGGATACAAGCGTATCTCTCAAGCACTCTCCAATATCCAGCTCCATAACAGCGGCAGCGGGGGAGGCGGCGCGGTCGCGGCTCCGGTTACGGTTCCATCCGCGAATTCAAGCGACGATCGAACGATCTTTGGCGGTAGCGGAATGGAGTTTTCGGACCTGGTGAAGGCGCGCGAATTCATGGTCACGCTCGTTTCTCTCTCCGAAAAAACCAGCGTGTTCCCGACTCTCAATACCATGGTGTACTTCGACTCGTTGGGCAAGCAAAATCCGGCGGCTCTGGGCGCGCTCCTCATGGAATTGCCGGCCAACCTCCAAAAGAAGATTTTTTCTTACGGCGCCGATCAGCATTGGTACGAATCGATGCTTCAACCGGGACACTTCCGGATGGAGAGCGTGGAATTGTTCCAGATGGCGGTTCGCGAAGCGACCTTCGCTCACGAAGCCCACGTCGAGGAGATGTTGATCCGGGTGTGGCGCATGCGCGGTGAACTCGATACTTTCTTGCGCGGTCTCGACCGCGAAGTGGCGCTTTCGATCTTGTCGCTCTTCCCTAAAGACGAAGCGATCAAGTACGCGCGTAAGGCGTTTCCTGGCGGCTGGGCGGATCTCCTTGATCCGGATTATAAAGCGACAAAGTTCACTCCGGCACTCAGCAAGGAGATTGGAGAGAAGGCCGAGAAAATGCGCCCGCTTCTCGATTTTTCGAAGTTGTCGCACTACCGCCAATTGAGCGAACTCATGAAGTTCCTCCAAACGGCATCACCGGACGAAGAAAAAGAGGTTTACTTGATTTCGAAGTCGAACTCGATGTTGCATCAAAGTCGCGCTCCGTTCTATCCGATCTTGGATGCGAGCGATGACAAATTAGACGGCTTCGTGCAAAGTTTCAATCCGCAGCAGTGGACTCTTGCGCTTTTTAACGTGGATCGAGGCCGCCGTAAGAAGATTCTAGATGCCATGCAGGAAAAGCAGCGTTTCCTGTTTATCGAGCGGCTAAAGCAGCTCGATCAAAATCATCCTGATCCGGTTCAAGTCGGCCAGATGCGTGAATTGATCGCGCAAAAATTCAAGGAGCATTTGTCGAACACGGACAGACTTGATGACGCATTAAAAGCAGTGGCCGAAGGCGCAGGCGGCATCAAGGGCAATGGCGATCAAGCGGCATAATCTTGCAAAAGCTTTATCCATTCTCTTGCTTCATTTAGCGCCGGCGGCTCAGGCCTTCGAAAATAAGATTGACGTGACGGCCGGGTATTTCTCACTTTCGGGTAAGAACTCTTCGACCGGCGCGACGGCAAGCGTTTCCGGCCTTGCGGCTTATCGATTAGGTTACCGACGAGCAATGTCCAGCCATTTCGATATAGGAGTGGGATATTCACTCGCGTTCAGCAAGGTCATCGGCGGAGATTCCGTGTTCGGTCTCGATGTTCAAGCGCGTTACTATCCGATTACCGCTTCTGGATCGGTCAAAAGTGAGAACGACGATATTACGCTCGTGGTATCGGAATCCCTTCGACCGTACTTAGGCCTCGGGTTCTTGCAGCGGAACTTCCAAGGCATTCAAACGACCTACGTGGGTTTTGGCGGACTCGTGGGCTGCGAAGTGGCTTCCACTCCGACGATGTCGTATTTGGGCGAAATTAGATTCGCATCTCTCAACGCCAGCAGCACCAACACCGCTACGGAGTTGGTGCTCTCCCTCGGCGTCAGTTTCGGCTTTTAATGCCAATTAAATCAATAAATTGACGCATGGCATTGAAAATCCCTTTCTTTTCGAGGGTGTCAATTATAAAATATATTTAGGAATTGTTTAACGAATGCCGATCTAAAGGGATAGAGAAGGTTTTTTCCACCGGGGGATGAAATGACACTTAAGCCGTTGATACGTGCATGTAAGTACAAACTGATCATGGGGATCGCTTTGTCTTCGGTGTCTCTGGCTTTGTCCGCCTGCGACGGTGGTGGCGACGGCTTTTCAAATCTTGACGTGGATAACGGTGGCAAGGGCCAAGCTGACTGCGCGATCACAAACCTTACTCCGTCTCAAGACATCGTGAAAGTTTCTGGAGTGAACGGCGCGACCAACGTCTTCAGCGTGGGTCTCAGCGCCGCAACCTGTCTCGTTAAATTTCAATTGAACGGCACCGATCTTCCAGGCACGGCTGCAAGCCAGACGATCGACTCGGCGAATCTCACCGCGGGCAATAACACGCTGACTGCGACTTCGGGTGCGGTGACAAAGAGCTGGACCATTTATAAAAATACACCTCCGACCTGCGGCTCTCAAACTCCTGCGACAAGCGGGAACAGCACGAGCCCGGGCGCCGCGACGATCTATACCGGCAACGCGACCGATACCGACGGAGACCCGCTCACGTTTAACTGGACCGTAAACGGTTCGGCGGCTCCGAGCGTGTTGAACGTCTTCAACGCGAGCACATCGAGCCAAGCGACTTTTACTCCAAACGGCAGCTACATGGGCGCGAACGCGCTCGCCATGAACATCACCGACGGCACCGACAGCACCAGCTGTACTTGGAACGTTTCAGTGAACGGAACTTGTACGATCTCCACGACGACGCCGACCACTCCCGGTCCGGTGCGCATCCCGTTCAATGCCGGCGCGACCACAAACTTCCAAGCGGCCGCTTCGATCGGTTGTAACTTCCAATGGGTGTTGAACGGTGTCGCGATCTCCGGCGCAAGCGGCGCGAACTATGTTCTCGCTTCGGCGGATTCGGCGCTTCAAGTGGGCGGCAACGTCCTTCAAGTGCAAGTCACGAACGGCACCAGCACGGACACCAAGACTTGGACCGTGATCAAGAACACGCCTCCGACCTGCGGGTCGCAACTTCCGAGCAGTCCGTTGACGACGATCTCCGTCGGCAACAATCAAAATTTTACGGCGAACGGCTCCGACTTGAACGGTGACCCGCTCACTTTTACCTGGAAGGACAACGGCAACGCCGTGGATACTTCGATCTACACGATCACTCCGGGGGCGAACTCAAGCGTCGCGAACTTCGCGCCGACTTCGAGCTATGTGGGTGCGCGCACGATCAAAGCCGACATTACGGACGGCTACGACGCCGCGTCTTGTTCATGGAACGTTCAGGTGATACCCGTATGTCAAATCGCTTCGTCATCGCCAAGCGGCGCAACGGTGCGGATGTCGAACGTCGGGACCACCCAGCAGATTTTCGTTGCGACGGGTAACGATCCGTCTTGTAACGTCATGTGGAAAGTAAACGGCAACACCATCGGGGCCGCGACCGGTGCCGTGATGAACGTACTCTCGAGCGACTTGGTCGCCGGGCCATCGACGAACACCGTCTCAGCGACTTATTCGAACGGCAGTACGACCGCGACCCGCACCTGGACGGTGACAAAAAACCAACCTCCGACCTGCGGTTCTCAAACTCCGGCTTCGACGGGCAATAGCGTCGGGGTAGGCGGGAACATTACGCTTGCCGGCACGGCGGGCAACCCCGACAACGATACTTTAAGTTACACTTGGCAGTGGAACGGAACCTCGGCGAACCCGTCGCAGTTTGTGCTCTCGTCCTCAGGTAACACTTCTACCGCGGTATTCTCACCGACTGCTCCTTACGTCGGTACCGGTACCGCATCGGTGGTCATCTCGGACGGTTACGACGCGGCGACATGTAATTGGACCGTGACCGTGATCAACTCTTGTTCGATCGCTTCAAGCTTCCCGTCGACCGCGACTTACAAGGTGGCGTATGCGGGGACCGCATCGAATTCCTTCGGCGTCATTCCGAATGATGCTTCTTGTACTCCGACCTGGAAGTTAAACGGATCGACGATCAGCACTGGTCAGTTCTTTGTGCCGATCACGTCGTCGACTTTGAACGACGGTCCGACGGCGAACACCTTGACTCTGACGCTCGACAACGGCATCACGACTCCGACGACTCGGACTTGGTCGGTGACCAAAAACCAAGTTCCGGCGTGCGTGTCCCTGAACCCGGCTGCGAATCCGACTCCGATGCCGTACAGCCAGACTAAAAACTTTACCGCGTCGATCGGCGACGCCGATGGCGACACGCTTACGAATCTTTCATGGAGATTCAACAACGTCGCCAACGGCACCCTTTTTAATCCGGTCAATACGGTGGGGAACACGTCGGTCGCGACTTTCGTTCCGGGATTCTCTCAAGTGGGTACCGCGCAGAAGGTGAGTTACTTCTTCGATGATGGTTACGACTCGAATGAGTGTATTTGGACATTTGACGTGACCAACCCGAACACGGTTCAAATCCTGTCGTGTAACCCGGCTTCGGACCCGGTCGTTGTTTACTCGACCGGTTCGAACAGCACGCAGACTCTCTCGGTTGTGGCGACCAACGCCAGCAACTTTAAGTGGTACAAGGCCGGATCATTGATCAACGGCGCAAACTCCGCGAGTTACGCGGTCGCTTCACTCGGTCAGATCGCAGGCTTGTATACTTATCGCGGGATCGCGGAAGATACGCTTGGCAACTCGCAGTATTGCGATTACAACGTGAAGATCAACTCGCCTCCGACTATTACCGCGACGGCTCCGGTGAGCACGCAAACCTGGAAATTGAACTACGGTTCGACGCTTGCATTCAGCGTGTCCGCGACGGATGCGAATAACGACACGCTTTCGTACACCTGGACGATGGACGGAGCGGCGAGCGTGGCTCTTCCAAGCGGCGGGTCCTCGACCACGTTTACGCCGAATTATAATCCCGCCCTGATTGGTTCTCACACCGTTGCCGTGACGATCTCGGACGGCGCCGAATCGGCGACTCAGAGCTGGAGTGTGGAAGTGAACTACTTCTCGCCTGAATGTAATACGGTTTACAACTCGCCGGTTGCGACTGCGGGCGGATACATCTGTACACTCGTCGGCGTACCGGGCATGGGGTCGGGTCTCAAACCTTCAGATGATCAAACATTGATGCGGATGCAGCCAAACTATGTGATCGACGACGGCTCGGGCAATTGGTTTATCTCGGACTCGCTCAACCACACGATCAACTTCTGGAATCGTTCGGGCGCGACGATTACCCGATTCAATAAAACGATTCCTGCCGGTAAAGTGATCGCGATCGTCGGGAACGGCGCGGGCGGATCGACATCGGATAACGTTTACAACAACCAATTTAAAATCAACTTCGCGGGCGGTAACGGCGGCGGTATCGCCTACGACGCCGCCGAGAAGGTGCTCTACATCGCCGACTGGGGCAGCAGCCGCGTCGCCAAGATCGACAATGCCGGCTATGTGACCAGCGTTCTTGCGGTTCAAGGCGGCGTGGGCAACAACCTTGCGGGTAACACCGATGGTGCCGCGGGCACGTCGCATTCTTGCTCGAACCCGGCCGATGTTCACATCGTAAACTACGGCGGTAATCGTTGGTTGTACGTGACTTGTTACAGTACTCACACCATAAAACGGTTGGACATCCTGCCTTCGAGCCCGAATTACGGTAAAGCTTATATGGTGGTCGGTCGATTGAGTTCGACTAATACCACGACAAGCGGCTTCGCGGACGGTACGCTTGGACCTACTGGCGACGCTCAGACGTCCAATCCATGGGCGTTGTCTGACGATGGCAACGGCAACATCTATTGGACAGAGTCGAATTCGGGTTTCCGTATCCGAGGTGCGATGACCGGTGGAGACCCGTTGACCTTCTTTGGCGGAAGTACATTCAACCACGGGACGGTGACTGTTACGGCGACCGATCTGTCGGCGCCGGCGTTAACCGCTGGAACCCTGAATATCGCTGGTTCGGCCGGCAGCGGAGCCGCCGTGACGAAAGCGATCCTGGTCGGTGCGCCTGAGGTGACGGGCGCCTGTTCGGCGATGAAAGTTTACTTGCAGGACGCGTCCAGCAACATGACTTACTCAGCCGGCGATACCACGGTCACGCTGACTGGTTTCGGTGCCGGTAACGTTTACAGCGATGCGGCTTGTACATCGGCTTTGCCGGGCGGGCAGCTGACGATCTTAGACGGTCAAACGGACGCTTACTTTTATTACAAAAACAACTCGAACGCGACGGTCACGTTGCACGCGGCTGTCCCGGCGGCGACGCCGGGTACACTTTCAGTGAAGACGGAAGCCGTGGGTACGGCGACGAAGCTCGCGGTGTTGGGATCGAGTTATATCGGCCTCGGCGGTTGTACGAAACTGATCGTGAAAGGTCAAAACGCGTCGAACGCGGCCTCATCGAGCGCCGCAAGCCGCGTGATCCGCATGAGCCATAACGGAATCGGGAACTTTTACACGACGTCGAACTGCTCAGGCACGCCGACTTACGAGTTTACCATGAATGCGGGTCAAACCGAACTTCCGGTTTATTATGCCACCACGATGATCGCTCCTGCGGACCAGACGGTGAGTATCGTCGGTAACGGTAACTCGAACGGCGTGACCGGCGGCACGCCACTTGCTGGCGCGACCACATTGCGTTTTCCTCGCGGTCTTGCGGTCAAAACGGTGAGCGGGTCGGTGCAGGGCTTCTTCGTGTCCTTCTGGGATCAGCATCGGATTAACTTCGTGAACAATACGGCATCGATCGTTACTTACGGAGGCAACGACGTGCCCGCTTATTCCAGCGCGATTGTTCTTGGTACGGGCGCCTATGGTTTCAACACCGATGGTTTAGGCAGTGTTACTAAAATCTGGACCGCGTACGGAATCTCGCTCAACAACGATCAAAGCTTGCTCTTGCACGCCGATTACGGCAACCTTCGCGTCCGCGCGATGGACGTCTCGGATCCGAACGGTAACGAAGTGACCTACATCGGCGCAGGCCGTGGCCGCGCCGGTCACTTGGGTGATGCGACGACTCCCGCAACCGGCATGTACATGAACGGTCCGAGCCAACTTGTGATCGATGGCACCGGACGCAAACTCTATGTTTCGGATAGCAGCAACTACCGCATTCGTAAGGTCGACTTGCTCACGGGTGAAGTCGACACGATGGTCGGCAAAGGGCAGGGTGCCGCGACGACCGAGAACGACGATCCGACCAACGTATTTATGGGTGGTCCACGCGGTCTCGCGCTTATGGCTTCGGGCCCGACCAACTTCCTCGTTTACGCCGATACCAACAATAACGGAGGCGTGGGCGCGAACTTGAACTGTCAGATCCGCGCACTCAACCTGACTCCGTCGAATCCACCGGGTGACGCGACGACGTTCTTTAACGTGTCGGTGAGCCGTAACAAGGTGGCGACGATCGCGGGCGACTACCTCCAAGGGTGTCAGTCGTGGAAGACGGCACCGGCTTATGGCGCGAGCGTGACCGCGGTCGGCTCGAAGATCCACAACGCCGAAGGTATTGCTTCAGACGGTACGAACCTCTATATCGCCATGACTTACGATCACTGTATTCAAAAGCTCACTCCGGATGGAACACTCACCCCGATCGTCGGGACTTGCACGACCGTCGCACCGACGTCGGCCGACGGTTCGACAGCTCTCGCGCTCACCCGCTATCCAACCGGTATCGTGGTGGACCCAAGTTATGCGGCTGACGGTAACTTCTTCTTTACCGACTCACTTGACAATGCTCAGGGACGGGTACGATACGTGAACTACCGGACGACTCCGGTCACGATTGGTTCGACGACCGTTCCGGCGGCAACCGCTCCGAACGGCATCGTTCAAACGATCTGGTTCCAATCGACGACTCCGACCTCGCAAGGCCGGATTTATGGGCTTGCGGCATTCGGACAAGAGATTTGTTACTCATCCGGTCTGCCGAACGACGGTAACACCGGTGCCCACAACGTGACTTGCTACAACCGAAACGACCCAATTGGTGCGCCGAACTTGCGTGTCGGTCCGTCTGAGGCTTCGAACCCTCCGATTCGCGGTGGTGCTCCGCTCGACAGCTTGCAAGAAAACGTCTATTCGAGTAACGCTTTCGCTTACGCGCCTTACGGCCTCGGATTCGACGCTGCGGGTAACCTGTATATTGCCGAACGCAGTAACAGTATTATTCGTATGGTCCGCCGTTGGTGGTAGACTGATGCCAACATGAACAAGAAAATCATTGCTGTGGTCATTGTGGTGTTGGGGTTTGCCGCCGGCGGTATCATCAAGAGCCGAATGAACGTCCGTCAGGACGCGCTCGCGAAAATCGAATCGCTGATCGTCTCCGCTCAGTCCGAAAAGAAAGAAATGATCGAACTCTACGATAGGCGCCAGCGGCTTCTCCTCGATTGGGAAAAATCCGCGCGCGCGGCCTTGAAAAAACTGCCGGCGGCGCTCACCGTACCCGAGCAGATGCACGCGCCTCGAGCATGGGATCTCAAAACCGAGAGCGATCTCGAGTCTTACGATGCGTTTCAAAACAGCGTGACGAATCTGCTATCCAACTACTTGGGTGACGAGTCGGTACGAAAGTACAAACCGAAGGAGCTTGAACACACCGAAGAGATGATCAACCGCAAACGTCACGCGTATCATTCGGACGCGTTCGATGCGAACGGTCTTATTCAAAAGTTTGATTCCGAACGTCCTTCGGTTCCGGCCTTCCGTGCGGAGAAGGAACTTCAAAAGTCCGGTCAGTGGAACCGGACTTCGAACGAATAATTTCTATCTGATACTGAAAGCAAGTGCGATCAAAGCGGAAAGCCCCGCGAAGAGCGCCCAGGCTTGGAGCGACACGTGCTGGAGCAAGAATCCGGCGATGAGCGGAGCCATAATCGAGGCGATGCTGGCGAGCGATTGGCTGACGCCGCTGACGGCGCCTTGTTCTTCAGGCGCTGCCCGACGGGAAATCAGCGATGCCAGCGCCGGGCGAATCAAGCCCGAGCCGACACTGGCCGTGGTCGCGGCGAGAATCGCTCCGGGAACGGTAAAGACCCACGCGTAGGCCGAGTAACCGATCCCCTGGCAGATGAAACCGAAGAGCGCGGTTTTTTGCTCGCCGAAACGCCGAACCATCGCATCGATGACGACGCTTCTAAGCATGATGCCTAAGAACCCGAGATAGGCGTAGAGATAACCGACTTCGCGCGGGCCGAACGCGTGTCCGTTCCATTGCAGTCGCTCTTGCGCAAAGAGCGCGAAGACCGAGATGTGCGCGGCAAACGACAACTGGAAAAAGAAAAACTGGAGGAGAAGTCCGCGGAACTGCGGCATCTTAAAGTAGTACGGAATCGGTTTTAGGTTGAAGGAGTCGGAGATCTCCACCCACTGAGCCCATTCCCAACGAAAATTTTTGCGCAAGGTCCGCATGTGTTCGACGTCCTGAAAGAAAATCATCGTCGTTAAAATACTCGAAAACGAAAGCGCTGCTGCCGCCCAAGCCGGAGCCTGAAAGTTCAGGTGGCTCAGCATGCCCGAGATCCCGGGCCCCAGGAAAAACCCGAAGCCAAACGCGATCCCGATTAAGCTAAAAGCTTTAGCGCGTTGCTCGGGCTTGGTGACGTCCGCCATCGCGGCTTGCGCGACGGTGATGTTGCCCGCGGTGATCCCGTCGATCACGCGCGCGAGAAAAAGCATCCAGAGCGAAGTGGAGTTCGCGAGGATGATAAATCCGATGCAAGTCCCGATCTGGCTAAAAATCAGAATCGGCTTACGGCCGAAACGATCGGATAGCGTACCGAGCACGGGGCCTGCCAAAAACTGGCAGAGGCTGAACGCGGTAATGATCATGCCGATCACAAACGGACTTGCGCCGAAATTTTCGGCATAGAAGGGCAGGTATGGAAGGACGACTGTGAAGGCTAGGACGTCGACCAGGACCAGTAAGAAAATCGCGAGAAGCGGCCGTGAGCGTACTGCGCTCTTTACCGACTGACTCATCCGCGACTAGTCGATGTTCTCAAACACGGTTGCCACGCCTTGGCCGAACCCGATACACATGGTCGCCACGCCGAGACGCGCTTTTCGTGCCTTCATCAAATGAATCAGCGTGCCCGAGATCCTTGAGCCCGAACAACCGAGCGGGTGACCGAGAGCGATCGCGCCGCCGTTCAAATTCACTCTCGAGTCCATCGTGTCCAAGAGCTCGAGTTGTTTCAGCACCGCAAGGCCTTGAGCCGCGAACGCTTCGTTCAACTCCCACAGATCGATGTCTTTGATCGAGAGACCGCCGCGCTTCAGCGCTTTATGCACCGCTGGCACGGGGCCGTTCCCCATGATCGACGGATCGCAGCCGGCCGCAGCCATGGATTTTACGCGCACGAGTGGCTTCAGGCCGAGCGACTTCGCACGATCGGCCGACATCACGAGAAGTGCCGACGCTCCATCCGAGATCGCCGATGCGTTCCCCGCGGTCACGGTCCCTTTCGGATCAAATACCGGTCTGAGCGCGGAGAGCGCTTCGAGGCTTGCGTCTGCGCGAATCACTTCGTCGTAATCAAAAAGTTTGAGCGCGCCCTTCTCATCATGGCCCATCGTCGGGACGATTTCATTTTTGAATCGGCCTTCCAGCGTCGCCTGGTGCGCGCTCTGGTGCGAGCGCAAGGCCATCTTGTCTTGCATCTCGCGAGTGATCCCGTTCATTTTAGCGAGAAGCTCGGCGGTGTAGCCCATATTCTGAGCGCCCTTTGACACGTTCTTATTCGCGCGCGGGTTGAATTCCACGTTCATCGTCATCGGTACGTGACCCATGTGTTCGACACCACCGACGATAAACACGTCGCCGTAACCCGCTTGAATGCTCATTGTTGCCGTGTGGAGTGCGGTCATCGAAGATCCGCACAGACGGTTTGTGGTTTGTGCCGACACTTCGAACGGAATTTTAGTGAGGAGCTGAGCCATGCGGCCCACGTTAAACGCTTGTTCGAGCGTCTGTTGCACGCAGCCCCAGATGATGTCTTCGAGCTCCTTAGGATCCACCTTTGGATTGCGTTCAAGTAACGAGGTCATCAGGTGCGCCGACAATTCTTCGGAGCGAACGTTGCGGAAGGCGCCACCCTTTGAGCGGCCCATCGGAGTGCGGACGGCATCAACGATAACGACTTCTTTACTCATGACAACGCTCCTTGCGCGGCTACGCGCATATCATAGGACAGTACCGACTCGACGGCCGGTGTGACTCCATACAGTTTTCCGTATTTCTTCTCGAACTCTCTCGCGCGCGCCACGAGCACCGACGTCTCAAATGTTTTCGAGTAGCGGATCGGTCCGCCGCGGAACGGAGGGAACCCGAGACCGTTTAGCATCGCGAGATCGAGTTCGTACGCTTCGTCGACGATCTTGTCGGCCAAGCAGCGCGCGCTCTCTAAAATAAATGGCAGCATCAAGCGATCGATGATGTCTTGATCGGTGACGGCGGTGTTGAACTCTCCGGCCTTCTGACCGATGAAAGCATAGATCTCCGGATTGACTTCTTTTTTCGGTTTACCTTTGGCATCGACCGAGTACTCGTAAAAGCCTTTTCCGTTTTTCTGTCCGTAACGGCCTGCCTTGTACAAAACAGCTGTGCAACTTGTCGGCTCGAACGGCATGCGATCCGGGAAACCCTTGGCCATGACTTCGGATGCGTGATTGAGTGTATCGATCCCAACAACGTCGGCCAGGTAAGCCGGGCCCATCGGCCAGCCCCATTTTTCCATCACTTTGTCGACGCGGGTAAAGTCCACCTTGTCGGCAATCAGCTGGTTAAAGGCCGCGTAGTATGCAAAGAGCACGCGGTTGACGAGGAAGCCTGGACAGTCGTTGACGACGATCGGAGTCTTGCCCATCGCGAGCGCGTACTGAACCGCAGTCGCGATTGTCGTTGGCGACGTCTTTGCGCCGCGAATGATCTCGACGAGCGGCATGCGCGGAACCGGATTGAAGAAGTGCATTCCGCAAAATTGCTCGGGACGCTTCAGGTTTTCAGCCAAGCGAGTGATCGAGATGGTTGAAGTATTGGAGGTGAGAATTGCATCCGTCGGAATATTGTTTTCGACCTCTTGCAGCACCGATACTTTTACTTTTTCGTTTTCGGTCACGGCTTCGATCACGTATTGAACGCACTGGAGATCGTCCATTTTGAGCGTCGGCGTGATGCGAGTCAACGTATCGGCCATACTTGCCGGAGTGGCTTTCTTTTTCTCGACCGCTTTGATGAGGAGGCCTGACGCTTCCCTCATTCCGTGTGCGAGCGCTTCTTGCTTGATGTCTTTCATGTAGATCGGCACTTTGCTGATCGCGCTCTGATAAGCAATCCCGCCACCCATGATGCCCGCGCCCAAGACCGCGGCGCGAGTCACCGGTTTTGCCTGAGATTTAGAAGCTTTTGCTTTTTTCTTCGCGCCTTGATCAGCAAGGAAATTGCCGACCATGGCAGCGGCTGTGTGAGTCTTCGACACCCGCGCGAACGCACCTGCCTCGTTGTCGAGCGCTTCGTTGCGGCCGGAACTCAATGATTTTTCAATCGCATCGAGTGCGGCGACCGGAGCGGGATAGTTCACGCCCGCGACCATCATCACGCCAGCGCGGCCGAGATAAAGTGACATCGCTTTCTCCTTACCGTGAATCGGGAGCGCAGATTTCTTTTCGATTTTGCGATGAGCCCATTTGATTTTGCCTTCGACGCAATTTTTAAGGAGATCGATGCCGGCTGTGCGTAAATCCGCTGATGCAACGACCGCATCCACCACGCCAAGTTTCAGCGCATCCGACGCGTCGTAAGTTCCACCGCCGGTGATCCACTCGATCGCGGGGTCAAGGCCCACTAAGCGGGGTAAGCGCACGGTGCCGCCCCAGCCCGGAATGATGCCGAGTTTGGTCTCCGGCAAACCGATCTTAGTACCGGCACCCGCGATCCGATAGTCGCAGGTGAGGGTGATTTCGAGACCGCCACCGAGGGCGAAACCGTTTAGGATACAAACGGTCGGCACGTTCAGGTCTTCGATTTTTGAAAAAAGTTTTTGTCCCACGCCGATCCAAGCTTTAAGCTCGGTTTCCGGTTTTTTGAACTGATCCAAGAATTCGGTGATGTCCGCGCCGGCTAAGAACGAATCCTTGCCGCTCGAAAGGAGCAATCCCTTCAGGTTGGAAGGAAGTTTCTCAAGCGCGGTTTTCAGTTCGCTCAAGGTCTCTTGGTTAAACTTGTTCACGCTTTCGTTTTTGAGATTGATCACGAGTTCAACGCAGTCGGATGGGCCGGCGCCTGTTGGGTTCAATGCCAGTGGTTTCAGTTCGATGCAGTTTCCGGAAAAGTAGGGATTTGACATGGAACTAGTGTATCATTCAGACATATGCTTGAAAAACAGTTCATCAGCCTAACGTTCATGGAAAGCGTGCAATTATTCGGGCCTAAGATTTTCGTTGCCCTTTTGTGTGGTGGTTTGATCGGACTGGAACGCGAGCTCAAAAGTAAATCAGCCGGAATTAAGACAAATATGCTGATTTGTGTTGGCGCGATGCTGTATACTGCGATTTCGGTCGTGATCGCTAACAGCAATGATCAAATCGGAGTTGTGGGTGATCCGACCCGGATTGCGGCACAGATTGTATCTGGGATCGGGTTTATCGGCGGTGGCGCGATTTTAAAATCTGGTGCTAACGTCGTAGGAATGACCACAGCCGCAACGATTTGGCTCGTAGCGGCAATTGGCTGCTGGATTGGAGCGGGGCAGTTGGAATTGGCGCTCTCGGTAACGCTTCTGATTTTGTTGGTCCTCGTCTCGGTGACCTTCTTTGAAAATCGGTTTTTGGGCAAGCGTCAGCTCTTTAAGATTGTGATTCATCTCCGTGAGAAGACAGATGAAGTGACACGCGCAGCACTAGAAGCGCTCCTTACTTCGAACGAGCTCTCGCTCGAGGATTACCGTGAGAACCTGGCGAATAGCGCTCCTGAAGTTCGGGTCTCGTATTTGGGTCGAACAAGCGACCACTCGAAGCTGCTTCTCGAACTCTGGAAGATCCCCGGCATTTTGGATGTGAAGCAGAGCTAGTTTTGCTGGCGCCAATTTTGCACGGCGTTTTGCATGAAAACAATTAAAGTTTTGCTCGACCTTCGTCCGTTTCAAATAGAAATCAAACTCTCGGGCCCGACTGATAACCGGCATCTACGCCAGGCACTACTTCAAATTGTGCAGGCTGTAGAGCACGAGCAGGTAAATTTTCGGGCATTTACGGTGGTTCCGGCCCGGACACTTTATTATCGCGATCTCATGGACCCGGTGTGGAGGAAAAAACATTCTCACACCATCGTCGATACGGCTCAAGCCGGCTACGAATTGCGTCAGAAACGTCTAAAATTAGGTTTTAGCGGTAAAAAGTTTGCTCGAGCACTGGATGTTCATCACACGTATTTAAGTCATGTTGAGCATGGCCGCCGTCCGGTGTCGGAGTCGTTGAGAAAACGGGCTGACTCCGTTTTCCGGACTCAGATTCGAGAGATGGAACGTCGTCGCTGGGAGGAGTCGGGAGCCTTTCGCACGAACCTTGGTGAGGCCCCATTGGGCAGTGTTGTCCATGAAGGACAAACTTTTTTCCCGGATTTACGAGAGGGGTTTGACAGTGTGGAAGAGTTGCGAGAATTTTTCGAGCACATTGAGGACTGAAGCGTTTGTGGACGAAATGGGTTTAACAATGGTTGTACTCCAAGGACAACACTGCCCAATGGGAGCCCGCGGAACTCGGGGAAGAGCGAGTGCTGAACGTGAGTCTTGCGACGGGGCCCCAAATGCCGGGTTGGCAGAGTGTTGATCGCCTCGATTAGCACATGCGGTTAGATGCCGAGAAATCATGGACGCTTTCAAGCCAATGCTTGAAGGAAAAATCTATTTTCGACGCCACAATCGTCAGTTTTCACAACGCAGCAAATTGGGAGCGTAGATTTTTATCCCACCTGCGAGGCAAATTCCAGGATATCTCATTGAATTCCTTAACTTTGGTACGTATTCTAGACGTGAGGAGACAACTTCAATGACCAAAGCGGATTTGATCAACATCATTGCTAACAAAGTGAATTTACAAAATCGTCAGGCGGAGACGGTAGTGAATTTGGTTTTCGATATGATGAGCGACACGCTCAAGAAAGACGATCGCATTGAAATTCGCGGGTTTGGATCATTCGTCAATCGTGTTTACGGCGCTTACGAAGGCCGCAATCCGAAGACCGGCGAACTCGTCAAAGTGGAACCGAAGCGCGTTCCGTTTTTCAAAGTCGGCAAAGAGTTAAAGGAAATGGTCGATCGTAAGAAGTAAAACATAACAGAAAGGGATTTCTGTGACTTCATTCAAAAATTTTGGTTTTCTCGCACTCTTGTTTGTCACGGAGTTACTGACGATCGGCGGAGTTTTTGCGCCAACTGCGTGTGCCTCCGACACAGATGACTACAATTTCAGCTGGCTCGATCCGGACAAGAAAATTTACGTTCTCCAAAACCGTAAGTACCGCAAGGCCGACGGCCCGCATCTTTATCTCCTGGGCGGTCTCTCCGGCGAAAACTATCGCCAAGCCTATCAGGTGCAACCGCGTGTCGCATTCTGGTTCAACGAAGACTTCGGGATCGAGGCGTTTTATAGCGCCCGGTTCAACTCCACCAACAACGCATACAAAGCACTTGAGCAATCGATCAACGGCTCCGGCGTGTTGAACTCGCCGTACATTCGCGAAATCAAATCGCAAATCGGTCTCTTGTTCAACTGGGCGCCTTGGTACGCAAAGATCAACGTCTTTAACTCGATTTTGTACTTCGATTGGTACTTCTCACTCGGCGTCGGCACGATGACCACCGAGATCGGTCCGAAGACCAAAGACGACGCGGTCGCGGGACCGGCATGGAAGTCTGAAAACTTATTCGCGGTTTACTTGGGGACCGGCCACTTGTTTCACGTGTCCGAGACTTTCATGATCCGCTTGGACGCGCTCGCGCACTTCTACAGCGCACCGATCTTCGGTGGCCTTCCGGGTGCGCCGGCTGATTCCGCAATTTTTTCCGCGCTGACGTATAACGTAGGGATAGGGCTGAGATTATGATGAAACGGGCGAACTCACGGATTGAGCTCGCGGTTAAAGCAAGTCTGGTTTTCGGTGCCTTGGCGGTCGCGGCACCGCAGGCGCAAGCTTCTTTGGCCGACGTTCAACGCGCATACCGTAAGGGCCAATATTTTTCTGCGGCCCGCATGGCTTTTAACGATGCCAATCACACTTCGGCTCCGGCCGACAAGGCGATGGCTTATTACTGGGTCACGCAAAGTCTCGTGCGTGCCGGTCTTGATCAGGCGGCGCTTTATTTTTTCCTTCGCACGGTTCAGATTCAGGATCGCAACGCCTCTAAAAAAGTTTTGGAATTGGCTCCGCTCTTCATCGAACGCACTGGCCCCGATTTGATGCGCAAGTATCTCACGCACTTCACGAAGCTCGAGGATTACGGTCCTCGCGGCCGTAACGCTTACTTTATGATCGTCGCGAAAGAAAAGTTGCTCAAAGGCGATTACAACGGCGCGGTCCAAGCCGCGGGCAGCGTTCAGCCCAGTCACGCGCTGTTCCCGGTCGCGCTCCAAATCCGCGCGACCGCGCTCGTGATGTTGAATCAACTGCAGCCGGCGCTTCAAGATTTCGCGACCTGCGCTCAAGTCGCCGATCAGCGCACCAGTGCCGAGGCCGGCACCGTCGAAGAGGAACTCTCGCAGGAAGCCTCCACTCCGCTCATGGCCAAGTGGTATCAATTGCGTAAAGACGCGAGCCGCGACCTTCGCGCCCGGTGTACCGCGGGCCAAGCGCGCGTACTTTACGAGATGAACCGGTTCGACGAGGCCGACCGCATGTACGACCGCATTCCGAAGGCGAGCTTCGTGTGGACCGACACGCTGTTCGAACATGCGTGGAACTCTTACGCGCGCGAAGAATATAACCGTACACTGGGCAAACTTGTCTCTTATAAGAGCCCGGCGCTCAAGTTCGTATTCAACACCGAGATCGACGTGCTCATGGCTCAAAGCTATGCGGCACTTTGCTTGTATAACGATGCCGGCAAGATCATCGAGGATTTTTCGCGTACCTACGGCAACGTCGCCAAGGAAATAAAAACTTTCGTCGAGACCAACACCGGCGATATGCGTCCTTATTACTTGCTCGGCCGCCGGGCGCTTTCGGACAAGCTCCACACCGATCGCCTGCTCCATCGGTTCGTGAACCGGTTCGTGCGCACGCCGTACTTCGAGTCGCTGTCGTTGTCGGAAGACCGCGCGGTGGCCGAAAAAATCGCGATTCAACGCATGGATGCTTCACGCCCGTCGACCTCGACCGGGATCGGCGCAGGCTTCCCGGGTTTCTTGAGCATGGCGCTTGATTGGCGGATCAAGACGATCCAGCTCATGGGCGGGATATTCGTCCGTAACTCGATGATCGATTATCATCAGATTTTGATCTCGGACTTCGAGAAAATGCAGTTCATGAAGATCGACATCCTCGCTCACCAGAAGCAAAAGTTGATCGACTCCAATGCGGCGATGGCCGAAGAGCGCATGCGCGGTAACCGTATCCCGATCCGCCGTAACGACCAGTTGCTCTGGACGTTTAACGGCGAGTTCTGGAACGACGAGATCGGTGACTATGTTTTCGCTTTGGAATCGGAATGCGCACGTCCGGGAACGCCGGCAAAAGCAAATAGCAGTGAACCGCGTGGAGAATCCAGTGACGAATAGACCGCTTCTGGCATTTGCAGTCGGACTCAGCCTGTTGATCGGAATCGGCGCTCATGCTCGGATTACGAACGACGAGTACGCGTCCGTTCAATCTCCGAAAGAACAGCAAATCGAAGCGATCCGTTTGGAAGAAATCAAGGCGGTCAAGACCGCGCTTTCGTTACGCGCCCCCGAAAACCGTAAAGCGGAACTGTATTTGCGCCTGGCCGAACTCTATCTCGAAGCTTACCGTGCGGATTTCTTGCTGGAAGGTCGCTTGCACGAGGGTCAGCTGCAAACTCAACCGGGTGCCAAGCTCGAACGCGGCCGCTCGGTTGATGATTTGAGATTCGGCATCGGCTCGGCCGAGGAAATCTTGAAACTGAAGGTCGAGACCAACAAGCTCGATAAAGTCTATTATTTCTTGGGCTACAATTACGGCGAACTCGGTAGCGAAAAGAAGAGCCTCGAATACTATAGAAAGCTCACTAAAGAATTTCCGGATTCGATCTACGCGGTCGAAGGCATGAAAGCTGTCGCTGACGACGAGTTCCGCAAGCAAAACTTCAGCGAAGCGAAGACTTTGTATGAGCAAGCGTTGACTCGTACGAAGGATCCGTCTCAACAAGCGCGGATCTATCACAAGTTAGCGTGGTGTTATTACCGCCTCCGTCGCAGCGCTGACGCACTTGAGGCGATGAAGAAAGCAATCGCGCTCGCGCAGACGGACAAAGAAAAGATGCTCTCCATCCGTGAAGAGGGTTTGCGCGATATCGCGATCTTCTACGCCGAGACCGGCCGCGTGGAAGAAGCGATCGACTACTTTAAAAAGAACGCCGGCGGCGGCGAGAACGGCGAGGCCAAGCTCATCGTCACGCTCGAAAAGCTCGGTAAGGAATACGAACGCACCGGTCAAACCGATAAAGCCAAGCAAGTTTACGACGTGCTCCTCCGTTACGGTAAAACCGACGAGAGCTCGTTCCGCGTGGCTGTAAAGCTCATCGACCTCGATTTGCTCCGTCAGAATTACGATTCGGCGTACAAACGCTTGGTCGCGATTCAAATTCCAAAAGGGAACGATCCGGAGACCCGGCTCGCGGTTTCTAACTTAAAGAAGATCGTCCGTCAGACCGCGGTGTCGTCACATGACCGTTATCGCAATCTGAACGAAAAGGAAATCGAAGACAAAACGAACTCGGGTAAGTATCTCCGCGCCGCAGATCAATTTTACTCGATCTATCTTGCGAAGTTCCTTCCGAACGACGTCGCGACCAAGGCCGAGCGTAACGAAGTCCGCATGTATTTGGCCGAGATCAAGCGCGATAGCAACCAACCGGGCGCCGCGGCCGACCTCTATAAGATCATCATTCAAGATCAAGACCCGAAGTACGCCAAGGAGGCCGCGAAACTCTGGGTGGGGTCGATCGCCGAAGAACTCAAAAAACGGGCAGCCAGCGGCGAGAAACCGGGCTCGGATCCGTCGCAACTTGAAAAAGATTTTGTCGATGCTTCGAACTTGCTCGAACAGTCCATTCCGGATTCGACCGAGTCACGCGAGGCGCGCCTCCGTGCCGCTCAGATCCTAGCCGCCTATCCGACGACTCGCCCTGAAGCGATCGCCCGCGCGCAGAAGCTCGCGAAGGATGCGCCGGACACTCCGCAGGGCGTGCTCGCGGCACGCTTGTGGCTCCAGTTGCAGCCGACCAAAGAAACAGTTCAGGCCATTAAAGACGAGCCGATCTTGCTCGCGACCGATGCCAAGCAAAAGGGCGAACTCGCGAAAGCCCTCGATGAAACCAATCGCGGTGTCCGCGTCGGCGAGATCGCAAACTTAGAGAAGAGTAAAAACTACGGCGAAGCCGCCAAAGGTTACGAAGAATTCGCTCGCGCCGCTAAGGACGAAAAAGAGGCCGACAAAGCTTACATGGGTGCCTTGAACGGTTACGCGCAAGCGGGGAACTCGGAAGAAGTCGCGCGCGTGATGAAAGAGTGGAAGACTCGGTTTCCGAAGTCGAAGCTCGTCGAAAGTACGGTCAAAAACCAAGCGACTCAATTCTTCATTCGCGGGCTCTTTAACGACTCGGCGGAACTGTTCCTCGGGATCGGACGCCAGTTTAAAGATTCGTCGAGCGTACTGACGTCGGCGGCCCTGTTTGATGGCGGCCTTCAGCGCAAAAAAGCGGTTGAGGTTTACAAGCTCGCGCTCAACATGACCAACAACGAAGAAGAGCGCGCGAAAATCCATCAGTCGTCGGCTTACGTTTACAACGACGATAAAGACGATCTCGGGGCGCTCAATGAGTGGAAGGCGTGCTACGCCATGGACTCGAGCCTGAAGGCCGAGTGCGGATCGATGATCGGGAACTACTATCTCCGCCAAAACGATTTCCGCCAGGCGAAGTCGATCTATAACCAAGTTGTTCAGATCAAGAAGGGAGCGTCTTCGAAATCGCCTTTCATCGCGTACGCTCAGTTCCGTATTGCTCAGATCCAGGAAAAGGAAATGAAAGCCCCAGCGCTCTCGTTCCCCGAAGAGCAACTCCTGAAAATATTCAACCAACGCGTGGAAGAATTGAAGCCGGTCTCCGATTCGTATCAAAAAGCGATCGAACTTGGCGGTCCGTGGGGTATCGCCGCGACGGAGCGCCTCGGAGATTTGTCTCTCGCGCTTTCAAACGAGGTGAATCGCATTCTCCAGGATCCGAAGGCGACTCCGCAGCTCAAGCAGGCTTTGGGCGCGGTCGCGAACGCACTCCTGAAAAAGGCGGTCGACAACTCGAAGACCGCATATGCGCAAGCGGTCAAGCGCGAGATTTTGTCGCCGGCGCTTCCGGTGATTCAAGACCGTCTGGTCGATGCCCATGTATCGGGTCATTACCGCGCGCAAGGCGCGCGCGCTGGCGTCAAGCTCATCGGCGTGAGCCCGGATGGCGGTAAGGTAGGACAGGATAAGGCGTTTGCCGACACTCGCGATAGGCTCATCAAAAACCAGGAAGACGCCCTCGCATGGGTCGACTACGGTAACTTACTCTGGGGTACCGGCAAACCGGGCCTCTCGAAGGTGGCGTATCAGCGCTCGCTCGAACTTAAAACTCGCCGAGCGGACGCGCTCAATAACCTCGCGGTGGTACTCGTCAGCGATCAGGGTTACGAAAACTGGTATGCCGCGAACGAGGCGGTCGCACTCTGGAAGAAGGCGCTCCGTTACGAGACGATGAACTCAGCCGCACTCTTTAACCTCGGACACTATTTTAATTACTTCCGTTTGTTCAAGCACGCGCTTCCTTACTATCAAAAGGTCGCGACGAAGGTAAACATCGGTGAGGTTCATGATGGGCTTGCGGTCGCTTACTGGGGCCTGGGTCAAAAAACGGAAGGCGAGCTTGAATTCAACAAGGCCGAAGAAACCGGCACGAAGCGTTCGCGCTTTGTGCGCGACTACGTTGCCGCGGATACCGCGGGCTCCAAAGCCGATTGCCTGAAAATCGTCGAAGGCATGGGCGAGCTCAAAGGTTTTGAAAAAATCTCCGTTGATCGTCAGCGGGCGAGGTGCTCACAATGAAAATCTTTTTCTTGATGGTAATGATGATCTCAACCGCGGCGCTCGCGCAGGACAAGCCCGCGGCGAAACCCGCCGCAGGCGGATCGAAGAAGAAAATCGTGTACCAGGAAAACCAAACCATCGACTTCGAAGGCTTGAGCCTCGAGGGCGAACTGAAAACCCCGGGCGAATTTTACTTTCAAAACCGTAACCAGGATCGTTTCGATGCGCTCACCAAACGCCGCGTGAACTTCCGCCGCGAGATGTTGCGGGATTCGGTACAGAGTAACTAAGGACGAATATGCAAAATCTGAGCACACAAAAGCAGGTGAATGAACTCAAGGCAGTGTTCGAGATCATTCAAAACGGGCGTAGGCGAACCTTGATAGTCCGCAAGGACCGGATCGTGATCGGCTCGGTGGAATCCGCCGACGTCAGGCTCACGGGTGCCAAGATCGCGCCGATTCATGCGGTGATGGAACTCAAGTGGGGAACCGACGAGTCGAAGTCGCAGGCGCGTATTCTCGACCTCGCGAGTCCGACCGGCGTCACTGTCAACGGCGCCAAGGTCGTCAATCACGAGCTGAAAAACGACGATCGCATTCAAGTCGGCGACGCGCAGATCGTATTTAGTTTCAAAAAACCCGAAGCAAAATCCATTCTTCCGGATCAAGCGCTCCTTTTGATCGACGAGAGCCAGGTGATCCCGATTTTCGATTATCGTCCGCCGGTCAAGGAGGCGCTTGAGGTCGTTTACTCCTGGAACAACACCATCCTCGACGTGAAGCACTTTGTCCCGGGCGCGGCCGGGCAGAACACGTCGGTTAAACTCGGCGGCAACATGCAATCCGACTTCGTGGTACCTCCGGTGTTTGCCGTCGGTTCCGAACACGTCCTCGCCAGTAACAATGCCGGACGCTGGACGCTCAATCTCGACAACAAGATGAAGGGCGTGGTCTACATCAATGGCAACCTTCAGTCGATCGAGGATTTCCGTCGGACCAACTCAGGCTCCGTCGCCCTCGGCGAAAACGATTTCGCCAAGATCGAAGCGGGTTCGATCCAATTTTATCTCTCGCAAACGCTCGCGCCGCCGGTGCTCCGTCAAAAGGCGACCATCGTATCGGATCCGTTCCTCGCGCGCGCTCTCATGAGCTCGATTCTCTTTACGGTCGTGTTCCTGTTCGCGGTGTCGCAGATGACGCCAACGCCTGTGGAACAAGAACAGGTGCCGGAGACGATTGCGACCATTCTTTATCATCCGGAAAAATATTCGATTAAAAAGGCTCCGGATTTCGCTCAGAAGAAACCGGAAACCAAACAAACTCCGGTGCCGGACGTGAAGCCTAAAAAATCGGAAATCGACTTCACCAAGCCTAAAGAAAAGGACGGCAAGGTCGCGATGACCAAGTCGCCTCAGCCGGGTAAAAAACAAGCCGCTCAAAGCCAATCCAAAGAAGGCGAGGGTTCGAGGGCGAAGGGTAATGAGGGACAGCGTGGAGCGAAGCACGCCCAGCCGGACAAAACCCACAAAAACTCGGCCAACCGTCCTTCTCCGCAAGCGGGCACGGGCCGCGGCGGTACGGTTTCGCAAGTTCCGGACAACGGAAACGTGCAGATGCTCAAGGGTGCCACCAACAAAATCTTGGATCTCCTCGGAGGCTCCGGTCAGAAGCTCGGTAAATCGGGCTCGAAGCTCTCGGGCTTCGGCGGGTTCGCGACCGAAGGTAACGGAGGCCTCGCCATGGCGGGCAACTCCAAGGGCGGCGGCGGTAACGCTGACACGCTTCTCGGAGGCTTGGGCGACAAAGGTCGCGGCGGCGGTAAAGTCGGGACGGGCTTAGGCGCGGAGGGAACGGGCTCCGGCATCGTCGGCGGCAAAACCCGCGTAGAGCTAAACGCCGGTGGCGGCGATGAAACGGTCGTGGTCGGCGCAATCGACCGCGATGCGATCGATGCCGCGATTCGCGCGCACCGTGATGAGTTCAGATATTGTTACGAGCGCGAAGTGAACGCAGGCCAACCGAATCTCTCCGGCAAGATTGTGACGGCATTTGTGATCGGCGGCTCCGGCCGCGCATCTCAAATGGCGATCGCGTCGAGCTCGATGGGCGCGCCGGCGGTCGAACGCTGCGTGCTCAACGTGGTCTCGCGCATCCAGTTCCCGCAACCGGCGGGCGGGGTGCCAGTGACGATTAAATATCCGTTCGCATTCTCCAACTCGAGTAAATAATATGGAAAACACAAATACGATTCACTTCCCGAACGATAAAGCCGAATGGTTCTACGCCGTCGGCGAAAACTATCGCGGCCCGTTCAAAGGCGAGGAGATCTACCAGAAGCTCCAGTCCAAAGAGCTCAGTTGGATCGACTACGTATATAGAGAGCAAGAAGGACAGTGGATGCGTGTCGCCGATCACCCGGTCTTTAAAAGCATGCAACCCGCACCACCAAAACCGAAACCAGTCATGGCTCCGCCGCCGCCGCCGAACAAGCAGCCGGAAGTGCGTTGGTTTTTATTTCAAAACGATTCTCAAACCGGTCCTTATGCCGCGAATGAATTAATTCGTCTCAAGATCGCGGGCCAGATCGCCGAAAATGCTTTCGTGTGGCAAGACCAATACACCGAGTGGAAATCGTTCAATCAGGTTGCGGAGTTGAAAGCCCCGGCCGGATCGCCGGCACCACCGTCTGCGCCAGCAAAAACGGTAACGCCCGCGGCTCCGACGGATAAGCGTTCGAGCCCCCGCAAGCCGCTTGTCGCACAAATTTATCTCACCAACCAGTCCGACCTCTCGACCGGCGTTTGCCGCGATATCAGCGTCGGCGGCATGCAAGTTCTAACCGATAAGATTCCGGGTCATGTAGGAACGAGTATTAAGCTCAACGTCAATCCCCCGGGAGATTCTGGATTAAAACCATTCGTCGCGGAGGGTGTGATCGTCCGGATCCTGGAAGACCAACGCGGTTTCAGTTTCCGTTTCACGCAAATATCAAATGACGCAAAAAAATCGATCGAAAGTTACATCGCATGAGAGTTCCGCAGGGCTTTCCGAAGCTCCCGCCGGATTGGGAGTACGAGACCGAAGTACACGAGTCGTTGGACCGGGAGCACGCGCTCTTTTTCAATGTCTTCCGAAAAAAAACAACGAAGCATCCTCATCGTGCGCTCCTCATCGTTCATGGTCAGGGGGAGCACGGGGGACGCTACCAGCACTTCCCACATTACCTAAAAAACCATTATGACTTAATGATCGCGCCTGATCTGCGCGGCCACGGTCGCTCAGAAGGTATCCGCGGTCACGTCGATAGTTTCGATGAGTATACCGACGACGTGCTCCTCGGTTGGGAAGTACTGAAAAACAAAGCGGGCGCCGGAGCGCCTTGCGACTGGTTCGCGCACTCGATGGGCGGGCTCATAACGCTTCGTACGTTCTTGTTCAAGCCCGAGCTCGATGCCGGGAGATTGATTCTCTCTGCGCCGCTCCTGGGGGTAAAGTTTCCGATCCCGTTTTACAAAGAAGCAGCGGCAAAGATCATCTCCAAGGTGTGGGGCTCGCTTCAGATGTCGACCGAGCTTCCGAGAGCGAAACTGAGCCACGATCCCGCCGTCATTGACGCACACGAAAAAGATCAGCTCAATCACCACAAGGCGACGCCGAAGTTTTACTTCAGCATGTTGGACGCCATCGAAGCGGTAACGGATTCCGATTTGCGTTTTCAAAGCGGGCTCGATTTCCTGTTGCAACTTGCGGGCGAGGATGAAATCGTAGACACCGAAGCCTCGAAAAAGTTTTTCGAGACCTTGCATCACGAACATAAAAAGATGGTCGTGTATCCGGGGCTGTATCACGAAATCTACAACGAAATTTCCAAGGATCGGGTGTTTCAGGATTGGATCGATTGGATGGAACAAAATGAATCACAGGGAAATCCTGCTCCGGAACATTCTCAAAAAAAGTTATCGTGAAGGAGACTTCACGCTCGCGAGCGGCCAGAAGAGCGCCTTCTACATCGATTTAAAACCGACGATCCTCGATCCGCGCGGGGCGGATGCGTTTGGTGAACTCACGGTGGAGTGGATGAAATCCAACCATCTTAAATTCGACGGAGTCGGCGGCCTCACTTTGGGGGCGGATCCGCTCGTGATGGCGGTCAGCCTCGCAGCACTGCGCGCAGGCATCGAGCTTCCGGCGACGATGATCCGTAAGGAGCCTAAAAAACACGGTACCTCACGCTTTATCGAAGGTGTTGAAAACTTCAAACCTGGCGCGACGTTCCTGGTGCTCGAAGACGTGGTCACCACCGGAGGTTCAGCTAGGAGAGCAGTCGAGATCTTGCGCGCAGAAGGCTTCAAGCCGCTGCAGGTGCTCTCGGTGGTTGACCGAGAATCGGGCGGAGAAGCGGCGTTCAAGGACCTCGGAGTTCCATTGCACTCATTCTTTAAGATCTCGGAGATCAAAGCGGCGTACGCCTCAAAATAGTAATGAAGCGGTTTGCCAGCGCCTGAGCTACTTCTTAGAGCCCGTCTTGATCGGGAGAGCGTCCGGAAGGATTTTCTTTGCGAGAAGAGTGAGACGGCTGATCTTGCGAGAAGCGCGTGCCTTCGGGATACCGCCTTTAGAAGCGGCTTTGCTGAGTGCTTTCACTGCGAGCATGTAGGCTTCTTTGGCTTTACCTAGATCCTTAGCTTGAACGGCTTCGATCGCTTTTTTAACCGCGGTTTTGGTCGCAGACTTGAGGGTGCTGTTGCGCGCTTGGCGCTTGATTGCTTGCTTGGCCCGTTTACCGGCCTGACGTTTGTTTGCCATTGAGAACTCCTTAACACCACGATTTTTAAAGTTGGTTCACCTAACGGTGAAGCCTGATCCGAAGATCTGAGCGCCCATGGCAGGGCGCGGTTGTGGTTCGTCGTTGATCATACGTAAAAAGCCTAGAAATGACAAGGAGTTTCAAGATAAACTGAGTCAGTGGGTATATTCATGAAGCCAAAGAAAACGACTTTGGTTGCTTGTATCGCGTTGTCGGTTCTGATTACCACCTCTTGCGCGACCCCCGTTAAAAGAAGCAATTCCACCACCAATTCGAACGGAAAGACCATCGCTCACGATGCCCCGTTATTGCCTGGAATGAAGGCTAACCCGCCCGAAAAGGCAGATGAGCCCCGCCCAACGCCGTCGCCGCTCGAAATCACCGAAATTCCACAAGATTTGGAAACAGATGAGAGTGCTCTAAAAGAAGAAATTCTCGCCTCCGACGAGTCGGTTGCCCCCGACCAAGGAAACGTGGCAACGGACGACTCCACCGATGATCTTGATAACGAGGATCAACCCCAAATTAAAGCGGCCCCAAAGAAGCAGATTCCGTTCGAGTTTAACCAGAAGGTCGCGTCCTGGATCCAGTACTTTTCGCAGAACGACCGTGAACGGTTTCAACGGTTTTTGGACCGGGGAGAGCCTTACCGCGAGGTCGTGGAGAACATCCTCGAAGAAAACAAGGTCCCGACTGACCTCTATTATCTAGGTCTAATCGAGAGCGGCTTTGTGACCAACGCCAAATCCCACGCCAAGGCCGTGGGTGTGTGGCAGTTTATGCCCTCAACGGGAAAACTCTATGGACTTGCCCGGGATGGTTACGTGGACGAACGCCGAGACCCCGTGCGGGCGACCGAGGCGGCGGCAAAAATGCTGCGGGACCTCCATGAACAGTTTGGATCTTGGTATCTGGCCATGGCCGCTTATAACGCGGGGCCGGGTAGAATCAAGGGTGCCATCCGCCGGGGAGGCACGAACGACTTCTGGGAGCTCGTCGAGAAGAAGAAACTTCCGAGGGAGACCATGGAGTACGTGCCGAAATTCATCGCCGCTCGCTACATCGGCGAGAATCCCGATCTCTTCGCGTTCTACATTAACGAGGAGAAAAGATATCCTAACGTCGAATTGGTGAAGGTACCGTCCCCCGTTTCTTTTGAAAAAATTGAGAAAGCGGCAGGAATTCCTGGAGGAACGCTGAGTTTCGTGAACCCGCACTACCTCCACAGCTACACTCATCCGGGCAAGAGAGAAGATGAGATCTGGGTGCCTGAAAATTACGTAAAGAACGTCGAAGCAAAGGCTTCGGAGCTCGGAAAAGCCCGTTTGTCGATCAAGCCCACGCGTGCGACGCGGGCAGCGCGTGAAAAAATCTTGGTTTATCGGGTAAAACGAGGTGATACTTTAAAAAGCATCGCACGCAAACAGAAGTTGTCCGTGGCCTACTTAAAGCAGGTGAACGGATTGCGTTCGGCCAAGATCATGCCCGGGCAGAAACTGAAACTCTCCGCGAGCAGTTATCGCCAGAAGCGTGCGCACCCTCGTAAGAAAGGGACGAAAAGGAAACGTTAATGAAACACATCGGGCTCGTCGTTTACTGTATCTCACTCATTGTTTCCAATGCATTTGCCCAAACGATCCGGCCTGAGACGCCTAAAACAAAACTCGATACCAACCGCGAGGTCGTTCGGACTTATGCCCGTATCTATCTCGAGCAAAAGGATTTCGCCAAAGCCGAGAATATGCTGACTGAGTACCTCGCCGGCGAGGCCGCCGACGGTAATCTCTGGAACTTACTCGGTCTCACGCAAATGGAAGAGCGCAAGTACAGTCAGGCTTGCTACGCTTTTCAAAAAGCGACCAATACTTTTACTCAAGCCGAAGATCAAATCTATGCGATGTACAACTTCGCGGACTGCTTAAATCGAGGAGCCCGCTCGCAAGAAGCGCGCGCGGTTTTGATCAAGCTCAAAGAGCGCGAGAACGGGCTTTCGGATTCGGCTTCAAGCGCGATCCAACTCATGGACGTCGGCCTCGTGCCGCCGGGTTCGCCGCTTCCGCCTTACCGTCGTCACGGACGTGGTCAGTGGCGCTTGTCGGCCGCGATCGGTTCGGGGTTTGACTCCAACGTCCTCCTCGTCGAAGAAGCGGTCGCCGCGCAAACTTCGGTCAGTGACCGCGGGAGTTTCTTCATTACGCCGGCGTTTCAGATCGGGTATCTCGGCCGCGCTTTCGGTAAAAACTTCGATTCGCGCTACCTCATGTCCTTTACGGACTATTTGAATCAAAATGCGGCGAACTTCAATACCATGTTCAACCGTCTCGATTTCTTGCTCAACGACGGCGACGATCGTTACGGATTATTTACCGATATCATGCTCATGAACCGCAGCCCGTTCCAGCTTTACAACTACGACGCGGGTTTTACTTGGATGCGCGTGCACGTGATCGACGATTACCGCGCGGTGATTTACGAGTTGCCGGTTCGTTACCAAAAGTATTTGCTCGATGCCAATACCTCGGCCGACAACGACCGGACCGGCTTCGATGCGCAGGGGAAGGTGAGTTACCGGCTGATCTACAGCGATCTCGAGTCGCTCACGCTCCAGACGATCGGCGAAGTTCAGTACTCGACCGGCAAGAACTATCGCTTGGGCGCGGTCCGCGTGCCGGCGACTTGGATCACGAAGCTCCCGTTCTTTTACTCGTCTCTCGGGCTTTTGAATACGATCGCCGCCGAAGTGGATGGGGTTTACTACTTCAATAACGACTACAGTCGTAAAGATCTTTTCGCGAAAGGATCGTTTGGCGTGACTAAGCGTTTCGGCGAGCAGTGGAGCAGCTCCCTCGATTACAGTTATCAGAAAAACTTTTCGAACGTCGATGCGGCGAAGTACTCGAAAGCCGTTATCTCGTTTGCGATTAACAAGGAGTTGTAAGATGAAATTCGTTTTTAGATCGGTCGTACTCGGTTTGGTTTTCTTCTCGATGCCGTCTGCCCACGCAGTACTGGGTAAAGTTGTCGGACAACTCGGAATGGTCGAAGGTGACGTGACCGTGGACAACAACCCGGTCAAGAAAACCGCTCAGGTACACGAAGGTTCGGTCGTGGAAGTCAAACGCGGCAAAGCAACCTTGATTCTCGGAAAAGGAAACGTATTTTACTTAAGCGCGGACTCCAAAATGGTAGTGAATTCGTTCGGCGTGACTCCGGCAACGCCGGGAGCAGCCGGTGCTCCAGGCGCGCCCGCGCAAGAAAACGGCGAGTTGGATCTGAAGTTCGGGCGCACTCGCGCGCTCATCATGAATACCAGCAACGAAAAAAAGGATCTTAAAATTAAGGCTCGTGCGGCCACCATGGGTGTTCGCGGTACCGAAATCTTTATCGATGCGCCGAAAGACACTTCAGCGCCAATTAACTTTTTTACCCTCGAAGGCAAGGCCGACGTAAAAGCCAATGCGATCGCGCCACCGGTTGCAGTCGCCCAAAACCAGGGTGTCTCCACGCAAGGTGCCGCAGCTCCTGCAGGGGCTCATAACGGGGCTGGGAGCGTAGGTCCACCACCGGCGCCGCCGACGATGACCATGACCGAAGTCAAAAACGAGATCAAAGCAACCGGGCTTGATTCGAAGCCGATCACGACTCCGCAGGATATGCGCCGTCAGGTTACTCAGCAGTACATGTCGGATCAGTTCGGAATGGGTGCGCTTCCGCCGGTAGTGCTTGATCCGCTTCAAGATCGCTTTACGCCTGTGCGTGTGAATCCTCGGTTTTGTGACGCGACGACAGGCGGTTGCCCTTAAGTTGCAGTTTAACTCGCTTTTATAAGTTGTTGATATTACACAAATTGTAAATAAGCCCTTTAGATCATTGGTTTTTTACCGATAAGTCGATTGGTATGGAAAAATCCAAATTTGGTTCCAAGGGTAAAGTGTTTTTTGTAGTCGCTGTATTGTGCGGACTCGGCGGCTACGCCTTCGCGCAGGACAAGCATAATGGGCTGAGCGCCAAGACTGATCCTAATTTAAAGCCCAATACGGTGCCGTATAAGCCGGGCACTCGGACTGGAAACGGCGTAACGCCGACAGGCTCAGTGGTACCGACAGGCTCAGTGGTACCGACGGGCTCAGTGGTACCGACGGGCTCAGTGGTACCAGCTGTCATTGACAAAAAAACCAACACCGGCGGCGTAAATAAAGATAACGATCCAAACGCGAACAAAAAATCGGGCGGCAAGCATAACGATCCGAACACCACCGACGGCGGTCAAACGAGCGCGGTTGATGAGATTACGGATCCGACGCACTTCAATAAACCGTGCGAAGATGCGGCTTTGAAACAAATTTACGCGAACATCCTCTCTGACCCGGAGAGCACCAAAATTTTGGGTTGGATGTTTGAATTGACCGCGGCTCGCTTGGCGAAGCGTGCGGCTGAGCAAGAGCAAGAAAGCGTCGAGAATCTTATGCGTAAAGAAGTCGCCGATCTCGAACAGAGAATCGGCTCACTCAAAGACCAAGCGGGTAAAGTCACCGACCAAGTTCAAAATATTTACAAAGCGTACGGAATGCCATCCGACGCGGACATCATCCAAAAAGATTTGGATGCGACACTCGCCAAAGGCAAAACCGCCTGTTACTGGTGCCGCAACCAACGTTTAGAAAACAAACACTCGTCGGCGTACATTCTCGCCCTGGCTCTCGGCGAGCAAGACTCGGGTCTAACCGACACGGATGCGGCAACCGTGTGGGTGGTGGAGAAACTCCGTGCCGATGCTGAGAGATCGAAATCAGATGTAAAACCGAATCCGTATAAACTTGGCTCCGAAAAGGGTAACCTCTTGAACGTGAGCGTCCGCGCCGCGCGCTACTTGGGTCACATCCAAGGAGGTCTCGCTGCCGATCCCACACGGATTCAAGGCAAGATCGACGAGATGCAAAAGCAGCTCGACGACGTCTTTACCCGCAATAGCGGTATCACCGCCGACATCGAGAAGTCATTGAAGGAATGTATCGATAAGCGCAATACCCAGGCGAATGGCGGTAAGCCTTGTCCGGATTGCAATGCTACGGACTTCAACCAGTTTAAGAAAGAAGTGAGCAACATCGGTATCCTTCAAAAAGGCCTCCTCGAAGTCGTTGCGAAATCCGACAGTATCAAAATCGAGAAGGGCCTGAAGGCGAAGATGGGTGAGTTGACCTTCGATCTCTCAAACTACGCCAAAGACCCGAACGGCAACGACCGTAAGAAAGCCGAAGTGATCCCCTGGAACAAGGATCGCACGGGTAAAGTCATCCGTCGCAGCGGCAAGTACGATGCTTGCGGTCACAAGATCAATAAGGGCAAGAAGCGGCACTAAAATAACGGGTTGGCGTGGATCGCCCGGTTGATTCCTTGCTTTAAGAGTGCGACTCTTTAGATAATGCGCAAACACCGCATGAGCCGCTTTGGCATTCATCGTGCTTTCAGTCTTTTATGCTTACTCTCGGCGTGCGCTCAGAGTCCGGTTCAAAAACCGTCTGTAGCTGCTTTGGGCCGTGTAGCGCCCGAGCCGCCTGCGCAGGCATACCAAACCCAAGATCCAAACCGTATCACGATCGCGGTCGTGGGCATCAACGATTTTCACGGGCATGTGATTCCTAAGGAGCGCAAGCTCCCGGACGGCCGCGTGATCAAAAGCGGTGGCGCTCCTGTGCTCACTTCGATGCTCAAAATTTTACGGGACGAGATGAAGGGCCGGATGCTTATCGTCGACGCCGGCGATGAGTGGCAAGGCACAATCGAGAGCAATCAGGTCAAAGGCAGTATCGTGATGGATTACTACAACCGAATCGGAATCAATTCCGCGACGTTCGGGAATCACGAGTTTGATTTCGGGATGGATAACTTGCATGAACGTGCGAGGCTTGCAAAGTTCCCATACCTGGCCGCCAACATCTACGAGAAATCAACCGGCAAGCGGGTGGGGCCATCCAACGGATGGGACAATGTTTATCCGTCCAAGATTTTAGAAATCGCCGGTATCAAAATCGGCGTGATCGGCGTGTCGACGCAAGAGACTCCGGGCACGACTCGTTACGAAGTGGTCAAGCCATTTGAATTCCGTAATCCGGTCAAAGTTATCGAAGAGCAGTCAGCAGTACTTCGTAAAGAGGGCGCGGGTGCGGTCATCGTCAGCTCGCACGCAGGCAGCCAGTGCGAGCCCAAAGAAAACTTACGCGACTGGCGCATCTGGCGCGACGGCGACGACACCGGCAAATGCGGGCAGGATGAAGAGATGAGCCGCGTCTACGCCAAGGTTAAAAAAGGCGCCGTCGATGCCGCCATCTTAGGCCACACGCACATGATCGTCCATCATTGGATCAGCGGTATCCCGTCGATAGAGGATGAAGCATTCAATCAATACTTCAATATCCTGTATTTGACCTTCGAGCGGAAGACCGGAAAGCTGATCCCATCAGAGACTCGCATCGAAGGTCTCATTCCGATTTGCGATCTTTTTTTCGAAAACGCCTACCATTGCGATGCGCGCCGTTTGCCGGATGGGCTCTCACCCGATACCCGTTCCGCGACTTTCCATGGTAAGACCGTGGTTGCGGACGTCGATGTTTCGAAGTGGCTCGTGCCGATTTTGGAAAGCACCGAGAAGTTCCGTAGACAAATCTTGGCCACGACCGAGCTCACGCTTTTCCACGACACGACTCGTGAGAGCGCATTCGGAAACTTGGTTGCCGATATTCTGCGGGAGAGGGCGGGAGCGGACATCGCACTCGTCAACGCCAAGGGTATTCGTTCGACGATCGATGCCGGCCCGATTTCAACCGATTCGCTCTATCGTTCGCTTCCGTTTGATAACAATCTTCAAACGATTCGGATCAAGGGTAAGGATGTAAAGCTCATGTTCCAGATCGCAACGTCAGGCCCGCACGGTTTCGCTTCGAACTCGGGATTGCGGATGAAGTTGATCCCGATCAACGAGGACGCGCCGAAGGTGGATCTCAACAAAGACGGCAAACTGGAACAGTGGGAAACCAACCGCATCGTGGAGATCACGATGGCCGACGGGTCGCCGATCGACGACAATAAGATTTACACGCTCGCGACTTTTGATTTCATCTTAAACGGCGGCGACGACATGAGCTGGTTCATGAAGCGCGTGCCGAAGCAGGCCATCAAGCTCATCACGCCGACTTATTGTCGTGAGATCGTGACCGATTATCTCCGTGAAAAGAAAGTGATCAACACCCGCGCACACCCCCTGATCGACCCGCTCAAGCCGCGAATCGTCCTAGTGCCCATCAAGGGCTAGTGCGCTTCCATTGCTTCTTTGAGCGACTCTTTGGTGATGGGGGCCGGGCGTTTCAAGAAGTAGAGCGGAATGAGCGAGAGCAGGTAAATAAGGAGCACGTACCACATCATTTGCGTAAAGCTCATGAGGAACACTTGGTTCTCTAGCCGCAGATCCATGAGTTGCAAAGTCCGGCTCGGAATCTGGCTCAGGTCGCTGACGCCCATTTTTTGAAGGGAGTATTGCGTACCTGCGTTCAAGGTGCTGACGTGATTTGCCAAGTCTTGGCGATTTTGGTGCGAGTTGCGTTCGAGCAACGTCCCAATCAGTGCGATCCCGACGCTGCCGCCGAGCTGACGGAGCAGGTTCATCAAACCCGCTACTTGGCCAAGTTCTTGGGCGCGGAATTGCCCGAGCACCACGGCATTGATCGGAACGAACAAGAACGCCATCCCCAAGCCCCGAACAATGAGTGACCAGAAGACTTCTTCTTGCCCGGAGAGCGAAGAGAACTGGGTCATGAGAAGCAACATCGTGCTCACGATACACGTTCCGGTCAAAATCAGGATCCTCGGGTCAAACTTTTGCATCGCCTTACCGACGATCGGCATGCAGAACGCCGTGATCAGCGCGCCCGGGATGAACATCATGCCGGTTTGAGTCGCATCGAAGTGCAAGACCCGGCCCATAAATACGGGGAGCACAAAGATCACGCCATAGAGCATGAATCCGAGCATGCTCATCAGAGCCGTGCCGTTACGAACCACGTCGATCTTAAAGAGGCGCAAATTGATGATCGGATGATCGATCTTGAGTTCCCACCAGATAAAGCCGGGAAGGGAGAGCGCCGCGATGATCGAGCAGATGATAATCGGAGTCGATTCAAACCAGCTGTCGGCTTGACCGCGCTCGAGCACGAACTGCAAGCAACCGATGCCGGCGCAGAGTAGTGCCAGGCCGATGCTGTCGATCTTCGATTTCGGTGGGAGCGCTTTTTTTTCCTCCTCGGTGAGATCGTGGACCGGGCCTTCGGGAGTCAGGCGTGGGCTGTAATTGGTGACGTAAGAGTACGCCATGAATGCGGCAAAGATGCCCAGCGGCAGGTTAATATTAAAGATCGCGCGCCAGTTAAAGTGGTCAGTGAGGAATCCACCCATGGTCGGTCCAAGGGTTGGGCCGATCATGACGCTCATACCGTAGATCGCGCTCGCTGTCCCGGATCTCTCTCGGGGGAACTGCTCTTGTAGAAGCGCTTGCGAAGTCGGGAGGAGAGCGCCGCCCGCCAAGCCCTGTAAGATCCGGAAGATCACGAGAGTCTCTAAATTCGGAGCGAGTCCGCAGGAAACGGACGTGATGGTAAAAGCCAAGATGCAGGCGATGTAGTATTTGCGGCGGCCGAACTGCGAACCGAGCCACGCCGAAATCGGAAGAACGATCGCATTTGCGATGATGTAGCCGGTCACGACCCAAGAGATGTCTTCGAGAGTGGCGCCCAAGTTACCCATCATCGACGGGATCGCGACGTTCACGATCGAGGTATCGATGATCTCGAGGAGTGACGCCATGACCGCGGTCGCGATGATAAACTTCGCGCGCGTATTTAGCTTATACTTGGAATAGTCCCCAGCTGCTTGTGCGGCGCTCATTGGCCACCTCGTTTATCCGGTTAACGGTTAGTGAACTTTCACTTCAACCACCGCGGAGAGCCCTGCGCGGAGAATCTCGATGTCTTCCGGATTGATGTTTAAGAGCTTGATGCGGGTTGGAACGCGTTGAACCACTTTGGTGAAGTTCCCGGTCGCATTGTCCGGCGGAAGAAGACTAAAGATCGCGCCGGTCGCCGGGTTAAAGCTTTCGACTTCGCCGTCGAATTTGCGGCCTGGGATCGCATCGACGGAGACGCTGACTTTTTGGCCCACTTTCAAGCGTCCGAGATCGGTTTCTTTGAAGTTTGCGACGATCCAGCGGGAGTCGGAGCTCACGAATCCAATCAAGGGTGTGCCCGGACTGGCGAGCATGCCGATTTCCGCGGATTTCTTCGCGATCGTACCGTTGGATGGTGCGCGAAGCTGAGTGTCGTTCATTGAGTTTTTGGTCACGTCGAGTTGAGCTTCGAGGGCTTCACGCTTGCGGGCGAACTCTTGATAAGTAGCGAGAGCCGAATCGCGCTGCTGCGCGCTGACAGCGCCGTCTTCAAAGAGTTTTTGAATCCGGTGGTAGTTGACTTCGGCGTCTTTAGCGCGAGCGACGACGGAGCCGAGTTCGTTTTCGCTTTGGCTTGTGCGGCTCTTGTAATCCTTGGCGTCGATTTCAACGAGAACGTCGCCGGCTTTTACCTTTTGGCCTTCTTCGACGAGTACTTTGGACACGAAGCCCGAGACTCGTGCATTCAAGATGACTGTGTTGCCCTGAACTTGGGCGTTGTCCGTGCTCACAAAGAAAAAGTAGTCGTAGATCGCGTAGATTGCGATCGCGCCCACCACGACCCCGACGATCGTCAGACGTTTCTTTTTGGTTTGCGCGGCGGTATCCGTTTTTGACGGGATTGTCGTAACAGTTGCGGTGGTTTCGCTAGCTGTGCTCATAAATAGTCTCCAGTTCCTTAAATTTTTTCGCGTTAGATTTTTTCACCCAGTGCGAGTTCCAATTTTGTTTTTGCTTCAACGCAGTTCATCTGCGCGTTGACGATACCGGCGCGGGCGCGGAACAAATCAAGTTCGGCATCGATCACGTCGGTCGTGGTGCGTACGCCCGCTTTGAATCCGGCGTTGGCGAGGCGCAGAGTTTCCTCGGCGCGCGTCAAGTCGGCCTTCTTGGCGTCGAAGAGGGTGACGTTATAGAGGTAACGTTTTTTCCAGAACGCAAAGTCCACCGGCGCTTGGACAGTGGCTTGCTGCAGTGTCTTTTGGTTTTGAATCGCCTTGTAGGTTTCGACTTTTGCTTTCGCGAACTCAGCAGGTTGGAAAATATCCCAAGTAAGGAAGACACCGGCGTTCCAAGCGGCGCGGTATTTGTCCCAATCGGTGATCCCGTCGGTTAAGTTGTTGTACATGATGTACTGGCCGCCTAGAGAAATCTTCGGCACCCAGTATTTGCCGCTCGAGCGGTCTTGCAAGTCGGATGCGGCCACGCGGTTTTCCATCGAACGTAGGTCGAGGCGCTTTGAAGAGTTGGGATCGAATTTCAGGTCTTTGACTTTAGATGCAGCCGGGGCATCAAGATCACCGCCGGTGACGTCCACGGATTCGGAGACCGGATCGATCACGCCGAGAAGTTGGCCGAGTTTTTCTTTCGAGATCTGAATATTGTCTTCGGCTTGGAGCGCTTCGGCCTGCGCTTCCGAGACTTGAGCTTCGACCCTGAGGAGATCGTAGTTGGTAGCGATTCCGCCGGAGCGCATTTTTTTGATTTGTTCGAGATGGTTTTGAATGGTCTTCAGGTTTTGATCGGCGGCGTCTTTGAGCTTTTTGTTTGCCACCACTTTGAAGTAGGCAAGGGTCACGTCTTCTTGAAGTTGAAAACGGGTCCAATCGAAATTTTGTTCGTCCGCGTCTTTTGAATAATCGGCCGCGCGGTAGCGATCAAGGTTGGCGAGCCCGTCAAAGAGGAGCCATTTGGCTTCAACGGTAGCGCCCGAAGTCGGGAAAATCTGTGGGATGGAAACCGGTGCGCCGCCGAACTCGAGATCCAGATATTGATAACGTTTTACGAAGAAATGGTTTGCGCTCAACTCGATGCTCGGAGCGAGAAGGATGGTCCCCTCGATTTTACGCCAACGGCCTTCTTGAGCCTGGGCTTCGGCTTTTTGTAAAGTGGGGGAGTTTTGCGTCGCTTTGAAGATTGCCTGATCGAGGGTCAGCGTTTCTGAAGCCACGGAATTTTGGATAGAAACGGTCAAAAAAACGAGGAAGGCTAAAAAAAGGCTGGGCATATATAATATAGTGCTATACAATCAAAGAGAATGCAAGAGGGATTTACATGGGTATAGAAGTAAACTTCATGCCGAATAAAGAGGTGATGGATAAGCTCCAAGAAGTGTACCCGGACTTTAAGCCTCATTATATTGAAGCGATCAAAGCACTCTTTAAGCTCGCCAATGATCTTGAAAAGGTGATGGAACACCATTACCAAAAACGATTCAATTTCTCTCGGGCTCGATATCTCGTGATGATGGTGCTTTTGCATTGTCAGGAGAAGCGTCTCCAGCCCAAAGACATCGCTAAATCCCTGAACGTCACTCCCGGCAATATGACCAGTTTGATCGATGCGCTTTTGCGTGACGAATTGGTCGAAAAGAAATCGGACGAAAAGGATCGCCGTCAGGTTTGGATCGCTCTCACTCCGAAGGGAAAACAATTTCTGAAGAAGATGTTTCCTGAAAACTTCAAGCGGCTCGCAAAATTCATGTCAGTGATCTCCAAAGAAGAGGTTTACCAACTCATTCACATCGCAGGCAAGCTTCAAGGTTCGCTGGCCGCCTTCAAAGACGAATAGATCTGAACAAAATTACATGCGGAACGTACCGAACTTCACGTCCGGGATTGGCGCATTTAATGTCGTCGAAAGCGCAAGTGCGAGCACTTCGCGAGTCTTCGTTGGAGCGATTACGCCGTCGTCCCAAAGACGCGCGGTAGAGTAGTAAGGCGATCCTTCGCGCTCGTATTGCTCGAGGATCGGTTTTTGAATCGCGGCGACGTCGGCAGGAGCGAGGGTCTTGCCCTCGGCCGCAGCCTGATCGATTTTGACCTGCGAGAGCACGCCTGCCGCTTGCTCTCCACCCATGACGGAGATGCGGGCGTTGGGCCAC
>JAFEAO010000002.1:82990-431174 GCA_018266375.1 Bdellovibrionales bacterium
CCGCACATGCCGTAGTTGCCGGCGCCGTACGATCCGCCGACGACGACGGTGATCTTTGGAACGTTCGCGGTCGAGACCGCGGTGACGAGTTTTGCGCCGTCTTTGGCGATGCCACCGTGCTCGTATTTTTTGCCGACCATGAAGCCCGTGATGTTTTGCAAAAACAGGAGCGGAATTTTGCGTTGGCAACACAACTCGATGAAGTGCGTACCCTTGAGCGAGCTCTCCGAAAACAAGATCCCGTTATTCGCGATGATTCCGACTGGTATCCCGTAGATATGCGCAAAGCCCGTGACGAGCGTGTTGCCGTAGAGGGGTTTGAACTCGCTAAAGTCCGAGCCGTCCACGATTCGCGCGATGATTTCGCGGATATCGAAAGGTTGGCGCAGATCCTTGGGGAGCACGCCGAGGAGTTCTTTTGGATCGTAGTTCGGGTCTTCGATCGCTGCGCGCTCGATCGCGAAACCGGGTTTGCGGTTTACGTTCTTAACGATATCGCGCGCCAGCTCCAAAGCATGCTCATCGTTGTCGGCCAGATAATCGGCCACGCCCGAAATCCGCGCGTGAGTGTCGCCGCCGCCGAGTTCTTCGGCGCTGACTTCCTCGCCGGTTGCGGCTTTGACCAGGGGAGGGCCGCCCAAAAAGATCGTGCCTTGCTTGCGCACGATAATCGTTTGCTCGCTCATCGCGGGCACGTAAGCGCCGCCGGCGGTGCAAGAGCCCATGACCACCGCGATCTGCGGGATGCCTTGCGCGGATAACTGCGCTTGATTGTAAAAAATGCGTCCAAAGTGTTCGCGATCCGGGAAAACTTCGGATTGCATCGGCAAAAACGCTCCGCCCGAGTCGACTAAGTACAAGCACGGCAAATGATTTTCGCGTGCGATTTCTTGCGCGCGAATGTGTTTTTTAACCGTCATCGGAAAGTAGGTTCCGCCTTTTACGGTCGCGTCGTTTGCGACGATCATGACTTCACGGCCATGCACGAGACCGACGCCTGTGACGACACCCGCGCCCGGGGCTTGATCGCCGTACATATCTTTTGCGGCGAGCGCGCCGAGCTCTAAAAACGGCGTGCCCGGATCGATGAGCTTCGCGATGCGATCTCGAACAAAAAGTTTGCCTCGAGATTCATGTTTCTTTTTTAATTCAGTGCCGCCGCCCAAACGAACCTTGGCGAGTTCGGATTCGAGTTTCTGGGTGAGCTCCAAGTGGTAAGCAACATTTGCTTTGAATTCCGGCGACCCGGTTTGAATCTGAGATTGAAGTTTGGACATGGATCAATCTTATGGGTTAAGTGCACCGAGCTCAACTAAACTCGTTTATAGAAAATAACACAGTTTACGGCTTTTATTGTTGACAAAACAAGTCAGTTAATAGTAAGATGCTGGCCAGTATGAAAAATTTAAACACATTCGCCCTGATGGTCCTCGTTGTTGCCAGTCTCAGCGCTTGCGGTAAGCAAGGTGCCGCAAAGACGGAAGCGCAATCGCAAAACACAACGAGCGGTACGGTGACTTCGCTCGCGAAGACATTAAAAGCGACTTGCACCATGCCGGACGTTGAAGCCGGGTGGAAAGAAGCGAGCGTCGATGATCTCAAAAAGACACCTTCAAAAGTGGTTTATGTCATGAGCGGAATGGTGACCAACGGCGTGGTTTTGCACAAAGACGGTCAGACTTCTTCGGCGAACGCGACTCTCGGCACGACGGTGAACGAAAAATTCGAACTCGCGGACATGAAGCAAGACGTTCCTTGCTCGGATTTACATGAAGGCGAGGAGATGGCTCTCAAAGGGATGCCGGTACTCGCGTTTTCACCCTACAACGGAGCTTACGCACGCCGCTTGGCCTATCTCTATAATTTGTCACCGGCTTCTAAAGCCGAAGACAATCAAGCAAAAGATTTCGAACCGGCTAAAGTCGGAAGTTTCTACGACGATCTTTCTAGCCCGCAGATCCTTCAAGTCATGAAGTCTCAAGGCGACGAGTTCATCGTGAAGTATTTTCGCAACGCACGCGGAGATCTGGAAGTACGCATGACGGCGGCGACTCCGGTATTGCAGGACGGTTCACGCAAAATCATGAGCGCGGCCGTACGTTACACCGCAAACGTCGTCGAACAAAAACAAAAGTAATTTTCATCTCTAATCGGAGAGAAGATGTTTAACGTCAAGACAACGCAACTGGCATTCGCGACTTTAGGCGTGGCTTTCGTACTCTCGTGCGCATCGTCTTCATGGGCGGTGGACTTCAAAGGCTTGAAGTGCGGAATGGGCACGTACACCAGCCAAGATGATATCGACGTCATGACCGTCAAGATGACTGAGCGAACGAGTATCGCAAACAAATCCTATTATAAAATGTTGATGGACGAGATGAAGAACGCAGGCTTCAAAAACTTCAACATGAGTGAGCCGGATGTCGAAGGACCGAGGACCGCCACGGTGACTCTCGAAAACCGCGAGCAATTTGTCCGTTTCGAAGAGCTTCTTGAGGCAAATAACGGCCATATGGCGATAAAAGATTTTGAAGTCCTCGAATACGAAACCGTGATGCCTTACTCCGACAGCTTGCCTCCGGGTGAGCGCTCGTTTGAAGTGATGGGCAAGCTCGCACAACAGATCGAGACCATTTATGAGAACTTGGCGAAGACCTTGGGTGCCGCCAATTTGACCGAGACCGAAAGAAGCGGCCTCACGTCGATTGCAAATAGCCTCCGCAAAGCGGGCACTAAGAATATGTCCGATCCGCAGGCACACTCTTCTTGGATGATTCGCGATCTCGTTGGACCGATCGACGAACTCAGATTCTTTGCTTCAACCGTGACCGATGCTCAGGCCAAAAACCATGTGAATGCCGCTTGGCTAAAAGGCTGGAAATTGCTGAAAGACCGCGGGGTGACAGAGATCAAGCCTGTCGTCGGCAAGAAAAGCCAAGCTTGGATGTTGGAAACCGGTGCCGAAGCGAGCGCCGCAGTTGCAGCCGGAAAAGTCACTCAAGTGCTGAGGCCCGCTTTCTTTAAGGGCAAATACTTGCTCCGCCCAGCCTACGTTGTGATCTCGTCGGGCCCGGCGAACTAGCGGATAAATTCATAGACCAGCACATTGCGTTTCTTTTCGAGACGGATTTCCGCGCGTGACGAGCTTTCTTCGACGTCGAAGTTAAAATCGATGCGACGGAACCCCAAGTACTCGAGCGCGCCAAGCGCGCGATCGAGATACGCGCGTCCCGGGTCGGACAAGTATATCGAGCCGGTTGGGCTCACCAATCGAGCAAGCGCTTGCGCGAGTTCTTCGGGATGGCGGCGCTCGTAGAGGACGTCGCTCGCCAAAACAAAATCATAGGTACCGAATTGAATCGGATCGTCGGGTGAGGTGCGCATCGCGGTGCGATCTTCGGTCCAGTCCCATTCCACGTATTGAATTTTTACGTCGTTCAAGGCCGCGTTTTTTTCGACCCAGAGTTTAACATCGGGATGGAAATCGGTGGCCACCATCTGCGCCCCAATCTTCGCGCCCAAAATCGCGGGCAGACCCAGGCCGCAACCGACTTCGATGCCGCGTTTTTTGGTGAACTGGCTTTTGCGTTCGCTCATGAACGTCGCGAGCGCGCGGGCCGACGGCCAAACCACGCCGAAGTAGGGGCAAAGGTTCAGGAGGCGGTCCTCTTCCTCGGGAGTGGTCGGATCGTATTTAGCGCAGATCTCATCGAGGGCTTTGTCCATGTCTTTTAAGGAGTGGAGATGGATTGGGAAACCGCCAATCTTTTCGACCGTAGTAAAAGTATCGTAGGCGATAAGGGGAGTCGGGAGCGGTTTCATGCCTTAGGACTATACACAGGTTTATGCGATAAATACATGTGGTATAACTAACAAATGGGCTCATTTTTGGTCATTCTCTCTGCGTTTTGCTTCGCGACGCTGGCGATTTTCGGCAAGCTCGCTTACCAAGCCGACCTGACTCGCAACCAGCTCCTGTTTTATCGCTTTATTGTCGCGCTCCCTGCGATGTACTTGGTTCTTGCCGCGATGAAGGCGCTCCCGAAAGACCGCAGGGCCTTTTCACGGGCGATCCTCTTGGGGGTGCTCGGGATTGGGATCGAGGCCAATTTTTATTTTCTGACCTTGCAGGAGGTTGGCGCTTCGCTTACGGCGGTGTTTTTGTATTTGTACCCGGCGTTCGTCGCGATCATCTCGCATTTCTTTTTAAAGCAGCGTTTGGGCCCGGCGAAATGGGGATGCGTGGCGCTGTCACTCGTGGGTGGCGTGCTCACGGTCGATCCGTTCGGCCAATCGCTTTCGACCTTGGGGATCATTTTCGGAGTGCTGACCGGTTTTTGGTACGGCGTTTATTTGGTGATCGGCGCTCGCATGACTGAAAACCAAAACCCGATCGCGGTGAGTACGGGAGTCGTGACGGGAGCAACCCTCGTGTTCGGTCTGTTGCTGGGCATTGATGGCGTGAGAGGAGCACCGGTGCTTCCGCCCGAGGGACCGGCGGTGTGGCCGATCATCGCGGCGCTCGCGTTTTTGGGTTCGGTGATTCCGTTCACGACTTTGTACGCGGGGATGAAACGAGTGGGCGCGGCACAGGCTTCGGTGCTCTCGACGCTCGAACTCGTTTTTACCATCGTCCTTGCCGCGTTGTTTCTAGGCGAGACTTTGACGCCGATCCAAATTGCGGGATCCGGCCTGGTCCTGGTCTCGGTGCTGACGATTCAGCATGTGAAATAGGCGTGCACGCGCCAAAATGATAAATGGCGCGACGTGTAAGTTTATACACAATTTTTATTCAAACCTTCGGTAGATTCGACACTTGACGCGGCACCTATGGACTTAGAAAATGGATCTACATGCTCGTTGATCCAAGACTCAATCCGCTTTCGGGTTCATTGATTGATCCGACGACTGGCTCGCACCCAGCGGTTCGTTTTGAAACTCATCCTGCCGTTCGCGGTGAGCTCTACAATTTGGATATGCGATCTTACCGCGATGACGTGATCGAGAACGTCGTTCGACGGACGACCGCCGACTTTAAATCGCAAGACCCGCGTCTGCTCCTCGAAGAAACCCTATACAACGAACGGTTGCGTCTGCGCCGCTCGCGCACAAGCCCGATCTTAAGTCCGCACGTCGCGAATCGAAACAAGCGCGATGTCCGTTTCATCGGACGTATTCAAGCCGGCCTGAAATCCACCGTGAGTCTCGATGATTACCAACATCTGCTTAAAGACTTCGGCGGGCATTTCGCGGCCGAGATCTGCGGAAACTTCGAACCCAAGATGTACGACTTCGCGATCAAGTTCGTCCCTTGGATGTTTGACTGGATTTTGAACGCCGCAAGCGTGAAGCGGTTCATCCCGGGCGTATCGAGCGAATCGCTTCAAAGCCGCTTGCGTGTCGTCGGCGAAGTCGAGCATTTGCAAAAGCTCGCGCAAAAGGGCACGATCTTGCTCGTTCCGACCCATCTTTCGAACATCGACTCGATACTGATCGGATATGTGATCCATTTGATGTCGCTCCCGCCTTTTGCCTACGGCGCGGGTTTGAATTTGTTTTCGAATCCGGTGCTGAGTTTCGCGATGAGTCGCTTGGGCGCCTACACCGTCGATCGCCAAAAGAGCAGCCCGCTTTACAAAGCGACGCTCAAGAACTACTCGACCGAGATTTTAAAGCGCGGGATCCATTCGATCTTTTTCCCGGCAGGGGGCCGCGTCCGCAGCGGCGCGATCGAAAGCCACTTGAAGTTAGGTTTGCTCGGAACCGCGTTGCAAGCGCAGCTCGAACGTTATCAAGAAAACTCCCCGAACCCGAACATCTACGTCGTTCCGATGGTGATGAACTATCACTTCGTGTTCGAAGCGGCGTCGCTCATCGAAGATTATCTCGAAGCCGCGGGCAAACACCGTTTTGCGCCCCACGACGGCGACGCGCAAATCCCGATCATGAGCTTGGCCCGGTTTTTTTGGAAGCTCTTTTCGAAGCAATCCGAGGTTTGGGTGCGTGTCGGACGCCCTCTCGACGTGTTCGGCAACTTCGTCGACGAAAACGGATTCTCGCTCGGGCCGAACGGTACGACCATTGACCCCAAAAAGTGGCTCATATCAGGCGGAGAGCTCAAGGCGGTCAAACAACGCGACCGCGAGTACACCGAGATCCTGGGCGAAAAAATTTCAGGGCGCTATCGCGCCGAGAACATCGTGCTCTCGTCGCACTTGGTGGCGTTCTCGCTGTTCCAGCTTCTGCGTAAGCAATACCCGCAGCTTGACTTGTTCCGGTTTTTGCGGATCTCGCGCGCGCAGCGGATCGTCCCGATGGACCGTTTCTACGCCGAGGCCGAAAAATGTCACCAGATGGTCCTTCAAGCCGTTGACCAGGGCCGCTTGCACTTGAGCGGTCCTTTGAAATGCGGCGACGTCAAGATTTGGGCCGAAGAGGGCATTCGCCAACTCGGGCTCTTTCACGACGTGAAGGTCGCGCGAGTCGACGATCAAACGATCACGACCGACGACATGAATCTTTTGTACTACTACCGCAACCGCCTGACCGGTTACGGCTTTGGCAAGATCGACGAAGGCCTGCAGTCGAAGAAATTTTTCGGAGAGACGGATGAAAAAGGGTTTTTGGTCTAGCTCTAGAGTTGCGGTACTAGGAGGCGGTAGCTTCGGGACGGTGATCGCCAACATGGTGGCCAAAAATGTCGCGCAGGTATCCTTGTATGTTCGCGCCGAAGAGCAGGCTCGCCAGATGAACTCGACCCGCATGAACCCGAGTTACGTCAAGGAGATGGTCCTCGACGAAAAGATCCGCGCCGCCAGCACCTACGACAAAGTTTTCGAAAGCGATCTCGACATGGTGATCTTTGCTTTGCCGTCGCACGCAACTCGCGCTCAGGCCAAGATCGTCGCGCGTTACATGAAGGGCCATGAGCTCGTTTTGCACGCCACCAAGGGGATCGAAGAACAAAGTTTGAAGCGGATTTCGATCGTATTGGCCGAGGAACTGCCGGTGATTCGCATCGGCGCGATCTCGGGCCCGAACTTAGCTGGCGAAATCGCGAAGAACGAACCTGCCGCGACAGTGGTCGCGTCTCCGTTCCACGACGTCATCATCGCGGGCGAGGAAATCCTCTCCAATCCCCGGTTCCGCGTGTACACCTCGCACGACCTGATCGGCGTCGAATGGGGCGGGACTCTGAAAAATATTTTCGCGATCGCGAGCGGGATCCTGGACTCGATCGGCTTCGGGTGGAATACCAAGTCGCTGCTCTTGTCGCGCGGACTTGCCGAGATGGTGCGCTTCGGGGTCGCGATGGGCGCGGATGCCGAGACGTTTCTCGGACTTTCGGGCATGGGTGATTTGATCGCGACTTGCAGCTCGAATCAATCGCGAAACTTCAGGGTAGGCTACGCACTCGCCAAGGGCGACAAGCTCGACGAGGTCCTTGCGGATCTCGGTCAAGTGGCCGAAGGTGTGCGCACCACCCGCATCGTGTACGAGTTTGCCAAAGAGCGATCGGTCGAAATGCCGATCACCGAAGCCGTTTATAATATTTTGCAAGGAAAGTGGACAGTCGAGCAGGGTGTCGCGCATTTGATGACTCGGCCGACAGTTCAGGACGAATAAGGCGGGAAGATGGGATGGATAATATGCCGATGATGAGTACGATCCAAGAACGTTTGCAGGCACTGCTCGGTATCGAGCAATTCGTTCTGCTCGTCGCGTTTTCCTTTATCGACATCGTCGTTTACAAAATTTTTCTCAGGAACTTGAGCGCCGAACGTCACCAGAACCTCCGCCGCCTATTTAAAGATCTCTTCGTCTCGATCGGATTTTTTACCGTTTGCTGGGTCGCTCAGTACTGGGTGGCTACCCAAGGCTCGCGCGAGCTGCAAACTTTTTATCATTACTTCGGCGTCGGCGCGCTGCTGACCGGTGCCGTGACCTTCGTGCGCGCGACCAAGATCATCGTGTCTGAATACTTGTTTTTTAATTCGATGAAGGCGGGCGTGCCGGTCCTGCTCGTCAACCTCGTCACGATCATGCTTTCGATTTTTATCGCAGCTTGGATCTCGACCTCGGTGTTTGGCGTGCGTTGGGCTCCGCTGCTTGCGACATCCGCGATCTTGTCCGTGGTCTTGGGCCTCGCCCTTCAGGACACGCTCGGTAACCTATTCGCCGGTGTGGCGCTTCAGTTCGATAAACCGTATGAGATCGGCGATTGGGTCGAAGTGCACACCGATAGTCAGACGTATGTGGGCGAGGTGTACGAAATCACCTGGCGCGCGACGACGCTCTACGGGCTCTTCGATGAGGTCATCACGGTTTCAAACCGGGTGGTCGCAGGCTCGCAGATTTCAAACTATTCGGCCCGCAAGAAGCCCATCTATCGCGGCCTCACGATCTACCTCGACGTCGCCGGGCAAACCGATGTCCTAAAAGCGATGTTCGCTAAAATCTTGAAGGAGACTCCGGGCGTGCTTCAAAATCTTGAACACTACGTGATGCTACGGGATCTGACCGAGAAGGGCGCGCACTGGCGTCTCTTCTATCCGATTATCCATTACAGCAAGCAATTTATCATCGTCGATGACGTGCTCGTGCGCGTGCACCGCGAGCTTGCGCAGCTCGGGATCGAAGTCTCCCGCTTGCGCGTGGACGCCAATACCCGTGATGACTTTACGCCTGAAGCCCGGGCTTAGCCTCAGAAGCGCTAGTACCGCCGCGCTCTCTCCAAGCTGATGTAATTTTCATAGTGATCGATCTTTACCTCGTCGGAGTACCCGCGCACTGTCACGAGATCGAGTCGAGTTTGCGCTGCCGCCCCCCGGTAAAAGAGCAAGTAAGTCTCGATCGCGCGTCGAAGTCTTGCCGCTTTTCTGGGGAGAATCGACTCTTCGAGACTCAGCCACTCGTGCTCGACGCTTCTGCCGCGCACCTCGACGAACACCAGCATCAGCGTTTTTGCTCCGTTCATGTCGGTGGTGTGGTGTTCGGCGACGATGTCGATTTCGCCCCAAGGATAGACTCGGTTGCGATCCAAGATCCGATATCCTTTGGACTGGAGATGAGCGGTGGCAATGTCTTCGAACTCCGCACCGATTTTGCGGCGAGAAGCGGGTGTGATGGTTGGAGGAGGGATGTTCATGGGGTCTGACTATTCAAAAACCACGCCATTTGGTAAGCTGGGGGAATGAGCAAGGCCTTTACCAAAGAGTCGGATGGTGACGAAGACACTCCGGATACCCCGGATGCGGAGTTGCAGCAGCTTCCGACGCGCAAAAATTATATTACGCCTGCAGGCCATGAGCGCCTGAAGTCAGAGCTGCAGGATTTGCTCTATAAGCAACGTCCCGACATCGTTCAGGTCGTGGCATGGGCCGCCTCAAACGGTGATCGTTCGGAGAACGGCGACTACCTCTACGGCAAAAAGCGATTGCGCGAAATCGATCGTCGAATCCGGTTTCTGACCAAACGGCTTGAGATCGCCGAAGTCATCGATCCGATCCAGATCAAAACCGCCAAAGTCCAATTTGGCGCGAAAGTGACTTACGCCAACGAGGAAGGCGTAAAGAAGACCGTGCAAATCGTCGGTATCGACGAGATCGATCCCGCCAAAGGAAAAATTTCATGGATCTCGCCCCTCGCAAAGGTGCTGCTCAATCAAGAAGCGGGCGAAACCGTGACCTTTATCTCGCCCAAAGGCGAAGAAGAGCTGGAGATACTGAAAATCGCGTACGAATAGGTAGTGATGGAGTCTGAAATACGTTTACTTAAAGGGAGCGTTCTTTCGGGCCTTCCATTTTTTTACGGAGCTCGGCTTGATCGCGTTTCCAACTTAAGTAACGGATGTACGCACGCTTGCGGGCGATCTCACGCATGAGGAACTGTTTGCGAGTCAAACGCGCGCGAATCTTACACGCGTAATCGATGCGGGTGTAGAGCTGGCCTTCGTGCGTGAGTTCGCGAAACTGCATGCCCTCGACTTCGAGCGCTTCTTTTTCGATGCCTTGAAAATAAATTCCGTTCAGGCCCATGTTGAAGATGCTGGTCGTGACCGGATTGTTATTGAAGATGTTCATGATGAACGACGGAGTCATCCTGGATTCGCTTTTGCCTTTCATCTCGATCATTCCGACTAAGGTAAAAGGGCCCATCTGAATTTTGGCCGCCGTGTTCGCGCCCATTTCATCCTGAGGCAAAAATAATTTTGAAACCCCGACGAGCTTTTTTTTAACGCCTTCTGGTGTGTAGAGATCCGCTTTGCAGGCGACTTGGAAGTGCGGTGTCCAGTTCCGGTCTTGCTGGATCTGAGCGTGCGCGGATGGGAGGAGGGTGGGAATCATGAACAGCGCCAACAACGGGGGTAATGTGTGTTGTGTCATTAGTTCAACGGTAAAGGAGTTTTGAGCAAGGATCAATAGTGTTTACAGAGGATTGTGCGAATGAACGCAGAGTGGGGAATAGCTCGGAGCCCGGGACGGGCTACTGATTGATGATCGGCTTGCCGTTCTTGCGGGTGAGGGCCTCGTCGTCGAAGAAGTCGAACTCGTTGCCTTCGTCGAACGCTTTGATGATCTTTTGAAACTCGGAGCGGACGCCGCAATATTTCGGAGCGCCGTCGTTTTCGTTGTGGATCGCTTTTAGGCTGTGCACGAACTGGGTGATCCCGGTGGAACCGACGAACTCGAGGTTTTGAAAGTTCACGATGACGCTTTTAGGAGTCTCGTCTTTTTTATTGCGGGCAATGGTGGAGTTGATCACCGTACAGACATCGTCTTGGGTCTCGTAATCGATTTTTCCGTCGAGATAGAGTACAATCGTATTACCCTGATTTTTGATTCTTGCCTTCATCGTTACTCCTTACATAATGTTAGCCAATGAGCGATCAAAGCGACAATCGGCAAAATTTGCCCTCCCATGCGGGCCAAACTTCGATCGCAGCAACGCTGTATCACACCTATCCGGCACAACGGGCGAAGGTCTCGATGATCGCAACCCCCATCGGCAATTTGGGTGATCTCTCCGAGCGTGTCGTGGATGCGCTATTCGCCGTGGACGAGCTTTGGTGCGAAGACACTCGCCGTACGTTGGCTCTTTTGCAGGCGATTCTAAAAGAACACCCGGAACGCGCAAACGCCGAGCTCCCCAAATTGAAGCGGTTGGACCAGCACACGACCGAGAAAGAGATTCGAAAGATGCTCGAACAAGTTGCTGTGACAGGTCAATGGATTGGCGTCGTCACGGACGCCGGCACTCCAGGCGTCAGTGACCCCGGCGGTTTAGTGACGGCATTGGTCACTCACTATCCGCTCATTCGTTTGGAACCCGTTCCCGGTCCGTCCGCGGTGAGCGCGATGACCTCGATCGCTGGATTCGAAGAGAACTCGTTTGTTTTCCGAGGGTTTTTCCCTCGGTCCGAGAGCGAGACGATCGAATTGTTAAATGCTCTCAAGGATGCAGGCATTACGCGCAATTGGATTTTTTTCGAGAGTCCAAATCGCATACAAGACACGATCAAAGCTTTGCGGAAATGGAGCGAATCGCAGGAATTTGATGCGGATTTTGTTTTCGCGAAGGAACTCACGAAGTTACACGAAAGCATCTGGCGTGGCCGCGGCCGGAAGTTTTTCGATCTGTTAAATAGCAAGGACTTAGACACGAGAGGCGAGTGGGTTGTTGCTGTGATATTACCTAAAAGCTATGTAAGAACGGAAAAATCGGAATCAAGTTGGGAGCTTGCGCTTGAATGCTTGATTCAAGCGGAAATCAGCCCAAAAGCCGCTACAACGATCGTGGTGCAACGGTTTTCTGTCGCGAAAAATTTGGCGTACAAAGTCGCGCTCGAAATTCAAAAAAAAATGCAATTTAAAGATTCGAAGGCTTGACCCTCGCTTGATCCCACCATTATCCTGAAAGTGTGTGGTTGTGGTTGAGTCCATGGATGGATTCTAAGCGGGAGGAAAATCTCTCTAGCAATCGGTGATCGGGAATCCCGGTTGTACAAAAGCTCCACGGCCTCGGTAAGTTCAGGATGAATACTTACCGGGGCTTCTTTATTCCACCTCCCAAACAGCGGAACGTAAGCGACAAACGTCATTGCAATACAAACGACTCAGGAAGAGTCGGAAGTGAGCAAACGCATGGATGCGACTACGTTCGAAACGCCCGAATTAAAAATCGTCACTGATCGCGAAATCACCCTTCAAATCATTCCAAGCTTCACGAGGCTGGTTGCCTTAAAAGATCAAGCGACCCATGCCCATTCGGAGCGCGTCTCCGAACTCGCCCGAGAGTGGACGAGCTACATGCGCTCACGCTGGCAATGGCTCGAACTTGACATCGAGGCGTTTGAGACCGCGGCTCTGTTGCACGACATCGGTAAAGTCGGCGTGCTCGACGAAGTCCTGCACAAGGCGGGGAAGCTCACGCCGGGTGAGCGCGACCACTTGGAGCAGCATTCGGAAATCGGTTATCAAATGATCCGCGACTATCCGGGTGTGACGTTGATCTCAGAAGGCGTGCGTCACCATCATGAACGTTGGGACGGCAGGGGTTACCCGCTCGGGCTAAAAGAAGATCGCATTCCTTGGATTGCCCGTGCGATCGCGATCGTGGATGCTTTTGATGCGATGACGAGTGAGCGCTCGTATCGCCACAAGGTGAGTCACCGCGAAGCGCTTGAAGAGATCCAGCGTGAAGCGGGACGTCAGTTTGATCCTGACTTGGTGCGCGATTTTACTCAATTTCTCTATTCGCGCCAGACCTAAGCTCTGCTAGTCTAGAAACCATATGTCATGGTTTGACGACCTTAAAACGCCGCGATTTAAAGGCGAGAAATCAGTTCCCGCTCGTGTCGCTAAGATCCCTGAAGGCCTCTGGGGCAAATGCCCGTCGTGCGGTGAAATCATCCAGACCCGGCAACTCCAAGAAAACCTCTCCGTCTGTGCGGAGTGCGATCACCATCTCCGCATCCCGGCAAACGAGCGCGTGGCGATTCTCTCGGACGATGGGACGTTTGAACCCTACGGCGAACAATTTAAATCAAACGATCCCCTCCAGTTCGACGATCAAAAGCCTTACAAGGATCGCTTGAGCCAAGCGATCAAAAGCCACAAGATCAACGATGCGTTTATCGCGGGCAAGGCCAAGCTGGAAGGTCTCTCGTTCCACCTTGGCGTTTTTGAATTCAAATTCATGGGTGGCTCCATGGGTGTGGTCGTCGGCGAAAAGGTCACGATGGTGCTCGAAGGCGCGCTTACGGATAAAGTCCCGGCAGTGGTGGTATCCGCGAGCGGGGGAGCCCGAATGCAAGAAGGCATCCTGTCGCTCATGCAAATGGCAAAAACATCCGCCGTGATTCAACGTTTGCGCGAAGAGGGCATTCCTTATATTTCGATTTTGACCGATCCGACAACAGGGGGCGTGGCGGCGAGCTTTGCGATGTTGGGTGACGTGATCTTTGCCGAACCGAAAGCACTCATCGGTTTCGCGGGTCCGCGCGTGATCGAGCAAACGATCCGCCAAAAACTTCCGGAAGGCTTCCAGCGCTCGGAGTTCCTGCTCAAGCATGGATTTATCGATCGCATCGTCCACCGCAAGAATCTGAAATCGGAGCTCCATCAAACTTTCTTGAGGTTAGGAAACCGCTGTAAGTTTTGAAGCCGGGACGGGGGAACTGGAGACGAAGTTGGATCCTCCTGCTTCTGCTCCAAGCCGCCGCCTCATTTGCAGCGACCGCGCCTACACCGACGCCCGCGGATGAATCCAAGCGCATGCACTGGGGTGGGGACGAGACCCAACTCAATCGTCGCACTCACATCGTGGTTTTGCACGGTAGCGCGTACCTCATCCGCGACAACGAAGAGATCCATGCCGACGACATCGAGTTCAACCAAAAAACCCAGTACGTCAAGGCGCGCGGGCGGGTCCGCTACCAGTACGGTGAGACGTTTGTAAAAGCGGATTCGATCGATCTCGATCTGGTTAAAAAAACGGGTGTGATCATCAACGGTAACCTCACGAACGGAACTTACGCGCTTCGGGGCTCTCGGATGGAGCAAGTCGGCGAACAACGTTATCGCATCAAAGACTACGACTACACGACTTGTCTCGATTGTCCGAACTCGTGGGAATTTACCGGTAGCGAAGTCGATCTCACCGTCGAGGGTTACGCGTTCATCAAGGACTTCATGTTCAAGATCAAGGACGCATCGCTACTCTGGCTTCCGTACATGGTCGTGCCGGTCAAGACCAAGCGCCAGAGCGGGCTCTTGTTCCCGCGCTTTGGTTCCAGGCAGGTTTACGGTCTCTATTATTTGCAACCGTATTACTGGGCGACGACCGATTGGTCGGACATGACTTTTACCGCGGGCTACCTCTCGCGCGAAGGAACGGGCGTTCGGACCGAGTGGGAAGGACGCTATACGATCACCGATCGCTCGCGCGGGGATTTGAACGTCTATTTTACTGAAGATCACTCGCTCAACAACCGCAACTATCGCTATGCGGGCAAAGCGGCGATCACGCAGGAGCTTCCGTTCGGGATCGAAGGCAAGCTCAGGATCAACGAAGTCGGGGACTCGCGGTATCCGACGCTCTATTCGGACGATATCGCTGGTCTTTACGAGCCGGCGCTCACGTCGGATTTGTTTTTTACCCGCAATACGCCGACCGTGAGCACTGTAGTCTCCGGCCGGCGTATTCGAAACTTGCTTGAGTACGATCGCGACGGGCGGAACAATATCATCGGTAGCACAGATTTTGATTCGAGAACCGTGCAAGAGTTTCCGCGTGTGACCCTGAATACCAACGATCAGTTTATTTTCGGATCGAAAATCGCGGCTGGTTTCGAGGGCCGTTTTAACAGGTTTTTCCGCGGGTATGGAAGCTCGGACTATCTCGATCCAAACGGTGTCGATTGCGCGCCGGGAAGCGCGAATTGCTCACAGATCGTTCGTGAGGCGCAGCGTTTTACTTTTATCCCGAACTTGTACACGACCTTCAATCCGTGGGGTTGGCTCACGATCACGCCGACCGTGCAGTACCGTTCATACTTTTATAACTTCAACAATGTCTACGATAACTTCGCTCAAGGTTACCTGCTGACGCAAACCGAGTTGTCGGCGCAACTCGAGCGGGTGATCCTGTCTCAGGATCCGAACATTTCGTACAAGCACACGATTCGCCCGACGCTCACGTACAATTGGATTCCGACTCAACAGATTTCGGACGAGAAGCATCCGTTCGCGACTCAAATCTCGTCTGCCGGCCGTCCCGGTCAGTACTTTGATTCCAACGACATTGTGCCGATCAACTCATCGCAGAACATCAACACTTACTTTACGCCGCTCGGGAACTCGCTCACCTACGGATTCCTCACTCAGCTTTATCGCAAAGAAAAGATGCCGGATGGAAACGTCAAGGTGGAGCGGAAAGTGGAAGCGAGCGTGCAGCAAACCCTCGATATCCAAGAGTTGGAAAGAGCGGTCGCCGACAACAAGGCGGACAATCGGATTCTCCTGTCGCCTTTGTTTACGCACGCTCAGTACGATGATCCGGATTTTTCGGTCTTCACCGATTACACGTACTACGCGTTTATTGAACGGTACGGCGGCCTTCTTGATGCTCCGTCGCCACACCGATTTGTTTTCGGTACGACGTGGAATTTGGAGAAGGCGATTCATGAAGGCGTCTTGCAGTTCGACCGGAGCATCGGAGTCAGTTATGCGTTTTCACGTCTTATCACACCCGAATCTTCGCTCGGCGTCACGGCGCATTTTTCGATCAACGATTACATCATGCTCAAGTCCGAGCTCGCCTTCGATTTACGTTTGAACTCACCCAACACTTTGTATCGTTCGCGCAATACGGTGCTTTTTCAAAGTCCCTCACGCTGTTGGCGGCTCGAACTTGGTGCTGAGCGCGCGTATTACCTAGGTCAGGGGTTCTCCCCCATCTTTGAATTCGCCTTGAATTTGACGGGAGGCTCTTATGGGAGCCCATAGGACGGCAAATGATGCCGAATTGAAAAATCACTATTTGATCGGTACACTCAAGATATGAGAATTCTTCTCTCTAACGATGATGGCGTCCATGCTCCCGGCTTGAAGATTCTTTACGAAGAACTCAAAAAGATTGGGAAAGTTAAAGTAGTCGCACCGCTTGAGGAAAAAAGCACGACCGGCCATTCTCTCACGTTGCATAAACCTTTGCGACTCATCCAGATGGATACCGACTTTTATGGTGTGAACGGGTCGCCAGCCGACTGCGTTTACCTCGGTATTAAGCAGGTCATGAGGTCGTTGCCTGACCTCGTGGTTTCGGGGATTAACCGTGGTGCCAATCTGGGTCAGGACGTTTATTACTCGGGTACGGTGTCGGCTGCTCGCGAAGCCTGCATCTTGGGTCTTCCGTCTTACGCGGTCAGCCTGAACGTGGATTTCAAATCTCGTAAGGTGGAGAGCAAGCTCAACTATCTGTCGGCCGCGAAGCAAGCGGTCAAGATCATCAAGGAATATCAAAAAAAGGGTTTCCCGAAGTACACGCTGATGAATATCAATGTTCCGGATCTGCCACTGAGCCGGATCAAGGGTATCAAAGCTGCCCGCCAAGGATTCCGCCATTATTCGTCAGCGGTGCTGAAGCGAGTGGATCATCGTGGAAAGGATTACTTTTGGGTCGGTGGTCAGTACATGGGATTCCAACCCGACGTAGATACTGATTGCCACGTTGTGGATCAAGGCTACACGTCGATTACGCCACTCAAACTCGACGTGACCGATATGGCTTTTTTGGAAGAGATTAAACGGCTCTCAGAATAGTTGGGATTGAATGAATAAGAACTGGGTACTTCTTATCGCGTTTTTGTCCGTTGTGAGCTTGCTTTCGGGATGTGCGACACGTCCGATGAGTTCGGGACGTCGTGGTTTGTTGGATCGTGACGGCTATCCTATCGTTCGATCATCCGGTGCTGAAGCTGAAGAGGCCGCGAACGATATGTATGCGCCGAAAGAAGGCAGTAAAGTCGAACTGACAGGCAAATGGCAATGGCCGCTCAAGCATGTGACGATTTCGTCGAACTATGGCGATCGGGGTGCAAAATTTCATCAAGGCGTGGATTTGCGTGCAGCATACGGAACCCCGGTGCTAGCGGCAGCGGACGGCGAAGTGGTGTACGTCGGTTCAAAAATTCGTGGTTACGGCCGCATGGTCGTACTTAAGCACAAGGATAATTTCTATTCGGTATACGCGCATCACTCGCGCAATTCGGTGAAGCTCGGCAAGCATGTCAAGCGTGGACAGATCATCGCGTATTCCGGTAAGTCGGGCCATGCGACCGGGCCGCATTTACACTTCGAGATTCGTCGCGGGACGCAGAGTTTTGATCCCGATTACGCGCTCAATGCCAACATCAACGATCTTGCATCGAACCGCAAAGTCGCTTCAGATAAAAATTAGTTTTTATGTGGGAGGTCGGGCGGCCTCGTGATGGTTGTTGCTATCCCCATCTGCGGCGGCAGGATCTCGCAACGTCCGGATTTGAGTCACTGTCTGAGTCAGATCTAATATCGGCGAGTTGGATTTAAAGAAAAGTTGTCCGCAAAAGACAACACTGCCGAGGGTGGGCCACGAGTTTGTCTGCGCCGGGAGCTGCCGAGCTATCGCAAACTACCGTGAAAACACGAAGGCCCCGGCTGCATGAACAACCGAGGCCTTTAAAATTTGATCTACGATCTACGCTCTAGTGAATGTAGTAGTAGTAAAAACCACCGTTACCGCCGGTACCGTAAGGATAGCCGGTGTTGTAACCGGTTTGTGCTGGGTAGCAGTAACCGTTCATGTAACCGTAGTTGTAGCTGCCGAAACAAGCTTGTGGGTTGATCGGAAGACAATTCATTTGAGTCATCACTGAGCCTGGAGCGCATTGGCCGCCGTTCGGATAGCCGGTGTTCGGATAGCCGGTGCTTACTGTACCAAGGGCACAAGTGCTGCCGTTGTAAAGGCCGTATGCTTGGCCTGCAGGAGCTTGTCCGCAGCGGTTGTCGGTGACTGGGTTCAAGCAGCCGTACTGAGTCGACACTTGACCGACTGTACATTGGTTATAGCCAGTAGCATAACCGTTGTAGTTCACTTGACAGGTGTTATTGACCATGCTCTGACCTGCAGGGCAGGCGCCGTTGTTATTGTTGCTGCCACCGCAACCCACAAGGGTCACACCAGCAATGAACGCCATTCCGGCGACTAATGATAGGGTTTTGAACTTCATGATATATACCTCTCTTGTTTAAGTAATCCGAGAGCGTTGTATAACGCACAGCATAAAAACAAAAGAGAAAAATGTGGATTGAATTAAATTTGTTTAATATACGGATTTCGTTACATAAAAAGTATGTACAATGCTTACACAAAGTTATCTTGATATCGTTACCTTTTGTTAATTTTTTGTTCAACGAATTTAATTTAAGATATCAATTCAATAACTTAAGTAGTTGACTTAATCAATATGTTAAATTATCCTAACAGTGGTACATGACTTTTTGCGAGGGGGACGGATATCCCCAAGGAGGCTAGTATGGTCACGCAAAGTAAAGCTCCGCGATCGGCTTTTGGGTTAAACGCCCTGATCGCAATTCCACTGATTCTCAGTGGGTGTGTGGCTGGCGAACAACAACAGTTCTTTAGCTCAAACACATCCGCTCCCGCCAATAACCCCGATTTTATCGGTGGGATGCCGACAAGCATCACCAACCAAAGATTCAATGCTGTTACCGGCTCAGTCAAGAAGATCGATTTCTTGTTTGTTGTCGATAACTCTGGGTCGATGAGTGATAACCAAGCGGCTCTTGCAGCTGGTTTCGAGCAATTCGCAAACACGTTCTACCGTCGTGCCGATCTCGATATCTGTACAACGATCATCACGTCCGACCGTTACTTGGGTCGCACGGGTCCAAACAACTATCAACGGGAGCGTACGGTAGCTTGTACTAAGCCTGCGGGTTGGCAGTCATGGACGCAAGCTCAGATGGATACTTATATCTCTAACTTGATCGCTGACTTTAAAACCAAAGTTCACGTCGGCGCTAATGGTAGCGGTACAGAGTTGATGGGCAAGTCACTCGTGACATTCTTGTATAACTTGAATTCATGGGGCAATACCATCAATCCTAACGTTCATACTTCGATGTTCCGTGCGGATGCGGTTGCCAACATTAGCTTCCTCACTGACGAAAACAACTGGTACTACCATGGCCCAAGCACGAACGAGTCGATCAACGATATTCCTCCCGTGAAAGACGCTGAGATCTACAACGATACTCAGACTCCGCGCAGAAAGGATGCTCGTAAAGGGATCAAAGACTATTTGGATGAATTCATGGCGAGCAGCGGTCTCGGTCTCAGTTACTCAGTAACCAGTTTGCTCGAGGTGACTGAACCTTCGACCATGACTCCGGGTGTTGATGTGAGCTTGAAAAAACTCGTCGACTTAGTTGGCCGTGAATCAGTATTGGGCGATATCGAAAGCAGTGCCCAAGCTTTTGCAGACATCTATAACTCGATGGCAGATTCATTGGTCGTTCGTGCTTATGCTTTCAGTTTGGCTCACAATATCTACGAAGCTAACTATCCGAATAACCTTCATGACCTGAAAGTTTCGATCATTAAGGCTAACGGCACTAGTTACTCACTCTCTTTCGGTACCGACTTCGGCTTGGCTATGCCAAACGGTGTGGTTTTAAACCCAGTGGTCACCAACAATACCCAAGCGGGTGACCAAGTGAGCGTGGACTATCGTTATATCGTTGGACAATAGTCCGAGGTTCGAACTCTAAAAGATAACTGAAGCAACAAACTTAAAACCGCCGTTCAGATGGATTTTGAACGGCGGTTTCTTTTTTATATCCGCCACTTGTACGGCCATTGGCGGACAGGGAATTCCGATAGGCCGGGTAAAGGTTCGAATTTTATTGTGGAGTTTCCCCGTTCCAGCGCCCACAATTGAATAGGATGAAATTTAACGGTTACTACCACGAAAAGCCGCACCGCGATTTAGATGCAAAAATCCAAGCCTACAACAATAACGATCACAAAACCGACGTATGGAACGCGTTCGTGGATTCCGATTTGCCCGGAGTAAATGACGACGATTTTTCGATCATCCCGCGCACGCTCCCGATGTCTTATTGGCCGACATTGAAGGAAAGCGCCCATCTCGTTACCAGATTCGCGCTCGCGCTTTTGTCGCTCCCGGAGCGTGAGATCCGCGCGATCATTCCCCGCGGACCGGTCCGTGATCATTTGGTCGATGAACTCGAAGTGCTCAAGTATCGTAAAGGCCGCATGACCGGGAGTTTTCGCTATGACATGGCCATTGTCGGCCCCCCGGTCAAAGGTAATCCGCCGGTGGTGCTCGAGATCAACGAGATCGGATTCGACGGACTCGCGCGCAGCTCTTTTTTTCAAAAAGTACTTCTGGATTTGATGCCGAATCTAAAGGGACGGTTGGTAAGCCTCGACACCGCCGCAGCCGAAGTGCGCAATATGCAGAGGCTCGGCGACAAGATGATCCGGATCCAATATGACGATTACAATTGGGACGAAATTTATTTGCTTCAGGCCGCGCAAAAACTGGGTGCTGATTTTAAACTCATCTCGCCGAAACTGTTCGGGCAGAAAATCAGTAAAAAACATTCGCCGCTGCTCGAGCAGCTTCCGATTGATGTGGTCAACGGTCGAGTCGTGCTGGGAGGAGGCGGGAAGTTGGGGCAGTGGCGGCCCGATGCGACCAACATGAGCTTTGCCTACGAGCTCAAGGATTATAAAGAGGGCCATCCGCTCTATTCGAAGCTCGTTCGCGCGAAGACGCCGCAGTACGGACCTTTTATCACCGGGTTAGTGGCCGCGAAGACGATCCTCGTGCTCATGGATGACCCGCTCTTACGCAAAAAACTTTTGGGTTCTTCGAAGACGATGGCCGAATCGGTATTGCCGGCGAAGTTGTTGTCGTCACCGGGAGCGGCCAAGTGTTTACAAAAACCGCACGATTGGGTACTGAAGCACACCGACGGTTGTGGCGGCGAGCAAGTGTTTATGAATCAGGACCTCGAGCGGAAATTAAAGCGCATTCGGTCGGCCAATCGCCACGAGTGGGTTATCCAAAAAAAAACGGAATTGAATCTCATCGATGTAAACGGAATTCTATCGCGTCCGAAGCAGGCGATCGCAGATCTCGGTGTGTTCGTCCAGTACGATTGGGAGATGGGGCGCAACGGCGGGCGCTTCCGCCATTTTGAAATCGGCGGCCTCATGGCCCGCGCGACCAACAAGAGTCTTAAGGTCAATGTAAGCGGCGGCGGCCTGCAAGTCGCGATGCTACTGGACCGGGCCAAATAATACAGCGCGAGGGTCTTACGAAGTCGAGGCATCGCTTACGGCACGGTCGCGCCCGCACCTGCGTTTTTTCTGCAACTTGTGCAAGATTCGTCTACAGTATGCTCTATGTCTATTGCACTATCTTGGGCGATGCTGATCATCGCCGGCCTTTTGGAAGTCTGTTGGGCGATCGGATTAAAGTACACCGATGGATTTACCAAGCTCGGCCCGAGTGTCTTTACGCTCTCCACGCTCGCCGGCAGCATGTTCTTGCTCGCAAAAGCTAGCCAGGCATTGCCGATCGGCACCGCTTACGGGGTTTGGGTCGGTATCGGCGCCCTCGGGGCCGCGATTCTTGGAATCTATCTTTTCGATGAGTCGGTGACTCCCATGCGTATCTTCTTTTTAGGATTGTTGCTCACTTCGATCATCGGTCTGAAGCTTTCGGCATAGGCGATACTCGCCTCAACTGGGGGGCGCCGCTTCCGCACCGGATTTGAATATCAACCATCCAGTGAAAAGGCCGCAGAATCTGATCGTGCTCGCGGGTGGAGACATCAAATCCGTATCTCGGTCCCAGGAGTTCGATCGTGCGATGAATCGCTTCGATCGTCGAAAAACACTCCGGCGCGGGCTGCTTGCGCACACGAAACAGCGAAGGCTCGATGGAAGAAAAGCAAATCCGCCGCAGTTGCTGCAAGTTTTTGCTGTCACGGAGCGTGCGTCGAGCCGTGTGCCAGGTGCCGTCGATGACAAACACGGTGAGCTTTTTGCCGGAGTCGAAAAACGAAGAGCGCGTAGCCCCCGGCTCGTCGATCTTCAGAGCCTGCGGACCCGGATACATGACAACGCATTGATAAGCGGAATTGGTGATGAATGCGTTGACCCGCGCGTTGTCGGTAAAATCGTGGCCCGAAATAAAATGCGAGTTCTTTAAACTCAGATGAGCCATTCGGCCGGTCGCGATCTTACGCCTGCGTTCGATCGGATGGACTAATATGGCGAACTCTATGCCCGGATCAATCGCCCGAATTTCAGCGCAAAAGCAATGGCCGGTCGGACGCAAACAGCGCTGACAAAAACGTTGTGCTTGCGCATCGAGGAGACGAAGCCGACGACGTTCTAAATAGTCTTGGATGGTGATGCTCATCAGTAAAGGTCCAGTAGGTACGTTTTTACCACGTTTCAACGATTGTTATTTATTATTCGCAATTAACCGACTTCTATAATCTGGAATTACCGGGCTTTTTCGAAGGTTTAGTGCTAACATTGCGGTCTCATATGAAAACCGTTCCTCAGAGCTTTTCCGATTTTAATTTTAGCCCAGAACTCGCCAAAGCCATCTCAGAACTGGGTTACGAAACCCCGACGCAGATTCAAGTGGAGACGATCCCGACCTTGCTCAAGGGCGGTACCGATTTCTTGGGTTTGGCTTCCACCGGGACCGGCAAGACTGCCGCGTTCGCGATTCCGCTTCTCGAAACGATTGATCCGACTCTCAAAGGCGTGCAAGGCTTGATCCTTTGCCCGACTCGCGAGCTTGCAAAACAAGTCGCCGAACAAATTAATTTACTCGCCCGCTACAAAAAGACAAAAGCCATCGCGATTTACGGCGGCGGCGACTACGGCGGGCAGCTTCGCGCGCTCAAAGAAGGCGTGAGTATCGTTGTCGGTACCCCGGGCCGCATTATCGACCACATTGAGCGCAATACTTTGAGTCTCGATCACTTGCAAACCGTCGTCCTGGATGAGGCCGACGAGATGATCTCGATGGGCTTCCGCGAGGACATCGAATTCATTCTTGAAACCGTAAGTCAGGAAGAAAAGCATCAGACCTGGCTGTTTTCCGCGACCATGAGTCGGGATATTCGCCGAATTGCCGATACCTTTTTGAACGACCCCGAGCAAGTTCAGGTCAATAAAGAAGAAAGCGTGCCATCGTCGGTTCGGCAGCTTTTTTATCAGGTGCACGAAGACGAGAAGCCCGAAGTCGTACAAAAACTCATCGACTCGGTTGAAGGGTTTTACGGAATTATTTTCTGCCAAACCAAGGCACTCGTGGTGGAGTTGACCCAAACTTTGAAGAATGCGGGCTACGCCGCCGATTGTTTGCACGGTGACATGGAACAAGCCGCGCGTGAACGCACCATGAAAGCATTTAAAGCGAGGCAATCCACCATCGTCGTTTGCACGGACGTCGCATCTCGCGGGATCGACGTCAAAGAACTCACCCACGTGATCAATTACTCTTTGCCTCGCGAACTCGATCTTTACATCCACCGCATCGGCCGTACCGGTCGTGGCGGTAAAGATGGGATCGCACTCGCGCTCGTCAATCCGAGCCATATGCATTTGATCCCGCGGATCGAGCGCGTGACTCGCACTAAAATGAAGCGCGCCGAAGTCCCGACCGAAGCCGTGCTTTTAAAATTGAAGCTCGCACGCGCGTTGACTCAGTTCAGTCAACCGGAAACGCAAGGCCAAGAGGTGAGCCTCCTCATCAAAGGTCTTTTGCTTGAAACCGGTTGGAAAGAAGTCATCGATCTCATGAGCAGAGAGGAGATCGCGGCTCGCTTGCTCGCAAAGCAACTGAAAGTGGCTCCCGCGCCGAAACGGAGCGAACACGCCGACAAAGGATTCGATCAGCCTAAAAACAAACACTTCGATCGCGGATCTCGCAGAGATCGCGGCGGTGATCGCAAAAACGGCGGCAAGATGTTCCATCCTTATCCAAAAAAATCCGCGAAACGCGGCAACAAAGGCGAAGGCGCCTGGGGCCGGAAGTAGTTTTTACCCGATCGCAGGCACGTACTGTCGTCTCGAACAGTGGATTCAGCACGCAGATGCGGCTTAAGTCGTTTCTATTGCATTAGAAACGGCTAAAATACTTATTTAGTAGGTTTATTCTAGGTTTGCTGTTATCCTGATTGCGTTAATAATCGCTCTTCAGATGTCTCTAGGTAATTGGACCTGTGCTCCTCTTGAAAGCTCCCTGCCTTTAGGAGGTAATATGGGTAACAAATTGTTCGTGGGTAATCTTTCTTTCAAAATCACCGATGGTGATCTTCAAAACACATTCGCAGAGTGCGGTACCGTCACTTCTGCAAAAGTCATCACTGACCGCGACTCAGGTCGCAGCAAAGGTTTCGGCTTCGTCGAAATGGGTAGTGATGCAGAAGCTCAAGCAGCAATTCAACGTTTTAACGGCGTAGAAGCAGACGGTCGCGCAATGACTGTTAGCATTGCTAAGCCAATGGAGCCACGTGAGAATCGCGGCGGTGGCGGTCGTGGTGGATACGGCGGCGGTGGCCGCGGTCGCTACTAATCATTGATTCAAAGTTTTATTCGAAATTCTATATTTCGAAATTCTACATAGAGAAGGGGCGGCCACCGGTCGCCCCTTTTTTATTTTTCTGGCATACTCTTGGTCATGCAACCCCAATTTCCAGCGCTTTCTTACTACCTCATTCACTGGCTTGTTTCGGCTTTAGCGCTCCTCATTACCGCAAAGCTGATGCCTCGCTTTATCGTCAAAAGTTTCGGCGATGCGATGATTGCCGCTGTCGTGATCGGGATCGCCAACGCAGTGGTGTGGCCAATACTGATCGTGCTCACGCTTCCGATTAATATCCTCACACTTGGCTTTTTTACCTTCGCCGTAAACGGCGCGGTTTTAAAAATTTGTGCGGCTATATTGAAAGGCTTTGAGATCGACGGATGGTTGCCTGCGATTATGGGCTCGATTGTGCTCTCGATCGTCGGCGCGGTGTTGCGATTCTTTGTTTTTTAACCCATTAAATAAAAAAGCCGCGATGGCAAAACCACCGCGGCCCAAAAAGTTGCAAATGTAGTAAGGCTAGTGCACTTTGACTGTTGCAGCGATCGACATCTTGCAAGTCATGAGCGAAGTTGAGTCTTTAGTGCACTCCGTTTTAGAAACCGAAGTTTTCGCAGTTCCACCTTAGACTTTGAGGCTTGTCATCACTTGGTCGGCGTTGACTTCAGTGAAAGTAATGCGGCTGTCAGAAACGCGTGCCGCGAGGATGGTTTGTTTTCCGGCTTTGTCGAATTGAGTGATCTCGTCGGAACCGATGATCATGTAGCTGCCATCTGCGGCAACATTGATCTCTTTTTCAGCGTTTGCGCGTTGACCGTCGATTTTAGCCGACATCTTAAGATAGATGTTCGATTTTTGAAGATCATAGCGGTTTGAATTTTGTGCGTTTACGACGTAGGTCTGGGTGACCTTGATGTCGAGTTTTACTTTATCAGCGTAAGAAGAAAAAGCGATGAGGCTGGAGAGAACAACGAATGCGAATTTCATGAGAAAATCCCTTCAAGTGATTAGTTTCCGCGATGATAACAGCTTGAATTTAATTATTCAATACAGTTTATGTAATAAATATAGATAAAACTGACTTAAATAGTCTTTTTGGAGCAAGTTCACTCGCAGTGGGGGGTAGGCCTTAGCTTCCCGATGATCCGGCCGGGACTTCGACCACGCGGATCCCGTCTTTGACAAGAGCGCCCGGACGATCGATGACCGCGTCGCCTTCGGTAAGACCATTGCCGATCATCACCTCCTCGTTGTTACGATTCAGGATGGTGACGTTTTTCTCGCGCGCATGGCGATCGACCACGCGAAACACGGTCCAGTTTTTCTTGTTTCGAAACGCGGCTCCGATCGGGATCTTCAGCGCGTCCGGGAACTTTGCGACTTGAATGCTGATCGCGAGTTCGGTACGTTCACCGAGTTTTTTGAAGATGTCGGAAGGCACGTCCTGAAGGACGCCCGCGATCGGTACTTTGCCTTCTTTCTCGGGATCGGGTTTGCCGATGTGGGTGATCACGCCTTTAAGCGGTTCCGGGCCGCCCCATTTCGTGATCGTAAACGAGTCGTTCAGGTGGACTTGCTCGGCATCGCTCGGGATGAGGTCGGTAAGCATTTCCATGTGTTCCGGATCCGAGATCTCGATGATCGGTTCTTTACGTTCGACCTTGCCCATGGCGTGGTGAAACACCTTGGAGACAACACCGGTCACGGCGGCACGTAGGTTTTCAAAGTTCGGCCCGATCAAGATTTCAGTCACGACGGCGCCTTGACGGATCTCATCGCCCACGCCGAAGTTCGGCTTCTTCGCGCTGCCTTCGGCGAATGCCGCGACGGTGTAGCGAGTCTTCGATTGGATGATGCCTTCGCCGTGGACGCGGGATTCAAACAATCCACGAGTGGCTTTGACAAGTTCGACCGGCTCCGGGCCTCGCACCACCGCGAAGTACACCAGTACGGCGGCGCAAACCGCTTTCACTGTCCAATCAATTACTGTGGGTAGAACTTTCATCACGGCTCCTTAAGTTTCATTATTGCAGAGTCCGGGGTATTTGCACCCCTAATAATCCGGAAAAATGCGCCACCCCAGGCAATCAACGATATTTCGGCAAATCCCGAAAACCCATGATATAACGCGGGAATGACCTCCAAGCCCAATCAGCCGCCATCGGGCGCGTTCAATGCCAATGCTTTTAATCCATTAGACATCGAAGCGATGAAAAAGCAGGTCGTGCGCCCTTCCAAGATGGTGATTACCGGTGGTATGCCGTACGCAAACGGGCCGTTGCATCTCGGCCACTTGGCTGGCGCGATGATCCCACCCGACGTTTTTGCCCGATATATGCGCATGCTTATCGGCGCCGAAAACGTATTACACGTTTGCGGTACCGACGATCACGGTTCGACGAGCGAACTCGCTGCGCTCAAAGCAGGCAAGCCGGTGCGTGAGTTCATTGATGGCATTCACGTCACTCAAGCCGAGACCTTGCGTCGTTACTCGATCGGCGTGGATACCTACACCGGTACTTCTCGCCCGGAGTGCTATCCGGAACATGTGGCTCTCGCTCAAGACTTTATCCGTAAGCTTTATAAAAACAACATGCTCGACAAGCGCATGAGTCGGCAGTGGTTCGACACCGAGATCAATCGTTTCCTGCAAGATCGTTTGGTCAGCGGCAAATGCCCGAACCCGAAGTGCGATAACGATCGCGCTTACTCGGACGAGTGCGAGAAGTGCGGAACGCATTATGACCCATCCGAGCTCTTGAATCCAATAAGTGCCGTGACGGGTAGCGTACCCGTGTTGAAAGACACCGTTCATTGGTGGCTTGATCTCTGGAAGGTGTCCGAAGAACTCCGCACCTGGATCCAAAGCAAAACCAAAACTTGGCGCCAGTCGGTTTACAATGAAGTCATTAACACCGTTCTTCCGGCTCTGAGCTTCGACAACACGCACGAAGCCAAATACAAAGAGCTTAAAGACCAACTTCCAAAACACAAAAGCAAGTACGCTGCCGGCAAAAAAGTCGCGTGTACGTTTGAAACCAAGGCTGACTTAAATACCGGCCGCGCATTTCTCGACAAACACGGTATTCCAAATGAGCTTCTCGACGGATGGGCGCATCGCTCGATTTCGCGCGACGTCGCTTGGGGGATTCCGATGCCGGCCGACCTCGATCCCGAGATGATGGGCAAGACCCTCTACGTCTGGCCGGATTCGCTGGTCGCGCCGATTTCGTTTTCGAAAGTGGCGCTCAAGCAGTCAGAACGTGATCCGGAGAGGTTTGTGGAATTTTGGAAAGACCCGAAAGCGCGCATTTGTCAGTTCCTCGGGCAAGACAACGTTTACTTTTACGTCCTCATGCAAGGTGCGATGTGGCTTGGCTCGCAATCCGATATTCATCGCACGCCGCAAGCGGGCGAATACCAACTTACCGACGTTTTTAGCGTGTACCACTTGATGGTCAACGGCGAGAAGATGAGTAAGTCGACCGGCAATTACTACACCGGTGATCAGCTCCTCGATGAGAAGGGCTATTCGGCGGATCAGGTTCGTTACTTTTTAGCGATGCTGAGCTTGCATGAAAAGGCTTCGAACTTTGATCTCGCCACGCTCGACGAGCGCAATCGCTTCCTGGCAGGGCCGATGAACGCCGCGTTCGAGAAGCCGATTTCCGCCTGTCATTCCAAATTCGGTGGGAAAGTGCCCGAAGGCAAGCTCAACGATAAGGTTTTGGCCGAGACCGCGAAGCTCGTTAAAAAGTATCTGCACTCGATGGAGCGCGCCGAGTATCCGATTCTCCTGAACTTGGTCGAGAACTACGCCCGTCAAATCAACAGTCTCTTCACTCAGTTCAAGCCGCACGACGATCGTCAGCCGCTCGAGCAGCGGAGTGATGCGCTTTATTCCTGCTTCTATGTGCTCAAGAACCTCATGATCATGCTCTACCCGTTCGTGCCGAGCACGATGGATAAACTTCGTGAGTCGCTGAAGTTGCCGAGGTCGGTGTTTAGTATCGACGAGCTCGGTACCGGCATCCAGGCCGGACATGAGATCGGCGACAAGCAGCAGTACTTCCCGGCAGTCGATGGTGTGACTCAGGAAACTTAATCCTTGATCTCCTTAAGTGGTTGCGCTGATGGAGTCAAGTTATTGAATGACTTAAATATTATGTTTTTATAATATTATGGTTAACTAATATTATGTTTATGTTATATTATAACGTATGACAACCGTATCTAAAGAAAACATGACTAAGGCTATTCTCCAAAAGTGCGATGAAGTCAGCCAGGTGCTGAAGTCGCTCTCGCATCCCGTCCGGCTTAAAGTCTTGTGTCAGGTGATTGACGGCGAAAAAAGCGTGAACGAACTCACTGAGTTCTGCGAAATTTCGCAATCGGCGATGTCTCAGTTTTTAAACCGGATGAGGAGCGAGGGCGTCGTCGAGTCTCGCAAAGAAGGGACCTCGGTCTACTACAGCATCGCAAACCCGAAATTGATCCGTTTACTCAGGTCCGTCAAGGAAATTTACTGCTAGAGGAGTTATGAAATACATCGTCGCAATTTTAATCCTGATGAGTGGAGCTGCCGCGTCCGCCGAAACCACGAATGTGCTGGAATTTGACGAACTCTGGAGGCAGGTTCGATCCGAGTCTCCCGAGCTTCGAGCGGCCGATCAAGAGCGCAAAGCCGCGGAGATTCGGTCGCGGAGGCAAGGGCGGCATTGGTATCCGAGGCTTTCGCTTGAAGCTCGGGTGTATTCAACCAATGATCCGGCGATGAACTTCATGTCGATTTTGGGTCAGCGGCGGATCGGTACCGCGGATTTCGCGCCATCGGTCCTCAATCAACCCGGCAACCAAATTTTCGAGTCGGGTGGACTGCGCGTCGTATTGCCGATCTACGAAGGCGGGGCCGGCACCGCCGCGGCAGACAGCGCAGATCGGCTGGCGGAGTCCAAACAAGTCGAATTCGAAGCGGCCGAGCTTCAAGTCTATTCGCAAGCAGTGTCCAGTTTTGCAGGGATCCTCGCGTTGCAAAATCAAGAACAAGAGTTGACTCGGCTTCTAAAGAACGTCGATGAGGTTTTGTCCCGGTACAAAGTGGGGACGCGTTCGAATCCGCTCGGTTATTCCGGGCTTCTTGGGCTCAAAAATTTGCGAAATCGGCTGGAGGGCGAACTCGCTTCAAACTCGGCAAAACTTCAAACCGAGAAAGGCAGGCTCCAGGTGCAGGCTTCAAGGATCGGAGAGGATTGGGTCGCGAAACCCGAGGCGTTTGATGCATTCGTGAAATCGAGATTGAAGCCCGCCGAAGGCAGCGAGCCGTCGTTATCCGTGCGGGCACTGGAGCTTGCGGCTCAAGCCGTTGACCGATCCGGAGACGCCGAACGATCCATGTTTTTGCCTCGCTTCGGGGTATTCGCGAATGGAGATTTGTACGCAGGCAGCCGGTCCGTCGCGACCGGGTTTACGGGGGGAGTGTACCTGCAATGGGATTTGTTCGACGCCCGGAATTTTGAAGCGATGGGGGAAGCGTCCGCTCGCGCAAGCGCGATGCAAGGTCGTGCGGAGAGTGCAAACCGGCAGTCTCGGATCGCAAGCATCGGGGCGACCCAAAATTTGGAGAGCTTGGAGAAAAATCTTTCGCTCATGAACGATAGCACGAAGTACCTCGAGGAGCAGACATCGCTGACTCGCGAGCTTTTTCGAAACGGACAAATCAACGCGCTTCAGCTGGTCGAGGTATTATCGAGGCGGACGGATCTCGTGGTGGCACGGACCGCCGCCCAGCTCGCTTGGACCGAGGCACGGCAGGCTTTGGTGTTGAACTCAGGAGCCCGGAGATCTTATGAAGCAAGATAACGTCGGTTTTGCGGGGAGACTTGCGGGTGCGTTCGTTCATTCCAAGTTGACGCCGGTGCTCGCGATCGCGAGCATCTTTTTGGGTCTATTTTCGGTCTATCTCACCCCCAAAGAAGAGGAACCGCAGATTTCCGTGCCGATGATCGACATCCAGGCGGCGGCGCCGGGGATGGAAGCGATGGAGGTCGAACGCAAGGTCACCGAACCCATCGAGCGGGCGATGTGGGGCCTCGATGGAGTTGAATACGTGTACTCGGCGAGCCGGGCGCATGGAGCTCTGGTCACCGTTCGATTTAAGGTCGGCGAACCGATGGAGCCCAGTCTCGTCAAGGTTCATCATAAACTGATGAGCATACACGGCGATCTGCCTGTGGCGGGATTGCCGTCGGTGAAAGCGCTTTCGATCGACGACGTGCCATTTCTGACGCTAACTTTTAGCTCGTCAAAACGCGACGACGCGGAATTACGCGCCTTGGTGGCGCCTCTGGCGAGGGAGTTGTCGAGTACCCCGGATCTGAGCCGAGTGGAGATCTTAGGCGGACTGAAGCGCGCGGTCCGGGTTCAGGTGGATCCGAAGCTTCTGGCGAGCCGAGGAGTTGCGTTGGATTCCGTCGCGACGGCACTCAAGCAAAATGACGTTTTCGTGCCGGTGGGCAAAAACTGGTCGGCTGACAAAGCCTACGATGTTGAGGTGGGGGGGCGCTTGTCGTCCTCCGACGCGATCGCTGCGATCGCAGTAGGAAGCCGAGGGGGGGGCATCGTCCACATTCGTGACATCGCGCGAGTTACCGACGGACCGGAAGAACGCGTTAGAGCGTCGGTGCTGATGGACCGCGCGCACCCAAATGAATCGAATCCGGCCGTTTCCATCGTTTTTTCTAAACGGAAAGGCACCAACGTCGTCGATCTTGCGGCCAAGCTTGTCAAACGGGCGGATGTGTTCGCTAAGACTTTGCCGGAAGACGTTTCGATGGTGGAGATGCGGAATTATGGCACCACCGCCGATCAGAAATCCAAAGAATTGATCGAGCATTTACTGCTCGCTACCCTGTCGGTCTCGTTGCTCATCGCGCTCGTCATGGGAGTTCGTGCGTCGCTTGTGGTCGCGGTCGCGATTCCGGTGACCTTGGCTTTGACCCTCGCGATCTATTATTTCATGGGTTACACGCTCAACCGGATTACTTTGTTCGCGCTGATTTTCTCGATCGGGATCTTGGTGGATGACGCGATCGTCGTCGTCGAGAACATCGAACGGCACTTGAAAGCGGACGCGCGCGCAGGCTTGGTGCGAGCCACGCTTCGCGCGGTGTCCGAGGTGGGCAACCCGACGATTCTCGCCACTTTTACCGTGATTGCGGCCATTCTGCCGATGGCGTTCGTCCGTGGGATGATGGGACCTTACATGAAGCCGATTCCAGTCGGTGCAAGTTTGGCCATGATTCTATCGCTCTTTGTCGCTTTTATCATCACCCCTTGGGCGGCGGTTAAACTTTTGAAGCACGATGATTCGAGTCACGATGCGCAGCATCCCTCGACCGAGGGCAAGCTCGATCACGTTTACCGCCGGGTCATGGATCGGCTTCTCGGATTCCGGAAATCGTCCCTGATTTTCGGAGGATTGATCGTATTTCTTTTCATCGCCTCCGCGAGCCTCATTTATTTCAAAGCGGTAAAAGTCAAGATGCTCCCGTTCGATAACAAGAATGAATTTCAAGTGCTCATCGATTATCCGGCAGAAACCCCGCTTGTCAAAAGCGTCTTGTACTCAAAGCGGCTCGCTTCACTGCTCTTGGAGAACCCTGATGTCAAACGCGTGCAAGTCTTTGCCGGTGAGGCGGCTCCATTTTCGTTCTCAGGGATGGTTAAACACTCGTTTTCACGTCGCGACGATTTTCAATCCGACTTGCAGGTCGTGCTGACCGAGAAAGACGATCGCAAACTCTCAAGCCATCAGATCATCGAAGCTTTGCGCCCTCTGATTTCCAAGTTCGGGCAGGACATGCGCGCGGTCACTAAAGTTTTGGAGGTGCCGCCGGGGCCTCCGGTGATGGCGACCCTGCTCGCGGAAGTCTATGGCCCAGACCGCGAGACTCGCGAAAGAGTCGCGACGGAAGTCGAACGAGTTTTCGCGGCTGAGCCAAGCGTGGTCGACTTGGATACGAGCCTGCGTCCGGGGCGTCCTCGTCAGATTTACGGGTTCGATTCGGTACGCGGCGGTCAACTGGGAGTCAGTGCGGCGCAGATCGCGAATGCCGGACGGCTCACGTTTTCGGAGTCTCCGGTGATCCGGCTCGCCGATGCAGCGAGCCCCGAAGACGTCAGCGTGGATTTGTCGGTCGCGCAGGAGGCCCGATCGAGTTTACGTCCATTCGCCGGCCAAATTACGAATTCGTTTGAAGCAGGGTCGGTTCAAGTCGACAGAGTCGTCCGTTCCCCAGAACTTGAAAAATCGGTGACGCTTTATCGCAAAAATCTAAAACCCGTCTCTTACGTGATGAGCGAGCTGTCGGGAAGCGAAGAGGCTCCCGTTTATGGAATTATGAAAATCGTACCGAAAATTAAATACGCCACTCAAACGGCCGAAGTCCCCTGGGATACTCGTGAGCCCGTCGTCAAGTGGGACGGGGAATGGTTCATCACTTACGAGGTATTTCGAGATCTCGGCGGCGCATTTGCCGTGGTGATGGTTTTGATCTACATCCTGGTGCTGGGTTGGTTTCGTAGTTTTGCGGTGCCGCTGGTGATTATGGCGCCGATCCCGATCAGCCTTATCGGGATTTTGCCGGGGCACGCGATTCTCGGCGCCTATTTCACGGCGACCTCGATGATCGGGTTCATCGCGGGCGCGGGAATCATCGTTCGGAATTCCATTATCTTGGTCGACTTTATCGAGCACCAGATCGCAGGGGGGATGGAACTTAAAGAGGCTGTGACCAGCGCGGGGGTTCTCCGGTTTCGCCCGATGCTTCTGACCGCGGCTGCCGTGGTCGTCGGGAGCGCAGTCATGCTTTCCGATCCGATTTTCCAGGGCTTGGCGGTCAGTTTGATGTTCGGCGAAATCGCGGCGACGCTACTGAGCCGATTCGCCGTTCCGATTCTTTATTACTGGTTTGTCGGCAGGTCCCGAGTCCGATTTATCCGCTTGGAGGCAAAGAATTAGTTGATTAGCTTTTTTGCGGAGCAGGAGCAAGCGGATAAAGTAAATCACCATCACGACGTTGACCGTTGTGAGAAGCGCACCCGCTACCGTGAGATGATTCGCCAGATGCATGAACTCGACCGGTAAATAAACCGCGCAGGAAATCATCGCTACCCATTCGGCCCAGTGACGGGCAAACCACAGCCCGTAAGCCTCGATGAATCGAAACAGCGAGTAAACTGCGGTGGCGGCGGCCATCCACTTAATGCGCTCGGGGCTGAGGTCGTCCATCGCATGCAAAAAAATCCGAGGGTAGTGGTGAGCGGGGTTCAACCGTAGGTGGTGGACGATTTCTTCGCCGAGTTCCTCGAAGTCGCGATTGATGTTGGCAAGGAGTCCGAGCCCGACGATGATGACGATGCCGCCTTTGGATGCTTCGTAGAGGGCGATGGATTTGAGGGCTCGGCCGGCGCTCGAATGAATCACAGGACTTCGCTCCACGTCGGACTCAGGGCAAAGGCCGCGTTGATGAGGCCGACGTGCGAGTAAGCTTGGGGAAAATTGCCGAGTTGGGTGTTTTTAGACGGCAAGAAGTGCTCGGCAAAAAGCCCGAGATGATTCGCGGATTTGACGACGTCTTTGAGGATTTTTTCAGCTCCTTTTTTATCGCCGAGACGGGCGAGCGATTGCGCCACCCAAAACGAGCAAATCAAAAATGCCGAGTGAGGGTGGCCGAAGTCATCCTGCCGGACATAGCGGTAGAAGTAGGAGGATTCCACGCCTTCTTTGCCGAGCGCGAGGTGCTCGCGGATTTTTTCGGTCGTGAGCCGGCAGAGCTCTTCATTTGGAAGGCGCAGGACGGTCGACAATGCCAAAGAGGCATCGAGCGTGTCGTCGTTCGGTCCGTTTCGAAGTGAACCGTCTTTCACGGCCTTTTCGAGCGCCTTCATCGCGTGGTCGCGAGCGTGCTCCAAGTCAATCGGTGGATGCCCGATGCCTTTGTTGGCGTGGATGCGGGCGGTGCGTTCGAGTCCGGCCCAAGCCATCAGGTTGGTAAAACTGTGTTCTTGCCATCCGTCGCGGATTTCCCAGAGACCCGCATCCGGCTTCGAGATCGAGCGGGCGCAGAGTTTGGCGAAATGGTAGAGCATTTCCTCGTGTTCTCGATTTCGCAAGTGTAGGAATCGCTCATCGAAATAAATCGGCGCAAGCGTGAGAATGATTTCTCCGTACACGTCGTTTTGAATGTGCTCGGCCGCCTGGTTCATGGTGCGGACGGTGCCGCCGCCATCGTATCCTCGCCAGTTGCTGCGGATGGTTTCAGGTAAAGGTAAGTCTTGGCTCAAGGTATACACGGGAGCCAAGCGCTCCCGGGACGCTTCGTGCTTTTGGGCGATCCCCATGAGGAACTTCAGGAACCCTTCCATCTCTTCGAAATGGCCGAGGTTGTGAAACGCCGAAAGCACGAAATGCGCGTCCCGGAGCCAACAGAAACGATAATCCCAATTGCGGCCGCTGCCCGGCTCTTCAGGCAAGCTGGTCGTCGTCGCGGCTAAGATCGCGCCGGTATCCTCGAAGCAGTGGAGCTTGAGCGCGAGAGCCGAACGAATGGTTTCTTTTTGAAACAGGCTTGGGACTGAACAGTGTTTAACCCAGGTCTGCCAGTATTGAGCGGTCTGAGCGAGAAACCGCTCGGCCACCTGTACGAGATCTTCTTCGATGCCCGTACTCCAGGTGAGACCGAAATAAATTTTTTCTTTGAGGTGGAACGTGCTTTCTTCGCACAAGTAGGTGAGCGGCATGTTCGTCACTAAGCGAAGAGCGTCATCGCGAATATCCCAGCGAAGATGGCTGTTGCCGCGTACCGATTTGGCGCTTTCCTTGCTCCAACCCTGGACGGGTTTGCAAGCCACTCGAACCGTAGGCGAGCCCGAAAGCGGCTCCAAAATCCGGAAGAGCGACATCGGACGGTACATGCGTCCATGCTGCTCGAATCGAGGACAAAAATCCGTGATGCGAAAACGATCGCCGCTGGCGCTCGTGATTTCAGTAATGAGGATGTTTGTGTTTTGGAGGTAATATTGGGACGTGGTTGCGGTCTTCGGATCGGCCGCTTGTGTGGCGAAATGTCCCCCTTCAGGGTCAAGCAATCTCCCGAACACCGGATCGCTATCCGGGCGGGGGAGGCAGAGCCAGTCGATGCTCCCTTGATCTGAGATTAAAGCCGATATCTGGCAGTTCCCTACCAATCCATACGGGTACACACTCCAAAGCGTACTTTAGTTTGCTATCAAAGTAAAATATGTTTATAATATTTGCATGAAGTTAACGCTGCGCTTTGTTCTCCCGCTCGCCTTCGTGCTTGCGTTAGTCGCCTACGGTGTGGTCCCTTTGGTCGACGCCATGACCTTGCGATGGTTCGTACGGGACCTTGATATTCGTTCTCAGCTCGTGAGCAACACCATGCAGGATCCCCTCGGTGTGATGGTCCGTGCGAAATCCGACGCACGGATAAAAAGCTATTTCGACCGTGCGATTCAAGACGAGCGTCTGTACGCAATCGGCATTTGCGACACTGCAGGAAAGCTCTTGTACAAAACCAATACGTTCCCGAAATCGCTTGATTGTCGGTCGCCGGAACTCCAAGACATGACCAAAAGCCAGAAATTGCAGTTGCCCGAAGGCTCGCTGCATGTCATGACTCAGCCGCTTGATGCGGATGGAGTGTTGATCGGAAAACTGGTGCTCATTCACGACATGAGCTTCATCGACCGGAGAAGCGATTCGACCCGTCGTTACGTTTTTTACTTCTTCATCGGTCTTGCGACGTTGATTTCGTTTATCACGGTGTTCGTCGCGCGCTTGAGTTACCATGGATTGATCGAAGGGATGCGCGCGCTCCTGCGGGGCGAAGGCCTCCAGAAGCTCAACTTCAAAATTAAAACCCCGGAGCTTCGTCCGCTCGCGAAAGACATTCGCGCGCTCGTACGTGATCTAGAACAAGACCGCCGCGCCAAAGACGAGGGGCAGATTAGCTGGAACGCAAAGCAGCTCAAGACGATTTTGAATCGCGACCTCGCCGGTGACGAGGTCCTCATTGTTTCTAACCGTGAACCTTATATTCATATCAAGCGCAAAGACCGAATTGACATTCAGATGCCGGCGAGTGGTTTGGTGACCGCACTTGAGCCGATCATGCGCGCCTGCTCGGGCACTTGGATCGCGCACGGAAGTGGCTCCGCCGATCGCGAAGCCGTCGATAAAAAAGACCACGTGAGGGTGCCACCCGATAATCCGAGCTATCAAATTCGTCGCGTTTGGCTCACCCCCGAAGAAGAAGCGGGTTACTACTACGGGTTTTCAAACGAAGGCCTCTGGCCATTGTGCCATATTGCGCACACCCGGCCGACATTCCGCACTTCGGACTGGAAACAATACGTGGAAGTGAATCAAAAGTTCGCGAGAGCCGTGATCGAAGAAGCCAAGACCGAAGATCCGGTGATTTTGGTTCAGGATTATCATTTCGCGCTTCTTCCGCAGTTGATCCGCGAAAAGCTTCCGAACGCGACCATCATCACTTTTTGGCATATTCCTTGGCCCAATCCGGAATCGTTCGGAATTTGTCCGTGGCGCGAAGAGATCATCGCGGGACTGCTTGGCAGCAGCATCATCGGGTTCCATACGCAGTTTCATTGCAATAACTTCATCGACTCCGTCGACCGGTTCCTCGAAACCCGCATCGATCGCGAAAGCTCGACCGTATCGTACGGCGGTAAGCTGACTGCCGTTAAAAACTATCCGATTTCAATCGAGTGGCTGCCCCGGTGGCTGCAAAAACAGATGTCAATCGCCGAATGCCGATCGCATATCCGCGAGCTGAACGGTATCGCGCCGGACTGCAAAATCGGTATTGGCGTCGATCGCTTGGATTACACCAAGGGAATCCTCGAGCGCTTTGCTGCGATCGAGCGTCTGTTCGAGCTGAATCCTGATTACATCGGTCATTTTAGTTTCGTGCAAATCGCCGCTCCAAGCCGTTCGAGCATTGAACAGTACAAGTACTTCAATGAACAAGTGCATGCGACTGCCGAGCGGATCAATCAACGCTTTGGAAAAACGGGTTACAAACCGATTCACCTGAAGGTGGAGCATCATGAGCCCGATCAAGTCTTTGAATATTATCGGGGCGCTGATGTTTGCGTGGTAACGAGTTTGCACGATGGGATGAACTTGGTCGCAAAAGAGTTCGTCGCGGCCCGTGACGACGAGCAGGGCGTGCTCATCCTCAGTCAATTCGCCGGAGCCTCGCGCGAGCTGCCCGAGGCACTGGTGGTCAATCCCTACAATACGGATCAATGTGCGGCGGCGCTTCATGTGGCGCTCAGTATGCCGGTCAACGAACAGCGCGACCGCATTCGCAGTATGCGGGCACTGATTCAAGAGTTCAATGTTTTTCGCTGGGCGGGGCGGATGTTGATGGATGCGGCCCGGATGCGACAACGTCAGCGTCTCATGGGTAAAATCAGCGGCAGCGAATCGACACTTCGGGAGGGGGGAGTGTGAAGTATCTTTTCTCCGAGCTTGGGAAAAAAGTTTTAGAATCGCTTTCGTTTACGCAAACGCTGTATGCGTTTGATTACGACGGCACGCTCGCCCCGATCGTGGACGATCCCGAAGCCGCCAAGGCCACCAAGGAAACCGAACGTCTTTTGAACCAGCTCTCGATGGTTGCATCGGTGGTGGTGATTTCCGGCAGATCAGTCGCGGATCTTCGGCGGCGAACCGCCTTGCACGTCAATCGCCTGATTGGAAACCACGGGCTTGAAGGTTTAGGTGTCCACAGGGAATCGATTACCAATTCAGAATCGACTTGTTACAAGTGGGTGCAGGCGCTGAAGCGTTCTTGGGGAACGCTGAAGAAGGATCCGGGTGTTTTCATCGAAGACAAAACTTACTCGCTCGCTTTACACTATCGTCGGTCGCGTCAAAAGCAGGTCGTTCGCCGCGTTTTGTTCGCGAAGATCAATAAGCTGGAGCCCCAACCCCGCGTGATTCTCGGAAAGTCGGTAATTAATCTCATTCCAAAAGAGGGTCCGCACAAGGGCATGGCACTCTTGGAAGCGATGTCCAAGCTCAATCTTCGTTGCGCGTTTTACATCGGTGATGATGATACCGACGAGGACGTTTTCTCGCTTGGCGGGAGCCAGCAAATCATTTCAGCGCGCGTCGGGCAAAAGAAGGCCTCACAAGCCAAGTTTTACATCAAACGCCAAAGCGAGATGAACAGACTTTTGCGGCGACTGATTGAACTCAACGAATTCAGAGGTGAAACATGAGTCATGAATCTGAAATTTCAAAGTGGGTGAGGATGAGTCTCGCGTTTCATAATTTGAACAAAGGAGCCGAAAGCCACTTGGGTTTAAGTCTCGTTCAATACTATTTGCTCATGATGCTTCGGGATATGCCGGGATGTTCGCCTCAAAAATTGGCGGTGGCTGTCGGGATGCATCCGAGTTCGTTGACGCAGAGTCTGAAACGACTGAAAAAGAAGAGGGCTCTCTATGTGGCGGAAGATCCCAAGGACTCGCGGAAGAAGATTTTAAGTTTATCTCGTGAGGGTTTGGAATTACTGGAAAAATTCTCGAGTGGCTTCCGCGATCTATTCAAGGAAGGAGAGTTTTTGGACCGAGTCCAAGAACTCGGCCTCCGGTCTCGCTAATCTATCGCGCTAATCTATCGCGCGAGGTGAGCGGCTCTCGTTTTTATTACTTCCTCTTTCCGCCGTTCACGCCGCACTTGCCGAACTGATCGGTCTCGAGCTTGTAAGTGGTGCCGCCGCATTTGTAGATGCTGACCGTCGAGCCGTTGCCGGTACCGAGATAATGATCTTGAAGTGTGCACCCGGGTTTCGCGTCGGGTTTGTTTTGCGGAGCCTTTGCCTTGGCGCGGACCTGATCGCAAGTCATGGCGAAGGCGGTTGAAGCGGAGAAAGCAAGCGTGGCAATAACGAGGATAAAGGTGCGCATATGTTGATTAGAACACATCGCCTTTCATCAAATCAAACAACTTTTATTTAGCGATCGCCGGCATTGTCATCGACGTCAGCGTCCGACTCACCGGTACTGTTGCGGCGTTGGGCTTCGCCGTAAACCGACGCGCGGCTTTTATCAAAGAGGTAATTAACCATTCCTTCGCCGGCTTTTACGAGCTTTTGATCGTGCCAGACGATGATCTGCTCGTTGTTGGACTCGGCTCCGTCGCTGAAGTTAAACGACGTGCCTAGGATCGCGAATGGAGACATCACGAGGATCTTGTGGTGGATCTTTGCGCTCAGGTCATAGGATATGCCGTCGATCGTGATCTTGCTGTTGCGGTACTCGGGCGGACCGATCTTCACGTTTTTACGCAAATCATCAAGCTGAACTTTAGTCAGTTCTTTGGTCCAGGGATCATCGCGATCTTCGATGAAGGTTTTCTTTTTACCATCCGCGGATTTTTCCTGTTTTAGGCCTGACATCTTTAAGAACTGACTCCACTTTTGCATCGCAAACGGGGTATCGCCCACGGATTTAAAGTCGAATTTGCCTTTTTGTTGATAGCCCTCGATTGCGCGCGCGCGCAACGCGTTTGCAACGTCGGCGGAGGAGTATGCAAATTGTGCCATGCGGATCGGACCGTCGGCTTTCTTGATAAAAAACGCGATCAGGTTTTTATTGATCTTGCGGTAGCTCCCGCCCGGCGCAAACGTAATGACCATCGACGGTTCAGGATACGCCTCAAGCGTCTGCGGATTCACGCCCGGACCGGTGACTTGATAAGAGCCGGTCGTCGGATACTCGCTGCCACGCAGAGAAAACCGCTGATCCAGGGTTTTGGTGAGCTCGTGCTGGACCAGGTTTGCAAGCAACCAGGATTTCATCGTCATCACGTGATTGGCGTTCGGTACCGAGCCCTTCGGGCGTTTCGATGCCGGAATGTCTTTCAGATCGCCTTCCGGTCCGAGGCAACTTTGAGTCAAGTTACCGGATGAGAACAGCACGCGCGCTGTGTTTTTGTTTTCCCAATCGATTGAAGCGGTCTTTTGATGGTTCAAACCGACGCTATCGATCGGCGACACCTTGACTCTATTTGCGCTCAAGAAATCGGCAATTGCCTTTACTTCCGGTCGAGCGGCAATCACGTTTTTGTCGATACCGACTCGAACGTCGACGTTTTGTTTGGTCGCTTTGTCGGCGAGGATTTGCGCGATCTCCATGAGATCGAAGTCAAAGACGTTTAAGATGATTTGCTTTCTTGCCTGCTTCAGGAAATCTCCCCAGACCTTGATGAGGTTGGACTTGAGTACGGTCGCGCCGTTGCTATAATAGTCGTGATCGACAAAGAGCTCGAGCTCGGAGTAGCCCGGTTGGCCTTCCGGCGGGATCAAGCGCAGGTGCTTTGTCGGATCCGGATTTGTTTTGGACTCTGCCTGGACGTCGTTGATGAGTTCCTGGCGGGATTCGCTGAGCTTACTCGGATTTTTTTGAAGTAACTCGACGACTACCGATTCGGGTATGGTTTTGGCCGACTGTTTTCGCTCGGCCCCTGTTGACGACTGATAAACCTCACGCGCTTTTTTAAAGATGGCGGGGTAATCGGGCGATTGGGCGAAGGTAACAATACTTGAAAGAAATGCTAAGGAAAACAGCGAAAATGCAGGCAGCTTCATGGAAATCATTGATACTTACCTAGGGCAATTTTGTAAACTCAATTTGAATAATAATCTTTAGCTCGTTTAAATCGCGGAGAGTAGCGGACTATTTTTGTTTGTCGTTGCCAAGACGCGCATGGGTTGTTATGACGCAAAACGTTATTTTACACATCGGCTTTGAGAGAGCCAAAGAGAGAAGAGAGATGAACATTCGTTGGACAGGGATCCTCGCGGTATTTTCGATGCTATTTGTGTTGAACGGAGCACGCGCCGAGAGCACGCAATCGGACGGCGTGTTTCCGCATAAACGCACCGATCTTCCTAAAAAGAAAAACGCCACCGCGGGCAAGTATCTCTACGTCGGGATTGCGCCCCGGTTCGCGGCTGAAGACCTCGACATGGTATCGTCCAAGATCGGCCTCACCCTGCGTGTGACCGGCCGGGTGACGCAAGAATTTAAAGATCATTACGCACTCGAGCTCTATCGGCGCTTTAAAAAAATCGCCGATGCGTTTCAAAGCGATCCGGCTCTCGGTTTTTATCCGCTTCAAGGGATGGAACAACTGCAAAAACGTACGAAGCTCGGAAGTGTAAAGCTTTGGCTTAAAGTCACGGCGCCTTACTTGAAGCATGTCCTTGAAAATCAAGGAGTGGAGATTAACGGTATCGACGACACCGGTGCTGCGATCGCCGCCGCAGACTACAATCGTGACGTGCTCACGGCGCTTTTGCGTTTTTACCTCCAGAATCAAACGCTCACACTCGAATCGATCCCGACGCTCGATACGTATTTCCAAAACGAAGATTATGTTCGTCGTTTGTCGGCGGACCTGTGGAACGTGCACTTAGCGAAACGCTACACCGCCGAAGCTTCGATCGGCGCGAAGGGCAAGGCGTACGTCGGATTTTTAACCTATGTTTATCCGATCGCTGCGACCACCGAGGGCCCGTTTGATCAACCCCGCGAAGGCGTGCGTGATTTCGGTCTTGAAGGCAATGTTGAGTCGCGCATCTGGAGCGAGAAGTGGAAGGACGAGTTCGGTGGAATGCCTTTCCTCCTGATCGAATGGTCGGGAGTCGCCTACCACGGTCCGATCACGAACTACAATCCGCTCGACATCTGGTATCTCCGCCGCGATTATGTATCGCACGGCTGCCACCGGATGGATTCGAGCGACATCATGGAATTGCGTTCGATCATGCCGGCTGACCTGAGCCTTCTTCAGAAAAAGAAAAGGCCGATCCGTCACGTGACGATTAACTGGCCTGACGTGACCGACTGGAACCGCGACGGAAAACTCGAAGTGATGGACGTGGATTACTACGAAATCCCGACTTGGTTTCCGGAACCAAAAAAAGGCACCGACCTCGACGTCCTTTCTAAAAAGTATATGGGCGAAGTCGCTCAAACGGCTTGGCGCAAAAAACACTACGTTCGCTTCAATAAAAACAAAGACGCCGCGACCGCAGTTTACGATCCGGTGACCGGATTGTATTCGGGCATTCCTAAATACGTAGTGACGGGCAAGAAGCTCACTCGGGATGGAGTCTATGATCCGGTACCGGTGCAGGTTTTCACGGTGGAGCCAAGCCGCATTATTCAGTATTTTGACGGACGTCCGATGCCCAAAACGTTTGATAACTTCAGCGGAAAGTATGCTCCGCCTTTTTTTGTTCGATAGTGGTAACTAAATTATTTAGTTGATGGGAATGGAGCGGCCAAGCAGCACGGACAAAATACCTAAAATGACGCTGGAAACCGCATAAAGAATCGCGATTGTGCTGCCTTGATTTCGGTACAGAAGCACCGTTTCAAGTCCGAAGGCCGAGAAGGTGGTGAATCCGCCTAGGATGCCGGTCACAAGAAACAAATGAAGGGTGCGATGTTCGGGCCAGTACTTCTCAGCGAGAATCGAAAGAGCTCCGATTGCAAAGCATCCGGTGAGGTTTACAAAAAAGGTGCTGATGGGCCAGGCGGATTCCCAAAGCGTCCTGGCAACCAAAGAGGCGCCGTAGCGTAGGACCGAGCCAATCATTCCACCGATGCCGACACCGAGAATTTCTCTCATAGGTTTAAGATAGCGCAATTGCCGTACAGGTCACGCTAATTATTCTTGGCGTTGTAAAAATCGCGGACGTCTTGCGCCTGTTTGCGGATCGCTTCGACATCGTCCTTTGCCCACGACGCCGGGAAGAAATATTCGCGGCTGCTGACCACGACCCGCACTCCGCGAGTCAGATGGAGTTTGCCTTCGTTTGGGTCATAATCCTGGGGAAGGTCCGGACTCTTGCGCGTAGTGCTAGGTGCGACCGCGTGGATGCGGACGTCCGGCAAATCTCGCAGCTCGTCCTCCAAGAAGTAGAGGAGGTATTCGACGTCGATATCCATCGAAACTTTATGTCCGGCTTGTTTAATGGCGCGCTCCATAATGCCTGAGAGCTTGACCGATCAGTCGCAGGGTCGCAATATAAATAGTGATGCAAATGCCGAAAACCGACACATGGAATCCCCAGCAGTATCACGCGTTCCAGAAAGAGCGCTCCGCGCCTTTCTTTGATCTTCTCGAGTTGATTCATCGCGACGATAAACGCTTGAAGCACGCGATTGATCTGGGCTGCGGGACGGGCGAGCTGACCAAAATTCTTCAGGTCAATCTCGAGATCCAGGAGGTCATCGGGATCGACACCTCGGCTGCGATGCTCGAAAAATGCAAAGAGCATGAAGACACAAATTTAAAATTCAAACTTCAATCGATCGAGGAGGCGCTTTTACAGTCGCCGGCCGAATCGCAGGATTTGGTTTTCTCAAACGCCTCGCTTCAGTGGTGCGACGATCACGAGAGCTTGTTTCAGCAAATTTTCCGCGCGCTGAAAAAGGGCGGCCAAGTCGCGATTCAAATACCGGCTAACCACGATTATCCGACTCACTTGATTGCGAAAGAACTCGCGGAGTCTCCGGCTTACGCGAAGTTCTTTCCGCGGAAGGCGCGCGAGAGTTCGGTGCTCACGCCGGAGAAATACGCGAAGCTTCTATTTAGGCTCGGGTTCCACGAGCAGCACGTTCACCTGCAGGTGTATCCGCACGTGTTGAAGTCGCGCGATGAAGTCGTGGAATGGGTAAAAGGCACGATGCTCACGTATTACGAAAAAATGATCGGATCTGCGCAGTATCCACAATTCTTGAAAGACTTCCAAACCAATCTGTTCTTAGTCCTTCAAGACGAGAAGCCGTTTTTCTATCCGTTTAAGCGCGTACACATCTGGGCGCGTAAGTAGCCGCCTTAGAGCGTGTAACCGAGGCCTACGCTCGTCATCAAGCGGTCGTAGGTGTACGAGGCATCCACGGTCGACGAGTTCTTGATGTAGGAGAGGTCCGCCAAGAGCGAAAGTTTCAGGCTGAGGATTTTCGACATCCCGATGTGGAACGAGTAGTTTTTATCTTTACGCGCGAGCGTCGACTTTGAATAATTCGAGCTCAAGTAATCGATCGACTGCGTGATCACGATTTGCGATCCCACGTTCATCGCATTGCTAATGCCCAAGCCCCAGGCACCGTAGTAAAACTCGATGCCGTTTGTGGCGTTGGTCTCGTACGTCGCGGTAAAGCCCGGATTCAAGAACCTATTGGTGGCATCGTTCCGCACGGTGACGCGCAAGTTATAGTCGGTGCCTGAGAGATTCGGGTCGATATAAAAGGTCTGAGAGCGCAAGTTGGCTTCGCTCTCTAAACGCCAGGTGCGATCGAGTTGATGGCGGAAGTAGGCCCCGCCGCCGCCGTTGAAGCTGTATTTTTGATACTGGTAACCGCTATTGGTATTGAGCGAGTCCACCAAAGAGTTTTGGAATGTAAAGTTGCTTTCAAACTTCAAGCCGCCGCTCGTGCGCGCGAGAGTCATGTAGTTAAAGTACAAACTCGCATTGTTAGTGAAGTACTGGAAGCCTTTGGTGCCCTGATTGAAGTTATAGTTATAAGTCGCGCGATAACCGGCAACCCATTGAATCGTGTCGAGCGGCGCACTCATGTAACCGCCGCCACCCGAGAAGTTCATCTTCATGGTCGATGGGTTTGATCCGGCAACCTGGTTGGTTACGCCCGATGGAAGCTGCTGCACGTTTGAATCGTACTGCGTGAGGAGGGCGACATTACCGAACCATTGCCCCAGACTGAAGGGCTCGAGCATTTTGGTGGTCGCGTCCGCGATGTTTTTCGAGAGATCGTTTTTACCGCGTCTTTTGGTAATGCGCTGAACGTCGACCAACTCTTGAATCGCCTGTGGGCCGTTATTGAGCTTGAAGTAGGTAATCCCCAAGTAGTAGCGAGCGATGAGCTCGATATCTTGGATGCCGGAATTCGCGGCGACCGTGAAATTGCGTTCGGCATCCGAAAAATTGTTGGTGTTGTAGTTGGTGAGACCCAAGTACAGGTTCGCGGCACCGACGTTGAATCCGAGATCGATCGATTTTTGGAATAATTTTTTGGCTTCCTCGTGCCTGCCTTCCTTATCTAGAACCGACGCGAGCTCGAACGCGTATGGCCCGCGATCTTTGGGCTGCGACACTTGATAGAGGCGCTTGTAAACTTCGAACGATTTCTCGGGTTGGTCCGTTCCTTTAAGCGTGAGAGCCTTGAGTTCCAGATACTCGATGTTTTTTGGCGACTCTTTAATAAGGCCGTCCAGTATCTCCAGGGTCTTTTGGGTTTGCTTTCTATTATATGCAATGACCGCTTCGGCGTAGCGCGATTCCTGGCCTAAGCCCGGGTGGGAGTCCTCAGCGTCAGCCAAGTCTTCAGCGTGACTTAAAGAGTTAAATTGAAAAAATATAATAAATCCAACCGTGAGTAACCATTGGCAATTGGCTGAAAAGCTTGGTGTGTGTCGTCGATGACTCATTTACTAACGATGGTACACTGACGATATAATAATAGCTATGCAGACCGTAAGCGGGTTGACCGTTATTATTTTGTCGTTCCTTGCTCTTTCCGTGGAGTCACACGCCTTGGACCGAGACAAGCCGATTGAAGGCGTGGCCGGTGAGGTGGTGAGTGTCCATGGAGTCGTGTACGTCAGGCAGGACGTGGCGAGAGGACAGGCGCCCGCATCGATCCAGATCAAACCGGGGCAGAACGTCTTTCAAGCGGACGTCATCAATACCGGCAGCGACGGCGCGATTAAGATTCTATTAAAGGACAAGTCGATCATCGATCTGGGGCCTTCATCTTCGTTTAAGATCGCCGACTTCAAAGTCAAAGACGGAGCAAACCGCGAAGTGAACCTTGATATGGCGTTCGGCCGCTTGCGGGTCGCGGTGACCAAAAAGCTTAAAGGCGACGGCAAGTTTAACGTGAAAACGAAAGCCGCGACCATGGGTGTCCGTGGTACGGAATTCGTGGTGAAATCCGATCTCGGTTTTGCCGGAAAGGGTGCGAACGCACCGAAGACCGACGTGACCGTGCTTCAAGGTAAGGTCGACGTCGCGTCTGCTCCGACCACTTCGGGCGCACCTAGCGCTCCGATTCAGAGTCTGACCGCAGGCGGACGAATTTCAACGACTCTCGGCTCTGCTCCGGCTCCGGTGATTCAACTCAATAACTCACAGATGCAAAGTGTTGCTAGTATCGGAAAAGTGGCGGACAACACCTTCGCGAAGGCCGTAACCCTCGAACAACAACCCGATGAAAACTCATCTTCGAGTCGATCTCCCGCGTCGAATGACGGGACAAATTCTAGTTCGAGCTCTAAACCTGCAGATGCACCGGCGGGTTCGCTCCAAGCGGCAGTAGCAAACCTCGCGGTTCAAGCCCCGACCGTACCGGTTTCGTTTTCAGAAATCGGCGTGCCGGGTGCACCAAGCGTGACCACCGCGACCAACTCGGCAGTAAACCAAGTCAACCGCTCATATCGGGTGACCGTCATTGTTGGGCAGTAGGCTTAAGATGTAAACGTGAAGGATTTAGAGAGACGTATGTTGAACCTGGGTAACCAAAGTATCGCTGTGTTTGCGCTCGCACTCGTGGTGAGCTCGTGCTCCATGAAAGACCGCGACGTCAATTATGGCGTGAGCGTTTCTTTCCCTAATGTCGCGCGTTCCGGTTTCGCCGACAATGCGGTCATCGACGGTACGACCACGACAAACGGCAACGGATTCATTACCCCGACTTCTCTTGCGGATTTTCAATGTTTCGCACTCAACATCACCGGCCCGGGTTTGAAGTCCGATCCGCGTTTTGGTTGCAATGATCCGGCAAAAGGGATGGGTCTCATTGCGGGCATGGCTCCGGTATCCGGAGGCCGTGTCGAAGCGATGGTGCCAGCCGGTGCCAGCCGTACGATCCAGCTCATCGGTCTTCAAAGCACCGTGGGTTGCCCGTCGTTCGAGGAGCTTCTTTCAAGAATCGATCCGACCACGGGCCACGGTGGAATGGACGGAGTCGGTGACGCTTACCTTTTGGGCCAAACCACGATTGATGTTTTTGGCGACGTGACCGTAAACATCCAAGCGCAGTTCGATCCGAACGCGAAAATGTTTAATGGTTGCGATGGCGGCGGTGGACAAAAAACTCTAGTTTTCAGTTCGCCGAACGAGCGCCACGTGGTATTGCGCGGAAGTAATGCGTGCGTGCCGTTTCAAATTGAAGCGCACGGACATTACAACGTCGATACGGTGATGCCGGCGGTGGTTCCCACCATTGGAGTCATTGTTCCTTTCACCGGATACGTAGCGCTTTACACGGATTCGCAGTGTAACACTCTGTACACTGACAATCCGTCCGCGAGTCCTGCCCCATCGCCACTTCAGTTTGCAGCGACTCAAGGTTTTATCCCGCTTTGGATTAGAGTGAGTCCGGAAGTGACTTCGTTCACGGCGCAAGCGGTGTCGACGAGCACCGAGTGGCTGCAGCCGACCGTCACCTACCAAGCCGTGGATCAAATGATCGGCGTCACGCCGATGCCTTCGCCGGGGACGTGCGCGTCGCTTTCGGTACGTCTGATCGACCAAGGCGGTTTATTCACGAACATGCCTACGGGTAAAGCGATCGACATGCGGGTCTATAACAACACGACAAACGGGTCGACTTACAGTTCGACTGAGTTTTATCTCGATGCGGTCGACTGTGCCAACCAGAGGAATAAACTTTCGCCTCAGGCACTTTCAAACGGTGACCACCAGCTCAAATATCTGTTTTCTTTCACTAACGGATCGAATCTCTACATTCGGAACCCGGTGACGGAACACGTGAACATCAGCTTCTCGGGAACAGACGATGCGATCGCGCCGTCAAATATGAGCTATACATTCTAGCTGTGAATCCTTTGAAAGCGGCGGAGTGCAGGTCGATTCTCGCAACGCTCTCTGCCAAGCAGTTGTTCGCACCGACCGGTTGAAACTCTAGCTTCTTAAAGGTAAAATAAAACAGGGGGGGAGTATGCTTTTAAAACCAGCGCTCGGAGTTTTTGTCGTTTTTTCAGTCGTAGTTTTAGTGATGACGGCGAGCGCTTGTATTTCTCCCAATTCATTTCAATATGATGCTTCAACCTATGGCACAACCACCGGGAGTGGGGTCGGCGGAACGATTACGGCACGCGATATTTTTCAAACCCAGTGCTATGCCTGTCACAGCCCGGGCGGGAGTTTTCCCGATTTGACCGTAAACGACCAGGTCCTGGTGGGTCAGGGCTTGGTGACTCCGGGCGATCCGAGTAGTTCTTACCTCATTTTAAAGGTGGAGGGTCTCTCGGGCTCGATTATGCCTAAAGCGCCTTATTCGCCATTATCCAACGCACAGATCCAGGTCCTCAAAGACTGGGTAAACACACTCTAGGTCTGATGAGCTAACTCCTTGTATTTATTAAATTAAGATTATTTAACTGATTTAATTCTTTATTGTACCATTTAGCTCCAGTATAGTTGTTATATACACAGACGTTGTGTGAAATCGCTGCCAGGGGAAAGTGATACAGGATTCGATACGCGTTCGGGGGGGGTTAGGTGTTGAAAACCATAGCTGCAATACTGATTTCCTTGCCATTGTACGGACTGAGTCCGGCACAAGCGGCACCGCTTCATCCACAAGCGCTCTTCAAGCGTTGTTTTGCCCACGTCACCGGAACCGTTCCAAGTTACGAGATGACAACTCGTTTGCAAACCCGCCTTGCCGGCATTAGCGGAGAGGACGCTCAACGCAGCAACGTTATCAATCTCTGCCTCGAAATTCTCAACAACACTTCGATCGCATCGAACGGAAGTTTTACCGCTCCGGTGTCGAGCACGTTTTTTACATCAGCCGAGCAAAGCGATCTGTTTGTAAAAACTTATTTGAACTTCGAACGGCTCTACGCGAGCTGGTTTGCGAAATCACTTTACGTCACGCGGGACGACTACCGGCTCACGAGTTACGTTCTGGATCGCGAGGGGCCGGCGCTTTATTGGAACGCAGCGACCTTCATCGCGGGACAAAAGGCGAGTTCGGTCGTCACGACCGCTCAGTTCTACCGTCCGATTCGGGGAGCGCCGAACTTAACAAGCTCCACTTCGCTCGCTTACTTTAAGACACTTTACTCGAGCAGTCGTGCTCAGACCGACATCGGTGGGATCTTTGTCGTGAGTCCGACGACGACGACTTATCCCGGCTTGGATCCAAACGCGATCGTGCGCCATGTGGGGCCGACGGTCGGACTTGAAGCGATGGCATCGACTTCGTTTCAATCGCTTGCCCGACGCGATCCACTGAGCACCTACTTCAGCATCTCATCGGACGGTTCCAGTCTGACCTCTTATACCAACAACTCCGGTAACCTGGTGACGGGATACCTCACAGGCACAGCGGGTGGTGGGGTCTTAGGTTCCGCACCCTACGTGATGATGAACCTCTCTACTTATATCGGCGCTCAAGACGGCGGGCTCAAAGTTGCACGGGACTGGAGTACGTCTGTGATGGGCGACATGCTTTGCAAAACCACGCCGGCGCTTCGCTACGCGGATGGAGCAGGGGCGGTGCAATCCAACTTCGTCAACGGCGTATCGCCCCCGTTCCGCGGAGCTGCGAGTTGTATGCAGTGTCACGCGAACCTGGATCCGTTGGCGACCTCGATCCGTAACCTTCAGATTTCGGGTATTACCGAAATCAGCGATAATCGTAAGGGTGGGGGCGGCGATCAGGGCCTTGCCGGCACGGCATTTACCGACTTCCTCGCGAAGTGGCCGACCAACCAACCGGCGGAGACGGGGCTCGTCGACAAGGATACTAATTTTCACCTACGTCCGCCATCCGGAAAACTTTATTACCGTTCATTCGACGGTGCGCTCGTGAGCGTGCCGATCGCAAATGGCGTTGCCGACACCGGAGTCGCCATTGCAGGCACACGCGACTTCTACGCGTGCATGGTTTCCCGTTACTACAAATATTTTACCGGTCATGAAGTCAACCTCATGGACCCGGCGATCTCGGGACTGACTCTGACTTCGACCCAGGCCAACGAAAAAAATTACGTGGTCACGACCAGCGATAACTTCAAGGCCGGCACTCAAAACATCAAAGCGCTCTGGAGCACCATGTTCAACAGCGCCTGGTACCAGGACGCAACCTTTCAGGGGGCGCAATGATAACTTCAAAGAGTTTCATTCTTCCGCTGATGGTGATGTTGGTTTCAACCGGGTGCAAAAACACGTCGACGGTTTCTCTGAAACCGATCTTGGGCTTTAATGACTCCTTCTCAAACGGGAACCCGACGCCGAAGCCGGCTACGCCGACTCCGACGCCAATTCCACCGCCGTCGACTCCGACACCGACTCCGACACCGAAACCGGTGACGCCGACTCCGGTTCCGGCAACACCGACTCCGACACCGAAACCGGTTCCAACGATGACGCCGGCTCCAGGCACGCCGACTCCGACACCGGTTGCGGCCAGTATCTCGTTTAATCCGGCGGGTCCCGTTCAGTTGGCAAATACGACGGTCGGCATGACCGGCACCGGTCAATCGTTTGCGGTTTCAAACCCAGGCGGGGTCTCGATCGCTTCTTGTTCGGCTGCGACCCTGACCGGCACCAACGCCGGTGAGTTTACTCTCACAAACGCGGGCATCTGTTCCGGCGGTATTGCCAAAGGCGCTTCGTGCTCGGGCACGATGGTCGTGACTCCGAAGCCGACGAGTGCGGGATTGAAATCCGCGACGCTCAGTTTGACCTGCGGAAGTATCTCGAAAACCGTGACTTTAAGTTACTCGGCCGCTGCGGCACCGACGCCCACTCCGATTCCGGCGACTCCGACTCCAACGCCGGCTCCGGCGAATATTTCATTCAACCCGGCAGGCCCAGTGCCGCTCAGTAATACGACGGCGGGTACAACCGGTACAGGCCAGTCGTTTGCGGTCTCGAATACCGGTGCGGTCGCCATCGCTTCGTGCTCTACCGCGACTTTGTCAGGCGGAAACGCAGGCGAGTTTACCCTGACGGGAGCAAACATTTGCTCAGGCGGTATCGCGGGAGGCGCCGCTTGCACGGGCGTGATGGTCGTGACACCGAAGCCGACTTCAGCCGGCAGCAAATCAGCGACGCTCGGGTTGACCTGCGGGTCTTTGAGTAAAACCGTTTCAATTACTTACACGGCGACTGCGGCACCGACGCCAACGCCGACACCGGGCGGTGGCGGCTCGGGCGAAGTCACGAGCACCACGCGCTTGATGGATCGCCGTCAGATTGTGCAGTATATTTTCGAACGCGTAAAACCGCTTGTCGATTCGACGATTCCGCAGTCCGAAGCGGATATTTGGAGAACGGCTTATTTTAACAATCTCACCGTTGCAAAAGTATTGCCGAGGACTGGTGAGCTTGGACGCGCCTGCATCTACGGCGAAATGATCTCGGCGACCAATCCGGCCGATGTCGGCGACTACGTTTGTCCCGCGGATCTCCAGTATAAAGAATTGGCTCAGTTCAATCCGGATAACGTGATCCCGCAAGATACCGGCGGACGGATCCTAAGCCAGGTGTCGTTGTGCGAAGGGGTAGCACTTTTCGGTACGAGCATTAAAGTCAACGGTACCGCGAAAACTTATTACTCAGTCGATGGCTTCAAGAGCAAGGTTGCCGACGCATCGGGTGTGGCGGTTTCGTCGGTCGGGTTCGCGAAATCGGGTTCGGTTTACACCGTGGCCACCGCTCAGCGCGCCTACATCATTGCCGCTTATCAACAGTTTTATCCGGGTGAAACCCCGTCTAGCACAGTGGTAGATAAACTCTCCGCCGTGGTGACGAGTACGTCCGCAAGCAGTACCGTCACAAGCGATCCGGCTTGGACGAACTTGTTCTTGGCAATTTGCTTGTCGCCGGGATGGCAAAATTTATAAGGAAATTATATGTGCCAGAGTCATAAACGAATCAATCGAAGAAGATTTCTCAAAGACGTAGGCGGTACGCTCGCCGCCGCAGCCGCGTTCGACCCGATCGTCTACATGCTTGAGCAGGTCATCTACGGCAATCGTTACTCCGCCGAAGCTCAGACTTTGGGCACCGCTGATCCAAGAAACTTTATCATGTGCCGGATGAATGGCGCTCCAAACCGCCCCGAGCAACTGCTGAATCCGTACGTGGCCGACAGCACGCTTTTTCCGAACAACTACGTGAAAAACCGTTTTACCTCGACCGGCGACCTCGCCTATCAGACCATCAACTACGCGGGCATGAACCTTCCGTATTTTTGGGGCGGGAACATTCCGACTCCGAGCGGTACGGCACCGCTCACCAAACTCGTTGACAACGCGCTTTTTATTCGCGGCATTCAAATGGCCGACAACGCCCATGCCTCGAACCAAGCGCGCTTGTTGTCGCCGGCGCAAACCGAGCCGTCGATCCCGACTTTAATTCAAAGAAACTCAAATCAGATGATCACGAACCCGAACCTTCAAACGTCGATCACCTCGATTATTTCTAACCTCACGACAGGCGGGGGCAATTTCATCTACCGCAATAAATCAGACTATGCATCAGTACAAGGCGCGATCTCGGGTGCGGTTCAAGCCATCGGAGATCAAGTCAAAGCGACAAACCTTTCTAATGCGGCGATTTACGATCGATTCAAAGGCGTGGATGCGCAGCTCAACGGCACTTTCTTTGCGAGCCTGACTCAACTCGTGACTGACTTCAATACGGCGAAGACCAAGTATCTGGCGCTTCTCGATAAGTGTAAAAACCAAACCAACTTTCCGTTTCCGGGCTTGACCACGAAAACCGTGATCAAGCCGAAGTACGCGAATTGGGGCCAAGCGACTTTGGAAGGCGAAACGGTCGGTAACGGCAACATGGATATCGACCTCGCCGCGCTGGTCGGAACCAGCGGTACCGGCGTCGATGATTTCGGATACGGTACCGGCGTGGGAAGCACCAACGGGTATGCAAACCAATTTGCGGCCTGCGAAGTCCTGATGAAAGCCGGTCTCACCAAGTTTTGCACCATCGTGAGCGATCACATCGCCAATCTCACGCTTCCGGCGGGAACACCTTCGTCGATCAGTAGCACTTGGGGCTTTGACGAGCATGGCGCTTCCGCTGCGATGTCACTAATCATGCAGTCGTATCACTTCAGAGCGTTCTATTCTTGCATGTACGAGTTGATCAACCAACTCAAAGCTGCCGGTATCTTCAATAACACCGTCATCATGGTCGGATCCGAATTCACTCGTGGCGGGGCGAATGATATCGTCACCGATGCTTCAAGCCCGCTCAACGGTCTGCCTGCGTACAATGATTTGAGCCACCAAGGTCAGGGGAACGCTTTTGCGATTTACTCGGGCATGGTGCAGACTCCGGTCTGTATCGGCAACATTCAGGCGTACAACCTGAAAAACTTCGGAACGGCGATGTACTCCGGTTCCATCGCCGCCACTAAAGCGCAAGCGGCTCGCGGAACCACCGGCTGGGCGGGCAAGCTCGTCATGAACGACGGAACGGTTGAAGATCCATTAACGTTTAAGGCGTTTTCCAGTACCGTGACGTCGATGCTAGGGCTCGAGCCGATTTTTTCGAACTTCAAACCGATCGTTACCGTCAATTCGAGCAACAAGTTCGTGATGATGGTCCCGAACGGACAAAACGTCGATCCATTGGCTTAGGGCCGCGTGCACCGCGGTCAATTAAACTGTCTGACAAAACCGACGGCAAACGTGATGCCTTCCCTGAAATATGAGGTGAACCCGATCGCAAACGCATCGAGGCCCACGAGGCGTGTTTCCATGCCAGCTCCGAATCCGTAATGGGAATCACCGAGGCCGCTGAGTTCGTAGATGGTGCTATCCGCAGTGCCGACGAGCAGCTTGCGGATAGTGGCGTTCATGTAAAACGCGGTCGACGGACTTGTCGGAATCCGGATGCCCGGCTCCAGGGTAAACGGCACGACGACGACGTCGACTTCGCGGTAATCGACGGGAAAAGTCCCGTTCCGGGCCGAGTCGATTTGGGCCGTGTGGTAGCCCATGCAAAAACGGAAGAGATCGCTCGTTCCGAAGCCTTTGAAGATCAGCCCGGCTGCGCGAATGCAACCATCGATACCGATACTACGCATGTAGATTCCGGCACTCGTCGAACCGATCGCGATCCCGCCAGTCTTCGTGAGCGATGCGAGGCGAAACTCGAATCCGTAGTGAGTTTTAGGATTTGCGGGAGCGGCTTGAACGTGGGCTACCGAGTGTGTTACAGGCGAGGATGGAGCAGGAGTTTTAACTTTTGTTGGACCCGCCTTCTTCGCGCGTGCTGCGAAACTCGGTGCCGCGCTCGTCAGCGCCAGAATCGCCAGGATAAAACATCGAGCGGTCAATTTTACAGCCATGCGCTCACCTGTAACATGAGGGTTAACGGATCGGCTTCACCTGAGGCAAACCCGATCGTACGCGCGAGCTGCATGTCGGCGCGGAACTCGACTTTAGGGATCGCAAACCACTGAATGCCCGGAGCGATCCGGATGAATCGGGGCGTGCCTTTGAACCAATCCTTGGCGTAAAGATCGAAGGTCCAGAGCGAGTAGAGACCGCGAACGAGACGGATGCTCGGTTGGATGAACGAGTAAAATCCGAGAGTCGACTCGTCGGTAGCGATGGTGTTGTATCGGAGGGCGCCGAACTCGCCGATGATCGCCGTACCTTCGTTTACTTTATGGCGGACGGTGAACGCTGCGATGTCGCGTTTTCGATAATCGTTTGCGGAGTGCAAGAGCGAGATTCCGTAACGAGTTTGCGCGCTCGCCGCGAATTCAAACATCGCGGATCCGCCTTTTTGCCGGGTATCGCGCGATTGAGTCAGGTTTCCGGCAAAGGCTTGGACAAAAAGCTCATAGTTATCGCGGAGGTAGTGCACGAGTAACGAGTGGGTTTGATCGTTTTGCGCAAGACCCGTCGCCGAACGCGAGTAGGCGATATGATCCGGGATTTGCAGGCCGAATGCCGCGTCCATGAGTCCGACGTAAAATCCAAGCTCGTCGCGCGGGCGATAAGCAATGTAATAGTAGCGGCTGATCAAGGTGTCCGACCCGACAGTCGGGTACTTGCCAACCGAACCTTCGACAAAGAAATGGTTTTCTTCGTCGGCACGTACGACGAGACTCGCATCCGCTCTCATCGCGATGTAATTGGGCGAAATCGGATTCGTGGCATTGATCCCCGACCAATACTGGAGACCGCGATAATTGAGTTGCGGGCGGATATATTTGGTGATCGAGTTGTAGCCCGGAAAAAACTCGCCGTACTTTTCGATCTTTTCTTCAGTCACGCCCGGATTCCAAAACGGCTTTGCGGAGTAGTAGTTCACTCCGATGGTGCGGCCGTAATCGGTAAGAATCCCGTTGCCTGCCGGATGGTAGTGGCAGCTGATGCAAGAAGGGTAGTTCATGGAGATTGCGTTGGGATAGGCGTGGGTACTGGTCACGGCAAAGACGCCGCCCAGGAGCACCCCAAACATCCAATAGACCCTAATCCTCAGCATGAATGAGGGTGAGCCTAACCGTTTTGGCTCGGGTTACACAACGAATTTCGTTGAAATGACGGAAGAAATTATTCTCGTAGAACCCCCGAAAGTGATATAATAGAGGGAGGAGCTAAGAACCATGTTTGGTCTATCGTTTGAGCATTTTCTCATTATCGGCGTCGCTCTCCTGATCTTTGGTCCGAAGCGCCTTCCCGAATTAGGCTCAGGGATCGGCAAAGCGATCAAGAATTTTAAGGACTCATTTTCGGGCACTCAAGAAGCCCAGTCCAAGAAAATCGAAGGCTCTCCAACCGATCATCAGGTCACGCATCACGACGACAACGAGCAAAAGAAAGGCTAATCCTTCTTTACTGGCTCACGTCTCGTTTAGTAATTTAGTGCGCCTTCAATCGCGACTTCGTCTTTTACTCCAACACCCAGATACTTAGCTTTTTCGACTTTGAAGGTCGACGGCACAAGCGTCATTTGGAAATTCGCGCCGGTGGCGGTTTTGGCGTAAGTAAACGGAACCTTGTTTGAAACTCCATTGAGTTTGATCGTAGCCGTACCTTTGCCACCTGCAAATACGATTTGCGTTGCGGTGATGTACGGGTTTTTGGCCGAATTCAAATGCTTGTGAAGATGGTTATCCCGAAGAGCGATGCTCGTTTTTAGATCGTCGACTTTGACCTGAATACTGGTCACGCTAAAAGCCTCGGGTTTTCTACTCGGGTTCTTTTTGAAATCACTTTTGACTTGGTTGGTCGTCCCCACGAAAGAGCCTGCCGGACTCAGTCTCAATGTGGCCGAAACGCGCCCTGTGGCAGCGAAGGCGGAATTTGCGATCAATGCGAGCGTGGTAGCAACGAGCGATAGTTTGTTCATAAGGTTTCCTTAAGGTTAATGCCATTTTACCCTCTTGTAAATTCCCGGTTCAGCACTATTTTGGGACGGCATACCCCTTGCTGTGTCTACCTGTAGGCACCCAATGGAGGCAGGTATGAAACATACAACAAGACACCCAGAGACTAAAAAACTCAAAGTTCCACCCGTCAAAGATATTGCGCGACTAGAAGGCAAGGTCGTCGATCCGATCTACCTTGCCGACGGTGATTTGTGTACCGAACTCGATGCGATCCCGCGAAACGAGGGCGAGTACACGAGTGAGCTCCAGTACAACGGCTACAACGATGTCGAGGACTACGACAACAGCGCGTACGATTTGAGCACTGAAAAAGAAAAGCAGCCCGATCCGGAGAAGGAATTGCATTTTGATGGCCGTCCGGAGACGGCTCACGAAGGCGAGGAAGAAGATCCGACTCACCTGAACAATGAAGACGTCAGTAAGATTTAATTTTTATAACTAAGGAGAACCTATGTTGCACTTAATGGGCCCGAGTACGGTCTATTGAATTCGTTCCGAACGCTTTACCGAACGCAAGTTTCCCTGGAGAATTTTCTTACGAATACGGATATTCTCCGGGGTCACTTCGATCCACTCGTCCTCGTCGATCCACTCAAGAGATTTTTCAAGAGACATATCGCGGATACCGGCGAGAGTGACCAAAAACTCCGCGCTCGCGGCACGGATGTTCGTGAGCTTCTTTTCCTTGCATGGGTTCACGTTGAGGTCGTTGTCTTTGGCGTGTTCGCCGATGATCATGCCTTCGTAAACTTTGTGGCCCGGCCCGAAGAAAAGGACTCCACGTTCCTCAAGGGAAAGTAGCGCGTACTCGACCGTGTCGCCGCTACGATCGGAGATCAGAGCGCCGTTCATGCGGTGAGGGATGTCGCCCTTGTGAGGCGCGTAGTCGAGGAGCAAAGAGCTAAACAAGCCTTCTCCGCGGGTCGCGGTCAAGTAGCGCGAACGAATGCCGAGAAGACCGCGTGAGGGAATCTCGAATTCCAAGCGAACACGGGGTTTGCCGATGTCGTTGTGCTGACCTTCGTACTTGGTGAGCGTGCCTTTACGCTCTTGGAAAATCCGAGTGACGTCGGACGCGAATTCTTCCGGAAGGTCCAAGACCGCTTGCTCCATCGGTTCCAACCGAGACCCGTCCGCATTGAATTGATAGAGAACGATGGGTTTACCCACCATGAACTCGAAACCTTCGCGGCGCATCTGCTCGATCAAGATCGCAAATTGCAATTCGCCGCGGCCGAGGACGCGGAACTGATCCGAAGTTTCGGATTCTTCAAAGCGAAGAGCGACGTTGTGCCGAACTTCTTTGAGCAAACGCTCGCGAAGTTTGCGCGATTGGATCGCTTCGCCTTCTTGACCTGAAAGGGGTGACGTGTTGACCGAAAAGAGCATCGCGAGAGTGGGTTTCTCGACGTAAATGCGCGGGAGTGGTGCAAGCGCGGAGTTTGAACCGATGGTGTCGCCGATCGAAAAATTTTCGTTGCCCGCGATCACGCCGATATCGCCCGCGACGAGCTCAGGCACGTCGGTTTGCTTGAGACCCATGTAGGTCATGACTTGGGTGACGGTAAAGTTTTCGTTCACTGACTTTTCATGCCCGGTCGGATCATAAGTGATCCCTTGACGAACCAATTTTTGGTTCTTTTTGACCGAACCTGACATCACGCGGCCGATCCCAAGGCGTCCGACGTAGTCTGAGTAAGAAAGGTTAGAGATCATCATTTGGAAATCGTTACCCGGCAAAATTTTTGGAGTCGGAACCGTATCGACGATGAGTTTGAAGAGCGGCTCGAGTGACCCGGTTTTCTTTTTATCAAGATAGTCGCGGATTTCGTCGAAGTTAGTGGTGCACCAGCCCTGACGAGCGGTCGCGTATACGATCGGGAAATCGGCTTGTTCTTCGGTCGCGCCAAGTTCCAAAAACAAATCGAATGCCGAGTTGACGACTTCTTTAATCCGGCGGCCGTCCGAGCACTCCGGACGGTCGACCTTATTGATGACGAGAATAATTTTGTGACCTTTGGCGAGCGCTTTTTGCAAAACAAAACGCGTTTGCGGAAGCGGGCCTTCGGCCGCATCAACGAGAAGGAGGGCACCGTCGACCATACCCATGATCCGCTCGACTTCACCGCCGAAATCGGCGTGGCCCGGAGTATCGACGACGTTTACTTTGGTGTCGCCCACCATAATAGAAGTGTTTTTAGCGAGAATGGTAATACCGCGTTCGCGTTCAAGGTCGCCGGAGTCCATGACACGGTCAGTGGTGGATTGGTGTGCGGCGAAGGTTCCGGATTGGCGGAGGAGGTGGTCAACGAGGGTCGTTTTACCGTGGTCGACGTGGGCAATAATACAAACATTGCGGAGATTTAGGCTCATAAGGGCTGTATCCTGCCCGGGAACTCCCGGTACGAGTACTTGAATTTTAGAGTTGCTTTTGAGGTACAATACAGGTAAATCTTTGATCTCTGTACAATTTTCTTTGTCTACAGGCGTTTTTCTTTTTTCGGCACCACCTGACGGTGGTAGCGTGAAATTGAGAATTTAGTAAAATTATATAGTTATTATATTTAAAGGATTCAGACCATGGCACGCGTTTGCGACATTACAGGCACAAAGTCTTTCAGCGGGAACAAAGTTTCTCACTCTAACATTAAAACCCGCACCAAGTGGTTGCCGAACTTGCACGAGAAGCGTTTCATGATTCCGGAACTTTCTAAGACCGTAACTTTGAAACTCAGCACTCGCGCGATCCGCACCATCGATAAATTGGGGGGCATCTCTCAAGCGATCATGAGAGCAAAAGACGCCGAGATGACCGCTACTGGTCGCAAGCTTAAAGCTGAGATCAAAAAAGCTCGTACAGCGATGTCTAACGGTAAGAAAAAGATTACTGCGTAATTTATATGTGCGCCAAGCGGCGCAACCAGGTTTCTAAACTGGATTTTCAGTGGCCGGTCAGCGATGCTGGCCGGCCTTTCAATTTACTATTTCAACCACTCAAATAGCTCGTAGTGGTCGGCGCTCATTCCCACGCGTAAGTAGGCAAGCTTCGCAGGTTCGTTACGCTTATCGACAAAGAGTCGCAGGCCTCGGTAGTCATCCGAAGATTCCACCATCGATTTCAGATGAGCGTACATCTGCTTGAAGACGCCGTGTTTTCGCGCGGACGGAACCACATACAGCGAGTGAATCCAGAGCACGGTCGCGTTTCGCCAGTCGGACCACTCGGGCATCGCAAACAAACAAGCGACCGGGGCACCCGAAGGATCCACGGCTATGTAGTAGTGACCCTTTAGAGGATTTTCAAGGACGGCATCGACGCCTTTTTGCAAAAGTGCCGGATCCAGTCTTAGCTTTTCGGTTTCGAACGCCATCGCAAGCTGGCTCTCGCGGATAAATTTGGAGTCCCCGATCGTCGCGACACGGATGTTGAACTTCATTTCGAGGCTTCTTTCAATGAACCGTCGACAAGTTGTTCATTCAACATACTCTTGAGATGCGTGTAGCTCCCGCGCCATGCTCCCGGTGCGATGATCCCCGAGGGTAACCTCATCCCCGGTTTTTCAATCACGCTCAGTTCACGAGTATCCGGGCGAATCAAAAAGACCGCGATCCCAGCTTTCGTCGCCGGCAGGTCCATCTTCCGTTCGTTACCGATCAGCAGACAGTCGCGAGCTTGGAATTTTTCTTGTTCGAGAATTTCCAGATAGTATTCGGGATCCGGTTTGCACGCGTGCATCCGGTCCGACGTCGTGATCGAGTTGAAATAATCGGGATCGATCCCGCCCCAGCGCATCCGCATGTGTGCGAGTTCCACCGGCCACACGGGGTTTGTCGCTAGCGTGAGCGTGTAATGATCGCGCGCCCATTCGATAAACTTCGCGGCGCCCGGAATTTTGCCGAAGTGAGATTCGAGTTTCGGAAAAACCTTCAAGAGCGAGTCGAAGAGGTGTTTCTCGGCCTTCTCGCGCGGGAGGCTTAGATTCTTTTCGAAGATGTCGATCAGACGTTCGTGATTGGTTTTTTCTTTGGACTTGAGTTTGAGCGCGTCCTGGCCTTGCTTGAGGCTGGACCAAGCCGCGCGCCAACCGCGATGTTGTTTCATCAGGGGTAAAATCCTGCCGATGAACTCGAGGTGAACCAAGAAGTTGCCCGAGTGGATCAGGGTGCCGTCCAGATCCATCAGCAGGTGTTTAAAACGTTGATTGGGCTTGATGACCGGCATGCCTAAAATCATTTCATAGTTCCGGCTTTGGTGTAAAATAGGAATATGGACTATGCCTCGTTCGTCAAAAAAACGGAGAGTCAGTATCTCGAAATGCTAGGCGGCGACGCGGGCAGTGTAAAAACGCCAGTTCTCCCCAAGCTCGGCACAAAGCCGCAAGGATCAGGTCCCGCCGGACGGCCGATCGTCCTCATCGTCGCGCCGCATCCCGATGATGAATGCTTGATGGGCGGATACGCGCTTCGGATGAAGCTCGAGTGGCAAGCGCGCGTGTGCGTGTTCGCGTTTACTCTCGGGAGCAAGAAAGAACGCCAGGCCGAGCGACTAGAAGAACTCAAAGATGCCTGCGCTGTTTTAAATTTCGAAGTCGTCGAAGGCGCGGATCTCACCGCGGTCGTCGCCGGTCTTAATCCCGATTTTATTTTCGCGCCTCATGCCGAGGACGGACACCCCGCACATCAGCGCGCTCATGAGGCCGCGGTCGCGGCGATGAACACCTATCTCAAAGCGCATCCCAAAAAAGTATTCCGTTTTTTACAGACGGAGTTCTGGCACGCGATGAAACAGCCGAATCTTTTAATTCCACTGAGCAGCGATGAGGTTGCGCTCATCGGGCTTGCGCTGATGAAGCACGTGGGCGAAGTCTCCCGCAATCCGTATCATCTCCGCTTGCCGTCTTGGTACATGGACCAAGTTCGCCGCGGAAGCGAGCAAGTAGCGGGAATGGGTCAGTCTGGTCATGGAGATTGGGTGTTCGGTCAGCTCTATTTGAGCACGACGTATGGTTTATGATGCGCCTGATGGCGCATGGCCGAGCCGCCAGCTTCGCCGTCTATTTAGGTTTGCGAATCTGACGGTTCGCCGTAAATACACAGGTAATGTTTGAACGCAAAAAGCAGGGCGGTTGCACCGAAGAGGTGCCATATGCCATGACCTTGAAACCAGTGATTGGTCGGATCGCACATCGTGCGAGTCACATCGAGAATCGAAAAGGTAACCGCGACCACCATCGACACGAGAGTACCCCAAAAATACACGCGGTTCGGAGTTTTTGGCGGGGCCGGAGCTTTGAGTTCGGACCACATAATATAGAGAATCTGTCCGAAGATATAGATTTGGATCGGGAAGTGTTCGTGGATTTTTAACGATACCGTCGTCAGAGCGGTAAAGCCAACGACCCAAATCCAAAAGAGTTTGATCCCGGCCGATCCCTTCGGCCATTTGTCGACGCGGTCGCGATTATACATGATCAAGAGGAACGTAAAGAGATACATCCCGAAGAAGTCAAACACCTGTGTGAGAAAGTTCACGCTTGCGTGGTAGACGAACGAAGTAAAGCCGACCCAAAAGAGAGCCTGGCTGAAAAAGCGGAAGAGCCTGTTGCCGTGTTTGCGGAGACGATACCAGACGTAGGCACTTGCGCCCAAGTAGCCGAGGTTGGTCCAAGCATTGAATGGCGTAACAATAAAAGAGCAAAGGCGTTCTTCGCACCAGAGCACGTTGGGCGGGAAATGCTCAAACAACCAAAACCAAAAGCAACCGGGTCCGAAAGGTACCATTAGATTAAACTCGACGCCTCCTGATCCAAAAACCAAGTCGTGTTTTTGTGCTTTTGCAAGCCGCTCGCCGGACAGGTGCGAGAGCTCGGATCTTGGATGGCGGCGCGTACGGCGCCCGTTTTATTTTTGCCGAGGGCGACGATAAAAATCGTCTTGGATTCAAGCAGGGTGCCAATGCCCATGGTGATCGCGTTCTCGATCGGCTCGCGGCCGCGGAAGTTTGCCATCAGGGTATCGGGATGCAGTTTGATCAAACGGGTGCGCGAATCAAATTCTGAACCGGGTTCGTTAAATGCGATGTGACCGTTTGTTCCCAAGCCGAGAAGAGCGATATCGATGCCGCCGAGTTCGCTGATCTTGTTTTCGACGCGCTCGCATTCGGCGGTTGCGTCGGGTGCTTGCCCGTTGATCTGTTCTTGGAGATGGACGGGTTTTTTGAGTTTCGAATAAAAGTGCTGATTGAGGTAGGTCGCAAAACTTGAACCGCGATTCGACGAGGTCAGAGGATAGTACTCATCGAGGTTGATGCAAGTCCAAGTATCGGTGCGCAAAGCCTCCTGCGCATCGGTGATGAGTTTATAAAGAGGCAGCATGGTGTTGCCGGTCGGGAGCGCGACTACCGGATTGCGGCCGGCGTCGAGCATTTTGGTGATTTCGGATTTTAAGGTATCGACCAATGCATAGTACAACGCGTTGGCGTTATCAAAGCGCCAAAGGCGGGCTTGACTGCGATTCGGTCCACCGGCGGGGGCTTGGCTCATGTATGTTTCCATTCTAGCACGAATCTTGATAGGATAGCGTGGGGTAAATCCAGTGGCAAACCTAAACGTGTCAGAAAAAAGTCTTCAGAATGTTTATGCGCCGAATAGTATTTGTTTCGGCTGCGGTCCCAGTAATCCAAAAGGGCTGAGGATTCAGAGTTTTGTCTTCCAGGATTCAAGTGCGAGATCACATGAGCTCACCATGGATTTTCGACCCGAGTCTCACCATGAGGCGTTTCCAGGAATGGTGAATGGCGGAATCATCGGCGCGTTGCTCGATTGTCATTCCAATTGGACCGCGGCGTATGCTTTGATGAAGCAAGCAAACGCGTCGGAGCCCGCTTGCACGGTCACCGCCGATTTCCATGTAAAGCTCAAAGCGCCGACACCGTCGGGGCAAAAAATTCGGGTCAAAGCTTGGGTGGCCGAACTCAAAGACGATCGCGCCAAGATCGAAGCGGAATTATTTACCGTCTCGCCTACAGGAGAGACCAAACTCACCGCAACCTGCGCGGGGACTTTTGTATCCGTGAAGCCAGGTCATCCGGCCTATCATCGGTGGGGATGATGCGCCTAACGGCGCAATGAGGTTAATAAAATGAAGATATACTCGTGGAACGTGAATGGCTACCGCGCGATTTGCGGTAAGGGGTTCGATAAGTGGTTTGACGGCGTCGATGCCGATGTGATCGGTCTACAAGAGGTCAAGGCTCACAAAGAGGCGGTCGACCCCAAGCTTCTCGAAAAAAAGGGTTACGAGCTCTTTTGGCATGCTGCCAAAAAACCGGGTTATAGTGGAGTTGCCACTTGGTCGCGCGTGGAACTTCTTTCGTATCAGGCCGGGATCGGGATTCCAAAATTCGACGACGAAGGCCGGGTGCAGATTCTCGAGTTCAAAAACTATTATTTGCTGAATTGCTATTTTCCAAATAGCCAGCCCGAGCGCGCACGCCTCAAGTACAAACTCGAGTTCAACGAAGCGATTTTGGATTTCTGCAAAAAAGCGCACAAGAAAGGCAAGGCCGTGATCGTGCAGGGCGACCTTAATGTCGCGCACACCGAGATGGATATCAAGAATGCGAAATCCAACGTCGACTCTCCGGGCTTCTACATCGAAGAACGCGATTGGATGAGCAAGTTTCTATCCAAGGGAATGCGCGATGTGTTCCGCGAAAAAAATCCAACCGAACCTCATCACTACACGTGGTGGAGCTATCGCGCAAATGCGCGCGCCAACAACGTGGGCTGGCGGATCGACTACCATGTATTGAGCGAATCCATCGCTGACCGGGTTAAATCCATCGGCCACCAACCCAAAGTGTTTGGATCGGACCATTGTCCAGTCTATATTGAAATGAAGTCGTAAGCTCGAACCTCCGCTATCCTATCGCAACTATAAGCCGGCGTGTCTTCTTCGACGCATTCTTGGACCTTCTAAAAGAAGTTAAAATAGCAAGTAGGGAATTCAAGGGGTTGGCATGTCGTTTCGACTACATCTTTGCACTATCTTGATTGCGATCGTCACAGGCACGGCTTTGTGCGGAGACGCTTCGGCCGCGTCCGTCGAGGGCAAACGTCGACGTGAATTCATCAAAGGCGATGCCGCAGTCATGCGCCTGGGTAACCGCGCCGACAAGATCGCCAAACGTTATCAACTCCAAGACGGCGAGCATCTTAAGCAAGCACTCCGCCGTGACCGGACACTCCGCCTCAGCATCAAAAAGATCGAAGGTCCGATGGCGCTCGATAACCCGGCCGACGCCGAAGATGCCGAGCTTATGTTCGTCGACGAAATCCCGCAGCACGCATTGTCCACGGGTGGCGCCGATCTTCCGACCAATCCTGTGGCGACTAATATTCCCGACACGCATACGTTTTTGCTTCACTCACGCGTCGGTGCACGTGGCACCCTTTGGATCAATTTCAAAGGTGAGACGAGTACGAGTTCCTATTGGAACGATGGTGATACCGTCACCGCCGGTCCTTACTCGCTCGATTCCAACGATGACTTTAGCTCAACTGAACTCGGCAACATCAAAAACATGTGGCTCCAAGTGGCCGAGGATTATGCCGCGTTCGATGTTGACGTGACCACCGAAAAACCGACAAATCCGGACATGACCCATTATATCGAGGTCGTCGTGACGATGACCGACGATTGGTACCCGGATGCGGGCGGCGCGTGTTACGTGAGCTCGTTTGGTTGGCCGACTTCGCCCGGAAAGATGTGCTGGGTGTTTCCGAATGCGCTTCTAAAAAATACCAAGTACATCGCCGAAGCCATCACTCACGAGGCGGGGCATTCGTTCGGGCTTTATCACTGGAGCCAGTACGACTCGAGCGGAAAACTTTTGGATTCTTACTACCCGGGCACGACGACTTGGGGACCGATCATGGGTGCGTCTTACCCTTCAACCGTGTCGACCTGGTGTAAAGGCGACTACCCGAACGCCGGGACTTCGATCGGCTACGGAAAACCGCAAGACGACATCTCCGTGATTAAAAATAAAATCGGCGGAAACGGAATTGTCGACGAGGCCGGCTCCGATAAAAACACCGCGGCCGTGATGGGTGGGGCTGCAAGCGGTGCCTCGCTCGTCGTTAACCAGCAAGGCGTGATCTCATCGCAGACCGATCTCGATGTTTTCAAGATGACCACCACCGGAGGCAACATGTCGCTCACGGTGAAACCGTCGGCAGTGCAGCCCAATCTCGATTTTCAAGTTCGCGTGTTCAATGATTCGAACACTTCGCTCTTTACCGGAAATCCGACCCTGATCGGGCCGGTGACAATCACGCTCCCGTCGCTGGCTGCGGGCACTTACTATCTCGAAATTTCGGCGATGGGTTACGGAGATCCGCTCGCCGGCACCGGCTATCCGGCGTACAGCAGTAACGGCCGCTACTATATTTCAGGAACGTTTACGGGCGCGGGATCGGTGGGATCTCCGACACCGACTCCAACGCCGGGACCGAGTGTAAGTCCGACACCGCCACCGACGACGGGTTGTACGCGGAGCGGGTGGAATAGCACCACCTGCGGCGCTACCACGCGCAAGGTGACGAGAGTGAGTATTTTATGAGACAACGGTTACGCAGACAGCAGTTACGCAATAAAACAGTACCTTTGTTGATTTGTGGAGTAGGCCTCGTGTTCGGCGCCTCCGGTTGCATGGAGACGCAGATGGCTCAAACGCTAAGCGGCGTGCCTCAAGTGAGTGGTGTCAGCACCGGCCACGACAAATCGATCGCGAGCCTTTGGTCCGGGGTTTCGTCGACCGAGAGTCTGGATCTTCGCTCTTATCGCGCTGGAACCAGCCAAACCATGAAGTTTGAGTTCGATAACGGAATGACCTGCGAGTGTCTCGCGCAATCGACCGGCGTCGGCGATCTCATGGTTCTCAGTCAATGCAAGGTCGGTTCGGGTTCGACCGGTGATCCGGGTTGCAGCACCTTTGCCGACACTTATAACTTGAGCACAACGGTAGACGCGAATTCGAACGCCAATCTCAAGGTCTGCGATTCCAAAACCTCGTGCGAGCTTTTTCGCTAAGACGGCCGACGCAGTTATTTATATAGTCACGAAGCTCAAGTAGTGCTTTAACTCCGCGATCGACTCGTCCAGATCGTCGATCGCGCGGTGAGTATTCTTTTTTTCAAACTTCACGTGCCAGCGTTCGCGAAACACTTCTTTGTACGAGCTGACATCGACCATCCGGTAGTGGAGGGTGGCAGTAAGGGCTGGCATATAGGCTTCGATGAAACGACGATCGTTATGAATCGAGTTGCCCGCGAGTACGGCGCCGTCTTTGCCGTGCTTTTCGCCGAAGTGTTCTTTAATCCAAGCTACCATCTCGGTTTCGACTTGAGCCAGGGGAGTGCCATTCGGCACGAGCGTGGTCAGCCCGCTATCGCCGTGATGCTTCTTGCACCAGTCGTTCATGTTATCGAGCACCGATTGTGGTTGCTTCACGATGTAATGCTTGCGTCCGATCTCGTTCAATTCGTAATCGGTGATGATCGCAGCGACTTCCAAGATGTGATCGACCTTTTCATCGAGGCCGGTCATTTCCAAGTCCACCCACAAAAGCCGCTTTTTCGAAGATGCCATGAATCAAGCGTAACTGATTTTCATGAAGGGGCCAGTTTCTTTCAATGGGTGTCGTTGAGTTGTGACTCGCTTAGTCAATATCTGTTTACGGAGGGAGGTGAAAAGGATTCCTGTTTTGGGGCCAAAAGGTCCTATTTTACATTGCTTACACCAGCATTGTCGGGTATTAATTTACGTTCACAATACATTTAAGCAGGAGTTTATTTCTGCAGGAGCACAGCATGGCTGAAGATACAAGCAAAGTCCCTATTGATAAAGTGCGTAACATAGGTATTTCCGCACACATCGACTCCGGAAAGACGACTCTTTCTGAACGCATCCTTTTTTACACTTCAAAGATTCACGGTATTCACGAAGTAAAAGGTAAAGACGGCGTCGGCGCGACCATGGACTTTATGGAACTTGAGCGCGAGAAGGGCATCACGATTCAATCCGCTGCAACTTATTGCATGTGGAAAGGTTACAACATCAACTTGATCGATACTCCGGGCCACGTTGACTTCACGATCGAAGTCGAACGCGCACTCCGCGTTCTCGACGGCGCAGTGCTCGTATTATGCTCGGTCGCAGGAGTTCAATCTCAATCGATCACCGTCGACCGCCAAATGAAGCGCTACAAAGTGCCTCGTTTGTGCTTCGTCAACAAGATGGACCGCGCGGGTGCGAACCCGTTCCGCGGCATGAGTCAATTGCGCGAGAAGCTCCGCCACAACGCGGTTCTCGTCATGTACCCGATCGGCGCCGAAGATCAATTCAAAGGCGTCGTCGACCTCGTTCAAATGAAGGCGTTCTACTTTGACGGCGATAACGGCGAGAACATCCGCGAAGAAGCGATTCCAGCCGACATCAAAAGCGAGTGCGATAAGTACCGTGAGGAACTCGTTTCCGCGGCGTCGGAATTCGATGAAGGCTTGGCCGAAAAATATCTCGGCGGCGAAAACATCTCCGTGGACGAACTCCGCGGTGCGATCCGCAAAGGAACGTTGTCTCTCGGTCTGACTCCCGTGTTCGTCGGTTCCGCATACAAGAACAAAGGCGTACAGTTGCTCCTAGACGGCGTGACTTACTACCTCCCGAACCCATCTGAGAAAGAAAATATCGCTCTCGACCAAAATAATGCGGAGGCGCCGGTTGTATTGAAATCCGAGCCTGGACTTCCGTTCGTCGGCCTCGCGTTCAAACTCGAGGATGGTCGTTACGGTCAATTGACGTACATGCGCGTGTACCAAGGTTCACTCGCTAAAGGTGAGTTCATCGTGAACACCGCAAATGATAAGCGCGTAAAAGTGCCTCGTATCGTGCGTATGCACGCTAACGAAATGAACGACGTTGAAACCGCGAAAGCGGGCGATATCGTCGCACTCTTCGGCGTTGAATGTTCATCAGGCGATACCTTTACCGACGGTAAAGTGAAGTACTCGATGACTTCGATGTTCGTACCTGACGCGGTGATCTCTTTGGCGGTTCAGCCTAAAGAAAAATCGGGCGAGACGAACTTCTCTAAAGCGCTCAACCGTTTTACCAAAGAAGATCCGACTTTCCGCGTTCACCGCGATGAAGAGTCGAACCAAACGATTATCTCAGGCATGGGCGAGCTCCACCTTGAGATCTATTGCGAACGCATGAAGCGCGAGTACAACTGCGAAGTTGTCGTCGGTAAACCTCAGGTTGCGTACCGCGAGACGATCCAAGCCAAAGGCACGTACAACTACACCCACAAAAAACAAACCGGTGGCAGCGGTCAGTTCGCCCGCTGTGCAGGTTACATCGAGCCACTCCCAAGCGATGCGGTACTTCAGTACGAATTCGTGGACGAAGTGACCGGCGGGGTGATCCCGCGTAACTTTATCCCGGCTGTGGACAAAGGCTTCCGTGAAGCGATCAAAGAGGGCCGCTTGATCGGGTTCCCGATCGTCGGCGTTCGCTGCGTCGTCGATGACGGTGCTTACCACGCGGTCGACTCATCGGAGATGGCGTTTAAAACCGCGGCTCTCATGGCGTTCCGCGAAGCTTACGAGCGCGCGTCGCCAGTGGTTCTCGAGCCGATCATGAAGCTCGAAGTTTCCGCCCCGGAAGAGTTCCAAGGTTCAGTGATGGGCCAAGTGAACCAACGTCGTGGCGTGATCGTGAACTCAGGAACCCAAGACGGTTACTGCGTGATCGAATCAGAAGTGCCGCTCTCCGAGATGTTCGGTTACTCAACTGATCTTCGCTCGGCGACTCAAGGTAAAGGCGAGTTCACGATGGAATTCCAGAAGTATTCTGCGGCTCCACGTAACGTCCAAGACGAACTCGTGAAGAAATTCCAAGAGAAGAAAGCCAAAGAGGCGGCCGGAAAATAGTCCGTAGCTTAAAACAATTTACTTACGGCTCTGGAGATTCTCCAGGGCCGTTTTTATTTGTGATCGACCTGGCGGTTGATTTATTCACTGTCTTTTCAAATGTTAAACAACACTAATTTATTAATTGAGCCTTTGAGTTTATTAAATAGCTATTGTATAGTTGCCGCATGGAATTTCGGCGAATCTTGGCGGCTGCAGCGTTGCTATGGGTGGGGGGATTATCGCCTCAAGCCTTCGCCGGTCAATCTAAAGCGCCGGTCGCGGAGACTTACACCGTTAAATTTGAAATCAAAGGCGAGCCGGCAGTAGCGCAGATCGTCCTGTTTCCGGGTTCTCCGCTCGACAATCCAAAGTTCAAAGAACAGATCAAGAAACTCCACGCCGATCACGTGCTCTTTATCGACGACGAAGAAGGGCAGAAGAGGGCCCCTAGTGCCGAAGGGGATCTGGAAAAAGCCAAGGCCATGGTTCAAGATGCCGGAGTCGATACGGAAACGGTTAAACCGCCGAAAGGCTTTTATAAAGCGATGACGAGTAGTGCTCGTCAAATTTTCACGAATCCGGACATCAAGCCGGGTGATTCCAGTCTTCAATCCGGGCTGATTTCGGTCTTCTCCGGCCGGCTGATCTATGTCGCGGGAGTCGTTGCCAAAAACAAGATGTCTTTGTTGGCGGGCCTTCCGATTTTCATCGCACAAGGACTGATGACTTTTTCGGATAACTATTTCAACCTCCGGATTCGCAGCTATCTCAAAGATAATTGGTATAAGCCGGGAATTCGCGCGGATGCACGCGTCGCGACCCAGATCGCTCGCGGGATGATCTACAAAGGATTGTATCTTGAGTTCGCGAAGGCCTTTGAACCCACTTTTCGCGCGGCTACAGATCAGTGGAATATTTTGGGTAACGTCTTTATCACGACGCCTCTCGAAGTTTTGATCGCCAACACGCTCATTCATGCCTTTACCGGTACCGTCCGGGAGATCGAGAGTAAGGTTGCGCGCGTAAACTTGGTGTTGTTCGGATTCGGCGGCATTTTTAACATGGTCGATCAGCTTGACCCGGGAGGGATGAAAATCATCAGCATGGGAGCCTATGATTTCAAAGTGAGTGGGGCATTGTTGCTCGGATACTACGGTTTCGCGCTTTATAAGCTCAGAACTAATCCTGAGATCGTACTCAAGTGGTGTAACCAAGTCGCAAATGCCGTGGCATGGCCGTTTCGCCGCATCGGTGCGTGGTTCAAGCCCAAATCAGCCCCTTGCGACAATACTTACCAGAAGCAATTGCCGGCACGCGAAGACCCTCCGTCAAATTCGGACAACGAATCGCCTGCGGCTTGAGTTGACGACTCTTCAGGCGTAAAATAGCTTCATGAGAATTCTTCTCACCGGTGCGACCGGTTTGATCGGTAAAGAAGTAGGAAAACGGCTGGTTCGGCACGGACATCAAGTCGTTGCCGTGACTCGATCTGCATCAAAGGCCTCGATCGAGCTTCCGTTTCAGGCCGAGTTGGTCGAGTGGAACGGCCGAGATGTAGGCGATTTGCTTGCGCAGAATCATCTGAAACCCGGGTTGATCGACGGCGTGATCCACCTCATGGGCGAAAACGTCAGTGCGCAGCGCTGGACTTCCGATTTCAAAAAACGCTTAGTGGAGAGTCGGGTGCAGGCAACGCAACTTCTAGTTGAAGCACTTGGTGCTCACGCCGAGAATCTCAAGTTTTGGATTCAAGGCTCCGCAATCGGTCTTTACGGGACAGCCGACTTAAGCGATCCCGCCGATGAATCGACTGTTCGAGGCCATGGGTTTCTCGCCGATCTCTGCGCCAACTGGGAAGCAGCGCTCGAAAAACTGAGTCCAAATGTTCGTCGCGTGATCACTCGAACCGGAGTGGTGATGAGTCACCGCGGTGGTGCCTTCGGTAAAATGCTGCCTCCAATCTTGCAAGGAGCCGGAGGGTCGCTCGGCTCCGGCAATCAGGCCATGTCGCTGATTCATTTAGAAGACATGGTGGGCTTTATCGAGCATGCGGTGGACGATGACAGAGTCTCGGGCGTCTACAATCTCGTTTGCCACGAGCCGACCACACAACGCCTTTTAACCGAGAAGCTCTGCCAAAAGCTTCATGTCAAGATGGGCCCTCCGGCACCCGCGGTCGCATTGAGGCTGATGTTTGGTGAGATGGCTTCGATTTTTTTGGACAGCGTCGCGGTCAAATCGAACCGGCTTGCGGAGAGCGGCTATCGCCTGCAGTACGCTGATGTCGATTCCATTGTCGGCGAAATCACGAGCTGGCATCAAAGCCCGGTCGATCATTTGCAATCCTCTTATGTAAAGTACGAGGAACAGTTCGTTCCTCAAAAACCTTCTGAGCTGTTTAAATTTTTCGGGGACGAGAAAAACCTCGAAAAAATCACACCCGAGTTTTTGAATTTTAGGGTCGATAAAATCTCCACGCCCGGGATTCAAGAAGGCACTGAAATCCGCTACAAGCTGAGCCTTCACGGCATTCCGTTTCACTGGTTGACTCGGATCGAGAGTTGGGAACCGCCAAAACGATTTGTCGACCACCAAAAGCAAGGCCCGTATTCACTTTGGTATCATGAGCACCAGTTCGAGCCGGTCCCGGGCGGAACGCTGATTCGCGATTGGATCCGGTACCGCCTGCCGCTCGGTAGAGTCGGGCAGTGGGTGGGCTACGCAAAAGTTAAAAGCGATGTGGAACGGATTTTTCAATACCGGCGCGAAGTGATCGGTCAAAAGTTCGGTCATTCAGGCTGCTCTTGATTTTTAAATAAAATTAGTTTAACATTCGGGCGATGTTACGCTTGTCTTTCAAACCGTATCTTCCGCTTTTAGCGCTATTGGCGTTTTGGGGTTCGTCGTTCGCGCAAGCGGCCGACCGTCCGACCCAGACGGCGAAACTCGGCCTGACGCTGACGTTGGTCAATGATAAGGGCAAGAGCGACAAGATCACGTTTCGTGAAGCCGACGTGCGCATTTATTGGAGTCAGCGCAAGTGCGAGGCCGAAACCCGCGAAGCGATCTATCCTTGTAAGTTGGATATCAAAGGCGATCTGATCGCCGATAGCGGAGAAGTCCTGATTAAAGGCCTTCCGAAGCTTCATTTTGACCAAAAGACCCTCGATAAGATGGTCAAAGACCTGGGAATCGTCGATAAAAAAACCGCCAGCCAGATCTTCAAAGTGGTTGCGGAAAGCTCGTATACTCGTGTGGATGGTTTCGATGTGCCCTGGTATGCCCTTCGTACCGACCTACCGTACAGACCAGGAGACTCGCCTCGCTTTTGGAGTGGATTCAACAGTCTGACCGTATCGTTTCCGATCTACGCTCCAAACACGCTGGGGCAAAGTCAGTCGCTCCTTCTTGAATTTCGTTTACATGAGTTGAAAGCGGATGCGGGCGCATTTCAAGTTGTAAACGCCAATGACGCCGGAAACTTCGGCAGTCCATGAAGCTCGTTGAATATCAACGAGCTATTTTTTGAATTCAATTCTTGACAAAAATAGTCAGACAATGTAGACTCAGGCGAAATTTAGGAGAGACCGATGTCTAAGAATTGGATTTTTTTTAACGCAATGATGGTTCTTTGTTTGAGCGCATGTCAGCCGGCCGCTCGCAAGCAGGATCCAAAAAACATTACTCAGCCCACGGCGACACCAGCCGATACGACGGATAAATCAAACCCGAAGGATGATGCCGGTAAGGACGACACCACAAAACCAGGTGACGACACGTCGAAACCGGGCAACACCTCGAATGACGATTTTAAAGACGATGCGAGCTTCACAGCGAGCAAAGATCTCAAAGCTCCACTCAAAAAATTTCAGATCGCCCGCGGCTACGATTATCCTACACATTTGACTTTCTCAGTTGAGCCCAAAGAAGCGAACGGCGTAAAAAGCTTTGCCGTTCATGCTGCTCTTGAGGAGATTTTGAAAAAGCGTACGACTCAAGTTGATCTCGAATTGACCGCGCACGACGCAAACTTGTTCGATGCGATCACCTCACTGGTTGCGGGTAACTCAGGTTTGAAATCGGTCCCACCAGCGGCAGGAATCGTCGGGGCGGGTTCACTCAGCGGTAAATTCATTACTGTCGACGGCAAAAAAGTTTCGATGGATTGGCCTGCTCTCGACGGTGCAAACCAAGACAAGATCATGAGCGATCTCGTGGACCTCGTTCAAAAAGCGGCTCAAGCTGCAGCCGACAGCGCCGAATCTTCGCGCGATATGAGCAAACCTGACGCCTGTATCGGCGTCGAAATCATGGGCATGTGGAAATACTCTCTCGAGGACAAAAAGGAAGTGGCTTTGAAACTCACGTTCAAAGACGGTGATTCACAAGCGGCTCTTATGAATTACGACGCAAGCCAGGACCTTACTTCCGTTGATCAAGCGGGTAAATCTTCGACTGCGAACGACACCGGGAGTTTGAAGTTCGACCAAAAGAACTGCGTACTCATTCAAGACTTGAAAACAGGCGGACGTCAGGCATTTAAAGTTCTCGGTATCAGCGAGACCCTCGCGACCCTTCCGGGCGGCTCACAAGAAAAACGCGCTACCCAAATGAACCTCGATCGTTGCAAAGACGAAGCGTGCAAAGAATCTACAAACGAGGCAGTGATTGAAATCAACCGCCAGTCCGAAGAAGTTCAAAAGCCGGTTCAAAGTCCAAACTTGGTTCAGAATCCCACCGACTGTTCGGATCTGACTTTGAACGGTGCTTGGAATTATACTAAGCCGGCAGTGGACGGAAAATCTGCAGCCGCCAAAGTGTCGCTCGATATTCAAGTCGACACCAAAGCTACCGCCGTTGACGGACAGGAGCAGTACCAAGTGGCTCGAAGCACTTTGGAAGACGGCAAAACCGAAGCGACCAAAGATCAGTTTGCGTTGTCGTACACTCCGAAGGCCTGCATGATTTCTCGCCCCTTGAAAGACGGTAAGAAGATGACCTTCAAGATTACTGAACTTCTCACGACGATCTCAATCGATCAAAAAGCGCGCTTGGCTACTTTTAACCGCGAGGTTGCTTTGTCACTTTGCGAAGACGATGCTTGCGCAAAAGTAAGCGACAAAAAACTTCATATGATCGCCGAACCGACCACGAGTCCTGCTTTAGATTAATAGATTTAAACTAGAAATCAGTGTGCAGCTGGAGCCGCTTCTTTAGGCGCTTCGGCTGCTTTCTTTTCTGCGGCTTTAGCTTTTTTCTCAGCTTTGACGGCTTCGGCTTTTGCCGCATCCACTTTTTGAGCTGCGGGAGCATCGCCTCCCATTGGGGCCTTTTCTGCAGGAACTTTTTCTATCGGAGCGGTAGAGCTTGGAGGAGGCGTGAAGCCTTCGAAGACTGACTTCTTGGTTTTGCCAGGAAGAATCGTCAGCACGAGTGAAGTGACCATGAACACAGCCGCAAGGCCGTAGGTCAATTTTTGGAAAAAGTTTTGTCCGCCTGAGCTACCGAAAACGGTTTGGCTTGAACCACCGAAAGTCGCACTGATTTCAGCGCCTTTGCCGGCTTGCAGAAGTACTGCAATCACCAAAAGGACAATAGTAGCCACGTGAACGATCGTCAAAAATGTCATCATAGATTCACCAGTTATAGCAGACCCCAAAGCTGAGTCCAAGAGTCTAGTTTCAAACTTGCCCCGCCCACGAGGCCGCCATCAATATTCGGGCATTTTAAGAGTTCCGCAAAGTTCGATGGGCTCACGCTGCCACCATATAGGATACGCGTGGCGTTAACTTGATCGCTCGGGAGCTTTTTAGCGAGTAAGCCCCGAATAAAGGCGTGTGCGGCTTCAGCTTGCTCGGGAGTAGCGACGACGCCGGTACCGATTGCCCAGACCGGTTCGTAGGCAATGTGAAGCTTGGTGCCGAAGGCGCTCAAGCAATCCGGTTGAGCTAGAATCTGCACGAGCTGCTCTTCCAAGACCGCTTCGGTCCGATTGGCCTGGCGTTCGGCCAAGGTCTCACCGATGCACAGGAGGACTTCCATTCCCTGAGAGAGCGCGAAAACTGTGCGCTTTAAAACCGTATCGTTGGTTTCATTAAAGTACTGACGGCGTTCCGAGTGACCGATAAGTGCTTGCGTGATGCCGACTTCTTTCAGCATCGGAGCGGAAATCTCCCCGGTGAACGCGCCCGACTTCTCGAAGTGGACGTTCTGCGCGCCGATCTCGATCGGAAGAAGACGGTTCTCCACCGACTCAAGTGCGGCCTGTAAACTCAAGTACGGAACATAGAGGCGCATCTTTGCGTTCGGCTTTTCTTTGACTTCAATCGCCTCAAGAAATTTTGCCGTGTCGGCCGGGCCGTGGTTCATTTTCCAATTTCCGGCGAGGAGAATCGACTTCGTACGCATTAGCTGTCCTTTTTGTCTTCTCTTTTGAAACTGCCTTCAGGGCGAGCAGGTGGATCATCGCTCCACACGAGATCCGGAGATTCCGGACGATGTCCGGATTTCAAAATATCGATGCCCGGCAATCCGCCGTTCTCAAGATACTCGAGAGCGGCACCGCCACCGGTAGAGAGGTGATCGAATCTTGAAGCGAGTCCCGCTTGATTGATCGCTGCAACCGTATCGCCTCCACCTACGACTTTAATGCAAGAAGTGGCCGCGAGCGTTTTCGCGATTTCAAATGTTCCATCGGCGTAATCCGGCTTCTCGAACCAGCCGAGCGGGCCGTTCCAGAATACGGTTTTAGCGTGCGACAAAAACTCCGCATATTTTTTTATCGTCATCGAGCCGATATCGAAGCCGCGATTCGTATCGAGCGGGAGGAGGAAAGGAATCCCTTTCTTTTCAGATTCTTTCAGGATCTCTTTCGCCGCGTTCACATCTTCCGGCGCCGGTTGTTTCCACTCGGCTTCGATTTTCTGGCCTTGAGCCTTCATGAAGGCATAGGCCATCGCACCGCCGACAACGACGCCCTTTACGCGCTTCATGAGTGAGTAGATGGTTTTGATTTTGTCCGAAACCTTCGCTCCGCCCAAGATCAGATAAAATGGCTGAGCCGGGTTGTGGAGAATGCCGTCGAAGTATTTCACCTCTTTTTCGATCAGGAAGCCCATTCCGCGATCCGGAACGATTGAAGGCAAACGATAGGTCGAAGCATGTTTGCGATGAGCGGTTCCGAACGCGTCGGTGATGTAGATGTCGCAAAGGCGCGCGAGTTTTTGGGTGAATGCGAGATCGTTCGCTTCTTCTTCCGGATAGAAACGCAAATTCTCGAGTATCAGAATCTCGCCGTTGACGAGGGTGTTTGCGCGAAGTTCGATCCCTTCGCCGACGCAGTCGTCAGCCAAGTGTACTTCGGTTTCAAGCAAGCCGGCCAAGTGATGGGCTGCCGGTAACATCGAGTAATCGTCGTTGCGTTTACCCTTAGGGCGCCCCAAGTGCGAGCCGATGATGATTTTTGCGCCTTGTTCGATCGCGTATTTGATCGTCGGAAGCGCTTCGCGAATGCGAGTGTCGTCCTCGACGTGGCGATGCCCTTGCGCATCCGGTGCCGACAACGGAACATTGAAATCCAGACGCATAAAAACACGTTTTCCACGAATGGTGAAATCCCGGATCGACTTGATTCTCGAGGTCGGAGTGGATGCCACGATTAGAGTCCTTTGCTCGCCATGTAGTTGGTAACGTCAAGCATGCGATTCGAGAACCCAGACTCGTTATCGTACCAAGTGATGATCTTGACCATGTTGCCTTCGATCACCATCGTGAGTCCCGAGTCGATGATCGAGCTGCGGAGATCGCCGTTGTAATCGACCGATACGAGCGGAGCGGTTGAGAAACCCAGAATGTCCTTCAAGTTAGTTTCGCTCGCTTTTTTCAAAGCCGCGTTGACTTCGTCTTTGGTGGTCGCTTTTTTGACTTCGCAAGTAAAGTCAACGACCGACACGTTTGGAGTGGGAACGCGAATCGAGAGTCCGTCGATCTTGCCTTTGAGATGTGGCAATACGAGACCGAGTGCTTTAGCGGCGCCCGTCGAAGTCGGGATCATCGAAATCGCAGCGGCACGGGCGCGGCGCAGGTCTTTGTGCGGAAGATCCAAAATACGTTGATCGTTGGTGTAACTGTGTACGGTGAGCATGGTGCCTTTGACGATGCCGAATGTTTCGTCGATGACTTTAGCTGCTGGCGACAAGCAGTTCGTGGTGCAAGACGCGTTTGAAATCACGACGTGTTTGCTTGGATCATATGAGGTGTGGTTCACGCCGTAACAAACGGTGAGCTCAGCGTCCTTGGATGGTCCTGAAATCAAAACACGTTTTGCGCCGCCAACCAGGTGTGCCGCTGCTTTCTCGCGATCGGTAAACATGCCGGTACATTCGTGCACGAGTTGGACGTCAGCTTCTTTCCATGGAAGTTTTGAAGGATCACGGTCCGCAAAGACTTGGATTGTTTGTCCGTTAACGACGAGGGTTTTACCTTCGACGTGAACTTCGGCATCCCAAGTACCGTGGACGGAGTCGTATTTCATCATGTGAGCGAGGGTGTGGAGATCGCTCGTGTCGTTGACGGCCGCGACTTTAATTCCGGGGTGTTTGAACGCAAGACGGAATACTTTGCGACCAATGCGGCCGCAGCCATTAATACCAATCACTGTTTGTTTTGACATGTGGGGCAGTATAGCGCTTTTGCCTGCAAATGTCATGAGTTGAAAACATGCGTCATTGATTTTAAATATGCGCTCGATCGATAAAAAGAATCGCCGCATTTCTCTACATTTGTCACAATGAAGTCATGACTACAAAACTCGTTTTGGCAGTATGCGCAACCTTTTTGATTCAAGCCGCACAGGCTCTTCCGTTTGATCCGCTTCCAGCAAAGCCGCCGATCCCAGCAGACAATCCGCAAACGCCGGCCAAGATCGAGCTCGGTAAAAAACTTTATTTTGATCCGCGAATTTCAAAGCAGGGGACGATTTCCTGCAACAGTTGCCACAACGTGATGCTCGGCGGGGACGACAACCGTCCAAATTCGATCGGCCACAACGGCCAGCGCGGGGCCCGTTCTGCTCCAACCGTTTGGAACTCAGCCTTCTTGTCGGTCCAGTTTTGGGATGGTCGGGCCAAGAGCCTGGAGGAACAAGCCAAAGGCCCGCTCACGAACCCGGTCGAGATGGCGATGGATTCGCAAGATGTGGTGCTGTTCCGGATTCGTAAAGTCCCGGGCTACCTCGCCGAATTTAAAAAAGTTTGGCCGAACATTAAAACCAACGAAGACATCACGATCGACTATGTTGCAAAAGCGATCGCGAGCTACGAACGCACGCTCATCGCCGGCGGCAGTCCGTACGATCAATTCCTAAGGGGCAACAAGAAGGCGCTGAGCGCCCAGGCTCAGGCAGGAATGAAGCTCGTTCAAGAAGTGGGCTGTACCTCATGCCACATGGGCGCGAATTTTGCCGGTCCACCCTTGCCTGAGGGCACCGGTTTTTATCAAAAATTCCCGGTTTATCCGGGTTCTGAGTACGATGCTAAATACGACTTGTTGAAAGACAAAGGCCGTTTTGAAGTCACCAAAGCTGAGCAGGAAAAGAACATGTGGCGCGTGCCGACCTGGCGGAATATTGCGCTCACGGCGCCTTATTTTCACAACGGTTCGGTCAAAACCCTGGACGAAGCGGTGAAGGTGATGGCAAAAACCCAACTCAACAAAGACCTGAAACCTGAAGAGGTTTCGAGCATTGTTTCGTTCTTGGAGAGCCTCACCGGTAAATTTCCGGAGCAAAAAATGCCGCGCTTGCCGGAAACTCCGGGCGTGTCGATCGTTGAATAAAACTTTGCTTTTACAAATTTTACAATAGATAATTTAGAGTTTGAGTCCGAGAAGCAACAGGGCATTTTGCGAGTGGCCGCTGTTGTCTTTCAGACCGTAGTTGAAGCGTGCATCCGCGAAAATTTTAGGTCCCAGAGCCAACCGCACTCCCGCAGTCAAACCGAAGTCGCTGTTGTAGCCGCTATCCATCGGAATGTCATAGAAAGCGCCGACACCGAACGTCGTCAGTGTGCCGAATCGGATCATCGCTGGAATCTCGATGTATCCGTTGCTGCTACTTGTTTCAACGCCCAAAACGGTCGTGTTAAATTTGCGTGAAAGGTAGAGGGCGCCGACTTCGAATCCGTTACCGCCTATTCCCATGTCGAGGAGGATACCGCCTCCGAATCCCAAGCCGCCCTTTACTTCGCCGGCAGCGTTGCTAAATTTGTTCAAACCGTAGTTTAATCCACCTACCAGCGACATACCCGACGCATGGGCTTCAGTGGCAACCAGACTAAACAGACCGAGTACAGCTACAAACCGTGACAGTTTTTTCATGACTCTCTCCTTTGCGAATTCTTTAAACATCACTTTTAGGATAGGCACACATTTGTTATGACGCGTAGCATTAAATTTAGAATTATCTCTATCTCGGCGCTTTTTCGATCTGGGCGAATTTACCGGGAAATCCCTTGAGAAGTGAAGAATAACTCGCTATGACATTCGCAGTGAAAATCAAAGACGGCAAAGTGCTCAAAGGGGCAGTCATCGGCTACGGATTTATCTCGGGCAAAGGTCACATTCCTTCATACTTGGACCGTGCTCGCAAATCAGGTGACGTAAAAATTGTAGCAGTTGCAGATATTTGTGAAGAGCGTCGCAAACTCGCCGCCAAGGCTCTTCCGGAAGCCAAAATCTATAGCGATTATCAAAGCTTACTCAAGGCTGAATCAGCTGTTCTCGACTTTGTTGATATTTCTACTCCACCCTGTGATCACGCCAAAATCGCAAAAGCGGCGATGGATGCCGGCCTTCATGTTTTGTGTGAGAAGCCCCTCACGACCACCCTTGAAGAAGCTCGAGACCTTCTTAATCACGCCGTTCAATCAAAACGCGTTTTGTTCCCCGCTCATAATTACAAACACGCTCCAGTCGTAAAAACGATTCGCGAAATCATTCAAAGCGGCAAGATCGGCGAAGTTCGTAACGTCGCTCTCAGCACTTATCGTAACACTCACGCAAAGGGCGTGACTGAGTGGAACACTAACTGGCGTCGGGATTTCAAATACAGCGGCGGCGGGATCGCAATGGATCACGGTTCGCATTCGTTCTACCTGACTTTTGAATGGCTTGGTGCTTATCCGACCGCGATCACAGCCAAGATGACCAACCAAGAACCGCAAAAATACGACACCGAAGATAATTTTTCGACAGTCGTGACTTTCCCAACCGGTCTTGCAAACTGCAACCTCACTTGGACTGCGGGTGTGCGCAAAGTGATTTATGCCATTCAAGGTACCAAGGGCGCGATCACCGTCGATGATGACGATATGCAAGTCGCGATTCAAGAAAAGACCGACGGTCCGGATGTCGCGCAAGGCGCGATCCGGTGGAACGTCGAGAAGACGATGATTTCGAGTGACTGGATGGATGCCAGTCACGTGACTTGGTTTAACGCGCTTTTTGATCAATTCAAAACGGCGATTGAGACCGACGACTACGCGGGCAAGGAAGCAAAAGAGGCTTACCGGTGTGTGGAGATGATCACGAAGGCGTATGAATCCGCCCGCAACGGATGCAAAGAAGAAAAACTTTTAGGAATTTAAAATAAAACGGGGATGAAACCTCGTTAGAAGGAGCGACCGTATGACAAAAACAAAAATAAATATCGAAGCACCAAAAGGTAAACTTGCGATCCTCACACCGGGCATGGGTGCGGTTGCAACCACGCTTTACGCTGGTGTTGAAGCCATTAAGATGGGTAAAGCGGAGCCAATCGGTTCTTACACCCAACTCGGCCGCATCCGCTTGGGTAAGCGCTCTGAAAATCGTTTCAAAAATGTAAAAGATCTCGTTCCACTCGCGAAACTCGATCAGATCGTGTTCGGCGGCTGGGATATTTTCCCGGAAAACGCGTACGAAGCGGCGAAACACGCAAAAGTGCTCGAAAAAGATTTGCTTGAGATGGTCAAAGAGCCACTCTCTAAAATCAAGCCGATGAAAGCCGTGTTCGACAAGAATTTTATCAAGCGTATCGAAGGCACGAACGTTAAAACCGGTAAAACTAAAATGGACTTGGCGGAACAACTCCGTACCGACATTAAGACGTTCTTAAAGGATAATGGCTGTGACCGTGCCGTGATGGTGTGGTGTGCTTCTACCGAGGTATACACTCCTCCAAGTGCCGTTCACGCGACAGTGAAATCCTTCGAAGAAGGTTTGAAAAACAACCATCCGGAAATTAGTCCGTCACAAATCTACACGTATGCGGCTCTTAAAGAACGCGTGCCTTACGCGAACGGCAGCCCAAACGTGTCGGTCGAAATGGGTTGGGCTCAAGAGTTGTCGATCGAAATGGCGACTCCGATTTCTGGTAGCGATTTCAAAACCGGTCAAACATTGATTAAGACCGTTGTTGCTCCAGGCCTCCGCAACCGCCAATTGGGCGTAGCCGGCTGGTACAGCACTAACATCCTCGGCAACCGTGACGGCGAGGTTTTGGATGATCCAGGTTCATTCAAGTCTAAGGAAGTCACGAAGTCGGGCGTTCTCTCAGATATCTTCTCGAAAGAACTCTACCCGGAGCTTTACAGCAATATCAGCCATGTCGTGCGCATTAACTACTATCCGCCACGCGGCGATAACAAAGAAGGCTGGGATAACATCGATATCTTCGGATGGTTGGGTTATCCGATGCAGATCAAGATCAACTTCTTGTGCCGCGATTCAATCCTTGCAGCGCCGCTCGTCCTTGACTTGGCGTTGTTCTCGGATCTCGCGGGTCGCGCGAAGATGAAAGGCATCCAAGAGTGGTTGTCGTTTTACTACAAGATGCCGATCACGAAGCCGGGCTTGAATCCGGAGCACGATCTTTCGGTGCAATTGCTCAAGCTTGAAAACACGCTCCGTTTTTTCACGAACGAGGAACTCATTAACCACCTCGGTCTCACGCACTACGGTGTGGACGAAGGCGAGGAATGAGGCATATTTACCGGCCTTTACACTGGTAGCCAATGGGACTATACTGTGTTAGTATAGTCCTATATTAAACGTCCATTGTGGACGATGAGGTTAGACCGATGAGCGGCAATTTGTTTCCTGAAATTTTAGGAACGCGAATGACTGAAGTGAACGGTGATTTGATTTACACCTTCGCTTTGCTTGCCCTCGGCGCAATCTTAGTCCTGGCTTACGGGATCCGTACCGCGCTCAAGGGCAAGGCTCAATATGATCGCGTGGACAAGCAGGGCGGCAGTGCTCTTTTGGGTAAAAGTCTCATGGAAATGGCTTATTGGGGGCTTCAGCCGATCGGGGATTTCTTGATCTTCCTAGGGCTGACCCCCAACTCCATTTCAATCCTGTCGTTTGCGTTCGGCGCGATGGCGGGTGTCGCTCTCGGCTTCGGACACTTCGGTTCGGCCGGCTTCTTCTCCACGATTTCCTCGCTCCTCGATAGTTTGGACGGCATGGTCGCTCGTAAGACGGGTGTCGCTTCCGATTCGGGAGAAGTGCTCGACGCCGCCGTCGATCGATACGTCGAATTCTTTTTCTTCGCGGGCCTCATGGTCTACTACCGTGAGATTCCTTGGCTTGTGATCCTTTGTTTGGCCGGCCTCTTGGGCTCGTTCATGGTGAGCTACTCCACTGCTAAGGCTGAAGCGCTTCATGTGGTCCCGCCGCGTGGAAATATGCGCCGGACGGAACGCGCGCTGTACCTTACGCTCGGCGCCGTGCTTGCGCCGCTTTCGATTCAAAGTTTTGAAATGAATTCCGCTTATCACACGAGCGGCCTCTATCCGGTGGCGGTTGGTTACCCGATGGTATTCTCGCTCTTTGTCGTAGCGCTATTCTCCAACCTCTCGGCGGTTCAGCGTTTGAACGCGGTCGCTCAGGAAGTTAAAGATAGAAAGAACCCGCACTGATATGTGGCGAACGTTTTCGAGATCCCAGCTTGCAGCGCTCGCGGCAACCATCGTCGATTTCGGTACACTGACTTTGTGGGTTGAGGTTGGGCATCAGTTTTACGCTTACGGCGTCGCTCTCGGCGCATGTATGGGTGCTATTACCAATTTCTTAATCAATCGCTACTGGTCGTTTGAGGCGCACCATGCGCCGATTCACGGTCAAGCGTTTCGGTATGCGCTCGTATCGGCTGGCAGTCTGGTCTTGAATACGTTCGGCGTGTACTTGATTACCGAGCGCTTCGGGCTTCACTACATGATTTCGAAAGTGACGATCGCATTTTTAATCGGCATTTTTTATAACTACCCACTGCACAGGTATTTTGTTTATGAGCCAAACCCTCAATCCGAACCAGCCTAAGAATCAAAAAGTAAATTTAAAAACCCAGATCCCTGGGCCGAAGAGCAGAGCGTTTCGCGAACGTGAAGACAAGTTGCTTGCGCCAGGCTTGCAGGGCTTCGCGCTCATGGCCGGCATCACCGTAGATACCGCAAGCGGCAGTACCGTGACTGATGTCGACGGCAATACATTTATCGATATCATCGGTGGGATCGGCGTCAACGGCCTCGGCCACTCGCACCCGAAATGGGTCAAAGCGATGCAAGATCAAGTCGCACGAGCGTCGGTCGGAAGTTTTACGAGCGAGCCCCGCGTGAAGCTCCTCGAAAAGATCGCCGAAAACCCGCCTGCTAAGGGCGTCAACCGCATGCAGCTTTACTCGGGTGGGGCTGAAGCGGTCGAGAGTGCGCTTCGTCTCGCAAAATGTCACACCGGCAAATACGAGTTCGTGAGTTTCTGGGGGGGCTTCCACGGTAAGACCATGGGCGCGTTGTCCCTGATGGGTTCCGATTTCAAAGACTCGATGGGCCCAATGGTTTCCGGCTCGCACATTGTTCCTTACGCCAATCCTTACCGCCCTCCGGTGAAGGGAATGAGCGCGGATGATCTCGCTCAACAGTGCGTAGAGCTCGCGACGAAGCAGCTGAAGATGTCGAGTGCTGGTAAAATCGCGGCGATTATTATCGAGCCGATGCAAGGAACCGCGGGGAACGTCATTCCGCCGGATACGTTCTTGCCGGCAGTGGCCGAGATGGCCAAAAAATTCGGCGCTTTGCTGATTGTCGACGAGATGATCACCGGCTTCGGACGTACTGGTAAACAGTGGGGTGCCCAGTGGTCGGGCGTAAAACCTGACATCGTGACTTTGGGTAAACAATTCGGTGGCGGCTATCCGGTTGCGGCACTGATGTCGACGGACGAGATCGTTCAAGCCAAACCATGGGGCAATCCATCAGGTTCATCTTCAAGTTACGGCGGTAACCCGCTCGCGGCACAAGCCGTGCTCACCGCAGTCAACATCATCGAAGAAGAAAAACTCGTCGAGAACTCGCGCGTCATGGGCGAGTACTTCCTTAAAAAGATCAAACCGTTCGAAGACAAGTTCTCGATCGTCGGAGATTGCCGGGGGCGCGGACTCTTCTTGGCAATTGAGATGGTTAAAGACAAGACCACTAAAGAGCCACTGTCGAAACCAGCGTGCAATAAGATCTTTGGCGAGTGCTTGAAGCGCGGCCTCTTGACGATGTCGTATGCTTCGTCATTCCGCATACAGCCGTCTCTCACGATTGATGAAGGTACGATCAATAACGCCGTTGCGATCATGGAAGAAGTCTTCGCGGTTGCGGACAAAGAAGGCTGGAAGAACTTTTAAAACGGCGTGTCAACGCCAGTTGTCCGGGTGAGTTGCTAAAAGCCTTGGGCTCAGGATACCATTCACCCCTATGGAACTTGCTACGATCGTCCTGTCACTACTGGCCCTCTACATCGTTTTTTCGTCCTTCCTGACCGTAAACCAAGGCACGGTGGTCGTGCTCACCTGGTTCGGAAAATACTCGCGCATTTTAAAACCGGGACTGAATTTTAAGATTCCGATCGTTGAGCAAGTGTTTGCCCGAATTTCGACTCAAAACCGTTCGGTGGAGCTTCAGTTCCAGGCAGTGACGTCGGATCAGGCAAACGTGCATTTCAAGGCGATGCTTCTTTACGCGGTATTAAACGCCGATGAAGAGACGATCAAAAACGTTGCTTTTAAGTTCTACGACGATCGTAGCTTCATGCAGGCACTCGCACGCAGTATCGAAGGCAGCATTCGCTCGTTTGTGGCGACTAAAAAGCAATCCGAAATTTTAAGCCTCCGCCGCGAAATCACCGAAGCAGTGAAAGGCAATATGGACCACCATCTAGAGGAGTGGGGTTATCATCTCATCGATTTGCAGGTGAACGACGTGACCTTCGATGACGAAGTCATGCGCAGTATGAGCAAGGTCGTCGCCGCCAATAACTTAAAAGCAGCCGCTGAAAACGAAGGTCAGGCGCTCTTGATCACGAAGACAAAGGCCGCCGAAGCCGAAGGGAACACGATCCGGATTCAGGCCGAAGCTGAGATGCAAGCAGCGGTCCTTCGCGGTCAAGCCGTCGCTCGGTTCCGTGAGGAGGTGGCTAAAGGTTTTAGCGCTGCAGCGAGTGAGATGCACAAATCTAACCTGGATTCGTCTTATATCCTCTTTTCAATGTGGACCGAGGCGATGAAAGCGATTGCCGAGAACTCCCAGGGTAATATGCTGTTTTTTGATGCGTCAGTGGATGGGATGCAACGTGATTTGCGCAAGCTGATGGCGATGAACGCCAAAGATGGGATGCTTGATCAGCCACAGGGTGCGATCAGACAGTAATGCCTGATTTTCTTTTGGCGCGCCAGTCGAGGAATACGCAGACCAGGATTGCGTAAGCTGAGCCCCAGAGGATGTCCAAGATGTAGTGGTGGTTTAGATAAACCGCCGAGAAGCACATGATTAGGTAAAAGAAGATCGTGAAGCCTCGAAGCGCACCGTAGCGCTGAGCATAGTAAATACTTTGAAGCGGATATGCCACGTGAAGCGATGGGATTGCGCCAAACACGTCGGCCGCGCGTCCATACATCCCGGTAAAGAAGTGCGTGCCCATCAGTTGATCGAAACGTAAGCAACCCGCAGCATTGGAGGCTACGGTGAGATCCGCAGGCCCAAGCCCGTGCTCAGCCACATACCAAGGCGGGGCTGCCGCGTACCAATAGTAGGTGGAGTATCCGATCACGTTCACCCAAAAAAATGCCCACATCGGACGATAGGTCTGCTCGCGAATGAACTCAGGCGAACGTTTTTTCGTACCCGTGCGCGGGAGCATAAAACAAAAGTAAGCGCAGATTAAAACATAAAGCGCGATGAAGCCTAAGTAGAAGGCACCGGTGATTAAATCCAGAAGCGGATGGGTGTGTAGTTGGAGCCACTCGTTGGGGGTCAGCACGCCTTGGTCGGTGTGGATACCGAAAAGAGCTTTATCAAAATTATAAGGCTCAGCGACGTGGATCGGACCCCGAATGTAATCCGAATAAAAGCGCATGCTGTCGTAGATCATGGCAACGAGGAGTAGTGGGAGTAGGAACCGGAAGAGCTCGCGGGTGCGGAGACCGCCGTACCAAAGAACGAGGATGATCGCGGCGAAAGCGAGATGGTCAGCGCGAAAGAATCCAGACGCGACATAAATCGTGATGTAAGCGGCGGCTCCGAGAAGAGGTAGGTACCTGCTTTTAAAACCGGCACTCTGCCACCACTTAAGCCAGAGTTCCTTCTCGGTCTGAAGATTGAGGCGCATTAGTCCTTTGGGTTTTGTCTCGTTCATGGGAACGCTGTTGTCCTTTACGACGCTTTTTGTCGTTTTTTTGTTCAAGGTACCAGAGAAATGCCGGCAACGAAACCACGGCGGCGAAGATACAAGTGACCTCGCCCACGATCGCGAGTGTTCCGAAGCTTACGAACGCCTGGTTGCTGGCGATGAGGAGCGAGCCGTAGCCGGTGATTGTTGTCAAACTCGCAAGCATCACAGCACCCCCGGTGTGGCGAAGCACGTTCAAGATGCTCGAGGATTTTTCGATTTTATAGCGCTGGAAAATATTTACCCCGTAGTCGACGCCAATCCCGAACGTGATGGGAAGCGCGATGAAGTTCAAAAAGTTAATTTTAAAGTGTTCTTCCAAAATAAATCCGGCGAGCCAGAGAACGCCGAGTAAAAGAGCGAACGAACACTGGGCGATGGTGACAAGATTCCGGAAGAGGAGAATCACGAGCAAAAAGACCGCGACAAAGGCAAAGAGCGTTGCCTTCGGCCCGTCTTTGACGATGGATTCAAAGAGGTCGGTCGTGACCATAAGCGTGCCCGCTACCGCCGTGCCCGGCCTGATTTTGTAAGTGGCTTCGCGGATCGAGTGCACGAACGTTTGCATGTTTTCAATCTTGGAAAGCTCCGGGCTCAGGCTTGGCTCGATCAAAACGAGTTTGCCCAAGGTACCGTCTTTTTCGCGGAACTTGCTCTTTACGAGCTCCGGCAGTTCGTTTTCCTCGAAACGTTTGAATGAGTTTGGCGAAAGGAGGTCTTTCGCCATCGCACGTTCGTTCGGCCCCAGGCGGTTTAAGAGCCGTGGGGGGAGAAGGCGATCGATCTCTTGAAGAACTTTGATTTTTTCAGGCTGGTTAGGCGGCAAAAAATCGTGAATGGTGCTGACGTTCACGATAAAACTGTTTGGGCCTTGGGCTTCTTTGGCTTTGCGGATTTCGTTGGCGATCGGCTCGACGTCGGCACGGTTTTTAGGCAACACGACGATGGGCGCGAGATATCGGCCAAAGATATCATCGACAAACTTACCCCAGTACATCGAGCCGCTTTCGGACGAGTGTTTGTTCCGGAGCTTTTTCATGTCGGTTTCAATGATGTTGGAGTCGAGGCGACCTAAAAGCAAAATTGAAACAATGGTGATCGCCCCTGTGAAAATCAAGATCGGTTTCGGAAATTTCTGAACGAGCCAAGCAAGGAAGTTTGCAATCACCGGGTTGTGCGAGCGCACCGGGCGCCGGAGTCCGCCCATGCGGTAGAACATCACAAGCATCGCCGGCATCAAGGTGTAAGAAGCGGCCCAGCAGAGGATCATGCCGGTCAAACCGATGATTCCGAATTGGTGAAAACCGCGAAAGCTTGTCAGGATGAGCGACCCGTAGGCCAGACCTGCAGCACCCGCGGCGGCGCCCGTCGCCGAGAAGGTGCGTTCCATCGCGATCGCGATGGCGCGTGGTGTTGCCTTGCGTTTACGCCGTTCCTCCATGTACCTGGCGAGTAATATGATCCCGAAGTTAATTCCGTTGCCGATAATGATACTGCCCATGAACGCGGAGTTCGCGTTCAGGTATCCGACCTGGAAGAGCCCGACGCCGAAAGTCCAAAGCGTGCCGGCAACGAGTGCCATGATCAGGCAGAACGTGCCGGTAAAAGACCGGAAGTACTGAAGCATCGCAAGTCCGACGAGGACGCAAACGACAATAATTGAAAGCGACAGATCTTCGATGAGAGCCTCATGCTCTTCGATCATATCTTGTACGCCACCGGCGTAATGGTACTCCAAGTCGTCAGCGTATTTTTTTGGATCAAGCTCGGTGATGATTTGGGTCAGCGCATGCTGTAGCTTTTTTGAAGCATCGATCCCGCCGGATCCGCCCGGTTGGTTGACGAGGACGACACGCATTTTTTCGTCGGCGGAAGCGTAGTACCCGCTCTTAAAGTGGGCATAGGCGTCGGCTTTGCCAATGTATTTCCTTTTCAGCGCCTCGAAGTCGAGTTTTGGCTCGGGGATGTCACGGTTTTCGATGATCGTGAGCGGATTGTAGAGTTGGATTTCGTAATTGATCCGCGCCTTGATGTAGTTCTTAATCGAGTTTAAATCGGTTTGCGTGATGAAGAGCGACTTACGGGAATTAAAAAATTCGAGTTCCTTGTTGATGCGGTACTCGGCGCCGGCGGCGACATCGGGTGGGAGTGCGTTTACTTTAGCCGCGAAGTCGTCGACAAAGCGCTTGCTTGCGTCGGGATGATTCGAGATAAAGAGCACGCTCATGCTGTTTGTCGATTCGAGACGGGAGCGGACTTCGTTTACGTCCAAGACACTTTGAGCCTTTGCGGGCAGGAGTTCTTCGATCTCGGTTCGAAGGTTGGAAAACAAGTGCACCGAAAAATAACCCCCGAGGACGGTGAGGACGAGACCCGCAGCCGTGACCCATCCCGCGCGTCTGATGATGAATCGAGTAATTCCGTGCATGTCGCAATAACGTAGCACATTTCACGGCTTTTATACACCGCGCATGGCAGGATTATCGCTGGATTTGTTTACTTTTTTTCGTTTTTTTCGCCGCGGAGTGTTGCAAGGGTGCCTTTTACTCCATTCAGCATGTCTTTAGCGTCCCGGCGGTCGGCTTCGATCTCTTCATAGGCATAAACGCTACTTTGTTCAGGGGTGATTTTTTGGATCAGGATGTTTCCGCAGAAATGCCGGATATGGGAGGTCCCCGTCGTTTTTGCATAGGACACTAGAATCGATTCCGGTTTTTCCTTCGTGCCTTTGAGCAGGGAGTACGCCCAGGTTTCATTCCAGTCCAAGGTCAAGAAGAATACGGGTTGAATATGAATCGAAATTTCTTGCCGATGTAAAAAGTGCGAAGGCGTGTTGATCTTCGTTTTGATGCCGACGTCGGGGTCCGGGCGAATCGTTCGCGGGTCGATGAGTTGTTCGTAAATTTTTTGTACCGGGCGATTGACCTTGCCGTATACCCATCCGAAGTCGTATCGAACTTCGGATGCATCGCGCGCCTTGCGGCCGAAATCGTAGTCGTCTTTATCCTTGGCGAGTTCGGCCGGAGGTTTAATTAAAGTGGATTCGATTTTTTGGTCGAAGTTAAAACAAGGGGGAGAGTGCTTAGCGGGTTTGGCGTTTGCAGCGGCGAACAACGTGATCAAGGCGAGCAACCTCATAGTCTGGTTATCTCAATAAACAATCGTTATGTAAACGAAGCGATTGGAGAAAACGGGCGTTTGTGTGATCGTAATTCAATTTTCGGGTGTCAAAAAAACAACAGGTTGTCGCTACTGTGGAGGGCTTTTATCCTAAATAAGTGAAGGTTTTCTGCAGGCATCTTTATATTTTACTCGTTCTTTTTGGGTCCGGCGCCTATGCAGGGGATAATGTCCGTACGACAAAACGGCTTGGAGTGGTAGCTTCGCTTTTCACCGAACCGTTCCCGAGTTTTTTGGGGCTGAACCTCAACTACAATCTTATCGATTTTATGCGTCTGAGCGTGGGCTTTGGAAACATCAGCTATTCGGACACGACGCTAAACATTTCCGCAACCACAGTTGGCGGTGACGTGAAGCTATTTATTCCCCGCACTTCGATTTCGCCATTTGGCTCGATTGGGTACACCTTGATTTCAGGAACACGGACCGGAACCGGAAAAATCAGCACTCTGGGCAACGTGACTCCCGGGCAGTCAGTAGTGACGTTTGGAGCCGGCTTAGACTATCAGTCTCGAAGTGGGTTCAATATCGGCATCGAATTTAAAGCCAACAGCGGCGACAGCAGCTTCATTCCCGGCGGATACATCGGATACTTCTTTTAAACAAAAAGCCGGGGTGGAAACCACCCCGGCTCTTCTGGATTGTTTTTTACTCCCTCAATGAGAATATCGCCGTCAGACGATGTCAAATTACAGAGGAGCGCCGACGTTAATCATCAACTTGAGGGCTGCTTTGTAAGCGTTCACGGTACCGCCCGTGACCGACAATGAGTCGAATGCCACCGGGGTGGCTGTGCCCGGTTGCTTTACGGTGAGGCCGTCGTACTTGTTAGACGTGCTTAAGATCGCCTCTTTGATCTCGCTGACTCTAGCTTGCGGGAATTTGCTCAAGAGCAAAGCCGCAACTCCCGCGACTTCCGGAGACGCCATCGAGGTACCCTGGTAAGTAGCATACTTGTTGTCAGGAATCGTAGAGACGATGCCTACGCCCGGAGCGAAAACGTCGACCGCGGTTTTGCCGTAGTTCGAGAATGTCGCTGGGAGAGTTTCGTCGCGGTTCTTGTCAGAAGCGCCGACTTCGATCCAGTTGCTCGCTTCAGATGCGAGCCCCTTATCGTTGGTGATCTTACGATTCGGGAAGTTGTTGTCTTGAGCGTCGGTGTTTTTACCGTCGTTACCAGCGGCGTGCACGAGCAATACGTTTTTCGATTCCGCGTATTTCACGGCGGAGTCAACGTAAGCCTTGCCTGGAGAGTAGTCCTTGCCGAAGCTCATGTTGATGACTTTTGCGCCGTGATCGACAGCAAAACGGATCGCGTTACCCACATCCTTATCGCGCTCGTCACCGTTTGGTACCGCGCGAACTGACATGATCTTCACGTTAACTGCTTGGCCTTTGATGCCGAAGCCGTTGTTACGGACAGCGGCGATGATACCTGACACGTGAGTGCCGTGCGCATCGTAGACTTTGCCGTTTGGATCGCGGCCGCTGACGTCTGTGTTGCCGTAACCTTTTTCTTCGAAGTTAGTTGGGTCGTCGCCAACAATCGCTGAAGAGTTAAAGTCGATGTTGAATTGATATTGAGCGCCGATGCTCAATTCTTCGACCGCGTCTTCAACGTAAGCCGAGTCAACACCTCGCGGGATAAGTTGCAACACGAGTGCTTTTGCTTTCACGACGGTTGGATCCGTAGATTCAATCGCGTTGACTGCAGCAACCGTGTCTTCTTTCAAACCCGCGTCTTTCAGCACTTTGTATGCAGCTTGGTAGCCCAAGTAACGGGTGAGGGTGCCTTGGTTTGCATCGCGACGAGCGACGAAATCAGCCGACACTTTGTCGAAATATTTTTGGTCTTCAGCAGAGAGCGGACCTGCTTCCGCTTTCTTTTTCATGCGAGCGTACTCACGAGTGACTTCGAGAGTTTGACCGCTGATGTTTACGCCGGCTTTGCTTCCGAGGAAGTTCCAGCCGAAAACATCGTCGATATAACCGTCGCCGTCGTCATCCACGCCTGGTTTGCCGTACAACTCAGCTTCGTTCACATACACATGACCTTTGAGGTCCGGGTGAGTGATGTCGACGCCACTATCGATTACTGCAACGATGATCTCGTTTGCTTTGTCGCGCGGGATTTTTACGTTTTTATAGAGAAGCCCGGTCGATGTACCTTGGATTTTGTCCGCAATCGGATCTTTCTGTGACCAAAGGTTCGCTTCTTCCTTGGTCGGTTTTTTCATCGCGAGAGCTTCGCCCTTGGCATTCTTCGCATTTAGAGTCGCTTCGAACTCGGCTTTACTCATGCTGAGCAAAGAATCGAATTTAGCGTTGAGGGCCGCGCGTTCAGACGCGCTGATTTGCGGGGATGTCCGCTTTGCAGCATAAGCTGTTGCGGCCACCACTGTCGTGACACTCAAAGCGAGCGCACGGGTAAGTAATAACTTGGAATTCATAAGGTTTCTCTCTTTCTCTCAAATACGGACAAGTGGCACGGGAACACTATTTCGGCATCTTAGAAATGTCAATTGGGGGCTGATTCTGTGGATCGGTTTGACGGGGCGCATGGCTAACGTCAAAATATAAAAAGAAACTTTCTGAAAAAAATGTTGCGTGTTCGGTTTTTGTTCGGTATCCTAATTCTAGGATGACAAATAAGTTTCTAACCCCAAAACAACGTGAAGTTCTCGAGTGGATCCAGCAGTACCTTAACCACCACCAAACGATGCCATCCCGTCGTGAGATCGCATTAGGATTGGGGTTGTCCTCACCAGCAACCATACAACAACATATCGAAGCGCTCGAGGAAAAGGGTTTCCTCAAGCGAGGCGAGACCCGGGAATCCCGAGCGCTTCAGTATACTGCCAAGTCTAAGAAAGTTCTCAGTTCTAGAGCAGGTTTAGGGGATGCCATTTCCCGGACCAGTTCACTCCATTCCGCAGCAATCGACCTCACTGCAAGTTTAACCGCTTGTGAAATCCCTCTTTTGGGTTCGATTGCTGCGGGATACCCCATCGAAGTCTATACCGACAACAAAACAGTCAAGGTCCCGCTTGATCTCTTTATGTCGACTAAAGCTTCAGGCGTTGCGCAAAAGGACATCTATATGTTGTCTGTGCGCGGGGACTCGATGATTGATGAAGGAATTTTATCCAACGACCTCGTTTTACTACGCAAGGCTCAAGCCGCCAAAAATGGCGACACAGTAGCCGCACTCTGGAACGGGGAAGCCACGTTGAAGAAGTTTTTTAGGACGAAGACGGGTGTAGAGCTCCACCCGGCCAATCCTAAATACCCGGTCATGAAAATTCAGGACGAAGACCGGTTTGAAATCCAAGGAATATTATTAGGAGTCATACGGAAATATGTCTAACGATAAATGCGTAAGTGAAAAAATGAGTGAATCAAGTCAGAGTTCAAACATACAATTAACCGGATCTCGTTGGTACTGCCTGTTTTTTGGATACCACACCCAAGTCTCCGAGCTCGACATGCGGAAGTTGGCCCATGCGTGCTCTCGTTTTGTCCGTAGAACCATCATGGGCGATAAGCGTGTCTTTTTTGAAGTCGATCTATCGCGCTTGTCGATCAATTTAGGTTCTTTGCAGTTTAAGATTCAAAGTATTTCTGAAACTTGGGACTTGCCTCATCAGATTTGGCAGTGGGGAGTGGGTAAGACATTGGCAGAGTCGTGGGTGCAAACTCGGTGGAAGTCGCTCGCGCCTAATTTTTTACCGATCGAATCTCTGGATGATTTTATGTATCCGCTCGTATCGCCAGTTTCGTCGTCGCAAGCAGTCGGTCTTGGAGCGTCGACGTTTAATGTGCTCCGTTGTCTCGGTTATGAGACGCTCGCAGATTTAGGAGAAATGCCGCATGATTTATTATTGGTCCGTTTGTCACAAATTCTTGCTGAGCATCAAATCTATGCTGGTCTCGTTGCCTCGCTTGCTAGTCGCGACGGCTTACTTCTCGAAAACTGGATGGCTGAAATTACAGCACAGAGTTTTTGTGAAGTCGATGATCGTGCCGCAGAGTTCATGGAAGCGGCCTAAGCACGCGATCTATACGACTGCTCCTGTAGGTAGTTCCGGTTGTTTTCGCAACTAACGGAGACGGTTTGAAAGTTTTCTGTAGTGGTTCTGATCCGGAAGGTCTTCCATGCTAACCCTATCCGGGGTCGGAGTGTTGTTGTAGTACCCCCGCGCCTTTTCTTTGCTCATGTCTCACTCTGCCAGCAAACCTGCCTTGAATGTAGGATAGGATGGTTTTTTTCCATTCCACCAAGCGCATCTCAGCAGTCCGTGGACCCACTGAGCAGAGTAAGGGCGCGATTTATTTTTGAGTGAAGGCTCTGCCTGACGAGAGAATTGTAGACCGAATTACCATGTTTTCTTGCTGGCTCTCAACCTGATACGTTGCTAAAGTAAGTCGAATGTCGGTCTTATTGAGCGTCTACGAACTAAAACACGCGTTCTCTCATCGAAGCCTCTTCGAGGGCCTGACTTTTAGTATCAACGCCGGTCAAAAGATCGCGCTCATCGGCCAAAACGGAGCGGGTAAGTCCACGCTTCTCAAGATCATGGCGGGCTTGATTGAGCCTGATTCGGGCAAGGTATCTCGTTCGCGAGGACTTAAGATCGGTTACCTGCCGCAGACTCCGGTGTTTGACGACCGTGTGAGCGTGCGCGAAGCGATTCTTGAAGAGGCAAACCTTAACGAAGACTGGGCGATTGTCGGAACCGCCGAAGAAATGATGTCGCGTCTTGGACTGAACGAGCACGACAACGTGGCGTCGCTTTCGGGTGGGTGGCAAAAAAAGGTGGCGCTTGCGCGCGAGCTTGCCAAAAGTCCGGATGTTCTGTTTTTGGACGAACCAACCAACCACTTGGACGTCGAGAGCGTTCTTTGGCTCGAGCAGTGGGTTCGTCAGACTTCGATTTGCGTCGTAACGATTAGCCACGATCGCACCTTCTTGCGCCGGACTTCAAAACGTACTATCGAAATCGATCGACGTAATCCGAGCGGCATTTTAAGCCATGAAGGAAGTTACAACGACTTTCTCAAAGTAAAAGAGGATTACATCGAAGCTCAGCTCTCGCGAGAGGCATCGCTGAAAAACACCCTGCGCCGCGAAGTCGAGTGGCTTCGTCGTGGAGCGAAGGCGCGTACCACCAAGCAAAAAGCGCGGATCGATCGTGCGGGTGAGCTCGCGTCCGAGGTGCAGGCGCTGGCTTGGAAAAATCAGCAGTCGACCGTCAAACTTGAATTCGACGACGCGTCGTCGCCGAAGAAGCTCGTCGAACTCGAACAAATTTCGAAGACCTATGGCGATCGGACCTTGTTTAAAGATCTCAATCTCAAAATCGGCTCGGGTACGCGATTGGGTCTGATTGGTAATAACGGTACCGGTAAATCGACGCTCATTCGTTTGATCGTGGGTCTCGAAGATCCGACAAGCGGGACGGTCTTTCGTTCCGAGCGGCTTGGGGTCAATTACTTCGAACAGCGGCGTGAGACGCTGGATCCGATGTTGACCGTGCTACGTACGGTTTGTCCTTACGGCGAGACAGTCGAGTTCATGGGCCGAAAAATGCACGTTCGATCTTATCTTGATCGCTTTCTGTTTAGCGGAAGCCAAGTCGATATGGATGTGAGCAAACTCTCCGGTGGTGAGCAGTCTCGCTTGCTTCTCGCGCGGTTGATGTTGAGACCCTCAAATCTTTTGATTCTCGATGAGCCGACCAATGATTTGGATTTGCAAACCATGGGTGTGCTTGAAGAGTGTCTCGAGGATTTTCCAGGCGCCGTGATTCTCGTCACCCACGATCGCGCGTTTATGGGCGAGGTTTGCGACCAGATGCTGGCGGTACCGGAGATGATTACGTTTTCCGATCTTGATCAATGGGAAAAGTGGTTTAAGCAAAAATCTTCGGACGCGAAGCCAAAGGTTGAGGCCAAGGCATTGTCGGCAGAACCCATAGCCAAGAGCGAATCTGCCAGGAAGAAACTGTCGTACAAGGAAAAGCTCGAATTTGAAAAGATGGAAGCCACCATCGCCGAAAAGGAAAACCTTTTGCAAGCGCTCGATGCAAGGTCGCATGATCCGCTCACGATGGCCTCACCCTTGGAGTTGCGTAAAGTACTGGCGGAGTTTGCAGTACTCCAAGTCGAAATCGAAAAGCTCTATGAGCGCTGGGCGGAGCTCGAATCTAGGGGTGGAGCTTAAATTACGGCGGAGATTCCGTAGCCGCGTGTTCCGACCTTGGATTCAACGCTAAAACCGTCGCCAGCGCTGAGTCCCATCACATGCTCACCCAGAGGCGAGTCCGGAGACACCAAACTTACCGATTTGCCGTCGATATTGATTTGGGCGCCTCCGCCAAACCGGGTGATGAGCGCATGGAACGTGCGTCCCTGCGATTCAAGGACGACAAGGCTGCTATATTCCACGGAATTGGATTGCTTTTGAGAGTCGAGATAACCCCGAAGTTCGTTGAGTGCCGACCTAAGATCGTTTACCCGAGTGGCTTGGCCGGCGGCGAGGTAGGAGGCTTCAATCGCAAAAGTATCATGCCGGTCTTCGGCACGGGATTCTTCGTGGGTGGCGGCTTGGTGCGCGGCTTTCGCGCTTTGAATGAGCGCGGCGAGTTCTTGCTCGAAGTGCTCGATGAACCGCAAAAGTACTTTCTTTTTGAATTCGCCCATTCGCAAAATAGTTTATGCTGATCTTATGGCGGTTGCAAAGGCACATCACGCAAAAAAGGTCGCGATCTACGGTTCGGGTCCGGCCGCGCTCATGGCGGCTTCGAGGCTGTTGCTTGCCGCAAAAGGCGAGCCAATCGACCTGCGTGTGTTCGAAAAACGTGGTGGCTTCGGGCGTAAGCTGCTCATCGCCGGTAGTTCGGGGCTGAACATTTCTCACGCGGCTTCGTTGGAGAGTTTTGTCGGTCACTACCGAGGCTTTACCCCGGAGATCTGGGGACGGTTCTTTAAAGTCTGCTCGCCTCAAGACTGGATTCAGTTTGTCGAAAACTTGGGTCTTGAGACATTCGTCGGTACATCGGGCCGTTACTTTGTTCGTGAGATGAAGGCCTCGGGACTCCTGCGCGCGTGGATAGACGCGCTCAAATCTCAGGGTGTGGTTTTCGAATCTCAACATGAGTGGAAGAGCCCCGAGCAGTTTAGGGAGTTTGATGCCGTCGGATTGTTTTTGGGTGGCGGAAGTTGGGAAGAGTCTTTACCGGCTTGGCCGCAAGCCTTCAAGCGCGATCTCGGTGTCGACGTGCGAGAGTTCTATCCGCAGAACGTGGGCTACGAGGTGGCCTGGTCTGAGGGAATGATCGGAGAGGCTGAAGGGAAACCCCTCAAAAATATCATGCTTAAAACCAAGAGGGGCGAGAAGGCGGGTGAACTCGTGGTCACGCGCTACGGACTCGAAGGCACGCCGATTTATTTTCTGGGTGAGCCAGGCCCGGCCGAGATCAATCTAAAACCGTCCATGTCACGCGATCGAATTCGCGAGAGGCTTCAATCGAGTACCGAGAACTTGTCGCCGATACGAAGGGTGAAAAAATATCTACAGCTTCCTGAAGCGTCGATGGCGCTTTTGTTCCATCATTTGAGCGACGCGGAGAAATTAAACATGGAAGTCTTGATCCATCGGATTGTCGCGTTCCCGATCGAGCTCTTGAAGCCACGTCCGTTGCTTGAAGCGATCTCGAGCGGCGGCGGAGTCGCGCTTGACGAGGTGAGTGCGGAGCCGGGGAGCGAACTTATGCTCAAAAAACACCCGAGCGTGTTCTGCGGTGGTGAGATGCTCGATTGGTCGGCTCCGACGGGCGGGTTCTTGATCCAAGGTTGCGTGACCCAGGGCGCGGTCGCGGGTCAAAGCATCTGGAACTATATTACGTCCAAGCGCAAAACGTGAATCGCGCCGTTTTGAATCTTCCAGCGCACGTCGTAGTCGCTGATTCGAAAAGCGAATTCTTTGCCTTCGTGGATTGAATCCGAGATCGGCATCGCTTCACGTTGCGAAGTCGGACGCGGATCCCACCGTAGGATTTGAGAGACGAGTTTCAAAAATCCAGGTCGCGCGGGCGGGTCTGAAATTCCGTCCGCAAAGGTCACCGCAAATTTCGGGATTTCGCTCCCGGCCCAACCGCTTGAGGCGTCGGGAATGGAATCCGCGTAAGGGAGGTACGGTTTAATGTCGATCACCGGCGTGCCGTCGAGTAAATCGACGCCGCTCAAGTGAAGTTCGATCCCCCCATTTGAATCATAGTCGATTTTATCGAGTTTTACTGCGGATATTCCAATCGGGCTTGGGCGATCCGGTGATCGCGATGCAAAAACACCGACGCGGTTTGGAGCGTCTAAACGAGGCGGACGAATCGTGGGAGTCCATTCCTTTTGCAAATGTCGATGGAACTCAAAGATGACCCAGATGTGCGAAAAGGTTTCCAGATGCTGTAAGGCGGTCCGATAGAGCGGGTCCGGCTCGAGCTTTAAAATCGCACGCGCGTCTTCGACCATGAGCGACTGGCGTGGAACGCCGAACTTCTCTCTAAAGTCGCTTTGAATGGTTCCGATCCGTTTATATTGCACCTTCATTAGTTGTTCCATGGAGAATAGACGGTGGTGTCACAAATCAAATGTTTGAGTTCGGTTTTCTGCCGGTTTTAAAAAGGATTCCCGCCATCACGAGGAAAATACAGAGCGCGAACGCATCCGACTCTCCGAGCGCTCCCATGGCCTTCGAGAGATCCACCTTGTCGGAGAATCCATCGATGACCTGAGTGAGGGCAAGCCCGATACCGGCGATTGCGCCGCCGGCGATCAGACCGGATGAGAACAAAACCCCCGGCCCGCTCTCGGCTTCGAGGTCGGTTTGCGCCTTCTGTTTGCGTTCGACCAACCAACGCACGAGACCGCCGACAAAAATCGGCGCGCTCGAAGAAATCGGAAGGTAGACGCCTACCGCGAACGGGAGGGATGAGATTCTGCAAAGCTCAAGCACGAGCGCAAGGGCCACACCCAAGAGGACCAAGCCCCAAGGTAGTTTTTGCGTGAGGATGCCGTCGATGATGAGTGACATCAAGCGTGCTTTCGGTGCGTCGTATTTGGTGACACCGGTGCCGTCGTCACGCTTGTTGAGCGAACCGTTGATGCCCGGATCAACCAAGTAGGTGACCGTGCCTTGTTCGTTCACGAGGTATTTACCCGGTGAGAGTGCAGCAAGCACGGATGGATCAGATCGTTCGGTCACTTGATAGACATAGTACTCGTTCGAGTCCTGGGCTTTTTCCGGGCCTTGAACGGTTTGCTTATCCTTCAAGAGAGAACGATCGGTAACCATGTAAGCCGGAACTTTTTTCGAGTAAACGGTCGAAGCATCGTTCAAAAGCTTGAGGGAATAGCCGATGACCGACGCGCTCGTGAGTGCGCCGATCAAGAGACCGATCTGTTGATACTTCGGAGTCGCGCCGACCAGGTAGCCTGTCTTCAAGTCTTGTGAGGTCGCGCCTGCGTTTGAAGCCGCGATACAAACAACGGCCGCAATGCTGAGTGCGCCCACGCGATATTCAGGTCCGACCCAACCGATAGCTAAAAAAACCAGACAGGTAAGAAGGAGAGTGGCGACCGTCATCCCCGAAATCGGGTTTGATGACGAGCCGATTTCACCCGTGAGACGTGAGCTTACAGTCACGAACAAAAATCCGAATAGAACGATCAACACCGACGAAACGAGATTGATGTGCAATGCCGGAGCGAGCCAGAGGGCCGCGATGATCGCGAATGACCCGAAGATCACGAATCCGAACGGAAGGTCGTCTTCAGTGCGGTTTTTAGGCCCGGAGACGGTTTTGTCGCCAAGCGCGCTTGCAAAGCCCGCTTTTGCGCCGTGGATGATGGTAGGCAAACTTCTAAAGAGAGAGATGATCCCGCCCGCTGCCACGGCCCCCGCGCCGATGTACAGAACGTAATTGCGCCAGATGTCGTGAATCGACATGTCTTTAATGAGTATCTTCGCCGGGAACAAAGGAACCGCGAGATCGCCGCCGAAGAGCGCGATCATCGGGATCAAAACGAAGCTGGAGAGCACGCCGCCCGCCATCATCACGCACGAGGTGCGAACGCCGATGATGTATCCGACGCCGAGGAGTTCGGGAGAAATCTCGGCCGAGATCGAGGCTCCCTTGAAGAATGAAAACACTTTCTCGGGGGTATCCTTCCAAATGCGCATGCCGACGTTAAAAAGCTTGTAGAAGAGGCCGAGGAAGAAGCCGCCGAAGACGATCTTGCCCGAAGATCCGCCTTTTTCGCCGACGGCCAAGACTTCAGCGCAGGCCGTGCCTTCCGGGTAGATGAGTTTGCCGTGTTCTTTGACGATCAAGGCATGGCGGAGCGGAATCATCATGAGGACACCGAGCAATCCGCCGAGAATCGCGACAGTCATGATGCGGCTGAGATCGAGATCGTAACCGAGAATCAAAAGCGCCGGCATGGTCACCGCGACACCGAAGGCGATCGATTCGCCGGCAGAGCCCGTGGTTTGAACCAAGTTGTTTTCGAGAATCGTGGTTTTGCGAAGCCCGAATGTTTTCGAGAATGCCTTGAACAACGTGATCGACAAAACCGCGACCGGAATAGAAGCCGATACCGTCATCCCGACTTTGAGAGCGAGATACAAAGACGAGGCGCCGAAGATAATCCCTAAGACGACGCCCATCAAAACCGGGATAAGAGAAAACTCTTGAATTTTTTCGTGAGTGGCGACGAAGGGCTTGAAGAGGGTGTTCATCGTCGCCAGGTTAGCACAGAGTTTCTATTTCTTTTAAAAATGGGCAGAGTGTTTGGTGGAGATGCACGGGTTCGAACCGAGGACCTTCAACATGCCATGCTGACGCTCTACCAACTGAGCTACATCCCCACTTTAAAAAATGTTTTAACGTCGCGGACTTAAGCACTTTTGTGAACTCTTTAAATGAAGGCTCAAGAACTGCTTTTGACGCGTGCTCTGATGCTACACGAGCTTGGTGCAATTCGCAACAAAACTGCGTATCAGGGTTTTGTCGCTGCTCGCTAAGTTCGTGAATAAGAATGAATTTACTTCAGGCACATCCCTTGCGTACTCTATTGGGTATATGAAAACGACAAATACGCCTGTACTCGTCCTGTCCTTGTCGCTCGCGTTCACATCATTAGGACTCGGTGCCTGTTCATCGGCTCCAACCAGAAGCGATGATTCAAGCCAACGTGTATCTCCCAATATTCCGGCAAGCGCACCAGCCTGGGTAAAAAACCCGTACGGAGCTTATCCCGATAATCGTTATCTCGTCGCAATCGGTTCAGGTCGTGATCGTAACGCCGCAATCGACGATGCTAAAAAGCAAATGGCCGAGAGCTTTGTCGTAAAAGTCAAAACACAAACCACCATTAAAACCAAGTCTCGTTTGAACGAAGAAACTTCCGGTGCGGTTGTCGGTAAAACCGAAAACGAATCCGATAGAGATTTGAGTCTTACCACCGAAACATTTCTTCGCGGTGCTGAAGTCAAAGAAACGAGCGACGAAGGTGACGAAACCTACGCGCTCGTGGCCGTCGATAAACTCAAAGCCCGCTCGGGTCTTTTGCTCGAAGCCAATAAATCGCAAGCAAAATTGAATAGCCTTATGGACAGCCTAGAAAGCAAGTATACCCAAGAAAAGTACGCGCAAACCAAAGCTGAACTCGCGGCACTCGAGCAACTCTTTGGCGAGGCCAGTGCCCTCGGCATGAGTGCGCTCATCGATATCGCCCCGATGGAAGCTCGTATGGACAAGGTTGAGAACGCGATCCGCGCTCGCAACGAAAAATGGATCTTCGCCGTGCGGATGGAAAAGGGTTCTGACTTTTTCGCGCACGACCTCGAAGGCTGCATCAATGACCGTGGCGGCACCATCTACGTCAACGAGCAGGCTCCGAAAAACTCAAACAAAGTCGAGATCACCCTGGTCGAACGCAAGCAGCATCAGCAGATCGAAGGATGGGAGAAGATCCGTTTTGACGTGACTGCGGCGATCGTTCAAAACGATGGGCGCAAGTACCGTATCACCGCATCACAAACTGAGACCGGTCGCTCCCGCGACGCGATTTTGGAATCCGTCTCGGACAAGCTCGGTCAAGACCTTTGTGACCGTTTGTTTGCCCGGATGAGCGAAGTAGGGAACACCAGCGTTAAACAATAAACAAGGAGAAACGTATGAAACACGTTAGCTGTAGTATTACTGCCGCCAAACTAGTCCTCAGTTCCGTAGTCATGACCGTAATCTTGAGCGCCTGCGGTTACGCCCCGGTCCGCGAAGTCGAAGTCGAGAAGCCTCAGTTCAAAGTGACTGACGCAGCTCCGGGCGGGCGCGAGGCTTGGCTCGATAGCCCGAACTTCTATGCTAAAAAAGAAGGCTTGGATGTCGACAACTTTTACTACTATACCGGCGATGCAATGAGCGCAGATAAGCGCATGGCGTGTGAGAAGGCTCAGGCAGATGCAACCGACGATATCGCTAAACAAGTGAGTACTTTTGTCGACACCACGGTCGCTCGTGCAAGTAGCGACAGCACAGGTAATGACACCAACGGTTTGACCGGTGTATCTGCCAGCCAGACTGAGACCTCGAAACTTTCGTCACAGCTTTCGAAAGCACTTGTGACCGGTATCGAAAAAAACAAGCAATACTGGGAACAACGCGATTACTCGCAAACCGGTGGCGCGAAGTCGATTTTCTACTGCTGGACTCTGGCTAAAGTCAGCAAGAAAAAGGTCGAGGCTTTGATCACCCGTGCTGAGACGATCCGGTTTAAGGAAGATCCGGCTCTGAAGACGAAGGTTGAAGCAAAATCAATCGACATTCAAAAAGAGTTTGATCAGTACATGCAAGCTCATTAATCTATTGCTTATGCGCACCTGGCGGTGCGACGGCTAATAAGGACAATTTATGAACAAACTTCTTCTAGTAATTGCAACTGTGGGCGCATTAAGCTTTCAAGCATGTTCTTCGTTCAAAGCTGAACGCGTTGACGAGGCCAAAGCCGATGAGAAGGCGATGGAAATCACCGACAACTGGGTAGACGGCGACACCATCCGCGTGATTGATGGTGCGATTAAGCAAGTATACGCGCATAAGCGTTTCGCTGAATACAACTCCAAGTTCCAGGGTAAGCGCATCAAGCTCTTCGTGGGCGAGATTCGCAACAACACGACTGAATCGTATTTTCCGATCAAGGATCTGGAAGACGCGCTTCTCGAAAAAATGTCGAACTCGGACTACTTTACGTTGATCGATGCTTCTCGTCGCGATAACTTGCTTAAAGAAATCACCTATCAAAACGACGGTATGGTGGATCCGGCGCAAGCAAAGAAAGTCGGTAAGCAATCTGGTGCCGACGTCATGATCTTCGGCGACATCAATATGAAGCCTGAAACCCGCGACGGCAAGACGATCAAAACTTACACCGTCAACATTCGCCTGACTGATATCCAGAGCGCGGAAGAAATCTGCCGCACTCGCGAGAAGATCAACAAGTTCAGCTCTGGCGGAGCGAAGTGGTAATGGCTCGCGTCCTCCAAACTTTGAGACGGTCCGGGAGCATTCTCGGGCCGTTTTTAATTTCAGCCGCAGTAACGGTTTCAATCGCGGGTTGCGCGACTTCGGATAAGGCCAAACTCAACTCCGCCCGCAACGCATACTTGCGCGCTGAGTTTGCCGTCGCCGAGACGGCGATGTACAGCCCCGAAGTTTACAAGAATGATCAAAACCGCCTTTTGCATTACTACATGCTCTCGTCGATCGCGATGAGCGAGGGTCAGTATGAGAAGGCGCTGTACTTTCTCGACAAAGCCCGCACGCAGGCGATTTCGGTTCGTTCGGCGAGCGGTTTGTTCGAGATGTTCAGCACAGACTACAAGAGTAACCCCGTAGAGTACTCGGCGTTACACGGCATGATGGTGATGGCGTACAGCTTGCTCGCGAGCGAAGGTCGCACGGTTGCCTGGACCACGCCCGAGATCAAAGACGACAAAGGGAACGTGCTCGTGCAGGGCATGAGTTCGCCTGCGCGCACCTATACTCCAAAAGAAATTTCAGAATTTAAACAAAAAGCCCGCGCTGAGCTCAGAGCTTGGGATACCTTCCTCGAGACATTGAAGCGCGATTACGCTGGCCGCAACCTGTACAGCGAAGATTTATGGGCGCGGATCCTGGCGAGCTTCGTCCATGCGATCTCCGACAACAATAACGAAAAGCGTACGGGCGAGTTACTTGCCGGTCAGGCGGCGGATATTCTCGGACGAGAAAGTCGGGACTATCCGACCTATCGCAATCAAAATGTCGAGATCACCTCGCTGATCAATCACTTGCGAAAGCGCGCCCAAGCCAGGACCGATCGTTCGAGCCTGATGATTCTCGAAGCCGGCGTGATGGCCAAGTATAAGATCCGCCGGTTCCACTTGGGGCTCTCGACGATCTTTAACAATATCCAAGACCCGTTCTTACGCAGCCAGATCGAATCGATCGGCATGCAGGTGCTCCTGAACGAAGCACCTGAGTTCGGTCTCGTGCTCTTTACCGGCGCTATTGCAGGGGCAATCGGAGGAGGTAGTGGGGGCGAGGACGACGAATTTGACGGTCCACCGCGATTCTTTACCGATGCGGTTGACCGCAGTTTTGGTTTCGAGATTCGGTTTCCGAGTCTCGTTCTCCCGCCTACGGATACTAAAGTGCACTTGCTCCTGACTAAAAACGGAGTGGCCCAACCCGAGGTCGCGATGCCGATCGTGAGCCCGCTGCAGGAAATTCTCGCAACCGATTTGTCGAAGCGCCAGGATAAAGAAATGTTTGCGCGCGCGCTGATCATCGGAGGTCAGTATCTCGCGGTGCTCATCCCGGCAATTAAGTCGTACCAGGAAGCAAATCGCGAAGGGAACGCGTTTAAGAAGCTCGCGATCCTAGCCGGCTACTACATCGCCAAGAAGGTGATCGATAACGCCAACCAGCCTGACCTGCGTTCTTGGAACACCTTGCCGAAAATGATTGCGGCTCAGGTACCGGAGGTGAAACCGGGCGTCTACGATGGCAAGGTCGTGATCGACAACCATTTCGGCCGCTATGAGGCATCTTTGGGACCTCTCGATTTTGGAAATCCAAATCTCCCCATTCTGCGCAAACGTTTAGGCGACATCGATATTTTGAATCGCAAAGATGTTGCCGGAAATCCGGTTCCTTGACACAATCGACCCATGAAAATTACACAATGTGTTGCTCGTGAGATTTTGGACTCCCGTGGGTATCCAACAGTCGAAGTGGATCTCTATGCCGGAAACTTGCATGCAAGTGCGATCGTCCCTTCGGGAGCCTCAACGGGCGAGGGCGAAGCGCTTGAACTACGCGACGGCGATCCAAAACGTTATCACGGCAAAGGCGTACTGAAAGCCGTCCATTACGTCGAGCGCGAGATCGCTCCAGCCATTGTGGGCAAAGAATTCGTACGTCAGTCGATCTTCGACGATCTCTTGCGCGAGCTCGATGGCACACCCAACAAATCTCGCTTGGGTGCAAACTCGATCCTTCCGGTGAGTATGGCATTTGCCCGCTTGCATGCGATGACCGCGTATCCGAATAACCCGATGCCTCTCAGTCAAAGCATCGCGCACCTCTACGGATGCCATGGCGTGACTTTGCCGGTTCCACTCATGAACGTATTCAACGGCGGCAAACATGCCGACAACGGAATCGCGATTCAAGAGTTCATGATCGTGCCTCGCGGGTTCAACAAGTACTCAGAAGCGCTTCGTGCGGGTGCGGAAGTGTTCCACCAACTTAAAAAGATTTTGCACAAAAAAGGTCTGACGACTGCGGTGGGTGACGAAGGCGGCTTCGCTCCGAAAATCAGTGACGAGGACGAAGCAGGCCCGGGCTCGCACGAGAAAGTACTCGCGCTTCTTCTCGACGCGATTGAAAGCACCGGTTACAAAGCGGGCTCTCAAATTTTCTTGGCGCTCGATTGCGCTTCCAGCGAATTTGCAATCAAGGGTGGCGCGCCGGGCGCGAAAGTCGAGTACGGCTTTGAAGGTTCAAAGCGTTCGAGCGCCGACATGATCGACATCTACGAAAAGTGGATGAGCAATTTCCCCATCATCTCAATCGAAGACGGCTTGGCCGAACACGATTGGGACGGTTGGAAAGAAATGACCCAACGTTTGGGTAAAGGCCTCCAAATTGTCGGCGACGACTTGTTTGTGACCAATCCGACGTTCTTGAAAAAGGGCATCGACATGGGTGTTGCGAATTCTCTCCTCGTGAAGCTCAATCAAATCGGCACCGTGACCGAAACTTTGGAAGCCATGAAGATGGCTCACGGAGCAGGGTACACGACCGTGATCTCTCACCGTTCGGGCGAGAGCGAGGACGCATTTATCGCCGACCTAGCGGTGGGCACCGATGCCGGCCAGATCAAAACCGGATCCCTTTCTCGTACCGACCGTACCGCCAAGTACAACCAGCTATTAAGACTTGAACAACACTTAGGTTCTCGTGCAAAATATGCTGGTAGGCAATGAGCAATCTGAACCCTAATCGCGCTTGGCTTTTCTTTTTCGGTATTTGGGCGCTCCTATTAACGGGGATGTTCGACTCCTGGTTACAATCTCCAGGCTTAAAGCAGTGGTATAAGGTCAAAACCAGCCTCCAGGCTCGTCGTCAAGAGATTGACGAAGTCGAAGCCCGCTCCAATATGCTCCAGCAGATTGCGGTCCAACTCGATAGCAATCCGATCGCTCAGGAGCGTGAGATCCGTAAGGTCTTGGGTTTTTTGGGTGATAAGGAAGTCGTCTTTGACTTTGTGCCCTAAACTCGTCAAAATATTTATAGGCAGGAGGCATCCATATGGATTTGGATGCGATGATAGATGCATACAGGCAAAGTCGTTTGGTTCAATGATTCCAAGGGATTCGGATTGATTGAAACGGACAGCGGGCAAACCGTGTTCGTCCATTACAGTTCGATTATGGCAGATGGTTTCCGATCACTCGCAGCGGGGCAAAAAGTCGAGTTTGATCTCTACGAGGACTCCGAGAAGGGTTACCTCGCCAGAAACGTCGTGAACTGCTAGATCGAGATTTACAGCTGAATTTGTCGTGTGTTTAAAATGTGCCGAATGACCGCGAAACAACGACGATGATTGATGCCCTGAAAACGACTACGCCGAGTTTTGCACCATTGCAAAACTCGGCGACCGAGGAGGTTGTGATTGACTAGAGAGAGAACTCGGATTTAAGTCGTGGTTCGAGCTGTGGCCTGGAGTCCAGGTGTTAGCTCAATCTCTTGAAATCAAAACTTGGTTTTTAGTCTAGTTCTAGTAGAACGGGATCGGACCGATAGTCTGACCGTTGTTCAAGGTCAGGTACACGAGAGCTTGGTTGATGTAACCGTAACCTTGTGTGTATCCGCCGTAACCCGCTTGGCTCATTTGAAGCGTGTGAACGATATCAAAAGACATCGATTGTACGCAGAGCTGAGATTGTTGGTTCGGATACGCGCCGTAGCCGTAGTTATATCCGGTTAAAGAATAAAGAACTTGTGGTTGCAATTGAACTACACCGGTCATCACGCCGCCTTGTGGAGCGATCGCGATTTGAAGTGTGCCGTATTGACTTTGCTTCGGTTGATATTGAATCAAACCTTGAGTAGCGCCGGCACTTCCCATAGCGACGGTGCCGTGTGCGCCGGGACTAGTGCTGTTGGCTGGCAATGTACCTGCAAGGATGATTGCCGAGTTCATTTGTGCGTTTGTAGCGGTGAAGCCGAAAGCGCCTGAAGTGAGTGGAACGCAACCGCCTTGGGTCGCGCCGTAATAGCCGGTTTGGTTACCGTAGTAACCTTGGCCGTTAGGGTAGGGGTTATTGTTGTTGTTGCCGCAAGCGGTGAGGCCGACGGCAAGTAACGCCAATAGGATATTGTTAATCGTTTTCATACTCTCTCTCCTTAGTAATACCCTAAGTAAAGCAAGGGGGATGCCAACTCCTGTGTCTAAGACTCAGTCACTCGAAGTCTTCGAGAGTATTGCGATTTTTCCATAATAAATAAATAAAATTGATGCCAATGCGGCCAGAGTTTAGGCAGCAAATCGTCTAAAATTTAGACATATGTTACGCATAAACGGGGAAACACGGATCAAGCGACCGGACTGACACGTTTGCTCGTCTGTGACTTTGCGATCTGATCGAGCGCAGGAAAGAGATGATCTCCGCTTCCGTCGAGTCGCAACGATTTGGATTGAAGAAACGCCGGATTGAATATCTTCGAGATGTACTTCTGGCCGCTATCGCACAGGATGGTCACGATGCGATTGCCCGGCCCAAGCTTGCGAGCCATGAGGTATGCGCCGCAAAGGTTTGCCCCGGTCGAGGAGCCCACGAAGAGGCCTTCGGTCCGCACTATATAATGGACCATGTCCAAGATGTTCTGGTCACTCAACTGAAACGCATGATCGACTTCGCAAGGACGGACGTTTTCGGTCACGACGCCTTGGCCGATCCCCTCCGAGATCGTTTCGCCCGGAGTGACTTCGGCCACGCCGCGGGTAAAGTAGTTATACATCGACGAGCCGACCGGATCGGTGCAGCCGACTTGGATTTTCGGATTCTTCTCTTTTAAGAATTTAGAAATACCTGCAAGCGTACCGCCGGTACCGATCGCGCACACAAAGCCCGTGACTTGTTGGTCCGACTGTTCCCAAATCTCAGGACCCGTCGTTTTGTAGTGGGCCATGTAGTTGGCTTGGTTATCGAACTGATTGATGTAGTAGCCGCCTTCCTCTTTTGCGATCCGCTCCGCGACTTTGCGGTAGTTGGCCGGATCAGGATAGGTCGCCGGCGGAATAAGCAGAACCTCGGCACCCATGCCACGCATGGTATCGATTTTTTCGGGAGCTTGGTTATTTGGAATCGTGATCTTGGTTTTGTATCCGAGGATGTTGCCGATGAGCGCAAGCCCGATGCCGGTATTGCCTGAGGTGCCTTCGACGATGAGTCCGCCCGGTTTCAAGCGTCCGTCTTTCTCCGCTTGGCGAATCATGCCTAGCGCCGCGCGATCTTTTACGCTACCGCCCGGATTCATGAACTCGGCTTTGCCGTAGATCTCACAGCCGGTGAGCTTGGAGAGCGACTCAAGGTAGATGAGCGGCGTGTTCCCGACCGATTGAATGAAGTTGGATTTTTTCATATAAAAACCATGACACCGTAAAACAGTGCACAGAGGATACACCAATTTCTTGTGTTTTTATAGGTTGCTTCGTTCATCGTGCGCTGTAAATTCTCCATAAGCATATAAACGACGGTGAGGCTGACTACGATAACCGCAATCGCATTTAAATAGCCGACGGCATGAAGGGATTCGACAAATCCGGTCGTCCGGAGATGGTTGAGCATGATGGTCACGAGTTCCACCGTGATCAAAATGTAAGAGTATTTAAAAATAGATTCGAAGTGATAATTGGTGAGCGCAAAGCCGATCCAAAGAATCGCGAGCCATGAAATGCCGTCATAAGACGCAAGGAGTGAGAGAGCGCCGATTGTAAAAGCGTCGCCGAGCTTGAGGTGGTTCAGCCCTTTGATTCGCTTGTTCCAATTCTTAGCGAAATTAAGGCCAAGCGCTACACCCAGGTAAATCACGGCGCGAACCGGAAAAGAATTGAAAATTTCGATTTCGCGTAAAATCGGGTGTGCGTACGCCGCTCCCACGAACACGAACGGAAATACGGTGAGAATAAAAAGCAGCGTGTGTTGATCGAGCGAGCGTTGCTCGGAACCGAGCGATGCAGGTTTGACGATGGACTTAAGAAGCGCCGACAGCAATCCCAAGAAATCGTATCGAAAAAAATAGACCAAGTAGAAGGCACATACCGTACTGACTAAGGTCGCAAGTTCGGCTGACGACTTGTTCCAATGTAGGAGGTGCTGGCTCACGTCGCTGACCAAGGATTGCGGAATCGGGAGAATGGCGGCGAGGGTCGCGAGGAAGCCTTCTACAAGGTATTGAAATGTGGTCATGTTGTGCTCAAGTCTAGCATAAAACACATAGCATAAAAGAACGTATAAACGGGCGGGTGACTTACACTGAACTTACATTGCAATGCTTCATGGATTAGGGCGGACGTGGTCCAATAAGGGTATGAAGACAACATATCGAGACTCATTGTTTTACGCGTTACTGGGGACGATCTGGGTAGGCCTCATTTACTGGATTCCACGCCTCCTCGGACCAAACGGCCTTTACGGCGATTGGTTTACGACCAATACCCTGCTCAAATTTTCCGTGCTTTTTATCGGATTGTCGCACCTGACGATCGTTGCGATGAGCCTTGCGTTCCACCGTAGCCACACACACCAAGCGGTGAAGTTTAATCCCATCATCGACGGTATCATGCAGACCTGGCTTTGGATGATGACCAGTATGTCGAAACTCGACTGGGTGAGCGTCCACGTTTATCACCACACTTATTCGGACACCGAAAAGGATCCTCACAGCCCGGTCCAAAAAGGCCTCGCTCGCGTCTTTTTTTGCGGGGTCGTGGATTACAGCCGCGCAAAAACCTGGCCTGAAGTTTTGAAAATTCGTAATCGCATTCCGACCAATGCTTACGAGCGCTACATTGCTCGCCACTTGTTCCAGGCGCCGATGATTCTCGCGGGTGTGCTCATGGTTTGTTTCGGACCGCTTTACGGCACGATCTTCGCGGCGATGAACTTTGCGATTTCCCCGCTCTTTGCGGTGGGGGGAGTGAACGCACTCGCGCACTCGATCGGTTATCAAAATTACGACGCCAAGGATGAGAGCCGCAACCTCGGTTTCTTGTTTTTTTTGAACTGGATCATCTCGGGTGAGCTCGATCACAACAATCACCACAAGTATCCAAAGAGCCCGAGCTTCGCGCATCGCTGGTTTGAATTCGACATCGGTTGGATTTATATTCGCATGCTGCGCCAAGTCGGTCTTGCGAAAGTGACCGGTAAAATTCCGAAGTATGCACCGGCAGTCGCTAGCGAAATCTCAGTGGTCGAACCGCTTGCCGAATTGTCTTAAATAGAATAGCTTCAGTTAACGTGAAAACGTAAACCATAAGAGAAGCCTCCTGATCACCGTCTGGAGGCTTTTTTTTTGGCGCATGCAAGTGTGCGCCTCGGAGCTACATGAATACGATTTTATTAGGTGCACAGTGGGGTGATGAAGGTAAGGGCAAGGTGGTCGACCACTTGTCCGAAACGGCGGATCTCGTCGTCAGGTTTCAAGGCGGTAACAACGCCGGGCACTCACTTTGGGTTGGCGGAAAGAAAACCGTTCTCCATTTGATCCCGAGCGGGATTTTGCATCCGCACACCATCTGCATCATCGGCGACGGTGTCGTGCTTGATCCAAGCGTGTTTATTCGGGAGATCACCGAACTTCAAGCGGCAAACGTCTTTAAGGTCGCTAGCGAGCGCATCAAGCTCAGTGAGCGCACCCATTTGATTCTGCCGCTGCATAGCGCGCTCGACGTCGCACGCGAAAAGAAAGCAAGCGGCACCAAAGGCCACATCGGCACTACGGGACGCGGGATCGGGCCCGCGTATGAAACCAAGGCTCAGCGCAAAGGCGTTCGAGTCGCCGACTTGTTTTTGTCTCGTCCGCAACTTTTAGACAAGATCGAGACGCTCTTTAGCGGATTTCAATTCGCATTTGCTCCGCTGGAGCTTGCGGAGATCAAAGAGAAGACATTGAAGGATATCGATTACTGGAAAAAGATTTTTGCTCCGATGGTGATCGATACCACGACTTATCTCCACGCTGCGACCAAAGCCGGTAAAAAGATTTTATTTGAAGGCGCGCAGGGCGTGATGCTCGACATGGATCACGGCACGTACCCGTATGTGACTTCATCATCGACGGTAGGACCGAGCGCCGGCATCGGTGGCGGCTATCCCGCAGCGATCAAGGGCGCGCGCACCTTGGGTATCGCCAAGGCGTACATCACTCGCGTGGGCTCGGGCCCGGTCGTGACCGAGATGCTTGGCAAACATGTGCCGGGCGAGGTGGAGCTTGGGGAGAGCATTCGTAAGGTGGGGCAAGAGTTTGGTGCAACCACCGGACGCCCTCGCCGCATCGGTTGGCAGGATCTCGTTGCGCTGAAATACGCCGTGCAAGTGGCCGGCATCGATGAGCTCGCGATCATGAAGGGTGATGTCCTTTGCGGAATGGGTGATTTCCGTGTCTGTGTTCAATACAAAAAACCGGATGGATCTCCATGGGATCATTTCCCGCCTTGCGTGGAAGATTTGGAAGTCGCGATCCCGGTGTATGAATCGGTCAAAGGTTGGACGGAAGCGACTCCAGAGAATGCTGATTATGAAGCCTACTTGAAGAAGATCGAAAAATTCGTCGGTGTGCCCGTTTGTTACGTGGGATTCGGTCCAGAGCGCCATCAAATGGCGGTGCGGAAATGAGCGACCAGCAGGAAACACCCGCCAAAACCTTTTTGGGTCAGGATGTCCGCGCGGTAAAACTCGCGGTCTACGGATTTTTTATCGTGCTGCTGGTGTGCATGCTCGCTATCAAGCCTTATCTCCCGAGCGCGTTTTACCATAATTTCGCTCGTATCGATGACTACCGCTTCTTTCAAAATCGCGTGGTGCTCTCGGCGGAGCATAAGCAGCCGTGGGGCGTGTCCGAGCAAAAAATGCCGGACCCGAAGCCCGAGACCCTCGCGTTACTTAAGTCCCTGGAGACGACCGCACTCCTCGTGATCGAGAACGGTAAAATCGTTTACGAACGTTACGACGGACCGAAGGGCGGACCGAGCGGAGTCGATGAGATTTCGGGTTCGTTTTCGATGGCAAAGAGTATCATCGCGCTCTTGACCGGGTTTGCGGCCCAGGACGGCGCGATCCGCAACCTCGACGAGCCGATCGGTACCTACATCAACGAGTGGTCCGGCATGGATGAGGGACGCATCACGATTAAGCAACTATTGCAGATGACCTCGGGCCTGAATTGGGACGAGAGTTATTGGAATCCGTTTTCGATCACCACTGAGGCTTACTATGGTACGGATTTGCATCGAACGGTCCTGCGCCAGCGTTTGATCCGCGAACCGGGCACGATGTACTCGTACGAAAGCGGTACCACCCAGCTCCTCGGACTCGTGGTCGCGCGCGCGACTCAAAAAAATCTTGCGACCTACGCGTCCGAAAAAATGTGGCAGCCCATGGGTGCCGAGCACGACGCGCTTTGGTCGCTCGATCATGAATCCGGAATGGAGAAAGCGTACTGTTGCTTCAATGCGACCGCGCGAGACTTCGCACGATTCGGACAGCTTGTGCTTCAAAACGGGAGTTGGAACGGCACTCGACTCTTAAACGAAGAATATGTAAAAACGATGATCACTCCACATGAGGTAAAAGATGAGTCCGGAAATCCGGTCGACTACTACGGATACCAGTGGTGGAACTTAAGGACACCTCAAGGAGGTCGCATCCCTTACGCGCGAGGAATTTTGGGGCAGTATATTGTCGTGGTGCCGCAAAAAAAACGTGTAATAGTAAGACTCGGAATGAAAAGGGGAAAGACCGTCAATCATCATCCTGAAGAAGTTTGGGCTTTGGTGGAGTGGGCCCAGTAGGTACAATTTTTTAGTCAATCAGACACAACGTATTCAACGATAAACAACAAGGAGGTTTTATGTTGAAACTCTACACATCACCCGGAGCGTGCGCGATGGCGTGTGATATTTTGCTCGAAGAAACAGGTGTACCTTTCGAGCGCAAGCTCGTGGAATTCGATGAAGGCTATTTGGATTCACCTGCGTTTCGCAAGTTGAATCCAAACGGCACGGTTCCGACTCTCGAAGTCGAGCCGGGCTTAGCGTTGACCGAAGGCCCGGCGATCTTGCAATGGGTTGCTTTCCAAAAACCGGAAAAGAGCTACTTTCCCCAGCCGGTCGTCGGCGGCAAGCCGAACAACGAGTATTTCCGCGCCGTGGAGTGGATGAACTTTATCGCGACTGAGTTGCACAGCCGCGCTTTCGGCAACCTCTGGGGTGCTGACTACTATGTCGCCGATAAGAAAAGCCAAGAAGGTTTCCGTAACGTCGTGACTCACAATCTGCACGAGAAGCTCGACATCGTGAACAAACGCTTGGAAGGCAAAACTTACTGCATGGGTAACAACTTCACCGCAGTGGACGCTTACTTGTTTACAATCGTGGGTTGGGCGAAGCCGATGAACATCGACCTCACGCCGTACAAAAACATCACCGCGTTCCAAAATCGGGTGTTCGAGCGCCCGGCGGTTCAGCGCGCGATGAAAGCAAACGGTTTGATCTAGACCTTACTCCGTGATGTAGCCGATGCCGGCTTCATCGACCAACTCTTTGTATCGCACGTGCTTTTGACGGACGCGGTATGATCCAATGTTGTTGTGGTAAGACGAAGCATGAGGCCGCACGCTATTTCCTCGCGGGTTTATGCTTCGTCTTTTTGTTGGAACAATCCTCATGTCTTGGAGATCGCTCGCGGTGCCGCCTTTGAAGCGGACGACGTGCATCACCTGAATCTCAGGAATATAGATGTTGGTCGGAACGTCGTTTTGATTCACCAGATATTCGGGGCCGCGGGATTTGAGAGTGAGCTGGCACCCGTTGATGCCCGGGAGTGGCTCGGCCTCGATCTTGAGCGCGGTTTGCATGGTCTTGTTGCGGAGGACGCTGCGGCTTTCGAGATCCACTCGAATGCAATACTGGGGCGCGATGCTCGAAACTTCGTTCGGGATGTTTTGAACGCTGATGTACTTCTTGCCGCGCCAGTTGTTGTGATGGAGTTGCGACACAACGGCTTTAGCAAGTTCGATGCGATATTGATGGAAGAGGGATCTCGATACGCGTTCATCATCGAGGAGGCGGGCATTGCACACGTTATCTACTGGGAGTTTGTGAGCTGCCTTCACCTGCGTATCGGTCACGGTTTGATAATCGGTGTGCGCATTTTTAGAGCAAGCGACCATCGCGAGCAGGAGAATGAGTCCTGCCGAGAGAGAGGCGATGCCGGGCGTACGTTCCTGTTTCATGGATGCGGCGATCTTAAAAGAATACGCTTAATGTTACAAGATAAAACCAGTCGGGCATTGTGGGCCCGGCATTATTCAACGGAAAACGTAGATTCGAAGAGATCAGAAAGCGTACGGAGGCTGCCTTCGAGCTGCGCGAGATCCTTGCTTGAGACTTCTTTCATGCGTTTGGCGAGAAGGTTTTGAACGCGAGTGCGGTTCTCGATGTAGATTTTTTTACCCGCAGCGGTGGGGTTGAGCAAAATTTGCCGTTTGTCCGTGGGATGCGGATTGCGAGTGATGAGGCCTTTGCCGACAAGCAGGTCCACCATGCGCGTGAGCGTCGGAGGCGTGACGCCCATCCATTCGGCGACGTCGCGGTGAGAGGAGCCGGGTTCGCGGTTGACTCGGCCAACGACTCGGAACTGAGGAATGGTTAAAGCTTGGTCAAAATTTTTACGGGTCGTGTCTCGAACCGATTTACGCATCTCATTTTTGATGAAACGCATTAGCGCTGGGATCGTATCTAATACCAATTTCGCCGTTTTTTTCTCGTCCATACCGCAAACTCAGAGTAACATCGTTAGTGCAGCTAACGAAATGAAAAGAATGAACGCGAGCGTGAGTTTTGCAGTTGTGGTCCTCGTTGTACTCTCCGCCAGGAACGCTTTCGCGGCGATTTCGCTGGATGACGCCTACCAGGCAACCGTGGTTCGAAATGAAGACGCGGCTTCGCAAAACGAAGCGGTCCTTCAGGCCGAAGAGCGTTACAAGCTCGCGCGTTCAGCGCTTTTTCCGAACATCAATTTAGTTGGGTCGATCGCCAAGCAGGATAATCCGCCTGCGGGGACCGGTAGTTCGATTTCGCCCGCCGATCAGCGAACGTTAAAAATTACCGCTGTTCAGCCTTTATTCCGCGGTTTTCGTGAATGGGCGGGGCTCAAGCAGCAGGCGATTTTGTCCGAAGCGGCCAAACTCAGTCGCGAGCAAGCCCTCACGCAGCTTTATCTGGATGTGAGCGACGTCTACTTTCAATCCCTGCTCGCGCAAATCGACACCAATGATTTGCAAAAAGAACTCGAAGCCAACAAAAAACGTCGCGAAGAGCTCCTGCGTTTCCGCAAGCTCGGCCGGAGCCGCGACACCGAAGTGCTCAGCACCGAAGCAAACGTGGCGGCACTCGAAGCCTCGCTTGAAGCGTCTTCGGCCGCTCAGCAAAACAGTTTGACCGCTTTTACGCTTTTGACCGGCTTGCCTGCGAATTCGGAGCTCGTCGATCGCGAGTCGTATCCGGACACCCTTCCGCCGCTTGCAAGTTACATCGCGAAAATCGAAGACCGTCCCGACATCCGCACGCTCGTTCAAAGCGTCGAGGCATCAGATAAAGGCATCTCAATCGCGCGCGGTGGGCACCTGCCATCGCTCGATCTTGGAGCCAACTATTATTTTGCACGTCCGGGGGTGCTTGATAACGTGAAGTGGGACGTGACGCTCTCGCTGACATTCCCGATTTTCCAAGGGGGTGCGGTCCTATCGCAAACGCGCCAAGCAGTATCGGTTCACAAGCAGGATGAACTTGCGCTCGAGAAAGCGAGACGAATCGCCCGTCAGCAAATCGAGACGCTCTATGCTTCGGTTCAAAGCGATCGTGCGCAGATCATCAAACAAAAACGCTCGACTGAAGCTTCGGACAAAAGTTATCAGGCGCAGCTGCGCGATTATCGGCTCGGAATCGTGACCAACATCGACGTGCTTCAGCAGCTCACCGGCGCTCAAGCTGCCCAGCGCGCGCTCGACCGCGCCGAGATTCAATTCAAATCGGATTACATCAAATTGCTCGGAGCGACGGCCGCGCGGCCGTATCCGGAGAAGGAAACGAAACAATGACATTGTCGGATATCTCCATCCGTCGGCCGGTCTTTGCGTGGATGTTGATGGTGGGGATGCTCGTGTTCGGGGCGATCGGATTCTCCCGCATGGGGATCAGCCAGTTGCCCGATGTCGACTTTCCGGTAGTGAACGTGTCGGTCACTTGGACCGGCGCCAGCCCGGGGACGATTGAGACTGCCGTGACCGATGTTATCGAAGACGCCGTGATGAGCGTCGAGGGCGTTCAGAGCGTGTCCTCCCGCTGCCAAGAAGGGATCTCGAACACTTCGATCGAATTCGATTTGAACCGAAACATCGACGTTGCTCTTCAAGAGGTGCAAACCAAAGTTGCGCAAGCGCAGAAGCGGTTGCCCGATGACGTTGACCCGGCCGTCGTGACCAAGTCTAACCCCGAGGATCAGCCGATCATCTGGGCCGCGCTCTCGGGCGGTAAAGATCTGCGTGAAAAAATCTTGTTTGCGCGCGACCGCTTGAAAGATCAGCTGACGACGATCGCGGGCGTGGGCGACGTCCGTCTCGGCGGTTACGTCGATCCCAATATGCGCGTGTGGCTCTCGACCGATAAAATGCAGGCCCGCCAGATTTCGGTAGAAGACGTGAAGAACGCTTTGACCGCGGGAAGTACGATCGTGCCGACGGGTTATTTGGATAGCGGTGAGCAGGAAACAAACCTGCGCGTGATCTCGGAAGCGTCGACTCCAGAGGATTTCAGGAAAGTCGTGATCCCGACTCGGGGCGGAGCCCCGATTTGGTCGCAGATCCGCCTGGGCGATGTAGCGCGGATCGAAGACGGTTTGGCCGATATCCGTCGAATCTCGCGCATCAACGGCAAATCAGCCGTTGGTTTCGGGGTGATTAAACAGCGTGGTTCGAACGCGGTCGCGGTCGGCCGAGCGGTCAAAGAGCGCATCCGGTTTTTGAAGAGCGGCCTGAAAGACATGGACCTGACCCCGGTCAATGACAGTACCCGGTTCATCGAAGAATCCACGCACGAGCTTTTGTTTACGCTCGCGCTTTCGGCGATTTTGACTTCGATCGTTTGTTACCTCTTTTTGGGTACGGTCAGCGCCGCGTTTAACGTGGTTCTCGCGATCCCGGTTTCGTTGATCGGTTCGTTCATCGTTTTGTATTTCTGCGGATTTACGATCAACACCTTCACGCTCCTCGCGCTCTCGCTCTCGATCGGGATCGTCGTCGATGACGCGATCATGGTGCTTGAAAACATCGTCCGGCATTTCGAGCAGGGGATGGGCAAGGTCAAGGCCTCGCTAGTCGGCGCGCGCGAAATTACGGGCGCGGCAACAGCCTCCTCCATCGCGATCTTGGCGATTTTCTTACCGGTGATTTTCATGAAGGGGATCGTCGGGAAATTCTTTTTCCAATTCGGGGTCGCGATGTCAGTCGCGGTGATTTTTTCGTTGCTTGAGGCATTGACCCTCGCACCGATGCGCTGCTCGCAGTTCCTCTCGTCCGCCAAGGCGCATGGCAACAAGCTCACTCGTGCCGTCGACTCGTTCATGAACCGGTTGGTGACGTTCTATCGCAAGGTGCTGGAGCGCGCTCTTGAAAATCGCTGGAAAGTGATCGGAGCAGCCGTCGCGTGCTTTATACTGTCGCTTTTTTTGGTGACGTTTGTTCGCCAGGAGTTCGTTCCGGCCCAGGATCAGAGCCGGCTCATGTTGAACGTGTACACCAAGATGGGATCGTCGCTTGAGTTTACCGATAGCGTGTTCAAGAAAATCGAAGCCATCATCATGAAGCGCCCCGAAGTCGAGAATATCTACGTTGCGGTCGGCGGAACGCAGGGCGGTCTCGTCAACCAAGGGATCATCTTCGTCATGCTCAAACCCAAAGGCGATCGCGGGGTGAATCCTCCGTTTACCCGAGAACCGAATCAGCAAGACTTCATGGGTTTCTTGCGTAAGGAGCTCTCGGTCGTGAAGGAAGCGCAAAAAATCGCGATCAGCGATCCGTCGCAAGGCGGCTTTGCGGGTCGAGGGAAGTCTTACCCGATTCAGTTCCAAGTGCAAGGTCCGGATTGGTCCGTCCTTTCGGAAAAATCGATCCAGATCATGGAGAAGATGAAGGAATCGGGGTTTGCCACCGACGTCGACTCCGATTACAACCCGGACATGCCGGAAACCCAGATCCTTCCGGATCGCGCAAAAGCCGAAGCTCGCGGCGTAACGATTTCAAACATCGCAAACACGATCAGCGCGATGGTCGGCAGCTTGCAAGTCGGCAAGTACACCGATGAGTCGGGCCACCGCAACGACGTGCGCGTGAAGCTCGAGGACCGGCTCAACAAGTACGCCAAAGACGTGACTCGGATTTGGATTCGAAATAGCCACGGCGAGATGCTGCCGCTCTCGGACGTCGTGTCGGTTAAAGAAGGTTCGTCGCTCTTGACGATTAGCCGTTACAACCGCGAGCGCTCGATCACGATTACAGGTAACTTGGTCAAGGGCAAGAGCCAGGCGGCCGCGACCGAAACCATTCAAAAGATCGCGAGTGAAACCCTGTCGGACGGCTATCACATCGTACTGACCGGGAACTCGCAGGCATTCCAAGAATCTTTCCAAAGCTTGATCGTGGCGTTGATTCTCGGCATTTTAGTCGCTTACATGGTACTGGCCTCTCAGTTCAATAGCTTCGTCCACCCGGCTACCGTGTTACTTGCGCTGCCGTTCAGCGTGATCGGCGCCTTCGCGGCGTTGCTGGTGTTCGATATCTCTTTGAACATCTATTCGATGATCGGGATTTTGCTCCTGATGGGGATCGTCAAGAAGAACTCGATCTTGCTCGTGGAATTTACCAATCACCATCGGCATGAGGGAGCCGGCGTGAAGGAGTCGCTACTCGAAGCCTGTCCGATGCGTTTGCGCCCGATCCTGATGACGTCGATTGCAACCGTGACCGCGGCGATCCCTGCCGCACTTGCGATCGGTCCCGGAGCCGAGACCACTCGTGCCATGGCGGCGGTCGTGATCGGCGGCGTGATCACCTCGACGCTTTTGACTTTGGTCGTGGTTCCATGTGCGTATAGCTTGTTCTCGGCCCTTGAGCGTCCTCAGCACGGGCAAGAGCTCAAACAAGCGCTGACGGAACTCGGCGAACGATGAGTGGGAGCGTTTTTACACCACTTTCCACAGGCTCATGTGACGGGATTTTGACGGACGGGATAAGTCCCGAATCACACAGACGTTTGGCCAATATAAATACACTTTGTGTAATGGCACCCTCTTTGCGAAACTAGTAGGTGAGGTATCGTATGATGTGCCAAGGATGGCGGCTCGGTTCCCTTGTTGTATACTCTTGTTTAACCCTCTTACTCAGTGCTTGCGGTAAAGGTCATTCGGGTTGGGATTCGTTCCCGATCCCGATTTACGTGGATGCATCCATGATGAATAACGCCGCGACTCGCGCGGATCTCGAAGACGGAATGAGCTTTTGGGAGCAACGTACGGGTAAAAAGTTGTTTGACGTCAGAGGCGCTTGGAATGGCGCGAATCAACCGTTTTCGGGCGATGTGAGTAATCCCGATTCCATTTTTGAGAACATTGTTTACATGCCGCCAAGCTGGCCGTTTGCTCCAGGCTATGTCGGCATGACCGTATTGAAACCGTTTGACTCTGGTCAGATGGCGATGGTGATGATCAATCCGAACACCGCTTTTTGTAACGGTGATTGTGCCTTTGACTACAACCGCACGAGCTTGCGCAAGACTTTCGCGCACGAGTTCGGCCACTTCTTGGGATTGCAGCACGTGGCGGACCCGAGCAACATCATGTACGCGACTTCGCGTCCGGGCGGCACGCTCAATACCTTGAACGTGGATGATCACGCGCTCCAGTCCGTAACGTCCGGCGCGCACTGATCCAGTAAATGATCGCGGCGATCGTCCCGAGCAAAATCACCGGCTCCAGCGGCCGATGCACTCCGAGCCAGTGCGCGCGATCGCGCCAGTAAACCCAGAGTGGGAACTCGATGAGGTTTGCGCAGTACATGCTTGAGCCCGATGCGCCTACCAAGTTTACCCCGAATGACCAGATGAGCGCCGCAAACATCACGAGCTTTTGCGCCGCTGATTCAAACCACGCCGAGACGCCGATCATCGCAAACGGAATCAAAGGAATCAGATAGCGCGGCCCGTACTGGCAGTGGCCTTCGGCTTCGATGCTGAACAGATAAAACAAATGAATCGCAACCAGAACTAAAATTATCGCCTGCATCCGGCGAAGCTTCGGCTTTAGAAAAAACAATCCCGCTAGGCCCAGGACAAAAATTGGCATGCATTTCATCGCCGTTATGTAAGAGTTGAATCCGAAGTAAAGATTGAGCTGTGTCCAAAAAAGATCGAGGCTGGGCTTGAAAAAAGTGTCGTTGTAATTGCCGGCCTGATTTGCCTGCCGAAACGGACTCCCAAAGTAGTGTGCGTTGTAACATGCGAGCGGGAGGTAGCCGAGCAAGAAACCGAACCCAACGACGACGGTTTTACGAAACTTTAAATGGTAGAGCGAAAACAAACAAAGCGCCGCCACCAGGAGTGCCGGTAACATCGACGTAAAAATCGTAAATCCGAGCAAGAATCCGATAAAGGCCACGCGCCGGTTTGAGCTCATGGGCGAGGATAGAAACATGAGCATGAATGCAAGTAGCACAAACGTCGTCGCGATCACGTCATGATGGGGGACGCCCGTGTACGGAAAAATCGTGCTCGCGAACCCATAGGCAAAAGCGCAGGTCGCGGCCACCTTGCGGGCGTAACCCATGGTCAGTAAAAAATGGAAGAGCAGCACCACGGAGAGTGCCGCCAAAAATCCGCAGGTCCACCACGTCGTCATCGCCGAAACCAGTCGGTAATCGTCCGAGTAGTTATAGCCAAACAAATGAAAAATCGCGTAGGGGACCGAAGCCATCACAAACGAACCCGGTTGCTTGGCCGGAAGCCACATATCGCGGGCGTTGAAGACATCACCGAATTCGCGAAGATCGGGTGCACGACTGTTACCGATCGCGAAAGTATGGCGCTCGACAATGGATTCCGCGACGCCTTGGTAGAGCGAGTAGGTATGAAGGTCGTCGGCCTCGGTCATGAGCCCATAAGCGAACCAGACCGCTAGAAACGCCAGAACCGAACGGTAATGTTCAATGAAGAAGCGACGTGAAACCATTTATATAGAGTGTACCGCTCCAGGGTTGTACTGCACAGGCTTAATCTGCAATATAAGGGACGTAATGTTTTGACTGCCTACTGGGATCGCTTGCGATCGAGCCGAGCATTTGCTTGTGGCGATCGCGGGGGCGATGCTAGTATGCCCCCATGAACTCCCGTTTTTATTTTGCCTGTTGCCAGTTCGGCGCCGAGAAAGTCGTGAAGGCTGAAGTGCTCGAACGGTACCCTCATTTGCGATTTGCGTTTTCACGTCCGGGGTTCATCACTTTTAAGGAAGAAGATGCCGATAAGTGTCCGTTGATCAAAAAGTTCGATGGCATTTTTGTTCGTCTTTGGGGCGAATCACTCGCGCAGGCCAAGGCTCCGGAAGCTCTGGCGGGGCTGTTGGACAAAATCCCATCCGGCGCCGTCGTGCACGCGTTCGAGCGCGATACCTTCATCCCCGGTGATGACCCGCTTGGGTTTGTCGTGAACGCACGGATCCCGCGAGTCGAATTGCCCGTCGGTGCGCGCTTAAATGCAGCACCAAAACCGGGCGAGAGGGTTTACGATTTGATCTGGCTTGACGATAAGACTCCGGAAGGTAAAACCGAAATGGAAACGCATATCTTTTTGGGCTCGCACGAGCATCACGCCGGTCTCGATCCGGCTCCCGGAAACAAGCCGTCGATTGAATTGCCGAAGACTGCGCCGTCGCGCGCGTATTTGAAGCTCGCCGAGGCCGTAAAGCGGTTTCAAATCCCGGTCAAAGCGGGGCAGGGCGCGCTCGAAGTCGGCGCGTCGCCGGGTGGGGCGACCCACTATATGCTTGAGCAAGGCATGGGCGTGCTCGGCGTGGATCCGAAGACCATGGCGCCCGCGGTTCGTGAGCATCCCAAGTTCCGCTACGTACAGAAGCCGGGAAAGGCGACGACTGCCGAGGATCTTTCGCAGTTCAATCCGGATTGGCTCGTCGTGGATATGAACATTGCGCCGCTCGAAGCCATCGACGAGATCGGTCACGTGGTGCGACTCCTCCGCAAAAACTACGGAAAGAACCTGGCGCTCAAACGCGCGTTCATCACGCTCAAACTCAACGACTGGAAATTTACCGAGACGATCCCCCTTTATCTCAAGCGGTTACAGGAGCTTGGATTTCGCGAGTTAAAGCCGATGCAACTCGCATCCAATCGCCAGGAAATTTTTGTGATGGCCCGGTCATTCTCCTAGGTCCGTTCTCCAGTCAGCTTGGTTGGTCAATTTGTTGTCGATGGTTTTTGTCCGCTACTCTGAGTACAATCATCTCATGCGCATCGCGGTCATTTCGGACCTTCATGGCAATTCGGTCGCTCTCGATCACGTTCTCAAGGAAATCGAGGGCTCGAACGTCGATCAAGTGGTTTGCTTGGGCGACGTCGCGACCCTCGGGCCTCAACCTTTGAAGACGACGCATCGTTTACAGGAGGCCGGTTGCCCGTGCCTGCTCGGCAACCACGATGAGTTCATGATCGATCCGGCCAGGGTGCGCGAGTATAGTAAGGTTCCAGTCGTGGTCAAGTCAGTCGAATGGTGTCACTCCCTGATGACTCCCAAAGAAATCGCGTTCTTTAAAAGCTTCAAAACCGAGCACGACATGATCACCGGTTCCAAGCGCCTCCGGTTTTTTCACGGTTCGCCGACGTCAAACTCGGAAGACGTGATCGCGAGCATGAGTCCGGCCAAGCTCGAGCAGCTCATCGGTAAAACCGAAGGCGACGTGCTGGTGTTCGGTCACACGCATTTGCAGATGCTGGTGCAGCATCACGGCCGTCACATCTTCAATCCGGGAAGTCTCGGCTCGCCGTTTAAGGATTTGTTTTTCTGTGAAGCGCCGACGATCTTCAGCCACGCGGAATACGCGATCATCGATGTGAAAGGCCAACAGGTCGATATTTTACTTCGTCGCACTCAGCCCGACATGCAGAAGCTGAAAAAATCGGTGCGCGACTCTGAATACCCTCTCAAAGAATTCCTCCTTCAACAGTACGAATCGGCGGCGGGATGAAAATCCCCGAGCACGAGCTCGAGTTTACTTACGCTCGAAGTTCGGGTCCCGGCGGGCAGAATGTCAACAAAGTCAACAGTAAAGCGATTCTTCGTTGGAACGTGATGACGACCCGCTCTCTGCGGGACGATGTCAAAGCCCGCTTTATCGAGCGATTCGGGGCACGTTTGAACGACTTCGGGGAGATCGTGATTCAAAGCGATCGCCATCGGGATCAGCCGCAGAACCGCGACGATTGCATCGAGAAGCTCCAGGAAATGATCGCGCTGGTGCTCCATCCGCCGAAGAAACGGAAGAAAAGTAAACCAACTCGATCGAGTCAGAAGCGTAGGCGCGAATCTAAACGATTACATTCCGAAAAAAAGGCCTCGCGTCGGAGAAACTTTTAGCCGGGATTGTGGAGCGGATTTGTGCTAAGATCCAGTGCCGATGACCGTCCAAGAATGTATCAATTGCCGGAAACCGAAAGTCACGCGCACCTGCGAGGCCTGCGATGAGCCCGTCTGCAAGAATTGTTTGCAGGTGCTCGACGTCGCGACTTTCGCCTTTTTGAAGAATATCCCGGATGAGTTGAAGTTCACCAACTACTGCAGTGGCTGTTACGATGTTACGGTCGCGCCGAAGCTTGATGAGTACGGTGAGATTTTGGATCGCGCGAAGCAGGCTTTTGTATTTTTTAAAACTCAGCGCAAGGAAATTCCGCTAATCCGAAAATCTCGCGAAATCTACCGTGTGCCTGAGTGTCACGATCGCGATGAGACGATTTTGCGTCTCGCTTTCTTAGCGGCTCAAGACGGATACAATGCCGTCATCGATACCGAAGCGCTTTCGGTAAAGGTTCGCCACCACGCTTATCAGACCTCAAAGTGGAGCGGATCCGGCGTCGGCGCGATGGTCGACGGCTCGAAGATCGAACGTCAGGATTTGCTCGAACAAGTCTACGGACGATAGGTTCCGCTTCGCGGTCAACTCAGATTGAGCCTACTCAAGCCTCTGGTCGCGCAAGTCTTCCTGCACTTCTTGGATCTCGTGTTGAAGCGGCTTGAATCGCATCAGGAGTTTCGGGCTGTGCGAGGCAAGCCAACAATAGAGCCCATACTTGAACAAACGGCCGATGAGCATGGCGACGGCGACTTGCGTGAGTGGAAGCCGCGCGAGTGCCGCCAAAGCTAAAATCGGATGACAGATAATGGGGAGTGCCGAGGTGAGTAGCACCGCGCCGATTCCGTAACTTTGAATCCAGCCTTCGGCCCGGTGCCACGCCGAGCTTTGCGGCAGATCGGGCCCCATCCACTGAAGGGCCGGCATGCCGTAATGCGAGACCGCCGTAAAAAGCAGTACCGCCCCGAGGGTCGAGCCGACCGACGACCAGAAGGTCAGCGCGATTCCGCGCTTGGGTTCGCTGATCGCGGAGGTCACGACCAGTCCATCCGTCGGCACGATGAGGACAAACATGTCGGCGAGCGCGAGTAAACTCAGGAGGATGGGGTACCAAGGCTTTCGCACGTAATGTCCGGTGCGGTGGATGATGCGATGGAGCCACTTCATTTGCGGCTCTCAGCGCCGGCCTCGAATTCGGCAACGAGAGGGAGGTGATCGCTCAAGGTGTTCCAGGTGTTGCCTTCAAGCGGGTCCGCGCGAACGCAATGAAGATTGCGATAATAGATCCGGTCGAGCGCCAATAACGGAAAATTACTCGGGTAGGTGTAAGCATGCTTCCCCGAAGTATGCATGAAGGCTTCGTCCATGCGGAGGTCCTTTTTGATGTGGGAGCTTGCATCCTGGCGCCAGTCATTGAAATCACCAGCGATGATGACGGGCGCTTCATTGGGGATCATCTTCGATATCCGTTCGGCAAGCTTGACGATTTGCTTCGTGCGGTCCCGCTGAAATAACCCGAGGTGCACGCTGAACGCATGCAGCGGATGATTCGATTTCGGAAAATCGATCGTGACGTGGAGGAGCCCGCGTCGTTCGACCTTGTTGGACGAGACATCCTGGTTTTCGGTAAAGAGGATCGGATACTTGCTGAGTACGGCGTTGCCGTGGTCGCCCTCGGTGTAAACTGAGTTTTTGCCATACGAGAAATGCGGCCACACTTTATCGGCAAGAAACTCAAACTGCGAACTCTTAGGCCAGTCTTTAATTTCTTTGGCGTTTTTGCTGTGACTGCCGACGACTTCTTGCAAACACACCAGATCGGCTTGAGTCTGTTCGATTGATTTTTTGATTTGCTCGAGAACGAATTTGCGGTTGAAGGCGGTAAAGCCCTTGTGGATGTTGTAGGTCAGAATTCGCAAGCGCGATTTGGAGGAGAGGCTCATCAGATGATTCTCCGAAAGAGAAAGAAGAAGTTTTCGAGCGCGCGGGTCCAGAACGGCCGCTTTTGCCAAGGCAAAAACTCGATGGAGTTGGACGCCCGGAGGTCGGCCTCAAATCGCTCGGTGAGACGCTTGATATTTTCAGGTTTCGAGATGACGACGTCGGCTTCGAGGTCGTGAAAAATGCTCCGATGATTGAGGTTGGATGAGCCGACCGTAGCGAAATCATCGACGATCAATATCTTGGCATGCAGGATCGACGGTTGGTACTCGTAGATCTTTACGCCGTGCTTGAGCAGCGCCGTGTAGTAGTAGGCCGCCGCAAACCGGGACGGAAAGAAGTCGATCTTAAACGGGAGCAAAAGCCGCACGTCGACTCCGTGAAAGGCGGCGTGGCGGAGCGCGCGCGCTATTTTGCGTCCGGGCGCGAAATACGGATTCGTGATCCAAATCCGCCGTTTTGAGCCCGTGAGTTCGTGTACGAGTTGTTCGCGATAATTCGCGCTTTGAGATTCCGAAAAATTAATCCGGAGCCATTTGAGCGAGGTGATGAGTTTCATCTGGCGGCGAATGCGATCGAAGTAGTCGTAGTTAAATTCCCACGCGACCTGAAACGCTTGTTGCAGGATGCTGACATTGGGGCCGCTCACGCATACGGAAGTATCGCGCCAAGCATCATTGCCGGAAAGCGACGGGGCGTGACGCGCGCTCACGTTCATGCTGCCCACGAAAGCAGTGGTGCTGTCGATCACGCAAGTCTTGCGATGGTTACGATGATTGAGCTTGTAGAAACCGAGAGCAAGCTTCCTGATGGTCAAAAATTTCCAGAACGGGTAGGCGTGACGCTGCCACGGCATCGGGTGAAAGAATTTAATCTCGATTCCAAACTTCCGAAACTTATCGGCTTCGCCGCTGGTCCAAGCGCTCGATCCCACGCCATCGAGCATCAGCCGTACTTTGACCCCGCGGGCGACGGCGCGCGCTAAGGTGTCGAGCATGCGCTTACCGAGGGCATCTTCGTCAAAAATGTAGGTTTCCAGATCGACCGTGCTCCGGGCCTGATCAATAGCCTGCTCAAGGCTGCCGAAGAACGCGTCGCCGTCGTCGAATACGATTTCCTGAGTCCAAGGGTCAGCCTGCATGACAAGTTGATTGTAACCGAGGCACGCCGGTTCTGTATATGCGGAAACTTGCCCTCATCCCGTGCGGGGAGTATTCTAAACTCATGTGGAAACTATCCGCGCTGCTATTGCTTCCGGTCCTCTCGCATGCGGAATGTATTGTGGTCGATGCGTATGCGGTGCTTCGACAGGACCCGGATGGAAAGATCCTCCGGAGCATTCCCGAGTATTCGACGTTGAACGTGCTTAAGCGTAAAGACGGTTGGATCGAGGTGCAGTCGTTTCAGGATAAGAACCGCATCATCCGATGCGCAAATGAAGAAATCGGCACGAAATCCGAAGTCTCGGGCTGGATTAAGGAGTCGATGCAAAAGAAGATGGACTTTACCGAGTCGATGAAAGTCGATCCCCTCGGGATGCTGATGGGACATGCCCGACTCATGGAAAACTTGGGCTCGCACCTGGGAGCCACTCTGACCAAAGACGCCAGTTGCGGAACTTACCGGTTTTCGCAGACGGATCGGTCTTGGAAAGATGGGGCGATGAAGCTATTTTCAAAAGGGGCTGAGGTACCGGGGATCTGCGCTTCCGACGACGACGCTGTGGCGTGCACGCAGCCTGACAAAGACGGGGAGCATGCGACGGTTTGCCGCAAAGACGATGTCGAAACCAGCAAAATCAGCAGTTTCGGTAAGAGCGATCGGCTAAAAAAAATCTCGGACTTGTCCAAGATGCTGAAACCGGAACTCGAAAAAGTCTTGGGCCCGGAAATCATTGATGCGATGACGGGTGCCTATCCCGATTGGACCGCGCTCGTTGTCCCTCATCCTCTTCGGGATTTGGATTATTTGTTTGATCTCGACCTGATCCCTTGGGAGATGGAGCGGGGGTTCGCATTCGGAACCGAAAAGTACAAGAAGCGAAAAGTTTGGTTGTTCTTTGCCACGCCGAAGGATGCGCTAGCGCAAGTTCCGACGCTTGGGTTTGAAGGCGACTCTAAAATCGAATTTCGTAGAATCCCGTTTGCGCTCAAAGACGACGACAAAAAGAGCAGGACCGACAACCGGCCGGTACTCTGTCTGGCCGAGGGTGAATCGTTTCTCGCTTTGAATGCCTGCCGACCGCAAAGCGGCCTGAGCTATTGGATCGGTTCCCTCGACTTTAGAAGTAGCCCGCCGCGAGCCGTGGATGAAGACGTGATGAAACGCGCCGTAAATGCCTTGGACAAGACCACGAGTTGCTGCGAGTGGAATGACGAGCATTATGTGCCGTTCAAAAAACCGTGACATCACGCACCCTTTGTTTATACTAAGGGTATGCACATGGTCTGGAACATCTCGCCGATTATCGGAACGCTGGGACCGTTAACGCTCCGTTGGTACGGACTCCTGTTCGGCCTCGGCTTTATTTTAGCGGCCGGGATCATGAACAAGATCTTCATCAGAGAAAAGCAAAACGCCGAGGCGTTAGATAGCCTAGTCGGCTTCATGGTGTTGGGCACGATCGTCGGCGCCCGTCTCGGTCACACGTTGATTTATGAGCCGGAAGTCTATCTCGCCGATCCGATTCGGATTCTCTATGTGTGGGAGGGCGGTCTCGCCAGTCACGGCGGTGCCTTGGGTGCGCTTCTCGCGGCGTGGTGGTGGAACCGCAAACACGGCGAAGGAAGAACCTACCTGCAATTTCTCGATTTGATTTGCGTGCCGACGGCGCTTGTGACCTCATTTATCCGTCTTGCTAACTTTTTTAACTCTGAAATCATCGGCCGTCCGACGGATTCCTTCCTCGGCGTGATTTTTTCGCGCGTCGATCAGTTGCCGCGCCACCCGGCGATGCTTTACGAGTGTTTTGTGTATCTCGCTAACTACTTCTTTTTAACGAACTTGTTGAACGCGCATAAAAACCGCCGCCCCGGGTATCTCTTCGGAATGTTCCTGACCGTGCTGTTCGTGGCGCGCTTTTTAATCGAGTTTGTCAAGGAGGTCCAGGTACAGGCCGAGAACGGAATGATGCTCGATTACGGGCAATTGTTGAGTATCCCGTTTATCGGACTCGGGATTTTCCTGATCGTTCGCGCCAATAGAAATCCGGAAGTCGAGTTGCCGGTTTCGGCGCATGTGACGCCGAAACCACAAGCATCGAGCGGCTCAGGCAAGAAGAGAAAGCGATAATGACTTCTTGGTTTGAAAACGGGCTATCCCCGCCGCATTAACCCTGTTGTTATTACCCGCGATCCTCTGGTACTCTAAACGGCGTGAAGATCACTCTTTCTAAAAACGCGAGCTGCGGTGGTAAGATCAATATTCCGGCAGCGGAGTATATGGTTTCTCTTGCCAACGGCAGCTCGGAGATTGTTTTAACCGGTGGTGGCAAACAGTTCAAGCTACCGGCAGTGAGGCGGCGCCAAACGGGGAAGACCAAATCCACGAACGTGATGTTTTATTGCGGCGGCGGGCCGCTTTGGAGTATCGTTGTTTCCACTCCGAAGCTCGGCGAGTGGGTCTCGATGATTGAGTATGAGAAAGACGGTCCCGGCAGAAAGTAGCTGGTCGAATTCGCGGCTCATGTCGCGTTTAAAATTTAACGCGTCTAAAATTTAAATTTAGAAGTAACGGATGTTCGCACGGTTCAAGTAACGTTTGCGAATGATGAAGATTGCCGCGAGCAATAGGAGAGCTCCGCTAGCGAGGCGCATTTGTGAGCCGTTGGCCATGACCATGCTGATTAATCCGATGAGGCTGAATGCGTAAGGACGGAGTTCGTAGAGCACTTTTTCCATTTCAGATTTCCCCCTGAAGGCGTCCAGCCTTCTCACTACAAAACGTTGCAGCCATCATGCCAGAAGAGGCAAAATTAGAAATGCATGATTTTGCAGGCAAAACGTCGGGACGTGTCTCTGCAGACCTGTTTTTGTATTGTTAGCGTGTCGAAAACTTAGACAGATTTCTTCGGAGATTTCGGCGATGGTTTTACGGCGCCGTATCTGGAAGTGATGAATAGAAAGTCGCGCATCTTTTGCGGGACCGGATATCCGGCGTAGCCGGCGCCGAGACGGGCTTTACGAAGTGGGAGGATTTCGTGACGCCAGAATCGGCGGATATCTTTGAGGAGTAATTCCGTCTCTTTGCTGTTTTTAAGCGCCGTCGGGCGGTCGAGCAATAACAGCGAAAGCTCCTCAATGGCCTTAAAGCTCTCGCCGGTGAGGAAGGATTCGAGGAGCGGATGCCATTCAGGCGGAATCTGTCGGAATCCGTAAACGTAAGTCATCGGTCGCGAGCTCGTCGGATAGCCCATCTTACGGAGATCGGGGAGCGATACCGAATGACCCAGGAGTCGTAGAAGCGAGTTTAGCGCAAAGAAACCTTCTTTGACCCGACGGCGTGATCGGAAGGCCCCGTGATACTGGAAGCCTTCAAAGAGTTCGGGCTTAGTGGTGTAGCAGATAAACACTTCGCCTTCGCGACTGTTGCTGTAGTCGACTTTGAGGCCGACGACCGGATACATAAAGTAAAAGGCGCCCGCCACGTTCCACTTTGGCCGATGCTGTTGAATGAGCTTGGTCTCGAGGTGGAGTGCGGTGACCTCATCGACGCAAGTTTCAAACTCGAGACGATGTGCCTCCTGCGTGATCTTGCGCATTTTCATGTGAGCTTTGCGACGCTTGGCATTTTTGTATTGCCCAAGGCGTCGGCGCAGGTTTTTGGCCTTGCCGACGTAAATGAGTTCGTCGTCTTGGTTATAGAAGCGATAGACGCCTGGTTCGGACGGAATCGTCTGGCTTATTCCAGCTTTGAACTGGGCGGTCAGGTTCACTCTTTGATCATAACATTGCAAATGGCCCGGGGACCATCCATAATATTGCCATGGGCCAAAACTTCCTCAAAGGCAAACACCTCAATGTGATTCAGGCGCCAGTCGCGCTCGGTCAAAACGTCGAAGGCGTCGACGAAGGTCCGGAGATGTTGCTCTCAAGTGGGCTCGTGAAGCAGGTCGAGGCTCTCGGTTGGAAAGTCGACGAAGTTTCCGAGATCGACACCCATGATCTCCGTTGGAATTCTCCCGCGGGTCATCTTCCGGCGCACCAGTCGGGACTGAATATTAAATTTCCCGAGGAACTCGGACACGCCTGCGAAGACTTGGCTTGCTTGGCTCAAAAATCAAACACCAATAAAGCGTTCACACTCACGCTCGGTGGTGATCACAGTATTGCGATCGGTTCGATCGGCGGGGCATTGCTTGCGCGTCCCGATCTTGGCGTGATCTGGGTCGACGCTCATGGGGATTTCAACACTCCTGAGACCAGCCCAAGCGGTAATATCCACGGCATGCCTCTCGCGTTTCTTGCGGGCCTCATGAAAAAATATCCTTTGCCGAGCTTCGCATGGCTTAAGAATTTCCTCACCCCGAGTCAGCTCGTGCTGATTGGCATCCGCTCGATCGATGTTGAAGAACGCACGATCATGAAATCCTGGGGTGTGCACGTGTTCTCCATGACCGAGATCGATCGTCACGGGATCGGTGAGGTAATGGAACAAGCCAAGAAAATCCTTTTTCAGAATGGTCCGCGGCCGTTGCACTTGAGTTACGACATCGATGCGGTGGATCCGCACTTCGCACCAAGCACCGGCACCAAGGTCCGGGGCGGCCTGAACTATCGTGAGGCTCATTACATCGCTGAGGACCTCGCCAATACCGGCGCTCTCGTCGGAATGGACCTGGTCGAAATCAACCCACGATTAGGCTACCTCGATCCGGCTCAACGCCAGCTTCGGCAGGGTCAAGACGTGAACCCAACCGTCGAAATCGGCCTCGAACTCGTATTGAGCGCCCTCGGCAAGCGAATTTATTAGCGACTCAGTCCACTTCAATGCGTTTATGCCGGTTATTTACCAACACGCAAGTGCGTGTTAGAAATGGAGAGTGAGCGATTTACATCCGATTGGCGTTACCGAAGCGTCGCGACATCTTATCGAAGGCGTAAACTCAAAATTTATTAAAGAAGGCATGCTCAAAGGAATCGATGCCACGAGTAGAGTTCCATCCGAGCGCGCACCTTTGGATTTTAGAATTACAAATCGTGCATCCTACCCTTCCTGTAGGCGCCTTCTACGAAGACCTTCTTTACTGAAATAATGAAAAATTTAAGCGCGTCATTTGTTGTCAGTTTGATGAGTCTTACGCTGATGCTCTCGGCTTGCTCGAGTGCACCACTTGCATCTCCCGCGGGAAAGAAAGATCCGAACTCATTCCATCTCTGGATCGACACGCGTGCGGCCGTGGATTTTCTCGATAGCGTCTGCACCACTTCAACCAGCGAGGCTTTCCGCGCGGCTTGGCTTGCGCACGAGGAAAAGTTTTTCGATCTTTACTGGTCGATCTATTATCGTCACCCGGATTTTTCGTCCGAGCGGCCCGGTCTATCGTATGAAGCGACTCCTCGTCGCCGCGAAATTTGTAAGAACGCTCGGACGTTCGTGATGGCCGCGCCGAAATTGATGGAAATGCTGGTTCCAAAAGCGCGGGAGTACATCGGCGCGAATCCGGACCTGCCTTTTTATTTTGTTTCGGCACTTCAACCCACCGATGGCAAAGGCGAAGTCTATGATAGCCGCGATGTCTACTCTCTCAATATTTGGCGCGAAACATTTTCGCGTACGACCGGTATGGTCGCGACCTTATTCCATGAGCTGATTCACGCAGCGCAGTCGCGGGCTTATCCCGATCTTTCTGCGTTGACCCCGTTTGCGCGGTCTCTCTATCGAGAGGGCCTTGCTGTTTTTGCCGTGAAGCAGCTTTTTCCTGAAGCCGGAGATCGCGCGACAGGATTAAACGAAGAGCAGCTCGCGGTTGCGTACCGATATGTAGCGTCAGGAGCGCGTGAGGGACTAAAACACCTCGTCGATCCGAATCCCAGCATCTACGACATGGACCGGTATTTTTGGGGCACATGGCGTGATCCGGTACAACCGCCAAAATTGGGATACCTCATTGGGACTAAAGTTTTCGAGTCCATCGCAGCTTCGCGCGGTGTGCAAAAGACACTGCGCCTATCACCTGCGGAATTTGGCGCCGTCATCAAAGCCGAACTCCAAAAAATCGCCGATTCCAAATAGGAAGCGCCCGTCGAAGGAGTAGGCACGAGTCCGACCGAACAAGTGTTCTGCCAAAAATCGATGAGGCAAATCGGTGCGGATGGAGCTGGCACGGAATATGTATATTATAAAGCGCGAGACAATTTTGAAAAATCATTAAAGTGGTAATGAAACACAGCTTAAATGGTTTTGAAGTAATAAATTGAATCTCAAAGAATGCAACGATAGGTTGCATTTAGAAATGCCCCTTACCCACGCAGTGGAGGTAAGGGGCATTCTTCTTTGGAGGATGCTATGAGCAAGATTCTGTTAGCCATCGATCCCTTGGAAAAAAAACTCAAACCCAGTGAGGGTAGTTTGCGCGTTCTTCGGAATTGGCTCCGCCAAACCGGAAGCAAAGTCGAAGCTGTTTACGTTCAATCCGAGTCGGTGGACTTGACTGAAATGGCCGAAGCGGTGCACCGTTTGGACCTTTCACTTGAGCACGATATCGAGGCCAGGGTGCTGGTGACTTCGGCAAATACGCAAAAAGAGGTCATTAAGAGGTTCGTGGAATACATACGTGAGTCGGAAGTGGAATTCGTGGTTTTGCTTTCGCACGGACGCAAATGGCTAAGTCGGCTCGTCCTCGGAAGCTTTTCTGAAGGAATTCTGGCGGATTCTCCCGTACCCGTGGTGTTTCTCGGATCGGAGCCCACTCCGGGAGCGCACGCGCTTTACCGGGTGATGTTTCCAACCGATTTTTCGGAAGCCTCTAAGAAGGCGTTTCAAAACTTCTTGGCTCAAGTCGAGACTTTCCGTCCGGATGTGATTTTATATCACTATCTGTCGACGACCGACTTTATCTACGAATATGCCGGAATCTCTTGGGACGGCTACCTTTTTACCGGCGCAACGATCAACGATCAACGCGATTGGGTCTATCAAGAAGGCGAGAATTGGGCACGCTTAGGCGTCGAGCACGGTCTTAAAGTGAAAGTCGTTGTCGAGGAAGGTTCGGAAAGCCCAGCGAAGGCAATCTTGAGCGCGGCTGATAAGTTTGAAGTCTCCTTGCTTGGGCTGGCATCAACCCAACGACCGCTTGAATCGGTCATCGTTGGATCGCTTGCTCGTGATGTCTTTCGGTCACGTAAGATGCCGGTGTGGGTGATGGGTCCGGCGTCCCTCAAGGAATACCGCTTCGTACCGGGGATCAGCGACGTCAATCGACCCAGCGTCGGACCGCTTCCAGCTGACGGCGCCGCCTTCGGCGATCATCCGTAGGCGAAACGCTTCAGGAGGGGTAAGTAGAATTCAGGATGGAATTCGATTAAGCGGCCCGACCGTGATGCAGTCTTGCCGGCATCGGGACGATCGGCGTGGCGGGTTTCCGGGCGGCGGCGATATGCTCTTTCCACCAAATGCCGACGCCTTCGGCGAGACCGGGCATCACCAAGAAAAACAGAACTGACGTCCACGTCAGTAACACGATTTTCCAATGTTGGTAATCGGGACTGGTATTCATGTAATAGATTTCGTTCATCATAATAAGCCTCCTTGATCATGAAAAACCTAAATTGACTCCGCGGCTAATCCCCATGAAATCTTCGTGTAGGATCACGCGCCCTTCCGGATTATACAAATTCTCCTTGTTGTTTTTCTCGACGAACTTCCAGTTCACGATACTCCAATAGTTTTCGAAATATCTTTCGCGTTCGTTCTTAACGTCGAGATAGTAAGCGTGCTCCCAGACGTCGCAGCAGAGGAGGGGGATTTTGTGATGTACGAGCGGGCACTCGGCGTCCTTCAAAGACAAGATTTCCAGCGCTCCGTCCTCGTCCTTGACGAGCCAAACGTATCCCGAGCCGAATAGTTTCTTGACCTGTGTTTTAAACTCATCGGCAAAAGCGCGGATCGATCCGAAACCGTCTTCCAGCTCTTTAGTCAGGGCCGTCGAGAGCTTGCTTTTCCTGGTCGGAGTGAGACTCATCCAGTAAAAATTATGGTTCCAAAATTGCGCTGCATTATTGAAGATGCCCTCGTCGACCTCGCGCTGGAAGCTTTCGGTGATGATTTCCTCGAGAGACATGTCTTCGTACGCCGTACCCACAATCAGTTTGTTGATATTGTCCAAATACTTTCTATGGTGCTTTTCGTAGTGCGTGGTGACTGTCTCGGCGGACAGGCTGGGTTCAAGAGCGTCAACCGCGTACGGTAGCTCCGGCATTTTAAATTTCATACGACCTCCTTAATGTGTTCACGCCTTTATGACGTGATCAATGTGCAGACTTCCGGGTTTTTAATCGCGGAATCAGTGTTTTTCATGGTTTCTCCTTCTCCCGAATACGAGATGGCTATAAAACTCTTGCGAGTCGTCTTCGATGTCGTAAGGCGAGTGATGGTTGAGCATCAAGTCAATATCCTCGTCCACACCGTGTTCGTACCCGAAATCCGCCACGTCGATCCGTGGAAAATCCAAAAGTTCAGTACTGGAGTTTTGAGAGTGAGTTCGCATAAAAGACTCCTTCCTTTATTTAGTAGCGATATTGCCCACAGTGATAGGTAGCAAAACCCTTGCCAGAGAGAGCGGGGAGTTTTGGGACAAACTCTTTTGACAGGAGAGAGTCGAAACTGACGAATTATTGCGAAGACTTATTTATCAGCATTGAAGCGATAGCCTTCGCCCGGAATGGATTGGATGAAGCGGGCAGAATCGTCCAACTTTTTACGCAAATAACAAACATGAGAATCAACGGTGCGATTGGTCACGAACACGTCCGTGCCCCAGACTTCTTTTAAAATATGGTCACGGCCGAAAATCCGGTTCGGGCTCTTCATGAAGAGAAGCAAGATTTTGAACTCACGCGGAGTGAGGGAGACGTAGCCTTCTTTGCCGGCGATCTTCAAACGCTGCGAACCGAGTTCGAGCATGAGAGGGCCAACCGAAATGTGATCGCTTTCTTGGGACTCTTCTTGCAAGCGCTTTAGACGTCGCTCGACGCGGGCGCGAAGCTCCAGCGAATGAAACGGCTTCACGATATAATCGTCCGCACCCAAAGTGAAAGCGCTGATCTTGCTTGCGACGTCTTCTTTACCGGTCAAAAAGATCACCGGAGTTTTTTTGTGGTTGGGAATATTACGGATCTTTTGGAACAGCTCAAAGCCGTCCCCATCCGGAAGCATGAGGTCGATTACGATCAAAGAATAGTTCTTTGAAGAAGCTTGTTTGAAGCCCAACGCAACGCTGTCAGCAGAATCGAGGGTGACGCCGATTGGAGTCAGGGACGCTACGACTGCTTCAATGATTTCGTCGGAATCATCGATGACAAGAATGTTTTGCATGCTCTCTTTTTACCTTAGTTTCATCTCAATGTTAACCCAAAATGCCCCTGATAAACTTTATGCATCCTTTAAAGCGGGGGAAGCTCGCTTTGCTGCACTCTAACCTCGACTTTGTCAAGGAACTGGCGAGGTTGGGTCACCGTGAAGGTCGCCCCGCTGTCAGGTTCGCTAAAGACCTGAATGCCGCCATGATGCGCATCAACGATCTGAGTGACGATATAAAGGCCAAGACCCAAGCCTGAAAAGTGTTTGCCCGATACCGCGCGCTCAAAGCGTTTAAAAATACGCTCTTGGTCTTCTTTGGCGATGCCAATGCCGTGATCGCGTATCGAAAACATCACGTCGGCTCCCAGCGAGTTCGAAGAAACATGGATGGGCTTACCGTGGCCATATTTGATGGCGTTGGTGAGGAGGTTGATGAACACCTGTTCCGTGCGGAAGCGATCCCAATGAACGGGGAGGTGCTCCGGAAGATCGGTCGTGACGGTGCATTTGGAGCTTTCAAACTGCCCGGAGAATCGATCGAGGACTTCGGCGATCAGCTCGACCAAATCAAAATCTTCGGCCTTCATTTGAAGACGCCCACTATTGTTGATGCGCGCAATGTCCAAAAGCTCGTCGACTAAGTGATCGATGCGTTTGATCTGGCGATCTGACCCCTCCAGCATCTTCCGCACCTTCTCGGGACGAAGATCGGTGGGCTTATTCATGCCGATCGAACGCAGGAGGATCTGAATCTGTAGCTTAAGCGGGGTTAGCGGGGTCTTGAGCTCGTGCGAAGCGACCGATAGAAACTCGTCTCGGACTTTAATGGCGTCTTGCGCCTGCTGATAAAAATTTGCGTTGTCAAACGCCATCGTAAAACGTCGTGTGAGGTCCAGCACCGTCGCGAAGTCGCTTGTCGTAAAACGATGACCGCTTTCGGAGTTCATAAACATCATCATGCCGTAGACATGGTCGTGTGAGATCAGTGGGATGAGCATGGCGGACTTCAAGTTGAGCTTTTGGAGGTTCGCGCGATGACGCTCGTCCTGGACGAGCGCTTCGATGTGTTCGGGAGTCAGAAGCGGAATATGCATCGGCTTGCTCACGCCATCGGGTTTGGCTTCACTGATATATTCTTGCATGACCCGGACTTTATCCGGGTCGCTATGGGCGAAGAGAAAAGGTTTTGTCTTTGCCAGGCAGAGACAAAACCAATCCGAAATTTTCGGCACCACGTGATGGGCGATTTGAGGCACGACTTTGTCCAGATCGAGGGATTTTGAAAGCAGGACGCTCGCTTCGGACAAAAAGTCCGAGTGCTTTTTGTTCTCGATCAAGACTTCTTCGGCTTCCTTGATTTTGCCGATGTCGACCGAAAGGCCGCGAACTTCGAGGCCGGTCTCGTTTTGACCGAGCCGTAGGCCGGTGTGGACCCAGACCTCTTTGCCATTCGCCGAGATAAACCGGTGATCAAGATCGATGTCTTTGCCCCGTGTCTTTAACCACCGGAAGGCGTCGAGAACTTTTTTACGATCGTCCGGATGCGTGCGATCAATGAAGAAGGAGTTTTCGGTAAACCAGTGTTCGACCGGGAATCCGAGGATCGATTCGGCGCTCGGACTGACAAACGAGATGGCCAGGGATTCCAGATCGGCAGACCAAACAATTCCATGATTGATTCCTTCGACGAGATCGAGATACCTTTTCTGTTCCAGTTGCGAACGTCTCAATCCCTTGATTTCGAGAAGCGTGATCTGTTGCTCACGTTCTCTCTTTTCCGCGATTCGCAATTGTTTTTCGACTTCCAGGACGCGGCGGTTTTTCCGTGCGAGCTCAGCGAACACCGCGACCTTGGCCTTTAAAATGTATGGATCGTAAGGCTTGTAGATATAGTCGACGGCGCCATGCTGATAGCCCTGATGGACGTTGCGCTTGTCCTGGCTGATGGCGGTGACGAAAATAATCGGGATTTCGCGGGTGCGCTCATTACTCCTGATGAGCTTTGTCGTCGCGTAGCCGTCGAGTTCGGGCATCTGGATGTCCATCAAAATACACGCCGGTTCGTGGTCGAGGAGATAACGCAAGGCCTGATCGCCCGAGGTGACCTTAATAAGGTGATAGGTCTCGGATTCCAAAACGCTTTCTAATGCTACAAGATTTTCCATCCGGTCGTCGACCAGAAGGATATCAATTGCTTCTTTCTTCGTAGTGTCGGTTATAATACTCAAGCGCGCGGTCCGTCCTCGTACTTATAAGATCCACTATTTATAAATGAAGTACCATTTATTCTCACGTTATAAGATTATTGGGTCGGTATTAAGTTTTCGTAACATGAGCGATTATCCATAGTATTTGTCATTGGCTTTCGTTTACGCTTTCAAGTGACTCAAAATCCTACTGAAGACTAAAGCAAAATTCGAACCAATCAAAGATGGGACAGTATAATGGGTGACAAAAAAAACATTTTGATTATCGAAGACGATCGCGACATCCTCGAGGTTCTAAAGGATATCTTGGAATCGGAAGGCTACACCGTCGCCACGGCCGAAAACGGCAAGATGGGGATCGAGGTATTGCAGTCTTTGAGCGAACCTCCGAAACTCGTTCTGCTCGATTTGATGATGCCGATCATGGATGGGTTCCAGTTCCGTCAGGAACAGCTTAAAAACGATGCGTTCAAAACAATCCCTGTAGTCGTGATGAGTGCGGACGGACGCATGGAACTGAAAAAAGATAGAATCGGCGTCGATATTTTCTTGAAAAAGCCGCTCGATTTGGAAACTGTCCTTGATACGGTATCAGGTTTTTTTTAGACCGGGTCGCATAAAACAAGCCATTTTTACGTTGTTAAAGCGTCATTATGTTTTCTTAACGAGGCGGATTTCACCTTGTACGGTCCCAGGAAAGGACTATCCTGGTCATATGACAACACAAAACTCTAATAGTAAATTCAGTGCTAAGGTCCTCTTGCTCGAAGACGATCAAGATCTTCAGGAGTTGTTCCACGATTACTTCACACCTCGTGGCTATGAGGTGATTTGTCGCGGATCCGCCGAAGAAGCCCGGGACGTCTTTATTTCTCAACCCACGGGTGCCCCAATTGATTTGGTAGTGACCGATTTCATGCTCCCAAACATGAACGGCGTAGAGCTGATCGAATCGCTCAAAAAGGTCTCACCGGATACGCCGATCATCCTGATGACGGCGCACTCGTCTTTTGACCTCGCGATGGAAGCCATCGAAAAGGGCGCATTTGATTTCGCGGTCAAACCGGTCCATTTCCAGCAAATGGCCCTGACGATGGAGCGTGCGATACATGTTTCCCGTCTGACCCACGAAAACAAAAAACTCAAATCAGAGGTGGACTCGTTCGGTTCTAGCTCGAATTCGGTCATCATCCGCAGTGCTTCGATGCGCCAGGTGGTGGATCTCGCGAAACGCGTTTCCCGCAGCAACTCGACGGTGCTCATTACCGGTGAGAGTGGTACCGGTAAAGAGGTGATCGCTAAAATCATCCACGATTCGAGTTCCCGTGCTGACAAACCGTTTATAGCAATCAACTGCTCGGCGATTCCCGAGACTCTTTTGGAGACCGAGCTTTTCGGTCACGTCAAAGGGTCGTTTACCGGTGCGGACGGCAACAAGGTCGGCTTGTTTGAAGAGGCAAACGGCGGCACCATCTTCCTCGACGAGATCGGGGAGTTGAGTCAGCCGCTTCAAGCCAAGCTGCTCCGCGTATTGCAAGAAAAGAAAATCCGTCGTGTCGGGGATAACGAGCATCGTGATATCGATGTCCGTATCCTGGCCGCAACCCACAAAAACCTCGTCGAGGAAGTTAAGGCAAAACGCTTCCGTGACGACTTGTATTTCCGCCTGAACGTGATCCCGATCAAGATTCCGGCGCTTCGTGACCGTCGTGAGGACATCATCCCCCTCGCGATGCACTTTTTGAAGCGTTTCCGGGAAAAGACGAATTCATCGGCGCGCGGGTTCTCAAAAGAAGCTCTTGGTTTTCTACTCAAAAACGACTGGTCGGGCAACGTCCGCGAACTCGAGAACTCGGTCGAGCGAGCATTGGTATTGTGTGAGGGTGACCTCATCGATGTCCGCCATTTCTTAAACCCTGAAAACGAAATTCAGAAATCCATTGGAGGTGACATCTTGACAGACGAAAACATCGAATCGTTAATCGAACAACAATCCCAGGAACTCGCACCACCGGCGATGCAGGCCGGTGACATGAAGACATCGAACGCGTCAGCATCGCCTTTGCAGTCCGCTTCATCGTCTCTGGTCGCGCCGGGCGAGTGGATTACGCTCGAAGACCTTGAAATGCGTTATATCAAAATGGTGCTCAAAGAAGTCGACGGCGTGAAGGAAAAAGCGGCCAAGATCTTGGACGTCGATCGCAAGACTCTGTATCGCAAACTCACGGCTCACAACAAAACGGGCCATGAGGTTCGCGTATCGCACTGAAGTCTCGTAATGGCCAAAGCGCCGGAGCGGAAACACTTCGGCGCTTTTTTGTCTACTGAACGCGATGTTCGGCGGTATAGACCTTGAGCAAGTCACGGAACTGAATCAGTAGCGCGTGGATTTTGGCCCAATCCTGAGCATCGGCGGCCTCTTCCATTTGTCGGCCGATAATGCCGATGTCTTCAAACCCGAACGTCAGGCCGCTGCCTTTCATTTTATGGCCGATTCTGCGCAGGGTATCCGCGTCTTTACTTTCCTCGGCGGTAAAGGATTGCGCGAGGTCTTCGGCCCGGCGGCTCAGATACTTTTCTTGCTGTTCTTTTGAAATGGTCATAGTCAATCCCTACCGAGTCCCTGAACAAGCGGCATGCTAACATGCCTCCGTGTCAAAATCGATATTTTATCTGTTTGAATGGCCGTCCTTCGAGTGAGTAACAAACTGCGGAGTAGATCGGGGATTTGCACACCGGACAGAACAAAGCGTGTGGTTTGTTGAGCCCTTCGATCAATACTTGCTCGATCATCGATTGCTTGGAGCAAATGCGACAGTCGACGGTGAACGAATTGCTCTTAATGTTTTCGCGCTTCTCCGGGATCTCTTCGCGGAGAAGGCGAGCTTTTTTATGAGCGGAATAGATTTGGAGATCCGCGATGTTCGCGCCGTTCGAGAAGACTGTGACCGGTCCGTCTTCGGAAATCGTGACGACCAGGGCATCGTCAAAATCATAAGAAAACCTTACGGAAGAGGTGTGACGCGTACCTTTAAATTCAGGGATTAAGCTGCGGCTTAATTCCGTGTACTTGAGTTGCACCCCCGTGCAGAGGAGCTTTCCGTCCGGATCCAAGAAAGTGGCTCCGTCAACGTGGGAGAGGAGGTGGCAGATCATTTTGGTGTGAGAGTCGTTGGAGAGCGACAGATCCAGATCCCGTAAATCCTCGGGCTGGGCCGCATCAAGGATCGGGTCGGCGCAATCGTGTTTCAAGCACCAGACCAAGGTCGCACCGACGCGGTCGGTGGGGCTCATGAAGTGGAACGCGAATTCGAGAATGCGGTTTAAAATCCCTTTGTCGATGTCAGCCACGCACTGAGAGACCTTCCATGCCGCCGTTTTGACGTTGGGCTTGGTAAACCAGCGTCGATTGTCGTGGATGGTGAGACTGTCGCCTTGAAAAAACTTGGTGATGCCGGCAGAGCTCCGATGAAACATGAGTCCGCCCGAAATCGGAAAACTCCGGATGAGTTGGATCTCGGTCGTGATGTAGCTCTTGAAGTTGACGAGCCCGGCAAAACGGTTCTTATCGTAGATTAGGAATGTCTGCTCCCCATCCGCAAGCTTGCGCGCGAGCGGGAGGTCGTCGGATTCGAGTGGCATGACCTCAACGTCTTCCAGATCTTCGATATGCTCGGCGAAGATCGCTCCGTAGGAATTGATCTTGCCTTCATGCGTTTCCGGAATGAGCGTGTGTTCAATCTCCGAGAGTACCGACGGAGATTGAAGCCAGTATTGTTTCCGCATATTGACGCCGTTAGAGGTGAGTTCCTGTTGCAAGTATTCTTGCATCCGATTATTTTACCAGTGGACGGCGGGGAATGGCTCGTTGCATTTTCTTAACAACGGACGTGGAGAAAATACCTCTGAAAAATGTGTACGGTTCTTGCTTGTACTACATAGCCATCTCATGGAAGGGGGGTAAAGATGCCACAAGGGAGCAATCACAAGTCAGTGTACGTCGTTGAGGATGATTTGGAGCTCTCCACTGTTTTGGATCGCGTTTTAAAAAGCATTGATCATCGGGTGACACTGGACTGGTCGACGACTGCGGAGGAGGCGATTCAGACTCTGAACCGCGCTTGGAAGAACGGGGTAAAACGCCCCTACGACCTTATTATCGTGGACGTGTTTTTAGATGGGGATCAAAACGGGTTGGATCTCTGGAATTTGTGCAAGCGGGAGTATCCGGATATTCCGGTGGTGCTGACCAGTGCCCATAAATTAAACAGCCTTTTCCCAAAAGACATGGATCCGGACGATATTCCGATTTTCTTACAAAAACCTTTCAGTATTAACGAGTGCAAGAAGCTGTTTAAGACGCTGCTCGCCCCGCCCGACAACTCTGCTCAAGCGAGTGCTTGATTTCGGTTTCGTGAACGGCCAGATGCAAAGATTTCTAAAACCTTTTAAACCACTCAATGAGCGCTTTTTTGCTCTCGGTGTTGTTTTTGTCGGTTTCAAAAATCGTGGAGAGTACGAAGTTGCTGCCCAAGCGTTTGCGGAGCGCGACTTCCTGCGAGGTTTCCCAATCGGTACCGAAGGTTGCGGTTAAACCGTTTGCGAGTTTGACCCGCGCCGAGTACACGCGAGACGCCGGATTGTAGTTAACCGCTTCGATCGGGGTGGATGAGAGCGCCCAGATTGAAAACAGCCCGAGCGCGCGGTTCGTGATCGCGGACTGGGTGTTGGCCACCGACGAGCTCTCGTCGGGCGTGAGTTCGGCCGTGGTTTGGTTAAAGAGAAGCACCGACACGATATCGTCTTCGGAGAGAGGCGGACTGCTCTCAAGCGTGAGTTTTGCTTTTCCGCCGAGTTCCACCACATCCAAAAAAATCGTATACTCGGTCTTCGGAATCACGAGCCGGCCTTCAAAGTGCGCGTTCTTCTCGCCCGGCGTGAGCTGATAAAAGAAATTGTGCACTTTGGCCGTGCGGTTCAAGTATTGAATGTCAAACGGCTCGATCGTGAGTTTGCCTTCGTTGCCATCGGATGCGAGCATCCAGTTAAAGGTCATCGGCGCGTAAGGATCAAAGAACGGATGAAAAATCCGGATCCCAGACGGTATCGTCGAGATCTTCCATCGATAGCTCACCTTGGTCTTTGAAGGAGGTGGGTTGGCTTTTACTTCTTTCTTGATCTGCGCTTTGGCGATCGCTACCTCGGATTGAATGCGCGAATCTCTTTTGAGTGAAACGTTACTCTGAAGCGGGTCGAAGTTCGGAAGAGTAAACTTGAACGACTTGATCTCGGTGCCGCCATCGATCTTAAATTCCTTACCTTGTTGCAAGCTCTCAACCGTTCCGCTGGAGGTCAGGATGAGCGTTTGCTCGGTCGAGCGCAGATCGGTGTTAAATGCCACCGGAATTTTAAAATTTATCCGATCGGCGGCGACTGCACCGGCCGAGCTCCCGATCCGCAGATCGATTTGGCCGGTCATGACGTTGAAGGGCGCGGGTATTGCGGCGCTCGTTCCTTTTAAGCTCTTCACGACCTTTTGGAAGTCGGGAACTCTAGCTTCGATGTCCGCCCTTTTAAGCGCAAGTGGGAGCTCACCTTCGACATCGGCGTGCAAAATGATACCGCGGGTTTGGTTCGGACCCAGGATGACGTGGAAGAGATATTTGGTTTTGTCTTGAAACGGAACTTCTTTGATATCGACCGTGCCGTCGAATTTTGCCAAGAGCGTGGCCGGCGGGAGGACAGATTTGATTTGGCCTTTGGGTTCAATCTCTTGTGGGACAATGTTTACGCCAAACTTTGAGTTTACCGTCAACGTTTTATCCCAGTGGATACTGAGTGCGCCGAACTCGATTGTTTCAAGCCAAGGCACCAGGTGCTTGCCTTGCAGCGATCCATCGAGCGAAAGCGACGGCCCCGCCCACGCGATTTGCCCTTTCAAAACGCCGGTCGCGCGCCAGCTGTCTTTGACTTCAAATTGCAGCGTGAGCGGGGTCGCGCCGCTCTCGTAACTCATGCCCTCGATATTAACGCGAGCTTGAATGCCTTTTGGAATCGAATAGGTACCAACGAGCTTAAAGAGGTCGGAAGTAGGCGCGGTCAGCGTGAGGGACGCGGTACTGATCTTGCCTGCGTTTTCGATCGTGGTCTTCGGCAATTGGACGTCGACGCCAGAGACTTTAAAGTTTTTAGCGATCGAGAGGTATTTGCCGAGTTCAAACGGCTCGGCCGGTTTTTTGTCGGGCTTGGGTTTTTTTGTCGGAGGAATGATCTTGATATCTTCGCTTTTAACGATGAGTGGACCGACATCGAGAAGTTCGAAGTGGATGATTCCCGTGACTTTGAACGAAAACGCGGCCTCAACGTCGTTGAAGCATCCTTGCAGAGGCGAGGAGTCCGACACGGCCGTGCAAAATCGTGAGATCTTAAGATCGATGTGTTTCACCCGCCAACCGCGGTTGTCGATGGAGAGCGACACATGCTCGGGCGGTTGGGTGAGCGTGAGCGCTTGCGCCAAGGCGTCTTTCAATCTTGGCTCGGTAGCAATCCACTCTAGGTTAAACCAAACCGCGACGGCCGCGCCGACCGCCAGCACGACTAAACCACCGATGCTGAGGAGGATGATTTTTGCGGTCTTCATCAAAACTCCTTGCCGAAACTTAAAAAGAACTGAAAGTGCGAGAGCTCCTGCCGGGCACTGTCGGTGTTGGTCACGTAGCCGTGAGCAAAGGTGGTGCGAACCGCGCCAAACGACGTGCTCAAACGCAATCCCAAGCCGGGCGACGCATACAGCGCGCCGTTTAGAGCGAACACGTTTTGCCCGAGCGCGCCGACGTCAAAAAATGCAAAGGGTTCCATCCAAACCGGGAGCGATTTTGCGTATCGGATCTCGGTGCCCATAAATCCGCTTGAGAGCGCGCCGATCGTACCGTTATTGAGCTCGTAGCGGCCGAAGCCGCGAAGATCGTTGTCGCCCCCCAAGACTTGATAATATTGAGCGGGCAAAATCGAAGCGGCCTCGGGCTTTGCCGAAGTCACCGTGGTCGAAAACCCGTAACGAAGCCCGAACACCCATTGGTGGGGCTCGACGTCGTTGAGTTTGAACAAATGCGTGCCACGAAATTTGATATCGGTCGCGATCGGATGAAAGCTGGTGCCCGGTGAGAGCGACTCGGCGTTTAAAGTCAGAAGCGTGCCCGAGCGGGGATCGGCCTGATAAAGCTCGTACTCGTGACTCATGAGTGAGAGATCCGCGATGAGCGAGAGGTAGGTGTCGGCGAGATCGATGCCGTAAGTTGTGGAGTAAACCCGGCTCAACGCGGGTCCGAGTGAGGTCGTGAGCGCGAACGTATCGTAATCCGCTTTATAAATGAGGGGGGTGCTCACCTGAAACTCGCTTGATTCGTAGATCGGCTCGTTCCGGTGTTCGAACGTAAACGTGGGGTTTAGACTCAATCTCGGAACATATCTAAAGAGGTAGTCCGAGTAGGTGAACTGCGCTTTTTGATTCCGGTGCGATAGATACACCGACGCCAGCAAGCTTGAACCGAACTGATCGAGGCGCACGCTCTTCCATTTGATCTGGAAAATCGGGATTTCCTCGGTGCTGGCACCTGCGCCGATGGTCAGCAGGCGAGGCGCGCCGCCGATCACTTGTTGCTCGGGCTCGAGATGCGCCGGCGTGGAGGTAAATTCATGGGTGGAGCCTTCGCCCAGCGGACACTGATAACTGATTTGCGAACTCACGACGATGCCATCGAGTTCGGCGCGGGATTGTGTGAGCTGAATCCACGGGTAGGTAAACTCCTGCCCTTCGCGGAAGGCCTGAAACCGGGTGTACACCTCGGGATAGATTCCGAACGCGTCCTTCAGCTTCGGGTTTTCGAAAACGTATTTCGGTCCGCTCCGGACCGTTGCCGTGATCACACCCGTCTCCTGGATGGCGCTAAGATCCACGTCAGGACACGCGTAGCCCATGAGTTTTAGACGCGCGATCGTATCGGCTTGAATGCGGTCCAAGAGATCGGAGTTCAAGGGCTCGCCGATCACGTTTCGAAAACGGACTCGATCGAAGCCGGCAGGCGTGCCCACGAAATCAATGCGCGTCGAGCGAGCGATCCGGCCCGGATCGACGACGAGTGTTTCATCGCCCGAAGAATCCTTTTCGAGCGAGAACTGCGGATCAAAGTACGCGCGGTTGCGTAAAAACTGACGAAGACTGAACTCCGATTGCGAAAGCGGAATCAGCTTCCAGCTCTCGGTCTTCGGATCTCCGCACACGAGGAGCATTTCGTTGCGGTTGAAATCGATTCCGTGATCCTTTTTATATTCAAATCTGACGCGCTCGCCGCAAATCTGATCGTGATTCGTGGCACATCCGCCGGCAGCGAGAATCATCGCGATTCCGACACCGGCGGATCTCACCGCATTGCTTTTTGATACCATTCGCGACTCGGTAGGAGGGACGTTTCGGTTTTCTTAGGGGTAACGCGAATGCCGGTATCGAGGTGGGCATCCGAAAGTTTTAAGTTCACGTTGCTCATCTTTCGCTTCCACGCGTTCCGAGTTTTTTCTGGAATGACCCCATGGGCGGGGAGGCTTTGCGTGATCTTTGCTCTCCTTGTGAGCTACTTCTTTAGCACGAACAGCGTCAAGCGTCGAGTGTAGGCGAGAAGTGTTTTCGTTCTCAACCGTCCACAACGCCACGCCCGAGGCGGTTGCTTGCAAATTCGGGCTTTTCAGCAGTATCTGGCTGCGGCTCGTCGAAAAGCAAGTCCCTCAAACCGACCGGGAAACGAATCCTAGTGTTTTTCATTCTTGCTGAAATACTGCTCCACCTGATTGCCGAGTTGAAATAGTCTTTGTCCTATCGTCTCGAGCTGTTTACCTGATTTTTCGATGAGACGACTGAGCTCGAGCATCTTGCCCATGATTTTTTCGTTGTTCATGGCGAGTTCCTTCCAGCGGGCGACAGTGTCGACCTTCGGATCGTGATCGGGGTTGCTATCCGATGATTTAGCCGGAGCGTCGGTTGAAATCACGCTCGGATCGATGTTGAACTTTGATCCGGTCGCGAACTCATTATTGTCGTTATTGTCGGATTGCTTTGCTTTAGTAACTGCCGGTGGCGCTACTTTTTTAGCCGAGCGTGGCTCGGTATTTAGTGTAGATGTCATGGTTTGCCTCCTTGTATTTAGTTAAAACCACAGATGAAAATGCATAAACTAAGCCAGGGCGTAATTGGGATTTTTGCCCCGTGGCAGGATGATGGACTATTGAGTTGGGGCCGCTCAGGCAGCGAGGCCGTGAACTTGCTGTATGTAGAAGTTGAGCTTACGCATGATATTGAACAGCGTATTGTCCTTGTGGATGTGGCCCAAGAAGCGGAAGTGGTGGGTGTTCACGAACTTGCATTTTTCTTGTTCGTCGCCTGAGAACACCACGACACGGGCTTTCTTGTTTTGCCATTCCATCGGAAGGATCGGATCGAAGCGGAATAGCTTCTCAGCTTCGAGGAGGGTCTTCAATCCGTTCAACTTCGGCAAATTCCAGTCGAGAAGAATCATGTCAAACGCTTGCCCGACCATGATGCTCATCGCTTCGTAAGGGTCGTCGGCGACGGTGACTCTTACGCCCGGGTTTTCGCGCAACGCAAGCCTGATCAAATCCGAGAGCTCGCGATCATCATCGATGATCAAGATACGCTTTACAACCTTGGTCATGCGATGCATTGGTTGGGCGTGGGTCGATTCTGTGGCACGTTGCTTTGAACGATGTTCAAACGATTCGTAATCCGTCAAATCTTTCTCCAGTCTAATTGACGTATTCATAACAACCTCCTTGTTTGTTATTATGCGGCGTGACCCAGCGACGAGCGCGCGGAACTGACCTCAGCATTTTTAGTTACACGTGAGTTAAGAGCAACAGCTGTGCCAAGGCGTTTTTGGGGTAATTTGGTACGGCTGGGTAGCGAGCTTCCGGAGCGCGGACCGGCATGGATTTGACGATCAACAGGGATTCACTGTATTTACATTCGTATTATTTACAGGGCGAAAAGGGTATGGAAGCATATCCTTATGAACAAAAGTTTCTCGAAGTCCCTTGTAGGCGCAGTACTTCTTGCAACCTTTTCGCTGTCGGCTGCTGAAGCCGCCGATATGCTCGACACGAGTAACCCAAGCTGTCACTTCGCCGCGTACAAAGGCGGCAAGTGGGTCCGAGTCTCGTCAAGCGAAGTTCCAACTACTGCATTTAGCTCACGAACGCCGTCGAAGACGCAGTCGGGCGTCTCGGTCACGAAGCTCAATAACGTTTGGTATTCCTTCAATGATTCCTGCGCCGTTTCTTCGGGCGGATCAGGGGGCGGTGGCGGTTCAAGCACGCACGTTTGGTTTGCGGAGCTCGGTTTAGTTTATCCGAAAGCCATGGGCGACGGCGTGGACGGCGGTCCGATCGCAAGCGGTAGCGCAACGGGTGTGATGGGTGCTTATCAAAATTCGATCGGCTGGAGTATCGGCTTCGGTAAGCACCTGAGTCCGACCCAATCGATTTTCGCGACTTTTAAACATTACGGCGGTAAGCAAGATACGACTTTGAGCTCTTCGGGCCAGACGGGTACACTTGCAGGCGCAGATAGTTTTACGCTCTTCGGTGTTGGTTTCCGTCACGCGTTTAGCACATCGACCTTTGCTCCGTTTTTGGAAGCGCAAGTCGGTTACGGAAGCGCGAGCACGACGATTACGACGACCGGATTCACGGCGGGCCTCGCCGGCTATAACGGCGTAACCGAGTTTTCAAGCAGCTCACTTTGGTTTGCTCTGAAGTTGGGAGCAAATTGGAATGTGTCCGACTCGATTAGTGTCGTTCCTTCGGTAGGTTACGAGAAATACTCGGGCAGCACCGCCACTGTAAAGTCCTCAACCAGTACGCTCTATACGACTGGGCAGAGCATTACCGCGTCCGCGAGTGGGTGGCTGACTTTCGGCGCGAACCTTCAGTATAATTTCTAACGGCGGCTCGCTATCCTGAACGTATGGACGAGTTCTTGAAGAATAATTTGCGGTGGGCCGCGTTTGTCACGATTGCGGAGTGCATCTGCTATCCGGCGTTTTATGTGAAGTCGGATCCTTCGTGTTCGCTCCAGGTCAAAGGGGCCGTGCCGTTTAGTCCTGAGTTTTGGAAGTATCTGCCTTGGATCTTTGGAGTGGTGTTTGTTGCAGGCCTTGTGTGGAGTGGCGTTGCAAAGGCTTTGCGCCGTCCAGTCGTGCGCCCAATCATGATGATCTTGATGTGCTTGCCGTTCCTGGCGTTTGATCGCGATTATCCGATGTGTAATACCACTCCGCCCTGGATGACGATTGCACGGTGGACGGGGACGTTTTTTCTTCCGACGCTGCTTGCGGCATTGCTCGAGAGTCGGAAGCTACTTCAACACCGCCGCACACTCGTCCGGTAATACCGGCATTGTCGGATTTTGCTGCTTAAACGCGTTCTTCTTGGTTTCTTCTTTGGCTTCGGCACTCCACCACCAGGAGAGAGTGGCATCGCAGCCGTTACCCTCGGGTAACGGGTCGGCGCCTTGCTTGCACAATTTGTCGCCCGGGGCGCAGAGCAATCGCAGATGAAAATGATCGGCATGCCCGTACCAGGGACGCAGTTTGCGAATCCATTTCTCCGATGACTTGTCAGACGAATAGCGATCGCAGATCTCGCGCTTGATTGCGGGATTGACCAAAATGCGATCGACGGCATCGCGTTCGGCGATGGAGCGTAGGAGCTCGATCTGATCCGGTCCAAAGTGCTTATTGACTTTGGTGGTGGCCGCATCCGCCATGATTGCATTCGGAGTTTTGAGTCGCTGCTTGAGCGGGGCTTTCGTGTTCCATTTTTTGATCACGGCGTAGCCGATGTCGGCATCTAAGCCCGTTTGATGGCTTGCGTGCGCGGACATCGTCGGTCCGCCGCGCGCCTGACTCAAGTCACCGATAAAAAGCGGCGAGAGTTTGGTCCCTGCGCGCTCGTGCCCGATGTCGCGCAACATTTGCGTGAGCCTCGGATGCGCGAAATTTCGGTGGCGCTCGGGATGCATGATCAATGTTCCCGGCGTGTCTTGCTTCAGCTCTTCGGCGCCTTGCAGACATCCGGCTGAGGGGCTGCCGATGGATTCAGCTGGAGTGGTGCTTGGATTTTTGACCTTGGACCAAGGATTGTCGATCTTGGCTGCTAAGGTGGAAGTGGAACTCATGGAGAGAGAAGCAACGAGCGCGAGAATGAGCATGGGTAGAGTGTACTGGCCAAAAATCGATTCAACAATGTTCGTTGAAATAAAATTCCTCCAGGTTATAATGTTGATTGATTCTGTCAGATAATGTAAGCCGCCCCACACGTGCGGGATTGGGCCAGTAGGGTTGAAAGGCTCGAATCCGACTTAGCCGATGACGGCTCGACCATTGCCTTGAAGGGCCGCATTCGCCCGAAAATCGCAAAATAAAAAACCGCCGGAGCAAGTTGCCCCGACGGTCCAGAAAGTATCAGGAAAAAATTAATGAGCCGAAGGATCGTACAACGTGCCATCCAAGTAGTACTTGGTCGCGTTGTTACAATCGTATACCCACTTGAACACGTGGCCGTCGCCGAAATCAAACACCCAGCTCCCGCTACGGTAGTATTTCGAGCAAGTCGTATCGTAGGTGAGGTTCTCCGATTTCATCGTCATTGTGATGTCGTTGTAGGTCGCGGCCTCGCGAGCGCCTTGGTCGTCCTCGCGAGGGAAAGTGCCTGCGTAGTGCCAGCTTCCGCTGTAATCCACCGAGCCTTTGTCCCAAACGTTGACTGCGCCCGAATCAGGAGTCCACTTCGCATTCCAGGTGCCGTCGTAGGCATAATCGCCCGAGTACCCGTTGTAAGAATACTTCACGGTACCCGAGTAAGTGCTTTGAAAAACAGCGCTGATGCCCTGAATGATTTCCGAGAAAATCCCTTTGCCCGTGTACTCGTAGCCTGAAGCCGGAGTGCCGGCAGAAGCAGCGGTGCTGTTTTTACTTTCAAACACGTAGCTTCCCTCGTATCCACCCGCCATCCACTTTTTGGTGTCGTCCTTGTCCTTGAGCGTATAAGTACCGTGATTGGTGTAGGTCGAGTTTCCGTTGACGACGGCGTCACAGTTGAATGTGTACGTCTGAGTCAGTGGGATTCCGTCACCGTCCGCATCTACCGGAGATGCGACCGAGTTGGAAACGCAGCCCAAGCCCGCCTTCATCAAAACGCCGGCGCCGGAAAGACCCGGAACTTGCGACAATGACGGGGCTGAGTTTGATTTCATACCGGTGATTTGAGCGATCGCGAGATTTGAAACCTGGAGTGCTTGGGAAGCCGACGTTACACCTGTCGAGCCTCCGCAAGCACTCACCACAACCGAAGATCCGACGGCAATGATGATATTGATGATTCTCATATCAACTTACCGCCTTTATTAGAACTTGTAGACCAGGGACGCAGAAGTGAGGAAGCTGCTTCCGTTGACGTTACCGGTAGCGCCGGCAGCCATGAGGCCGTCGAGAGAGAAGTTTCCGTGAGTGACGGTTGCACCCAAGTTCACCGCTGTGTTGTTTTGGTTGATGTTAGTCGCAGTGGTTTTGTTCATGCGAATGACCGATTGAGACAATGAACCGCGGATTTGCGCCCAAGTGAACAAACCGGTTTCGATACCTGCGTAGATCGGCAAGTTAGCCGCGTCGTTGTTACTCGCGTGAGCGTAGCTGATCTCAGCACCGTAGAAGAAGAAACCTTCGCCGATTTTTGTCGATTGGTTTTGGAGGCCGAGTTGCGCGCCGTAGACGTTATCGGTGGTGCCGGTAATGTCCGTGCGGTAATAGTTCACGGTTCCGTAGAATTGGTTGTCGCCTGCAGGCGCGTTGTATGAGCCCTTGATGACCGGGAACACTTTTGCGTTTGCAGCTCCGCTCTCTGATTTTGAGTAAGCGGTCGCGGCGAGACCGAGGTTGCCGTCGCCGACTTTGCTACCGAAAGTCGCACCGAAAGTCATTTCTTTCGCGCCGGTCGTTTTGATGTCCGCGTAAGACACGTTCAAGCCGTAACCGATATCGCCGTGTGAGTAGACGAGGTAGAACGGGTTGTTCTGAGTTTCGAGAGTGTTGGTGTTACGAACAGCGTCCACGATCGGGTCTTGGTGACCGAAGTAGACACCAAGGATACCGTCGCCTGATTTTTTGTAGAAACCGCCTTCAGCGCGTGGGCTGGTTGCGAATGTTCCGGTCGGACCCATTTCCATGGTGAGGTATTGTCCCAAGTTTCCGACGTATTGCGGATAGTCGAAAATAGTCTGAGTGTCGACCCAGAAAGACCCGAAACCACCGAGAGCGGCTTGGCGGGCTTTAGTGGCGTGAGCAGTAGATGTCGCTAACAATGCGAGAATTACTAAGATGTTTTTCATGCTGTCCTTTCGTTGCACAGTAGAGTTTTTTGTTGTGATGGAGAAATCGTATAAAAAAATCACTACAGCGCAATCCTTTTTTAAAGGATGGCTTTAGAAAAATTAAAGTTCTGATTCAAAAATTAACGGTTGTTAATTTTCAAATTCAAAAATCATCTCAGAAAATCATCGACAATGAGAGCCGTCGCTTGCGCGGCATTGGGAGAAACATCGGCTGGAAATTCGGATTCGCCGATATACTGGCCGTGGGCGCCTGGAAACACCATGTACTGTCCGTGCTGCACGAGGCTTGCGAGTTTTCTCGCGTGCTCGACCGTCGCCACGTCACTTGAGGCAGTCATGACGAGAGTGGGTGCCGTGATTTTTTTGATCTGCGCGGTCGGAATATCTTTGAAGTGAACCATGCGGTAGACGTCGCGCTCAAACATCTTTTGAAGTGCCGCCGGATCGGGGTTCACGCGCAAAAAATCGGCTTTCAACTGGGCCGGCATCGCATCGAGAGTCGCATGGTTAAAGCTCTTCCAAAATCCCTTGATCGCGATTCCCGCGCGGGCGTATATTCCGGATGCCGGAATGATTTTGCGTACCCACGCAGGGTAATGAATCCCCATCACGAGAGACGTAGTTGCGCCATTGCTGAACCCCATGACGTCGACCTGTGGGATTTTTAAAAACTTGAGGAGAGCGACGATGTCACTCGCGGTGTTTTCAAACGATTCGACGCGATCGATGTCAGCCGTACGACCATGAGATTGCTCTTCGATCGCGATGATCTGCCGGGTTTTAGATAGAAACGGAATCATTCGTCCCCAAGTCGAGTCGATGGTCGATCCGCCACCATGGATCAGAACGAGCGGTACCTGACCCGTCTGGAGCGTGCCGTGAATCTCGTAATACATTTTGAGTCCGTTGACCGGAGCTCGAGTGGGTTTAACGATGGGTTTAGAGGTCGCGCATGCGGATAGCGCGCATGCGAGGGCGGCGGAGACGACGAGTTTGTTCATGAACTCATTGTAGAGTTGGAGCCGCTGAGAGGCAAGCGGACATAGAAGGTGGTGCCGTCGCTTTTGCTGCTGGTGAGATCGACCGTACCGGAATGGGCCTCGGTGATCCCTTTGACGAGAGTCAGCCCGATTCCCCAGCCTTTGATGTTGCTCGTGAGGACGGCGCCCGACCGACGGTAAAAATTGAAGAGCGTCTGTTGCTCGATCTCCGGAATCGGATTGCCTTGATTGTGCACGGAGAGCTCGACCAAGTTCGGCGCCGTGCGGAGTCCGACCGTGATCGGGGTTCGTGGATCGCCGTACTTCATGGCGTTCGAGGTGAGATTTTCGATCACGCGTTGGATCGCGTCCGGGTCCCAGTTTCCCGAAACCGCACCCGCGCCGTTTTCAAACTGGAAGCGCGACGAGTTAAGGGAGTTCAGGTCCTCGACCACGCGGCCGACGAGTTCATCGAGGCGGAGCGTTTCGGTTTTGATCGGAATGCCTTCTCCTGCCTTGATGCGGTCGGAGTCGAGCAGGTCGCGGATCATTCTTTCGGCGCGGTCGATGGCGTTGACGATACGATCGGCCCCGCGCTTAACGCTTTCAGGGTCGAAGCCTTTGCGGGACAAAAGCTGTGCCGAGATCCTCGCGGCCGTGAGCGGTGTACGCAGATCGTGACTCAGGGTCGCGATGAATCGCTCGCGAAGTTCCCGCTCGCGATTCAATGTGCGAAGCGATTTCTCGAGGCGAAGCTTATCGAGCGCTTTGTCGGACACGTCGAGCACAAGCGCGATCAGGCCGCGTACTTCACCCGTGACTTTGTCAATGTCGGGGGTGTACGACCCATAAACAATTTTGTTGCCGCTCGGATACGGCATCTCCTGTTCGAATTCGCAGAAATGGCCGGCGAGTGCGCGGTCGAGATGGGGTTTGGAAAAGTCCATGGCCAACAAACCGCGGACTTCGAGAACCGTTTTGCCGATAAAGTCCCCATTTTTGAGTTTGAACGCTTTTCGGTAGGCGGCGTTGACGAACTGGTAACGATACTCGCGATCAAGGTATGCGATCATGGCTGGGACGGTGTCCGTCATGAGGAGCGCTTGCGTTGCCGTCAAACGACTCGTCTTCTCGCGCTCTTCGAGTTCGCGAGCATGCCGGTAGGCTTGAACGACGCCGGTCGTGAATCCGGCAATGGATTCGAGGAGACGCTGATCTTCGAGGTCGAAATGATTATGGCTCGTGTGCAAAATCGCCCAGACTGTTCCGATGGATTGACCGTCTTGGAAAAACGGGGCCAGTAGCGCTTCGCTAACCGGAATACCCAGACTTGAAATATGTTCATGCGGCAGGGTCGTATCGAGATGAGGAGCGAGCGTGCCTGCCGCCGCATGCCACCGATAAACGACTTCGTTACCGTCCACTTCGGCGATGCTGATGCCGGCAGACTCCGCGCGGCTCAGTCGGAGCACCTGCTCGACGAGTTCTTGAAGCGCCGCTTGAGGCGATTGGCCTAAAGTGCTTGAAATAGAACGAAGTGCCGTTGCTTCGGACTTGTAGTCTGGCTCTCGAGATGGACGTGCATTTAAATCGTCGGCGAAAATGACTTTATCCGCGGGCACCGGGCCTGAGAAAAAGGCAGTCCTCGCGGACTCGCTAGGCGTATTCGGCATCCATTAATCAATATCTCGAATCGACGTTCGGGTCTATAAACCTTTAGGTCTAAACTAAGATTAAAGAATGAAAGGTTTTCAATGCGTTAGGACTGTTTTGGCTGATAGACTGAAAGAATATGAAACTCACTGCTTATCTCGTAGCAGCACTCGCTGCGTTAATGTCTTTGAACTCCCTCGCTTCGGAGAAGCCAATGAAATCTACAAATCCGCTTCTTGCTCCATGGCCCGGTCCGTACGGCGGGCTTCCGCCGTTTGATAAAATCAAAGTCACCGATTTTAAACCTGCGTTTGAAGTTGCGATGGTTGAAAAGCGCGAGGAAGTGAAAGCGATCACGAGCAATAAAGATGCGCCAACCTTCGACAACACGATTCTCGCGCTCGAAAAATCGGGCGAGACTTTTTCTCGGGTGGCTCCGATGTTCGGGGTGTGGTCCGGAAGCGTCGGTGGCGACGAGTTCCACGCGGTCGAGAAGGAACTCTCTCCGGTGCTCGCGTCATTCGGTGACGAGATCATTCAAAACGCCGAGCTCTTTAAGCGGATCGAAGCCGTGGCCAAAGGCGATCAAAGCAAGCTCACGGCCGAGCAAAAGCGGCTCGTGTGGTTGTATGAGACTCAATTTGTAAAAAACGGCGCGAAACTCACGACGGAACAAAAAAAGCGCGTGACCGCGATCAACCAACGTCTCGCGGCGCTCTCGACTGAGTTTTCGCAAAACGAGCTCGGCGATGAAGAGGACGACGCGTTGATTCTGGACAAAGCCGATCAGCTCGCGGGTCTTCCTCAGTCGGTGGTTGACGCCGCCGCAGAAGAAGCTCTGCACCGCAAGCTTTCGGGTAAATGGGTGATCTCAAACACTCGCTCGGCGATGCAGCCGTTCCTCACTTACGCGACAAACCGCGATCTTCGCGAAAAGGCGTTTAAGATCTGGGCGTCTCGCGGCGACAACGACAACAAGCACGATAACAACAAAATCGTGACCGAGACGTTGAAGCTAAGACTTGAGCGTTCGAAACTCATGGGTTTTGATACATACGCGCACTGGCAATTGTCCGACACGATGGCGCGCGATCCGGCGGTGGCGATGAAGCTCATGCTCCAGGTGTGGAAACCGGCGGTCGAGCGCGCGAAAGAGGAAGTCGCCGACATGCAATCGATCGTCGATCGAGAAAAAGGCGGATTTAGGATTCAGCCCTGGGATTATCGCTTCTACGCCGAGAAAGTGCGTAAAGCAAAATACGATCTCGATCTCGAAACGCTAAAGCCTTACTTGCAGCTCGATAACATCACCAAAGCCATGCACTGGATGGCGGGCAAGCTTTACGGATTCAAGTTCGAGAAGCTCAGCCACATCGCGGTCTTCAACCCGGATATGTCGGTCTACAAGGTTTTGGGCGCAAACGGCAAACTCGTCGGGATTTGGTATTTCGATCCGTACGCACGCGCGGGCAAGCGCTCGGGTGCCTGGATGGATGAGTGGCGCGCACAGTCCAAAGAGTGGGGGCACGCCGTCACCCCGATTGTTTCGAACAACGCAAACTTCGTAAAAGCAAAGCCGGGCGAGCCGGTACTGATTTCTTGGGACGACGCGATCACCATGTTCCACGAGTTCGGTCACGCGCTTCATACCTTGAATTCAAACGTGTTTTATGCCTCGCTTTCGGGCACAAATACGGCCCGCGACTGGGTCGAGTTCCCATCCCAGTTCCACGAGCATTATCTCGACACGCCCGAAGTCTTGAAATTTTTAACGGACAAAAACGGAAAAAACATTCCAGCCGATTTGATCGCGAAGATCAAAAAAGCAAAAACCTTCAATCAGGGATTCGCGACTGTGGAATTTTTGGCGAGCGGAATCTTGGACATGAAGCTCCACCTCTCGAAAGACCCTTCGATTGATGCGCGTAAATTCGAAAAAGCCGCACTCAAAGAAATCGGTATGCCGGCCGAGATCATCATGCGTCACAGGATTCCGCACTTCGGCCACATCTTTTCGAGCGAAGGTTACGCTGCCGGTTACTACGGTTATCTGTGGGCGCAGGTGCTGGAAAGCGATGCCTTTGAAGCGTTTACCGAAGCCAAAGGCCCTTATGATAAAGCAGTCGCCAAAAAATTCCACGATCACATCATGTCGGTCGGGAACACCGTGGATTCGGCCAAGACTTATCGCAAGTTCCGCGGTCGCGATGCTACGGCCGATGCGCTCTTAAAAGAGAGAGGATTCCCGGTTGGACGGTAGTCGTCTGACTCAAACCCCCAGTTTTATGCCGGTGGTCATTCCAAAAGGCTGATACCATGACCTCGTATCTAAATAATTGGGTATTGGAGAGGGGCCATGAAAGTTTTTGTTCAGAGTGTATTCACGTCGTTGGTCATCGGTTTTTTTAACGTAGCGTTCGCCGGTCAACCAGTAGTTTCAAGTTACGTGATCCGCAATTTGTCGGATGTTCAAGTGCAAAGGATCGCCGATCAATTTGAGATCACGCGGAGCCGCGCGGGCGCCTACGAAGTGATGGTGCCAGTTCCCAAACGCACAGTATTTTTACAACTGGCCCCGAGTGCGGTTCTGACCAGGGCTGATATCTCGGACGAGATCCGCCGGAGCTTCAAGCTAAACCGCGCGGATAAAACCAAATCGGGTTATCACAGCTTCAATGAGGTGGTGCAGATCCTTCAAGCCACTGCGGCCGCGAATCCTAAGCTCACGCAACTTGTGAACTATGGAAAATCACACGGCGGAAAACCTTTGCTCGCGCTTCGAGTTTCAAACCAGTTGCAAAACCCAGCAGGCGTAAAGCGCGTGGTTCTGACCGCCGCTACCCACGGTGACGAAATCATCACCACCGAAGTGCTCTTAAACCTCATGATCGAGTTCATCACGGGTGCCACGAGCAATCCTCGCTTCGCTGCAATCTTAAGCAAAATCGAAGTTGATTTTATCCCGGTCGTGAATCCCGATGGGTTCTCTACCCAAGATCGTTACGATGAGGGTCAGGATCCGAATCGTTCGTTCCCTTGGCCCGAAAAACCAGGGGCAACTCCGACGACCAGTATCTCGGGTATGATCGCATTTACTCAAACGTACCCGATGATCGGAAGTATCGACTTCCATGCCTTCGGCGAGCTCACGATGTACCCGTGGGCGTACACCCGCGATCCGGTATCGACCAGCGACGAGAAGGTCTTTGCCGAGGTCACAGGTAAGATGTCAGAGACCAATAAATACACTTTCGGTCAGATTTCGAAAGTGATCTACGTGGCCAAGGGCTCGAGCGCCGACTACTACTATTGGAAATACCACTCGCTCTCGCTCGGGGTTGAAATAGGGAACTCAAAGGCGCCGAACGTAAATCAATTTCCGCAATACATCGAGTCTCAGCGGGAAAGCACGTGGCGATTCCTGGAGTCATTTACCGGCGGAAAACGCGGATAACGAGTGCAGGAAGGCTCCAGCGGTTGACTCGGGGTATTTTTGTTTTTATGCTGATCGCAATGCGTAATTTCATTCTTCTCCTGTTGGTTTTGACTCGGTCGAGTTTTGCCTCGACGGTAAAAGAGCCGCTCCCGTTTTTGTGGGGCGTGGGGAACGCGGCCTTTCAAGTGGAGGGATCGCCCCAAGACTCAGATTGGTACCGCTTTACTCACAAAGCAGGCGCGATCAAAGACGGAACGAACGCCGATGTGGCGACTGATTTTTGGAACCGGTACGAGGAAGACTTTAAACTCGCACGCGAGATGGGCGCCAACACGTTCCGAATCTCGATCGCGTGGGAGCGCATTCAGCCTGCGGCTGATAGATGGGACATGGCCGCACTCGCGAAATACGAGCGGATTCTGACCAAGATGCAGAGCTACGGACTCCTCCCGGTCGTAACACTCCAGCACTTTGTGCTTCCGGGTTGGCTTGCGGATCGAGGCGGGCTACTCGCTAAGAACTTTCCTGAGATCTATACCCAGTACGCGATGACGGTGATGAACCGCCTGAGTGCCGCACCTGCCAGCGTAAAATTGTGGATGACGTTTAACGAACCCGAGATCCTTGTGTTCTGCGGATATTTTTGGAGCTGCTGGCCGCCCAAGGTTTATCTTGAACCGGTCAAGGCGGTGAATGCGTCGGCTAATATAGCGCGCGCGCACTTGATGACAGTCACGCAACTGCGCAGAGCCGCGAAGAGCAAGCGTAATCTGAGCAACGTGCAGATCAGTGTTGCCAAGCACTGGACCCCGGTGCAACCCAAGACCAATAAAGACGGCGATGTGAAGGCGGCGCAGTTTTATGACGATATGTTTAACCGCCAGTTCATGGATGCTTTTTTGTACGGTAAGATCAGGTTTTTGATGCCAGGTAAGGATGCTTCGGTCACGCAAACGATTGCGCTTCCGGATCAGCGTCCAGGAATGGATTTCATCAGTATCAATTACTATCAACGCTCGATAGTCTCGAAGCTACCTGTATATCCACACTACATGAGTGTCACTGGGCCCGGAACCAAGAACGACCTCGGGTGGGAAATGTATCCGACCGGTCTGTACACGTTGCTTAAGGATGTCGCTCGCTACAAGCTGCCGATCATGATTTCTGAGAACGGCGTTGCGGACAAAACCGATCAGTATCGCCCGGATTTCTTGAAGGCGCATCTCAATGCGCTCATAAAAGCTAAAAACGAAGGCGTGCCAGTCGTGGGATATCTTCATTGGTCGCTGACCGACAACTTTGAATGGGCGGAAGGTTTGAGCCCGCGGTTCGGGTTGGTCGAGATGGATTACAAGACGCTCGAACGCAAGCCGCGACCATCGTACTATATGTATCGAGATTTGATTAAACATTACTCTGGAACCATGCGGGGGTTGCCATGGGGCTTTCGATGATGGATACGCGAGACGATCTCACCAAAAATGAAGTGATTGCTCTGGCGATGAGCTCCTTTAAATGGAAAGAAGCCAAGTGCCTGAGCTGGTACAAGCTGCAAAACGTCCATCTTGGCGGTAATTCGCCGATGGAGCTTGTCCAGCGCGGCCAGACCGGGCTTATCGTCGAGTTTTTGCGTCGGAAGCGCGATGAGATGGAACGGTTCGAGAAGAGGGATTAGGAGATGTTCACCAAGAACGCAAACCAGGACGTCGATACCTTTATCATTGTCCATTGGTTGCTGATGAGTCTTTGCGCGGGCGTACTGAACGCGATCGCCTTCATCGGTCTTGGTACCTTTGCGACGCACGTGACGGGTTTTGGAACTCTCTTTGGCGTGAACATCGCGGGTTTTCATTTTGGGAACGCGATAGCTGCTCTCGCGGTTCCGATGTTCTTTCTCTGCGGTTCTACCATCTCCGGGCTTTTCGTCGAGGCCCGGGTCCGCGCTGGTAAACTCCCTCATTACGACTACATCATGTACGCGTGTTCGGCGCTGCTCGTGATTGGCGCCATCATCGGAAGCTCTAGGACCTCGGATCAAATCCCGACGTATCTTCACATTCAGCACAACTTTGTCCTGTTGTCGCTGATCTGCCTCACGAGCGGATTGATCAATGCAGCGCTTTCGTATTCTTCGCGTTCTACCCTAAGGATAACCCATCTCACGGGTGTGACGACGGATTTGGGTCGGGGGATCGCCGAGGTGATCAGCTTAAAGCTCCGGGGGATTATGCCGGAGAAGGTCGATTTAAGGCTTAATTTGATCCGGACGCTGACGATTGTCTCTTTTGCGGCAGGCGGAATCTTGGGCGCGTTTTCGTTTCACTGGGTGGCGTTTAAGTCACTCCTGATCCCTGCCGCGTATTTTATCTATGCCGGCGGCCACGGCCGAAAAATAAAAAGGGGTTTGGTTGCGCCCTAGTAATCCTCTTTCGTTTAGGTGCTCCGTTTTGCCTGTCTGTCTGTGTGGGGGGTCAAAACGGACACATTTATTTTCATTTTTATCTACTTTATTATTTAAAGGAATGGTACTTGGGGTGAGAAAAATTGTATTGCTTGTGGTGTTTAGCGGTGCCGTCAGTGGTTGTAAGACGACAGTAGTCGAAGTTTTATCTGGCGATTCGTCGATTCTCACACCAACGACAACTCCTGAGCCCACAATAGCGCCGGCCACCCCGACTCCAACCCCGACTGCGACACCGAAGCCCCCGACTCCAACCCCGACTGCGACACCGAAGCCCGCGACTCCAACTCCGACTGCGACACCGAATGGCATCGAGGCCGCAAAATATTATGTCTCACCGACTGGTAATGATTCAAATCCAGGCACGATCGACAAACCGTTTTTACATCTCGAAAAATTGAGCAAACTCATGCTTCCGGGCGAGCTCGCTTATATCCGTGGCGGAACTCATCGAAGTGGTAAAACTGCCAGCACTCAAGAACAAGTCTTGTTAGAGAACTTGAACGGAACCGCGTCGAAGCCAATCCGCATCTGGGCTTACCCTGGCGAAAAACCTGTTTTCGACTTCGGTGATGTCCTCAAGACTACGAACACTTTAGCGAGTGCGAGCATGGGCATCGTGATTAAAAATAGCGCCTACTTGCACTTAAAAGGTATCCGCGTCACCAATGTCCCTCAAAATGTCACGGGCAACGTCACGATCAACTTCTGGTTTCAGGTCATCAATCACCTGACTGTCGAAGCTTGCGAAGCCGACCACGGCATGACGGGCTTTCGCCTCGATAATTCGCCGAATGCGTTGTTTGTCAACAATGACGCTCACCACATGCAAGACCCTTACGATCCGGACGGCTATCCTTACGGTGGGGCGGATGGATTTGCACGTACGGGTTGTGACAACAACTCGCCTAATACAGTTTATCGTAACAATCGCGCTTGGTGGAACACCGACGACGGGTTTGATACGTTCTGTACGGACGGTAGTGTCACCTTTGACGGTAACTGGGCATTTTGGAACGGTTACATCCCGGGCACCTTCAACGCCGCCGCCGATGGAAATGGTATTAAGGCCGGACCAACCCATCACAACTTGAGTACGGTCACTCGTTTTATGCGTAATAACGTTGTGTTTAAAAACCGCGCTAACGGCATCGATATGAACTACGACTCGGATCGAACCGATGTGGGTGCGCCAGTGATGCAAGTGTACAACAATACTGCTTGGTCTAACGGTAGTCGTGGGTACGCGATGGGATATGGGACGGGTTCAGGTGTCGCACACGTAGTAAAAAACAACATCGACTATCAAAACGGACAAACTCCGTGGCTGACTTCAGCTACCACGCAAAGCAAAAATTCATGGAATGGCATGAGTGTCACCAACTCCGATTTTCTCTCGCTCTCGACTTCGGGTGTGGATGGTCCGCGCCAGGCGGATGGTAGTTTACCGAATCTCAATCTATTGAAATTGAGCACATCTTCTACGTTGAACGATGCAGGCGGTGACGTGGGCTTGCCGTATTTTGGCAGCTCTCCAGCAGTAGGCGCCTATGAGTCAAAATAGTTAGTGACAAGCCTGGCCCGTATAACATCCAACCTGGACCAGTTTTACCCGAGCAGGTCAGTCATCTAAAATCTACCAAAAGAGACTGGTTACTTTTTTATGAAGCCATTTGTTTAATGTGCAGCGTAAAAAAATTGCGCATCAAATCATTTTCATGTAAGTTGCGCCTCATCGCCTTTGGTATCTCCAGTTTTCAGAAGAGAATGGTCTTCTTGTTTTCTGGTTCGAAGGTGAAAGAAGGGACCTATGAAAAAAATTCTTATTATTTTGACCGCGTTCGTATCTGCTTCGTCCTTTGCTGGCACCTTTTCGGGGAGAGATTACTCTAAGTTTTGTCGTGGTCAGAAAACGGCAAATTATGGTGAGACGCTCCTGTGTACCCAAGCGGCTGAGTATCGGGTGGTAATTGCTGGAAAAGCCGGTGGTGACGTTCGCCCGCCAGCGAAAGTTATAAATCGGATGCTTGATCCGATTTATGATCTTGAAGTCCTCCCTGATGACAGCACGAGTGGTATTTATAGATATACGAAGAGCCTGAACGATCGAAATGGTAGACTCGTCGGATATTACGTCATCTCCGGTTACATCAATACCGAGATCGAAACGCGTGTGAAGGTCGTTGAGCAATATAACGTTTCCGGCGAATTGGTCTCCGCGGCCGTCTCGAGCTTTTAAGCTCATTGCTCCCATTGCCCCTTGAGGGGGCGGTCACAAAGACGAGGGATTTTATTTTTTCTTGGAGGTCTTTTTCTTTTTGGCAGGCTTTGCTTTAATAGTGAGAATGTAAAAGATTTTGTGTAAACCGGCGGTTTTTGTTGAGATCACATTCTCTGGAGTGCGGTCGCCGAACACAATTTTCAACTGGCCGAGCATGACTGGCCAGTCCCGTTTATTCCTGAACGAGCCCTTCAAGTCAAGAGTCGCGAGATAGAGCATTTTTTTCAAGCTGTCGTCGGTCGGGAATGCGCCCTTGGTTTTCGTCACTTTCCGGAATTGCCGGTGAAGCGCCTCGACAGCGTTTGTCGTGTAGATCATTTTCCTGATTTCTGCCGGGAACTGGAAGTAGGTCGCCAGATTCGTCCAGTTTGTGCGCCATCCGTTCACGGCAGTTGGGCATTTGGCACCCCACTTTTCTTCAAGTGATTTCAGATTTGTCTCCGCGACCTCATGGTCGATCGCGCGGTACACTTACCGTTACACCGATTTTCTTTTCGAGATTTTTCGCATCGTTGAACTCCTGGCTTCGGTCGTTGGTGATCGAGCGGACCGGCAAGTCTTTGAGAGCTGCGACTGACCTGCCCGGGCAAAACTGGTCCAGGTTGAATGTTATACTGGACCTGCTTGGAAGGAGCAGGACATGCCAAAAAAACGATATACCCCGGAGGAGATCATCACTCATCTCCGGACAGTGGAAATTGAACAAACCAAAGGGGCGAAACTCGAAGAGGCCGCCCGCAAGGTGGGCGTGACCTCGCAAACAATATCGCACTGGAAAGCGGAATTTGGCTTCTAAAAATTGACCCTCTAGGAAAAACAGCGTTTTCTCCTAGAGGAGCCGACAAAGTCGCCCTAGAAATTTTGATTTTGGGGTGTATGTGCTATCGGAATTTTTGGTAGCACACGAAAGAGAGAATCCTACAGTCTGGTAGCCAGAAGTAGCACACTTGGTAGCCACGCAGGAGTCTTTTGCGTGACTTCCAGATACCTTCGAGAAGTGAGAAAACTCAATCGAATAACCACGTTTTTGCCCGTGTTTTCGTTGTTTTACTAATGTTTTTGATGATTTGTTTTAAAGGCGGGTTGATGATCTTTCCAATCATCAACCCTTATGCCGAATTTTGGTTGCGGGGGCCAGATTTGAACTGACGACCTTTGGGTTATGAGCCCAACGAGCTACCAGGCTGCTCCACCCCGCGATAAACTTTTACGAGTAGCTGAAGCGTAGCTCTTTGCTCAACGATATGTCAATGAAATAGAGGAGTTGGCGTGTAATTGATGAATGGTGCGCTGCGTGTAAAACATCTAACGCTTAAACATCGCCATCTTGCCATAAATGACCTGTAATCGAGAGATGATATCAACCTGAAATCTCATCGGGCGCTCGTGACTGGCGCTTCGAGTGGTATTGGCGAGCAGTATGCGTATCAACTGGCGGCACTCGGCTCCGATCTCGTGATCGCAGCCAGGCGCGGTTCAAAAATTATTTGAACGCGCGATCGCGGGCGGGAAGCCCGACACGATCTTGACCAACAACGCAGGCGTCGGAAAATTCAATCCCTTCACCGCAACGATGTTTGCCGACATCCAAGAGACGATGCAACTCAACATGGTCGCACCGACCGAGCTAGCGTACTTTGCGGTCAAACACATGCTGGCGCTCAAGCGCGAGTGCTTTATCACCAACATCTCGTCCATCGGCGCGTTCCAACCGGTGCAGAGCTTTGCGGTGTACACCGCGACCAAAGCGTACCTCACTCAGTGGAGCGGGCGGGGCAATCGCTGACGACGACGGGCCGGTCCGGGATGATGTCGGCCGAGCGATGCGCGCAGGGGTGAAATCCGTGTCGACGTCATAAATCGATGCCGACCGGCTCGGCTCGTCGGCTATCGTTGCGGCGCCGATCCCGCCCAAAGTCGATGAATGTCATTTAAAGCGGTTCTTGACTGTTTGCGTTGGTGCCTGAAAGTTGCTCAATTTTGCGATTTTACGCTGGAAATGCCTCTTTTTGGCGTTGTCGAGTGTGGGTATCTGTGTCATTGTCTTTGAGAAACATCCAGGTTTTCAGTTCTGTTCCGACCGAGTTCGCGACCCGACCTCCTAAAGATAGATTGAGTCCTGTTACTAATAACAATCCATTTAAGGAGACATTTAATGGGTAAACGTATTTTCGTAGGCAACCTTCCATTCTCAGCAACAGATCAAGTTTTGAACGACACATTCGCTCAATACGGTGCAGTTGAATCTGCAAAGATCATCATGGACCGCAACACCGGCCGCTCTAAAGGCTTCGGGTTCGTGGAAATGGCTGACGATGCAGGCGCTGCAGCTGCGATTGAAAAATTGAACGGTGCTGAGTACGAAGGTCGTACGATCACTGTTTCTGAAGCGCGCGAAATGCAACCACGTGAAGGTGGCGGCGGTGGCGGACGTCGTCCATACGGCGGCGGTGGCGGCGGTGGTTACGGCGGCGGTCGCGGTCGTGACGGCGGTGGCGGCGGATACCGTGGCGGCGGAGGCGGTGGTGACCGCGGCGGTCGCGGCGGTGGTTATTAATCCCTGCTGACTCGCTCACGCGAATCAAAGTTTAAGAGCCTCGGTCCTTCGGGACCGGGGCTTTTTTCTTTTTGCCCGCCCTAAAGGTGACCAGCCGGGAGTTTTTGGAACTTCTTGCTCAAGACCTCGCTCGTGATCTTTTGGTTCCTGCTCGCTCAGATCGTGATTCGTTATCTTTTGCCGATGGGGGCGACCAATGATTTCAGGTATATGTTCCCGATTATTCCCTCGCTTGCATGTTTGGCGGTAAATGGGCTGACGTTGTTTGAGGCGCGCGGGCGCATCAAGTGGGCACGGTACGGATCGATGGCGATGATGTACCTCTTTATCGGGTCGTCGCTACTGTATTATTTGGTGACGGTTAAACGCTAACAATTAAACGCTAACGGTGGCGCGCGAGCGCGAAGCGATGGCCGTCCAAACGCAAAGATTGGCGACACCAACGGTGGCAATCCCGGTTGCGAAGCCGGTCATCCACGTCGGAACCAGCACCATGAGTGATCCGTAAAAGAGCGCGATGCGAACATACTCGGCGGTTCGAATCCATGAGCGGCGCTCCAGGATCGCACCCCAGGTGGTGACATTTAACCAAAGCACAAACGATAACCAAAGCTGCTCACCGGTCGTGAGGAACGTATCTTTACGAATGACCAAGAACATCGCCGCCATCGAAATTGCGAGTTGCGCGACGAGATACGCGGTGGAACCCGGCATGGCTTTAGTTTGATACTTGATTTGCGTGTCGGCGTTTTTCCACTGAGATTTTTCGAACGGCGGGAGATTGCGCGGGCGCCAGCCCGGAGGCATAAAGCAAACTTTGATTTTATCGATGAAGTGATCGGCGGCCATCATGTCTTTCCAGATCACGATAAACCAATGCAGGTTTAAGTAAGTCGCATCCCAAGATTTAGGGTGGATCGTCACACCGTAGTAGGGTTCCTCGGTTTGATCGCGATACGTTCCAAACATCCGGTCCCAGATAATAAAGGTACCGCCGTAGTTGCGATCCCAGTAAATCTCGTTTGCAGCGTGGTGCACTTGGTGGTGGTACGGAGTATTGAGCCAGAGCTGAATCCATTGCGGGAGCTTACCAATCACGCGAGTGTGCGGAATAAACTGGAGCACGAGATTGAGCGCCACCATCGGGAGAATAATCTCCGGTGAAAACCCCAGCACCGCAAGCGGCCAGTAAAACAAGAAGCTCGCTGCACGCTGGGTAAAGCTTGAGCGGAGCGCGACTGCGTAGTTGAGTTCCTCGGCCGAATGGTGCGGAACGTGAGCGGCCCAGAGAATATTGATGCGATGGCCGGCACGGTGGAACCAGTAAAACAAAAAATCCACACCGAGGTAGCACAAAATGTAATTGAGTGTCGTCGGTTCCAGGTGTTGAATCGCAAAGCGGTCGTAGAGCCATCCGTAGACGCCGATCACGGCAACCGCGACCGCGACGTTCACGCATTGGGCGATGATCGCCGTGCCGAGTCCGATCAAACTATCTTGAAACGAGTAGTAGCCGTTGCGTTTTTTCAGGCAGTATAAAAACTCGGCAAGGACCAGAACGAGGATGACCGGCGCGACCAGGGCGTAGACGTTGACAGCATTCATATCAATAAGAATGCCAGGGATTCAGGGGGAGCCAACTAAAAACAGAGGACTGGGGTTTGAGTCAAGGCTTGGACTTAGTCTTTGCAGCCGGGCCGCGGCGGCGAAGCTCTTTTTCGGCGCGTTCCTGCTTCTTGACCTGTTCTTCTTCGATGGCCTTCATGCGGCGAGCTTCGCCCTCGAGTGCCTTGCCGATGATGCGTTTTGCGAGCTCCGGCTGAGACAGAAGTGCCTCGACACTCGATTTTTCGAGCTTACGGAACGTGCCTGGCGCCATATCGTCGGCCTTGATGTGGCCGATGCCGACGCGAGCGACCTTCTCAGGGAAGAAACCTTTGTTTTCGAAAAACTTGCGCACGTCGATCGTGCCCATGCCTTCAAATGAGATTTCAATGAGAGCGTTCCGTGCATACGCTTTGACCACGCGAACATGGCTCGGAGTCATGGAGCGGCCTTCGATGCGGCCACCGCGACCGAGGCGCTGCAACTCATCGTTGCTTGGAATGCGATCCACCTTGATGTGATAGCGGCGGATGATGTGGTCGGATTTGAGGATTTTTTGAGTGAGGTCGCCGTCGTTGGTGAGAAGAATCGCACCTTCGCCTTGATAATCCATGCGGCCAACCGTGAAGATGCGCTCTTTGATGATTTTCTTGGTGTAGTCCTTGATGGTTTCGCGGCCTTCCTCATCTTCGTTGACCATCGCGATCACGTGCTTGGGTTTGTAAAAGAGGTAGTAAACTTTGTACGCCGGTTGTTGGAGTAACTTGCCTTTGACCTTGATCGCATCGGTCCCTAAGGTGGCTTTATCACCTAGTTTTGCCGTCGCACCGTTGACGGTGACGAGACCATCGGCGATCCATTCCTCTGCGGTACGGCGGGAGGCGAGGCCAGCTTGCGCGATGATTTTTTGTAGGCGTTCTGCGGACATTTGAGGCTCCTTGCCCTACCATCACGGCAGTGCGGATTATAGACTTCAGTGAATCGAAGTGGGCAAATCCTGCCTGTTTTCGTCCGGAAAGTCAATGTAATATCGGATGAAAGCCCGCGAATTTCTAAGCAAAATAGAAGGATGAAAACGTTCATTTTACTGAGTTCATTGATGTTTTGGGTGGGGTTTGAGAGCTCGGTTCAAGCTCAGGTTAAACCTTCGGTCATCGACTGGCTCAATTCCGTGTATCTACCGGTCGAAGGTGCTCCTGCAAATGACTCGGTTGCGACGGAGCGCCGTCTGTTTATGCAGGCCCGGCTTGCGAATGCGCCAATGGATTTTGATAAGTGGCGCTCGTTTCCGCCGACGTATTATAGCGTGTTGAAAGAGTTGGCCGATTCGCTTCCGACGTCGTTTGTATCACGCCGTGGGACGGTTGCAGGCGATCCACATCCTGAAAACTTTGGTTATATCGCTTTATCGCCGCCACGCTTTGTCTTGAACGACATGGATGACGTCACGATCGGCGCCTCGCTCGATGCGGATCTCATGCGCTTGTACATCGGCGCGCAGTTTGTCGATCCAACTTTAACCGCGGATGAGTTTTTGAAGGCGTATCGGTCGGGACTCTCGAACGAAAACACGGTTGCGAAGCCCGCGTTCGTGACTGCGCTGGCTGAAGATGCAAACGATGCGGGAAAGCGCCATGCGCTCAGCAAAAAAGTGAAGACGCTGGTCGAGGCCAAGACTTGCTCCGGAGAGTTTGAACTCGTGAGTGAGCAAGAACGGAATCAAATCGCGGAGGCCGTCTCGACCGGCACGACATGCAAAACCAACTTGCCGTTGACCGTGGGTGAGACCAAAACGGCTTCGATCTTGACGGGCGCCAATCAGCCGCGCGTGATCTTGATGTGTCGTCGCAAAAAGGCATCAGGCGGCTCTGCCGGATCCGATCGATTCTTGGTGATCACCGAAAAGGGCGTAGCGGGTTCGAAAAATTACGAGGCATTTGAGTATAAGGAACTCTCGCCGCCGGCACCGAGGTTTGAGCCGATGGATAACGAAAAGCGCCGTGCGATCTATGTCGAGGCGGTCAAGACCGCGATCGGCGACGACGCGGCCAAAGAATATTATCCGAAGGAGTTTTCAGACGGGATTTTGTATCAACGCCGTCCGGCTTGGAAAGGTAATCAGGCGGTGAAGCTTGGGGATGTCCCACCGGCGGAGTTGAAGTCGGTATTGTTGTACGAAGCGCAGACGCTCGGACAGATGCACCGCAAATCAAATCCGTCGCCGATGGGTATCTCGAATGAGGAGTGGACCTCGACGGCCAATAAGATCAAAGCCGCGTGGAAGGCGAAGTTTGAAAAGAGCTAGTAGGTTTATTCCGCTTTCGGCTCGTCGCTAGAAATTCCATCCGAAGACGCTTCCGACTCAGACAGATTTCGAGCGATCTGCGCGAGCTCATCGTCACCGAGCTCAGGATTGTCGTCGGTTGAAGAGGCATTGAAGCCGAATTCTTTGGCGAGGATCTCGTCCGCGTCGGCACCCGTGATGCCTTCATCGGCCAATGCTTTCTGGCGGGCAAGATAAGGAGTGGTGATGTCGATCGTCTTCACGCGTTCACGGATCTCGGCTAGGAGCTTATCGTCTTCTTGTGAGTCGTAAGAGATGCTCTCTTTGTCTTCCTTCATCTGTTGGACCATCTTACGCATTTGAACGACGCGTGGATCTTCTTGGCCTTCTTCGGCCGCGGCCATCTGAGGAACCATCGCTTCGATCTCACGAAGTGGTGGAAGCGACGTGGTGTCCATCATGTTAAAGACCTCAAGGAAGTGGCTCGTCGTCGCGTAAATCATCGGGCGGCCGGCGCTCTCCGAACGGCCGGTGATCTCGATCAAATTACGATCCATCAACGTGCGAATAAAGTGTGAGCTGTCGACGCCGCGAACTTGGTCGATATCGTCTTTAGTACAAGGCTGCTTGTACGCGACGATGGTGAGGGATTCCATCGCGCCTTTAGAGAGGCGTTGGACTTGAACTTTAGAGAGCTTGCGCAAAAGCGGAGCTTTGCTTTGCTTGGTACGAAGCTGATAGCCACCTGCGATCTCGGCAACTTCAAAGCCGTGAGCATTTGATGAGTAAGACGCCTTCAGGAGCTCGATCGCTTGAAGCATGGGCTCGTCTTCGGTTTCGGTCATTTCGAGCATCTCTTTTAATTTTTTGAGGCTGACTGGTTTGTCCGAATAAAAGAGCAGGGCTTCGATACAGCTCTGGATGTCTTCAAGGTTGTACTGACCGTCGTCGTTAAGCTGTGGGAGAGCGGCGCGGAGTTCGGCCGCCTCTTCTGACATATCCTCGGTTTCGGTGTCGTCTTCGAGTGCGACTTCTTTTTCGAGAACCTTGTCATCCTCGATCATGAGCAGGTTTGCGGCTTCAAGGTCTTCGCTCAGATCCTTGGCAATTTTCTTGGCGAGCTTCGCCATTTCTTTGTTTTGCTTGTCGGTGGCTTTCTTCACCGACTTATCGATATTTTCGAGTTCGGCGTCAGACGATGCGGCTTCGAAACCTTCGAGAACGTCTTTTTTGAGTTCAGGGTCCGAGTCGAGATCCTCGAGAATGGCGTCGGTATCTTCCTTCATGGAGGCTTTCAGTGAAGCGATGTCGATGGTGCTTGCGCCTTCGACGAATGCGACCATCTCGTTACTGCCGATTTGTTCGGATTGCTGTTCCGTCTCAGGTTTAGACTTCTTCTTACTCATGGTGTGGGTTCCTCACTATGTGCGGTCTCGACGGTTTTTGCGCCGGTCGTCGGATCGACGTCGGTGCGGACGTACTCGAAGCCTTGGGCTTGACGAGTGTCGAAATTAATCATCTCGGCGATCAATTCCAAGAAGATCGGATCGAAAACTTGATTTTGGTGCAGGCGCACTTTCTTCAAACGCGACAGCTCAAGTGACGCCAAGAAAGACACGACGTACTCGCCGCGGGTTTCTTCTTTGATAAAGTCTTTCAGTGCGGTCAACTGACCGAGGGTGAGTTTGCTACCCATCTCGGTGAGTTTTTGCGCCAGTGATACGGTTTCTTTTTTCATCACGACGCGCGCACGGCGCTGTTCGCGGATCAGGAGATCTTGAAGCGTTGTCGCGAGTTGCGTGACATTCATCTCTTTCCAAATTTTAGTCACCGGAGGGCGCTTATTTGGACGAGTAAAGATGTCGTAGTCCATGAGCGGACGAGTCGCCATTGTTGCTGCCATCTCGAGATAGCGTTGACGATTCAAAAGCTGACGGACCAAATCTTCTTGAGTCAGCGGGAGAGCCGAGTCTTCAAGCAAAGCGTTCGGGTCTTCTTCTTTCGGCATCAATGCTTTGGACTTCCAAAGAATGAGGGTTGCCGCCATCACGAGGAACTCAGACGCGAGATCAAAATTGAGTTCTTGCATGAGGCGCAATGCGTTCAGGTATTGATCCGTGATTTTAGAGATTGAAATGGTGGAAATATCGAGTTCTTGGCTCTGGATTAAGTAGAGAAGAAGATCGAGTGGCCCTTCGAACTGTTCCAGTCGGATAGAGATGTTGTCAGACTGGGTATTGCGAGGTGTTCCGTGTGGGCTGCCGTATGTCAGTGACATGACGCTATTGTCGAACAAAACCGACGCGTTTGTAAACCTCGTTCAATGTTTTTTCGGCGCGGGCGGTTGCTGCTTCGCGGCCGGCCTTCAAGACTTGGTCTAAGTGCGAGCGATCTCTCAGATATTCGGCCGTTTTTTCGCGGATTGGCGCGATGGCCGAAGCCACTGCTTTTCCGGTGTCGACTTTGAGGTAGCCATAGCCGCGGCCGACGTATTTATTAAGCACTGCGTCGTAGGTCTCGCCGGTGACGGTGGCCTGAATCTGGATGAGGTTCTTTACCCCGTCCGACTGGCTCTCGGCTTTGACCTCGGTGTCAGAGTCGGTGACCGCACGTTTGAATTTCCTTTCGATGTCGCCGTCGGAATCCGTGAGAAAAACCGCTCCGCCTGGAGTCGGATCGGACTTCGACATCTTGGCTTCGGGGTTTTGCAAACTCATGATGCGCGCGCCGACCTTGCCGATCAACGGTTCCGGCACGACAAAAAGCGCATGCGGATCTTTGGTCCCGTGCGGGACTTTTTGGATATCAAAACCATCGGAGGGATAGCTGCTGTTCATGCGGATCGCGAGATCGCGCGCGAGTTCCAAATGCTGCTTTTGATCTTCGCCCACCGGGACGAGGTTCGTTCCGTACAAGAGAATGTCGGCAGCCATGAGCAGCGGATAAGTGAAGATGCCGGTTGGGATCGAGTCTTCGCCTTTACTCGAGCTTTGATTTTTGGCGCTCTTGTCTTTGAATTGGGTCATGCGGCTGAGTTCACCCATGGTGGAGTGACAAGTCAGCACCCAGCTCAGTTCGGCGTGAGCCGGAACGTGCGACTGCACAAAGATAATCGATTTTTTGGGATCGATGCCGCACGCGAGATAAGTCGCGATCGCTTGATAGGTGTTTTCGTGCAACTGCTTTGGGTTCTGGCGCATCGTGATCGCGTGCATGTCGACCGCGAAGAAAATGCAATCGTGGGTGTCTTGGTAGTTGACCCAGTTTTTAATCGCGCCCAAATAATTGCCGAGGTGCAAATTATTGGTCGTTTGGACGGCGGAGAGGACGGTTTGCTTTGCGGCGTTGTTTGCAGCGGCAGTCATACCTGCACTCCGACGATTGCGCCTGCGATCGTGAACGTGAGGTCGGTCAGATACATGATCGGTCCGTTGAAGATCGCAAACGCGCCCGTGAACATCATAATGAGGAGAATCCAATAGCCGTAGCTCGCGAGGCGTTCGTATTTTTGAAGCGCGCCGTAGGAGATCACGCTTTCGATGACCTTGCTGCCGTCGAGAGGCGGGATCGGAATCAAATTGAAAATGCCGAGACCGAAGTTAATCATCGTGCCGAACTGGAGCATGATTCCGAGCTCTTTCCCCAGGGTAAAGTCAGCAGTCGCAAAACGATAGAGCAAGCACCAACCGATCGCGCACAAAAGCGCCGTAATAAAATTCGCGCCCACACCGGCAATCGATACCCAAAAGAGGCCCGGACGAAATTTGCGGAATCGGCGCGGATCGATCGGTACCGGATTGGCCCAGCCGATCATGATCGGGATACCGGTAAACATGTTGACAATCGGAAAGAGAAGCGTGCCGATCGGATGAATGTGCGGAATCGGATTGAGCGTGAGACGCCCTTGCTCTTTTGCGGTTTTGTCGCCCCAGAGGCTCGCCACAAAGCCGTGACCGAATTCATGCACGACGACCGCGAGGAGAAACGGGACGAACTGATAACCCAAACGCTGTAAGCCTTCTTGAAAGTTCATGGACTGACCGAGAGTCCTGCGGTGCTGCACGCACCCGATATGTTATTTGCGGTGTCACGGGTAGTGATTTTGAAAAAAACGCTGATTCCCGGCGATGGGGGCGTGAAAGAATAGCTGTTAGATCCGGCGATGAGAGGCAGCGTGAATGGACCGCCGCCGGGAATGGCCGTGGTGCAACTGGTTGCCGAAAAAAACTGAATCTCTTGTTGAACGATGTCGGTTAGTGAGGAGAGTTGCCAGTTTGCGCTAGCCAAATTGCCGAAAGTGACGGACGTGGGTGCCCAGGTAAGTCCGGTCGGCGAAGGCGGAGGCGTTGTATCGACGATCATTGGTGGAGAGCAAGAGCTGACAAGGCTGGCGCCGGCCGCGTAGTTGGTGGTGATTTGATAAGTGTAAATGCCGTTGGCAAGCGTGCTAAAAGTGCTATTGACGGCGGAATCGCTGAGTGTGATGGAAGTGCCACTGCTCACGGTGCAACTGTTGTCGGAATAGAGTTGTATGGTCTGGGTGTTGATCCCTGGAGAGTTGGCTACCGTCCATTGCGCTTGAGGGTTCAAGCTGTTGGTCGGCGATGTTTGCGCCCAACGGAGTGCCATCGCGGGTAACGGCGGCGCCAGCGTCCTTGGCCGCTTGAGCACAGTAATGTAGATGCTGGGGTCGACCAAAGTGAGAGTAAGAGTGCCGCTACCGTTTGTGAACATGTCATCGCGAATTTCGAGTGGAGCGGTTTCGACGCTCGTGGTGGTGTTGACGCCGGTGAGTCGTATTGGAAGTATGCTCGGAATGTTCATCGATCCGGCGGTTTGAGAAGCGGGTACCCACTGGACCACGCGTTTGCCGGGATCGTCCCGGTCGCGCGCATATTCAAAACGGAGATTTAGGCCGACGGAATAGCAGCCCGAGCAAATGACTTGCAAAAAATCAAGTGACGGACAATTTTGGTTTTCGTCGGCTTCGTTGGCGCAGGCGGGATCGCCGCCCGTGGGCGTAGGTGACGGATTAACGTTGGTGGGCGTGACCCAGAGTTTGAGCGGTATGTCCATCGAGGCGTTGGCGACGATACGGCGATGCCCGACGACGGACGTCGTGGCGTATGGAGTTGGCGCGGGCAGTGCTGTGAAATCTGCGCAATGGATTCCGTCTGGATCAAGGCGTTGCGAGTCCGACAACGAACCTAGCACGCCGATACCGACTTCAAGTCCGCGCGGAACCGGGATTTGGATAGGCGGGAAGGTCGCGAGCAACGGGTTTGCAAGATCAGCTGCGGTGATGGAATAAGCGGCGGAGCTGCTGTAGGCGGTGCGAATGTCGATGCGTTGGGTACTGAGTGAGATGCCGCCACGAACTCCGTTGTCGGTGCCGACGTAAAGATTTTTTTGAACGCAATAACCGTCGACGGGGTTGATCGACGGCGGCAAGAAGAGTTTGACAAGGTTGGTTGCGTCGCCGATGTGCTCAAGTCCGGTGCGGACTCGGATCATGACCGTGTCCGAGTTCGGCCCGCAGCCGGTAAGCATCGTTGCGGAACCCAAAAGCACGGCGTAAAGTCCGAAAATCTGAATCCTTTTCATCATCTCATCCATTAAACTCTACTTTTAAATGAGCTGCAAGAAATTGCGTCAATCGATTCACGTTGGTGGCAGCTTGATGCGCTGAGCTGGAGAGACGTTTGGCCGACGATACGATGGAGCAGATTTATACTGGTCGTTGCATTCAGCGCGCTTGCGGCTTTTGGTTCTTCTTGCCGCTTCCGCGCGGGTGATATTGATTGATGACGTCTTTGAGCTTCTCGGGCGCGACATGAGTGTAGATCTGTGTCGTTTGCAAGTCGGCGTGGCCAAGCAGCATCTGAAGCGAGCGCAGGTTCATTCCGCTTTTGAGTAAGTCGGTGGCAAAAGTGTGCCGGAGCAAGTGCGGGTGCAGGTTTTGATCGAGGCCGGCGTCGGTGGCGATTTTTTTGAGGGTTTTCCAGAACGCTTGCCTGGTGAGGGGTGCGCCGGTGTGACCCAAGAAAAGCACTTCGCTCTTAGGTTTGAAGGTGGGGCGGACGTGAGTGAGATAGTCGAGCACGTGCTCGCCGGCGATGGGCGCGAACGGAATCACCCGTTCCTTCGAGCGCTTGCCCATGACTTTGACGAAGCCGCCTTCGGTGTCGAGTTGTGAGACACGTACGGTAAGAAGCTCCGACACGCGCATGCCGGTGGCATAGAGGAGATAAATCATCGCGCGATCGCGCGTGGCCAGCAGCGGACTCTCGGTGTGCTTGCCTCTATCGACGGCTTCCAGAATTTTGCCGATGGCGTCGGCGTCCAACGCCTTCGGAAGCTTCGACGACTGAACGGGGGCTTCGATAAAGAGTGTCGGGTTTTCTTTGATTAAGTTTTCTTTGGTCAGAAACTTATAGAACTGCTTCAGCGCGCTCACTTTGCGAGCGATCGATGTCGATTTTTGCTCTTGCGTCCGCAAATGCTTCAAGAACCGCTCGATGTCTGCGGTCACCGCGGTAACGGGTTCTTTTTGGTTGAGATGCGCGTCAAATTGTTTAAGGTCGCGTTCATAAGCCGCCAAAGTATGCGGGGAAGAGCCTTTATCAATTCGCAGATGATCCAGAAAATGTTTAATCACATCCATTGTTACATCAATAGGATATCACAATCGCAATTTGACGCGTATCTCAACCAAAAAGAACCCGTTACCGCGGTTTAGATACCAAGCAGGTATTCGAAGTCTTTTTGGCTCAGGTGGAAGGCGCCGCCGTCGCCGACATCCTGATCGGTCTCGACGTCGGAGAAGAGTGCATTAAACTGCGAGGATTTGCGCGATTTGAGGATCTCGATCTTTTCCTCGACGGATTCGCCCATAATATAGCGATACACTTGCACGGGCTTGGTCTGGCCGATCCGGTGAGTCCGGTCGGTGGCTTGGTTTTCGACTGCCGGGTTCCACCACGGTTCGAGGTGGAACACGTACGAAGCCTTGGTCAGGTTCAAGCCCACGCCCCCTGTTTTTAAGGTCATGAGCATGACCGCACCGGTCGGGTGTTCGTTGAATTGCTGGAGCTGCGACTCGCGATCCTTGCGCGACACTTTGCCATGGAGGGAGAAGTGAGGAATTCCTGCCTTTTTAAGCTCTCGTGAAATGAGATCGAAGGTGCCCAAAAATTGAGTAAACACGAGAGCACTCTCGCCTGTTTCGATGATGGCTTTCAGGTTATCGATGAGCAACGTGATCTTTGGCGGCACTTCAGTGTACTCGACGTTCGGGATCGCCGACGGCGCCGAGCAAACTTGGCGCAACCGGAGCAAAGCCGTGAGCATGATGAGTTGAGACTTGGATTCGCCGCCTTCGGTGATCGCTTGGCGCACGCGCGAATTCCAGGAGAGCGCGATGTCGCGATAGATGGCGAGTTGCTTGTCGGTAAACGGAATCTTAACGGTCGACTCGGACTTCGGCGGGAGCTCTTTTAGGATCGAAGACTTCGTCCGGCGCAAAACGAGCGGGCGGGTCTTCAACTTCAGGTACTGCACCTTTTCCATCTCCGGCGCGTACGACTGCATGTACATCTTGCGGAACTGATCGAAGGCGCCCAAGCTACCCGGCACGACGAGATCCATGAGCGAAAAGAATTCGCCCATGTGATTTTCGAGCGGAGTGCCGGTGAGACACAACTTAAAGCGCGCCGGAATTTTACGCGACACGGTCGTACGCTTTGCGGTGATGGTTTTTAAGTTTTGAGCTTCATCGTAGACGTGCACGTTCCAACGATAATTACCGAAGAACTGTTCGTGCTCAGCCATGAGACCGTAAGTCGAGATCAAAATCCCTTGAGGATTGGCTTCCAGAAATTCGCGCGCTTGTTTAATCTCGCGTGATTGGAAAATCATGACCGGGAGATTCGGCGTGAAGCGCTTGGCCTCGGAGTGCCAGTTGTAGGTCAATGACGTGGGCACGACGATGAGCGTGTGATTGAGCTGGCCTTTTTCGCGCAAGCGTTCGAGGAAGACGAGCGTTTGAACCGTCTTACCGAGGCCCATGTCGTCGGCGAGGATACCGCCTAAGCCCAAGCGATAAAGATCGTCCACCCACTGAACGCCGCGATGTTGATACGGCTTTAGTTCGCCCGAGAAGCTTTTCGGAATCGGGAACTCTTCGCGCTTGCCGCCCAAGTCGTCATAAAAGCGGCAGATCTCATCCCAAATCGGCCCTCCCTTGACGCGAACGCCGGTTGAGCGCAACGCCAAGAGTTCAAGCGTGTAATGTTTTGGAAGGCGATAGATGCGATCTGATTTTTTGTTCCCGCGTTTTGGGCCTTGAGAGACCGCGAGTTGCTCCCAAAATAAGGTGAGCTTTTCGAGAGACGGGATCGAGCCCTGGTTCAGGCGGTAGATTTTACCTTGAAATTTGATCATCCCGGTCTCGGACAGTTTTTTCGCGGCTTCTTCGTCGATCTCGACACCTTTAAAGAAAAACTTGGGGTGAAGCTCGAACCAGTCGATGCGGCCCTGCAGATCGGGAGTTTCTTCCAAGATGAACTCGGAGATAAAGTCCTCGTCGTGGAGCTCTTCGATCGATTGGTCGTCCAAAGAGAGTAGCACTCCGTCGTTTTGCAGAGGCAAGAACGCGCGGATCAGCGTCTCCGGGTTCGCCGTCTTTTTAGTGAGGAGCCACCTGAGCGTTTCCTGACGGTCCGCGAGTTCGCCAGGCGGGTGCAGCTGCAGATCTTTGATCGCTGCCGGTGCCTCGAACATCGGGTTTTGAATGATGCCGTCTTTGGTGCGGAGGAGGACAGAGCCTTGAGAGTCGACTTGCGAAATCGTGATCCAGGCATAAAGCATCTTCAAGTAGAATGCGTAAACGCCTTCGACCATGAGGGAGGACTTCGGAGTCAGAAGCGGGAAGAGCTGCTCGGTATAAAGGCGGATCAAGTGCTGAACGTAATCTTCAAGGTATTCGATCGCGACCTTAGAGCAGAAGATCTCAAGCGTGATGTTTTGCGAAACCGGCGCACCTTCGAGTTTGTTCATGAGCTGCGCGATTTTTTGTTTTAGCTGCTCAAAAAATTCCGGGAACGGCTTGTCGGTTTTGATCAGGTGGCGTACGGTTTCCTGGAAAATGAGGGCCGCAACGCCGATGTGGCGGAGGAGGCGCATGTCGCTCGCGCGTTTGGCCTGCTTTTTAACGACAAACATCTGGTCCGCGCGCGGGTCATCCCAAGCGCGAATGCCGGCCGCCAGGACTTCCATCTCCTTTAAGATCGCGTGAGGAATCCCGTCGACCACGCAAGAATCAAACTCAAGCTCGACCGTGAAGGTACCATTGGAGAACACCCGCAGGTGCGGCGTAAACGACTCGCGCTTCAAGTACTGAAGCGGCGGTTGAATTAAGATCTCGTTGAGCGGCACATGGAACTCGGTTTTCATGCGCTCGAGCAAAATCTCGAGATCGCCGTGGCGGTTGAGTTCCAACTTCTCCGGATAGTTTTCAAACCAATGGTGGAACCCGTGGAACCAAATTCGGCGGCCATTGGGTTGAAGCGCGCAAGTGTGCATCCAAATCCAATCCGGATTGTGGAGAACGTCGATTTCCACTTTCGGGAACGGGCTTGCAGCCAACTGGTAGCCGGCTTTCACGCCGGACGGGACCTTGAAATCGAGTTCGGAGAGCTCTAGCGCGAGATCGCGATGATCGAAAAGTTCGGGCGTCGAGAAATAAACTTTGAGCTTGCCCCTGGAGAGCGCGCGGCCGGCATCGCGAATGAGCGCCAGCAAAATGGAGTCGAGTTTTTCTTCAGCCTTCGCGTCCCAAACCGGTGTCTCGCGATTCTTCGGAAAGAACTGAAGCGCGCAGTTCGAGGTATCCAGATCAGCGCGATTGAGCGGCAAAAGTTCGACCGGGACGAGGGTCGCGTTCCGATGAAAGAGGACCTCCGATACTGGGATTCGGGTTCCATCGCTGAACAAATAGACAATACTTTTGCGGCGCGCGACTTCATGGGCAGATTGAAAAAGTTGCGACGTGGTGCCACGAAAACTCAATGGAGACCGCCAAAGCGGGTGAGGAAGGTCGGTGTCGCGATGATACTGAAGCGCCAAATCCGGGAGAAGGCGGTCCTGGTGGTTGACGCCTTTTGGGATTTCGGTCATCGCTCCGAGGTCATCGGACGAAGCCTTGCAGTTTAAATGGATGACGAGTCCGGTGAATTCAACGCCAGTGGGGCCTGCTATCGGGCCGCCCGAGACGGGCGCAACAGCGCTTGAAGACTTGAGCTGCGTGAGAATATTTTCAAAGCTCTTTAACTTTTTTTGTACCGGTTCTGGGACACGTGTTAGGTCATAGTTGCCCGAAGCGATCGCAGTCATCGCCCAGGCCGCAACCGCTTGGTGTTTGCAAAAAATTCCGTAGCCGGACATCGAGCAATCGCAGTTTGAAAACAGCGGCTGCGAGCTTCCGGTGAACTCGATCGTAGTTTTAGATTTCTCGGTCAGGGTGAAGTCGATGCGCATCCCCTTGGCGCCCAAGGTCGCGACTTCGATGCCGTTGACTCCATCTTCGCGCAAATATTGTAAGCCACGTTCGAGCGCGGAGGGGTCGGATGTTTTCTTTAACGCGGTCGGCCCACTACGCTTGAGGTCCTGGAGGGACGGAAGTTTCATTCGCCATATTGTGACGGAATTTTGGGATGGCCACAAGGGGGAAATGTTGAACGCATTGCGGGAAATCCGTCGAAAAATCGAGCGCATAAATTCTTGCATGAATGCGGCCGAAGGGGAAGAATAAAGACAGGATATAGAATAAAGAAAGGAACGTTAGAATATGAACTACAATCACAGCCGTCGTAATTTTTTTAAAACACTCGTGCTTTCCGTCGGAGCTTTGGCGGTTGCGCCGATTTTGAAGATCCAACGTGCGTTTGCTGCACACGTGGATTTGGCATCGCCCCTCGTGAAGGCGCTTAACTACGTTGAAGACGCAGCCAAAGCCGACAAAGCAAAACGCAAAGATAAAAAAGCTTTTTGCCACAACTGCAATTACTATCTAGGAGATGAAAAGGCGAAGACCGCTCCTTGCCAGCTAATGGCGAACGCTGAAGTCGCTGGCGGCGGATGGTGCACATCTTGGGCGAAAAAAGAAAAGAAAAAAGCGTAAGTAGTCACATCTTAGGCGTACCGATGATTCAGGAATGGGTGCAGAATCCCACTCCTGAATCATCACGCCATTTGATCCGCGCCTACCGCGAAAGCGAGTGGCGTTCGGTCCGCCTTGAAGTCTTAAAGGGTCTCCATAAATTTACCGACCTCCGATCGTTTTTGTTTCTGGTCGAGGTTATCCGCAAAAACGAAGATCTCGCCGAGCAGATGCTCGCGATACGTGCTTTGGCCGAGCGCTCTTCGGGCTCAATGCGGTCGCGCTCGGTTCAATGCTTTCTGCGCTCGTATCTGCCGACAGCACCCGACACGCTGAAACCGACGGTCGCGTACTCATTGGGTCTGACCCAAGACTTCCATTCGATCTCGCTATTACTCAAAGAGTGGGACCCGGCCGTGAAAAACGAAGACGGGCTTTTGCTCAAAAACCTCGTGATTGCATTGGGTGAACTCAAAGCCTTCGAATCTTTGCCGAAAATCCGCGAATTGCTCGCGCGCTCGTCGGGCCTCGAATCCGATTTGATGATGGCGTGTATGTTTGCTCTTGCGCGCCTGGAACGGGACCCGGGGCTGATTGCGCCGTTTGAACGCGCGTTTTCAGAAGATTCGCTGATGCTCCAGATTTACAGGAGCACGCTGTCGCAGATTCAAATCCGTTCGCAATTTAAGCTCGAGGACTATCTTTCTAAAATTTTTCAGCATCCGAATCCGCATCCGGTGCTGCCGCTCGAACTTCGCGCTTTTGACGAAAAAGAAGTCGAGACCGGGCTTGAGGTGTTCGATGCCAAGGCTCAGCCCAAGCGTTTTTTGTTTGCGCTCCAGGGCCTGCGCACCAATACTCGCGCTAAAATCTTAAAGCAATGGTTTAGGTCCATGATCCAAAGTGATCAGGGTGGCGGCAATATGTCGGAGGACGAGTGGGAAGCGCTCATTCCGGATATCTCAAGCTTACTCAATGACACAATCTACAAGTCGGTCAAAGACGAGATCGCGAGCTTGAAGGAGCCGGCGTCGCTCGATCTGCAGCTCAAGTGGCTCGATGCCATTGCGCCTTACGTGGATATCGAAGCCGAGGGACGTACGTTCCTGGTCGATACCGAGGACTCGATCGCGATCCGTTACCTTAACTTATGGAGTGAGTGGAGCCTGGTCAAAGGTTTGAACTCCAAAGTCATCGATGAGTGGATCGATAAGTTCGGTCTAAAGCCGATGGTATTTGGCCGTTTGATTCGTGCATGCGCCGAACTCAATCACCCGTTAAAGAAGTTTTCGCAGAATTGGCCGACTGACTTCAAAGACCGGCAGCTGCGTTCGTCCGTGCTTTTTTACTTCGAATCACAGCCCGAGCTCATGGACTTAAAGGAACTCTTGAACCAAGTGCTCCTGTTGTCGCAACTGGAGCGAGAGAACCTGGGGCAGCGGATCTTGGGCGTGATCGAAGCGATCGCGGAGATGAACGCTCGTGCCAAGAAATCGATGGCGGGCGAGTCGCGTCTGATCGACGTGCTCAAAATGTTTGCCGGACACTTTAGCCCCGAGCTTCAGATTGGGGTGCTGCGCACTTTGCGCTTTCAACCGATACCGGGTTTTGAGTCTTGGGTGATGGAACGGATCAAGCACGCGCACGCGCTGGTCGAGCTCAACTCCATTATTGCTTTAAAGAGCTACCCGAATTCTCGAGATGCCTCGGAAGCCCTCGTCGAAAAGCTCGATAGCGCTGTGCGGATCATCCAGGGCCGCGCGCTCGATAGCTTGTGCGCGCACACATCGTTACTCGCGCGTCGCGCGGTACTCGATTATTTGATGGCCAATCTCGACGAGGAGGAAGTGGTCGATAAGGTGTATCGCTCGTTTGATCCCGAAAATCGTGGTGGGCCGGAGTTTGTGCAAAAGTGCGACGCCATGTTGCAGGTCAATCCGGATCACCCTCAGTGGGAAAAGCTCGTGTCCCTTCGGGATCGCTTGTCCAACAATTCGACCGCAGCTCAGGCTGCGACGCTCGATGCGGCGGGCACGGCGACGCTCGAAGAGATCGACAAAAAGCTTGTGTCGGTTATCCCTCATTTTAAAAAGCTTGATGCGATGACTCAGTCGGCGCTTCGAGCGGCCGAGCAACCGTTTATCGATGAAGATACCCACAAGCTTCCGGTGGATAAAGCACCGACCGTGCTTGAATACTGCAAGGCGCTCGATTTGATCTTGGATCGTCACTTGGGTCAAAAGTATTTGTTTCCGAGGCTCGATACGCAGTTGCATGACTTCCAAACGCTTTGGCATCGTTTGGGTTTCGGCGAAGATTATCCGAATCTCGAAAAGGTCGTGACCGCGCTCGGGCTCAAAGGTCGGATCGCGCCCGAGCACTTTCCGCTACACAAAGCAAAGATGATGTGCGGGACTTTCTTTAACGGCAAAATCCTGCAAGACCGCTTTAAGATCTTTGACGGGCTCCGCGCTTGGGCGGTGATCTTTTTGATGTTCACGCGCAAGCTGCCGGTCGCGTCCACGAGTGGCGCGAAGGCGGGCGAGCCGCTACTGAAGCTCGCGAACTCGAGCGATGAGAAAGCGGTATCGATCGCGAAACGCTTGATGACTTTGCAGGATCTCCGCAACCCGGCTGCGCACCGGCAGACGTATATGGATCTCGCGTCAGTCAGTGCCGTCCGCAATGAAGCGATCTTGCTCTTGAACACCGTACTTGAGGTATTGGTTTAAGATGATTTGTTAAGTTAATTCGCCATGAAATGATCGAAAATCACGCGGAAAGCGTGATCACGAAGGAAATCTTTTTCCTGCAAAATCTCGTGCATCGAACCTTCAATGACTTCGACTCTACAATTTTTCGCGCGACCACAACCTCGGTCTTGAGGCTTGAGCTTGACGAGTTCGTCTTCGGTCGCTTGCAAAAGAACGGTCGGCGTGACCATGCCTTTCATGTAGCGAACCGTGCGCGGGGATTCGACCAGTGATTCATACACCCAGCGATTCGACGGACCTCCGATTTTCGTGTCGGGATACTCGCGCGAAATTTCGTTACTCATCCAGAAGCGCGCTTCCGAATGCGTGACCTGATTTTGATCGAATGGAAGATCGACGTTAAGATCGGTGCGGCCAGGAGCATAGCGCGCGCCCAGGCCCACTTTAGTCGCGGCGCCAACGATGAGTTTTGCGATCGGGCGTGGATAAGGCTTGGTGATGATGTCGAGCATCGGTGCGCTCAGCACGGCCGCGGTATAGCCGCTTGCCTCGCCCGCCTCGGACAAGTAGCGCGCGGCAATCCCGCCGCCCATCGAGTGCGCGAGCAAGTAGAGTGATCCGCGAGAGTCGGGCTGGACCACGTCGCGAGTGAAGGTTTCGAGGTCATCGACGTAGTTGGTGAAATCGTCGACGTCACCGATCTGCTCGTTGCGGCTGGAAAGATGGGGTGACAAGCCTTGGCCCCGATGATCGTAGGAGTAGATATCAAAGCCCAGTGAGTACAAATCGTAAAAAACTTCGGCGTATTTGGCGTAGGGCTCGCTTCGGCCCGGTAAAACCACGATGGTTTTGCGCGCGATGGTCGAGGCCGGGGTCGAACCGTTATTCGGGTGAACGAACTTGATCCCGGCAAGGAGCAGTCCTCCTGCGGCTTTGAAGCGATAGGTCTCACCGGCTTTGAAAAACGGCATTACGTGCGCCTGAAACGCCGCTTGGTAGCTTGTTTCCGGATAGCCTGGCAACGGATATCCCGTTTCAGGAATCGCGTGAGCCACGCTCAGTTTCAGGATCAACAAGGTTAAAACCAGTCCAAGTACTTTCATTGCCGCTCCTCGGGCTTAGTCCTTTGACGGACAGGGTGGAAGTCTCTTCAGGGCCGTAAAGTAATGTTCCTCCGCTAAGTCAAGGAGATACTCTTTTGCCTCGCGGATTTTTTTTGGGCGTCGGCTCTCAAGCGGGAGACGTGCGATCTGAAAGATCTTTGTTTCAGCGGTTCTTTTATCACCCCAAATCATTATCACCTGATGATTAACGGGCGCAGGCTTGATCGAAGTGGCCAGAGCCGTCGAGCGCATGTACTGGAGACTCAAGGAGTGCGTCGGCTCGATGCCGGTAGAATCGTAAACCGTTTGATAGCCGAGGTCCTTCAGTGTGTCGTCGGTGAGGTCGTGGAGAATTTGGACGTTGGCGGCTCCGAAGCCACGGTTGTTTTCTTTAAAGAGCCAGTCGAGTTGATCCACATGGATAACGCAAGCGGCCTGTGCGGCCGCCGAAACACCCAATGTAAACATGATCATTGCTGCTTTGAACATACGCTCAGGAGATTAATATAAATTGTGTAATAAATCAAATTGAATCGCGATGCCGGGTCGAAATACCCTGAATGGGCGTGAGCTGCAAGAGGTGGGATTTAAAGCTAAAACCCGAGCCCGAAGACGGTCCCGATCGTGTGGTACCCCGAAAAGTCGTAGCTGCCTTCGATGCCCATGCGCAAGCCTTGCGGGCCGATCACGTGGAAGGAGACTCCGGTGAAGAGATAACCGTCTTTGCCCGAGCCTGACTTGGTGAGATGGACCTGCGGCGTGGTGTCGAGTGGAATGTCGATCGTTCCCCACATGTAGCGTCCACCGATGCCGATGTAAGGTTCCGCAAATTCGAGCGGGCGCGAGAAGACGAGTTCGGGTTGAATCGTGTTGCAACTTTTGACGTAAGCATAGGGCGCGTTCAGGTAGTTGTAGCCCAATCGAAGCGCGACGTTCATGCCTTCGCCTTCTTCGGCTTCGGACACGAGGATGAGGATGTCACCGCCCAATACCGTTTGCCCGTAGACCACCATGCCGGAGAAACCGATATCCGAGTTCGGACCGATCGCTTTTCTAGCGTTCAATTTTACCATCGGGATCGCGGGCATGTTGCTCGGGAGAGCGTTAGTCGCGCCTACTTCGCGAAGCGCGTTGACGAGTCCGTCGCCGACCTTCATGAGCGTGACTTCGACCTTGAGATCGAATCCGTTGTAGTTCGTGATCGGAGTCGCGCCCACGTAAGGGCGGTGAGCCGCGTAGATGCCGTACATCTTGATCGCCTCATCGGCGACGCCTTGAGGCAGGTAGCCGTTCAAGAGGGACGGATCGATCAGGCTGAAATCAAAAATACCGGCGCGTGTCGGGGTGGAGGTCACGAGAGGCGCGATCAGTAATGCAAATGTGATCCCCAAAAGCCGCATGCTCAGTGCTTTTTCTTGTTGTAATCTTTGAGTACGGCAAACGGATTTTCTTTGAGCGGTCCTGAAGACTCGGTGATTTTGGTTTGCAACGCCGCCTGGGGTTTTCCGCATTTTACGCAGTCGCCTTTACCGTTCATGTCGGGCTTTGGCTGCATCGGGATCGTGAGCATGATCTGCTCGCTCAAGATCTCTTTGAGATTCGCGAACGGCTCTTTGACCACGGTGACTTCAAAGTCGGACGCACTGAAGTCGGTCATCGGTCCCAAGTCCGAGTCATCGTCTTCGTCATTATCTTTGAGCGGGTTCTCGTGCAGGCTGCCTTTGCGAGAGGTCTCGCGAGGCGCCTCGGCGTACATCTCGGACTGGGTCAGCATCGAATGAAACTGAAGGTTGACCGGAAAGTGAAACGGATCAGCGCAGAGACTGCAGAGCAAAAAGAGCTGCGACTTGACCTTGCCGGAGACATGGACAAGATCATCGACGCGGCGGAGAGTGAAGCTGATTTGAGTCGGGCGGGAGCGGGGTTTCCATCCCGGAGGTCTCTGAATTCGGTCGATTCGCTCGTCGAGAGCGCCGACCACTTCCATGACCCAAGATGTTGATTCGTCGAATTGATAGACCAGTTCTTGGTCCTTGATCTCATGGAAATAAACTTTCATGGTCTCATTTGGTTTTCCGACTAAAAGCGTTGATCTGCAAGACTTATTTCGTTAGAATGCAGACATTATGCGAATCGTCATGGATTTTGATGGAGTTTACACCGATCCTACGGATGAAGGCATCGCTTGCTTTCAACACTTTCGCGATAAGATTGCCAATCTGAAACTGAAAGCAGTCGGCCTCGAATCCAGCCAGCAAGTCGACTCTTGGTTGGGCGAGGCGCGTGCTCGCTCGGCATCGAGGCCTTTCCACTTCGGTTGGCGGAGCGAAGGCCGTGTGTCGGCCTTCATGTTCGAAGATCCGTTCATCCGCAACATCGGTCTCGCGGATTTTCTCGACCACTTGGTCGAGATTGGCGATAAAAAAGCACGTTTTGTCCTCGGTCACCTGATCAAAGAAGAAAAAATTCAAAGCTACGGTGAACTCTCCGAGTGGTCGTTCCACCAGTTGAAGCTCAAAAAAAAACCGGACCCGCAAACCAAAGCTTGGGTCGAGGACGCGATTAATAAGGGTCACGAGGTTTATATCGTTTCGAATTCTTCGACCGAAAAGATCGAAGAGTTTTTGAACCAGAACAGCTACTCGCTCACCACGCGCCCGAAGGTGCGGGGTGGAGCTAAGAAATTCGGCCTCGGCACTAGTGCGAAGCCGCTTGTGATCGCCAAAGACAAAAACTACGGCGACGTCAAGGTCGATACCGATCGTCCGATGTACGAGCAAGCATTGCTCGAAATCAGACCGGACGCGATCATCGGTGATGTGTTTTGCCTGGATCTGGCGCTCCCGATCCGTTTGCAACGCGAAGGAAAGCTCGATCTCAAGTGGGGCTTGTTCTACCGCCATCGTGACTACACTCCGAGCCAGATGGTCGATCTCGTGAGCGGACGAGAAAGCAAAGTTCCCGAAGTCAAAGTCATTCGCGATTGGAGCCAAGTCAAATCATGAGATTCCCAGTGATGCTTCTGCTTGCCGGTGGTGTCGTGTTCGGGATTTTAAGATTTAAAGAACGGCTGGAACGGACTTACGTTCGATACGTCGATAAGGACATCAGCGTCGCCGGTGCGATGGGTGATCTTGAGGGGACGTTCGCCAAGGTCGCGCCGCCGACACTTTTGCGCGCTGCCCGTCCGGGGTTGGAGCGCGCGATCCAATCGAGTCGATCACTCAACGACGAGTGCAAGCCGTTTACGATCGAGATGCAGCGTCTGGATTTGCTCCAGCTCGACAAAGAGAGGTTCACACCCACTTATCAGATGATCCCCGACCGACCGGAGCTTTGTAAGTTTGCGGATCCGTCGCTGAATGCGGCCTACAACCAGATGGCGCGCGCGTGTAAGTCCGAGGTGGTCGATAGCGAGTCGATCTCCGGCGGTTGCGCGACCGCGCTCTTTATTTTGCGTTCGATGCTGACCCGTCAGACGTTCGGTGTGACTCCGCTGTCTGCGATCAGGGACATGCGCATTCTTACCGACATGATGTTTGCCGAATTCGCTCTCTTGAACAACCCTGACGGGACGCCAGTGATGCCAAACCTCTCGCGCGCCAAGCAGATCGCGGATCGGATGCAGGAGATCAGCCCGAATTTTTATGTCGCAGCCAAGGTCAACGTGCTCGCCGAGGTCATCGAAGGTTTGAACATGCGCGAACGGATTCCGCGCCTGCAGCCCGAGTATTGGAAGGCCGCCGAAGTGGCGCTCGAACGCGCTCAACATTTAAATCCGAATGACCGGTCGCTGGATGAGGCCGAGATGCTGATTCGCACGCACGGGTTTGTCCCGACGGAGGCGCTCGAGTACACCAAGAAGCAAATTGCCGCTAAGGCAAGCAACGGCAAAGCTTGGTTCTATAAGGCTTACGCGGAATGGAAGCTTGCCAAATACAACGATTCGATCGCGAGCCTCAGGCAAGCCGTGGCTCTTGAACCGCGCATGACCGATTGGGCGCGGACCTTGGAAGCAGTGACGAAGCCCCATGCGCAGCCCGATGCGTTTAAAGGCTCGATCTCGTTCGGGGTGACGTCGCAGGATTTCGAGCATTGAGTGTGAATCGTAGAATCCCAGAATGGCGCGCCCGCCGCGATTCGAACACGGGACCCCCGCATTAGAAATGCGGTGCTCTATCCAGCTGAGCTACGGGCGCGTTTGCTCTAGGATAGCATAAAATCCTGCTGACGCAAAAAACGGCAATAGAAGCAAAGCCAGTCGCGCGCATGCGCTCACTTGGTACGATCGTTACATGAAAATTGAACCCCGCACCGACAAACGCGAGCAGCTAAGTGGGATGTTTGTGATCCGGAATACCGCGCACTAGCGCGTGTTTTAAGCGCTTCGACCAGCGTCCGCCAAGCAAAACGCCCGAGCGGTAGTTTTGTGGCGGCGTAAAGACCTGGAAGTTATTCCTCGGTTTGCTAAAATCGGAGAATGGCCCTCCCGCGCTACCGTATCTTGCTCATGACCGCCGTGCTTGCGTCTTGCGCCTCCGCCCAAAAAAAAACGGAAGATGAGAACGTGCCCATTCTCTCAATTCGGGGGGTGGAAGTCGAGCGCAAGGCCTACGACACCAGCGTTTGCATGGAAGCCATCAACGCCGGAACCAATCAGGCCGTCCAATTTTGGGGTAGCTCCGAACCCAACCATCGCCAAAAGAAGGTGATGGATCTCTTCGCGACCGAGTACCCGAAGCTCATCAAGGATGCGGACGAAGGACCGGGCACGTCCGAAGAACGGACGAAGACATACGCTCACGAAGATAGAAAGCTCATGCAGCTTTTGAAACTCTACGCGCCGAAACTCGCGAACGGCTGTTTGAACTATCTCGGGCCTAAGATCAAAAAATGCATGCAGACCAAACGCAAAAAAAAGCCAAGCAAGCCCGAGCAGCGTGAGTGCGTTAAAGCCGCCGTCGTAGAAACGACTCAAAAATATTTACGTGGCACCGAGATCGAACTGAGAGCGCTCAAATGACGGGATTAAAACCGACGACGCCTAAATTTACGGTAAATCCGGCAACACCCGCGGATTTTTAAAGCTCGAGTGAAACCTTTAGCGACGATCATGACGTTGTTGGTTCCGTTCCAGGCACTCGCGGGCGGCGCTCAGCCGATTCTTCTTGGGCACAATCTCACCCCCACGCCTTACACCCTACGCAAAGGCGATGCGATTGCCGGAACTTACGCTATCGGTTACGGCGTCACTGATGATTTTATGGTGAGCACGAGCCCATTTATCTGGGTGGGGTACGGCATGGCGATGGCGAACGCGCGTTACCGTTTCTATCGGGGCGGTCCGGACGTCGAAGGCGTCGGCCAACGGTTTGAAACGACGTTTGAACCCATGTACTTCAAGACTTTCGGATTTAGCCGCTATCATCAAGAATCGGTGTTCTTGCGTTTGACCGGCGCCGCGCACCTCTCGAAGGACTACACGTTTATCCTCTCGACGGGTCATCAATATTTTTGGGATGACACCCACCCGTACTCGTTGAACCCGAGGGCAGGCCTCCAAAAGTATCTTCCCAGCATCAGCATGCTCCACGAGTTCCACATCATGGGCCTGTATGGGATTTTGTTCGAGATGGGGACTCTTGCGCTTAATTATCCTGAGCCCTACTCGCACGTCGGGGTGTCGGGATTCTACAAAAACACCTGGCTCTTGATTCAGCTCGGGATTTCGCGAACGGCGATGTTGCCAAACCGACTTGGGCTTTACCACTGGATCACCCATCCGGAAACTCAGGTTCAGTTTTACTTTGCGTTTTAACGAAGGTCAGACTCAAAAACGCCGGAAATTATCCGCTTGACGATTAAACTAAATTAGTGTAAAAAATCGCACATGAGAATGAGAGAGATTCCCCTGTATTTTAGTGTGCTATTCATTGCCTTCGCGACCCAATGCCCGGTTCTCGGTCAGGTGGTGGAGCCCGGTGACGACGTTCACGAATGGGGCGAAAAGTTTGAGCTCGCTCCGGGCGTAAAAGCTCAGGATATCGACTATTTTAGAGACTATCAGCCGTCGGTCATCACCACCGAAGCAGAAGTCAAATTTTTGAGCAAGACCATGCGTGGGGCGCGCAGCTTTAACTCCCAATGTTTTAACCGTGCTGAAGTTTGGGCGTACGAAGCTTCAAACCGTTACCGCGAAAAATTCGGAACGACTTTGAACATGGTTAAAGTGTTTCGTTTCTACAGCAATACCTACATGAGTGGAAACAAGTTTGATTGGTGGTTTCACGTGGCTCCGGGGTTCTTTGTCGAGGCGATGGGTTCCAGTCGCACGTTTACCCGCGATCAAATCATGGTGATGGACAATCGCGCGTACAAAGACGCGGTTCCGTTCAGCGATTGGGATCGTTATTTTTTTAATATGACCGGTAACAAAACCGTGTCGAACGGCTGTCGTCACGTGCGCAGTTATTTTGAGTACACACAGCTTCGCGATTCACCGAACGAAGATTGCTTTGACCTCATCGTCCCGATGTATGTCTACACTCCGGACGATTTCGGCGACGTCGAGAAGAAGGGTAAGGCCTATCCCGAACAGAAGTGGGATCTTGAGACCTTATCCGAAGCTTATCGCCAAGCCGGTTTAGGTCGCGTACGCGAATATTAGTAGTAAACCTCTTCGCTCTGGTTGAAGGTGTCTGCGGACGCCATCTTTTCGGATCGTTCAGTTGTCTCATCTACATCGAATGTCGCGTACACGCCGTAGTGATCCGAATACAACGTACCTGTATTGAAGATGATTTCACTGCTCAACGGTTTCAAGCCTCGAGTCAACATGAAATCGATTCGCTCGCGAACAAGCGAGAAGTGGTGTGCGATCGAATACTTGCGAGCGTAGTGATTGTTTTCGCAGTCCGAAGTCAAGCCCGGTTCCGAAGCCGGATGAGTGGCGGTCCAGGTGTCAGTGAGCTGCAAGCTCTGAAGAGAATAAGGATAAAGCGCTGAAGACGGATTGAAGTTAAAGTCAGCGATCAAAAGGATCGGCGCGTTCGGTTCCGCGTAGTAAGTCATGAAAGCTTGAAGCTGATCGACTTGATCCTTGCGGATGTTGTCTTCGCCGCGTGCGTTCATGTGAGTGACCACGACGTTGATTTTCCTGCCCGAAGGTAAATCTGCGACGACGAGTAACGCGCCTTTGCGCGACAGGCAGTCGTCCGCTTTGCATGAGCGGAACACGAGGGAGGCTTTACGCTCGATCGGATGCTTGGATAGGATGCGAAGGCCGCTGCTAATCAGCCGCGGAAAAAAGCGTGGACCTTGTGCGCGATACGGATAGTCCTTGTGCGTGAATTTGCGCTGAGCTTTAAGCGTGAAAACCTCTTCGAGACCGACGAAGTCAGGTGAGATTTTTGCAATTTCCTGCATTGTTTTGCCCCACCTCCAAGTATCGTAAGACGCGATCGGAACTCCCCAGGTATTGAAGGCGATGGCGGATACGGTTTCTGCGCGGGCGGTGTTCATGCCCAGGTAAATCATCAGTAGCAGTGAAAACTTCAAAACACTCATCGAAATTTCTCCGACGTCCGCACTGCATTCTCATGGCTGGGGAGATAGTGGTCCGTCAATTCGTTCATATAGATCAGCTCATCGCCAGCATCTTCATGGTGTCCGACGACACCTTGATCAATGGCTTTCGTTTTATCGCTGTCCATTACTTCTGCTGCAAGCGAGATGATACTACCCAAAGTTGCCGCGCCTGAAAACAAAGAAATGGGAGGAAGTGCCCGGATAATCATTCCCGGGCCTTTCATCGTTCCGCGAGTGATCGCGACTTTCGCGACCCACTTGATGAACGGAAGCTTCACCAGATTCAATAAAAACTCCGTATGCTCATCCTGCTCGACGATATTGGCCGCCATCAAGCGCTTACCGAGTGAAGTCGCAACAGAGATCACGCAAGCTTTTTCGTTGTATCCGTCGAGTCCAAAAAACTTGCGTCCGATGATGTCGTTGCCGTTTCGATCGCAACGATTGACCATGCTCTCCAGCAAGATCGCGGTGAGAGTCATCATGTCCATCTCGTATGTTTCGAGGTCGTCGCGACCCTGGAGCGGACTAGGTAACACCTCGGTAAAGAGAATGCCGCAAGTGCGTTCGAATCCCCACGCGAGACACTCGTTGTAGATGTGCGGGAAGTGATCGTAAAGCATGCGAGGCATGTTTTCGACGATCTTCCGGCGTTTGACGTACAACAAAGGCCCTTCGGTTTTGACCGGCAAATCGTAAGTTTGTAAATAGTCCGCGCGTAAGCTCGTCATCAAATCGTAGATGTACAAGAACGCGGTAATCCCAAGCTGGTCGAGGCCGTAGGACAAACGGTTCGATGGATCGTAGATTTGGGTTTGCAGCTTCTTCAAGAGACCGCGACGGTTCTTGCCGCGCTCCGGGATCAAATCGGACGCCAGCGCCGCAAGTTCTGCTAAGCCTTGACGATGAATGTTCTGGAGCGAGCCTTCCGCTGTCGACGGATCATAGACACGCTCTTGGATCCGAGACACGACGTTATAAAGAAACGCGTTCGAATCGACCAGACGGATCGCAAGCGTGATCATCTCTTTGATTGAACTCTGCGCGAGACCGCTGCCTTCAGCGTCGAACTTGGACATCAGGAACTGAGCGACTTGATCGTAGAGCGAGATCTTGTACACGAAGCCCAGGTTCTTCGAGCGAATGAGGGTCGCGTACTCGTCGTTGTAGAGCTTTTCGACCGGTCCGTACTCGCCTTTGAATTCGCAGTCGCGCCACTTGCTCGTGAGCGACGTGCCCGCACCGCCACCGCAAATTTCTTTGTCGGTGACCGAGGTGAAAGTATTGATCCAAGTGTTGGCGATTTTTGCTAGGTCGATAAAGAAGGTCGGGCTAAACGCGTCGATCGTCGAGTCGGAATTCAATTTTGGAATCCACTCCGTGAGCTTGAAGAACGCATAAGGTGCCGGAATCTCAAGCTTGTCGGCAAACTTCGCCACTCGGGTCGTCGGGAAGAGCGGATGGTTGTGCCCCTTCATCCAAGATTCGACGCTGGCGACAAACCGGTCGTTCGCCGCTCTCAGCTCCTTTCGCGACTGAATCGGGTTTAGGTTACCGAAAATGAAATCAAACACCGGCGCGGACGACGTAAAGTGCGCCACCAGGTCCTGCATGCAGGTCCCGATTTTTTTGCCGTTCCAGCGGGTGGTTTCGACACGGTCGCCGCAAAAGCTTGAAAAGAACGAAATCCCGAATTCAAATCCGCTCTCGAGTGCGCGCTTCGCATGAGGATAGCTCTCCGGAATCCACGGATCCATTAAGTCTTTCATTTCACTTGCGGTGATCGAGTCGGATCCGCCGAGAGAGACGAACCCGCCGAAGAAGTCGAGGAGATTTACCATGTCGCGCGCGCTAAACAAGTTGTGGCCGGTGTCGGTCGCGATGAAGATGTTGTAGAAACTTCGGGCTTGAACGCGGTTTTTTTCAAACCAGGTCATCAGGTTTTCGACGTTCTGCTTGCTGATTCCGTCCTTATATCCGAGGATGCGTAAGACGCCGCGAACCCGGCGTACGTCGAGCTCCGAGTCTTTGGAGATTTTGACGAAGCCCTTGCGGACGAGCGTGGAGATCTCGGCAGTCGAGAGAAAGTCCTTCTTTTCGCCTTCAAGCTGGTTGAAGGTGTCGCGAATGCTGCGGCTCCAGGTCGCGAGTGTCTGAGTCGCGACCGCCTCGTCGTCTGAAAAAATCTCCGCGAACGGCGGAAGTGGAACACTCGTGAGCGTGATGTTCTTCGGAGCGGGAGGGGCTTCGCCCCAGATCCCGCAACCAGTTGCGCCAAATACCAATGCTAATACGGCTAAAAACTTCATATTCAATTTCCCTAGAAGATCCATCTCAAACCAGCAGAGTATGAGTCTTGATCTCTCCAATCCCCGAAATAACTATTGTCTTCGCCGGCGAGCAAACGCATCGCCCCCAGCAAGGACATGTTTTGCGCGATCGACCATTCGATCTCGTTAATCCAATAAAAGCTTTGACGAAGCGACAACAGCGTTGCTTGCACGAGCGTGCGAAGCTCGACGACCTCCGAGAGCGCTACCGGCAAACGGAGGAACACCATTCCGTCCGAAAACTTCGGTGTGTCGAATGTCTTTTGGAAGTGGGTGAGTAGGCCGAATGAAGCGCGGTTTGTTGTACGGGTCGAGAGATGCGGATCGAGCTGCAAGGAGTTGAAGTATCCGGTAAACGACACGTAGTGTTCGGAAAGATCGTCCATGCGTTGCAGGACTTCGAACGCAGGCGAGAATTTTACTTTTTTGAACTGCGTGCGCATCCCGCCCCAGTATTCTCGCGGGAACTGGACGTTGATGTCGACCTTCGCGTTGACGTCGGTCGCCGATACGCCGAGCGCCGAGTTCGTCGTCGGAACCGGATCGGGATGCGGAGCTGTATAGAGGTAGGCATCCATATTGACGTCTTCGTCGTCGTGGTTGATGGCAATCATCGCCTGGTGCTGCAATAATAAATCTTTGAGCTGTCCGATCTCCAAACGGTAACGAATCGGAATCGTGACGCCACCCGTGGTAACCGTCTGAGGCGGAAGACGCGCGAAGCGCGCGGGGTTCAGGCCGCCGCGCTCGGTAAATCCCAGCGATGGGCCGAAGGTCGGAATAAAAATAGGCGAGTACGCGACGATGAGTTTCCAGGATTTCGGATCGAGCTCTTGCATGAGACCCGCGCCGATCCATCCGGAAACTCGAGGGTTCAAAGCTTCGAGTTGGTTTTGCGCCCACACCGTGCCAAGCGCGCTCGTTGGCTCGACCGGAACCGAGCGAGTAAAGTTGAGCGGATGATCGCGGCCGATCCATACAAAACTTTTACCGGTTTCGTCGACTTTAAACGTGTAGCGGAGCGGGTCCGGATCGATACTCCAGGCGCCCTTTGAGCCGGATTCGAAATATCCGTCGATCCGGGTAAGAAAATTGTCTGTTAAGAAATATGTTTTTGAGGAAAGATAAAACGTCGGCGAATTATCGGTAGCATAGCGGAAGATCTGGACTTGCAGTTCCTCGGACAGATTGGCTTGTGCGGGTTGCGTTCCGGACACGAAGCTGACGATTGCGATAAGAATTCGCAGAAAAATTTTAAATGGCACCCTCGACCCCTGTTCCATAGCAAAACGGTCGTATCGAATAAGACGCACATCGTCAAGGAGGTTTTATGCGTTGCATTAAAAAAAATATGAACTTCAAATTAAGCACAAAATCAGGTGGAATTTTGATGTTTTTGATTTCGGCAGTGGTTCAAGCTTCAAACCCGGCTCAAGCTTCATTCGATCCCGTCCCGGACTTAAAACTCGGTCTAAATGGTCGGACATATCCGATCGGCGCGCAGATCACGGTATCGGCAGGCCTCGGCCAAGAGTTGTGGAAGTCGGATGAGAAGCCCGCACCCGGCAAAGTCGATTGGAAATACGGATATGCGCGTTTGGCGTTGAACGGAGCCACGAGTGCAGTGGTCAACCGCATCGGCGGAGAGTTCCAGCTTTATCCGATTTCGATCTTGGGTTTTGGCGCCGGCTACGATGTTGGCTCGCGCAACTTTACTCCGAAGTCGGTTGATTGTTCGAACGTCGAATGTAACGGACTGATGACCCGTAAGTTTTTGCGGATGCAAGCACTCATGGCCTATCAAGGTTTTGTGATGCAAATTCTTGGACGTTACGAAGAGCTTCGTGCGCCCGATGCACAGAAGCCGTTCTTTGATGAAATGACTCTCATTACAGGTAACTCCGCCGGCGAAAAAGTGCTGACCTGGACTCCGGTGCTTTTGTACGCGCTCAATCCGGACTGGCAGGTCGGTAGCGCGCTCTTATACAGCCACGCGCTTGATACCGGCGGCGACAGCGCGCTCTACGGGCCGGTCGTCGGTCATCGCGCAGGCAAAGACTGGACGTTCCTCGTGGGTGCGGGACTAAACCGCTCGTCCGTGGTTCACAGCGGTTTTGCAGGTTTTTTTATGATTCAGTACATGGTCAGGGGCGGAGTGGGTCTTACGGATCAAATCGCTTCTGGAGCCCGAGAGCCAGACCCCAAAAATGAAATTTAGTTCCCTGACCGCCGAACGAAACGGCGCTGGCAAGACCCATGCGGTAACGAACGTCGAGAACCGCGGATAAATTTTCGCCCAAATCTTGAGCGGCTTCAAAACTCGCTTCCAATCCCCAGTGACCGCGGTAACCGCTGGCCGGACCGGAGATCGGCGTGCCGTTCGCGGTTAGACTGCGATTTCCGACGATCGCGAAGTCAGGACCGACCGCGATCGAAAAAAACGGTTCAAAAAAAGCGTAGCGATAAAGCATCGGGATGATCCAGTACGAACCTTCGACGGTCATATTGCCGGGAACGTCGCTCGTCGTGATCGACGTCTTGGTGTAGAGAAAACCGGTTTCGAGCCGGCCGGGGCCGAGCTCATAACGGCCAAAAAAGCCGTAGTTCGTGGCGTTGCTTTTTGTGACGTAGGTCGAGGGCGGAGTGGGAACCTGGTTTAAGTTGTAACCGACCATTCCCATCAATTCGATCCCTCCTGCATGGGATGAAGGCGGTTGTGCAAAAAAACCGGCGATTAGGTTCAGGGTTAAAAACGTTCTCGATTTTATATGCATTCTTAGCACTTACCTCAATTGTAAAGACTCGTTTGGAAAGGGCAAGCTTGGAAGATTGGCGGTTCGAGTTTTATATTGCAATGCATCAATAATGTGTTAACACCTGTCTAACTTTGAGAGAGGTGAGGGATATGAAACGGGGCCACCACAAAATGCTGACGACACTGAAGTCAGCCGTAGTTCTGATCAGTTTAGGGTTATCCGGAGTCGCGAATGCGACTCCGCAGCTTGCTCAGTTTTTGACCGATATCGGCGTCTACGGTTACTCGGGGACGGGCATTACCGGTTACGGTGATATCTCGGATTATCGGGTCGGCGATGTCTGGGGTAAGCACCACGTTTTTGAAAGCGACCTCCCGGCGAAATCGCGAGTGTATCAACGGATGGCGATGGCCACGGGATACATCCAAGTCGGCGGAACCGGATTTTATCTCGGACAATACAATGGTGCTAACGTCGTCGCGACCAACCATCACGTGTGTCCGACCGCCAGGGATTGTGTCGGTCAAAAGATCGAGTTCCGTTTGCTCCATCGCGTGTACAAAATCACTAAAGTTTATCAGTCGCTCGCGAACGTCGACCTAGCGCTGCTTGAAATCGACGTCCCGTCCGCGGACGCACCGGCACTGAAGAATATCGGCAAAATGTTTTCCGTCCGCAAAAATACGTATCGCGGCGAGCCTTTGCTCACGATCGGATTCGGTGTCGGCGGTAACCCCCAAAACTACATGATGGGTACCGACGATTCGGACTGCAAAGTGTTTTCCGGAAACGGGGAGTATCGTCATTTGGCCGATCCGGATAAGTACAATCCGGTGGGCTATCGTGCTTGGTCGTTTGCCCATGGCTGCGACATCTCGCACGGCGATTCGGGATCGGCGATGGTCGATCGCAATACCGGCGATATCGTCGGCATCCTGTGGACCGGACAAATTCCGAAACACAAAAAATATCAAAAATCGGCCAATCTGGATCTGCTGATTAAAAATCCAACCAGCGATGTTTGGACCGAGCTGAACTACGCCGTGACTGCGACGAAGATCGGCCAGTATCTTTACGAACAAGTTCAAGACAACGGCGCGCTCTCGGGCACGGTCAAGAGCATCTATTTGAAAATGCTCGATGCAGGTTCCAGAGAGTAGAGGATGAGCATGAAACACTTGATTACCGTTATGTTCGCGGTCGCGGCTCTGATTCAAGGGACCGCGGAAGCTAAAGTCCAAGTCAGTCTGATCAAACGGGTCTCCACCGATAAGTTTAGCTTCGGTGTCGGGAGCGGAGTGCGCATCAATTTCGGGAGTTCGCGTGCGGCGGTGGACGGAATTTTCTTGGGCCGAGTGGTCGAAGCCGACGGACACAGCGATGAGTATTTGTTTTTGGATACGCAAAAAACCCGCGCTTATCTCGTGGACCGCTCCAATACGGTATTCGTCCAAAACCCGGGTAAGCCGCAAACCGTTTTGCGCCCGATGGATCAATACGGCGGAACTTGCGCCGCATTCGCGTTCACGCATTACTGGCAGCAGTATTTTTTGGGTCTGAATCCTGGCAACGAAACCCTGCAAACGATGATGTCGTCCGAACGCGAACGCACCAAGTTCCTGGAAGAAAACGTTAGTCACTATTACTTGGGCCGTCCGATCGAGATCGCTACGATCATGAAGCAGTACGGAAAACGCTTTGGTGCAAGCTGCAAGACCGTAAAATTTACCGCGGGCTCGGTCGCGGCTGATTTTGTTTACAACTACGCGAAAGCGGGGATTCCGGTTTTGATCGATTTCAACATCGGCCCGAACATGCTGACCTCGACTTACGAGACCGTGGACTTTGAAAAACCGGGTTCGATCGACTCTCGCTTGTGGATTCCCCGTAAAACCGGCGAACGCAACTCGGGGGGGCATGCGGTGGTTGCGGCGGCAGGATTTACCGCGCACGGACGACGGAAGCTCATCATGATCGACTCGGATTGGGATCAACCCCGCATTTGGGACATCGACAGATATTTGGGCGAGCGCACGGCGATCAAGGAAATGGGTTTTACCGTTTGCGGCAAGTAATCTCCAGAGTCGGCCTTCATGCCCGTGCCTCCTTTTTTACTTTGCGACACGGAGTTGCTTTACTTCAAACTGGATCAGGATTTGGGAGGGAAGGTCAAACAACTTCAGTCAGTTTGGATCAAAATCGCTGCACGATACGGCGCGAGCGTGATCTTGCCTTTGTAAGCAGTACCGTTGAGATCGACGTAATTTCCCCGGAGGTTCACGGTGGTAGGAGCGTTTGATGGGTTAGTCTCGAATAGCAATACGCTTTCAGAAGGGATTGCTGTCAATGAGGCAGTGGATTTTGCATCAAGTTTCGAATAACTTTTCCATCCTGCCAGCGAATAGTTGAATTCTTTTTGGCCATAACCATTTGGCGTGACCACGAACTCTTCCGCGTCGTTGCTCACTCGTGCGTAGATGTTACGGTCAAAAGTTCCGATGTTCGGAATATCATCGTGTAACGTCACGATTTGCATCATATACTGACTGACGGTTCTACCGATGAATGAGTTCCCCGTAAGAGTCAGGTTTTTCAGGTACGAAGTGGATACGTCATTCACCACGAGAAAGCCGCGCTTTTGGTCAAAGACTAAATTTTCAGTGACGCTGACGTCGTGCGAATTATGGAGGTAAATTCCAGCATCGCCCATATGTGCGATCGAATTGCGCGCGACGCTGAAACCGGAAGAAACCGTACCGTCGATATAGATCCCATACGCTTGCCGCGCGCTCGGGCTGTCGGTGCCGTCGGGAGCGCCGATGCCGTTCATCACTATGTTTTCAGCGATTGAATTCCCCGATGATTCGTTGCCCGTGTAAATACCCCCGCCATCATCCTTCAGGATGCAAAATCGATCGACGTAATTGTGTGTCACCGTGGAGTTGGGGCCGACGAAACTGATCCCGATATAGCCTGAATTGACGACAGTATTGAATTGAATCAACGAATTTGGACCATCGACGAGGATCCCACTGTTGCTTCCGTCGCCGCTCGCGCCCGCGCCTTCGTCCATCCCGAAATTCTGTACGGTATTGTATTGTATGATAGGGTGGGTGAACTCCGGTGGTAGATTGATGGCGTCGTTGTTGGTGTGATTGAAGAAGGTCCGTTCGATCAAAAGCGAATCGGAGGATGCACCGTAATTCCATCCGTGAAACCCATTTTGGTTGAAATCAAAGCTCGAGTTCCGAAGGACGAAGTGAAGGCTGCTGCCGACATAGAATGCGTCACCGTTTGAGCCCGTGAATGCGATCGAATCGATCGTCAAATAATTCCGATAAAGCGCGTAGAATAAGTTTTCAACCGTTGAGACCTGAATATTTGCTGGCTGATTGGAGCTATAGATTCGAAGTTTTTTCGTGGTCGGGTTGTAATACCACTCGTTTTGGCTATCGAGCGTGCGAGCGTCGTTTTGAATGAAGAACTTGTAGTTGACGAGGGCCGGATAAGACGAGGGCGAAACGTAGCTGATCGAAGTGCCCGAATGGGCGCTGATCGGAGCGCGGTCGATGATCCAGCGCTTTTTCCGAATCACGGCTTCGGCGCCAGTCCAGTTGGTAGAAGCGGAGTTGAGGCCTTTGTTACTCAGAGAGTTGCCCGCTACGGCGTCAATATTGAGGTAACCCGAGTTCGGATATCTCCCCATATGCGCGGCCACCCCATTGATGAGCACGACGTTCGCTGAAGTTAGGCTGGAAACCGAAGTCGATGACTCCCAGATGTTTCCACCCAAATTCGTCCAGCCACTGACCGAGGAAAATCCGGTAACGACCGGGTTAGCTCCGGTGCCATAGGCCCCGATGACGATCGGGCTCGTAGCGCTGCCCGATGCGCCTGCTTGAATCGTCCCGTAAAAAACGTCCCCCCTGCGGAGCAGAACCGCGTCGCCGGGACGAAGGCTGCTGAAAAACGAATTGAGTTTCGACAGCGACTTCCACGGAGTTGAAGGATTCTGAGCTTCAAGGACGGTTCTGTCGTCCTTCCCAAGCGTGTTGGAAAAATAGTAAGTTGTCCCCGAATGAACAGGGGTCGGGTTCGGGGAGGGTGAAGGCGTCGGAGTTGATGTTTCTACGGGCGCAGCCGAGGGCAATGCATTCGATACGGGCAGTGGGAAGCTCTTCTCGGTCAACTCCGTTTTCCCGATTTGTAAGTTGCAGCCTTGTAGCGATGTCGACACCAACAGACTGGTTGCAACAGCTGCGTAGGACAATTTCGCCGAAAAAAAACTACCCATCTTACGATAATAAACTTGTTCGGGATCAATATAAATGTGTCAAAATTGACAATTTCATCCTCCGAGTTGGCTCAAAAAGAATGTTACCGAAACTTTTGGGCCACCTGGGTGCTGCCTGCATTCGTCTTTAAACTGATAATAAAAGCAGGATCTCGAAACTTCGGCCCACTGACAAAGCTCTTGTAGGCAAAACCGATCGCAATCTACAAATTCTTCGACGGTTCGCTTTCGCTGTCCCAGACTTGGTACGTTTTTTTTAAAAGTGACTTTAGCACTTCGATCTGCCGATCTCGCGAGCGACAGCCTCTATAGAACCCACTTCTTTCGTCTCGGCTAAAACCTGAGCTTTGACTTCATTGCTAAACCGCATTCTTTTACTCCTGATATTCACACAAGTTCTTTACACTACGCGTCCCTCTAAGGGAAGTGTCTGCATTATATCAGGGGTTGAAAGGGTAAGGAGATTCGCCATGGACAAGATCGCCGAGAAAATCGTTCCGTTAGCCGCAGCTTTCGTGATCGGCCTGATGACCCAGCATCCGCTGACATGGCGGATGGAACTGAAGCGGGTTCAATACTCGATGCTGCGCGAACTTTCGCGCACGGACAACTGGGGAACTCCGTCGCCATGGGCGCATGTGAAGCGACGATAAAATCACGCGTTCTAAGGCGAAGAAATACGAAGCCCCGGCTAGTCGAAGACTGGCCGGGGCTTTCGTTTATATCTTTTCGGTCTACCGTTCAGCGAACGGGAGCGATCCTAGAGTTATTGACAGGAGATAGTCTTATCAGCCCCATCTCCGTAAACTTCGAGAGTCTTGGATTGATTGTCAGTGTAATAAATAAAACTGACTCCCGACTGATAATTTCTCGCGGTTGCTCCCGTTTCACTAAGAGAAAGGCTCATCTTTCCTCTAAGTGCATTTGGATACTGAATCCAAATATCGCTTGTAGACATCTTGATGCCAGCGATAGTGCCTTCGCTTTGTCCGGAGTAGACGATTTTGTAATGATTGCATGTAGCAATTACGGTTTCTTCTTCGGCAAACGCCTGAGAAACAGCCATGCAAGCTAGAACAGCCAATAAATGAATTTTCATAAATAATTCTCCGTTCATCAATCCAAAGTCTTCCACCTACCAGCCGGCCGGAATTTCTTCGTTTAGCCGCTCACGAGTTTGGGGACCGCTGGACCCACGAGCGCCATTTTAAGTTGGGTATTTGTAGCAAATATACCGCATTACGTCAATTATGGCATTTAAGCCCTTTTGCGCGGTTTTACGCGCATTCCGTGCGCGAGTGCACAGGAAAACCGCGCACGCCTAAGTCATTGTAATCTTTCGAATGAGCCTGTTTTTGCGCCGGATTCCGCGCATTTTTTCGAGAGGCTTCGGGAGCTGTTTACGACGTAAAATCGTCTCTTTCCCGAATGGTTTTCGTCTTTTGGGCGGGGGAAGCGCTCACTTCCCCCGCGTTTTCCTTCGGGAAAAAATTTTCGTCCGAAAGTTCTTGTCGATTTGAAAATGGTTGGTCATCCGACATTGGTTTGGATTCAATCACTTAACCCGCGGGTATAGTTATTTTTAGCGAGACAGGGAAGAGAACCCCTCCCTGTCTCGACAATTCTGAACATTTACTAACGCTTAAACTTGAGAATATTCGCGAACTCCTGCGTTGCGGCAGCGTCGTCCGGCAAAATCCTGAGTCCCTGCGTGGCGCCTTTCTCGTCCACACCCGCCAGGCGGGTATAAACCTGCATCGTCTTTAAATCGCGCCATCCGCAGATTTTCATGATCCGCACTGGTGCAACGTCAATGGCGAGCAGTTGGGTTGCAAAGCAAGCCCTGAGCGCGTGGAAGCAAACAGGGCGGATACCAATGCCCCTGCAGAAGGTCCTTAAGACCTCTGCTTGGCGGCCGCCGTCCCACTCCCAATGTCGGGGTAAGACGTTTGGCATCGTTCCCGTTTGGCTTTTGAGCGACAGGAGCAGTTCGTGCAAGTCATCCGAGATCGGCACCGTCCTCCAGCGTCCGCTCTTGGTGCTTTTAACGCTCTTACTCCTGGTTTGAAACGACTTGTTCACGGTGATCTTGCGGTGATCCATGTCAACATCAGACCACAATAGAGCGTGAAGCTCGCCGTTTCGCATTCCAGTCAAAAGAGCCATCGCCCAAACGGAATACCAAGGATGCTCTAGTTTTTTAGCATTGAAAAGAAGCGACCGGATTTCATCGACATTGAGGATGTCAGGAACCTTCTCTTCCTGCGTTCTCCTCAAGACCAGACCTTGAACTGGCGTCAGGTGAACATTGGGGATCAGCTTTTGTTCCATTCCCCATTTATAGATCACCTGAATCACGCCTTTCGTGATCTTTAGCGATTTGTAGGATTTGTTCTCCGACTCCAATCGATTAAAAACCTCCCGCGCATCGCCAATCGAAATTTGGGAGGCAGGTTTTTGTAACCAGGATTCGGTAGTACGCCTCGCTAGTCTCACGTAGTCAACGATGGTCGTGACTTCATAGCGATAAATCGTAGGATTGTTCTTCATCGCCATTTCCCACCGATCGATGATGGTTTCCCAGGTGTAACCCAAAGCCGCTCGCTTGATGAGCTTTTCGGCCATTTCTCTTACGAGTTTCTTTTCTTCAGCGATTGCTGCTTTTTCTGTTTCAAACCCGAGAACAAGTTTTTGTTCCCGGACAGAATGGTTCACTTTGTCTCGAATATTGATGTATACCTTCCACAAAGTTTTGCCGTCTTTTTCATAACTGGATACTGACATTAGATTCCTCCGATGTGTTCGGAGCCCTCGATGATTTTATCCAGATCAGTCTTCCGAAAATAAAGACGTCGCTGCCATTTGTAACAAGAGATTTGTCCGCGACAAACCGCTGTCCGCAAAGCGCCGACGGATTTTCGGATATAACTTGCAGCTTCCGCTGAATTCATCCAAACCAAATTGTCAAAGATCATCGCCGAGTTTCCTCGGCGGTTACGTTAGAAATCATACTCTCTGTCTGGCTTTCTGCAAGTGTGTCCTTATTGGTAGCTTCAAGAAGCGGAAGAGCTGAATTCATTGGTGAAAAGCTTGGCACCCCTTGATACCAAATCGCTATGGATTCTAATGTTTTTCTTGGAGTGGGTTGAATCACTCCGAAGTGCTTTGGATCGAGTCCTTCGAGCTCTTTCATGGTGACCACGATGACTTGTTCGTCGATCGAAGGGTAATGTTTTGAAATGGTGGATCGATACAAATCCCGCAGCGACTTGTCATCGGTTACTACGAGCAAACCGCTGCAAGGCATATTCTTTTGAAACGTTACTTTATACTTGTTTAGCACCTCACTAATTCGGTCATGAGATCTCCGGCTTCTTTCAACTTCGACTGCTAGATAGATCGGCGATGTGTCGAATTTGAGTTCTATGACTCCGTCCGGGGCCCGACTATTGCAGAAGTGATGAATTTGGTTTGGTTCAATTTCTAGCTCGGTCGTGATCCCCGCCACGTTTTCATATCGACTCAAAGTCAGAAGAGTATCGGCCACGGCCTCAGAATGGAGAAGATTGCTTTCCTTCAGTCCAGTGATCCTTTTAAAGTCCTCTCCAAAGACCATTTGATAAAGATTCGCGGTCGCCGCGAATCGAAACTTCGCTTCCTTTCCGAAGACGATGCGTTTTACCAGTCCCTGGTCAACGAGATCCTCTAGCATTCGATAGATGGTTGCTTGACTGCATTTATTGGAGCAGGCGAGCTTCATCTGTGGGATGGAGAGCATCCCGAAACGAGCGATTTGGGTTGCCAGAAAGTAGCTGTGTTTTTTCATGTACGGATCTCCCGCGAAATTTCTGCGAACGGGACGAAACCGATTTTCAATTTATTCATATTGTTCCTTTCCGTGGATTGCTCCACGTTTCGGAACCGCTTAATGCAGGGCTTGGGCCAAGTACGTTGCCAAGAGGGGCAAAGAATAGGGAAGAGATTTTGCGGTGTTATAAAAGCGGTCTGATTACGCCAATGATGGTGGCGGGCTTATTTAGTCGCGGTGGCGCAGTTGAGCCGTTCAGCTACTATGGACGGATCGGCGATACTATAAAGATCTTCCTGCGTTCTCTTCAGGCAGTACAGTGTTCGTCTTAAAAGTTAGGCCTCGTATCGCTTCATTGGTCGACGCTTGCGCTATTGGGATCTCGATAAAGAAAGTGGTCCCTCGATCTTCGGAACTTTCAACTCTGATTGTTCCCTTGTGAGCGTCGACTACCCCTCTAACCAAAGTTAGACCTAACCCCCAGCCTGTTTTAGTCCCTTCTTGGGCACTTTTTGATCGGTGAAACTGCTGAAACAAAACTGGGATCTCTTCTTTTGCAATGACCGGACCGTGGTTATGAACGGCAATTTCGATCGTTTCTTTATGACTATTGAGCGTGATCGTGATCGGAGTTTCAGGCGTAGAGTATTTTACGGCGTTATCGACGAGATTCTCGAGCGCTCGTCTCAACCCGTCAGAGCCCCAATTGCCTTCGAACGATCCTTTCGATTCGAAAAGGAACCGGTCTCCATAAGTAGCGGTCAACTCATCCACAATTTCATCAATTACCTCTTTCAAATCACACTGGATAAAATGTAGACTCAATTCTTCTCCCGCCCGGATTCGACTTGCGTCAAGAAGATCATGAACCATGGAATCGAGGCGGTTGAGGCTGCGAATGATTCTCTTTGAAGAGGTAATGCAAGCATCCGGCACATCGTTGCGCTTTGATATGAGTTCTGCACTCATCTTGGCAGCCGTGATCGGATTTTTAAGATCATGGGTAAGAGTATTTACAAACTTTTGCTGAACGCTGGTGTGAGTTTCGGAGAACTCAACTGCTGCGTCATTGACCGCTTGCTCGATAGAATCCAGGATGAGATCCCTTTGAATAGGCTCAAGTTGACCATCTTCTTCAAGGACTTGAAACAGCACTTCCCTTAAAATGTGGTACTCAAAAATCACTTCCGTCAGCTCGTAATTCTTGATCCCGGCTCTATCCGAGCCATGCTGCTTTCCGATTCGAGTGGCTTCTTTTTCGCGCTCTAAAACGGATCGATGATCCATGCGGCAATTCGTGGCAAGGCATTCGCTCAAATGGTCGAGATAGATCGGAAGGAAATCCAATAGAGCAAGATGTTTAGTGGTTTTTGCGGAATGCACTTCCAGAAGGCATCGCTTTTCCCACAACGAGAGTATTTTTTCTTTTTTGTCCCTGAGGAGAATTGAGTTGGTTTCCATCATAGTAGGTCAAACCTATCTTAGAAACTGCACGCGAGAAATCGATTTAGCAATCACTCCACGGCTGCACGACAATATAATTCGGCCGCAACAGGGAAAGAACGCTGGTTTTTCGATTTTTGCAGTAATTGCAAAAAAGCGAGTAAAAGTGGGCTGGGGCAAAAACGGCGCGGCATGACGCGCACTTTTTGTGTGCCGCTTTCTTAGACGAGCTTTTGAAGCATAGCCTTGGTTTGGATTGAATAGAAGTAGGCATATAGATCTCCTTTTGAGTTCCTGAGAAGAAGTCGATCTGAAAGCCGGAGCTTTTTAAAGAATGTTCTTGAGAGGTTCGAGTGCGATTTGAGTCAAACTCGATGGTTGTCTTTCATTTATATTATATCACGCCGTTACTTTCAGCACAGTAAATAAACTTTATTTAAGTTGAGCCATCTCGGCTCAGGCAGCTTTGAGCTAGTCGATGATCTGACCTGGTTGGGGTCCGTGATAGATACCAATGAGATCAGGGTCCTCCCCTGTGTCGGGTTGTTCGTCACGAAGCTTTTTCTGCTCTTTTCTTAGCTGTCGATTCTGTGCTTTTTCTTCGCGTGTTTGTAGCTTTGCTCGCTCTCGTCGACGCTTCTCTTGAGTTGCTCTCTGATGGCCCGCCATATCTGCCTCCGATCACACAGGGTACCATAGCCGATAAAATAAAAAATTTAATCACTATGTGATTCCTTGAATCCCTGTTACTTTGAATTGTTCGTTAATTCTGCTTCTTTCGATGTCTTTGGGTAATTAGACCTTTTTTCCTCTTGAGCGGCTCCCAGCCTTATGGAGGTAATATGGGTAATAAACTATTCGTTGGTAATCTTTCTTTCAATTTCACTGATACACAGCTGCAGAGCGCATTCGCGGAATGCGGGACTGTTACATCTGCAAAAATCATCACTGACCGAAGCACGGGTCGAAGCAAAGGCTTCGGATTCGTTGAAATGTCGACTGCGGCTGAAGCACAGGCAGCAATCGGTCGCCTGAATGGCTCGGAAGACTACGGTCGCGCCATGAACGTAGACCTTGCAAAGCCGATGGTTGCTCACGACGACCGCCGTGCTCGATATTAAGTTTAAGGTAGTTTTCTTTACGACAAAGCCTCCGCTCTAACTAAGCGGAGGCTTTTTTTGCCTACAGTTTATCTATCGTTCCTTTCGTTAGGGATCAACGACAACTTGGTTGGATGATTTCATCTCTCGTGAGATCTTAGCCAAATCTTAGCCAGCTTTTAGCCAACTCAGGACATGGCGAGACATTTCACGAAAAGTGGAAGCTTCTGATCTCGAATAAAACAATAAGAAGACTCTTGTTTGTTGTTAACGGGTTAGATTTTGAACCCCGAAACCAATGTCGAAAAATGGCGGTCCCGGCAGGAATCGAACCTGCAACAGCCCTTTAGGAAAGGGCCGTTATATCCATTTAACTACGGGACCGTACTGAGGCTAAGCTTAGCACGACTTTGAACAGGAGGTCATTCATCGGGTTCCCAAATGTTTCCCAATGCCGCGAGATCGGCAGGCGTGCCCATCTCGGTGGCGAGTTGCATCGCTTCGATGGTCAGATTTGCGATCAGATATTCGCGCACCTGAAAGAAATCGCGCCCCCAGTTCACGAGGCGCGACCAGTACAAATTGTCCCAGAACTTACCAACTCGTTTCACCGCCTTCTGTGCGCCGGTCACGGTAACGGCGATGCGACCGGCTAGCACTCGGAGGTAGTCCGCAAGGTTCTTTCGTTCCTTGGCGCGGACCAGAAGGTGAAGATGATTGCCTGTGTTTGAGGCGCGATACACCTCGACGCTAAAGCGTTGGGCATACACATAAATCATAGAAGTAATCTTTGAGCGATGCCTGCGATGAAGCAGTGACCACTGGCTTTTGGCCCGGCGGGACTTGAGAACGAGATGAATCGGGGTTTTTGCAGAGAAAGGCCGTTCGGTTTTGCGTTTGCCCCGAGCCGGATCGCCGCCATGAGTGGTGCGCGGATACAACCGAGACTTGAGATTTGAGCGCTGCTGTGAACCGATTGGAAGCTGCGTGTGGAGTGAGAGTTGCCGACCAAGGCGGGAGCGGCGTTGTTTTTTATCGTCCATACTCTTTTGTTATCTCACAATATTCTACTTGGGGCAATGTCATATTTACAATTTCAGTGATAGCAGGCACAACTAAGAAGTGCAACAGTTACAGATCATTGCAAAAAAAGCTTACTGAGGGGGTACTTGACATTCTGCTTATCGATACCATCTATGGTTTATAACATCCTATAAACGCCTCGAGAGGCGCACGATTGGAGAATTGTATGAACATGCAAATCAGAAAATCCGAAGAACGCGGCCACATGAATTATGGGTGGTTGAATGCTAAACACAGTTTCAGCTTCGGCGGTTACTACGACGACCTCCACCTGGGTTATCGCGACTTGCGTGTGATCAACGAGGACCAGGTCGCCGCAGGCGAGGGATTCCCCATGCATCCGCATAAAAACATGGAGATTTTGACTTACATCTTGGACGGCAAACTCGAGCACAAAGACAGTATGGGCAACCACGGCATCATCGGTACTGGCGAAGTGCAATACATGAGCGCGGGCTCGGGAGTGACCCACAGTGAGTTCAATGGCTCCGACAAAGAGCTCGTGCACTTGCTGCAGATTTGGATTTTGCCCGAAGCTCAGGGCGGCAAACCCAATTATGGCCAAAAGAACTTCAAGCGAGAAGGAAAGTTGAATCAGTTTCAAACCATTGCTTCACGCGATGGTCGCGACGATTCGATTCAAATTCGACAGGACGCAGCAATTTATGCCTCAATTCTCGAAGCCAATAAGACGTTATCCTTTAAGGCTGACTCGAAACGCCACTATTGGGTGCAGGTCGCACGCGGTGAGCTCAAACTGGGTGACACAACCCTAAAGCAAGGCGATGGGGTAGCATTGGACGGCGCGAGCACCCTTGAATTTGCAACCGCATCGGGTAGCGAGTTCCTCCTGTTTGATCTAAACTAAGGCAATGCAAATCGCCCGCAAACGGAGTTGTGTAGGTGTAGTTTCAACGATCATTTTTAGCCTAGTGTCAGGCGCATGCGCGAGCACTCCGAAGGAGTCGTCTCTCGATGCGCCTCTCACGCCTGAGGTCCGCAAAGATCTTGAAAAATATTGCAGCAAAGGCAACCCGTTCGCGTGCTATCGCATCGGCTCCGACCTCGACGATAAAAAAAACTGGGGCGAAGCTAAAGTTTGGTTCGTGAAAGCTTGTGACTTGCGCTTGGGCGCCGCGTGCTCCGAAGCAAGCGTGATGGCCAAGTCGCATCTCAACGAAAAAGAAGAGGCGATCAAGCTTGCCACAAAAGCCTGCGATCTTAACGACACCTTAGGTTGCTACAACCAGGGCTGCTACGAATGTTTGTATCAAAACAATCCCACTGCCGCGTTCAAGTCGCTTGAACTCGCGGTCAAACTCGGCTATCGCAACTTGACGAGCCTCGAAAACGATCCGGACCTCGAGTGCGCGCGTAAAAATAAAAATTGGGACGCGTTTGTCAAAAAGATTCCAAGCGAAGGCGACGCTAAAGTTACGCATCGGTATGCGCTCTCAACCGGCGCTCGCCACCTTTATCATCCAAAGTTAAAATTCAGCTATTCTGCCGTCCCTGGATTCCACATCCAGTATTCCGTTTCAGGCGTGATGGTCTATGACGATGCGGGCTCTCGCATTTACTTCACGGGCTCAAACCAATCTTATTCGGAAGTCGCGGACCTCGTCCGTAAAAACACCATGATCGAAAGCGGCGAGAAAGTCATGAGCGAAGAAGAGGGCACCGTAAACGGTTACAAAGCTCTCTCCCGCGTCGTAAAGGGCACGCTTCAAGGCCTCGAGTACATCGCGGCCATTTACGTCACCGGCGACGATAAATACACCGTGACCTCCCAATCAACTTACCTTGCGTCTTACCACTCGACTTACGGTGCGGCGATCTTACAAAACGCCGAGAGCATCGTGATCGATCCGAGGGGACCTCCGGGCGTGGCGGAACTGCCTTACGTGGATGGCGGCAAGATCGGGAGCTACAAGTACGCCGGCATTCAGAGCGGGGGCCCGCTTTGGACCCAGTCGGGGCTGCTGCCTTACAAAGAAAAATCCAAGGATCGCAATAAATTCGACACGCTCGTCGTGAACTCGTTTGTCTTTACCAAGGACGATCCCTTTGCCGAAGATACCTTTCAAAAGGTGTGGGAAATGGTCGCGGCTCAATCCTCGATCGACGTGGCAAAGTTAGACCCCAAAAAACTGAAGAAAGACAAGACCGACGGCAACCTGGCTTGGCACTATCTTTCGGACGGCAAACAGGTCGATCGCGAGGGCAATAAGCACGACATCCAACTTGAAGTGGGCCTCGTCAAGCTCCCGCATCATGTTACTGTCGGAGATCTTGGGTACTTCTGGGCCCGCGTAATTAAATCGGGATCCAGAGACGTGACTAAAGATACGTCCGCGCTTTCGAAGATCAAAATAAAGCCATCCGTCATCAAAGAAATGGAGGAGATGCCGGCCGAAGAGCCCGAAGTCACCGCACCAAGCTCCGGCACCGGAGATGGCGCGATTCCGACGAGTTAGCACTAAGGTGTCTGACCGCTTTTGGTTGAGACTTTGCGGCATCGCCGTTGCGTAATCTTCCCAAAACCCGTAAATTATCCACATGCCACAGTCTAAACGCGTCTCCACGACCTTACCTCGACTCATCGGTGTGATCCATCTTCCGGCGCTTCCGGGAGCTCCGGGTTCGTCGCGGTTGCATCCGGCGCAGGCGCTTGACGTCGCCGGTACCCTTGCGGTCAAAGAAGCGCAGCTGCTCGCTCGCGCGGGTTTTGACGGCATTATCCTTGAAAATTTTGGGGATGTTCCGTTCATGAAGGATCAAGTCGCGCCGGAGACCGTGGCTTCGATGGCGGTGATCGTTGCGGCCGTCCGGAGCGCCGTCAACGTCAAACTCGGAGTCAACGTGCTCCGCAACGACGGATTCTCGGCACTCGCGATCGCGGCGGTGACCGGCGCCGATTTTATCCGCGTCAACGTGCTCTCCGGAGCGGCAGCGACTGACCAAGGAATCATCGAAGGCAAAGCAGCCCCGCTCATGCGTGAGCGGGTACGTCTCGGCGCTCCGGACGTCGCCGTCATGGCTGACGTGCTCGTCAAGCATGCACGGACCTTGTCCGAGACCGATCTCACGCTTGCGATTGAAGAAGCGACGTTTCGAGCGGGTGCTGAAGGCGTGATTGTCACGGGGTCGACTACGGGGCGTGCGCCCGATCGCAATCAGTGGAGCGAGGCGCTGGGCGCGTGCAGGCGCATCGGCAAACCACTCTTTGCCGGAAGCGGCATCACCGTGGAGACGCTCAATGAGTGGGCCAAGAACCCAAAACAAATTCCGCACGGTGTGATCGTCGGTTCCGCGCTACGCAAAGGCGGGAAGGCCGGCGCGCCACTCGATACCAAACGTCTGGGCGACTTTGTCCGAACTTGGAAAAAGAAAGTTCAAAGACGTGGCTAAAGTACGCGAAACTCGCCGGGGTACAACACCGGTTGTCATCGCATTCCTGCCGGGCGACTGCGATCTCAAATGCGAGGGATCATCAAGTCCCCGACCGAGCCATCCAAGAGTTCGCCCGATGGACCACCCCAAATATGATTACACACTACGATAAACGCAAGAGTTCCCTGAGAAGTCGGCGGCGCATTCCATCTCTTATGGAGAATCGCTCCGAGACTTGCCGGCGTGTCAGGATCTTGACCTAAATCCGTTAACAAAGAAATAGCGGCGCCACGGCAGTCTTTAGCTATAATGATAAGGAATGTTCACAGTCACCAAACAAAAGGTCTCGGACGGACTTCTCGTCGAGCTTCAAGGTTCGCTCGAAGAGCACATGAACCTTGACGAGCAAATCGGTGTCTTCGACGGCGCGCTCACGGTCAACTGCCGCGGAATCACGCGCATCAACTCGGTCGGCGTTAAGATTTGGATGAGGTATTTCCAAACGATCGCCCAGCGCGGTCACAAGATCAAGTACGTCGAGTGTCCGCCCGCGATCGTCGAACAGCTTAATTTGATTTCCAACTTTTCGTGCGAAGGCGAGGTCGTGTCGATACTCCTCCCTTACTCCTGCACGGTTTGTAACAACGACTTTGTCGCAAAGGTCGGCGTCGCCGAGCTGAAGGAAAACAACTGCATCGTCCCGTCCGCAAAGTGCGAGAAACCGGACTGTGGCGCCCAATTTGATGATGACCCGAATGAATATTTATATTTCATGCAGGATTGAGACGGGAAAATAAATGTCAAAATACGTCCTGCTCGTATCAGAACGCGCCGATGATTTCGAGTTTGTAAGCGAAGTCGCTAAAAGCGCAAACATGCAATTTCATCGCGAGACCAGTCCGGAAAACGCGGTGAAGTTTGCCGCCGAAAATTTGTGTGGCGCGATCTTCGTCGACGTTTCGGACATCGAGCATCTGCGCGTGTTCGAAGAGCATGTCCAGCATCACCTGGGGCTCTTCTCGGACCGCGCCGATCCGAATCTGATCCACTTCATGAGCGATGATGATTTGCGGGAGAGTCGTAACTTCGTTTTAAGTCCGTTATTCGGAAACTTCTTCCAACGCCCTCTCTTCCAGGTCGAAGACTTCGCGAAGAGCTATGGACGCTTCGTGGCAGCGGGTTCCGAAAAGAGCACGCACGAGCTTAAAAACTTTCTCGAAGGCGGGGGGGTTCAGAAAGTTCGGATCACCAATACCGGGCAAAAGCAGGAAGCGGTCGAAGCCGTACGGCAGTATCTGATTCGCGCGAAAATCCGCCCGCGGATCGCGAATTTGATTGCTAACGCCGTGGACGAGTTACTCATGAACGCGCTCTTCGATGCGCCTTCGGATGAGTTCGGCAAACCCATGTACTCGGCGACCGCACGGAGCCAAAACCGCGAGCTCAAAGAAAAAGAAAAGGTAACGATGAGTCTGGGCTTCGATGGTGTTAACGTCGGAATCTCCGTGACCGATCAGTTCGGCAGCATCGATCGTGCCCGGTTGCTCAATCATATCTCGGAGAGTTACCGTAAAAAGCGTTACAACATTCGCGTGGGGCAGGCGGGGGCGGGACTCGGTATCGCGACGATCTTCGGCCTCGGTGGAAGTCTCGTCTACCACTGCGAAGGCAACTCAAAAACGGAAGCGACCATTCTCTACCGCGTGTTCCCGACATTCCGCGAATTTAAATCTCAGTTTAAATTCTTCTCAGCCAAGTTCTACTCGTAGATTCGTAATCCTTCAACAATAGCGCATCTTCCTCGCGAACCGGATACTCTCTTGGCTGCTTCTACACATTTCCGCATTCGCGATTCACGGCTAAGGATCAATCGATAGGTAAGTCGATTCGCCCGAGGTGGGTGCGTAAGCGCTCCAGTCGTCAAAGACGCTTTTGATTTTGACGATCGTATTGGCGGCTGCAGGCGCACCCAGCGTGATTTTGCCCGGCAGGCTCGAACGAGCGAAAATCAAGGCCGTTGCCGCGTTGGAAAAGATCGGTTGTCTGTTCCAAAGCGACGGGTTGGGCGCGAAGTCGGAGCTTTCAAAATAAAGCGAGAAGCGTGCGGAAGTATATCCACGCTGGAAGACATAAGGCGCGTCTGATTTGAGCCGGTGGAACACGTAGGTGTTGTCGACCGAGTTCATGAGTTCGAAATTCGAGTTTGAGATGTTGGTCGCGTTGCCGTAGAACACACCGAAGGTTCCGCCGCTGCCGCTCGTCCCCCCGTAACCGATCATGATCGCGAGTTTGTCGAAGGTGCCGTTGTAGATCAGGTTATTGAGGGCGTTGTACGAACCCGCGGAAAAGCCGCGATAGGCGTTCTTGAAGACGCTGTTGATGATCATGTTCTCCGATCCCATCGTCGTGGTCGAGTTCCCAATGGCGAGTGCGCTGAAACCTCCGTCAAAGACGCAGTTGTAAATCATGTTTTCTTGCGATGCCGGCACCGTTCCCGTCGTGAATTCGATATCGAAATTGGGCGCCGCGATCGGAGTGGTATCGAAAGCGGAGAAGGGCGCGGTCTGGAAGGTGAGGCCCTGAACCGTTGAGTAGGCCATCGCTTGCGTGCTCCAAGTGCCGCCCATCTGGCTGAAGTCCCGCCTGATGACCGAGACGGCTGCGCCCGATCCGGCGATCCAGCCCCCTGGATTGGTATGATTGAACGTTAATGTTTTGGTGATTCGATAGGTCCCTGGCGGGAAATAGACGTGCTGATTGGAGTCGAGCGCGCTTTGGATCGCGGTCGTATCGTCCGTGACCCCGTCACCTTTGGCGCCGGCGTCCTTGATGTTCGTCATTCCGGCGAGCGTCACGTCCATGATCGGCCGGGTGAGGGGCATCGGAATTTCCAAAGCCGGGATGACGGCGAGGCTTGCATTCGCTGAAGAGATGTTTTGGTAACTTTTGTCCGCTCCCATCGGGAGGGTGCGGAGAAACGGCGTCTTGCTGTAGTCTCCAATGCAGTTGTTCTGCTGGCAGTAGTAATACATGTTTGAAGCGTAAATCAACGTTTTCGCCGATACCGCGCTCAATGCTTTGTCTGAAGCGATGTAGTTTCCCAGGGCGACGATGGTTCCTTGATGCGCATTTCCCTTGACGAGGTAGTCCGCTCCCAACGCCGAACTGTTGCCCGCAAGATAAAGCGTTCCGGCGGCGTTGTAGCTGGCGATCATGCTGATCGTGCGGTTCGCGGCGGTCGTGGGCTGCAACGAAACTCCGACGAGCACGACGTTGACCGCGCTTCCGGATGAAGGGACATTCAAGACTTCAGAGGGAAGGGTCCCGTCCAAATGGCCGCCGGTTCCCTCGCTTCGGACGTAGGCGATTTGATGAATGCCCAACGCCGATCCAGTCTCGATCTTGATGTCGCCTTCGCCGGTATTATTCTGGAATCCGACGTCAAAAACGCGAAGCCGGCCCGTCTTTTGCCAAATGTGGTGGTATTCGCCCAGCGGATTGGCTTGGGTCGCGGTGCAACCGGCGTCATAGGAGTTTCCACCGACGAGGATGACGTCTGCTTGCGGGTGGTTGACGAGAATCGCGGAGCTTGCGGTCCCGCAGGTCGTGTTCATCACGACGCCTTGAAAACGGAAAACGCCCGGGGCGGAGACCTGCATCTGATTGCCGTTGGTCGACATGTCTTGAAGCTCGAATTCGATCGGAGCGGTATTTTGGAATATCACCGGAGAATAGTTTTTCTTGCCGGCAGGCGGGTTCAAGCTGAAGCCGGCTAGATTGATCGTCGTGGCTCGTTTCACGAGAAACAAAGGTTGGTCCGGATTTTTTGGACTCAAACGGGTCCCCAAACGATCGATTCCATGAATGTAGATCGGTTTTGAGCGGTCGATGACGATGGGATTATCGATGACGTAGGTCTGAGCTTTTGGGATGTAGAGATAAGACTCCTGATTGACGGCTTCTTGAAGGTTGGGATAATTTTCGATGTTCTTAAATGCGCTGTAAGCAAAAGGAGTGGAATCACCGCTTGAATGGCCGATGCCCTTGAGATTGAGGTTTAGGCATCCGGACGACGTCGATAACAGCATCAACACCGTAAACAGAGTAATAATAATGCGTTTCATCAGCCCCCTTTCCTTAAGAACAAGTTTATCCGAAGCGGGACTGAGCATGAATGTGTCTCCGTCGACAAAATAAAAAAGCTTGTTGAAGGATTAAATGGATTTGGTTAACCGACAAACAGGCCGCGTTTCATGATGATACGTCCGATAATGTTTATTATGTAAACTCAAAAACATGACCTGTAATAGGCTCGATTTGAGCTTACTCCGTACTATATTTACAATGAGAGGTTTTAAGCTGCTTCAGGGTCTTCTTGATCTCGTCGTAACGTGCGGCGGACGCACCATCCAGGCGGAAGCCTGGATTGGTTTGGAATGCATCGAACGCTTCTTTTTCGCCGCCCAAGGCGGCTGCGAAAACGATATCGAGTTCGGCTGGATCGGTCGCTTGACCGGTTGAAGATTTTTTAGCGGCTTCTTTGCGATAGTACTCGATCAAACCGTGCGCGGATTTTGGTTTGTGCTGAAGCTTTTGGTTCGCGCAATAACGTTTCGAAACGTGGCATCCAGCAGGCCCACAACTGATCGAGCGCTTGAACAACGGCAGCCAATAATTGTCGATCAAAGCCAGCTCGCTGAAAACGATACCGGAGCGGCTTTTTGCGACTGAATAGTTTTCAGCGGCCGCGGCTTGAAACGGAAGTTTCGTGACTTTGTTGCTGCTATTGATCGCATGAACTTCGAATTCCGAATAGACGTCGCGGTTGAACTTGTTTTCTTTGTTGCCGCAAACAATCAGTGTCCATTTCGACGGCGCTTTCGTCGAATATTTGGCGTCGTCACCTTTGGTGGAACCGATGCCGTCTGGGCATGGGCCTTGAGCATGAGCTAAGAACGGTACGAGCAGTAACACGATGAGTATTTTCGACATGACTACTCCATTATAGACAAATCGGAGGTTACAGCAAGGCTGCACCCTCGACTTTGCCGGTCCCGGTGACTTACACGTTTAGGAATCAATCATGTATTACCCGCCGCATTATCTTGGTTTTCGTTTGCGGGTGCGCCCCGGGGTCGTTACCCTTTTTGTATGGGGAAAACACGACTTCAAGTTGTCGGGGCGTTGGACGGGAGTGGCCGCCGTGTCCTGACTGAGCCCGCCCTCGAATTCCTCGAAAAGCTCCAGACTCGATTCGGTTCAACTCGCGAGAAACTCTTACAAGCTCGAGAAGCACGCTACTCAAGATTGATCAAAGGTGAATCGTTCGATTTCTTGAAGGAAACGCTTTCCGTGCGTGAGTCCGACTGGCGAGTGGCTTCCTGTCCGCACGATCTCGAAAATCGCAACGTCGAGATTACCGGGCCGACCGAGCCTAAGATGATGATCAATGCACTGAACTCGGGCGCCGATTGTTTCATGGCCGATCTCGAAGATGCGCTCTCCCCGACTTGGACAAATGAGATCATCGCGCAAAACGCGCTCATGGACGCGGTTCGCGGAACACTTAAATTTACGTCACCTGAAGGTAAATCGTACGCGCTCGGCGGTCCGTCGGGAACGGCGAAGATCGCGACGTTACTCGTGCGCCCGCGCGGGTGGCACCTCGAAGAGAAACACGTCACCTTGGACGGCAAGCCGATGTCGGGTTCGCTTTTTGATTTCGGGCTCTATTTTTTCCATAACGCCGTTGAACGTTTGAAGCGCGGGACTGCTCCGTACTTCTATCTGCCGAAGTTGGAATCGCATCTGGAAGCGCGTTTGTGGAACGACGTCTTTACGTTCGCGCAGAAGGAACTTGGCATCCCGCATGGATCGATCCGCGCGACTTGCTTGATCGAGACCCTGCCGGCGGCATTCGAGATGGACGAGATTTTGTATGAGCTTCGCGAGCACATGTCGGGCCTGAACGCCGGACGTTGGGATTATATTTTTAGCGCGATCAAAAAATTGCGTGCCGATCGCTCGGCGGTTCTCCCGGATCGTGCGCAGGTGTCGATGACCACGCCGTTTATGCGCGCGTACACCGACCTCTTGGTTAAAACCTGTCACAAGCGTGGGGCCCATGCGATGGGCGGAATGGCTGCGTTCGTTCCTTCGCGCAAGGATGAGGAAGTCAATCGCACGGCAGCCGCGAAAGTGACCGACGATAAAACGCGCGAAGTGCGCGACGGCTTTGACGGAACCTGGGTTGCGCATCCGGATCTCGTGTCACTCGCAAAAAAAATCTTCGCCGAGGGCCTAGGCGGCCGCGCTAATCAAAAAGACAAGATGCGTTCAGAAGTGTCCGTGACCGCTGCACAGCTTGTGGATTTGCGAGTTCCAGGCGGTCAAGTTACCGAAGCCGGCGTGCGCATCAACGTCAGCGTCGCGCTCCAGTACATCGAAAAATGGATCGGCGGTTTGGGTGCGGTTGCATTGCATAACCTCATGGAAGACGCCGCGACGGCCGAGATCTCTCGCGCGCAGCTTTGGCAATGGGTGCATCAATCTGCGGGCCTTGCCGATGGTCAGACGTTGACCGCGGGATTATACAAAAAGATTCGGGAGCAAGAATTCGAGAAGTTGAAGGGGCCTGCGTCCCCTCACCTCGCCGCAGCCGCAAAAATTCTAGATGACTTGGTATTGGAGCAGGAGTTCGCGGAGTTTTTAACTCTCAAAGCTTACAACGTTCTAGATTAACGCCACTTGAGCACCACCGGAGGGACAATGAAAGAGCAGGCAGTTGGATTAACCGCATCGGCAATACAAAAGGACTGGGAAGCAAACCCAAGATGGAAAGGCATTAAGCGCGACTACAGCGCTGAATCGGTCGTGAAACTCCGTCCGAGCGTCCTTGTGGAACACACTTACGCACGTCGTGGCTCAGAGCGCTTGTGGAACGCGGTCAATAAGCCGGGTTATGTCGGCGCCCTCGGAACTCTGACTGGCGCGCAAGCGGTCCAGATGGTCAAAGGCGGCATGCAGGCGATCTATTTGAGCGGCTGGCAGGTGGCGGCCGACATGAACCTCTCGGGCCAAACCTATCCGGATCAATCTCTTTATCCTTCAAACTCGGTACCTGCTGTCGTGAAGCGCTTGAACAACGCCCTCGCGCGCGCGGATCAAATCGCAGCCGTTGACGGCCGTCGCGACGTCGATTGGTACATTCCGATCGTAGCCGACGCCGAAGCCGGCTTTGGAGGGGCTTTGCATGGTTTCGAACTTATGAAAGCGATGATTGAAGCAGGCGCTTCAGGCGTGCACTTCGAAGATCAACTCGCTTCAGAAAAGAAATGCGGACATTTGGGCGGCAAAGTATTACTCCCGACTTCAAGTGCTACACGTCAGTTGACTTCGGCTCGTTTGGCGGCGGATGTGCTCGGCGTCCCGACCGTGCTCATCGCGCGCACGGACGCGCAGTCGGCAACCTACTTGATGTCAGACATCGATCAAGTCGATCACAAGTATCTAACTGGTAAGCGTACTCCTGAGGGCTACTACGCGCTCAAGAACGGGATGCCGATCACAATCGAGCGCGGTCTTGCTTACGCTCCCTACGCTGACCTCCTCTGGTTTGAGACTTCGAAGCCTGACCTGGGCGAAGCGAAGGAATTCGCGACGGAGATCCGTAACAAGTTCCCAGGCAAGCTCCTCGCCTACAACTGCTCGCCGTCGTTTAACTGGTCCAAGAAATTAGACGAGAAGACGATCGCGAAGTTCTCGGAGTCTTTGGGCGACCTCGGATTCAAATTTCAGTTCATCACGCTCGCAGGCTGGCATTTGATCAACTATCACACCTTCGATCTCGCCAAAGACTACTCAAAGCGCGGAATGTCGGCTTATGTCGAGCTCCAAAACAAGGAGTTTGGTTCTGAAGATCGCGGCTACACGGCGACTCGCCACCAGGCGGAAGTCGGTACCGGATACTTCGACGAAGTCCTGATGACCGTGACGGGCGGTAAAGGTTCGACCTCGGCACTTGCCGGCTCGACCGAGACTGAACAATTCAGTCACGATCACTAGAAAGGTCGAAAGGTCGTCGCCAACTTGTTGTTGAATTTTTAAGTCAAACTCAACAACAAGTTGGCGACGACCTTTTACTAGAAACGGAACGCGACCGTGAGATCGGCTTGAGTTGCCTGTTGCGAATCGCCGTCTGTAAAGTAATAAATCGCAACCGCACCGACACGAACGTCGATTCGAGCGTTTGTGTTCCATTGCACATCTACACCACCGGTAAACCCGTTGCCATCCATGAAGTCCACGCGCTGGGCATAGTAGCCGTACTTTCCAAGCGGCATGAATGCCACCTCGTCGCTAATCTGGAAGATCGCCCGAGCCGAGACTTCCGTGGTCCTGCCATGGACCCAGAGCAGATTCATCCGGTCAAACTTGCCCTCAAATTCGATCGCCTGTTCGAACAATCGCAGGCGATAATTCAGGAGCGCGCCGTATGAAAAAACTTCGTAGTAGGCCTTTAGGCCCAGACGATGGGTGTTGTTAATGAGAAGCTGGTATTTAAATCCGATGGGAAGCGGATTTAAGATCCACGCGAAGTCATCGCTGTGGCCGGACTCGTATTCGATCACCGGTAAAAGGAGAGATTGGGTGCCTCCCCCGTTCTTGAAAAGTCCATCGCCGCCTAATTTAAGCTGGTTCATGTAGCCAGGGATGACCCAAGGGCGATCAATCTCGCGGCGCGGGTAATCGACCTTGGTGCCTTCTGCATGAGCTGCGATGGCAGTCAGGACGATGATCGGAATGAGGATAAGCAAATATCTCATCCTGGCCATCTTACAAAGAAACCGGGCGAGAACAAATAAAAAACCCCGGAATGCGATGAAGCGTTCCGGGGCCAAATTTAGTTAACTTCCGCCGAAGCGGCAGCTACTACCAATGTTTTTTGTCAGCGAAGGTTTCTTTCATGACTTTAGGGAAAGACCAACGAGGCTTTTTGCTCTCTGGACGCGCTTTGATCATGATTTCTTCGCCGGTGAAAGGGTTGACGCCTTTGCCTGCTTTACGTGATTTCACGTCACGGCGAGCGAGAACGCCGATAACCGGGAAACGAACGCGTTGACCGGAAGCCGCGATTTTTGCGCCAGCTGTGAACGCGTCTTCAATCGCAGTTTTAAGCTCAGAGCGCTTGATTTTAACTTGGCCGGTTTTAGTCGCAGTCGCCAAAGTCAAAAGAGCTTCGTGAAGGTGGTTGATAAGAGAGAATTTGCCGCCCTTTTTAGAAGCAGATTTCTTGGTTTTAGATGCAGTAGCTTTAGATGCTTTTTTAGTTTTTTTCATAATTAAATATCCTCCGATACCAACAGAGTAGTGCAGTTTTGAAGTTTGACAACAAAAAAGTGAGATTTATTTTGAAAGTCGGAACTCGATCGGAACATCGAATTTCCGGGGAAATCCTGCGGGTGGCGGAGGAAACGGCGCCGAGCGCTCGATCGCAGCGCGAGCCGCTTGCACCAAAATTTGTGGTTTTTCGGCTGAAATTGATGTAATTTGCACGATTTCGCCTTTTTCTCCGATCTCGATTTGCATCGTGATCAGACCCTCACGATGGTCGCGTGCAGCGAGTTTGGGGTACTCTTGATTCTCAGAAATTTTTTGCCGGAGAGTCTGAATGTAGCCTAAAATCGCAGCTGATTCACTCACTCCTCCACCCGACCCCTGATGTTCCGCGGTGCCTTGAGCGGGACCCGCATTGGCAACCCCAGACGGTTTCGTCGAGGGCGCCTGCGGGATGGAGTCGACGTGGGCTTCACCTATCTCGACGGGGACGTTTTCGGAATGTGGGCGAATAAGTGCGAGGTAGGCCGCAGCGATGACGAGCGAATGCAAAATCGCGCTATAAATATAGGATTTTCGACCCATGAACTGATCCTATAGAAGTTGACGAAGTCAGGCAAACCGATAAGGATAAGACTATGCCTCAAACACTTCCGTGCGGGCGTAGAAAGCCGCAACATTCCCCGAGCTCTGGTGGCGCCAAATCGGCGTGGCGGACGACTTTGGGCGATTATCTTAAAAAAGAAGGTCTCCGTTCGACCACTCAGCGGGAGCACGTCGCAGAAATCGCTTTGGGCAAACGCACTCACTTTGAGATTCAGGTGCTGATTCGCGACGTGCAAGCCAAGTACCCGGAGATTAGTCCGGCAACGGTGTATCGAAGCGTATCCACGCTTTGCGATGCCGGCTTATTGCACGAAACACTCGAGAGCAACTCGGGCGTGAAGCTCTATGAGGCTGCGGACGACGAGCATCACGATCACATTGTTTGCATGGATTGCGGAGAGATCTTCGAGTTCCACGACGAGGGTATGGAAAAATCGCAAGACCTCGCAACCGAGCGAATGGGCTTTAAACCCGAACGCCATCGGCACGTGATCTACGCGCGTTGTGAATTCAAGAAGCGCTGAGCTCAGCCGGAGCGCTATTTCACGAGATTATAGCAAATATTCCAGTCGTACGAGTAACCGTGACCGGTGAAGGTGAACTGACCGACTACACCCGTGCTTTCCGGATTGCCCTTCACGAGAGCTTGGTCGAAATAGATGGTGGTGATTTGATCGCCAGGAAATGGCTTCGCGCCGCCGGTGTATGAGCTCACAAGCATGTTTTTAACCGCGCCACTGCCGCCGTGCACGCCGCCGACCTTGTAGTTGAGGTCGAGGTCTAACGTGGTTTGGTGTGCAACAGTGTTGACGTAGTAATACTTCAAATTTGCTTTGGTTTTGGTGATGCTCAAGATTATGTATCCATCAGCGAAGAAGTGTTCATCCGCAGTTGGATATTTTGATGCAAAGCACTTATACTTTGCAGCGTGGGCTGATGTGGTCGCGGCCAGTACGAACAAAGCGAGTATAAAAGTTTTCATATGCGCAGCTTTTTAAAGGGCACTACGCACAATGTCAACTACTTCTTCAAAGTGTCCTTAAGCGTAGCCAATCCCCCGAATGGATTGTTGAACGCCTCTTTAGGTTTCATGGGCTTAGAGCTGCGGCCGACACCATGAGACGGGCGTGGGCTACGAGGAGCGATCGTCGGGCCGGGCGTTCTTGGCTTGTCTTCACCGTAACTGACCACGAGAGTTTTTGCCGGGCCCGCGGCTTTACCGCCGCCACGACCTGCGGTCTTCTCGTCAAACCGCATGGTGAGCGCCATCTGGGATTTCTCGAGGTTTACTTCCAGGACTTTAACTGTGACTTTATCGCCCGGGCTCACGACCTGATTCGGGTCGGTCACGAACTTATTGGTAAGCTGGGAAATGTGCACAAGGCCGTCTTGATGGACGCCGATATCGACGAACGCGCCGAAGTTGGTGACGTTGGTAATCACGCCTGGACAAATCATGCCGGCTTCGACGTCTTTGAGTTCGTTCAAATCTTCGCGGAACTTAACCGGCACGAATACGTCACGCGGGTCGCGACCCGGTTTTTCAAGTTCGCCGACGATGTCTTTTACGGTGAACTCACCGAGCTTCTCTTTGGCTTCAGGCGTCTTCAGGAGCTGCTTTGCGCCCGTACCGATGAGATCCGCCACCGACTTGCCTTGTGATTTAGCGATCGCTTCGAGGTCGGCGTACTTCTCGGGGTGAACGCCGGTGTTATCGAGAGGGTTGCTGCTTTCGGGAATGCGCAAAAAGCCTGCGGCCAGCTCGTAAGTTTTTTTGCTGAAACGCGGAACGTTGAGCAAGTCTTCGCGCGATTTAAAGAGACCGCTTTGTTCGCGGTGCTCGACGATCGCTTTAGCGAGACCCTCGCCGATGCCCGACACGTGCGAGAGCAGATGGATCGAGCCCGTGTTCAGGTTCACGCCAACAGCGTTCACGCAAGAATCGACGACGTAGTCGAGTGCGCGTTTTAGCGCCGTTTGCGATACGTCGTGCTGGTACTGCCCTACTCCGATACTTTTTGGATCGATCTTGACGAGTTCGGCGAGAGGATCCTGGAATCGGCGAGCGATCGAAATCGCGCCACGAACGGTGACATCCAAGTTCGGAAATTCTTCGCGAGCGACTGGGCTGGCGCTGTAAACACTGGCGCCGGATTCAGACACCATGATCACCGGCAAGCTCAGGTTCTTCTCTTTGAGGGCCGCGCGGATGAAGGCCTCGGTCTCACGACCGGCGGTTCCGTTGCCGACGACGATCGCGGTGACAGAGCCGCTTTCTCCCAAGGCTTGGATAAATATTTTGCCCTGCTCTTTCTCACTGTCGGTTTGAAGTTTCATCACCGAGTCGGCCAAGAATTTACCCGAGCCATCGATGATCGCTAGTTTACATCCGGTCCGAACACCGGGATCGACACCCAAGACGGCTTTCGGGCCGTAGGGGGCTGCAAGGAGAATTTTTCGAACGTTCTCCGAGAACACTTGGATCGCCATTTGGTCGGCGACGTCTTTTAAATTTTTGTGGAATTCGTTTTCGATCGAAGGGATAACGTGAGCTTTTACGGCCACACGAGCCGCTTTTTCCATCACCGGTTTCACGATGCTGTCGCGATCCGCTCCGGCAAAGCGATGAAAGTGAGTCGTGAGATCGTCTTCGAAGCCCGGCTCCGATTTCGAGCCGCCGAAGCTGATGGATAACTCTTCTTCGATCCAGCCGCGACGAAGTGCCAAGTAACGGTGCGAGTTGCGCGGATCAAGGAGCGACGAGAGCTTCTCTTCATACTCGAAGTAATTGGTGTATTTTGAAGCGGGTTTTGCTTTCTCCGCCTTTGCCGTCTTCATGTGGCCGCGCTTGGCGTACGAGTCGCGCACGTACTGACGGAGATCCAAGTTCTCGCTCAAGCGTTCGATCAAGATATCGGTTGCGCCGGCAATAGCGCTCTCGGCATCCTTGAACCCCTTTTCTTCGTTCTTAAAAGTAAAGGCCCAGAGTTCGAGAGTTTGACCGTCTTCGGGGGTTTCCTCTCCGTGAGCGACCGCCCAAATCCACTCGGCAAGCGGTTCGAGTCCGGCTTCTTTCGCGAGTGTGGCTTTGCTTTTGCGCTTTTGTTTGTAAGGAAGATACAAGTCTTCGAGCAAGTTTTTGTCGAAGGTACCCATGACTTTGCTCTTGAGCTCGTCGGTGAGTTTTCCTTGTTTTTCGATTTCGCCGACGATGTAGGCTTGGCGGCTGATGAGTTCGTCGAATTCTTCTTTGCGATCGATGATCGCTTGGATTTGGACCTCATCCAAGTTGCCGGTCTGCTCCTTGCGGTAGCGAGCGATAAACGGGAGGGTCGCGCCTTCGGCTTTGAGATTTAAAACGGTTTCGATCGAGCGGGCGGAGATCCGACCGCCAGACTTGTTGCTGACGGAAGGTTCATGTTGGGAGAACCAGCTATTGAAATTCATGAATTACTTACCTCGGAATTTATTCCAAAGACGGGACAATCCGGATTTTTCGTTGTTTTTCTGGATTTCGATGAGCTTCGCGCGCTGTTCTTCGGTGAGTTCTGATGTGGGAGTGCCCTTGCCGGCTTGCGCTTGCGCGTTTTCAAATTGCTGGTTGAGCTCCGGAGATTTTGTGAGCAACTCTTGCACGTTGGTCGGGAGTTTGCGCTGGAACTCGTCGAGTTCGCGAGCGACGTCTTTGCCGGCCATCGCTTTTTGCATGAGTGCCTGGAGTTGTTGCATTTGACCTTTAGGCAAACGCTGAATCGCGGAGCTGAACTCCGCAAGCCAGTTCAAATCCATCTTGGATGGATCAAACTGTGGAGCAGCCTCACCGCCTTCCGCAGATGTTTCTGTTTGCGGCTTTTCGTTGCCATGCCATGCAGCCGCTTCCGCACTGTCTGCGTGACACTTCTTGAATTTCTTCCCGCTGCCGCATGGACAGGGGTCGTTCCGACCGATGTTTTTGTAATCTTGTGCTTCCATTTAAATGAACCCCTATGTTGCCGAAATCCCGAGTTCTTTGCAATGGGGTTTGACATTATGCCGCGAAGCTCAAATAATGAGATGGTGCGCGGGCCGATTAAACCGAAGCGCTTTATTTTCCCCTTTCTTTTAGCACTGACTTGGCTTGGTGCGGCGCAACCGGTGATTGCGGGTTCAAGTTATGTTGATCCCTCTCCCACGCCAGCGACCGAGATTTTGAACGGCGAGGAAGTGGTTTCAAGTCCCGAAGACAAAGTCGTCGATCGTCCGGACTTCGATCCGGGATCACCCTACTACCTCCATGTCCCCTCTCGCTGGGCCATCGGCTTCCGATTTGCTTTGAGTAAAATCCCGGTGCCAGGCGCTCTCGGAAACACGTTTCAGTTCTTTGGCGAGTACATGATCCCGTTTTGGAGTTTTGGTTACGTCTCGGGCGGGATTCACGTTGGGTCGTTTCCGCTCCAGCTCCCGAGCGCGGACGTTCCGTACCCGAACTATGGAAACTCGGTCATGGGCGCGCAGGCCCGCTACCAGCTCAAGTTTTCGAAAGCACCGCTCCTCGTGCCGATCGTCGGATTTGAGTGGGAATTCTATAAGATCAAAGAAAGCAGCACGAATGACAACGTCCTCTCGGGTTTTGATTTCGGTCTCAGTGCCGGAGTGATGCTCAATATGGGGTTTATCGATCGCGCGACCGAGCAAGACGCCCACGATAGTATCGGGCTCACCCGCGCTTACGCGACTTTTGAATTGAGGGCGGCGAATCTCAACAACACACTCTTTTCGCTCGCAGGTAACTATTGGCTCTTCGGTATTCGATTGGAGCTCAAATAAAGTTTTCTGCCTGTGTCGAAAACGACTCATTTCTGATTTTAATAAAATTAAATAAACTTTATATATGATGTACTTGCGCCTATTTTTGGCCTCGCGGCTAATCATCGCGGCATTGTCGCTGTCGGTGGTCATCGCAGGATGTGGAGACATTCGTTCGGTCGAGCCCGCTAAGATCGCCGCGCTTGCCTGGAGTGCGTCCAACTACTCGATCGGCTACGTTCAAACCGGAACTTATTCGGCCAATAAAATTTTTACTTTTACAAACTCGGGCATCGAAACAGCCTCAGGCTGTTCGGCGCCGGTGTTGTCCGACACGACAAACTTTTCGATCGCGTCGGATAACTGTGGAACGTCGAATCTCGTCGCAGGCGGATCGTGTACGGTTGCAGTACGCGCAAGTCCAAGCACGATCGGAGTGAAATCGACGACTTTGTCTCGCGCCTGCACCTTAGTGAGCTCTTCGATATCGGCTTTGCCCGGCGCTGCGGTAACTTCAAATACGATCACCGCGCAAGGACTCAGTCTTGCCGTCAGTGCTCGCTACCCCATTGCGCCGGATTGGAACAATTACTACCGCATCTCAACTCCGACGGTCGCGTGCGATGGCAGCGAGTCCGGATTTTATTCGGTGACCTGCGGCCACGGCGGGGAACTGAGACAAGCTCCACTGACCGGCGTGAGCTCTTGCACCGGCTTAACTGCGTCCGACGCTTTAGGAGTCTTTAACTGGGCCTGCGATGATTCGAGTGGCACCGCCACTTTCTATTCGACTGGCTTGGTCGCGGGCAAAGGTCTCACTCAGCTCGTGGACGCGACCGCATTTAAGTACGAGTCACTCACGGTTTCTCAATCGGGTACGCCGATTGTCTCATCGCCGGCTACGACCTGGTGGGGCAATACTGTTGCCGCGGCTCCGGCTAACGGCGGTGGAGGCGCCGTCGCCGTGCTCACGGGTGCCGGCACGATTTACACCGTCTCCGCATCGGGTACGAGCGGAGGGTACAATTTTAATAGCGACGGCATGGCGCTCGTGACCTTAAACGGCGCGGTCCTCACCTATGCGGACGGCGGAACCAACTGCGACTGGATTACCGGAGCGACTTCAGGTGGCGATCGGTGCCTGGTCGTGAATCGCAAAAACTTTTTTTGGCTCGAGGGCGACTACATCGGAACAGGCTCAAACGAGGTTTTCATAATGGCCAACGGCACGAAGTTCAACCGTGTACGGAACGTGCGCGGATCCGATTCGATCGAGAGCGTCCTCTATTTCTGGGAAGCGTCAGGCAACCTCGTCGAGCACGGCGTGTTTTCGAAGTCTCAGATCGGGATCGGTATGGAGTCGAATAGTGCAAGCTTCCCGAACAAATTCAATATCATTAACGACGTAACTGTGTTTCAAATGGGTTCGACCGGCATCTACGACTACTACAGTTCGAGTAAATCCGAACAAAACATCTTTACCGGTATCCGGATGAACGACATCGCCGGCTCGGGATTTACCACAGGCCCCGGAAGCAGCAAAAGTACTTTTACGCATGTGACGATCCTGAACAACTCGGGCGACGCCTTTAACCTCGTCTCAAATAACGACACGATCTCACAGGTCGCGATCGCAAACTCGACGACCGGGTTACATTTTTCCGGTGCGGGGACAAACGCAAAAGTCGCAAACGTCGCGATCGGCAATTCGGCGACCGGTATTTCGATCGCAACGACCGGCAACGTCTTCTCAGGCAACTTGCTCGTCGGTACCGCATCAACCACAAAATGCAATATCGCCGTCGCCAGCGCGGGCCTGGTCAATAGCACTTGCTCAGATTCTGGCACGGACGGAAGCACGGCGTATACAGGAGCAGGTACGGCGACAAACGCGATCTTTAGTACGTCCTTTGTGGATTTTACGAGCAGCTTCGCCGGTAAGGTTACCGCCACCGATGCCATAAATACTTCAAACTCGCTCGGTGTCCAGACTTTTGCGGCGCTCACCGACTGGTTATTTTTTGAAAGCATCTTCCGGATGTGGGGTGTTGACGGTTCCGCGTTCCCCAATGCCGATAACCGCGGACGTTGCACCTCCGGCAGCTGCCGTATCTGGGATTTGCGTTTGAGCGCCAACGATACGATTCTCCGGAATAAATCGGGCAACGGTTTGACCGCAAACACCGCTTTTGTGACGGATGGAGTCACGGCATGTCCGGCTGCGGTCGATGGCAGCGTCATCGTCACCGATCAGATGACCGTTCCTCACACTTACCTCCTCAATGCGATGGAAGTTCAGGGTCGCGGCGGCAACAACAACGGTCTCTGCGAAAACGGGGAGACTTGCGTTTACTCTCCGAACTTCGGTGCCTATCAGGGCGAAGGAGCGCTCACATCGCTTCCGTGCAAATTCCACGACGGCACCGTGACTGGAGTCACGATGTACGGCTACAGCACAAACGGAATTTAGCTGGGCTTAGCGCCGGGGCGGCTACTTCCAGGAAATCAAAACTTTCCCTTTAGCCTTCCTGGATTGAAGATGCGCGTGGGCCTCACTCGCTTTCTCAGCCGGGAATACGCTATCGATGTGCGGCTTGAGTTTGTAGTGTTCGACTTCGGCCCAACTCTTTGCGAGATTGGCGCGATACTTGGCATCATCAAGCAAGGTCAGCGCGTTTAGCGCGTACACACCGGTGTTCAGGTTAAACATTTTGATAATCGAAAATTTCGGCATTTGAAGTGCAGCGCCGATGAATTGAAATAAATCGCGACCGCCAGGTCCGATACCGGCCGACATGCCGATCGATACGATTCGTCCGGTCATTCCCAAACGATCATAGTGCTGACGAATCGTTTTACCACCTTGAGAATTGAGAATGAAATCAAAACCTTTGAGGTCGGTCTTGGAGTTGAAATCATCTTGAAGCATCGGCGTAGCTCCGAGCGATTTGATGTAATCCATTTTTGACGGACTGGAGGTGAGGCCGATTGTTTCCGCGCCAAGGCACTTTAACATCTGTAGCGCGATGGTGCCTACCCCGCCGGTTGCACTGTCGATCACCACTCGGTCGCCGGCGCGAATGCGGCCCATATCGACGATCGCCGCATGAGCGGTGATCCAGTTCACGGCAAGGCCGGCTGATTCCTCAAGTGTCAGGTACGAAGGCTTCTTGAAGAGTAAATCGCCCGGCACTTTAAGCTTTGAAGAATATCCGCCAAAGAGCGAACCTACGACGACTGGGTCGCCCACTTTAAAATTTTTGATATTGGATCCGACGGCGGCGATGATTCCCGATCCTTCGTAGCCCGGTACAAAGGGTTTCGGAGGCGCTTCACGATAAAGACCTTGTCGCATGACGACATCGGCAAAATTGATTCCCGAGTAATGGATATCGACGATCGCCTCATCAGGTCCCGGTGCACTTGGATCCGAGTGTTCTTCGACCTTTAGAACCTCGGGACCGCCACTTCTACGAAGCCAGACTTGTCTCATGGAGACCAGTATAGCCTAAAACTTCAATAAGAGACGAGTTGAAGGAGAGGCGACTAGGAGAAATGTTATGAAAAATTACACTGAAGCGAAAAACGCGAAGGAATTAGCCAAGGTGCTCGGCCTCCCTGCGGGGGAAGCCGCGAAAATCGAGATGCGCACCGATCTGGTCGTGGCGATCCGAAAGGTCGCTGGCGTGGGTCGCACCGTGATGACCGCGATCCTGAACGCGAATACAACCCATGTCTCGACGGACCGACTGATCGACATCGCCCAGAGTCTAGGACTAACGGTAAGGCTCCGCGTAGCATGAAATGGAAAGCCCACAAACCGAGTGGCTTTGCGGGCTTTAATTCTTTATTTCAAAAATCAGAAATTGGCTGCTGCTCTAGTCTTTGAGAGCACAATCTATCTGAATTGTTTCACCTCTGTCATTTTTCAATCGTAAACTAGGCAGTTGTTTTTTATATGAGATGCCCATAAGATCAGCAGAAGTATTCGTGCGAAGGTCTACAATTTTCATTGAAACAATAGATTCTTCGTTTGCCATTACAGTATATTTGGCAACTTCATTTTCTCCTTTCAGAACAGTCATCCCATTGAATGTTTGTTGAACTTTGTCTAAATCCCCAGAGACAAAACAACTAAGAGTACCAGCTGAAGCAGTCAGTGCTCCAAAAGTAAGTAAAGTAACTAAAAGAGTTTTCATCATAATATCCTTTGTTAAAGCCCAGTATATTGGGCGTTTGTTTTTCGTTGAGTACTTTTACCACGTTGCAAAATATTAACCTTACAAATTTTATTAAAATATGCTATATTAATTAAGTAATTAGTGAGTTTTAGTGCTAACCGTCTGTAATTCAACAATAGTTATGAACATTTTTGAATTTGAAAACTATAAGACTTACCTGAATAAATTACTCGCCCCTACGGGAGAGACTAGAGGAGCACGATCAAAATTAGCCGAAAAACTGAATTGTAATATTGGTTTCATCTCACAGGTTCTGAATGGAGGATCGCAGTTTAGCTTGGAGCACACTGCTCAAATTGCTGAATTTCTCGATCTGTCAGAGAAAGAAGCAGACTTCTTTTTTTTGTTGGTTCAGTTTGAAAGAGCTGGAAGCGAGAAACTAAAAAAACATCTTAAAAGACAGATCAGTGCAATTCAAAAACAGAGAAAAGAAATCAAAAGTCGGATTAAAGATTCCAAAGAGCTGACTGAAGCGGATTACAGCACTTACTATAGTAACTGGTCCTATGTGGCCATTCACATGGCCTTATCCATCACTCAGTACCAATCCAAATCTGCACTGAAGGAGAAACTGGGTCTGACTTCAAAACAGGTAGATAGCGTCATTCAGTTTCTTGTGCAAAAGGGTCTTATTATTGAAGAAAAAGGAAATTATAAAACAGGGCCAACGAGAATTCATTTATCACGAAGCTCACCACTCATTTGCCAGCATCATTCAAACTGGAGAATTGAGTCGATGAAAGCGATTCCAAAACAGATTGAATCAAACCTTCACTATTCCTCAGTGATGACTATGTCAGTAGCAGATGCTGAAAAAATTAGAAGCGTCGTATTAAAATCGTTAGAAGATGTTGAAGTGATACTTCGGCCTTCACCAAATGAGGAAGTATTTGTATTGGGGATAGACTTTTTTAAGCTTTGAAGTAGGTCGCCAGATTCGTCCAGTTTGTGCGCCATCCGTTCACGGCAGTTGGGCATTTGGCACCCCACTTCTCTTCAAGTGATTTCAGATTTGTCTCCGCGACCTCATGGTCGATCGCGCGGTACACTTCTTTCAGGTCCCGCATAAATTCCTTGTGATATTTGGAGCTCATACACCGAAGCGACGCGCGGATCTGGTGGACGATGCAAAGTTGCACCTGGGTGCGCGGAAAGATCGCTTCAATCGCCTGCGGGAAGCCCTTTAGACCATCAACGCACGCGATGAGGATGTCTTGCACCCCGCGGGATTTCAGGTCGGAGAGCACTGTCTGCCAGAAGTGGGCACCCTCGGTTTCAGCGAGCCAAATTCCAAGAACGTCGACTCGTCCGTCGATGCCAATCCCCATGCAAGTGTACGCGGCCTTCGAGATGACTTTTGCGTCCTGTCGGATTGAACTTTATTCAGCTACCACTTTGGCATTCCAAGAATCAATTCGTTTGTACCAAGGAAGTTTTTGTTCAATCGCCATATCCAGGAATAATATTTCGGACATTCCATATTCTAAATGCCTCGACATATTTTCATTCAGTTCTTCACCCATCGTAAGTACCGATTGTAAAATCATGTCATCAAGTAGATTTAGCATTTGACGATAGTTATCTCTTAAATCACAATAGCATTTGTCCTTTACATTTCCAGAGAACGAATTTTCAGACTCAATACCTTCAAATAAGGCTTGAGAATATAATTGTAGTTCTTCAAACATCATGTCTCGGTCTTTTATGCTTCCATCAGTCCAACGGGCAATATCAGAAAACTTTGTAGAAGATTGCCATAAGCTTTCACGCAATTTGGAGTCAATTAAGCATGCCTTATCATTGATAACTTGAACTGCGTCGTTTTTAATTTGAAAAGCTCTTTTAGCAACTTCTGTCCAGCGCATCTTAAGATTCATCAACTTATTTGATAAAGAGGGATTACCTCTAATTAACGACGCTGTCGTTTTTTCAATTTCTTCTGTCATAAGTGGCTCTGTAATGATGTTAGTAAAGTTCAAAAATCTTAAAGCTTCATGGATTGCTAAACCACATTTATGGTCTTCAGGTAGTCGATCATAGAATCTTTTCGCAACCCAAACTTGCCCCTTGTTGAAAGCTGCTAATGGCTCTTGAAATTCTGGCAAAAACTTTGAACTCGCAGATGAGAAGTAAGCAACTGGCGCATCTGAAGTTTGCGACTTCTTTTGACCTAAGCGAATTTCAATTTGATAAACCTCAAGCTTACTCAATTTTTCAGAAAGTCTCTTTAAGCTTGCAAGATCGGTAGCCTTAAATTTTTCAATAGCACAGGAAAAGAAAGTAGGATCTTTTTTCCCAAGTTGCCGGACATAACGTGATTTAGAAAAGAAAGATTTTTTAATGAAGGCTTCAGTTGCAGGAGCAACTGGGAGATCATGTTGTTCTACCAGATCAACCAACCTAACAGAGCCATCTGGGAAAATGACCGAGTTGCCACCGCCGCTGCTCCCATTTCCTTCACGGGCCAAAGTTAAGGAAGTGCTCAATATGATGCAGGAGCATGCAAGCAATAGGTGAATTGTATTGAGCTTAAGATTCATGAATACCTGTTATATTGTTCGCTTAAGTACTGCTTTCCGAGCATCTAACGGCCACGAGCCCTTCGCGTTTTGATCCAGCCGGACTCATGGGTTATAGCTCGATCAATTTATTAAACATCTGCAATTTAATACAATGCACCGTATCACTCAAGGCCAATCTAACCGTCATGTATTTTCTACAGCGGACCAAAAAGTTTTCCGGTGGCCTATGGTTGGAACAGGAGTTCCACAGTTGAGACATGAGACACTGATTTTGAGCTGTTTTTCAATATTCATAGAAAATTCATGATTAAATACAATCACTTGACTCTCGGTGCTAGCAAAGTTGCAAGATTTGATACTCTCTAACCCGATACTGGATTGTGTAAATGTGCGATTTACTTTGAAAAAGCCATTCGCAGTCTTAATTAAAAATGAACGAAAAATCAGAAAATACAGAATGGTGCACCCGACTGGACTTGAACCAGCACACCTTACGGCATACGCCCCTCAAACGTACGTGTCTACCAATTCCACCACGAGTGCACAGACATAAATGAATGGGAAAACCTGAGGGCAGGACTCGACCTTAGCTTAAACAACGTGCGCGCGTCAATACTGGAAAGGATGAATTGGCATTGATTTCCGTTTTTGACGCAGGCCTCAACAATAAGTACGGGGTGACCTTTACTTTAATTCAAGCTTCAAACACCTTTTAAATGCGCGATTTCTTTGCCCTGCTCGACCATCCGGTCGATCACGGTGTCGAGCATGCCGTGATAGATGTGCTTTTCAAGTTGAGGGTCTTTCTTGAAGACCTCGAAAAGATCGGTACGGCTCAGCGAAAGCAAGATGCAGTCTTCTTTAGCAAGAGCGGTGGCCGTACGCGGAGTGGATTTAACCACTGCGACTTCGCCCAGAAACCCGCCCGGCTTTTTATACATAAGGTGGTGGCCCTTGCTGGTGATCTCAAGCGTTCCCTTGGCGACGATGTACATGTTCTCGCCTTGGGTGCCCTCTTGCACGATCACCGATCCTGCTTTGAATTCCTCGATCTCGCAGATCGCTGAGATGTGACTGCGCTGAACGTAATCCAAATATTTACAGAGTGGAGTTTCTTGAATGAGTTTGATCCGCTCGGCCGCAAGAAGCGGCGATTCCTGGAGCATGTTCGCCGGAAAGTGAATGTGAATGAACGTCGAATCATCACCGCTGACCTGAGCGCAACGATCGACCCACATCTTGGCATCCTGGCCTTGGACGATTCCATTCACGAGTTGTTGCACGCCCTGGTGCGAATCCAGGCCTGCATAGATGCCGTCGGTGCAAAGGAAAATATTGTCGTTCGGCTGGAACTCGATCTTCAGGAGATCCGGATTGGCAAAATTGGAGCTGCCGAGCGCGCGCGAGAGTGCGCGAGCCATCGGGTGCTTCATCGCAGCCGACGGGTCCATCCCCATCTTGACGAGTTCGTCTAAGCCCGAGTGATCGCGAGTGAGCTGATAAACTTTACCGGCACGCGCGAGGTAGGCGCGACTGTCGCCGATGTGGGCCAAGATCGCAAAACGACCGTTGATCCAGACCGCGATACAGGTCGTCGCGGCTTGTTTGTAGTTGGCATTGCTTTTGCCGAGCTCAAGTAAGTTTTCTTGCGTCTGCGTGAACGCGCCCAAAATCCACTCTTGCATGTACTGTAAGCGCTTTGCGCCGAGGAGTTGCGCACCGCTTTTTTCGAGGTATTGATTACCTTCCATGAGTTTGGTCTGAATAAACTTGGAAACGTAATCCGACGCGTGCTTACCGTTGCCGCCTTCGCTGACACCGTCGCAAATGATATAAATCCCCTGCTCGGCATTGATCAACGCGGCATCGTCGTTGACCTGGTGCCTTGATCCTTGCTTCGACAGCGCGAGAGCCTTAGGATGAACCATGTGAAAATTATTTCACAATCTTTGTTCGAAGCCTAAATAAAAAAGAGCCACTTCCACCGGAAATGGCTCTTCTTCTGGATCTGATTAAATATTGTTATGGCTTGCGCTTGCCGACTTTGTACCAACAGTGAGGTCGGAACGCGTATTTATCGCCGCGTTCTTCAGCGCAAGCTCCGCCTGTAGCGTTGTCTTGAGCGAAGTCTTCGGTGTAGGGCATTCCACAAATCGCTCCCGCCATGTAAGTGTCGAGGCGGCATTGAGCCAATGGGTGATCATTGTCGGTCGTGCTGACTTCAGCAGTGCTTGGAGTCGTGAACGACGGGGCAGTTGCCGGTTCGCGCGAAGGGCTGCCTCGACGTCCGAGGGCATAGAGCGTATCAGCCAATACTTTGCTGGTCATGCCTGCGCGCTGGCAGAGCGCGATTTCTTTTTGAGACTTGAAAGTCTTCGAGCAAGCTTCGGTTACCGCTTCAGGCACGCTGACATTGGAAAGTGCATCCACGTTGTCTTCGTTCTCGAAAACGCGGCGGAAGCACTTCATGGTCGCGAAGTAGTCGGCTTGACCTTCGTTCGACGCCCAAGAGTTGATTCCGAAAATGCCTTTAACGCGCGGGAAGCCACCGAGGTGGTGACCGAGCTCATGGCACATCACCATCGCGAACCCGTCGGAAGTCATGCCCTGAAAACGGGCGAGACCGCCGTACATGTTCACCGTCCAAGTTTTACCTTGGCGAGTGGCGGACGCGTTTACAGTGCCGTCGGTCCATTTGCGGTTCACGTTCAGTTTGCCGCCTTTAGACGCGATGATGGGTGAGTAAAAGCTTGAAACTTTATCGATGACGGCATTGAATGTCGTCTCGTCGATCCCGTCGCCGTGCATTTCCAGACCTGCTGGAATGTTTACGTCGTTCTGTGGAGCGAAGTCGCAAAGTTTTTCGACTTTATCTGTTTTAGTTGCTTGTTTGTGGACGTGTGCTGACGCTACGACTGGATTGACCAGTACGCATGCGAATGCGGTAAACGCATACAGGGCCAGCATCCCTACTTTGAAAGAGTTCATGTTCCCCCCGGAATATTCTTTCGTTCACTTCAATGTAACCAGTGTATTGATCCGTCAATACACCCACTCAATCGTTGAGTGAGGTAATCGTCTCAGAGAATTCGAGGAGTGCAACAAAAAATTGTCGCTTGTACGTCGTTATCGAACTGGATGGTAAAAAAACTCTGAAGGTTTCATTCCTTCTTTAACCAATTTCAAAGCGATCAGCTGATCGTACAAAGTCTTCCAGCGAGCTTCGGTCATCACTCCGAGCCCGTACTTCTTGGTGTCTTTGCTTTGGACGAACGGCATCTGTGCCTTTGATGCTTCATTAAAAGTATCTAAGTCCAGGCTTGGATTCAGTTTTTGCATCGCTACGTTGGTCTTCTTCGGATCCTTCAAGTAATGCTCCCAACCTTCTTTTGTGCCCTTCATCACGGCCTCCACTTGGGAGCGTTCCTGAGTGATCACGTCCTCATGAGTCACGAGTACTGACAGATAGGGATTAAAGCCCGACTCGGAGATCATAAAAGTTTTTGGATTCACTTTTTCGCGGCGAGCCGCAATCGGCTCTGAAAAAATAAAACACTGCTGCGCGAAGCTCTTATCGCCCTTCGCACTCGCCAAAAATTGGGTGATTCCGCCCGTGTAAGGAACGATTTGAGCCTTGATTGGGGCATACTGCTTCTCGAGCCAGAGCGTGTACGGCAACCCTTTCTGGAGAGCGATTGTTCCCTTGGACTGAAAGAGGTCCTTTAAGTTTTTTACTTTACGATCGGGATGAAGCATAAAGCCCTGCGGGTCGTCTTGATAGACCGCAAAGAGGGCCACAAGTTTTGCGCCCTGGGCGCGCGCGAGAATGAGCTCGTCGGCAGCGACAATCCCGTACTTTACTTTTTTGCCCGCAACCATTTGAGCGACAGGTTGGCCTGCACCCCCCGGGAGGACGGTTACTTCGATGCCGGCCTTGTCGTAGAGTTTTTCGAGAGCGGCCTCGTAAAATCCGCCGAATTCAGGCTCGGGCTTCCAGTTTAGCGCAAGTTCAGCTTTTGGAAGTTCAACGGCGTGTGCGGACAAAGCAGTAATAATCAGCGCGACGGCTGTCGCCTTAAGGGGTTTCATTTGTCTCTCTCCAATGGCGTAAGAATAGCCGATTGAGAAGAGAGATAAAGAAAAAAAACAAACCCCCAAGAGCCGCGGCTAAGATCACTGAAGCAAAGACACGGTCAATACGCTGTTGATTGCGAGCGGTATCGACGAGGCCGCCGAGGCCGCCGCCCGAGATAAACTCACCGACGATGGCGCCGATGACCGACAGGCCCGCCGCGATTTTAAAGCCGCCGAGGATTTGCGGGAGCGCATACGGCAAACGCAGGCGGAACAACACCTGCGAAGGTTGGGCGCCGATCATGTGAAAGAGGCTGAGCAGTAGCGGATCGGTGTTGAGAAGTCCGAGCACTGAGTTCGCGATCACCGGGAAAATCGACACGATAAAAGACGATGCGACGACCGTCGGAAGCCCGTAGCCGAGCCAGATCACGAGTAGCGGCGCAATCGCGATGATTGGAACTGTTTGGAAAAAAATCGCGTACGGATAAAACATTTCGCGGATGATGCGCGAGTAAGCGAGGAGCATCGCAAAACCCAAGCCCAGGATCATGCTGATACCGAGACCCGCGGCAGATGCCAGGGTTGTTTGAAAGAAGGTTTGCGCAAACGTCGCTGGGTCGTCGGCAACCGCCGTGAAGATGGAGGTCGGTGCCGGGAAGAGAAATGGCGGCAGTACTCCCCTGCGCGATAAAATCTCGGCAACGAGGGTGACGACGACGAGCGGGATAATCGGGAGAATGATTTTTTTCACTTCGCCCCATCCCTCGGTTTTAGAAGTTCGAAGCACTTTTCGACTCTCGACTGGAAATCCTGCGACCCGCGAAGGGAGAGCGGCCGCTCGTGGCCGAACGGCAACTTCTCGTCGAGAACGATCTTGCCCGGCTGTCCATGCAGAACAATTGCGCGATCCGCGAGCCACAGCGCTTCAGTGATTGAGTGCGTCACCATAAAGACGGTGGGTTTGAGCTGCTTCCACAATTCGCGAAGTTCCAGGCCCAGTTCCATTCGGATCGGCTCGTCGAGGGCGGAGAACGGTTCATCGAGCAGTAGCAACTTCGGCTCGGTGATCAGGGCGCGTGCGATCGATACGCGCATCTTCATTCCGCCTGAGAGTTCGCGCGGATAAGCGTCCAAGAAGTTTTGCAGGCGCAGCTTTTCGATCCAGGGCTTTGCGCGTTTGCGAGCTTCGGTCTCGCAGTTTGCGGCCCCGCGAATCGTGATCGGCAGCATGATGTTTTCCATGACCGTGAGCCAGGGCAGAAGTGCCGATTCTTGGAACACGAAGCCGATTTGGTCGCGGGCATACGGAGTGTGGAAGGTGCCTCCCGATGCGGGTTCGAGCTCCGAGATGAGTTTCAGTAACGTGGATTTGCCCGAACCCGACGGCCCGAGGAGCGCTACCCATTGAGATTCAGGAATAGAAGCGTTAAAGGGGGCGAGTCCGGTTTTGGTCGAATCGTAAATCTTTTCCAGTCCCAAAAAATCGAGACTACCGAATTCGATCATGGTCAGGCCGTGCCTTCCGCCGTGCCTTCGACGCGCGCCGTGCCGGTACGATTACCGGCGAGATCGCACAAGCAAACGCTCACGCCCACGAGCGGCGTCTCCGGATTGCGCTTGAGGAACTCGTGCCATATCCACACCGCCATGTTTTCGCTCGTCGGCGAAAACTCGGCGAGCGAATCGTTGAGATAGGTGCCGGCATACGGATCGGTGATCTTGGCGACCTCGCCCTGCAGTTGCACGAGATCGATCAGTCGATCGCTCTTTAACGGAAGCTTGGCTTTGAACTCGAGGGCGATTTTCCAGAGATGCACGTGCGGGACTTCGGAACCCGTAAGCGAGTGCGAAGCGCGAAATTCGGAATAAACTATGAGCGACATGGCGGACGGCGGGCGTACCTTACTCATGGGTGTACAGCGCCCCCTGTCCCGGGCTTTCTTCGATCAATACTGAGACCGCACCGATGTTTTTATTGTGGCCGAAGTCGAGTTCCATCTCGAGGAACTCGTGGTAAGCCTTCGCGAGCGCCTCACAAGTGACATTGTCGATTTTTAAGAGCACGACTTCTTCAGCGGGGAAAACGTAACGTTTTTTACAAAGCTTAAATTCGATTTCCGCTTTCGATTTTTTAACGAGCTTGAAGTGGGGGTTCTCGGTTGCGATTAGAAGGCGCTCATCCCACAACGCCGCGATTTTTTTCATAGCGTCTTTAACATCGGCAAAGGGCAGCATCTTTTTGAAGCTGACATCGCGCACTTTTACACTGACGGTGGGCATGTACTGATGGCCGTGGATCGCTTCCTTCGTTCCGTCGGGGAAGACGGTCATGTGGCTTGACGCAAATTTCAGCGCCTCTTTTCGGATGCGGATCTCGTACGATTCAGGCATAGTTTGATGGTCAAAATATAACACAGAGTGTGGAGAGTGCCTATGATTTCACCCGTCATTTTCGTCACCGGCGCCGGTAAAGGTATCGGAGAAGCCTGTGTAAAAGACCTCATTCGTCGTTCGGGCACGAACTTAGGCTTCAAGCCCCGTCTATATTTGACCTCGCGAACTCAGGCTGACTTGAATCGCTTAGCCGCGGACGCCCGTGGCGCGGGCGTCGACGTCGGTGTCTTAGCCGCCGATCTTGGCGATGCCCCAACCCGGGCGTTTGAAGGTTGCTTAAAGCAATTCGGCCGTGTGGATGTGTGTCTGCACTCAGCGGGGGTCGGCGTGTTTAAAAACTTTTTAGAACTCACGCGCGAGGATGTGGCGTTCACGATGAAGACTAACGTCGAAGCGTCATTCCTGCTCCTGCAAGCCGTCTACAAACAGATGCGCGTTCAGAAAGGCGGAATGATCCAGTGGATTACCTCGGTCGCGGCCGAGAAGCCGTTTGATCAAAGCGCCGCCTACTGCATGAGTAAATACGCGCAGCAGGGGCTCATGGAAGTGATGCGATTGTATGGTTATCAAGACGGCATCCGCTTAATCGAAGTCAAACCTGGCGCAGTCCACACTCCGATGTGGGGGGACGTGCCGCCCGAGATGTCCGCAAGGATGATGGCTGCCTCCGACGTCGCGCAAGCGATGATCGATGCGATCTTTATCCCTTCTCGCACAACAATCGAAGAGATCACGATTCGCCCACTCCACGGCGATATTCAGAGCATGGATTAGTTTTCGGCTTCGGCTTGCGCCAAATTGATTGCTCCGATATGGTGGATGAATTCGAAGTGACTGAAGTGGGTGCGCGGCGAAAATCGCCCGACCGCAATTCCCACACTGTCCCGCAACGGTAAATTGGGCCGCCTGATGGCGGCACGTAAAGTCCGATCGTCCTTCGAGCGAATCTGTTTTGCAGGTTCAATCCCGCGGAGGAACTCATGAAAGCCCTTATTTCAATTTTTGCCGCTCTTACCTTACCGGCCGTCCAAGCCGATGAAACCGCCTACACCATCGAACCCATCATTTTTTCGGGCAAAGCGAGCTTCGAAACCCTGAGCGAAGAAACGGTGGTTCCAAAAAAATCGAAAGACGTCGAGCAGTCGCGGTTTTCACTTATCAAAGATCTCGCCGGCGGCGAAGGTTTTCCGGCGGCGAACTTAGGCTTTCCGGGGGGGGCGAGCGGCGTGAAACTCGGTGGCCGGTCCATCGAAGACACTCAGGTGTCGACTCTCGGCGTACCGCTGAATCTCCCGCAAGGCGGAGGTGCTGATCTCTCGATATTCCCGAGTTTTTTGTGGTCGCGCGCGGATTTCGCACCGACACCGATTGCAAGCGGCTATGCGCCGACGAGCGCGTCGGGCTCGATCGATTTAAAGCTGTGGACGCGCGAACAAATTTTAAAACCTTACAAATCAAGCGAACCGCAAAATCGCGTGACCGGGAGTTATGATCGCCAGGTGCAAAATTTTTCACTGGCCAGTCGCCAGCAAAATATCGCGATCAACGCGGGGATGAACTTCGGACTTCAGACCGGACCGGCGGGTTCTCTCAGCTACGAATTTTATCGCGACTCGATTCAAACCTGGCGGTTGCATTTTATCGGCACTGATCAGGAAGCCGATAGCCCGGGTTCGAAGAGCAGTCCCACTTCGGGCGCGAAACTTAAAAATTGGCGTATGATACCGATCCTTGAAACCCAGCGCTCGCTCGGCGACGACTGGATTTGGGAATCGACGGAATTTGCGGATTTGAGCGGACTCACCTACGATTCGCCGACGCCGGGATCATCTAGCACTTCGCGGACTCAACAATACGGAACCGAGAACGCCTTTACGGTCGACGACTACGCGATCGCGCTCTCCGCACGCTACGAACATTATGAGGCGGCTAACGCCCGAGCCGATGAGTTCCCCATGCTTGGCTCGCTCTCCAAGCTGTTTCGTTTGAGCAAAAATTCGGAATTCAAAGCTACCGCACAAGTAAGCGCGATCAACACCTTGGGCGCAGCACCCGGCGGACGCCTCGGGTGGAAATCCGGCGCCTACTTTGCCGAGCTCTTTACCACGGCAAAAATGCCGACCCTCACCGCGCGCTACTATCAGGATGCGCTCTTCCATCCGAACGTGAATTTAAAGACCGAGCGAATCTACAGTGCCGTCATCGGTCGCGAAGGAACCCTGGGTGAACTCCAGAGTAAGACCTCGCTCAAGGGTGAGCATCGCGCGGATGTTCAGATCACGTCGATCCTCAGTCCGGTGACGTTTGAATCGACGGTGATTAACTCAGGTGCCGCCGATCTCGTATATCTTGAGCAGGAATGGAAATGGGAAGCGACGGGACGCCTCACTCTCACTAACATCTGGCTCTTTTCCTACTCCAAGATGCAAAACAATGACCTGCCTTATCCCGATCTCTCGGCGGTGACGATCAAAGGCAGAGCCGGCTATCGATTCTCGCCCATGCTCAGCCTTGAGGGCCGAGGTCAGTATCAAGGCCCGAGTGTCGCGGCCGCTTACCCGAACAACGGCCGCTTCCATCCCAACTATGCGCTCTTTGACGCCGAACTGCGTGTGACCGCGAGTAATGACGTGCAGTTTCAAGCCGGGATTGAAAATCTCACCGACAATCGCGCGGAGGTCGTGCTCGATTATCCTCTTCCAGGTCGGATGGTCTATTTAGGAATGCAGATCGCGCTATAATCCTGACGGCCGTTATTCAACGGCTATAAATAGAAATGACTCATGAGATACACAAAGTCGTAGCCATCGGCCTGGAGGCTTTTATCTACCTTATACTCGTACGCCACATTAAATTCAAAGTGGCTACGCGGGAAAATCTGGAGGCCGAGACCGACCGTGGTTTGCTCGGTATCGGGCGTGGAGAAGCTCGCGCGCCCGAGCTCCTGGAGCGCGTAGATCCAGAGTCCGTTAGTTGCTTCGAAAGACACTTTTTGAGTCGAGGCGTATCCGCCGGTCATGTTCGCGCGGTGGATGAAATCGATTTCGGTCGAGGCAAACCACTGCTCGCTAATACCCCACACGGCCGAAGGACCATAGAGCCAGCGTTTTCCGACGCCATTCTCGCCGTACCACACGTTACCGGTTATCCGCAGTCGCTCGGTCGGCGCAAAACCAACCTGGCCCGAGAACCCCGAATCGTAAGCCCTTTTGCCGTCGCCGAAGCGACCGAGCATTCCTGTGGCAAAGACGCTCCATTGCTCGCCGACCGCTGAGATCTCGATCGCATCCGCTTCATGGTTTTCTCCGAGGCGTAACGGATCTTTGGTCAGCACCGCGTGATCCGGCGTCAAGATGCCGAAGGTCGGGACGAAGCGGCCCGCCCGCACTCGCCAGGTATCGTCGTATTGATACATGAGGTAGTGATTGCGGCTGATGAACTCGGCATCACCGCCGAAACTGGTGTTGGACAAGTCCGCACCGAGAGATCCGACGGCGGTCACTTTGTCGACAACCACCGCAAACTCAGCGTCGGATTGCATCAGGATGGTGCGCGCTTGCTTGGCGTTAGCGTCATCTTGTAGAAAGTAAACCGCGCGCACGTCGCCGCCTCCGCGCAAATACTTGGCGATCGAGGCGTTCGCGATCGCGCCGTACAGATACTCATGCTCTTTGTTTTCATCGTTCGGGCTTTTCCACATCGCGAGCTTTTCGCGAACGATCGAACGTCCGTACTCGTTCAGCACCCCGCCCCCGCCCGGACTGATGTGACAGCTCACGCAGTTGACGTAGCCGGAACGGATCATCTCAGGAAAGGCATGCGCGGATGCCGACCACAATAAAAACAAAGAGAGGACCGAGCTCATGGCTTCGCTTCGCCCTTCACGGTGACGTCGACGTCATCTTGCATCGTCATGCCGAGATATTTTGGAGGTTCGATGTCAAAGTCGGATTGCTTGATCTTGAAGGTCACATCATAAGCGAGCGATTTGTTGGTTGCGGACTTGTCGGTGATCTTCGCGGTGCCTTCGACGTCTTTTTCTTTGCCGTGGAACTTGAGTTTGCCTTTGAAAGGCGCCCCGTCCGCATTGACCGGAATATCGGTAAACGTAATTTCGCTCGTCGGGAATTTTTCAGGCTCGAGGATTTTTTCTTTGAGGTGCTTGTCTCTGAGGGCCATGCCGCCCGTTGTAAACCGATCCATCTTGGCGACAAGTTTGCCCGAGGCGCCCTTAGGGCCGGTGCTGACCTTCCCGGTCAAATCATCGGACGTCCCGTGAATTTTGAGCATGCTCGGTTTGCCGATGACAAAGAACTCGACCTGTGCTTTTTGCGAAGCGAAGTCCGCTGCGGAAGCCGAAGGAAGAATCCAATCGAATACCGTCGTGGCCACAGATGCAGGCGTTGCAATCGGTGTTGGTTCCGGAGCCGGCGCCGAAGCGCCGTCCGCATTCTCAGGCGTGCCTTCGGCGATCCAGTCAGCGAGCAGTTTAATATCGGCGTCGCTTAAGGGTTTACGCGGCGGCATCACGCGCGTATCGAGAGTGACTTCTTTAATAAGCGCGAGGTTTGCGCGAACTTGTGCGTACGAATCGAGTGCGATCCCGCCTTTTGGATTGTTGACGTTATGGCAATGCACGCAGCTCGGTGCGATCACGCGCTCATGAATTTGTTTGTAACCGATCTGTTCCGCGCGCAGGGGCAACGTCTCGACCTGACGCTTGGACTGATAAATTCCGCACCCCTGAATTGCAGCCAAGACAAGAATGAAAAATAGACGGGTCATTTTACCAGCACTCATCGTTTACGCCTTCAAACACGCTTGCAGGCGTTCTTCGATGTCGGACCAGTGAAGAATCGGAAGCAGATCGAACAAGCCTATCGCACTCGTCGCTTGACCGGTCACGAACAAACGCATCGGACCGGTAAAATCCCCGAGCTTGATTCCGTGCTGCTCACAAATTCCGCGTAGGATGCCGTCGATATCGGCGTGACCAACCCCCGCTTCGGCGAGCGAATTATTGCCCAAAAGTTTTTTACGGCCAAGCTCGATGAGCGACTCTATGCCGTTTTTGACCTTTTGTTTGGTGTCGGCGTCCTTGTTCCACTTGAGTCCGCTCGAATCGACCGGCATCACGCCCTTTTCCAGCAGCGGATGCAACTGCTCGGCGACTTCTTTGACGAGCTTCACTTTTTGCTGGATGTGCTTGATGAGTTCGATCGTGAGCGGCTCTTTCAACCGCGGTAAGGAAACCCCGCTGAAACATTTGCCGAAATCGGTTTGAATGATTTTAAGCAAACGCGTCGGATCCGCTTTCTTCATGTGCTCGCCCGCGATCCACATGAGTTTTTCGGTGTTGAAAACCGCGCCCGAGACTTGAACGTTCTCCAAATTAAAGAGATCGATCATCTCTTGCATCGAAAACAATTCTTGGTCGCCGTGACTCCAGCCCAAGCGCACGAGAAAATTCAAGAGAGCTTCAGGCAGGAACCCTTGCTCGCGATACGCGTTGGTCGATGTCTCGCCGTTACGCTTGGACAGCTTTTTTTTGTCTTGGCCCAGAATCATCGGCAAATGCGCAAACATCGGCACTTTCGGCGCATCCCCGTCCGGCGGCGCGAGATGATTGAGCGCGGCGTACAAATACATCTGCTTTGGCGTGTTGTTGATGTGGTCGTCACCGCGAATGACGTGCGAGATTTTCATTTCGATATCGTCGATGACCACGACAAAATTGTAGGTCGGTACGCCGTTTGAACGGATGATGACGAAGTCGTCGAGATCTTCGTTCGGAAACGAAATCTCTCCGCGGATCATGTCTTTAAAGGAGGTCGTGCCCGTGAGCGGGAACTTCGATCGAATCGCGAAGGGTGCGTGCTCGCGTCCGGTCGGAGGCGCGGTCAAATTGCGGCAAGTGCGCGCGTACATCGGCTTCTTGCCTTCCTTCATCATCTGCTCGCGAGTGGCTTCGACTTCAGCTTCGGTGCAGTAACAGCGATAAGCCTGGCCTTTCGACACCATATCGTCCGCGACTTTTTTGTAAAGATCGAAGCGTTTGGATTGGTAGAGGATCGGCTCTTCGGGCTCCATGCCGAGCCACTTCAAAGAGCTCAAGATATCGTCGGTGTATTTTTGTTCCGAGCGCTCGGTATCGGTGTCCTCGATCCGGAGTAAAAATTTGCCGCCGTGTTTTCTGGCGAAAAGATAATTGAACAACGTCGTGCGGACGCCGCCGATATGTAGCCAACCTGTGGGAGAAGGCGCGAAACGCACCCGGACTTGGGCATTGGAACTGACTGAATATCTCATTTCGAGGATTCTACCTTAGATTTCTCCGAAGCTAAAGCTTCACTGTAGGCCGTCATGCCGCGAATATCCTTGGAATCGACAATGACCCCTTTGAACTTGGAATGCTTGGTTGCGAAGTCCTTAAAGGAGTCGGCAGTGAGCTTGGTCGGATCAAAAGGCCTGTTAAAGCTGTGGCAGGCCATGCAGTTTTGAGTAAAGAACTTTTCGCCACGGGAAGCCGCCGGATTGGTTCGAACCTTGAGCATCGTGCCCGGATAAGTTTCATGATGCTGACTGAGCTCGATTTTTTCGATGTACTGAATGTCGAAAAGGTCCAGTGGCACCTTTAAAATCGACGGAACAGCGCGTGAGTTCAGGTTGTTGGTCTTGGAATCAAAGTAGATTTTAAAAGCATCTCGCCAGATCAGGAATCTCGGAACGCGGGCCACTTTCGGCTGGCCATCCCGTCCCTTTCCGTACACGGTCACGAGATCGATATTGGCTCGATCGTTGAGATCCATATCGCCAGTGGATTCGTCAAAAATCAGCTTCTGGGAATTAAAAGCGGTACCCACGCGTTTCATCTTTTGAATGTCCGCGGGCTCCCAGGTTTTAAGAATTTTGGGCTGGGCCCCGTGCGTCAACACGCTGACAACCACAGCATGGAGATAAAAGCGCTGAAATCGTCTCGAAAAAGGCCTTTTATCGGGGGTCACTTCACCTATGACAACAATCTTAGCACTTCTTGTCAAGATATGGTTCAATAGTAAAGAGGGCTTGGCCCAAGGAATTTTGACGTGAATCGAGAAAACATCCGTAGCTTAAACCGAATCAGCCGATCGCTGTGGGGCGAACTGAACCGTTCATTCCACAACAGCGAAGAAGCGCTCGTCAACGCGAGTTTGCTGCATTTGAGCGAAGACATGACGATTGAACGCGCTTCAAAAATGATGATCGAGCGCGCCGAGCGGAATCCTCCGGGCACGTTAAAGCTCAATCACCCCTTCTACCGTTTAGCTCCGATCGAGCGGTTTCTTTTAACGGCGCTTCACATCGAGAAGTGGCCGTACGAACGCGTGGCCCGCACGCTGAGCATCGATCCTTCGCTGGTCGAATCCTGGGCTTGGGCGACTCGTCTGAAGTACAGCTTTCAAGAACTCGAAGCGCAAATCGACTATCCTCGCGGCCCGGCGTCACTTGGATTGGTTTGCCCGGAGTACAATGCCGCGGCCCCGTGGACCCAGCGAATGCTCGACGATGAGCTCGGTAAGCGTGAGCGCAATTTCTTGCAAGGCCACCTGATGGGTTGTGAGAAGTGCCGCAAGTCGCTCGAAGCGACTCGCAAAATGTTTTTCACGATCGAATCGTTTGTGCCGGTTAAAACCCGCGGCGAAGAAATGGAAGCCGCGGTCGATAAGATGCTCGATGTTTGGGAAAAGGGCGAATCCACCTATCGCCCGATCAAGGTCACCGCGGCCGAGAGCTTCGATAAGCTTCTTTCACGCCGTGACGTACAAATCGTCTTGGCGATCGCCGGTTTCTTTCTGCTCTACCATTTTCACAAGACCTAGCGGTGATCGTTCTTAAACGTGTTTCGACGTCGGAGCCGGTTCTTCGGGAGTCGGGCTTGGAAGCGGTGGTGCCGGAACGTGATCGATCGCTTCGAAATAAACTTCGGCCGACTTCTTGTTTTGCATGAAACCGTCGCCTTGGACGATGAAGCTATCGGTCCATTGCGTCTTCTTGACGCGAGTCCAGATCTTGTAAGTGATGTCGAGCTGGATCGATGCATTCGGGTCGTCTTCGCGTCCGACGTTCGTGACCGATGGTACGGCGACGGCGACATCCAAGTTATAACCGTTCAACACTTTTACCGCGGACGGAACCACGCGCGCCGAAGCGATGTACATTCCTCGGCCCTTAAAACCGCCACCAAACATAAGTTTAATCGCCGTGTGCATTGCAATCGTTTTCATGCCGAGCAGGTTTTTAACCTCGAGATTCGACGTCACCACTCGCTCCGGGCGCCAGCCGGTGAGCTGGCTCCAGTTGTAGTTTGCGGCAACCGGAAGCGCGCTCGCATTTTTGACTTCGAGATTCACGACGGGTTTGCCTTCGAGAACGATGTCCCAGAGATTGAACAAAATCTGCGCGATCGCGTAGGGATTGATGTCCGCTGACGGAGGATTCATTCCGGTCGTCGCGTCTTGCATGCCTTGAGCCTCGGCGAATTTGGCTTGAAAATCGCGCCGGGCGAACTCGAGAGTCTCATCCGTCAGTGCTTCAGTGTAAACGTCTTGAACATCGTTTGTGATCGAAGAAATTTCGAAATAAGGATCTTGATGCGATTGCGAAACCTGTGCGCGGGCTGCCGTATTCAAAAAAAACAGGGCTGCGATCCATACCCAAATCAACCAAAGATTTTTCATGCTTCCCCCCCGGAACCATAGTGGTGAACTCAACCGGAAAGAGTCGTATCGCGACCGCTAGGGCCGGCGCAAGTTCGAATCCGACAGAAGCTCGGAGTTACGCATGTTTGCGTCGCGTTATTCAGCGAAGGCACCTGCGCACGAGCAACGTAGTTCATTTAACGGCAGAAAATCCTGTACAATACCAGACAAAAATAGTAAGATAACTGACAATGAAAAGCGTCGGATTGCTTCTCAGAGTCGTTGGCGTGTGTCTACTCACGTCGGCAACCGCGATCGCAGCCCTCCCGGAGGATTTTACGATCCGTCGTGGGGAGTCCCCGCGTGCCTACCGCGCGAGGATTGTAAAAGTGATGGCCCAAAACGCGCAAACCGATGCTCCTCGCCCGGCATTGACCTCCGACAACGTCTTTGATGCCGTCAACGTCGATTTGGAAAAAGAAGAGATTTTCCGCGAAGCGCTCGATGCTTACGCGAACTACTACTTTCACTACCCGCTGAATTTATCCGAAGAAATGCTGGAACAGGTCGAACACCAACTGCATTTCGAAATGGAGATGTATCTCAGCCCGACCCGGATCTATGCGGATTTCGAACTTGGTTGGAATTTTACCAATCCGGCGGGCCCCCATTATTCACACTGGATTCTGGAAGAATTGAACGCGAAGCTCCCCTATCCGGTACTAGCCGATTATGAAGCCAAAGAGCTTTACGAGTTTTACGCGACCGAGATTCACGGTATCAACGAGCGCCGGATCTTCATGAAGTTTGCGGAAAACAAATTTTCAAACGTGCCTTGGTACAAAAGACTCCTCGGCGTGATGCTCGCCCAGACGGAAGACCCGAATCTGGCCAGGCAAGCATTGAACCTTCTCGAACGTTATGAAGACGAACTCGTCCCCCTGGATGCGTTTAAGATCATTTTAGCCTCAGCACTCGTTCAACCCACTCATAAAGAACCGGAAGCGAGTTGGACGAGTGATTCCAAGGCGACTCAATATTTAAAAAAGTTTAATCACCTTCCCGCCGAATATATGGTCATGGTGAACGATATGATCAAGCAAACGACAAAGTCGCGCGAGAAAGCGTTACTCGGCGGTCTAAAAGTACTTCGTTATATCGTGGCTAACAATACGGTCTCGGGTGGCTCACGCATCTGTAACATCATCTATTCCATCCAAGATCGCTTGAGGATGACTCGTCCGAGCTTACGTTGACATGCTTTGGTCTTTTAAAATTCACCATACTTTGTCAAAGATTTATTTCGATTTTCATTAAACTTGACCATTAGAGCTGCTTGGAGGTGACCATGAGAAAATTTAGTGCAAAAGAAGCAAAAGACCATTTCGGTGAGCTGATTGATACCGCCCAAAAAGAACCTGTGGAAATCCAAAAAAAAGGTCGCCCAGTGGCAGTCATTGTTTCTCTCGATGAGTTCAAAAGACTTGAGGCTTTGGAAGAAACCTATTGGGCAAACGAAGCAAAAAAAGCAATGAATGAAGGAATGCTCGGTCAAAAAGAGAGCGAAAATTTTTTGGCCAACCTACTCAATTCTAAATAATGCTGAAACTGGATATCTCGAAACGTTCAGCGAAGTTTTTATCCACAGTCCCACCGAAGCACGCGGACAGCTTGGTACTAAAATCCAAGACTTGCGAACTAATCCAGAACCGCATGACTCACAAGTTTCAAAAGGGCATGCTCCACTTCGTCGCGTCGATGTCGGCGAGTATCGAATCATTTACATTGTCGAGGGCGATGTTTTGAAAATAGCCCTCGTCGGAAAACGAAACGATGACGAAATTTACAAACAGTTGAAACGTCTCTGATCAATTGAAATCAAATTCATTCATGTACAAACGCACACGCTTTTTAAGCCTAAAAGTTAAAAACCCAACCAATACGATAATTTGATTGGGATTATGTGCGGAAAATGGCTGGTCATCCCGGTAAGTCAATTTAATTGTAACCATTCCGAGCAATTAAGAATGCATGTCTGCATTTTTTGAGGATGGCTCGATAGTTGCTCCGATTCGAGCAATGTTTAGTAAAGTTTCTGAATCTAAGAAGTTGGGTCGGCACTGGGAATCCGCGATCAAGGCCCGTTGTCCGGAAATCGCCTCAGAGTTCACTTTAGTCCTGCAGATCCGAGGCAAGCTTAGCGGAAGAACCTGCGAAGTCGTTGAAATCTCTCGGACTAAACCTCGCTTGACACATATATCAAAAAAGATATAATATGGATAAGCCTTGGAAAGTTATCGAAACGCGTTCGGCGGCGAAGGAGTTACTGAGGCTCCCGATCCGCATCCAAAGGATGTACCGACAGTTGATCGAAGACTTGGAAAACGAAGGTCCAAGGCCATATGGGTGGGATTCGGCCGCTTTACAAGGCATGGATGGAATCCGCGTCCGATTGAACCGCGAATATCGCGTGATCATCGAAGTGATGAGGCCAAACATCATCGTCGTTAAGATTGCGCATCGAAAGGAAGCATACGAATGAGTCCTGGAGCGATTGTAAAAAACGTGAAGAGAAAATTCCCCCAACTCCAGGAGCTGCCCAAGGCGAAGCTACGCCTCGTTGAAGAGGCGCTGATTTACGCGAGTGAGCTTACCGTTCGCGATGATCTTCTGTCCGACCGTGAGCACGCGGAGCTCATGGAAAAGATTGGCGGCAAACGAAGCAATACTCCCGGCGATAGCCTTCGGGCGTATCGGCTGCGCCAAGATTTGAATCAATCGGACCTAGCTCGAAAGAGCGGCATCCCACAGGCAAATATTTCGGCCATGGAAAACGGAAAGCGCCCAATTGGCCTCAACATCGCTAAAAAGCTTGCCGATATCCTGAATTGCGATTACCGCAAGCTGGTTTGAGGAAACAAGATCGATGACAATTCGGTCGGATGACTTCGGCCCGGAAAAACCCCAAAGCCAAAAGTTAGCCAAAGTTTAGCCAACCTGGGACATGGCGGGGCATTCCGCGAAACGCGAACGCCGCTGATCTCGGATAAAACGACAGATGGACTCTTGTTTGTTGTTGAGGGGTTAGATTTTAAACCCCGAAACCAATGTCGGAAAATGGTTGGCTCGACTGGATTCGAACCGGCGACCTCTACCATGTCAAGGTAGCGCTCTAACCAACTGAGCTACGAGCCACCAACCAAAAGATTAGACCCCAAGCCTAGCTGACCGGGGGTCTAACGTCAATAGTGGATTAAAAGAGTGAGATTCCCTCAAAAAGTGCCAGAATCAGCTTTTTTTACGGGTTCTTGATCTGAACGTAGAAGCGTTTTTTTGCGCTTGGCTTGTCCGTCTCACCGTCGTTAAAAATCTGGACGTGGATGTAATCCGAGCAAGTGCCGTCTTCGCGGTTGATCGCATCGCAGGTACCGGTCACGGTCACCGGAATGTGGAGCGTGTCCGATTCGGATTTCAGTGTGTACACGGCCGGGCTACTTTCCTCGCCTACCCAGTGCACCGAACCTTGAAGCGGGCTCTTCAGGTACTCGAACTTCACGGTCACCGGATACTTAAAGGCGTAAGTTGGAGAGCTCTTGATCGAGACCCCGACTTTCAATTCCTTCGTCTCGTCCTTCTTGATCGTGACCACGATCGGTTTGTAACGTGAACCGATCGCGCTTGAAGTGATCTCAACGTTAGTCTGATCGTTCTTCAGCGAGAGCGTCGCGGTTTGACCGCCATCGAGCCGGAAGTTGCGGCCGTTCAAAGCCGCAACGATCAGGTTGTGCATCTCGCCCGGTTTACGTAAACCATCACGGCCGAGACTGTCGGCAAACAAGATGTGGTTAAACCATTCGTTTGCATCCAATTTTGGATGGTCGCGAGACAGGCGCATCGCTTCGAGGACGATGTCCGCCACTTTGTGGAGACCGTTGTCCTTGTCGGCAAGTACCGCTGCGTCCATGAAGTCCTTCATGGCGCCGCCGTACGCTTCGCCGTCATCGTGCGATTCATTGGTGAGATTGAAGCCGGTGTGATTGATGATGCGGAAATCACGTGAACCGTCGAACGGCGCGCCTTTCGTCACGCCTTGGATCACCATTGCTGCGACGAAATCCGCCATTCCTTCGGCAAGACCGCCGCTATCAGCGAGCGTAAGGTTGTCGCCCATCAAGCGATCCATCACGCCGTGGCCGAGTTCGTGCCAGATCGTGCTGTTGTCGCGCGCGTAGTTTTGCGCTTTCGGTGAGTACGTCGTGAAGTTAATGGTGTCGTCGGTGTAAAACGCGTTGTCGCGGTACTCGATGTCCGGATTGAAGAGGAACGCGTTGAAAGGTCGAGTCGACAACTCCGGATCGCTGAAGCCGATATCATGGAGCGTGTTGAACAAGGTGTTGATCGCGTAATACACCTGGATCTCGTCGAAACCGTCGTTCAAGTACTCCGCCGGATTGTGATCGGCAAGACGCCGTGCCGGGCGATTCATCGCCTCGGTCGCGCTCATCAAAGGTTTACCGTAAAATGCGTTACCAGGAACCATTTCCACGTTATCCGCGGTTTCGAGCCAGTTCGGAAAGAACGCCGCCGAAGGTTTTGGCGCAAGAGTTACGCCCGGGAACTTCGTGAAAGCGTCCGGATGAATGTTGATCGTCGCAAAAGACCCTTGCAACATGAGCCCATGCTCGAAGTCGTTGCCAATGAGTGGAAGCGCGCCACGGATGCTTGCTGCTTTGTTTTTAAGGTAAGTCATCGACCAGAAACCCGCCGCACGACCTGCTTCGCTCTCGCCCTGAACCGGTGAGAACTGCTCGCCCATGTAGCGTCGAGTTTTCATCTCGGCATAAAGATCGTTTGGAACATTCGGGATCTCCGCCAAGATATGGTCGAGCGTGACTTCGATGCGATCTTGGTGGATCAATGCGCCTTCGGTTTCTTCGTAGATCGGATACACGAGGGTCTGGATGGATTGAGTCGGGCTGATGTCGCGCGCATTCAAATCACCCTGCGGGAATTCAGCGAAATCGTTGGAGAGCACTTTTTTGCTGCGATGATGGATGACGAGCTTAGTCTTGCCGTGTTTGCCTTTGACAGTAACGATCCGTACAAAGCGGCCGTCTAACCAGCGGTCTTTCCACTCGATGCCGCGGAAATAAGGATCGCGAGAGTGCTTAATCGCCTTTTGAGCGATCTTCACGGTCTCAGCGTCTTTTAAGCGGTCGGTTTCGAACACGACCATCTCGTGGGACGCTTCCTTCTCGCCCGCGATGTTCAAATAAGCTTCGGCTTGAACAAGTCTGCCGTTTGCGTCCCTCCATAAACGTAACGAGCGTCCTTCAACCAGGTCGCCCGCTACGATTTGCTCGTAACGCTGATAGTGGTTGAACGCGAGCCCGCGATCGTCTTGAAGTAGGAAATCTTTTTCAGTGAAGGTTTGGCCCGTCTTTTTAGAGAGCACATCTAGTACGTGCGAGAGTGTCGCGACCGAATCGTTCGTGGCCGTCCAACGTATCATTTGAGGCGCAGCAGAGGCTTGATTAACGGTTAAAATTGCAGCTAAAGACAGAACGAATGTTTTGAACATATTCCCCCCGGAAAATGTGGCTGATAAGAAATCTGCCACGTACTTTTTACAGAGTCAAATCGGTTTTGTGTCCGGCAAATGGCTACTGCTCGTCCGCTTCTTCCTCGGATTCTTCATCCGGGAAGTCGTCGATCATCTCTTCGCGGATGCGCTCAAGCTCCTTGAGGCGGCGGCGGAAGCGTACGTGAATCTGTAAAGATTGAAGGAGTGCGATTAAACGCTCGGCTACTCTCTCCTCTTTGACCATCAAGAATTCAGGCATCCGCTTTTGCGTCTCGATCGAGCCCAAGATCGCTTCCGCGATTTCTTGATCGGGATCGGCGTGAGCTTCCAAAGTGACGAGCCCGAGCAAATTGCCGTTCCGCTCCGCCACGCCCGCACATTGCACGAACATCTCCTGATCGCCCTGTACGCGAGTCGCCGGTAGATAGAATGATGAGGCTTCCCACACGCCCTCGCGCGGTAGCTTTGTGGCCGAGATGCGCTTGAGGCGTGATTCGTTGATCGCGAGCTGCGGATACGCGGTAAAGATCTCTTCCGGAAAGTTGCGGACATCCGCGCGCCAAGTGCCAGCGACTTTCCAGCAGTGATAGCAGTAGTCTTCTTGCTCGCCCAAGATCGGGACTTTATCTTGATCGAGAAATTGAATCAGGCTTGCGATCGCGTCGAGCACCGCAAAGAGCTGTTGTTTTTCGTCAAGACGCAGCTCCTCGGGCGGCTGGCCCGGTTTGCACGATTCGTAGGATTCGATCCCGTCATCACCGATCGAAACTCGGATGCCGTCGATTGTGCCGAAGTCGAGACCGAATTCCGGGATCCATTCTCCCGAACGGTATTTCATGTACTGATCGGCGGGGGCGTCGCCCCGAAGGACGATGAGCTTGTAACCGAGTTGCTCGTCGTCCAGGCGGGCCTCTTCGCCAAAAAACGCGAAGACAAACTCTTCTTCCGAGACCTCGACGCCGATACCGATCCACTCGTCGAAGCGAGTCCACGGCGAGAGAGTGTTAAATCGATCTAAGACATGATCGAGTGTCTTCGGCATACCTAACCTTAACCGAATTAGATCCCTTGAGGGGTCTTTTTTGCTGGATAAAACACTCGGTCTTCGACCGGAATCTTATAGTAATCGGCTGGCCGGAAGCTTGCGCCGGTGCGGCGGTTACGGACCACTTTGTCCATCAACGCGTTCGAGAGGCCTTTGCGCCACACATACGGAGTGATCTGGCAAGAATCGGTGTGCATGCCCAAGCGATAAGAGCGCGCTTTTGCATATGTGTCCGCATATAGATCGCAGTATTTTACGTTGGGCGTAATGCAGTAGTTGGCGGCCATACCGCGGGCGATTTGCTGGAGGTTAATGTTGGCACTGCCTTTGAAGACGTGCACAAGAATACGTCCATACCTGTCGCACTTTTCTTTATCAAACTCGACGCGGATCGAGTCGCCCGGTTTGAGCATGTCTTGAAGCGAACGTTTTGCAATCTCGCCCCATTTTGGCTGCGCACGCGCGAGATAATGTAATTCCGGAGTATCGATCCCAAGCATGCGAACGGCATAAACCTCGGCACCGATATAGATGTGAACAGTGTCGCCGTCGACGACGCGATACACTTTGGCTTGCACACTCGAGCTCGTTGCAAAATTGCTCGATTTACACATCGTTGTCTTGATGTAAGGCCCGCCCGGCTCGATGACAGGCATTTCAATCACGGAACACGAATTAGGAATGCTCACATGTAGATCTTTGAAGGATTTAGGTACTTCGGCAAAGCTCGCAGCCGTAAAAGCGGCTGCAATTGAAAGCAACATCATACGAACCCTCCCCTCTGATTTTCGAAAAGGTCAATCGGTTGCGAGGAGCATAGCCAGGCCGCGTCGAGAGTGGAAGCTTGTTTTTTAAATTTGTGATAAAAGAAGCCATGTTTGAGATTCCGCTCCCCATCTTGGTGCTTCAACACCCGCAAGAACCCTCGCGAAAAGACAAAGAAGTGAGTTCCGCGCAGATTCTACAGGAAAATTTAAAATTTTGTCACACCGCAGTAGGATTGTCGTGGCGAAACTTGAGCGCCGCGTTAAATAAATTTGAAGGCATTGCGGGCAATGAAGAGTTTGCAAGACCCTCCCTGTGGGCCACTTTATATCTGGGCACAAAAAAGCAAAGTCAGCACGATTCTGCGACCGAACCTGGCATCTACTTTCTCGATAAAAAGGGTGAACTGGCCGATCCGCCTGAAGATCCCATCGGTGGCCTGATCTTACTCGACGGCACCTGGGCGCAAGCCAAGACCATGTGGTGGCGTAATCCGTGGTTACTCAAAACCCGCCGGATCCACCTCGTTCCAAAGCAAAAGTCACGTTATGGATCGATTCGAAAAGAACCAAGACCTGAATGCGTATCGACGGTAGAGGCCGCGGCCGAAACACTGACTTTTATCGGCATTGAGCCTGAGGTCGAGCAAAAACTCATTGCCGATTTCGCGGCAAAGCTTGCGGTCTTTCGTAAACGAACCATCCGAATCAAAGAAAGTTAAATTGCAGGTCTGCAACCAGCCCAAGACTTGAAACATGTGTTGCAATAACATCATTTCTAATCTGATAGTCAAGATAGCGAAATCCTAAGCGCACAAATGAAAAATCGTCCCTAACCAAATGAAGATCATAGGCAAGTTTCATGGTGAAGTCGAATAGCGACTTGTGTTTTCCAAAATAGCCGCCAGAAAACGCATTTTTCAGCAAAAATCTTTCTGTGAGCGAAATGTCAGCTTGCGCGCACAGAATTGGGATAAATTGAAAATAACTTTCAGAAACTTGGTTGACGGTTTGTCTTAAGTTTAACTTCAATAAAGCCGTGTCTATGCCAAAGCCTAGTGAGTAACGGGATCGAGTCATTTGTTTAAATTGATAGTGATAGGCCAAGCGATAGTTAAATATTTCAATCTGTTGCTCTACGGGGGTTCCAAGCACAAATAAGTTTTGTTTAATCATAGTGTTGTTCTGCGGTATGGAAGATCCACTATGTGCATAAAAAAACCCTTGTAAAGAAAACGCATGTCCCGCGTTTAGTCGATAAGTCGCGGATGCGCCAAAAAAAAGCTTCTTCTGCGAATGATCAAGCAAAATTCTTAATGATTCATTTGTCGGAGCATATACCTCGCTGAATGAGTGTAGAAAATATTGGGAGCTGAACTCAAGTTCCAACTTTGATGCAGGCCTTTCTGAAGGCACATCACCAATAGGCTTGAGCCCATCGATTTTCAAATTCCAAGACTCATCAGTAGTGGAGTGCTCTAATTTCTCGGATGCAGCTATGATTTCATCAAATGAATTGGCGTGGGCAACTGCATGCGTTCCTGCTGTTAGAAGCACGCAGTTTAAGTAAAACACAGATACAAATAGCTTAACTGGATTCAAATATGTTGTTTGCATTCTATGGTAATTTAGTTTGTTATGCCATGTGTGGAAAAATCGGCCTTACAAGATTTAGGCATTCCTTCGGCAGTCCCGGTCTTTAATAATTGAACTGCAGTACGCGAAATTTCTCTCGTCCCATCTGGCAAATATCGGCACATATCATAGCATCCTGATTGTCTCGCCGACTTACAGGTCCAACGATTCTCTAGCGGGACGCCAGCTTGCGTAGTTGGTAAAATAGTATATAGGCCCGCCGCCTCGGTCTTGTCATTGCCGTTATCGTCTTTGTAATTGACCTCATCCCAGGCAACACAGATATTGCAAGGCTGCTCTAGAATTTCTCCTAAAAACGATGGGTCGCCACGCTCATACTTCATTTCTGGTGGACTTTTCTTTTCTATGCCTGGTTCTTTCATGCATTGCTGAATCGCTTTTAGCCCACCATCATCTGAATAAGCGGCCTGATTGGCTTGATCCCATGATGTATAATCTTGGAAAAACTTTTTCTGACTCACTACTGAACTTCCTAATGATTGTGCCCTAACCTCTCTCTGCTTGGAATATTCGGATTTTGAGTAAAGCGGTACTTCGATCTTCGGGGTTAGATCAATCAACGTTTTACTAAAACCAAATGGTCCATGTACTCTAAGCGAAATATTCAAATTTAATCCGGATTCAATCGACAATGCCCCATTAACGCTCGAAAGAGACTGAATTTTAAGTTCGCGCGATTGATCAAACGTGTCTAGAGTAAGAACGGGCTTTGGAAACTCACCTTGTGTGTGTTTTTGATTCCAATAAGACTGCTCATTTTGAAAAAAATTAAGCTGAGAAGAAAATGAAAAATCTATTGATGGTTTAGCGTAAACACTCGCGGCATTTAGGCAAAGTTCAACAAAACCACTGCAGCTCAGGCGTGCAATTAAGGAAGATGGTAATTTGTCCGAAATACCATACGACACTAATGCAGAAGCGCCAAGATATGCATTTGGGGTCTTTTCTTCTTCCGATCTTGATGTTTTCAAAGTTAAATCAGGTCGGATCGGAAACTCTGTGTTTGGATTAGGCTTCCAAATGGCATTTGAATTACCTGAATCGCGGCCGCCTAACGCTAAATTCGAGATCCATCCTTTTTGAGAAAATTTAATATCAACACTGCCGGGGTTCGAATCCAAAGGCGACATCGTAGTTGCATATGCACCGATGTTTCGTCCGTATACGTCATAGGTACGGTTGGTGTCGCCCTTGAAGTATGACGACACATAGGAACTTTGTTTGTTTCCGCCAAACGGCGAAGAAACTAAATCTGAATAACGCCCCAAGCGAAACTCTGGGGTTACACTCACGGGACCAATCGGTGTGACCACTTCGATTGATGGCAGCTTGGCTGTAAAACCCTGGGCTAGGACATCGGTTTTAAGCTCTATTGCATAGGCATCTTTTATTGCATAATCTCCAGCACGAAAACCCAACGACTGAACGTGTGATGTTACTGGTTTAAGCTCGAACTCTTGCGTGAAGATATCGAGACAGCCCACCACTTTTCCGCATGCACGAAGTTTGTGGTATCCAAAAAACGTCCCGGATTTCTGATCAAACCCTGTAAACCCAATTTCTTGTTCGCCTGTTCCTTTAATAAGTGGAATAGATGCAATGTTAACGATTTTTTGATCTGGTAGATTCTTAATGTCTCGCATTAAACAAACAGTTGCCGGATTATAAAACGCCCCTAAACCTCCTAAACCATTCCAATCTTTAAGGTTTTGCGGAGTTGCGAGCTCAATTTGAGTTCCAACGAAAAGTTCACGAGTTTTTTTCTTGCAAACATTCGCGACGTTCTTGCACCCCATTCCAGTTTGATCAATTAGGTTACACAGCGTCTCTAACGAGGTGAACTTACTCCCCATTGTTTCGCCATTCACCTTGCTTACTTGATCGCAGTCATACTGAATTGATAGTAGACCACCATTTGCAAGCGTCTGTGCGTCTACGTTTTGGTTCAATAGAGCAAAAAAAACGACCAACATGCCAAAGACGTTAAGGGATCTCATGCGCATAGCATTCTCCAAATTCATTCAATTATCAAACTTAGGTGACTGTGACTTGCCCAGGCAAAGCTCTCGCTCGCATTGCATCCTGTAATCCATTAACGCTTCTTCTGCTGCATTTTCGCGAGCATATCCATCGCCTGCTTCATTTGAGCCTGCATGTTTGGATTGTTCATTTGACTCATGAGAGCTTGCAGATTTGGTCCGCCGCTTTTTCCGCCACCCATCATGCTTTGCATTTGGCCCATCGCTTCTTGGATATTGTTCGCGCCAGGCGCGACCATTTTCATCATTTGCTCGGAAGCTTGCTTGAGCTTCAAGAAAACAAATATGTTAACAGCGGTAAAAATGGCGACGAAAACCCAGCTAGCGATGATCCAGTAGTTCATAGTGGAACGAGACTAACGGACTTCTTGGCCCGCTGCAAGCGCGGAAATCCGTTCGAACTCCGCAGACATGATGCGGTGAATTTCAGTGACCTTTGAGACGAGATTGTCATCGGTCCAATCCATTGTATCGATCGCCGGGAGCACGCTAATGATGACTTGGCCACCGTTAAGCTCAAAGGTTTCCCAGATCGCGCGGTGGCGCATACTTGAACAAATGACCGGAATCACCGGGATCCCTAAGGTCATCGCGAGGTGGAATCCGCCTTTTTTGAACGGCAAAAGCCCAGGCGTCTTGCCTGTATTGCGGGTGCCCTCGGGAAAGATCGCCACATTGAGGCCGTGGTCGTGAACTTCTTTGGCCGTACTTGCGAGCGCTTCTTTCGCGTTTTTTGGGTTTGAACGATCGAGAAACAGATTCCCCGCCGCTTTCCACCACCAACCAATCAGTGGGATGTTCGCGATCTCTTTTTTGCCGACGACGATACTGCCGGTTGGACAAACCGAGCCGATCACCGCGAGATCAAAACCACTTTGGTGTGTACCCAAGAGTACCGCCGGACGGCGCGAGGTGATGTTTTCAAGATTGATCGTCGTGAGCTTGACCCCGACCAGCCCCCTCGCCGCATACCCGAATGGTTTTAAGAAAGCTTGGTTGAGCCACTTCCATTTTTTGCCGGTGATCATCGCTGGCACCGCGATCAAAACGGCGATCAGCCCGAAGAACAAAAGCAGGAGCAGTAAAACGACCGCTTTAACGTAGTTCATTCGCGTTTATTTATCCCACACCGGATTTTTAGAACAGTTGGCGGCGTAGGCTTGCAATGCTTTCGAGGAGAGCGCGCGATTGCTCATCTTTTGGGAGAGCTTGAGCGAGGTTTCGCAGAGTTTGGTGTAGTCGATGCCGGTGTCGACACCGTTTTCTTTCAAGAAGTACACCAAGTCTTCGGTCGCGAGGTTGCCTGCGGCGCCGGGAGCAAAAGGACAACCGCCGAGTCCGCCTAGCGAAGAATCGATTGTGCGAACGCCCATGTCGTATGCGACTTCGGCGTTGGCGAGCGCAGTTCCACGAGTGTCGTGGAAGTGTACGGCGACCCGCGATTTGAATTCGCTTTGCGGAAGGAGCTTCAGCACTTCTTTTACGCCTTTGGGTGCAGCGACTCCGATCGTGTCGCCGATCGAGAGCTGCGCGATCGGCAGGTTAAGCATGCGCTCGAGTACCGGGACCGCTTTTGCAGCCGGGATGCGTCCCTCGAATGGGCAGCCCCACACCGTTGAAACGTAACCTCGGATTTTAAGCTTGTGTTTTTGCGCTCCTTTGACGATCTCTTCAATGACTTTGAAGGATTCATCGACACTCATTCCGATGTTTTTGGCGTTGAACGTATCGCTGACCGCGGTAAATAGCGCGATGTTGCGAACGCCCTTGGAGAGAGCGCGATCGAGCCCTTTAAGATTCGGAACAAGGTAATAGAAATCAGCGGCGAGCCTTTTATTTTCGAGAGTCACCGCGACGTCTTCGGAATCGGCCATGGTCGGCACTTTGTCCGCGCGCACGAATGCGCCTGCTTCCATCTCCTTGACTCCGGCCGCGGTCAGAGATTCGCAGAGCCAGATTTTATCGGCAAGCGTGAGAACCGTCTTTTCATTTTGAAGCCCGTCGCGCGGGCCGACTTCAAAAATCATTTCTTGCCTTCTTTAGCGGGCGCCGCCTCCGTCACGAAGTCGACTAGCTTCTGTCCCGGAGCAAGCTGCTGCCCTTCTTGGACGAGAATTTTTTTAACGATACCTTTGGTTTCGCACTTGATCGCGAATTCCATTTTCATCGCTTCGACCATCAGGATCGGCGTGCCGGTCTCGACGGTAGTGCCATCCGCGACGAGTACCTTACGGACTTTGCCAGGGAACTGAGCGGTGAAATCATTTTGAGCACCACCTCCTGCAGCGCCTCCGCGTGAATACTCGATTTTTTGGCCGTAGAAATCACTCGCGCCGCCAGCGGTCGCTCCCGCACCGGTGCGAACAAACTTAGCCCAGAAGCGATCTTTGTCGCGGTGATAGTAAAAGCGTTTGCGCTCGGTCGAACCGTCTTCACGAGTGCGAGCGGCAATGATCCATCCGCCGGGACGGGAATCAAAGGTCCAGCCTGCCTCGCCCGAGAGCTCCGGGAATTCAGCCTTTACGCCCGAAAATTTTAAAGCGGCTTTACTCATAGCGATGCCCCCGCCTTCGACCAGATCGATTGGGATTGAGCGGTGCTCCCCGCTCCACCGTGAGTTGCAAGCCCTTTGGTTTCCATCAGAGCCGCGAGTTTAATCTCATCAACGGTTGGAGCCGGCTTGAAGCTTGCAAATTCTTTATCGAGGAAATGCGTAGTCACCCTTCCGTCAATCACTTTCGGCGAGTGTGCGATCTGGTTGAGATACTCGAGATTGGTGCCGACGCCACTCACCACCGTCTCCGCAAGCGCGTACTGCATGCGTCTGACTGCGACGTCACGATTCGGGGCATGCACGATGAGTTTCGCGCACATGCTGTCGAAGCTCGTTCCCATTTCTTGGCCGACTTCGATGCCGCGATCGAGGCGGATACCCGGGCCTGACGGCCAGATCAAGGCGTTGACCTTGCCGGTCGAGGGAATGAATCCCTGCGCCGGATCTTCGGCGTAAATACGGACTTCGATCGCGTGTCCGTGAGGCGGTGTCAGACGCGGGAGTTCGTACGAATCGCCTTGAAGCGCGATCTTGATTTGCTCGTGCACAAGGTCGACGCCCGTCACGCTCTCGGTGACCGGATGCTCGACTTGAAGACGCGTGTTCATCTCGATGAAGTAGTAATTGCCTTCCTGGTCGACGAGATACTCGATGGTGCCGGCACTGCGATACTCTGTGACCGATACGAGCTTCAGCGAACTCTCGAACAAGCCTTGCCGAGTTTTGTCGCTCAGGTGTGGGGCCGGGGCTTCTTCCCACACTTTTTGGTGGCGACGCTGGAGCGTGCACTCGCGCTCATGCAGATGGATGCCGCCGCCTTGTCCGTCACCTAAGACTTGAACTTCGATGTGGCGAGGGTTCTCGACCAATTTTTCGAAGAAGAGTGTGCCGTCGCCAAAAGCGTTGACAGCTTCGCGTGCCGCGGTCTCGGCTTCGGGTTTGAGCTGCTCGAATTTGTCCACGCGGCGCATACCCTTACCGCCGCCACCCGCGTGAGCTTTGATCAACAAGGGGTAACCCACTCCGTCCGCCGTTTTTTTGAGTTCGGCTTCCGAAGTTTTAGCAAGATCGAGTTTGGCCCAAGGCACGGTTGGGATCTTATGCTTTTCGGCGATCTCTTTGGCTGCGATTTTTCCGCCCATTTGTTCCATGGTCTCGGCTTTCGGCCCAAGGAAGCTGATGCCCGCTCCCTCTACCAGGCGTGCAAAGTGCGGACGTTCGGACAAAAATCCATAGCCTGGGTGAATCAGCGTGACTCCGTGTTTGCGCGCGACTTCGATGATCGCTTCTGCGTTGAGGTAGCTCGGCACTTCAGCGACTTCATCCGCAAGCGTGACGTGACGAGCGCCTTCGTCGCCGGGCGCGTAGATGGCAAGTGTGGCTATGCCCATCTCGCGTGCTCCTTGAAAAATCCTGCAAGCGATCTCCGAACGGTTGGCGACCATGAGTTTTTGACCGGTGCTGCCGGCAGAATTTTTTGCCGCGCTCATTTATCGCCCTCGCCTTCAATCCAACCTGGCTTACGCTTTTCGAGGAACGCGCCGATGCCTTCCTGCGCCTCCGGGCCCACGCGAAGTTCGGCCAATGTGCGAGAGACGTAATCGATCGGATCACCGATGCGAGTGCGACGTTCAGGCCAGGTGAGATCGAGCACCAGACGCTTTGCAACGGTCATTGCGGTCGGGCCGCATCCCAATAAGTTTTTGGTGAGGGTTTCGAGATGTTTTTCGAGCTCGGGCATCGACGCGAAGACTTCGTGCACGAGACCGACGCTCTGAGCCTTGAATGCATTGAACCGCTCGGCGCTGACAAAGAGGGCGCGCGCGTGGGCTGCACCGATTTTAGAAGTCACGAATGGGCCGATACAAGCGGGAACGACGCCGAGGCGCACCTCTGAGAGCGAGAATACGGCCGACTTCTCCGCAAACACGATATCGCAAATGGAGACAAGCCCCACTCCGCCACCGATTGCGGCACCATGGATAACGCCGACCACGGGTTTTGGGAATTCGTTTAAGAGCGCAAACATGTTGGTGAGCGTGGTGGTGTCTTGAAGGTTTTCTTCGAACTTGAGTTCGATCGACTTCCGCATCCAGTTGAGGTCGCCGCCGGCGCAAAAAACTTGGCCGTTGCCACGAAGGACGACCGCGCGCACTTTCGGGTCGACCGCTTCGGTGCGAAACACGCGAGCAAGCTCGTCAATCATCTTTTCGTTGAACGCGTTTCGAATATCCGGACGGTTTAAAGCGATGGTGAGGATGCCTGCGCCAGCGCGGTTACCCGGGGCGAATTTGAGCTCGAGCGTTTCGTATGCCATGGGGCTATTTTGACAGAGAATCACGGCAAGCGCCAGCGATTACGCGCCGCACGCTCGCCGTGCTCTATTCGCCTACACCCTTTTCGATTTCGTCGTCGAAAGGCGCGTCGCTCAGGTTCAGGATCTGCTTCATCAGGACTCGGATACAATCCTTGATCCACACTTTGTCTTCCTCGCCAATCGCAATGATCCTGAGACCCGCGGTCAGCCCCGGATACTGAGAAATGATCGATACCCCGACCGGCATCTCGCGATTCAAAACTTTCAAGCGCGCCTGCTTCAAGCGCACGCCCGGCTGGAAATACGAGAGATCCGAATCCTCAAGCTTCAGCCGCATTCCCTCACGGCTCAAGTCGCGCAGGCGGCGCACTTGCGGGCCGCGATCGGTTTCAAATTTCAGTTCGGCCGGGAACGTGTCGTTAAACGGAATCCGAATGAACTTACGGCGGTGGGTTTTCAAAAAGTGCGTCGGGAAGTTAAAGCGCAATGTCTTTTGCTTTGCCCCCGGCACGTTCTCCACCCGAGCCGACACGTAAATCATCTTGAAGTTAAGAAGCGTGATCGCGACCAAGCACTCGGTACGCGGATAGCGCTGGACATATTCCATGATCCGTTTGGTGTTCGGGCTCAGCGGCTCGTCCAAACGCGCGAAGATCCCGCTCACCCGATCTTCGGCCGCAAAAAACTGGAATTTGATTTCCTGCTTTTCTTTGGCGAATAGGATCGTGCCTTTAGGTTTCAGGTGCAGAAGTTCGTAATGAGCCAGGTTGATCTGGTACTCGTCCGTGACTTCAGTCACGCCATCGGGCATGGGGAATTCGTGCTTTTTGATCATTTTTTATTCTTAAACGATTTAACGAGCGCGTTGAACGCATCCGCGAGTTCCGGGAAAAAATCGCCTTTACGGAAATTGATGTTCCGAAGCTCGGGATTCTCCGCGGTCGCCATGGTCGTGAGCTCTTTTTGCATCCGGTAGATCGGGCCCGCGATTTTGTGCGAGATGATCAAGCCGCCCACGATCAAGATCACCGCGATTAAGAGCGCGATCGCCGCGATGACTCGAAGGAAGGTCGTTTCTTGCATCCGGATAAACTGAAAGTAAACGTGGTCGCTCGGAAGCCCGGCCTGCGTTCCGATCGAGACAAACTCATGGAATCCGAAGCTAAAGAGTCCGTAGACCGCGAGCAGGATCAGGCCCGCGATAAACGAAGCATACCCGATCAGGGTCCATTGGAATTTGGGGTTAATTAAAAGACTGCTTTTTTTACGATTTGACGATTCAGCTGCGCTTTTGCCCATAGGTCTATTATCGAGGCTAAATTATTAAATTTTCAATGAAAAATTACGCAAACTTCAGTAGACTATGCCAAAATGAGCCCCACTAAAAACCCACTCACCTTCGACGATCTTTACCCCGGCGCCAGTGCGATTTTTGACGGTGGAATCGCGACCGAACTCTATGAGCGAGGTTTTTACATTAACCGCCCGTTCGAAGAGCTGAATTTAACCCATCCACGCGATGTGGCAGGAGTTCATCAAGCCTACCTCGAGGCCGGCGCCATGGCGGTGACCACAAACTCATTCTCCCTCACCACGCCCCAACTCGAAAAATTTGATAACCAAGGCCGTCAGGGCGAACTCCTCCAAGCCGCGATCCGAATTGCCCACGGCGCAGTCAAATCGACCAAGTCCGGAGCCAAAGTAGGCCTCTCGCTCGGACCGATGGGTGTGCTCATCGAACCGCTGGGTAAGGTCGCAAAATCCGAGGTCGTCGACGAGTATGAAAAGCTCTCTCGTCTGGCGCAGGCCGGCGGGCAGGACTGCGTCTTTGATTTTTACATTCTCGAAACCTTTGGAAACATCGACGAGCTCGAATGCGCGATCGATGGGATCCGCCGCGCCGATCCGGTGCGCCCAATCTTGGCGTCGGTCACCGTCGTATCGGCCGAGGCGGCGTTCATCGCGGCGTTTGCAAAACGCATCGGCGAGCGAGCGGACGTGCAAGCCCTTGGCATGAACTGCTCCGAGGGCCCGCATGATTTGTTGCAATCGCTCAAAGTCTTGCGTCCGCTCACGGCTAAAAAAATCGTGATTCAGCCCAACGCCGGGATCCCACGCAACATCAACGGGCGTTACTTCTACATGACCTCACCCGATTACATGGCCAAGTTCGCGAAGCGCTTTGCCGAAGCGGGCGCCTGGGGTGTCGGCGGATGCTGCGGAACGGGCCCCGATCACATCCGCGCCATCACACAGGCGATGAAGATGGTAGAAGTCAAGCGCTCTCATTACCGCGTGGATACCACTCATCAGCCTCACCTTGAATTCATCGAGGGTGTCAAACGCGAACACACCGACGTCGACCGCCGCACGCTCGACAAACGCAGGCGTTCGCGCATTGGCGAAAAATTAGCCGCGGGCAAAAAGGTCATCACGATCGAGCTCGCCTCCCCGCGCGGTACCAACCTCACTAAGTTTTTGACCGCGCTCGAGAAGTGCCGCAAGGCGGGCGTGGAGTTCGTCAACGTTCCGGACGGCGCGCGCGCCTCGACTCGCGTGAGCTCGCTCCACCTCGCGGCGTACATCAATACCAAACCTGAGATCGGCGTGACGGTACTTCCGCACTTCACTACTCGCGACCGCAATTTGATCGCGCTTCAGTCGGACTTGCTCGGCGCCTCGGTCAACAATGTGCACGACATCCTACTTATCACCGGTGATCCGCCAAAATTGGGCAACACCCGCGATGCGACCGCCGTTTACGACATCGACTCGATCGGTTTGACTTATCTCGTGGATCGCCTCAATCAGGGCCTCACGCCCTCAGGCGATGACATCGGGTCTGAAACCCATTACGGAATCGGCGTGGCATCAAACCCGACGGCGCTCAATCTCGAACTGGAATTGAAGCGCTGGCAATACAAGGTCGAATCAGGCGCTGACTTCGCGGTCACACAACCGATTTACGAAGCCGAGACTTTCCTGCGCTGGAAAAAAGCGATCGGTGCCCAGTACCGCCCGCACATCGTCGGCATTTGGCCTTTCGTGAGCTACAAGAACGCGGAATTTATGGCGCACGAGGTTCCGGGCGTATTCGTTCCCTCTTGGGCTTTGGATGAAATGCAAAAGGTGCAAGACGATCCGGAAGCTTCGGTCCGTACCGGAGTGCAAATCGCCGCTCGCATCATGAACGAACTTTGGAATCACTGCGAAGGCTTCGCGATCTCAGCCCCGCTCGGCAAAGTCGACGTAGCGCTCGAGACACTCAAGCATCTAAAGGAAAAGATTTAATGGCGAGTTCAGTCCCGAATACCGACATCACCAAACCGCTCTACGAGGAATTCAAAAACGACCTCGCTCATCGCATTTTGGTTCTCGACGGCGCGATGGGCTCGATGATTCAGCAGTATAAGCTGCAAGAAAATGACTACCGCGGGACGCGTTTTGCGGACTACGGTCGCGATCTCAAGGGTAATTCGGATCTTCTCGTTCTCACCCGCCCGGACGTGATCAAAGAGATCCATAAAAAATACCTGGACGCCGGCGCCGACATTATCGAGACCAACACATTTGGTGCAACCACGGTAGCGCAGGCTGACTACGGCCTGCAATCACTTGCGTACGAAATGAACGTCGTGGCCGCGAAGCTCGCCAAAGAGGCCTGCGTCGAGGCGATGCGTGCCGCTCGCGCTCGCGGTGAAACCCGTCTGTGTTACGCGGCTGGCGCGGTGGGCCCGACCCCCAAGACCGCTTCTCTGAGCCCGGACGTCAACCGTCCTGAGTTCCGCGCGATCACCTTTGATGAGCTCCGCGTCGCTTACGACGAACAGATCCGCGGTCTGATCGATGGCGGCGTCGACGTCCTGTTGTTTGAAACCACGTTCGACACTCTGAACTTGAAGGCAGCGATTTTCGCCTACCTTGAACTCAAGGATAAAAATCCCGCGAAAGCCCCGCCACTCATGCTGTCCGCAACCATCACCGATCAATCGGGCCGCAACCTCTCGGGCCAGACTATCGAAGCGTTTTGGTACTCGGTCAAGCACGCGCATCCGGTGGCGGTCGGATTGAACTGCGCGCTCGGCGCGAAAGAAATGCGCCCGTACCTACAAGCGCTCAACAAAGTCGTCGACTGCGCGATCAGCTGTTACCCGAACGCGGGTTTACCTAACCCACTCGCGCCAACCGGTTATGACGAGACTCCGGAGATGCTCTCGGCGCAACTCAAACAGTATGCGGTGGAAGGTTTGCTCAACGTCGTCGGCGGTTGTTGCGGCACGACTCCGGCACACATCGGTGCGGTCGCGCGCGCCGTTCGCGGCGTCCCGGCGCGGGGCGAAAGCGCGATGTCGGCCGCCCGCGATTTCCTCCGGTCTTTGACTTTGAGCGGACTCGAGCCCCTCACTCATCGCCTGGAATCGACCGGTGCCGGAACGTTCCTGGTGCTCGGCGAACGCACCAACATCATGGGTTCGCCGAAGTTCGCCGAACTCATCAAGAAGGGCGACTTCGACGGCGCTCTCAAGATCGCCAAGCAGCAGGTGGAAAACGGCGCCAACGCCATCGACATTTGTTTCGACGAAGCCTTGATCGATGCCGAAAAATCGATGGTTCACTTTTTGAACCTGCTCGGCTCGGATCCGGATATCTCGCGCATTCCGGTCATGGTCGATAGCTCGAAGTGGTCCGTGCTGGAGACGGGTCTGAAGTGCCTTCAAGGCAAAGGCATCGTGAACTCGATCTCACTTAAAGAAGGCGAAGAAACATTCTTGCGCCAAGCGCGTACGATTCAAAAATACGGCGCTGCCGTCGTCGTGATGGCGTTTGACGAAAACGGCCAAGCCGCGGGGTTCGAGGACAAGGTTCGCATTTGCGAGCGCTCGTACCGACTCCTCGTCGAGAAAGCGGGCCTCAATCCGCAAGACATTATCTTTGACGCGAACGTACTCACCGTCGCGACCGGCATGGACGAGCACAACTCTTATGCGCGCGACTTTATCGAAGCCGTCCGCGAGATCAAACGCAAGTGCCCGGGCGCACGCACGAGCGGCGGGATCTCAAACGTGTCGTTTAGCTTTCGCGGCAACAACCACGTGCGCGAAGCGATGCACAGCGTGTTCTTGTTCCACGCGATCCGGGCCGGTCTCGACATGGGCATCGTGAACGCGGGGATGATCACCGTTTACGACGAGATCGAGCCTGAACTCAAGAAGCGCGTTGAAGCCGTCATTTTAAACTCCCATCCGGGCGCGAGCGAAGAACTCATTCAGTTCGCCGAGCAAATTAAAGAAAAAGCCACCGCAAAATCGGGCGACGCCTCCGACAAGCTCGCTTGGCGCAAGGGTACGCTCCAGGAGCGCATCACCCACTCGCTCGTCCACGGCATCACAGATTTCGTCGACGCTGACACCGAAGAAGCGCGCGTTGCGCTCGGATCCCCGCTCAAAGTCATCGAAGGTCCGCTGATGGACGGCATGAAAGTCGTCGGCGAACTCTTCGGCGCCGGAAAGATGTTCCTCCCGCAAGTCGTCAAATCCGCCCGCGCGATGAAGAAGTCGGTCGCGTATCTGAACCCCTACATGGAAGCCGAGAAGGCGGCGGGCAACGCGCTTCAGTCGCAAGGAACGTTCGTGATCGCGACCGTCAAGGGCGACGTGCACGACATCGGCAAAAACATCGTATCCGTCGTGCTTGCGTGTAACGGCTACAAAGTCATCGACCTCGGCGTGATGGTCAAGGGTGATATCATCTTGAAGGCCGCGCGCGAAAACAAAGCTGACTTCGTCGGACTCTCGGGTCTCATCACTCCGTCTCTCGACGAGATGATCGCCGTTGCGAAAGAGATGAGGCGTGAAGGCTTTACGGTCCCGATCTTGATCGGCGGTGCGACCACGTCGGCCGCTCACACCGCGATCAAGATCGCGCAGGAGTACGATCCGCCGATGGTTCACGTTGCGGATGCCTCACTCGTGGTGGAGGTCTGCACCAAACTTTCGTCCAAGGAGATGCGCGAGTCCTACGTGCGCGACCTGAAGGCCACGCAGGCCCGCCTCAAAGAGCAGTTCGAAAAATCCCGCGGACAAGAAAAGCTGCTTCCGCTGACCGACGCCCGCAAAAATGGCGTGCCGATGAACTGGAAAAGTTACCAGGCGCCGAAACCTCCGTTCTTCGGAACTCGCAAGATCGACGACATCCCGCTCGGAGAAGTCGTGCGCTATATCGACTGGTCGCCGTTTTTTTGGAGCTGGCAGCTCAAGGGTAAATACCCGGCCATTCTCAAGCACGCCAATCATGGCGAGCAAGCAACGAAGCTGTTCGAAGACGCGCGAGAGCTCATGTCGGAGATCGTCTCCGAGAATCGCTTCAAGCTCTCGGCGGTTTACGGCTACTTTGCGGCAAACCATGACGGTAAAGACAACGTGGTGCTTTACTCGGGCGATGGTTTGACTCGCAAAGAAATGAATCGATTCCACTTCTTACGTCAGCAAAAAGAAAAGATCGGGCAGCCGATTTACTATTCGCTCGCCGATTACTTGGCGCCTGCGGACGCAGGCGTCGACGTCTTGGGCGCTTTCTGCGTGACCGTCGGCAAGTCGGTCGAGGAATTCGCGGATACCTTTCTCCGCAAGCACGACGATTACTCATCGATCATGGTCAAGGCGCTCGGCGACCGTTTTGCCGAAGCCACTGCGGAGTGGCTCCACGCGCACGTGCGCCAGGAAATCGGAATCGGTATTTCAACCGCCGGCGAAAACTGGACCTTCGAAGACCTGATCGACGAAAAATACCAAGGCATCCGTCCTGCGCTCGGTTATCCGGGCTGCCCGGATCACTCCGAGAAAGCGACGCTGTGGAAGCTCCTCGATGCCGAGAAGGCAACTGGCGTGTGTCTGACCGAGAACTTCGCGATGACTCCGCCGTCGAGCGTATCGGGACTCTACTTCTTTAACCCGGAAGCCAAGTACTTTGGCGTGGGTCACATCGACGAGGTACAGCTCGGCGATTACGCCGAACGCAAGGGCATCACGCTTGAACGCGCGCGGCAGTTGCTGTCCCCGAATCTGGGGTAACAGGTGCCTTTTGGTTGAGATGCGCGTCAAAATATGATGATTCGAGACAAACTTTTTCAAAAACTGCAGGCGCTGTCGTTGGTCCGAGGGATGGATCCGCAATTTTTGGTCTCCATCAAAAGCTTATCGGACGACGACTTTACGTTTCTGGCCGAGAGCGTGGACGATTCCGACTACTCGGTTCAAGAATGGCTGATCGCGCTCGATGAGTTCTGGAAGTGGAACCGGGCCGCAGGCATGCAATACAAGCCGCGCTTTCAAATCGAGTATCTCAACTGCTGTGTGCAAGGCTCGATTCAAGGCGGCGGCAAGCTCGTGTCACTCGCCGATCTCTTCCTCGACTACGCAAATGTCTATGGCGTAAGCGGGCCGACATAGAGCCCGCCGCCTCAGGGATTATACCTAAAAGCCCGCGCTCGTCCCGATGTCGCGTGGATCGGCGACACCGATCAGCTGGTTGCCTTCGCGTACAATAGCCATCACGGCGCTTTGCTGAGGCATCCGTTTCACCAGCCAACCCAGGCGATCGAGTTCGCGCAAGGTTTCGGCCGGTACCGCCTGGTTCTCGACCGTGAGCTGATCCGGCGTCCACTGCTGATGGATCCGAGGCGCCGCGACTGAGGCGTAGAGCGATTTCTTGAACACAAAATAATTCAAGATGGTCTGAGCTACCGCGGTGATGATGCGTGTTCCACCCGGAGCGCCGACCGCCATGACGGGCTTACCATCTTTGAACACTATCGTCGGTGACATGCTCGACAGCGGCGTTTTCTTGGGTTGAATCGAGTTTTCATCTCCACCGACCGCGCCAAACAAATTCGCGGCACCCGGTTTGGCCGAAAAATCGTCCATCTCGTTGTTCAGTACGATCCCAGTGCCTTCAGCCACGACCTTAGACCCGAACCAACCGTTGACGGTTTGAGTGGAAACGATCACGTTCCCGTCCGAATCCATAAGCGACAGATGCGACGTCTCGGATGACTCCGAGCTAAACGACGCGGCACCTGCCACCACTTCGACTTGCTTTCGAGCGCGATCATCGTTGAACTTACCGCGTTCGAGACGAATGTAATCGTCCGAGATCAAGCCCTTCACCGGGACGCGAACGAAATCAGGATCGCCCAGGTAGCGAGCGCGATCGGCAAATGCCTGCTGCATCGCGGACGCCATCAAATGCAAAGTTCGCGGCTTAAAATAGTCCGCGGGCGTGAAACCCTCATGCTCCAAAAGTTTCAGAATCTGCACGACGTGCGTTCCACCCGAACTGGGCGGCGGCATCGAGACCACGTGATAGCCGTTCCAATCCGCTTCGACGGCGACGCGTTCTTTGACTTCGTACTGGCCAAGGTCATCCATCGTCATGATCCCGCCGATGCGTTGAACTGTGCCGACGATCCGGCTCGCGATGCGTCCGCGATAAAAGTCTTCCGGATCACGCGCCAAGGTCTTCAGCGTTTGAGCCAACTCCGGTTGGCGCAGGACGGAGTTCTTGGCCGTGAACTGATCAATGAAAATTCTTTTACTGTCTTTGTAACGGCTGAGATTCTCTTTTTCGTCTTCGATCGCAAGCTTGATATAGGGATAGAGCTCGAAGCCCCGGGTTGCGAGATCAATTGCCGGACCAAACACCTTGGCCCACCTCATTTTACCGAAGCGTTTGTGAACGGCACTGAGCCCCCGCACGAGTCCGGGGACCGCAACCGACAATCCGCCGGTGAGCGAGAGGTTCGGGATCACTTGCCTCTTTTTATCCAGGTACAAATTCTGGTGAGCCGAAGCCGGCGCACGCTCGCGGAAATCAAAGACGTAGTTCTTACCCGACTTCGCTTCGTGGTAGATCAAAAAACCGCCGCCACCAAGACCCGTTGATTGAGGACGCTCCACCGAGATCGCGAGACTTGCGGCCACCGCAGCGTCGACTAAGTTTCCGCCAGAACGTAAGATTTTTATTGCGGCCTGGGTCGCGGCTCGGCCCTGGGTCGACACCATCACCTTCTTGCCGCGGGCTTCAACCTGAGTTTCCGGTGCTATTTCCACCTTGCGGACCGCCGGATCCACTTCTTGGAACGTAGCGGTCCCAATCGAGTGCGAGCAACCCGCAAACGACAAAAGGGCCCCGAGCGATGCGACAACCCAACGACTTTGCATCAATTTTTTATAAATCATTGCGGGCGAATCCAGATCAAACCACGGTTTTTGCCGGCGTCCTTGTCTAGAGTGTTCATGCCCTTCATGAGCATGGAGAGATCGACCCAGTACGGCTCGTAATACTCGCGGTCTGGATCCATGATGAGTACGCGTTTCTTCACGGCGTCGTAAGCGCCTACCGGAGCTGCATGGCCAACCATGCCTTCCGAATCGCCGGTGAGCTCGCCTTGGAGCGCGTTGACGATTACCATATCGTTCGGCGATTTTTCGTTCTTGATGAGGATGTCCTGCACCGTCGCCATGCTTTTCTTTTCAGAAGTCGCGTCCGTGTAATCGACGTGAACGACGTCGACGACTTTACCTTCGATGCCGTAGATGCTGAGCGCGCGAGCCGCGATTTCTCCAAGCTCGTCCAAGGTCACGGTCTTAAATTTTTGTTTAGCGGCGTAACCCTTGAAGTGACGATTCCAGCCCGGATGATTGACCTTGGTCAAAATCTCATCTTGCGTGATCGTCTTGTCATCCGCGCCGAGTTTCTTGAAGGAGCGAAACGCATTGAAGACGTCGGCAAAACTCGCGAGCGTGCACGAAGCGCTATCGCGTTGAGGCACATAGTATGGACTCAGCGCCCAGTAATCCGGGGCCGGCTTACGCTGCAGAAAAGCGTGGTCTTCGCTCACGGGAGTCGTGTGCGGTCCGTACTTTGATTTTGAAGCCGGATCCGCGGCGAGTGAGGCCACGGTCATAAACAAACTCAAGACGATGACAGTGATGTTGATTCCCAAAGTGTTCATAAATTTTATTCCACGGCTTTAAGGAACTGCGCCTTATTGCTCTTGATCCCATAGAGATATAGAGGCTTCTTGGGTGAGTTGTTACGTGAAAATTTAATCGAGCTCGCGGTCACGACGTTCTGGAAATTACCCTCGCGAATGAGGTTACCCACCTCGTTGACGTCGGAATGGTTCTTGGCTTTAGCGATGGACTCAAACAGGATCTGGGCGCTGTCGTAAGCGGCTGCGTTCCAACCGTTCGGAGCGCGGCCGTAAGACTTTTGAAACGCGGCTTTAAATTTGGTCACGGCCGCGGACTTGCTCGACTCGTTCCAATACTCGTTACGAATGCCATCAAACCCCGGGATTGCCTTCATCAGGTTTTCGGTCGGGCCCCACCCGTCGCTCCCCACGAACTGCGGATCATAGCCCGCCTTCTGCGCGAGCGTTTCGAAGTTCTTCAATGCCTCAAGCAAGGTGAACGCTACGACCGTCGTCGCGCCCGCTTTTTTGAATTGCGCGACCGCACTGTCAAACTTCGGGTCTTCGGTAGCGTAACGGAACTCGTGAATCTCAAATTTGCCCGGTTTCAACTTTTCGAGCGTTTCCAAAAACAAGCTGGTCACGTAATCGGAGTAAGCGTTAGCCGTATTGTGGAGAACGCCGATCACTTTTGCGCCCTTCAAGCTTGCCACGTATTTCGCGAAGAGATCGGCCACCTGATCGTCGGTAAAACAAGTGCGGAATACGTTCGGGCGACCCGCGGTCAAGAGGGGATTCGACGCCGTCGCGGTCATGAGCAACGTGTCCTTGCCTTGAAAATCCTCGGCCAGCACAAACGCGTCGTCGCTCATCTCCGCTCCGAGCACGAAGCGGGTTTTGTCGTTTAAGATTTTTCTGGAAGCAGCGCTGAGCGAGTCATGCCCTTCTTTGTGCGCGTATTTGATGAGCTCGACTTTGGTGTCGGACTTTTCGTTAAACTCTTTGGCCGCGAGTTCGATGCCTTCGTAGAGCGATCCCGCGAATGAGTTCTTTTCGGGAGCAAAACGCAAAGCCACGCCGACCTTCACGGTCTCGGCTTGCGCGATCTGTCCGCCGAACATCGGCATGACAAATGCGGACACGAAAAATAAAAATAGCTTCATCGCAATACTCTCGAAGGTTCCTGTGGTTTGGCCACATCGTCCCCAATTTCATGCGCTTCGACAATAGCGAACTTTAGCGACATGGCGCAAAACCATGACGCGGATCTCAAATATAAATAAATGGATGCCTCTACATGTTGAGCGCTTTAGACAAACTCCTGTTGATCTCTTCCAAAAACGGCTCCGTGTTCATATAGGGAGAGTTCGGGCTGATGCAGATCGCGAGATCTTTGGTCATATTGCCGGATTCAACGGTGTCCACGCAGACTCTCTCGAGAGTCTCGGCGAAACGAATCAAATCCTTGTTGCCGTCAAGTTTACCCCGGAAAGCCAAGCCCCGAGTCCAGGCAAAAATCGAAGCGATCGGATTGGTCGAAGTCGGCTTGCCTTGCTGGTGCATGCGATAGTGGCGAGTCACGGTGCCGTGAGCGGCTTCCGCTTCCATCGTCTTCCCGTCCGGAGTGAGGAGCACAGAAGTCATGAGACCCAAGCTACCGAAGCCTTGGGCCACGGTGTCCGATTGAACATCGCCGTCGTAGTTTTTACACGCCCACACGAAGTTGCCGTTCCACTTGAGGGCGGATGCAACCATGTCGTCGATCAAGCGGTGCTCGTACACGATCTTCTTTTCGTCGAACTTCGCTTTCCATTCTTTTTGGTAAACCCGCTCGAAGATGTCCTTGAAACGGCCATCGTATTTTTTTAGGATGGTATTTTTGGTCGAGAGGTAGAGAGGCCAGCCCTTGGTGTACGCCATGTTGAAACAAGCGTGCGCGAAACCCAAGATCGACTCGTCGGTATTGTACATACAGAGCGCGACGCCGTCGCCTTTGTAGTGATACACTTCAAACGTCTGCGGCGCAGTTGACTGACCGTCGTCGCCTTCCGGCTGGAAAGTCATCGTGAGCTTGCCCCTGCCTTTGATCACGGTGTCCGTCGCGCGGTATTGATCGCCGAACGCGTGGCGTCCGATGATGATCGGCGCGGTCCAATTGGGAACGAGGCGCGGAACGTTTTTGCAAATGATCGGCTCGCGGAACACGGTTCCGTCCAAGATGTTGCGGATCGTGCCGTTTGGGGATTTCCACATCTGCTTGAGCTTGAACTCTTGCACACGGGCTTCGTCCGGAGTGATGGTCGCGCATTTGATGCCGACGTTGTATTTCTTGATCGCTTCGGCGGCTTCGACGGTGACTTTGTCGTCCGTCGCATCCCGATGTTCCATACCGAGATCGTAGTACTTAATATCGATGTCCAGGTAAGGGAGAATCAGCTTGTCCTTGATGAATTTCCAGATGATCCGGGTCATCTCGTCGCCATCAAGCTCTACTACCGGATTCTGTACCTTAATCTTCGCCATGTGTGTTCCCTCTACTGGTGAGCAGCTACCTTTTTGAGCTCCTGATCGCGGAGATCCTTTCTTAAAATCTTGCCTACGTTCGTCTTTGGCAGCTCGGATCTAAATTCAATGTGCTTGGGGATCTTATACCCAGTCAGGTTGGCTTTGCAATGCTTCTTGAGCTCCTCCTCGGTCAAGGACGGGTCCTTCTTGACCACGAAGATTTTCACGACTTCACCGCTGTGCGCGTCCGGCACGCCGATCGCGGCCACTTCCGCCACTTTCGGGTTCATCGCCACGACGTCCTCGATCTCGTTCGGATAAACGTTGAAGCCAGAGACCAAGATCATGTCTTTCTTGCGGTCAACGATCTTGAAATATCCGTCCTCGGTCATGTAACCCAGGTCGCCGGATTTAAACCAGCCATCTGACGTTATCACTTTCGCTGTCTCGTCCGGACGATTCCAATACCCTTGCATGACTTGCGGGCCCTTGATGCAGATCTCGCCCACTTGGCCGATGTCGACCGGATTATTGTTGTCGTCGCGAACATCCATCTGCGTCGAACAAATCGGAAGTCCGATGAAGCCGCTGTACGCTGTCTTATGAAGAGGCGCCACGGATACCACCGGCGAAGTCTCGGTCAAGCCGTAACCTTCGATGAGCGGAGTTTTGGTCATCGCCTCCCAGCGTTCCGCCACCGCACGTTGCACGGCCATCCCGCCGCCGATTGAAATTTTCAAGCGAGAGAAATCGAGCTTCGCGAACTCGGAATTGTTCATCAATGCGTTGAACAAGGTATTAAGGCCCGGGAAAATCGAAAACTTCCACTTCGAGAGTTCCTTGATGAAGCCCGGAATATCGCGTGGATTGGTGATCAGAATATTGTGCCCGCCGACGCTTGCAAAAAGCAAGCAGTTCACGGTCATCGCGAAGATGTGATAAAAAGGCAGCGGCGCGAGCACGATCTCTTCACCTTCTCTGATTAAAAACTGCATCCAAGCGCGAAGTTGAATCATGTTCGAGAGCACGTTCCCGTGAGTGAGCATCGCGCCTTTGGAGACACCGGTTGTTCCGCCGGTATATTGCAAAAAAGCGATATCGGTGTTTTTAACGACCGGTTTGGACAACGACGTGGTCGCGCCCAAACGGATCGCATCCGAATACTTCACCGTTTTCGGGATCGAAAACTCCGGCACCATTTTTTTTACGTATTTTACGACCGTGTTGACGATCAGATTTTTAGGGAATCCGAGTAAATCGCCGATCTCGGTGACCACGACGTGCTTAATGTCGGTTTTCGGCATCGCTTGTTCCAAGGTCTTCGCGAAATTCGCGATGATCACGATCGCTTTCGCGCCCGAGTCCTTAAGCTGATGCTCGAGCTCGCGCGTCGTGTATAACGGGTTGCAGTTTACGACGATCATTCCGGCTCGGAGAATTCCATAAAGCGCGATCGGATATTGGAGGATGTTCGGCATCATGAGCGCCACACGATCGCCGCGCGCGAGTTTGAGGTCATTTTGCAGAAAGCAAGCAAACCGGTAACTCAACCGATCGACGTCGGCAAAAGTGAGCGTCTTGCCCATGTTGGTGAACGCGGGTTTGGTCGCGAACTTTTGGAACGTCTGCTCCATCAAGTCGTTGACTGAGGAATAGATGTTGGTATCGACCAGTGCTGGCACACCCGGTTGATAGCTCTTCAGCCAAATCTTTTCGCCTGCTCCGTTTTGCATACACTCTCCTTGTATTTTACTTAGTCTACGAGAAGATAGAAGAAACATGCAACCCATGATTTTCAAACAATACTTTTTAAAATTTGTGACTCTTGCCGCTGTGATGTTTACAGTGCCGGCGTCATGGGGTGCCATCGCAGCAACCGGTAGCGAAGGCGCTACTGCAATGTCCAAAATTCACCTCAAAAAGGGGTGACACGAGCCAGGCTTTGGGTCTAAAATCTTGAGTATATGGCACAAAATAATCCCAACAGTTTCGGCACCCTGTCGACTTTGACAGCGGACGGAAAGTCCTACAGTTTTTACTCCCTGAAGGAGTTCGCAAAAAAATCCGGGAAGGACGTTTCGAAGTTTCCTTTCTCGATGAAGGTGCTGCTCGAAAACTTACTCCGCCACGAAGACAATCTCGCGGTTAAAAAATCGGACATCCTGGCGGTTGCGGGATGGAATCCGAAAGCGGAGCCGGATCGTGAGATTCAGTTCACGCCGGCGCGTACCGTACTTCAAGATCTGACCGGCGTTCCCGCGGTCGTCGATCTCGCGGCGATGCGCGCGGCGATGAAACGCTTGGGCGGCGATCCGAACAAGATTAACCCGCTCTGCCCGGTCGACCTCGTGATTGACCACTCGGTGCAGGTCGACCACTTCGGTAACTCACTCGCATTCGAGGCCAACCGCGCAATTGAGTATGAACGCAACCTCGAGCGCTACCAATTTTTGAGCTGGGGTAAAGGTGCATTCCGCAATTTCCGCGTGGTTCCGCCCGAGACCGGCATCATTCACCAAGTCAACCTGGAGTACCTTGCAACGGTGGCGATGACTGCAACCGTAGGCGGCTCTGCTGGAGACACTACATACGTGTTTCCAGATACCTGCGTGGGTACCGACTCGCACACCACCATGATCAACGGCCTAGGCGTCGTCGGCTGGGGTGTCGGCGGGATCGAAGCCGAGGCAGCCATGCTCGGCCAACCGATTTCGATGCTGATCCCGCAAGTCATCGGATTCAAACTCCACGGCAAACTTCGCTCCGGCGTGACCGCGACCGACCTCGTGCTCACGATCACTCAAATGCTTCGTAAAAAAGGCGTCGTCGGCAAATTCGTCGAGTTCTACGGCCAAGGTGTTGCCGAGCTTTCGCTCGCCGACCGCGCGACCATCGCAAACATGGCTCCGGAGTACGGCGCGACCATCGGCGTATTCCCCGTCGATAATAAGACTCTCGATTACTTAATCCTTACCGGCCGCGCCAAAAACACCGAGCTCGTTAAAAAATACTATCAAGAGCAAGGCATGTGGTTTGATCCGTCGTCAACTCCGACTTTTACCGACAGTGTTGACCTCGATCTCGCGACCGTGGAACCGTCTCTCGCCGGTCCTTCACGTCCACAAGATCGCGTGACTCTCAAAGACGTCAAAGTCGAATTCGCGTCCAATCTTCCAAAGCTCATCGAGCAGATGAAGGATCCGGCCGCGAAGCCCGGCACGACCGCAAAAATTACGGTCGATGGTGTCGACGTCAACCTCGAGCACGGCTCGGTGGTGATCGCTGCGATCACCTCTTGCACGAACACTTCAAACCCATCGGGCCTGATGACGGCGGGTTTGCTCGCCAAAAAAGCGGTGGAGAAAGGCCTCAGCACGAAACCATGGGTAAAGACATCGCTTGCTCCGGGTTCAAAAGTCGTCACCGACTACTTGAGCGAGTCAGGCCTGATTAAACCGCTCGAAGCGCTGAAGTTTTACCTCGTGGGTTACGGCTGCACGACTTGTATCGGTAACGCCGGTCCGCTCATCGACGCGGTTTCGAAAGCCGTGACAGACAGCAAGCTCGTCGTGGCATCGGTCCTCTCGGGCAACCGTAACTTCGAAGGCCGGATCAACGCGCAGGTGCGCGCGAACTACCTCGCAAGCCCGGCGCTCGTCGTCGCCTACGCGATCGCGGGCAGCACCAATATCAATCTTGACTCCGAGCCGCTCGGCAAAGGCAAAGACGGTAGAGACGTTTTCTTAAAGGACATCTGGCCGACTCCCGCCGAGGTCGACGCGGTGGTCTCCAAACACGTCACTCGCGAGCAGTTCGAGAAGAGTTACTCGGACGTGTTCCATGGCGACGAACTCTGGCAGAAAGTCGAAGCGCCGAAAGGCCAGCTCTACTCGTTCGACGACAAATCGACTTACATCAAAGAGCCGACCTTCTTGCAAGACTTGACTCCGAAGCCGCAACCTCTGACCGATGTAAAAGGCGCGCGCATCCTCGGTCTCTTCGGCGACTCGATCACCACCGACCACATCTCGCCGGCGGGCGGGATCGCTAAAGACAGCCCGGCTGCCCGTCATCTTCTGAGTCTCGGCATCGCACCCAAGGACTTCAACCAATACGGCGCACGTCGCGGCAACCACGAGATCATGGTTCGCGGAACTTTCGCTAACGTTCGGATCAAAAACAAGATCATGAACGGTGTCGAAGGCGGCCTCACTAAAAAATGGCCGGAAGCAAAAGACATGTCGATCTTCGACGCAGCCGAGACTTACCGCAAAGAAGGCACTCCGCTCGTCGTGATCGCGGGTAAAGAATACGGAACCGGTTCGTCACGCGACTGGGCGGCCAAGGGCACATTCCTCTTGGGCGTTCGCGCGGTCATCACTGAGAGCTTCGAACGGATTCACCGCTCGAACTTGGTCGGCATGGGCGTGATCCCGATGCAGTTCCTACCGGGCGAAAACGCCGACAGCTTAGGCCTCAAGGGCGACGAAGTGATCGACATCGACGGCATCACTACCGTTCAACCGGGCCAAAAACTGAAGGCACGCGCGAAATTCGCGAACGGATCGACCAAGGAGTTTACCCTCCTTTGCCGTATCGATACCGCGAACGAGCTTGAGTACTACAAAAACGGCGGGATCTTGCACTACGTGATCCGCCAGCTGTTGAACCGCAACCAGTAGAATCTTTAGAAAGGTCACCATGACACGCGAAGAGAAAATGGAATTGATCCAACGCATGTTGGGTATCAAGCACAAGCTGAAGGTTCATGACAGCATGCAAGCACCCGAGACTCACGAGGAGCAATCGGTAAGTCTGCTCTCACGTTGGGAACTCGAGGACGAACTCAAGGCGATTGAAATACTGATCGACGACGAACGCGTCTCGAACATTAAAGCCAAACAGAAACAAATCGAAGAGACTTATCTCTCGGGTAAGCCGCTAAAAAAGAAAAAATAACCCTTAGGTGCCCACGTGACCGACAAAATCGAACCCGGTAAAACCGTGCCTATAAAACCCGACCCATCGCTGGAGCCGGCAACTACGCCGAGCGACCAGCACGGACCCGCGCCTTTTCGCGCCCAAGTCTGGCACGACATCGCGATATTCTTCCGCTTGCTTTACCACTTCTGGGTCGGATTCCACTTTATGCGCAAAACCCGCCGAGCGATTACGATCTTCGGATCGGCGAGGCTCGCGCAAGATCACGAATTTTGCAAAAGCGCGTACAGTGTTGCGAAGAGCCTGGGGGCGAAAGGTTTTACCATCATCACCGGCGGCGGACCGTCGATCATGGAGGCCGCAAATCACGGCGCAAAGGACGCGGGCGCGAATTCGATCGGGATCAACATCCAAATCCCGCATGAACAGCACATCAATGCCTTTGTCACCCGGGGGATCAAGAGCCGTTACTTCTTTGTGCGCAAGGTTTTGCTTTGCCGCTACAGCGAGGCTTTCGTGATCTATCCGGGCGGCTTCGGGACTCTCGATGAAATGTTTGAACTCGTCACCCTGATTCAAACCGGCAAGATGGTCGATCGACCGGTCATCCTCGTGAATCGTCAGTTCTGGACCGGACTCATCGAGTGGCTTCGCCGGACGGTACATCCGGCCGGAATGCTTTCCGCGCGCGAGCTCGATCGTCTGCGTGTCGTCGATACCGAGGCCGAAGTCTTGGAATACTTGGACCAACGCCTCCACAAAATCTACGACACGATTCCACTCGTGAAGTAAGCGCCTCAGCCCTTATATTTTCATAGGTCGATAATCAACCAAGTCAGTTTAAAAATTTATGTTTCCCTGAGTGAAGTCATCTGGTAAATTACCCCCCGGGAAGGAAGCCGCGGACGAATGGGACAAATATTTGCTCGAGTGTGGATTTTTTTTGGGATTCTTAACTTGGCCGGAACAACGGCGTTGGCGCAGCAAAACAAGTATGCTTGCGGCGGAGACATGGGTTATCGCGTGAAGAATGCGACAGCTGAGGATTACAAGCGGTTGGATAAGGAACTCGCCTACGCTGAGAAGGCTCTGAGCGATGCGGAGATTCACAAACTCGCGGGCGTGTGGAAAGCCGAAGTTCGGGATCAGAACTACGAGCTCCAAACCCACATTCTTGAGATCGTAGCCATCGACAAGCGGGATTTTGGTCGCGGCACCACCGCCTCCCTCAATGTCACTCTTAAAAACTGGGGTGATTCTAAAATAACCCTCAACACGGAATACGGATGGATCACGGCGAACACTAAAACGATTTTGAACGTCGACTACCAGGGCATGCCGGGCGTTCAGCTCCGTCCGATCGCACCCAATAAAATGCGCTACTCCTACATGGATAGCTGCGCTTTGAACTTTCCAAATTCGTACAACGTGGTCTTTAAACGCGTGGTTACGCAGGCGGCTTCGAAGCCTATTTCAAAAAAACAGCAATCACGATCCCAAGGATCACGCGGTAGACCGCGAAGATAGCGAAGCTCGCCTTCGATACCCACTTGATCAAGTAATGAATCGCGACCGCGCCCGAAACGAGCGCAGCCACGCATCCGATAATGAGCGGGCTAATCGATCCGAACGAATCCGAGACCTCACGCCAGTGACGGCCTTCGTACACGATCGCGCCGGCTGTGACCGGCATCGAGAGCAAGAATGACAGGCGGGCGGCATCCGCGCGCTGGAATCCAAGGTACCGAGCCGCGGTCATCGTACTGCCTGAGCGCGATACGCCCGGGATCAGTGACATCGCCTGAACGCAGCCGATGATGAACATATCCTTTACGCTGGCCTCAGCCGCCAAGCGAGTCGACGGCTTCTTTTTATCGATCCACCACAGGAGCAAACCAAAGCCCGGAATCGTCACCCACAACACATAAAGCGAGCGCATGTTGTCCTGAATCCAGTGGTTCAAGAGCAAGCCCGCGATGACCGCGGGAATGGTTCCGACAATGAGGTGTATCCACGAGAGCATCACCGGACGGTCGCCTCTTTGATCGCCCGGACCGAACGCTTTTGCCGGAATCGGATGCTTCAAAATCTCGATCCAGTCGTTGAAGAAGTAGATCGCCGTTGCGAGTAAAGTGCCCAAGTGCAAAATGACGTCGAAAGCGAGCCCGGGATCGTTTTCACCCAAAATGTGAGGCAGTAAAAGTAAATGTGCTGAGCTACTTACCGGCAAATACTCGGTCGCGCCCTGCACCAAACCATAAATAAATGCTTCAAATTGGCTCATTTCGCCAGACTACGCTTGTCAATTCACAAAAGCTAGCTTTTAATAGTGTGAAGAGGGACAACGAATGAACACAAAAAAATTTATCGCCATCGCGATCAGCGCAGCACTCGCTTTCTCGGCTTGTACAAAAAAAGACGAAGCCGCTAAGACAGAATCCACTCAAAGCACAACTGCCGAAACCGCAACTTCTAAAACGACTGCAGCCGCGGCAAAAGTTGAAATCCAAGACGTCGAACCGGGCAAAGGCGCGGAAGCCGTCAACGGAAAGTCCATCACCGTTCACTACACCGGTACTTTGAAAGACGGCACTAAGTTCGACTCTTCAGTCGATCGCAATGAGCCCTTTACTTTCACGCTCGGCGCGGGCCAAGTGATCAAAGGCTGGGAACAAGGCATTCTCGGAATGAAAGTCGGCGGCAAACGCAAACTCACCATTCCGCCGGAGCTCGCTTACGGCAACAACGCGGTCGGCGCGATCCCGGCAAACTCGACTTTGATCTTCGACGTTAAACTCATCGACGTAAAATAGGTGTCCGGCACTCACCTGAAGCACGCCGCACTATCTACGTGAAAACTAAAATTCGTGAATTTATCGAACAAGCGGGAGGCCCGGACAAGATCCGAAGCCTCCTGTTTTTATTTTACGATCGCATGTCGAAAGACATCATCATCGGTTATTTCTTCGACGGTAAGGACTTAAAGCATATTGCCGAGATGCAGGCGCAGTTCATTCTCAACGCCGGAAACTTCATTCCAAAATTCGAAGGCAAGGGCCCCGCGACGGCCCACCTCGATTTGCCCCCTATATATAGAGGTCACTTCGACCGCAGGCTACTCATTCTCCGCGATATTTTAACCGAAAACAACGTGCCTTCAACCGCCATCGATGCCTGGATCGCATTCGAAGAAGGTTTTCGCGCCATGACCGTCGTCGAAGAACGGACGAACTAGAGTGCTTTAATCCCAATCACCATCAAGATTGAACCAATAATCCAAGTGACCCAGACGTTCTCCACAAAATAAGGAAATAGCATCAGAGCCAAACCGCACACAATCGGGACGGCATTGGTGCGTTTACGCCCAAGATTGAAGATATAGAACCCAAAGACTCCAAACACGAAGCCCGCAAAGAGTGAGCCCGCGCTGAAATCCATTAGATGAATTCACCCTTTTTGATCTTATCGATGATGATCTTTTCGGGCATAATCGGATCTTTTGGGTTCACCGAGAAGTAAGCTTGCTGCTCGCAACGGCGCTTGTTCTTCATGAGCCAACGCAAGATGTCGGCCAAACCTTTATTTTTCTTGTCTTGGAAGAACGGGTCGTTTTTGAGCGCGTCGTCCGCTTTTTTAAGAGCACGAACTTCCTGCGCGTCGTTTTCTTTGACCGGATAATCGAAGAGATCGTACTTTTTGATGTCCTCGGGCAAGACACCCAGGAACTTCACGTCCGGCGCCGAGTAATCTTGATTTCGGATGAGTGATGCCGCTGACCCCGCCTTCAACGTACGATAGATGTTTTGCATCGTGTACGCGTCGAGGTCCCCGAAGAAGTAAGACGGGCACTTGATTTGTTCTTGAATGAGCTTTACCCAACCGCGAACCGCGTTGGATGGAACCCCCTGCGAACCGAGTAAAATACAGTTATGACGCTTCGTAAAACCGTTCGCGACGAGTGTGTTTGCAGTACCTTCCGACTCGACGATCAAACAGAAGTCGATTTTCTTGCGTGAGGCAAGTTTTAAATTCTGAGGACGGTTTTTGGGTTGAAACGGCGAAGTACCGAGTCGTGATAGATCGATCGTCGCCTTCGTTCCGTCCGCCATGGTTTCTTCGACCACGAGCTGCTGCGAGTAAGTCTGACCGCCGCGATCGTTGGCGTAGCAGTTTACTTCCTCGCGGTAACACTCGAGAATTTCGCAAATAAAGTCCACAGTGTCATCGCTCTCTGATTGATCGGTAAAATCGAGTGGCTTTAGGAGTGGAGTGCCCTTCACTTCACCTTTACTGATGTAATACAATTCCCGTTTCGTGTTGACGGCGCCGGTGTCGATGTTCCGAAGCAAGACTTCGAGCATGAATACCGCTCGACTCATCTTCTTCACGGAGCTAACGTTCAATTCCGTCGCGACTTTTTTACCGCCTGGAGTGAGGTAACCCACTTTGTGGTTGTAGATCGCGTTGTCAAGAGAGCACTTGATCGCGTGCAGGACCGGACGTTTTGCTTTTTCGAGATCGCCAAGCAATCGCGCACAGAGTGCACGGCTCAGACCTGGGATCTCACTTTGGGATTTTCCGCCTTTGAGTGCCATCGCTTATTCCTCGCTTCTATTCTTCTGCCTCTTGCTCATCGCCTCTTGCGGCGTCCATCTTATCGGCTTTAGCTTTATGAGCAGCTAGTTTCTCGTTCGCTTCTGAGACCTCCTTCTCGGCGGCGTTTGCATCGCGACCCAAGAGTTTCATGAGACCGTCGCGAGCGCGTTTCTTCTGGTCTTCTTTGGCCTTCGTGATGCGAGCTAAACCTTCGACAAGGATCGGGCCGAATTGCTCGATGTAACGGATTTTCTCCTCGAGATCGGCCGCTTTGTTCTCGGCACGAATGTAGCGCGACAGTTTTTGACCCGCTTGCATGAGCGCACGGCGGATCTCTTCGACGAGCTCGTCAGAGGCATCGATCGTTTCTTTGGATGCGTTTTTAAATTTAATGAACGGCGACACCACCGACACCGCAAAGATGTAAGGCCCAAGCGGAGGGCTGTCTTTCGATTGCGCGAGACCGTAAGAGCGCCAGTTTACCGAAGTGATCGCTTGGTAGATCGCGCAAGACGCTTTATCGAACTGGAGCGGGACGCGGTTCGCGAAGCGCAGGATTTGCGCCGACGATTCCGATTCCACGTTTTTATCTTCAAGACGCGCGATCGCAACTTCGACTTGCACGGGTTTGAAGTCACAGATGGTCGGTTTACGCGATACGACCGAGAAGAAATCCACTTTGCCCAGGCGCTGAATCGACTTTGCGAGGGATTCCTCGCCGGTCGAGAGCACCGAGTTGGTCGACGGCGCTTTCAGTTCCGCGATCTGGATCGCCGAGAAGAGCTTCGTGAAGTCGCCGTCAGCAAGTTGCTCGACACTTTTGTCGAGCATGGTTTTGGTGACGCCCGATTCCTTTTTCTTGGTGATCTCGTCTAGCACGGCGTCCGAGATGCGGCTAAACCCTTTTTTGAGCCAGCCCGAAGTCTTGGTCTTACCAAACAAGTGCGAGTGCGCGATGAACTCGCCGAGTTTCATCGTGTGCGGATGGGGCTCGGTCGCATCCGGAATCACCGGGACGTCTTTGGACACGCGTTCGATGGTTACAACTTCTTGATCCGGAAGTTTATAATGAAGGGTCAAGTGCGGGTTCACAAGAGACGTTCCCAACAAGTAATTGAGAAGACCGGCATCGCCGTTGACCTGAATCCGGCCGTCGAACATGAATTCAACGCGGGTGCCGTGTGGACGATCCCAATCGATAGTCTCGCGTTGCTTCATCACACCTTTGTTATTTTTGATGTCGACTTCAATGAGTGCCGACACCGCTTTACGTTGAGCTTTGGTCTTGGAAACCACGCGTGCGCCTTGAGCACAGGTCAATTGCGCCCATGTTGTGGCCGCCGAGATCCCGATCCCTTGTTGCCCGCGGGTACAACGACCACGCCCAAACTTTGAGGAAGCGAGGTATTCGCCGAATACCTTCGGAAGATCGTCTTGATCGATTCCAGGACCATTATCTTCAACCATCACCCGGATGCGTTCCGAGTTTTTGATGGTTCCGGGACCCAGGCGTTCGATCTCGACCTTCACTTCGGGCAGCATGCCGTGATCTTCGGTCGCGTCGAGCGCGTTATCGACGGCTTCTTTAAGTGTGGTCAATACAGCCTTGGTCTGACTGGAGAATCCGACCTGCTGAAGGTTCTTCGAAAAGTATTCCGCCGTACTACTGCTTGAGATTGATTTCTTAGACATAATATTTTGTGACTCTAGTGAACCAAAGATTACCAAAGGCGTCAACTTCTGGAGTTCCAAAAACCGGCAAAAACATTCCAGGGAGCTAGCTTTTTTTGAGCTGAACCGCGCTTTTTGGGCAGTCGACTTGATGAGGACAATATCGGCAATGATCACCAGGCTGCGCTAAGTCAATCGGGGCCTTGCTCTGGTTGAACAATAATTTTACCGCCAATTTGAAATGATCGGCCGTGATTTTTTCGAGATCGACGCGCTCAAATGCATCGGCAGGCGCCTCGATGATCTCGATCGAGTTTGCGGTAAAATGAATGAGTCGAGCCGTAACTTTGGTTGCCTCCGTCATTTTCAGAGCCGCCCAGGCGTAAAGTTTGAGCTGCAGCAAGTAATGCTCGAGCAATTTTTTGGGGGAACGAGGACTTCCCGTCCACTTGTAGTCGGTGACGTGGATCGTTTTGCCGTCGCTTGAGAGCACGAGGCGATCCATCACGCCCACGAGCGCTTCATCGCGAGAGAACGGGACTTCGAAGCCCACTTCTTTGAACTCCTGCCCCTTCTCGGCATCGAGCGCGGCTCGGAGGCGGACGACAATCTCAAGACCAAGCTCCGGCGAGGCAAACTCCTGCGCGAGCTCCGGCCAGCGCTCCTCTTCGATGAGTAAGTGCACCTTCTCGCCTTTCTTGGCGACCGCGGACTGCGTACCCTGCGAAGTAAAAAAATCGGTGCCACGCTCGAGATCGGTAAAATCGAGTTGCTCGATTGGATCGCTGCCACCTCTCGGTCCGTCTTCGTCATCGCGCGTGCCCGCCTGGATGTCGGTGCCGTACTGGTAGTAATAACGAAGCGGACACTGATGGAGAATCAACCACTCGCTCGGGCTGTGGCGCGGCCGATACGGATCAAGCTCGACTTTGAGTTTGAGGCGTGAAACCTGTCCTCCTGACGCTTTTGGGATCAAAACGGCACCGTCTGAGACTTGGATCGCCGCGCAATCCACCACCTTCAGATGCTTCTGCCCCAGGTGCGCGACCCACGCGCGCCAGTAGTCGCGCACAAGATCGACTTCACGATCTTTGTAGTCTTCCTTCTCTTTCTGCTTCCACACAAAGTACAGCGCCTCTTGTGCGCGAGTCAGCGCGACGTAGAACACGCGCTTGCTCTCGGACACGTCGGCGCGCTTTTCCATCTCCGACCAAGTGGTGTAACTCGGATCGGTCTTGTCGCGATTGCCGTCTTCGTCGCGCGCAAAGAGGTGCACGCCCACGCGACGATTCCACAAAAGATCTTTGCGATTGTCGGCACGCGCCGCCTTTTCGAAATCAAGGAGGATCACGCGCGGGAACTGTAAGCCCTTCGACGCGTGGACGGTCATGATGCGTACGGCTCCCGCTTGATCCGGAGGCGGGATGTCGCTCTCGATCTTCTCGTTTTCGACCCAGGAGTGGAGTTGCGACACGACTTCGTGAAACCGCGCGCCCTGAGCCGATAAGTTCTCACACTTTTGCCAAAGAGTGGCGATCGGGAGAAGCATCTCCTCCGTCATTTCAGGATGCCCCCAGAGTACTTCTAAAATTTGTCCGGGTCTCAATGGCGTGCGGTCCAGGTATGGCCCACTCAAAGCAAGTGCGACCGGATGTTTGGAATGCAAAAAAAACGAATCGAAAAATCCCGCGCCCGATTGTTTCCAAGCCATGAGTTCAGCATCCGTGACGCCGATCCAAGGAGCACGCAATGCCGCCACTTGTGAGAGAGAATTATTTTTTGAGAGCCATCCTTTGAGGAACGCCACCAATTCCACCACTCGGGGATCGCTAAAAAATCTTCCGCCGCTGCCGAAGACAAAGGGCACGCCCGCGGCTTCGAAGGCCGACAAGTACATCTGCGTTTGCTCTTTTTTAACCGATCGCGCGAGCACGACGTATTCCGAGAGATCTCGGCCTGCCGCCGCTTCGGACCGGAGGAACCGTGCGAGATTCTCTTCGTTTGATACGTTTAGCTGAAACACGCGACTCGCGTTCGGATCCGTTTCATCGCGCCCCGCAATCAGCGGTTCGTAGTCCATCTCACTTGCGCGAAAGAGCGGGTCACACACGTCGTTTACAAAATGAATGATCGCGGGACGGCTGCGATAGTTGGTCGTCAGCAAGTGCTTACGCGCCAACCGCTCAGTCAAATCTTGAAACACGGTGACGTCGGCGTCCCGGAATCGATAGATTGATTGCTTTGGATCTCCGACGATACAGAGATTGCTCATTCCCGGTTTTACAAATTTTTCAAGGATCTTGCCTTGAACCGGGTTCGTGTCCTGGAATTCATCGACGAGCACGAGATCAAAGCGTTTTTGATAGTACTGGGCCACTCGCTTGTCTTCGAGCGCGCGAGCGGCAAAAATTTCGAGATCGTTGAAATCGAGCGCGCCCGCTCGTTGCTTGTAGCGTTTAAATCTGAGAGCGACGGACTCGTAGACACTCCAGAGTTCCTGCAAACTCTGTGAGGTTTGCTTCCGCACAAATTCTTCGACGCCAAAGGCTTCTAGCGAACGTAATTTTGAAAGTAAGGTTTCGAGGCTCGATTTGGAGTAAACTCGCAACAAACTTCCGATCGCCTCGGTGATTTCTAAGTTATCGTTTTGAGTCCAAAGCTGATTGACTGAACGACGCCATAAACGTTCGGATTCGTCTTCGAGCAAAATTCGCTCGCCACCGGCAAGGCCTGCTGCTTCGGGAAATTCTTGAACGATCGAAAATCCAAGCCCGTGAATGGTCTTCACCCAGTGGTCGTGCTGGCTGTACCCGTCGATGCCGCCGTCCTTGAGCTCGCCTGCGGCCTTGGCTTTCTGAAACCCCTCAGCGAGACTCTGCTTGAGATCCCGAACCGACTTTTCGGTAAACGACACAGCGCAAAACCGAGCGTCGGGTTTATTCTTTAACAATTGGATGCATTTGGCGACCAAAGTCGTGGTTTTCCCGCATCCCGCACCCGCGATGACGGCCTGGCCCTGGCCGAAACCCTCAATAATCTCCAATTGTTGTTGATTCATTCTTTAGACCCGAACATGCTCAACGCCCATCCTATCGGATCTCTGACTCTCGCTCAAGGATTCTTGACGGTCGGCCGATAAAGGTAATGATGAAGAAGTCAGGAGCGCAGAAAACCACCAGCTTTAGAGTCGCATTCGTCATGGATGATCGTCTTCCGCACGATCGTAAGGCCATCTTCACGCGCACCGTTTCGATGATGAAATCCAAGTTCCAAATGGATATTTTTTCGTCGTCGATGACCGAAGACGAGCTTCTCAAGGAACTCGAAAAAACCGCCTACGGCCTCGTGATCATGCCGTGGTACCACTACGTCTCCTGGAAAAAAGTCGAAGGTTTTTTCGGCTCGCTCCGCATGCAGGGTTCGACCGTCGCCGGATATTTCGCCGACGCGATTCTGCCGTTCGAATTCTCTCACCTTCCGAACTATCACCGTTTTATTTTGCTCGATTTCTACCGCTTCGATCAAAACGAAATCGAATGGATTTTACAATCTCTCGTGGTGCCGGAGCGTCGCAGTGGTTTTAGCGGCCTTTTTGCCCGCAATACGTCGGTATATTTCGATGAGTGGTACGACGAGGACACGACTCCCACTCGCAGTATCGATTCGTTCATGAAGCATCCGCTTCTTCAGAGCGGCACCTGGAACCATCGCTTGTCGAGCCTCCGCTTTTACATGACGGCGCTTTGGTCGATCTGTTTTGAAAAGAAACACACCATCGCCACCAACAGCGCGATCGCGACTCTCGAGGTCGCCGAAGTCAACCGTCGCCTGGTCATTAAACTTTTATTTGAGAGCACCGAGCACACGTTGCACTCGATGATGAATCACCTGTGGCCGAACTCGCCGAACCAACATTCGGCGCTTCGCGAACTCTATCGTCACGCCGACTATCTGCGGATCCATCAATTTCCGGAATCTCAGCAAGTCGAGATCACGGCGTTCTTTACTCCATCCGCTCCGGCGATCAGCTTTCCGAACGAGCTTCGCGGCTGGTGGATCGAGCCCCTGACCAAAAAATTCGCAAAAAACTCGGACGAAGAGCAATTCGTCAAGCGGGTCCCGATTCACCAACATGGGGCCAACGAAGTCGGCGGAAACCTCCATCAGGCGGTCGAAGTCCTCCGCCAGGCCCTACTCAAGATGAACTCCCTCACTCCCGAGGAACGCTCGACGTACGAACCCCGGGTGACTAACATCAAATTCCTGGTCGGTGAGATCGACAAGAAGGTCACGCAGAAAAAGGCGGCGTAGGCCCCTCTGCTTTCCGCCATCGTTCGGTCGCCGCCATCTGCTCCACCGCCGCCATCCAACTTACGCGACGGCAATACTCCAACCGAACCCGTTCAAATCGAAATCAATTTTCTTAATGATCAGCAAATCTCCACTTACAAATTGACATCGCTGAAAACTCGGAATAGCCCTTGAATATGGCGCGCGACCTACAGCTTGCATTTCTTGAATTTGAGAAGGAAAAGATCAAAGACTTCGGCGGGACTACCGTGAAGGGCAACCCGCGCGAGCGTCGCCCGATCTCATTAGGACGTCCGATGCACTTGGTGATGCGGTCGTCGCACGCACGCGCAGACCGGTCGTTTTTGAAACGCTCGCGTCGCATCGCCATCCAAGCTCTCGTTGAGCGTCAAGCCAGGCTAAAAGGTGTAAGGATTTACCGCTATGCAAACAGCGGGAATCATCTGCATTTGATTGTATTACCCCGCTCCCGCGAGTCGTTTCATGCCTTTACTCGCGCCATCAGCGGCTTGATCGCACGCCTCGTCCTGCGGGCAGAACGAGGCTGCGCTAAAAACCTGCGTTTTTGGGACGCGCGCCCTTTTACCCGGATTTTGGAATGGGGCCGCGACTATCGGCGGGCTTGCGCATACGTCGTGCAAAACAAACTTGAGGCATTGGGATTTGTACCGTATCGCCCTCGGCAACTAAAAAAGAAAGCGCCACCCTAACCCCGCTTCCAAACTTCGAGAAACCCTAGACTCGCAATCCGCTTCAAAGTAGTATTTTGTTAATGCAAACCCAATCTGCCATGGTGGAGCGACATTGACCCCTTTTGAGTTTCTAAGCCGGATTTCGTTTTTTTCGATCTTAAGCTGGAGTTTCTTTCTCATCGCCGTCATCTGTGCGATCGTTCTCACCAATTTCCATAACCCGCTCGTGCGCAAGTATCGCTCGACGCTGCTGTCGATTGCGTTCTCAGGCTTAGCGCTCGGTGCCGCGAGCTGGAGCACTCCGTTTTTGCTCCGTCAAATCAACCCCGACCAGTCGCGGATGACTCCGATCGATCAGCTCACGATCACTCAGTGGGTGGAACCCGTGTCGAACCCGACGACGAGCGAAAATTCATCGGCCGAAAACGCGATCACGCCCGACGAAATCGGCTGGGCAAAAAAACTCGGATTCAAATTCAAATACAAGATGGGCTTTCAGTTTGAATTCGAAAAGCTGATCGCCTCCTACGATTCGACCCTGGTTGTGCTCGACAAAAAGGGGTCGCTCCGCGGATTCAACGCCTACTCGGGCCTGAATCATTGGCAGATCAATCTCGACATCACGCAATTTGTGAGTCGGATCCAGCTCCAAAAGAAGCTTTTTATTCTGGATCGCAATCATCAACTCGATATTTTGCGGATCACTTGTCTTGACTTGCAAAATCCGTCGGTGCTTTGGCAACGGACCATTCCGAACTCGCGCGACGGCGCCATGCAGATCGATCTCGATAACCAGAATTTGATCGTGAGCAGCGGCACCAACGGCATTTGGGCTTTGCGCTCCAAAACCGGCGAGATCGGCTGGAAACGGCCCGAAATTTACTCGAAGATTCAAACCACGATTATCGGCAAGCAGGCTTTGGCGTTTGAACCCTCGGTCATGAAACGCGCCGGCTCCTGGTACTTTTTGGATTTACTCAGCGGCAACACCCAGCAGAAGGTATTGCATGTCTATCCGGATTTGGGCGAAGCCAAGAGCTTGGGTTCCATCTTTGTCGCTCGCGTGGGGAACGAACAACTCTTTGCACTGAATCTCCCGTCTCTGAATCCGCTTTGGAGTTTTAACCTACTCGAGAAGCCGGCCTTCTACGAGATCCTGAGTACGGGATCGTATTTTGTATTCTACGATTCGCAATCGATGGAAAAACGTTCGATCGAAAAAAACGAACTCGAGTGGCAGAAAAAATTTAGTAATATCGATCCGCGCTGGATTCGTTTCTCGGCGGATCGCTCGACTTTTGCTCTCCCGACCTCAACCGATCAGTCGATCGCGTTCTACGACACCGAGACCGGAGAATACAAATCGAGCGCGGTGGCGAGTGAGCCGATCGTTGACTTTACTTACTTCGGCGACTGGATGTACGTCTTCAGTGAAGGCCGAATGTGGGCGTATCAGAAATGATCGCTTCCAGTCCTTATATTTATTTTTGTTTTTTCGCTCACCGGACGTCGTGTCCTCTCTCTTTCGCCATCCATGGCTCGATTCAACTCGCAAAAAACAAAAATAAATATAAGGACCGGAAACAGCTTTTCTATCCGTACCCCGAAAATTTCTTGTGCAACTCGGAGCATCCATGACGTCCACGACGTCCACTCACCTTCGCAGACGCTCGCTCTTGGAACTCTTTGTCGCGACGTCGATTTTCGGTCTCGCGTTTGTCACCTCGATCTGGGCGATGGAAGGCATCGGGCCGATTTGGGTCACGTCGATCCGGTTTATCTTTGCGATCGTCATGCTCGATCTCTTGAGCCGCGCTCGTGTCCTGGGCTTGGAGCCTCTCAAGTATTCGTGGCAACAACTGAAAGCGGTCTTCTGGCCCGGGTTCTTTTTGTTCGGCACTCTCACGTTTCAGACTTGGGGTCTTAAATATACTTCTGCTACCAAGTGCGGGTTCATCACCGTCCTCTACGTTTTGCTCGTGCCGTTCCTGGAGCGCATCTTTTTTAAACGCAAGATCTCGCCGTTTGTGTGGCTCTGGATCGGGCTTGCGCTTGTGGGCACGGCGCTCATCTGCGGTGCGATCGTTGAAGTCGCCGCAGGCCCGGGTTCCACGGGCGGCTCCATCGGTTTCGCAGAGGATTTCTTGGGCGCGTTCAACATCGGCGACGGGCTGACGCTTTTGTGTGCGTTTGCGGCTGCAGGACACCTGATCGTCTTGAATCACAAACTCCAGCACTCGGAGCATGCGGCGCTGTTTACGGCGAAGCCGGTTTTGTTCCACATCTATCAAAGTGCGTGGGTGATCATTCTTGCGGCGGTCCTCGGTTACTTTGTGGAGGGAACGGGTTGGACCGTTTTTCTGACCGGTGGATTCTGGACCGCGAAGATTTGGCTCAGTGTTTTGCAACTGGGGCTCATGTCGTCCGGGATTGCGTTTTTGATTTTGGTGCGAGCTCAGCGATATGTTCCGGCGACGACCGCGGGTCTGGTGGTGCTGCTCGAATCGCCCTGGGCGATGGTATTTTCGGTTTGGCTCATGGACGAAAAACTCACCCTGCTCCAACTTCTGGGGGCTGGCTTGATCCTTACTGCTTCGGTCGCGGAATGCATTCAGCAGGCAAAGAAATAATTAGCCTGGTCTTGAATGCTTTTTTAACCAAGCCGCTATCGCAACAACCTCGATCTTTGATTCGATGACTTGATTCAAAATAAAGTCAGCGAATTCGGTATTTTTAGTTTTTATCTCGATACTATTGATTTTCAAAAAAGCAGCCGTGACCAACAGGGCGACTCGTTTATTGCCGTCCACAAAGGGGTGGTTCATGCAAAAACTTTGAAGAAGGGCCCCAGCCTGGTCGAAAATCGTCTCGTAGTAACCAGACTGCGGGCGATATAACGAGCTTTCAATCAATCCGAGGTCTCGCACTCCACTTGCACCGCCGTGGCGTGCGAGGGCTAGACGGTGCAATTCCAATACCTCTGAGAGAGTTAGGTAATGAGTGAGTTTCATGAAAATCGACTATTTGGCGAGCTTTTTGAGATCTGAATCAAATTGATCCATCAAATCGCCCGCTAGTCGGTCAAAGCCTGGACGGATTTTCTTTTTTTGAATGAGGTCGATCGCGGCCTCCGTCAGAAGCGACGAGATATCGACTTTCATCTTTTCAGAAAGTGACTTCAATTCATTCCAAACTCGATCATCCATAACAGAACTGAATTTTTTTGCGGAGCCCATACCACACTAGTTTATCAAGACAAATCAAGAAATGTCAAGACATATCTTGATTCTAAAATACGTCTTATTCCCCGATAAACACTTGCCAGCCGACATTCAGGATCGCCGCGAGACGTTTAGCCATTTTCTTGCCGATCGGGCGCTTGCCGTGTTCCATCTTGGAGAGATCGCCTTGCGTGATCTTCAGTTTTGCCGCGAGCTCCGCTTGGGTCATGTCTTCCTTAAGACGGGCACCTCGAAGAATCGAACCTAGCTTTGTATATTTTAAGTCAAGATCCTTAAAAACTTCGTCGGCATCGACCCACTCGTCGTCGTCATCGGTCACGCGGTAGTCATCCAGAAGGACCAACAGACCTTCCGCTTTGTCTTTTGGGACTTGAAACCTCCTGCCCGTATCTCGGACGATCAGCTCGATCATTGGACCTTCAATAGGGCGCTTTTTCACACGTCGATAATATAGCATTTTTTGCCATATAGCAAATATTGCATTTGCCTTACGAGTAACGTTTGCGGGTCAATCATTAAGCAACCCAATCCGAGAGCAGTTCTCTTTCCGGCAACTTCAACGCGCCGGCGATTCGATAAAGTGTCGCCCGTCTCGGCATAGCAGCCGAATTAAAGAACCGGCTCAAGGAAGGTTGTGGGATACCTGTCTCGGCAGCGAGCTTACTGATCCCGCCCCAACGATCCACCGTTTTTCTGAGAGCATTTTTGAATTTCTTAACGTCTTTCGCGATCTTGTCCAAATCATCGAAACGCACATACGGCTTTTTAAGCGGCTCCGGAGGAGCCTCTTCGCGCTCATCAACGACGTCCTGGATATCCGCTTCGATCCCCTGCCGATCGCTCGGATCCGATTCTTCCAGCCATAACTCCATCAGATCGAACATACCTTCGTACTCGATCGCGACCGAAACGGCTTTTTCGATAAAAACCGCCGAAAGACCCGCCTGATTCATGGCCGCAGCGACAATGTAGACTTTCACTTTTTGCTTAGCTGTCGTCGTGAACGGAATCATATATGACCTCGAAGAACGTATTTACCCATGAACAAATCCCTCGTCTGAATTTTAAACTTCGCCATTTCTCTCCGATCCGTTTTCTCGTCGATCTTCACGTACGAACGGCACAGGAACGCTTGATGATCGACGTGAGCCACCGCAAGACGGAGCTGCACCTTACCGTATCCGATATTATGCCACTTCATCTTGTAACCGTTCGCAATCGGGTTACCTCTAAGGTCCGTTGCCGGTCCCCAAAACTTCGGATTCCGGAATTGCGAATGCGGAGACGGCAGCCCGTCCTTTAAGAGTTCAGCGCTAGGCCGAATCTTGTTTTTGTATTCGGTAGAGGTAAATACGCGTTTATGTTTTAAATCCAAATAACTCTGAAACGCCCATTCGGTGATCACGACATCCATCCATTTCTCACTTTCAATTATAACAAATTATAACATTATATAGCAATGTTATAATTTACTTACTCACGCTTATAGTGCAGTCCACATGCCAACACTTCCGCTCGCATGTCTCGATCTCAGCCCGGATTCAGATCCTATAAATTCAATTAAAACTGTTTAACAATTGGACACCCCGTCTACTATATAGACGAATTTGAGATTTACCCCCCTTTTGCCGATGAATAGATAGGGGTTTTATTGGATTAGAGGGTCTTTTAATATCCGATAAAATTACTCTGTTAATCTGACTCTGGCCACGATATCCTATAGTTAGGGTTAAAGCGGTGAAAGACCGCGTGGGCACGGGGTGCTCGGGGGTTAAGTATGAAAATTCAATTTCTATTTTTGTCGATGACGCTTGTTCTCGGAACGAGCTCGTATGCACAACTCAACAAATACGTTTCGGACACCGACTGTGAGAGCTCTCTCAAATGGAGCCAAGCGGTGAGCACCTTTTCACCCAACACGGCTTTCGTAAAATATTGCCAGGGACAAATCGACTATCTCTTTTCAAAGTCTTCTAAAACCACTGCAGAGCAAAGCCACTTGAGCAAGATGACTATCGCTAAGTCAAGTGCATCCACTTCAAACCCCGGGGGAATGAATGCAGCACTCAAGAACTACACTACTAACAAAACTGCGATGCAGTCCGCGACTTGCAAAGACCCAAAAAACCCACTTGCACAACCGACTCAACCGATTAACGGTAAGTGCCTCCCAGGTTATACGATGGATATTAAATCCCCTACATCAGCAACAGGTGAATTGACCGGAACGGGCGTAACCGACAACTCTGGTTTAAAAGATCCTACTAGCAACAACCAAAAGCCTGAACAGGCAAAAGAGGTTGTGTACTCACAAATCAACGGCGTAGGTGTGAACGCCGACTTACAGAAACTTCGCGATAAGGCTACCGAGTACAACAACACGATTCTCAACCAGTCTAATACGTTGAACAGTGCAAAAACGACTTACACAAGCGATATGCAAAAGATTAAGGCTGCAGAAAAAACCGGAGCGACTGTAACCATCAATGGACAAGAATATACCGGTACCAAGCAAAAAGACGGCACATACAAATACGATGATGCTAAACAAGCGGCTAAGAAACCAGTCACTACGGCACAAAACAGTTTAGACACAACAAAGAGCCAAGCAAAAAAAGATGCAAAAGCTGAAATGAATCTCGAGCGTGAACTCGATATCGAAAACAAAAACAGCTCGGGTCAATACGGCGGTTTGTATAACGGTGCCGATAAAGGCAAGAGTGCTGTAATCAACAACACCATTCAGATGGGCGTGGGTCTTGCGAATCAAATTACTCAGACTGCTCTGGGAAATAAAGCGAGCAATGAACAACTGGCGCTCCAGTCGAAGGGATATAATGCCACCCAAGCCGATGCAATTAACTCTCAAGTTAATGACATGAATAGTTCTCGCAAAGGGGCTCAAAAGATGGCGCTCGTAACAACTGCGGCTGCACTTATTCAAGGGAATCGCACAAAAGAAATTTTGGCATCAAAAGCTAAAGTTACTGCAGCTTCAAATCGGGCATACCAAGATATTGCGGAAAAAACGATTAACCCTGCAACAGGTACCTGTACATCTAAATCGGGCGTCTGCTGGACAGCTGCTGAAGCACAAGCTGTGACTGCACAGGTGAACTACAACCGTGATCACGAACATCAGGCCCAAGATCAGCACGCATTTGAACAAGCTGCGGCGACCGCTCAAACGATGATGGCGGCTGCAAAACTCAACCAAGACGCCAACCAAATGAAGAAACAAGCTGAAATGATGGCGGCAATGGCTCAACAAACAACAGGAGGCACCTTCGCCTACAATCCAGGCACAGGTGGAGTCACCGACCCAGGCGGCAATCCTGACAACAATCCAAACATCGATAACCAAGTCGTGACGACTGGCCCTGAAGCCGGTATCGACACGAGCGGTGATGGTCCGATCAACACCGACGCGGGTGACGGCGGCGTTGCTGGTCCTGCGGCCGATAAATTCAACGCAATGGATCCGAGCAAAAACGGTGGCGGCTCGGGCGCTCCACTCAATATGCAGGGTGGTAGCACTTCTGCGGCTAACGACGCCAAAGGCGGCGACCAAGTTGCTCCAGGCAAAGCGCAAGCAGGCGGACAATACGCGGCGGGCGACAATGCGGGCGTCGGTTCTCGATTCTCTGCCGGCTCAAAAGGTCCTGCAGCGGACACGAGCTTCATGGATATGATGAAGAACCTGCTCGGCGGCGAAGACAAAGGCAATCACCAAGGCGTGGAAGCCATGGTGGAACGTTCGGTGGCTTCAGATCAGCCATCGGTATTGAGCCGTAACAAAAACTTGTTCCAAGAAATCAGCAAGAGCTATCAAAAGAAATCAAGCGAAGGCGCGATCGTCTTCAGTGGAGACCGCTCATGAATACGATTCGTTACCTACTCTCCCCTGTTCTTTGTGTATTGGCGTTGCAGTTTCCGGTTACGGCCCACGCGCGTGGTGCGGCGGCTAAGGCAGCGAGCGAAAAGTTCCATCAAACTTGCGATCAGACTCTAAGTAAAAACAACGCGGGCGATATTTCTCTTGGCGATTGTAAAAAGGCCGAACTCGCCGACAAAGTAAACAAGAACCAAGCTGCCGCTTCAGTTGTATACGGGGTAATGGCGGGTACGGCGGCAGTGCTTACTGTCATCTCTTATTTGCACACTCCTTGGAGTGAAGCGGCCGCACAAGCAGCCCGTGTTGCGTGTATCGCAATGGGCGCCGGTGCCATGGTTAAAAACATGGTCGACTCATCATTGCTCAACAAAGCCGGTGACGATATTGTGGGGAGCTACGCATCTACCGTCAATGGCGTGGTCAAAGGCGGAGCCGCACTCGGAGGCATGCAGGTTGTGACCCATAGCAAAGCTGCACTGGCGTTTATTAAAGAAGGGAGCTCGGCTACGACCGGCGGCGCTTCCAACACAACCAACAATAACACCGGTAAAGCCTGCCTTGCCACCACGATCGCTGTTGGCGTCATGTTGAGCAGCTCAATCTCTGCGGCTTCAAACGCAAAAAATGCTCTCATCGTTTCGACCAATTCAGCGAATAACCAAATGCAAGCCTCTCAAAAGACAGCGAGTTTTGCGCTGACCGCTCCAAGTGGTCCAAAGGCTCCGGACAATAACGTAAAAGCTCCAAACAACAACGCTGCGGTTGAATACGCTTGCGATAGCAAAAGCGGTAATGATTACTTGAAGTGCTCACTTCAAGGCGATCCTGATGCACTGGCCATGATCGCTCAACCTGGTGTTTTGGACTCCATGAATAAAGCCCTCGGCGGTAAAAACCTCGGAGACTTCGCAAAAGGCTACAACGGCGAAACTCAGCAAGATCTCGCAAACTACGTCGGAGCCGGTCTCGGCATGGGCGGCAGTGCAATGGGCGCGATCATGGACGCCAACAGCAAGACTGCAAAAGTGCTCGGCATCACCGACGCCTACAAACCAAGTGCGTTCGCCTCTGCAAGTGGTGGCTCAGGCTCTACCGGCGGCAACAGTGACGACATGAGTAAGATGATGAGCGATCTCATGAAACAAATGAACCCAAGCGACGACGGATTGGGCGCGCAGCGTGATCCTGCCGGCGAAATTTCCTTCCGGCAAATGGACTTGCTCTCTCCAGAGCAAGTGGCCGAACGCAAAGACATCAGTCTCTTCTCCCGCATCCAGTATCGGATGCAGAAAAACTCGACAAATCTCGAGCAAATGCATTGGAGAACGGACCAGCCGCAAGCGCCGGGACAATAGACGTCATTACGAAGCTTCCCGAACCCGCTGAGTTCATGATAACTCGGCAAAACACTATATTATCAATAGGTTAACTAATACTTAAAAGTATTAGTTAACAATACAATTGTATTGTAAAATAATACACATGAACTCTCTGACCAGCATTCTAGGATCAAAAAGCAGAGCCTCGTTGTTTGCGCTCTTATTCGATCAACCCGGGAAAGAGCTTTACTTAAGGGAACTCCATCGCGAATCGGGCCTCTCTCTCAGACCCATTCAACAAGAACTCAATAAACTGGAAAAAATCGGGCTCATAAAAACGAGGAAAGACGGAAACAGGCTTTATTACAGTGCTAATACCGCGCACCCGATTTTTCCGGAGATCAGGAGCCTCGTTGAAAAAACGATGGGGTTCCGGGCCCTCCTTACCGAAGCGTTAACCGGCCATGAAATCAATCTTGCGTTTATTTTCGGCTCCGTCGCTTCGGACAAAGCACGTCCCGAAAGCGATCTTGATTTGTTCGTTGTCGGCGGACTTGGGTTACGAAATCTCACTAAACTTCTCAGTGGGCTTTCGGAACGCATCGGCCGCGAAATCAACCCCCATTCTATGACATTGAGCGAGTTCAAGAAAAGACTGTCATCCAAGGACCACTTCATAACGAGTGTCGCAGGATCTGAAAAAACGTTTATCATCGGAGACGAAAATGAGCTTAGAGCTTTGGGTAAAAAATGATTGGTTAAAGCCGCATAAAACCAGCAAGCAAGAAATCGAGGGACTTTTATCGATCGTGGATCGTGAACTCAAGGATTGCCAAATCGATGGGATTTCATCGGATGGAAAATTCAATCACGCGTATCGGGCGGCATTGACCCTTGCCACGTCGCTTTTGTACGCATCAGGATTCGCGCCTTCTCGCGGGCAGTCTCATCATCACAGAACCATCGAGTCAATTCCGGAGATTCTCGGACCTGATACCAAAGATGACACTGCATATTTGCAAAACTGCAGGGCCAAAAGAAACGCGGCCGAATATGATTCAGCCAACGAAACGAGCGAGTCTGAAGCTCAGGAGCTTGCGGAGTTCGCGAAAGAATTCGACAAAAACGTACGGACTTGGCTAAAAAACCAAGGTTACTAGCCTAGAACGGCTCGCGAACTCTACAACTCATGCGTTAGGATAGTCCTGATCCAAGCAAGTTACCGAGCGCAAAGACATCAGTCTCTTCTCCCGCATCCAGTATCGGATGCAAAAAAACTCGACAAATCTCGAGCAAATGCATTGGAGGACGGACACCGCTCCTTCTTCGCAGTAAGTTCCATAGAGTTTCCACACTCTAAAATGTGGCTCCAATCAGCGACTGAGTGGCACCATCGCACGGCGCGCAAACTCGCGCTCGTGCGTTGAGTTCAAATATGTTCATGCTTTTTTGGCCTAAGCCTTGCTACTATTTAGGGCGGAGACAGAACCAATATGAGCACTTTCCGAGTAAGCTGTTTAATCAGTCTAGTTTTACTCGCATTACCACAAATTGCACTCGCGCAAGCGATGCAAACGCAGGGTCAATCGCAAACCACCACACCACAAGTTGCCGCACCAGTAGCGCTCATCTACAACGGTCCGGGTGTGTGCGAAGAAGGTTGTGCCGACGCCGCTGCCGACGTCGCGAAAATGGCCGGACTCACCCCGCGCTTTGTTGCGCCGGATGCTCTCGACTACAACTCCAAGCCCGCTGACGTTCAAAAACTTTATCAGGACGTAAAAGTTTGGATTCAACCCGGCGGCATCGGCAACGAAGCGCTCTACACCATGACCGACCGGATGGTCGACGAGCTCGATAAATTTATTAAAAACGGCGGAGGCTACGTCGGCTTCTGCGCCGGCGCTTTCATGGCGACCACCTACATCGGTCGTCGCGGCTTAGGAATGGACATCTTTCCGGGTCAGAGTATAGCCTTCCCGTACTGGCCGGTTCGTTACGATCTCGATTACACCCTTCAGGAAGTCAATTGGAACGGCAAAAAGCGTTACGTATTTTTGGAAGGCGGCCCCTACCTGATCTACGACGAACGCGATAAAAATATCGAGACCATCGCCACATTCCCAAGCGGCGCGGTCGCGGCGGCGCGGGCGACTTACGGCAAAGGCAGGGTCTACATCACCGGTCTCCATCCTGAAGCGCCAACCATTTGGACGACCGAAGACAATATTAAAGACCCAGACGGCAGTGATCGCGACCTCGCCATCGAGATGATCCAGTGGGCAGCTCAACGGTAACGGGTGCCTTTTGGTTCAGATTGGCGTTATTATTGCTTAATTGCGGTAATGACATTGCGCAGTTCGATTAAGACAAATTTTTTTCCTTACTACCTTAGAGTTTTTTCCAATAACAACGAGCATTTTCGACTTCCTCTTTCCGAAATGTGGGAGTTAATCGAATCAGAATGTTTTGCATTGAGTACGAAATTCGGAGCTGAGATCCACGCGGCCGTGCTTTTGCCGATTTCCTTTCAGGCGGTTGCCACATTCCCAGAAGAGCCGATCGGGACGTTCTCAAAAGAGTTTTTCAGAGAAATCACCAAGCGTTCAAATCGCAGGACCGGTACAAGCGGAAGAATCTTCTCCAGCCGCTACCATCGAAGTTCAATACAAACATCACAGCATTACAACTACTTGATTAACTATCTCTACTCGCGGCCGGTCAGCCAAAACCTTGCTCGTTTTGCTGAAGAATACCCTTACAGTACCTTGTCGGGCCTGGTCGGAAATTCTAAACTTGGAATACCCCTTCGTAAAACAACGGCGGATTACGAACACGTATTTCATAACCACCTGTCTCAAGAATGGCGGAACCTGCTAAATACGGAAATACCAAAATCGGTCAGAACCAACATTGAGAAAGGACTGAAAAAAGAAATTTTTGCGCTTCTAAAAGATCGGCTTACGAGAAAACGTCCGACTTTCGGATTCTCGTGACGCAAACTTCAACCAAAAGGAACCCGTTACCTCAGCATTTCGAATATCTTCTGGAAGTACTGCCCCTTAAACTTCTTCTGATACGTCTTCACGAAATCTTCCATCGACCAGTCCGGATGATCGATCACGTAGTCCACAAAGTAGTGCGCGGTAATAAACAGGCAACTCAATGGCGCGAGCTGAACCGACGTTAATCCGTGCGGGAAGCCACTCCCATCCGGTAGCTCTTTTTGCTGAAGCAAAATCTTGATCGCGTCCGGATACGCTTCCAAATCTTGCCGCGCGAGTTCGCTCGCATAGAGGGGCGCCTCAAAGAACGCTTTGTGTTCGTTCTCACTCAAGTACAACGATTGTGCATTGAACTCTTTGACCGACTGAATCTGCGCAAGCTTCGGATATTGGCTAAAGCGCACGTCGTGAAGGAACGCAACATAGATCAATTTGTCGATCGAGCGTTCGGAGATCCAACCTAAACGTACCGCGAGTCCGCAAAGGACCTCGCACAACATCTCGATGTGCTGCCGCAAATACTGGTTCCCCGCCTTCGCCACCGCAAGACCTTCAAAAAATTTATCGAGACGCTTATTTTTACGAAGCGCCGTACGGATCTCGTTCATGTTTTCATGGACCTTGGCGCGAAACCCTTCGTCCAGCACCAAACGTTCGTCGCTCACCGACAAAGCTTGCTTTTTGACGATAAAACGTTCGAAAGTTGCCAAAGGAATTCTGGAATCGAGCTTCACGCCGACTTTGTAGCCCGGTCTGTAACCCAAGACGTCCTTGATCTTGTAATCCATCTTAAAGGTCACTTCCCCCGTAATCGAATTTTCAAGCCGATACGGCCCGAGCATCTCAAGCTTAATTTTTTGATTCGCTTCGAGTTGTGATTGTTGGTTCTCAGTCAAGAACAGGCACAAGCCGCCCTGGCTAATGTCACAGACCAAAATATTGTAAATGCGCTCGTTCTTTTCATGAGCCTTGTCTTTCAGCCGCCGGACCTGAACAAACTTTTCATCAGCGGGGTGAAAATAGTAGCGTTTGAGTTCCCGCAGTTCCGTCACCGCGACTTCTTCGGGGAAACTCGTCACGACCGTTCGGGTGCCGGTTCTAACTACGGTCGCCTTGAACGCCGAATTGCGCGACATGAGCTTGAAATAAACTTTATCGCCGGGACTCAGCTCGCGAGTGGCGTGATCGTTGACTTCGATCGTGATGTGACCCGAGTCGGAATCGACCTTTTTGATATGAAGCGAGTACTTGTGGCGGCGCTCGCCGAACTCGTCGCGAACCACCTTCCACAAAAAATTGCCCGATCCGTCTTTTGCTTTTTGCAAAAGCGTGACGATTTCCTGATAGCGATTCGAGATGCGGAGCTTACCTTTCTTAGCGGCCACGTACTCTGAGTCTAACGCGGATCTCAACCAAAAGGTACCCGTTACTGCAACTTCGCTACCGGATGCCCAAAGATCTTGTTCACGCCCGCTGCAAACTGCGGAGTACCGCTCACCTTCACCTGTTGTTGTAGATCGAGGTTTGCTTTCCAATCCGCGGTCAAAAACTTAAACTTGAGTGGTGATTTACCGCGATTCTGGAGAATGAACTGCTTCAGAGAGCGCAGCTGATCCACGGCGACTTTACTCGGGTCAATCTCAAGAACTACGGTCACTTCTCGGCCCCCATGGGCCTCCTCAAGACGTTGAATGCCGCTGGCGAGAACCTTCGGCTCGCCTTCCTTGACGTCAAACTCGCCGGTGATCATGATCGGTTCGGGCGATTCGCGCGCGGCTGCGAGCGCTTCAATGTTTGCGGCGTAAAAGTCCGGGAAAGCGATGACTTCCACGCGACCGTTCAAGTCCTCAAGCTGAAAAAACGCCATCCGAGAACCCTTTTTGGTGGTGATTTCTTTAAACTCGCCGACGATCCCGGCAATTTTGACTTCCTTGCGCTTCGGACGGCTGCGCCCCCATTGCCCTTCACCGCCCTGAGGTACGGGCGCCGGCGCAGCTTGCGCCATCTCACGCAAGCGATCGGTGTTAGTGCCGAGCCAGTCGTTACAAATCGACTGCCAGTTCTGCATCGGATGACCCGAGATAAAGAACCCTAGAACCTGCTTTTCTGAGAGCAACCGGCGAGCGAGTGGCCAGTCGGCTTCTTTGCGGATAATGGTGTCAACGTTGCCGGTGAGACGCACTTCCTCAGCCTTGAAATCTTCAAAGAGTGAGCTCTGACCGAGCTCGGCTTTAGCCTGCTCGTCCTGGCCGTAAGACATGAGTGCCTCAATCGAAGCAAAAAGCGATGGACGGTTGATTTGCTGACCCAAACCATCAAGCGCGATCGAATCCATTGCACCAGACAGGATCAACGACTCCAAGACCTTCTTGTTTACTTTGCGCATCGACACACGCTTCACGAAATCAAGCGGTGATTCAAAGCGACCATTTTGACGAGCCTCGAGAATCGCCTCGACTGCGGCCCCGCCGACACCCTTGATGGCTTCGAGACCGAAGCGGACGGCTTTGTCGTAACCCTCAGGGCTGAGCAATGATCCACGTCCTTGAATTTCTTTAAGCCCCTCAACGGTAAATGCCGCCAAGGACGTATTGACGTCAGGCGGGAGCACGGGAATCTCGAGCGAACGCGCGTCTGCCGTATACTTGGCGAGCTTATCGGTGTCCGACATCTCGGTCGTCATCAGCGCCGCCATGAACTCGACCGGATAATAAGTTTTCAGGTACGCCGTCTGATATGTGATCACGCCATACGCCGCCGAGTGGGATTTGTTAAACCCGTACTCGGCGAACTTGGCCATCAAATCAAACAAGTCAGAGGCCTTTTGTTCCGGAACGCCCTTAGCGGTCGCACCCTTCACGAAGATCTCTTTGTGCTTGGCCATCTCGTCGGCTTTCTTTTTACCCATTGCACGACGCAAGAGATCCGCTTGTCCAAGCGAATAACCGGCGATATCACGTGCGATTTGCATCACCTGCTCTTGGTAAAGAATGACGCCGTAAGTGTCGGAAAGAATCGGAGCGAGTTCCGGAAGTTCGTAGTTAGTTTCTTTACGGCCATGCTTACGGTCGATGAAGTCCGGTACCATTCCCGATCCAAGCGGGCCCGGACGATAGAGCGCGTTGATAGCAGTCAAGTCTTCAAGCGAGTTTGGCTGGATGCCCTTGCACAGCTCTTTCATGCCGGAGGACTCAACCTGGAATACGCCGTCTGTCGCGCCGCTCGAAATAAACTCAAATACTTTTTGGTCCTTGTACGAGACCGCCTTCAGGTCGAATTTTTCAAGGCCCTCTTGCGCGCGAATGAATTTCGCGGCGTTATCGATCACGGTCAGGGTCTTCAAGCCCAGGAAGTCGTATTTAATGAGGCCGATCTTCTCCGAATAGTCCTTATCGAACATCGTGACGACGTCACCGTCTTTGGTCACATACAAAGGACAGTACGACACGATCGGCTCTTCGGTGATAATGACACCCGCAGCGTGGATGCCGGCGTTACGGTACATGCCTTCGAGTTTGAGCGAGTATTCCCAAACTTTTTGGAGCTTAGGATCGGCTTCGATCAAGGTTTTTAAGTCAGGAGCGTTGTCATACGCATCCTTAAGTTTGATATTGAGTTCGTTCGGGAACAGGTTCGTGATCTGGTTGGTCTCGGCAAATTGAAGCCCCAGCACGCGACCCACGTCTTTGATGACGGCTTTCGCTTGGAGCTTACCAAACGTGATGATCTGGCTGACTTTGTCTTTACCGTATTTACGCTCCACATACTCGATCACAAGGCCTCGACGATCCTGACAGAAGTCGATATCGAAGTCGGGCATCGACACCCGCTCTGGGTTGATGAATCGCTCGAAGAGGAGCTTGAACTCGATCGGGTCGATATCGGTAATAAAGAGCGCGTAAGCCACGAGCGAGCCCGCACCGGATCCCCGTCCCGGTCCGACCGGAATGTCGTTCGACTTGGCCCACTTGATGAAATCGGAGACGATGAGGAAGTAGCCGGAGAATCCGGTTTTTTCGATCATCGCCAGTTCTTGCTCAAGACGCTCGCGATATTCTTTTTCAAGCGTCGCCCACTCGGGTTTTTTGCGTTTGCCGTCCGGGCCGTTAAACTCCGGCTCCAAGAAGCGCTTTTCGAGACCTTCGCGCGACTGCTTTTTGAAGTACGCGACCGTATCAAACACCTCGCTTTTTGCGACGCCTTCCGGGCGGAAATCCGGAAGGTGATAAATCGATTTTCCTTGCGCGTCTTTAAACTTAAATTCGAGTTTGCACTTATCGGCGATCGCGATCGTGTTCTCATACGCGCTCGGATAGGCCGAGAGGCGCTCACGCATCTGATCCGGCGATTTTAGGTAAAACTCCGGTTGGACCAAACTCTTCGGACGTTCGATGTCAAGGTTGCGGCCGAGCGGAATACATTGCAAAACCTCTTGAGCTTCGGCGTAAGACGGATCCAAGTAGTAAGACTCGCTCGTCCCGACAAGCTGGATGCCTTCGCGCTCGCCGATCTCGACCAATCGCTGGTTGAGAGACTCTTGCTCCGGAATCCCGTTGTCGACGACTTCGAGATAAAAGTCCTCACTGAAACGCTTCTTGAACCACTGAGCGGTCTTAAGCGCCTCGTCGTCCTTACCGTTCATCACCAAGTAACCCAGCTGGCCACGAAGCGATGAGCTGAGCACGATCAAGCCGTCGCCGTACTTATCAAGAAGCTCGCGATCAACCACGCCGCGATACAGATCGCCAAGGGTAGTCTTGTTGTTCATACCGTCCTGATATGCCTGGGTCAGCATCTTACACAGGTTTTTGTAACCGTTATAATCCTTGCAAAGCACGACGAGCGAGTGCAGATGTTTATTTGTTGTGCCAGCACCCTTTTCCGCAAATACCTGGTCGCGCCCCTCGGGACAGTATACGAGATCACAACCGATGATAGCTTTGATTCCGGCATCCTTACACGCAAAGTAGAAGTCGATCGCGCCGAACATATTGTTCGTGTCCGTGATCGCCACCGCTGGCATACCATACTCTTTGGCTTTTTTGACGAGGTCGCCCGTCTTGATGGTACCCTGGAGAAAACTATAAGCGGTATGAACGTGCAGGTGGGCAAAACTCATTTCGACTTCTACTCCTCGTCCTCGTCGTCATGACCGTGATCTTCTTCACAATCCGGATCGCCGCAATCGTCGTCATGAAACAATTCATCGAACTCTTTGTTGTAGAGCTCAGTATCGCCGACGTAATTGAATGCCGATTTTTTCAAAAAATGAATTTCTTCCTCGGTAAGCTCGCGTACGACTTTGGCCGGAGACCCCTGAATGAGCGACTTCGGCGGAAATTTTTTGTCTTTAGTCACAAGGGCGCCTGCAGCGATGATCGAATCGTCGTCAATCACGGCACCATCCATCACGACCGCGCCCATTCCGACCAAAATACGATTCTTGAGTGTGCACCCGTGGAGGGTCACGCGATGGCCAATGGTCACGTCGTCACCGATGTTCAGCGGATTGGTTTTACGTGTGACGTGCAAAACGGTTTGATCCTGCACGTTGGTGCGGGCGCCAATGCGGATATAATTCACGTCACCTCGAATTACGGTTTGGAACCAGGCGCTGCTCTGCTCGCCCATGATGACGTCGCCGATGATGTCGGCGCTTGGGGCGATAAAGCAGCTATCCGGAATTTTCGGCTCGATGCCTTTGTGGGGGATGATCACTGCACGACCTCGCTTTGGGTGTAACTGCTTGTGTATTTTACGCCTTCGTCGCCCGACTTTGACTCAGCAAACGATGCATCGTGAATGAGTTCGCCCGTCAAAGACAGCGACGTTGCCGCTATGATTTTAACCTGCAAGAATTGGCCGAGCAGATTGCGATTCGAGGTATCGACAAAATTCACCGGTCGGTTACAGGTCGTGCGTCCGTTCCACACGCGTCCTGCAGCCGGTTTCTCGGCCGTGCCGCCTGCCGTAGACTGGAGTAAGTTTTGGTTTTTAGAAAAACCTTCGACCAACACTTCCATCGTCTGACCCACGCGCGATTTGTAACGACGCTCGGCGATCACAAGCTGATATTTGAGCAAACGATTCAAACGCTCGTTCTTCACATCGTTTGGAACGTCATCCACCATCTTCGCGGCACGAGTGCCAGGACGCGGCGAGTACGCGAACGCGTAAATATTGTCGTACTCGACCTGATCGAGTAAACGCAGCGTCTCTTGGAAATCTTCTTCGGTCTCCGTTGGAAAGCCCACGATCAAATCGGTCGAGAGGCCCACATCTGGATTCAAGCGCTTCAGCTCGTTCATCTGAGCGATGTAGCCGTCGATCTTGTGGTGGCGGCCCATTTTGGCGAGGACGCGATCCGAGCCATGCTGCACTGGCAAGTGCAAGTGCTTCGCGAGCTTCGTTAATTTTGAATAGCACTCAATGAGCTCGTCCGAGAAATCGAGCGGATGCGATGAGGTGTAGCGAATACGCTTCAATTTAGCCAAGCGTGGATCGGTTTCCATCGCGTACAAAAGTTGTGGGAAATTTTCTTCGCCCGAACGTGGCCCCACCTTACCGATTTGATTGTGGAGTTCCTGAGGCTGGTAGCCCTGGGTGTTGGCGTTGCCCTTGCCAAACGAGTTTACGTTTTGGCCAAGGAGCGTGACTTCGCGAACGCCTTTGGCGACGAGTGCCGCGACGTCACCGAGCACTTCTTGAATGGTGCGAGATTTTTCACGACCGCGAGTAAACGGGACGATGCAGTAAGTGCAATACTTATCGCAGCCTTTCATGATGTTCACAAACGCCGCTGCTTTTGAGCCTTGAACTTTAGTCTGAGTCGAGTACGCCAAAGTTTTATCAAACGTCACTTGCACAAAGTGCTTATGGCCGATCTCAGCCCGGTGGACGAGCTCCGGGAGCTGATCGATCGCATCCGGTCCGAAAACAAAATCGAGGTAAGGCGCGCGCTTAAAGAGTTCGCCCTTGTCGAGTTGACCGACGCAACCGCCGAGAGCGATGATTGGGCCCTTTCCCCCAGCTTGCTTCTTTTGAATCTGTTGCTCGCCCAAGAACGATACTGCCTTGTGAACCGCCTTCTCGCGCACCGAACATCCATTGATGATGATGAGGTTTGCTTCCTTCGCGTCTTGGGTGGGTTCCATCCCCTTTTCTTCCATGAGCGCGATCATGCGTTCGGTGTCGGCCACGTTCATTTGGCAACCGAAGGTTTTGATTAAGACTTTTTGCTTAGTAGAGGGAGAAGCTGGTGTTGGCGTGACTGCGTCTGACATAATACCTTCCCCGGAGTTTCGTTATTAATCGCCCCGGAAATTTGAAGACAAAGACTATCAGATTTGACGGATTCTAGCTAGCCGGAAGCGTTTATTGCTCGCTGCCTTTGAATACAAACGGATACTCGACGAAGGTTTCCATCGTGACCCCGGCACGGTCAAAGCGGGTGCCTTTTACGATGTATTTCAAGCAGTTCTCTAGGCGCTGGTTATTAAACGAGTTCTCGAGAGTTTGGATATCTTTCACGTCCCCGTCCTCGTTCAGGGTCATTCTGAAGATCACATCGCCCTTGGGTTTTTTCATGTAGCCTTTGAACTCCGAGGTGTAGCAGGCGTTCACAAACTTTTCCTTGTCGCGCATTTGCGCCTCGACTCCGTTCTGGATCAAACCATCTGGGTTTGGAGTGGAACAACTCACTATCGTAACTGCACCGAGTAGGACGCCTGCCGACAGGACGAGATTTAGTTTATTCACATACCTAGTATAGCGAGGCCCGATAACTTATCGATATCCGCCGCGTCAATCGTCCTCCTGACGCTTTTGGTGTCAAAGTGTCTCTAGACTTGAATGGAGTCACACGGTATGAAACTTAGACTCATGGCATACGTATTTGATCCCGCAGCACCAGAAGCCAACACTCCACTCATGAAACAGTACCTGAAGCTAAAGGCGGAAGCGCACGGAGCTATTCTGTTTTTCCGAATGGGCGACTTCTATGAAGTGTTCGGGCCCGATGCCGAAGAGGCGGCTCCGATTTTGAGCGTTACCCTCACCGCCCGCGATAAAAAATCCGATAGCCCGATCCCGATGGCGGGCGTTCCGTTCCACTCGATTACGGGCTACATCCAAAAGCTCCTCGCCGTCGGTAAAAAAGTTTGTATCGCCGAGCAGATGCAGGACCCGGATTCAGTCAAAGGCCTCGTCGATCGCCAGATCGTTCGCACCTTCACTCCGGCGATTAATTTCGAGCTTTCGACTTCGATCGAGCCAAAGTTCATGGCTACGGTTCAGCCCGAAGCCGACGGCAAATCTTATGCGCTCGTGCTCTTTGATCCGGCGACCGGAATGGTCCGCATCGCTCACAAATTGAGCGAGATGGATTTACTTTCGGAAGTCGCTTTCGCTCAAGTCAAACATTTCCTGGCGTCCACATCGAAAACTCCTGCACCCCTCATCACACGCGTCGAAGAACAAGCCTTCACTCTCGTCGAAGAAGTCCCATCCAACTTCATCGCCGACAAAGAAGTACTTCCGATGCTCCAAAAGCAGTACGACCGCCAAGTCCTGCCGCCGCTTCTCGATGATGCACCGTCGGCGCAAAAGGCGCTCGCGATGCTCGTGCGTTACCTCCTTAAAAGCCAGGGGATCGAGCGCATCCACCACATCGAGGACCCACGCGCGATTCATGAAACCGACCGCATGATCCTGGGCCCGAACACCTTCGCGCACCTCGATCTCGAAGAACTCTTCAAACTCATCAATCAAACGGCGACGTCGATGGGCGCGCGCCACTTGCGAGGGCTCCTCGAGCAACCGTTCCGCAAAACAAGCGCGATCGAAGTTCAGCAAGCGGCAGTGAGAGAACTCGCGGCTCAAAGTCTCGACACGGCTCAGATGCATGAGCGCCTTCGTGAAGTTTACGATCTCGACAGAATACTCGGCCGGATTACCGCAAAGCTCGCTAGTCCTCGCGATACGTTTGCGCTCGGCCGCAGCTTGCAAGCCCTGTTCGAGCTCCGCATTCCGGAAGGCTCGTCACAACTCAAAGCGCTCGCACATCTCCACAAGGAGCTACGCGAGCATCTCCAAACGATGCAAGAGCGCATCCTCCGCACTCAGCGCGCCGAAGCTCCGATCCACACCCGCGAGGGCGGCGTGTTTGAAATGGGAACGGATCCCGAACTTGATCGCTTGATCGGGCTCACGACCGAAGGCGAAAAATTCCTCATTGACCTCGAAGCCAAAGAACGCGAAGCGACCGGCATTAACTCGCTTAAAGTTAAATACAATCGCGTGTTCGGTTACTTCATCGAAATCTCCACCGCGAACCTCAAAAATGTTCCGTCGCGCTACCAGCGCAAGCAAACGATGGTCGGCGGCGAGCGGTTCTTTACTGAAGAGCTTAAAAAGTTCGAAGAAGAAATCCTCACGGCCGAGACCAAGAAACGTGCGCTCGAACAAAAATTGTTTGAGCAACTCCTGGGCGATTTGATCCAGCTCACCCACCCGCTCAAAAAACTTTCTGAACTCGTCGGCGCCCTCGATTCCCTCGTCGCTTTGTCCAAGCTCGCGCAAAACGGAGGTTGGTGCTTTCCCGAGATCGACGAAAGCCAAGACTTAAAACTCCAAGCCTCGCGTCACCCCGTCGTCGATCAGGCGCTCCGGGGCAAATTCGTTCCAAACGACATCGAGATGACAGCGAACTCAGCGCGTACGCTCCTCATTACCGGCCCGAACATGGGCGGTAAATCCACACTCATGCGCCAAATGGCTCAAGTGCTGGTCCTCGGACAATTGGGCGCGCCAGTTCCGGCCACAAGCGCACGCTGGGGCGTGGTCCACAGTCTTTACACTCGCATCGGTGCGCACGACGCGATCGTCAAGGGCCAATCCACATTCATGGTCGAGATGGTGGAACTCGCGCACATTCTCCGTCACGCTAACGACCGCTCGTTTGTGGTCTTGGACGAAATCGGCCGCGGCACTGCTACTTACGACGGGATGTCGGTTGCCTGGGCCGCGCTCGAGTACTTGCACCAAAACTCGCGCGCTCGCATCGTGTTTGCAACTCACTATCACGAGCTCACCGAGCTTGAAGCATCGTTACCGGGCTTGAAAAACGCCTATATGAAGGTAGAAGAAAACAAACCGGACCAAAGCGCTTCAAAAAACTCCGCCGTCGGAAAAACTCAGCTTCTCTTTTTGTATGAGCTGGCACTTGGCCGCTCATCGAAGAGCTTCGGGATTCAGGTGGCCGAACTCGCGGGTCTCCCAAAGCCGGTGATCAAAAAAGCATGGGACGTCTTGAAAGGCCTTGAGAGCACACAAGAGCTCCCGATCCAAGATCCGAATCAATTGTCGTTGTTTGCGACTGCCGAAACCGCCGAGCCCGCACTCGCGACCGAGGCTGTCGAGCAACCCGGACTCAAGGTCGCCAGGGAACTTCACGATGAGCTCTCCGGTCTCGACATCGCAAGCCTTCGCCCGATCGAGGCGCTGCAATTGCTTGATCAATGGAAAGCGAGACTCGTTGACTTGAACTAGGACAACCGCGGGCCGCAGTTATAGCGCCAGATTCGCCCTGATCCATTCGCCTATTTTGTGCAAGCTTTGATCATCCACCCGCGTGTGGAGATTGGTCATCGGGATCGCGCCCGACGCTTCGTAATATCCCGTAAAAGTGTAATCACTTGCGATACCGATCAGATTCCATTTGCCGCCGACTTGAACCAGAAGCGGCCCGCCCGAGTCGCCTGGACAAAGCGCAGGAGCTGTCGGATCAAGCGACGTACCCGGCGTGATCAAAAACGACTGTGCGGTCACCGCCGCGATCGGTAAATACAAGGAACCCGGATGGCGAAGCAATTCCGGTCCTCCGAGACGGGTCGTCCCGTAGGTTAAATCGCCGTTTCCGCCTGAGTTAATTCCGCGAGTACATCCATAGCCCGCGAGCGTCACTTCAGTTCCGAGAGGTACCGAGGTGTATAACACCGGCGCGATCGGGATCTCCGGACTGTCCCGATCAATCTCGACCATCGCAATATCAGCTCGACCCGGCTTATCGCGGGGGCCGCCGGTTTCGTGGCCCGTACAGCGATTTCGACAAGCTTCGAGCCAGGTCGGGTGCACCGGCGCGCGGACTACTCTAGCCAGCGATAAGGTCGTCGGTTCCAAGATTTCCTGCGCGCGAATCGTCATCCGAGGCGGCGGATTGAAGGTTCCTGGCCCTAGATACAGACAGTGTGCCGCGATCAAAAAATGACGGGGTCCCACCTTCGTTGCCGTACATCCGGTCATCTTTACGATAAAGGGGAACTGCCCCGGTCGCGCTTTCTGACCATTGATGATGTCAGAGCTCGCCATCGCACTGAATGCGCACAACACTCCAAGCAGCACGCTAAATTTTTTCATGTCGTACCTTTTCTAAGGCTTTCCGAACCGTCGCCGGAACTCCCGGCAGCGCATTCAGCGCAAACCAAGTTCCGTCCGCCGCGGACTTCGCACATGTGCCCGCACGTCCACCGACTAACAACACCTGATGCTCGCGACTCACTTTGTGCACCGTTACCTGATAACGGGAGGTAAATTCCGAAACCAGACGTGCCGAACCCTGACCCCGAGGCGCAGTCGAAGGAAAATCCCAGAGGCCCGCGCGCCACTGCGAGGACTCGTCGTTCTGTGCGAGCAAGACCTCAAACGATGCTTTAACTTTACGCAACACCACGAATCGTTTCTCGGAGACGGCGCGAACCACGGCTTTTTTCTTGGCCGGCGGATACGAAAGCGGATCATCGCGACCTTCGCAGACTACAGATACCGGACACAACAAACACGAAGGATTCTTGGGGCGACAAACGGTCGCGCCGAGTTCCATCAGCGCTTGATTTAAATCTCGCGGGCGGGCCCCACGTGACTCGACCAGGACTCGCGCACGCGACCAAATCTCCGACATTTTTGCGTCAATCGCGGCAATGCGGTCTAAACGCGAAAGCACGCGTACGACGTTTCCATCGACGATCGGCTCACGTTGAAGCAACCCGATCGAGCAGATTGCGCCCGCAGTGTACGGACCGACGCCCGGCACGGCCAACCACTCCACACGCGTCGATGGCCATCCGCGACCATCACGCAAACGCGCGGCGATCGCCTGAGCGCCTTTGTGCAAATTGCGGGCGCGCGAATAATACCCGAGTCCAGCCCACTGCGCGTACACTTCATCGATCGTGGCTGCGGCCAAATCTTCAACCCGCGGAAACTTCGACTTAAACTTTAAGTAATACGGAATGACGGTTGCGACCTGCGTTTGCTGAAGCATGATCTCCGACAACCAAATCGAGTAAAGATGCTGGCCAGGCTTACCGTCGGTGGACTCACCGTCACGTCTCCATGGTAAATCGCGGGCTTGCGCGAGATACCACCTCTGCAACTTCAGCACTCGCGAGGCCGCAACCGCGTTACCCGTAGGCTGATCGATGGTCTGAGTCTTCCTTTTTGGCATCGCGGGCATGATATCACGACGGCAAACGATACAAAAGCTGTGCTATTCTTATGACTATGGCTGCAGGGGTACAAAATTGGGTAGTCGCCAGCGCAATCTCAGCAATGACCGCGATAACCCTCGCGCCGGCGAGCCATGCGGCTCGGTCTGATCATTTGGCCGATGCCCACGCCGCTTACCGCTCGGGCCAAAAGTTCTTGGTCGTCCTCGATCCCGGCCATGGCGGAAACGACAAGGGCGCCACCTATAAAGAAGGGGGCAAAACTTACACCGAAAAAGAACTCACCCTAACACTCGCCCGTGACCTCGCGCGGGAGCTCATTATCCGTGACTTCAATGTCGTCCTCACCCGGAACGACGATCATTATGTGGCCCTCTCTGACCGGACGGCTCTTGCCAACAAGGTGAAGGCCGATGTCTTTATCTCGATCCACCTCAACTCATCGAACGAGAAGATGAAATCGGGCGGTGTTGAAACCTTTATCTTAAATCACGCCACCGACGAGGGCTCGAAACGCCTCGCGGACCTCGAGAACTCGGTCTTAAAGGACAGTTCCGCCAAGGAGAATACGACTACCCCAGACGTCTCGCTCATCATGAAAGACCTGATCTTGGACGCCAACTTAGAACCGTCGCGCAAACTCGCTTGCGCAGTGCATCAAAAGGTGAGAGAAGGCACGAAGGATCGCGGAGTAAAACAGGCGCTCTTTTATGTACTCCTCGGCGCCGATATGCCGAGCGTTCTGGTCGAGCTCGGTTTTATCAATGCGTCCGGAGATCGAGAAAGAATCTTAAATCAAAAATTCAGGCTGAAATTGGCTGCTCAATTCACTTCAGCGCTCGAAAACTATCGCGCTAAAAAAACGCCCCGGGGCTGCGTCGTTCAAAGCGAATTGCAGTTTAAGCGCGACATCCCCTCCATTCAGAAAAGGTAATGACCTGAAGTGAGAATGAATTATGGTCCGAAACCCGAGTTTTGGATTGACGCGCTTAGCACTATCGTTTAAACCCCCCGCATAAACAAGAAACAATCCTTTGAGAGGGGAATGTCATGAAAACTATGATCGTTATGATGCTCGCGCTCGTCGCGAGTCCTGTATTCGCTGAAACCACTGCAAACTGCGCAAAATCCGCTCCACGCGGTCAAGAATGGAAAGAGTGTAAAGATACCGTTCGTTCAAACGAAACGGTCGCGCAGTATCTCCTCACTAAATCCGGCAACCTCTACGCGATGATGAAAAAAGGCGCGTTCTGCCAACTCACTTCCAACGTCGACACATTCAAAGTGTCTCAACACGCCAACGACGCGGCGATGATCTACTTCACTAAGTCTGACGACTTGTACGTTCTCAACAAACAAGACGGCTCTACTGACAACGACTGTCCTAAAGCTAAAAAGCACGTCATCATGAACGACGTTAAAGAGTACAAAATGGCGACCAACACTAATACCACGATCGTCAACGCCGCTCTGACCAAGTCAGGCAAACTCGTCGCTTGGGACAACACCAAGCCGGTTTACACCGACTACGGCGTCACTGATTTCCAAATGAACAACTGCTACGGCGTGAAAGGCAAGTCTTTTAACTCTTATGTGCTATTCACGACCGACTACGCGGGTTTCATCACTAAAGTAAAAGGCAAGAAGTCTGGCAACTTCTATGACTTCATCGCTGATAAGGCGACTAAAGGCCGTTACGACAGCATCGAGTCCTTCAAATCGAAAGAGAATGTGTGCAAGTAATCTTCACTTTGATTGGCGATTTCTAAAGCCAATCCAAAGACGATGAGTATCAAGGGCCTCGGAAGCAATTCCGGGGCCTTTTTGTCGCGTAAAGTATGGAATAATTTCCGCGATTTCATAACCATTTTCGACAAGTCCGGGACGCAGCCCATCATCGATTATCCCTGGTGCCGACGTCATCACGAGCGTAAGCTTACAAATGCGTTATGAAACATTTCAACTGGAAAATCTACATCGGGATTTTGCTCGCGGTCTTCGCTTTCTTGCCGGTCGTAATCTTTTCATCAGTCTCCTTGAAAGAACTCATCAGCGACCAAAATGAGCTCATTTCCAAACACTCGCGCGAACTTTACCTCACCGAACGCCTACGTTACGAAAAGGAGCGCCAGTTTGAGCTGCTTCCCCTCTACATCGCCAACCGCGATCAAAAAACACTCGACAGTTTTTATGACGCTCACAAATTATTTCTCGAACTCGCCAAAGAACTGGACGAACTCACCGACGACCCTTTGAGCGACGTGCTCATTCGCCAGATCCGCGAACTCGACAAGCACTTGTTTGCCATCTCGGGCCCGGCGATCAAAATGCGCAAAAAAGGAATGACCATTACCGAGGTTGAAAAATTCATTCACGACGAAGCGGGTTTCTACACCGACACCTTTAACAAAACCGTCGATCTCTTCGCGACACAGGCCAACAACAACTTCCATAAAGCGCGCGAGAATATCCAAAAAACATCGAACGCGATCATTCGTGAATTCGAGCTCGCTTGCGCCATCGCGATCCTTCTTGCGATCACGGCAATTATTTTGACCGCCAAAGTTCTTCGTCAAAAGATGGCCGAAGATCAGCTTAAAGAAAAGGAGCTTCGGCAAACCAAAGCGCTCTCCACCGCTCGAAAAGAAACGGTTGAAGTGGTTTCGCATGATCTCAAAAACCCGTTGTCCGCGGCAAAGCTCAGCATCGACTTGGTCACCGGCAGAATACTGAAACTCGGCACCGAAGACGCGGCCCTGAAACGCGGCCTCCAAATGACGAGCCGATCGCTGCATTCGATGGAAACCTTGATCGGAAACCTTCTCGATCAAGCGAAAATCGAAGCGGGTCAATTGAACCTGAGCCCGACGTCTTGCGAGCTCCGGACGTTCCTCGATGATGTCGTGGCGCTCTTTGTACCGCTTGCCGAAAAGAAAGGCATCACCTTGACCCACGACAGCTTTGACTCGCTACCGGCTATTCAATGCGACCAAAACCGCATCGAACAGGTTCTCTCAAACCTCCTGGGCAATGCGCTTAAATTCTCGCCCAAAGGAACGGAGATCCGGGTCTCCGCGCGTATTCAAGACCACAACGTGGTTTTCTCGGTTCGAGATCACGGATCGGGCATTCCCAAAGAACAACTTGACCACATTTTCGAACGTTATTGGCAAACCACTGATGGCACGCGTCGCGGCGGGAACGGACTCGGCCTTGCGATCGCAAAGGCGGTGGTCGAAGCCCATGGAGGCAGAATTTGGGCGACGAGCGAACCCGGACAGGGTGCTGATTTTATCTTCAGCCTCCCGCTTCAGTCTCACTTATCGCGCTCGAGTTGAGAATAGCCGCAAGCGACTCGCGGCTTCAGTCGTTTGAAGCTATTTGACTTCCATCGAGAGCCACTTCAAGACCTGATCGGGCATATCAGGAGCGTCGATGTTTACGTCAATCAACTTCAAGGTTTGCTCCGGGGTAATATTCCTGCGGTTGCCGCGAAAGAGCGCTTTCACGAGCCCCACTGCGATCGTGCGGTTCCTGCGTTCGAAGCGCTGCTCGATATAGAACCACTTTTCGTCCCAACCGATGACTTTGGTGTGCAATCGGTATTTTTGGAACGGCATCAACGATTGCTTGTAGCGAATATTGACGGCGCCAACGAGCGGTTGCCAACGGTGCTTGAGCAACACTCCGGCGAGGTCGGTACGAATCAGCAAGTCCAATCGTCCGAGATCCATGATCGACAAGAAGCGTCCGTTGTTCATGTGCATGTTCAGGTCCAGATCGTTGGGAAGAACCCGAAGGTGCAAAACGGACTCGGAAAGAGGATGCAAGCGGCGGCGGAAAAAACTCTCGATGACGATCCGGATTAACCGGAAGACCAGGTTCATTTGCGATGAATCCCTGAGCGCTCTCTCGCGGTTCCCCGAGACGTACTATCGATGATCAAGTTCATCCAAAGCCCCTCGCCGATCGCCCGGGTGTTCTTCAAAGCGAAATCGATATCGAAAAGCCCCTGCTCGAAATCCTGCAGGTCTTCCATGGTCCAAGCGCGGGCCCAGCGGTCCAACTTCGACGCGAGATACGGATTGCGGCGCTCGGTGGAACGTGTGCGTGTTTCTTTTTCAATCAGCATCAGCTTAAGCTGGCGCAAGTTCCACGAGATCAAGCCCAAGATCGGGAGCTGCACGTCGATATCCTGATGAAAGTGATGGACGTGCTTGAGCGACTTCTCGCGGTTACGGATAAAAAGTCCGTCGATGAATTCGTCGCGCGCTTGCGAATCGACGCCTGAGAGCAATACTTCCGTGCGCAGGATCGGGTCCTCGCCCACGAGTTCCAATTTTGAAAGTTCCGAATCCACAAGCTCAAGCGACCATGGATCGAGACCACGAAGGGTCATGCGCTCTTCGGCCGTGACGACGACACCGCGGCGTTTTGCCAGGTAATCGATCCACGGCTCACGATCCTGATCGCTGACTTCATTGCACTGGATCACTGCTGCAGCAGCGTCGATCGCCTTTGAAATTTTTTTGCGGGCATCGAAGCCCTTCGCAACGAGCACGAGTACGCTGGAGTCGACTTCGGTCGGTGCGTTCTTGAGATAGGGAATCATCGAGTCAAAGCGATCCATCTCGTCGGCGTTGCGAACCACGATGAGCTTGGTTCCACCCATCATGGAAAAGCTCTGCACGGAATCGAGAATGGTTTCGGCGCTGGCATCCGAACCATCCCACTTTTCGTAGTTAAAGTCGTTTGGTGGATCATCTCCGTGGACTGCCTTTTGAATCCGCTTCAAAAGCTCGCGAGATTTCATTCGTTCCGAACCGTAGATGTAATAGATCGGTCGGAGTTTCCCCGAGTCCAGTTCCTTTTGAATGATTTTGGCTTCGATTTTAGGCATGACTGAGCGTATTTTGGGTTTAACACATAACACGCCACACAACAAACCTCTATATATGGGGGTCCGCTTGCGGAATCACCCCATCCTGTAGTAGTTCTATGGAGCATGAAATGCCCGTACTGCTCGACTCCCGAGACAAAGGTCATCGACTCCCGGCTCAATCAAACAGCCGACATGACCCGTCGTCGCCGCGAGTGTCTCGAGTGCGGCGGCCGTTTCACCACCTACGAGCGCATCGAAGAAGTCATGCCGAACGTCATCAAAAAAGACGGCCGTCGTGAACCCTTCGTTCGTGAAAAAATCTTCTCGGGAATTCAGAAGTCCGTTCAGAAGCGCCCGGTAACGACGACTCAAATCGAATCCGCCGTCGTGAACATCGAAAAGCTCATTCAAAGTTACGGTTTAAAAGAGATTCCGTCCAAAAGCATCGGCGAGATGGTCATGGCGGCCCTTCTCCAACTCGATAAGGTGGCCTACGTCCGGTTCGCGTCGGTGTATCGCGAGTTCCGTGACGTGGATGAATTTGTTAACGATCTCAACACACGTGCGATCTCTCCGACGTCCACCTTCGAAGGTGACCGCGAGAACCTGGCCTTTCCGTTCCTCGTCGAAGAGAATCCGCCTCGCCTCTCCGAGGGCAAGGGACCTGAGGGTGTCGCATGATCCGCAAAAAGGCGCGGGAAGCCGCGTTTCAATATTTGTACCAGCTGGATGAACCCGGTGTTGGCAACGAACCCCATTCGGCATTTAGCGCTCACGCCAAGCATTTCGAATTGGAGCAAGACACGCTCGAGTTTTCGACTCGTCTCGTGCAAGCCGTGCTCGGCAACTTGCCGGCGATCGACGCTATGATCTCGAAGCACGCTAAAGAATGGCGCGTGGAACGCTTGGGTGCGGTCGAAAAAGCCTTGCTTCGCATGGGTACGGCAGAGTTGATGTATTTTAAAGACGTTCCCGCATCCGTCACTCTGGATGAGATCGTCGAACTCGCCAAAGATTTCGCTGAAGCTGAGGCGCCGGCATTCCTAAACGGAATCCTGGATCCGGTGAGTAAAGAACCGGCGTCAGTCTCGGGTAAGGTCGAAAGTCGCTAAAAATCCCTGAGTTTTTTAGGATCGCAGTAACCGACTGAAGCAAATTCGCCCGGGCACCGTTTTCCGACCATAGTGTCTTCGGATTTGTACGGCAACTTCAGACCCACCAAGATCGTGTTGTAGTCGGTCGGATCGTGTATCCAACAAACTTTTGTTCCGTCCTTGTTCAAAAGAAACCGGTTATTCGGGATGTTGTCGCAGGCAAAATGAATCACGTCCTCGCTTTTGACCGGACGAGAATCATCCCAAAAAAAATTGAATTGAATTCCATCGATCACTTTTTTGGCCTTTGCGTTCGTCCAACAATTCTGATCTTTGTAGCGCACTCGATACCAATCCCCTTTCCGCTCGAGGAGCTGGACTCGTCCAGCATCGGGAATAGAAGTGACGATTTTACCAACCGGTGTTTTTCGGCAGTTTGCCGGACCAGCGATACCGAGTTCGATATTGGCGGCAAACGAACTTGCAGTGATAAAGTACGAAAGTCCCACGATCAAAAATTTTTTGCTCATGGATTAAGTATATCCGCTCGTGTCGCGGGAGCAACAACGTTACGGCTGAAAATTTGCTGGCAGATCCGCGGTCGCATCGCAGCAGTACTTACGGTCTGAGTCGCCAGGGACGTTACTGGACGGTCGCTAAACCCCCAAAGGCTTTGCCAATGATCTCAGGATTTGACGAACCCTTCATATCGCGCGCAACCGTGCCTTTGCATTGTACCGATACCAAAATGAATGTCGCGGCTTTGCCCATCACCTTGACCGGAACTTGTGCGTACCCGTAAGCGTTGCTCACGCTACGAAACTGATTCGAGGTATAGACGTCGACCGGATCATCCGAGCCGAGTACGATGGGCCCCGTCCAAGAAGACCCCGTCTCGACCACTGCCTTCAAATCATACTGTGCAGAAGGCAGAACGATTTGCCCGCTCGGGAGATCGCCCTTGGTAATTTGATACTGAACGTCCAGAAGACAATAATCCTTCGGGAGCTCTTCCTCGGAGTAGACGATATCGGTTTGCTTGATGTCGTCGCGAATGATCTTGCCGTCGGCAATCGTCAGACGACGCGAGATGTTGTAAGCACTGGCGAGTTCCGCACGGTCGGTCTTCAGTTCCGGGAAGACAAAGTTTTTAAAATCCATCGTCACGGCCATCGCCGTCGCGAATTGTCCCGAAGCCAAAACCGCCAAAACTACGCCGGAAATCTTCATGCGCCCACCCTATACCTGTCCCGAAGCTTTGTAAATCGTCTGAATAGAATAATGTTTACGCGAAATACACACGCTATACCATACTATTTTAATCAACAATTGCACACCACGCTAAGTTTGTGTAGTTATCGGCAGGTCGTTCAATAATGTCCGTGTAAATCGGTGCTTCTCCCCAGCCCGAAAATCAGGCTAAAATAGTACAGAGGTGAGGTTAATGAAGTCGCACCCGGAATACCGTCTCCACCAAGGCACTCTAAACGGAATCGTGATGTATTGCTTTGAGGATGAACGGCCAATGAGAGGCCTGATCGGCGAACTCGATTGGAAATTTCAGGGACACTTCACACGTTGGATTCAGAACCAACAAATCACCGGAAAGACTGGCGAGGCGATTTATGCGCCTCTGAAGTGGAATGAAAAAACCTTTCATTTCTTAGTCATTGGCGCAGGTCAGGTCAAGCCAGACGGCCTGCGCCCTCCATTAACTCGAGCGTTACAGGATGTAGCAAAGAAAAAATGGAGCGATCTCGGTCTGCTCGATAAAAGCGGCGAGAAAGGTAAAGTACTGTTCGAAGAATGGGAGTGACATGAATCTAGGATGGATTCGAAGCTTGTTTACGCTTAGCCCGCTTGAAAAAGGCAGAATCAAAGAAGCCGTCGCCGATCCGCGCGACGTTTCAAACTTTAGAGAAATCGAAAATACAATCTCCGGCAGTTTGGTGCCACCGGTGGTGGAAACTAAAACGACCTCACGCATCCTGAACGAAGACGCACAACCTAAGAGAGTGACCAAAAAATCCTCGGGCACCTCGCTCCTCGATCAGGAGCTTGTCAAAAAGCTTCTGCAACAGCGTCCGAACTACAATTCGAGTCGCGTTCTACGCGCGAACGCGACTCCGTCTCACGTGACCGTAAATTCCAATCACGACGACGAGGTCAACACATGATTTGGGGCGAGGTCATCCAGGAAATCCGCCGATTCCACCTCGCGCTCGTCGAACAGTCCCCGACTCTTTTAAAGGCGCATTCTCCTGAACTCGCGCTCGACGGCACCGCCGTCCCGTTTCCAGCCGCGACCGGCGACATGGATGATTGGAATCCCGATCACCTGCCAGGCTCGATCGCCGAATGGGTGGAGTTCCACCCGGTCGAACGAGTGCTCCTCGAAGGACCGCTGCTCCCGATCGAAAAAGTAAATTTCCCGACCGATCAGGAGTTCACGATGTTCGCGAACTCGATTGTCGAGCTCGAAAAAAATTGGATGAGGCGGATTGGCCCGGGTGCTGCAAATATTCCGAGCAATTGGGAACAGGAACTTCGGAGCCGCCTGCTCAGGCTCCAAACCCGCGCAGGCCTCCGGAGATTAAGACAAGCATGAAACTTCAAGACCTTTCCGACCAAATCAAAGAGCAGTTTAAGAGCAACAAGCAAGTCTTAAGCTTCGACGAGTACCTGGCCTTCGTAGAAAAAAATCCGCGTACGCAACTTCGCGGCTCCTCACGATACGCAACCGACATGTTCGATCACTACGGTAAAACCGAAACCGGCGGTTACAAAATATTTCAATCCAAGGTCGTCGGACAAGAGACCGTTCAAAATCAAATTTACAATTCGCTGAAAGCGTTCTCCCAGATGGGGGCCAATCACCGCTTGATTTTGCTCCACGGTCCGAACGGCAGCGCAAAGAGCACCATCATCAGCACGCTCATGCAGGGACTCGACGATTACTCTCGTACTCCGGAAGGCGCGGTCTACACCTTCTGTTGGGTGTTTCCGGTCGATAAAGTCATTCGCGGCTCGCTCGGGATCGGCGGCACAAACGATCGTAAAGCAAGCTCGAATCAATCTTTTGCATACCTCTCGGACGAGGATATCGCCTGTATCATTCCAAGCGAGCTTCGCGACCATCCGATTCTTTTGCTTCCGCTCGCCGAGAGACGGAAATTTTTTGCGGGACTCGACCTGGGCCCGGGGTTCACAATCCCCGTCCGCTACCGCGAGAGCGGGCTCTCCCACCGCGATCAATTGATTTTTCAAGCGCTCCTCACCAACTACCAAGGTGATTACGCGCAAGTGCTCCGCCATGTACGGGTCGAGCGGTTTTTCATGAACCGTGTTTACCGCACCGGGCTCGTCACGGTCGAACCACAGATGCACGTCGATGCTCAATACCAGCAGCTGACGATGAACCGGTCCTTGTCGCAGATTCCAAGTTCACTCCAAGGCATCAATCTCTTTTCGCTCGTGGGCGATCTTCCGGACGCGAATCGCGGGATGATCGACTACAACGATCTATTGAAGCGCCCGATCGACACTTACAAGTACCTCCTCACCGCGAGCGAGACCGGGAGGGTCAACGTCGGCCACAGCATCATTCAGCTCGACACGATCTTCATCGGCTCGTCAAACGAGCTTCAACTCGACGCTTTCAAGGAGTATCCGGATTTTTCAAGCTTCAAGGGCCGCATCGAACTCATCAAAGTGCCGTACTTGCTTAAACTCAATCAAGAACGCGAAGTTTACCAACCTTTGCTCGCGAGCGTCGCCGGATCAAAACCCATCACTCCGCACGTGGATTGGACGATCGCGCTCTGGTCGGTGCTCACGCGCCTCAAAAAACCCCACCGTGAACGTTACCCGAGCGAACTCGGGCAAATTTTAGACAAGCTCACTCCGCTCGATAAAGTGCGCCTCTATGATACGGGCGAGATCCCGGAGCGCTTTACTAACGACGAGCGCAAGCTCCTCCGCGCCAACATCAATAAACTCCTCGAAGAATACAATACGGTTCCCTATTACGAGGGCCGCACGGGTGCTTCCGCGCGCGAACTCCAGGCCATCTTGGTCGACGCGGCTCAAAGCCCGGATTACAAGACGCTTTCACCGCTTGCCGTGGTGTCCGAGCTCCGTAAATTCATCAAGCGTACGACCGAATACGAATTTTTGCGCCAAGACGCGGTCGATGGTTTTCATCACCACGAAGGATTTATCGAAACCGTGCTCACCGAATACACAACCTTGATCGATCGTGAAGTACGCGACTGCTTGGGCTTGTACGAAACCCGCCAATGGCACGACTTCATGAAAAAATACATCCTTCACCTGTCGGCGCTTCTCAAAAGGGAGAAGATGAAAAACCCGATCACCGGCGGATACGAAGAACCCGATCAAACGCTCCTCGACGAATTCGAAACGATCGCGCAGGCACCGACCGATCCGGCAGCCAAAGACCAGTACCGCATGAACTTGATCACTCAGATCGGCGCATGGGTGCTTGATCATCCGAAAGAACAGATGGATTACTTCAAAGTGTTCCCGGAGATCAAACAAAGGATTGAAAAGCACTTCTACGAGAGCCAGAAGGCGCTTCTTCAAAAAATGAACACGGCTCTCAAATTGTTCGGTACCGACCACGAGGATTCGACTTCGGAAGGATCCAAGCTCGCACGCCAGACTCTTGAAAACATGCAAAAGAAATTCGGTTACAGCGTCGACGGCGCCAAGGAAGTCATCGGATTTTTAATGGGAAGGAAATACTAATGAAAAACCTAACTCTCTCGACCACGATCTCGGTTCTCACGCTCACGATCTCTTCAATCGGAATCAACTCCTGGGCGGACGAAAACGAGCAGATTCACGCAAACCAAGCTGTGACCGAGCTACGTGAACTTAAGGCGACATTGGTCAATACCAACGAACCGGATCAAGCGCACGTGCTTGAGCTCGCTCAAAAAGTGTTCCCTGCCCAATTCAAAGGCAAGGACTACGATCAGTCTCGCGAATACGCGCTGAAGAAATGGCCGGCAACCATCACCTTTAACTACGAAAAAGTGCCGATCATCAGCTACGGCAAAATCACCGCGACTAGCGAATACAAAAAATTCGCGAACAAGAATCCGGACCAGGTGTCGGATGAAGCGCTCTACACCGCAGAGCAGCTTGCCGACGCGAAGCAGACCATTGCCGCGAGCAAACAGCGCTCAGCCGAGCTTTCTCAAAAGATCGCGCGTACCGTGGAAAAAGCCGACCGGGTTCCGGCCGAGAGCAAGTAACCTTGCCCCGCCGGGCTCGAACCGAGTTTTCTTCGGCGTTTCATCGCAATTTTGATTTAACCGACAAAATAAGCTATAATTGGTCGCCTGATGAGCGAAACGACTAAACAACTCCGAGGCAATGAATACCTCGTCACTCACTCTGTCGGCTCCCGCCAACACGGAGTCCGTTTGGATCGTTTTTTAATGGATCGATACACCAAACGCTCTCGCGAGCAGATCAAGCGCGCCATCGACTCAGGCGCCGTGACGATCGCCCGAAACGGCCCCAAGCACCTAAACCTGGGGCGGATCAAGGCCAGCGTGGCCTTGTATCCGGGCGACATCGTGTCGGTGCTTTCGGTGCGCAAATACGAGCCCGAAGTCAATTTCGATTACAAAATCCTGTTCGAGGATGAGCATCTCGCGATCATCGAAAAACCACCGAACTTGCCGGTCCATCCGGCTGGTCGGTTCTTCTTCCACACCTTGCTCGTCCATTTGAAGACTCAAGGCTTCAAGGTGGATCTCGAGACCGAGCGCAAGTTCTTTCTCGTCCATCGGATCGATAAAGAAACGAGCGGAGTTCTGCTTCTCGCCAAGACCAAGGAGGCCTGCAATCTTTTGACCGCGCAGTTCCGCAATCGCGACACCGAAAAATATTATCTCGCCCTCGTCAAAGGCGTCCCGGCCCAAAAGGAGTTCGTCGTGGACACACCGATCGGGAAATCCGCAAAAAATCGAATCGGTCTCAAAATGTATCCGACACCGATCGAAAACGGCGGCCTCGAATCGTTCACCACGTTCAAGGTCCTCGAATCGCGCGGCGATTACTCGCTCCTCGCTTGCTATCCTAAAACCGGCCGTCAGCATCAGATTCGAGCACATGCCGAAATCGCGGGCCACCCCCTGGTGGGCGACAAAGTTTACGGATTAACCGAGGAAGACGTGCTAATACTCCTTGAAGGTCACCGCGAACTGCAGGACGAGCTCCAAAGCGAGGCTTCGCCCGAGCCCGCGGAAGATATCGCCACTGAAGCCGAGCAGGAAACCGATGACCACTTGCAACCGGAGCCCGGACTCTCCGATTCCGGCGGCACCAGACGTTTTGAAATTCCGGGCCCGACTTCAAGTCGCGTGGCTGAAATCGAAGCTCGCCTCCTGCTCCCGCGCCACGCGCTCCATGCCGCGGGCTTAAAGTTCAATCATCCGATCACAAATCAACGGATGGAGTTTAATTCTCCTCTCCCGGCCGACTTACAATCTTTCTTTGATCGCCAAGTCAGCTTCTAAACGCCGCGGCAAATAACAATACGCGTTAGCGTACTGAGCCTGATAGAACAGGGGAATGCAAAGACTCCTCGTGCTTGTTGCACTCATTACTTTGACTTCGTCTAGCCAAGCCGCGCTTCTCACGGTTCCGCACACGATTGCGATGAACGCTTACTTAAGCGGCGAAACTTCGCGCCGGACGATGGTGGTGAAACCGATTTCTCTCGAGCAATTTTTTGCCGACTACGGCACGATCGGGATTTTTGAAGAGATCAAATCGCTCGCGCCAGCACAAGTCGGATATTTCCGTTTGAACACGGTGCCCACCGCCGAACAAGCAGCTCTGCTCCTCGAGCGCATGGGGCTCGATCTCAATCTCGAATACGCTTATTTTGATCCGGTTGCTCGCAACGCAGTGATGGATGAGCCAAGCGCGAACGAGATTGCGCCAGTCACTCGAGCTGAGACACCAAATCTCGAAACCCGCCAAAATTATTTGGAAGCGTCCCCAATCGGCGTGGGTGCAAAACTCGCGTGGAACGTTAAAGGCGGAACCGGCGAATACGTAAAACTTGTCGACATCGAAGTGTGCTGGCAGCTCGATCACGAAGACTTCGCACCGACTCACTACATGGGTGCAAACCCCATCTGCTCAAGCAACGCGCACGGAACCGCAGTCTGGGGCGAGATCGCCGCGAAACGTGATAACAAAGGCGTGACCGGCATTGCTTACGGCGCCAAGTTCGGCGCGCACGGATTTATCGAGGGCGAATGGGATGATGTCAACGATCAGTACATCAGTGGGATCAACACCGCGATTCAAGGCGGAATGGACCACCTCGCTCCGGGCGACATCCTAGTGATCGAACAGCACATGGTCGGGCCGGATAGCCGCAAGTACTCAGCGGTCGAATACTGGCCTCACATCTACGAACAATTGAAAGCCGCAACCGATCGCGGAATTATCTGCGTTGAAGCCGCCGGAAACGGCGGATCGAATTTCGATTCTCCGGCCTACGGCGAAGCATTTGATCTCACCAAACGCGACTCCGGCTGTATTATGGTCGGCGCGGGAGACGCTTCATCAAAAGAGCGTCTGTCGTTTTCAAACTACGGTTCACGCCTGGACGCCTTCGGTTATGGCGGAGGCGTGGTGACCACCGGTTACGGTGATGTGTTCAACGGCGGAAGCGCTCAACGTCTCTATACTGCTCGTTTTTCGGGTACCTCGAGCGCAACTCCGATCGTATCGGGTGTCGCAGCCGTGGTGAGCTCGATTGCAAAGGCATCGGGCCGTATTCTCACTCCGAAAGAACTTCGTGCAGCTCTCCGCGCGACGGGTGTGCCGCAAGGACCGAGAACAGCCGCTCAACGCATCGGTACGTTTCCGAATATTCCGGACATCGCCAAAAAGCTGAACATTCCGGCTCGCAAGCGAAACCCGGAACGGACCGCAATCTAAAGAGTTCCTCCTCCCCCATTGATTTATTTAGATTTTGAATGAGCCAATTCGCTTATACGTCGAGGAACTCGTTTCTGAACGGTGTCTCATTGGACACATTCCACAGTTAAAAAAAATTTAGTATAACTGAGTGCATGGGACAGAGATATCGTTTATTCATCGGAATAATCATACTGTTGCAAGGATGCACACTGGAAATTCGCTTGTTGGACAAAGCTTCTCCGACACCGACAGCAACACCGACAGCAACACCGACAGCAACACCGACAGCAACACCGACAGCGACACCGACACCGACACCGACACCTGTCTCCGCAAGCTTCTCACTTTCTAACGGTTGGACTGATATTGCTTTAAGCAGCACGCTCAACACCCCAGGCTCGGTGTACTGGGTGGCTTACAACGCCGATCAAGGCGCACTCACCGCGGCACAAGTCAAAACTGCGGCTCAAGGTTCTCTCGGCGGTGCACTTGCCGCCAAGAACACCGTCGCCGTTTCCAGCGCCTCGACTCCGACTTCGGACTCATTCGCCTCACTTCCCGAAAAAGTTTTCTACACTGTATACGCCGTCGCTGAAAACGCCGCTGGCCTCGACACCGATGCGCACGTGAAGAAATATTCCATGGTCATCGCCCGTCAGGTGTCGCAGCAGGTTTACACTTCCGGGCTGGGAACTCATCCCTTGGTACGTTACCTTCTTTACTATCCGGCCGGTTACTACGATAGCGCGAGCACGTTCCCGCTCATGATGTACATCCATGGCGGCGGCGAGACCGCAAACAGTCCGACCAGCGACGAGGCGGATTTCACGACTGCGGGTACACGGATGGATAAGACTCCGTTCTACGTTCAGGTTAAAAACGGAATGAACATTCCTTTCGTCTCAGTCGCGCCTCAGTGTAACTCGAGCTTTTTTAGCTGCAGCAACGCAAATGACACGGCTTATCTGGACGAAGTCATGACTAACGCGAAAGGCGTGGCTCGCATCAATCTCAAAAAGCTTTACGTTTACGGCATGAGCTGGGGCGGATCAGGAGCTTGGGCGTACGGCTACGACTATCCGGCCAACGTCACCGCAATCGTACCGGTCTCAGGCGGTCTCATGTATCGGGCGAACACCAACCTTTGCACCAAGTTTGTCACCAACAACGTATCGCTTTGGTCGTTCCTCAACTCCAACGATCATTTTTACAACGCGGCCGCGATCGGCGGAGCCGGCACCGATAACGCGACTGCCACTGGCATCTATCAGGGTTGTACCGGACATAAAGACGCGCGATCTACCGTGATGCCGGGTAACATCTATCCCGCGACGATCAACGACCACTTTACTCTTGAGTATGTGTTGAACATACCGTTTTTTTACTACTCGTCAGGTTGGTATTACAACAACGCCGGCTCCAACACTTTCGATATGGCTCTTCCTGGTATTCCGGGCACGAACCACAACGTACCGTTTGCACCCGAAGTTTCGGCGGACTTTGCCACCGCAACCACCCAGCTCGGCTCGCCGATCACCAGCATTTATGACTGGATGGCGCTTCAGTCCAAACCGTAGATATTGATGACTCGGAAACCATGCTGACAGTTGGATACTTATTGAGGTTCCGTCATACCTCAAGTCGATTATAGAGGATTTCACAAGTTGTCCGAATTGACACATTCTCTTGCCGTCTAAAAACATGATATCATGGGAGCATGAATGGTAAGGTTTGGTTGAATACGGGTTGGGCCATTGTGATGACGTTCGCAGTATCGGGATGCATCACAAAAACAACAATTTCAGAGATGAACACGGGGATATCCTCAAGTCCGACTCCTACCCCGACCGCAACTCCATGCACTCCGCCACCTTGTGCGGCTCCGCCTGAGGGTTGCACATATATCGATCCGATTTTTCAAAATGGTTGCCTAACAAGTTGTGGTACTTTGAGCTGTGCGGCGACTCCAACTCCAACCGCAACACCTAGACCGGTAACTCCAACTCCAACCGCGACACCTAGACCGGTAACTCCAACTCCAACCGCAACACCTAGACCGGTAACTCCAACTCCAACCGCGACACCTAGACCGGCTACGCCGACCCCAACCGCAGTACCCACTGCAACTCCAGGCACAGGTCTTGACCCGAACGCCGGTAAAATCTCTTTGTGGATCCGTCACGGTACAAGATATCCGGAGAGTGCCGACTACGATGCCGTCGTGTTCTTGCCTAAGGATTACGGTTCAATTCCATCTAAAACCTATCCGGTCGTATTTTCATTCCACGGCCTCGGCGGCTCTGTCATGGATACCGCTCACACCGCTCCTGGCGGCAATAAAGAAGGCTTTATCAAACAAGTATGGGGGACTTCGCTTGCTAATACCTATCCTGCAATCGTGATCGCGGGCCAAGTCACGCCGGCAGGTGTAAGCCCAGGCAGCACTTGGTGGCAACACACTTTCACACGTCGCTTGATCGTCTCAGCACTCGCCAAATATCGAATCGATCCGAAACGCGTGGTCGTGACCGGACTCTCAGCCGGTGGTCAAGCCGTCAACGACCTGATGGTACAGTCCCAAGACCTGATCGCCGGCGCGATGCCTGGCGCATTTAACGAGGATCCATTTACCAACGCTCCTTGTATCATCAGTACATTCCCCGTCTGGGCGTTTGGGAATAGTAGCGACGGCACGTTCCAACCCGGAGCTTGGCAGGAACTCGAACCCAAGGTCAAGGCTTGCTTGAGCTATACCGGTCAATTCAATCTTTCGGTCTACGTTAATAATTGTGGCCACGGCTGCTGGGATAGCCACTGGGCGCTTCCGGAAGTGCAGAAGTGGCTCGTTAATCAGTCCAAGTAGTGCTTACCCGTTAATGTTTCGGTGAATCAGTTTCACTCGAACAGGTGTGCAACAATTTTAATTTAAATTATAAATGCTGCAACTCGGACACTCGTCAGGTTAACCTTTAGCTATCTTAATGAAAAATTTCACTGCACTCACTTTCCTCCTCATCCTATCGATGCCGGTTCTTGCAGCTAATAAAAAGCCAAGTGATGAGGACATGTGGTTCAAATGCAACCACGACAAAGACTGCGGTATCACTAACAACTCGTGCGGCTGGCCGGTTGGGGTAAATCTCGATCATCTTTTTGAATATCAAAAAGCCGCGACCGATCCCAACGTCGTTTGCGACGAGTACAAAGGCCCGGGCTTCGATCAGCTCCGTCCCATCTGCAAAAAGCATAAGTGCGTGCTGATCGAAAAAAAGCCCAAGCGGTCACGAAAGAAACCGCTAAGAATTAACGGCGATTGATTGCGTCGACCAAGATTTGCGCGTCGTCATCCGAAAACGGACCCATCTCAAGCCCATTGCCCTGAATCTGGGATTTCATCGTAAAGTCGGAGGTCACTCCTCCGATTTTGGCATGCACAGGCTGATTGACCGAATCCTGATTGAGCTTTTTGAATTTTGCCCGCCCCGATTTGCTGAGCTTGGCTCGAATTAGGGTATTGCCGTTTCGGGACACTGCTCGAGCTGAGACAAAATCTCCCTGAGTCAGGGAGATTTGGCGAGTCCCGGCCCTGACCGACATAGGAACAGCGGACAACAAAACAGCTACAGTAAACGAACGGATGTTCATAAGTAAGTCCTCACTTATAATTTAAAGGTTTTTAGATTTTTGAAGTTAAAAGATTAAGTCAAAAATACGGGAGGACTGAGACCCGTGCGGATCACGAACTCTTTGGCGTGGCCAAAAATAAATTCGCGAACTGAAAGAAATGAAACCGGGAAAATCGCGCCGAATGTGAAGATCGGCGGAGGCAACGCCTGAACCACGGCTCCCGAAGTACCATCCGCCCGAGAGACACAGGAAGATTTGCTCGTGAGTTTAATCGTCGGGCCCGAGCCCAACGCCGATGCCTTCGCTTCCGTGCATTGGAAGACGTGGAAGCAAAACATCGAGAGTGGTATTATCAACAGTCTCATCACTGTTTTAGATGGGATCGGATCAGGCAATGTCAAGAGGGCAGAAACACAAAAGATTGTCGTCGTCGTGCAAATGATGAATGAATTTTTAGGTTCGAATTTGGAAACTCAGGGATATAGTGCCAGTCCAAAATTGGTACAAACTTATGGACTCACAGCCGGTACGACCTCCTGCACGCCCATCGCGTAAGGGAGAAGACGCTCGATATCGATCCAGGTCTTCCCGGTGGCCTTGCCCCACGAGTTCCAGATCAAGGCGTCGCACTTGCGAGTATCCGGATTGTATCTGATACCCGTGAGTAAGCTCACATGTCCTCCGCAACCATTGACGCGATTGACGGGGCCGAGTTTTTGCCCGAGAACCTCTGCACAGTAAGACAGCCCAAGCGGTCTTCCATGCGAAATCGTTTGCAGCATTTTTGCCGTCAACCACTGCGCGCTTTGAATGCGATGGTCGCGACAGCTCATCGCTTTTAATACGTAACGATGGGATTGGGACTGGCAATTCGGCGCAACGATATCCAAAAGCGCCTGATTGACGTTCTTCGACTGGCTTTGAAACAACGCACGCGTGATGCCCTCGCTCGAGAGGGGTGCTCCAGGGTTCGCATTTTTGGACATTTGGATCAGGGTCACGATGTCGATGAGCATCGACTGGGCAATTTCCGGTTGCTTCGCGGTTTTTAGCCGGGCGTCGATCACAGCCTGGACAACGCGAAACCGTGCGAGATCCGCTCTAAACCGGTCGAGCGCATAGTTATCCGCGAGCTGCGCAAACCCCTGCGACAGATAAGGGCGCATCTGGCTTTCGATATAGGTTGGAGTTAAACCCGGGATGTTGCGTTTGACGATGTCGAGCATCGGTTGCATGTGCACGCGCGCAAGGGCCTCGCCGGCGTTTTCGTCCTCTTTGTAGTACCGTCCACTCTTCGGAAGATACTCATCAGCGTGGACTTTCTCGTACGCGCGGAGATCTAATTTGATCTTATCGTAGTTGGCTTGCGCAAGCTCACGTCTCGATACCCAGTACGACAAAAACGAATTCAAATTCCTGACCATCGGCGACTCAAGCGTCGGTATGGTCGTACCTTGAATCACTCCGAGTAAATCGGTGACCAGAGATGCTGACTCGCGAGTCAGCAGAGCGAGATCGTTCGGCGTCAGGCGCGATTTCTTATCCAGGAACTCAAACAAGATCGGGAGCGATTTACCGGTGGTTGAGACCGATGCGGTCCCCGCCTCGATCCAGCTGTCTTCGCGGCGGCAAAGTCCTTGTGCCTGCGCGACCTGGACTGCGCCGCAAAAGCTGCCGCCAAAGTCAGGTGAGATTCCCTTGTCCGCAGCCGTGCGGTTCATCGAAAAACGGATCGCCAAATCCACCGCTGAGTTCGGTTGCCCAGTCAGGGTCTCGAGCGCGACGCTCGCGGCGTTTGCGTAACAAGTTCCGAGCGGACCTTGGTCTTGCACGAGCACATCATGCATCGTCATCGGAATCGAATGCCCGCCGACGATTGACGGCTCGTCCAGGCGGACGGTGCCCAAGCCAGGACCACATTGATAATCGGGATTACTCATCACCTGCGCGAATTCGAGCTCGGACGTTCTAACGCCAAACTCCCGCACCTCGGCTGTGTAAGCGAGACGGTTCAAGTTAAGATTTTGGATATAGCCCTGAAGCGCGCTCAAATCGTCGCGAGACCGGAACACCATGGCTTCAAGTAGCCGTTGAAGTGTCGGATTTTGCCGAATCTCCGTACTCGACCATGCGGCAGATGCGGAAGATGCGCAAGAGGTGTAATCGGCTTGATAATTGTCATACGCAATCGGCGTGTGATTCAAGATGCAATAGCGTAAGCCTTGGGTATCGCGCGAACTCAGTGACTGCGCTTGTGATTGAAGCGCTTGGCTTGCAACGGCACGGTCATTCGGAATGATGAACCGGATGGCGATATCCGCTTTGATCAAAGCCTGATACTTGGTTTCGATCTGATCGGCACGTGCTTGGGTCTGGGCAAACAACCGCTCGCGATCGGCCAGGATTTGGCCTGGGTTTACAGTGAGTACTTTAGGTACCGGCACCAACAGGCCTGGGTCCATTTTAAGATCTGGGTTTTGTGCCCACGCCGGGGCACCCAAGCCAATCACACTATAGGCGAGGGCAAGCATGCAGTTTTTCATTTCTCTCTCCCGGCGGCAACCTATCGCGACACCTGATCGAAATCAATTAAATAAGTGTAATTTAAAATTTGAATAAACCGTTCGTTTAACACATTTTAATTGACGAATTGGAATTATTAGACTATTTTTATCAGGCATGAAAACTTACGCTCCGACTTATATGCGATCAATACACAATAATTATGTCATATTTTGAAAAGCTCAGGCTCCTCCCCGTCATCAATCAAGCTCTCGATGCACTCGAGTTCAAAAAACCCACTCCGATTCAAGAGAAGGCGATTCCGATCATCTTAAAAGGTACGGACGTCATCGGGAACGCGCAAACCGGTACCGGCAAGACCGCGGCGTTTTGCATTCCGACCCTCACCTACTTGCTTAACAATAAAGCAAAGGCCGCACTGATCTTGGTGCCCACTCGCGAACTTGCGGGTCAGATCGATAGATTTTGGAAAGCACTCACGCAGTTTTGTCCCGAAGTAACCTCGATCGTGATCACGGGTGCCGTGCCAATGGCGACGCAACTCAAGCGTATGGAAGTGGTACCACGACTCATCATCGCGACTCCAGGCCGCTTGGTGGATCACCTCCAGCTCAAAAACTTTGAACTCCGCAGTGTTGGCGTCCTCATCCTCGACGAAGCCGACCGCATGCTTGATATGGGCTTCCGTGCGCAGCTCGATGAGATCGCACGAGCGGTCCCACAAAAACGTCAGACTCTGCTGTTTAGCGCGACTTGGGATGGCGACATCAGTGAGCTTGCTAAAAAAGTGTTGAGCCACCAGATGGTGCGCATCACTGCGGGCAAAACTTCGCAGGCGGCGCAAACCGTCGAGCAAGCGCTGATCAAGACCACGGAATCGGGCAAACGCGATTTGCTCTTAGAAGAAATAAACGCCGAGCGCGGACAGGTGCTCATATTCACGTCAACCCAGGCCAAGGTCGAGAGTATCGGCAACTATCTCGAAGGTTACGGTATCGAGGTCAATTCAATCCATGGCGGCCGCACGCAAGGCAATCGCAATACTGCGTTGAAGCAGTTTCGTGAGCACAAGATCAAAGTTTTGATCGCGACCGACATCGCGGCACGCGGAATCGACGTGCCCGAAATCACTCATGTCATCAACTACGACATGCCGCAGATTGCGGACGATTATATCCACCGCATCGGCCGGACGGGCCGTGCAAGCCTTGAGGGTAAAGCGACGTCGTTCCTTACGCTTGAAGACGAGACCAAATGGGTCGCGATCGTGGAGCTCTTAAAAAGAACCGGTTCGACGATTCCAAAAGCCGTCACAAAGCGTGCGACCCGCGCTGCAAACATCCAAGATGTGGAATCCGAGATGGAAGTGGCGCTCGTCAAAAACCGCAAGCCCACTCGCTCGCACCCGGGCGCCCGTCGTGAGAATCAATGGGCCAAGGGGACGGTTAACGTGAAGCCCGCGCATGAACAGCGGATAAAACCGAAGGCGTAATAGACTTGGGGTTGACATCGAAGCGCTTGAATTAGATGTATTCCGCACCAAACTCTATAAGGCTTCACATCAAAAACTCCTCGTGCTCAAGTGGTTCATTGTGTAAATCAAGAACAAGCGAGCTGACTTTGATGTCGAACCATTCGTAAAACATTTTTTGGTCCGGTAAGTACCAACCTCCGAGTTTCATTTCGAAAAGCTCAGCCCAGTTCCTATTCACGTATTTATAGTTATTGTGAGCAGGTGGTTCGGGAATAAGATAGATGGCTGGCTCGTCCGACATAGACTCAGGTGTGTCCCTCTAAGGGAAGTGTCTGACTTATAGCAGGGATTGAAAGGCTAGAATAGCTGGTAAGTAGGGATTATTCCAAGACGGGGGTGGAGGGTTCAGCGTCGGATTAAACTCGTGCGTCGCGCGCCGCTTGAACGTTTCGGCGATGGCTTTCTTGAATGTCGTGGCATTGATCTGCTCCTGGCTGAGCAGGGCGAGGTCAATCAGGTCTTTCACCCGTGAATTTTCACGACCGCCCGTCCTCGGGACCGTACAGGCATGAATCTTTTCGGCGATATGCTGTTCTTTTGAAATTGCCGAAAATCGCTGCGACTCGAATCCGCTGATCCATGCCCGAGTTTCCAGACTGTCCAGGGGTTCGAGCCAAACATCGCCGATCCCGATGTCGAGGTGGAACTTCTCGAACACTCGGTTATCGAGTTTCGACTCGATGAGGAAGCGGCCGCCGCCATACGGAGGGGCATCCAGATCGAGGATCGGTCCAGTAACGACAAGTTCAAAGAAGTCGTCGAGGTCGCGTGCCGATTCTTCTCTTAGAATTTCGAGCAGAGCCAAGCCCTGATCGACCGGACCGGAGGAATCGAACTTGAGTTCTTTCAACGCGAGGTCCACATCCTTGGTACCTCGTGCGTTGCGGAGTCGATGCTGCATGGCGTAGCCGCCTTTGAGATACCACGCCGATCCTGGACGATGAAAAAGCCGTGCGAGCAGTCGATCAAAAGAAACTTGTTTTCTCAGGCGCTGGATGTCGCCGCCTTCTTTGTTGACGATGCTGCGTAGTTTGTCTTCAATCGCAGAACGAGGCGCTTTTGCGTTCTTGTATTTCTTTTCCATCAGGCACCCACCGCTTTCTTCATTTTGGAGCGGTGATGGGTGATCCATTCATTGAACTTGGTTTGGATTTCAGCCGGAACGCGAGGAGAGTTGATTTCTCTCATCAGAATCAGGCCGCGATCCAGTGCTTGGATCAGAGCTTGTTCGATATGCTCCTCGGAAGTTTCCTGAGTCTGCATCAGGTCGACGAGCGTTCGCAAGGGGCGAGTGACGAAATACCCGATCCGCCCTTCCCGATCCTCTTTAGGCACGTCGCTGTAATGGAGTTTGAGGGACTTTGGTGTCTTTGCGCTCTTGCGGAAATTTTCGGGGACGCTCATGTGGAGCTTGTTCGGCATCACGTCCGAGAGTTCGTAGATCGAAAGCGCCGTTTCGTGCGAATAGACGCCTTGGATCTGATCGCCTCGGTCACGCGACCAAAGCGCATAATGAACGTACTGCGCCTCGACCTGAGCGTGCGGAAAGTTTTTCAGTCGATAGATTCCGCGCTCTTCGCGAACCCAGGCGCCGGTTTTGACGTGGTACTGGAAATTAGTCGGGAGGAAGCCCACGCTCTCCGCTTGTTTGGCCGTGAAATAGCCTTGTTGAGATTCCGCGATCTCAAACAGTTCGTTTTGCTTCTTTTGCAGCGGCCCTACTTTCATAAACTTCCTACTTGTCCAGATTATCATGCTTTTCCTCGTTTCGACATATTTTTATTAAATATTAATAAGAATGTGATTTAATGAAATTCAATAAATACGTTAGGTTAGCTCAATTTCTTGGCTTCCCTGGTGTGCCTTTTGCCTTTCCCATCTCGGAAATCGCACCCGAAACACATGGCTCGCACCCTCCGGCGTATCCTCACCATGCGCGACGAGCACCGCGCCCATGCCGGTTGGGAGCGTCTTGAGCATGTCCGGCGACGCTCGAAACCGGTGTGCCTCCCGCGACGAGCCCTCGCCCGAGAGTTCGAGGAATGAATGCTGAGGCATGGCCGACAGGCATGTCGGACACGGACGCGATCTGCATTTTCGCAACCCATAAATGTTGGCTCCCGACTGCACCAAGGAAGCCAAAACCAAAATCAAAAATATCCTACGAACCATGATGTCACTCCTGTCGAATGGGACTCGTGCGTGTTCAAAAAGACGCGAAAATCCCCGTTAAAATCCCTGAAAATCTCAGTCTGAGTGACATCTGCGAAGCGGTCTTTTGACGCGTTGGCTAGGAAGCCAATCGGAAGCCAAAAGAAGCCAACTCGGGTAACAGAGGGTAACTTTCTGTAACGTTGGCCGTGTGAACCGAAGCGGGAACGCCTCAAAGAAAACTTCCGGTTTCTCACGATTTTCACCGTGATTTTTGCTGGTCCAGCGCTAGTTGGCTTTCGACTTCCGGAAATAAAAAAGCCCGGCTCCCTTTCGGGTAACCGGGCTTTTTTTGTTGAAATTAAAATGGGGTGACCGAGTGGGTAAAAATTGAACCAGTCGTCATCCCAATTTCTCGAAGTGCTCTTGATAAATTGTATAGCGACCCTATTGCCGCTAACCCCTCAAAAGTAAAAGATAAAATCAAACATAGCAAGGCTAAATTAGAGGCCCTAGTGCGTGAGTGTATAGAGGGTCGAAAACTCTCTTTTACCGACACAGTACTCGAACTTGGTGTGTCACCGACAACCGTTCGCCGTGTACTCCGAACCATCAAAATTGGCCGTTATAACGAGCAAATTCCTTCTGAGCTTCGTTCTAATTCCTCACAGCAGCCCTATGGGTGGAAGTCCGTGAACGGCATTTTGGAAAAACAGCCGAGTGAGTGGCGGTGCGTCGAGTTGATGTTCAAATTACGCAGCCAAGGTCTGAGTTTGCATAAGATCGCAGCCCACTTGAACGCACAGAAAATTCCCACAAAGAACCACGGACAATGGCACGCCAAGTCCGTCTCACAGACTCTTAAATTTAACGAAAAGTTCCTTATCAACCAATCAACTGATCGGAGGATCACATGAGCAGTCTCATCAAAATCGCAAGCATCTTGGCATTTATGGCGGTCGCAAGTGGCAATCTACCCACTATTCTTTTCCACGTCCGCAAGGCCCAACTTCAACTCATTCAGGATTCCAAGGCCAGCAAATGGCCAAAGGCGATGACACTGCCAAGCAGATAGTTGTCGTCGGCATATAAGTTATTTTGGATTTCAGGGATCAGTCTCCAATTCCGTTTCGTGTGTGACGTTTGTGTCTGTCGAATCCCTATTGTGTTCATCCGCATCCGTCACGCCATCCGCTTCGCTCCTGTCATGCCGTCTGCCCCGAAGGGCTGAACACGGTCTTCTCGGCCACTGCACTTTTTCTCCCTGTGGGCTTCTCAGTTGGGGGTGAAGAAGCCCCAGCAGGGGAAAACAAAACCGAAACGAGGAGACTAGAAAATGAAAACTGACATCCAAGAAAAACTAACTGAACTTGCCTTCAACCGCACAACTCCGTTCTGCTACGGCTGTTATGTCAAAGCCCCTAAAGGCGTATGCTCTCATTGTCACTCTGACGATTTGATGCGTGAGCTGGAAGGCGTTGGGGTTGAATGGGGAACAGAATGGGTCATTAAGCACATCCTCCAAGAAGAACTCACGGCCATTGATACTGACGAAGTTTTTGAAGACTCAATCCGTGGATGCTACCCCGAAGAAACAGTCGTGGGCTGGCTTAAACTCGATACGGTTGAAATTCTCAAGTCTCAAGACCCGATCTCTTGGAGAATCGCTCGTGATGAGTACACGGACTCTCTTGAGCAAGATGAAGAGATTGTTTCGTTCGACGGTGGTTCAAATTATTACTGGAAGCATGATCTTGAATCACTCTTGGAGTGATTCATTTTGAGATTCAATCTCATAATTAAAACAACTGCCCGTGTCTTATTCATTAAACACTTTTCTCATTTTCATTTTCGTGAAACATCTGTCTCAAATTCAGAATCAATCATAACAACTATTTAGTCGACTTCGATCAAAAAAATATCTTGGCATAGATTTGCACTCTAGGAACTCAAACACGAAATGTGTCTCACCAAAACTTAGAGGAGGATTTTATGGCAAAGAAGGTCGCCCTGTATTGTCGGGTCAGCACCGGAAACCAATCTACGGGGCTTGAAGCCCAGGTTCGTGCGCTTCGGGATTATTGCTCAAGAAATGCCGTTTCAGACTATGTGATTTATGAGGATGAAAACCAATCAGGAGTTAAGCAATCGCGCCCATCTCTGGATCGAATGATGAAAGATGTCCGTGATGGAATTATTGAAAAAGTAATCGTATATAGCTTCAGCCGTTACGCTCGATCCGTAACTCATTTACTACGAGCACTTGAAGAATTTAAAAAGCTCAATGTGGGCTTTGTCTCTATCACTGAAAGTATCGATACCAATACACCCTTGGGGTCGGCGGTATTCACAATTTTAGGAGCAGTCGCTCAGCTAGAAAGAGATTTGATCGCCGAGAGAGTTCGTAATGGTTTGGCTAATGCAAAAGCAAAGGGCATAAGAATTGGAAGACTCAAAACTCGCGATAGTGACTTGATTCGTAAACTTCGCGCATCTGGAATGACCTATCGTCAGATAGCCACGATAGCAAGATGCTCATCTGGTGCTGTCTCTGCTGAACTTCGAGCACTGAAGGCCGAGAAAAAGAAAACCGAAGAAAAGTCTTACCCTGAAAACACATCTATAACATCAACTTCATTAACAACCCCTATTTTGCAATCAAATACACAAGAAATAGAGCTTGATATTGATGATTTTAAAATTGAACTGGACTTTGCATCATAAAAAGCAAAAAGCCGCATGAAGATTTTTTCGTCTTCATGCGGCCTAATTTATTTTGCGTTTTAGGGCGAGTATCTACTCAAAACCTAGTCATTTAAAAGCAGGGAACATTCCCTGCTTTTTTTTTATTTTTTTTCTTTAACTTTACCCAAGAAAAATAATTGCTCTGGGTTCATGCTGGCGAAGTTCATTTTACTAGCAAGGGCCATTGATTTGATTTCACTTTCTTCCCACGTAAGATCTAAATCACGGTGATATTTGAAGGCCAACTGGCCGAGGTAATTATTAAAAGTGGCAAAATGCTCGACAAGTTTAGCCTTCATCAATGGCCGATAAATATCAGGCTCTCTCAAGCAAAATACAAACAACATTTCAAAGGCTCCCAGAAGCGCAGGTTTATGGGTGAACCATTTCTCTATCCAGTCAGGATGCAAGATATACTTGGCGTATTCTAAATGAACATTCAAAAATAATCTAAAGTCATTGGGACCAGAAATAATTAAGCCGTAAAGATAGTCCCTTACCTCTTTTTGTCTTTCAGCAGATTGTATCCAAGGCTCGGCCCTAACCCACAATTGGAAAGAAAGGTCCTCTAACCTAGAAGTGAGTAAGTACTCGTGTCCTTTTAGATAAACTTGTTCTAGTTCCTTGGGCATTTTTAAATCAGGCAATTCTTTGCGGTGCTTAAACTGTGCAATATACAAATAGAAGTCGGCATAACTTGAGACTAGATCGCAGTCTGAACGAAAGTTCACGGCCTTTATGAAATTTTCAATTTCATAATCAAAAAAACCATTCGGATGATTTTCGCCAATCAAATGTGTATTTAAATAATCGAGACATTCGTCGTAGTAATGCTGATAGAAGTCCTTGCTCCAATTTAGGGCCAGGACACCTGGACCAAATAAAGCGTAACAAGTGATTCCAAATTGATCTTTAAAAAGAGATGCCTGCTTAAACTCATAGACCTTTTCGAAAAGGGGTTTAATATCTGGAAATGCCAGGACATTTAAAGTTGCAGTAATTCTGAAGATTGCTTCTGGAAATTCCTGCCATAGTCTTTGGATATTTCCTTCAACCAGGTTCAGGTTTATTCCGTATCTCGCCAATTCTGCCCCTGATCCCCAGCCATCCAGGCTCGTAAAGAATGACAGATTTTTATAATGCGAGCGCGGAATATCTTTCAATTTCTGGATAAATTTCGAAATAATAGAATCAGGTAAGCTTAGGTTGGAATTAAAGGCGAGATCAGCGTGGCCCATGGAATTGTGCTTTAACCAATCCAAAAATTTATCCATCCACTTGCTCAGTAAGGGTTCTCCACCCGTAAAGCGCAGAACTTCAAAAGTTTGATGGTTTAATAAAAACCAATCCCAGAATACTTTACCAAAAATATGGTTCTCACTTTCATCAACAAAGATTTCATTTTCTTGAGTAAACATGAGATTTTCATCAGATAAAAATCTATAGTTCCCAAATTTCTTCGCTTCTTTGGCAAGGCTGGACGAGTTTTGTAAGCTAC
>JAFEAO010000003.1:0-50929 GCA_018266375.1 Bdellovibrionales bacterium
TGCACTGCCTTTCTGTAGTCGGGTCTTGTAGTGAGACGGGGAAGTGATTTTTTTCGATTGAATCCCGATAGACCCCCCATATTTCGTTGAGAATTGTTGCGGTATTTTCAGGATTGATTATGTTGGACCTTTTTACGGTTGAGATATAGTGAGGTTGATTTACTCTTGCTCGATACGTAGTTAGCTCTTGATCTTTGTCGTCTATAACGATTACGCCTCTTATAGAACATCCGTGATATTGGTAAAATCGGCCCAATTGGTCGATAGCATCTTCGAGTGGCACTCCAGCTCGGGGGCTAATGAACACCAAACCCACATTCGTTTTTTCGCGACAGTGATCGTATGCTTCTTGATAACTCCAGAAGGCTTCGATTGAGATTTCGTTTGCTGGCGTAGCTAGAGCGAGTGACTGTTCTAGCTGAACAGCCTGAAAAGAATTCTCGTCTAAGACTACAATGTTCTGGTTGCGCCAAGCGTTAGGATGTAGAGCCATTTTCAGATTCTCCCGAATAGCTCATCGGATTTTCACGCTAAGTAGTTAAATTTCGTCAATAAAATGCCGATACGTAATGGAATGAGCAATCCCAAGCATGGATGGGTAGTTGGACTGTTAGCAGCACTATGCTTTGCGGGCATGAGTGTTGTCGTTGGCCATAGTGATTCCACTATCCATTCTGGCGACTACTTATTCGGAAGAGCGCTATTTGCTGTCATCGCGATGTTGCCCTTTCTCTACAAACACTATCGGTTCGATAGGGACTTTAATTTTTTTGTCGTTGCTCGGGGAATGGTTTCAACTTTTGTATTTTTAATTTCTTTCTGGTTGATTCAAGAGATTGGTTCGGCGCCTGCGAGAACCATTTCTGCGACAAATCCATTTTTCGTATTCATTCTTGGAATTTTCCTTTTTGATGAAAAACTAACTAAAAAGAAAGTGCTTTCGATTACTTTATTTTTGGTTGGATTACTCTTTCCGATTTTTGGGAGAGACGATCCTATTGAGCCTTGGATGTTATGTGTCGGACTTTTGGGTGCAGCTCTTTCTGGATTGTCTCTATCTCTATTGAAGCTTGCGACTCAAAAATCTCCTGAAAGAGTAATACTGTTTACATTTGGCTTAATTCAATTACTTGTTCAGCTTTTAGCGGGTCCCTTGTTAGGTAATTTGCCCGTTCAGCCTCGATACGAAATAGTGTTTGGTGTCGGCTTATGGCCGTGTGTTGCGGTTGGAGCGTTTGCGTGCGCAGGCCAACTACTAATGTCCAAATCGTTTCGATCGATGTCTTCAACTGCTGCTAGCCTACTTAATCTAACGAGCATTCCACTTACGTATCTGATCGAATATCTCGTATATGGAAAGACCTACGGCGGAATTGAGCTACTGATGTCCGTTGCTCTTCTGTTGTCTCTAATTCTTCAGAAGGTATAGAAGGTAATTTCGCCACATTTTTGACAGTCGCGCGGGGCAGCCAACTTGCTACAATAAGTAGATGAGGCGGTTGTCCACGACGCTCGTAGCCGTCGCACTATTATTATTCATGCATTTTTCTAATACCGACGCCAATCAAGTCAAAACCAGTCAGTTCGAGCCTAAGGCATCGACTTCAGGGAAACCTGCGGCCGCCTTAACAAAGCCAGTCGATGTGACCAACGTAAACTGGCAGCACATGCGCGGAGCGATCGCGATTTCGGCGGCTCGTGCTCAACAACAAGCTCCGACTAAAAACAAATCGGGCAGTGTGCCCCCTTCGCCAGCCCCTAAACTGATTCGCTTTTTAAGTTCGGGCGTGATGATTAGTCCGACCATCGGCTTGACTGCGGCCCATAGTTTAGAAAACACCGTCGATGTTTATGTGATGGAAGCTGCAAACATCGAAACGCACACCAAGTACACCATCGCCAAATCCTACAAACTTCATCCAAACTACGCTGGCAATAACTTCAAAGGAATCGACCTCGCGATTTTCGAACTCGAAAAGCCGATGAAGCTCGACAAATACTTTGTGCCGACCGCACTCAGTAACCAGGCTTTGCAAAATGCGGTCCTCCAGCGCGTGGGCTTCGGTGAACGTGACACCGGTGACGGCGAAGAAAATCGCCGCACCTGGATTTTAGAAAACTACAATCGCCGCATCACAGGCGAGAACTATCTCACGTCCGAAGATCAATATGGATATGCAGGTGACTCCGGCGGACCGGTGTTCCGCACCGTCTCAACGACTTCAAGCGCAAGCACGACAACAGATTCAACTCTCGAACTCGTCGGCATTCACGTCGGTCGAATGCTTGGCAAAGATGGCGAACCGGTAAACGAATCGAACACACTCATTCTCAATCCCGACATCGTCGCGTGGATTCAAAAAACGGCAGCCTCTTTTAAGTCGGAAGCCCCAGCTGTGGCACCGTCAGCAACGGTTTCGAATCTCTAAATCCAATATCAATTCTTACTTCCAATCGTTAAGCGCACTCGTGACTTCGTCAACGAGGTGACGTTGTCGCGCGGGAAATGCGCCGAACGACGCGCGCCATGGATCTATTTGCCGATTGAGCCTCCGAGACTTCATGTAAACTAGACATTATATAGAGTTACGAACTCGGAGGTTTACCAAATGATTTGCATTAAGCCACTTACCGTTGTTGCGCTTCTATGTGCGTTCAGCACTACAGCCTGCGGCAAAGATGTCCCGAGCCCCGCCAGAGATACCCAGCCCGAAGGCAATGCCGTTGTCGTCGACCCATCTGCTACTCCAAGCGAGAGCGCAACGCCAGCTCCGACTGCAACTCCAAGCGGTCCGACTTGGCTCAAACAGAAAATTCAACCTAAAGCGAGTGTGAGTCCGGGCGGTACCGTCTCCGTCGACATGCGTGACTGGCTTGCGGTGGGTTACCTTTCGTCATCCGATCCGCAAGTAACGATCACTCGCATCGAAGACAACAACATCGGTGCGTTCCGCCGCGTGCTTGATGCAAACGGAAATTGGGTCGGCATGAGAGGCATCAAGCTCAAGTCTTTTGAGCCTGGCTCGTGGGTGAGATTCCCGATCTGGATCAAAAACGCGGGTGGTGCGGAACTGCGTGCCAGCATCGAGATCTCAGTCGTGAAACCGATCTTGCGTTTTAGCCGTAACGTTGGATACTTCAAAATCCGCAAAGCTCCGGGCAAGCTTGAGTTCAACATGATCAGCCTCTACAATCGCGGCATCATCAAATCATCGACTGACGAGATCAGTATGAGCGGGTTCAAAACCAATCTCCCGCTCACCAACTGCGAGGATGTCGTCGCCGAAAACGGTGCTAAGATCGGTATCCGTTGTGACAAAGGCGAGCTCACTGATCCGGAAGACTGCTATAGCGTCTGGATTAAAATCTCGAGCTTTGAAGGTAAGAACGACGAACGTCTCTTTGGAGTCGATATGATCACGCGCGATAACGCCGATGCGACGGATATCGACGGTGTCGAGTTTCCGAGCTCGGACGATAAGCCCGAGAGCAACAATTAGTCCGTGCTCGCTCCCACATTCTAAAAATGAAAAACGCCGTACCCGAAACACGGATGCGGCGTTCTCTTTTTCAAGCTCCCGTCGGGGAAGCTTAAAACTCAAATTTCGCTCAACAACAAGTTGGCGACGACCTTTTTACAGGCTCGCGGTGATGATCGCGCCGAGAGCGGCGTTGTTCATCGAAAGCTTTTCAGTCGTGTAGAACGCGATGTAAGGATTGACGATGAAGTGCGGGCTGAACATGTAAGACACGCCGGCAATGATGTCGTGTTGGTATGTGCTGAAATCAAACGGAGTCGTACCGACGAAGTGATCGGCTTCGTACTCGAAACCAACGATGCCGGAGAGACTTGGAGTGATTTGATAAGAAACGTATGGCTCGCCATAGAGTTTAAACAACTTACCTGCGAACACGCCGAAGTAAGTTTTCGCTTCGGTCCACGCGCCGAGTGAGAAACGGCTTGCGGGAATGTTGTAGCGGGCCGCTGGAGTGGTCTTAAGAGACACGGTTTGACCGCGCTCGCGAGAATAGGTTGAAGTCGCGCCTTGAACGATCAGGTTCGTCGACAAAGTGAAGTCCTTAGTCGCGATCGTTTTTTTGTCGTAAATTTTCGCGCCGATGTCGCCGATCGAGAAATCACCGCCTTTGGTCGGAGCATAGAAAAACGGAACCACGATACCGACACCTTGGTCAGTATTGAGTTTGTACGCTGCAGTCAATTCGGAATCGAAATACTGACGTTGCTTCGGATTTTCAACTCCCTTCGAGTTGACGGTTTCGGCCGAACTCAGGTGGTTCACGTTTGGACCGTGGAAGTTAGAAAAAAAGCTGAAGTGCAAATCATCCATCACACCTGCACGGCTAGTGGACTGACCTGATGGTGCGCCCGCTGGTGCATCGGATGCTGGTACTACGGTTGTGGTTTGCGCCATGGATGTAGACGCAGCGAAGATAGCAGTAACTGCTAAAATTTTATTAAGCACAAAAAACCCCTCTCAAATTGATTAGTGTGATTGAAGTGGCTAACTTGCAAAGGGTTGTGCCATCCCAGCAAACGCTTTGCAACACGAGACCCACGAGTGTACCGAAAATTTATAATGACGATACGCGTTAAGTCATGGCCTGACTGCGAAGATTGGGGTGTTGCCGCACGAAATCAATCAACACCCGCGAATAATCCGCGAAATTCGGCACCGAAAGACCGATTTCTTGAAGAAACGGAGTCGTTTGCTCGGACGTGTATTGAGTCGGATGAGTGAAGTAATCGAGAGTCTCGGACGGGATCTTGAGGAGTTGCTTGAGACCCGGTGCTGCGATCGCAGCTTTGGTGAAGCCACTTGGGAGTGGAACCGAGAGAATCTTACGCCGAGTTTGGCGGCCGATTTCTTCGACGATTTGTTCGATCGTGAGCGCGCGCGGATCGGAGAGGTGGAACACCTTGCCGACGGCACGAGGATGCTGGCTGAGTTTGCTGATCGCTTCAACCACGAAATCGCTTGGCACCAAATTGAGAGTCGATTGTTTTGGATTGCCGAGCTTTGGAAGCACGGCAACTTTAGGTTGCTTCAACACGAATTGAATCACGTAGTAAGGGCCATCGTACTTTTGGGTGACGCCGGTCACGCTGTTTCCAACCACAATGCCCGGACGATAAATGACCGCGGGTAAGCCCTGCTTTTGAGCATTTTGCACTTCAAGTTCGGCAAAGTACTTGGTCTCTTCGTAGTAGTTATTAAATTTTTGGCCGAGTTCAAGATCGCTCTCTTTGAAATTGCCGACGTAACGACCGCTCACATAGCAGGTACTGATGTGGTGGAACCGCTCGAGGTGGGTGCACCCACGCGCAAATTCGATCATGCGCTTGGTGCCCTCGACGTTGATGGCATAGGCGATTTCTTTTTTAACGCCGAGATCGTAGACGGCCGCGTAGTGAAAAATCTGGGTGATCGGCGAGCTCGCGCCGTGGCCGGCGCCGGATTGCAAGCGCGCGAGTTCGGCCGCTTCAATTCCCAAGCCCGGCTTTAAGAGATCGCCTTGAACGAGCGATACGCGGGGTTCGAGCCCGAGCTCGAGAATCTTACGTCGAGAAAGATCCAAGAATTTAGGTTGAATGAGAAGGACCGCACGGGCCTCCGGCACGAGTTTTAAAATGCGTGGGAGAGTCTCCGAACCTAAAAAACCCGGGAATCCGGTAAAGAAAAACGTGGGCGCCTGCATATCCATCCTTTACTCTATATATACGTGCCAGAACTCGAATCAAGCAAATCAAAAACCAAAAATCCCCTGCGATGGTTGCCGCTTCGCGCGTTTTTGTGGCTCGCATTAGGGGCTGCGTTTGTGTCCTTGTTTAGAAGCACGCTTGGACAAGCGACCGACTTTGAAGTTTTTTGGCGGGTAGGGCAGGCACTGCGGGACCATGCGCCCCTTTATGATGTCACGCGTGAAGGTGGAATGGTCTTTAAATATCCTCCTTGGATCGCCACTCTCTTTTTGCCATTTGGCTGGATTGACTTTGTCACGAGTAAGGGTTTGTGGGCGCTGATCGAGCTCCTCTCCCTCCTGAGCGTCATTTGGTCTTTGCGCCGCGATTTCGGTGTTTCCGAGTTGTCGTTGGTAGTGCTCTTCCCGCTCTACTGGGGAATCTGGGTCATCCACTTTTTAGACGGGCAAGTGATGCTCCCGGTGCTTGCGATGTTTTTATTTTTTGTATCGAAGCCGCGTTTAGCTGAGGCGATGCGAGGATTTATTCCGATCTTGATGTCGATCAAGGTATTTACTTTGTTTCCGCTTCTCGCCATGTGGGAACGCTTTAAAGGCCGTCGCGCGATCTATGCGTTTGCCATGTTTGGACTCGGGCTCACTGGTGCAACAGCGTATTTGAGTTTTCAAAGCGATGTCCCGGCGATGATGCACGCTTGGTCGGACGCAGCGGCTTCGGGCGCTCGATACTTAGATCCTGGCAAGACGCGTGGGTCAAAAAATCAAAGTTTGGTGAGCTATGCATGCCGCTTAACCAATGTGCCGGCGGATGACTCGCGCACGGAGGTCATCCTCTCGGCGTTACTCTTTGTCGCGGCATTTGCGTTTTTGCGCTGGCGTCGTACCGACCGCGCGCAAGCACGGTTTGGCGACATCACCACTATCGATTACATTTTTATGTTTTTGGCGCTGACTCCGCCGTTTCATCCACTGCCTTGGCACCACCTGTACGTGTGGACGTTTCCTTTGGCGGTTTACCGCTTTGATCGGGACTACAAACGTCTTTTCTATTGGGTGGCGATTGCGCTCCTCACATTGAGTTCTGATCGCGGCCTGCCTTTGCTCGGTATCGGCGATTTTTTAGAAAATAACGTCGGGCGCGCTTGGGGAGCGCTGCTGCTCGTGCTCCAGGCAACGGTATTGATACGGGTACCATCGCCGATTAGTTCGTCCAGGCGCTCACTTAGGCAGTGTCAAAAGTCTGATAGCGCGAAATCGGACAATTTCGGCCACAATCAATAAAGACATGAAGGTCGAATCCAGGTTCGAGCACGAGTTGATCGAAGAGTTTGAAGACGGTGAGTGCATCTTTGAAGAAGGTGCTTCGGACCGCGATCTCTATATCGTTCAAGAGGGGCGGATCCAAATCCGCAAGAAGACTCCTCATGGGATGGTCGATCTCGCCGAATTTAAAAAAGGCGATTTCTTTGGCGACATGTCGCTCCTCCAAAGTTTTCCGCGTTATGCCGGCGCTTACGCCAAGGGAGAGACCCGTTTGCTCGTGTTGAAACCCGCGGGGTTTTTGCTCAAGATCCGGCGAGACCCGACCTTTGCATTCGAAATGCTCCAACAGATGAGTTACCGCGTGAAAATGTCGAATGATCGATTGTTCGAGCTCGTCAATCAATTCAATCTTCCGATCGAGGAAGTGCAAAAGATCCTTCACAAACTCGGAGGCGCGGTTTGATCACGACCGTAAAGGCCGATCGCATGGTGGTGATCTCGGATCTCCATCTTGGTAATCCATTTTCGAAGGCCCGTCGTAAGGTCGCACACTTTATCCGTTGGGCGGCCGCACAGGGTTACGATATCTGCATCAACGGCGACGGCCTTGAGATCGCGCAAGCGAGCTTCGACCGCGTGATGTACGAAGTGCCGGAGTTTTTCAGGATCATCGCCGAAATCCGCCGTCGCGGCCGCGAAGTCTATTACGTCATCGGCAACCACGACATCGCGCTCGAACACTTTCTCGAAGACTGGGGAGTGATGAAAGTGTCACCGTTTTTGAACGTGCACTCGGGCGAGAGCCGCGTACGGATCGAGCATGGGCACATCTACGATCCGTTTTTTGTAAAGTACCCGCGCTTGTACGAGGCGTTGACCAACTTCGGAGGACTCTTCTTAAAAGTCCATCCGCAACTTTACCGACTTTGGATCAACTTTGAAAAATTTAAATCGAAACTTCGCGCCAAGCGCCAGGGTATCGTGGGCGAGCACCCGAGTTTCCGTGAGGCGGCATTCGAGTTAAGCCGTCGCGGGTTCGATTCCATCGTTTTCGGTCACACGCATCACCCGGGCGAGCTCACCCTTGAAACGGGCGGAAAGTATTTCAATCCGGGATCATGGATGCTTTCCACGCACTACGTGGAAATCGACAAAGGCCAGGTTAACTTGAAATCCTGGGAAGAGATGTAACGTCGGATAGCAATGGAATCACGAGGTGAAAGCAGCTCGTCGAGACACCGCGAAGACTAGTTCTTCGTAGCTGTTGCTGCTTCTAGCCATTGCTTGATTTTAAGATCGAGCACACCGAGGGGGAGTGCGCCGTCTTTTAGAATCTGATCGTGGAAATCGCGATCATCGTATTTTGAACCGAGCTTTTGTCTGGCCAGCGCTTTGAGCTCAAGGATTTTTTGCTCGCCTATCTTATAAGAGAGCGCCTGTCCCGGAATCACGAGATAACGCTCGATTTCGCTGACGATGCCGGCCTCGTCGGCTGGTTCGTTATCGAGCGAGTACTGAATCGCACGTTCGCGAGTCCAACCCTTCCAATGCATGCCGACGTCGACCACGAGGCGGATCGCGCGATGCATGTCGTTTTCCAGGCGGCCGATCCATTGATAAGGATCGGTGTAGACGCCCAAATCCTTGCCCATGCTCTCGGAGTAGAGGCCCCAGCCTTCGACGTACGCGTTGTTTCCTTCAAAACGACGGTATTTAGGCAAGTCGGTGAGTTCTTGTTGAATCGAGATTTGAAAATGGTGGCCCGGCATCGCTTCGTGCAAGAAGAGGCTCTCCATGTCTTTTTTGCCGTACTTTTCGGGATGAGGGATCGGTACCCAGAAAATTCCCGGACGGCTGCCGTCAGGACTCGCGTTTTGATAAGCCTCGCTTGCGCTCTCGGCTTTGAATTTCTCGACCTCGCGAACCTCGAACTTCGCTTTTGGAAGTAGGCGATAGTGCATCGGTACGTTTTTCCAAACGGTATCGTAGATCTTACGGTAAGCAGCAAGCACTTCCTCGGATGTTTTGAACGGAAACAGTTTTGGATCGTTGCGAATCGATTTAAAAAAGTCTTTAAGCGTACCCTTGAAACCGAGCTGCGTTTTGACCTCTTCGAGTTGCTTGGTGATCCGGGCCACTTCGTTCAGACCCAATTGCATGATATCGTTAGGATCCATATTGAGAGTCGTGTGGAGTCGCACCAGGGCCCGGTAGAACTTACGGCCGCCCGAGATAGCGAGGACTCCGTGGGTGAGGCGAGCGGCGGGTTTGTACTCCTTGCGAGTAAACTCTTCGAGTTTACGGTAGGCGGGGTAAATTTTATCTTTGATCATCGCTTCGTAACGATCTCTGATCGAAGCCGCCGCCGGGCCCTTTACTTTCTGGTTGAGGGTGAGAAGCGGTTTGTAGAAAACGCTTTGCTTGAAGTCGGAGGGAAGCAAATCCTGAACCTGTTTGTTTGCTTTCTCGACGAGAATGCGAGGCGTAGTGATTTGCTTTTTCATTCCGAGCTTCATGTTGTTGATCATGGTGTCGATGTACGCCGGAACGACCGCAAGACGGGAGAGGAAGTTATTGTAGTCGGTTTCGTTATCGAAAGTGACGTAGCTTGCGCCCGAGGCGAGCTCGGCAAAGTTCGAAAAGAAGCTGTCGAACTGGTTGAACGGCATGAGGTACGACAGGTCGTCTTTTTCAAGTTCCTGAACAGCTTCGAGATCCGAGATGAAGGTATTGCAAGTGAGCGTGTCTTGCTCGTTCAAGGTGTCGCAACCGAGAGCACGAATCTTTTTTAACGAATCGTCGGTGAGTGCCGCGCTCTTTACGCGTTCGGTCTCGCTGATCGGGATTGTAAGCATGTTGTCGTAACGGTGGTCGCCGATCGATGTTGCAAACAACGGATCGAGTTTGAGACTGGCTTCGAAATGGTCATTCACGATTTCGTTCAAGCGGCGGTCTTTGGTGGTAAGTTTGGGTACCGAACTACAGCCTGCAACCGCGAATACGGTGAATGCCGCCGATGTGATCAGTACGAGAGAGAGTTTTTGCATACGGACTAGTGTAACGTCACTAGCGCGAGCACTCCAGACAAAAGCACGAGAAGCGCGCTGATCATCGGAGAATTTGCCGAGATCCAATTGAGTCTGGAAGTCTTTTTTAATTGCGTGAGACCCGTGACAACGAGCAACCCCACGCCGACGAGTGTGACCGCAAGACCGAGGCTAAAACCCAAGAGAGAGAACAGACCCATTCCCACCTGTCCAACCGACAGCGCCAAAAGCATCACCGTAATCGACGAAGGACAAGGGATCAGACCGCCTGCCGCGCCGAATGAAATAATTTGAAAGAAAGTCGGGCGTTCACCCCGTTCAACATAGTCAGGAATTTCATGGTGGTGATCCGCGCATTCGTCTTCATGCTCGTGCTCTTCTTCGAGCCCGGCGCTGGACAGTCCCGCCTTTTTGGCTTCTTGGGCAAATTTGTATCTTTTAAAAAGAAGCCAGGTGCCGAGCGCGACCACGATCCACCCGCTGGCGAGTTGGAGAGTGTGAGTGACCTCCTGGGTAAATGATTCGCGGCCGATCAAAAAAGCGGCGACGGCGATCCCGATCACGACGGCGCTATGAGTGATGGCGACTGAAATCCCGAGCAAGAAAGCATCTCGCCGTGTACCTTTAATGCCGATCAAGTACGCAGCTGTAAGAGTTTTGGCGTGGCCGGGCTCGAGCGCGTGAAGTGCGCCCAGTACAAATGCGGTCGGAAAGTAAACCCAGCTGAGTGTCGTCGCGACAGGAACGGCGTCCATCCCAGAATTGTAGCATAAGGCTGGGGTCGGAAACCCTACAATTTAGCTTTGAGGCCTTGGCCTTCGCGAACGTGGATTTTACCCGGTACGCCATCCTGGAGAATGATAACTTGATCCGCGTTCAAAGTCGGTAAAGTCCGGCTTGGGTCTGCAGTAGGACTGAAAAACAGGTATTCGGCGATAAGACCGTCCGAGACGGCGAATGCGATGTTTTGCAGTATTTTTTTGGAGACGCCGTGGTTTTTGTCGATGGCTTTAAGGACTTCATCGAGACGATCCGCTTTGTAGAGCGCAAAGTGGATCTTGGCTTTTGAAAAATCGGAGTACGGCAAATTCGTGATATAAGCGTGGTCGGTCTCGGCTTTGCCTTTGTATTCTTCGATGACAATGCTCCGGCTTTTTGTTTTGTCGAACACGTCCCAATGTGCGGCCGCGGATTGTCTGCCGAGCTCGGTGAGCTTAAATTTTTCGTACTGGTCTTTGCTCGAGTAGGTAACGAGCGCCCACTCGGCAGGATCGGTTGGATTAGTCCGGACCGGAAGAACCGGGTTGTAAGCGACGAGGCCGTACTCGACCGAGGGCGGATAGAGAGGGAAGAACTCATCGTTGAGTTTAGTTTCGAAGTCGGCGGTCTTGAGATCGGGGCGTTGATAGCCGTGCCAAAAGCGGTGGTAGAGAGCCGACTCGCGTGAGGACTTGAGGAATGAGGAACAAGAGGTTCCACATCCCATCAGGACGGCCAATGTTATTAGTTTTAAAGCAGGGGCTCTTTGCATCCGAATATTGTTATCGAAGAGCCCCCAGTTTATCAATGGCGGGATCAAGAATCTAACGGAACGATTCCGAGGATTTCCGGATTTAGCCGAAATTCCAATCTGTGCCACGATAAGTCGGGGTCGTGCGCGTGGAAGCATCTTTTGAAATGAGAACGAGCTCCGAAAATCTTTCGTTCATCTCGCCTGCTTTCGCGTATCTAAAGAATACGAGATCACCAATGTGAAGTTTCCGTGCTTCTTCGCCTTCGAGAGGAGTTTGTACCTCCCCGCATCCTTCGCGATCGAATAGCGATAAACCCGGAGGATCAATGGGTTTTGGAACTTTCAACGGCCCGACTCCGCCGGATGCGATGTAACCACCGCCGAAACAGGTAACTTGGTTGTCTTCGGCTTTGCGTACCACTTGCAAAACAAATCCTGCGGCGGGTTGATGCTTGAATGCGTTGTAGTGGTCAAACAACGTCGGAGAATACAATCCGCTTCCCGAAGTTAATTCCGTGACGGATGGATCGTGAAGCGTCGCTTCGAAACTTCCGGTTCCGCCACCATTGACGTACTCGAGTTTGCCGACGGACGCTTCGATTTGTTTGACCCAGCATGATCGACGCTCATTGATTTGAGAGACCGAGAGTTTTTTAAAGAGGTTCATTTGGAAGCCGATGTCCGGGACTCCCGCCACTTGAGCTTCGTAGCCCATGGCCGCGATCAGTTTGATCGACGGACAGGTTTTGAGATGGGCGAGGAATTTTGCAAGGCGCTCATCGCTCCGAATCCAGGAACGATTGACTCCGAAGTATTTTCCGAAAATTTTGGTGGAGACATCGAGATCGATGCAGACCGGGATTTTTGCACTCGAGTTCTTTGCGAGCGATTGAATCAAGTCGAGATGCTCGGGTCGGTCGACCATCATCACGATTTTTTTGCCAACGAGCACCTTTTCGATGACGGCTGTGATTTCTTTCGGATCCGAAATCGGGTAGCCCATCAGGATATCATCGATGCCTTCATCAGCAAGCTTGACTGCCTCATATCCCCGGTACGCCATGACACCGCGAAATCCCGGATTCTGAAGAACGCGCTTTGTGAGTTCCACACACCGGATGGACTTGGTCGCAAGCCGGATCGGGCATCCGTTCGCGCGGGCGACAAGCTCTCTGATATTTTGATCGAAGAGATCCAAGTCCACATAGGCGAGCGGGAACATGCGCCCAGCCAGGATTTTACGGTAGTTTTGGTATGAAGGTGCCATACCCGAAAGCTTAAACGAGTTTCTGAATTTGTGGTAATGTATATGCGGTATAACTATGTCAGTGCAGGCCATCAAACACCCTTATAATCCCTGGTACAAGGAAAGTTTTGAGATGTCGACGTTCGGAAAGCCGCTGTCGCTTCGAGTGCCGCACGACGTGTTCTCCACTCAACGCATCGACGAGGGTACCGTTCTTTTATTAGAGAACCTCGCGGTCGGTCAGCCCAAAAGTATCTTAGACATGGGTTGCGGCTATGGAGCGCTTGGGCTTCCGATTGCGGCAAAATATCCGGCCGCTGTGTTTGAAATGGTGGACCGTGATTTGCTCGCCGTTTCATTTAGCGGGCTGAACGCCGCGAATAACGCCCTCTCAAACGTGCGCGCCTACGGCAGTCTAGGTTTTAGGGACGTCATTCGCGATCGGTACGATTGGATTCTCTGCAATGTTCCGGCGCGGATCGGACGACCCTTCATTCAAAATTTAATTCACGGCGGGTGCGCGCGCCTCAGTGCCGGCGGCGATTTGCGAGTCGTCGTGATTAACGATCTTTGCCCGATACTTCAAGAGCTGGCGGTGGAACTGAGGTGGCCGATGACCGAAGTCAAGCGTGCCCCACGTCACACGGTGTATGCGTTCACTGCCAATAACAACGAGACCAATGTGATCGAACCTGATTCGCGTGACTTATATTTTCGTGACGAGGTGGAATTCGGCGGAATGAAGTTTGCGCGTCCGTTTGATCTCGGCGGCGACGATCCAAAGCGCTTGAAACAAGGCTTGCCGGTGCTCTTCGATGCACTCCCGCGCGACCCGAAGGCAAAATTCAAGAACATTCTTTGTTTCCGCATCGGCTACGGAATTTTGCCGCTGTATTGCCGGCAGAAGTGGGGAGCGGCCAGAGTCGTGGCCGTCGATCGCGATTTGCTCGCAACGACGTTTACCCGGATCAACTCGCAGGCTTTAAATCTCTCCGGTGATTTGCTTCAAGTGCGGGAGAATCATCATTTTCCAGCTGCGATCGAAACGGGCGAGACTTTTGATTTGATCGCAGGCGAGTTATCGCCGTCGGCGGGCGAGCGGATCGTCGCGGCCGAGCTCGAGGCGATCAGTGAAGCCCTGACCCCCGGAGGCCAGGCATATCTTCTTTGCCTCAACAAAGTCGAGAAAGACTGGGTGATGCCGTTTGCAACCAAGAAAAAAATTACGGTGACGGCGATTCTTAAACGGGATGGGTATTCGGCGCTAAGAATATTCCGCGCTTAAGACGCGTGATCCATCTCTCCATGTCTTCGGGATACACAAAGTTAATCAGGCTCGCCATCATCACGTACTGAAACACCGGAAACTGCATCGTGAGGTTAATTCCGAAGTGGAGTAGGAACGCTGCAATCAGGACTGGGTAGCGGAACACACGGAACCAAATCAAAGTGCCTGCTCCAAACTCCGCCACCATCACGAGATAGGTCATTAGTTTGATCTGCCACAGATAATAGAAGAGAGGTTTGAGTTGAAACCGGCGGAGCTCGATGTAGTTGAGCGCGTAGTAAATCGCCGTTCCGTCCGACCAACCTTCACCCGGCAGTTTTAAGTAGGCTGTATTTAAGTAGAGGTAAGCGAGCTGCAGTTGCAACATTCGCTGCGCCCATGGCGGGTGCTTTACGAGTTCGGCGCCTTCTTTTCCGCGACGACGGCGCAGCCATCGGTCGACGGAGTAAGCGGCACCCGATCGGGCAAACATTAAAAAGAATGCGTTGATCCGCATGATGTCGTCGCCGGAGTTGTCGACAAAAAAATTACGATTGCTGAGCGAGATGATTCCCAAAAAAACAAGGACGCTGCTCAAACGGCTGAAGAGTCCGATCGTGAGCGTGAAGCACGCGATCAAGATGCCGACAAAGTACCAAAACAGCGCCGGATCCGACGTCGGAACCCAACGGAAGTACAAAAATGAATCAGGGAAATACCGATTCATCGTCGCTTCGCTCACGATGCCGGTCGCGCCGTAAAAGAGTTCGCGAAACGGGAGTTTGCCCAGCATCGATATAAACACCACAATCCCAAGCGCGATGCGGAACATGCCGATCGTTGCGGGTGAGGTCGGCTCGAAAAAGAATCGATTCCATCCCCGAGCGAATGCCGTCCCAAAGTTTTTGAAAGAGAAACTCATGGTTCCGTCCTTCCGTTAAAAGTCTTGGTGGCGACATCATATTTAAAAACAACGCTGTCGTTCCACTGAAGCTCGCTATCTTCGTGCATGACGTAGCCTTCCTCGTGCGGAGGCTGACGCTCGGCTTTGGAGCGAATAAACGTCACGGACACGGGTGGATTTTGATCATTTGCGTAAATCCTGAGTAAAAAATCCGTTAAATCCCGCCAAAGGAGATCGCGCTGCTCGAGATAGCCGGCCGCGAGGTCCCATTTTTGAAAGTTATAAGATAGATGGCGTTCAAAAAAGTCCCAGTTGGGAGGGTAGGGTCGCTGCCAGCTCTTGGTCGTTCCGTCTTTGAAAGAGATTTCGGCATGATACTTGAGCGCATATTTGCGGGGCGCGGGAACAAAGAGCTCCCAATGTTGCAAGAGCCGCGTCCACACCAGGTATGGCATGAAAATCTTTTGCACCGGCGTGAGGTCGGCTTCGTTACGCCGACCGACACCGATCAAGACCGCCGCGATGTTAAAGACGATGAAAGTCGAAATGAGGTTGCGCTTGAGTCGAGTCAATATGCAAAGGATAATCGGAGAACAAGCCGTTTACAAACCCCAATCCACGTGTTTTAAACGAGACATGAGGGAAATCATGAAATTTTGCACCGTAGTCGCAGCCATTTTCTTAAGTTGTATCGTCGGATCGGGCGCTTTCGGGTCGGATTTGCCGAAAGAAATTCTCGGCGTCGATAGCGACTCCGGAATTCATGGACCTCCTTACGCCGATCTCGTCAAATACTTTCAAGCTTTGCCGGCCAAGTACCCGGGCTTTGTTCAAGTAAACCAGTTTGGAACGACTCCAAAGGGTCGTCCGCAGGTCGTGGTTCGCGTCGCGTTCCCGCAGCAGTATCGCAACAAGTTTGCGACCAATCCGGCAATCGAGGTCTCGGGCTCGATCCATGGCGATGAGTACCTCAACATCGAAGACCGTCTTCCTGAATGGTTTTTGTCCGAAGGCATTCATACGCCCGAGATTCAGCCGTTCTTTAAGGCGGGTGGGATGATTTACTTTATCCCGATCATCAATCCGGACGGCTACGATGCTCGCGAGCGTGAAAACTCACATGGCACCGATCTTAACCGTGACTTCATGGTCAAGGCGGGGCACGTTGCCGGTTTCAAAGAGCCGGAGACACAAGCGATCCGCAACATGTTGACGACGCAAATTCAAACCAACAATCAGCGCTTGGTGATTACATTTGATTACCACTGCTGCATCGGTGCGGCTTTGTATCCATGGTCGTTTACCAACGCTCCACAGCTTCCGCAGGCAGATCTCGCTCGCTTCCGTATCGCAGGTCAAATCATCAAAGGCCAGTTTGGCGCGAAATTCCCGGTCGGTCGTACGCCCGATATCTTAGGTTACTCGGCTTACGGCACGACCAAGGATTACTTTTACGAAAGCTTCGGGGCGACGAGCTTCACGTACGAGGGTGAGCGAGGCAAAGAAGATAAAAAGTTTGCCCAGCACACTCAGATGTGGAAACAGCTGATTCAAGCACTAGGGACTCGGTAAGCTTGTAAACGTATTACATCCAATTAGTTGGTAGGCTCGCACTCGTCCATGTGGACGAAGGTCACGTCGTCCCGGCGGGTGACTTCGGTCGGCGTGCCGATGATGTCGATCATTTCGCCGGGCTTGAGTTTTTCGATGCGGTTACGGTAGCGAGTTCCTTTGATACTGCAGTCGATCATTTTTTTAGAGTCGCCGGCTTCAGCAAAGAGAGTCGTGTAGACAACACCCAAGTTTTGAACTGACTCGACTTTCACGGTCAGCGGTTCGTTCAGATAGTGAAACCGGCAAGCTTTCTCGAATGAAACATCGCCGCGGTCGCGATCGCAGTTCACGATCGAGGTAAAGGTGTGAGTAGTGGAGGCGCATCCGGCTAACGTCGCAAGGCTTAGAGCCGCGAGAGTCAATTTGGTCATAAGCCTATTGTTTCATAAGGCTAATTCGATGAGAATAGAAATTCAGTACGAGCCCAAAAAAGGCCACGAAAGAGGGTTAAGCTTCCGTGGCCTCCGGCAATGCTGGATGGGGGCATGGCTACATCTGATTCGGTCTCAGTTTGCTCTGTTTCGAGCCGTCTTTGGTATCGATCTTCACGTCGCTCGTCATGTGCGGAGGGATCTCGCCCGCAGTGCTCCGCTGATCTTCTTCGGTCATGCGACCAAAGATTTTCAAGTCCTTGCGTAGATCGTTCTTCACGTCGATCACGCCGTAGACTCGTTCGGCGCAGAGCTCGGCTTCGTGTTTCATTTTGCGTTCCGGGACCGACCCGCTCAAAGTGACGATGCCGTCTTTGACCGACACATCGATGTCGCTAGCATCGATACCGTGGTCGAAGGTGAGGGCTTCGGACACTTCTTCTTTCAGTCGGCTGTCCGAACGTTTGTAGTTTTTCGGTGCTTTGCCGAAGTGGTTTGCATCGCTTTTCCAGTTACCGTTGCTGTAGTAGGTGTCGTCGCGGTTCATGCCGAAGTCGGTAATGTAGTCGCTGCTGAAGCGGCCGAAGTGTTGCGAGCGCTCAATCGGGCGATCGGCGTAGCGATTGTTGTATTGATCCAAATTTTGATTTGGGCTCAGGCTTGGGTTCGAGCCGTAATCGCTGCCGACGGGGTGATTGTCCGGACCGCGATGGCCTTCGCCGTAACGAACGCGATCGTTGGCTTGTGCGTTGCCATAGTTTTGATAATGACGATGTTTGCGACTGCCACGGGATTCATCAGAAGATCTATAGTTATTCATGGGATAACTCCTTATTCATAAAAGTTGGGGCAAGAATCTACACGACCTTGCCGAATTTGGGTTGTGTGTTTAAAGAAGCAACCTTTGTGCCGGGGCTCGAGGATGTGGAGAATCGGGACGCTTTTGCTTTGGACGGTGACTTTGATTTGCACTTTCCCCAAGCCTATACCCGATATAAAGGCCGGCGTAATTATACGCGTCGTGTCGAAACGCCGCGTATTTCTTTTCCTCAATTTATTCTTTAAATTTTATTGAATGAAACATCAACGGGGAGATTTCTCCCGAAATAACCGGATCCTCTTTCTTAGTGCCATCGCCAGTTTAGTCGGAATCGCCGCCGCCTTCGTCGCGAAGGGGCTCTTGCTCTTGATCGCTCTTTTCACCAATATCTTTTACTTCGGTGAATTCACTTCAGTGTCGCGCGCACCATCGATGGAGCATTGGGGAGTGGTTTTTATCCTCGTGCCCGTTGTTGGCAGTCTCATCATCGGACTGATGGCTCGGTATGGTTCCGAAAAAATTCGTGGACACGGAATTCCGGAAGCGCTCGAAGCGATTCTCTTCGGTAAGAGCATCATGCAGCCGAAGGTCGCGCTGTTGAAGCCGCTCTCGTCGGCAATCTCGATCGGTTCAGGCGGCCCGTATGGCGCCGAGGGACCGATCATCATGACAGGCGGAGCGGTGGGATCATTGACCGCGCAGTTCTTGCACGTCACCTCCGCTGAACGTAAAACTTTGCTCGTGGCGGGTGCGGCTGCCGGGATGTCGGCGGTGTTCGCGACTCCGATCGCGGCCGTCCTTCTTGCGATCGAACTTTTGCTTTTTGAATTGAAGCCGCGAAGCGTGGTCCCGGTCGCGGTGGCTTCGGCGTTTGCGGCGCTCACGCGCGTGCATCTGTTGGGCGAGGGCCCGATTTTTCCGGTCGTCGCTCACGCTCAATTTACCGACATGGCGCTCATCGCGTGCGCGGGTCTTGGAGTCCTGACCGGCGCGTTCTCAACCTTGCTCAGTAACGTGCTTTACAAACTCGAAGACGGATTTTTAAAGTTACCGGTCCACTGGATGTGGTGGCCCGCGATCGGCGGAATCATCGTCGGGATCGGCGGTTACTTTCAGCCACGCGCTCTCGGCGTCGGTTACGACGTGATTGGCGATTTGCTGAACGGCCATCTCGTGATGTCGACGATGCTCGCGCTTTTCGCGGTGAAGGCCGTGATCTGGGTGACCTCGCTCGCGTCCGGAACCTCGGGTGGCGTGCTAGCGCCGCTCCTCATCTTCGGTTGCTCGCTCGGCACGCTCGTCGCGCCGGTGATGCCGGGCGAAGTCACCGCCGGAACTTGGGCTCTGATCGGAATGGGCGCGATCATGGGCGGAATGATGCGTTCGCCGTTTACCGCGATATTCTTTTGTTTCGAACTCACGAAGGACACCAATGTGATGCTTCCGCTCCTGATCGCGTCGGTAACGGCATATGCATTTACCGTACTCGTGATGAAGCGTTCGATCCTCACCGAGAAAGTCGCTCGCCGCGGATACGATGTTTTCCGCGAGTACTCGGTGGATCCGCTTGAGCGTTGTACGGTCAAAGATTTTTATGCGGAACTTTCAGACGATTCTCTGAAGACGTCCGACCCGAGCGCGTACGAGGATGAAACCTGTGCTACCGCCGCCGATCGGATGGCTAAGCACGATGTCGGACACTTAGTCGTGCTCGATCGCGACGGACAAAAGATTCTCGGCAAAATCACGGTTGCGGATTTGTTCCGCGCCCGTCAGAGCCAGCTTGAAGAGGAGTCGCATCGGGAGACGATGTTCCCGCTTTCACGTGCGTGATCTGGGCTTCGCGACTTCAACTAAATTCGTTGAGCATTAAATCGATCCCCTGTATTTTCGGCTCCATCTTGCCCTCTGTGATATGTGAGGGTCGAGTTAAGGGCGCTAAACCGATCGAGGCCCGGGCCTGATCGCAGCGTTCTTCGCGAGGGCCACCGCCTTCGTAGGAGTAGCGGAACGCGCGGCAAGGGCTCGGGCGGAAATCGTAAATTCCACACGAGACATGGTTGCCGAGCGCGCCTCGAAGTGCCGTGCAACGAGGCCGGCCTTCGGAATCGATTTTTGATTTCAGTGCGTTTTTGTAAGGGCTGAGTGGATAGTGATACGCGGGCGGAACTTTTTCCAGGCTGTCGAACGACACCCGGAAACGTGCGCAACAAGCTCCGCAACTGATACAAGGATTGGATTCGGCGCTCACTCTTTTAGTGTAAGCAGAGTTGCGTACGAATCAATCAGTCAAAGAGATGGCGAGTGCATATTACTTCATGTCTTTGGCGGAAGCGAAGGGCTTTGCCGAAAGTCACGGCGGATCGTTAATGTATGATTCGTCATCAACGAACACCCGCTTCGTACTCTCGTTACCGGCGAGCATTGCATGAGTTCGAAATTCTTAAGTAATTAGGGATCGAAGATCCTGTTGCTTGCTGCAGCTGCGGCAGGTCCATGCCGGTTCGAGAATTGGCAAAGAAGTTACTCGACGGCCTGCCCAAATGATGTCACTATGGGCTCATCTCCATGACCGAACCAAGACCCCGGGGCGATCGACGTCGTAGACGTCGAGGACGTAGGCCCGAGAAGGCATCTCCCACCGAACCGAATGCTACTGGCGAACCCAACGCCGGTGGAGGGACGTCTCCGTCTCCAGTGGGAGCGTCTTCATCTCCATCGCCGACCTCGCAGCAAAACGGACGTCCGAATCGTCCGATGGGCGATCCAAACGGATTAGAGCAACGCTGCATCCGTCAGTTCCCACGTCCCGTGCTCGGGCGCGGTCGCCAATATTTTCAATCAGGAAGCGTTTCTGATCCGACGATGATGGGTGATGCGTTTTCGCTCACCGTAATCGGGCAGGGCGAGCGTTACTCCATCTGGATTGATTTCTCTCAGGCAGCATCGGCTGGATCGATGGAAGTCAAATGTAGCTGTCCGTACTTTGATTCATCGGGAGTTTGTAAACACCTTTGGGCCTCGATCATCAAGCTCGAGCGCTCGGGGCTTTCACCGAAAGTCGGTGGGAGTGGCGTGTTACGACTCTTGCGTGAGGGCGGTCGCCCGGCAAATCGTGGAGCCGGCACTTCTAAGCCTACCTTTGGTCCCGCACCGACCACTCAGTACGAGCCGACCAGCGCTTGGATCGAGCGATTGGATCAAATTCAAGGTAAGAGTGGCCGCACCGCGATCGCAGGCAACATGCTTGCGGCGTTTGTGATAAACGCGGCCGAGACCGCATCGTCAGGAAAACTGGTTTTAGATTATTGGTGCCGTCGCCGCGAACATGGCCGCAACATGGGCCCGCTTCGTCCGGACCGTGCGCCCGATCGCGATCTCCAACTTTTGGCCGATCCACGCGATCAAGAAGTGATTTCACTCCTCATGCGTACGGGGAACCCGAAGTCGGTGCAGTCATTCGGCCGTCAGTGCACTCGATTCACCGTCGATCCGGTGGTCGAGACGCAAATTCTGACCACGTTGTCCGGATCGGGTAACGCATTTCTTTCTCGTTCGCCAAACGGGTCCCCCGACAACGCCGATCGTCCGCTCCGGATGGATCGCAGTAAACCTTGGGAAACCGAACTCATGATCGAAGACATGGCGACGCGCTACCGCTTGAGCGGAGTGCTGAAGCGCGACCAAGAAACCAAAGCGGTCACCGAACCGATCGGCGTTTTGAGCTCGGGACTTTTATTGTTTGGCGAGCAGATCGGTCGTTTGGCCGAACCTCGTCACGCACGCTGGATTAAAAACCTACGCCAAGGCGAGTTCTCCGTCCCGCGCGATCAAGTCGACATTTTCGTAAAACGCATTCTGACCGACACCAACGCGCCTCCGGTCACTTGGCCTGATGGTCTCGAGTGGAAGCGGTCGGTGATCCAGCCCATTCCTCAAGGCGTGTTTTTGCCACTCGGCAACGATCCTTCGACCGGCCGGATGACTTTGACCGTAAGTTTCGATTACGCTGGACACATCATCGCGCTTTCTGATTCGTCGGAGAGTGTGGTCGACGTGGAGAAGCAACAAGTCTACGTTCGTAACCGCGAGTTTGAAGAAGAGACTCTGACTCAAGCGCTCGAAATCTTGCGTGACCCGTCGGGCGCGATCCCGATGAACGATTTACAGCGTTCGGCAACCGAGCTCAGTCAAAACGGCTGGAACATCATGATCGAAGGTCAACGCGTGATCCTGGCCGAAGACTTTGCGCTAAACGTGACGTCGACCACCGATTGGTTCGATGTATCGCTGTCAGCGTCTTTTGCCGGTAACCCGTTCCGCAAAGAAGAGATCTTGGCCGCACTCGAATCTAAAAACTCCACCGTCCGCTTGAAAGACGGCTCGATCGGGTTTTTGCCCGAAGAGTGGATCGCGCGTTACGCGACCTTGAGAGGGCTCGGGGATTCGTCCTCGGAGCCGGGGTCACTGCGCTTCGAGAAATCGCAGGGCTTGCTCTTGAACGCGGCACTCGGCGATGAAGACGACGTAAAAGGTGACAAAGGCTTCGAGTCGTTCCGCAAAAAGATTTTAAAGTACGATCTGACCAGAACCGCGAAAGCGCCGACTGGTTTTAAAGGCAAGCTTCGGAACTACCAAAAAGAGGGCCTCACTTGGCTCACGTTCCTCAAGGACTTCGAGTCAGGCGGAGTACTCGCCGACGACATGGGTCTCGGTAAAACCATTCAGATGCTGGCGTTTTTATTGTCTCGTCAGAAAGAATCAAAGCTTCCGTGTCTCGTTGTCGCTCCAAAGAGCTTGGTCTTTAACTGGATCGACGAAGCCAAGAAATTCGCGCCGACACTCAAAGTGGTTCGCTATGTAGGTGAGGGACGCAAAAAGCTCGCTCAGGAAATCGGCGACGCGGATTTGCTGGTCACCACTTACGGAACTTTGCGCGCGGATATCGAAAAGTTGCGTGAGCAAGAGTTTGATGTCGCGATTGTCGACGAAGCCCAATTTATTAAAAATCCGAAATCTCAGGCTGCGATCGCCGTTAAGCAACTGCGCGCCAAGCACCGGCTAGCTCTGACCGGTACGCCGATCGAGAACTCGATTCAAGATCTCTTATCGATTTTGGAATTCACAAACCCGGGATTGCTGCGGTTCCCTGCCGGTGCCGACGCACCGAAGGATGTTGAGGCGGCGCTTGCACGATTGCTGCGCCCATTCATGCTCCGCCGGACTAAAGAGGCGGTGTTGACCGAGCTTCCGGATAAGTCGGAGCAGGTCTTGTTCTGCGAGATGAGTCCGGACGAAGCCGAATACTACAACGTGATCCGCGAGCGTTATCGCGAATCGATCGAGACCTCGATTGCCGAGAACGGACTCGCGAAATCGAAGTTGCATGTGTTGGAGGCATTGCTCCGGTTGCGCCAAGCTGCCTGTCACGCGGGTTTGATTGACGACGCAAAATTGGGTGTGCCGAGCGCCAAGCTCGAACTCTTGGTTGATCAGGTCAAGGAAGTCATCTCGGAGAAGCATAAGGTACTCGTGTTCTCGCAGTTTACGAGCTTGCTCTCGATCGTGAAGACCGCGCTCGACGCCGAAGGCATCAAGTACGAGTACCTCGACGGCCAAACGCAAGATCGCAAATCGCCCGTGGATCGTTTCCAGGCCGAGGGCGGGGCACCGGTGTTCCTCGTGTCCTTGAAAGCCGGCGGAACGGGCTTGAACCTGACCGCTGCCGATTACGTCTTTATCTTGGACCCGTGGTGGAACCCCGCGGTCGAAGCGCAAGCCATCGGCCGTGCTCATCGCATGGGTCAAAAGCAAAAAGTATTTGCCTATCGCCTGGTCGCTCGCGGGACCGTCGAAGAAAAGATCTTGGAACTTCAAAAGAAGAAGAAGGACCTCGCCGAGTCGATCGTGTCCGAAGACACCGATTTCATGAAGAAGTTGTCGAAAGAAGATCTCGCGAAGTTGTTGGATGCTTAAGCTAGTTGCGCTCACTCTGTTGTTTTCTCTGAGTGCTGAAGCCAAAGACTTGAGTAAGCTTTACTCGTCGCTAGCCTCAATGGCGCCGGAAGCTCGGGTCTTGAAATCGACCCGGTTTTTTGTGAACACGCCTACCGGCATCAATCCTCTGGGTGAGGGAGGTGGGATCGATGCTCATCCTCAGGTTTCCACCGATAAGTTCGACTGCACGACCTACGTCGAGACCAATCTTGCGATTGCGTTCTCGAAGGACGCGAAAGAGATGCCTTCGGTCTTAAATAAGATTCGATACAAGGCGGATAACGCCGATTTCTTTCAACGCAATCATTTTATGGTTTCGGATTGGATCCCGGCGAACTCGAAGAAGAATTTCGTGGCGGAGTTTACCGGTCAGATGACGGCGGATAAGTCCGCGTATCACACCGAGACCAAGACCTTGAATAAAACCATTTGGTTCTTTCACCGCGTGATTGATTTGCTCGACCAACAAAGAAAGTCACCGGCCGAAATTCAGAGCGAGCTCTCGAAGGTACCGGTGCTGCCCGTGCAAGAAGAAAAGACCAAGTACTTGCTCGCAAGTTATTTCCGGGACCATGCAGATGAGATGATGGCTAAGTTGCCGGAGGTTTCGATCGTGATGTTCATCCGTAATATTCCGTCGATTCCGACTCTTGTGAACCATATGGGATTCGTTTTGAAGAAAGACGGTAAGCTTTATTTGAATCACGCGCCTCAGGCCAAGCCTTGGAAGGTGCAAGAAGTGTTACTCGAGGATTATTTTAAAGATATGGATTCCCACCGCGCGCCGATCGAGGGGTTACTGTTTTTGAAGGTGGGAAAAAAATAAGGGGAACCGATGCTCGAAGTATGTTGCGTCGAGACACCCGTTCCCCCCATTCATCTAGTGGTTACGGACAAGTGGTTGCAGCTGAGTGCTACAGTCGTTAGGTTTACAGTTGAGCTACACCGCCATCAACAGAGATGTCGGATCCCAGGATAAAAGACGAATCATCGGACGCGAGGAAGAGAACGGTTTTTGCGATCTCTTTGGTGGTGCCCAAGCGTTTCAACGGAACCATGGTCGCCATGTGATCTTGAGTTTGCTTGGTTTGCTCGGCGGTGCCACCCATGCGTGCGAAGATCGGAGTTTCAATCGGGCCCGGGCTAAGCGTGTTGACACGGATTCCTTTGCTAAGGAGGTCAGTCGACAGGGTTTTTGCCAAGTTCACGACAGCGGCTTTGGTAGCGCTATAGACCGAAGCGTTCGGGAATCCTTTTTGAGCGACCACCGAACCGTTCAGAATGATCGATCCGCCGTTTTTAAAGAGAGGAGCGAGTTTTTGCACCAAGAACAGCGGGCCTTTGACGTTCGTGTTGAAGGTATCGTCGAAGTGTTTTTCGGTGAGCTCTTCGAGCGGGACAAAGTGGGCGATGCCGGCATTGATGAAGGCCGCGTCGAGGTGTCCGAATTCTTTTTTGATGGTCTCCGCGAGAGCGGCGATGTCTTTGAGACTGCCGGAGTCGCTGACCAATGCTTTTGCTTTCGGGCCGAGTTCTCTTTGTGCGATCTCGAGGGTTTCTTTATTGCGGCCGGTGATAAAAACTTCGGCGCCTTCGCGAATGAACTCTTTTGCTGTTTCCAAACCCATTCCGCTATTGCCGCCGGTGACTAATACTTTTTTTCCAGTGAAACGACTCATATGAGCCTCCTTGTTGTTAATTTCGTGCAAGACGCTATATGTATCTTACATAAATACATATTAAGTCCTCCCTGAGTTAAATGCAACAATAAAAAGTACATTTAAATTGATTTTTGTATAGGTCTTTGATACTATTAAAGAAGTAAGGAGGCTTTATGGTAGATACTCGATTCACCGTATCGGTACATATGATGACTAGCTTGGCTTATCATCGTCAGCGGCTTCTGAGTTCCGAGCTTCTCGCGGAGGGGATCAAGACCAATGCGAGCTTTATCCGCAAACTGGTGACCAAGCTTTCGGCCGCGGGGTTGGTGGAATCCGTACGCGGAAAATCCGGTGGGATCCGTCTCGCCAAAAATCCGAAGGACGTCACACTCGATCAAATCTACAAGGCCGTCGTCGACTCGACGTTGATTGCGGTCCCGACGAAATCTCCCCAAAAGAGCTGCAAAGTCAGTTGCGGAATCGGGAGCGTACTTTGTAAAATTTCAGACGAGATCGAAGAGGGCACCCTCAAGCAATTGTCCAAAACGACGCTTCAGGCGGTGCTGGATGATTTGAAAGGGTAGGAAAGACATAGATCCGCGGTTGCTTCGAAATCGCAGCGCTCTCCCTGAAACTCAGCTGCTTCCGTCGTCGTCTTCCATCAACATCGGCGCGTCTTCGGCTTCCAACCCTGCTTTTTGGAGTAATGCCTGGAAGCCGGTAACGAGTCCGTCCCGTTCGCGCTTGGTCAGTTGATCCAGCGCTTTCACCAGCAGTTCCTGAACTGAGGGAGGGCTTTTGCTCAATAGGTATTCGCCTTGTTTGCTGATCATCACGCCGATCGAGCGATTATCCGTTTCGCTGACGATTCGATCGACTAAGCGCCTCTGAACCAACTTTGAAATGACCACGGATACGGAACTCTGGTGCGTCATGGTGAGTTCCGCCAGCTCGTTCACGGAAAGGGGTTTCTTACGTTCGGCAAGCTTCTGAAGAACGAAGATTTGCGCCGTACTCAGTCCAACTGATTTTTCCATTTGTTTTGAAGAATGCCGGATGGATCGGACAATCCGGCGTATTGAGTCTAAAACGATTTGCGAGTCGGTGATTGCGTTTTTCAATGGATAAAGATCGATAAGCGGTTAATGATAGATGTATGGTATCCCATATATTCAATAAAAAGCAACTGTTGCAGAACAATGCGGCTTATTTGCACGTCGCGATTTGGTCGGCTGCTTTTTTAGTTGGAATTGCCGCTGTATTGTACGCGAAGCTCATTTCCTGGTCCCAGGCGTTGTACTTTCGCGCGTTTGCGGAACATCCGTATGTTTTGACCGCGATGACCCCGGCTTTGTTCGTTATTGCCACATGGCTCGTAAAGCGATTCGCGAAAGAAGCCAAAGGGAGCGGGATTCCGCAGGTTTTGGAAGCGATCGAGATTGCGGAGGAGCCGAGCGCGAGTCAAGGCATATGGATTCATCGTCTCGTCTCGGTGAAGACGGCGGGAGTAAAAGTTCTATCTTCGGTCGCGGGTATTTTCGGAGGAGCGTCCATCGGGAGAGAAGGTCCGACGGTTCAAATCGCCGCCACTGTTTTTGCTTGGATCGGTAACTTAGTCAGAAGGGTTTATCCCAAAGCGGACTTCCGGTCTTTTCTGACCGCCGGAGCGGCGGCGGGTGTTGCGGCCGCATTCAATACCCCGCTCGCCGGTATCACGTTCGCGATCGAAGAAGTGGCGGAAGGTTCGTTCGGCCCATTCAAGCAACTGGTCATTTTGGGGGTCGTGATTGCGGGGATCACCGCGCAGGGTCTCGCCGGCAACTATTTATATTTCGGACGACCCAGCATTCCGGACGCCAACTTTTTACAGTTGTTGCTCTTCGCTCTTCCGATCGGAATTTTCGGAGGTATGTTCGGGGGCTTTTTTGCGCGAATCTTATCGTCGCATTATGATATCCCTTTACCTAAAAAATGGTGGATCAGAGCGTTGGTCTTCGGAATGATCTGCGCTGCAATCGGGTTTTGGACCGAGGGTGGAACGTCGGGATCGGGATACGAAATCACCCGACAATCGCTCGAATCGGCGAGTAACGAAAGTCCCGGACTGATGTTTCCTGTTTGGAAGTTTATCACCACGGTCTTATCTTATATTTCCGGGATGGCGGGCGGGATTTTCTCGCCATGTCTTACGATCGGCGCAGGTTTGGGATTTGCGTTCGCCACTCTCATCCATGCCGCAAATCTCAAGGCGTGCGCTTTGCTCGGAATGGTGTCGTTCTTCTCCGGAGTCGTGCAAGCTCCGCTCACGGCCGTCGTGATCGTAACGGAGATGACGGATCAGCACGCGCTGATTCTGCCTTTTATGGCTGCGGCTTTCTTGTCGCAATCGATGGGCAAAAGACTGATGCCTGTTCCGCTTTATCGGTTCCTTGCCAATCGTAGTCTTGAAGCCAGCAATTTGAGAATCGACGGCGAGTGATGAGCGTCGTTATCACGGAAATTTGTGCGCTCAGCTTTCTAAAATTTCTTTCAGTTTTGCCATCTCAATATCCATCTCCTCCATGGCTCGATCGAACTGATCGTCGTTCATGATAGGGGGTTGAAAGAGCGTCATCATCACGGTAGAACCGCTACCGTTAGGCACTACGCGCGAGTACACCGTCCATGTGGCTTGCGGGTCTTTCCAGGTATGATCGAGAAGTCCGAATTCTTTAATTGGCGCTACCTTTAATTCGCCTTCACCGAATTTAGTGACGGCTTTATACCATCCATTCGAACCCGGAAAAACGGAACGCAAATTAACGACGGCGTATTTAGGCCAATTCATCGGGTCGGCAAGAAACGCGAAGGTTTTTTCAGGCGTTGCTTGAATGTCGATGTATTTGATTTTTGAACGCGCGATTTTTTTCATTTCGTAACTCCTATTTGGGATTAGGAAAATGTTGAATATGCTCGTCTCCGTTTCGACCGAAGTAGCGCACTTTGCGACCCCCGAGATACACGATGTAGTAGGCGCAGCCTGCGGCGGCTCCCTCTTTGACGAAGTCCGGATACCACGCGTTGCCTGCCTGAACCTTTTGATTGATGTGTTCCAGTCGCTCAGTGCAAAAATCAGGCGCTACCTCATCGTGGACAAGGGGGACGTCGGTCACAAAGGTTTCGCCATCGCGACCGTAATAGCGATACTCGTTACGGATGAAATCCACATGGTAAGACTCGACGCCTTCTTGAGCTAAGGTCGCCAAGATTTGAGGAAACGTAATAGTCTTGGCGAGCGCTTTGTAGGGGATTTCACGAAGGATTTCTTTGTTCATTTCATGCCTCGTTCAGTCGATGGGTTTGGTTTTTATTTGGTGGAGTTTCGCGAGTTTCTGCAAAATTTCGATCAATTGATTGCGTTCGGATTTCGTGAGCTTCGCAAAAAACTCTTCATCATTTTGATCTGCGAGGCTCGCAAGTTTCGGAATTAATGCAATGGCTTTAGCGGTCAGCTTGATGTCTTGATATCGGCGATCGTTTGACGACTCATCACGAAGAACCAGTCCTTTTTCAAGAAGGCGCGAAACCAACTTCGAAACCGCGCCGCGGGTCAGCCCGGTAAGCTCCGCCACGATACTGGGTGAAGTGGTATCGTCGCCGCTGTACATTTCTCTCAAAATGACCCACTCGGCTACGGTCACGCCGCTGGACTCCAGTTTGCGCCTAAAAGAGTGCGATACGTTGTTTGAGACGAGCCTCATCCAATAGCCGACGTGTACCGTGAGTTTACTGGCTTCAAGTTTTTGTATTCTCGCCATTTTTAATTCCTTAAGTTCTATATTAGTTTACTAGGAAACAGTTGTCAAGGCTATTAAATGGCGCGACTTCTATTTTCCGCGACCGGTGTTAGGGGTGGCCTCTGATCTCTTCGTGCCGGATGAGGCCGCCGAGATGAGCGGTTCTGACGAATGCTAAAGACGAAAGTAATGCGATGATCGTCGTCGCGATCAAAGCGCGATGAAAAAATCGAGAGTTCTTCTTGGAAGCGTACAGCGTGGCTAAAGCCGATAAGCCCGCGAGGATTGAGATCACTAAGGAGAGTTCGCCCGCTTCTTCGTGTCCGTGTACCAGCTCTTTAGGGAAGACGGGAAGTTTTTCGAGCACGTCCTCGGCGGGCTCGCCCGTCAAAAACGCAGCGCCTGCGAATACCGCCGTCGCGAAGACGAGTATCAGTCCTACCTTCTTTATTTCTGGGTTTTTACCGAACCAGCCCCAAATCAACACGGCGGTTGCGGCCATAGTTAAGACGACTGGGATATGGTTGAGAGCGAGATGGAGTTGTGCGCCGTTCATGTGTCCTCGTTTCTTTTTGATCTTGACATATTATTAAATTATAATATACTAATATTTAAGGATGAAAGAACAACTTTCAAAAAAAGCGGAGCAAGTTAGCCTCGTTCTAAAACAGCTCGCCCACCCGGACCGGCTGATGGTTCTCTGTTGCTTACTGGACGGAGAGAAGACCGTAAACGAGTTGGTCGGGTACGCTAACGCATCTCAATCCTGGGTCTCGCAGTTTTTGTCCAAAATGAAACTCAGCGGACTCGTCGATTCCCAAAAAAAAGGGGTTTTTGTCTATTATCGGATCGCCGAGCCGAGATTGAAGGCGATCATGACGGCGATCTACAAGGCGTATTGCGTCGCCGGCGTTAGGAGCGAACGATGAACGAAGTGATATTGGACGTCCGCGAGAGAGACGAGTACGAGGCTGAGCACGTGGAGCACTCGATCAACGTTCCGTTGTCGCACTTCGCGACCATTGCGCCGGGAGTGCTCAATCAGTTGGGCCAAGCCAATGTCGTCATTCTTTGCCGCAGCGGCAATCGCGCCAAGCTTGCGTTCGAGCAAGTCAAACAACTGGGATACGCCGACAAAATCGCGGTCCGCGTTTACGAAGGCGGGATCATGGAGTGGAAGCGAGCCGGCAACCCCACGCTCCTCAAGCACCGAAGCGGTTTGCCGATCATGCGCCAAGTTCAGCTTGCCGCCGGTTTAATGATCTTGGCGTCCACGATACTCGGCGCTTTCGTCAATCCCGCGTTCCTGGGAGTCACCGCGTTCGTCGGGGCGGGGCTTACGGTTGCAGGCAGCACCGGGTTCTGCGGTATGGCGATTCTGCTCTCGAAAATGCCGTGGAACAAGTTAACCGCGAACCGTTGCGAGAAATAGAGGGAGATTATGAATACGATCGTCAAAGATGTCCGTGAGTTGATTCAAGATGAAACGTCGGTTTCCGGAAGCTGGCGCGCGAAGGTCGTCGTCAACGACGACAACATGACTTACGTGGTTTGGAACGAAGCAAGCCGCGAATGCATCGTCGTCGACCCCGTAAAGGAAGACTTGGAAACCTTGCTGTCGATTTGTAAAAACGAGCTCCAGGGTTATCGATTCTTGGGCGTGATCGACACGCACACGCATGCGGATCATCTCTCGTGCGCGGGCGAGCTCGCGCAGAAGCTAGGAGTGCCGTTGATTCAGCATCAGCTCAGCCCGAGCAAGAAAGTACACCTACGCGTGAATCTCGATACGTCGCTTATTACGGCAGCCGGACCTTTGAAACTTCTTACGACTCCGGGACATACTGCCGATTGCATCACTCCGATCTGGGGGCCTTTCATTTTCGGCGGTGACATGCTGCTGTTCGGCGATACTGGCCGGGATGATTTACCCGGAGGAGACGCCGAAGCGCATTGGGAAAGCCTGCAGAAAATCAAGGATCATGCTCAGCCCGGAATGCTGCTGTTGCCGGGGCATGACGGCAAAGGAGGGCGAGTTTCAAGTTGGAAAAACCAGCTTGAGCTCAACGTCGCGCTCACGCAGGATAAAAAGACTTTTGTTCAGGACGGCGGCGCGTGGACCGGTCCCGCCCCAAAATTGCTGAAAGAGTCGCTGTACGAAAACTTCAAATAAGGAGGCAAGAATGAGTTTAAATCGAATTTCGATGCAAGGACTTCACGATCGAATCGCTCAGTTCGGAAAGAAGGAAATCATCCTGGACGTGCGAGGGAGAGATGAGTTTTCCGAAGGGCATATCCCGGGAGCTCTCAACATTCCCCACGACGAAATTGCGAAGCGTGCGGACGAACTGAAGCAATACGAACGGATTTATATTCACTGCCGTTCGGGCAAGCGTGCTCAACTTGCCTTTGCCGATCTTGAAAAGCAGGGGTTTAAGAATCTCGTCTGCGTTGGTGACGGAGGAATGGTGGAATGGATCGCAGCGGGGTACGAAACGGTCCAAGGTGTTTAGATCAACGCTCGTTGCGTAGCCAACAGAGAGGCGTCAGAGCGCAGGGTTCTCGACTCCTGTGAGCACGAAATTAAAAAAGCCCGGATCGCTTGCGCAGATCCGGGCTTTTTTAAATGGCGTTCCCAAGTAGATGAGTTCCGAACCGCATGTGCGGAATGGGCTGCCTAGTTCAAAAAAATACGCCTCCTCGAATTGACGGGGCAAACAAACCATAGCCTGAGGATTTGCCGATTTTCAATCAATTCCGAAATACTTGCAGAGCATCTCAGATATCCGATGCGCATCGAATTTATAGTCCCAACCTTTGGCATCCTGACTTTCAGAAAAACCAAAGATCACATTTAGAATAAAGTTTGACGTCCTTTTCAAATCTGAAGTTGATTTGAAATTAAGCGCTCCTGATAAAAATCGTTCAAATTTTTTGTCTGCCTCCGAAATCAGCTCTAGGTATTCCTTTGTGTTCTCAACAATCAAGCCTACGTTAGCGATGGCTTCTTTAAGGGTGCCTTCCTCGGCCTCAGTTTCGTAGAATTTTTCTATAAATAAACTTATGCGTTCCCGATGAGTTTTATTTTGGTCTTCTAATATCTTAAAGATGACACTGTTCGTTTGGGCCCATTCAATTTCAACCAAATGAAATAGAAGCGACTCTTTATTGGGATAGTACTGATACAGAGAAGCGATATTAACTCCGGCTCTTTCAGCAACTTTGTTTGTGGTAAAGCCGAGTACACCGTCTTCCTTTAAGACATAAGTAGCGGCCTCTAGAATCGATTTTCTCAATTCGATAGATCGCCTTTGAGTCGGCTCTTTTCGAGGACTTATGCGCTTTAGCTTGGCCACTATGGTCGCCTTTCGAATGCAAGTTTCAAATACAAGTAATTACTTATATTATAAAAGAGTGACCTAAACCTCAAGAGATTAAAGGAGTTTTATATGCGTGTTTTTGTAACTGGTGCTTCGGGATTTGTAGGTTCGGCTGTCGTGGCGGAGCTTGTAGCGGCTGGGCATAAGGTTCTTGGGCTGGCCCGGTCAGGAAGCTCGGCAAAAAAAATTGAGGCATTGGGTGCAAAGGCCCATATGGGAGATCTCGTCGATATCTCTAGCTTAAAAAATGGAATTCAACTTTGCGACGGTGTGATTCATACGGGCATGAATCATGACTTCTCGAATTGGAAAAAAAGTTGTGAACAAGATCAGCATGTCATCGACGCAATCGGTGCAATTCTAGCCGGTAGCAATAGGCCAGTTATTTTGACTTCAGCACTTGGCATTTTGCCAGCCGGAAGTATTGCAACCGAAGAATCCCGACCTCATGCTAACAGTCCGAATCCACGGGTTCTTACAGAAATAGCTGCCCGAAAGATTATAGAAAGAGGAGTAAATGCTTCCATTGTGCGCCTTCCCCCGTCAACTCATGGAGCTGGCGATTGGGGATTCGTTACGATGCTCATCAAAATCGCTAAGGATAAGGGAGTTTCAGTCTATTCGGATGATATTCAAAATACTTGGCCAGCGGTACATAGATTGGACTCCGCTAAGGTCTTTCGACTTGCTCTTGAGCGTTCATTCGCTGGCTCCTACTATCACGCTGTAGCTGAAGATGGGGTTCCCTTCAAGCGAATCGCGGAAACGATAGCTAATGAGCTTGAAATCCCGCTTAAGGGTATGTCTGGCGCAGACACGACTTCGCATTTTGGTTGGTTCTCTCATTTTGCGGCCATGAATATTAAAGCTGAAAGCGATGCAACAAGAAGTGTGTTGAGCTGGAAACCTGATCAAGTCGATTTAATTACAGATATGAAACAAAACTATTTTGAATGAGGGGGTAAAATGAAAGCGAAACTTAAAATGAATCATCTTAGTTTTCCTCAGCAAGAAGCAGTGAAAGAAGCGCGTTTCTTCGAGGAATATTTTGGAGCGAAGATTGAATTTTTTGATGAGGCATCCAAAAGTGTGCTCATCAAGCATGGTGATATCGACATCGTTATGGAGGGGACGACCGAGCCAGTGGAATGGCATAAAGATTTTCATTTCGGTTTCGAACTTGAAACCAAGAAAGAGGTCGTGAACATGTTTGAAAAACTCAAATGTTCAAGCGCTACCATCGAAACTGAGGTGCATAATCGTGCAGGACGCGGATCGAGATTTTTTGGCCGTACGCCCGGAGGAGTGCAGTTTGAGATCAACACGCGAGAAGATATGGAATCAAAATGGAAAGTTAAGACCCAAAACAACTAGGGGAAATCCAATTAAGTGTTCGGGTTCGGGAGTCATCTACTTGGGCGAAAATTGGCGTCCCCACAGGGATTCGAACCCTGGTTACTGCCTTGAAAAGGCAGTGTCCTAGGCCTCTAGACGATGGGGACGCATACATTAGAGGAAGATTTTTTCTAACACGGTGTCGCTAAAACATTCAAGACAAATTTGAACAAGAATGGTGGAGTTGGGTTATGACGCGTATCTCAACAATAAGTACGGGATGACCTTTTTGTTTTTAACTCACTGCATATGCAAATATTCGGTATAATAGTAGGTGATGTCGACCGGAAAACCATTTGTCCACAGTTCTGATTTTGTGATCCGCCAAACCCAAGCCACTGACTTGGCCGACCTCGAACACCTTGGAATCAAGGTCACCGCACCTGAACTCCAAGACGAGCACGAGAAGCTCTTTACGGCGCTGAACTCCAATGGAGTCGTCATTGGCTTCTTGCGCTTCAAGTGGGCCGAGCACGGCATGCTCTGGTCTGACCTCGTGGTGAACCCGAACTTTCTCCGCGCGGAGTTTAAACTCGCGATATTGAATCTTTTGAAAATGGTGGCAAACCCGATCAAGACGGCGCCCGGTGTGATTGTCGGGCCGTGGAAAGCGTTCGTCAAAGAACAGGCTGTAGCGCTGGGTTATACCGTTGAAGAGGCGACGAGCTCGCGCTCAAAATCCCTTGTTTTGAGATTCTGATCCCGCTTACAATTTAGGTCTATGTCAGAAATCAAAAAGCGCCCGATCAACCCGCTCGCACTCGTGCTCGGACTCTCCGCTGTCCTTTTCGGTTTGTTCATCGTGTTTTCCTTTGTCTACTTCCTGGTCAAAGGCGGGGATTCGTGGAAGGAAGGCGCCGACAAAAAGCTTTTTGATGGTAAAGCCGAATACGTTGCCGTGGTCGAACTCAAGGGCGTGATCATGGATTCCAAAAAGATCCTGAAAAACCTTAAGGATGCCGAAGAAGACGACGACATCAAGGCCGTCGTCCTGCGTTTGAACACGCCGGGGGGGGCTGTCGCTCCGTCGCAGGAGATTTACGAGGCAGTAAAGAAATTCCCGAAGCCGCTCGTAGTGAGCATGGCATCGGTCGCGGCATCAGGCGGTTACTACATCGCCTCTGGTGCCAAAAAGATTTGGGCAAACCCGGGAACACTGACGGGCTCCATCGGCGTGATCATGGAATTCGTGAACATGAAAAAACTGTACGACTGGGCCCGCGTCGAGCGTTTCTCGATCAATACCGGTAAGTATAAGGATTCGGGCTCCGAGTTCCGTGACATGCGCCCGGATGAGAAACAATATTTCCAAGATCTCGTGCTCGACACTCTTGCTCAATTTAAAAGCGCAGTGGGTGAGGGCCGTAAGTTAAAACCCGAAGAGGTCACCGCGATCGCGGACGGCCGCGTGTTTACCGGCGTGCAAGCCAAGAAGCTCCACCTCGTTGACGAGCTCGGCACGATGGAAGACGCCGTCGCCGCTGTCGCCAAAGAAGCGGGCATCAAGGGCAAGCCTCACACAGTGCGCCCAGTTAAAAAATCTCAAGGCCTTCGCGACATTCTCTTAGGCGGCGGCAAGGACGACGACGAGGAGTACGAGGAAGAGCATTCATTCATCGACAAGCTCTTTAGCCGCGCGATCGAACGCGTAGTCGGCTCGAATATGGATCACCGTCCAACCGGCATGTACATGCTCTGGACCGGTGGTGTTCAGTAATTCATGAAACCGCGCGGTGTTGGCGCCGGTGCGCCGAAGGCGTTATCACTAGTCGAACTCCGTCGCTTAGCCGTACGCGCGCTCGCCGAAGTGCTCTCCGGCGGCAAGACCGTCGACGATGCGATTTTATTTGTCGCGACCAAGAACTCGGGCCGCACGCTCGCGCCATTTGACCGCTCCTGGCTCATGGAAATTACGTCGGGCGTTTTGCGCTTTCGCGGTCGCATCGATTATATGATCGATACCTATGCGCTGAAAAAAAAGCCCACCGGCGCCGTACGTCGCTACCTGCAGACGGCGGTTTATCAACTTCTGACGAGTGACACTATCGAGCCCGCTCTCGTGGTGTCTGAGACCGTGAACGCCGTCAAGGAGAGTGAAGGCGAGCCGCCCTCGAAGTTTGTAAACGCGATCTTGCGCAAAGTGGCCGACAGCCGCGATCAGTGGCGTGAGTGGAAAGTGACCGCGAAAACCGATCCAAGCGAGATCATGGCCTGGGCATCGCTCCCGGAGTGGCTCTACAAAAACCTAGTCAAAGATCAGGGCTTGCAGTGGACCCTTGAGTTTGCCGAAGCCAGCTTAGCGCGTCCAACTACCTGGTATCGCAAGCTCGGCGAGGGCGGAGCGGAAGGCGAGACGATCGAGCTTGCAGACGGCTATCAGGGCGATGAACCGCGCGGTTACGTGCAGGACGTTTCGAATCAATTGCTCGTCGAAGCGGTGGTGAGGATTTTAAACCAGCAGTTTCCGACCGTAAAGCAGCCACGCATCCTCGATCTTTGCTCGGCTCCGGGCGGGAAGACCATGGGTCTCGCTGCAGCCGGATACCGCGTGATTGCGACCGACCATGACGAGAATCGCCTCCAAAAAGTGATTGAAAATAAAAATCGCCTGGGCTTCGGTGCCGCAATCGAGATCAAGGATTACAAAGAAATTACATTACTTGCCGACAAGTACGATGTGATCTGGCTTGATGTCCCGTGCTCATCGACCGGCATTTTGCGCAGGCACCCGGAGATTCGTTGGAACCGCGATGGTGAAAAAATTAAAGTCTGGGCCGAGACCCAAGGCAAACTCATCGAGTGGGCCAAGGCACATCTCTTACCGGATGGGATTTTGATCTATTCCACCTGCTCGGTGATGAAAATAGAAAACCGCGAAGCCATCGACGGTATGACCCCGATCAAAATCTTCCAACGTGCGCCACAGGATAGCCCTCGCGGCGACGGCATCTACGCATGGATCGGGAAGTTGGGCTAATAGGTATCTGATTAGTTCTTCAGGGTTCACCCGCGCGCGATTTATACGGCTGGCGTAAAGCCGACTTTTTTGGTTTTCATGGTGTGCCGGATGCCGCCTCAACCCTTTACACGAAGCAATAATTTTTTAAACAAATATCATTGATTAATTAAATAGAACTTGTTAAGATGCGCGCCGAACGAAAGGAAATGCTCTCAACATGAACTCTTCTTTTAAATCTCTAGTGCTAGCACCTGTGCTGACTACCGTAGCGATCGGTATGGCTCTTCCTTCCGCGGTTTTCGCAAAAGGATGGCAAAAAAACAGCCTGAACGATCCGAATGGCTTCAACGTGAACTGGCACCCAACCCGCTATACTTACAAGCTCTATGAAATGCCTCGCGAAGGCGCCGTAGCCAACGACCATATCCCTTGGGCGGACTCTTATTGGCCGTCTAACCGCGGCGGGATGACCTATCGCTGGAAAAATTTCCAACGCGAAGACATGGACCAAACTCTGACTTTGGATCAGCGTCGTCAGATGTTTTTCGATATCCACCACTACCCACGTTCGGAGTTGCTCGCCCTCAAGGCGACCAATCCGAACGAGTACAAGCGCGTGATGTCGATCCTGTCTCCACTCGAAAAGTTTGCGCTCTACGTGAGCAAGCCGAGCAAAAACGATTATTACAACGACACGATGCTTAAAGAATTCCGTAAGTCTTCGCAAGCGGAACGTGAATACTGGGAAGGCTACTGTCACGCGTGGGCGCCAGCCGCATCTCACTTCGCTGAGCCGATGCCGGTGACTAAAGTGACTTCAGACGGTCTCGAAATTCCGTTTTACACTGCCGACGTAAAAGCGCTTCTCGTTGCTGATTATCAGCAGAAGACTTCTTCTCTCGGACGTAAGGCGATCGGACGTTTCTTTGACAAGAGCAAAAAGGCGCAAGTTCGTTTTGTGGGTAAACGTTGCGAACTCCGTTTCCAATATCCCGTGACGAAGGTCAAAAAAGGCGTGGAGATGATGGCGGATTACGGCGACACCGACGGGCTCAGCGATGCCCAGTATTTGTCCGATTACGCGCCGACCTTTCAAAAGGCCGCGATTCGCTTGAACTACGATCTCGGTGATTCGGTTTTGAACGTTCATGCCGGCAACTTCATCGAGCAAACCAGGAAGAACATGGAAGCTTGTGAAAACACCAACGCCGGCGCTTTCCATGTCGTGACTGCCAACCAGCTTGGTATCATGAAAGAAGGCTTCGAGTTCGACAAAACTCGCGACGTCGAGGTTTGGAACCAACCCGCATACAAGTACAAGTCACAACTTGAAGTATTGAAAGACGCGAACGGCAACCCGGTCACAAGCCTTCCGACTTCCGCCCCAGGCACGGTGAGCGTCGTACACGCGAAGACAACCCTTTGGTATGCGGATGACAGCGACTACGGTTGGGCCTACTCCGCTCCGACGCTCCTGTCTTTGTTCAGCTTTGAGCAAGGCGCGAAGATGGGTTCATACTTGGTTCAGGACTTGATCAACACGTTCAAGAATGAATTTGACAAATATTCACGTCTCCTCATGAATGAAGGCGACGACACTGAAATGCAGAAATACCCGGCAGGTATCATGGATGCGGCTCACTACGAGTACACCCTCGATATCGACGCTTCTGGACAGATCATCGGAGGTGACTGGATCAGTTACGACCGTCCGGACTACATGTGGATCATGAAGAAAGAGGGGTTTTTCGACGATTTCAAGCGTTTGGACGAGATCTATCAGCCGGTCTCCATCCCTGCCGACCAAGTCGCTAACTTGGATGAGTGAAAAAAACGCAGGCTTTTATCGAAGACAAGTTCGTTAGAGAGCCCTTGGGCGTGAGAAACCCTAGGGTGTTATAGAAGAGCAAACTAAGGTGCCCGTTACTGCAAAGTGATGGGCACTTTTGTTTTTGCAGCTAGTTCGTGTGGGCATAATCCGGCGGAAGTTCGCTAATGGACTTTATTTTGGCTTATCACCGCCGCCCTTGTCTTTATCTTTTTTAGGCGGGGTGAGGAGTTCGACGACTTTGGTGACGATCGCAAGGCGGACGTCGGGGTAGAACTCTTTGCGCTTGCGCCACTCTGCCTGAAACAGGCCTAAACTTTCGTCGCGCATTTTTAATACCGCGGCTTTCAGATGATCGTTCTCGGCAAGCGAGCGCTCAATCGCGGCCAGGCGTTTTTCGAGTTGGCGGACGGTCAGAGTCATTTCCCAAGTTGTTTTGGTTAATTTTTGGGTTTGTTCCGCGACCTGAGCCGCGGTAATAACGGTTGGCTTTAAGCTCATAGATCGACATCCTTATTACCGAGGTATTGACGCAAAAGCGCGTAGGCCTCTTCGGTTTTTTGCCCGACCTCTTTATCGGCAGGAGGCTGCGGCGTTTGGAATTTTACGCGAGCGGTTTGGAACTGAATGCAGCCTTGTAAAATCCGACGCTGCTCTTTGTAGCTCGTGTTGTCGTTGATCATCTTGATGACCTGATCCTCGTTTCCGCCGAGCTGGGTGATCTTAGCCTGAAGTGCCGCGATCTGCTCGGTGAGGATATAGACGTCGTCGTCGGCTTTGATGCGTTCCCCGACTTGGCGGGACTTCGCGCCCGGGAGACGACTGATAAACATGTCGATGCTCTGGAAGTCGCCGATGGTGCGGTCTTTGGAAACCCAATATAGTTTTTGTTTGGTGGTCTCGGCGATCTTGGTTTTGAATTCGATGAGCACCGCGGCTTGCGGTACCTGGATCTGCGCGCACATGAGATTGATGACGAGCGTCTCCTCCAAGTCTTTCGAGATGGTTTCGATCCCGACTTGCAAGAGCTTGCCGAACTTTTCGTTCACGGGTCCGCGGACGTAGAGACAGCCTAATCCTTCAAAACGCTCATATTTTAATTTCACTCTTCACTCCCGAGGTGATGATGAAGTCCAAATGCTTGAGTTCCGGCAAAGTGAGCCCCGGCTTCGCGGCATCGCCCGGGAAGTCTTTGCCTTTTAATCCGTATTCGTTGATGCAAACGCCGAGATAACCGAGCGCGCAGAGGTCATGCACGTCCTTCTTTGCGGTGTAGAAGCTCATGTACTGATTGCCCCAGATGCTCATCACTTCGCCGAGTGGGTCCAAGATCTGCAGGCTTTGCGCGAGGTAGGCTGAGATCACGCCGGTGTGAAGGCCGAAGGTCTCGGTCTCGTACGCCAGTTTCATGAGTTCGTTGTATTTGGTGGCCGAGAGCCTTTTGTAGAAATCGAGGCCCGCACCCGGCTTCAGCACGTAGAGCGTCGCGTGCGCCAGCTGACGAACGATCGCGATGCACGGCAAGAGCTTTTCGAGAGAGAGCTTGGCTTTGTATTTGCCGAGCGCGAGCAGGATCTTGACCTGTTCCATGGATTTGGTAAACGCCTGGTTAATCGGTTCGTCGAATTTAGTCTGGCCCAAGTTCAAGTAACTCGTGCGTTGAAGATAAAACACGAAGTCGAACATGAGGCCGACCGTGAACGCGTAGTCTTTGTAACGGCTTTCCTCTCCGACGATGGTCCGGGCGGTGTTCGCAAACTTCAAAAGCTCGGAGGTTTTGCCGGGAAGTCGACCGGTTTCTTTTTCAAGTTTGAGTTCCTTGACGTTGAGCACGCTATTGAAGAGGTTGACGATGAGCCAGTCGCGCGTGTTCTTCGTGGTGAGAAAACGGATCTGCTCTTCGATCGAAACTTCGACTTCGTTGCGTTGCTGGGACTTCACGAAGGCCTGGAAGGGGGCGATGAGCGACGGATACTCGTTAAAAGTTTTAACCAGAAGGTCGACGCGATCTTCGAGCCGATCGGGCTCTTGGAGGAGGGGGGCGATGTGAGTCGCCGAAAAGGGCCCGATGATCTTTTGAAAAAGATCTTCAACGAGCGTTAACGCCGGATTACCCGAGGCCGGACTTGCACTCACCTAATTTATCCCCTAGTGGAATCCATGTTTCCAGACCCTGTCGGCTGTTCTGCGATAAATCAGCAGACAAAACCAGTCGGGATTTCTGGAGTACCCAAATTACCGTGGACCCCCCAAATAAAAAATAACCCTTTTCCCGGCCTTTTACAAAGCGATTTGAGTCTTTTGGGCCACTCTGCACGATCTTTCCCACTCCGAGTGCCCCAACCTCGATCATCGCGACTTTTCCGAAGAGATCATGCTCATAAACAGTGACATGACGTTCGTTTCTCAAAAAAACATCGGGTCTCACGGTCAGAGCGACCGGATTTACGGAGTGAAGGTCGCCCGCGACGCGCTCAAAGTGCTGAATTGCCCCGTCCGTCGGGAAATGGAATCGGTGGTAATCGACCGGGCACAAGCGCGCGATGATGAGAGTGCCGCCGTCAAACAGAGCGCCAAGTTCGGCGTTGTGCAAAAGCTCGCCTAAGTTGATCTCGATGCCTTTGACGTGAAAAGTTTGCGCGCTGGTGATGGAATTAAACGCCAAGTAGCGGGCTTCCGCGCCGGCGCAAAACGCGCGTGGATCGGCCACGAACGGGCGGATGCCGTCGCGGAACCGGCGGATAAAAAACTGATTGAAGTTCGAGTAGCGGGCGTCCTCGAAGAGTTTCATGTCGATCTGGTATTGATCGATGAACTTACCGATCTGCCCGCGGCTGATCCACGAGTCTTCGTATGCACCCATGAGTTTGCTGAGCCACGGCTTAGAAAAGAAAGCATCCGTGAGTTTCAAACCTATCGCGTCTTTGTAGGCCCAGTCGACGGCGCTGCCGCCGAAGACTTTTTCTTCTTCGATCTTTTTGGTCGCACGGTTGTAGAAGCGGATGCTCATCTGTGATTTCCTTTGAACCGGGGTTTGACGCCTGTTTTCCTTTTCTTCCGAGGTGGCCAGTCGATGACCGAACCGCGGTAGAGCGCGTGCTTGCGCGATTCGATCGCGGGGACGAAGCTGATTTTTTCAGGCAGGCAAACTTGATTGGAGTTTCCGAAGTTGGTCTTCATCGCGTTGCTCACGATACGCGCAATGCCTTTTTGCCGCGGTAAAATGACGGATTTCGAGTCTTCCGCGCCGACCCACAAGAATGAAAACTTAAGCCATTCGCGCACGGACCCGAGCTTGATCGAGAACTTGCGGAAGAACTCGCCCGGCAGTTCCGCTGGAACCGAGAAGTGACACCAATCGCGGCCATCGGACAAAGGGCAAAGCCCTGAATGCAAACAGGGGCCCCAGATCGGGGAAGGTTGGAACTCTCGAACGGAGAGCCACTCGTTACGAATTTGCGAGAGACGTTGCGACGCTGATTTAAACGCAGGCTCGATCATCAGGATCCCGGCGCCTCGGGGATTGCGCAAGAAGGGCGCTAGCCCCTGTTGGAACGCGCGCGGGTCGCGACTGCTTTCGTTAAGCACGTTCCCGAACAAAACGATCGACGCTTCATAGTTAAAATCGCGCGGATGCTGCCACCAAGCGCGGGGGTCGGTCGTGAGATTCACGTCGGCTTCGAGGTGTGGATGCAGCTCGCCGAGTTCGCCTAGCAAGCGTTCGAAGAAAATTTTGCCATCGTCCAGGATCGCTTTGTTGTGATCGATCCAGTGGAGTTCGATCTTAAACGGGACGCGGCCCTTCTCGTTCATCTCGGTCGCGAGCCGCTCAAACACGTGGATAAAAAACGCGACGCTCGCGGTGCCCGGACCCGCGCCGACATCCACCACGCGTAACACGCCGGACTTGCGGGCGTGTTCGAGGGCCGCATCAATAGCAAGCGGGTAGCGGTCAAAGAGGGTGAGGAACTTCGCGCCCTGAAGCGCCAGGAAGTACAAAAAGTAGCTCGAGCGGAACTTCGCGGTCGTAAAGTAGTTCGGAAGCTTGGCTCCTTCGCGTTCTTCGGTAAAAAAATCGGAGAGTTCAAGCAAGCCCTTGGAGAAAAAAGCGACATCTTCTTGACTGAAGGGTTTGTTTTTCCACTTTTCTTGTGGAGAAAAACGCTCTTTCACGAAGGCCGGAATCACTTCGTCAAGAGTCAATCGCCACAGCTTGGGGAAGCGCGGCGGGACGATGAGCGATACATTTTTATTTTGATCTTTGATGGAACCGGTCATTGAACTTCGGTTATACTTGAATTGTGGGCCTGACGAAATCTTTATCCAAATCACTTTGGCGCCAAATCGAACAAGCTGGGTTTAATTTCTATTGCGTGGGATGTAACCGTGAGCGGCGTCTCTCCGCGCCCGCCAAGATCGGTTCCAAACAATTTTATTTCCATATCGTGATCGCGACCGCATTCATGTCGGTCCTGACCTGGAAGTGGATGGAGTGGAAGGGCTTAGTGGCTTGGGCGATTCCGGTGGCCATTCTTTTTGAAGGCGTTTATCGCCTCCGCATGCGTGCGGCTCTCGTTTGTCCCGACTGCCAATTTGACCCGATTCTTTATTTGGTGAATCGCAAGAAGGCTGTCCACCAAGTTGAAGTCGCATGGCGTCATAGATTCGAAAAGAAAGGTGTCCCGTTCCCTGAGCGGAAATACCAACAGAAAGCCGCTTCCGCCCAGAACCCGAGCGCCCCCAAGCCCAAGACTGCTTGACTGAAATCCGTCAGGCGACTAAGCCTATGGGGATATGGCTATTAATAAAGTAATTTTGATTGGGAATTTGGGGCAAAATCCGGAAGTTCGTTATTCACCTTCCGGACAAGCGGTATGCAACTTGAGCATCGCAACGAACGAAGCTTGGACCGATAAGAACGGTCAGAAACAAGAAAAAACAGAATGGCACCGCGCGGTTGTTTTCAGTAAACTCGCTGAACTCTGCGGTCAGTATCTCCAAAAAGGTCGCCAAATCTATCTCGAAGGAAAACTTCAAACTCGTCAGTGGCAAGACAAAGACGGTCAAACCCGTTACACCACTGAAGTCGTCGCGCAAACCATCCAGTTCTTGGGCGGTAACGCGGGCGCAGGACAAGGTCGCGGCAACAACGACTACAGCCAGAATCAAAACTACGGCGGCGGTCAGCAAGCCGGCGGTAATAACTACTCGAGTGGTCCAGCCGCTCCATCGAACGACAACTCTAACTTCCAGGCAGAGCCATCTTTCACTGAAGAAGACGTTCCATTTTAATGGTTCTCGTTTGTATTCCAACGTACAACGAAGTTGAAAATATCGAACCGATAACGACGGCGGTCTTGGGAGTCACTCCCGAGACCGTTCACGTTTTGGTGATCGATGACGGTTCTCCCGATGGCACCGGCCAGGTTGCCGACGGTTTAGCCGCTAAAAACAATCGTATTCACGTGCTCCATCGCAAACAAAAGCAGGGCCTCGGGCCGGCGTACATCGCGGGGTTTAAGTGGGGCTTTCAAAACGGGTTCGATCACGTGATCGAGATGGACGCAGACTTCTCGCACAATCCTCGGTTCTTGCCGGCGATGCTCGAAAATCTCGCGAAGAACGACTTCGTCATCGGTTCACGTTACGTCCGCGGAGGCGGCACCGTGAACTGGGGAATCATGCGCAAGATCATCAGTAAGGGCGGAAGTCTTTACGCTCGACTGATTCTTGGCGCTCCGATCAATGATTTTACCGGCGGTTTTAACGGTTGGCATCGTAAGGTGATCGAGGCCATTAACCTCGACACGCTGGAAGCGGGCGGTTACTCGTTCCAAATTGAGCTTAAATACCGAGCGTTTAAAAAGGGCTTCCGCTTTGCCGAATTCCCGATCCTGTTTGAGGACCGCCGCGTCGGTAAGTCTAAAATGAGCAGTAAGATCGTCGTTGAGGCGTTAGGTCTTGTCCCGCGCCTTCGTCTTAAGTAATCTAAACCTATATGGAAATTCGCTCGGCACTTCGTGTTTTCGCCGCTGTCTGTGTTGCGCTCACTGCGCAGGCGCAGACTCCGCCGGTGCCCGCGGCGCCCAAGAAATCCTCCCACGAAGGGCATCTGCACACGCTGATCCTCGTCGATAAAAAAACAAACCTTCTGCATCTCGCGCACTACGAAGCGGATGACTCGTATAAAATTCTTAAAACCTATCACACCACGACGGGAAAAGTGAAAGGCGACAAGGAGCAAGAGGGTGATCTCAAAACTCCGGAAGGCGTGTATCAGTTCAGCTCCAAAATCCTTCCGCCGACTCTCGCTAAAAAATTCGGTGCGATGGCGTTTTACATGAACTTCCCGAACGCCTACGACCAGATCGCGGGCTGCACAGGAAACGGAGTGATGTTGCACGGAACCGACACGCCCGAGCGCCTGAAAAAAGATTTCGATAGCGAAGGGTGCATCGTGCTCGCTGCCGACGATCTCAAGGAAGTCGAGAAGTCGATTCAGCTGGCGCTGACTCCGATCCTGGTGTTCGACGAGCTCACGTCCGAATATCAAAACGCAGGCCCGGCGGCAAAGGCCCAGATCGATAAGCTCCACGAGTTTTTCAATTCCTGGATCAAGGATTGGGAATCTCGCGACATCGAAAAATACATGAGCCACTATCACACGGACTTCGCGTCACCGATCAAGGGCCGCATGTTTAACCGCGATCAGTGGAAAGATTACAAAAACCAACTCACCAAAAAGTATTCGCAGATCGTCGTCAACGCCTCCGATCCGTATTTTTTCCGTCATCCGAAGTATACGATGATGATGTTTACCCAGGACTACACCTCAACGCTCAAAAATGGAGCGAAGGGTCTCGTGTCGCGGGGTACGAAGATCTTGTACATCGCCGAGGAAAACGGCGTGCCGAAGATCATTTCCGAGAGCTTTACCGAGAGATATTACTGAGTATGAAGGTTGCACCCTTTAAGACAGACACGCTCGTGATCGGCGCCGGAGTGATCGGCAGCGCTGTCGCGATGGGTCTGATTCGCGAGGGAGTGCGCGACGTGATCGTTGCCGATCTGGATTTAAGCGGAGAGTGGAGTTCGTCGGAGCTGAACGCCGGCGGAGTGCGCGCGACTTGGTCGCAAGAAGTAAATTTGGTCGCTTCAAAGTGTTCGATCGAATATTTCGCGGAAAACGCGGATGCGGTGGGCTACCGTCCGGTTGGATATTTGTGGATGCACAGGCCTGAGACCTGGGATGCGGCACTCAAAGCGCGCGAGATGCATGTGTCTCGCGGTTGGCCGGTGGATGTGTTGGATCCTGCGGAACTCACTCGTCGGTTTCCGCTGATTGATAAAACTTCGGATTTGGCGGGCGCGCTTTTTGGTCGGCGTGACGGACTCGTGAACCCGAACCGTCTCAAAGAGCATTTTCGCGAAGAGGCGGCCCATGCGGGGTCGCGCTTGATGGACGGAGTATGGGTCCACTCGGTGGTTTATTCGGCGGCAGGTGCCATGATACGAGCGTTTCAGTTTGCGGCTCCGTCGAAGTTACCGTCCGAGGCAAAGAAACGCGTGCTGACTGAGGCTTGGTCGACGGAGTTTGAATCTCTCGGGCAATGGATCGAGATCGAGTGCAAAAATATCGTGAACTGTGCGGGCGCTTGGGCGCCGTCGGTGGCAAAGAAGCTCGCATACGCGTGTCCGTCCGAGCCGGTTCGTCGGCAGATCTCGCTCTTTCATGCTCGCGAGGTTAACTTAAGCGAGTACGGGATGATGATTGATCCGTCGGGCGTGTACTTCCACCCGGAAGCGATTTACGGTCTTGCGGGGTTTGCGATTAAGGACGAACCCGGCGGCTACAACTTCGGGTACGACGCCGAACAGTTTTTTGAAAACTATATTTGGCCGCCCTTGTACGAGCGCTCGACTCACTTCGAGAGTTTGCGGCACATCAGCGGCTGGGCCGGGTTGTACGAAAACTCTCCGGACCACCATGCGATTGTGGGTCCGGTGGTGGGCGGCCCTGCAAATGGTTTCGCCGGTGCCCGCGTGTTTGAAGCGCATTCGTTTTCAGGCCACGGTGTGATGCAAAGTTTTGCCGTCGGCGTCTCACTTGCGCAACAAATTGTGCGTGGACGCTACGAGCTTGTGGATTTTTCAAAAATGTCGGCAGCGCGGTTCACCGCGGGTGGCGCGAGCGCGTCGGGTATCAAAGAAGAGACGTGGGTGATCTAGATGGCAACTGCGGCGACATCGGTTTCGCAACAAGTGAGGCGATTGCTTGAGAGTGCGGTTCAATCCCGGATCGGCTCCGGCATGGCTGCCGCTTGGGGAATGATCGATGCGCCGGGTTCGATCAATGAGGTATACGTCGGCACGGAAGGTCGTACGAGTGTTGCCGGTCGCGTGACGGACGCGATCGATTCTGAAACATTTTTCGATCTCGCATCGCTCACAAAAATTTTATCGACCGTATCCGTCTCGATGGTGGCCAATGAGCGAGGGCAGTTCGCGCTCGATGAGCGTGCCGATCACGGGATGACTTTTGGTGAGCTACTCTCGCACACCTCGGGGCTTCCGGCTTGGAAACCCATCTACGAAAAACTGGTTCAACGCTGGGGCGAGAATCTGCCGTACGCGGCGATCGCCGATCGACGACATTTGTTTTTTCAAGAAGCGCTTGCCGTTCCGCCGGAGCTCAAGCCCCGCAGTGCGGTGGTGTATTCGGACTTCGGATTTTGGCATCTGCAGAGTATTTTAGAACGCCGGTTCTCGCTCGCGCTCGATCGCTTGGCCCAAGACTGGGTGTGGAGTAAAATTCCTAACTCACGTTTGCACTATCGCCCGGTGCGGATGGATTCCGCGGGCGAACGCTATCGTATCGCCGCCACCGGCGAGAAAGTCGCGATGACGGAGTACTGTCCTTGGCGCGGGCTCCTTCAGGGGCAAGTGCACGACGACAACTCATGGAGCATGGGCGGAGTCTCGGGGCATGCGGGCGTATTCGGCCGTCTTAAAGACGTGACCGGATGGGTGCACGCGCTTTTTGATGGCGCGTTTGTCGCGGGCAAGACGCTTCGCATGTTTACCAAAGAAGTGAGCGAACCGTTTGGTGCACGTCGCACTTACGGCTTCGATATGGTCTCGCTCGATGGCAATGGTTCCGCTGCAAGCGCTTTCTCCGCTCAGACGGTGGGGCATTTGGGTTTTACCGGCACGTCGGTATGGATGGATCTCGATGCCGGTGTGTTTGCGGTACTTCTGACCAATCGAGTGCATCCCGATCGCTCGGACACTCGTATCCGCGGGTTACGTCAGCAATTTCACACCCTGGTGCGGAGTTAACGGGCGTGCTATTCTAATCTCATGACCACACTCTGGAAAGAAACTGCGATGATCCGCGCGTTCGGACTCGCAAAGATCCCGCTTCTGTTTTTTGCTCGTCCGTCGGTCCAGTCGCTTAGCGATGACTCGTGCCAGGTGCGATTGCCTTACGCGAAAGTTAATAAAAATCATTTGAACTCGATGTACTTTGGAGCACTTTGTATCGGTGCCGATCTCGCCGGCGGCATGATTGCTCAGCGCTTGCTCGATAAGCTGCCGAAAGGCAAAAAGGGCGCTTTGATTTTTAAGGATTTCCAGGCCAAGTTTTTAAAGCGTGCCGAGGGCGACACGGTTTTCACCTGTAACGAGGGCGCTCGGATCCGCGAACTCGTGGAGAAGTGCATGGCCACCGGCGAGCGTTACGATATCCCTTTGCCGATTATTGCAACCGTGCCGTCGAAGTTCGGTGACGAGCCCGTGTGCGAGTTCGTGCTTACCTTGTCCATCAAAATCAAGTAACATCATAAGATGCCAAAATCGAAAAAGTCGTTCGACAAGTACGCGTACTATCAGTTGGCGGTACAGAGTCCTGAAGACCACGTTCATATTTTTGAACGCATGTTTTACGAGCTTCGCGGTCGTCAGGGTCTGAGTCTTCGCGAGGATTTTTGCGGAACCGGTTTGATCTCTTGTGAGTGGGTTAAGTCAAATCCAAAGCGCACGGCTGTGGGCCTCGACCTTGACCTCGAACCTCTTGAGTACGGTCGTAAAAACCATATCAATAAACTTCCATCGTCCGTTCGTCGCCGAGTTAAAACGGTGAAGCAAAATGTGATGAAGGTCACGAGGCAAAAATTTGATTTTATCGGCGCCGGAAATTTTTCGTTTTTTGTTTTCAAAGATCGGCATACGCTACTTCAATATTTCAAAGCGGCGCTCAAATCTTTGAATCGTGAAGGGATCTTCGCGCTCGAACTTGCCGGAGGCCCTGGTTTTATCGTGAGCGAGAGAGAGCAACGTACTTACCGAGATAAAAAACTGGGAAAGTGCGTTTATTACTGGGATCAAAAAGATTTTGATCCTGTCACTCATTACGGAATGTATGCGATCCATTTCAAGACCGAAGACGGAGTCATGCATCGCGATTGTTTTACTTACGATTGGCGCGTGTGGACGATTCCCGAATTGAAAGAGGCGATGCTCGAAGCGGGTTTCAAAGCCGTGCATGTCTATTGGGAATCCGCCGACGAAAGGGGGGAAGGCACCGGTGAGTTTTTGCGCAGCGATTCGGGTGAGAACGACTACTCCTGGATTGCTTTTGTAGTTGGCACTAAATAAGAATTCGATCACACTGATCTAGATGAGCGGTACTACGAGTAGCGACGCAAAACCGTCAAAATTCAAACATGTCCACGTTATCGGTGTCTGCGGCACTCTGATGGGTGCTTTCGCGGCATATTTGCGTCGTGCGGATGTGCGCGTGACCGGATCAGACCAAAATGTTTACCCGCCGATGTCGGATGTTTTGAAAAACGCGGGTGTCGAGCTTTTTTCTCCGTACGGCGCGGACAACGTCACTAAGATTAACGGTAAGCCGGACATGGTGGTGGTCGGTAACGTGATCTCTCGCGGTAATGCCGAACTTGAAGCCTTCGAGAAAGCGGGTTGTCCTTACGTTTCACTTCCGGAGTTCATGGAAAGGCATTTGCTTACGGCCACGCGCAATATCGTCGTCGCCGGCACCCATGGCAAGACAACAACATCGAGCCTCATGGCTCACGTTTTGGATAGCTGCGGGTTCGGCCCGAGTTATTTCATCGGTGGAGTTTCGCAAACGCTTCCACACAGCTTTCATGTGGAGTCGGATCCTGCGCGAGGCAAGTTCTTTGTGCTGGAAGGCGACGAGTATGACACCGCGTTTTGGGATAAAGTGCCGAAGTTTTATCACTACCTCCCGAATGATGTGATTCTCACTTCGGTCGAGTACGACCACGCGGATATCTATCCGGATTTGGAGTCGGTAAAAAGGGTTTTTGTCGAGCTTTTGAAGCGAATCCGCCCGAACGGCAACTTGATCGTCTGCATCGAAACTCCGGTTGTGCGCGAGGTTTTGGATCGTGCTCAAACTAAGGCAAACGTCGTGACTTATTCACGATTTGAAATGGACAACGCCGATTACACTTTTAAAAATTTGCGTACTTCAGCCGCGGGAATCGATTTCGACGTGATCGAAAAAGGCAAAAAAGTGGACTCCATCCATGTGAATTTGCCGGGCGAACACAATGCCTTAAACGCGCTTGCGGTTTACATCGAAGGAAAACTTTTAGGAATTCCATCGGCCAAAATCGTCGAGGGCCTGGCTTCGTTCAAGGGTGTAAAGCGTCGCCAAGAAGAGCGGGACGAGGTGAGAGGCGTGCTCGTTATCGACGATTTCGCCCATCATCCGACCGCTGTTCGCGAGACATTGAAGGCGCTCAAGCAAAAGTATCAAGGCCGACGCTTGATAGCGATCTTTGAGCCGAGATCGGCGACCTCACGTCGTAAGGTTTTCCAAAAAGAGTACACCGAAGCCTTTGACGACGCGGACGAAGCGTTGATCGCGATTGCTTATGATGTGGGCAAGATCGCGGCGGACAACCAGTTTTCGAGCCAGGATTTAGTAGCGGGCTTGACGGAACGCGGCCGTAAGGCTGCTTGCTTTAGCGATGTTGAACAAGGTGTCACGATGGCGGCAAGCCATGCCAAGAAGGGCGATGTGATCGCGGTTCTTTCCAACGGCGGCTTCGGCGGATTCATTCCGAAGCTGATCGAGCAGCTTAAACGAGGAGTCTGACTACTTATGGTCA
>JAFEAO010000003.1:50948-431309 GCA_018266375.1 Bdellovibrionales bacterium
TGACCATAAGTAGTCAGACTCCTCCTGTTGCTCGGCAATCATTGCCGATTTTGGCGACGCTCGCGGGCAGTTATTCTGAAGGTGTATGTCTTCGGTTTCCGACGCTACAACACGACTGCAGGAGTCTTACGATCTCGAGCGCAAACAATCTCGCGAAGCCAACGAGCGTCGTGAGGAGGAGCGAAATGAAAAGTACGAGGATCAACTCCGCGCAAAAAAAGAAGAATACAATGCGCGTCTGAATCGGATTCGTACCGATGCGCAGGCCGACGTGCGCAAACTCAAAGAAGAGATGTACGATAAAAGCGGCAAATCCACGAATCGCGCATATCAAGAGCAGCAAGAAACCAAGAACCAGCTCGCGCGCTATAAAGAGGATCTCGATCGCGATGCCGATCGCAAAATCAATCGCATCGAGCGGAGCGCGCGCGAACGCGCGGCGAAGGCCGAAAGCAGCGAAGGCGATCGGGTCGAGCAGGCGCTCGCAGCTCAACGCCATTCCCACGCCCGAGAGATCGCCGACATGAAAGACGAAATCGCTCGGTACCGGGTCGACCCGCGCGATATCGACGCCGAACGCGCCAAAGCCCGCGAAGAAAGCGTGACCGAATACGAATCCAACAACATTAAAGAACGGGACCGCATCGTCGATGCATACGAAAAATCCATCGATAAAATGCATCAGAAGCAAGAAGAGATGGATGATCACTATAGCCGCAGGCTCGTCGAGAACTCGGCCAATGCCAATGCAAAGTCCGAGCGGCAGCTGAGGAATCAGAAAGAGGAATTCACCAAGATCGATCGCGAGCGTCAGGACCAGATCAACCGCCTCGAAGATCACTATGACGAAGAGATTCGCAAGGAGAAATCCCGGAACGACCGCACGACGAACACGTTGATCACCCAAAATTCTACCGATAAGGAAAAGGCCCTTCAACGTCAGGGCGAGACTTACGACAAGTACATTAAAGACACGAAAAACAAAACCGACTTCGAACGCACTTCTCTCGAAGCGGATAACCGTATGCTTCGGACGACGAGCGATCCGACCAGGGTGTCGCCTTACGTCGTGGACAAGATCGAGAAAAAAGCCGAGATGCGCTACTACACTCAGCTGCAAGAGGCGAACGACGTCAACCAACGCAACTTGGACGCGACTCGCGCCCGCGATCAAGCGGATCGCCAAGACTTGCGCGATCACTACAACGAATCTTTGAGCAGTAAAGCTCGCGATCAACAGCGCAGCCAGGACCTCGAGAAACGCCAGTTCCTCGGTGCATACGACGATCTACAACACTTGCGCGAAAGCGAACGTCAGGAAACCAAGAATCGCTATGATGCCAGCATGACCCGCACGCTGAACAAGCAAGCGCTCGACGATAGCTTGAATCAAAAGCGCCACAAAGAGGAGCTTAAAACTCAGCGCGATACGCTCCACGACGATCGCATGCGCAGCGAGGACGAAATTAACCTCAAGAATAAAGAGAACACACGCAGTCTCACCGCTCGCATCAACGAGCAACGCCGCGATTATGAGCGGAAGATGGCCGAAGAGCGCGACCTGCATGATACTCGCATTCAGGAGATGAGATTCGAGTATGACAAGAAGCTCCGCGACGAAAGCCGCAAGGCCAACAAGAACTTGGAAGACCGCGTAAAAAGCTACGAGCACCAAATTCGGCAGCAAGAGCTTGCTTTTAAAGAAAAAGAACGATTTTTGACCGAGCATTACGAAGAAGAAATTGATAGGATGAAAAACACGAATGCACGGCTCATCCAGAAGAAAAGTTAAAATTGTCGGTACCCTCGGTCCATCCAGCAACACTCAGCCTCAAATTGAAGCACTGATTCGAGCCGGTCTCGACACCGCCCGTTTAAATTTCAGTCACGGCACGCACGACATGCACCGTCAGGTGTTTGCCTCGGTTCGCGAGGCATCTAAAGCCGCAGGGAAGTACGTCGCGGTCCTTCAAGATCTTCAGGGTCCGAAGCTTCGCGTGGGTAAACTCGGGCCCGAAGGCATCGTGCTCAAAGCCGGCGATGAAGTCCTTTTGTATCCGGAAGGCACGACTCCAAAATCTTCAACGACCGGACGGATCGCGCTTCCGATCTCGGCTGAGATCGCGGGCCCGCTTTCGAAAGACGTTCGCAAGGGCTCGAAGATCTTGTTCGACGACGGTAAAATTTTTAGTGAAGTGAAATCGGCGTCGCCTCCCGAGATGGTGATCGAGATTCAAATCGGCGGGAAGCTCACGTCCAACAAAGGTATGAATCTTCCGGGCACGCCGCTCTCACTTCCGGCTTGCACCGATAAAGACTTAAAGGACTTGAAGCTGGGCTTAGAGCTCGGTGTGGATGCGGTCGCGCTCTCGTTTGTGCGTTATCCGAAAGACGTCACGTTCGTGAAAGAACAAATCCGCAAGACAAGTAACCATAAACCATTGATCGTGTCGAAGATCGAACGCGAAGAAGCGGTGTACACGCCTGAAGGAATCTTGGAAGTCAGTGACGGGTTTATGATCGCACGCGGGGATATGGCGGTCGAGCTGGGTGCCGAGAAAGTGCCAAAGATTCAAAAGATGCTCATCCGCATGTGTAACGAACTCGGAGTGCCGGTGATCACCGCGACTCAGATGCTCGAGAGCATGATCTCAAGCCCCACGCCGACTCGCGCGGAAGCTTCCGACGTCGCAAACGCGGTGTTTGACGGTACCGATGCGGTGATGTTGTCGGCCGAGAGTGCTTCAGGCCAGTATCCGATCAACGCCGTGATCACGATGTCACAGATTATCATGGAAGCCGAGACGGCGACCGATCGCTATTCGGTACATCAGCCGTTGACACCGATTTCAGGTTCAGTGGTGGAGTCGATCGAATACAGCGCTTCGAAAATCGCGGGCCACGTCGGTGCGAGGGCGATTGCGTGCCTCACTCACTCGGGCATGGCCGCTCGCACGCTCGCAAAATATCGTCCGGAGATCCCGATCGTTGCGATCATGGATAGCGAAGCGTCTTTGCGTAAGCTCGCATTTGTATGGGGGATCGAAGGCGTGTTGATTCCTGAGCTTGTTTCGACCGACGATCTTTTCGGCATGGTTTCGAAAGTACTCGTGGATAACAACCGAGCGGATGAAGACGATATCGTCGTGGTGACCGCGGGGACCCCGACGCTCGGCCGCGGTACGACCAACACGATAAAAGTCCATCAAGTCAAAGTGCCGGTTTCCAGGTCATGATGGGTACTCGAAATGATCGACCCTAAAGCGCCACTCAGCGGTTTTTTTGCCGAGTTCTGCGAGAGCCAAACTCACCTCGATTCGTTGCTCTCGAAAATCTCGACCAATCAAAAATCTAAAATCGCGGATAAGATGGGCGTGTTCTTGCGCCGCCCTTGGACGGTGGCCAAGCATTACGGTATCGATCTCGCGGATAGCCCCGAAGAATTTTGGTCCCAAGGGTTTATCTCCATGAAAAAAAATCCGGAGCTTCACGAAGTGCTCGATGCGCTTTGGAGAAGTGATCATGGAGTGCCGAACGAAGGCACGATCGATGACTTTCCGGCGTCGCTCACGACGGAGTGGATTCAGGATTGGGGAATCGAAGTGGCCCGTGGGATGGCTCGCTTGCTTTCGCAGGATCCGCACACGGTGGTGCGTTTGACTCGCGAGGCAGACGCGGCACAAGTGTTGGCCGAAGTTGCGACCGAAAACGGAAAGCCGCGCGCCGGATACTACTCGCCGCGCGCGTTGATCTTTAAGGGGTATGCGTCGGTCCAGCGAACCGAAAGTTTTAAGCGCGGCTGGTATGAAATTCAGGACGAAGGCTCGCAGCTGATGAGTGCGTTCGCGCTCGCGGATGCCGATGCGGCGCCCGCACTGCAAGCACACCCGACGATCGCGCGCGCGAAGTTCGATGTGAAGGCGCTTGAATCTGCCTTGGCTTCGGTGCCGGCGGGGACGGTGATCGATGCTTGCGCGGGATCGGGCGGCAAGACGCTTGCGATCTCCGACTTTTTGCGCGGACAGGGCAGGGTGTATGCCTACGATGTGTATGATCGCAAAGTGCAGGCGCTTCGCAAGCGGGCGGAACGTGCGGGCGAGAGTAACATTCAGGCGGTCGTGCTCGAAGGCGATGCATCGGCGGCGCTATCGAAGTTCGCGGGTTCAGCCGATCGATTGCTCGTCGACAGTCCTTGTAGCGGGTGGGGCGTGCTCCGCCGCAATCCTGATATCAAGTGGTCGCGCAAACCGCGTGCAACCGGTGGCTCGGAACCCGAGCGCCCGATCACGTACTTGCAGCATCAAGTGGTGCGCGATTATCTTCCACTCCTGAAGTCGGGTGGAGTCTTTACCTACGGCGTCTGCACGGTTCAAAAAGCGGAGACGGTGGATCAAGTGCAGTGGATTTTAAATTCGTTCCCGGAGCTGGCTCTTCGCCATTCCGGCTTTATCGGTCCACACGAAACCGACGGATTTTTCATGGCCTCGTTCTCTAAAAAATAGTCGCACCTGCCGGTGCGAAAAAAATAAAGCGACGCCGCTCACACACTTAATCGACAAACTTTTAGGCCTGTCCATCACCCCTATTTGAGTGGCGTCGCTATGCGGTACTCGCACCTAAAACCGTCGGCGCGAATGTACCCCCTCTACAAAAAAATCTGTGACGAGAACGAAATGATTGCTATCAATGTAGATGCGTTGCGTCAATCAAGTAGTTGTATGTAATAATTGGTTTTTTTAAAACAAAAATAACTATCTGTAATGATTAAGTTTTTTGTTATGTCCCCGTATCGTTTTTGAGAGGGATGATTATGAAATGGATAGCAATTCCTATCCTTACCATAAGTAGTCAGACTCCCCGACTAAGGCTTCACGACCAGGTCGCGCTTCTCGCTCTGACTTTTCTCGGTCTGGATCTGCCACGTGTACTTTCCCGGCTTTTTAAGCATGAGACGGAGTTGGAAAGTGCCTGCCGGACTCGCTTTGAGTTTTTTACTCAAAATGATCTTACCGTCAAAACTCAATTCAAACGTGCACGGAGTTTTCTTCGGCTCGACTTCGAAGCGGAAGGTGAGCTCGTAAGGTTTTTTATCGATCGCTGTTTTAGAAAAGTAAGCGTGCGCCTTAGGAAAGATCAAATATGATTTTTCGCGAAGGGCGAGTGGGTCCGGAGTTGGTTTCGGTTTAGTCTTCGGAGTCGGCTTCGGCGTCGCCGCCGGTTTTGGAGTCGTTGTGGGCTCAGGCGTCGGTTCCGGGGTCGTGACTGGTGTCGCGGTTGGAAGTGGAGCGGCAACTCCGTAAGAGCCCGAGAACGGATCGACATGGCTCAGGCGCTCACGAACGAAGCTCCGACCGGTATACAGCACCACCGCCGCTCCGATCACGAAGACCGCGCCCACAATCAGAAAAAACATCTCACTCTTGCTGAATTTGCTTATCATGGCGATGTCGGCGGAGCCTTTCTCTTCATGAACGCAAAAGTGATGTCATCGTCGAGCTGTTTACCTTCGATAAAATTTTCAAGTGTTTGTGCGAGACGGTCTCGCACGCCTTTGAGATTCTGGCCATCGGTCATCGACTGCAGAACGGTCTGCTTCAAGTTCGCTTTGCCGAATGCGGCTTCCTGCTGATCGGTACAGTCCAAGACTCCGTCAGTATAGAGAAACAGCACGTCGTTTTCGCCGAACTCGACGCTTTGGTCTTCGGGAGATTCGAAAACCTGGTTTTCGCCCAAGCGCGGGCCGGCGCCTTGGAGCGTTTGAATCTTCGGCAGGCCTTCGATCATGCGGATAATCCAAGCCGGGTAGTGAGCCGCGTTTGCATAATGCATGACTTTGAGCTCAAAGTCGTAAACGGTCACAAACATGGTCATATTCAATTCCTTTTGCGCGGAATCGAGAACCGCTTCGTTGGCGAGACGGAGAAGCTGCGATGGCATCAGGGCAAGCTGCGGATTTTCGACCGCGAAGCGATGGATCGACGAGAAACAACCTCGCGCGGCCGAAGTCAGCATCGCGCTCGGAAGTCCGTGCCCGGTGGCATCGGCGACATACGTGACGAGGTAGCGGGGGGTTTCGAAGTAGCCCCAGTAATCGCCGCCGGTTTCGGTGGCGGATTTGTAATATCCTTCGAGTTGGAAACGCTCCGTTTCGATTGAATCGTCCGGAAGAAGCGTCTTTTGGATATCGGCGACGGAGCTGACTTCTTTCTCGATCCGGATTTTTTGGATTTCTTCCCTCAGGAGATCCTGTACTCGGCCCGCCATGATTGCAAACGAATGCGAAAGGACTCCGATCTCGTCAGAACCCTCGGGAACAATCTCGACGTTGAAGTTACCGTCGGAGAGTTTGCGAGCGGCATCTGTGAGTCTTCGGATAGGCCGAATCATCCGGATCGAAAAAAGCACGATCGAGAGAAACGACATTCCTGAGAACAAAATGCTCAAGACCAAGAATTTTTCCAGGATCTTCAGCACGTCGAATTCCACCGCGGCATGCGAGACCGCGCCCAAGACATAATACTGCCCGAGGCTGCGGCGGAAGGCCCCAAAAAACAATTCATTGGTTTGAGGGGCGTTAAATTCCTGGATTGCGCGGTTTTGTCCGGAGTACTTGGCGAGATCGAGGAGGGGATGTGGTCCCACGAGCTGGCGCTGCACGCGTTTAGGTACGATAGAATCGTAGTAAACGCGACCGGACTCATCGATGATCTGAAAAGAATAGAGGTTGCTCAGCTCCAATTCGGAGAAATGGAAAAGCGGAGCCTCGTTTTTTTCGAGTTCGAGCTGCTTGGTCAGGAGATCGACCTGCGCCAAGAGCATCGTTTTGGCGAGGCTGATCCTCTGATTGCTCAGATAAGAGTAGGCCGTGTAGAGACCCCCGCAAATCAGGATCAATTCAAGGACTACCGCGAATAAGATAAACTTCGTGCTGAGGGAAAACCCACGAGCCTTCAGCATCTTCTGTTATGCGGCTGACTTCGCGCCGCGATAGTTTTGCGCGCTGACACCGTGACGACGGAGGAGACGTAGGAAGTTGGAACGATCAATGCCTGATTCCTTCGCCGCTGCCGTGACGTTACCGTTGTTGCGCTCAAGCACGTGCATCAGATATTCTTTTTCAAAAGAGTCCGACCAACGCTTTTTTAGCTGAGTATAGTTTTCCATCGACGCTTCGCCGAACGAGAAGCTCTCTGGATCAAGGGTTAAGCCCGGACGGAATTCCTGTACCGCCGCTCCGCCCATCTGCTTGTACTTGCCGGCTGGGAGAGAGAGGTGGATGACGTCGACCGCGCCCGTTTGGTTCCACAGAAGAGCGGTACGTTCAACGACGTTCAAGAGTTCGCGCACGTTGCCCGGCCATGGGTAGTGACTGAGAGCGCTTTCGGCTTGCTGAGTGAAGCCCTCGAACTTTTTACCGCGTTTTGCGAAAGAGCTTTCGAAGAACTTTGTGCTCATCGGCACGATATCCTCGCTACGTTCACGAAGTGCGGGGATATTGATCACGACGCGAGCCAGGCGATGATAGAGGTCTTCGCGGAACTTGCCGGTCTCGATCAGCTTGAGCAAGTTTTGGTTGGTCGCTGCAAGCAGGCGGATATCCGCTTTGATGTCGGTGTTGCCACCGACGCGACGGAAAGTGCCTTCTTGGAGGACGCGCAAGATCTTGGCTTGAAGTTTGCCGTCCATCTCGCCGATTTCGTCCAAAAAGAGAGTACCGTTTGAAGCGAGTTCGAACAAGCCGCGCTTCTGGGAGCTCGCGCCGGTGAACGCGCCCTTTTCGTGACCGAAAAGTTCGCTCTCAAGCAAAGTCTCGGAGAAGTTCGCGCAGTTGATCGCGATCCAAGCGCCTTTAGCTCGGCGGCTTGAAGCATGGATCATACGAGCGACGCCTTCTTTGCCGGTACCACTCTCGCCTAAGATGAGGGTAGTTGGTTCGTCGGTGTTGCCGCGCATCGATTCGCGCTGGAGCACTTTGAGCCACTCGTTGACCGGTTCCATCACGCGGGATTTAGAGACGTACCAGAATTGATCCGATTCTTTGCCCTCGACGCGTGCCACGCGGTCTTGCAAGCGGTTGACGAACTCCTCGTTTTCGCGCTCGAGGCGGTATTCGTTCACGGTACGAGTCACCGAGTAAACCATCTCCTCGAGATCGAACGGTTTTTCGCGATAGTCCGAGGCACCGATGCGGAGAGCTTCAATCGCCGTCGACTTTTCGCCGTGGCCGGTCATTACGATCACCTTCGGTGCGTGCTTGCCGTCGGATTTGATTCTCGTAGTGAGCTCGATCCCGGTCATGCCCGGCATTTTGACGTCGCTGACGACGACGCAGATGTTCGAGTCTTTTTTGAGCTCGATGATCGCGTCGTCTCCGCTCTCAGCGGTGCGAACGGTGTAGCCTTCGCGTTCGAAACGGGTTTTTAGCAACTTGCGAATCGGTTCCTCGTCATCGACGATCAGAATCGTTTTGTAGTTATTCATGCGATTTCTCCTCTTTTATTAGTGCTTCCAGTATTGTTTAAGACTGTATTAAACGTGATTTTGAACTTGGTTCCTTTGCCGACTTCGCTCTGGATCTGAGTTTCGGCGTTGAATCTTTTTAGGATCCCGAAGCTGATGCTGAGGCCTAAACCCGTGCCTTTTCCGACTTCCTTGGTAGTAAAAAACGGGTCGAACATCTTTTGCTGAACCTCGGGCGTCATCCCGCAGCCGTTGTCGGAGACGACGAGTTCGACAAACGGGCCTTTGCGTTTGAGCGTGACTTCGATCTGGCCGTTTTTGCGTTCGGCCTGCACGATTGCATCGCGAGCGTTCGAGAGCAGGTTGATGATGACTTGTTCGAGCTGGATGGAGTTACCGGTGATAAACGGCAAGCCGGTCTCGGCTTGGAATTTCACGCTGACCCCGCTTTGCATCAGGTTGTGTTGCATGAGCTTGATTGCGGCTTCCACCGAGGACTCCACGCCGATTTGCTCGAGTGCCTCGCCCGATTCGCGCGCGAAGTTGCGAAGCCCGCGGATGATTTCGGCCATCTTCTTGGAAGCACCGACGATATCGGCGACAAACTCCGAGCCGGCAGGCGAGAGCTTTTCGAGATGCTGAAGTTCTTGGCTGAACCCCATGATCGCCTGAAGCGGTTGGTTGAGCTCGTGCGCGATGCCGCTTGAGAGTTCTCCTAAACTAGCGAGCTTAGCGGATTGCACGAGTGCGCTCTGAGCCTGAGTCAGTTCGGAGAACGCTTTTTGCAGCTCAACGTGGTTTTGAATCAATTGTTTTTCGAGTTCTACTTTTGGCGTGACGTCCTCGATCATCGCGATAAAGCATTCTTCGGCCGGATCGCCGTAGTGAGTGATTTTGAGTTCAATCGGTGTCTTGTCGCCGCGTACGGTCTCGATGACGAACCCTTCGTGACGGCCGGCCTGCGAAAGCACGGTGAGAGAAATCGGTTTTTCACGAATCAAGTGCAGGTGTCCCTTCGGCACGAAACGGCCAGCAGTGGCGCGGCCAAATTCTTTTTCGAAGGCCGGATTCGCCCACACAGTCGCCGTTGTTTTTTGGTACAGGAGGATCGGACTCGGAAGGGCGTAAAGGCCTTCCGGTACGAGGAGTGTATGCGTTTGCGGTTTCAGCCTTTTAACTGCCACTTAAAATCGCTCCCGCTTTTTCGAATTCTTTTTGGAAAAGAGTTTCAATCTGTTTGCGCGCTTTGTCCGAGAGCCCGAAGGTCGCGGCCATGGTGCCTTCGACTTCGGGCTCGGGTACTTCGTAGCTGCCCGAGAAGCCGATTTTTTGAGTATGGGCGTAGACGTCGGCCCATTCGATAATCTTGTGCTCGGTTTTGGTGCCGTCGCCGTGGTGATATTGAATCGCCTCAATCACCGCCGCGGGGAGGCGCCAGTGCCTGCCGAGTTCGATGCCCAGCTGCTGATGTGATGGAAGCCCGAGTTCCGTCTCCGACTGATGGAAGCTGATGTGCTTGTCTTCGGCGTGCTTGACGATTTTTACGAGTTGGTCTGGCGCCATCTCGAGCAAGATAAGCTTACCCATGTCGTGCATGAGTCCGCTCACGAATGCATCCGGTGCAGTTTTTAATTGCATCGAGCGGGCCGTGATCTCGCACAAGAGCCCGACCGCAAAAGAATGGAGCCAGAATTGGGTGAGAGGGAACTCGCGCACGCCCGTGGCTTTGAAAACGCCGAACACGGATGTGGTGAGAACGATCTGCGCGATCGTCGTGAACCCCAGATATTGCAGAGCCTTAGTGACGTCATTCACGCCGCCCGGGACTGAATAATAAGATGAGTTGGCCAAGCGAAGGATCTTGGTCGTGAGACCGATGTCCGTCTTGATCAAACCCGCGATTTCTTGCACGGTCGCGGTAGGCGACTGCATCCGTTCAGTGATCTTCATCGCCACTTGCGGTAATACGGGTAACTTCTGAATGTTAGCGGTCCAAGCCGAGGGTAGTCCCATTCCTTTTAGGTATCGGCAGACACAGGGGTGGGCTTGAAAGAATTTGTGTCCGCCCGGCCACGGTGCGGTGGAGACACGATCAGGGACGAGAGCGTCAGGAGATTGGCAGCACTCGGTCTGCGCGGCGATCATCAGTGATTGTCATGCATTGGTATTTTGCATTGGAATGGCCCATGTGTCCGATTACTTCGTCCACTCCTTCAACGATTCGATGCTCTTCCGGTAAATCGCTGCCGGCTTCGCCAAGAACGGACTTTTTGAGACGTCGTAAAGCATCTTCCCGCAAGCGTATTCGTAATCGCGCACGAGTTGTTTGGTAGTATCGTCAGGCTTGGTATCGGCTACCGAGACATCGCGAATGATCTTCACGGCATCCGACACGAACTTCTGCGCAGCCACGGCGCGAGTTTCATACTCACCGCCCGCGGTCGCCGAGCAAGGCATCGGATCCGCGATCTTGTAATCGACGAGAGCATTCTCAGGGCGCCCGAAAGCGATGTTGTATTTGTCCAAAGTATTGTCCATGATCGGCACGCCTTTAGAGACATAGTTCGAAGTCTTCTCCCTATTTCCGGAGAACGTGATTTTTGCGTAGATGTTTTTCGGCAATTTCAGGATATAAGTCGAGAAGTTTTCCTGAGCAAAACTCGTGTCGTCGAGTTCGGCCATCCCCATGTTGACGTTGTCGCTCTTTTTAAAGCAAATTGCGCCCGTCGAGTTAAAGAACATAAACTGCGAGCGTAATTCCAGGATAGTAAACGGATTGCTGGCATCCCGCACTTCGCGACTTAACACCGATTCCTTATACGCCGTCATTGCCGGCGAGCCGCCGGGCTGACGCTGGTGAGGGGCGAGCAAATTTTTGATGAGGCCTACCGCTGTCGGCAAGTTCGGGGCGTCGTGTATCTCGGAAAGCGTGCGCACGAGCTGATTAGAAAGCTTTTTGGTCGCGACCGAGCAATCGCCTTCATGAGCGAGAAACGTTTTATCCGACTGAAGGACGGCTTCAGTGGCGGCGTAGGACGCGAGGACAAGACAGCACAGTGAAGCGAGCGCGAAGCTCCCCAGAGTAAATTTCACCAGTTCAACTTTTCGGCAAAAACACGAAGGATATTGAATGTTTGAGGGTGGATTGAGGGTCAACTAGGTGACACCGCGAAGGCGTCGCCGTAGATAAAACTAAAGGGCTCAACTCATCCAGAGCCAAGCCCTTTAGAAGATTCATCAAAGACATCCGATGGGATTGGGGGAGAACTGATGCCTTTAATGAGTGTGCCGCTTTATATGCGGTTATTTTTCGAAAGTCAATGAGATACGTCAGAATTTATACAGCGGTAGTTTACTCAGTTTTGTGAAATCATTAACCGATGAGCGAAAAGCAGTCCCGTGCCTGGCTGGCCATTGCAGCCTTGCTGCTTGTACAGCTGATTTTTGGTTTTAACTACGCGGCTTCTAAGGTCATTTTGGCCGAATTCCCGCCGGTCCTGTGGGCCGCTGTGCGGATGACCACGGCGGCGATCCTCATGTTTGCCTTCTCGTTTTGGCTGGTTCCTAAAGAGATGCGCCGGTCCGACCGCGAGTTCATGCTCAAGACCTTTATCTATAGCCTATTCGGCATCGCTTTTAGTCAGGCGTTCTTTATGCTTGGGCTTCGTTATACGACGACGTCCAATGCTGCCGTCTTAAACAGTCTGACTCCTATCTTTACGCTTTTTTTTGCGATCATGGCAAAAAAAGAAAGGTTTACCGTTTTCCGCGGCGTCGGTTTTATCGTTGCGGTGGCGGGCGTGCTCGTGCTGAAAAACGTCGAGAGCTTTTCGATGAACGGGGATACCTGGAAGGGCGATGTGTATACGCTCATGAACTGTGCGAGCTTGGCGCTTTTTTTTATTTTGAGCCGCGATTTCTTGCGTAAGAACTCTCCGTTTTGGGCGACGGCTTGGATGTTTCTCTGGGGCGCGATCCTGCTCGGCGTGGCCTCGATCCATCAACTCGATCAGCTGGTTCCGCACTCCGGAATGACCGAGCATCTTTGGATCGCGATTTTGTACAATATTTTGCTCGGCACGATCCTCACCTACTTCCTGAATTCGTGGACGCTCACTCGCGTGAACCCGTCGGTCGTGGCGCTGTTCTTTTACCTTCAACCGGTGATCGCGGTTTTGAACGGCTGGCTCAGCTTGGGTGAGACACCGACCACGCGGATGCTCTTTGCGATGTGCTGCATTTTCTTTGGCGTCGGGATCGGCTCGATGAAACGGAATCCGACGCCATGAATGCGGAGGCGACCATTGCTCCGTCTCAGCGGGTGCCAGCCGGGTTTTGGATTCGCGGTGCTGCTTTCATCATCGACTTCTTGATCGTGAACGTCAGCGAGTTTCTGGTGGAGTATGGGATCGCACGCTTGCTTGGGCTTGAGCCGATGGGTGAGCAGATTTTGGACGGCGCTCTCACGATCGGATTCTATTTCTATTACTACTGCATTTACCAAGTAAAGCATCAGGGTACGCCCGGTAAAAAGTGGTTGGGTCTTGAACTCATTCGCAATGACGGTAAGCCGCTCACCAAGGGCGGGGCAATGCTCCGGCTTCTCGGCTACTTAATCTCGTTTTTGATGATGGGATGCGGATTCCTCATGGCTGCTTTCCATCCCGAAAAGAAATCGTTTCACGATCTGATCTGCGGAACGAGCGTTGTGGAAAAATCTAAAAGCTAACTCAACAATAAGTTGGCGACGACCTTTTAGTGCTGCTGTTGATTGAGCTTCAGATCCCAAAGCTCGCGCGAGAAGAGACGCATTTCGTTGAGTGTGCGCCACATGTCGGCCTGGTAGCCGTTTGGGGTGTCGAAGCACTCTTGTTCGACTTCCCAAAGGTCGTGGTGAAGCTTGTTGACCGCGTCTTGCAGGCCGTGAACTTTGGCGTGGTTGAAATAACGGTCTTTGCTGAATGGAATGATGTCGGAGAGGGTGGCGCTCATATTTCTACTCAGAGTAGTGGTTCATGGTAAAATTGTAAACATGACCGCCCGTACCTTCCTTGAGCTATTGTTCATTTCATTGCTGAGTACCGGTCTGTTATGCTACGCTGCATCAGATTTGTCGGTGACGACGATTCAGGGCGCCACACCGGACGAGGTTAAGATCAACTTGGTCGAAGACGAAGTGATTCTTCCGCCGTATTTGCAAAGTTTTAGCGGAGGGTCGCACTTGAATGTGACCCCGGCAACCAAGCCCCAGCGCTCAGCTAATCCGAAAGAGCTGTTGGATTACGGCGATTCGTTTCGGTTGATCGCGCCGTATAGTCTTCAGGTCATCGGCAGAGAACATTTTCAGTGGGTGGGGGGAGGCGTTTTTCAAGGACGCTTTTTTGGGCCGTCGATCAAAAAATCCGAAATCCCTTACGGACTGAGATTCGATCGTGGTTGGTTGCGCGTGTGGGTCGATGAGCCCGAGCCCGGCGTGCGAATTGAAACACCGAATGGAACTTTTACCGCGCTGAAGGCGCAGCTTTGGATGCACGTCGAAAACGGCAACACCGAAGTTTATCTCCTGTCTGGTGGGATCAAAAGTCCCGATGGAACCGTGATTCAAGGCGTGATCTCGAAGTACCTGAAATGGAAGCCGGGTGCGAAAGCTCCGTCTGAAGGTTACCAATGGTCGCAAGAACAGCTCGAAACCAATCTTCACGGCGTGTACGGCGGCATGGTCGAACTCGCCAAGAAAGCCGACAAAGAATGGGAAGATGGTGAGCCTGAAAAAACCTATGCGGATCTTCGGCAAAAAGGCTGGCGTAAATCCACTCGATTTGTTCCTGCACCGAAGTAGGCGCGAACAAAGCGGCAAGCACGAGAGCAATCCGACGAGCGAATGTTTCTAAGGTATGAATACTCGCAGCCAAGCTCTTTTGTAGCGAGCTGGTTTATGGGGTAGTAAACAGCATGGAAAGCCCATTTATGGTTTCAACTGCATGTTATTATAATGCTTTTTTGGAATGGTCGCCATTGTTTTTCGGTGGAATCAGAGTGGGGCCGGAGATTTTGGTTCAGTCATCCACGCGTAAAAGACTTGCGCGGTCACGCATTTTTTGATTACTCTAAGGGTTCTTAAAAGTGTCGAGCTGTAGCGCAGTTGGTAGCGCACTTGGTTTGGGACCNNGGGTCGCGAGTTCGAATCCCGCCAGCTCGACCATTTTTTTACTTTCTGTACTTAAATTTGAATTTACTTTCCCATCCCATATAGCGGGGCGCGCCTCGATTTTACTTCACATCGCACTGTGGGTGTGGAAAATTTTAAACATGGCAGACATCACTCTTTATCACAATTCGGCATGCAGTAAGTGCCGCGCGGTTGTAGGTATCCTCGACGAATCAAAGGTTTCTTACGAAGTCGTGGAATACCTGAACTCGCCTCCGTCGGTGGAGCAGCTCGATGCGATGCTGACCAAGCTTAAGCTGAGTCCGGAGCAGATCGTCCGCACAGGCGAAGACGAATTTCAAACGCTCGGGCTCGCGGACAATACACCGAAAACTCGCGAGGAATGGCTGAAGGTATTGCACGATCACCCGATATTGATTGAACGCCCGATCGTCGCGGATGATACGAGTGCGGTAGTCGGGCGCCCCCCGGTGATCGTAAAGGATTGGCTCTCACAGCGCCGATCCAACTCCGTTCGTTGAACGCGACATGAGTACGTCGGCTTCTCAGTTCCCGAACAACCTGCCGCACGGCTGGAAAGAAAAGCTTTCGCCCGTCACGAAGGAGCCGTTCTTTAAAGACCTCACGAACTTTTTGAAAAAGCAGTACGAGGAGAGGAAGACGATCTATCCCGCGCGCGAAAATGTTTTGAGGGCGCTTCAGTCGGTGGATTTCGATGCGGTGAAAGTCGTGATCATCGGCCAAGATCCGTATCACGGGCCCCAGCAGGCGATCGGGCTCAGCTTCGCGGTCCCGAACGAATTACGCCGAAAGCCGCCGAGCTTGCAAAACATATTTAAGGAACTCGAGAGCGATTTACACGTCAAAGTCGATCACAATAAATCCGATCTCAAGGGTTGGGTCGAGCAGGGTGTGCTGCTCCTTAACACCGTGCTGACGGTCGAAGCGGCCAAGCCGCTCTCTCATCGCGATCGCGGTTGGGAAAAGTTTACCGATCTCGTGATTCAAAAACTCGCAGAGCGTAAAAAGCCCGTCGCGTTTATCTTGTGGGGAAATCACGCGCAGAAATTCAAAGCAAAGATCAATCCTAAGTTTCACGCGGTGATCGAATCGCCGCATCCGTCGCCACTTTCCGCTCATCGCGGGTTTTTTGGCTCGAAGCCGTTTTCAAAAGCTAACGAGTGCCTGAAAAAGCTGGGCGAAACGCCGATCGATTGGCCCCGTATCTAGCGAGGCTTGGTAACGGGGCTGGGATTTTGTGTGGCGCCGGCGTTATTCCGGGTAGAGATTCGGGTGGGAGTTTTTGCCCCGAAGAGGCATATACTTCACTTCGTGAATCGATATTTGTCGACATGACTCAGCTGAGTGGCGGCAAGACTCGATACAATCTTCCATCCCTGCGCCGGTCATTTCGGCTTCGTCGGCAACTTGCTCGCAGACTTCGGCGCAGGCCAGGCAAGTGATGTAGTGTAGGTCAGAGTTACTCAGCATAAATTGAATCGCCGTTTCGCACATCCGAGCGCAATTGGCGAGGTTAGAGATCAGTAATGGAGTCGCAAACTCACCACCGAGAGATAGACAGTCATTAATCGTCCTCGTGCAGATTTGAGCTGTCATAGTGCATTGATCGATACATTTGTTCGTGTTTCTCATGCTTACCCGCACTCTGTCGCAAGAGTCGTGCCGACCCGGTTTTGCCCGGGCGATTGCGATTAAAAAGTCTTAGCGTCGATAACAAAACGGTATTTGACGTCGCTTTTGATCGTACGCTCGTAGGCTTCGTTAATTTGAGAGGCGTCGATAAGTTCGATGTCGGAGTAGACCTTTTTACGAGCGCAATAGTCGAGCATTTCTTGCGTCTCTTTGATTCCGCCGATGAGAGAACCGCTTAGGTTCTTGCGTCCGAAGATGAGTTCGATCGCGCCGACTTCGTTTGGTTTTGGAGCTACGCCGACCAGGCACATGGTACCGCCGGTTTTGAGTGACGCCAAAAACGGTGAGAAATCGTGATTGACTGATACGGTGTTGATGATGAGATCGAAATTTCCGGCAACCGTTTCGAAATTTTTAGGATCTTTGGTCAAGATGAAATATTTCGCGCCTAGTTTTTTTGCATCTTGCTCCTTGCTTGGTGAAGTGCTGAATACGGTGACTTCCGCGCCCATCGATTTAGCGAGTTTGACCGCCATGTGGCCCAAGCCCCCTAAGCCGACGACGCCGACTTTGTGGCCTTTCTTCACGCCGAAACGCTTGAGCGGTGAGTAAGTGGTGATGCCCGCGCACAAGAGCGGAGCCGTGCGATCGAGTGGCATGCCTTTTTTAAGCTTCAGAGCATATTTGCCTTTCACGACGATGTGCTGGGAGTAGCCGCCTTGAGTCGGGGTCTTGCCATCCTGCTCAGTGCTGTTGTAGGTAAACGAGCAGTGAGTGGTGCACAGCTGTTCCTCGTGAGTTTTGCAGCTCTGACATTTGCCGCAAGAATCGACGAAGCAGCCGACGCCGGCGAGATCGCCTACTTTAAATTTTTTGACCTTCTTACCGACCTTCACGACCTTGCCGACAATCTCGTGTCCGGGCACGCAAGGATAAGCGGCAGGACCCCACTCACCGCGCACGGTATGGATGTCCGAGTGACAAATGCCTGCGTAAGCGATTTCGATGACAACGTCGTCGGCTTTTGGATCGCGACGCTCGAAGCTGTAAGACTGTAATGGAGCTGTAGGGCTGAAAGCTGCGTAACCTTTGGTGTTGATCATGTGTCGGGTAGGATATCAGTGATTATTCGTTACGGCCACAGTCTTCGGTTTGCGGCTATCTGCCGCCATTTGTCAGGGCGTGGCCGGCGATTCAACGAGGATCGTTTCATGATCACAATTTCTGGACAGGTTCCGTCCGGCATTATATAAGTGTTATTGAAAATATGGCTGCGATACACACGCTTTCTATTTATAAGTATATCGATCCGGTGAAATTCCTGAACGACGTTTTGTCGCTTAGGCGCGAACAAGGGGCGGATTTCACCCTGCGCTCCTGGGCCAAAGAGATGGGGCTCAGCCGCTCAACCGCCTTGTCGGCCATTTTGAAAGGCGAGCGTTCCATTCCCGAAAAATTCATTCCGATGTTTGCGTCAAGCCTTCGGCTCGGACCGACCGAAGGCAAATACTTCGAAGCGATCGTCGGCATCAGTCACGCTAAAACCCCGCGCGAACAGGAAACGTGGATGCGTAAGGCGCGAAGGATCTACGAAGCCGTATCGTTTGAGATCGATCTTGTCGAAGACTTTAAGTTTTTTACGAACCCAGTTTTGGTCAGTTTGCTCTCGCTCGTCGAACTCAAAGAGTTCCGCTACGATGTAGCTTGGATTCAGCGTCGCTTAGGCGCCGACATCACGCCGGCGCAGATCCAAGAGGGTTTTGATTTCTTGCTCGCGCAGGGTTACGTCGCGCTCGACTCCAACGGCAAAATGCGCCGTTCACGCCGCAGCCTCTGGTCGCGCAAGGACGTCAACGCCCGTTGGTCCAAGAGAATGCACGAAACCGTGCTGGCAAATGCTGCGCGCTCGATGTTCAGATCGGGTGTCGGCGCTCGCGAGTTCGGATCAAACGGAACTCTTCGCGGCGATAAGGCTTTGCATGATTTCGCATCGAGCGTTCTCCTCGAGCTGGATGAAATCGGGCGTGACGACGAGGTTCACGGTCTCGAGCCCGTGCGTGAAACTCCCCGCCAGCGCAAGTCGTCTTAAGGCTTTTTCAGTTTGACAACTCATCTCACGACCCGAATACTAAAATGGAGCTGATTGGCCCGATGGGAATCGTACGTCAATGAATTTTAGGACATTTTTGATTTGATCAAGCTTAGAAATTTCACATGGATGCGTTTTTTTGGCGGTTTGGCGTTTATATCGGCGGTGGGGTACTCGCTCCTGCAGGTGACTAATCTTGAAATCCCAGCCTTCACGTTTATCGCGGCACTGGCCTTCGGAGTGATCTACTGCTCGTTTGGAGAGTGGCTCACGCGCGGGATGCTCTATCAAGCTCCGTTGCCGGGATTGAAAAAAATCCATACGACCCAGCTCACGTTCTGGTCGCAGAACTTGCTCGCAATCGCGGTGGGGGTTCCGGTGATCATGGCTCCGACTTTCCTCATGACCGATAACTCCCTCTTTCACTGGACTGTAGTTGGCACCGTGTGCTTTATCGCGTGTTTCATGACCTACGTTCACAGAGTGATCCACACTCCGCGCGGTCGTTTGATCGAGCGTCAGAAGTGGTTCCTATGGCTCGATCGCCACCACTACATTCACCACATCGACATCACGGCGAACATCAACTTCTTGTTGCCGATCTGTGATTTCGTGTTCGGCACCCAGAAGTGGAATCTGACCGACGAAGAGTTAGCGCGTCATCCGAGTTTCGAACAGGCAAAGCCGATGGCTTATGACGTGAACCCAGCCTTGAATCTTTCGCTCGCGGATAAAATATGGACGATCGATTCGGATCTTGCTGCGGCAGCCGACGCTGTGGAAGCTCGTGGAGCGCCACTCGGCGCGTCGATGAGCATTGCTCCACTCGACTCGTACGCCGGTATGGGCGGCAATCCGAATATCATGAATGGTTCGTGCTTGGCAGAGTCGCCGACGATTCAGAACCCGCCACCGTTTCTTAATCGGGAGAGTTGATACTCTCCGGACTACTCTTTGCCATTATCGGTGCTGTAGCCGCAACGGCAAGCCAACCTTGAGGTGCCACCGGAATCTCCTGAAGGCTCACGCCCTCGGGCGCAGGACTCAAAGACACTCTGAATGTCCCGACGAGTCCACCGCGATCAAGTTTGGCGTACGCTTCTTTTTTGCACCATAAAGTCATAAATAAGCCGGGTTCTCGCCGGATCGACTCCACGTCACGCGCATGAAAGTATCGCGCCGCAATCGCTTCAGGCTTGCCGTTCAGCACGCGATCCGCGCGCTCAATGTCGACGCCCAATCGATGCGTGGTCGAGTAAATCAAAAGAGCCTGTCCGCCCGCGGGCGAACTACTGTGGCTGTAGCTGATCTCCAAAGGCGTTCCACCCACGGCCGAAGGTGTCCAGTGCGGTCCGTTCGCGAGCACATCCAAACGTCCATGCGCATCGAAAGCTCCCCGCAGATGTTCTTGAATCCGCGCGCGCAAGGTTTCACGATTGCCATCAAACGGCAGCCAGACTCCGGAGTAGGTGGGAGTGGTGAATTCCTTCATGAATGGAGAATAGCACAAATAAAAAACCCCGCCCGGGAGACCCAAGCGGGGTGATTACTTCCAATTTAGAAGTTGTTAGTTTGAGATCGTGTAACCCTTGCTCTTAAATACGTTTGCAACGGTTGCTTTATCAGCTGGATAAAGTTGACCCGCAGCCTTCACAAGTGCGTTAGCCGCATCGTTTTGGTTCGAGCTTGAAGTCAACATCGCGAGGCCCGACCAGAAGATCTTGTCGGTTTTTTCTTTGCCGATCGCATCCCAGACGAGCAAGCAAGCGGTTGCCCAGAGTTGGCCCGCAGAGTGGATTTGGCCGCCTGCAGCGCTTGGGTAGTTGCCTGACACGTTAGTCACGCGACCTGGCCAGAATTCGTTGTGGCCGTCGTAGCTGAAGCTCCAGTTCCAGGCGACGTTTGACTTGTTCATGAATTGGCGTGCGTAAGAAACCGCCCAGTAGTCGCCCGAGCCTTCGCTCAAACCTTGAACTTGGGACAAGTGACCGTGGGTGACCCAGTCGTGGATTCCATGACCGAGCTCGTGGAGAATCACGTCGTGGTCTTGAGCATCGTCAACGCCGCCTTCACCGAAAGCGATGGTGCCGGCACTCGGATCGTAGTGAGAGTTGTCTTCACCGCCCAGGCCGTGAGGGTCGGCTTTGAGGCCGCCCGAGTATTGGTACGGCATTGCTTGGATTCCGAGCTTCTCATTGACGTAACGAAGAGACTTGTCGATGAAGTAATATACGGTGACCGCGTCAAAGCAAGGCTTCGAACGGGTGTAGTTCATCACGGCTGAAGTCGTCCTGCAGTCCGGGTTGGTCGGAGCTTCGTGGTCGGTGATTTCAACGTACTTGCCTTTGAGGTTGTACTTGCCGCCGACTTTTTCAACGTCCGGAAGCTCGACTTTGGTCATCATCGAATTAAAGAAGTCAGTGTCGCCGTTGTTGTTGTCGTTATAACCAGTGGCTTGGCCATAAGCTTTGCCTGAACGGACGGTCGGGTTCGGGTCGAATACTTGTGCCTCGATCTTGTCGTTCATCGCGATGTCTTTCGCGTAGAGGATTTTGTTGGTCTCGGCATCCACCAGGATTTCCCAGCTGTATTTTCTGTCAGCAGGCGCGTTGATGCGCACGCGGTAGATCGTTTGAGCCCTGCCGTTTTTAACCAGGATCATCGGCAACACTTGTTGACGAGTTGGAGAAGAGTTGAGCTTCAAATAGCTGTAAACGCCTTTAACCGCCTCGGTGTTGCGGATCTTCGGAGCCGCAAGGCCTTCGGTGGTGTTAAACGCTTTGTAGCCGTTGATGTAGGTGATGACTTGAAGATTGCGGTTCAAGCTGACAGTCACGTCGGACGCGTACACAGCCATGTTGCTTTGCACGTGTTGGAAACGAACAACGTAACCGACAGCCGTACGAACGGTTGCTTCGTACTGGAGATCGGCGAGTTCGGAGTTGAGTCCCAACTTCGTCGCGTATTGTTTCAAAAATTGGCGAGCCACTTCTTCAGGCGAGGTCACGCCGATGAAGGTGCTTTCAGTCGTCTGATCGTCGAGGACGACCAAACGGTCTTTCACAGCTGATACTCCGGCCGCGTGTGATGGTACGGATACGAGGAACAAAGCCGCAAGTGCGACTGCAGTGATACGCATATATCTCCCCCCCCAGGTGTTAATAGCGTTGACTAGACATTAGAGTAAGAAGGATCGGGAGTGAGAGCAAACACTATTTTGGCGGTAATGGTTTCCGATTCAGAAACAGTTTACCCGCGCGTCTTAGGTGGAGTGTATAAGACTACTTACTGTAGAAATGGATCGATTGGTTAAGGTCGGATTCGACTTGCGCCATCGTCATCGAAGCAACTTCTTTTGCCGAGCCCGAGCACTCGATGGTGAGGCTTTCGAGTGCGTAACTCCAATTGCGGAATTGGAATTGAACGCGATTCTTCTCGGCGTTCACTACGCGGCCGTGGAATGCGAACTTTGAGTCTTTGGTGTATTGAGCTGAATTATTTGATGATTCCTCACCGAGCACCTGGCAGAGCTTGCCGATCCAAATCGCGCGGTTGCCGTTTTCGACGAACGCTCTTGGGTTAGAGCCGATCATGAGCTGAATGCCTGAAGTTCCCGGAAGACCTGAGCCGAAATAGCCGTTTAAAAGAGTACCCTGTAAGTTTTCCATGGTGGGACTATGGATTCTTTCTTTCGAGCCGTGTGAGGCGCTTGCAGGGTCACGCTGGATATTTGAACGGAGTTCGATGACGCCATTAGTCCGAATGTCGAAGCTCATGACGGTCCAATCGCGGATTTTTGGGTTCGCACAAATCATCTCAACGAGTGGCTCGCGGGTTTTCGCGTTCGCGAATTCGGCTTGAAGCTTGTTTGGCCCGATGCTGATGTTTTGAACTTCAAGCTCGGTGCCTTTCTTGACCGTGCGGGAAGAAGAATTCGGAAGAGCGGTCTGGGTGTAGTTTTGCGGAGACTCAACGGTGTGATGAGGGGCGCGGAACACGCAGCTCGTACCGATGTGCAAGTCGCCTTGAACTGGAACGGTCACGTCTTTTCTAAATCGAACCTGAAGACTGCGATTCAAAAATTCGACGGGAGTGCGCAATGAAGCGAGGAGCAAATCTCCGCTTTGAATTTGAAACAAGCGAACCATATTAAAATCAGACTCAACTCTTGGAAGAGAAGTGGGCGTCGTGTAGTTGCGAGCTTGCGCAACTTGCGCTTGAGCAAAAACAACGAAAATGCCTGCAATAACGGTGAAAACCGTTGAGTTCTGAAACTTTACCTGCTGCTTCATACCCAGTATAGAGCAGGGACCGTGCCAGCGATGGGGCATTAAATCCGATCTCAAGTCACAATAGGAGTTTGAGTGTTATCTAGCTGACAGCTGTCAATGCGTTTGACAATAATCGCGTGATTCGACTACTTTCATTGCATATGACAACTTTGATTATGATGGCTATGGCGGCTTCCTATCGTCCTTATCTCGAATGCGATGGTTACAAGCCAAGGACTCACATCGAGATCAAACAAAACGTAACGCCAGGAAACGGGCTTGCACTTTATTCGTTTAATATGACGAAGAAGCCACGCCGCCAGAAAGAGATTCAGGTTCAGGATTTGGCAGCGGAGCGCGCACCTAATAAGCGCAAGAACGTGATTGAAACGATCGCCGTTTCAAACGAAAAGGGTATTCCCGATTACGAATTGACCGTATTTATGCCGGAGACCAGCTGGGGCTTTCGCTCACAGTTGATTGATCAGACGTCTACGCGGACGGTATATTGCTACTATCACATCACTCGGTAACGGGGTCCTTTTGGTTGAGACTTGCGTCATCTCCACTCATTTGGCGAGACGATATTACACCTGTGATTTTTCCTTGCTCGTTGAACTCGATCAATGATCCAAGTGGGATCTTCTGACGGTTAACTCGAAGAGTTTGAGTCGCGGATGAAGAGTTGTACGCGACTAAGCGATAAGACTTTGCGATACCGTTGTCGTAGAACTCTGCCGGAGTCCCGCGATTGGCGTAATGTGCATTTAGCTCTTTGTACTTGGTTTTCACGTAATCTGGATGCTCGCAAGTATGTATCATTCCGTTTGGATGGATTGTGATCTTCCCCGTACAAAACGAATCATTGGTCATATGTAAACGACCGTAGCTATTTTCAATGATGTTGACAAAAGACACGACTTGGTTCGTACCGTCAGTCGTAAAGACAACTTGATCCAACATCGGTGCGTATTCGACGTAGTGCTCTGGACTAAAAGTCGAGAAGGAGCCTTCGAATGTTCTTGGTATTTGCACTTCCCCGCTGATTTTGCTGCCGTCGATATTGACGTTGCCCGGGAAGAATCCGATTGTTCCGGTGAGGATGATCGCGCCGATCCGGATTGGTTTACTGCTTGAGCAGGAGAGGATGGTTTTTGCAGAGTTTGAACTCGTGTATCCCATAACCGCTTTCCAGCAGCTAACTCCAAACTGCGCGAGCTCAGGTATTGCAATCTCGTCTTTGCCGGATTTTACGAATCCTATCAGACGTCTTTGAGAGTCCAAATAGACGGTATCATACGCTGTAAAAACATATCCATCGATGTTCAGGTCTTCTGTGAGTTCTAAACTGTACTCAACGATGTCGCCATTTGCGTCGAGTCGCGCATTGCACTGACCCGTTCTATGTTTTGGCAGAGTGTTGTCGACGAGTCCTCCGCAAAGCGGAATCGATTGGTCACGATCATCATAGTCAAACTGAAGTGCATTCCACTGGTGATTGGCGTATTCGCGTGGGGTATTGTACGTGTAAAAAGCGATGCCAGGGTATGTCGATCTTTTATTTGAAAGGAACGGACTTTGGATTCGTTTTGTGACGATTGAAGCGCCGGCGATACGATGAATATAGCCATTGTCCCAGTCGTTCATGGAGTAGGCACCATCATGGTAGCCCCAAGTCATGTTGTCGGTGTAGCTAAAACCGTAAGCCTGCTTCAGATTGTTTGGTAAGATCGCTCCGACCTCGACTAACAGATCATTGAAGTCCTTGGTGATGGCCGGACCGTAGCTCGCCTTGAAGACGGTTCGAACGATGCGCTGAGTGGCGACTGCATTAAATCCTTTTTTCGACTGGATCATCACTTTGTAAACAAACTCATGAATAAAAATGCCAGCGCGGTCGAGATCGGATCGTAATTTGTTGAAAAGTCGCTTGTCATAGTACACGTCGCTGATGTTAGCGCCAACTTTGCGTTGAGACGCAAGCTGAACGATAGCGCAATTGGAAGGGATGTTGATGATCGCTCCGACGTCCGAAACCACCGCCGTCGGTGAGTTGATCCAGGGAGCAGACTCCAGGAGATTTTTTGCGCTAAGGAGTCCTTCATAAAAATCAATATGTGTTGCTCGAATGCGATCCATGCGGTTATTAAGGATGCCGGTAAAGTTACGACTTGCCGGTTCGAGCGTCGCAGGGTCCAAGAGCGGGTTGTTTTGAATGCCATCTTCATGGCGCGCGAGCCAAAGATCATAAAGTTGCACGTCGATCATTTGTCTGATGTATTTGCCGACGACGTCGGTTCGACCTAAGACATAGGAAGGTATCGGGCGCGAGCTATTGCCGATTCGGTGCCCTCGAGACGTTGCTTCATCCGGGAATTCATTTTCCCAAAGTTCTTTTCTGAACTGCTTGGCAATGACTTCGTTCTGGAAACAAGCGATGACGCTTCCTCCGTGGCCTTCTTGTCCTTGTGCGAGAACTCGAGATGAGCCGAATAGGCTCGCGATCAAAATCATGGATTGAATGATTTTCATAATAGGGCTCCTTTTGGATTTTGCTTTGCGGGGAATAGCGAAATGGAAAGTTGATACACTTCTTTTTGGATCGGTCCCTTGCTTTGGAGTAAAGCGCAGAGATCGCGTCGGAACTTTTTAATCATCAATTTGGCTTCTGGAATCAGGCCTGGATCAATCGCCATAGTGAGAGAGCTTTGATCACGTTGCTCGATAGCGACGTTTTCCATCGCGTGGATCGCTTGCTCCAAAATTTGTTTTTGCAGTTTACGAAAAGCGGCCGACATAAATGGAGCGCCGACGGTACTGTGGTTTTCTGGCATACGGACAAGCCTACCTTTGGAGTCGAGCTCGATCATTTCAAGGCGTTGCAAGCGCTCGAGCGCGCTTCGGGCTTCTGTGCCGGTAATTCCTAAGCGCTTGGCAATGTAAGCAGGAGTAGCAATAAAGCCCTGAGTGCGGGCAAGCTCAAGGATCGCGTAGTGGTACCAATCTGCGATAACCGAAAACTGATCGACGGTGAGGCTGTGATAAACAGGCTCGCTAGCAATAAACTGTGCCACTGATAACGGGTCCAGCGCGAGCTGAGAGCCCAGACGCTGAATAAGTCGAGGCGTGACTTTGCGTTTACCCGATAAAATTTTGGACAGGTAAGAGGGCTCGAGTTTAAGCTGCCTCGCGAAAGCCCGGAGCGAGTAGGCTGGGTTGCTTTTACAGCGTGCGACCAGCGTATCTTGTAAGAAGACGCGGAAGTCGAGCCGCTGTTCAGTAAGTTGAGCTATGTTTTTAAACACGAAAAGGATAATAAATGCGATGTTAGAGAATGGCAATTGTTTTGTACACAATGTGTGTCCGCATTTGGACACATTTGAGAATCTGAGGTAACGGGTTCCTTTTGGTTGAGATTTGTGTCATCTCAACAAATGTAGTTTACGAATGACGCAAATCTCAACCAAAAGGAACCCGTTACCTCAGAACGCGCGTTTACGTTTAGACGACGGCAAGATGCCGGCCATCTCGCGATACTTAGCCACGGTACGGCGGGCGATATCGATGTTCTCTTTGCCGAGCACCTCGACGATCTGTTGATCTGATAATGGCTTTTTTGGATCTTCTTTGCTGATGAGTTGCTTGATGCGTTCTTTGACCGCAGATGACGCCACAGCGTCGCTGCCGTCCGACGAGCTGATCGAAGAGTTGAAGAAGTATTTAAGCTCGAACGTTCCGACCGGAGTGTGAACGTACTTATTGGTGGTCACGCGCGAGATCGTGGACTCGTGCATGCCGACGTCAGCCGCGATATCTTTTAGGACCATCGGTTTCAGGAACTGGGTTCCCTTTTCGAAGAAGTCTTTTTGGCGGGCGAGAATCGCTTCGGTGACCTTATAAATCGTCTTCTGGCGGTTTTGGATCGAGCGAATGAGCCAGATCGCCGCGCGCAGTTTTTCTTGCACATACTCTTTAGCCTTGCCTTGGTCTTGTTTGCCCGCTTCCTTTTGAACGATGTTTTTGTAGTAGTTCGACACCCGCAAACGGGGAATGCCGTCGTCGTTCATTCCGATCACGTAGTTGTTGCCGACCTTGTTGATGTAAATGTCGGGTGTGATGTACTGAGTGTCGGTCTGGGTGTAGAGGGAACCCGGTTTTGGTTCCATTTCGTGAATAATCTTTTGCGCCTCAACGATCTTGTCGATCGGGAGGGCGAGTGCCTTGGCGATCGCCGGAATATTGTGCTTTTCGAGCTCAACCAGGTAATGCTGAATGATCGTTTCGATCAGCTCGTTGCGAGGGGTGAGGAACTTCGCTTGTACGAGCAAGCATTCTTGCAGATTCCGCGCGGCGATCCCGAGCGGATCAAAGTTCTGGATCATCTTCAAAATTTCTTCGGCGTCTTCGAATTCGAGCGCGTTCTCTTCAGCGAGCTTGACGAGATCGCCTTCAAAGTAACCGTCGTCGTTCAGCGACGCGATAATTTGCTGGCCCAAGCGCTCTTCGTTTTCCATGAGCTTGAGCATGCCGAGCTGCCACTGCAAATGTTCTTCGAGCGAAGATGTCTTGGTTAAAACGTTTTCGTAGGTCGGCCCGTCCTCCGGAATTTCCTTCATCGACGGCGCGGTAGAGGAGGAGTCACTGTTAAAGTCTTCGAGGTACGCGTCCCAGTTGACGTCGTCTTTGCCGACCAAGTTCTTTTCGTCCGGGTTTTCCGGCGCTTGTTGCGCGACTTCGTCGGCGTTTTGCTGCATCTCCGGGTCGAAGGTCTCGCCTTCGGCCGCGGCTTCGACGTTATCTTGGGTTTGATTTTCTTCGGTGATCTCTTCGAGAATCGGGTTCTCGGTGAGTTCTTGCGTGATCAGCTCCGCAAGCTCCATGTGATTGAGCTGCAAAAGTTTGATCGCCTGCTGCAATTGCGGCGTCATTACCAAGTTCTGGCCAAGCTTAAGGCTTTGTTTTAACTGAATTGCCATCGTACCCTTATCGTCAATTTGACGACTATTCTTGATTGAACCCGATATCCCCCAATAGAGCCAGAAAAGAATGAGTAACGCAATTTGTTACAAATGGGGATGGCTTTGATGTGCGTCAACACCCTAAAATGATCTCTACAATGTCCAGCCCCGCTGAAATCGAACAACTCCGAGACCGAATTCAGGCGTTCCGCAAAGCCGCCGCGAACGTCATCCTCGATAAAGAACGTGAGATCCAACTCGCGCTTTGCTGTTTGCTCGCACGGGGACACCTCTTGATCGAGGATATGCCGGGGATGGGGAAAACTACCCTGGTCCATACCATCGCCAGGCTCTTCGACTTGAAACTCTCCCGCATTCAATTCACCAATGACCTGCTTCCTGCGGACATTCTGGGGAGCTCGATCTACGATCCTCAGGATAAAAAATTTCATTTCCACCCGGGTCCGATTTTTTCGGAGCTCATTCTGGCCGACGAACTAAACCGAGCGACGCCAAAAACTCAGAGCGCGTGCCTGCAAGCGATGGAAGAACGCAAAGTCACCGTCGATGGCGTCACTCGCGAACTTCCGGATCCGTTTGTGTTTATCGCGACTCAAAACCCGAAACAGCAAATCGGTACGTTCCTGCTGCCCGAGTCGCAACTCGACCGGTTCCTCATGCGCATCGAGATGGGATATCCAAATCGCGAAGCCGAGAAGACCATGCTGAGACAGGAATCTCGACAAGAGCTTGTTCAAAAACTCGTGCCGGTGTTGACGAGTAAAGATCTCGTGCGCCTTCAGCAAGCGGTCAAAGAAGTGCACGCATCGGATGCGCTCATCGGTTATTTGCAAGACATCGTCGCCTACACCCGCGAAGGATTACCGGTAACGGGTGGGGCACACGCCGGCCTCTCGCCGCGCGCGACGCTCGGTTTTTTGAATGCGGCAAAATCTTGGGCGTTCTTGCAGGGTCGCGCCAACGTGCTTCCCGAAGACGTTCAAACCGTCGGACCGGCGGTGATGAGCCATCGTTTGAATCCAAGTCTCGATCTTTCCGGAAAAACCGGAAGCCATCTCGCGCAGGAAGTACTCGCCCATGTGGCCGTGGACTAAGGCTAAGGAGAAAGAACTCAAAACGATGCGTGACCGGATTCGCGCACGCTCCAACTCCAATCCCGAAAAAATTTACATCGTTCCGACCCGGGCAGGCGGCTTTTTTTTGTTCACGACGTTGGTGATGCTCTTGATTGGCTCCGGTTACTCGAACAACCTCGTTAACCTGCTCGCGTTTTTCATGTTCAGCCTCGTGTTCGTGTCGATGGTGATGACCCAGCTGCAGCTCAAAGGGGTGCTCGTCGAGAGTGCGGCGATAGCGCCGGCATTTGCATCAAGCCCAAGCGAGCATAGTGCCTATCTTAAAAACTCGAATTCGGCCGAGCGGTGGGGTATCGAGATGGGCTTCGCACAGTTCAAAGACGGCTCGGGTCCGAAGCATCTCAAATCATTGCAAACCAACCGCGTGACTTGGCAGCAGCCGATGGGGAAACGCGGAAAATTCGAGACCAAGCGCTTCGAGCTCTACTCGGTATTTCCGCTGGGTTTGTTTTACGCCTGGAAAGTGGTGGATCTTCCGACGACGTATTGGATTTATCCCGAGCTAAAGGGCTCGCTCCCGATGCCGCAAGAGATGAGCGCCGTCGCGGCCGAGGGACAACGTAAAAATCCGATCGGTACCGGCGATGACTTTCGCGGGCACCGTAAATTTCAAAAAGGCGATTCGTCTCGCCAAGTGGATTGGAAAGCTCACGCCCGCGGACGCCCGCTCCTCATCAAGGAACTCAATGAGGGTGATCCGCCTGATCAGATTTTTGATTGGCGCGCGCTCGATGGCACCGGACTCACCGACGAGGACCGTCTCTCGCAAATCGCGGCGTGGGTGCAGGAAGCGTATACCCGCGAAATGAATTTTACCCTCAGACTTCCGGGCCAGCCCGATCGTTCGGGCAAAGGGTACGAGCACGCCACGAGGTGTTTTCAGTCGCTTGCGACGTGGGGTATGCCGTCATGAACCGTACGAACCGACATTCCGTATCTGAGCGCGTTCTCGACCGGAACATTGTCTGGAACAAGCCGATTCAGTATTATTTGTCCGCGCTCGTCGCGCTTCAGCTGATTCCGCTTCTCTCCGTGGTGCCGCCGTGGGTGAGTGTGGCGGCATTTGCGCTCGTGGGTTGGAAGGTTTGGCATCTCAACAAAGGCACTCGCTTGCCGCCAAAAAATATAGTCACGGCGATCAGCGCATTGGGCATGGTGGGTGTAGCGCTCACCAAGCACACGCTCATCGGTGAGGACGCCGCCACCGCCTCACTCGCGATCATCGCGTGTTGCAAGCTGCTCGAGTGCAATCGTTATCGCGACACGATGGTCACGCTCGTGCTTTGCTTCGTGCTCCTCATGACCAACTTGCTCGTCTCGCAGGGTCTGGGCACGACGATCTTTCTTGCGATCGACGTACTCCTGCTCGTGCAGTTTTTGCTGCAGCTTCATCCGTCCAACACCTCGCTCTTTTCATTCAGGGTGGTGGGGAAACTGCTCCTCTATATCCTCCCGGTCTGGGTGATCCTCTTTACCGTGTTCCCGCGTTTTACCGTGGGGTTTTGGCGCCGCGAAGTCGCGGTCTCTCAAAACAGCTTTTCGGACGAGATGAATCCGGGCGTGATCAGCCAACTCGCGCTTTCGGACGAACTCGCGTTCCGCGTTCAGTTCTCAAAGGTCACGCCCGCACCGTCGACGCTTTACTTTCGAGGCGGGATCTTGGCTTCGACCGAAGGTTTGCATTGGATGAAGAGCCCGCGCCGGCTCGAGCTTGAAGATTGGGTGCATGAAGACATCGAGAAGTCGCCGACGATTCCGTACGACGTTTTCTTGGAGCCTATGTTCCAAAAATGGCTCTTTATGCTTGATTATTTCGATGCGCGCGACATCCCTGAAGTCCGCGGGAACCGTGCCATTATCGTCAACGGTGGCATCGCCGAAGCTCCGGCCACGATTCAAGCGCGCGTCAACTATTCGGGCCAGGCACTCTCGATCGCTCCTAGCCAAGAGCGGCTCACCCAACTCGAACGACAGACGTTTTTGCAAACCCCGCTTAAGCTCGAGTCCGAAGTCGCCGAGTTGGCAAAAAATCTTCAAGGTAAAACCACCGGTGATTCGATCGCCAATTTGTTCGGTTGGTTTCGAAGCGAAAAGTTTTTGTACTCGCTCAGTCCCGGCGCCACTCCGACCATGAGCGCCTTCCTCTTTAAAAGCAAAGTCGGTTTTTGCGAGCACTATGCGGCTGCTGGGGCTTTATTGTTGCGACTCATGGGGGTGCCTGCCCGCGTGGTGGTCGGGTTTCAGGGAGCGGAGAGGAACGATCTCGCCGACTACTGGATCGTGAAGATGAAAAACGCGCACGCCTGGATCGAAGCGTGGATTCAGGATGCCGACGCGAAGCGCGGACATTGGACGCGCCTCGATCTCACTTCGGTTGTCGCGCCGATGCGTCTCACGATGGGCGCGGAGTTTTTCTCGATCGCGTCGCAAGTCCCCAGCGGCGTCAACATCAGCAATATCGACGAGCTTCAGGACGTAAACCCGTTTGGCCGATTTGGCACGAAAGCCGCGCAGGCGATCGACGCGGCCGAGATGCAGTGGATCCGCTTCTTGCTCGCCTACGATTTTGAATTCCAGCAAAACTTGATCTCGCGATTCGGCGTGCAACATGCGACTCGATTGGCGTTTTTTTTGATCCTAGCGGGCGCGCTCGGCGCGCTGTTCTTGATTTTGTCGGTGCTCTCGCGACGTCGCGATCGCAAACGCGATCCGGTATTGAAGGAGTGGCATAAGTTCTGCGCCAAGCTTGCTAAGAAGGGCTTGGTCCGCGCCGTCAACGAAGGCCCCGTGGATTTCCTGGCTCGCGTCTCGGTTTCTCAACCGACTCGAGCTAAACAGATAAGCGAGCTTCGCGATCTATTTTTGTCATTGCGATATCGGGAACAGGGTAGAGGTCAGCAACTTTCGGAATTGTTGCGCCGGTTCCGAAGTGCCGTCAGAAGATACTAGCGGCGTAAGCGTCTGAATGCCGTAGGCCGGTGCAGGGCTACTGCGCGGAGTGGGCAGAAATATAGCTGTCAGATTCCGATGCGGGCGCAGGCGAGGAGTTGGTCGCGTTTTAAGATGTTAATCGCTCGGCCCTTTTGCTCAATCACGCCTTCGTCTTCAAGATCGGCCAGGCTGCGAATCACGGTCTCAGTTGTCGTTCCGGCCCATTCCGCGATTTCCTTGCGAGTCCAGTTTTTGTCCTCGAAGTTTTCGCGCAAAAAGAGGAGGGCTTCGGCAATCCGCTCGGACGCGGTCCGGCCAAGAATCCGCTGCATCCGGCTTTCCATCATTTTAAAGTCGTTCGAGAGCTGCACCAGAAATTTGAAGGCAAGATCCGGTTGCTCCTGAACGAGGTCCATAATCGTGGATTTCGGAATGAAACAGACATCCGCGGCCTCGACCGCGATTGCGGAGCTTTGATAGGGCTCTTCCGTAAAGAGCGCGCGATATCCGATCATCGATCCAGAACTATAGACTTGAACGATTTGAGACTTGCCTTCGGAATCCAAGTTTTCCAGCTTAATCGTGCCGTTTAGTACGCAAAAAATACCCGTCGCGGAGTTGCCCGCGTAAAAGAGGGTTTGTCCGGGCTTAAAATGCTGCTGGAACTTGGAGTTATCGATCACCGTGAGCGCTTCGTCGCCGACGACGCAAAGTAGACCCCGCGCGCGTCCTACGCAGTCCTTGCACTTTATCTGTGTGCTTTTTGTCGGGGGATTACTCATACTTGGCTTCAAGCGTCAAATATGACGAAGATCATGTTCATTATGTCCCCGATCATATCACTCCGGACCGGGGATCGACTATCCTGTTCCTACAAAAAATCTTTCCAATTCTTTAGGAGAAGAAAAATGAAGTCAATTCCGCAAGTTGTAAAATATATGACCACCACCCCGCATTCGATCGGAGCGGAGCAGACGCTCAAAGTTGCAAGCGAGCTCATGAAAGTACATATGATTCGTCACTTGCCTGTACTGACGGCCGGCAAGATCACCGGAGTATTGAGCGATCGAGATATCAAGCTGGCCCTTTCGATTAGCGGTGTCGACGCCGACAAAACCCGGGTCGAGGAAATCGCTTCGAATGAAGTGTTCCTCGTTCGTCCCGAAGCCAAGCTCGACGAAGTGGCGAAGTCGATGTCGGAAAAAAAGATCGGAAGCGTCCTCATCGTCGATCACAGCCACCTGGTCGGCATCTTCACCACGACCGATGCGCTTCGGGCGCTCGATGATCTCCTTCAAACCCGTTTGAGCCACTAATTACCCTAATCCTAAGGACGCTATGCAATCCGTACAGAAAGATTCCAAAGTCAGCACCCACTGCAGCGGAAAATACCTCGACTGGGACAAGTATCGATCAAAAGACGTCAAGCTTTACGTCGAAGGGGTTCACTGCACCGGATGCGTGGGTTTGCTCGAACGTCTCTCGATCGTCCAGCCCGCCGAGGTCGAACAATCGACCTTCAATCTCCCTCAGTCGACGCTCCGTCTGCGTTTGCGCCCCGGCGCGGCGCTTTCGAGAATCGCCGGGCAGATTGAAGAGTGGGGTTACGTCCCGCATTTGATCGAAGAGGAGTCCGATGCCGATCGGCAAGCCGCCAGGGAAAACCGCGCGCGGCTCATCGATATCGGCGTCGCGGGGGCGCTCGCCGGCAATATCATGTTGATGAGCATCCCGCTGTATTCGGGCGTGGACGGGAGCCTGCGGACGTTTTTCGAAGCGCTGTCCCTCGGCCTCGCGGTCCCGGCGGTGTTTTATTCGGGCCGCAGCTTTTTCAAAAACGTCGCCGCCGCCTGGGTGAACTCGACTTTCTCGATCGACGCTCCGATACTGCTTGCGATCTTGGTCGCGTTTTTCTATTCCTGCGTTTCGGTATTTCGCGGCACGCACGAACTTTACTTTGACAGCTTGAGCGCGCTGATCTTTTTGCTCCTCTCGAGTCGCTATTATTTGGCGAGATTGCGCCGTTCATCGAAACTGTCGCTTGGAGTACTTGATTATTTTCAGGCCAAGGGAGACCGCGTGGTTGGCGACCGTTATCAGCCCGAGAGCGGGATGAAGCTGAGTTCGGACGGTGTTTTGCGTTTCGGTCAAATTGCGGTCGACTTTTCGCATTTCAGCGGCGAATCCGTTCCGGTATGGATCAAGCCGGGTGGAGAAGTATACGCGGGCACGCAAATCATCGAAGCGAGCGGGGACGCCGTGATTGAGGTGACCGCCGTCGGCGATCGCACCCGGATGGCCCAGATGCTTGAAAAGGTGCGCGAAGCTCAGGAGCGCCGTTCCGACACTCAGATTCAAGCCGACCGTTGGGCGAAATCGCTCCTCCGAGCCGTCACGACGGTGGCTTTCGCGTCGTTGGTTTATTTTGCCTGGAGAGGGCATACCGCCGAAGGGATCAGGCGCGTTCTCGCGCTTTTGATCGTGACTTGCCCGTGCGCGCTCGCGCTCGCGACGCCGCTCGTGTTTTCGCGCGCGCTCCAAATTTTGATTCGTCAGGGCTTGCTCGTAAAAGATCCGATCGCGCTCGACCGGGGTGCGAACGTGCGCAAAATTTTTTTCGATAAAACCGGCACACTGACCTGGGGCAAGCTCTCGGTCGTCGGCGGTTTGGAGTCAGCCGATTCCGAGACGCTCCGGCTTCTTTATTCGATGGTCACGCGCTCACGCCATCCGGTATCGCGCGCGATCGAAGCCGCTATCGTACGGATCGCCGAGAAGGACGACCGGTCGCCGGTTCGGAATCCCGAATCGTGGACTGAGTTCCGGGAGATGCCGGGCTTGGGGTTGAGCGCCTTCCGCGACGGCGGTGAGGAGTTCCGTCTCGTTCGTTCCGAAGACAATCAAACCACGTTTTCCGAGGTCGTATTCCAGAAAGGCGCCGTACGCGAAGAACTGCTCAGAGTTCGGCTCCAAGACCAGCTCCGTCCGAAATCCGCGAAAATCATCCGCGATCTGCAAATCAACCGTTACGGAACCGCTCTCGTTACTGGCGACCATGCTTGGCCTGCCCGCGAGGTCGCGAATCAAACCGGGATCAATTTCGTGTATTCGCAGAAAACACCCGAAGAAAAAGCCGAGATCGTGGAGCGTGGGCTGATGGTCGGAGACGGGTTGAACGACGCCCTCGCGCTGTCGAAAGCCCGGGTCAGTATCGCCGTTCAGGGCGGGATCGACGCGGCGATTCAGTCGGCGCAGGTTTACTCGCTGAAGCCCGGAATCGAAACGGTTCCGGTTTTTCTCAGCATGTCGAAGCTCGTTCGCCGTACGCTGAAGCAAAATTTTATCTATAGCACCGCCTACAACCTCATCGGCGCGACTTTAAGCCTCTCGGGGTTCATGAGCCCGCTTCTCGCCGCCGTTTTAATGCCGATGTCGGCGACGACCGTATTTGTTTGGACGCTCGCGCGCCTGAGGGAGAAGAACGCATGAACTTCGGGATGGAGATCGTCTGGTGGCTTGTTCCGGCGGCGCTCGCGATGGGTGCGGGATTCTTGATCGCCTTCATCTGGTCCGCGCGGAACGGCCAGTACGAAGATCTGGAAACGCCGGCGGTAAGGATTTTATTTGAAGAAGAATCGAAAAACAAGAAGGAGCAGATCGATGCAGCAGGTAGAACGCTTTAAGTACGACGACGGGATCGTAAGGAAATTCACTATCGCGACGCTGGCGTGGGCGCTCGTCGCATTCCTCGCCGGGATTTACATCGCTTTCGAGATGGCCTACTACAAACTTAATTTCGGCGTGCCTTACATCACCTTCGGCCGCTTGAGGCCGCTGCATACCAACGCCGCGGTTTTCGCGTTCGCCGGGAACGCCATCTTCGCCGGAATCTACTACTCGATGCAGAGGGTGCTCAAAACCCGGTTGTTTTCGGATAAGATCAGCAAGTTCCACTTCTGGGGCTGGCAGCTGATCATCGTCTCGGCCGCGCTCACGCTGCCTTTCGGTTTTACTCAGGGCAAGGAGTACGCTGAACTCGAGTGGCCGATCGACATCGCGATTACGGTCGTGTGGGTCGCGTTCGGTTACAACATGATTCGCACAATTCTCCAGCGCCGGGTCAAGCACATCTATGTCGCGGTCTGGTTCTACATCGCGACTTTCGTCACGGTGGCGGTACTTCACGTCGTAAACTCCCTGTCGATCCCGTTCAGCTTGATCAAGAGCTATCCGGTTTACGCCGGGGTGAGCGATGCACTCGTGCAGTGGTGGTACGGGCACAACGCGGTCGCGTTTTTCCTGACGACTCCGTTTCTCGGGCTGATGTATTACTTCATTCCCAAGTCGGTCAACCGCCCGGTCTACTCTTACCGGCTGTCGGTCGTCCATTTTTGGACGCTTGTCTTTATCTATATTTGGGCGGGGCCTCACCACCTTCTCAATACCGCCGTGCCGGATTGGGCGCAAACCGTGGGGATGGCGTTCAGCGTGATGCTTTGGATTCCGTCCTGGGGCGGGATGATCAACGGTCTCCTCACGATTCGTGGGGCCTGGGACAAAGTTCGAACCGAACCGGTGGTGAAGTTCCTCGCGGTCGCGACTATCTTTTACGGCATGGCGACTTTCGAAGGGCCGCTTCTCGCGATCAAGAGCGTCAGTGAGATCGGGCATTATACCGATTGGATTATCGCTCACGTGCACTCGGGAGCGCTCGGTTGGAACGGTTTTCTCAGTTTTGGGATGATTTACTACCTCGTGCCGAAGCTTTGGAACACCGAACTCTACTCGAAGCGCCTGGCGAACGTCCACTTCTGGGTTGGCACGCTTGGGATCCTTCTTTACTTGATCGCGATTTACACCGCAGGGATTACGCAAGGTTTGATGCTTCGGGAGGTCAGCGATGCGGGAAGACTCGCGTATCCGGATTTCGTGTCGAGCGTCACTCGCATCATTCCGCTGTATTGGATCCGCGGAGTCGGCGGTTTGTGTTACCTCGGCGGGTTTATCGTCATGCTCTACAACGTGCGTATGACCGTGAAGCTCGCGGCCAAAAATCCGGGTGACACCGAGGATGAAGCGGTTCCGTATCAAGCCAAGGAATCGACGGCGGACCCGCACGGCGGTTTCAGCCACCGTATCCTCGAAGCCGCCCCGATGGTCCTCACCGTGCTGGTGGTGGTCGCTATCGGAACCGGGTCGCTGATCTCGCTTGCGCCGATGTTTGCGAGCTCCTCGATCGTCGAGGCCAACTACAAGGCCCAGATGCTGAAACCCTACACCGCGCTCGAACTCGCCGGACGCGACATCTATGTGAGGGAGGGATGTTACACTTGCCACTCGCAAATGATCCGTAAGACCGTGAGCGACGTCCTCCGCTTCGGCAACCCGTCGACCATCGAGGAATCCGTGTTCGATCGTCCGTTTCAATGGGGTTCGCGCCGGATCGGCCCGGACTTGGCGCGCGTCGGTTCCAAATATCCCGATCTGTGGCACTACCGCCACATGATGAATCCGCAGGAGGTCGTCAACGGGTCGATCATGCCGTCGTACGGTTGGCTCTTCAAGGACAAGATCGATTACGCGATCTTGAACAAGAAGCTCGATGTGATGAAGTCGCTCGGGGTGCCGTATTCGGAAAATGACGTCGAGACCGCAGAGGATCGAGCGCGGTCCGACGCCGCTAAAATCGCTGAAGGCCTGCGTGCCGATGGCGCTCAAGTCAAAGACGACTCCGAGATCCTCGCCCTGATTTCATATCTGCAACGTTTAGGAGGTGCGAAATGATCCGCGACGTATTGTCTCAATTGCATTGGAGTACGCTACCCATCGTGAGCATGCTGCTGTTCGCGTCGGTGTTCGTGGGAGCCGTCATCTGGGTTTACCGCAAAAACAGCAAGGCGATTTATGAAGAGGCGAGTCTGCTTCCGCTTGATCGTCCGACCGTGAAAGGAGGCCACCATGAGTGATTCGAAGCAAGAGCCTGGCTTCGACGTTCCGTTGTCCGATCACGAGTACGACGGGATTCAGGAGTTCAACAATCCGGCGCCTTTTTGGTGGCAGCTGGCGTTTTATCTCTCGATCGTCTTTGCGATCGGCTACTACGCCTACTACGAAATCGGGATGGGCGAGAGTTCGGATCAGCGTATTACCGAGGCGATGTATAAGATCAAGCAAATTCAAAACGCCAATAAGCCGCAAGGCCCGGACGAAAAGGAGCTGAACGCCATGCTCGCGCAAGCCGAATCGGTCGATGCCGGTAAAGAGGTTTTCATATCGAAGTGCGCCGCGTGCCACGCGCCCGACGGTGGCGGATTGGTCGGCCCGAACTTGACCGATCAATATTGGTTGCATGGAAAAGGCGGGATCAGCGATATCTATAAAGTCGTGCGCGACGGCGTCGCCGATAAAGGCATGCCGCCGTGGGGGCCGATTCTGAAAGAAACGGAACTCAAATCGGTGGTGGTATTCGTAAAAAGCCTTGAAGGCCGCAAACCCGCCGCGCCGAAAGCCCCGCAAGGCGTCGACGTGACGCAGGAGAAGTGACGTGTATACGCCGCCGCCAGTAGTTCGAGACCGTTCGCCGACGACCGACGCCCGCGGAAAGCGGGTGAAGCTGTATCCGATGTCACTTGTCGGCGGGTATTGGAATGCGCGGAGGAAATGGGCGCAGTGGCTGATGATCGCCGTCTACCTCGTGATTCCCTGGCTCAAGGTCAACGGGCATCCGCTGTTGCTCCTCGATATCGAGCATCGGCGGTTTTCCATCTTCGGAGTTTTGTTTTTCGCGCATGAGGTGCCGAACTTAGTGTTCGTGACGATCTCGTTTCTCATGGTGATCGCGCTTGTGACCACGCTGTTCGGCCGTGTTTGGTGCGGGTGGGCTTGTCCGCAGACGGTTTTTATCGAACGGATTTTCCGTATGATCGAGCGGTGGATCATCGGTGATCACACGGCGCAAAAGCGGCTGGATCAACGTCCGTTGGATTTCAACAAAGCATTGCTCCTCGGCGCCAAGTGGTTCGCGTTTTTGATCCTTGCGCTGATCCTGAGCCACAGTTTTCTCGGCTATTTTGTCGGAGGAGAGGCCGCCTTCCGATATATGCTGTCGCCGCCCGCGAACCACTTGGATGCGTTTTTAGCGGTGATCGGGATGACCGGGATCGTGCTCTTTGATTTCGGTTGGTTCCGCGAACAGTTTTGCCTCATCGTTTGTCCCTACGGACGGATGCAGTCGGTGACGATGGACGAGGGTTCTTTGTTCCTGGCTTACCGCAAAGAGCGGGACGATTGCATCGACTGCCTGAAGTGCGTGCGAGTGTGCCCGACCGGCATCGACGTGCGAAACGGCCTGCAAATGGAATGCATCGCTTGCACCGCTTGCGCCGACGCGTGCGATTCGGTGATGAGTAAGATCGGCAAGCCCCCGCATCTGGTGGGATACGCCAGCCAGCAGACTCTTGCGGGCAAACCCAACAAGTATTTGCGTGGCCGCACCGTCGTCTATGGCGCGATATTGACGGCAGCGCTCGCGACGCTCGCGTTCCGTCTCTCCAGCCGGCAAGAGGTGCAAAGCGAGGTAGTTCGCGCCGTGGACGTTCCTTATCAGGTGGTGGAGCTCGGCGGTGTCCGCTACGTGATCAACCATTTCAAGATGCGGTTTTACAACTTGGATTGGTCCGAGCATCAACTGAGTCTCGCGCTCGATGAAAACGAATCCAAACGAGGTGCGGAGTTCATTACGAGCCAGTCCGCCCCGATCCGCGTTCCTTCGGGTGAATTCGCGGAACAGCAGTTTTTCATGAAGCTCCCGCTCGACGAACTCAAAAAAAATCCCAACCTGCGTTTGCGTACTCAGTGGCTCGGGCGCGGCTCGGAAATGACGGAGGTCCATCTTGTTGGTCCAACTCAATGATTGGCACACCGACGGCATGACCCTGTTGTCATGGCGGGATTAAAACCGGAAGTTTTCGCCGAGGTATTTCTCTCGCGCTTTCGGCGAGTTGGCGATTTGCTCCGGCGTGCCCTGCTCGAAGATCACGCCCTCGGACAAGATGCAGCCCCAGTCGCAGATCGAGAGGGTCTCGCGTACGTTGTGGTCGGTGATGAGGACGCCGATCCCGCGTTGCTTCAACGAGAGAATCATTTTTTGAATGTCCGCCACCGCGAGCGGGTCGACTCCGGCAAAGGGTTCGTCGAGTAAAATAAAGTGAGGGTTCAATGCGAGCGCACGAGCGACTTCCACACGACGACGTTCACCGCCCGACAGAGTATAAGTTTGTTGATTGGAAACGTGGTTAAGCGCGAATTCATCAAGCAAATGTTGGAGACGGCGTTTGCGCTCGTCGGCCGAGAGGTGCATCGACTCGAGCGTCGCCATGATGTTTTCTTCGACGGTGAGCTTGCGGAACACCGACGGCTCCTGCGGCAAGTACGCAATCCCGGCACGAGCGCGCTCGTGCATCGCGAGTCCGGTAATATTGCGGTTATCGAGGTAGACGCTGCCTTCATCCGGTTCGACGAGGCCGGTGATCATATAGAAGGTCGTGGTCTTGCCGGCACCGTTCAAACCCAGGAGCCCGATGACTTGGCCAGACTCGACTTCGATGGAAACGCCTTTGACTACTGAGCGCTTTTTGTAAGCCTTCATCAGGTTGATCGCACGCAGACGTTTGCGTTCTCCCACCGGGAGAACGTTGTCCGACGTTTTATCGCTCGCGCTGGTGTTATCTGTGGTAGATGGCATTGCTCTGTTTAACCTCGATCAAATCCTGGTTACGATTAAAGACGATCACGTCTCCGGTGATCGTATCACCATCTTGGTAGACTTGTGGGAAATCTGTCAGGTGGATCTCGTTCTTGGCCTCGTAGTAGACGGCTTTTCCGCAGGTGCCGGTGGTGGGGTGCTTCGGATCGTGCAAGTCCTTGATGCGTACGTCGCCGAGCGCGGTAATGGTGTCGAGCTGCTGTTTGCCCGCGACCTTGCCGGCGAGTTGCGTCTCGAGCGAGCGGGAATGGATTTTGAGATCGGTTTGTTCCGTCAGCACGAATTGCTTTTCGAGCGACCGAGTCTCGAACATCTGGAAATTAAGAAGCCCGATGGTGTGCTGATAAAGCGCGTAGTCCGATACGATGTGAGTTTGATTCTCGCCCTGAATCCACACGTTGACTTGACTGAGTAAGCGCACGTCTTGATTGTCGGCTTCCGAGTAGGTGAGACCCATGGATTCAAAGTGCACTTTGCTTCGTTGATCGTTTCGATCGCCCACGATTTTCTGGGTCATCGGAACCGCGATCAGGAGTTTCGGGCGATTTTTGACTTCGGCGTATTCCGTTTTCAGAGTCAGTCCGTTCGGAAAAGTGACGACCACATTGCCGTAAAGTTCGGTGCGGTCTTGGGTCTGCCACATCACCATCTCTTTGGCTTCGATCCGGGTTCCATCCGGAAGGGACAGCACGGCATCGAGCGAGTGCACGAGCTGCTGAGTCTGATAAAGGTTCGATTTGCGCGAGGTCATGTGCCACTTGGGACGGTTTTCGACGCTCGAAAAGAAGTTCATGTCCCGGATCGAGTAGGAAGGCGGGGTATCGATCGGGACGCTCTTGGCGATAACGTTGGACTCGTTTTTGAGGAAGTTCAATAAATCCCGTGGATGGATGACCCGTACCCCGTTAAAATCCTCCTCGAGACCTGCCGGCGAGAGGAGCACGAAGTGCGCGACAAAGAAGGCAAAAAGCGCCAAAACGAGCAAGGATTGCGCTCGGGGCTGTCTGAGCCAGCGAATGGGGTTTACTTGGATCGCCATGACTAAATTATTGCATCCTTTCAGGATTCCCGGTACAGTCATCTAAATTTTAAGCACTGTTAGGAGGTGATTTCAAATGCCAGGTATCGTAATTCGTGAAGGAGATTCCTTCGAAGCCGCACTCAAGCGCTTTAAGAAGCAAGTTGAGAAAGCAGGTATCCTCGCTGAAGTCCGTAAGCGTGAAGCTTTCGAAAAACCAGCAGTGAAACGTAAGAAGAAAGCTATCGCAGCGCGCAAACGCGGACGCAAGTTCGGCGGTAGTCGCAAGCGCTCTAGCTATTAATTCTTCGTCAAGCAATATACAACTTTGGGGTTGCCCGTTTCGGGCAGCCTCTTCGTTTTTAAAGGAACCAATTATGCCAACGATCAAAGAGACCAACCAAGAGAACATGAAAGCCGCGATGAAAGGCGGAGACAAAGCGACGACTCAGTACTCGCGCAACCTCCACGCTGCGATCCGCAAAAAAGAAGTTGACGATCGCGTGGACTTGAACGACGAAGCGACTATAAGGCTCATCACGACGATGCTCAAGCAGCGCGAAGAATCGATCGCCCAATTCAAAGCGGGCGGACGCGAAGACTTGGTCGCGAACGAAGAAGCCGAAGCAAAATACCTGCGCCAATTCATGCCGGCGCAAATGTCTCATGACGAGATTAAGGCGGTTGTCGCCGCTGCGATCGCCGAGACCGGTGCTAAAGACGCCAAAGATCTCGGCAAAGTCATGAAAGTAGTGCAACCCAAAGTAGCGGGCAAGGCCGACGGCAAACTCGTTAACCAATTCGTTCGCGAGGCGCTCGGCGGATGATTTCTAAAAGCTAGAGAACGAAACGGATGTTCTCGGCGCTGCCGACAACGGCTTGAGCTTTGTACTGCGCGTTTGATTTGCGAGCAATCGGAAGTGGGTCGCCGTTTGAATTCACGATGCGAATCGTACGGTTTGATCTCATGAGGCTCGAGTAGGTGACGTCAAGGCCGGTCCAGTTTTTAGCTTTGAGCCACATATCAGTCGCCGGCTGACCGTCTTTAGCTTGAAGATTTCTGAGACCCACGGTGTAGCTACGGCCGTTTGGAGTATAGATCAACACGTTTAAAAAGAGAGGTTGACCGTTCTGAGCGTGAGCCACTTGCACTTTTACTTTCGAGCCGGTGCTCGACTCCGATTCCACCCAGCGTCCGTTCGATCCGCGAAGATCTACCGTCATGTCGGCGTGGGCCGCTTTCTGAAGGAACAAGAGCGTTCCGAGGAGGGTAAGGATTTGAAGCCCAAGAATTTGTAATTTGCTAATCATAAAATATCTCTACTTCCTCGCCGTTTGGATCGGTAGTACCCAAATATTTGGTTTTTTGGTCGGATCTTTACGGTAGCCTTCGAGGTGGTTCATGACGTCGGTCAGATTCGAGCTCAAAATTTTGAGGTAATCTCCGACGGCGTTCCAGCCGTAGAGGTGAGTCTTGCCTGCAGCGTAGCCAATCTCTTTGATAAACTCGTCATTGATCAAGAAGGTGACGTTGTTCAAGGACTCGATGAGCTTCCAGAGTGTGACGGTCTCGGCTTTGGTCGGATCCGAGTTGATCGCGAGCGCCACGGCATCGTCGATTCTCTTGGTTGAAATCGGTTCGATTTTAGTTTGATCGCCGATTTTTTCCGGCATTGTAAATTTCAATTCAAGACCGCATTCATTTTGGAGCATCTCCGGGATTTTCTGAGCGAGTTGAGTCGCGCGTTCCATACGTTCAAGCGCACCCGGATCGAGTTCGCTGATCAGCGCCGGAGCGACAGGCTTATCGGATTTTACGTCGTCGATGCCAGTCAGCAAAAGTTCTTCGATCGAATCGCCCATCGTTGCCGAGCGCGCGGTTCCATCGGGATCACGGCAGATACTATTGTTAGCGGCGTCAAAGCTTTTGACTTCCGAGTAGAGTCTTTCGATGCTTGCGACTTTGGTGTCTTTGTTTTCTTCCGAGCGCAGGAGTTCTAAGAGGGCGACTTTATGATTGCGGATCAGCTCTATCGTAGCATCGAGTTGCTCTTGCGTGTTTTTGCATGCAGGAACGTTCTGACTCTCGACTTGCGCGGCGTTTTTGCCGCAGGCACTGATGACGAGAATTAATACGAGTGAGTAGAGCGACTTTTTCATAAATTAATTCGTCCCTGATGTCACCGACGAGGCGGCGACGGCGTCGTGCTTGCGCAATTTTTGATCGAGTTCGGTCAAAGATTTGTTTAAGTCGATGAGGTAAGCGCGGATGAGGATTCCGTCTGCCGGATCACGGCCCACTTTTGCAAGCGATTGAATCATCGAATCGGTGAGTGCGCTGATCACTTCGCCCAAACTCTTCAATACGCTAGGAAGTTGGAGTGTCTTGTCGCCAGCTGAAGCCTTGATGCTCGGGTAGTCTTTTGCAGCTTGAGCTTGTTTGATCGATGCATCGAGAGCCTCGCGATCTTTCGGCTGAACCGATTTCTTGCCTTGAGCGTCGGCATCGATTTCGAGCATGATTCCGATTTCGGATTCGACGCGCGCACTGAGATTGTTCCAAGCTGCGGCGATTTTATCGGTCTCGGCTTTGGCTTCAGTTTGGGCTTTACCTTCTGCTTCTGGATTCAGGCGAAGCAGGAGTTCGTTCGAAACCGCGCGGCCGGCTTTCAGATCGTTGACCGCGGTCTGCAGAAGTCCAGAAATATCGTCGTTTTTTATATTGGTGCGCTGGCTGGCGTCCGCTTTGTTACAAGAAGAGCCGGAAAGCGCGATGAATGCTTTCTCGATGTCGAGAAGGCTTTTGACCGCGTCCACTTTCTTGTTGGCATCGACGTTGGATTTAAGAAGTTGATAAGTGGCAAGCTCGGTCTGAGCGCGGCTATCGTTCGCGGCTTTTATCTTCACGTCCATTTTGTCGCACGAAAGAGGGTCGTCTTTGACTTGGGAGTTGTTTTTCCCGCAGGCGCTTAGGAGAACAAGGAGTGCAATGGGAGGCAAAAATGGCTTGAAATTTCTCATATCGAACGGAATAGTAAATTAGTATACTAAATTTGTCAAGAAATAAGCATGAGCCTGTGACTTGCAACGATTCTGGTTAAACGGTACAAACAAGGGTCGTTTTAAGCAGGGGATAATGTCTAAAAAAGGCCGTTTTTCATCAGAGTGGATTGCACAACTGAAGTCTTCGATTTCGCTGATCGATATCGCACGCGAAAACATCGAGCTCAAGAAGTCGGGCAACCGTTACATGGGTCGTTGTCCGTTCCACGGCGACCGCACGCCTTCGTTCTCGGTCAATAAGGACTTCTATTACTGCTTTGGATGTAAAGAGACGGGCGACATCATTTCGTTCATGACCAAGCTCCACGGTCTGTCGTTTGAAGAAGCCTGTGAAGACTTGGCCGAAAAGGCGAATATCCAAATCCCGGAATCAGCCTACAAGCTCGATAGCGCCGAAGAGCGAGCCATGTATGAGCGCCGCAAGCAGGTCCAGCAGGCCGTGCGCCTCAATTACTTCGCGTCGTTTAAGTACTATCATCAAAACTTGATTCACTCTCGCGCGCAGCCACAATTTCAAGAAGCGCGCGACTATCTTAAAGAGCGCGGAATCTCCCAGCAAACCATCGAGCAATTTCAAGTTGGCGTTGCCGGACAGCAGACCGATGGGCTCACGCAATTTTTCACTACCGCGAAGGCGCCGCTCGATATCGCACGTCAGGTGGGGCTGATTCGCCCGTCGACCAAAACTCTACCGGGCAAAACTGCCGGCGATTTCGATTTGTTTCGGGAGCGCGTACTCTTCCCGTTGATCGATGCGCGCGGACGCGTGTGCGGATTCGGTGGACGGCTTCTTCCATCGGTCAAACCTCGCCAAGATAAGGACGGGCATGACATCAAGCTACCTAAATACCTGAACTCGACCGAGAGTGATCTCTTTCAGAAATCCAAGTTTTTATACGGTCTTTACCAGGCAAAAGTCGCGATTCGCGAAGAAGAGACGGTGATGGTCGTCGAGGGTTATTTCGATGTGATCGCGCTCCATCAATTTGGATTCACGAACGTCGTCGCAACTTGCGGTACGTCTCTCACTGATGATCATTTCAAGACACTGTCTCGTCTCGCAAAACGCGTGATCGTGTTTTTCGATCAGGACGAAGCGGGGCAGACTGCGACCGTGAAGGCAATGGAGCTTGGGCTCAAGCAAGGCGTGCTCACTTATGGCATTCAGTTTGAAGGCAAACTCGATCCCGATGAATTCTTGCTGGAGAGCCCGGACAACAAAGCCAAGATGCAAACGTGGATCGCGCAGGCGATCCCGACGCTCGATCAACTCATCGAACGCACGATGCGCGAGAGCGAGGGCGACATCGAAGCTCGCTCGCAAGCGATCAAGCAGATCGTGGCATGGCTTGCGATGTTCACCGATCCGGTCGGAAAGTCATTGCGCGCGCAACAGTTCCAACAGAAGTATCAAATTCCGTCGGAGGCGCTTCGTGGGCTTGGCGGGATGATCGCCGCTCCAAATCGGTCAAATCCAGGCCAAAATCCGCAGAATATGCCACAACGCGGTAGTGTCAATGCGAGTCAAAGAGTGGCACCAGGGCCGCAAAATGTAGCACCACAGCCACAGCAAATCCGCCGTAAAAAGCCGCTTCCCCTCGCGGATCGACAACTTTTACAGTACCTCGTGAAATTTAATGAATTCGGTTCAAACTTCGCGGAGGCACGGAAGCAGCTCCCTGAAAAAGATTCACTGAGTGTCTTATTTGAAGACAGTGAAGTGCAGGCTTGGGTTGAGTCAATTGCCAAAGATCCTTCTGGTTTCGCGCGCTTAAAGATGGCGCCAGAAAGCGTGATGGAGGGTCCGATTTCCCAAGAGTTACGGTCAGTTATTATGGAAGGTCTTCTTTCGGAGACGGTCGAAGGCGACAAGGTCGCGCTCGAAAAGCTCTTGCGTCACTCCACTCGCAAAGCGTGGGCACGATTTTCGCATCAACTGAAAGCGCAGATGGCAGATGCCGATGCCCGCCAAGATACCGAAAGATTTAAGGAATTGTCCGAACAATTTCTTGACCTGCAACGCAAATTAAAGGATTTTGAAGAATCTTATGTCGAATAACTCTTCCGCTCACGCACCGGGCTCACCGAATAGCCCGACGCTTGCCAATGGCAAAGTAAATCGTAATCACAAAGACATCAAAAAATTGTTAGACTTAGGGGTTCAGCGTGGCTTTTTGTCTTTCGTCGAGGTGCACGAACTCCTTCCGGCTGAATTGAACTCCGCCGAAGAAGTTGATGAGATCATGATCCTTCTCGCCGAAAACGAAATCGAAGTCACCGACGGCCGCAAACGCGTGTCCGAAGAAGGCGATGACGAGGAAGATTCACTCATTGAAGATCTTTCCGGTGAGAACAAAGCCGAAGAGGAATTGCAGAGCGACGAGAGCGGCGACTTGGTGTCGACTGCCGAATACGCGAAGGGCACGGATCCGGTTAAACTTTATCTTAAGAAAATGGGTTCCGTATCGCTTCTCACGCGTGAGGGCGAGGTCGAGATCGCAAAGCGCATCGAAGCGGGCGAGTTGGAAATCTTGCGCGCGCTCTTGGCGTCACGTCTCGGTACGATGGCGATCGTCGAACTCGGCGGGCGCCTCGAAACCGCTAAGACCAAAGTGAAAGACGTCATCCGCGGCGTCGAGGACGAAGTCAGCCCTGAAGACGAGGCTGAATACCTGGGTCGCGTCGTAAAGGCCGTATCTAAAGTTAAATCGCTTCTCGCGTACCAAGAGAAGATGGATTCAAAACTCGTCGGCCCTGAAGCTCGTAAGACTCCAGCGAAGGAGAAAGAGCAAATCCGTAACGAAATTAAAAAACGCGAACGTCAGGTCGAGAATGCGTTTGAGAGCATCGCTTTCAACCGTAAAACGATCAACGTCCTCTCCGCGCAGATCAAAGAATATTCGGTCCGAGCTAAAGAGCTCAACGAAGAGCGCAGCAAAATCTATCAGTATCTCGGCGTAAAAGACGAAGGTGCTTTCGAGGGCGTCGCAAAGGAGTCGAAAGACGCGGCGAAGCTTCCGGAAATTCTTAAAAAGTACGACCTTCCTGAAGCGAAGCTCGTGCAGCTCATCGCTCAAGAGGACGAAGCGATCAAGAAGTTGGATCGCCTTGAATCCGAATCAGGCGTCACCGTCGACGAACTCAAGCGCATCAATGAATCACTCATGATCGGCGAACGCCGCGCGGACATCGCAAAATCGGAACTTGTCGAAGCAAACTTGCGTCTCGTTGTTTCAATTGCGAAAAAATACACCAATCGCGGTCTTCAATTCTTGGATTTGATCCAAGAGGGCAACATCGGTCTCATGAAAGCGGTCGACAAGTTCGAGTATCGCCGCGGTTACAAGTTCTCGACTTACGCCACCTGGTGGATTCGCCAAGCGATCACTCGTGCGATCGCCGACCAGGCCCGCACGATCCGTATTCCGGTCCACATGATCGAGACCATCAACAAACTCGTTCGTACCAGCCGAATGCTCATGCAACAGCTCGGTCGCGAGCCTCAGCCTGAAGAGATCGCAGTGAAGATGGAGATGCCGGTCGATAAAGTACGTAAAGTGCTCAAAATCGCCAAAGAGCCGATCTCTCTCGAGACTCCGATCGGCGAGGAAGAAGATTCGTCATTGGGTGATTTTATCGAAGATAAAAACATCATTAACCCGTCCGAAGCCGTGATCTCTCTGAACCTGTCGGAACAAACCCGTAAGGTCCTTGCGACTCTCACTCCGCGCGAAGAAAAAGTTCTCCGCATGCGTTTCGGCATCGGCGAGAAGTCGGATCACACCCTCGAGGAAGTCGGCCAAGACTTCTTCGTGACTCGTGAGCGTATCCGTCAGATCGAAGCGAAAGCCCTACGCAAACTTCGTCACCCGAGCCGTGCGAAGTTGTTGAAGGCGTTCTCGGATCAGTAAGCGGCCCAGGCGTCCGTAGATCGAAGTTAGTTCAGATACGAATGTTTTTTAGAGAGCTGCCCGAGATTGGCAACGGTCTGCGAGCAATTTTCGCATTCATCGACCATCTCGGTGATTTCCGTGGTCTGCGCTTCCCATTCGCGGAGCTCGGCTTGCGCCAAAAAAGTCGCGAGTTGGAACTGTAAATCCAAAGCTTCGTCGAGAGACAGAGACGCGTTGAGCGCACCCCCCTGACGCGGCCACCGCATCTGAACCTGTCCCTCGGCGTCCATCTCGAAATAAGGAAGAATATTTTGAGTAGAGTTCATGGTTCAACCTTAGATCGAGCTGTAAAATTCGACGACAAGTCGCTGTTCGAACGGAAACGGGATGTCCTGATCGTCCGGAGTCACGCGAAGTTTGCCGACTTTGTGTTCGCCTTCCGAAGTGTACTCAAGCCAGTCCGGGAGCATCAAGCGAGGTTGCTTGATCGAGTACTGATAGACCTGACCTTCGTATGCTTTTGGCGTGAGTTTAATTTCGCTTCCTTTTTTAACAAAGAGGGAAGGGATGGTGGTTTTCTTGCCATCGACCAGTACTTTACCGTGAGTAACGAGCTGGCGCGCCGAAGAGGTGCTGCCCGCGAAGCCCAAGCGGAACACGACGTTGTCGAGACGGGATTCGAGGATGCCGATGAGTTTTGGCATCCAGTTTTTTGTCCCGCCCTTTTTAGCGGTCTTCACCAAGCGGCGGAGTTGCTCCTCACGCAGGCCGTAGTGAAACATCAGTTTTTGTTTTTCTTTTAAGCGCAAAGAAAACTCGGAGAACTTGCGGCGGGCGAGGCCGTGTTGTCCCGGTGGGTATGCACGACGCTCGAGAGCGCCCGGCTTTCCGAGGCCCGGAAGTTCGACCATGAGAGAGCGTTGGATTTTCCACGACGTTTTTTTCTGTCCAAGTTTACGCATTTTTGAGTCCTTTTGCTATTGAGAATCATTATCAATATAGTCTGTTTCTGTCAATGCTAAATTGTGGAGTGTTTAAAAGAGGGGAATTCAACGGGGAAAATTGAATGTTTTGCTTGTTTGCATCAGCAAACACTTCTGTTTGCAAATGATTGACGGAGTGGGACGTCATCCGTATATTCGCCTCATGTCAACGACGGAACCCACAACAACGATGCTGACCGATCGCCACTTGATGGCGGATCCGGCGCGGTTTCTGAAAGATCTTTTGATCGATCGGAAGTCGAAGAACGCGTCGTACTCGACTCGCGCACTGGCTCGGGACCTCGGACTCTCTCCGGCGTTTCTCTCTCAAGTGATGAACGGTAAGCGTAACCTGTCGCTCGAGCAAAAGGTAAAAGTGCGTGCGCTCCTCGGTTTGCGTGGCTCATTGACTGCAAAGCGTAAAGCCTCAGACGCATCAGACGGCGGTTCGGCTTTCGAACTGATCGAGCAAACTATCGAGCACGAAAAAATCATTCGTTATTGGTACCACTTCGCGATTCTCGAGATGTGTCAGATTGAAAAGCTCCCGCACTCGGCGGAGGTGGTGGCTTCGCGTTTAGGGTTGTCGGAGCTCGAGATCGAGCTTGCGATCGAGCGCCTGATCCACTTTGGTTACATCAAGTCGGAAAAAGGCGTCCTCGTCCGGACCAAGACTCTCTTCATGTTCAACACTAAGAAGTCGTCCCCGGCGCTGCGCGAGTATCACCAAGCAAGGCTGGGCGCCGCTCAGGACGAGCTCAAAAACTTTGATCAAGAGAGTGTCGATCGTCGTTATTTCCAGACGCTCTTCGTGCCGACGAGCGCGAAGAAAATCGCGCAAGCTCGCGAGCGCATCGGCGAATTCCAAAAACGACTCATTGAGTTTTTAAAAGAAGAGTCCCCGGACGAAGTATTCCAACTGAGTCTGCAGCTTTTTAGCGTCGAAGCACGCCGTCGGAGGTCATCATGATCTGGCGGAATAGTTTCAGAATCGCGATGGCGGTGGCGGCATTCTTGATGGCAGTCGCTTCGTGTTACGCGCAAAGCGGGGCAGGCGGCGGCGGCAACATCACCGAGCTTGATTTCATGAAATACGCGTCGAGGCTCGGGGATTACATGCAGACAGACGAAGGCCGCCGTAACTTCGCCGATATCTGGATTTATGACCGCACTCACCCCGACCTGACCTTTAACGACGTCGCTCAGACAGTCAAAGTACATTTCGGTCCGGGACCGGTGCTCGATCAGTTCGGGAATAAGCGTGATTGCGTCGGCAAGATCTTACCCGGCATTCGTTACATCAATTGCGACGAAGATCGAATCGGCAGAAAAATCCCGAAGCTAACCGCGGAATTCCAACGTGATTTCTATCGATTCGTGTTTCATGAGCTTCTGGTACTGATTCAGCTGGAGGCGCCGGTCGACGGCAACGCCTTGCCATCGGATTATCCGATCGCTCGCCGCTTGAAGGACGAGCTATTCCATCTGGAACCGCATGGTGAATGGATGCTCGGTAAGCAAGCGATTGATTCGATTTTAAAGCAGGGCATGTGGTGTACCGATAATGAGCGTCTCGAAGCGGACGAACAAGGACAGACTACAGTCAGACTGCTGTTTTGGGATCAAAGTAAGAACGTAAGCTTAGCGAGAGTCGTGCTGGGATCCGCGAAAGCTAAAGTAAAAGTCGTGTATAGAGGCCAAGCGGATATTCCGCAAATCGACCAAGACGTGAAGAAGACGCTTGATCCGCGATTTAGAGCGGCACCAGGAATGTTCGTGCCGCTCCAGATTTTGGATGTAGGCAATAGCTATGGCGATATTGCGATGGAGACAACCCAGAATCCAATTCGAGAAGCCGCGACCTACGCGCTTTCCGACGGAACCGAACTCTGGAGCCAAATTTTGTCGCGCATTTATTTCAAGCCGCGTAAGTCGTCCACGGTCGCGGTAAGCAAAATGTACGGTCAGTGCCAGACGATGGAAAGCTGGAGCGAGTCCGATATCGCTCAGTTCCTTCCTAAGCTGCAAGACTGGATTAACGCAAAGACCTCAGACGAATTTGAAATGACCCAAACCCAAGGAGAAAGAAAATGAAAGCAATGAATGTAATTTATGGTATATTTGCCCTATTTTTGGCTGGAGAAAGTGCTTTTGCCAGTTGCAAGAATTATAACCTAGAAGGTACTTATAAGAACGGACGTAACGACCTTTTTAGGGTTGTGCAGCGTGACTGCAGTCACATGACCGTGATCGATATGCAAACCGGTAACATTCAGGTCGCGGATTTTGATAATTCAAGAAACGTTCTAGATATCGGTAACGCAAACTCACTTCCGGCTGTTTTGGCTCGTGCTTCGATGATGACGTTTTCGGTAAAAAAGGGATTTGATTATAAGCCTGATCCGAACCGCGGGAGCGATATGATGAACGACGTTTTCAAAGACGCGCTAACGATCGAATTTACGACGCGGCCCCAGATCAAGAGAAGTTACTTGCCGGAGGGTGTGAATGCGCCTTTGATTAAATTCAAAGTCATTTTGATGCCTTGGCGAGATGGTGTTTTTGAACAACGTGGAGATCATACGGTGTGGACGTCGAACCCGTCTTCTAAACCAAAATCGATCTACATTGCGCTGGCGGGAATATCTGCAGTAAGCGAACCGAGTGCATCGCTCGCACAAAAAGTATTCAACAGCGGCGTTCAATTCGGCGTCGACTTGCTTGCCAAGCTGACGCTCGGGCGATTCTCTTCGCCAAACTGGGACGACGTTGATTACTTCGCCAAAATGGCAGGCGAATCCCTCGACGCCGCTCAGTAAGCGTCGGTCGTGCCCTGAAACAGGGCGCGGTCTTGCCCTTCGATGGTGTTCATCGAGTTTAGCCAAACGTTGCTCACGTGAGCCATGACCTCGGCATTAGCTTCGATCACGCCCTTCGCTTCGACTTCGCGGAAAGCGTAAGCGTCTTTCAGGCGGACCACCGCGAAGAACGAACCTGCTTGGTATTCGACCTTGTCGATCATTTCTTTCAGCGCCGGAGATTCTGCAATCGCCGCGCGGATGGATTCGACTTCGACAGGGTCGGTTTTTTTCAAGCTGATGCCCAGAGACTTTTCTTCGATTCCCATACAGACCGAGCCGGCTGGGTCGAAGGTCACGTCCGGGCGGATCGCGATGAGTTCTAGGTTGTTGGTGCTGCCTGTCGACATCACGCCTTTAGCATTGATGCAAAGAGGTTGTGCGTTCGGACGTTCGATTTGGAAACTGATAAAGTGGCCGGCGCTATAACAGTGGAGACCGACCGAGTATTTCATCGCGGGTAAAGTCGGGAAGCGAGTTTTCAGTCGAGCTTGCACCCATTCCTTTAAGCGGCCGCCTTCCGGCGCATGCTGGTCGTTGTAAAGACCGAACGACACCGCGCTCCCGAATGACGCGATCTTGTATCCGATGTAATCCGTGTTTGTCGGTGTCGAGTCCGACGAACTCACACGCTGAACCCAGCAAGCGCCGAGATCCATCTCTTCAATCGGGCCTGCGCTTTGCGCGCGAGTCGTCAGGGGTGAAAGGGCGAGAGTTGCTGCGATCAATGCCAGTTGAAAAGTCTTCATGAGGGCATGGTATGACCCGTCCTGAAGCCAGGCAACAATTTATCAAAAGAGCACTGCGCCAGTTGCGAAGATTTAATTAGCTTATGTTAATGCTGCGCTGCAACTGTTTGGCGATAAACCGCCCTGAAGCCGATTCCGACCATTTTGCCTTCGTTGATGAGCTTTTGCTCCTCCGCGAAGTCGGGGTCGTTCTCGTAACGATAGAGGTAGGGGATGCCGATCTCGATATGCGCGCCCGGCAAGATGATGTTGATCGCTTCACTGATGTCTTCAAACGGGTGAACGCTATGATCCTCGGTGTGATGCTTGATCCATTTTGCGAGATCGGTACCGGTGACTTCGGCCGATTCTTCGTCGAGTAAATCAAATCCAAAATCCTCGATGAGGATCACGCTGTTTTTGGAGAGTTTGCGTCTTGCGGCCTGCAATGCGGACTCCATCGGATGAATGTGATGGAGGCAGCGGGTAAATAGGATCGCATCGAAATCCTTTTCGCGGATATCCTCGATTTTGGCTTGGTGGGCGGTGATTCCCTTGTGCCGAGTAGCGGTCACCGCTTCTTCCGACGTATCGATCGCGAGCACATGATAGCCCTTGTGATGGAGGGCTTCGGCGAGATGCCCGAGTCCGCATCCCACTTCCAAAATATTTTTTGTGTGCGGGGGTAAGTTTTTGAGAATGAACGCCAAGGTATGTTCGGTCGCGACACTACGGGTATCCATCGATGATCCTCGCGGGGAGTGACGGCTCCCGCTACTTTATTTGTACAATACTCATGTCTGAATTGCGTTTTGCATACACATTTTTTGGCAAATGCGCCTTCACGGTCTCAGAAAGAGCTTTCAGAATATTCTGCTTGTACTGACTCCGGCGGTAGACAAGGCTGATCTCGCGAGTTGGGGTAGGCGAGCGGATTTCCTTCAGGCCGGGACTTTTTTCCCTGGCGAGGCGGTCAGTTGCCATCGCCGGCAAGAGTGTGTAGCCGTGGCCCTGTTCGACGAGTTGAACAATGGTCTCCATGCTGCCGCTTTCGAAACTGACGTTCTTAAAGACGGCCGATGCTTTGCGAGTCGAGCAGAGCTTGACCACCTGGTTACGCAAGCAATGGCCTTCGGAGAGAAGCCAGATTCCGTTCGTGGTAAGGTCGTCCTCGTTTATGGTTTTGAGCTTGGCGAGCGGATGGTTGAGCGAAGTAAAGACGTAGAACGGTTCATAGTAAAGCGGGCGTTCGTCCAGAGACATAATGTTGAGAGGTGTGGCTAAGATACCGGCATCGATCTCGTCGCGATCTAAAGCTTCAATGATCTGCGAGGTCGTCATCTCGCGCACGCTCAAGCTGACCTTTGGATTCTGGTTTGCGAAGTCGCCCAAAAAATGAGGAATGAGATACGGCGCCACTGTCGGAATCACTCCGAGCTTAAACTCGCCGCTCGGTTCACCGACTTGATCGACGGTGAGGTGCTTAAGCTTTTGGTACTCGCGCAAAATCGTTTTGGCCTGCTCAATCAGGGGCACGGCTTCCGGATTCGGGAGAATCGGTTGTTTCGAGCGATCAAAAAACGTGACCCCGTACTCTTCTTCCATCTTATGAAGCTGCATGGAAAGGGTGGGTTGGGAGACGCTACATTCCTTCGCGGCCTTGCCAAAATGCCGGTGTTTATCGACTGCAATGAGGTATTCAAGCTGTGTGATGCTTGCCATAAAATATAGTTTATATCTATTGATTTGTATTTTCAATCAATTTTTAATATATAGAAATTGTTTCAATGACGCGAAGCCGCGCAAAGGAGTCTTCTGTAGAGGGTGCCTGTAATGCGGCACGCAACCATAAGTATGCGGATGCCTTTGTGCTACACTGAATGGATGGGACCTCTCTCTCGTCAATTCAGTGTAGCTTGTTTATTTCTAACAGTGCTCGCTCTCCCGACGCCCGTAGCTCATGCGGCAACAACGACCACGTCGGCTTACGGATTTACCATCACCGTTGAACCCATCTTAGGCTATCAATACATGAGTTTTGATACTCCTACTCCGCGTCGCGGTGGCATGCTGATCTATGGAGTGCGTGCCAGTGCCGGGCGTCCGCACATCGCGGGCGAAGCCGAATACACGCGAGGTACGACGACTGAAGGCGGTGTTTCGCCGGTACAATCGGTTGCGACCACACAAGAAAACATCAGTCTTGGTGTCCGCGGAAGTTACAGTGTCTCGTCGATGCTCGATGCGTCTTTGAGACTCGGTGGGCAGGCCTCGAAATTCAAAGATGAAACTCTCAATACGAGCGGTCTGAGCTCAAGCGGTGAGGGCGCATGGCAAATCCACCCTTATTTGGGAGCGGGGCTTCAGCTCGCGCTTGCCAATGCCGTGTCCGCCGGAGTTGAAGCTAATTACATTTTTTGCAGCTTGACTGACTATACTAAAAACACGGTTCAACTCGCGACTTCGCTTCGGATTAATTTCAACGCCAAGTAATCCGATGCTCTAGTTACTTTTTATAGTGGCTTGCAAACTCATTGTAGATCGCGGTGAGCTTGACCGCGCTGATATATAGGCTGTCGTATTCGCCATTAGCGGCTTTGTCGCCGATTTCGGTGCGTTTGGCGACGACGTTTTGATCGGCCGAGTTCATGAGTTTCTGAATATCGGCATCACTCGGGGTTGAGCTTAAAAGTCTTTGTCCGATGGCCCAGTTCACGAGACGGTACTTTTTAATGATCTCAAGGCGAGAGGCTTGGATGGCCGGAAGACTGTCTTTTGCGCCAATTTTTGCGGCGTTATCGACTCGTTCATAGAGTGTTCGCATTGCCGCGATCTCGATGTCTGAAGCGATATCGGTATTGATAGTGAAATCGTCCACTGCGTTTTGAATGGCGCCTTCGGCATCGTAATCGCTGGCCGAATTTGCGGTCGTCGGCCCGGAAGCAGTCCCGTCTCCGTAGATCACGGTATTACTTGGATCGTCCGCCGGTGCTTCGGAGCGAGTCGTTTGATAGACCTTGAACATGTCGTAAGGCATGGTGATCAATTGCGGGTGCTGGCCCAGGTAAGCCGCTGCGAAGATGATGAGCGCGCGAGTGCGGAGCATGCGGATCGGCCGCAGGAGCAGCTGAGTGGTGCTAAGGAAGTTGATTTCCTGGGTCATCGCATTGGTCGCTTCTTCGAAGCCCTTTGTTTGAAGGGTGTTTTTGACCTGATCAGACACGTTAGCTTGGAGTGCAAGCCATGGCATTGAAAGGGGCGGCATTCCGAGTTTTACTAGACCGATATTGATGCCTGCCGACAAAGAAACGAAAAACAAGTTACGGGCCGTTCTTTTGGCAACCCCGTTTTTCGGCGCGCGATATCCGATTCCCAATACTGAATCGACATACGACCTGAAAAACGGATCGCGAAGCGCGCTTCTTTCCAGTATTTGGCGGTATCTCGGTTTAAATGTTTTAGTCAGCATGCGCTCGAGACGGGTCCGCATGTTTGTCGTCATGAGCGCGCCTTCCTGCGTTTCCGGAAGCTCCATCGGATTGATGCGCTTGACGATCAGTTTGAGGATGCGTCCGTTTTCTTTTTCGTTGAGGACGCCGTCTTTGACTTTGGCTTTGTCGACAACGTAATCCAGATATTTTTTGAGGGTAGTGGGAGGAGTGAGTGCTTGGCCGAATGCATTTTCCACGATGGTGATCAATGCCGCCACTTTCGTCCGAGGAGTGAGTTCCATTTTGCTGATGTCATCGGCCGAGAACTTTGTTTGCGGGGTATAGAGCGAGGTTGAGACCGGAGTGTCTTGGCGCATCTGCTCGAGCTTTTCGATCTCGCTCTTGTAATCGCGGAACTGAAGGCCTCCGCCGTTTTGAATCGCGGTTTCGAGCTCAGCGACTTTGTCGTCGATCATTCGATCAAGGCGCCCGGCATCGGCGGTATTGTTTTCCAAGCTGATTAAAACAAGTTCGCGGCCGAACGCGTAGTCGACGAGATATTCGTCGTTGGCTGACTTTGCGGCTGCCAGCATCTTATCCGCATCGTATTTCGGGAAGATGAACCGGGAGATGTTGTTGATGATTTCGCAGACCTTGTTGGCTTCTGCGTTTGGAACGCCAAGGGTGCTGAAACTCAGGAGTATTACCGCCGAGATAAATAGTTTGTTTGCCACGCCGCTATACTATAATGTCTGATGAGTTAAATCAATAATTGCTATGTAATAACTATTGAATAGGACAAACGAAATTGAATTCGTTGAGTGGCACTAAAACGCCTTACAAATAGAGACGATCTGGGTCGATTTTATTGCGGAGGAGTTCGAGCGTCTTCGGATCCGGCTCTTCGATCGTCTTCAGGGCCGGGGCGATTTTGAGATCCCATCCACAGTTTTGCTTTACTTGCTCGACCGTTACGCCAGGATAGATCTCGGTCAGCGTAAACTCGCCGTCGAGCATCTCGAGCACGCCGAGGTCGGTGATCGCCTTAGTCGGCCCGCCGCCAGGAAGTTTGAGGTCTTGACGAGTCTTGCCCAAGTCACGCGAAGGCTTTGAAGAATCCATCTTCGAGCCTGGGCTCGTGATGAAATCGCACTTAGCGACGAAGCTCTTGGGTGACATCCTCATCATGATGAGCACGCGTTGGGAGTGAGTTGCGATTTCGCACGCGCCGCCTGAACCTGGCAATCGGATCTTCGGATTTTGATAGTCACCGATCACGGTCGTGTTGATGTTTCCGTAGCGATCGACTTGAGCGCCGCCCAAAAAGCCGACTTCGATGAGTCCGCCCTGCAGGTAACATTGAAAAATATCGCTTTGGCTCACGATCGCCAATGAATCGGTAACAAGTGTTGGGTCGCCGATGGATACCGGCAATCGCGCTGGAATCGTGCCGATCGTGCCGCTCTCGTAAATCATAAAGAGTTGCGGAGCGTGGGTAGCGCGCGCGAGGTTACACGCCAAATTCGGAAGGCCGATCCCGACGAACACGACTTCTTGGTTTTGAAGCTCTTGAGAAGCGCGAACTGCCATGCGCTCAGAGGCAGTGATCCCGCCGGGAGTAGTCTTAGTAACCATAATCCACTCCTTCGCACTTGCGCGGTTTTGCTTTTAAACGGTCGAGGAGGCCTGATCCGACCTTGGTGAGGTATTCCTTGCGGTCCTTCACGCCATGGACAAACTCGGCCAAGTAATCAGCATAAGTCTTAGGATCGCGCGAGATGTCTTCCCATTTAATGTAGAAATCGTTATCGCGATCGTAGAATCCTTGCGCGTAAGACGGATGGCAGCCCCAAGGCTCGTGCACAACGGCGTCGACTAAGATGCCTGGAACCAGAGTGCGGTTCGGATCGCGGCGGATGACTTGTGTGTCGACGATTTCTTCGGCGACGACGATCACGCGTTTGGCCGAGAACGCGACTTCTTTTTGAGTGCCCATGAGGCCCCATACTTGTGCGTTGCCTTCTTTGTCGGCGCGTTGAACGTGGATAATGGCGACGTCCGGATGAAGTGCGGGTACAGTGGCGTAAGTCTCGCCGGTATATGGACAGGTTACGGATTTAATTTTTGGATTGCTCTCGGCGATGTGCGTGCCTTCAAAGTTTTTGAGCGGCCAGAAAGGTAATCCGGCGCTGCCCGCGAGCGTGCGCGACACCATTCCGAAGTGGGAATACTCTTCCATCTCGAGTTTGTTTGCCGAATCTTTTTGACTGCGGCGGCGGAGAGCGTGGAGCGAGCCCACGCCTGGGTTTCCGGCCCAGCTAAACACGAGCTTTTTAACCAAGCCGGCTTCGATCAATTGATCGTAGACCAAGTCTGGAGTGAGGCGAGTCGCGGTGAGGTTACCGATGCCTTGGCGAATGATCTCGTGGCCGGCGGCAAAGCAAATAAGATGAGTGAAGCCTTCAATGTAGATATCGTTGCCTGGCTTCACAAGTTCGCGCACGGCTTCTTTCATCGAGACGATTTTGTTGGCGGTGAGTTTGGGTTTACGCATCACCAAGTTCCGTCAAACATTGATCGAGGATTTCCAGGCCTACTTTGACTTCCGCCTCGGTGATCACGAGCGGGGGTGCGAAGCGGATGGTCGATTTACCACACGACAACAGCAACAAGCCTTTACGGAACGCGAGTTGCTCTAGCTTGCCGACGTAATCAGCCGCCGGTTTACCGTCTTTTTGAATGAATTCGCAGCCGATCATGAGACCGACGCCGCGGACGTCGCCGATGACTTTGTGTTTGGCCTGGAGCTTTTTGAGTTCGGCGATAAAAGTTTGTCCGACTTTGCGGATCTGCGGGAGCGTGTCCGCGATAATGTCGAGAGTCGCGTTTGCAGCCGCACAGCAAACCGGGTTTCCGCCGTAGGTCGAGCCGTGAGAACCGCGTCCCCAAGTCATGACCGAAGTCTTTGCGATGATCGCGCCGATCGGCATCCCGCTTGCGATCCCTTTTGCGGTGAGGATCACGTCCGGTGCGACGCCCAAAGTTTCTGCCGCGTACATATCGCCGGTACGGCCAACGCCCGATTGGATCTCGTCGAAAACGAGGACGATCTTGTTGTCGTCGCAGATCTTGCGCAGGTCTTTCAAAAACTTTTTAGACGGCATGATGTAGCCGCCTTCGCCTTGGATAGGTTCCACGATGATGGCCGCGACTTCAGAAGGTTGAAAGTGGCGGACAAAAAGTTCGTTCGTGATGTAGTCACTGCAAGTGCAGCCCGTGTCCGCATTGTCTTTGCTTACGCCGCACGGGCAGTGATAAGGATTCGAATAAGGCGCGTGATAAACTTCGGGAAGGAGCGGAGAGAATCCCGATTTTTGAGTGTACTTGGATCCGTTCAAGGTGATCGCGCCCATGGTCCGGCCGTGGAACGCGCCGTTAAACGCGATGATCTTGTGGCGCTTGGTGTGGAACCGCGCGAGCTTGATTGCGCCTTCGACCGCTTCAGTGCCGGAGTTGCTCAAGAATACTTTGGTTTGGCCCATGTAAGGTGCAACGGTCTTCGCGAGCTTCTCGCAAAGGGTGACCATCGACTCGTAATAGAAATCGGTGCCGCAGATATGGAGGAATTTGGAAGCTGAGTCCTGAATCGCTTTGACGACTTTCGGATGCGCGTGACCCGTGGAAGTCACCGCGATGCCCGCCATGAAATCCAAGTAAGAGTTGCCGTCGACGTCGTAAACAAACGAGCCTTCGCCGTGATTGACGACGAGGGGATATTCCTTAATGTAAGAAGGAGAGGTGACCGCATGGTCTCGCTCGATCATCGCCTTGGCTTTGGGTCCTGGCGGCGCAATTTTGATCTGTGGGCGAGTGGTCTGCATACGAGCTCCTTTTTGAGACAGAAATGGAATTGAGTGTCGTCCCAATTTAGCCCATTTTCCCGAGCAAAAAAAGCAGATTTTTGACGCCGCATTACGAGACGGAATGACCCAATGCTCACGCGCTTGAGAATAAATTATATTTTTATAGTTTAATATGTGACTCGACCGGTGGGTTATGTTTCGATTGATTTTCAACGAGTTAAAGCTGCGCATTTTCGACGTCAAAATGTTGCCTCGTTATTGAGTTTATTTAACGCTACACAGTAGCCCCGCGTCATCCGATACGCAGTTATCCTGAGGATCAGTCTTTGAAGGAGGACAACTCGAATGGCAAAGAAAAAAGGTAAATTTGATCTTACTCAACTCGTGAAAGACGGCTTCATCAAAGAAGGGGAGACACTCTCGTTTGTGAGTGACCCATCAAAGACATGCATTGTTTTTAAAATGCCAAACAACGAATTCAAGGTCAAAACCGTCGATGGTGCCACAACCACCATCCACGCTTTCGCTCAATCTTGCTTAGGGCAAGAACCACCGGAGCATGCTGCTCGCTGGGTTAAAGGCCAAAACGGCAAAACCCTTTATGAGATCTGGCACGCGAATGACGATTACACGAGCGCGGCGTAAACATCGCGCATCAGCGCAAAACTTCGAACCGGTTGGAGTGTGGCTGAAGTGCACGCGACGGTCCGTCCGTCTGGAGGAATAATGAGGAATTTCGCACAAGTGTGTTCGCTGTTCGTGCTTTTGTTCCCTGTTCAAGCTAAGGCGGTGGATCAGGTCGCACAAGAATACCGATGCGCAAATCGTTTGATAGAAGCAACGCTTTCCCGGCCGCTCGGATTAATGAAAGATCAGCAGGGATTCATCCACTTTAAAAGTTCCAATCTGGGACCTGAACAGCAGTATGTATTCGACGAACGGATTCCGTATTTGGTGCAACCCCGTAAAAATTTGGTCAAACTGAAGACTTACGGCGTTTTTGCCGACGATAAAACTTACAAAAAAAGGGGGACTCGAGTTCAGGGCTCGGGCTGGGATGCGATTTCGCTCGTGGAGTTTCCTTATGGATACGGAAATGCGCCCGAAGCGTTGGATGAGCGTTTTCAGGTAGGATTTGCCGAATTGGTCGACGTCGCATTCAAAAATGCGATCCAGGAGGAAGCGGCCGCCAATGCAACGGGACGGAACATTGCCGCGCTCAAGAGCTACGTGCCGAAGAGTGATGCTTATGGCAAACTTGCAACGATCGCTTCGGACGTGAACACCACTTTCACGGCGCTGCAGTCCGCGACTCCAAAGTTTGGAAAGCAGTATGATGACGCCGTTCATGCCCATCAGGCGCTTCGGAAAAAGATCGACGCAGCTGTGAATGCTGATCCGCATCTTCGTTTCGACATCGGGCAGGGACTAACCTGGACCCCAAAGGATGGCACGACCGGCGTACCAGTCGCGGACCTGGACCGGCATTTGAAATCCTATCGTGCTCAAGCCAGGGCACTTGATGCCTGCCGCAAGTTCTTGAGCCCCGAGATTTTGAAAGCTGCCGACGAATTCGTGGCAAAAATCCAGCATGAGCTGAAGCCCGCGCAAGCCAAGATCGAGACCACGACTCAGCAAAAATTTGGGAAATAAGTGGTCCCCAAGGACTATCCTGTTCTCGGAAGTTGGACACCTAGGTTATCCCATGATCGTGCGCGATTGCTCACGCATGAACTGAGAAACGTAGTAAGGACCGCAACCGCCTTTGCCGGTTGATCCCGACCCCTTCCAGCCGCAAAAAGATTGGACTCCCGGCCAAGCTCCTGTAGTGGCGCCAGTCGCGCGGTTCGCGTAGAGAACGCCTGCTTCTATATGATCCATAAAGTATTGGATCTCGTTTTTATCTTCGGTAAAGATCCCAGCCGTCAGTCCGTACTCGACGTTATTAGCGAGGGTGATCGCTTCTTTAAGGTCTTTGAATTTAGTGACGGCGAGGAACGGGCTAAAGAACTCATCTTTGAAGTGGCGAGCGGTTGCCGGTAGTTCAGCGATCGTCGGATCCACAAAATGGCCCTGAGCGAATTCTGCCTTTTTTCGGAGATCGGTTCCGCCGAATACGATCTTGCCGTTTTTCACGGCTTCATCGATCGCTCCCAAGTGACGGATAACCGCTTTCTCGTTGATGATCGGGCCCATGTAGATTTCTTGCCTAGCCGGATCGCCGATCTTGACGGTCTCCGAAGCTTTCGCGATGAGTTTTTTCATGAATGCCTCATAAACTGCCTCGTGAACATACAAGCGAGAGAGGGCTGAGCATTTTTGACCGGTGAGGCCGAAGGCGCTACGTACGCAACCTTGTGCCGCTTTGTCGAGATCCGCGGATTGGGTGACGAACGTCGGATTTTTCCCGCCGAGTTCCATGAGCGCCGGTTTCATAAACGGGCCTGACGCATAATTACGGAGAATGCTCATGCCGACGGTTTTACTGCCGGTAAAAGCTGCACCATCGCACATCGGATGCTTGACCATCGCTTCGCCGAGTGGGGGGCCTTGGCCGAACACGACTTGAAGCACGCCCTCAGGAAGTCCCGCGTCTTTGTAAGCGCGATAGATTTCGTACGCGGTTGCTGGAGCGTCGTCCGACGGCTTTAAGATGACTGAGTTTCCTCCGAGTAAAGCCGCGGAGGCCATGCCTGCACCGAGAGCCATCGGGAAGTTAAACGGCGCGATCACCGCAAACACGCCGTAAGGGCGGAGTACGTCGCGAGTGTCTTCGTTCGGTGACAATTTTGCGAGAGGTTGTGAGAAACCTTTATGATCTTCGAGTTGTTGAGCGTAGTAAGATAAAAGATCCGCCGCTTCTTCGGCGTCGCCGAGAGATTCCATCCGGTTCTTGCCCACTTCAAGAGTCATGAGGACGGCGTTGCGAAACTTACGGTCGCGCATGATGTCCGCTGCTTTGCGAGTGATGCGAATGCGTTCTTCCCAAGATGTTGCGCCCCATGCGACCTGAGCGCGACGAGCGGTCTCGAATGCTGTGTTGAGCTCAACTTCGCCGACGGTGTGGTATTTGCCGACGGTCTCTGAAAGATTCGCCGGATTTTTCTTCACGTTGAACTTGCCGGTTTTGATTTCTTTGCCTGCGATCACGGACGGGACCTCTTTTCCGCCCGGGGCAACGAATTCGAAGCGAAGTGCGGCCATGGTTTTGTCGAATTCCGCGTGGACGGCTGACATGTCGGCGTTCAAAGCAGAGTAAGTAATCTTGAAATTTGAGCTCATGAAAAGGTCTCCAAAATGGGGTTTGAACCAGTCTAATCGCGGCTTGGAGCGCTATACAAGCGTCTAAACCAAGCTTACGCGCGCGGTTAGTGGGTCATTCGCGACACATTGTTCACGGAGCATTAAAGACGATAAAATAGAAGGATGATAAGGGGTGGCTTTATGAAGCTACATTTGGGGTTAGGTTTAGGGATTCTTTTGAGTTTTTCGGTTCTCTCGTCGTGTCAGTTTGTCGTCGACGAGCAGCAGTCGACGATATTAGGAGATTCGGGCGGGAGCGGGGGAAACGGTGGCGGTTCGAATTCCACACCCTGGACGACGTACACCACAACATCCGGAACGACGAACTACCGTCCGGCGGGTTCCATCGCGAACGTCAACCTGGGATTCATGGAATACATTCCTGCGGGTTACGCAGGCGCCTCCGTCGGATCTTATCCACTCGTGATTTTCCTTCACGGGATCGGCGAGGAAGGCGCGGGAACAGCCGCGACGCTTGCGAGCTTCCGCAATAACACCGGCAGTTCGGCCGGTGTTCAATACAACATCGATCATGGCAAATACTACAATGCGGTCGTTCTCACTCCGCAATCTCCAGGATGGTGGAACTCCGGCAATGTCGACAAGCTGGTAAACTACGCGATCTCGACTTACAAGATCAATCCAAAACGTATCCTGATCACGGGCCTCAGCATGGGCGGCGGGGGAACGTGGGATTACGTGAATGCATATCCAGGAAAAGTCGCTGCCGCGATTCCGATCGCGGGTGCAAGCGGTTGCGGGACATCTTACGGCACCGGTATCGTAAACAACGGAATTAAAATTTGGAGTTTCCACGCGATGAATGACAGCACCGTCGGTGTCGGTAACTCGCAGGCCTGTATGGGTTTTATCGGCGCGGCCATGGGCCAAGTCGGCACCTTCATGGATGGCTACGCGAGCTCATCGAGCGCCGATCAGACGGCTCATTTTAGCACGAGCACGAAACGCTGGGTGTTTGAATCGCAAATCGATTGCGTCGATAACCAGGGTAACGATTGGAACCCGAAGCTGTGTCAGACACTCTATAAAACGGGCGGCCACGGAATTTGGGGACGCGTCTATCAGCATGCGACCGACATGCCGATGATCTGGCTCTTGAACCAAGCCCGTCCTTAAATCATAAACGTCTCGATCGCGTTTTTTAGGAGAGCGACACACTCGTCGGACTCTTTCATGGTCATCTCAAGCGATGGCCCCATGATCACGAGGTCGCCATTGACGCCGTCGGCTTGGCCGTAGTTGGCCCACAAGATGAGGCCATGATTTTGCGCGTGCTGGACAAAAGTTTGCGCAAACCTCTTCGCGATCGGGAACGGCGTTTTCGTCGCTTTGTCGGCGACAAATTCGACCCCCGCCATGTGTCCGATGCCTTGAATGGATCCGACGTAAGGAAGCGGGAGGATGTGTTGTTTCAGTTCGGAGAGCCAGTGATCTGAAACTGTTTTTGATTTTTCGAGAACTTGATGTTTTTTGAGGTAACTCAGCACCGCGCAGCCGGTGGCCGCCATCGCCGGAGTTTGCATGTACGTCTGCGCATGCATAAAATTTCCGGTAGCGTTTTTCATGGTATCGGTGTCTGATTTTTTAACGAGAAGCGCCGACACCGGCATCATTCCCGAATTGATCCCTTTGCCCATGACTAAAATGTCGGGTTTGAGGCCGTCGTGCTCGCTCGCGAAAAACTTACCGGTGCGTCCGGCACCGCACATCACTTCGTCGGCGATGATCAGAATCTCGTGCTTGCGGCAGATTTCTTGAATCCGCTGCATGTATCCGCGTGGAGCAAACCAAGCGCCGGTCGAAGAGCCGCTCACGGGTTCCAAGATAAACGCGCTGATCGACGATGCGCCTTCCTTTTCGATCAAGGTTTCGAGTTCACGGGCGTAGAAGTCGGCGCCTTTAGCATGATACTCCTGCAGAATCTTGTCCGGATCGTTGGTTTGCACGAACGGCGCGCGATATCCGTAAGGCGCCGTCACCGTGATCACCGGCGAAAGCAAAGGACCGTAAACTTTTTTGTAGTGGGGGCGTCCGCTCGCCGATAATGCGTACATCGTATTACCGTGATATCCCGGCACCCGCGCAATCAGCTTATGTTTGTCCGGACGGCCGCGATCCACCCAGAGTTGGCGAGCAAATTTTACGGCGGCTTCAACGGCTTCGGATCCGGAAGCGAGCAGCGCAACTTTATCGAGGCCAAGCGGTTTTGCGCGTTCGGCAAGAAGCGCCGAGCATTCTTCCATCACCGGAGTGGTAAACTGCGTGCCGTTGACGTAAGCGACGCGTTTGATTTGTTCGTAAATGTCGTGAGCGAGCTCTTCGTTTCCGTGGCCCAAGGTCACGACCAGTGCTCCGCCTGAGGCGTCGAAGTAACGTTTGTTTTCGGCATCATAAAGGTGCACGCCTTTACCGTAAGTACAAACCGGAAAATCCTTGTTCAGGTTGCGGAGAAGAGTGTGGCCTTCGGGATAACGAACCGTTTTCATCATTTCAATCAGGATACCATACGGATACTGCGCCCGAACAAATAAGCGAAAATACCGAAAAGGATTGAGAGGTAAGCCGTCTCGGAAAACCCCTGGATCAGAATGGTTCCTGGAACTTGCGTGATGACCCAACCGCTCGCAAACGATGCGCTCGCCGAGCCCAGTTGTTGGATGCAGGAGTTCAAACTCATAAAGCCCCCGCGGCGGGACGGCGGGATGCTCGACTGGATGATAGTCATGGCCGGAACCATGCGGGCGTTGGAAAGCACAAAAAATGCAGTGGTGGCGACGAGTGCGACCGGTACCGGAACGAACCCTAAATGGGTGATCATGAACATCGGAAGCAAGAACAGCAGCCCGGTCCGGGTAAAGACTTTGCGGGGAGTTGAGCGGTCGCAGATCCGGCCGACGAGGGGCCCGCTGAACGCGGTAAGTGCTCCGCCGAGCAAATACACGAGCGGGAGATCGGCTTCAGGAAAGCCGGTGTTGGAAACCAGATAAGGACTGATGAACGGAACGACAACAAACTGCGAAAGCACCATCATGAACGTCGTCATGAGTGCGCGGCGGGAGTTCGGGTCGGTGAAGTTTTCGGTCAAGCCTGAAAAGATCCCGGAGTAGTGGGATTGCAAATGCGAGCGCACATTGGGAATAACTTTCAAAATCGTCACGATCGCGATAAGGCCGATCCCGACGATCGCAAAGAATGGTGCGTGCCAACCAAAATTCGTGGAGAGAACCAAACCAATCGGCACGCCGATGATTGCCGCGAGCGAAAACGACGTCATGAGTTTGCCGGTTGCGGCTCCGCGTTCGTGAATCGAAAACAAATCTCCGACGATCGCAAAAGCGATGCCGGCGAGCAGACCGCCGAACGCACCCGAGAGCGCGCGAGCGGCAAGCAGGATCGGAAAACTCGGTGCGAGCGCGCAAGACAGCGTGCCCAGCAAAAAACCCAAGTAGGTTCCCAGGAGCGCATGCTTGCGGTCGAGGCGGTCAAAAACGAGTGAGCCAAAGAAACCAAAGATCCCGGCAGTGAAGGAATAAATGGAGACGAGGAATGAAAACTGCTGCGGCGAAATTTGGAATAACACCATGAGCCGCGGACCGAGCGGCATGAGCACCATAAAATCCATCGTGTGAGTAAACATCACGAGTGTAAGAACCAAAATGATCCACTTTTTTTGAAGTGGAGTCAGCCGGTCCCGCAATTGCCCCTCGCGCGTAAAAAACGGACGACGTAGACGTGCGTCGATCTCCGTTGAATCGGCTGGCGGTTGAGGTGCGGAATCTGACATGATATGCACTATACATGGCTAAAATTGAGTCTGCATTTATAAAACCGATCTATCTTGGCGCACCTGTTCGTACCCCGATTGGGAAGTTCGGTGGCACTCTGAAACGTCTTGCAGTGGGGGAGCTGGCCGCACTTACACTTAAGGAATGTATACACCGGGCGTCAGAAGCGGATGGTTTGGATCTGGCCAAGGGTGCGGACTGGGTTTTGATGGGCCATGCACGCCAGGCCGGCGGTCGTCCGAACCCGGCAAGACAGGCTACGATTTCCGGTGGGCTCGCAGAGTCGGTACCGGCAATCACGATTAACCAGGCTTGCGCTTCGGGACTCGCATCCGTGATTCAAGCTGCCGAAAAAATTGCCCTCGGCCGCGCAAAGATGATTTATGCCGGCGGGGTCGAGAGCATGTCCAATACCCCTTACTTGCTGATGCAAGGTCGTTGGGGCTTGAGAATGGGCAACACCGAAATTTTGGACGGCATGACCCAGGACGGATTTTTGTGTCCGATGGCGAACATGCTCATGGGTGCAACCGTCGATACCTATCTTGCCAAAGAGATGGGCATCACTCGCCAAGAACAAGACGCTTACGCGCTCGAATCCCAGCGTCGTGCCGAAGCCGCGTGGAAAGCGGGCCATTTCAAGAAAGAAACATTCACGATTCCGGGTGACGCTAAAAATCCGGATCTGTCCGAGGACGAACATCGCCGTCCGCAAACCACGATGGAGAGTCTCGCAAAGCTTCCGCCTGTGTTTGATAAGGCCACTGGTACCGTTACTGCCGGTAACGCGAGCGGTATTGTCGACGGCTCGGCGTTCATGCAAGTCACATCCGATCGTCGCAACTCCAGTGTTGTCGAACTCATGGATTACGAGACGATCGCGCTTGACCCGCGCCGAATGGGCCTTGGTCCGATCGAGTCGACGCAGAGGTTGCTCGCACGCCACAATCTCAAGGTTGCCGACCTCGAGTCGGTCGAGATCAACGAAGCGTTCGCGGCTCAGGTCATTGCTTGCAATCGCGCTTTGATGATTCCAACCGAGCGTCTCAATCCACGAGGAGGATCGATCGCCATCGGCCATCCGATTGGCGCAACCGGGACCCGTATTCTCGTGACCTTGTCCGAGACCTTGCGCGGAAAACCGGGTGCACTTGGCGTTGCAACCTTGTGCGTCAGCGGTGGGATGGGTGTTGCAGTTTTAGTCCGTGCCCTTTAAGTTTTGTCGCAAAATACGGCACCGTTTTTGTCGGTAAATTTGCTTGCCCGCCCTAAAAAACGAATGAATAATCGTCCTATAACAATAATCTTTAACTAAGAAGGGGAACTCTCATGAACATGAAAAATACATTCGCATTGGCTCTCATCGCTGGTCTCGTTGTCACTGCTGCTAACAACAGCTTCGCAGGCGACAAAAAAGAAGCCGAGTCTTGCAAAGGCGAGCACGGCTGCAAGGGCAAGAAAAAGAAGGCTGCAGCTGAGCACAAAGCTAAAGCAGAAGAACACAAAGCAGCTGCTGAAGAACACAAAGCAGACGCGGCTGGCGCAGGCGCTGCAACTGGTGAAACTACTAACCACTAATTGGTTTTATAAGTTCTAAGGGGCGGTCTTGCGACCGCCCCTTTTTGTTTTTGGCGCCGAATATGGTAAGATTTCGATGCGATGAAGTCGTTCCGCAAATCCATTTTTACCAACTATGGCATCGGCCACGGGCTCCGTTTCGAGCATTTTCCTTTGTTTTTGGAGTCTGCGCAAGCGCCTGCGGGGATACGCTGGGTCGAGGTCATCAGCGAAAATTTCATGGCTGGGCCGAAGCTTCAAAACACCGGCGCACTCCGGAATTTATTAAAGATTCGAGAAAATCACCTTGTCGCGCTTCATGGGGTCTCACTCAGCATCGGTTCCGCATCGGACTTAAATCCGCTCTATCTTAAGAATCTCAAAACCCTCGTCAATCAAGTCCAACCGATCTCGGTATCCGATCATTTGTGCTGGACTCGCGTCGATGATCGTAACACGCACGATCTCAATCCGATTCCCTATACCCGGCGCCATGTCGAGTACGTGGCTCAACAGATTTCCCGCGTTCAGGACATGCTCGGCCGTCGCATGCTGATCGAAAACGTATCGACATATCTGACTCACGAGCGATCCGAGATGAGCGAAGTCGAGTTTTTGAACGAAGTCCTGAAGCGCGCGGATTGCGGGATGATTCTCGACATCAATAACGTTTACGTCAGCGCCACCAACCATGGGTTCGATGCCCGCAAATTTTTAGCGGCGTTACCGACCGAGCGAATGGGACAGGTGCATCTTGCCGGCCATTCCAACGTGGATGGATTTTTAATCGACACGCATGACGAGCCCGTGCCCGAGGCGGTGTGGGAACTGTACGATTGGTATGGTCGTAAGTTCGGTCATCCGAGTGTGATGATCGAGCGGGACGGGAATATTCCGTCTTGGCCTGAACTTGAAAAAGAAATCAAACGCATGAGTGCGGGCTTTAAACCCAACTCCGAGATCTCGCTCATCGCGGTCCCTCCTCTCGCTGTCGCTCCATTGCAAGAGACGCTCGTGCAAGTCGAAGACGAGAGAGCGGATCAACATCGCTGGGTCGATTCGTTGATCGGTGAGTATTCGATGAGCGGAATCGTCGGTGACGATAAAAAGAGTGACCGGTTACGTTTTGAAGTTTACGAAGACGCGTATTGGATCCGCTTGCGCGACGCCATCACCGCGGACTTCATTGAATTCAAAAAAGCGATTCCTGAAGAGGAATACGACGATCTCGTCTCGGACATCCTCTCCAGGTATCCGTCGCGAAGTTACAGCATCGCTGAGCTCGGTCTCCGTTTTTTGGAAGGTTTGCGGGAGTCGAAGCATCCTCATTTCGCGATTGCCGAGCAGGATTGGGCGCGCAACCTCGCCTATTTTCAACGGGCTTCGGTGGCGGCGCCGGGCGTGGAAACCGACTTCAGTCGGCTTGCCCTGGAAAATCCGGACGACTTCGATAAAATTTCGGTCGTTCTCCACCCGAGCGTGCAGATGCTCGCCGATCAAAAATGCGTCTATTGGCATGATCACGGTGCTCGCGAAAAAAGTTTCAATGAGCAAGACTGGCCTGCTATAGTCGCGTTGTCAAAAGGTTTGCCGATTTCTCAATGGGAAACCATACCGGGACTGAGTCCCCGGATGATTCAAAAATGGACCGAGGAAGGATTGATCCGTGGCTACCAAAAAAACTAAAGTAACTGCCTCCAAAGAAATCGCGAGCATTCAACCGCTCGTAACCGACTTGCTGAAAGCGATTCAAGAGGATCCAAAACGCGAAGGGCTGGTCGATACACCTCGTCGATTTGCTAAATCCGTGGATTTTTTGACTTCGGGTTATCGCTCGAGCGTTGCCGACGTCGTGGGGAAGGGGCTTTTCAAGGCGGAGTCAAGCGAGATGGTTATCGTCAAAGACATCGAGCTCTATTCCTTGTGCGAGCACCACATGTTGCCGTTTTTCGGTAAGGCGCACGTCGCTTACATTCCCAATAAAAAGATCATTGGCCTCTCTAAAATACCTCGGATCGTGGACGTGTTCGCACGCCGTTTGCAGGTGCAAGAACGCATGACCGCGCAAGTTGCGGACGCGCTGATGGACGTGTTGGAACCCTTGGGGGTCGCGGTCGTGATCGAAGCGGTCCACTTTTGCATGATGATGCGCGGGGTGGAGAAGCAAAACAGCAAAACCATCACTTCAGCGATGCGCGGGGACTTCTATAACGACCCGACGACTCGCGCCGAATTCCTCAATTTGATCCGCTGAAAGTTTATGGGTAAAAGCATACCGCTGCGGCGGTCATCGTCATCGTAGGACCGGTTTTTTATCGGTATTCCAAGCTGATTTGGTTGCATCTTGAAACCGACTTCGCTAAAAAATGAAGGGGAGCAAGATCGCGTCGATGCGATCGCCGAAGCTAACAAAAAATCATGATCGATTGTCACTGCCACCTCGCGGATTCAAGATGCTTTAAAGATGCGGACCGGATTTTGTCCGAAGGTCGTGCGGTCGGCATCCGCAAATGGGTTCTGGGTGGCACCGATCCGGTCGAGTGGGATCGTCAGGCCGAACTCGCTGGCCGCTATCCGGGACAGATGTTTCAAAACTATGGCCTCCATCCGTGGTGGGTGGAGAAGCTCTCGCGCCCTGAAATCGACAGCGCGCTCGCGATGCTGAAATCCAAACTTGGGAGCGCACAAGGATTGGGCGAAACCGGTCTCGATTTTTACGAGAAGCGCGATCCCGAAAAGTTCGACGATCAATTTTATGCATTTGATGCGCAGGTACGCCTCGCCGTCGCCCGCGAAAAGCCGATCGTTCTCCACGTGGTTAAAGCCTTTGATGAAAGTCTGGGAGTGATTAAATCGCATGTGTGGAGCGGTGGGGGGTTGCAGGTCCCGATCATGCTCCACCGCTACTCCGGTAATGAGCAGCAGGCCAAACCATGGATTGAGATGGGGGTCATGCTTTCGTTCACGGAAGCGTTCATCGATCCCGAGCGTGGCAAGAAATCACGCCGGACTCTGCTTGAAACTCCGGTTGAGCAGATATTGCTTGAGACCGATGGCCCGGACCTCCCGTTTACCGATTTACCCCGGATTTACGCCGAGGCGGCCAAGGTCAAAGGAATGGAATTAAAGGCATTCCAAGCCCAGATCGTCGCCAATATTGAGCGTTTTTATCGGGTAGACACTCGCGCCAAAAACGGCTAAAATCCACCTTCACATGGCTCACGATATCGAACAAATCAACACTCGCGAAGAAGCGCGCAAAGCCCAACCGCAAGCGCAGGAAATTCTCCCGATGACGGATGCGGAGATGGAAACCTACCGTCTTCACCGCCGCTTTGATCGTATGGGGCGCTTGATTGGCGACCCAGCGATGGAAAAGTTGTTCCGCTCGCATGTGATGATCATCGGTCTTGGTGGGGTGGGGTCGTTCGCAGCTGAGAGTATCGCGCGCTCGGGCGTGGGCAAGATGACCCTCGTTGATTTCGACGAGATCTGTGTCACTAACTTCAACCGCCAGCTGCACTCGCTTCAAGGTTTGGTGGGCGAAAAGAAAGCCGACGTCATGGCCGAGCGTTTGCGTAAGATCAATCCGCAAGCTCAGGTTTATTCGATTCCAAAGTTTTACAATGCACGCTTTAGCACCGAGATTTTCGAAGAAGCCGAAAAACTCACGGGCCAGAAGCCGGATTTCATCATCGACGCGATCGATAGCATCACGCCGAAGTGTCATTTGCTCCAGATGTGCCGCGATCTCAAGATCCCGGTCGTCACCTCTACCGGTTCGGGCGGCAAGATGGACCCGACTCGCATTAAGGTTACTGATCTTGCGACGACGATAATCGACCCGCTCGCAAAAGCCGTACGTCGCATCTTGCGCGACCAACATGGATTCCCGCAAGAAGGCCCGTTCGGAATCACCGCGGTTTACTCGGACGAGAATGCGATGGCACCCATGGAGCTCAATTATGATAACGGCAAGGGCTTCCGCTGCGTTTGTCCTCAAGGGCAGAACGAGTACTTTAACTGCGATAATCGCAACGTCATCCTTGGTAACGCGAGCTTCGTGACCGGATCGTTCGGCCTCGCTTGTGCCTCCGTCGTAGTTCGCGAACTCATCAAAACGTAATTCACGGTAGGCGAGAGCCGTACTAACCGACCGAGAACCATGCCTTCATCTTCGCGTTCGACCACAAGCGAAAGCGATCCACGAACGAGAACGCCGCCGGGACGACCACGAGGGTGAGGAGAGTCGAGCTCACGAGGCCACCGATAATCGCGACACCCATGGAGGTGCGTTGCTTCGACGCTTCGTTTAAGCCCACCGCGATCGGAATCGTACCCGCGATCAGGGCGAGTGAGGTCATCAGGATCGGGCGCAAACGAGTGCGGCCGGCTTTGACCATCGCCTGAGTGCGGTCCATGCCCTCATGGATCAACTGCGTCGCATAGTCCACGAGCAAGATGGAGTTTTTGACCGCCACCCCCAAGAGCATGATCACCCCGATCATCGAGAAGATGTTGAGTGACTCCTGCGTGATCGCGAGCGCTACCATCGATCCGCAAAACGCGAGCGGGAGGGCAAGCATGATCGTAAACGGAGTCACAAACGATTCGTACAGGGAGGAGAGCACCAAGAAAATGAAGAGAACGCCGAAGATCACCGCGGTGACCATGCTCTCTCCGAGTTCTTTGAAATTCTCGGCCTGACCGACGTACACGTAGCGCATGCCGGTCGGGAGCGGGAGATCGGTCGACATCTTATGGGCGATGTCGTTCATGACGTCACCCATGCCCGCGCCTGGAGCGATATCGGCCTGGATTTGAATGTAACGGCTCCGGTCCTGGCGGTTCACTTTCGACGGGCCAGTCTCGTCTTTTTTAACCGCGACGTCCGAGAGTTTGATCAGGTTATTGGTCAGGTTCGGAACAAAGTAGCGGTTAAAGTTTTCCTTGACGTTGCGTTGCTCTTCGACCAAGCGGGTGTGTACGTCGTACTCGAGACCGTTCACGCGGTACTTAGCGACGTCGGTACCTTCGATGAGACTGCGCATCTCAAGACCCATCGACGCCGGAGTCACGCCGAGTTCGCTCGCGCGCAAGCGATCGAGTTGGAGTTGGACCTCGGGTTTACCCGGACGGAAGTTGACGTCGACGTCTTTCAGGCCCGGATGAGTTTTCGCCCAAGCAAAGAGCTTCATCGTGTACTCTTCGAGCTCTTTTTGATCGTTACCGACGATGTTCAGGTTAAACGGACGCTGTCCTCCGCCGACCGCATCGTAGTCCTTGACCGCCGGATTGTATTGGGCGTAAGGCTTCAATTGACCCCGAATCACTTCTTTGACCTGCGAGGTGTTCATCTTCCGCTGTTTTGACGGTACAAGCTTCACGAAGAACGAACCGACGTTGGATTCGCGGTTTTGGTTCCCGATAGTGAGAGCCGATACTTCGACTTCCTTGTTGGAGCGAATGATCTTGTCGATCTCGGCACCGATCTTATCGGTCGCATCGATCGACGCTCCCGGTGACAAGTCAAACGACACCGAGAACTCGCCCGCATCTTGAGGAGGCAAGAAGGTTTTTGGAACGAACTTGCCGGTGTACATTGTCGCGAAGAAGATGAGTACGCTTATGCCGATTGCGCGACCTGGACGTTTAAGAGCCTTTTTGAGGAAGCTCTCGTAGAAGTTTTCCATGTTCGTTTGCGCGCGTTCGAACCAAGCAAGTGGTCCGCTCATCAGGCGCTCGATCCAGCCGCGTGCTTCGTGGTTTGATTTGCCTGCAAAGTAAGCGGAGAGCATCGGAGCGATGGTGAGAGCGTCAAACAAAGAGACGATCATCGCGAAGCACACGACGAAGCCGAACTGTTTGAAGAACTGACCGACGACGCCTTTCAAGAACGCGACCGGACCAAACACCGCGATCACGGTGAGGGTGGTAGCGATTACGGCGAGCATCACTTCTTTGGTTCCGTCGAGAGCGGCTCGCTTTGGATCCTTGCCCATCTCGATATGACGGTAGATATTTTCCCGCACTACGATCGCGTCATCAATCAGGAGACCGACCGCCAGGGAAAGTGCGAGGAGAGTCATCAAGTTGATGGTGTAACCCGCGATCCACATCAAGATAAACGACCCTAAGAGCGAGTTCGGGAGGGCGAGAGCCGTGATGATGGTCGAGCGCGTGTTGCCCAAGAAAAAGAACACCACGATGACCGCAAGCGCGATTCCGAAGAAGATGGACTCCTTCACGTCGAGAACGTTGCTGCGGACGTAGATCGAACCGTCCCGAACCATTTTGAGTTCCGGATTGCCTTTGATTTTTTCGAGCTCCGGTCCGAGCGCGTTGATCTTTTTGATTACGTTATCGGTGACGGCGATCGTATTGGCTCCGCTCTGCTTGAAAACGTAGATAAAGAGGGATTTGTCGCCGTTGATGTACACGCGAGACTTCTCGTCTTCGAGGTCGTCCTGGACTTTGGCGATATCTTTGATCCGGAGAGAACGCTCGCCGCTGAAGTTAACGACGGTATTTTCGATTTCATCGAGGTTTTCGAACTGACCCATGGTCCGGACGATCGACTCGCGAGGACCTTCATCGAGTTTACCGGCCGGGATGTTCTCTCCCGCGCTCGATAGGCGCGCGTTGATTTGAGTCGCCGAGAGCTCGTGAGCTTTGAGCTTGGTCGCGTCCATCGACACTTTAATTTGACGTTTGCGCGCGCCCAAGACGTACACGAGACCCACTTGGTCGACTTGTTCGATCTTCGGGCGAATCTTATCGTCGGCGATATCGAAGAGCTCGGCCGGAGTCATGCCTTCTTTGGCTGAGAGCGAGAGAATTAAGATCGGCTGGTCGGCCGGATCAAGACGGCGAATCGTCGGCTCGTCGATATCTTTAGGAAGAAGCCGCTTGGCGCCGCCAACGCGGTCACGAACTTGCTGCTCGGCGAATTTGATATCGGTTTCGAGGGTAAACTCGGCGATGACCTGACTCACGCCTTCTTGGCTGACTGAGGTAAGACGCTTGATGCCGGGAAGGCTCGAGAGTTCATCCTCAAGGGGCTTAGAGACCAGCGTCTCGATCTCCGCAGGGCCCGCGCCGTTGTATGGAGTGTTCACGAAGACGACCGGGAAATTGACGTCCGGAAAGAGATCGACTCCGAGTTGGTTCATGCTGAAGCCGCCGACCGCAAGCATGAGGGCAACGAGGCAGCTGATGAAGGTGGGACGTTTAATGGCGAGTTCCGCTAGAGACATAAAGGTTCCTTGAATTGGACTTTCGTTAAATTCTTATTCATTAACCGCATATACTTTCATCTGCGAGTAATAGCCGATAATTTCTTGTTCGACTTTGAGGCGTGTGATCAGCGCCGAGGCAAAGTCTTGTTCGAAGGTGAGGACCTGGAAAGTCGTGGTCCTGCCGACATTGAGGCGGTATTTTTCCCACTCGAGTTTTTCTTTTTGAACCTTGACGAGTTCTTCGGCGAGCTTCAGGCGGGATTGGGCTTCGGCAAACTTTTCATTGAGATCCTGCCAAGTTTGATCGCTTTCTAATTTCTTTTGGCGAGTATTGGCCTCAGCCGCGAACTGCTGGCGTGCCCGGCCTTGGCGAATATCCGACGCTTCGCCTAAATAAAGCGGCATCGAGAATTTCACGCCTACCGTGTACATCGGGTTGTCCGTCGTTAAGCTCTGCGCGATCGCGGGCGATTGATACTCGTCCACGCCATTGACGGCAAGAGAGCCAAAGAGCGACAGATCGGGTTGGACTTTTTGAAGAAAAGTCTCGCTGTTCGCGACCGCAAAGCGTTCGCCTTGTTCGGCTGCGAGCACGTCATCCGATTTCTCGGCACGTTGTGGCGGCGTCAGTTTCAAGATATCGCCCGTGCTGATCGGCGCGAGTTGATCTTGAACTTCCGCCGCGCTGGAATTGCGGTAGACATTAAACGACAGTGTGGCTGCGCGTTGAGCGTTCTGGCTGGTTTCAAGCTCGATTTGGCGGAGTTGGTGACTTGCTTTTGCCTGAAGCATGTCGCTCTTGTCGGAGAGGTGATTGTTGACGCGTTTTGAAGTCCAATCGAGGATTTTTTTAGCTCGCTCGAGCACTTCTTGCTGGAGGCGTACCGACTCGCGAGCGATCACGAGATTGTAGTAAGCCGCTTCGGCTTGGGCGAGGAGCTTTTTACCGGCCAAGCGCTCGGCGTAGTGCAATTGCAAAGACGCGGCTTCGTCCTTTTCAGACATCGCGTTGGTCTCTTTGCCAAATCCGTTACGCCATAGCGGCATGGTCAAATCGAGTTGGGTATTGCCTTGGACATATTTGAAAGCGTTCGCCGGGATGGTGCTCGAAGCGAAGCCATATTGATTGTTGCTGAGAAGAGTGTAGTTAAGTTTTGCGTTCAAGCCCCAGTTGAAGGTTTTTTCGACGCCGAAGAGCAAATTGTCAGCCGTGGTTCGCGATCCCGCGAAAAATCCTGAGACTTCGCGCGCATCGTACAGGTGACTCGCCTGAAGGGCGAGGCGAGGCATATAGTAGAGGTCGCCTTCGGCAGCGGTTTTCTCCGCACCTTCGGTATTGGCGGCATTGGCCTGGTAGCCCGGGGACTGAGTCCGAACCTGGCCCAAGTAATCCTGGACAGTGAGGCCTGCGGCTTGAGTAGTCGAGGCAAATAGGATGAAAATTACGGACAATTTGAGAGATTTTTGTTGATTTAGACGCAACGGTTGATGCGACATAAGGGCTCCGAAAAATGTTGATTACTACTTTAGGATAAGGCACAATAAGTATGTAGTCAATTACATTATTATCAAGCAGAGGTAAATGACGACGGTGTACTAAAGATGATGAACTTTTTGAAAAAGCACAAGAAGTCCGGTGAGAAGTGTCCCCGTACTCACGATCGGAAAGCGACCGAGTCTGCGCTTTTGTTGGCAGGCGCGCGTCTCTTTGCTCAAAAAGGTTATGAAAACACCCGGACCTTGGACATCGCGAAAGAAGCGGGCGTGAATGAGGCGCTGATCTTGCGTTACTTCGGCGGCAAGGAAGGACTGCTTGGTGCGATCTTTAAAGACGAAGAGGGCTTACAGGCGCTGATCAACATGAAGCACGGCGCGGTTTGCGCCGACCACGAGATGTTTCCGGCCGCAGCCGAAAAGAAACAGTCTCTAAAAGACGCGGTTAAGACTTACTATAAAAACGCTGTAGCCATGGTCGATATTAAAGAACCGTATATGCGGATCTCGACTTCTCGTGCTCTGGTTGACGATGAAACGGCGAGGATGATGCGCGCGAAATTGATCGAACGCCAAAATGGGTTTTTGGTCGAGTCTCTCCAAAAGTTTTTCGACGCTCAAGGTAAGAAGATCAAGCCAAAAGAGATGGAGGCCGTCGTTACCCTTTTATCGTCGACAAACTACGTGATGAACTTCATGGCTCGCAAGGTTTACAAAGTTGATCCCGAGCGTATCGACAATGCGTCGGATTTCATGGCCGAGTTGCTCGAGCATTATTTTAAAGATCGTTAGGTGGCGAGCCGGCCGGGCTTCAGCGCTTTTTCTTTACGGTTTTTTTGATTTTGCCGGCCGGGCCGAGTTTTTCCAAGTCATACACCACGAACATCCGGTTCTGAATACGCCACTTGACGTCGTAATCTTTAACCAGGAGTCCGAAGTCTTTACCTTGTGATTCATCGGCATCGGGTGGAAGCTCGCGTTTTTGAAATCCAGGACGCGGATCAATGGTGAGAAGTTGTTCGATCAGGTCTTCGATTCCTGGATATCCGTTGGCCTCCGCTTCGGCGACCTTTTCGAGAGCAGGACCTTCGAAGAGCACCGGAGTTTTCTGGATATCTTCGTTGGCCCAGCCCGGATTCGCGTCCGCTACGGAGTCGGCGTAAGCGATGTAAGGCTTGATGTCCAAGATCGGGGTTCCATCGAGCAAGTCGAGACCGCTCACGTGGAGTTCGGCGCCACCCTTGGCTTCGAAATCGATTTCTTCGAGCTTCACGACCGAGAGTCCGATCGGATTCGGGCGGTGGGGTGAACGCGAAGAGAGAACACCGACTTTTGCTTTACCACCCAGGCGAGGCGGGCGGATCGTGGGCTTCCATTTGTTACCGCCGTGGGCGTGAAACACAAAGATGATCCAGATGTGCGAAAATTCCTGCAGAGTCTTGAGCGCATATTGATAGTCGGGATGCGCGTTAATCTTGATCACGCCGCGCGCTTCCGGAACGAGACCGGGCTGTCTTGGAATACCGAAGCGCTGAGTGAAAGGTGTCTTGGCGATCCCGATCGCTTCAAATTGAAACGTCGGTAGAGGCGCCTTTTTTGTATTCTTTCCGGTTGGCATGCTAGGTGCATTCTAACATGACTAGCTTTAAAAAATACCGGGCATTTACTGCCTCTCTTTGCTTTTGCACTCTGTTGACCCCTGCAATTGGCGACAGTCAATCCGTACAAAAAGAAAAGCCCGAACGTACTTTTCACCGGTTCGGGCCTTCAGTCTCAATTTTAGCTTGGATTACTCTTCGATCAATGAACGGAGCATCCACGCTGTTTTTTCGTGGAGTTGAATCCGCTGAGTAAAGAGATCGCAGCTGGCCTCGTCGTTGCCTTTCTCTGCGGTCTCGAAGAACTTGCGTGCAGTACGTGTCACCGCTTCGTGACCGTCGACGAGTTGCTTGATCATGTCGGTGGCGCTCGGGTGACCTTCGGCTTCGGCGATGGAAGTAAGCTTGCCGAATTCGCGATAACTGCCCGGAGCTTTAAAGCCCAAACTGCGGATGCGCTCTGCAATCGAGTCGACCGCCGTCCAGAGCTCGGTGTACTGGGTCTCGAACATGAGGTGGAGCGAGTTGAACATCGGTCCGGTCACGTTCCAGTGAAAATTGTGGGTTTTGAGATAGAGAGTGTAAGAATCTGCGAGAAGGTGTGAAAGGCCTTCGGCGATGGCTTTACGGTCTTGGTCGCTAATTCCGATATTGATTGCTGGTTTCATAGGGCCTCCTAAATTTTACGAGTCTAGAATAGCAACAAAAGGCCGATAGATAAATTACAATAAAAATATCTTATTATAGTATTTATCTATCGGTAGAAAATTGCTGATCTAGAACTTTTATCGGGTCTTTTGCCCCGATTTAGTGCCTTGCCGGAGTTGGGCTCGGAGACGGCAGTGCCGGAGAATCGTACTTGCAATTGAGACTGTCTTGCCAGTTCACCGCATACGCGTTCTTGAAGTCGCCTGTAAATTTCTGCACGAACTTCTTGATTGTTTGAGGCGCGGTCATGAAGAGTCCGAATTCGCGGTTCACCGTCAGGCTCTGTGTCGAACCGTTAACGGATCCGACCCACAAACGATTGCCATCGATGAGGATCGCTTTTGCGTGGAGATAACCCGGGAAGTTATTGATCTTCATCTTCTCGGTGAACATCCGGCTCTGAATGCCAGCTTGGTCGAAAGCGGTGAAGTTCCTGGTCCACTTATCGACGGTGTAAGCGTCAGGTTTTTGGAAGTAGCAAACGCTTGAGACTTGCATGTAAATCTTCACGCCGCGTTTTGCCGCGTCAATAAGGGCCGCGTTCATCGTCGGGTCGTTCAGATATTGGTTCTGAATCATGATCGAGGTTTTAGCCGACTGGATAAACTTGATAATCGGGTCGAGAGAGAAGGGGCTCACGGTAATACGAGCTGCCATGGGAGTGCTTAGGATCTGTTGAAGGTTGTAAGTCTCACCTTTGAGATCGAACTCGAAGATGTACCCGAGTGTGCGAAGCACGTTCTTGTCGCGAGTCATGATGGTGTAGTCGCGGTTGCAGGCTTCGGGTTTTTCTAAATAATCGCAGAAGTTACTCGGATTGAAATTACCGGTGCTGATCAACGCGACCGACGAGTCGGCGATAAGGATCTTGCCGTGTTCGTAGCAGTACTTGGCGGTCGGTGAGCAAAGTGCCTTGGTGTTGTAAGGCTCGTATGAACCTTTGTGTTGGCGAACCCATGCCACGAACTTTTTTTTGATTTGGCAATCCTGCGGATCGGTTTGCACGAGAGGGTCGAAAATTTTGCAAGCCACGCCGAGCGGAGCGCCGTCTTGAACGATGCGGAGGCGAACGCCACGTGCGACCGCGTTTTCGAGGGCTTGGATCACGTGCATGTCATCCATCTCGTAAATTTCGATATCGATCGTGCGTTTTGCTTTGTTGATGATCGACGTGATCGGCATGCCTTCGGCATTGTCGTAGAGCGTGTCGGTTTGTGCGGATGTTGGAGTGTTTAGTTGGGCGTTTGCGGTCACGGATGCGATCAGAATAAAGAGCGCGGACGCTCCTTTGGTGAAGCGAAGAAGTGCGTGCATATCCCCCCCCCGGGAAGTTGATGCCTAAATGTTAATCGGTTGGAGAGGTCGTATCGGGTTTCAACTTGCACCACAAGTTGAAACCCGATCGAAACTTTTAAAGTGCAGAGGATGCGCTGCTCACGAGGCTTTGAACCTTTTCGCGAGGCACCCAAGTATAGATCGAGCTTGTGACGCAGTCGCTACGACTTGCGACACCGATCACGTAAACTTGGTTATTTACAGCAACCATGGCCGGTCCGCCGCTGTCGCCGCTGCAAGCGTCTTTGTTAATTTGACCTTGGAAAACGAGGTTAATTTTGCGAGGTCCGAGTTGGTTCATCGCAACCGTCACCTGACGGAGCGTGCCTGAAGTATCCGGACCCGTCTTTGATTTCGAGTCGCGTTCTTCTTTGGAAGTGATGCCGTAGCCGGCGAGAACCACTGGAGAGCCAGCCTGAAGGGACTTTAGGGTGTTAGCTTGGTTCAAGAACTGAGCGGCTTCATAGCCCTGTGGAAGGCCGCCGTCGAAGCTCACGAGAGCAAGGTCGGTGTATTCAGTTGTATTACTATTATCTGGTGAGTAGCCCGACACCATTTGGATCTTGCTAGCGATACGGTAGTTAGGGCCGATGCGAGCAGGCTGCTGTTGAGCGAAAATCCTTTTAACGGTGTTGATGATGCCTCCCGTTCCGAACACCACGACGGCGCCTTTCACGCCGTAGATGCAGTGAGCTGCCGTCAAGATCGTCTTATCGTTAACGATCGAGCCTGTGCAGAGCGAGCCTTCGCCTTTAGCATTGATCATAAAGAGGGCGACCGTGCGGCGAGCGATTACGCTGCTCGCTTGCACATTTGAGCCGCCGATAATTGTACTGCCGGTTTCGCCCGCGAAGGCTGGGGTTTGGAGGACTGAAAGGATTGCGACCATCGAGAGAATTAATTTCATGTGCTTGGGTGTAGCAAGCAGCATGACTTATAGATAATGGTTAGTTTTTCTTATGATGCAATGCGTAATAACAGTATAGTTGATACGGCGAGAGGCGTTATCTTTAAGAGTTGCCAAGTTACTAACAAGTGTGAATTTAGGCGCAGTTTGGCTCCAAAAGTGTCAGGAGGACGTTTTTGTTTTTAGAACGGTGATACCGACGCCGATTTTGCCTTCTTCGACATCAGTCGCGATTTCAGTGTGTGTACCCTTGATTGCCGATTCGCTCGAGACGTACTCGAGTTTAGTCGTGAGAGTCTCTTGCTTCAGCACGGCTTCGTGCGCCTTCGCTGCATCGAGGAGTTTGCCCTCTAAATAGAGAGTGAGGCTGATGCGATCGTCAAGTTTGAGATCCGCATTCTTGCGCGCTTGTTGAATCTTGCGCATCACTTCGCGCGAGAGGCCTTCTAATACCTGTTCTTCGCCGAGGGTTGGATCGACTTCAAACGAGATCAGCTGGTGAGCAGCGATGTTTGGATTGTTGCCATGAGCGAGACGCTGAATCTCGACATCGGCAATCGTGACAGATTCGCCTTCGATCGTCATGATCTGACCGGCTTCGAGTTTTTCGAGATCGGCGTTTGAGAACTGAGCGATCTTCGCGGCGATAGCTTTCATTTTGCCGCCGACTTTTTTACCGAGTACCGGGAAGTTCGCCTTGGCTTTGACTTGGATATACTTGTCTTCGTCAGTGACGTACTCAAACTTGCGGATGTTGAGCTCGTCTTGGAAGTACACTTCGAGTTTTTTGAGTTCGTTCAAAGCTTTTTGATCACGATGGATGAGTTTCATCGAGAGGAGCGGGATCTTCGCTTTGATTTTAATCTTTTCGCGAAGGTTGCGTCCGAGCATCACCAGTGCGTCCATGCGTGCGACCGCCGCCTCAAGCTCCGGCTTGATAAGCGCGGTATTGAGCGCGGGGAAACCCTCGAGGTGCACGCTTTCTTTGCGGGTGCCTGGCGGGAGCGCGCGCGAAAGGTTTTGGTAGGTTTCTTCGGAGAGGAATGGCGCGAACGGCGCCATGATCTTCGATAAAGAGGTCAGCACGTAATAAAGCGTCTCATACGCGTACCGCTTGTCTTCCGGCATGCCTTCTTTCCAGAAGTGCGGACGATTGAAACGAATGTATGTATTGGTCAACGACTCGATGAAGTTCAGGAGCTCGGGTACCACCGAGTACAAACGATACGCAGCCATCTCTTCTTCGGTCTTTTTGATGAGCGAGTGGGTCTTGGACAAAATCCACTGGTCGAGAAGGTTAGGGGACTTAACGTAATCGCCTTTAGGTTGGAACTTATCGATCGAACCGTAAGAAGTGAAGAACGAATACGCGTTCCACCAGCGGAGTAAAATGCGGCGAACGATCTCGCGCACGCCCCTTTCGGCGAAGCGCAACTCTTCGGCCTTCACGGCTGGTGAGTCGATCATGTAAAGCCTGATCGCATCGGCGCCGTGCTCGTTGATCACGGCAGAAGGATCGGGGTAGTTTTTGAGCGACTTGGACATCTTTTTGCCGTCTTCGGCCAAGATCATACCGTTGACGACGACGTTCTTAAATGGCGCTTTGCCGAACAAAGCGGTGCCGATCACCATCAAGGTGTAGAACCAGCCGCGAGTTTGGTCCAAGCCTTCGGCGATGAAGTCCGCCGGGAAGTTGTCTGCGAACTCCTTTTCGTGTTTGAACGGATAACCCCATTGAGCGTAAGGCATGGAGCCCGACTCAAACCAACAGTCGAGTACGCTGTCGATACGGCGGTATTCAATGCCATCTTTATTGATCACGATGATATCGACGGATTCCTTGTGGAGGTCGTTTACTTTTTGACCGCTTAGCTTTTCGAGCTCGTCGCGAGAGCCGACGCAGAGGAGTTTCCCGTCTTTTGATTTCCAGATCGGGAGCGGAGTGCCCCAAAAGCGATTACGCGAGATCGCCCAGTCGCGAGCGTTCTCAAGCCAGTTGCCGAAGCGTCCGTCGCGCAAGGTCTCGGGAATCCAGTGTGTACTTTTGTTGGCGGTGACCATTTGATCTTTGATTTTTTCGACCGCAACGAACCAAGAAGGAACCGCGCGATAGATGAGCGGCGTACCGGAACGATAACAAAACGGATACGAGTGGACGAGCGTGTCTTGCTTGTAGAGGCGCCCGTCTTTTTTGAGGCGCGCGATGATTTCTTTATCGGCGTCTTTGACCTTCATTCCTTTGAAGTCCGAAACTTCGGTGGTGAACACGCCGTCGTCGTCGACCGGATTAACCACGGGCATGTGGTTGGCCTTCATTGCGAAAAAGTCTTCCTCACCGAACGCAGGCGCCATGTGGACGATGCCGGTACCGGAATCCGTCGTGACGTGATCAGAGTGAATGACTTTGAATGCGCCTTCGGCGCGTTTGGAAGCAAAGTACGGGAGAATTTCGGTGTATTCGAGGCCAACAAGCTCGGCGCCTTTGAAAGTTTTGAGTGTCTCGAAATCTTCGAGAGGCTTTTTAGAATAAGCGGCAAGACGCGCGTCCGCGAAAATGAGGTGCTTGCCGCTTGATTTTTCCTTCACGAGCGCGTAGCTGATCTCGCGACCGACGGCGAGGCCCAAGTTTGAAGGAAGGGTCCATGGAGTGGTCGTCCAGGCAACGATCGCAGTGTCGGCAGGTACTCCAAGTTTCGTGCTTGATGCAGCCACGAGCGGGAACGTCACCGTCACCGCAGGGTCTTGCACTTCGCGGTAATCCAAGTTTGCTTCGAAGTTCGAGAGCGGAGTTGAGATGCCTGTGGAGTAAGGCACGACTTTCATGCCTTCGTAGATGAGGCCCTTGTCAAAGAGTTGTTTAAAGACCCACCACACGCTTTGCATGAACTCCACTTGCATCGTGAAGTAAGCGTTGTCCATGTCGACCCAGCGGCCCATGCGTTTGACCGTCTTTTTCCACTCGGTGGAGTAGCGATCGACGATCCCGCGGCAAGCGGCATTGTATTTGTCGACGCCGTACTCGAGGATGTCGACGCGCGAGTGGAGATTTAAAGTTTTATTGATCTCGAACTCGACCGGAATGCCGTGACAGTCCCAACCGAAGCGGCGTTTGACCGAGTAACCCTTCATGGTCCAGTAGCGGGGGACGATGTCTTTTAGCGTGCCGGCGAGCAAGTGACCGTAGTGAGGGAGGCCGGTTGCGAACGGAGGACCGTCGTAAAAGCTAAACGCCTTCGAGTGGGCACTGTCGCCTCCACCCACAAGGGCGGAAGTATCACGGATCGATTTTTCGAAAATTTTATTTTGATCCCAAAAAGCGATCTGTTTTTCTTCAAGCTTGGGGAAGTTGACTTCGGGCTTTACGGGTTCGAATGACATGCAAGAGAGCTTAACAAAACGCGGTATCGCTCGTAAAGTGCGGTTTTAATTCAAAATTGGTCTTTGACCTGGTTACTTAGTCGTTATAGCTCGGGCGTTATCTTTTCTGACGCTGATCTTAATCGGCTATCGATAGCGACTCTTTGAGGAGCCGGGTATAGCGAGGCGGTGCGTGGGTATAGCTTTGCAACCGGAGTTCTCACGGATGATGCCGCTCGTGTTCGGTTTGATTTTTGGACACGTGCGCCTGTAGCGATACAGGTGCTTTTAAATTTTTAGTTTTTAGGTGTGCCGGTTGGATGGAAGATTAGAGATTGTTGCACACTGCGGTTTGCTGAATATATTCCAGACAAGACCGTCTAGAATCCGAGCCATCCTTAGTAGCATTACGACTAAAGCGATAAAGTTCTCGAATATATTCTGGATGTTTACCGGTTTTATCGAACGTATACAGCTGCGCTATTGCAAAATACGTGGGAGCTTCTCCCCCGGTACTGCTCTGATCGCAAATGCAGTAAGTTTTGGTATCACATTGATCAGTAGCAAATGCGCTAACGGATAAAAACAGAGCCGAAATTATTCCAAAAATTTTCATATATACTTCCAATTCAAAATTAAAATTTAGTTTCTTGCGTTTAGAATTAAACAGGCTTTCATCGAACTGCCGCCGCCGTAAGCCTGAGTCGTCAGAGCTACTGAGAATTTTCCCGAGTAGGCTGCCGAAATAGCTTTAATCGCATCTTCAACTTCGCGACCTTCGATAGAGCATGTCGCGAAGGATCCGGACTTCGTTAAAATTGCAGCTGCATCTTTTCCGATGTCTTCTGCGAGGGCAGAAAACGAAGTCATCACCGCAAAAGTTAAAACTAGATTTTTCATTTCCATTTTCTCCGTTCAATAATCCAATGATTCCAACCCTGCTTTTGCACTAAAAACCTTGGCTTAAGCGCACATACTCGGTTTACAGGTAAATTCCCAAACCGAAGCCAGCGCACCAGCCTTGGTTGTGGATTTGTGCGCCGTTGGCAGAGATATCCGTCGCACCCCAGTCGTAGGTTACGCCGACGAGGAGCGAGTAGGTTGAGTCCATCGGGAATTCAACGCCAGTGGCGCCACGCATGCCGAGGTCCAAGGTTTTCAAGTTAGAAGAGTTGATTCCAGAGGTCGCCAATTTCAATCCGAAGTAAGGACCGACGCCCACGTTCCAGCGAACCGCGTTCACATGGCCGATGTTGGCTTGCAAAAGAGCCGGGAGAACCAAGTAATCAATCGTGGCGTGATTGCCTGCCGCCTCAGCACCTCGTTGAACGAAGCTCAAACCGGTGTTGAGAGTGCTTGTGGTATCGCCGATCGGGAGATTTACGGTCACGCTGCCCGATGCGCCTGCGGCTTTATTTGTTGAATCCGAGCTATTTTGAGACGCGATCGCGTTGGTGTTGAAACCGCCGCGGATTTCGATCGCGATACGATCGTCGCTGATGTTTTCGTCCAGTTCAGAGTCCTGATCGTTTGCAGGTGTATTGGTTTGCACGTCCATCGAAGAGATATTGATAGTCTCCGTCTGGGCGTGAGCGGATACCGAAATCAAAGAGAGGATCGAGAGTAAAAAAAGTTTGTTCATGGAGGGAGTTATAACATTTCACGACCGAATGCGTCAATTGCTTTGCGAGTGTAAACGATATCGGTTTAGAAAAACGCCCGGGAAGCTGGAAACCGCCCGGGCGTTTAAATTTCGAGTTGCCGAACGAGAACTAGATTCTCAGACCGACGCCGACGTTTGCGAGCAATGCGCGAGTTTTAGTAGAAGTCTCGAACGCTGCTGGAACGTTCGCTTGTGTGTTCACGACGTTTTTGAGGCCGAGGTCGTAGTCCGCGCCCACGAGGAACGAGAGACTGGAAGACATCGGGAATTCCGCATTGATGCCAGCGCGAACGCCGAAATCGAGTGCGGAGACGGCATCGCTGTTGGTTTCAAGGCTGATGGATTGACCGTTAGCGGATTGAGAAGCGCTCAAGCCCATTTTAAGGCCGGCGTAAGGACCGGCGGCAACGCTGAATCGCGCTGATTTTTCGCCGAAGTTCAATTTCGCCATCGCTGGGATCACGAGGTAGCTTACTTTAACAGTTTGATCTACGCCTTGGGCAACAGCGGTCGAGTAACCCTTTTGAACGAAGTTCAAGCCGGTGTTGATGGAGAACATGGTGTTGATCGGAAGGTCGATGTACGCGCCGACGTTGAGGCCGGTTGCGTTGCCAGTGTCATCGGCTTGCGCGCCTTGTGGAACCGACTGACTGATGTTGGTGAAACCAAGACCCGCTTTGATTTGAATGCTTGGGCTGGTTGCGCTGAATGCGTGTGGTGCCGACTCGCTTGAAGTTGAAGAGCCCGCTTGATTGCGTGCTGCTTGCGCGTTCATTGCGATCGCCATTACGAAAATAGAAAGAATAAGTTTCATCTAGGAATCCCCTTTTGATTTGGTTTGCATTGTCGATAGCACGTGCGCGTTAACCGGGTCAATGCATGGCGCAGAGCGCATTACAAAGAAACTGGGGAATGGTTCCTAGAATTGAGATTAGATTTTGATTCCGACGCCGCCTTTGGAGGAGAGTTTACTGAGCAAGCTTCTCGTGAAATTTTGTGGTGAGCTTGAACAAAGTTTCAAACTTCGTATACGGAAGCGTCGAAGACTGATCAAAAATGTCGTGATAAGCGGCAATTCCGCCCATCGTATAGATGAAAAACGCAGGTACTCCGGCTCGCGTAAAGAAGTAATGGTCGCTATTTGCGGCCTCACCGCGCGATCCCACTTGCGCCAGTGCCTCGGACGCAGGGAGAGCCGCATTTGTGGCCTTTAAGATGTCAAATTCAGTCGGAAATACGGTTGCGTTCACAGCCGTGATTCCGGTGTCACCGGTGCCGACCATATCAAAGTTAATCAAAAAGCGGATCTTCTTGAGATCGATGAGGGGGTGCTCGACAAAATATTTTGAACCGATGAGCCCGGCTTCTTCGCCCGCGAAAAACAAAAACACGATGCTCATTTTCTGTGGATGAGCTTGGTAGTATTTCGCCAAATTCAGGAGGAAGGCGACGCCGCTTGCGTTGTCGTTAGCGCCTGGAAAGTAAGCGTAATCGCCTAAGCCTCCCAGGTGGTCATAGTGCGCCGACACGACGAGATACTTATCCGGATTCTCAGTACCCGGAATAATCGCGGCGAGGTTTTTAGCTTTAAAGTGATCGTTGATTATGTTCTCGATATTGACTTCGATCGTTTCAGGCTTCGCGGTGATGCGAGCTTGATTGAGTTGAATCATCGTCGTTGGTTTGACTTCCGCGCGCCCCGCCGCATCGAAAGTGAGCTTTTTAACTTTGGTCACATAGATGTAACCATCGGCACTCTGATAGGCGCCGCTTGCTTGCGGAATCAACGTCGATGTCGCTTTACGGCCCGAGCTGTCGGCGGTTACCAGATAGTCAAGGCCCGGAACGAGAGGCGTGCCGTTGAGTTTGACTTCGACTTTGCCGGGGAAGGTATTGATCGAATATTCGAAATTTTGAAAGTAATTGGTTCCACGGAGAGGTTTGACACCCAAAATTTTGAGTTCGTTTGCGATGTAATCGGCGGCGTGTCCCATGCCGTTGTGAAGGTAACCGCGACCCCAGTACTCAGGTGAAGTCAAAGTATCAACCACTTTTTTCGCATAAGGTAGGTCTTGCGCGAAGGTGGGAAGAGCGACAAAAAACAGGGACCAGGCAGCGATCAGAGCAGGGACTCTCATGCCCCAAGGTGTACCACAGGCCGTGAGAATGACCAACTAAACCCGTTAATTAATTAAATTAATTAAATTTAATAATTTAAATCGGATTTTATGCGTGCCTGAGTTTGGAGTTGTTGCTTTTTAGGCGGTCAGGCAAAAGATCCTGGGCAGCGCGAGTGTTTTCATACATAAATTTTATATATGCAGTGACGCCATGGGTTAAAACTAAGAAGCTCTGAGGCTTAAAATCCGTTGCGTCACTTCACATTGCGCGGATTTTCCAATACAATTTAATCAACTGCTTTTATTGACCTAGGAGGGGTTACCGTGGGTAAATCTACGTCGTCTAAAAAAGGATTGAGCCTCGAGCTCAGCACCATCATCGTCACCGCTTTCGCCGCTTTCCTCTGGATTTCAGTGCTGAGTTATCACACTCAAGACCCGTCGTTTTTTACTCAATCGACGGAACGCGCTTTGAATGCCTGCGGACCGCTCGGCGCCTATCTTTCGAGCGTGTTTTTGCAGTTTTTCGGACTCGCGACATTCCTGATTCCAGTCGGGTTTTTATTCGTTGCAGCACAAATCCACACTAAAGAAGGAATCGGCAAAGCACTCTCCTCGCTCGCCGGAATTTCAGTGAGTGTCATGGCATTGACGATTTTTTTGTCGGTGCAATGGAAGACCTGGCACTGGTCACAAAGCGAGTTCCTCACCGGTGGGATGTTCGGCGCGTGGTTGTCGGCTCCGCTCGAGCAATACATGAACCGTCTCGGTGCTTCGATCGTGAGCCTCGCGCTTTTTTTGGCGGCGCTTGTGGTCTCGACTCCGATCGGTGTCGCGCACTTTCTCTCAAAATTCATTCATTCAACGAGTATCATCTTGTTCCGCTTGAGCCGCTTGGTCGCGACTTACGTTGCGTATTACTCGGCGGTGGCGTTGAACAAGCTCGCGCAGTTTATCGGCATTCAAGCACGTAAGAGTTTCGAGCAGATTCGCGATCGGGCCGAAGCACTTCGCTTAGCGCGCACCGAAGCGACGGCGGCGCTTCCGGCTCCGGCCGAAAAGCAGAAGAAATCGAAGGTCAAGCCTTCAGGCGAGACCGAAGCCGCGATGATTATTTCTGCCGGCGCGATCGATTCGGATGAAGCGATGGCCGCGGCGGACCTGGATATTCCGGAGAGCCATGAGCCCGAAGAGAAACCTAAAAAATCTCGGGCGAAGAAAACTCCGTTGATCGAACTCGCGACCAGTGCGGACTCGGAAGACGCGCTCGCCGACACGGCGGCAGCGTCGTTTGACGGCGACGGCGATTTTGATATCGACGAGTCGGGAGCAGTGATCGGGACTGCGGGCGAAACCGAGACAAGTATCATCTCGGCGTCGGATTTGCGTAAGCAAGTCGACATGTTTGACGAAGGGCCTTACATCGAGAAGACGGGCAGCATCACGATCGATCAGACCAAACCGAAATTTAAATTCGATAAGAAGCGCGGGAAGTGGAAACTTCCGATTCTCGATTTCTTGCGCAAAGTTCAGGTCGTCGAGACCGCAATCGACAAAGAGCGTTTGAAAGAACGTGCGCGCATCTTGACCGACAAGCTCGCCGAGTTCGGCATCGATGGAGAAGTGACCGCGATGCGCGTCGGTCCGGTGATCACACTCTACGAATTCAAGCCGGGTCCGGGCATCAAGGTTTCAAGGATCGCAGGCCTCGTCGAGGATCTCTCGATGGCGCTCTCGTCGAGATCGGTTCGTATTCTCGCGCCACTTCCAGGTAAGGCCGTGGTCGGGATCGAGATTCCATCCGAGAACCGCGAGCAAGTGCTCTTGCGTGAGTTCCTTCAGACGGGCGAGTTCCAGAATCCTAAGTATCAAATTCCGGTGATCATGGGCAAAGACATCGCCGGCCAAGCTATCATAGCGGACTTAGCGCGCATGCCACACTTGCTGGTAAGCGGGCAAACCGGCTCGGGTAAATCAGTGTTCGTAAACGGACTCCTCGGATCATTGCTCTATCGCTTTACTCCGGATGAGTTGCGTTTGATCCTCGTCGATCCGAAGTTCATCGAGTTTAGCTTTTACCACGACATCCCGCACTTGCTTCTTCCGGTCGTCGACGATCCGAAGAACGCATCGAGCGCTTTGAAATGGGCGACTCGCGAGATGGAACGCCGTTACCGCATCCTTGAGGCGGCAGGCGTACGGAATCTTCAAAGTTACAACGACAAAGTTGATTCGATCGGCGCCGAGGCGATGGCGGATATTCTCCAGGCCGAAGCGCAATCTCAGGAAGAATCCGGAATGCTCATGACCGGTGGGGACTGGATCGAAGCGTTCGAGAAAGACGAATCATCGGCGCCGGTGATCGGTAAGCTCCCTTACATCGTGATCGTGATTGACGAGTTGGCCGATCTCATGATGACCGTTAAAAAAGACGTCGAAGGGTCGGTTGCGCGGATCGCGCAGAAAGCGCGCGCTGCCGGCGTCCACTTGGTGATCGCGACTCAGCGGCCATCAACCGACGTCATCACCGGTCTTATCAAAGCGAACATGCCGACTCGCGTATCGTTCTCGCTCTCGTCGCAAATCGACTCGCGTACGATCCTCGATCGTCCGGGTGCCGAGCGCTTGCTTGGTCAGGGGGATATGCTCTTCATTCCTCCGGGCTCAAGTGATCCGATCCGTTTGCAGGGCGCGTTCTTCGATGACGGCGAGCTCAACAAGATTACCGATTTCCTGCGCGATCAAGGCAAGCCAAGCTATCGCAATGAGATTCTGATCGATCCGGAAGAAGCGGCAGCTGCGGCGGCCGATGAATCGGGCGAATCGAATCAGGATCCGCTCTTCGAAGAAGCGCTTTATATCGTGCGCAACTCGAAGTCAGCTTCGGCGTCGTTCCTGCAGCGTCGCTTGCAGATCGGCTATAACCGCGCCGCCCGCATCATCGAAATGATGGAAGAGCGGGGCATCGTCGGTCCTGCCGACGGCGCTCGCCCTCGCGAAATCTTGATGCCTTAGTTTCAATACTAGGGAGAACGAAGGCTAGTGAGCGGATTGAACGAGGTCGGGTGCCGCCACAAATCGGTAGCCTAAGCTGCGGATTCCATTGATCAACGATTTGAAATCGCCCATGGCTTGCGGAAGGTTCAAATCCTCTTCGACCCAAAACGGATGGAAAAAGAACGAAGCGAAGCCGTCGCGTACCACCAACGCATATTCCGCATTCGCTGCCAGGGTTTGCCAGGTTACCGGTGGCGGGTTGTTCGGGTTGTGATCGATGTCGTAAGTGATGTTACCGAGGTTTTCTGGAATGATGAATTGTCCGTAATAATCTTGATTAATGACATAAGGAAAAAACAACGGAGCGGAGATGTCGCTTTGTAGGCTGCTAGTGTCGAGTGCGGTCGGTTTATCCGAAGTAAAGTAGGTGACCCGTTGATAGGTGACGAGTCCTCGTTTTCCGAAAGCGCGATAGTCGACGGCCGAAGCCGAGTAGTGGGGCGGCTCCCAAGCGAACGGGCTAAAGCCCAGATCGGTGAACTCGGCGTTTGCGGCATCCACGCGTCCGAGAGCGTACTCTTCGGAATCTTCGGCTACCGGTGAGTTGATACGGGTGTCCCAAAATTCGAAGTCATCGCCGCTGACTCCCGAATCCGGATTTTTAACGTTGTTATATTGGTGGGTGTAGCCGTGAGTGACGATCGAACCGCCGTGCGCGATGGCATAGGTCAGCGAGCGCTGCAGGTTGTTTGATTGTCTCAGGTGCACTTCGAGCGATTTGCCGTTGTTATAAACTCCGAGCGGATCGCGGTAAAACGGAATCGTCGCAAGCGAGAACGGCACATGCTCGGTATACAAGTAGTCCGACAGTTTTTTAATCGCGGCAAAAGCCACCGTGTGATTGACGTCCTCGAGCCTGACGAGCGCGCGATGGTCTTCGGCGTGATGGACATCGAGCATGTCGTGGAGGAGGTCGCAAAACGCGAGGTAACGATCTTGCGGGCTGATGTACGAGAAAGGAATATCGGCGACGTACCAAAAGTTTTGCGATTTGAGAATGTAAGGAACGGTTTCTTGTGTCCGGCTGTTTTTGATTTGTGCGAAAGCGCTGGCTTTGCTCGGGTCATCGATCTTGAGTACACCGATATCCGGATCGGCGTTCGCGGCGTGGCGGGTTTGATCGTATTGGTAGTACTTGATCATTGATTTGTTTTTATAGAGGACCGTATCGAAAAAGCCCGGGCGGGTGTTGGTGTCGGACGGAGCGGAGTCAAAACCGCGGAGCGAATCGAAATGGACGCCGAATTGGCGCGAAAATTTTTCGTGGCGACTCAGCTGCCAGATGTTGTATTTCATCCAGACGACTTTTTTGTCGGTATCGAGAACGTCGTTCATGAAAGCTTCGGGAACCGGATTGTCGAAGAAAGAGCCAAGGTAGAAAGTGGCCGAGTATTTGTCGACGGTTTTTTCGGCGTAGACTTCGACCGGCAGGATATCGACTTTCGCGTTGAAGTGTCCGAGCAAACTTTTGAGCAGGATCGCGTTGATCAGGCCCCATTTACCGTAGATGTCGTTGCCGTGAGCGTCATAAGCGATCAGGACTTTTGACGTGGCATCACCTTTGTTGACGGTCGAAGAGCTTTGAATTGTGTTTATGACCGGCTTTCCGCATCCGTAAAGAACGAACGCGAGAACCGCCACGATCTTATAAGTTTTTATCATCAGAAGATTTCCGCGTAAATTACGGCCAGAAGCCGGAACTCGTTGTAAGAGGCGGTGTTCTGACCGATGTATTTACCCACCACGTATTCGGGTGTGATTGAGAAAACGATACTCTGTTTACGCGCTTGAAATCGTACGCCCCCACGTACGTCGACAAACCGGTTATAAAAAATTTCGTTCGTATCAAAGCCGATCACACCCATGGCGATCGGGTATGCGCCCAAAGCGTAACTCCCGCTTCGCCCTTCGAAGCGCTTGTACATCACGCGGAACTGATCGCTCATGATCATGTTTTCGTAACGATGGATGTAAAAGGCTTCGCCGTAATTTTCAAAACCGAAGTCGCTCGATCCCAAGCTCCCTTCATGCCAAGAAAGCAGTCCCGCCTCGAAAACGGGGCCTTCTTTTTGGCTCGAAGGATTGAGTAAGTTGAAGCTTGAACCGATTTGACCGCGCAAACGGAATCCTCGAGAGAACGGAAGGACGTAGTCCGCGCCGACACCGGCAAAAATAAAGTTATCGTTGTAGACCTGCCCGAGTGGGCTGCTGTCACTGCGGGTGTCGTGCGAGCCGCGAACCGCGCCGTAGATTTCGAGATCGTTAAACTTTTCGCCGACGCGAAGGTGCCCGAAGCCGACGTAGTTATCGCTGCGGCCCAGGTAGTTTCCTTCAAAGTAAAAATCTCCGAACCATCCGGCCTGAGCCGATGGCGTGAGAGACAGGAGAATCAAACCGAGAAGAAACGAAGACTTCATTGGGATATCTCTCCCAGTTTGTCTTCGCTTGGAAAGTGGTGATCGGTCTTGTCCCACTTGATCGCTTGCTTGCGCTTCGGATCGTTCGGATTGGCGCGGTTGTATTGATAAATCGCGCGGAACGTCGCCACCATATTGATATAGTTGACGAGGAGGACGCGGAATACGCCGACACAAGCGTGACCTAGACCATAAGTACGATAGGTAAAGCGGAACCGCTGAACTAAACGAATAATGAGGATCGCGGAGTTGGCATAAAAGAGTCGGGTCAAGGTGTCACCGTGCACGAAAGGCGGAAGTTGCTTCGACGCCAGCAACGTCAGTGCGGTCACGAAACCGATCCAACCCATGAGGTTAATCGCGTTCGTGACGAGACCTTTGCGGTCGCGGATACGGCCGTAAATTTTAGCGACGGTCTTCGGTTTAATGAGAGCCACGCCTTGAAGGGTGATGCCAATGATCCAGCGAGTTTTTTGACGGATCGAAGTGCGCACGCGATGCGGAAAGTATTCTTGAGTCGCGATCAGCGCTTTGCCAGTGCGGCTCTCCATCGTTAAAAACTTTTGCGACGTGCCGATGTACGCCAGGCGCATCGACAAATCGTAGTCTTCGGTGAGACTGTCTTCGTTAAACGCGTACCCGAAATATTCCTGCGCGCGCAACAGGGTTTGAAAACGGATAAACGTACCGACGCCCGCGCTTGGAATCGGCATGCCAAGCAACTGACGTGTCGGAATTTCTTTGAGATGGTTTTCCGCGAACTCATCCATGTAAGTGCCCGAGGTCAAAGAAAAGAGCGAAGTGTGGAGCGCGAAGATCGGAACTTGGCAGAACTCGGTTTTGGAATCGAGTGCGTTGACCGCTTTGAATGAATCGGGGTGTACCAAGTCTTCAGCATCGTGAAGCACGACAAAGTCAGGCTCCCACGAAGTCGTGTTCGCCTTCTCGACGAGTGCTTTTAAAATATTATTGAGACAATGCGCTTTCGAGGTTGGTCCGGGACGGTCGACCATGACCAGGTTCACGCGATCCGGAAATTCTTTGGCGAGTCTTCGACCAACCCGAGCGGTGTCCGCGTCGTTTGGATAAATGCCGATGAACCATTGATAGTTTGCGTAGTCCACGCGCTGAGTGTTGGCGCGAATCATCTGACCGATGACCTCGTATTCGCTCCAAGCCGGGACCATGACAGCGATCTGCTGCTGAGGGAGGGCGTCGATCGCCGTCCATTCAGCAGCGGTCTTTTTTTCAGGGCGTACGCGGTAGAGGAGGTGGACCAGATCGATGATCAAATCGTCGAATCCGCTCACCAAAAAACAAATGGCCAAGGTGAAGAGAAATAACTCAAACCAATGCATCCACACCTCGTTTAAGTTGAAGAGAAATATTGAATGGTTGATGGGCTTTCATGCCTCGTGACGTCCGTATCACGAGTACAATTGAAGCAAGTCTAATGCCATCGGTCAAACCTAAATAAAGACAATCTCAAGTATAGATCGACGGCAAAATGACGCGGTTTTTAAGACGCAGGGCTGTGTCCGGTGGACTCCAACGCTTGATAGCGGATATCTTCGATTTGAACGTCGGCGTCCTCGGTATAAAGGCCGATTGCACCAGGTTCGGTATAAAGCTCTCGATTGGTATCTACATTGATTTGACGAACCGGCCCGCGATCGATTTGGACCGAGAGATGTCCGTCTTGTTTGGTGACTCTAAAGGTGTGCCACTCGCTTGGATCGATGAGTTTAGGTTCGTCCGCGGTGTGAACGAACTTTTGATCGATCTCGCCCCAGGCTTTTCCCACTTCGATTCCATTGGTTTTTAGGATCAAATAGTTCGTTTTCTTGAATTCGCCGTCCGGACGATAGTTAAAAAATAGCCACAGAGTTTCCCACGGCTGTATCTCGCTTGCCGGTATTCGAAGTTGCGCGCGCACGCGATACTTAAACTCAATCGTGAAGTCCTTTACCGGATGTCGTTCGGTTTCAGTGGAGAGGGCGAGTGCAGAGTGGGTCTCGCTCAGGCGCTTGGCGGCTTTGGGAGAAAGGGATACCCCATGCGCCTTAATGTCGGCTTTCCCCATCCCTTCGTACGCAATTCTCCAATCCGTCGCCTGCGATGAGGCGAGGTGGCTTAATAGCGCGATGAATAGGACCTGATTTACTTTCATAGCTCCTCATGGGGCGTATCGTCATTTTCTTGACGTTACATTAATGTTATTTAATAAATATGAGTAATATCAGGGGTTTAGTTATTTTGGCTCCAGCGCTATATAATATTTTCACGTGGAGTGACGAATAAGCCATGTAGTGAAATCATCGCTGCGATTGCGAAAGCAAAGTCCAACTTATCGAGTATCGTTGGTCAAGATGGCGGAATTGTAAGCTTGGTTGACGCTCGCACTTGGAATGGAAACAATAGAGGTATGCTGCTTTTCGGTTTGCTGATGATTTTGCTTCAAGGAGTCCCGGCGTACGCACAGGAAGAGACAACGGCTGCACCGAAAACTCCCGCCGCGGGTGCGACGAGTTCCGATAGCTCCGACTACGAAATCGATTACGAAGAAGAACCTGAAAGCGTAGATCAATCCGCCGATACCGGCGAAGGCGCTGAAGAGCCTCCCGCTCCGGTAAAAGGTAAAAAGAAACCAACCAAGAAAGCCGCGCCGAGGGTAAAGGCCGATCGCAACGCGCCAGCCCTGACCGGAACGCGTTCGACAAACCGGTTTGCGCCGATTCTGAAATCCGATACCAAAAGCATTTACAAAAAGAACGGGAAAGCGCTCGATGTGGACACGGATTGAAAAACCACTCGTGATACCGGCCGATGTTCGCCAGGTCGTTTCAAGCCTGACCGACGCGGGCTTTGAGTCTTACATCGTCGGCGGCGCGGTACGTGATTCGATTCGGGGAGTTCCGGTCGCTGATTTCGATGTGGCGACTCAGGCGCGTCCTGAAGAAGTCGAAAAGATTTTTTCGAAGGTGATCGAAGTCGGCCGCAGTTTTGGCGTGATGAAGGTGATCAGCGAGGCCGGCCGGCCGGTCGAAGTCGCGACTTTTCGTAAAGACGGAGATTATGCCGATCACCGCCATCCAAAAAGCGTGCAGTTTAGTTCGGTGACGGAAGATGCTTCGCGCCGCGATTTTACGGTGAACGCGCTTTACTACGACGTCAAAACCGGACAGGTGCTCGATGAGTTCGGCGGTTTGCAGGACATCAAAGACAAAAAGATACGCGCGATCGGCGATCCGGCGAAGCGCTTTAAAGAGGACTCCTTGCGCTTGATCCGTGCCGTGAGATTCGCGGCGTGTTTCGGATTTAAGATCGAGGATGCGACTCAGTTGGCGATTCAACAAAGCTCGACGCTCATTCGTAAAGTAAGCGTAGAGCGGATTCGCGACGAGCTCGAAAAGATTTTTTTGGGACCGAACGCGAAGGCCGCGATGATCGAAATCGATCAGCTGAAATTACTCGAGAGCGTGCTTCCCGAGGTCGCGGCGGCGCGAATTGAAAACCGCCGCGCTTGGGATCAAACGCTCCGTGTTTTGAATTATCTCCCTAAGGTGAGCGAGAAGGCGGTTGACCCGCAGGCTTTGCCGATCCCGGCGTCGATTTATTGGACGTGGGTATTGCTCCCTTCGATGCGTTTGCAAGCCATGGACAAACGCGAAGAAGCGATTCGTAAGGTCGGGGCGAGGCTCAGGCTTTCGAACGAGATGATCGATCAAATGGTTTATTTTTCGCGCGAGACCGCGAAGTTCCGCGACGCTTTTTCGATGCGCGAGGCGACGCTTTTGCGTTGGATGCGCGAGACGGATTTCCCGCTTCTGATGCAATTTCACGAGGTCGATGCGATCGCGTTTGACGGCAATTTATCCGGTCTCGAGTTCGTACGATCGATTTATCCAGAAGCCAAGCGCCGTTTTGAGTCTAAGCCTTTGTTAACCGGTGACGATCTCGTGAAGCTCGGCATGAATCCGGGCCGGCAATTTACCGAGATCTTGCGTGCGGTGGAGGATCTCTCGCTTGAGGGCAAGCTCGGAACGAAGGAAGAAGCGCTCGAATACGTGCTCAAGCAGTTCGTGAAGTGATCACTTTTAAAGCGGCGCGCAATATATTTCTATTCTAAATCTGTGTAATTATTGTCGATAAATCTGTCATTGCGATGTCGTTTTTCCTCATGTTCTGTCAGTCGATTGACCGATGTGTACTTGAATGAAGCTGTGGAAAGCTACAATTGCAGTGCTGCTTGTCGCCGTGACAACCGCTGGCGTTAATAACGCTTGCGCGGGGGCAATGGGGCCTGCTTTCCATGAGATGGCCCATCTTCTCGGCCAACCGCTCTCGGTTCAACAAACCGCAGAAGCGCAGAGCGCTGAAGGTGGCGCGCAACAACTTCATCAAGACACCAGCACGACCATCCTCGGTCACACTGTCAATTTGATTACGATCAATCTTCAAACGCAGCCGGCCGGCAATGCGACTCCGACTCCGGATCCGTCGGCGACTCCCGACGTGGGAGGAACGGCGGTCGGAAGTACGGTGACTGACATCGAGGGATCATTTACTTTCGAAAACGGAACTCCAAAAGGCATTGGCACGGGCGGAGGCTTTGGGGGGGTTTTAGGCGCGATCGGAGATGCGGTCGCGAACGCACCCGAGGTCGCGCCAACACCTGCGCAAGGGGTAGTGCTCAATCAACATGATCTGTATATCGGCGGCGTGCGTGTGTGGAATGGAGCACTTCGTTACGATCAGGGTTCGCTTGTTTACTCGGGCGGAGTGGCGCCGACGCAAGTTCCGATCCCGATTTTTGCTTATCCGCTTGGACCGGTGCTTTTGCAAGTCGAAGCCGGTGTGGAGTTTGAGGGCAATGTCTCGGTTAAGATTACTCCGGGGGTCTCGTATCCGTTGACCGATTCTTCGGTGACGGCGGATCTCCAGGCAAAACTCTACGCCGCCGGTTACATCGATGCTTACGCACGTTTGCTCTTTTTGCGCGCCGGAGTCGAAGGACGCATCAACGTCATCGACGCGGTTGCAGGCTGGTACTCGACGTTCTTTTTGACGGGGATGAAGCCGATCTCAACGAGCTACGGTTATGCACGGCTCTTGAGCGGCAGCGTGAACGGATTTGTGGACTTTAACTTGATTTTTGGAAGATGGCGGAGGCTCATCAATAAAAGTTTCTTTAGCTGGAAAGGCAAGTGTCTCGATTTTACCGGGGGAGATTTATCATGCGCAAATTAGCCGCAATTTTTGGGCTCGCACCCATGGTTTTGGGAGCAGTTTGGATACAATTTTTTCAGCATCCCGCAGTCGAAGTCGAAGAGTTAGCCAAGATCGAAACCGTCGATTCGGCAACCAAAGCCGAGCGCGCGCCCGCGGTTCAGAGCAATGATTGGCATCGCTTGTATCGTTTCCGCCGCGAGATCAGCGCCCGCACGCCCGAAAAATCCATCATGCAGTTTGATTTGCGTGGAACGCTCGACCTTGCCAAGCAGGGGGAGTGGATCCGGGCTTCGTTCCGCTTGGATAAAACCAAAAAAAGCGAAGCCGTCGAGTCTTCGATCCCGTTTTATTTTTCGATGAACGAGCAGGGCGAATTGGGCGAGATCCGTTCGCGCAGCTACACGAGCGAAGACATCGATCAGCAATTGATATTGAAAGACCTCGCTTTGATTTTTGCGTATCGCACGCCGATCGACACTGCGGGCGACGTCCAGATCCGCGTCCGCGTGTCGGATAAGCAGGATACGTTTCAGAAACAAAAAATCCAGTACAAGGGTTTGATCGGCACGCAGGTCAAGATCAAGAAATCCGACCATCGCATCAAGCGAGATCTCACGATGTTTGCCGGTGTTGAAGTCACCGAAATGAATCAGATCGAAACCTTATCGAAATACCAATTGCGTCTCGAAAAGACCGAAGAACTCACCGACTCGTTCGCGAAGCCCGAAGAAATCACCGCGATGACCCTGCTGCCGGCGAACGCGATCGTGAGCGCCGAAGTCGAGCGTCCGGTGCAAAGCTGGAAAAAGCTGAAGCCCGAACTTGGCGACGTCAACATCATGATTTCGGAAAAGCGCATGGCGTTTTTCCACGAGCTGATCCGCACGCTCAAGAAAGACCCGAAAGCCTTGGCTGAGTTCCGCGATTGGATGGCGGATCGCCGTAAGGCGGGATTCAACGGGCACGAAGACTTTCTATTCGGACTCGGAATTTTGAGCGCGATCGGTACGATCTACGCACAATCCGAGATGGTGCGCTTTTACCGCGATGCGCGCGACTCCGCGATTTTGAACGCCTTTACGACGATGAACGCGCCGGTCACTCCGGAGACTCGAGATTTCTTAAAAGACCGCGCTCAGGCACTGAACTACAGTGAATGGACTCCGGCTTTGTTCGCGTTAGGCAGCAGTATTCGCACGCAAGAAGACGAAGGCGCCGTCAATCTGATACTGAATCGTTATCGCCAGGCGACCAACGTCAGCGAGAAGATGGAAATTTTGGATGCGATTGGGAACTCAGGCAGCGCTCGTTTTTTGCAAACGCTCGTGAGAGTGATTCAAGATAAACGCAGCCCGGAATTGCTCGTAACCAAGGCGATCTTCGCGATGCGCCTCATGAAGGGCTCCGAAGCCCGCTCGATCCTGAGTCAAATGGTAGCGGATCGCAACTACGAGCCGTACAAGCTCATTATCAGTTCGACGATGAGTTATCTGCCGGTAAAGTCGGATCTCTAGCTAAAACGCCTAGCTCTAGTTCGAATGTTTACCGACGCGCGTGGGGAAGCTAGTTCGCCGCCGTCACCCAGTTCAGCATGACCACGAGGCGTGTGGCAGAGCCTTTATGGCCCTCCGACGGGTAGGTTTCGTCGATCACGATCTTCATCTGTTCGAGTTTCGGGTCCGCCTGTTTCCACTGCTCGAAAAGCTCGTTGGCGCCGGGGATGCGGGCGTAGAATACAAATGCCTTCGTTGCTGGATCGGCAAGACGTTTGATGAGGTCCGCTTTCTGTTCGTCCAGGTGCTCGGCATTGAAAGCCCAGCCGGCTTTTTTGGAAAGAATCGGAAGCACCGGTAGTGAGAAGTCGCTCGAAAAAATCACCATCGAAGACGGCGTGCGATCCGGAATGCTCGCGAGCGCCTCACGCACACGCTCGGAGGCTTTGACATAATTGGTGAGACGGAAAGTCGCATCCGTCGAGAGCGTGTAGCCAAAGCCCATGGTCAAAGCGACGATCAAACCCGCGTAGGCGGGTTTGATTTTAGACAACCAGCCGCAGCCGTAAAATAAAATCGGGAGAATGAACGGAAGCGCGTAGTAATCGTGCACGTAAAACGAAGATGCAAAGATAAGCGCGAATAAAACGTAGCAAATAAAGTGGAGGTCGATCAACATCCACGCTGTGGAGCGAGTCATATCCTGTTGTCTACCTGTGCGCGATGCTGCAAAGCCGATAAGAGCCGCGAGCGAGAGCACGATCGTCGGATTTTTTACAAACACCCAAGTCACAAAACGCAGATAAAACTTGGTCTCCCCAAGGAAAGGGCCTGCGAGGTGGCCGTATCCGTTCGAACCCATGTACTCGGTGATCGGATTGGGAATGTGATTGGTGATAAAATAGTAGAGGTACGCCAGAGTCGGTGCGCCGGCAAGAACCGAAAAAAATGCGGTAGCAGCGCGATAGCTCCATTTGGTACGGCTCTTTTCGCTCATCCACATGTCGTAAAAAAATAGCGCCAGTAGCGCGAACACCGCGAAGTATTTGAGCAGGCAAGCCATCATGAGCGCGGCATACGAGGTGAACTGAGGTCGATCAGGACTTTTAGCGTGCAGCCGGACAGCATAAGCAACCGCGATCAGCGCGAGCATCGCGAGATCCGGAATCACCGACGCCGAATAAATTTGAAACCCTGGTAACCAGACGAGGAGGGCGGGCGCGAGCCAGATCGCGACCATGGATTTTTTAGCAGGTGGGGCAATCGGCGCCTCACGAGTAGGTGGCGGTACCAAGAAAAGAGTTTTTGCAATTGCGCGTACCGCGAACAACAGAACGATGGCAAAAATAAAGCTGGTCACGCGTCCGGCGTGGACTGCGGTCATCCCTGTTAGCGATCCCAGACCTGCGGCGATCCAGTGGAAGAGGGGGACCTCTTCAGCCCAGGGGCCGGGGCCGTTGTGCCAGGGTTCAGCAAAATAACGGATCGGGAATCCGCGATCGATATCGCCCCTCATCCATGACTCGATCATGTGTGCGACGAAGTTTTGCTTACCGACTTGGCCCTCGATAATTTGAGGCCAAAAAAGATGCGTAAAAGGGATCGCGAGCCCGCCGGCCAACATCAGATAAATCGCGATCGTAAATAGAGCTGGCATGGCTCGAGTATGGCGCAAACTCCCGGTATTCGCGAGTTAAAAGATGTGTTAGCTTGGGGTTTCGCATGGAGCAAACGGGCACAAGACGCATCATCGATATCACGATGTTTTGGAACGAGGACACGATCGTCGAAGAACGTGTGCGCAACACTCTCTCTTACGCCGATTATTTAGTCGTCGCTGAAGGGAGCGAATCTCATTCCGGTCTTTTGAAGCGGCCCGAACCGCAGTTTCCTCGTGCGTTGGAGGACGCTCGTTCCAGGTTGACGGGACTTGACCTGGGTCGGGTGATTTTTGTTCAAGTCGATCTGTCGAACGCGGCAGGGAAGACGCCGGCCGAGCGCGAAAAAATCGTTCGCGACGCCGCGTTTGCCGAAGTGCTGAAGCGCGGACTCTTGCGGGTACAGGATGTTTTAGTTGTCCAAGATTTCGATGAGTTTTTGCATCCGTCGTCGCGTTCGCAGCTCTTGAATCATTTTAGCGGCTGGGCGTTTTGGCGCAAGGTCTTGCGTCTTCGCTATCGCATGACTTATTACAAGCTTAATTTACTCGAAGCAGGGGATTGGGATCTCGGACTCGCTATTCGCGGATCGGTGGCGCTCGAGTCCTCGTTCTCACCTAATTTTTACCGTCACGACATTCGCAAGAAAGCGTTCCCCCTGTCGCGCGAGTTTTTGGGCTGGCATCACAGCTACCTCGGCGACGCCAAAAAAATCATCGAGAAGCTCAAGTCCTTCAGTCACGCTCTCGACGAGATGGTCGTTAATGTGAGTGAGCAAGATCTCGTAGCTCGTCTCGAACGCGGCGAAGATCTCTATGGCAGGGGATTCCAATATCAAAGGGTGGACTATTCATCGATGAATGGAATCCCCAGTCTCTCTACTCGCCGAGATCTGATGATCTAGTTGCTTAAAAGTTTGCGACCGCTTTGCCCGTGTTCATCTCGCCACATTGAGTGGCTCCATTTTGGAATGACCCCGCCGACTGACATAGTTCCTGCTTCACTTCGTCTTGGCTTGCGGTATCTCGAACGCTCTTCAAGAGAGCGACGGTCCCTGCGACTTGAGGCGAGGCCATTGAGGTGCCCGACATGTAATCCCAGCCTCCTGACATGACGGTGCTGATGATTTCGTCTCCCGGAGCGGCGATCGTGACGTTCGATCCGAAGTTGCTGTATTCAGCAAGTTGATTGTAAGCGTCCGATGCCGCCACCGAGATCACTCCGGCAAAAGCCGCCGGATAGGATGGAGTGAGATTAAAGTTGCGGCTTTCGTTGCCGGCTGCCGCGACAAAGGTCACGCCCGCGTCGGTCGCTCGCTTGACCGCTTGCCCAAGTAAAGAGCTGTATGCGGGACCACCCCACGAAGCGTTGATCACTTGCACGTGATGCGCGACCGCGTAGTCGATGGCTTGAATCGCGGCGTAAGTTCCGCCCGATCCGTTTGCGGCGATAAATTTGAGCGGCATGATTTTAACTTCGGGCGCGATTTGCGCGATAATCCCGCTCACGTGGGTGCCGTGGCCCGCTTCATCGTAAGGGTTGCTGGTGTTGCGCAAAAAATCGTATCCGTTTGGATCCAGGTGCGCGACCAAGTCCGGATGATTGAACGTCGCGCCCGAATCGATCACGGCGACGACAACGCTTGCACTACCGCGAGTGCGCGACCACGCTTGATCCACGTTCAAAGCATCGTGCGAGTAAGCGCCCACATGTTGTCTAGGCGGCTTCGGCGTTGGACGCGGAGTGGGAATCGTCGGAACGCCTGGAAAACTCGGTTGCGATCGGCGCCTGCCGAAGAAGGCGTAAACCGTATAGTTGGGTTCACAATAAGTGCCGGGATTCGCGCAGGCCTCGTCGGCCTGCTTTTGGTCTTCGATCAGCTGATGCTGACCGTTGACGACGGCAATCGTGCCCTGACTTTCGAGTGCTCCGTTGGAGCACGCGCTTAGGATGAGGGTGAAAAAGGTGATAGTGTGGATGGAAAGTAAGTGCGAGACACGGTTTTTGGCAGACATCGATTATCCTCCATGACAATGCGATTGTGGCTTTGCGCCGAACGGCGCTTGCGGGCTTCTCAGACGTGACCGAATCCTTCGGTGCACGAGTAATAGTATCGGGGTGCATTTTGGAATGATCAACAGGAATGAGATAAAAAATGCCGATTGGTGTTCTTTTTTGAGGGTTTTCCCCCGATCCCGGGCTAAATAAGTACGGTATAAAGTAAAAAGTATTGATAAAATCGTGGAACGAGCACATCGAGGCCACGCGTACACTGATGGTGCATTGCTTTGAGGGGTGGCTAGTTAGCTTCCGCTCAATCGTTTCGCGCGTTCCGGGTCGGTTGTCACCACAAGCGTCTTGTTGTTGGTGTAGCTCACTTCGGTCTGATTTTTAATCTTCTTCACGAACTTGCGTTGAGTGTAGTCGACTTCAGTTTTGCCCCAGTCCTTGCCGCCGCTATATAAGATACATAAGTGAGCGGCATCAAGCAGGGTCTCCAGACTCGCCGTTTTTTTTGGCGGGAGGAGAATTACCGTGTGCGCGCCCGGGCGACCTTTGACGTGCAACCAGATATCGTTCCCGCGCGCGATCTTGAAGGTCACTTCGAGGTTTTCTTTCAAGTTGCGGCCGCTGACGATGGTCAGGCCTTCTTTGGAGATGTAAGTACGGCCTGAAAACTCGGCGATCTTTTTTTGATCCGCGGATTTGGTCAGCGTGGGTGCTGACTTGATCTCGGGTGCAAGCGCCAGCAATTCTTCCAGTGTTGACACTTGCGCGAGGCTCGCGACTTTCGTGCGTAGGTCCGGCAGGCGTGCTTCCAAGCTTTCGATCCGCGTTTCGGAGTCTTGCAATCGCGCGCGTTTGCGCTTGGCTAAATGAAAATACCGCTCGAGTTGCTGCTTCAGGCCCAACTTCGGGTCGGCAGGGAGCTCGACTTGCTTCTCGCTTTTATAGTCCTCAACCCGATAAACAAGCTTGTCCTCGGCGTTTTTTTCAGCGCGAGGGGAGGCGTGGAAGTGGGTTTGTAATAAGCTGCCGAATTGATTCCAGTCGGGTTCCTCGCGAGTTTGATCGAGCTGCTCGCGCAAGGACGATATTTTGCGAGTGACCGAATCGATTTCCATCGCGAGTTGGGCCTGCAACTTGCGCTTCCGCAGCTCTAACGCGTTCGACTCACGCAACTTAAACCACAACTCGCCACAGGATGGTGCAGGTTCCACTCGGTCCATCCGCATCGGAATTTTTGCAAGCGCCGTCTCGTCGAGTTTGCGCGCCACCGGCAGCGTAAAGTTTTCACGCACCTTGGTCGAGCCCGCGAGACGTCCGTTCAACATCAACACTGCTTCGGGCTGCGATGGAATCAGCATCAAGTACAGCTCCGCGGTCTCATCACCCACCGGCGAAAATCGCACGCATAAAGCGCGTTCGTTCTTCACGGCTTCGAACGCGGCGATCTTGCGGCCTTCGGCCGCTTTGCCGAGACTCAAATCAAAACCAGAACGAGTCGCGCCGCTCGCGGGCTTCAATGTTTTCGGTGGAAGGACAAAAAAACCGCACTCGCCCGAGCGCACGCAAAAGTAAAATTGAGTGTTCCCGTTTGAGGGGTGGTGGAGTTCCCAGGCCCATTCTTTTTTGTAATATCCGTCCGGATGCGAGGCGCAACCCGGTACAAAAACCCGTTCGACGCGCGCTCCAATCACATGCGGGTTCAAGCCCTTAGTCCAGACCTCGAGTTCCCTGGCGCTCAGCGTAGGATAGGGCTGCAATGCGGGGCCCGCGGTGGGGCTCTTCAGGGGGTTTTGCTGCGACTTTTTCATCGTTTCAGTGTACATTATGGGCATGATTCTGAAATACGATTTTGCGCCAGACGCACTCGAAAATAAGACTCCACTTAACGTAGCGGCCAACCTGGAGACGCTCGATACGACCTTCCCGGACCTGGACGCGATCGTACTCACGAGCAAGGACCCTTTTATTTCGGAATACGTGCCGTTGTCGAACAATCCTCGCTATGGCGTGAGTGGTTTTACCGGCTCGATCGGCGACGCCGTGTACTTCACGAAGCGCGCGCGCACTGTGGCTCCTGCATTGAAACCGGTCGCACTATTTGTCGATGGTCGCTACCATCTTCAAGCCGACAACGAGACGGACTCAAAGCTCGTCGACGTCGTAAAGCTCGACGTTCAGCCCAATATCGAAGCGGGTATCCATAAAACTTTGTTCGCGAATCCTTCACTCAAACCTTTAACCGCGAGTGGCAAACAGCTTAAAGTCGGTATCGACTACGAGCGTACCTCAGTGGCTGAACTCACGCGTTTCGAGGAGTCAGCTAAAAAAGCGGGCGCACAATTGTTCCATGTCAAAGGCGAGACCGTACTTCAAGCGCTCCGTCTTAAGGGTTGGGTGGTGAGCCGCCCGATCTTCGGTCTTCCGGAATCGGCGACTGGCCGCACGGTTGAGAAGGTGCTCAACGGCCTTGCGGCGGATCTCAAAGCTACTTTTAAAACCGAAGAGGTGATCCACGTCACGGCTGCTACCGATGACGCCGCATTTTTGATGAACGCTCGCGGTTATCATCTCCCGCACGTCGCATCGGTGATGGCGTATACGTTTTTTTATAAGAACGAGCTCGTGGTGTATCTGCCATCGAGCTCGAAAGACAGCGAGGTTGATCTCGATCCGGCAACTTACGGCGAGTTCGCGGTGACCGTGATCCGCGATAACGAAAAAGAACTCGATGGCAAACTGAAAGCGCTCGTGCACGAAGCTCCACTCGCTGCCATCGCCTTCAACGGCGCCGCGATGAATGCGCTCCTCCCGTCGAAGCTTAAAAGACTGTTTCCGAAAGCCGAGATGAAGGCCGACTACACATACTTACTCCGGACGCGCGCGCGCAAGACCGAAGCCGAGATGCAGTCCATCCGCCAAGCGTTTATCCGCAGCTCGCGCGCGATCGCTAAAACTTTGCGTTGGGGTAAGTCCGAGAGCCAAACTCGCAAAGTGTCCGAGGTCGATCTTGCGGATTACCTGTACAAAGCGTACGGCGAAGAGGGCGCGGTCGCGCTCTCTTTCAAGACGATTTCAGGCTCCGGCCCGAACTCGGCGATCGTTCACTACAGCACGCCTTCTAAAACTCAGTATTTCGAACTTGGCAATCTGGCTCTTCTTGATAGCGGCGCGTACTACTCCGAGGGTTTCTGCACCGATTGCACCCGAGGATTCTTTGTCGGTTCACGCGACGGTTCGGTGAAGCCCGCTTCATGGCAAAAAGAAATCTATACGGCCACGTTGAAAAGCGCGATACAGGTCTTCATTAAGCCAGTCGACTCGAATCTCACGGGTAAAGAGGTCGACGCCATCATTCGCGGTAAAGTTAAAGACGCGGGCTATGATTACATGCACGGCACGGGGCATGGCATCGGCATCCACGTGCACGAAGACGGCATCCGTCTTTCGACGCTCTCTCCTTATGCACAATCGCCTTACGCTTGCGTGAGCGTGGAGCCCGGCATCTATCTCAAAGATCAAGGCGGCGTGCGTGTTGAAAACGTAGCGTTGCTGCAACCCCATGGTAAAACTTACGAGTACGAAAATGTCGTGTTCGTCGGTTACGACTGGGACTTGGTCGACATCGCGAAGCTCACTCCGGACGAAAAGAAATATCTCAAATCTTACGAAGACCAGTGCGGCAAACTCGGCACTCAGCTCACCGCGTGCCCTTTGTAGGAAGGAAGCAGTATGAACGACGATTCAAACATGAAAGATACGGGCGACATCATCATTCCAAAGGATAAAATCCGTAAGGTCGGCTCCGAACAGGTCGAGATCCTGGATGCCGATCGGCCGAACGAACCGAAGCATCCATTCGGACCCGGCGGATTTTCATTTAAGAACGTAAAGGTGATCTCGGGCGGTCCATTCGTATTTTTGCTTCCGCTTCTGATACCGCTGATTCTCGTCGTGATGATCGTCGCGTTTATCCCGATGATGCTCTTCGGTCGTAAGATTATCATGAAACGCAGGTAGGGCGGGCGGCATGAAAAAGTGGCGCCTCCAGAACAAACACGAACGTCGTTTTAAACAAGGCCACCCGTGGGTGTACTCGAACGAACTCCAAGAATCGCCTAAAGGCGTCACCGCGGGCGAGATCGTCGAGCTTTGCGACTCGGGCGGAAAATTCCTCGCGTATGGAATCGCGAATTCGGCATCATTGATTGCGTTTCGTGTTTTGAGTCGCGTTCAGACTGAATCCGAGTTGTTTGCAGAAAGTAAGATCACGCCGGCGTTTTTCTTGGCACGATTTAAAACCGCGATGAATTTTCGCCACAGTTGGTTTGCGGCTGAACAAAGCTTCCGTCTCGTCTACGGCGAAGTCGATTCTTGCCCAGGTCTCGTGATCGATCGCTATGTTGGTCGTACCGAAGGAAAAGCGGCGGCCACCGTTTACATCGTGCAACCTCATTCAAGCGGAATGGATCTCGCACTGGATTCGGTTCGCACAGCACTCTCCGTGCTGAGCAAAGAATCCAAAGACCCAGGCCAATCCATCCTCATCACTCGCCGGGACGCAGGCTCGCGTGAGCGTGAAGGCTTAGATAAGCTCCCCACGCAAGTTCTCGATCTGCACACCGGCAAAGAGATCGCGACGCCTGACGAGTATCGCAGTTTTTTGTTTACGGTTGCGGGTGTGATGGGTTCCAACATTGAACTCCACGCCGATCTCGTCGGTGGACAGAAAACCGGGTTTTTCTTGGATCAGCTTCAAAACATCAAACTCGTCGAAGGGTTGCTTCTCCGCAAAATCCGCAATGACAGGCCTAAGGGTCTCAAGATCCTCGATCTTTGCTCTTACGTCGGGCAGTGGAGCGTACACCTCTCGCAAACCGCGATTGAGCGGGAGTGCTTGCCCCTCGAAGTCACAATGGTCGATGCATCGGATACCGCGCTCAAGTTTGCCGAAAAAAACATGCAGCACCTGATCGGGCAGCGTTCGGTTGCAAAAAGTAAGGTCGCGGTTGAACGCTTGAAGTCCGACGTTTTCGAGCCGATGCCGTCGCTTAAAGATGCGGCTTACGACGTCGTGATCGCTGATCCGCCGGCCCTCATTAAAAATCGCAAACACATTCCGCAAGGCCAGCACGCCTATGTAAACTTGATGACGACCGCGATTACCAAAGTTCGCACTGGCGGACTCATTGTTGCGTGTTCGTGTTCTCAGCTACTGAGCCCCGACGATTTCAAGATGGTGCTGGATAAAGCCAGCCGTCGCTCAGGTAAGACCGTACGCTGGATCGCGCAAGGATCGCCATCGGTCGATCACTTTAGCCTCATGTCGTTCCAAGAAGGGCACTATCTCAAATGCTGGGTCGGTCAAGTTGGCGAAGTGTAAAAAGATATTACTCGGCGCTTTGAGTACAAGAACCGTTCATTCCCCATAGGCAAGTTGGATGAGTGTTGGTCGGCTCGACCAAAAATCCATCGTCGATATTCATGATTTCGGTCGCGACTCCGTCCGCGAAGGTTTCCGCGTCGATTCCAAAGTGATGCGTGGTCTCATGCAGAATGACCCAGGCCACGTCCGCGTCGGTTTGGAAGTCCACGCATTTCTTAGTCGAGAAGTAGATCGGCGCGCCCAAAGTGGTGCTCGTGACGCTGCAAGAAGCTGTGTCGTCGTCGTTGACGATGAATCGCTCGGTGTTGACTTCTTGGTCGAAGGTTTTTTTCGATCGAACGAGGAATGAATTGATCGGCTGGGTAAATTGATATTGATTGAACGCACCCCCGTTCTTGTCCGGCACGATCGTCGAGAGAATGCGGCGGGCAAATGAGCGTCCCGCTTCTAGGATCGAGATCGCGTTGAGCTGATTGGTAAAAGAAGTCGGCTTGTAGGTCTGCGGCGCTGGAATGGCATGGATATCGCTCTCGTGCAGACAGTGGCTGGCCTTCGCACCGCCGAGAATGGTTCTAAAGTCTTCAAAAACTTGAGCGGGGTTTTGATCCGGATAAAACTGCTTAAAGAACTGAGCCGCGATCGCTTGAACGTAAAAGTTCTTTGGTGTCGGAAGCGGGCACGAAGCATAGGAGAAAGTCAGCAGCACGTCGGCAGGACGAAACTGCATGACCAGGCATTGACTTTGTCTCATATCCGTCCACCGGATTTTGGTGCGCGAACCCCACTGATAAAGTTTGAAGGCGTCGGCGAGCAAAACTTTATTCGGATTCCATGGCGATAAATCGCATCCATGGCTTGCCTCCACCATGTTACTCAGTGCGTGGACGAAAACAGATCGCGCTCTTGCCGCCCGAAAACGCCGAATGTCTCCGCCGTTCCCACCATGGCTGCCTTGAGCGAAGGCCGACGACGAACTCGCCACGAAGGCAAATAAAATCAGAAATGTTTTCATGTCGAGGTCTCCTGACTGAGTTTAAAAAATTGCAAGGTCAGCGCGTAAAGCTTTTCGCCCTGCAAAGGTTTCGAACCGAACTTTTTGTTAAATCGGTAACAAAAGTTTTCCAGCTCAAGATTGGCTTCTTGAAGCCGGTCCTCATGCGTGGTCAAAACCAGGCTATGGAGCAGTCGTTCTGAAATGTCTTGTTGATGAATCGCCTTCTCGGCTTTGTTCAGGAGTTGCCCGTGAAAGCTTCGAAGCGCGAGCGATGGGATGGCGCTCGAAAAAGTACGATAGCCGGGTTTGGAAACCCAGCGGTTCTTTTCTTTCCTGATCCAACCGAGTTTTTTGAGCCGATCGATCGCGCTGAAAGCTTCGGATTTAGAAATTCCGAGCGTCTCTGCCACATGCAGTGGGGAGAGTGCAAAGTTTTTGAGATTGAGTAACTCCAAAATCCCGTAGTGATACCAGTGCGCGATCGCGCGGAACTCATCTTGTTGGAGAACGTGTTTCGGAATTTCTTTTTTGCGGTTCTCAAGTTCGGTTTGAGCGGATAAACGTGCACGCTCGCTGCGCGAGTGCTGGGCGCACACCGACAAGTAAAACCACTCGTGGTCCTGAGTTTCAAGCTTTATCGCGTTGGCGATTCGAACGGCGTTTTTAGGCGAGAGACCGTTTTTGCGGGCGAGGATTTCGCAAAGCCGGGAAGGAGAGATCGACAGATCCCGCGCGAATGCGCGCAAGGAGTAACTCGGATTCGCGGTGACGCGTTTTTCAAGTTCGAGTTGCAAGATCGTTCGATAATCCGAAGCCTGTGCCATGTGTCCGAGCAAGTTAGCACCTGAGATAGCGAGGGTCAATCCGTAGAACGGTGTGTTCTACGGATTGACCCCTTCTTGATCACTGGGATGATCGGGGAACATTTTCTAGAAGCCACGATATGGCACGCTGTGAGACGTAGCATCTCCGAGAAGCGAGATATCGACAACGATCGACGAAGAGAGTTTGATTAAATTCGTTCTACGGTGTTCTGCGAGGTAGTAAAGTCTTTGCGAACCCACTGACCGTTTTGTCCTCGAGTATATTTTGAGATTCGTGTCGCGCCCCAGACGTGGGCCATGCGTCCATCGATGAATTCCGCGGCCATGCCTTCGTCGATGCCGTAACCAATAATGTGCGGATTTTGTTGCACCAATTTATCAAGCGCCTTTAACATGCGCGGTTCGCGTTTGCGAACCCAAAAATGTTGATCGACGAGTACGCCCGGGAGAAATCCCAAACCCATTGCGGTATACGCGCTGTCGCCGGTGAGCATTGGGTTAGAAGCGATGGCGGTGCCGGCGCTGGTTCCCCCGATTAAAACGCCGCTCTCGCAGAGACCGCGCAACTGCTGCGCGATACCCGCGGAGAGGACGTTGTCTATAATCTTGTTTTGATCGCCACCCGGAAAGTAAATCGCGCCGGCGCTGCGAATGACCTGTAAAGCGCTTGAGCTATAGTCTTGGCGGCGGATGCCCACGACACTCGGGGCGCCCAGGGCTTGAAACTCTTGGGTCATGGTCTTGATAACGTCATCGGGCTCAGCCGTACCCCAAGGTAAAATCACGAGAGGGTGCACGGTATCGGTGGCGCGAGCGATCACTTCGAGTGCGCCTTTGGGGCGAGTGCCGCCGCCGATTAAAATGAGGTGAGAAGCGGCGAGGCTTGGAAGTGCAATCAAAGAAGTCAGACAGAGCAGGCCAAATACCAGTACATTTGAGAACAAACCTCGTCTCACCATTCAATCCCCCATGATCCCATAGTTGACCGACGTTATCCGAGACGCTGTCCGCTGTAAATGACCCAATTCTAGGAATGTGTTTTTACATAAATATGAACTGTCGAATTGAATCGAATCATTAAAAAATAACGCCACATATAGATAATGTCTTTGTTACTGCATTCTGGTGAACTATAATCCGAGCGCGTTTGATTTCAGCCACGAGCGACGTGCTTAAGGATTCGGTGTGCCATCCGGGATCGCATTCAGAAGCGGATCGCTTGGAGGGTTTGGATGGTCCTCGGTCACCGGCGCATCGTCTTTAAAGCTATCCGTTGCGAAAGGGTCGGCCGATACCGGAGGTGCATCAAGCGAACTGTCGGTCGATCCGGTCGAGGCTGGTGGCTCGGCTGGGGAATTCACCGTCGGTGGCGGATCTTTCGGAGCCGGCGGAGATTTCGGTTCGTCGAGAATATTATCGTTCGGCGCCGGGGTCGGGCCTCCGATCGGTTTATCGCCTTTCGGTCCGGATTCGTCGTTCGGACCTTTCTCGCGGCCGATTTCGACTGCTCGTCGGACGTTATCGTTGACTTCCACTTTTTGAATGTCGTCAGCAGCGTAAGAGGTACTTTGGAATTCGTCATTGGCGTTAGACTCTTCGCTCGATGCGTTCTCGAGTTGGCGGAGATCGCGATCTTCCTGAGCGCCTACGCCCTGAGTAGGATCCATTTTATCGAGCTCATCCAGGTTATCGCTCGATTTTTCCTGCAGCGAGCTTTGCAAGCCCAAGTGTTTGTTGAGATCGCTGACATCGGTAAGCGTAACCATCTCATCGCCGCGATGAAGGGGCGAGCGCGCGTTCAGGACGATAGCGGTTGAAAACCGTTCCTTGGCTTCGATGACTTTCATTTCGGCCTCAACCAAGAAGTCCGCGCTCGAGAGTTCCTTTTTGGTGTAAGGGTCGATGTGCTGATAGTGCCGGAAAATCATCCCGGCTTTCACTCCGTCGTCGGTGCCGGCATCGAGATACACGATGCGATCGCCGGCGATGTTATAACTTTTTTCGTCCTCACCTTCGATGATCGAAGCCGGGATTGCCGCCGGCGCCGGAATCGGATCCGGAATTTTGAGCTGTTTTACTTCCTGGATCAATACTAAGTCGCGAGTGATCGGAGTGTAGGCCTGAGTGATCGTACCGACAAACACTTGGTCGCGAACGCCGACGATGCGGATCTTGCCCTTAAGACGGTATAAAAACCCGACGCGGCCATCCCGGTGAGACCAGAGACGTTCCGCGTCCTCGGTGATGGAGTACACGCCACCGACTTGCAACTCCTCCTCAGCGTGAATCATGACTTGCTCGCCGATCAGGAACGCTCCGTGCTCGGTCCGGCCGCCCGTGATTTCGCCCAAGATCGCAAGGCGATCCGAAGCGACGGTTGCAGGCATGTTGATCGTGTTTTTGTAGCGGATACCGACGCGGCTCCGACGGTCGAAACCGTCCGGATCGATTTGAGGCGGCATTTTGAACACGAAGGTTTCCCAGCGCTGTTTCGGAAGAAGCTGCCATTCGGTCGAGTACCCGCGGCGGCCTTGGGTGCCTTTTTTGTGAAGAGATCCGTTTTTGCTCGATTTGGAGTTTTTGTATTCGTACTCGATGTCGCTGTTGTCGGCGAGTTGATCTCCGTCGGCCAAATCAAGATCGGTTCCGTCGAGGAGGCGTAAGCGCTGGCCCGGATAAATCAAATCCGGATTGGCGATGATCGCTTTGTTCGCTTCCCACAGGTCTTTAAATTTATCCCAGGTACCATAGAGTCTTTTCGCGATCGCGGAGAGAGAATCACCGCGAATGATGTTGTAAAGTTTTGAATCCGCAGCCGCGCTTGCGCTGCTGATCGGACAACTTGCGCCGGCAACCGCGACAAGCGCGGCAAGGATTCGTGATTTAGGGAGATTGCCGCGCTTTGGTTTCATGTCGATTCAGCCTCGTTGCCGGATGCTTTTGGAGCGCTCGGGGCTACCGGCGCAGTCGGAGTTTCGGGACGCGCAACGGGAGACTTTTCTTCGCGAGGCTCGGCTTCGATTTTGCTGTCGAGCTTCGCGGTTGAGAGTGACGCCTGGAGCGCTTGAGGCGAGTTCGGGAACGTGCCGATCAGTTTTTGCCGATAGTAAGTCACGCGCGCCGGTTTTTTGAGCGCAACCGAAACGTCGAGAAGAGCAAGCAAGGTATCCGGAACGTAATTGGAATGAGGGTAGGACACCAAACCCCGACTGAGTTCTTCTTCCGCGCGCGAATATTCCTTCTGTTTTACGTAGCCCATACCGACGTAATACTGAGCCGCCGGAGCGAGCGCGTGATCGGGAGCTTCTTTGACGAAAGACACGAACTCCACGGTCGAGTCGGTGTAGCGGTTCGAATCGTACATGATCTTTGCTTCGCGATAGCGATCGATGTTTTCGTCTTGAGCGAATTTGACCGGAGTCTTCGATGTCGGCACTACCTTCGCGGAGGCAGCCGGGATTTTCACGTCGACGATCGGTAGTTCCTTGTCGAGGCTCTCATTGGCTTCGGCAGTAGGGCGGTCCGACTTGCGGCCCGGGATCACCGGGCTTGAGCCTGAACCCGGAGCCGCACCGTTTTCAATGTTGATCTTTTCGTTCAGGGCGTCGATCCGAGTTTCCAGGTCGACGATCTTTTCGCGTAACTTTTGGATTTGCTCTTTCTCTGTAAGCTCATCGGCTTTAGCGTCCCGATCGTCGGCCGCGTCCTTTTCAGACGGTACTGTCGGCGGCGTCTTTGCGTCGCCTGTCTTCGGGTTCAGGTCGGGGCGGCTGGCACAACCCGGTGCCAGAAGCACCGCAACGAGCGCGGCTAAGAAAGTGAAAGAACGGAGATTACGGACTTGTGTACAGCTTGATGAGCGGCCAAATTCCATATATAGACAGGATAACAGGACTTCGCTCTGCGAAAAGTAAAATGTCAGAGAATCCGATATCAAAACTCATGTCTGCCGCCCGCCTCGTGGTTCGTACACGCAAGGAAGATTCAGCGCTTTTGTACCACATTCTCGAGGCTCACGAAGGCCTGACGGCGTACTCGACGCTGTTTGAGCAAACGCACGCGCTCTATCGCGACGTCGAACTCATCTTTGTTGAAGAAAATCGCCGCGATGTCATGGCTTTGCTCGAGGATCTTGGCCCGATGGTTGCATTGTCAAGAGAGTGACGCTTTTATTCTTCATTGTTTATGTAGCGCTCGGGTGGGGGCTCCTTCAACTCGCGCCGATCTTCTCGCGTTTACGCGCGCTGACCTCGGGCCGGCGTGAGGTCGATGTGCTTCGGCACGGTGTTTTGATTCTGCGCTCGCTTCAGGATCGTCTGGAATCGGGACTCATCCCCGAAAAGCCGGACTGGGAACGAGTGCGGGACGCGGTTCCTGGTCCTTGGGGTTCGGTATTTTTTCAGACGCTGATGGAGTCGCGCGATCGAGGCGCGCCCGTTCTCCCAAGCCTTGCGCGCATGCAGCGACTGCTCGAGGAGCAAATCAAGTGGACGACTTCGGCGACGGCGCGGTTGGCGCCCGTAACCGGCCAAGCGGTGCTCTCCTTGTTTTTGGTCCCGCTCTTTAGCGCCGGTTTGTGGTTTTTACTTCCGGGTGTGGACGAACAGGCATTTATTTTCGGATCGACGGCGCTCATCGCGATGATGATGGGCCTCGGCGCCTTTTTTTGGATGAGTGAGATGGGCGAGAGCGCGCGGTTCGGGCAGTTGCCTTCGCGCAAGCGGGGTTGGATCGCAAGCGCGATCATCGCGACCGAGCGGTTGAATGCACTCGTGATGGTGGGTGAGCCGCCGGATCTGGCGTGGAACGAAGTCTTGATGGAGTTGCAGGCGCGCGAGCCGGAACTGGCGCAAGTTTGGGGCAGTTTGGTTTGGAGCGAGTCGGCTCCCGCGACAACGGGCCGGAACGCGAGCGAGCAAATTTTATCGCGACTCGGGCAGGAGATCCGTCGATTGATTCAGACAAGCCTCATCGAAGGGCAGGGCACGCTGGAGCGGATCGAGGCTCTGCAACGGACCTGGATGGCCGACCTCCGCGGTCGGATCGAGCAAGAACTCGCGAGACTGGGGAACCAGGGGCTAAAGCCTTTGTTTTTGCTCGTCATGCCCGCGATTGTCCTCGTGATGGCGGTCGGGATGGGTATCTCCGTGCAGGGGATGTTGCAATGAAGATTCCGCTCAAAACCGTGGTCGCTCATAGCATCCTTTGGTGGATGGTGTTTGCCTCATTGTTGAGCGGAAAATTTTGGTCGCCGCCCGAGAGTTTACACAAAAGTCTTTCACAGATGAAAAATCAGAGACGAAGGCATTGACACGCTGCTTTCAATCCATTACTTTACATTGCGCCGACAAAGGAAATTAAGAGAGAATGAAAGCACTATTACTTCTGACCGTTACTTTAACTTCAACCGGCGCATTCGCGCAGCAAACCTCGGGCGACATCGTTCGTGATTCGGCTCAATTGGCGAGTGAGATTCGCCGTGAGTCTCCGTATCTGACTCGCGCGCAAGCCGCCGCGATCTCTGAAAAGATTCAAGACATCCGCACCATCATTTACGGTGGTAGCAGTGGGTCTGATTTGAATTTGACCTGCGTGTCTCGCGACAATGACGGCCGCGATCCATGGGTTCTCGGCGTACGTGACGGCATCAATGTCTCCCGCTTGACCTCTGCGGTGTTTGCAAACAACGCGGATTGCACCAGTGCGATCAACAACGCTAAATCTTTCCGCGGTGTCGCGGTGACTTGCGTGTCACGCGATAACGACGGTCGCGCTCCGTTTCAATTTGCGACCATCGTCAACGACGGCGGCGTAAAAGCAAACAAGGTCGCGAAGTCGATCAGCGGAAGCTACGCCGATTGCCAAGGCACATTGAACCGCGCGTTGCCTTCAAGCGGCCGCGATCAACTCACTTACTGCACCTCACGCGATAACGACGGGCGTGCTCCGTTTGTAGCGGTGAACCTCGATATCCGTAGCGGCAACGCTCAAGCGGGTAGCGAGTCGTTCAATGCGATCGATCAGTGCTGGGGCTTTTTGGGTACACGTCTCTAAGTCTCGCGACCGCGAGTGATTAGACAGTACAAGTCTGCGACGCAAGTCCTCGGGGATTTTCTCCCGGGGCTTCGTCTTTGAAGAGGACGCGAGTTTGAATCACGTCGCGTTCGCGCCCGTGCACGCGATGGATTTGCGTGATCACCCGCTTGCCATCGCGGCGTTCGAGGTGCACGAGCAGCTGAATCCCGTTGACCATTAAGTCTTGAATGAGTGGGATCGGAATTGTTCCGCGCGCTGCGATCAATGCGAGTAACTCCACCCGCTTCAAAGCATCTCGTGCGGAATTGGCGTGCACCGTCGACATAAAGCCGCGATGCCCGGAGTTCAGCGCTTGCAAGAGATCGAGCACTTCATCGCCTCGACATTCGCCGACCAAGATCCGATCGGGCCGCATTCTTAGTGTTTGCTTGAAGAGATCGCGCTGAGTGACGGCACCATACCCGTCGGCGTTGGCCGTACGAGTAATGAGGTTCAGCGTGTGCGCGTGAGGACTCTGAATCTCGGGCGTGTCTTCGATCGTGATCACCCGCTCATGGTCGCCGATCCAAGACATGAGGTCGTTCAGGAGCGTCGTTTTACCCGACCCCGTTCCACCGGCAAAGACGATCGACTCGTGATTTTGAACCGCGAGCTGCAGGATCTTGAACGCGGCTGCGGTTGCCCGCCAGCGTGTCACCGCATTCTCCCGACGCTCCAATGTGCCTCGAGTTTCTTTAAGCGGCAATCGCCGGAGCGATAGCGCAATCCCGCGAGTCGAGAGCGGGGGGAATGCAATGTGTGCCCGGTGCGTGCAAAAAAATACGGTGTCAACAAACGGATGTTTGGCGTCCCAGGTTTTTCCACTCGCCGAAAGGTGGTGAAGCACGAAGTCGCGATAAGCTTTTTCGTCCTCGAAAATCTCGGCACCCGAGTATGGACTCATTCCAGCGCCCGCGTCGAAGTAAATTTCGTGATGATCGTTAAAGCAAATATCCGTCACGTGCGGATCATCGATTAAGGGTTGAAGCGTCGAAGGAATCATCATCACTCCAGTGCATTCCAAGGGTAATTGGAGTCGGATCTGAGTTCATCCAGACGGGCTGAGTCCACTGGTCGACGAGGGAGCGGTAAAAATCCGCGCGGCAGGCCGGACGCCACTCGAGCGATCGGCTCGGCCGGTGGTTCGCGCGAGGGTACTAGGATCGCGACGAGTTCGGAACGTTCGTTTTGAAAATCTTCGGATTTAAAGAGGGTGCCTAAGATCGGGATGTCAGCGAGCGCGAATACGCCCGTAAAACTTTTGCGCCAATCATCCTGCAACAGTCCCGACAAGAAAAGCGGGCGCCCCATCGTCGCATCGACCTGAGTTTTGATCCGGTTACTCTTGATGCCCGGAATCTTGTCGTTGGCGAGGGTGTCGTCGCGATGACTGAGTTCGGTTTCGATGTTGAGACGCACTTTCTCGCCGCTGTATTCTTTAACGTCGAGTCGGAGGGCGAGCCCGACGCTTTTCCAGGTCACGGTATCGGTGAATTTACTCAGCTGCCGGATGGGGAGCTCGCCTCCGGCAAAAAGCTCGGCCTGGCCGGGACAACGTACGACAAGCTCGGGCGAAGAGAGAATCCTTGCTTGTCCTTTTTGAGTCATCGCTTGAATCGAGAGATCGATGCGGGTCGGACCGCCGAGACTCCAGCCGCTGTCGAAACTCGCGACCTGTAAGCTCATCGGGTGCTCGGTCGGCCATTTGATCCCGAAACTGTGCATCGCTTGGCGTTTCATCTCGAGCAGGTACACCTTGAAATAGAGTGTCGCATTTTGATCGCGTAGAGTTTGGATATCGAAGTGAGTGAGCGGGAGAATCGCACGCACTCGGCGTTGCAGGTTTTTTTCGGCATCCGCAGTTGCAACAGTTCCGTGTAAAGATAACCCCGACTCCAAGCTCTCGAGTTCCACTCGCGGATAGTCGGCCAAAATTTTTAGCAGCGCCGGCTTCTGCGAGCCTACCCATTCCGGCGCAAGTTCGGTCTCGTCGGTGATTTGATCGGCAAAGCGATCACGCAGTTCAGCGAGGACCTGCCCCTCCCGATTCGACCGAACCACGCCCCGGATCACAAAGTTTTTGCCGGCGTCGATGATCTCAAGAGTTCGCAAATTCGACAAGGCTTGGAGCAGTTCTCCCGATCGTGTGAGCGTTTTCTTTCGCTCGACTCGGATCAGACGGACCGATGGCACGCCCGTCGCAAGAGATGCGCCTTCCAAAACTTGGAGCTGCGAAATCCCGGGTTTTACCGCCTTGATCAGGATCTGGCGCTGTATCCGAGTGTGCCGGATTGACTCCCCGCTGACCGAAAACCGGAGGAGGTGCGGGAACGAGAGCGAGCGCTGCTCGCCTACTTCCAAATACAACGGAGCTTGCTCGACGGATTCCGCCGCAGTAGATTCGAGGGGTTGGCGGAGTGGGGTTGAGTGAGCTGATGCTTCGAAAAGATAAAACAACAAAATGATCTTTTTCATGGCTTGGATTCAAGGAGCAAGATGCGGACCAGTTCGGGTGAGCACGAAAGATGCATATTTCGCCGGACAATGAATTTGAAAAACGCAAATGCAGAAGAGTTGGTTTCCACCTTAAAAACGCTGGTAGGAGAGGAAAGACGGATAACGACGGAGATATTGCACTATCTAAGCGAGGTGGAAAGCAGGATGATTTATGCGGAAATGGCGTACCCGTCTTTGTATGAATTTTGTACTCGTTATCTGGAATACAGTCCGGGGTCGGCATACCGGCGTATTCAAAGCATGAGGCTTTTGAGGGAGTTACCCGAAACGGCGCGCGTCGCAGCCGAAGAAAAAATCAAAAATGGCAGTTTAAATTTAACGAACTTGAGTTTAGCCCACAGCTTTTTTAAAGCGGAGAAGCGTGAGACCGGAAAGGTTTATTCCGCTGCCGAAAAAGTCGATTTGATTGCGAAGATCGAGAACAAGTCCAAAAGAGAAGTGGAGCAGACCCTTTCCGCGATTCAACCCGAGATGCTCAAGCGAGAGAAAGAGAGAGTTCTTTCTCCGGACTTGGTTGAAATTATGTTTGTAGCGAATAGCGCTTTGATGTCGAAGCTAGCCCGCGCGCGGGAGGTGTTGTCTCACTCTCTGGTGGAGGGTACCTACGCCGAATTGTTTGAAACATTGGTCGATACTTTTCTCGAGCATAAGGATCCGATGGTGAAGATGGGGGAGACGTCGGCAAAACCCAAGGCTTTCAAAATTCCGCCGGCGGAAAAATCAGGTCCGGTTTCCGCCGAAAAGTCCACTGTAGAGGGTCAGAGTTCCGATGGAGGTGCATGGGGTTCAAAATACAGCCGGTATATTCCGATAAAAGTCAGAAGACAGGTGTGGAGGAGGGATCGAGGAAGTTGTACCTATCAGGATCCAAATACCGGACAAAAATGCGGTTCGCGGTTTAAAGTGGAACTGGATCATATCGAACCCCACGGGTTAGGCGGCAAAAATTCGATAGAAAATCTAAGATTGAGGTGCAGAACGCATAACTTGTTTTACGCTCAGAAGGTCTATGGGAAATCCCCAGCCGTGTGGCTCGGAAACCTTCAGACTGAGAGAAAGTTGAAGGCTAAGGTCAAAACTTAGTGATTTTCGCTGAGTCTAGAAGGGATTGATAGCCTTAATTTCACTTAAGATTTGACATTTTTGGTCGGTCGGGGCACTACAGATACTTATCAATTTTTCAATTCTTTAAGGAGGATGCATGGCATCACGTACAGGTAAAACAACAATGGCTCGTAAGGTAAAAAAACACCGCGCAGGCCGCGTTCGTAAGCGCAAAGAGCAGAACAAAGGCACCACTCCTAAGTTCCCAATCCACAAGAAATAAATTTTTAAAGCGTCGCTATTCGGCGGCGTTAATCCGCTACTGCATTCCCGCTCGGAGTGTGGTGCCAACTTAGAGGCTTCCGCTGTAAAACGGAGCTAGAACTACACCGCAAGGTGGAAGTTAGAAAAGAGCAGTTATGGCAATCGAAACCCTATTTACTTCAGAATCAGTCACTGAAGGTCATCCAGATAAAATTGCAGATCAAGTATCGGATGCGGTGTTGGACGCAATTCTCACCCAAGATCCAAGAGGCCGCGTAGCGTGCGAGACGCTCGTGACCACTGGGCTCGTCGTTGTTGCCGGCGAAGTCACCACTAACGCACGCGTCGATTACGCACACGTTACTCGCGATGCGATCCGCAAAATCGGCTACGACCATTCTGACAAAGGTTTCGACTGTAACACTTGCGGTGTGATGGTCACTCTCGACCGCCAAAGCCCAGACATCGCTCAGGGCGTGACGACCGGCCAAGGCATGCACAACCAAAAAGAACAAGGCGCCGGCGATCAAGGCATCATGTTCGGTTATGCGATCAAAGAAACTCCGGAATTGATGCCGCTCACGATTGCGACATCACAAAGGCTTGCTCAGCGTCTTTCAACCGTGCGTAAAAACGGCACGATTCCGTGGCTCCGTCCGGACGGCAAGACTCAAGTCACCGCTCAATACGTTGACGGCAAGGTCACTCGTATCGATGCCGTAGTAGTCAGCACTCAGCACGCTGAAAGCGTGTCTCACAATCAGATCGTCGAAGCCGTGATGGAAGAGGTCATCAAGAAGACAATTCCAGCAAACCTCATCGATAATAAGACTAAATACTTTATTAACCCAACCGGACGTTTCGTCATCGGTGGCCCAATGGGCGATTGCGGTCTCACTGGCCGTAAAATCATCGTCGATACTTACGGCGGTCACGGCGCGCACGGCGGGGGAGCGTTCTCTGGCAAAGATCCGTCTAAGGTCGATCGCTCTGCTTGTTACATGACTCGTTACATCGCCAAGAACATCGTGGCGGCAGGTCTTGCTGACCGCGCGTTGGTGCAACTTGCTTACGCCATCGGCGTGGCAGAACCGGTCAGCGTCCACGTTGAGGCATTCGGTACCGAGAAAGTACCGCTTAACAAGATTGAAGATGCGGTCAAGAAAGTGTTCCGCCTCACTCCAGGTGGCATCATTGAGTCGCTCAACTTGCTCCGCCCAATCTACTCCAAGACTGCGGCTTACGGCCACTTCGGTCGTGAAGAACCAGAATTCACCTGGGAAAAAACCGATAAGGTTGACGCACTTAAGGGTAGTCTCTAAGCTTTAAGCTGATGAGCATCTTCTACCTTCTGATTAAGCTGTATCCGCTCTTTGGATTATCGCTGACGGTGCTGTGTTTTGACCTCACTCGAACCTACCGCCGCCGTGCGAATCCGGTTTGGATCGGGTTTGCGCTCTTCTGCGCTATTTTCGCGGTTACGACCGTACTGTGGTTCGTGTACCGGGGCGACATTAACTCCGAAAAATGGTTTACCGCGTTCGCAGATCAGTTCCGATAGTGCCATTTCTGACTGAGAAAGACCCATGGATTCGCCAGATTTTCAGTGTGCGAAATTAATAAACAGCCAACATTTAAACGGCACGCTCTCGAAAGAGCGTCATGAGCAAGCCGGAGGTATCATAACATAGTCGGAGTGTGATTTTTTGTCGCAACCGTAACTTGTTGATACTTATAGGCAAAAGTTGATTTTACGGTTTTTAACTGCGTCAGTAAAAAATTTTTTCAGAAAAGTTTTTGACAGTGCGACAATTCTGGCCTTAACCTATTTATGGCTGATCGCTCAGGAGTCAAAGGATGGACTGACCCCTGAAACAAAGCCGAAAGGCTAACCGCCTAACGGCAACACAAGAAAACTCACGGAAGGAGTTTATTATGTTAGAGACCCAATTCCCTATTTCTTCAGTACTACCTGCTGATTCTTCACTTATCGAGAAAGCAGCATCAACCGAACAAGGCGTTCTCATCAACGGTGAGAGCGGAACCGGTAAAGAGCTTATCGCTCGCATCATTCACAATCGTTCTTCTAAGGCTTCTGGCCCGTTCGTGGTCATGAACTGTGCGTTGAGCGGTGATGTTCTCGAAACCGAATTCCAAACTAAAGTCGAAGCCGCCCAAAACGGTACGATCTATTTCGAAGAGATCAACGAACTCCCGTTACACCTTCAAGCTAAACTCGTTCAGAATAATTATGCGGCGCGGATCATCGCTTCTGCTAGCTGTAACTGTTCAGAACTGGTTGCAGAAAAGCTTTTCCGTTCTGATTTGTTCTCTAAAATCAGCTTCGTGTCGATGAGTATTCCTGCTCTTCGTGACCGCGTTGAGCAAATCCCGATGCTCGTTCGCGCTTACATCGAAAAATACAACAAGCTTACCGGTTCCAGTGTGTCTCACACTCCAAGTGCTGAAGCTCTCGATGCTTTCACTAGCTACGGCTGGCCAGGAAACGTTCGTGAACTCGAACATGCGATTGAGCGTATCGTGATCATGAAAGGTCAAGGCATCATCGATGCTAACGACCTTCCTACAAAAATCTATCAAGCGACTCAAAGCTCGCAAAACGGCACAGGCGCCAACGCGGATCTCGATTTCCCGCGTATGTTCCTTGCTGAAAAGGGCGTGGATTTGAAAGCAGTTGTGACTGCGTTCGAAAACCACCTCGTTGATCAAGCTTTGGCTCGTACCAATGGCAACAAAAACCGCGCAAGCCAACTCTTGGGCTTGAACCGCACTACTCTGGTCGAGAAGTTGCGTAAACGTGGGATGATCACTCCGCTGAAAGCCACTGAAGCTGGCCGCATGGGCGGAATGGGCAGCCACGAGTAACTAGCCATCACTCAAAGTTGTTCCTAAGTATAGGGTTATATCTCTAACAGAAAGCCTCGGTCGTCGCTGACCGGGGCTTTTCTGTTTTTGTGGAGTGCTGTCGTGGTTTGTTGAATCTAGAATACGACTTTTGTCCTTAGCGGACATCCTGCCCTTCTTTAGGCTAACACCATCCATAGGACCTCATCGCTCGTACAAAGACGTATATGCAACTTTACAAACTACGAAGGAGTGCTTTGAGAAGTCTTGGAAGAGCTTAATAAATAATTAACGTAACTCTGCGCTCAAGTGGTGCATAAGGATTTATACACATCCGGGGGGGGATGTATCTCTCTCGGAAATGGGATTAAAAAGCTGATTCGGTGAAGTAACCCTCGAGTGTTGCTTGAGTGGTGTAGCGGCCGTCGAGACTGCGGGTCACGAGCAGCATTTTTGCGGTACGGCTGTTTGCACCGATGATCTCGATCGTTGCGTCGTTCTCGCCGTTTTCAAGGGCGATGCGGCCGTGCGCTCCGACCTGAGTGACGTAGCCCGCTTGTTTTTGGAAGCGTACGAGCTGGAGTTGCGAGTAGCGCATTTGCTCGATGCAAACGTCGGCCGCGCATGAAGCGGTCTTCGGAACGAGTACCACTTTTTGATCCGAGTTGATGCGGATCGGGTGATTAACGAGTTTCATCGCTGGCACGTTACGATTGCTGACTTGAACAACGCGAGTCGCGGTGAAAGTAACTTGGCTTGCGTGAGCGGTAGTGGCCAGGAGGGCTGTCGTGAGAAGAATCAGTGTTTTCATATGCAACTGGTTCTAACGCCAAATTTGAATAACCGTAAATTATTAGTCGTGAAGCCGCGACTTAAGTTATGCTAATGGAGTAGTCTTTGTGTGTTATTAAGGGAAATCGCATTATGTAGCGCACATAGCAATTACTCTTTGTTGTCGTTTTCTAAGGCTTTTTCCTTATTATCTCTGATGGTCTGACGGATCAGGTTCCGCATGATGCGGTTGCGGTTTACTTGGCCGACGAGGGCTTTGGCGTCATCATATAGGGCCGGGTCATTGATCAGAGCGCCCACGGTACCCGAGCCGTGATCAATTTTTTCGAGGATCGAATTCAAGTGGTTGATCGAGCTTTTGAGTTTCATTTCGGTAACTTCGTCGTTTAGCTTCTTGGTGAGCTGGCCCATGTTTTTAGAAGTCGTCGAGAGGCCCTCAAAGAACTGATCAGAGCGATTTCCCTTGTTGAACGAGGTGAGGATACGATCCAAGTTCTCGGCGGTCGATGTGAGCTTTTGCATGAGCTTCTCGCTTGAACTAAAGAGCTGAGAAAGATCCTTGGTGCCGCCGATCGGGATCTCGCCGCCGTCTTCGATTATCGGCTCGCTTGGATTACCTGGAATGATCGAGAGGTACTTATCGCCGAGGACGCCTTGCGTGACGATCTCGACGCTCGAGTCTTTGCGGATAAATTCCTCGTATTTCTTTTCGACCGAATACTGCGCGATGATGTCCCGGGTTTGCGCGTCGAAATCCACTGATTTCAGTACGCCGATATTGAGGCCGCCTAAAACCACCTTTGCGCCGCTGACGAGGCCGTCGACCTTCGCGAAGTGCGAGGTGTAGGTATTTTTCCGCGCGAAGAGGCTTTGCTTCCCGCCCAACATGAGGATTGCGCCGGCGGCGAGAACGACTCCCGCCATCACAAAAAAACCTACTCGCAGTTCTAGTTTCTTTTCGTCTGGTTTCATCGGATATGAGCTCCTGTAGTGAAAGATTTAACGAGCGGGTCGTTCGATTTCTTCATCTCGTCGACCGTCATCACTCGATCGATTTTGCCCTCGTTCAAGATCGCGATGCGATCGCAGATCTCGAAAGCTGAAGGAATATCGTGAGTAACGAATATCCCGGTCATGCCGCGTTTTTTAAAGTCGAGGATGTTTTTGAGAAGTCGCTGAGTGTTGACCGGATCAAGACCCGCGGTCGGTTCGTCAAAGAGAACGATGCGCGGCTGAAGGATGATTGCGCGCGCTAGGCCTGCGCGTTTTTGCATCCCGCCGGAGAGTTCGGCCGGCAAGAGCTTGCTTGCTTTCGGCATGTCGACGAGTTGGAGCATCTCCTGGACCTTTTCGCGGATCTCGGATTCGGTCAGTACCGCGTGCGCACGCAAAGGGTAGGCAAGGTTGTCTTCGACGGTGAGAGAATCGAAGAGCGCGCCGTTTTGAAACACATAGCTGATGTGCGTGCGCACTTCGAAGAGTTGGCGTTCGGTGAGTTGAGTGAGGTCTTGCCCTTCGAACATGATTTTACCCTGATCCGGATGTTCAAGCCCGATGATCGAGCGCAAGATCACGCTTTTTCCGCTGCCGGAGCCGCCGAAGAGGCCCAGGATTTCGTTCTCGTGCAACTCGAAAGAGACCCCGCGATGCACGACTTTGTCGCCGAAGCTTTTGTGGATGTTCTGAACGCTCAATGCGATATCGTCTTTTTGATCCGCCATCGTCAGTATTTTGGGTACACCGTGATAAAGAAAAATTTAGTAAGGAAAAAGTCCGCGATCATGATGAAAATCGAACTCGCGACCACGACCCAAGTCGTGGTTTGGCCCACGCCTTGGGTGCCGCCTTGGGTGTTGAGGCCTTTCCAGCATGCGGAGATCGCGATGAAAAACGCGAACACCACCGTCTTCGCCATGCCGGTAAACAAGTCGGCGAAGGTGAGGGCTTCTTTTGCCTTGGCGATAAAAAAATCGAAACCGATATTGAGTTCGAGGTGCGCAACCAACATCGACCCGACGAGTGCGATGTAATCCGCCATCAAAGTCAGAAGCGGGAGCGCAATCATGCAGGCGAGAAGCCGTGGAATCACGATCCGCTGAATAGGCGAGGTGCCGAGCGCACGAATCGCATCGATCTGTTGAGTGACTTTCATGGACGCGATTTCAGAAGCCATCCCCGAGCCGATTCGGCCCGCAACGAGAAGACTCGTAAACACCGGCCCCATCTCGCGCAAGATGGACAAGGCTGTGAGTTTCGGGACGTAGAGCGTGCCGCCAAAACGCTGCAGGCCGAACCCGAACTGAAGCGCCATCACCGAGCCTGTGGCGAAACCAGTAATTAAAACGAGGACTAAGGACTGGTTGCCGATGGCGTAGACTTGCTGAAAAGTGAGTTTAAGCGGGAAGGGCGGGAGAAACAGTTCCCGGAAAGATTTTGCTGTGAGGCTGCCGAATCCGCCGGAAAACCGAATTGCGCTAAACAGTTTTTCGCCGATCCGCGCTGCAGCGGTTCGGCCAGGCAGACTTGATTCCATCGTGGAAGCGACCTCACTTTAAATTGAGGTTATCACGAAACTTTTGGAATAAAGAGAGGTCTTGCTTAAAAGTTAGCGGCGGGCTCAGGTATAGTAAATCGTAGACACAAGTCGTAGTCTTGACGACGACGACTTGGAATTTGCGCGTCTTATGAAGATAGAAGCCCTGGGCGGTCGTTTCAAGTCCGGTGAACCCAGATACGATGACTTCCTTTTGTTCGTCTGTCTTCAAGTTACGCCACGACGAAAGCAAGTTCTTGGTAATCGACTTGAGATCGCCCTCGTCGTCAACGTTTTGACGGCAGGCGGAGTCGATGGATATCACGGCTGCAGTCTTCTTGGATTGCCAGGAAGCATCCGGGATGTCATCGGCGTTCGGAGAGGTTGGCTCTATCGAAAGCTTTTTCCAGTTTGGATCCAGCTCGTCCACGCCCGTCATTGGGGTGGCGGGCGCCTTCTGCTCGACCGGTGCGACGCGACCCACAAGTATACTGCAACCATTTAATATAGTGTTAGTAAATAAAATCGAACAGAAAATCGCGGTAACGGAGCTCAAAGAGCGACGTGATTTCATTAAGTTAAATCTGATCATAAACCAAATCGCCATCGAGTAGGTAGAAAATTCATAAAAGGGATTGGCAGGCCGGAAAATTCTGCCACAATAGGAAGTAGGTACTGGGCGAAGATTGCCGATTCACGACTAGGAAGGGAGTGAGAGGTACGGAGTGTTAGAGTCACGGATGACCGCAGCCAGCATGTTTTTGTTTGCGTTCCTCACTGCAGCGTCAGTGTTTGCTGACCCGCTCGAAATTCAAAGCACCGCTTCTTACAGCCGTCTGAAGCTCGCGCTCGACTCATCTTTTAATCCAAAAATTATCGACACCAAGAAGGGATTCGAAATTCAAATCCCGGCTGCGACTTTAATGGACATCGGTATCCCGTTCGGCGGTGAAACTGAGTTCGAAACGCAGATCAACAAGATCAAGGACTCGCGTTTGAAGAACGTCCAAGTCAAGGAACTCAGCAATTCGCTCCTTATTAAGGGTGAGTACGTGTTCCCGACGGGTAAAGACACGCTTGCGAACCCGTCGATGGAGCATTTCGAGTTCCGTCAGCAGGAAAGTGGGCGTTGGGTCGTGGATTTCTGGTTCAAAAAAGGCCCGACCGTCATCGCCAGGGACCAAAAAGAGAAGTCCGACGAGGCGAAACGTAAAAAAAACGAAGAGATGGAACTTGTGCGCAAGGAAAACGAGCGCAAAGCCGCGCGCGATAAGCGTTTGCTCGAGTCAAAAAGCGCGACATCGTTTTGCGAACAACCGGTCGAACGCAACAATACCGTCTTTTTAAAATTCCGTCCGGATCACGCGAAATTGAATTTCTCTTCCTACTTTCCGGAGCACATTCCGGATCATCGGTTTGAATACACCGAGCCGAAAGGCGACTCGGAAGAGGCACGCATGGTCCGTTTGGCGCTGAAGCTCAGCCGTGAAAACAAGTACGCACTCGTGGTCAAGACGATCGATTTCTTTAAAAAAGAATATCCGAAGTCGATTTACCTCGATGAGATGAAGTTTTTGAAAGCCAGCGCGTTCTATCGTCTCGGACTCGAGGATCAGGGCCGCGAGCAGATCTCAGATCTGGCAAAAGGCGCGCGTGGAACCGAAGCTGGTTTGCAGGCGGCGGCGTTTATAGCGGTCCAGAGTTTCCGTAAAGAAGAGTGGCTGACCGCGCTCGAGGCGTTCATGAATATCAAGCGCGAGTTCCCGAAGCACGCGCTCACCTGGCTTTTTAGATACGGCATCGCTGAGTGCTTGTATGAGATCAAGCAATCCGAGCAAGCCGCAACCGAGTACGAATGGATCGCGAAAAACGCTCCAAAAGCGGCGATTCGTGCCGAAGCGATGTTTAAGCTCGGCGACATTAATTACGATCGCAACCAATTCGCGCAAGCGATCCAGGCTTACAGTGCTAACATCAAAAAGAATCCGGAAGCCGTCTCCCAATATCCGGCGGTGGTGTTGAATTTGGCCGAAGCTTACTTCCAGCTTGAAGAGTATCCGCGCGCCGAAAGAGAATACGCGCACTACCTCGATGTCGGCCGCACGCAACCCAACGCATGGCGAGCCCACTTGCGTATGGCTGAAATCCAGAACATCCATAAGCCGATCGATGCGGAGACCGAAAAGTCCTACATCGACACGATCAACAAGTACCCGATGACTCCGGGTGCGGTCGTCGCACGCATGCGTTTGCTTCCATGCGGATCCCACGGCGGCTTCGACCTCGCGAGCGCCGAGCGGTTCTTTAAATCCCCTGAAGTCGCACGCTTTGAGACGGTGAGCGAACTCTATTCCTCGACCTTCCGCGAGCTCGTGTCGATCACCGAAGTCAGGACGCTGATCAGTTTCGGACAAGATCAAAAAGCGGTGGACCGCGCAATGGATCACCTGCGCGAGAATCCGAGCTTCGATGTCCGCAAGCTCATCGAACAAGCGATGATCGGTGGGATCAAGCGTCTTCTTGACGAGCAAACCAAGGCCGGCGATTTTATCTCTGCTCTCGGAACCTTCGAAAAATACGGGGATTACCTGCCGCTTCCGAATCACGATCCGATGGTCGATGATTTGCGCCTGAAGCTTGCTAAATATGCGTCTGAAACCAAGCTCACGACGCTCGCGCTTAAAATCATCGAACCTTATCGCCGCATGAGTGATATCCAACAGAAGGATCTTCTGGCCGCGATCGAAAAAAATCTCACGCTCGATAGCGTCGTGGAGCAGGAAGAACGCAACTACATCGAAGCGAAGACGCGCTGGAATGGCGGTACATTTAAAGTCGACGACGAGAAAGCGGCGAATGAATTTTTAGCACTTTTGGGTTCGATTCGCGAGATCTCACCTCATGCGTGGGATCGCGATTTGATGAAGGCGCTCTTCTTTCAAGAAAAGAAAGATTATGGCAAGGCTTACGATCTCGCGTTCAAGCTCACCAAGAAAATCGCGGCATTGAAACCGGGCGAGCAAGCGCAATTCTGGAACTGGTACGGTGAGGCGGCAAAGAATGCCGACCAACCGGCGGAGGCGATTAAGGGTTTTCATAATTCCCGGCTGTTGGTTCAAAAACTGTCAGAAAAAGATCGTGATGAGCTAAATTTCCAACACCTGCCGCCGACACCGGCGGTGACGACACTGGTTTATTCTGAAGGCGAAGTCATGGAAAATCAGCAAAAGTGGAAGGAAGCCGTTGCACTTTACAGCGATGCGATAGAAAATAAAATAGGGGGAAATCACGTGCTTTACGCGCATGCACGCGCGATTTTGAAAGAAGGCGGACGTGATTCCAAGAAGCTGGCCAGTCGCTCATTAGAAAAAATTCAACAGAGTCAGGATGATGATGTTTGGAAAAGTTTAGCGCAGAAGGCGCTGGATGAAATTGCCAAGGAGGGCAAAAATGATCAATCCACAAAACCATGAAGCACAAACAGTTACTGCACCGAACGCACCTATTCAAACCGCGCCGGTGCCGGCTCAGCCGCTGAGTTATGCGCTTCAAAGTGTAAACCCGCACTTCCACGAGCTTCTCGCTCTTGCCGAAACCGTCGCAAAGAGCAAAGCGACCGTGATGATTCAAGGCGAGTCCGGCTCGGGCAAAAATATTCTCGCCCGCTACTTGTTTCAAAAGAGTCAACGCAGTCACAAGGGGTTCCATATTTTTCGCTGCAAAGAAGCAGTGCTCGGGTCACAAGATCAAGATCTTAAAAACATGATCGAGCAATCCTTGGGTGGTACGATGCTCCTGACCGACATCACCTACCTGGGTGCGACCGCTCAAGCACGACTTTTTCAGGCTATCCAAGACAACCTCGACATCCGTTGGGTGGTGACGACTTCCCGTTCACTCACTCAATTCGTGAAGGGCGGGGATTTCCGCGAAGATCTTTTCTATCGCTTGAACGTCGTGAGTCTTAAGGTTCCTTCTCTCGTCGACCGCATGGGCGACATCGAGTTGCTTGCGAAGGTGTTCGTCGACCGGTGGGCGAAAGTTCATGCGCGTCCGGTGAACCGTTTGAGCCTCGAAGCGATCCAGCTTTTGAACGGTCATCGTTGGCCGGGCAACATCCGCGAGCTCGAAAGCGTGATGGAGCGCGCGGTGCTCCTGTCTCAGAGCGAAGAGATCCGCGCACGCGATATCCAGATCCAAGCACAACCCGACCGCACCGCCCAAGTGACGGAAGCCGCATGGAAGCCGGGCCGTACTCTCGACGAGATCGAGCGCAACGTGATCTTGGAAGCGCTCAAGTATCACGGCGGCAACCGCACGCATACGGCTAAGGCACTAGGCATTTCTATCAGGACTTTGCGTAACAAACTCGCGGAGTACCGCGTGATGGGGATCAACGCATGAGCCAGTTTTTCGATCCGACAATCCGCGCTCTGAATAACAACCTGAACCTCAGGCTTCAGGAACAGAACGTGATTGCCGGCAACATCGCCAATGCCGATACGCCTGGCTACAAAGCCAAGGCCGTGAGCTTCGAGCAAGCGATGCGTGATGCTTTGAACCTCGAGGAAAACGTGAAGCTCGAGACTTCAAGCCCGGAACACTTCGGATCGAAGGGAGCGGACGCGGTCGAAGCGGACGTGTACGACGACCCGAACGGGATCGAAACCCTGGACGGCAACACGGTCGACCGTGCGGCTGAGATGACCAAGATGAAAGAAAACCAAATCTTGTACAACGCATCGATCGAGTCGTTGCGGAAAAAACTGGGGATGCTGGAGTACGGTGTCACCGAAGGCGGAGGTAATAAATAATGGCTGATTTCTTTTCTGCTATGCGTGTGAGCGCGACCGGATTAGACGCGCAGATGAAACGAATGAACACCATCTCGTCCAACATCGCGAACGCCGAAACTCCGGGCTATAAGCGCAAAGATACGGAATTCACCGCAACCGCCGACCGCGAGAGCTTCGGTGACATCCTTGCAAACAAACTAGACGAGAACGTCCAAGGCGTGATGGTAACAGACGTGCGCGAAGACCAGGGTCCTCAGCGCATGGTGTACAAGCCTGACGATCCGGCCGCTAACGACGAAGGTTATGTGGAAATGCCGAACGTGAGCCCGGTGAAAGAAACTGCGGACATGATCAGCGCCAACCGTTCGTACGAAGCCAATGCGACCGCAATCAGCGCGGTCACGCAAATGGCCAACAAGGCATTGGAATTGGGGAGATAAGAATGAGTAACCGTAGACGGAGATCTAACAGATGAACTCTATTAACTCTTTCAAGCAAATGGATCCGGATTTGGCTCTTGCACGTCAGATGGATCAGTTTTCATTGCGTCAGCCTCAGGTGAGCGAGGGCGGCAAAGTCGGCGAATCTCAAGCCGGTAACGGTCCCGCAGGCGCGGGATCGAGCTTCTTCGAAGCGCTTCAGCGATCGATGGAAGAAGTAAACGCAAACCAATTGCAAGCTGACTCATCGATCAAGGATTTGATGGCGGGTAAGAACAAGAACATTCATGAGACGATGCTCGCGATTCAGAAAGCGGATCTCTCTTTGAAAACCATGATGCAGGTTCGTAACAAGATTTTAGAAGCGTATAAAGAAGTTATGCGCATGCAGGTCTAGGTGAAGGAGCAATAAAGAATGGATTTCTTTAGCAGAATTACGGCGCAGATTAAAGATTTCGTCAAAGGGCTCTCCACCAGTCGCAAAATGGCTCTCGCCATGACCGGTGGGGCGATTTTTCTCTTCCTTTGCGCGCTCTTTTATTGGTCCGCAAAACAAGCTTACCAACCGATCACTTACGGTACCTTGAACGCCGAGGACTCGGCAAACGTGATGCGACTCCTCCGTGAGAAGAAGGTTCCGTTCCAGGTGGATCCGACCGGTAAGTCGATCACCGTTCCGCCGGAATATCTCCACGACTTGCGCCTCGAGCTCGCAATGCAAGGCATGCCACAGTCTTCAGGCGTCGGTTACGAGCTTTTCGACAAGCAAGCGTTCGGAACAACGAGCTTCCTGAACCAGGTGAACAAGAAGCGAGCGCTTGAAGGCGAGTTGATGAGATCCATCAACACGATCAAGGGTGTGAAACGCTCCCGCGTTCACCTCGCTATCCCTGAAAAAAGCGCGTTCGTCGAAGATCAAAAGAAACCGACCGCATCGGTGGTTCTCGATCTCGATTCGGGTACGAACCTGAACGAGAAGCAAGTTTACGGCGTCACTCACCTGGTGGCGAGCGCGGTGGAAGGCCTCGACCCGGGTAAAGTAACGATCTTGGATAGCTTCGGTAAAGAACTTTCTAAAAACTCACGCGACTCGCTGGTGGCCCTCACGAGCGAACAATCCGAGTTCAAACGCAAGTACGAAGAAGAAGAGCAACGCCGCGTAGAGGAACTTCTCTCGAAAGTGGTGGGTGAAGGACACGTGAAGGTCGCGGTGACCGCGGACCTCGACTTCTCGAACACTTCGGAGCAGCAAACTATTCTCGATCAAGACGGCGCAACTTTGAAATCTCGCCAAAAGATCACGGAGAATATGGAGAACAACCGTAAAAACGCCTCAGGACCTCCGGGCGCAAGCTCGAATACGCCGGGTGAGCAACCCGGTTTGGTTCAAAATACTCCGGGTGGCACGACTTCGAAGACCGACAAAGATAACGAAATCGTGAACTATGAGATTCCTAAGATTGTCCGCACGACTCAAAAGTCGACCGGCAACGTGAAGAAACTCTCGGTTGCGGTGTTGATCGACGGCAAGACCGTTCGCACGGTTGATAAAGACGGTAAGGTGGAGTCGAAGAACGAGGCTTGGAGTAAAGACAAGTTAGCCGAGTTCGAGGCGATCGTGACCGGCTCACTCGCTCTCGATAAAAAACGCGGCGACACGCTTGAAATCAAGAACATGGAGTTCGTGAAGGAAGACTTCGAAGAGGCTCAGAAGATCTTGGACGCGACCGCGATGCGCGATTATATCCGCAATCTCGTGACCTTCGGTGTGATCGGGCTTGTGATCGTACTCTTCTTCTTCTTCATTGTGCGTCCGTACATCCGCTGGATTACCGAGAACACGACGGAGAGCGTGGACACATTCTTGCCTCAAACTATCGAGGAACTCGAGAAGATCCAAAAATCTTCGACGATGTCTCAACTCGACGAAGTGGTGCCGGACCTCCCGGAGCGCTTGGATCCGGAAAAGATCGAGGGCGAGATGATTCGCGAGAAGATCGTGACTTTGATCGACAACAATCCGCATAAGGCTTCACTCGTCCTGAAGGAGTGGCTGATCGAAGAGAAGAAAGACGACAAGAACGCGGAAGGCGGCGGTAAAGCCGCAAACGCGTAGTTTAAACGAACGTTCGACCTGGCGGTCGAAAGGGTAAAAAATGACAGCACTAACGGTAGAAAATTATGAGGTACTCTCCGGAATCGAGAAATCGGCGATCCTCTTGAACGTGCTAGGGAACCGTGTCACCGCAGAAATTTTCAAGCATCTTCGGGATAACGACGTGAAACGTCTCGTGACGGTTATGGGTCAAATCAACAAAGTACCCATCTCCATCGTTAAACAGGTACTCGATGATTTCTACGTCGAGATATCCGAGGAAGAGCGGCTCATCTTCGGTCACGCGACCGGGAAAGATTTCATTCTCGAGACTCTGGGCGAAGAACGCGCCAAGACGGTCTTGGGGCAACTCGCGGTGGTCGACGGCTCGCGCAGCCTCGAGGCGCTCGAGCTCGTGGACCCTCGTACTCTCGCAAACTTCTTGATGAACGAACATCCGCAAACCACCGCGGTGGTCCTGGCGCACTTGTCTCCGGACAAGAAGTGCGAAGTGCTTAAAAAATTGCCGGAACCGGTGCAAACCGAAGTCGTACTGCGTATCGCGAACCTTGACTTCATTTCGCCGACTCTCCTTGCTCAGGTGGACGAGATCCTCAAGCAAGAATTGGCGACCCTCGGGTCGATCGATACCCAGCAACTCGGTGGTGTCAGCCCGATCGCCGAAATGCTCAATATCATGGACAAGAACACCGAGCAAAGCATCATGGCTCGCGTGGAAGAGCGCGATCCGCAACTCGCCGAAGAGATCCGCCGTCTCATGTTCGTTTTCGAAGACATCGTTTTCATCGACGACCGTGGGATGCAGGCTCTCCTCAAAGAGGTGCCGAACGACAAGCTCACGATCGCTCTCAAAACTGCTCCCGAAGAGATCAAAGAAAAAATCTTCAAGAACATCTCGAAGCGTGCGGGCGACCTCCTCAAAGAAGACTTGGCAGCCATGCCTCCGGTCAGGTTGTCGGACGTCGAAACAGCTCAAGCGGAAATCGTCAACATCGCGAAGCGGCTTGAAGGTGAGGGTAAACTCATCATCAGTCGTGGCGGCGGCGAAGACGCATTGGTTTAAGGATAAACGATGGAAAAGGGCACATTCGGAAAAGGTGGCAAAGTCGAGATCAAAGCGTTCGAACCGCGTAATCTCGCCAATAGCGACGCTCCGCCCACTTACGAGGCGGTCAAAGCGCAATTCGGCAGTCTTGCAAGCACCGATCGCGAATCCAATGCCCACTTCCAACTTCATGCTTCGGCGAAGCGGCTTTTGGGTGTCGAACGCGAAGAGTTGAGCCATATCGAAGACCGCGTTCAGGGCGAAGTTCAAGAGCGTCTCACTAAAATCGAGAAGAAAGCTTACGAAGACGGATTCAAAAAAGGCGAGGCCGACGGCCATGCTCAAGCGACCGAGGCCGCTCAAGCTCAGTTTACACCGATGGTCGAGCAGATGACCGTGTTGATGCAAGCTTTTGATTCGGTTAAGCAAGATCTTTATAACGCTAACGAGAAAGTGTTGATCCAGCTCATTTACAATATCTCCCGTCAGGTGCTTTTACGCGATCTCAAGGCCGATCCGGAGTACGTGAAGCGCCTGACCGCGACCGTGATCGAAAAGATCGGCGCGAAGGAATCCATTCGCATTCGTTTTAACCGTCAGGACTACGCAAACGTGGATCAGATCCGTGATTTCATCAAGGCTCAGTTCCCGGAGCTCAAAAACATTCAAATCGACCCAAGCGACGATCTGGAGTTAGGGGGTTGTAAGGTGGAAACGGACCTCTCGCGCATCAATGCATCGGTGGAAACACAGTTGAACGCGATCGAGTCGAGCCTGAACGAAGCTTAAAGTTTTGGAAAAACCAGACGTGATCAATAATACGATTTCAGAGCGTAAATACGCCGACCGGCTCAACGAAACCTTGTTGTATGACGAGGCCGGAAAAATCACGCGCACGATGGGCCTGATCTACGAAGCCTATCTCCCGGGCGCTTCGATCGGTTCGATCTGTGATGTGTACTTGTCGAGCCACGACGAAGGTACCACCACTTTGGAAGCGGAAATCGTCGGGTTTCGCGATAAACGTGTTTATCTCATGCCTTACGACGAAGTGTCGGGCATCAACAACGATAGCATCGTAAAACTTAAAGCCAGGGCGTCTTCTTTCTTGGTTTCTCCTTCGCTCTTGGGTCGTGTGATCGATGGTCGCGGTAATCCGATAGATGGAAAAGGACCGCTTTACTCACCCGAGCATCCGGTCGAACATCGTGCACTGTACAACAAACCTGCGGATCCGCTTTCTCGTACCGTGATCACGGAGCCGCTCGACCTCGGAGTCCGTGCCTTGAATGGCCTGCTCACTTGCGGCAAAGGCCAACGGATGGGGATCCTGGCCGGTTCGGGTGTGGGTAAGTCGGTTCTCCTCGGTATGATGGCTCGCAATACCTCAGCCGACGTCAACGTGATTGCACTGATCGGCGAGCGGGGGCGCGAAGTCCGTGAGTTTATCGAGCGCGACTTGGGCGAAGAAGGTCTCGCGCGTTCGGTCGTGATCGTGGCGACGTCGGATAGCTCGGCGTTGCTTCGTACGCGCGCTTCATTCCTCGCAGCGACGATCGCGGAATATTTCCGTGACGTGCAAAACCAAGACGTATTGCTCATGATGGATTCCACGACGCGCTTTGCGATGGCTCAGAGGGAGATCGGTCTCTCACTTGGAGAACCGCCGGCGTCGAAGGGTTACACTCCATCGGTGTTTGCGATGCTCCCGCGCTTGCTCGAACGTGCAGGAACAGCTGCGAACGGTAAATCGATTACCGGTCTTTATACCGTGCTCGTTGACGGCGACGATATGGATGAACCGATTGCGGATGCGGCTCGTTCGATCCTGGACGGCCACATCGTTTTATCGCGAAAACTGGCTCAAATGAACCATTTTCCGGCGATTGACGTGCTGGCGTCGGCGTCGCGCGTGATGAACGCGGTAACGGACGAAAATCACCAAGCTTGGGCAGGCCAGATCAAAGAATGGATGGCGGTTTACAAGCAAGCCGAAGATTTGATCAACATCGGCGCGTACGCGCGCGGTTCGAATCCGCGCATCGATCAGGCGATCGCTGTTCACGAGCGCACGACTCAGTTTTTGAGACAGAGGACCAACGAGCCCGCGTCGTTTGCTGATTCGCTGGGTGGCTTGCATTCGATCTTTCGTTCAGGCGAAGCGTTCGCTCAGGCCGCGGCGGATCAGAAGAAGTAGATTTATCCCCGCAACGATTTTAACGTGCGCAAGAAATTCCTGCCAAGCACGTTTTGCACGCACTCCGGTTTCCAACCTCGATTGAGCATGATCTGTACAAGCTTCGGGAGCTCGAGGCAGGTACGCATATCGGCAGGCGGGACGATCATTCCGTCCCAATCGCTGCCTAAGCTCGCCGAGTGCTCGCCGCCGACCTTGATGATGTGCTCGAGATGTTTGACGATCGATTCGGCTTTGCCGCTAAACCAAGGATCGCCCAAAAATGATGATTGATACATCACTCCGATGGTTCCGCCGGTGCTGGCGATGACCCGAATCTGCTCGTTGTCCAGATTTCGCCAGTGATCGTGAACGCCTTTGACTCCGGTGTGAGTGACGATCAACGGCTGACTCTTATCGTGCATTTCGACCGCATGAAAAAAACCTTCGCGCGAGATATGAGCGAGATCTACAAAAATTTTTGCGGCGTTCAAACGCTGTACATATTCGCGGCCGTAGTCGGTAAGGCCGGTGACCTTGAGGAGCCCCGCAGATGGTGCGCTCGTGCAACCCAAGCTTGACGTCGAGAGGTGGACTAGGGTCACTCGCATCAAATCGTTCTTGATTTGATCAAGCGTGGCTTCACAGCGTTCGGTAGAATCGCCAAGAGCGTTTCCACCTTGAATTGATAAAAATACCGCATGTTTTCCGGCTTTTTTAGCATCTTGGTATTCTTGAACGTTGTGACAAAGGTGAGCTTTGTCTTGCGCGCCGGCAAAGATCTTGCGGATGCGATCGAAGTTTTTAACCGCATTTTCAGAACGTGCCTTCGCGCTTCGAAACGGTTGCGTGGTCACCGACCACATTCCACCAGTGACCTGCGCCTCACGGATGCGTGGTAGATCCACTTGGCCAGCAAAACACGCCCGCGTCGGTCCGGTACCATGACGTTTGGTGAGGTCGTAATTGAAGATACGAGTCCAGATAAAGGTGTCGATGTGCAAGTCGATCACGTCGCTTGAGAGATAGAGATCGATCGCTTCGCGGGATATCCCGAGTCTCGACGCCCATTGTTGGCGTGCAGCTGCTTCCATTGTTTTATGCTATCAGAAAAGCGAATTGTTAAAACACTTGGCCACTAGGTGAGGACTCCGTGCGTGCGGCCTGTATTTTCGAATTGCCTTTAATGCGGTCTAAGTAACGGCTCACGAATTTGTCCTGCGGATCAAACTTGGCGCGTTGATCGTTGTTTGCGACCGGACGGAACCCGGCGGGTCATTCCCATATAGTAATACCCTCAGAAGCGTCAAAAAGGTATCGAAGAAGCGACCGAGTGGAGATATATATCAGTTATGTACTAAATTCTTGAGTGTTTTACCGCATAAAGGTGTAAAAGGTGCCTAGCCGGACAGGCAATCTTTTCAGTCTAGATATTTATTACACAATGTTTGAAAATTAAAAGAGACATGGCTAAGTTCAAATTTCAACTTGAAGCGGTAGAGAAGGTTAGAATTCAAAAAGAGCAAAAAATGCTTGAGGATTTGGCTGTTGCTCAACGTAATTACCTCGAAAAAGTCAAGGCAAAACGCGAGCTGCTCGCCAAGAAGCAGGATGCGTTCGTGAAAAAGAACGAACTCGTTTCTCGCGATGCGAGTATCAACGACATCCGCCTCCTTGAGGAATACATCATCGGCCTTAAACAAAACATCATCCGTGCGGACCAAGCGATCGTGCGTAGCCGCCGTTTCCTGGAGCAGGCGATGAGGCACTATATTGCCGCCCGCAAGGAGCGCATGATGGTGGACAAGCTTAAAGAAAAGGCTCTTGAGGAGTTCAAGCTCCAGGAAGCCCGTCTCGAGCAAAAGCGCCTTGATGATTTGATCACGATGCGCGCGCGCCTGAATCACGGCCCGATCGAAGGCGAGGAGGAAATCGCATGAGAGGGATGATTTCTCAAATGCTGTTTCTCGCCTTGATCGCGCTCGTGCCGATGGCGCTCGGCGAGGCCGAGGAATCCGCAAAGAATACGGAAACCGGAGCCAAGGCTGAAATCGCTAAAACCGAAGCGAAGGCCGCCGCTATACCAACGAAAAAACTTTCGAGCGAATGTTTGGCGTCTGAAGAAATTATTCAAGATGTTCAGTCTCGCGAAAACAAATTAAGAGAGCGTGAAGCGGCAATTGCCGACCGCGAAAAAGAAATCGAATCCCAGGCAAAAGCGGTTCATGAAGAACTCGCGAAGCTTGAAACGATTCGCGCTGAGATCCAAGGCGTACACGTTAAAGAGATCGCCGAGCGCGAAGAAAAAGTCAGCAAGCTGATCGAGACTTTCGAGAGCATGTCTCCGAAAGCCGCAGCGGGTGTGATTAACGGCGTTGACGACGAACTCGCGGTCACCGCGCTTTCGCGTCTTTCTAGCGTAAAGTCAGGAAAAATTCTATCGAACTTGAGTCCGGCGAAGTCGTCTAAATTGTCCGAGCTCATGGCCTACGGCAACAAAGTAGTAAGTAAGGAGAAAGCGAGTGTCGAATCTGATCGCGCGCCAGCCAGCAGTAAACGCTGAGACGGGCGCAACGCAGATGAGTTCAGTCCAAGCCGGCGGTAATGCTACCGCCGCGAGAGATGTATCGAAAATCGATGCGTCGACCGCGAAAGGCAAGGAAGCTCTCGCCAAGAAGCAAGAGTTCGACGCTGCACTTTCGCAAACCGTGACTTTGTCGGATGCATCGAAGAAAGCCGCTGCTGAGGCGATGGCTCAAGCTGGCATCGACGCAAAAACGATTGTTGGCGCTAAAACTCCTAGCGCTCAAGTGATCGATCCGAAAGCTGCGAAAGTCGCAGCTCACCAAGAAAAAGATAAAAAACGAGTTTCAGAACAAGCTGCCGCTCTCGCGCAAATCAAAGGCGCCCAGCATATGCCTGCGGCTCTTCAAGTCGCGTTCGGTACACAACCGCTTCAAAGCGCAAAAGCAGCGGCAGGCGGGAAAACAGGTGGCGTTCAGGTTCAAAATCAGCTTCAAACACCGCAAACTCAGAAGCAAAGCACAACCGACGCTCAGGCGCTCGTGAATGGTCTCAATGCAAATCAATTCACTTCAAACGGCGTCGATCAACCTCGCGAACTCGCGGGCTTCAATCTCGTTCAAGACATGAACTATCAGGGTGATGTGCAGGAAGTAGGGCAGGATAAGGCGGGTGCGGCGGCTTTTAATGCGGCTCAAGCGACTCAGAAAACCACAGCGGCCTCATCGACTCTTTCGACCGATGATTATCTTAACTTGAGGAATTTTTCGAATGCGCAAGGCGCAAGTTTGAAAAAGCCGACTTCGAAATTGAATCTCAACACCGCTGAACTCGGAACTCCCGGAAGCGCGGCAGGCCAGGCTCACTTGCAAGTTCGCGACGGTCAGGCGCTTCCGATCAAAACGCTTGATGCTCCGGTCACCACCGGATCCATGATGAAACCCGTGCTCTCGCACGACGCTCTCCATCAGATGACCGGTCAATTGAGCTCGATGAACTTCGCGAAACAAGACGGCGAAATCAAAATCCGTCTGAAGCCGGATCACTTGGGCGAGCTCTCAATGAGCGTTCGCAACCATGGATCTCAAGTTTCGATCCGCATCCAAGCCGAAAATCCCGAAGCGAAACAAATTATCGAATCAAGTTTGAATAGTTTGCGCGACAGTCTCTCTCAACAAAATCTGACCGTGACCCGCTTGGAAGTGACGCAAGCACCGGCGCCCATTCAATCCGCGGGTCAAGACGGCATGAACATGCAGATGGGTATGGGCCAGTTCCGCCAGCAAGGGTCGGATCTCGGTTTCCAGCAGCAGCAACAGCAGGAATCGAACGCAAACAGCAACTACTGGCGTGAAGAGGAGTCAAATCGTCCACGCCCGGCGGCCACTTCGACGAGTGGGATCGGTGCGGCAAGAACAAACACCGCACGTAGCGGTAACCAAGGCTTAGACTTAATCGCGTAGGTAGGGGATAATAATTAAGATGGCGATGGATATTAACAAAGTGCCGGCTCCAGCAATCGCGAATAACACAGCAAACACGAACTTCGGGCCAAAAACCGGTCCAACCGAAGCTGAGGAGCGTTCGCAAGCCGAACGCAACGCGGTCAACGCGATTCAGGCACGTTACGGCGAGAAGCCAAAAGAAGGTCGCCAGATCAAAAAGACTCTCGATAAAGACGATTTCATGCGCATTATGATCTCGGAAATGAAGCACCAGGATCCGACCAAGCCGATGGATGCGGACAAGATGGCGACTCAGATGGCGCAATTGACCACGGTCGAACAAATTAAAAACATGGGTGCCGCAATCGATCGCATGGGCGAGCGCAACCAAGCTTCCGACCGCATGGCGATGAGCTCGATGATCGGTAAAGAAGTCACCGTTGATAAAGGCCGTTTCACTCATCAAAAGGGCACGATCGCGCCGGTGACTTTCGATTTGCCGGAAGACGCCGAAAAAGTAAAACTCACTTTCATGAACGAACGCGGCGAAGACGTTGCAAGTCACGACCTCGAACCGATGAAAGCCGGTCCGAACTCTTACAACTGGGATGGCGTGAACGCAAGCAATATTCCGTCTCCAAGCGGTACCTACATGGTACGTGTTGAGGCCGAAAACAAGCAGGGCGGCCGCATTGCTGTAAATCCGATCTCGAAAGAAACCATCGTGGGTGTGTCGTTCGAAGGTGGTGAAGCCAACTTCCTCGTCGGCGACGCAAAAAATCCACAGCGTGTGGCGTTCAAGAGCGTTACCCGTATCGAAGGCGATGGCGCGACTCGCGCTCAAGCTAAAGATCGCAAAGTTCAAAATATGGAGGCCGCAGGTGCCGAGGCAGCGAAAAGCAATCAAGCCTTTGAATTGCCGGAGGGTCTCAAAGAAAAGTTTAAGGATCAACTGACTCCGGCTGCGGGCGATGTCGCTAAAGCGGATGGAGCGGGTGAGTCTGAAACTCCAGTGAAAGCCGAAGGCTTTGCCAACGGCCTCGCGGAGTAAAAATAGAAGTGCGAAAGTACTGAAGAAAGGAGGTAAATCAAGTGGCGAATAATACGATTCTCTACCCGAACGTGAGTAGGATACCAGGCCAAGGCGGCGTTAGTAACGATAGCGCACGTCCTGCGTCCGAAGGTCCTGCGATTCAAAAGGGTGAGTTCGATGCAACATTAAATAACGCACTCGATAATGCGAGCGTAGGTAAGTCGACAAAACTTCCGCCTTCCGCTCTGGTGAATTCCAACCTTGAGCCGCAGACCGGTTTGAAGTTTTCGGCTCACGCGATGCAAAGATTGCGTGAACGTCAAATTAAGTTCGACCCTGAGACGATGTCTCGAATGAATGACGCGATTAGTAAAGCGGATGCGAAGGGTGTGCAGGATACGTTGGTGTTGACCGACAAAGCGGCGTTGATCGTCAGTGTACCGAATCGGACAGTGGTGACGGCAATGGATAGAAATAATTTAGCTGGAAATGTATTTACAAACATTGATGGCGCAGTTATTATTTAAATAAGTATTGTGTAAAAAATGGCTGGACCCTATCGGGAAGCCTCAATCTCTCGGACTGACTGCCGAGAGAGCACAAGCGGGACCTTAAAAAAGTTCCGTTAGTTCAACGATAGACGGTGACGGCGAATGCACGTTCAAGGAAGAGCGCGCGAGAGTCCGGGTGCCGATCTGAATGGTAGTAACCTAAACAATCGCAAGGAGGCGACTCATGGGTATTCTTTCTAGTATGTACACCGGTTTTACCGGGATCCAAGGACAAGGCGAAGCATTAGCGGTATACGGCGATAACATTTCGAACGCGGCTACAACCGGTTTCAAAGTGGCGCGTCCGGAATTCAAAGACGCTGTTGCAAAGTCTTTGAACGGCATGGGCTCAAGCATGGCGACCGGTCGTGGAACTAAGCTTGGTAACGTTCGTACCGTTTTCTCACAAGGCACGCTGACTCAAACCGAATCTCCGACCGATCTCGCGATCACCGGTAACGGTTTCTTCGCGCTCGACGGCGTTGAAGGCCGTTCGTACACTCGTGATGGTTCTTTCCACTTCGATAAAGAAGGTAAACTCGTCAACTCTACCGGTGAGAAAGTGCTCGGTTTCCAAGCCGATGAATCAGGCAAGATTACTTCCAAGATGGGTGCTCTCTCGATCGATCGCGCGATCATCGACGCTCGCGGAACTAAAAACGTACAATTATTTGCGAACCTTGATTCGCGCGCTGACGCGTCGATCAAGTTTGATCCGAAAAACCCGGACAAGACCTCGCACTTCGCGACCGGCGTAACCGTGCACGACACGAACGGAGCGGCTCACGCGGTTACCGTTTATTTCAATAAAGTCGACGGCCAGAACTGGGAATGGAAAGCGATGGCTAAGGGCGAAGAGATCGAAGGCGGCAAGCCGGGCGAGCTCATTCAGCAAGCTTCGGGTAAACTTACTTTCAACGAAGAAGGTAAGCTCGCCGAGCAATCAATCGATAGCTCTGAGTGGAACTTCAACAAAGGTTCCAAGCAAGGTCAGAAAATCGATTTCAGTTTCGGTAAAGACATTAAAGCAGGCGGCGACGGCCTCCAAGTCACTCAATACGGCGCGAACGCGGAAGCGTACAAAACCATCCAAGATGGTTACTCTTCAGGCAGCATCGGCTCATTGAAGTTTGACGACAACGGATGCCTGGTCGCGATGTACACCAACGGGGAGCAAGTGACCGTCGGACAAGTGGCGCTTGCGAAATTCGAGAGCCCGGAAGACCTGATGAAAACAGGCGGCAACAAGTACAAGGAGACCCGTACTTCGGGGCAACCGACGATCGGTTCGCCGCTTTCAGGCGGCCGTGGTCAGATTTCCTCGAAGTCTCTCGAGGCTTCTGCGACCGATATCGCCAACGAGTTCATTAACTTGATGCAATCTCAGCGTAACTTCCAAGCGAACTCGAAGGTCATCAGCGTTGGTGACGAGTTGCTCGGCGAAGTGATCAACCTCAAGCGCACATAATAGCGTGACGTGAATCGCGCGTGATTGCGCGATCATAAACCAGCTCAGCAGTAAATATCAGAGTCTAAAGGGTTAGCCGTCAAAAAACAGTCAGCCCGCCGTAAGGTAGGCAACGGCTAACCCTCTCCTTTTTGCCCATTAATTTTTAAACAAACCTTGTAGTTTTCAGCTCGTCCATGCAAAATTGAATTTAGAGGCAGGATGCCAAATGGCTGAAGAAAAGACCGAAAACAAGGAAGTTGCGGCAAGTCCCCCGGCAGGTGGTGGCAGTAAACTTGGACTGATTATCTCAGTCTTAAACCTGGTTTTAATTCTCGGGATCGGCGCAGTCGTATTCATTCAATTCCAAAGAGACAAACATCGCGAGAGTGTCTCGGATATTAATTCGACCGAAGAGCCCGCAGGCGAAGCCGGAAAAGCGGGCGAGCATGGCGGCGGCGAGAAAAAAGCCGAAGGCGAGCACGGTGGAACCTCGGCGAAGACCGGCGCTCAAGTCATTACCCTCGAACAATTTACGGTTAACCTTTCGACCAGTCCCGGAACGCCTCCGCGTTTCGCGCGCGTGGTGATCGCGGTTGAAGTCGCGAGCGGTGAGACCGCGACCGAACTCAACACCAAGACGCCTCAAGTGCGTAACGCTATCTTGGACTTGTTCAACAGCAAGCGCCCGTCGGACTTGCAGACGGGCGAGGGCCGAAACTTCTTGAAAGAAGAAATCCGCAACGCGCTCAACAGCTTCTTGGTCACCGGAAAAGTCAAAGGCGTGTTTTTTAGTAACTTCGTGGTGGGGAATTAGGGAATGAATCAGGTTTTAAGTCAGGCAGAAGTCGATGCTCTTTTAAGCGCGGTGGCCGAAGGCTCACTCGACACTTCGAGCGCGGGATCGGTCAAGAAAACCGACAAGCGCGAAGTTCAAACTTACGACCTGACCAACCAAGACCGCGTGATTCGCGGCAAGATGCCGACGCTTGACCTGATTTACGAGCGTTTCGTGCGCTTGTTTCGGATGTCCCTTTCAAACTCGTTGCGCAAGATCGCGTCGATCTCGATCATTTCGACCGATCTTTTGAAATTCGGCGAGTTCGTGAACACGCTCCCGATCCCGAGCTGCGTAGGGATTTTGCGTTCGGAATCATTGCGCGGTCCGGCGCTTTTGGTGTTTGAATCGAAGCTTGCGTACGCTCTCATCGATTCTTACTTCGGCGGAACTGATCGCCCTTACAACAAGGTCGACGGGAAAGAATTTACACGCATCGAACTCATGATCATGAACAAAGTCATGTCGCTCTCTCTCGCGGACCTTGAAGAAGCTTGGTCGCCGGTTCATAAAATCTCTTTGTTGCACCTTCGAACCGAGACCAATCCTCAGTTCGTCGGTGTAGTGCCGCTCTCGGAAGTGATCATTTCGACCACCTTCGAAGTCGAGCTCGAAAACGCCAGCGGTACCATCGCTCTTGTCATTCCTTACTCGACGATCGAGTCGATCAAAAATAAACTCAACTCTTCGTTCCAATCCGATACCGACCGCACCGACAAGGTCTGGATCGAAAACTTGGAAGAGCATATGCTTTCTACCCAGGCTGCCGTATCAGTAAACTTGGGCGAGACATCGATCACAGTCGGCGACCTCGTGAACTTGAACATCGGGGACATTATCCCTTTGAACCAGGATTGCGACGGGGAACTCGTGCTCAACGTAGAAGGTGTGCCTAAATACAAATGTTTCTTCGGTGTTTCTCGCGGAACTCGCGCGGTGCAAGTCACCCGCCCAACCGAAGAATAAAAACTAATTAAGGACAAGGAAGGACTTAAAAATGAACAACACTCCAAATTTAGGAAAAATAGAAGGTGGACTCGGACAAGCGGCAGGCCAGGATGGCGTGCACTCGTTGGATTTCATTCTGGATATCCCGCTCAAGGTGACGGTGGAACTCGGTCGGACCAAGATGTCCGTTCGCGACATTCTTCAACTTGCGCAAGGGTCGGTGGTGGAACTTTCGAAGTTCGCAGGTGAACCGCTGGAAGTGCTCGTGAACGATCGTCTCGTCGCACGCGGCGAGGTCGTCACCGTCAACGAGAAGTTCGGCATCCGCTTGACCGATATCTTGTCTCCGATGGAGCGTATCGAGCAGTTGAAGTAGTTACGGATTTTTTTCGGCAGTTAATAATTGAAATAAAAAATTCCGTTCATGGACGAAGGGAATCACATGAAAAGCCAGGGATGGCACAAGCAGTTCGTTTTTGCGTTTTTGGTCGGTCTATTGACCTATCAAAGCGTGTTCGCCGGCACTCAAACCATTCGTGAAATCACCCTTGCGGGAGACAATGGCATCGAGATTCAGTTCGACAGCCCGATCTCCAAGAAGATGCTCGATTACGATTACGTCCGCGACATCGCTCAGCTGACCATTCGTAACGCCACGATCTATCCGGCGAGAATCCTCCACCCCGAAAAGAAGACTTTTAACAAAGTGTTCGCCTATCAATACGCGCCGAGCCTGGTCCGAGTGCGCTTCAACGTCGAAGGGCAGGCGAGTCAGTTCCAAGGCAAAATCATCAGCAAAATCGACGGAAACCGCCTGACCGTGAAGTTCCCGCTGGCGACCGTCGCTGCTCCGGTAGTAGCTGAAGAGAAGTCGGCTAAAAAAGACGACGACTCGAACGACAGAGCGCTTTTAGACAAAGTTCTCGCTTCATCGGACGACAAAGACGAGAAGCCGGTGAAAGAAGAGAAAAAATCGAAGACCGAGAAGTCATTGACCGGCAACAAGAAGTCAAACAGCCCGGCCGCTTCTTTAGGAGGCGCGAAGCCGGGTCAGTCTGTCTTCCGTTCGATCATGGCCATGGCGCTCATCGTTGGCGGTTTGGGCCTCGTGCTCGTGTGGGTGAAACGCAAAAAGACCGCGCAAGCCACTCGCGTCGGCAACGGCTGGCTGTCGAGCTTAATCCCGCAAGGCATGCGTAAGCAAAAAAGTTTGATCGAAGTCGTGGGTCAGCAAGCGCTTGGTCCAAAGCAGAGCATCACCGTCGTCCGCATTCGCGGTCAGCAGTTCGTGCTCGGCGTGAGCCAAGACTCGGTTCATCTTATTTCTCAAATTGACTCGAACGAAGACGAAGTGGGCTTGCTTGATGACCCGGCAGTGGCTGCTGGCCTGGGCAAGATGTTCGGTTCGACGCCGACTAAGGACGCTCCTACAAGCAACGCTTCTGCGGGCGAGAAGGGTAAGCAGTCCATCGCGCAGTCGTTTGCAAATCTCTTGAAGTTTAACGATGGTGAGAGCCCGGGTCAGACCACGACTCGCGTGACTCAAAACCAAGGTGCAAGTGCGACCGCCGCGATTGCGCGCAATCGGTACAACATTCAAGTTCAGGCGGGCACTTTCCCGACTCAACCGGTAGTGGCTCCGGCTACTCCGGCGGTGTCGACCCCGAGCGTTCGCGATCAGATCCGTAAACGTCTAGAAGGAGCTCGCTCGTGATCCAAAGAATCAAGACACTCGCTGCAGTCGCTGCGATCGCAGTTTCTTCACTCTTGATTCCTTCAGCACCTGCCATGGCCGCTCCAAACGGCATCAGTGGCGGGGATTTCTCGCTTCCTTCGATCGCTTTGAACATGGGCAGCGGCGACTCCGCGAAACCAGCGGAGCTCGTCAACGTACTCAAGATCGTACTGCTCCTGACCGTCCTCACGCTCGCGCCGGCGATCCTCGTGATGATGACGTCGTTCACGCGAATCGTGATCGTGCTCTCGTTCCTCCGCCAAAGCCTGGGTACGCAGCAGATGCCGCCGAACCAAGTGATCGTGGGCCTGTCGCTCTTTTTGTCGATGTTTATCATGGCTCCGACCTGGACCAAGATCAATAACGAAGCCGTCACGCCGTACATGGAAGAGAGGATCGATCAGAAGACCGCGTTTGCAAACGCTGAAGCGCCGATTCGTGAGTTCATGTTCGGCCAGACTCGCGAAAAAGACCTCGAGCTCTTCCTTTCGCTTTCTAAAATGCCGAAGCCGCAAACTCGCGAAGACGTGCCGACTTACGTTCTGATTCCAAGTTTTATCATTAGCGAGCTCAATACCGCGTTTCAGATGGGCTTCATGCTCTATCTTCCGTTCCTCGTGATCGACATGGTCGTGTCGTCGATCTTGATGGCGATGGGGATGATGATGTTGCCGCCGATGACGATTTCATTGCCGTTTAAGTTGCTGCTTTTCGTGCTCGTCGACGGATGGGCGCTCGTGGTCGGCAGCTTGGTTAAGAGTTTCGGTTAATTAAAGGGGAGAAGTCACGTCGTCAGGCGTGCAAAAGACAGATGACTGAGGAACTAGTCCTTCAAATTGGTACAAACGCACTCCAGACGATGGTGTATCTCGCCGGTCCGGTGCTCTTGGCCGCGATGGCCGTCGGTATCGTGATCTCGATTCTGCAAGCGATCACTCAGATCAACGAGCAAACCCTCACTTTCATCCCAAAAATGATCGCGGTGATCCTTGTGCTCGTGATCATGGCTCCATGGATGCTCAAGATCATGCAAGAGTATGCGATAAGCATCTTCGGCGGGGCCGGGGAGCTTATCCACTAATGGTTTTTACGACTTGGTCGGCCGATGAATTGCTTTCTTTTTTCATGGTCCTGGTCCGGGTCAGTACTCTGCTCATTCTCTTTCCGATGTTCGGCGATAAGGCGGTTCCAGCGACCGTTAAAATTTTCCTCTCGGTTTGTTTCTCGGCGATTCTGTTCCCGATCCTGCGCTCGAACGGCGTGATCGACGTCCAGGCGGCTCACCAGTGGTCGTCGACGACCACGCAGCTATTGATGACTCTGTTTTCGGAGATCCTCATGGGTCTAGCGATCGGATTTGCGTCTCAGCTCGTGTTCCAGGCGGTGCACGTCGCGGGCGATTTTATTTCGCAGCTGATGGGCCTCTCGATGGCGACGTCGTACGATCCGCACTTTGAATCCCAGGCGATGATGGTAAGCCAACTCTTGGGCGCGCTTGCGATGCTGACGTTTTTGTCCCTCGACGGACACCATGTTCTGTTTCGCGCGATCGTCGAGAGCTTCCGTCTCGTGCCGCAGGGGCACTTTGTCGGAAGCGAAGCGTTTAAAGATTCGATCATTAATCTCACGGGTAACACTCTCAAGTTCGGAGTACAGCTCGCGGCTCCGATGGCGGCTTGTATGATGCTCGTCAACATCGTCTATGGCATCTTGAGTAAGGCGCTCCCGCAGCTCAACATCCTGACCCTCTCGATGGCATCGAGTCTCGCGATCGGTTGCGTGGTGATGCTCGTGACGTATCCGTCGCTTCAGAGCGGAATTTCAAGTTTGGTGACCGGTTATTTCGACGACTTAAAACAATTCATGGTGGTCTATGGCGGAAAATAACGAAGATAGGAATACGGAAGACCTATCCGACGAAGCCAGCCCCTATCGGTTAGAGGAATTTAGACGCAAGGGCCAGGTTGCGCAGAGTAAAGAACTCGTCGCGATTTTCGTCGCCCTCGCAAGCGGCATGGCGATATTCGGTTTCGCGCCGTCGATCGGTAAGGACCTCATGGATTTTATGCGCGAGACGTTTACCACTAACCTCGCCGCTAAGTCGGGCGACCAGATGGAAGCGGTCGCCGGCGAAAAGCTTATTCAAATGCTGAAACTCCTCGCCGCGGTCGGTTTGCCGATCACCGTGGTGGGGTTTTTGCTCGGGATCGGCGGGCACTTGGGACAAATCGGATTTTTGTTTTCAACCGAGACGCTGACTCCCGATTTCGAAAAGATTAACCCGCTTCAAGGGCTGAAGCGCATGTTCTCGGCGCGTAACCTGATTGAAACCGTCCGCGTGGTCCTGAAGGGTGTGGTGCTTTGTTTTATCGCGTACTCGGCAATTAGAAGCGAGATCTTCAAATCGCCCGAACTGATCTTTAGGCATCCGACGATGATCTTCGACGTGCTCGGCAGCGCAGGGAAGACTCTGTTTTTTAGTCTCACCGGCGCGCTTGCGGTATTTGCGGGGATCGATTTTGTGCTTCAAAAGCGTGAGTACGGCAAACAAGTACGCGTTACCCGCCAGGAAGCAAAGCAAGAAGCCAAGGAACAAGAGGGTGATCCGCTCATCAAATCGCGTATTCGTAGTATTCAGCGCGAGATGGCTCGTAAGCGGATGATGCAAGCCGTGAAAAAGGCCGACGTCATCATCACCAACCCGACCCACATCGCGATCGCGCTTCAGTACGATAAAGATAAAATGATCGCGCCTAAAGTCGTCGCCAAGGGTGCCGACTTCCTCGCCGAGCGCATCAAGAAAATCGCGGGCGAAGCCGGCGTGCCGATGGTTGAGAACGTCCCGCTCGCGCGAGCCATCTTCAAGTCTGTCAAGATCGGTCAGATCATTCCGCGGCATTTGTTCCAAGCGGTGGCCGAAATCCTCGCTTACGTTTACAAACTTAAGAAGAAGAAGTTCGAGTAGTGGTCTTGCTGGATATGGAAATCCTGCATTTTTCAGTGAGTGAAATCACCATAGCTAATTCCAACTTTAAATATTCCTTTGAATGAATCCCTTGTGGCGCCTGGTTTTGAAATGTCCGTTTGAACTTTTTTGTAATCATCATTATCAGGTGCAAGCGCGATGGCACGATTTAAATTGTTTTTGGCAATGGCCTGCTCGCCTTGTTTCCATTGCGCGTAAGCCAGCAAAAAATAGCCTTGATCTTGATTCTTGTTTTCATGGATCATGTTTTCGGCGTAATCGCGCGTGAGTTCCGGGTCAAAACCTTTGGTTTGAATCGCAATGCTTGCATCCTTGATGATCGGGTCATTTGAATTTAAATTTCGTGCTCCCTGAAGGGCTGCATTCGCATTTGCCCAAGCTTGTTCTCTGTTTTGGTGAGCCTCGTTTGCGGCAAACCCTTCGAAGATGCTCGCAATCACATTTACTTTGTGTGCAGCCATTATGTTTGGATCGAGTTCGAGCATTCGATCGGCAATCAGCTTCATCTGATCGAAATTTGGGTGCTCATCCGAGAGTTGAGCAAAAATTAAATCGGTCAGCTGTTTGAGATCTACGATCTCGGAAACAGGTTTGTTCTTCAGCGAAAGCTCGGTGATTCTCGCACGCAGGAAATACACGGCTGAAATACAATCCTCACCGATTTTGTCGCTTAAGTTTTGGTTTTGGGGTCGGCATTTTTTTAAAAAATCTTGCCGTGCTTTTGCGAGATTTTTTTCGAGACCATCCTTGCAAGCGTCGGGCGGCATGGGAAGCGTTTGGTAGCTCATTTGCGAGACTTCTCCGGCGAAAAAATCTAATCTCTGAAGCGAGTCGAAAAAGTCCAAACATGCTTTTGGGGTGGATTCGTCTTTCTGAAGAATTTCTTTATATCCAGCTCGAGGAGATCGTAAGTATTGCCCAAGCCCCTTTTGCGTCGGTGCTTGAGGAACGAAAGAGGGTGCCCCTCCACTCATCGTACTGGTGGCGGTTTTTTTATGAAGTAAGAAAAAAACCGCGCTGAGTAACGCTACTGGTGCGAAGACCAAAAAACTTTTTTCATAAAAAATCCGGCAGCCCATATTCACCCCCGCCGATGGAGTGATTCAAGCGCGATGATCTTATTGGCGGCCTTTAAAGTTCAGGTACGCCATGGTGTCGTCGTCCTCGTTTTCAGAGCAGGACTTCTCGAAGAACTGACGGAAGTTTTCGTTACACGTGATGTTGATGTTACCTGGACAGAGTTTGCCCATGCAGAGGTAGGCGCTGCCGTGGAGACCTGGGCCGTGTTGCGGTTTTGGGAACTTCACGTGCAACCAAGTCGGGTTGACGTAGGACACGGCGGCCGCGTAGAGTTCCGGTGTCGGAGAGCAGAACGGCTTCGTGAAGACGTGAATATTATCGGTCGCAGTCGACACCCAAGTGCGCAACCCGAATGGAGTTACGATCTCGTAGAAATCGATGTTGATCGAGTGATCATCATTCCAACAAGTGTGCTTGCCATGATCTGGAGTCGGCGTTGGTGTCGGTGTTGGACGCGGAGTCGGCGTTGGTGTCGGTGTTGGACGCGGAGTCGGCGTTGGTGTCGGTGTTGGCACGTACGATGTTGCTGTAAAGCTCAGTTCCAAAATTTTCTGTTGGCTGCCGCAAGTGATCGAAAGATTTGCGGACTTCGGTCCTTCAGACGACCGAGGAGCCGCAGATACCGTAATTCCAGTACATTCAGCGCCTGGAGCGAGGATGGTGTTACAACTAGCCGCACCATTGATGATGAAGTCTCCGGTATCGAGGCCGGTGATTTCAGCGATTCCACATTGTTGGCTGCTGGTTCCGCCCGCGTTGATGACCGAAACCGACAAAGGAGCGCCGGTCCCTTGAAGGCCGATGTTACCGAGGTCAACAGCTCCCGACGGATTCAAAACAATAAAAGCCTGAGCTGGCGTCGGGGTTGGACTCGCCACGACCACCGGAAGCGCCTCCGGTTTTGGCGAAGAGTTGTTATTATCCGTTTTGCTACAACCGGTTAAAGCAATCAACGTAGACACAACAAAAGACGTGGCATGAAATCGGCTCATAAATCTCTCTCTCAACAGGCTCCAGGGTGTATCAATATTAACATCATGTGTCAATTTTAACCGTTAGTCCTGGGTTGAATAGTCAAATATCTGACAAATGATTGAAATTCAATCTTTTTTCTCAAAAACTCGCTGTATCCAAGCGCGGCAAAGGTGCTAATCTTAAATAAAGGCCATCAAGGATGTATGGCCAAAAGTAGTCATTAAAGCGCGGTTTTAGAACAAAGTTCTAAGGTACCAAAAACGAAAAAGATGACGACCCAGCGATTGCGGCGTTCCCGCGATGCAAATGTAGGATGAGGACTCAAGGAAGATGAATCAATCTGGCACTCCGTTGGTACGGCGACTTACGCAAAGCCCAGATATTCTCATGGCAGCAGGCCTGATCGGAATTCTCGCGATCATGATCATCCCGATGCCGCCGTTCATGATGGATCTTTTGATCTCTCTCGGCATCGCGATGTCGATCATCATGATGGTCACCGCTGTTTACGTCAAACGCGCGCTCGAGTTTAGTTCTTTCCCGACGATGCTCCTCATCGTCACTTTGTATCGCTTGTCACTCAACGTCGCTACCACGCGCGTGATTCTGCTTCGCGGACCGGAGATGGGTACTTCAGCGGCGGGCGAGGTGATTCACGCTTTCGGAGATTTCGTCGTCGGCGGTAACTACGCGGTCGGGATCGTGGTCTTCGCGATATTGGTCGTGATTAACTTTATCGTCATCACCAAAGGCGCGGGCCGCGTGGCGGAAGTCAGCGCACGGTTCACCTTGGATGCCTTGCCAGGTAAACAGATGTCGATCGACGCGGATTTGAACGCCGGCGCGATCAACGAACAGACCGCGCGCGAGCGCCGCTCTGAGATCGCACGCGAAGCCGACTTCTACGGGGCCATGGACGGTGCGAGCAAGTTCGTCCGCGGTGACGCCATTGCGGGCATTTTGATCGTGTTCATCAACATCATTGGCGGGATCATCATCGGTACGCTCCAGCGCGGAATGAGCATCGCCGACGCGGCTCAGACCTTCACGCTCCTCACGATTGGCGACGGTCTCGTCGCGCAAATTCCGGCACTCATCGTGTCGACCGCGGCCGGTATTATCGTCACCCGCTCGGGCGGCCAGAACGATCTCGGTACCGATCTCAACAAACAACTTTTCTCTCAACCGAAGGCGCTCTACGCGGGCGCCGGCGTGATGGGTACTCTTGCGGTCATGCCGGGCCTGCCGTTCATTCCGTTCATGATCATGGGCGGTGGTCTTGTTTATCTCGCGAATCGCGTCACCAAAAAAGAAGCGGCTCGCCTGGTGATGGAAGCGAAAGCGAAGGAAGACGAAAAGAAGAAGGGCGAACCGGAAAAAATCGAAAATCTTTTGGGCGTCGATCCGATCGAACTCGAGGTGGGTTACGGTCTGGTCAACCTCGTCGACTCGGAAAAGAACGGCGATCTCTTGGAGCGCATCACCGGTATTCGCAAACAGTTCGCGATGGAAACCGGTATCGTGGTTCCGCCGCTGCGGATTCGCGACAACCTCGAATTAAAACCGGGCGACTATCAGTTGCTCTTGAAAGGCGTTTCGATCGCGCAAGGCTCACTCATGGTCGGGCACTTGCTCGCGATGGATCCGGGCAACGTGACCGAGAAGGTGCGCGGTATCCCGACCAAAGAGCCGGCGTTCCAACTCGATGCGATCTGGATCTCGCCGCAAGACAAAGACACGGCGAACTTCGCGGGTTACACCGTCGTGGATTTGAGCACCGTGATCGCGACTCATTTGACCGAGGTCATTCGCCAAAACTGCGCGGATCTGCTTGGACGCCAGGAGCTTCAGACGCTCCTCGACGGAATCAAGCAAACCGCGCCGAAAGTCATCGAAGATCTTATCCCGAACGTTCTTCCGGTCACGATCGTTCTCAAGGTCCTCAAAAACCTTTTGCGCGAAGGCGTTTCGATCCGCGATCTCAAGACGATTCTGGAAGCGATGGGGGAGATGGCTCCTCATCAAAAAGACCCGGCGTATCTCACCGAGCACGTCCGCACGGCGCTTGCTCGCACGATCACCAAAAAGCTCGTCGGTTTCGACGGTCAGCTCACGCTTCTTACTTTGGACAAGCAGGTCGAAGAGACCATCGCTTCCGGCATCATTCAAACCGATCAAGGCGCGCAGCTGTCGCTTGATCCGGAATTCGTTCGTAACTTTGTGTCCGAATTGAACGACCAGGCCACGGCATTGATGCAAGAAACCAACAACGCCGTCGTGCTTTGCTCTCCGTTGATTCGGATGCACGTAAAACAACTCATCGATCGGTTCATTCCGAATGTGACCGTGCTCTCGCACAACGAGTTAGCGCCAAGTGTAAATATCAGATCCTTTGGAACAGTGAGGTTAGCATATGCAAGTTAAGAAGTTCGAAGCCCCGACCCTGCAAGAAGCGTTGGACACGATCAAACGTGAACTTGGGCCTGAGGCGATCATCCTCCAGACCAAGCAGAACCGTCGCGGATTCGGTCTGATGTCCAAAGGATCGGTCGAAGTGACCGCCGCGGTAAGCGAGCGCGCCACCGAGAAGAAGCAGAGCGTAGAGAGGCGCCTCCCGAACGCCTACACGCAGAAGGTGAACGCATTGCCGGCGAAGAGCCAGGCCGATATTTACGAAAGCTACCTTGAAAAGCGGATTGAAAGGGAGAGGGTCCAGTTGAGCAATCAGAGTGCGCAGAACACCGCTGCCGCCGCTTCAAAGAAAATGACCGCGATGAGATACGCCGACATCGAAGACGATGCCGCTACTCAAGCCCGGAATCAGGTTCAAAATATTCCGGAATACGGCGTTCCGTCGAATGTTGAGAACGCGATCGAAAATTACTCGGCCAGCCGTAACGGAAGCAACGATGCTCTCGCATCGGAAGTCGCTCAGCTTCGCAAGCTCGTGGACGAACTTCGTCGCGAACGTAAAAAACCGGAATATATCGACAGCGATTCTCCTTTGGCTGCGACTGAAGCACTGCAGGAAGCGTTTGAGATGCTTCTCCAAGCAGGTGTAGAGCGTCGCTATTCGGTTCAGATGATGCGTGATGTGGCCCGCAATCTCACGATCGAAGCTCGCGCGGATCGCGACAACGTGCTCGATGCCGTGGCGGAGCAGCTCCTTAAGACTTCATCGACTCGCAATGTGTTCGGTAACGCGGTCGCCTCAGACCATGGCCCTGAACTTCACGCGTTCGTGGGCGCGAGCGGCAGCGGAAAGACGTCGACCTTGGCAAAACTTGCTACCGATGCGGTCCGTAACCGTAACGAGAAGGTCGGTATCATCCGTTTGCAGGTCGTGGGCGAGGAGACGGTCGATCCGTTGATTGTTTTCGCAAAAGCGTTACATACTCCTTATCGTCAAGCGAGTTCGATCGAAGAGCTTCAAGTCGCGATCCAAGACATGAGCCAATGTGGGCGTATCTTTATCGATACGCCGGGCGTGTCCGCGAAGGAAACGAACACCGTAAACCGTATTCGCTCATTGCTCTCGAGCGTTCCGGGCGTTCGCGTGCAGGTGGTTTTGTCCGCGATCACTCGCGATCTCGAGCTTCAAGAGCAGGCTCGCGTGCTTCAAAGCTTCAACCCGGAAAGTATCGTTTTTACGCGCCTCGATGAAAGTTATTCTCCGGGCGTAGTGCTTTCGGTGTCAAACCGGTTACGGTTGCCGATCTCGGTCTTCACCAAAGGCAAAAAAGTGACGGAGGATTGGGAGACGGCATCCCCGGAAAGGATTACCGCTTCAATCTTGAATATTATTTGTTAAACTAATTTTAGATATCGGCTCACGGATAAGAGCCTGGTTTTTTACCATGGAGAGGTAAGATGGCGACATCACAAAAGGCAGCACTTCAGAAATATCAAAAGGCATCTAACACCAAGAAGCGCGCTCCTGACGCTAGTTCACAGCGCGAAGAAAAAGTGCAGCCCAAGGAATCGTTGAAGGCCAAGGCCTCGAAAGCAGTCGCTAAAAAGAGAGTTGACGACGCGATCGAGACCATTAGCGCGACATCAAAAAAGGTCTCCGCCGAAGAAAAGGTAAAAGTTGAACTCGAAAAAGAACTCGTCGAAACCGCCGCGCAATCGAACAAATTGGTAAAGGGGGATTTCTCCCCGGTCAACACCGATCGCACCAAGCTCATCGTGGAGTACGGCGGCCTCATCAAATTCATTGCTTCAAAGATCGCGGCGCGTTTACCGTCCAACATCGAGCTCGACGACTTGATCAGCTCGGGCGTGATCGGACTCATGGATGCAATCGACAAGTACGATTCGTCACGCGACAACAAATTCAAAACTTACGCTGAGTTCCGGATTCGCGGCGCGATCTTGGACGAACTCCGCTCGCAAGATTGGGTTCCGCGCTCGGTGCGCGAGAAAGCGAAGATCCTCGAACGCGCATACTCGAAGATCGAACAAGAAAAAGGCCGCCAGGCGACCGATGACGAAGTTTGTATCTCTCTCGGGATGACTACAGAGCAATACCACGACATGCTCAACGAAGTTCGCTCGGTGTCTTTGCTGTCTTACGACGACTTGGGCAACCTCTCGAACGCCGACAAGCGTTCGCTCCACGGAGCGGGTGAGGCGGGTTCAAAAGTTCCGACTCCGTTCAGCGAAGTTTCGGTGGCGCACTTAAAGCGCATCGTCTCTGAAGCGATCACCGATCTCCCGGAGAAACAGCGCCTCGTGCTGTCTCTTTATTACTACGAAGACCTGAACTTGAAGGAGATCGGCCGCGTCCTCGACGTGACCGAGTCGCGCGTGAGTCAGTTGCACTCGCAAGCGATCTTCAAGCTCAAGGCCCGTCTCAAAAATCATTGGGACGACTTCGTGAATTTGATGATCTAGGCATTAGCCGGATCGTTTGCAAGATCGAATACTCGTTCAATCGCGCGAACCGAGTCGTGACCGGACACGGTAATCGCCGTTATATTTGGCTACGATGGACAGCAGTGAAAATAGAAATAATGAATGACGATTGCTGCGCCGCGATTTTTCTAGTTCGTGTTAGAGCAGAAGAATGTATGCGATTTTAGTCTTATTGCTCACCTACCTCGTCACTTCTGTAAACGCTCAGGAACCGAATTCCCTAACACTCTATATGATCAAATCGCCGATGGGATTGAACTGGCGGACTCCGCAATCGATCACGGTGAGCACGATCCTCAATCAGTATGTGCCGGTCACTCACGAGGCGAGCCGCGATCCGATCGGGCACGTGAACGTCGAGTATCGTTGCCCGAAGCTCAATCAGCTTGTCATCACCGGATCGTCGGGAAAGAACGCAAGCGATAATCGCGACCGAGTACTGAAGCTCCATTACGGATTGGCGACGATGCTCTCCACGAGCGAAGGGTACCTTGAGGGCGACGAGGTTCGCTCCGATCTCGATGTGTATGCCGAGAACGGGCGCTTAAGCGTATTCAAGATTCTAATTAACGATGCGGCATGCGAACGTATCGTGCGCTACATGAAAGAATATCGCGAACTCAGCATCGATAAAATTTACGGTGGCGTTCAATCTGATCCGCTCAAAAAAGAAGGCGCGGGCTGCGGGACCTTCGGCGCGAGCTTCCTTGAAATGCTCGGTTACCTCACTGATAGCGAGCGTTCGGGCTGGAAACGCGCACTCGGCGTTCCTTATAGGTTTATCGGCGGGCCGATCGGTGGTGGACGTCAGGTCAAGCTCACACGACTACTTCTCGCGTTCGGTTCCAGGTGGACTCGCGAGGGGAGCGACAAAGGAATGTGGATCGACTTCTACGATCCCGACCTGATGTATAAGTGGGTGTGGGATGAGTATGAGCGCGTGCTGGAAGATCCCGCGAGCGCTCCTTATCCTGCGTCAACCTTTGAAATCAAGAACGCGGTCGGCGTGACGTACGATATGCGCGCGATAACTCCGCTCAGTGGTCCTATTTTTAAAGAGTGACCCATTTCCTGCTGCAATAATAGGCTTGAACCGAGGCAATGAGTGCTAATGATACTGACGCTAGGGGTTGTGGGAAGCTCAAAACTAGAGCCACGCATAAAAAAAGTAATCCGCTTCTTGAAAACAAAACGATCCAGCTAAAGAAGCGTTTGTCGGTGGTAGTATGCGCGGATAGCTTTTCAGTCTCAAGTTTATTTTGAAGCCCCAATAGGATAAATAAAACAATCAAAACAGGAACCAGAAAATAAAAACTCAAGTTTGTAAAATCTGTTTTGGCAAAAACCGGACTGATGGTTGACACCGCCAATTTAGGTAGGCAGTAAAACAGCAATATCAGCGGCAGATAAAAAACCAGCTTACGGATGATGATATAGAAGAAGAGCGTTTGGCGCTTTATTGGTAAAGAAAGCAAGTAACTGCGAGACATCACGTGCTGAGATCTAAGTTTTGATCCTGTGATATGATGTGTAGGTACTATGCCGAACATAAAAAAAAGGAATAGTAGCATACGGGCTGAGTCTGCGGAAGTGCCGAAAAATAGTACTATGGAAATCGATGCCGTAGCGAGCAGAATCCAGTAGATTTTAAAACTAATGATATCCCATTTGATGAAATGTAAGAGCGCTTTCATTATGCAACATCCTTTTCAAGACAGTCGGAGATCAAGTTGCAAAACTCCGTGTCGTTACCACTATGAAGCGTTAAGCTTACTGAGCGACTTTCAAGGACCTTTCCACTAGAAAGCAACAGGACGTCATCAGCGTTGCCATATAGCCCTTCAAGAATGTTCGTAGCAAAAACGATGCACGCTCCTTCGTTGGCGGCCTGCTTTAGGAGACGCATGAGTTTGCGTCTTCCTACGATGTCGAGCACCGCGGTGATTTCATCGATCAAAATTATCTTTGGTTTATAGGCTAGAGACGCAGCGATTTGAACTCTGCGTATTTCGCCGGCTGATAAATTACCGATACGGTTATTAATTCCGATTCCCAGCGCTTTTATGAGGTTTTGTTCGAGTTCCGCATCATGTTTTTTGTAAAAGTGTGCGTTGAACCTTAAAAACTCTTTGATCGAACAATCGCCGGGAAGATCTACTTTCTCTGAGAGATATGCCACCTGTTGACGGAGTTCGTATGGGTCTTTTTGTGGGTCTTCGCCCATCACCTCAATGTTGCCATTCGAAGGTTTTCGGAACCCCATCAATTGATCAAGTAGGCTGGTTTTGCCGGACCCGTTTTCTCCAAGCACAGCAAGCCATTTGCCCGCATTCGCTTCAAAAGAGATGTCCGAAAGAATGGTTCGGCCGTTTGCGACGAAAGAAAGATTTTTCACCTTAATTATGGCGCTCATAAAGTTTCTCAAAAACTGATTAGGCCGCCTGCTTCTCTTCGGCTGCAGGAATTGAAAGCGCGTCAAGCTTGGCTTTCATATCGGCCGAATCCGATGGGGCGTCCGGAGCCGCCGTTTGCGCGTCTGCCGCAGCCGTGCCGGTCATTCCCGGGAGTAAACCCTCAAGTCCGCTCACGCTGCCGTAGCTGCGGTAGAACTTTCGGATGGTCGACGGGTTGTCTTCGCTCGGGATCGAGTTCATCACACGGCCCGAAGAGATTTGTTCGTGGATTCCGGTCACTAAAATTTTGAAGCGGGCCTTCTGCCCGAAGTAGTCGACGTCGACGGTGAGTTCGTCATCGACTGGAAACTTTTGCGATGAGAAAAAACTCAGCCTCTTCGGATCGAGCTCATGTAATAGTGCGTATCCAATAAAGTCTTGGTTCGGGTACTTCTTGCTATGAATCAGCAAACTCACTCTTTTCAAGTGTTGTCCTCTCGGTACAGGATGGGGCTCGTAGCTTGCTCTTGATGCTTTTACTTCATCCATTACTTATATTTTCAATCAATGTTGTGTAATCGTCAAGAATGTGTCATTCGAGACACATTTCGAATTTTCGCGTACCCGATATATTATAGACAGTAAATTGAGGCTGGATTTAGGCTATAGGTTTGACATCGCTATGTATAAGGCACATAATAATAATAGGAGCCTAAAACACTCAAGTTTTGTATTTGAGTGCCGATAAGCATGGTGAGAGGAAATTTGGTTATGTTACTCACGAGGATACGTAAGCGTTGGAACAAGTTGTTGAAGGACCGCTCTGGTCAGTCGACGACCGAGTACATTCTCATCCTGGCGATCGTTGTGATGATCGCGACGAAGCTGAAATCCACTCTGACTTCAAAAGTCGTGGGTGCGGTCGATAGCTTGAACTTCGAGAAAGTGATGAGCCAGGAGCAATAGACAAATCGCAAAGGTCGTCGCCAACTTGTTGTTGAGTTTCGATTGTTAAAGTCTAGCTAATAGTACGTTAAGAAGTTAACGTCATATTCATAAAAAAGGCGCGATCCCTCGGGGCTCGCGCCTTTTCCATTTCAATCGAAACTCAACAACAAGTTGGCGACGACCTTTTAGAGCTTACATCGCGAGAATTTCAACCCTGGATAATGCGCTGAAGTAACTAAACGTGAGCATCCCCGGGCGAAGGTTCAAGGGGTCTCGGAGCGGTGTGGAATTCCGGGAGTGCTCTCGAGAAACAGGAGCGTGCCGCCGACCACCGAGATCGGAAGTGCGAAAATGTTGATCACCGGAATCGAAAACAAAAACGTGGTCGTGAGCCCGAAACCCATCGAAAGCGGGACATTGCGAAGCACCCACTTAAACGACGAGCGCACGCCGAACAAACGACGGCTCTGCGGATAAGTGACAAACGTAAAGGTATTCAAAAGCGCGATCGCGAGGAAAGCAAGGATGCCCACGAACGGGATCAAAAGCCCGAGACTTAGGCTTAAGCTCAGGATCAAGGCGAGCAAAGTTTTACGAAAATCGAGAGCGAGAATACGAAGTGCGCGGCCCACGGTAAACCCGGGGACTTCGGGCACGCCCATCGAGCGTTCGGTCGCCTCGGCTAAGATGTCGTTAAAGGGAGAGCTGAAGAAGCTGATCAGGATCGCGACCGAGTTGATCGCGACGTAGATAAACATGATCCCGGCAACGGCCGCGAACGCGACCATGAGACCGCTCTGATACTGAGCGAAGTAACCGGTGAAGTGGGCGGCGACGTAGGACCAAAGTCCTGCCATGAGCGCGTAGAAAACGACGGCGAGAACGACGCAAGTGGTGAGGATCGGAAGCGCGGAGAGGGTGAGGAGTTTCGGAGAGGAAAAGATGACTCCGACCGCGCGGATCGGAGTCACGATTCCTTTTAGAAAATCCTTAAATTTGGAATCCAAACTCGAGGGCATAGCGACGATCTTCCAGTGTACCTGCGTTCAGGCCCATTTCTTCGCCGTAAGTGGCGACGTTCAAATCAAACCAATGGAAATCCATTCCAAAACCGGCGGTGAAATACCCTTGGTTAATCCCGAAGCGCGCCGCGAGTTTGCTCCAGCGAGCCTCGGTGCCGATGTGAACCGTGCGATAAATCGATGCGCCAGGATTGTTGCCGATGTCGGTGAACTCGAGAGCGAAGAGCACGTTGTCGAATACCCAGTAATCTTTATGGTTAGCGGAGATCCCGAAGTTCCATGAACGGTTAGACGGAGTCGGATCGCCGTTCCAACCGCTGATCTTACCGCCGTTTTTGTACATGCCGTTCAAGATGTTGTTGATCGCGAAGCCGACTTCGTACTCGAACCCGCCAAGCGCCCAGTGAGGACGATAGCTTGTGCCGACGTCGAAGTCGATGTTCATGCCGCTTCCGCCTTTGACAGCTTTCGAGAGGTCGGTACCGCGGAGGAAGTCTTGAATCGAGAGAACCGCGTTCGAGGAACCGCGGAATTCGGTGTGAAGGGTCGCGCCTACGCTCAGACGGTGTTCTTCAAGCAAGCGGCGTCCGATCGTGAACGCCGGACCGAAGTTGACGAGAGTGAGCGGATCGATTGTGCCGGTTTGGCTGACCACCGCTGATGTTTGCGCCGATAGCATAAAGCCCACGCCAAGGGCCCACATGTCGTTGGTGAACTCTTTACTGAAGTAAGCCGGAAGCACGAGCTGAAAGCGAGCACCGAGAGGTTTGCCCACCGAATCCGCCGCGGCCGCGAGGCCAGCACCGGGTTTCAAGAGGTTGCTGAGTGCGCTGACGGTGTTCGAGCTCGCTTCAAGCGAGATTTTAGGAAGTTGAAAACGACTATCCGGGTTTTGAGTCACCCGTGCCGGATTTGCGTAGAAGTTTTCTTCGTAAAGTCCGGTGGTGTAGCGGACATCGCCCATGCCGGCGGTGCGCACGGAGTGAAAGCTGCGAACGATCGGCGTGTATGTCGCGGCTTGAGCGACGCCGGCAATGAACATTATAAGTGGGAGAGAGAGAAGAGTTTTCATGTTGTATCCTTTGCCTCTATTAAATTATGGAATAAATTATGGAAAGAGAATGGTGAGTAGCGTTTGGCGTTTGATTGCCGCAAGACCGGAAACTCCCGCGAGCTGGCCCAGGACTTGAGTGATACCATCGCCGCTCGATCCGCCGAGGGCGGTCAGGTTGGTCTGAGTCGCCGCCGCCGCGGTAATCAGCATGTTCACGCTGACGCCATTACCCCAAGCGGAATCGGTCGTGATACCGTTCCAGGTGCCGGGATCACCGCCTGCTGAGTTGTCCGGAAAAACGCCGGGATCCGCGCATGAGCCCGAGCTCGCGCGGCACGCGTTTGGAGTAGACGAGATATCGGCTGCATCGAGGTTTGCATCTGAGTTTGTGATCGCCGCTAAAATTTGGTTGGTCATCGCAAGGCCGATCAAGAACCGGGTGTACGCGCGAGAGTTGGCGTTCACGATCGATCCCGCCTCGACAAAGAGACGATCCAGTTGAATGCGGTAAGACGCCGATGTCTTGCCGCGAGCCGCGATGTAGTTTGCGATCTTTGAGAACGAGTTCGCATCGCCTCGACCGTTGCCGAGTGATCTCACGACGTCCGCGATCGAAAAAATCCCGTCTTGTGCCATCGACACGAGCGCGGTCTCCGCGATGCGCGTGTCCGATTGAGCGCTCGAGAGCTGACCATAGTATTTAGTCGCGCAAGTATAATCGGCGCGATCGAAACAACCGCGCGCGGCAGAGAGAATTTGATCGTCGCCGCTTGGCGTGTCGATACCGCCCCATAAGTTACATGAAGAGAGTGAGAGAACCCCGAGGAGTGAAAGAACGAGTTGAAATTTAGTCATAACAATAAGTGTATGTTGTCTGCTTTGCATCAAAGAAGCGGAATTTGAATACGCATTGATGTTACGGAGCCTAAGGCTTACTTCGGGTCCGGCACCGGGAAAGGCGCACCTAAGCTACCCGTCAATTTATAGGCGTATTTGCCGTCGGCTTGCTTTGCCGGTCCTAAGATCGAGTCGAGGATGGCGATGCTTTGTTTGACCTTATCTGAAAGGCCTAAGACCGCCCGGAAATTAAGAGAGCTGCCGTTTACAAAGCGATTGAGAGTCATATCGCCGGTCAGGGTAGCTTGAATATCGTCCGCCCCTTTACCGATCGCTACGTTCTTAGCCACGACCTTGCCGTGGTCGATCGAGAGTTCGACGGTGCCGTCCGAAACGTTCATCGTCGGAAGCTGGAAGCCCATCAGGTTTTGTTCGTCGAAACGCAATTTTTTGAGCTTGAGTTGAATCGCGCCGTTCAAAGTCGTCAAATCATTGAGCGATCCGTCGATATGCACGTTGCCACTGACCGTTCCCGAACCCTTCATCCCGGCGTAGGCGAACGCGCCGAGTTTATTGATATCCACTTGATCAAGCTTAATGGTCGCGTCGACCTGATCGCCACGGCCCGTGCCGGTAAACTCAATCGTCGCCGTTCCTTGAGTCATCGTCATCGTCGCGCCGACTTTGCCTTTGAGCAGGGTGAGGAGAGAAGGGCTCACGACCATCTCATCCATCTCGATACGAGTGCCGTCCGAAAGTTCGAGAGTCGGGTGATCCAAACGATAAACAAAACCTTTTAAGATGGAGATCTCACGGCCACGATCGGAGAGATAGATCCCCATCGGATCAAGCGCGGATTGAACGTAACCCTGAATGAGCGAGGTGATACGAGCTTGCGGGAGCTTCAGCAACGTAAAGACCAGGAGCAAAAAGACAAAGAGGATCGTGAGCGGAACGGCCCTTGAAGGTCTCCGCATTTGATGCATCGCTGTCATTTCTGTCGATGTGTTTTCCGCCATAAACGAACCCCAGTTTATCATGATTCGCGCGTAGACGCGCGGCTATTTCTTCTCGGTTTTAGGCATGAAGCCGCTCAAAATCATTTTAACGTTGAGTGCGCCTTCTGCTCCATTTTCGACTTGAAGTCCTTTTAATTTCATCGGAGGAGAATTGTGTTCGACCTGATACAAGAAACCGACGAGAGGCCGTACAAAAATACCTTTAATATTCGCTTCAACCAGCGTTTCCTGAATCATCGATTGCGAAGAGCCCGGTGATTCTTTAGAGACTTCCAACGATTCGGTCGTCAAGCCTTGTTGGCTCGCGATATTTTGAAGGATGGCTTTCCAGCTTGCGCTCCCGGCACCGGTAGAAAAGCCCGCGTTCTGGCCTTTCAAGCGGCGGATCTCGTCGCCCGCTTGATTGATCGTGGTGAGGAGCTCTTGCTTGTCGCGATATTCGTCTTTGACCGCGTTCGCGCTTTGAGCGGCTGAAAAGATAAAATAAAAAAGCAGGAGCACGCTGGCAGCGATCGAACCCCAGCGCACGTAGTTTTGTTGCTCGGGGCTGAGCTGTTGGAAAGAGCTTTGTGCTTGTTGGTACCAGCTCTGGTCCTTTAAGTTTTCGAGCGCCGAGTTCCACTGTTCGGAGAGTTTATCTGACAGACCCATTGAGCCCTCCCGTGAATTGAATTTTGAATGCTTTATGGCCTTCGACGGAGAGTTCCTCCGACGGGCCTTTTTTAAAGCTATAGGTTTTTTCCATGATGTCGGTGAGTTTCGAGAGTGAGGTCGCGCTCTGGACGATGAAGGTGATCGCGGCTTTCACTGGACGGTTGTCTTTGTAGTTTTCGGTGAAGTCCGTGCCGACGTCGTAGTCGACCATGTCAAGCACGATGTCCTTGCCGATCTTTTGCGAGAGGATCCGCAAGAAATCGAACGGGGAGTTCGCGTTCGGGGCGAGCAGCTTTGCAAGCTCGCGTTCTTTGGCGAGGTCGCCTTCGATCGTTTTCTTCAGCTTCGAGGTGTCGGCCAAGTAGTTGCGAACCGCTCCGTCGCCGATACCGCTGAAGTAGGCTTTGACCGAGCGTTTTAAGACGTCGTCGGTCTCGTCCAGCTTGCCTTGGTAGTACTTTACCTCGATCGTTTTGGTCGCAAGGAGGACCGAGAGGAGAATGACCAAGTACGGAAGCGGCTTTTTGACCAGATCGAAGGTCGAAAAGCCCTGCTGTCCGGTTTTGGAGAATTCTCCGCGACGGAGGTTCAAGGTGTGGAGCTTATCGATCGGTACCGCGGTCATTGTCATCGCGAGAGCTTTTGCAAAACGCACTTCCGAAGTCTCGGAGTAGTTGACTTGGCCCGGAGAAATGAGGCTTAACGGACGAAACAGAGCGACGGTTTTTTCGGTCGCTTCTTCCATCCAGCCGATCACGCCCGGCATGAGCGCGCCTTCGCCGGTGACCCAGATCTGGTCGATCGACGCTGAAAGCGTCGATCGAGCCGCGAGTTCGGTTTGCTTGATTTCAGGGATAAGCTTGTCCAGGATGTCCGAGATCGCGCTTGCCGCGTGCTCGTCGATCGATTGAGTGACGCCGACGCTCGTGATCCAGCGAGTGGCTTCGTCGCTTCCGATATCCGGATGTTGCGCGACGAGTTCAGTCTCGACCGAGCCGAGTCCGAACGGCACTTCACGATATAAAATCGGCTGACCTTGATCGTGAACGTAAAAGAAAGTTTTGTCGCGCTCAAGCCCGATCAGCATGACCGGAGGCGCGTCGGGGTTCTGACCTTGAATCCGACCGATCAAACAGCGGTAAGCCCAGGCGTCGGTGGTCATGACGTCGGGATCGATGCTGTAGTTTTGAAGTCCGTTCAAATGATTCTGGAAACTGTCTTTTTTGACCGCGCCGACATGCACGCACGCCCCCTGAGGGCCGGTGTTCATGATCACCGAATCGTAGTGGAGGTGATCGCTCTCAAACGGAAGATCGTCTTCGAGTTCGAACTCGAGTGCTTGGCGGATCGCTTTTTTATCCTTGGACGCGATCTGCAGGTTCCGGAAAGTCGAGACCGAAACCGGAACGGTCGTGATGAGGCGGTCTCCGCGTTTTGGAAGCGAGAGCAGAAGTTGACTGGCGGCACCGATCGGGTCCATGCCTTCTTCGAGTTTCATCTCGTGGGTGTCGCGCACCTCGAAACGTCCGAAAGCGGTGTCCATTTCGACGCAAGCGACAGCATTGGGTTGGATGTCTAAGCCGAGGACGCGCATAGTTAAATTATAGTCCGAAGATTCAAAAAATTGCTCATAAAAATCTCAATTGAGTGATCTTCAGATTACTCCTTTCGAGGGTAGGATCCGCTGCATTCGGATCGTTCGGATTGACAGGGTTGGTCGGAAGGTTCGGCGTCGGCGAAGGCCGCGTGCTCCCGTTTGTCGTCGTGCCTCCGGTGGTGGGAGTGCCCGTATCAGGCAGAAGGGATACGTAGGCCTCCAGCGTGCGTTTGGTTTGGTTAATGGTGGCTTCGATCCGGACGATGAAATTGCTTTCTTCGGTCGTGATGGAGATCCCACGCTGAGTGAGCGCCGTTTTAAAGTCAGTCACTTTCGAGTCCGAGCCGGCAAACGCGGCGACCTTGTCTTTGAGGTATTTGTAAAAGTCATCCGCGGTCTTGAAGGTGTGGTCCTCGTCGTTGGAGACGGGCTTGCCTTGAGCGGCGGCGGCCTTGGCGTCATCGTCGGTCGGTTCCAGGTTGTCGCGGTACTCGAAAAATTTTTTACGCTCGTCCGGAGTCATCAACGGAACGAGCGCCGCCAGCACCGGTTCCTTGATCATATTGACGTTGATCGCCGATGCGACACCGGTGGAGTACTGGCTCGCGAGCAAATCAAAGAGATCGTCGTCGACTGACGGAAGATAGTGAAGTTCGCTGATGTCGTAAAACGGCGCCTGCTTGAATGGATGTTCCGAACGTTGAGCGGCCTGGCTTTGATAGGTGAGATCGCTCCAGCCTAAGATTTCGTCAGTCAAATCCTCGGGGCGAAGATTGCGATATCGATCGCGGAATTTTTCGTCTTCTTCGAACTTTTTTGCAAATGTGTCTTTGAGTTGGTCGCTGAGTAACTTGCGTGCTTGCTCTTGGTCAAACTCGATCGGAGTCGCACTCGGATTCGCCGCACCCGTTCCGATCGGGGTCCCGGTCGGCGAGGCAGTGGGGGAAGCTGTCGGAGAAACGGTCGGAGAAACGGTCGGGGAAGGGGCGAAGGCGGAGATCGTGCTGTTTAAGTTAAAGCGTTCCGACTGGGCTTGGATCGCGATGTAAACCTTGCCTTCCATGCTCGAGTCTTTGCGAAACTTTTGAATCGCATCGCGCGCGCCCAGGGGAAGCCCGCTCACGTCGCCCGAGAAAGGAATGGTGATCGGTTCGTTCCAAATTTTTTCGAGGATGGCCTTGGGTACTGCTGCGTTTGCGTCGGCGGCAGTGCCGCCCATGGCTTTGGTCGCGGAGCTGATCGTCTTTTTGATCTCGGAGTAAGCGCGAATCCGGAGAAGAGCCAAACGAAGACCGCTTTTTGCGAGGGAATGCGCCTTGATCTGATCTAGGCGATCGTAGGCAAGCTTCTGATTGATCTGCGCGGTATAGGTGATCTCCCCGACAAAAATAGCAAGCGTCGCCATCGCGGTCAGCACGATAAAGAGAGCCACTCCACGATTATCTTTCGTGGCAGCCCGCAAACGCTGGAGGATGCTGCTAATACGTTTTCGGGAGAACATTGTTCGGTGCCTCAAGTTTAAACAGGACTTTCGCGTCGAGAGTGCGATCGTTCGGTGCTTGGAGGGAAAACTCAATCTCCACCGCCTCCGGGTATTGACCTTTTGTATCCTCCGCTTCGGAATCCCAGGTTTTGACGGGGTCTTTGGTATCGGGTTTGTAATACGCAAACGTAAATTTTTTGATGTTGTTCAGGACGACGTAGACGTTCTCGCTCGGTGAATCTTTAGGTTCCTCCATGTCGAACGCGCGGGTGTTTTCGATTTTGATGAGCTGCTGGAGGCCGGCAAGTTTCTCGTTTTCCTGGTTCGTGAGGTTCGGGTTCGCGGGCTGCTTTTGGAGCTCGTAACGGACCTTGGCGTAGATCGATTCCTTTTTTTGCTGATAGATCCGGAAATGCGATGCCGCGATAAAACTCATCGAATCGACTTTGCCTTGAAAACGGGCGGGGCGGATGCCGGTTTGATCGTACACCATTCCCCAGTACTCAAATTGCTGGAAAGCGGTGCCTTTGAGATATCGATTGATCTCGTCGTTGCTGAGAGTCTTAGGTAGGTTGGCGTTGGTGCCGGTCCGGTTGGGAGCGGCCTGGTTGTAAGGATCGAGCGGTTTTTGATTGGCAGGGAGGAACCAGCGAGGGTTGAAAGTCTGGCTCAGATCGCGTTCGATAAACGACATCGAGGTTCGGACCTCGTTTGCGAACTCGGTCTCGGCTTTTAAAATTTCTTTGAGCTGGCCGGCATCGAGCACGGCTTTGCCGGTGGTGATGCCGATCAGGGTTAAGATAAAAAGCGAAATCAACACCTCGATCAGGGTGAAACCGGATTCGGACTTAGCGATGCGGGTAGCTCGACGGCTACTGATCGTTGATGTCAAACGCATGTTTGAGGTCCACCCAGTATTGGCTCACGATAAAGGATTGTTCTTGCTTCTTCTCGGTCCACAAAATGGTAATCGTCACTTCGCGTGTCGACTTCGACAGGTAATTGGTCGCGGTCTTCACGATTTTTTCGACGTTCGGATCTTTCATCTGGTCGGAAGCGGCGCTCGACGAAGCGGATGAGGCGTCTCCGGGCGCGCCCGCTCCGACGCCACTGCTGTCCATGATGTTCGGGAACGTGATCTCTTTGATTTTACGTTCCCACTTAAAATCGGAGTAAGGCGCGTCGAAGGTACCCGAGGCTTCCTTCTTGGTTTCGTCGAAGGTTTTGCCTTCGATTTCGCGTTCCGCTTGGATCATCGCGTTTTTAGCGAGCATCGCGACCGTAGTCATGCGCTTGGCGCGTAAGGTGACTTCAAGCGAATTGTTTTCGGCGACGAGGATGGCGCTGATCCCGATGGCGATGATGAACATCGCGATCATGACCTCGAGGAGAGTAAAGCCCTGTTGGGTTAAGCGCCGGGTGGAAGTCATTTTTGTTTTTTAAAAACCTCCTCGTATTTGACGTAGCGGCCATCCATCTGGCAGCGGGCAAGTAGGTTTGAAATCACGAGCGAAACTTCGTTCTTGGCGTTGTCTTCGAGGTGGATCAAAGATTTTTCGGACAAACCTTGAGGATAAATATGAGTGTAAGCGACGCCTTCGGTGATCGGGTCTTCGCTCTGCTCGGTGTAGATGTCCTTGAATTTGACTCCGAGAGGGAGGGACTTTTTACTGCGAGTCACGAGGGCTTCCATGCGGAACCCGCCCTTCTTTTTCTCCTCTTCGGGATCGATCTTATCGAAGAGGCTTCCGCTCCGCTCTTTCTCGATCCTTTTGGATTCCTCGCTCTTCATGAGTGCGCTTTCGCTCGTGGATTCGACCCAGTACTGGCTCGCTTTTAAGTCGTAAACGATGCGATGGATCCGACCCGAAACTTGTGCCGAGTTGGAGGCGTCTTTGACGACGTTCGCGATTTCGCGGCCTGCGGATTTAACCGAGAAGCGGAAGGTGTTTGAGATACTTGGAATCGCGATAATCGCGACGAGGCCCAAAATGGCAACAACGATCAAGAGCTCGATGAGAGTAAAGCCTGCGGTAACGGGTACCTTCTGGTTGAGGCGCGCGTCATGAGCGACGTCATTTCTATCAGATGACGCGCACCTCAGCCAAAAGGTACCCGTTACCATAAATTAATCCTTATCGGTAACGGAAATGTCGGAATCGTAGTCTTTGCCTTCCGGTTTCATGTCCGCGCCGAGTGATTTGATGGTGAAGCTCGTTCCGTCCGATTCGTACAAGAAGTCTTTATCCCAGCCGTCTTTCGGAATCTTGTTGGTGTAGCCGCCCGGAGCGTAATTGCGGCAATCCTGACCGCCGGTTGGTTTTTGCACGAGAGCGTCCAAACCTTGGTCGGTTGTCGGGTAGAGGTTGCAGTCCAAGCGGTAGTTCTTGAGCATGGTCGCGAGTTGTTTCATCTGCACGGTGGTCGTATCGACTTTCGCGCGTGAGAACGAGCTCATGACCTTCGGGCCGACGAGACCGACGAGAATACCCATGATCATGACGACGATCATGATCTCGATCAGGGAGAACCCCGCCTGGTCGTTAAGGGTTTTAGTGTATCGAGCCGTGTTGAGTTTCATTGTATGTTCCTTTCGTTTTGTCTAGAGAATTATCTGCTTAAGTTACTCATATCCATGATGGGCATAATGACCGAAACGACGATGAATCCCACCGTCCCACCCATGAACACGATCATGGCGGGTTCGAGTAACCCCGTCATGGTGTCGATGGCACCAGAAACTTGTTCTTCGTAAGAGTCCGAAACGTTTTTGAGCATCGCCGGGAGCTCGCCTGTTTTCTCGCCGATGGAGATCATATGGATCACGAGCGGAGGAAACTCGCCGCTGCGGCGGAGAGGCTCCGCGATCGACTGACCTTCGGTAATGTTTTCGCGTGCGTCTTCGATCGCTTTAGCCAGATGGACGTTGCCCACAAGGTTGCGGGCGATGTTCATCGCAGTGACGATTGGCACGCCGGCGCCGAGGAGGGTAGACATCGTGCTCGCGAAGCGGGTGATCCCGAGCATCCGGACGACGCGGCCGAAGACCGGAGCGGAGAGCTTGATTCGATCCCACTTTTTGCGGCCGCCCGCCGAGTTGGTCCAGCGATTGAAACCGAAGATAAAGACGATGAGACCGCCGAGCAGCGCCCACCAATAATTCAAAGTGAAAGTCGACATCCAGATCAAAGCCTCGGTCGTCGGAGGGAGTGCTTTGTTCATGGACACGAAAATTTGCTGAAGCTTCGGGATGACGAATGTAAAAATCCCGATCAAGATCAAGATCGCCATCGAAAGCATGATCGCCGGATACGTCATCCCGCCCACGACTTTGCGTTTGATCCGTTGCTGGGCTTCTTTCAAATCCGCAAGGCGCAACAACACGAGGCTCAACGTACCAGAAGATTCGCCGGCCTCGACCATGTTCAAATAAATGTTATCGAAAACTTTCGGGTGGAGCGCGAGCGCTTTGGAGAGCGAGACCCCTTCGTTGACCGATTCGCGAACTTGCGCGATCACGGTCTTCAGGCCGGCGGTTTCGATTTGTTCGACGAGGGCGTTCAACGCGTCGACGAGAGGGATATTGGCTTTAATGAGGGAGGCGAGCTGACGGGTCATCACCGCGACTTCCTCGGTCGATACGCGTCCGCCGAAGATGCTTCCGCCCGAAGTCGCTCCGCCCGCGCCTTTTTTTACGATGGCGTTTTTCTCGGTGATCTCGGTCACCATGAGGCCTTGCTTTTTAAGTTTCAAGCGTGCGGCTTTGGCGGTATCCGCCTCGACCATGCCTTTCGACGTTTTACCGTCTCCGGAGAGCGCTTTGTAATCGTAAAGAGCCATCGGCTAGCCCTCCTCCGCGTGAGTCGCTCGGAACAACTCGTCGATCGTAGTAAGACCTTGAAGCACTTTTGCGATGCCGTCCTCGCGGAGGGTGATCATCCCGCGCTCGATCGCGGCTTTTTTGATCATTCCGGCATCGACGTTCTTCACGATCAAAGTTTTGATGTGGTCGTCGATCAGGAGCAGTTCATGAATGACGGTCCGGCCCGAGTAACCCGAGTTGGAGCAACTTGGGCAGCCTTTAGCGCGGTAGAACACGGCACCGACCGGAGGCGCTTTCATCCCCATCTCGTTCAATTGGAATTCGGAAGGAGTGTAGACCTCACGGCACTTCGTGCACACGCGACGAATCAAGCGTTGTGCGATGACGCCGAGAAGTGACGACGCGATCAAGAAGGGTTCGACACCCATATCGACGAGACGGGTGGTGGCCGACGGCGCGTCGTTGGTGTGTAACGTCGACAGCACCAAGTGCCCGGTGAGAGACGCGTTGATCGCGATCTCGGCGGTCTCACGGTCACGAATCTCCCCGACCATGATCACGTCCGGGTTTTGCCGCAAGAACGATCTGAGCGCGATCGGGAAGGTGAGCCCGATCTTCGCGTTCATCTGGACCTGGTTAATCCCCTGGATCTGATACTCGACCGGATCCTCGACAGTCATGATGTTGCGCTCGGGAGAATTCAACTTCACCAGACACGACGAGAGTGTGGTCGATTTACCTGAGCCGGTCGGACCAGTCACGAGAATGATCCCGTATTTTTTGAAAATGAGCTTATCGATCGCGTCGACCGATCTCGGCGAAAACCCGAGGACGTTGAGCTCAAGCGGAGTGCCCGATTGTTCGAGAATACGCATGACTACCCGCTCGCCGTGAGTGGTCGGAACGGTGGAGAGGCGGATATCGACGTCTTTGCCGGCGAGCTTGATCTTAATCCGCCCGTCTTGCGGCAAACGTTTTTCGGCGATATCGAGCTGGCCCATGACTTTAATCCGCGACGAGATCGCGGCGTGAGCGCGGCGGGGCTGGCGGATGATGTCGTAGAGTACGCCGTCGATGCGGAATCGCACGACGAATTCCTTTTCGAACGGCTCGATGTGGATATCGGATGCTTTTTCTTTCACGGCGCGGAAGAGAAGCGAGTTCACGAACTTGATAACCGGAGCGTCGTCCTCGGTCGCCTCCAAGATATCGATCGGGCCTTCGAGATCGTAATCCTCTTCGGCGAAATCGCCTTCGATGTCACCCACGATCTTCGCGGTCGAGCGTTCGTACACGCGGTTTATCGCATCTTGAATCCGCATCGGGGTCGAGACCACCGAACGCACGCGATACCCCGTAAGGGCTTGAATGTCTTCCGCGATCGTCGGGTTAAACGGATCCGACACGGCGATCGTGATGATTTCCATTCCGTTTTCTTCGGTCTTGAAAATCGGAATCACCTCTTTGGTCTTCGCGTAGTTGATCGGGAGATTCGATACCAAGTTCGCGTCGATGTCGTTGGGCTTCAAATCCTCGACAAACTGAAGTCCCAGCTGGATACAGAGCGACTTCATGATCTCGTGCGGAAGAATGAAGTTGTTCTTGAGCAAAATTTCGCCGAGCAGTCCGCCGTTTTGGCGCTGCTCTTCGAGGGCGATATCGAGTTGCTCTTGCTTCAGGGAAGTGTGCTTGAGCAGGATTTCCCCGAGGCGCTCCGGCGGTTTACGCGTACGCATTATGGTGTTGCTCCTCCTCCGAACGGATCGGACGACCCTGGGGCCGGTGCGATCGGAGCGAAGTTCGAGTCGGAAGGTTGTGACATCGGAGGCGGCTCGGAAACCGGAGGGAGCGCGTCCGGAACGTCCATCGCAGTTTGCGGCGGAGCAACTGGCGGCGGAATAAAATCGTTGGCTCCGCGCGATGGACTCGCGCCGTTAGACGCGGAATTTTTAACCGCATCCGGGCCGGTCGCTGCCGGGATGGTCAAGGTCTCGTGTCCGTCCGGCGTTGAGCCTTCGTGGGCTTTATCGGCGTCAAGAGCCGCTTGTTCTTTTGCCTTTTCTTTTACCGCATCGTCGTCATCCAAGTTGATCAAACGGCGAGAATTGTAGTTGGTGATCTTCTTGACGTCCGGGAGCGAGCGGATGATGTCGTTGCGGTGTTCGCGAAGGCGATCTTCGCCACCCATCGCGGTTTCAACGAACTCATCACGTTCTTTAAGCTTCTTGTCGAGGACCGCGCGAACGTTTTCAGGTTGACGCATGATCTTCGGCGTGATGAAGAGGAGGAGGTTTGATTTCTCGGTCAAAGCACTGCGAGATTTAAACAACCATCCCAGGATCGGAATATCGCCGAGGAGTGGCACCTTGTTGATGGACTCGGTACTCTTGTCCCGAATGAGGCCGCCGAGCACGACGGTGTCGGTGTCCGATACCATCACGCTGGTTTCAGCGTTGCGCTCGAGAGTCGCAAACGCCTGATCTTCGACCGCTTTCGGCAGTGCGCGGTTCGAGATGTCGCTGACTTTTGCTTTGATATCGAGCTTGATGAAGTTCGATATCTTGTTCAACTGCGGTTTGATCTTGATCGAGAGGGGGACGGTCTCTTTGGTGACCGACACTTGCGATGTGCCCAAGCCCGTGTTGGTCACGGTCGGAACCGGGATCTTATCCGAGCTCTCGAAGGTCGCTTCGGTGTTGTCCAAGGTCATGAGTTGAGGAGTCGCGAGGATGTTTGCGTTCGAGTAAGTTTGAATCGCCTTCAAGAGAGCGGCGAGGTTAGGCACCTGGATTTTGTTACCGGTGCCCGGAACCTGAACCTCGGTTTGGTTCGAAGTATCCGCCCAGCGAAGCACGAGACCTTTTTGACTCGCGGCTTTGGTCGGGTCGACGATCAAGTTAAAGAGGTCAGTCGTCGGAGCAACCGAGGTCCCTTTTGGTCCCAAGATGTTCGCGGTGTACTCGTTCGCGCGTTGCATCGACATTTCCATGATCACGATCTCGACGTAAATCTGATCGCGCGGGATATCGAGCTTGTTGATCACGCGTTGAAGAGTCGCGTAGTCCGACGGCGAAGCGGTGATTACAAGGGAGTTGGTTTGCTTGTCGGCGGCGACTTTAATCTGGCCTTCGAAAAGATTGCTTTCGTTCGGGTTGATGCCTATGCCGCCGATCGGTCCGCCGGGAAGACCGCCGAAACCACCACCGCCTGTTTTACCTTGCTGATTGAAGTTGTTGAGGGTCTTTGCCATCTCTTCGGCTTCAGCGAACTGCAAATAGGTGACGTGGACTTTGCCGCCGCCGAGAGCGGCCGGCATTTTGCGGTCGAGGCGGGCGATCAACTCGCGCACTTGCTCGACGCCTTTCGGGTTGGCGTGCACGATGAGGGTATTGGTGCGCTCGTCCGCGATGATGTTGTTGACGATCCCTCCTTCTTTGGTGCGACGAGCTGAGAAGCCCGAGTTGTTGCGGCCACCGCCGGTGCTGCCGCCGAAGCCACCTGGACGGCCGCCCGGAAACGCACCCGGAGTACCCGGCAAGAGTGAGTCGATCAATTTTGAAAGTTCAACCGCTGACGCGTATTTCACGGCCAAAACCTCGATCCCCGCGTCAAAGCCCTCGACGTCGAGGAACGAAATCATCTTCGCGATCTTATCAATGTTCGAACCCGTGTCGGTAATGATCAACGTATTGGTTTGTTCGAAGCCGTAAATCCGCGCGCCCATGTTGGCGTAAGTACGGATCACGTTTTCAAGTTCTTTTGCGCTGATGTATTTGATCTTGAATATCTTGGTCACGAGAGCGTCGGTGTTGGGCGCCCTGGAGTGAGAATAGAGGCGCACGTTCTTACCTTTAGCGTCGTTCTGGCGCATGATGCGGAGATATTTCCCGGTCGGTACCAACGCAAGCCCGTTCATATCCAAAGTCGTGAGAAACGCTCTCCATGCGTCGCTCACCGTGATGGGGGAGTTCGAAATGATCGACACGCGCCCTTTGACGTCCTTATCGAGAAGAAAGTTTTTACCGGTGAGACGGCCCAGAGTCTTCGCGATATCGAGGACGTCGGCGTCCGGGAAGTTGAAATCCGTAATCATCTCTTTGTTGGCGGGAGAGCCATCGCCGCTTTCGTTGTCGACTTCGAGGATTGGCACTTCGTTTTTAGCTTTGATGCCTTTTTCGGTGCCGGGACCCGAGAGAGCAAAGCCGCCTTTAGCGCGTTTGAGTTCAGGGCCCGGTTTGTCGTCATCCACCGAGCCTCCGACCGAAATTCCAGGGTTTGGTTGGTTGCCCATATTGTTGATATCGTTGCGGGCGTTTGGATTTTGGTTTTTATTGCGAGCACCGCCGAAGCGGGGCTGTGGCGCGTTTTCTTCGAAATCGCTGCTGTTATCGCCCGAGTCGTCGAAGTCTTCGAAGCCTTCGTCGTCTTCTTCGAATTCAGGATCGTTGAGCGGGTTGCCGATCTGAGCGCCGCCGGGTTTGAAACCGCCGTTTTGCTGAGCCGGCGCGCGGGCAGCGTACTTGCCTGCGTTGTGATTCGGCGCTGACCAAGCCACTTCGGAGAAAATCAGGAGAATCACGCCAAGCAGCGCGGTCATTCCGAACAAGAAGCTCAGTTTGGTCGACCAGGGAGGGCTCATCTCCTGGTATCCGCGGGAGTCCAGATGGCGTCCGAGATTCATTTGCTGTAAAGGATGCGAAGACTGCTGCGCCGAAGAGGCTGTGGTGACGTTATTTGATGTCATAAGATTGCGTGATCGCCTTTCCATTACGCTCGATGCCGATTTCCACCGAGTTCATGTGGTTGTTCTTCAGTTCTTGCATGAGAGACAGCGCCTTTGCCGCGTCGGTGATGCGTTCACCGTTGACGGCGGTCAAAACGTCGTCGTTTTTCAAGATTTTAGAAAAGAAGCTGTTTGGCTGGATTTGCGTAATACGGAAGCCGATCATTTGGCCGCCACGCATCTCCGGTTTTGCCAGTGCTTGGGTCAGAAGGTTATTGAAGTTGCCGAGTTGAGTGTTGATCTCGGCGCGAGAGACCGTGAATTTATTTTCTTCGGTTTGTTCGACACCGCCGCCACCGCTCGGAGCATGGGGAGCGTTGGTCGTGATCTTGCTTGCCGCAGGATCCTCAGGAATATCGATAAACTCTTTGCGGCGAGCGGAGAGGTTAATGAAGATCACCTTACGGGGTTCGACGCTCAGGACTTGAAGTTTATCCTCGATCTCGTCGCCCATGCGCACGGGATAAACTTTTTGATCGGTCTTGTCCTGAAGCGCCGCCATCGAACGCGCGGTATTTTTGAAGATCACCGTCCCGACCAATTGGAGCGGGAGCGTGGTCGGCACCGGCTCGGAATCGAGATCGATTTCGCCGCCGCTTGATTTCTTCGGCGCCTTGCTCGAGAACAGGTTGCGGTTGATAATCACTTCGTAATCCATGGAACTCGCCACCATTGAGCCGCGAGTGCGGGAGGCCAGCATCGAAACCGGTGGAGTCGGGAGATACTTCTCGACTAACAGGGAGAAGAGGTCGGCCAAAAACCAGGCGCTGAACACGAAGCACACCCAGAAAGAAACCTTTTTGATGTTGTCGCCGCGTCCCATGAGCGTCAATCTGTCGGAGATTCTTGACAAAGAATTGACGCTCAGGGATGTGCGACCGGCGCCCGCAAGCATTGTTGTGGTTGAGGTTGAGTCCGAGCGCTTAAGCTTGTTCTTAAAATCTTTTAGGCGTTCGAGCATGCACCCTGTGTTAGAGCAAGTTCGGTACCAGTTTTGTACATATTCTCAATTTATCTTCAAGTCGTTGTTGTGGGAAAGAATTTTTATATTTATTCTTGTTGGAGTAACACAAACATTGTTTTTTATTGTGCCGCGTCTGACAGTTTGTCATGACAAAAAGGCAGAAGGAAAGTCACCATGGCTGGATCCGAAAAAACTCCTCAGCAAAGCTTCATGAAATCCCTGTTCTTCGGGCAAATCCGCGAAGACTTCATTTTTCCTTATCCGAAAGTCAAAGCGGAGACGGCGGAAACCGTGAACATGGTCGTCGACACCATCGATAAGTTCGCTAAGGACAACGTGAGGTCGGCCGAATGGGACGAGAAAATGGGAATGCCACGCGAGATCGTTACTTCTTGCGCTGAGATGGGGCTGCTTGGTCTCGCGGTGCCGGAAGATCTCGGGGGTTTGGGACTTCCGCAAGCGGGTTACGCGCGGATTCTTCAGCAAGTTGCGGCCCACGACGGCGGTCTCGCTGTAACTTTGGGCGCGCATCAATCGATCGGCTACAAAGCGCTTCTGCTTTTCGGTAACGAAGAGCAACGCAAACGCTTCTTGCCCCGTCTTGCGGCGGGCGAGTTGATCGCGGCCTTCTGTTTGACCGAGCCATCTAGCGGTTCGGATGCGGCTTCGATTCAAACCAAGGCCGAGCTCTCCCCGGACGGCAAGCACTACATCGTGACTGGTAACAAGCTTTGGATCACCAACGGCGCGATCGCAGGCTTCCTCACCGTGTTCTGTAAAACCGACGTGATTGAAAACGGCGAGAAGAAAGAAAAGGTTACTTGTCTCGCGATGGAATTGCCAAGCGAAGGCGTTCAAATCGGACCCAATGAGCACAAGCTCGGGATCCGCGCCTCTTGGACGAACGCGATCCACTTCGACAAAGTTAAAGTGCCGGTGGAGAACGTGATCGGCGGGGTAGGCCAAGGCTTTAAAGTTGCGATGGGCGTGTTGAACCACGGGCGGATGGGGCTCGGCGCAGGTTGCGTCGGTGCCGCGAAGAACGCGATCAAAGCGTCGTTGGAACACGCGACCAGCCGTCAGCAATTCAAAAAGAAATTGATCGAGTTCGGCATGATTAAAGAAAAAATCGCCCGCATGACGATGCATACTTACGTCGCCGAGAGCATGGTCTACATGACCACAAACTTCATCGACCGCGGAGACATGGATTACTCGATGGAGTCGGCGGCTGCGAAAGTGTTCGCGTCCGAAATGCTTTGGGAAGTTTTGGATGAAAACATTCAGATCTGGGCCGGTAACGGTTACATGAAAGAATATCCGTACGAGCGTTGGTTGCGTGATGCGCGGATTAACCGCATCTTTGAAGGTACCAACGAAATCCTACGCGCGTTCGTCGCGCTTTCGGGCATGCAAGGCCCGGGTCAAGAGCTCGCGGGTTTGGCGAAAGCGATTCAGTATCCGCTCAAGGGGCTCGGTGTCGTGACCGACTACGCGACTCGTAAGGTAAAACAAAGCGTGTTCGGCGAGTCGATCAATGCCGCTCATCCGCGTTTGAAAAAGATCGCCGGTTACCTCGAAGAATACACCGTCGAGCTTTCCCAGCAGACCGAGATCCTGCTTAAGCGTCACGGTAAAGAGATCCACCTGAAACAGTTCGCGCAGAAACGCATCGCTGACGTCGCGATCGACCTCTATGCGATGTATTGTACCTTGTCGCGCGTGTCGGCCGCTATCACTGCGAAAGGCGAAGCCGCTTGCGAAATGGAAATCGCGATCGCCGAAGCGTTCAGCATGAAAGCTCACCGCCGAATTCGCGGTAACTTCAAAGCGATTGATCGCAACGAAGACGAGCTGATGAAGCTCATCGCAGATAAAACCGCTGAAAACGGCGGGTATATCTGGGATTACTTTAAAGAGTAAGCGCTTTTCGTAAATCGACTAAACTAAGTTTGTGTAATCTATTTGGGTAGGCGGTAAATGGGGCGTTCAATTATTGACAAGCATTGTTGATGACGTATACTGCCGTCGTGCCATTTTCAAAGCCCCTTATTTTAGCCGCTGTTTTGCTCTCTACGTCGGTTTCGAGTGGCGCTGGCGCGGATGAGTTGACCGCCGCGGACCTGATCGAGAGCAATGCCTGCCCCCGTTTGTCCGACGTGACTTGCACGCCGGGAACCCTCAACGACGGAACCGGAGTGTCGTGGGCAGGGACTGATGAGCAGCTTAAAAAAGTGGAAACCAATCGCTTGAACGAGTTGGCCATACCGTTTTTTAAAAATAAATTGAAAACCGACGCTGCCTTCCGCGCCGAGATGGCGTCGAAGATGAGCCCACCTCCGGCAAGCGAGAAGGTGCTTCTGGATTTCACCGTCGCTCAAGGGGTGACGGCGATGAGCCGCAAACAACTCGGGCTGATCAACGCCGCGGCCGATTTGGCCAAGAAAATCGGTATCGGTACGGGTTTATTCAAAAAGAAGTACGTTGAAGACCGTTTATTCGGCGATTTTTTTGGCTACGTTTCGGGACAGGTGGTGGATCAGGGACTCGCGACTCAAATTGCGTCGGATTTCAAAACCGTGCGTATGGAACTAATGGCGGTGATTCACGATCAGATTCCTGCCGGTAATGGACGCGACCGTATGATCAACCAGGTCGCGAGCGTGCAATTCGACGGCATCGATTGCTCGGCGCTCGGAACCTTCGCTATGACTTCGCGTTGGGATAATCTCCTGATCCCGAACGCGTTTTACAATCCGTCTTCGAATCGTTTTACGTATTGCAATGGTCTTGGCCACTATAACTCAAGTTTATTCCAACGCTACGCCGTGATTGCGCACGAACTCACTCACAGCGTCGACCCTTGTGCGTTCGAGCGAGATGGCCGTAAGTTCCCGGCACCTCAGATCGTGTCGTGCTTGCGCGACAACGAGTCGGTCGGCGCTAAGAAGCAAAACAAGTTTGACCCGCCCAAGCTCGATCCAAAGATCGCGGCACTTGGCGAGCCACTCACGGACTGCGGCGGCGGAGACCAGATCGGGGAGTCGTTCTCGGATTTCATGGCGGCCGAAGTTTTGTCGAGAATGGTGCTCAGGATGAAGCCGCTCACTCTCGAACAAAAGCGCACGGGCTTCGCCAATGCGATGCGCTTTCCCGGCGAATGCAAGGAGAGCAGTGAATACGACGTGCATCCGCAGCTCCGCGCTCGTATCGACCGCATCTTCCTTGCCAATCCGGCGATCCAAGGTGAGATGCAATGTACGTTCGCACCGAAGGCTCCGAAGCCGCCTCGTTACTGCGGGAAACGATAAAACGACCGTTGCTGTTCTGAGTCGCTTGAAGACGAGTGGTTTAAGCCAAATCTCAGCAGTGTCTGACGATTGGTGGACGTTGGGCGGCAATGCGCCGGCGCGCTAATCGGCTTTAACAGACGGACCGATCAACCGGTAAAAATCTGCTGAATCTCCTGTTCGACGACTGACTCCTGAGTCCGGCGAGCGATCGAGATTTCTTTTACGATGAGCGATTTAGCTTGGTCGAGCATCTTACGCTCGCCGAAAGATAAATCCTTGCTGTGGCGGAGCAAGAAGAGATCGCGCAAAACTTCAGAGATCTCGTAGATCGATCCGGTCTTGATCTTTTCCATGTAATCGCGATAGCGGCGATTCCAAGTCGTTTGATCGATCTTGACGTCGCGCTTGCGCAGGATTCTAAAGACTTCAGAGACGTCTTGATCCGAAATAATGCTTCTGAGCCCGACTGCTGCCGCATTATCGGTAGGAACCATGATAGTCATGGCGCTCTCTACGACTTGTAGCACGTAGAAACTCTTCTTTTTGCCGCCCACATCTCTCTCGTCGATGCGTTTGATCACTGCAATCCCATGTGCAGGATACACGGCACTCTCTCCGACCTTAAACATAAGGTACCTCCGTGATGAACGTCGGCTAAACTAATCTAGTTTATAAATGAAGTCAATTGATTTTTTAAATATCGTCTGTTTGTGGAAAAACCGTAACGCTAAGGAATTGGGTTGAAGAAGTTGACGGATTGCGTTGGTATGTGGTTCATGAAAAATTTTACTTTGATGTTAGTCACTTCCGTTCTTTTTACCCCGTTGACTTGACTCCTGGCAATAACGGAAACTGGAGAGAGAGCACAGCCATGACGACCAAACTCAATCCACGCACGATTCACCTGACCAATACTAAGTCGCACAAGAAGGAAGTTTTCACTCCGCTTGAGCCCGGCAAGGTCAAAATGTATTCGTGCGGTCCGACGGTCTATGGTCCTATCCACATCGGGAACTTGCGCGCGGGTCTCACCGCCGACCTGTTCTACCGCTTTTTTAAAAAATTCGGCTTTGAGGTGACTTACGTCCGTAACTATACCGACCTCGACGACAAGATCATCAAACGCGCGCTTGAAGAAAAGGTGGATTGCGAAGTCATCACCAAGCGCTACACCGAGCTCGTCGAACGTGATTACGCGATGGCGGGCATGCAGGAACCGACCCATAAGACAAAAGTCACCGAGCATCTGCCCGAGATCAACGCGATGATCGGTAAGATCATCGAAAAAGGCTGCGGCTACGTCACCGATGACGGCGAAGTGTTTTTTGAAATCAGTAAATTCAAGCCTTACGGCGCGCTCTCGGGCAAACCGCTTGAAGATTTGCAGGCCGGCGCTCGCGTCGAAGTCAACCCGAATAAACGCAACCCGATGGACTTTACCCTCTGGAAGCCGGCAAAGCCCGGTGAGCCGACTTGGGATTCGCCTTGGAGCAAGGGCCGCCCGGGCTGGCACATCGAGTGCTCGGCCATGGCATGCAAGTGGCTCGGACCGTCGATGGACCTGCACCATGGGGGAGAAGACTTGATTTTCCCGCACCATGAAAACGAAATCGCGCAAAGCGAAGCCGCGACCGGCGAGCCTTTCGTAAAATACTGGGTGCACAACGCTTTTTTGATGTTTTCGAGCGAGAAGATGTCGAAGAGTCTTGGCAACGTCGTGAGCGCGCATGATTTTTTATCCCAATACGGCGGCGAAGTCGCGCGCGCGATTTTCTTGGGCGTGCACTACCGGTCGACTTTCGATTTCAATCCCGCGACGGTGGATCAGGCGCTCACCAACCTTGAACGCATGTACGAAGCCAAAAAGACCGCCGAAGAGATCCGCGAAAAAAAGATGGCCGTGCCGGATCTCAAGGCCGAACAGGTGTGGGGCGGGTTCATGATCGATTGCGATCGTGCCCGTAACGCGATTCAGGATCATTACGCCAACGACCTCAATACCGCGGGAGCCCTGAGCGAGATCTTTACTCTGGTCCGCGAGTGGAACCGCTGCATCAAAGAGCCCAACGCCGTAAACACCCCGACCGCGATCATCGCGGCAAACGAGTTTATCAAAGTGATGGAAGAAGAAATCGGCTCCGTCATCGGTATCGGCCGCGCGGCCGCTCCGGCGATGCTTGCTAAGCTACAAGCGATCCGCGCTCTTCGCCAAAAGAACGAAGGCGGAACGGTCCTATCGGATGCCGAGATCCAGACGCTGCTGGACGAACGCAAAGCCTCTAGAGCTGCTAAGAACTTCAAACGTGGTGACGAGATCCGTGACCAATTGGCGGCGGCCGGCATCGAAATCAAAGATTCTCCCGCCGGAACCACTTTTGCCCGCAAATAATGGCCTAGAATTCCATTTAAATTACAAATACATAGTTCTTATTTAATTATTAAACAATAACTATTGATAAGCTCAACGCGTTTTGTTAAACCTAGCGACGTATTTAGGAGAAACGCTATGAAACTGAGAACTGTATTGTCTATTCTTCTATCGCTGTCGCAATTGGGTACGGCCGCGTTCGCGCAGACCGCGGCGCCTGATGCAAGGCTTTACCAGACTACGACTTATCTGCGCCTGGCCTCGGGAATCTTCGACACGCTTCCGGCTCAGACTTACGACTTCGCGATCCTCGATCCGAAATCGTTCCGTCCGATCCTGGACCCGCTGACAGGCGAGGCGCGTATCGACCATGCGCAAAGTTATATGTTTGATAACCGCACACCGTTCAAAAAGATCGTCGTTGCGGGAAGCAACTACGCCATCACCGAAGACAATTTCATGATCGCGTTTAGCTCCCTCATGGACAAGCCGATCCTCATCCCCGGCAAGATCGATTTCGAAGTCGCGGATGCAAGCGGAGTGTACTTCGTCAAGAAGGGCACGCGCGAAATCGTGACCGTGAGCTCGACCGGGGCGGTAAACCGCAGTACCGGCCAGATCGCGCCGGCGATCCGGCTCAAAGGCGGCAACTTCTTTGTCGACGCCGACAACAACCTTTGGACCGTGAACTATCTCGGCGTCATCAACAAGCTCAACAACTACAAAGTTCCGCTCGCGCAACTGGCCGGCGGCAACTTCTTTTATCAATCCGACGGCAAGATCGTCACGATCGGTTCCGACGGCTTTCCGCCGAAAGACGCGAACGGATTATGGTCGACCGGCTTTATGCCGACTGCCAAACCGAAAACGTTCGGCGGTAACTATTACATCGGCGACGACAACGTGATCTATACCGTGAGCTACGACGGTAAATCCTATAAAAACGGCTCGGTACCCGCGGGCAAAATCCGTACCTTGGGTTATACCTACGCGGTGATGGATAACGGATCTTTTTTCCACGTCGACGGTTTGGGCGTGGTGCACTTGGACGCGGTAAAAGTGTCTCCGACCAAAACCAGCTACGTCAAAATTTCAAAAATGAGTGAAGCTATCGACCCGAGTTCGGTCTATACGCCGAACTCGCGCCGCTAAGGAGAACGCGACCATGAAAACGACAACGACGACGGCAATCTTAGGATTAATGATCATGAGCCCGCTCGCCCACGCGAGCAAAACGGTGGACGCGGCCAAGAAGATGGAAACCCTTCTTGGTCACCCGGCAGCGGTGCTGAACGTATTCGACGCTCAGAAGCAAAATTTGGATTCGGGTGCGGCTAAGTTCCAACCTTGGTCGGGTAGTTACTGGCCTGACATCAACGGAGGGATCACCAACCACTATCGAGACCACGGTAAGTTCGGCGCGCAAATCAAGTTCGTGCTCCGGTACGACGCGGCCAAAGGCCGTTTCCGCCGCGATCACGCCGATGTTTGCACCAACTACGACGTTTGGGACGCGACCGAGCTAAATAAAAAGCTTTCTCCGGCCGAGAAGTACGATCTATTGATCGGTAACACGGATTTCAAGTTCACTAAAAACATCATGGACGAAATGGATTTCCGCGCGGATTACCGGATCACGACCAAGAAAGCGGACGGCACGGAGTCAGACTCCGACGCCAGCCAAGGGGACGATAACAACTTCTTTGAAGATGCGGTCGATTCACGCACGGGCGAGAACGCGACTTACGCGAAGTTCGATAACGCGGTCGAGTACCGTTACTGGCGCAAAAAAGGCGGAAGTCTGGCTTATTGGAGCGGAATTTGCGATGGCTGGTCTCCAGCGTCGATCTATCTTCCGCGTCCTGAGAAGCCGGTTACCGTTAAAGGCGCCCTCGGCCACATGATCACTTTCTATCCGGACGATTTGAAAGCGCTCGGCTCATATTTGTTCGCACGCACGAACACGCCTTACCAAGCAACCATGAACTATCAGTTCGCGGGTCGCAAGTGTAACGAAAGTGGCGAACCTGCCACTGCCGAAAACGGTTTGGTCAAGGACATCCGTTGTAACGATCTCGATGCGGGCATTTGGCACCTGGCGCTCCTGAATCGGATCGGCAAGGATAAGATGGGATTCGTCTTCGACGTCGATAACAACTTGAAGATCAACAACCATCCGGTATCGAGCTATCAGATTTCATACTTCAACCCGGTAACGGGTTCGGTAGGCAGCTTGAAGGACTCGGTTGTAGCGCGTTCAACGCTCAAGCAAGATGGCTATGCCAAGTTCCGTAACGCTAAAGGCAAGTACCTCGTCGGCGTGAAGTCCAAGATCAAGTTCTTGTACTACGTTTGGCCGGAGCAAAACCGCGACAAAGACTACGATGACGTCAGCAAAGACAAGACCAAGTCCAAAGAGTACGCCTACGACCTCGAACTCGACGAAAAGGGTAACATCCTCGGCGGCGAGTGGGGCGATCGCTCTGAAGACGGTATCGACGACAGCGAAGATGCGGATAGCGATAACCCGGTCTTTAAAGTGAAATACGCCGACCAACCCGACTTTATCTGGATGGCGCCACTCAACAAGCTCCCGACATCCGAGATGTCCGATTACGCGATCGCAGGCGTGAAGAAAGACCTCACTTCCGCCCGTCCTTTCGGTAACATGGAATGGGCATGGGACGGTAAGGGTAAGCTTCCGGAAGACTGGATCAACGCGGCGAAAGCCGATGAGACCTGGCAGCGCCCGGTATCGGTTGACGCTAAAGACGAGCTCGACAGCACTCCGGCTGCCAAGAACTCGGTACTGAAATCAGCGCAACCGTTGTCGCACATCGTGTACTACTTGTTCGATAAGGCACGTAACCCGGCTCAAAAATAATTCCAAATTCCAATACAACTCGGCTGCGGGTGACTCACCCGCAGCCGAAAAAAATACTGCGTCCGGATGACGTAGTCGCCCCAATCCTTCGCTGAATTTCATAGCGTTCCTCCAAAGATCAGCGAAGGATTGGGGTATTTTTATTTTATTGATTAGCCCGGAAGGAATCGCTGACGATGCGGATTGCTCCGTACTCGCGGCCTAGACGCGCGAGCGGGTCGAGCTTCAGGAAGTCAGCGCGCCATTCGCCCTTGATCTTGATATCTTCGCGGATGTGGGCGCCCAAGACACGGCCGATGACCATGGTGTTCGCGCCGAGCTCGACGGTTTGTTCGAGCACGCATTCGTAAGCGACTGCAAACTCCGACACGCGAGGGACTTTGATCCAGCGGGAAGGGACGAGGGTTAAGCCAAGCTTTTCGCGTTCGCTGACACCGTAGGCGTGCTCCTCGCCGGAGTGATCGACGATTTCGACTTGGGCGGCTTGCGCGATGTGCACGACAAACTCTTTGTTTTTAAGGATATTGGCGAGCGTGTCTTTGTGGGTCACCTCGCCGGTCTGGCGGTTTTTTTTCTTACCCATGGAGAACATCAGAGCCGGCGGATCGCTCGAGATCGCGTTGAAGTAACTGAATGGCGCCAAGTTATCGCGGCCTTGCTCGTCGATGGTTCCAACGATGGAGATCGGGCGCGGGACGATGGTCGATGTCATGAAAAAATAGCGTTCCGCGCGAGTGATCTCGTCAAAGTGGGTGGAGACGAATTTACCGGTTGATTTGCCGGTGGGGTTACCTGTTGGTTTACCTTCCGGCGTGCTCATGACCACTCCATCATGCGCTTCAGGCTGATTTCGGCACCTTCGCGCACGTTCTCCGGCACCACGATTTCAGGTCCGCCGGTTTCAAGCGCGCGAACGACTTTATCCAAGGTGTTGAGCTTCATGAACGGGCAGTCGTTACAGGCGCAGTTTTGGTTGGGTGGCGCCGGAATCAGCTCTTTTCCAGGCGCTTTCTTGCGCATTTGATGCAAGATGCCGGCCTCGGTCGCGACGATAAAGCTCTTCTTCGGGCTCTCGATCACATACTTCAACAGAGCCGAGGTACTGCCGATGAATTTGGCGTGATGGAGAATATTTTCCTCGCATTCCGGGTGCGCGATGACTTCCGCTTCCGGATGCTGAGTTTGAAGATCGATCATTTTGCGCTCGGAGAAAGTCTCGTGCACGATGCAGCTGCCTTGCCAGAGCGCCATCTCACGTCCGGTCTTTTCCATCACCCAACGGCCGAGGTTACGATCGGGAGCGAACAAGATCGGACGATCCTTCGGTGATTTCTCGATTATCTTCAGCGCGTTCGAACTCGTGCAGATCACATCCGACATCGCTTTGATCGCGGCCGAGCAATTGATGTAGCTCACGACAAAGTATTCAGGGTGCTTGCGTTTAAATTCGGCGAATTTTTCGGGAGGGCAGGAGTCGGAGAGCGAGCAACCCGCGCGCAGATCCGGAAGAATCACTTTGCGAGTGGGGTTCAAGATTTTTGCCCCCTCAGCCATGAAGTGGACGCCCGCAAAAAGGATCACATCCGCGGTTGAACGCTGCGCGGCGCGCGCGAGCTCCAGACTGTCGCCGATAAAATCCGCGACGTCTTGAATATCGGGATCCTGGTAGTAGTGAGCCAGGATGACTGCGTTCTTTTCCCGCTTGAGCTGGACGATTTTTTCGAACGAATCCATCGAAGTGTCTTTCCGTCTTTCTTCCTATGCTTCCTTGCGCGATAGTATAGCATAAACTCATGCGTATGAAATTCAGTTTCTTGGTGCTTTTAGCGCTCGCTTGGGCTGGTCCAGGCTGTACCTCCAAGCCAGGGAACGATCCTCGGAAAACGGTAACGATTCTGACCTATTCGACGCTGGGTTCGAAGGGAGGCTTCCTCAAAAAGGTTCAGGAGGAGTTCCAAACTCAGAGCGGTTGCACGCTTAATATCGAAACCACGCTTGGCGCGGCACAGGTGCTCTCGTACCTTGAGGAGCCTAAACAACAGGCTTACGTCGACGTGGTCATGGGAATCGACGAGATCCTCTTCGGCCGCGCGAAAGACTATTTTTATCCCGCGAGTCCCGTCACGGTAAAATACCAGCCGCTCATCGCGCCTCACGCGCAGGCCGGATTTTACCCCACCGATCACGCGGCCCTATCGATGATTTATAAAAAATCGGAACTCAAAGCGCCTCCTAGAAAACTTACCGATCTCTTGAAGCCCGAATTCAAAAAGAAGTTTATCGTGCAAGACCCGCGCGTATCGTCGCCGGGGATGTGGTTTTTCTTGTTCACCGATCAAATCGTCAAGACACAGGATTTGGCCAAGCAGTGGTTGGCCGTCTCCCCGAGTTGGGATGCAAGTTACAAGATGTTCATTGCAGGCGAGGCACCGATGGTGTGGAGTTACCTCACGTCGCTTGCTTATCACGCCTCGAAAGGCGAGGGCGACAAATACGGCTACGTGGATTTTCAGGAGGGGCTCCCGCTTCAAATCGAGGGTCTGGCCGTCGTTAAAAAATCGGTGAACCCTTACGATGCCAAGCCTTGCGTGAAGCAATGGGTGGAGTTTGTCCTGAAACCTGAAAATCAAACCAAGCTTTCGGACGCACAGTGGATGATGCCCGCGGTAGAGGGAGCCGCCGTCCCCAAGTTTTTATCAATGGTACCCACTCCTAAAAAAGCGGCGGTGCTCGATATCTCGATCGATAAGGTCGACGATATCGTCAGCCACTTCGGAAGAGCGGTTCAAAATTAGGTACGGGACTAGATGAATCTGGAGATTCCGAAACCAATTCGATATCTCGTCGCGACTCTCTTCCTCACGGCCGCTCTCTTTTATCCTTTTTATCAGATGATCAGTATCGTGCCTTCGTTGCTGAAGGGACGGGAGTTTGTCAACGTCCTCCTCTCGCGCGAGGTCTGCTGGCTTGCATGGATCACGTTCCGCAGCGCCTTTATCGCACTTGCGATCACGTTCGGGATCTCGTTCAGTCTCGTCGCGCTGTTGTCGCGAACGCACGTGCCGCTTATCCGCGCGATGTTCGAGACCACCTGGATCGTGCCCGGCCTCTTGGTCGCGCTGGTCGTGCTCGGTGGACAAAAGCATTTGGGAATCATCGACCGCTACGGGCTCCACGCGATCATCATCGCTTGGGTGATCATGGGCGTGCCGTACCTGACGCTTGGATGGCTTCGTGCGATCGACGACGTCGATGATCGCGAAATCGATTTGTATCGCACGCTCGGCGCGACCAAGTTCAAGCTCTTTACCGGGTTGCTCCTGCGCAAATCATTCCCGATGGTGCAGTCGCTCATGGTTCACCAGTTTTACTGGTATCTCGTGAGCTTCAGTTTGGTCGGAGTGCTCGGGGGAGGGCCGCCGAACGAGACCCTCGAAGTCGCGATCTATTCCGCCGTTCATTACGACAAGGTGAGAACCGTCGAGGCTTTGTGTTATGCGATCTGGCAGATCTTCCTGCTCGCGATCGTGCGCGGGTTCTTGGCGTGGATCTCGGTGAGGGCGCACCTCCACAAAGAAGACCTCTTTACCGAAGAGTGGAACAGCTTAGGCCAGCACCAGAGGCCGACTCGAAAATTGAAAGTACTCGTGATCGTCTCCGCAGTCACGGCTTTCCTGATGATTGTTTTTAACCCCGATGTGTTTGATCCCGTCATTCAGGGCGTGGTGCTTGCCACTGCGTCGTCCGGGCTCTCCATTGGGCTTTCGATGTTCCTGATGTTTTTTGGCATCGACGGAGTCGCGCGAAGCTTGGCCTGGATCTCGCCCATGATTTTCTCGCTCGCCTGGTGGCGGGCGTACGCGCTTGAGATCGCACCCAGTCCGAATCGCGAGTGGATGATGGCAGCGCTTGTGGTGGCGGTGCAGGCGTTACTCTTCCTCCCGTGGGCTCTGAGATTTTTAGGTCCAATCTACCGTCGCGCGCGCGGACGCGAGATCGATGCGATGCGGACGCTCGGTGCCGGACGATTCAAGGCGTGGCGTCGCATTGAGTGGCCGAGAGTGGCACCGGACACTCGCTTCTTGTTTTCAGTGATCTGGAGCTTTGCCCTGAGCGAAGTCAGCACGGTGATTCTCTTTTCAAAAGGTGGCTTTGAGCCGCTCGGTGTTTGGGTGCAAAACCAGCTTTTGCGTTTCCGCATCCATGAGGCTTGGATCGGCACGTTCCTGATTATTTTATTATCGATCTTGATGATTCAGAGCCGGCGGAGGAAAGTATAAGGAATGAGCGGTACCGGACTCGAGTTTAAAAATTTTAAAGTGCAACGACCGAGTTTCACGGTCGAGGTCCAAGATTTTAAATCCGATCTCCATGAGGCGATCGAACTCCAAGCCCCGAGCGGCTTTGGCAAGACGTCGGTCATCCGCGCGATCTTGGGCCTTGATCCGCACTCGGGCGAGGTCAAGCTTCAAGGCGTGCGGTTGCTACTGCTCCCGGTACACAAACGCAAAATCGGAATGGTGTTTCAGGATCAGGTGCTCTTCACGCACATGAACGCGCTCGAGAACGCGATGTCGGGCTTGCTCCTTCAAGGTCGCAGCGAGGAAGAGTCGGAGAAGCTTGCGCTCGAGGGGCTCGAAAAATTTGGAATTCGCGATCGCGCGTTCGCAAGGGTGGGCGAGCTTTCTGGCGGGGAGCGGCAACGTGTGGCGATTCTCCGCGCGACATTGTGGAAGCCGAATTTGCTCATCCTAGACGAGCCCTTTCAGGGCCTCGATCAGCTTAATCGCCAATTGATTAAGGACTATATGGCTCAGTTTTTGGCCGAACACCCTATTCCTATGATATGGGTAGATCATCAGGCTGACTTTGAGGGATTACATCTGGTGGGGGAACAGCGATTTGATGAACTACGACAGAATGAACGCCGAGTCTTCAATCTTACCAAGTCTAAAAAGGATTAACTTAATTTCGGGTAAAGGCGGCGTCGGTCGCACCACTATGACCGCGGCGCTCGCGCGCTCCAATGCCGCTCTTGGCAAAAAAACTTTGATCGCCGAGCTTGAAGACGATTCCGGCTGGGATTCGCCCCTGGCGCGTAGCTTCGGTGTCCATCACTTCCCGATCGAACCGAGAGAGCTCGCGCCGAACCTGCATGGTATCTGTTTGTCGGCCCAAGCCGGCCAGGAACTGTTTTTAACGAGTTTTTTGAAACTTCCGTCGATCGCGCAAGCTGTGGTCAATAACCAGGGGGTGAAGTGGTTTTTGGAAGGGGCGCCTGCGTTCCGCGAAATGGGTTTTTTTAATCACCTCTTGATCGAGCTGCGCAAAAACTACGACACGATTTTGCTCGATCTGCCGGCCACCGGACACATGGTGGGTCTCGCGAAGCTTCCGAAGCTGCTCCTAAAAATGATTCCCTTCGGCCCGATCGCGGATCGGCTCAAAGAGGGACAGTCCTACTTTTATGATAAAGAAAAGACCGCAGCTTGGGTGGTCACGCTTCCGCAAACCTTACCGGTGAGCGAGGCGATCGACCTCAAGCAAGATCTCACGCGTGAGGAGATTCCGTTCGGCGGTTTTATTTTGAACCGCGCACCGTTTAACCCGTTCACGACCGAAGAAGAGCAGATTTTAGAAAGCTTAAGCTCCAAGAGCCACACCCAAAAGCGGATGGTCGACCTCGAGCGTCTTCGCCGGTTCCGCGAAGCCAAGAAACGTCTGGAAGAAGAGACCGCGGATCGTCCGCTCTGGATCGCGCCCGAAGTCCAACAACCGCTTGAGCAAGAGGACTTCGGACTCCGAATCCAAAAATAATGCTCGCCGAGAATTTAAAACATAAACGCTGTTTGATCGTGTGCGGAGGCGGAGGCGTCGGAAAGACCACCGTCGCGGCCTCCATTGCGATCGCGGCGACCAAAGTACGCGACCGCGTGCTCGTGGTGACCATCGATCCGTCCAAGCGTCTGGCCGAAGCGTTCGGCTACACGATCGAAGAAATGGTGAAGGGCGGGGAACCGAAGGTTTTGAACGAAGAAGTCAAAACCGAGCTCGGCGTGCGCTTAGGTGCCCAACTTTCGGTCGGGATTTTGAACCCGAAGTACGTGCTCGCGCAGATCGTCGAGCAAGTGCTGACACCGGCCCAATCCGAAAAGCTTAAAGGCACCGTATTGTACCAACAACTTTCCGAGATGGTTTACGGACTTCAGGAGTACACCGCTTATGAGTGGGTCACTCGCATGATCAACTCGGGCGACTATGATTTGATTATTCTGGATACGCCGCCCGCGTTTCACGCTAAGGATTTCTTTAATGTTCCGCAAAAGGTGGCGAACCTGATGGAGAGCCGGGTGTTCCAACTCTTCTCGCCAAAAAAATCCAACTGGTTTACGAGCATGATCTCTGCTCCAATTCAAGCCGCGCTTAATTTTTCTTGGATCGAAAAGCTCCTCGGTGTCCGAGTGTTTTCGGAGAGCCGGCTGTTTTTCGAAACGTTCAATGCGATGAGAGATCGGATCCTCGAACGCTGCGCTTGGTTGTCCCGTTTTTTTAGCGCCGACGAAGTGGGCGTGGTCGCGGTGAGCACCATCGAATCGACCGCACAGCTTGAGCTTGAGGGCCTTATGAATTTCATGCGCGAAAAGCGCATTCCGCTCGGCACGGTATTGATCAATCAGCTCGAGCAAAAACCGCAGCCCGATGACGCGTTCGATGCTCAGGTTTCCGGCACCAGTCCGGGGCTTTACGACAAGTGGAAGAAGCTCGAACGTCATCAACAAGAGCGCGCCGAGAGAGCCGAGATGATGTCCTCCAAGCTTTGCGCTCGGTATTCGGCGCAAGCCAAGGTCGAAGTGATTCCGATCCCGATGGTCTATTCGGCGCACGGATTGGAGATTTTGAAAACTACCGCCGATGCGCTCAAATTCCAGTAACCTGTTGAAATAACAACGTAATATATTAAACTAAATTAGTGTAAAAAATATTGCCGCAGGCTTCGATTTTTGTTATTCTTCCGCGCGAGAGGTTAAATTTTTCGCAACTATTGCCTAAAATTTTGAGAGATATGGAGATTGAGAGATGAAATCCGCCACGCGCCTGGCCGTTTCCCCGCTGCAGTTGATCGTTTCGCTGTTAGCTGTGCTGGCTTCGCAGTTATTACCCCCGCTGACTCCGTCCGCGCGCGCCGCCCGGACCGTTTCGACCACCGGTCGATCGTTTGTACGGGTGAGTGACATGGCTGCTAAGGAGCAGGAGGCGCTGAAGGAATTCGCGAACACCGCGATCCGCAAGGACTTGAGCGAAAATCTCTACGCGCGCATGCAAGAGGCCGATGCCTCCACGGATGAGCCTGCGATGTCGTCGGAGACGCGCGCGGTGATGGCCCGAGGCGCTTACAATATTATTTCCAGTTACATGGCCCCGATGGGCGTCCAGGTCAACGAGTACGACTTTCTGCGGAAGGTGGGCAAGATGCTCAACCGTGTTGCCGAACTCGGACTTTTCCCGCATGCGTTTACGATCGGGAACATCGGTCGCATTCAAGTCGGTGTCGGTGTCGCCACCGGCGCCGAGTTTAACTTTTATGTCGAGAAGGGCGTGTTGCGTTTGACCGGCTACTCTATTTTAGGCGGGCAATTGGGCCTCGCCACAAAAGCGAGCGAGCAATTTTACTTTGCACTCTGCTACGGTGACTGTACGGGCGTCGAAGGGGAGGGGTTGTACGTGGGTGCCGACGTATCGTTTGACGTGGGCTTGGGTGCCGATGCTTACATCGAGTTCGGTGTCGATTTCACCGATGCAGTCAAGGCTTGGTTCCACCATAAAAAATACACCCTGAAAGAACTTTACGATACTCACGCGTTCTACGTCGGTTTAGGGTTTGATACCGGGATCGGAGTGGGGCTTTCGGGCAACGCTCTGGCTTACAGTACGATGTTTGATGTCGCGCTGTTAAACTTGAACGGCAAAACCACATTCAACCCGAGCGTCATGGCTAAATACGATTTGAGAAAGGTCCGTAAAAGACAATAACCCATGCTAGCCATCGAGCGCCACCAGACCTCAAGCGACGGGTCACACAAAGTCCTTTGGAGACTCCCAGACGGTTACACCGTCGAGAGCGTGATCCTCCCGCGCGCGCTCAAGCAACGCAAAAAGCTCGAGCTCTGGAAGCAAGAAGATCAAGGCGAAGGCGTCGAGGCCGGCCGCTACACCGCCTGCGTGTCGTCGCAAGTGGGTTGCGCGATGGCCTGCGATTTTTGTCTTACCGGCAAGCAAGGCTTTACCCGAAACCTCAAAGCGCAAGAAATAATCGATCAAGTCTGGGGACTCAAAAAATTCAAGCCCATCAGTAACATCGTCTTTATGGGAATGGGCGAGCCTCTTCAAAATATTGACGAGGTGGTGCAGGCGATTCACCACTTGAGGTCCCCGCGCGGCTTAGGTCTTTCAAAACGTAAGATATTGGTCAGCACGAGCGGTGTTGTCAGTGCGTTTCCAAAACTTGCGGAAACTGGCGTGCGTCTCGCAATCTCGCTCAACGCCACGACCGATGAGCTTCGGTCTCAGATCATGCCCATCAATCGCAAGCATCCGATCCGCGAGCTGATGTCGGCCGCGCTCGATTACGGCGCCGAGGTCAGTCAAACGGTGATGCTCGAGTACGTTCTCCTCAAAGGTTTGAACGACACGCCTGATGATCAAAGTCGCCTGTTTGAAATCGCGCGTGGTTGGGATTGCAAGGTAAATCTCATTCCGTACAATCCATTCGATCTTCCGGGTATGGAGCCGGGCCCGTACCAACGCCCGGAAGCCGCGACCGTGAAGGCGTTTCAGCACTCGCTTGTCTCGCGGGGCGTGACGGCAACCGTGAGGTACTCGGGCGGTGATGATATCAGTGCGGCGTGCGGGCAACTGAAGTCGGAGAATGCGAAGGTGTTGCGAGGTTTCTCCACTTTAGGAAAAGACCTAGAGCAACGGTAAAGAGTCCGGTACACAATCCGATCCAAAATCCGACGACATCCATTTTTTGCACGTAACCCAAATACAGGCCGATAGGTAAACCCACGAGCCAGTGACCGATGCCGTTTATCTTGGCTTGGATCTTGGTTTCACCAAACCCGCGAATACATCCGGCGAGAATCACCTGCATCGCGTCCCCGAACTGAAAGATCGCGGCAATCATGAGGAGTGAAGACCCGATCCGGATCGTCTCTTCGTCTGCCGTGTAGGCGCTCACAAAAAGGCCGCGTAACGTGATCATGACGATCGAGCCGACGACGGCGTAAATGCAACCCAATCGAATCGTGGTCCAACCCAAATGGACGGCATGATTGCGGTCCATTTGGCCGTTGGCTTCGCTCATGAGTAAGCTTGTGGCCGAGCTCATTCCCATCGGGATCATAAAGGCCAAACTTGCGATGCTGATCGCGATGGTGTGAGCCGCGATCTTGGCGTTTTCAAATTGTCCGGCCAGAGTGCCGACGAGCGCGAACGCGCCGATTTCAAACACCATATGGAGAGCGGTGGGGAACCCCATCGTCCAAATTTCTTTGAGGTATTTGCGATACTGAACATTGCGGGGATGAACCGCGCGCTCGACGTTTCGACGAACTTGATACACCCGGATCAAAACGTAGATCATGATCCCGTAACGAGAGAGCGTGTTGGCCCATGCCGAACCGTTTGTCCCCATCGCAGGCATGCCGAAGTGACCGAGGACGAACATGTAGTTCAAGAGGATGTTCACGAGGTTTCCGTAGATAAAGGCGAGGGTCATCTCGTGCGGAAAGCCGCGCGCCTGCAATTCGATCCGTGCGCTCGAAGTGACGAAGATCGGGAGGTAGCTCGTCGAGACGATGTAACAAAAGGTTTGAAGGCCCGGAATGATCGTGGCTTGAATGCCGAAGCGAGGGGCAAAGTAGGCGGCTAGGCAAAGGCCCACCCCGGAGACGAGGCCGACCAGGGTCGCAAAGGCCAACCCCGAGTAATAGAAGCTCTGGGCGCGCTCCTCGTCCTTTGAGCCCAGGGAATGGGGGATGAAGTATTCGAGGCTCCACATGACCCCCAAACCGATAATGATAAACCAAGCGCAGAGGGCCGTAGCACTGCCTACGGTCGCGGATCCTTCCGCTCCTAAGCTCCGGCAAAAGAGTAAATCCACGACTTGCATGAGGTTTTGCCCCATAAAGCCGCCAATGCTGGTGATGACGACATTCCAATATCGTCTGGAGTTCATAAGATTACCTAATTTGTTTAAATTAAAATCAATAATTGGAACTTATCCAAAGAAGCGTGCATATTAACCCTAAGTTTTAGTGTGACTCAACCATAATCACACACGTTTCGAAGGGAACTTCGAAGCAGCATCAGCAAGATGTTGCACCTAGCGGTGCAAAAGTATTCAGATGATCTGGGAATGGTGACTCTTCTTCCTCCCCCCAATCCCAATAGCAGATTCATTTTTCCCAGGTCATCTGTAATCAAACTTCCCGAAACCAACTGCAAAGTTGGTTTTTTTGTTTTTAGAGATCAAGCGCCCCGGGCTAGCGAGCCTTCGCCGCGCTGATTACGCGTTTAAAGATCGTTTCGAAGAGGATCTTTTTTTGCTCGAGGCGGAGGAGCTCAAGATCGCAGGGTCCCTTGCTTTTGAAGCGGATGTCGACGCGTCCGCGCGAGAGTTTGACCTTCGTGAGCTTCAGTGGGGCTTTGTGAGTGCGATCAAAGGCGTCAGCGATCTGAAGTAACGCAACCAAACGCAAAAAAACCGGCCGGAGTTCGTGCTTTTTGTCGTAAGGGATTTTCTTTTCGTTCTTCTTTTCTAGAAGCTTCTCTTCCTTGTGGAACCGTACGACCGAGGCAATGAGCTGGGATTCCCACTGCTGCATGCCCACGAAGTTCGCGTTTTTGATCATGTACTCGCTGTGCTCGGCATGATGAGCATGGCTGATGGTTTCGCCCACGTCGTGCAAAAGTGCCGCTGCGCTGAGGTATGGCTTCCACTCCTGCTTGAGCTTATGGACCGGACGGAGCTTGTCGAACAAAAAATCCGCGTTCTCCCTCACCTTATGCAGATGTTCGATATCGACGCTCCATTTTTGAAGACGCTTTTCGATGTAATCGAAACTAAAGCCTGAGTCTTTGTTTTTGCTCTTTTTGAAACGCTCCAGCTGGTCGACGAGGATGCCGTCACGGAGCGCGAATTCCGTCGGGCGGATCTCTTTGGCGCTCATCAGTTGCGCAAGCTCGTCGAGGAGAACCGCGCCAGCGAGGATCAAATCGACGCGTTTCGGTTCCATTCCTTTCATCGATAAAAGCTCGGCCGATGTCTTGTAGCGGATGCTGCCGACGATCTTACCAAGCTCCTTGCGTGAAAAATTTTTGGCGCTGTCTTTATCTTTTTTTGCAAGCTTGGCGAGAGCAATTACGCTGCCGCTTGAGCCGATAATGCGTTCTACCCGCGGCCAGCGCTCGATCATCATTTTCGGGACGACGACGCTTTTAATGAAATTGCGGAGCTGAGTGACCGCATCCGTCTGGCCCTTTTTGGCCTCGGTCGGTGGTTGGGTTTTCAAAAAGACTTGTTGGAGCTTCGCGACGCCGAGATTGAAGCTCTCGGAGTGCAGGACTTTATTGCCTTTGCAGATGCTGATCTCGGTACTCCCGCCGCCGATATCGACGAGGGCAAAGGCGCCCTTCGGGGTATCTTCGAGTTCCATCACGCCTTTTGCGATCAAGGATGCTTCTTCAGCACCCGAAATCACCCGGAACTCGATTCCGGTTTGGTCCTCGATTTCTTTCAAGAAGGCTTCACCATCGGAAGCGTCACGGACGGCGGCGGTGCCGAACGCGATCGTTTTGGTGACTTGAAGAGCGTCCAAAGTTTCGCGAAACGAGTGCACGGCCTCAAGCGTGCGGCGTTTGCTTTCTTCGGCGAGACGGCCGTCGATAAAAAGATTTTGGCCCAAACGGACCATGGCCTTTTCGCGATATAAGCGGCGATGTTGGATCGTTCCACTTTTGGTTGCGTGAACCTCGTGGATATCAAAGCGGATGGAGTTCGTCCCCAAATCGATGATCGCTAAGCGCATGGTAATGCCTCACGCACGCGAAGGCACGATGCCATCTCGGGCGGGAAGGGAAGGATCAAGCTCTCGCGATCAGCGAGCGCGGTTGATCATCTTTCTTTTCATTTTGCGGCTGCGAGCTTGGTCGATCTTGTGCTTGCGCTTAGAAGGTTTTTTCTTGTGAGCTTGCTGACGGTCTTTAACCATTTTTTTGCGTCGTACTCTGAGTCGTGTTGCCATACACAATGGGCTATCACGACTGTCGGATTTGTTCTAGAGCTTTCCGCACTTTCAGCTTCAAGTCGTCGAAACCACCGTCATTTTCGATCACCCAGGTGGCATGCTTCAGGCGATAGTCGTCGAGGTTTTGAGCTTGGACCACGGCCTGAGCCTGCTCTCGCGACATCGGGTCGCGCGTCAGAATACGCTGGATGCGCGATTCCTCAGGTGCGGTGACCACGAGAATCCCGTCGAAATCGCTATGCCGTCCGGCTTCGATGAGCAGAGTCGCTTCGTAGATCAAGAAAGGCGCTTCGGGGTGCCGCATGGCGACATCGTCCATCCGCACCCGGCTTTCCTGGAGAATGAGCGGGTGGAGAATGGCTTCTAGATCAACACGTGCTTGGGTGTCCTGCGTGATGATCTCGCGGAGCTTCAGGCGGTCGTCGGTTCCAAAGCGGGCCAGGATTTGCTGATGGCCGGCGGCTCCCGGCTTACGGAGGTCGCGCGCGACTTCGTCCGCGTCCACGATCGGGATGCCTTCGGCTTGCAGGAGTTTGGCTACCGTTGTTTTGCCGGAGCCGATCCCTCCGGTGAGGCCGATCCGTTTCATGATTTTGGACCGCGTTTCTTCGCTTCGTTCCAGAGATCGTCCATCTCTTCGAGCGTGGAGGTCTCGGGTTTCTTGCCTTGTGCGGCCAAGCCTTGCTCGACATGGCGGAAGCGCGTTTCGAATTTACGAAGCGTAGACCGGAGCGCCGCCTCCGGATCGAGTTTTAAAAAGTGAGCGACGTTACACACTGAAAAAAGAATGTCGCCGAGTTCGCTCTCGGCCTCTTCGGCATCGATATTTTTTCCGTCACCGAGCGCGCGCTTGAGTTCGTCGACTTCTTCCTGGAGCTTCTCGGTGGGCCCTTTTAAATCCGGCCATTGGAAGCCGACTTTGGTGACCTTTTGAATGAGCTTCATCGTGCGGGCGAGTGGGGGAAGGCCTTTGTGGACGGAGTCCATGACACTGACGGGTGCTGCTGAGCCCTTCTCGGCTTTTTTAATCTGCTCCCAGTTTTGAACAACGTCTTTTGCCCCGTCGACCTTGACCTCACCGAAGACGTGAGGATGACGGCGTATGAGTTTTTCGTTCAGATACTTTGCGATCGCTTCGATCGTAATCGCGGCGTCGCTCTCGCTCGCGATTTCGGCGTGGAGGAGAATTTGTAGAAGGACGTCGCCCCATTCCTCGATAAAATTTTGGCGAATCTTTGGGTTGCCGAGATCAGCCGGTGTTTTGATCCGGTCTAGGATCTCCAACGTCTCGTAAGCCTCTTCCACGAGAAAGGGGCGCAGGCTCTGATGTGTTTGCTCGCGGTCCCAGGGACAACCGCCTGGCGCTCTCAAACGGTAGACAGTATTTAGCACGTCTTTTAGGGCGCTTAAGGACCTTTCCTCGTTGTATGGCATACCCTTGTCTTGTACCATAAAAGGAATGGTCAGCACACAAGAACTCGAGACAGCAGCGGTAAAACGCCTGTCCTATTGGCTAAAGCAGTTCAAGAAATACCCCGAACTTTCCAAGCGCGTCCTTCACACCGGTGGCAAAAAGGCGCCCGCATTCGAGGTCGACCTGAGTATTTGCTCGGCTCCGAAGATGGTCAAGATCAACACCGCGTTTCGCAAAAAGAAAACCACGACCGATGTGCTGAGTTTTCCCGCGGATCAATTTTTTCAAGAGAAGGGATTGCTCGGCGATCTCGTGATTTGCGGCCCGGTGCTCGTCAAGCAAGCACGCGACATGGATCACGATTGGAAAATCGAACTCGACGTCCTCATCGTGCACGGGCTTTTGCACCTCTTCCATTTTGATCATGAAAAGAGCAAAAAAGACGCCGCGACCATGCTCAAGTGGGAGCAAAAGCTTCTAGGCGCCCGCCGTGCGGCGGGGCTCATTCACCGGGCTAGATAATCCTCCGTACCGTCTCGTGATTCGATCTCTCTTAAGTTATTGCGCTAATATGGCTTTAAACTGGACGGTTCCGGCGTGGCTCTGCTATGATTAGAGCCTATGGCAAAAGTAGAAGCGTTCGAGATTCGTAAAACCCTTGAGGAAATGAAAAAGAAACTCGATTTCCTCCGAGGTTCGCTTTGACTTAGCCGCCAAAACACGCCGGATCGAAGAGATCTCCCATTTAGAAACGCAAGAAACCTTCTGGCAGGACAACAAGAAGGCAAAAGTCCTGACTCAGGAGAAGTCGCGCCTCGAGACCGAGGTCAATAACTTTAAAAATCTCGAGCGTGCCTACGACGACGCCGACACCATGTTCTCGATGGCACAAGAAGCAAAGGACGACGAGCTCCTGAGCGAGGCCGCAGACATGACTCTTCCTCTCTCCGGGCTCTTCGAAAAAGCCGAGTTAGCAAAGATGCTGTCCGGCGCGGAAGACCCGCTCAATGCCATCGTGACGATCAACGCCGGCTCCGGCGGAACCGAGTCGCAAGACTGGGCGCAAATGCTCTACCGTATGTATCAGCGTTGGGGCCAGCAGCATGGTTACGACGTAAAAGTGCTCGACGTGCTCGCGGGCGAGGAAGCCGGCATCAAGAGCGTGCAGATGACGATCAGCGGGCCCAACGCTTACGGCATGCTCAAAAGCGAAGCGGGAGTGCATCGCTTAGTGCGTATCTCCCCTTTTGATTCAAACGCGCGTCGGCACACGAGTTTTACTTCGGTGTTCGTCACGCCCGAGATCGACGATACCTTTGAAGTCGTGATCAACCCGGCCGACCTCCGCATCGACGTGTATCGCGCGGGCGGTAAGGGCGGTCAAGGGGTTAACACCACCGACTCCGCGGTACGGATCACGCACAATCCATCCGGCATCGTCGTGACTTGTCAGCAGGAACGCTCGCAGATCAAAAACAAAGATCTTGCGATGAAAGTTTTGAAGTCGCGCTTGTATGAGCGCCACCTCGAAGAAGAACGCAAAAAAATGGAAGCGGTCGAAGCGACCAAGAAAGATATTTCATGGGGTTCGCAGATTCGTTCGTACGTTCTCCATCCTTACAAGATGGTCAAGGACCACCGCACCGGATTTACCTCATCGAGCGCGGACGCCGTGCTGGATGGCGATCTCGATGGTTACATGAAAGCTTTCTTAACGTGCAAGATCACCGGTGAGTGGCTGCGCGGCGGGGATGACGCGGTTTAATTTATGGACGAAAATGATTTTGAAGGAACACTGGTCCTCGAAAAACTAGCCGAGATCGATAAGGTCGACGCGTTTTTTGAGGCGATCGACTCCGACGATTTCGGGCGGGCCAAGGCACTCATGCGCGCGGCTCAAGTGGATGCTGAAACCATCGCAGTAGTTTTAAAAAAGATGGGCAAAGCAGATGGAAAGCATTAGCCCCGAGCTCGTTAAAACCGATCTGATTAAGCCACGCGAGAAAGTGGTTTATGACGGCCATCCGCTCGATCGCCTTTCGCCCAATCCGGTGATGTTGGCGCCGATGGTGGGACTCACGCACTATGCGGTGAGACAAGGGGTCGCCGATTTTCTTCCGGATCCGAAACGCGCGCTTTGGCCGACCGAGATGCTGAACTCGCGCCGAGTGCCGTCGCAACATCCAAACGATTCGCCCGAAGTTTGTTTTGCCGACATGGATAACGGCTTGTACCCGCAGCTCCTCGCCAACGAAGAGGAGTTTATCCGCATGTCCGTACGCCGCTTGGAAGGCTGGGGTGTCAAAGCGCTCGATATCAACATGGGCTGCCCGGTCAATAAGGCTCTGAAGCACAATTACGGCGTCGCCCTCATGGGAGACCCCGTGTACGCGCGCGAAGTCGTCGCAACGACCGTAAAGTACGCGACCGTCCCGGTGTCGGTAAAATTGCGCGCGGGGCTGGAGACCTACGACGAGAAATACCTATTCAATTTTGTCGACGGTCTTTTTGAGTCGGGCGCCTCCTGGATCACTTTGCATCCACGCACAGCCGAGCAAAAACGCCGAGGCAAACCCAATTGGAATTTGATTAAAAATCTGAAACTCCGTCATCCCGATCGCAGGATCATCGGCAATGGCGACGTTCAGTGCCATGAAGAAATCGTCGAGGCGTTCGAACTCACCGGTTGTGATCGCGTGATGATCGGTCGAGCACTGATGGTCAAGCCTTGGCTGATCCGTCACGAGCCCGAACCGGATGCGCATACGCAAGGTGAGTGGTACGGACAGTTCCTCAAGGCCGTACTTAAATATTGCCGCGAGCAATATGAGGAAAGCGCGGGCATGCGCCGCCTGCGATTTTTGCAACGACAGGGTAAGCCTTGGGTCGAGTTTGGCGAGTATCTGCAGGGCCGCCTTCAAGCCGCCCAAAATTACGAAGAAATGTCGACAGCGCTCGACAAGTTCTTTGCGCAAAAACAAAAGATCATTAAAAAGACGGAGCTACGGACCTAGGGTTTCGTGCAGTGGAGCGGGGCTGCGTATTTTACGTTACGAGTGATGAAGCCGAAAGTATTGTGCCCCAGTTTCGGACAAATGCATCGAGGCGCCCAAGCGATTGGTCATCGCAAAGACTAGCTTTCTTCCGGGTGTCCTTTTTGAATGATTTTTTGAATCGCCGATAGGATTTTCTTTTCGGCAAGAACGAGAAGCGTATCGCCCGAAGCGAGGTGGGTGCTTCCGCGCGGGACGATGAGGCTGCCTTTGCGTTGAACCAGCACGATCAATCCTTCTTTCGGAAGTTTCAGGTCCACGATCGATTTGCCGACGCCAAAGCTTTGGGCCGGGACGTCGATCTCCACTAAATCGTTTTTCATGGTGCCGGTCGGAGCGTACTCGATCGGGAAACGGAACCGTGTCTTCGACGGCGCTTCTACTTTCAACAACTTCGCGATCCAACCGATGGTGGTGCCTTGAAGCATGACCGAGGTGAGGACGATGAAGAAGATGAGATTGAAGATGAGATCGGCTTTTTCGATGTCCGCAAGGAGCGGATAGGTCGCGAGAATAATCGGAACACTCCCCCGCAAACCGACCCATGAGATCATCGCCTTTTCGCGCCAGTTAAAGTCCGTGCCGAAAAGCGAGACGAAGACCGCGATCGGACGCGCGATTAAGATCAAGAATCCCGAGATCAAAAGTCCGCTGTCCGCGATCGGGACAAGCTTCGACGGATAGACGAGGAGGCCGAGGAGCAAGAACATCCCGATCTGCATCAGCCAAGCGATGCCGTCGTGAAAAAGGATGAGCGATTTTTTGTGGATGAAGGTCTCGTTCCCCAGGATGAGCCCCATGAGGTAAACGGCGAGGAAACCGCTGCCATGAAGCGCTTGCGTGATCGAGAAGATGAGCACCACAAACGCCATCGTGACGACGGGGTAGAGGCCGTCGGCCTCGAGCTTGAGGCGGTTTAAGATTTTTTGGATGCCTTTGCCCGAGAAATACCCGAAGGCGGCGCCGAGTGCGAGCGCCTTAATAAATTCAGGAATGAGTTGAACCGGCGACTCAAGTTTGGAGGTCATGAGTTGCAAGAGGCCGACGGTGAGGAGCACGGCCATCGGGTCGTTGGCGCCGGACTCAAACTCAAGTAGCGGCTGAATGCGGCCCTTCAGGCCGATCGAACGACCACGCAAGACCATAAAGACGGCGGCTGCGTCTGTCGAACTAATGATCGCGCCGAGAAGGAGGCCCTCGAGCCATTCAAAGCCCAGGACGTACTTCGCGAACGCACCGGTGAGTACGCAGGTGATGAATACAGCGATCGTGCCCATCGAGGTGCCGTGCCAGAGGATCGGACGGATGACTTTAAGTTCGGTCGAGAGGCCGCCTGCAAAGAGAATGAACGCGAGAGCGATGATTCCGAAGCTCTCCGCCGCGTGCGCGTTATCGAAATAAATTTTGCCGATGCCCTCGGAACCGGCGAGCATCCCGATTGCGATAAATACCAAAAGTGAGGGAACGCCGATGCGCGCGGTGGCTTTGCTCGTAAATACGCTAATGATGAGGAGTAGCGCACCCGCGATGAGATAGTATTCGAATGGTCCCACGGGATAATTCTATCCGATCTATCCGATTGGAGCTAGAGGATTGATTTTAGTGATTCAACCCGACGATTTCGAGCTGCTTGTCCAAACGCTCGAGCACGGCGTTGATTGCGCCGGCGTAAGCGCGGGTAATATCGCCGGCGACGCGAGATACGGATGAGCCATCTGCGGAATAACCATTGTGACTGTAGCCACCGACTTCAAGCTCGAATTTAGGGCTGCGGAATACGGCATCGATTTGCACGCACTCGGCGCTGTCCGGCATGTTCTTGCAGTCTTTGATTTCGAAGTAGAGTTTGTTGTTGTTGCGCGAAACTACCGACACTTTATTGCGAGCCAGTGCTTTCTCGATGCCCGCGCGGACTGCGGCTTCAATTTGCGTTTTGTTGCGAGCGTGGACGCTGAGTGCGCGGTAGGTCTCGATGGAGGTGACTTCCACAATGCGCGGTCTCAAGTAATGAAAGCCCACCGGGTTGAAAGTGATGTCTTTGAAATCAGGAACCGAGTCGTCCGGAGTTTCGTCAGCTTTGAGCGGTTGATCAGTAACAGGCGTCGCCGTTGCAGCTGGTGTTGAGGAGGCGACGGCTTCAGCGGGAGTCGGTGTTGCTGTCCCAAGATTTGAGGTGCCGCCGCCGTATGCGCCCGCGTAAGCCGGGTTCGGAGATCCCGCAGGGCTTGCAGCTGCATCTTTACTCGCCGTGCCTGAGGCATCCGTTGTGCCCGAAGTCGCGCTTGCATCCGTGGACTTAGGTGCGGTGGAGCAGGAGGTCGTGAGGATCACGATAAACGCAGCGAGCAAGAGTTTCATATTTAAATTATCGATGATTTTGAACCTCGGTCAAGCTTCGATTACCGATGGAGACTTGACGGTTACGGTAAAATAACTGCTATGGGATACCCCACATCCCTTTCATGAATGTTGCGCAACGAAGAGTCCGAAGAATCCCGCCACGCTGAAGCCGAGTTACATCAATGTTTGTGATGAGCTGAGTTGATTTTTTCTTGATTCAAAATTGAAACGGGCTTACATAAAGTGAAGGTTAAGGAGACGTCCAATATTTATGGACTCAGACAGTAAAACCAAAACAAAAATTTTTCGGTAACTGACTCCTGGTCTCGTCATGAGCTTTGGTTTCAGTCGCTGAGCTGACCACTAAAGAGGTCGTTATGACGGGAAAACTCAAAAAGTACGTCCCCCGTGCATTTTACGCTTATATTCCCTCACTTTTTAAAGGCGAGGAGAAGAAATCCTTTGGATCAACGCAGCTGTATTTTAGCGTCGCGAAAAAACCATCGGAACGTTTGCGCCAATCCATGGGTATTTCATCGGAGGGGTTGACGCCATCTCAGGTTCAACATCGGTTGGAGCTCTTCGGTCGTAACGAAGTGACGGTCGAGGCCGTGGAATCGATATGGGTGCACCTTGTTCGAACGATGATTAACCCATTCGTGATTTTGCTCATTCTGATCGCTATCATTTCATTCGCGACCGATGACCGGCCGGGCGGGATCATTATCTCAGTTATGGTCACCGTGAGCGTGGCGCTCACGTTTTTTCAGGAACGTCGCTCGAATCAAGCGGCCGAGAAGTTAAAGTCGATGGTTCGGACGACGGCAACGGTGTTGAGACGGGGCGCGGATCCGGAAGCAGCCCGGACTTTGGACGATGATGTCACGGTAAAAGGCGTAAAAACCGAAGTGGCGATCGAGACCCTCGTGCCTGGGGATGTGATTACGTTGGCCGCAGGCGATTTAGTGCCGGTGGACATCCGCATTTTATCGAGTCGGGATTTGTTTATCAGTCAAGCACCGTTGACGGGCGAGTCGGTCGCGGTTGAGAAGGATTCGATCGAGGAACCGAAGGACACGCAAAAGGGGCTCTTTGAGCTTCGTAATTTGTGTTTTGCCGGCAGTAACGTCGTGAGCGGAACCGCGATCGGGATTGTGCTTAAAACCGGGTCGAAGAGCTACTTTGGATCGATCGCGCACACCATTGGATCCCGCCGTGAACCGACGAGCTTTGAAAAGGGCATTCAAAATTTTACCTGGCTCATGATCCGTTTCATGATGGTCATGGTCCCGATCGTCTTTATCGTGAACGGCTTAACCAAGCATGAGTGGGTCGACGCCTTTTTGTTCGCGGTGGCGGTTGCAGTGGGGCTCACGCCCGAGATGCTCCCGATGATCGTGACCGTGAACCTGGCTAAGGGCGCGCTCTCGATGTCCAAGCAGAAGGTCGTGGTCAAGCGTCTGAACTCAATCCAAAACTTCGGCGCGATGGACGTGCTTTGCACCGATAAGACGGGCACGTTGACTGAGGATCGAGTGGTTTTAGAAAAATACGTCGACGTCACCGGCAAAGAAACCGACGAGGTGCTGACCTTCGCGTTTTTGAATAGTCTATACCAGACCGGCCTAAAGAGTTTGCTCGATATCGCGGTGTTGAAACACGTTGAGCTTCATAAAGAACTCAGGACGGAGCTCGATTTTGCCAAGATCGATGAGATCCCGTTTGATTTCTCGCGCCGTCGGATGTCAGTTGTGGTTTCGCGCCAGCAAAAAACCCACATTTTGATCTGTAAGGGAGCGCTCGAAGAAATCTACAAGCAGTGCGATCACATCGAACTCGACGGACAGATTCGAAGCGCTGAAGACGAAGTGTTTCAGCGCTCGCATCAAGTGGCGCGCGAACTCAATGAAGACGGGCTCCGTGTGATCGCAGTCGCGTACAAAGAACTGCCTCCGACTCAAACCAAGTACTCGGTTGCGGATGAGAGCGGGATGATCCTTCTCGGGTTCATCGCTTTCCTCGATCCGCCGAAAGAAACCGCCGCGGAAGCGATTCGCGGGCTCAATGCAAAGGGCGTGCAAGTCAAGATTCTCACCGGCGATAACGACATCGTGACTCGCAAAGTAGCGGGTGAGGTGGGGATTCCGAATGCGCGTATTCTACTGGGCTCGGAGATCGAAAAACTCACAGAAGACCGCCTTGATGAAGAGGTCGAGAACTGCTGCATTTTCGCGAAACTCTCGCCCGCGCAAAAAGAGCGGATTGTGCGCTCGATGCATCGTCGCGGGCATGTGGTCGGGTTTATGGGGGACGGGATCAACGACTCGCCGGCATTGAAGGCCGCGGACGTCGGCATCTCGGTCGACAACGCCGTTGATATCGCAAAAGAGTCGGCCGACATTATCTTGCTTGAAAAAAGCTTGCTCGTGCTCGAAGAGGGCGTGATCGAGGGTCGGCGCGTGTTCGGCAATATAGTCAAATACATCCGGATGGGCGCAAGCTCCAACTTCGGGAACGTGTTCAGTATGATGGGCGCGAGTATGATCTTGCCGTTCCTCCCGATTCAGCCGGTGCAGCTCTTGATCCAGAACTTGCTCTACGATTTGTCGCAAACGGCGATTCCGCTCGATCGGGTGGATGAGGAATACTTGGCGAAGCCTCGCCGTTGGTCCATTGAAGACGTGAAGCGATTTATGTTTTACATGGGGCCAGTGAGCTCAATCTTTGATTACGTGACGTTTGCCGTGATGTGGTTTGTGTTTAAGGCCAACACTCCCGCGGATCAAAAATTGTTTCAGAGCGGTTGGTTTGTCGAAGGATTGTTATCGCAGACCTTGATCGTGCACATGGTGCGGACGCAGAAGATCCCGTTTATCGAGAGCAGGGCTACAAAGCCTTTGGTGTTCACGACTTTGGCGGTGATGGCGGCGGGGCTCGCGATTCCGTACACGCCATGGGCGGCGTCGGTGGATTTTGTAAAATTGCCGCCGGTGTACTTCGTGTGGCTTGCCGGGATTTTGCTCGTCTATGGCGTGGTCGCGCAGAACGTGAAGCAGCGGTTTGTACGGAAATTTGGATTTAATTAGATTTCAATCTAACTATAAAGTTCTGGAGTTTATCTTCAGCTCCTTCTGCCTTAGCCCAAGTTTTAATTCTTTTGAGCTTAATAGGCTGCGCTTTTGCGACAAGTACGGCTTGTTCTAGTCCTTGAGGATCGTTGAAATGGAAATAGGCAGATAGCCGGTCCATCACACACTCGGTCGGAGGTAAAAGCACGAACGAGCCGTTTTTGGTTTTTCGGGTGGCGACGTTTTTGACCGGAACGTTTCCGACCATGAGAGGACCTGCCGGAAATTCTACAGTGTATGGAGTATGGGAGTGAGAAAAAGGGCGGCCCTTTTCTTTGGTGAAACCGAGTTCATTCATGGCTTTATCTACTTTTTTACCCAAACCTTCGACAATAAAATCCAGGTCGTAAGATTCGTATTCATTTTTGGAGTAGATAGAGACAACCGCGCCGCCTGTTAGTACGATGTCGATCGAGTGCTCTTTTAACTTTTCGCAAACGATGGCGCCAAGTTCTTCGATGGACGTTTTTTTGGTAATTTTGGTCACAAAGCTTTACCGGCCCGGCGCGGACGAGTTCGATCCATAAAATACTTCTTCCGGTCTTGATTGGGGAGTAAGGCGAGGGCCTTGCCGAGAAGAGCGTTTAATTCGGCTTTAAATGGAGAACGAGGGTTCCAGGTATAAATCCTGACTTTGCCTCTCAGACGGCTTACCAGAACTCCGGCTTCTTCGAATCGTGAAAGTTGTTTCTGAACCATGCTGACCGAAATATCAAAGCACTTAGAAATTTCATACGCGTATCCATCTCCATAGTTTTGGATATAAAGAAGGACTTTTTCGGCCACGGTTCCACCCAAGAATTTTTCAAGCATAGTATGTATACCTACAATGTAGGTTATATAACCTATTTTATAGGTAGTTATATAGAATGCAAATATATATTTAAATTGTTTAAATGATTGGTCTTTTGGGCGGCTTGTCGCTCTTAAGACAAGAGGTGTTGTACCAGCTTTTCGAAGAGTTCGGACGGTGGAATACCAGGTTGCTCATACACGATATCACCGTTTTTGAAGGCAATGAGGGTAGGAATGCTTTTGACCTGAAAGGCTTCAGCAAGATCTTTTGCGATATCGACGTTGACCTTGCCGAAGTAAATTTCAGGATGGAGCTCCGCCATGAGCGCAAACGGCTCCGCAAAAACTTTGCAGGGCTGGCACCATGCCGCCCAGAAATCGAGAATGATCAACGGATGCTGATCGGTGATCTGATCGAAGATTTCGAGCGTAACGTCGTGAGTACGGCCGGGAGTGTGGGTCATGGGGAAATGTTAGCTGATATTGAGAACCGAAGGTTGTATAAATAAAAAAGCTCCGAGAGGAGCCTTTGTTTTGTGGATTCGATTTTTAATTTTAAATGGCGGGAGTGATGGGACTCGAACCCACGGCCTTCGCCGTGACAGGGCGACGTTGTAACCAACTCAACTACACCCCCGCATACTTACAAGATGTAGACCTTAAAAGTGTAAAACGAATGTAGCGGATGCCTGACTAATTGTCTAGTGCTATATGGTCTTAAATTTCCATTTGTTAACGCGGTCTTTCCTGTCTTTTGAACTCAAATTATCGTAAACAATGAACCTATGTGGTCAAAACTGAAGTCCTTAAAACTCACGACTTGGATCTTTATCTCTATTATTGTCGGGGTCGTTATTGGGGAGTTTCTTCCCGTGCTCGTTCCTTACGTTAAACCGCTTCGAACCCTGTTTTTGAACGCAATCAAGTGTATCGTCGCACCCCTGATTTTTGCATCGATCGTTACCGGCATTAACTCGGCAGGCTCGGGCAAAGCCTTGGGTCGCACCGGTCTCCGCGCCATCGTCTACTTCGAGATCGCGACGACCGCCGCGCTCTTTATTGGGCTGGGGTTTGTTAATTTGCTCCGTCCGGGTGACGGCGTGACCCTCGCACAGCAGGTGAGTGATGTCATTAGCAAGGTCCAGTCGACTCCGATGACCTTTTCCGGATTTGTGGAACATCTTCTTCCGACCAACTTTGCTGAGGCCATCGTCAAAGGAGACGTGCTCCAGATTGTTCTGTTTTCGACTCTCTTCGGAATCGCGGTGATGCTTTCGGGTGCTAAAGGCAAGCCGGTCCTGGCATTTTGCGAAGGCCTGACCGACGTCATGTTTAAATTTACGGACGTCGTGATGACTCTGGCACCACTCGGTGTGGGGGCCGCACTTGCCGCTTCCATCGCTGAAAACGGCTGGGGCGTGATGGTTCCGATGCTGAAGATGGTGGGAACGCTTTATTTGGCGCTCATCGTGTTCGTGCTCATCGTGCTCGTCCCGGCGCTCAAATACGCGCGAGTGAACCTGAAGGCTTTTTTCAAAGAATTGCGTCCGACCATTATTCTGGCGTTTGCAACGGCGTCGAGCGAGTCGGCTTACCCGCAAGCGCTCGAGTCGCTCGAAAAAATGGGCGTCGCCAAGCGGATCGCGAGTTTCGTTCTCCCGCTCGGCTACAGCTTTAACCTGGATGGATCGACCTTGTATTTGGCGGTGGCGTCGGTGTTTATCGCTCAAGCCGCAAGCATTGAGATCAGCTTCGCGACCCAGATCATGATGATGCTGACCCTGATGCTCACCACCAAGGGGGTGGCTGCGGTCCCGCGTGCGTCGCTCGTGGTGCTGTCGGGAACGGCGCTTGCGTTCGGTCTACCGCTCGAAGGCATTACTTTGATCCTAGGCGTGGATGCGTTTATGGATATGGCTCGCACGTCGGTTAACTTGCTTGGCAACTGTGTCGCAACGACCGTCGTCGCCCGTTGGGAACGTGAACCGATGAGTCCGGAGTATATGGCGGGGTAGATCTACCAGGGTTAACTTCCGACTATTGTTTGCAAGGAATATCTTGAGTGGCTTCGGCGCAGAACATCGCTTGTGATCCGCTCGCGCCGTCTTTTGCAATCACGCCGATGTAGGCACGGTTGAAAGCGCCGTCGACTGAAAACTGAATCGCGCTGCCGTCTTGGCGAGTCTGTTTCCAGGTGCTCCAATATCCGGTTTGAAGAGCTTTTACCGGCGTGAACTGATCGGCGGTGAAGGTCAGGGTCTGAGTTCCCGCGCAAACTTTGATCGCGTCGCCGTTAGTCACGAAGTAAGCGGCGATCACCGAGGAAGAGGATCCCTTTCCTGTGCGTTTATAGCAAACGTAGTTGGCGGCAAAAACCGGAGTAGCGATCATCAAAGTCAGAGCGAGGGTAAGAAATTTCATGCGCCGATCATAACGTTAAATGCCGATGCGTTCAAGAGATATAATTAAATTAAATTTGTTTAATGATGGGAATTACGGAAGTTTTGTCGGCAAATGCCGATCTTGATCGATGAACCGGGGTTTGAACCCGACTCCGATCGCCATCTTCAGGCTTTACCCGAATGGATGAGCGTCTTCAAATCCATGCGGAAGAGGACTTCGATCTTGTTCGGGTAGAGTAATTTTTGGACGACTCCGTCGCCGAAGGTCGGATGTTTTACGCGATCACCGGCCATAAAGACCTGATCTGCCCCGTATTCCTTCATCGGTTTGGTGGACGCGTTCATCTGATTCATCCACTCGACTTCTACCGGCACCGTTTTCTCGACGGTGCGTTCGCGAGGAGCGCGCGTCGCCGTCGAAGAACGGCTCACGGTCCCTGCTCCACCCGGCTCGGTGACTCCGCGTTTAGGTTTGTAGTTATGTTCGCTTTTGCACGTGCGGCACACGACGCGGGAAGGACTGCCACCGACCATCGACATGATCGTGTGACCCAAATCCATCTTACAGCGAGTGCAAAAACAAACGATTTCCTTACCGACGCCGACCATTGAAGTAGTGTTCATAGTGCTCCGAGTAGTATATCTTAGAGTGAGGCGTGGATTCAAACCAAGATGCTTCAAAACGAGCCGAGTACCGAACGAAACTCCTGGAGAAAGCCAAAAGTTTGGCAACTACTCCCGGTGTCTACTTAATGAAAGATCACGCCGCCGGAATCCTCTACGTCGGGAAGGCGAAGGCTCTAAAGAACCGCGTTAGCTCTTACTTTCAGCCGATCGTGCACGAGCACCCGCGCACGGAGCTGCTCCTCGCGAACGTGGCCGATTTTGAGGTCATTCACACCGAAACCGAGAACGAAGCGCTCGTCCTCGAGTGTACGCTGATTAAGCGTTACAAGCCCAAGTTCAACGTCCGCCTCAAGGACGACAAGCATTACCCGTACATCATGATCCCGGTCGAAGAGGATTATCCGAAACTCGAGTGGGTTCGCAAAGTCACCGACCCGAAGGCGCGCTACTTCGGTCCGTTTCCGTCGGGCTACGCCGCTCGCATCGTCTTGCGCTTACTGACCGAGCGCTTCCGCCTGCGCGATTGCTCGGACAACACTTTTGCCCATCGGTCGCGGGCCTGCATCTTGTATCAGATGGATCAGTGCTCGGGCCCGTGCGTGCAAAAAATCTCGAAAGAAGACTACCGGCATCTCGTCAATCAGGCGATCGGCGTGCTCGAGGGCAAAGGCTCGGAACTCATTAGAGAGCTCGAAGACGACATGAAGGCCGCTGCCGAGGAGGAGCGGTTTGAAGACGCCGCAAGGATCCGGGACGAGATCGCGGCGATCAACGTCGTGTCGCAAACGCAGAGCGTGGTCGACGCCGATACTCGGCTTGATCAAGATGTGCTTGCGTTTGAACGCAATGATCACTCCGCGCAGGGCGTGGTGCTCCAGGTTCGGGCCGGCAAACTGCTTTCGGTCAAACACTATCAAGTTCGAAACTTCGATGCCTCGCTTATGGATGCGGAGCTCATGGAGGATTTCCTCGCGCAGCACGTGCTCCTGATGTCGGATAAGAACGAACTCGCGAAAGCAAAAGAGATCCTCATCAAACAAGTGCCGGACGGGATCGAACTTCTGGAAAATGCGCTCGGAATCAGGATCCGCTCGCCCGAGAACGAAGTGCAGAATCAGCTGATGAACGTGGCGTACACCAATGCGCGCTACGCTCTTCAAAATGCCAAGAAGGAACTCGCTGGTCACGGCGTCGCAGCGCTTGAAGAGGTGCAGGACAAGCTCGGGCTCGAAAAACTCCCGCGCCGAATCGAGTGCTATGATATTTCGAACACTCAGGGTGAAGAATCCGTCGCTTCGCGCGTGGTCTTTATCGACGGCGCTCCCGACAAAAACCTCTATCGACGTTACAAAATCCGTACGGTCAAAGGCGCGAACGATTTTGCAAGTATGCGCGAGATTTTCGACCGCCGGTTTAGCAAGATGGATATGCAGGCGGGGGATGAAAAGCCGGATCTGGTGATCGTTGACGGTGGCCGCGGCCAACTGTCGCAGGCTCAAGCAATCTTTGATGAGCTAAACATTCAGGGTGTAAACTTGGTCGGCTTGGCTAAGGCTCGCACCGAAAAGAACTTCCGATCGCAGGAACTGTCCTCGTCGATGGAACGGATATTCATCCCAAACCGGGTGAATCCCGTCCCGTTGTATCCGACGACCAAGGCCTACAAGCTTTTGACCCATTGCCGGGACGAAGCCCACCGGTTTGCCATCACTTACCATCGCAACCTACGCCACAAAAAGAGCATGGGTGAAGGTTAGTTTTTTGACTATTGTCGTGTTTTGGGGCTGAGCTATAATCCTTGAGTAGATGCTTAAAAACCAAGGGAAAAAGATTTTCACCCTCGTCACTCAAAGCGCGCAGAAAAAAGCGCTCATCGAGAAACAACTCAAGGCCGCGGTTGAAGAAGTCGTCGTCTACGTCGCGACGGAATATCCCGAAGGCCTTCAAAAAGTTAAAAACGTTCCTCCGCATGTGGTGTTCTGCGATCACGAACTTGCAAAGGGTAAACCCGGCCAGCTCGTCGACGGAATTCTCGCCGACGATGCGCTCAAGCAAACGGCGATCGTGATTCTGAGTCCGCTTCCGGAGCGCGAGGGTTATCTCGACGAGCTCGTGACCGGCCAAGTTCAGTTCCTCGAAGAATCCCGTATCGCTACCGACTTCGGTCCGGTGCTCGCGAAGGCTTTGAACTTTTCGGCGCAATTGCACAAAGCTGATTTCTCGTTGAAGTATTTGCAACCGGGCGATGTGCTTTTGAAAGAAGGCGATACCGGAAATCACGTTTACGTCGTGAAGAAGGGCCAGTTGGTGGCCTCGCAAGTGAAATCCGGGGCAAAGCTCGAGCTTGGCTTTATCGAGCCGGGTGAGTTTGTCGGTGAGATGGCTTACTTCAATGGCGAGCCGAGAATGGCGACGGTAGAAGCAGTGACGGCTTGTGAGTTGATTGAGATTCCGGTTGGGACGTTTGAGAAGATTTTATACCAGCGTCCGGCGTGGTCCAAAACGATGATGCAAACGCTAACAAAGCGCTTGAAACGTTCGAACATTGCCTGATTAGGCGAGAAGAAGACGGCCGTTACCGCCCAGAAGCTTCTGGATGAGTTTCTTTAAATGTCGCATTAAGCAAAAGTTAACCGACACACATCGGAATCACAAGTCATATTTATGATATAACTGAGTAAAACAGACTGATTTCTCGCCGTTCAACTCAAAATATTGACGAAAACGAGGCCTTTTCGGGGTTATCAGCCAATTGCCTGATTCAAATCCGCGATCAAATCGCTCGCGTCTTCGATTCCGACGCTGATTCGGATCAGGTTGTCGCTGATTCCGAGCTTCTTGCGGTTCTCCGGTGGAACGCTCGCGTGAGTCATGATTGCCGGGTGCTCGATGAGCGATTCGACGCCGCCGAGTGATTCGGCAAGCGTGAAGATGCGTACTTTCTCCAAGACCGCGCGCGCTTCGACCAAGCCGCCTTTGACGTAAAAAGAGATCATCCCGCCGTAGCCCGACATTTGTTTCTTGGCGAGCGCGTGTTGCGGGTGCGACTCAAGTCCCGGATACAGCACCTTCTCGATCTTCGGGTGCTTCGAGAGGAACTGCGCGACCGCGATCGCGTTCTCCTGATGTTGCTTCATGCGCACGTGCAGAGTCTTCAGTCCGCGCATGACTAAAAAACAATCCATCGGAGCCGGGATGGCGCCCACCGCGTTTTGAAGGAATTTTGCCTGCTCATAGATCGCGGTGTCGTTGGTGATCAAGACGCCGCCTACGACATCCGAGTGACCGTTCATGTATTTGGTGATCGAGTGGATCACGACGTCGGCACCGAGATCGAGCGGCTTTTGAAAGTAGGAGCTCATGAAAGTGTTGTCGACCACGCTCAGGACGCTTTTAGAGCGAGCGAGCTTCGTGAGTGCCGCGATATCAAAAATCTTGAGCGTCGGGTTGGTGGGGCTCTCGATCCACAACATTTTAGTACTTGGTTTGATCGCTTTCTCCACCGCATGTGGGTCCGACAAATCCATGAACGTGAATTCAAGGTTGAAGCGGGAGAGAACTTTGTCGAACAAGCGGAACGTGCCACCGTACACGTCGTCGGCGCAGATCACGTGATCGCCCGACTTCAAGGTATGGAGTAAAGTATCGGTCGTGGCCAAGCCGCTTGCGAAGGCGAGGGCGTACTTGCCGTTCTCTAAGCTTGCCACGCATTCTTGATAAGCCGTGCGAGTCGGGTTGTCGGTGCGGGCGTACTCGTAGCCGGTGTGCTTTCCCGGCGATTCCTGCGCGAACGTCGAAGTTTGAAAAATCGGCACCATCACGGCACCCGTGCGTGGCTCCGGACTTTGGCCCGCGTGAATTGCTTTTGTGCCGAATCCTAATTTACCCGTATCTTTTGATTTCATAAGTGTTTTCCTTGGTTCTTTAATTCCATTGCGGCCGCGACGGCCGAAAGTTTCGCGACGATCCCGTACACGGCTTCGAGTGTCGGCAAGTCATCGTCATCGCCGGTGGCAAGCGAGTCGCTCAAGTCTTTGAAGCAAAGCTTTTTGAAGTACATGCCCTGGCTGTTTAGGTTGTCCATGTCGTCGCGGTCTTTATTGGCACGGACGAATCCACCGATGAGCTCTTCGCCCATGATGTAGACGACCGGCTCGGACGTGTGGCCGTCGGTCTTCGCGCGGGTTGGAACGCCTTCTTGCACGAGCACTTGGCTGATCACGCTTTTGTTTTTGCCGACGCTCATTTTGTTTTTGGTCCGGCGGTTCATGTTGGTGATTTCTTCGACGGATTTCACGACCATGATGCCGATGCCATAGGTGCCCGAATCGTTTTTGATAAAGAGCGCGGGCTTGCGGCGCACGCCGTGAGCCAGGTGATCGGCTTCGAGCTTCTCAAACATCTTGGTCGCGACGGCTGCGACGCGATCGATGCCGACACCTTCGTTAAAGTCCACGTGATCGACCGCTTGGCTTTCGATCGTGATGTGCCACGGGTCGAGATCGATGACTTTCGCGAATTCGCGCGCGAGCTGATTGTAGTGTTCAAAGTGCGTGCTCTTTTTGCGCGAGTGCCACCCGAGCTGATAGCTCGGGACGATCGGCTGAGAGACTCCATCGAGACACTCGGGATAGCCTTGGGAGAAGTCGTTGTTCAACACGATCCAGTCGGGAGTGAATCCTGTCGTTGTCTTTAGGATCGGCCCCTCGCGTCGGGTCGGGTACTCCACGATCCGTTTTTCGGTGATCGACGAGAGCTCGTAGACTTTGTCTTCATCCGAGTATCGGCCGAACTCGATTTCGAAGTTTGCCGCCTCGAAAATTGTTTTTAGAAAGTGCAGGTTTTCAAGGTAGTAGCGGTTCTCGGTGTGGTTTTCCGGAACGATGAGGATCTTTTCAGGCACCTTGGCGCCCAAGCGCGCGGCCATCTTTTCGATTTGCGCGCGGAAGATGGGGCTTGCTGACTCGTGGTCGACTTCGCAGATATTGTTCCAGCCGGCCGGGAAGAGATTGCAATCCACGGGTGCCACTTTCTCCCCGGAATCGCGAACGTCGACCGAGCAGTAAAATGACGGCGAGTATTCGGTGAACTTTTTTTCGAACCACTTCTGCGCTTCTTCCCGGTGAGCGAATAGGGCGGTAGCGATCTTGTTTTTAACCTTCAGACTCATGGGGCTTCTTACTTTCTGGCAGCTTGGTCGGCTTGCCTTCGCTGTTTGGATCTCCGGCGCAATCGAGAGGCGCTGCCAGGCCCGACGTCTTTTTGAGTTCGTCGTTTAAGCGATCTTTTTGAAATTTGTTGAGTTTACGGTTCTTGAGTTGCTTCTGCAAATCGCCGAAGGCTTTGCACCACAGCGGATGCGCGCGGCCCGACGCCTGATTAGCCTGGCCGGCGGCGAGTTGCTTAAAGCAACCGTTTTGAGCTTCGAAGTAAGCGATCCATGGTTCTTCCGTATCTTTGGCTTTTTTGGTTGGCGCTTTGTTGTTGGCTAAACACTCGTTCACGCCGATTTCAAGCAGGAGCGAATCCTTGTCTTCGGGCGGAATCGGCACCGGGAGCGCGTCGAGTTTGGCGCGGGCATCGGACCATTTCTTTTCTTTGGCGTCGACTTTCGCGAGAATGTAAAGTGCGCGCGATTTTGTGGAATCCGTCTGAGACTGCGCGAGGAGTTCTTTCGCGGTCGTGCGGGCTTCCAGGTTTTTGCCGAGCAGGAAATACGCCTCGATCAAACGTCCGCGAATATTTTGCGCGATCTCGGATTTGGAATCCACGAGCAAAAAGTCTTTTGCGATTTTGACGGCGCCGCGAGCATTGCCGTTAGCGAGGTACAAAGTAGTCAGAAGCTCCTGACTGGTGGGGTGGCGCTCATACTGTGGATAACGCGTGACGAGTTTTTCGAGGTTGCGAATCGCCGCCTTGATGTCGTTGTTTTCGATTCCTTCTTGAGCTTGATCGTATAGAAATTTTTCGGCCTCAATACTACGCGGCCCCGGGTTTGGGACTTCCTCTCCAAATGCAGGGGCACAAGAAGCATTTAACGCTAAAAAGGCAGCAAAAAGGCTGGTGGTCGTGGCTTTCATCGCTTACGCTAGACTAGCATGAACGCACAACGCCTCGCACTGATTTTCAGTACCGTTTGGCCCGAGCCGAACTCCTCCGCTGCTGGAGTGCGCCAAATGCAGTGGATTCGGTATTTTCTACGGAATGGCTACCGGGTCACGCTGAGTTCGCCATCCAAGCTTAAGAACAAAGAAGACTGGGGTTACGTCGAGTACCCGGAAGGGGTGGATGTCTTGCCTTTGCCGCTAAACGAGTCGACCCTCAACGGCACCGACGGAAACGACCAGCACCTGTCCGCGACGTTCAAGAAACTCAATCCTGAGATCGTGATGTTTGACCGGTTTATTCTGGAAGAGCAGTTCGGCCATTGGATCTACGAGTGCTGTCCGAACGCACGGGTGATGCTCGAGACGCAAGACTTGCACTTTGTCCGCCGCGCTCGCGAGTCGATCAAAGATCAATATCTCGCTAAAGATTATGCGCCTGGATTTTATCAAACTCCGGAAGTGATCGACACCGCTCTTCGCGAGGTTGCGTCGATCCAACGCGTGGATCATACCTTCGTGGTGTCAAGCTATGAAGAAGAGCTGCTCACCAAACATTTTGAAGTCCCTCGTGACCGGTTGACGTGGATTCCGATGGTGGCCGACACCGTGCTTGCGGACGAGATGCCGACGACGACAAAAAGTTTTAAAGACCGCTCGGGATTTTGCTGGGTGGGTAACTTTCGCCATCAGCCCAACATCGATGGTCTCCGTTGGTTCAAGGGCGAGATCTGGCCCCGGTTGAAGCTTCGTTTTCCATCAGCGCAGGTGCACGTCTATGGCGCTTACCCAAGCGAGGAAGTCATGCAGTGGAACAAACCGGGTGACGGATTCCATGTGCACGGTCACACCGATCGCTTGGCCGCCGTATTTGCAAGCGCGCGAGTCAACCTTGCGCCGCTTCGTTTCGGTGCCGGAGTGAAAGGCAAAATCTTGGAAGCGATCGCGCACCAAATTCCGACGGTCACGACCAAGGTCGGCGTCGAAGGAATTTTGCCGTCGGGTGCGAGTGCACACGAAGCGTTTCCGGGGCTTGAAGCCAACACCAATCAGGTGTTTGCCGAAGCCTGCATCGCGATTCATGAGGACGAGACGCTTTGGACAAAAATGCAAAAACGCACGCAGGACCTCACCACGCTTTATTCGGTGGATTTTGCCGAAAAGAAGATGGAAATGGCGTTCAAGAAGTTGAAGCCGTCATTTACCTCGAAGGTCATGCGCCACGAGCTCTTTAATAGCCATAAATATTTCGCTCGCTGGATCGAAGCCAAAAACAAAAAGCCGACTCCCTAAAGGTCGTACTTGTACTGCGCGTCGATCTTGTCGTTCGGCATGATCGTCATGAGTTCTTTGATGATGCCGGTGTTGATGTCATAAACCCAACCGTGAATCGCTGGGGCGCCGCGAGTCTTCCATTCTTTTTGAACGAGCGCCATGTAGCTCAGGTTTTTGACCTGTTGGACGACGTTGAGCTCGACTAGTTTGTTTACCCGGTCGGTTTCATTCGTGATTTTTTCGAATTCGAAGGTGTTCTTGTGGAATGTGTCCTTGATGTTGCGGATCCATGCGTTCAACACCCCGAGGTTCGCCGGAGACATCGCCGCCCGGATGCCCCCGCAGTTGTAGTGACCGCAAACGATGATGTGCTTGACCTTCAAGACTTCGACCGCATATTGGACGACGCCGAGTATGTTCAGATCGGTGTGCACGACCAGGTTTGCGATATTGCGATGGACGAACATCTCACCCGGATCGCTTGAGGTGACCTCGTTTGAAGGAACGCGCGAGTCCGAACAACTGATCCACAAATGATCCGGCTTTTGATCCCGGGCCATATCCTTAAAGTAGTTGGCGTTAAGCGAGGTCTTGCTTTGAGCCCATGCTTTATTCCCGAGTAACAGTTTTTTTACGCTATCCATCTATGCCGCCTTTACCTTAAACAGTTTTGAAATCGCGAGAGACGAGGTTCGAAATAGCACCGTCTTTTTTTGAACGGCCGCTTCTTCCTGGTATTCGAGCAACCAATCCTCGATTTCACTATCGACAACAATATTGCCGGTTCCATCGATCACGACTTTTTTACCTTCCGGGATATTCTCGAGTGTTTCCTTGAGCTCCGATTTGTGCACAAAGGTCACGTCCTTGAAGAATTTCAGCAGGTAATGCTCGTCGTCCTGTACCAACACCATACTCCGATGCTGAGCGGATTTAAAGCTGTTAAACACGCCGATAGCAAGGCCCGTCAAAATACCCCAGAGCAGGTCCACGCTCAAGATCACGACGAGGGTCACGGCAAACGGTACGATCTGGTCGTACTTCGCTCGTTTAAACATCTCGCGAATCTCGTTGAATTTGATCAATTCAAAACCGACCACGACCAAAACCGCGGCCACCGCAGCCATCGGAATAAACTGAAACATCGCCGAAAAAACGAGAGCGGCAATGAGCCAGATCCCTTGGAGGATGGCCGAGAGCCGGGTCTTTGAACCGAACTCCAGGTTCGCCGTGCTTCGAATCAGGATCGGCATGACCGGAAGGGCCCCGATCAAACCCATAAACACGTTACCGATCCCGAGCAAGAGCATTTCGTGCTGGTGATTGATCGGTCTGCGTTGCGGGTCGAACTTCTGGATCACGTTCCGATTGACCGTGCCCTCAAGCAAAATCACGGCCATGATCATGAGCGAGAGTTTGAGCGTCGGCAGCCACTGATCCGGTCTGAATTCCGAAGCGCGAAGTTCCCACTGCGCCGGATTCAAGTGCAGCATCTGTGACTCCGTCAAAGCCAGGGCAGGGAAGAACCGCGCCACAACCGCCGCAATCCCCGCACCGAGGAGGATGATCAAAAACGCGTAGGGCACCCGGCGGTGCTTTCCGTTTTCGTTTTCCCAGGTGCTCGAGATCCACGCCAGCGTCAGACACACGGCCGAGATCCCGAGTGCGATATAGCTGAATCGCCCCTCCGTTTCATATCCGATGAGGTATGGAACGGTTTTTAGAATCAGCGTGAGTCCGATCCCGCAGACCATCGCTCTCATCACGCTTTGTGGGGCGTAATCGATGATCTTGTGGGATTTGAACTTCGATAAAATGATGAGGAACGTACCCGCAAGCACGGTGGCCGACGAGACGTTTGAAAACGCTCCGATGCTTTGTGCCGCCGCCGCAAGAAACACGCAGAGCCCCGCCGCGGGCCCGACCAGAGTCACGTGGCTCGTCGAAAAGATCCCGTAGAAGATCGCGCCGAAGATCGCGGAAATAATCCCGGACTCCGGCGGCGCATGCGATGCGACCGCGATCCCGACGGCGATCGGGAGCGAGATCAAAAACAGCGACAGCGAGGCAAATAGGTCCTGCCGGTAAAATCGGTAGAAGAGTTTCATCGTGCTCATGCCGCTTGATCTCCTTCGGGTTTAACGATGCCTTTTACTCGCCCGCGGTTGAAGTGGAACGCCCCGTAGACCACGATCCCGATCACGAGGCCCTTCAAGAGATCGGTCGAGAAAACCGCGGCCGTAGTAGCGAACCAGCACAAGCCTTCGATTTTATTTTTGTGGAATACATGCAGGAAGTGCTTGAAGTTGATCAGGCGGATGCCGGTCAAAATCAAGATTGCCGCGAGCGCGGTTAAAGGGATGTTGGTCAGGACGCTTGGCAAGAGGATCACGAAGAGCGCGATCCACGCCCCATGCAAGATCGTCGACCAGCGGGTCGCGCCGCCGGCGTTAACGTTTGCAGCCGACCGAACCATCACGCCGGTCATCGGAAGACCGCCGATGATGCCCGATGCAAGGTTTGCTGTTCCTTGAGCCATCAACTCGCGGTTCAAGTTACAAGGCTTGAATCCGGTGCGACTCTCGACCAATACGTCGATCGCCCGTGCAGTGAGAAGCGATTCGGCGCTCGCGACTACGGCGAGTCCGAGGGCGGGAAGTAAATACCGGCTAAGCGAATCGAGCCACTTAAACCAGAAGAAATCCTGGACGCCGGCTTGAACGGTTTGCGCGAGCGGAGCGATTTCCACCCGGGGCATCGCCCAAAGAAGGCTGAGCAAGCTGACCACCACCACTGCCGGGAGGGCGGCCGGGATTTTTTTTAGTGCTTTGACTTTGCTCCATCCGAGTTGGATCGCGATGGCAGTCAAGCCGCATAGAAATACCGGTGTGGTGATCGCGGCCGCGAGTTTCATCGGAAACGTGATCGCCGCTTGAACGGGCGAACCCGGAATCGATGAGCCCACGAGGACATGCAGCTGGCCTAGCACGATGATGGTTCCAATCGCCGAGAGCACTCCCTCAAGCACGGGGGTGGGAATCAGCGTGAAAAACCTTCCCGCACGGACCGCGCCCATACTGAGTTGGATGAGTCCGCAAAGAACGGTGATGATCGCTAGGCCCGCCAACCCGTGCTCCTGCACGAGCTGGAAGACGATCGCGGTGAGCCCGGCGGCCGGACCGGTGACCGAGAGAGGCGCACCGGCCAGGCTACCTGCGATGATCCCGCCGGCGATGGCGGTGATCAAACCAGCGGCCGGGGGGGCGCCGGATGCAAGCGCAATCCCGAGTGATAACGGGATCGCAATAATAAATACAACGAGACTGGAAACCCAGTCCGCGCCCTGTGGGCGTGAAAAACGGTTCATAAATTTCTCCTAAGAAATATACGGATTGATGATGTGTTGCGAGCGCAACGCACACGTAGAGTTTGGGCTCGCGATGCAAGACGGGCGGTTAGGAGAGTCTTGGAGGGCGTAAGAGTGGGAACAATGGCCCTTCGTGGAGATGGGCGTGAGAGATCACGACGAGGCCGATACGGATCACCGTCATGAAATGGTGAGTGGAATGAATCGAAATATGGTCTTCGTCCATGATCTGGATATTTGTAGCGCGAAGAGGCGGTTCGGACTCGTCTTCTTCGGCGTCACAGTCATGGCAACTGTCCGCGCTGGCAAAAGGCTCGCCATTTTGCGCCATAACGAGCTTTTTTGTTTGAATTTGAGGTTGAACTTTAGGCGTAGGGGTGACCGCGACCGATTGAAAAGTGAAGAGGAAAAGCGTTGTGATGACTAACCCTTTGAGGTTCACAGTTTCTATATAATAAAACGAATGTTCAAAAAAAGGAAGTCAGTCTTAAGTCAGGGAGACTATTCGAAAATAATATACGCCTCAAATTTGTGAATTTCGCCGTGAGAGATGGATGACAGCGCTTTGGTTAGTAGAGAAACGGAAGGTATTCGAGCGGCTCGAAGTCTTCGCTCGTTTTTTGTTCCTGTTTTACCGGCGTGGTGACGGGCGTAATTAAAGCAGCGACCGGGTCTTCCGACCCGGGCGCGCGGTTTACGTTAATTTTTTCTTGGATCTCGCGTTGATAAAGACTGAGACCGATGATGGCTGCGCAGAGTGCGCCCAAAAAACCAAAAAGGATGTTCTCGGGGTGATTCACTTGTTCAAGTGTTTCGTCCTCCCGGCCAACCTCTTTTGATTTAGGATGCTGCAACTGCATAAACGCCCTCATTGAGCCTATCGGCGATGAGGCGCTAAAACTTGACTGAAATGGTATAATTTAAGAAACGGCTCATTTGTACGGCTAATAGAGGAAGCCATGCCGATCTATGAGTCATCGTTAAGTCAGACTTTTGGACGGATTTTTACGCTATGGATGGGGAGGCCGTCTTTGATGAAGAGGCGTTCAAACAGGGTCACCTCGGGGATCACGAGCGACTTCGGGTTAGGGTGTTTGGCATGGAGGTCGTAGCTCAGATCGAGTATCTCGTAAACGTCTTTGAGTTCTTCGAGGTTAGCCACGATGAAATCAAAGTAGTCCCGGTGATCGGTCTTGATGTGGAAGATCCCGCGAGTCGCGTCGCCTTTACGAAGGAGAGGGGCGACCGAGCGAAGCCATTCGGTGTCGGCTGTGCGATTCTTGCGCTGAGCTTTCTTTTCCCACGGGTCCGGAAAGAACATGTAGAGGAAATCAATCTCGCCCGGCGCGAACATATAAGGCAATCGGTCGGCATTGGCGCGGAAGGCGATCAAGTTCCTTACGTCGAATTTAGCGGCCTTTTCAGCAAACTTGTAGATCATTTTAAATTTGTAATCGATGCCGATGTAGCGGCTGGATGGATTTTGCTTCGCCCATTCGAGAGTCACGTGGCCGGCGTTACAGCCGATTTCGACGTGCAGCGGGGCGTCCGCGCGGTTATCTGGCGGAGGAGACAGAAAACGGCTAAGCCACGTCCCACGGTGAGTTTCCGTGTCGTGGTCGGTGAGAGCAAGTCCCTTTAAACCCGAGGGGAGATTTTTGAGCTTATCCCAGTAGATGTTTTTGGAAGTCGCGTATTGAAAATCAGGGCTAAGGATTGATCGGGCCATCTGGTTCGCGTATGGGTCTTTGCTGTGCTTCTGCTCTGTTACTACTTGCATGGAGTCAGCGTTTTTAACTCGAATGATAGCGCTTGTAAAGAACCGGCAATTAAAGTGTTTTAATTGAAAGAACACCGTTGCCAGCGGGGTATGCGGTAGTGAATGACCGCACACCCCGCGAGCGAGGTGTGCGTATCATTGAGTCTTCCAGACTCAAACCGATGATGAAACTCTAAGGAGGAGTTCCGACCCGATCAATCACTTAGCTCAAGAGCTTGAGTGCTTGCTGAGGGTTCGCGTTCGCTTGAGAAAGAACCGAGATCCCAGCTTGGGTCAGGATGTTGTCTTTAGTGAGTTCAGAAGTTTCCGCGGCCATATCCGTGTCACGGATGCGTGAGCGGGCGGCCTCTAAGTTCTCTTTATAGATCGAGATATTGTTGATGGTGGATTGGAGGCGGTTCTGCATGGCGCCGAGATCCGCGCGGTTCGACATCACGATATTGAGGGCTTTGTCGACCATTTCCAAGTTTTGTTGAGATTGTTGTTTTGTCTGAGTGCTGATGTCGTTCAATCCGAGAGCTTCGAGACTGACGTTTTGTTGCTTCGGATCGATCACGAGGCGGTCTTCAGCCGGGTTGTTATGCAATCCGACTTGCACTTCGAGCATGTCCGCTGAACCGTTCAAGAGCTTAGTGCCGTTGAATACGGTCGTTTCAGCGATGCGGTTGATCTCGCCTTTGAGGGCGACGATCTCTTTGTGGATGAATCCGCGTTCCAAGTCACCGATCGTGTCCGATGCGCCTTGGATCGAGAGTTCGCGCATCCGTACGAGGATGTTCGAGATTTCGTTCGTGCCGCCTTCCGCGACTTGCACAAGCGAGATACCATCGCTGGCGTTCCGGCCCGCTTGTCCGAGGGAACGGACGCTTGCACGGATACGTTCCGAGATCGCGAGACCTGCGGCATCGTCGCCAGCACGGTTAATGCGGTTGCCCGATGATAAACGTTCGAGTGATTGTTCTTGCGCTTGACGGTTACTGTTCAAACTACGTTGCGCAGCGAGAGCTTGAATGTTGGTATTGATACGCAAACCCATGGTTTGTCTCCTTATGTAGCCCTTACACAGGGGGCTTCATCAGTTAATCTTCCATGAGTTAATCGGGATCCTTCCCGATGTCAGGCAGTCCGAGAATCGCCCGACAATGATCTTTTCGTCAGGTAATGTTTTGACTTGAGAAAAAAATGACATGATATCCAGCAGTTATCGTTGACTTTAAAAGTCGGGTATCTTTATTTTTATGTTATTGTTGTGTAAAAAATATTTCGGTCAACTATCAAAAGCTTCAAGAATAATTTAAAAAATGGCTAAAATTTGCCTGGTTTGGTATCGATCAACGAATGATGAAACAGCTTTTCTCGGTGATGTTGATAGTGTTGGGCACTTCCGCGTTCGCTCAAAAGGCAGATTTATACGGGGTTGGGAACGATTCTTCCAACCTATATGTAGTGAGAGCGACGGACGGTGTGTCTCAAGGCATGAAGATCGTGTTGCTTCCGTCAAGCGAACTGAAGTCAGTACTACTGCTGAAAGACCAAGGCGCTGTGAAAGACACCTTCAACCGCGTTACCTGGTTTGATTCCGCAGGGAAGGTGATGGCCAATCAAGTTCCAGGCGCAGAATTCAAACTCAGTCAAAACTTTCTCGCGGCGTATACGCCTGGAGCATTCGCCAAGGTCTACGATCGCACAGGCAAAGTCTTGTTTGAAACCAATCGCTCGGTCTCGGGAGTGGGCGTCGTTAGCACCCGCTTTGGCTGGATCGATCAATGGAACCGCAGCTTCGAGCTCTACAACGCCCAAGGCAAACTGATCTTCAACAAGAGCTTTGTTAAAAACGCATGGCTCAGCGATACCTTCGTGGTTTTAAAATCCGAGAGCAATCTCTCGATTTACGGCCGCAATCAGAAGCAGTTTCCGACCGAAAATCTGAGCTCGGAAGTTCAGGTCTCCAATGCGCTTGCTGTGGTAAAAGACAAGAGCGGCTCGGTAAAGGTCTATGGACCGGATCGTTTGATTTTGAACCGCTCCAACATCAAAAAAGTGGTTCTCACTTCGAGCTATCTCGCGCTGGTCGATGCTCAGGGGTTCGATATCTATCGCAATGACGGGACACTCGAAGCGCATTTCCAAAATGGCACGAGCGTGCAGTTTGGAGAGCGCGTGATCGCGCTTAAGGTTTCAACCGGGGTGGTGACTTTGATTGATCCGGCACGCGTGTTCCAGCCTCAGCTTGCGGCGATCAACCGTGCGGATAAGCTGATTTTGGGCGCAAAGCTCGCAATGGCTGTAAACGGAGCTTTTTACGAGCTTTATAGTCTTGATCCCGATCACTTCGGTATGCGATTAACCGGTGGTCCTCGCACGATCGACGCCGATGCCCAGGCCGTCGTCGGCCTAAAGGTTTATGGTTTCGTGAACCCCAACGCCAAGTCAGCTGAAGTTTATGCGCCCCCGGTGATGGGAACCCAGGACCAACGGAGTGTTTTAAGCGAGAAGTTCGGTACTCGCTTGGATTTGAGTGTGGACGCGGCATCGTTAAACTGGACGATGTTCTAGGATTTTGATACTCTTTTGAGTCATGACAGCAGATCAATTGGCCAGCAAAATTAAGAAGCTCCATCCCGACACCTATGTGGAGGCGGTGGATATGACCGGTACCCAGGATCACTGGCAAGTGTTGATCGTGAGCCCGGCGTTTGAAGGTAAGATGATGATCGACCAACAACGCATGGTCATGGCCCTGCTGAAGGGTGAAATCGGCACCGAAGAAGTGCACGCGCTCACGATGAAAACTTACACTCCAGAACAATACAAACGGTTCAAGAAATAGCGCACCTGACGGTGCTAAGGTTTTAGGTAGCAAATAATTTAGAGGTATTTATGTCACATCCACTCGTCCCGGAAGTTCAGAAGCTCGTTAACGGTAATCAAGTCGTAATCTTCATGAAGGGCTCTCCTGAGTTCCCGATGTGCGGATTCTCAGCCCGCGCGGTCGCGGTGTTGAAAGCAGCGGGCATCGAAAAGCCGGTCGGCTTCGATGTTCTCTCGGACGACGATATGTGGACCGCTCTCGAAGAATTCACTCAATGGCCGACCGTTCCGCAAGTTTTCATCAAAGGTAAATTCATCGGCGGTTGCGACATCGTGACGGAGATGTTCGAGCGCGGCGAACTGCAAGAAGCCCTCAAATCCTAGTCGATTTGTAGAAGCCTTATCAACCCTCCGGGTGTAGCACTCGCTCGTTATTCCCAGTAGGGTTCAACCGGCGTGAGTTCGGAGATTGCATCCACACCGAGGATGGCCATCGCAATTCGGTCTACTCCGAGGGCAATTCCGCAAGTGGGTGGCATGAGTTCGATGGCCTTCAGCAAGTCCTCGTCGATCGGAGATTCCGGCCAGTTTTGGCTGTAGGTCTCACGACGGATTTCCTGGTCGTGTTCGAAGTTGGCGCGCTGGCGGGCAGGATCTCTGAGCTCGTCAAATGCATTTCCCAGTTCGAAATTGCCGACGTAAACCTCAAATCGATTGGCCCACTCAAAACCTTTTTCGTCTTTTACGCGATTGCAAAGTGACGATTGCGAAGTCGGGTAGTGCGTCACAAAGCATGGGCGATGCGCCGGTAACTTCGGCTCGATAAAGTTGAGCCAGAGCTTGAAGTAAAGATCATCCCACGATTCGGCGTCCACGGCTTGAAGACCGAGTTCGCGCGCGCGGGCTGCAAGTAGCGCCGAGGATTGATGCGTGCGCAGATCGAGTTTTAGATGTTCTAAAAATAAATCGACCACGCGAAACCGTGGCCAAGGCGCCCGCCAGTCCACGGTTTGCCCGCGAAATTTACCGGTAGGGTTACCGAGCATTTGTTCGGCAAGGTAGATGAACATTCCCTCCACCCGCGATTGAAACTCGTCGAGCGTGGTCTGCGTTTCGTAAAATTCGAGCATCGTAAATTCCGGGCGATGATCCGGAGATTTCGGTTCATCCCGAAACGACGAGCAAATTTGGAAAATTCTCGGCATTCCTTTAGCAAGAAGTTTTTTCATTCCGAATTCGGGCGAGGTGGAAAGGAAGATTTTGCGCTTGGTTTGCGACGAGTTGATGAGCATCGGACGCAAATGCGGCTCCATTCCCGGACTCTCGACCAGAAGGGGCGTGCGGACTTCTTCAAAATGCAGATTCCAAAAGTACTGGCGGATCAACTTTTCCACTTGAAAGCGTCTCTGCCAGACCGGTTTTCGTTCCGAGCTCATGCGACAGTCTTTGTTGTAACTTGCAACATTCGGCACGAAATGCCTACCTCAATGTGAGTTAAATTTGAGCACAGGTGGCATGGTCCATGCTGTAAAGAAGGCAAAGCCATGCAGCTAAAGCCGCGGGGCATAATAATAACTCTATACTTATACTTAGGAGAAACTATGAAAGTATTGTCAATCATCGCTATCGCTTTGTTCGTTGTATCAACCCAATCATTCGCAGCTGAAACTGCGGTAGCTCCTGCTCAACCAGCAGTAAACGCTGCAACTCACGCTCCAACTGCAGAAGCAGCTGCTAAGTCAACAGCTGAGAAGCCAGTTGCTAAAACTAAGAAAAAACACAAGAAGAACTAGTTTTTGAGCGCTTGATGCGCGACCCTGTTTTTCTAAAAATTGAAGCCAAGCGCGTGTTTCGTGCTTGGCTTTTTTTTTGCCGCTCAACGCCGGTCGGGGTAGGATATGGCCATGCGTAAACTCTCGTTTATGGAGCGAATTCGAGCTTCCGACCTTCAAGCTAAGGTGGGCTTGATTTTGCTCGTCGTGATCTTTCCGATCTCGATTCTGGTCGGCTTGCTCCAGTCCAAGGTGTTGGAGCCGATCCTGGCCGAAGAAGTGCAGCAGGTGGGCGTGTCTTTTGCGCAGAACTTAGCGAGCTACATCGAGACCCACAAACTCCTCACGAAACCGAACGCGACGTTTTTGATCGAGGATCAAATCAAAAGCATGGTGTATGCGCAACCGTCGATCATCCGAGTCGACGTCATCGCTCTCGATCCCAAAACTAAGCGTTTGCAATACATCGCCTCAAACGTGGAGGAACAAGAAACCGTTGCGCCTCCGATCGAAGCCCTTCACGACAAAACCGTGATCGAAGTCGGTAAAGAAGAGGGGATTCCGGTCTGGGAAATTTACTACCCGATTAAGGTCGGCGCTGAAAAAGCGAACATCCGCATCCTGTCGTCGCTTCGCTTCGTCGGTGCGATTCAAAGCACTACCCTTAAGATTAACTTACTTGCTGCGCTCATGAGTACGATCGTGCTCATTCTGATCCTCAATTTTTTCCTCCGCCGTTTGATCGAAAACGAGAAGCAACTCAAAGTCGCTCAGCGGAGCAACGAAGCTCTCTCTGAAAAACTCCAGGAGATCCAGCAGGAATTGATCCACACCGAAAAGCTTGCCGTCATGGGCCAGCTTACCGCGAGTTTTGCCCACGAGATCGGTACGCCGCTCAATGCTCTGGGCGGGCATCTTCAACTCCTGAATATGGATCTCGAGAAGGCTGCCGCGCCCAGCGCCGCGGCTTCAGTTCAAAGCCGCATGGGCATCATCACGGGCCAGCTCAAAAAAATCGAAGACATCGTGAAGCAGTTTTTGCAGACCACTAAAAAGCCGATCGCCCAACAAAAGAGCGTCGTTCCGATGCGGGAGATGGTGGAGCGGATTTTGGCTCTGGTGCTGCCGACGCTTCAACGCAATCAAATTTCATTTGGCCAGGAGTTTTTGGCGTCGAGCGACCTCGTCGAGGTCGTACCCCTGGAAATCGAGCAGGTTATTTTGAATTTGATCAATAACGCCATCGATAGCATGCGCGAAAAAACTCGCGAATCAAAGGGCGATGGCGCGCCGAATGCGCTTTGGGTGAGCACGCGTAGCGATCCGAAAACAAAAAATATCACGCTTGAAATCAAGGATACGGGCACGGGGATTTCGGGTGAGAACTTGAAGCAGATTTTTAAACCGTTTTTTACCACCAAGTCGGCGGGGGAGGGACACGGTCTCGGTCTCTCGATCTGCCAGCAGATTATCCGGTCGTATGGCGGCGAAATCATCGTTGAATCGAAACCGGGCAGGGGCACGCAGATGAAAGTGCAACTGCCGATGGTTGCAGGAGCAAAATCATGAAAATTCTCGTCGTGGATGACGATCCGGTCACTTTGAGTCTCCTTAAAGAGTTTTTAGAAAAAAACCAATTCCAAGTTTATCTGGCGCAAGATGCGGATCAGGCGATGGAAGCGGTACGCGGAGAGACTATCCCGCTCGTTCTCTCGGATATCCGGATGGAAGAATCCGACGGATTGTCTCTGCTTGGACAGTTGAAGCGTCTGTACCCGAAAATCGTGATGATCCTCATGACCGGATTTGGCAGTATGGAAGGCGCGATCGAGGCGATTCAGAAGGGTGCTTTTGATTACATCAGTAAGCCCTTTGACTTAAACCGCTTGCTTTTGCTCGTGACCAAAGCGACAAAGCACATTCAGAGCCTGGATAAAGACTCCGCGCCGGCTGCGGTGCCGTCGAAACTCGAAACGCCACGCTCGCTCATCGGCCGGTCGCCGAAAATCGTCGAAGTGTATAAGACGCTCGCACGCGCCACTCTCTCTTCAAGCACAGTGTTGATTAGCGGCGAGAGCGGTACCGGGAAAGAGCTGGTCGCCCGCGCGATTCACTCCAACAGCGATCGCAAGACCAAGAAGTTTGTCGCCGTCAACTGCGGCGCGCTCACCGAGACCTTGCTTGAAAGCGAGCTCTTTGGTTACGTGCGTGGCGCTTTCACGGGCGCGCAGACCGATAAAAAAGGCCTCTTCGAAGAAGCGAACGGTGGGACATTGTTTTTGGATGAGATCGGCGACATCACGCCGGGTCTGCAGGTTAAACTCTTGCGCGCGCTTCAGGAAGGCGAGATCAAGCCGGTCGGATCCAATCAAAACGTGAAAGTGGACGTGCGCATCGTCGCCGCCACTCACCGCGATCTCGATCAACACGTCGAACACGGAAAATTTCGAGAAGACTTGTACTACCGGCTTAAGGTCATTGAGATCGACATTCCGCCGCTTCGCGAGCGCAAAGAGGATATCCCGGAACTCTCGCAAGTGTTTCTCTTCAAGTATTCGGCGAAGCTCGGCAAAAAAATCATGTCGATCTCGAAAGAGGGATTGAACGCGCTCGCCAATTACGATTGGCCAGGTAACGTTCGCGAACTTGAGCATCAAATCGAACGCGCGGTAGCTTTGACCTCGGCGTCGATGCTCTCCGCGGACGACTTTGATTTCGAGCGTCGGAATCTCCCCGCGGATGCCGCGGGCGGGGCTTCAGGCAGCGACCCTCGGTCGCTCGAAGATCTTGAGAGGGATCACATTCTCCGTGTCCTCAAAGAGGTGGATTACAACAAATCTAAAGCGAGCGAAATTTTAGGCATCGATCGTGCAACCCTGTATCGAAAGGCCCTGAAGTACGGAATTGCCCTAAAGAACGAATGAGTGAACGCTTAACGCAAGAACTTGAAAAGATAGCGACGACACCGGACACTGCGTATGAAGCGGGTCTTGGGATGCTTCGAAATATCTTTCAAACCCTCGACGAAAAATACAGTGAACGCGAACCCGCCGCGGTTTGCGTTCTCTTTCGAGGAACTGCCTTTAAAGACGCTCAGGTGTTGCTGACGGTGCGATCGGGTGAGGTGGCGACTCATGCAAACCAAGTCGCTTTCCCTGGAGGCTCGTTCGATCCCGTCGATCGAGATGATCCGAGACGCGCGGCAATTCGAGAATGCTTTGAGGAAGTGGGAATTTTGCCCGAGCTGATCGAGTCGCTTGCGGTTCTTGAGGCTTATCCGACTTTCGGCGGGAGTTTTATCGTTCATCCGGTGCTGGCGCAGCTCAAAGTCACGGACGAAGAACGGGATCATTTCGTGCTGAGCCCGCAAGAAGTCGTTTTCGCGGAATGGGTGTCGGTGGCCGAGCTGATGGAAACCCGAAGGCTCGAAGAACGCACCGTGTTTGGATGCACGATTCGTGCCCCATATTTTATGTGGGGCGATAGAAAAATGTGGGGCCTAAGCGCCTGGATATTTGACTCCATTCTAAATCGTTATGTTACAATTTCGGCATGACCAAACCGCTTACATTTGGACGTTGGCTTGGAGTAGTAATAATCTTATTTTTCGGTGCGTTATCGGTGTTTTCAACCGCGCACGCGCAAACCACGTATTACGAACCTTGGAAGGGTAAAACCGTCGTTCCACCGATCGAACTCGGAGCGATGGGCGGAGCCGCGATTTACGGCAAGGACGTCAACTGGTCGATCTTAATGACGGGCGCGTACCTTATCGACGATGCGGGCTGGGCGACCGATCTTGACGACCGTCTCTGGGTTGAGCTTCAAGCGGGCCCGTCTTTCTTTTCTACAAGCGTCGTGAACTCTCAAACCGGCCTTCAGTATCACATTCACCTCCGATGGGATTTTACTTACAACGAGTACTGGACGGTCTACGCGCTCGGCGGTCTCGGTGGATTCAGTCTCCCATCGGGTTTCGGAAATACGTTTACGATGGCTCCGCGCTTTGGCGCCGGCGTCGAATACCAAACTAAAGCGGCACTGATGTTCCGGGGTGAAGTCAGCGCGGACTTTATCGGTGCCGGGATCGCGCTCAACTTTTAGGATCGCATGAAGCCAGCCATAAATTCATCGCGAAACACCGGTTTGATCAACCCGGGAATGCTTCGTCTCAAAGCGTTCCCGATGTTGCACGAGCTGCATACCAAGAGCTATCGCATCTGGACCAAGATTGATTTGAATCCGAGCGAGCTTCGCGTCTTTTTTAAAATCGAAGGCGCACATCCGACCGAGTTCGCCAAAATTATTTTTCCGGAGAACGTAACAAAGCCATCCCGCCAAAAGGATCTATGGAACGACACCTGCTTTGAGGTGTTTATTCCCACCAAAAGCGCGGATGCGTATTTGGAATTCAACGGCTCGCCGAGCGGGAATTGGAATTGGTATTCGTTCAAGAAATATCGCGGAGGGATGACGGAGTTTCCGATCAACCCGGAATCGATCCCGAAGCAAAGCGTGCAAAGCCGGAGCGAGTCGAGTATCGAGAGTGAGTGGGTGTTGCCGATGTCAGGAATCCGCCAGGGTTTTTTGAGCGCGGGACAAAATTTACTTCAGTTCGATCACGTAGGCGTGAGTGTGGTGCTGAACACATCAGTCGCGACCACTTATTGGGCGCTCGCGCACGATGGGATCAAACCCGACTTCCATTTGAGATCAAGCTGGGTGGGAACGCTTAAAACGTAGTCGCAGGTTGCAAGGAGAGCACTGTGAGCGCATTTCAATTTGGAATCGATCATCTATTAACCGATCACAACTTGCAAAAAGGGCTTGAGGGGCAGCGGTGGGGGTTGCTTGCACATCCGGCGTCCGTGACGTCGGATCTCACGCATACGCTCGATGCTTTGAAGACGCGGAGCAAGCTCAATATCACTTGCGCGTTCGGTCCGCAGCACGGCATGCGCGGCGAGAAGCAATACAACATGGTGGAGTCGGACGATTACGTCGATCCGATTCACAAGATCCCGGTATTCAGTCTTTACGGTAAAATCCGGCGGCCGTCGCAAGAGCAGCTCAATCACTGCGATGGCGCGATCATCGATCTGCAAGACGTCGGTTGCCGCATTTACACTTACATCACATCGATGTTTTACGTGATGCAAGAGTGCGCGAGCCGCCGGATGCCGGTGGTGGTGCTCGATCGCCCGAATCCCGCTGGCCGCGCGATGGAAGGCAGTATCTTGCGCAAGGGCAACGAAAGCTTCGTAGGTCTAGGCCCGATTCTCATGCGCCACGGTCATACGCTGGGCGAGATGGCCAAGTGGATGAACCAACATTTTAACCTCGGTGCGCAACTCCAAGTCGTGCCGATGAACGGCTATGACCCGACCGTGAAACCGGGTTATGGTTGGCCGGTGGAGGGGCGTGCGTGGGTAAATCCGAGCCCGAATATGCCGAATCTCGCTTGCGCGCGCGTCTATGCGGGCACCGTTATGCTCGAGGGCACGCACTTGTCGGAAGGGCGCGGGACGACTAGACCGCTCGAAGTGCTGGGCGCGCCTGACATCGACGGTCTCAAAATTCTAAAAGAGATGGAGCGCCTGGAAAAGCGTTGGCTTGAGGGTGCTTACGTGCGTGAGCACTACTTTCAGCCGACGTTTTACAAACATCAGGATAAATTGTGCAGTGGAATTCAAATTCACGTCGATCACGATCACTACGATCCGATGCGCTTTAAACCGTATCGTATGGTCGCGCTCGCCTTCAAATCGATTCGCACGCTCTATCCCGAATATCAGCTCTGGCGTGATTTCCCCTATGAGTATGTGTTCGACCGCCTCGCGATCGACGTGATCACGGGCTGCGATACTTTGCGCAAGTGGGTGGACGACAAAGCCGCGAAGCCCGCAGATCTCGAAGTGTTCTTGCACAAGGACGAGCTCGAGTGGAAGAAGCAGGTGCAGAATGCGAAGATTTACTAGTGTCGCCACCATCGCGTCGTTATTGCTCGCGGGCGGAACGGCTTCCGCCGCCGAGAGTGGTTTGGTGAAAGCGCTGAAGGCATTGCAAAAAAATGGTGCGCGCGTGAGTGCCGAGATCGTTAATTTGACGAATACTCGGACGCTCTTAAAAGTAAGCGAGGACAAGCCGCTCAACCCGGCATCCAGTATCAAACTTTTTACCGCGTATGCGGCATTGAAGCGCCTTGGAATCAATTTCCAATTTAAGACTGAGTTTTATGTCGGGGACGATCAAAGCTTGTGCGTGAAAGGCGACGGCGACCCGTCGTTCGTGATGGAAGATTTGTATCTGGTGGTCGAAGCGCTCAAGCGCAAGGGTCTCGAAAAATATAACGGCAAGATCGTCGTCGATGCCTCGGCCTTTGACGATGAGTTCTATCCCGAGGATCGTAGCGATCAGGACTCCGAACGTGCGTACAATGCGCCGATATCGGGATTGAATTTTAACTACAACACGATCACGGCGTTCGTTTATCCCACCAAAAAGGGCCAGCGTGCCCGCGTCGCACTCGACTTTCCGTTCTCCTTTGTCGAAATCAAAAATAAAGTCACCACCGGGGGCGGTACCGACGTGACTTGGGATAAAAAAGGCGATGGTCCGCGCGAGATCGTCAACCTGGACGGAAAAATCTCGGAAAACGCCGAAGACTGGAAAAAGCCGTTCCGCGTGCGCGATCCGGCAACGGGGTTTGCCGACGCATTCGCCAAGATGCTCGCTCAAGGCGGAATCCTTGCTAGTGCGAAGCCCGAGTTCTCGAAGAAGTCCTGCTCGGGCAAACCCTTTTATGTTTATCAGAGCAAGCCGCTGAGCTTTGTCGTACAGCTCATGGACAAATACTCGAATAACTTTATCGCCGATTCGCTCGTCAAAAAGCTCGATCAAGTCGTGAACAAACATCCGGGCACGGCGGCGGGCGGCCTCCATTTTATTCGCGACGAACTCCAAAAGGTCGGAATCAATCTCGATGCTAAAGGCCGCAAGATGGTGAGCGGGTCGGGTCTCACCGGCGGCAACGCGGTCGCAGCCAATGACTTCAATTCGCTTCTCAAAGTCATCAATCGCGAGAAAGTACTTTTGCCCGAAATTTTCGCGTCTCTCCCGATTGCGGGTCTGGATGGCACCTTGAAACGCAAGTACGGCAACAGCGAAGTCAAAGAGCGCTTGCGCGGCAAGACCGGGACCTTGAGCGGCGTTCAATCGCTGGTCGGCATTTACCCGAACAAAGAAGGCGAGTGGCTTGCGATCTCGATCATCGTCAACGGCGGGTCGATACCGGAAGGCGAAGTCGGTAAATTTTTAAGCGCGCAAGAGTAGAATTTGAACGCGACAGACTAGGGCGACAAATTCATGCTGCGATCCAATGCTTCAAGCTAATCGAGGATGCGCGGATTACTTTCCGCCGGTCCAAGTGACGGGATATCGCCGATGTTACCGCCAAGCTCGCGGGCCTTATCGATCGACTTTTGCACGCTCTGATTGCCGTTCCAGCTCTTGTCGATCGCTTCGTTCCACGCGCGTGAAGCGGCATCAATGCCTTTACCGACGCCGGCAAGGCGAGTGACGAACGTTTTGAGGCGATCACCCAGGATTTCCACGACGTGAGCGAGCTCGTTGGCTTTCTCGCTGAGTTTGTGTTGTTGCCAACCGTTCGCGATCAAGGTGATCAGCGGAAGGATGGTTGCCGGCGACGAGATAAATACTTTGCGATCCATCGACCACTGGAAGAGTAGTGGATCGACGTCAAACGCCGCGCGGATCGCGGCTTCGGACGGAACGAACAGGATCACGTACGGCACCGAGTCCGTGACGAACTTTTGATATTCCTTCGACGAAAGGTCCTTTACGCGTTCCTTCAAGCGATTCGCAAAATCCTGATGGAGTTGTTTACGACCGTTATCGGTTTGCTGCGCTTCGCTCTCCAGGTAACTTTCAAAGATCGAAGCTTTGGAGTCGATCACCAGGTGTTGGCCGCTGTGCGGAAGCTTGATTACGAAATCGGGCTTCAGTAGATTACCTTCATTACCGGTCGTCGCAGCTTGTTCCTCATAGTCGATGCCGTGGACAAGCCCGCTTTGTTGCAAAATGTTACGAAGCACTAACTCGCCCCAGCGGCCGCGCACGCTTTGTGAAGTCGTGAGCGCGGATTTCAGGCGTTCGGTTTCCTGGATGAGCTTTTGCTCCTGAGTCGCCATCGTCTGAATTTGTTTTTCGATCTTGGCGTATTGATCGGTACGTTCGCGCTCGAAGTTTTGGATCTTTTCTCCGGTCGACTTCAGGGTGTTCTTAATTTCCTCGAAACTTTGGTTGAACTCCTGCTTCTTTTTTTCAAGATCATGATTGTTTTGCGTTTGGAACGCTTTGACCTGGGAGTCGATGTTTTTGCTCAGGATATCCTGCGCAAGAAGGGAGAACTGATCTTTTACTTTTTGCTCGGAGAGCTCGTGGTCGCGAATACGTTGCTCAAGAAGCTCGCGTTGCTGCGCGAGGGCCTCGGTTTTTTCACGCCCGAGGTTTGCGCGAAGAAAAAAATAAACGGCAGCGGCACCTGCGATCGCTCCCACCAAAATCCCAATAAAAATACCGGTAATCATGCCGGGTTAAGGTACCGGCGCCCGGGGACTAAAGCAAATAAAACAGTGCAGCAATTACGGTCGGTGGGAGGGCCCACTGCAAGAAGCGAAAGGGCTGCAATCCCAAAGTACCGAATTCATTGCGCAGGATGGCGTAACCTGCCGGATTGGGGGCGTTTGCAATCAACGTCAGACCGCCACCGACGACCGAGCCCGCCACGACAAAGTACTTCGCGGCGTCCGACAGATCCGGAACTTGCGCCGCGAGCGAAGTCAGAGCGGCGTTGTCCGTGATCGCGGTAAGCCCTGCGGCGCCAAAATAAAGCGCGTGATCGGTCATCGAAGTGAGAAGCGGTTTCAACCACCACGATTGCTCGCTGGTTAACACGACGAGACCCGCGAGGAAAAAACTGACGAGCAAACTCTCGCGCATCTTGAGATCGCTCTGCGCGTACGACGTCGCGGTCACGAAGCCCAAGAAAAATAGAAAGTGCCCGACCAAGAATACCGGGTGATGAACGCCGATGATCGCAAGCATGATAAAACCCGCATTCACGATTTGAATCCACAAACGTGAGTCGTCGGCGTGTTGCGCGTGCGTGTATTCCGGCGTGGTGAGGCGAGCGGGCTCCATGTTTTCGAGTGTCTTGCGATTGATCCAGAGAACGAGCACGGCATTCACGATCACCGCAAAAATCGCTTTCCAACCAAAATGACCGAACATGAATCCGCTGTCCCAGCCCCATGGGCGCGCGACCATCAATACGGGTGGCGCTGCAAATGAAGTGAGTGTGCCACCAATCGAAACGTTCACAAAGAGAGTCGCGATTGTCGAGTAGAGGAGTTTGAGATTTTTGCTTTTGGTGAAAATCGTTTTTCGAAGAAGAAGAGCCGACACCGTCATCGCCGCCGGCTCGGTCACAAAGCTTCCGAGAAGGGGCCCGATAATCAGCGTCGCAAGGAACACAGCTTGAACTCGAGGCAGTGGGACAATCCGAGAGATAAAACTAATGATGTTTTCGGCGAGCGTGAGAATCGGCTTCGTTGCAGACATCGCCATAATCACGAAGACGAAAATTGCTTCGCCAAAGTTTTTAGCCTCAAGCCAATCGAGTGCCGGCGTGAGACCCCGGTTCAGCATCAGGAATCCGACATAGATTGCGGCCCAGATTCCGAAAACGATCTCGATCTCACCCAGGAAGTGAAAAACGGATGACGCAAAGGTGCGGTGATTAAATTTTCGTGAAAGCTTTTCAAAGAATGAAACACTGAGTGAATGAATTAACGCTCCGGCAAAACACGCAGTGGCAATCCAATTTTCTGTCATTGTGTCTAGCATCATGAATTCATGATCTCAAAAATGACACTGTCATTCTAGATCGAATCTCAGTAGAATTAATCTATTCACATGAAGCAGCTTCGGGAACAACGGCAGCAGTTTTATCTCGTAGTTTACACGCAAACCGATGCGCAAACCGGAAACTATTATTGCGGTAGCGGCTTGGATCTCGGCCTCAACGAAGCCGGCATCGAAGAAGGCCGTAAACTCGCTCGCCGCTTCAAAAAAAATCCTCTCAAAATTAAACGCATCATCGCGAGCCCTGAGCTTCGTTCGATTCAAATGGCGGATGTTATGCACGATGAGATCAAGGCCAAGCTGAGTTTGGTTCGTGACTTTGCCGATCAGTTCTTGGGCGACCTCGAAGGAAAGCCGATGCCGAAGCCCAATGGTCACGGCGCTTTGGCCGTTGAGGATCCGGTAGCGGACCCGCCGAGAGGGGAGAGTGCTGATGCTTTTTCTGCTCGCGTGAACAACGGTTTAGTAAAAATTCTTCAAGAACCGGGCGTGCTTTTACTCGTGACCCATCCACGCGTGGCTCGTGCCGTTTATAAGATGATCGGCATTGGATCCGAAGTCATCACTCCGGGTATCCTGTACGCGATCGACATTCCCGCCGGCGAAGGCATCGCCCACGCCCGCGAAATCTAAAAAAGGTCACCCCGTACTTTTTGTTGAGATCTGCGTTATGAAGTCCAGGTTTCGGGCATATTTTTGCAAAAAGTACGGGGTGACCTTTTTTCTTGCAATTGAGAATCATTATCAATAAAGTGGTTTTAAGAAAAGCCCGGGGCCGAGAAATCCTAACGCTCCATATCCTAAATTCTTCTCGGCCCGGGCTTTTTAATTTTCATCAGGCGCAACTGAGCGCCCAATCACTATTCAAAGTAGAGCAAGAAATCTAAGCCGAAGGTGATGGTGTTACCGCCACCTACAGCAAAGAAGTGGTCAAACTTCACGTCGGGTCCGATTGAGAAGCCGTCGCTGATTTGCATATCGTAACCGAGCACCGCACCCGCGATGAACGAGCTCCAGCTAGCGCTTGTGATCGCGAGACCGATTTGTGGTCCGATGTAAAAACCTGAGTTAGAAATACGGCGGAACAAGAATTCCGCATTCAAGTAGTTGAGGCTCGCTGACACGCCCAGAGTAGACGTCTGAAAGCGGTGGAAGCTGAAGGTTGGAGCAAATTGAGCGCCACCCATGTTGGCTGCGTTTGCACCGACTTTCACGCCCCATTCGAATTGAACGTCGCCACCGTCGGTAGAGACGAGGCCGCCTGCTGTCGGGCCGAAGAAGAAGCGGCGATCGACACCATACATGGCGCGATCTTTATTCGACGGTACGTCGCGCTCGACGTTCGTGACCTGAGATTTTGGGTAGCGGCGCTTTTCGCCGTTTATGAGCTCGATGTCGACGTGGCGATTCGGAACGTCGGCCAAAACTTTTCCTTCGATCACTTCACCGGTAGAGAGGGTGATTTGGTCGATGGCGTAGCTTGACGCGCTGCAAAATAAAACAGCTGCGATGAGAATGAATTTTTTCATGTGGTGTTTCCTTACAAACGCTATCAAAGCAGATGTTGAAAGCGCTGACAAGCATTGAGAAACAGTCCCTCTTAAAGCAAGTGCGTCATTAAGGCGTCAAAATAGTAACGAAAAAATTTGCACGTTTGTGAATCGCATGAAACCATCTAACCCGTAAACAAATGGGACCTAGTTATTTCCGGGGGAATATGAAATTCGTATCTTTAATCGCTCTGTTTTTGTCTTTGACCGTCTATACGACTAACAACGCACAAGCAAAAGAACTCCAGTTCGACTCGAACGTGGCGGCGTCATTGAAGGCGCAGATCCTCGCGGATCTTCAGTTCATGGGCTCAATCACTTCTAATAGCGCAACACCGCTCCACCAAAAAATCTTCGGCGCAGTAGGCGGACCTAACTATTCCGGTTGGTTTACTTCTCGCGTGTTCAAAGTAGGCGTGAGCGATTGCGGTAGCGCGATGGCTGTGGCTTGTGTGATACCGATGTATGCGAACAAAATTTGGATGACCAAGAACTACACTCAGTTCGACCATCCACAAATTGCTCGCTTGTCGGTGATCTATCACGAAGCGCGCCACACGGAGCGCAACAACGGCAACTGGCCTCACGCAACTTGTCCGACTCCGTTTAAAAACGAGCAAGGTCAAGACATGCACAGTATTTGGACTGGCTCCCTCCTCCAAGGGCAACCCGCCTGCGACATCACTCCTTACGGTTCTTACGGCAGCCAGACCATCTTGTTGCGTAACATCGCTACTCAGTGCACCAACTGTACTGACAAGGTAAAAGCCGATGCGAACTTGTACGCGATGGACCAACTCGGTCGCATTACGAACGCGCAAGCAAAAACGGCGATGAAGCAAGACTTCGGCATTCCAGCTCGCCGTTTTTAATCTCTGTTTAATCTCTGTTAGATGAGTGCACTTATTTTAGATGAACTGCTTTGATGAACAAGACGCTCGTTTTTAGTCTCTTATTCATCGGCGTGATTGCAGGGGTGTGGGTCGCGAAGACTCGCACCCCTCCTGCTTTGACTTCTACCGTAACGATCGACTCCGAAACGGTTCAAGAAAACTCAGCCGCGGTTACCGACAAGCAAATCGACGCCGCCACCAAAGCCGCTGAAGCCCCCGCAGCCCCGGTAGAGCTCACTGCGCTTCAAAAGATTACCGCCAAAATGAAAGCCGTCGATAAACGCAAACTTTTGATCTTGGATGAAATTCTCCAAAGTCATAACGACAACGATCCGAGGCTCGATAGTGAATTTAGAGACATGACTCCGGAGCTTAAAAGGGGGATGCGCGAGTACTATCGCTCGATCGCGGCTGAAAAACGGAACGATCTGGGCACGATCGTGTTTTTAACGGCGCGGTCGATGAACTCGCCCGAGGACGTTGTCTTCATGAAGAGCGTGCTCATGGAAAAACCTTGTCGCAGTTTCTCGGATTGTTCAAAGGATGCGCCAGCCCCGACCGGTGAGGAAGTGCACCTTGCTGGAGTGTCAGAGACAACCGCAAACTATCCGCAGCTCACGGCCATCCGTCAGAGTTTGGATGCTTATCGCAAAGCGCTGGGCGCGAACCCGCCAAACCACGCGCTCGCCGACCAGATCGTGTCGATGTTCCATGAGGCTCAAAACTCGCCGAATTCACGCGTAGCCGACGAGGCTCGCATGGTTCTCAAGTACATCGGAAAATAGCTTTTCCGGGGCGGCTAGACCTTCCATCTCTTGTGCAAAAAGCCCTCGAGCGCAAACTTGCCCGGGCCATGGGTTGCAATCACCAAGAAAAACAGAACGTAGAGAAACTCGGAGATATCCCAAAGCGACGCGAAGTCGGCAATGTCTTCGCGCTTGGCGGTGATGAGCGCAACGATCATCGTGCTGGCGAGGAGGAGGCTTGCGAGACGCGCGCCCAAGCCCAAAAATACCGCGATTCCACCCAAGAATTCAACGAGTGCCACGAAGGGCGCTTGTACGGACGGTGCCGGGATGCCGAGCGACTGAAAGTAATCGATAATTTTCGGAAGGTTGTTGAGCTTTCCCCAGCCCGACCAAAAGAACAGCCAACCCAGTCCGATCCGGATGATCAAAATTGGAATCGACTGAAGGGACTCTAGAGAGGCGATGAACTTCACGACTGAAGACTTAACCATGAATCTATATTTAAGGAATTTCGGGGAAGTTGCAACCTGGCCTTGGTCGTTAAAAGCTTTGGTCGCTAAAATCGATGAGCTCGTCGTGGAAGTCCGAGTCGTCCATGAGGCGGTGGTGCTCGGCTTTATTACTCACGCGCTTGAGGGACTCTTCGAACTGTATTTCGGCGTCGGCTTTGACCTTGTCGGTGCAGTTGTCGCAGTAACGGACGATGTTGCGGTAAAAGATACCTTCAATGCCGTAAGCACCAACCGCGCTATCATCGCAAGCATCATCACCGGCAAGCGGGCGTTTAGAATAATAGCTGAGCACGGGTTCGCCGTTACTGAGCTTGTAAGGCTTCGGACAATCCGCATGATAATTGAACTCGTCTTCGGTGTGTCGGGCTTCATGAAGGAAAGTGCTGACTCGATAGATCATCGGTAACGGGTATTTGATGTAATTTTTGGTCACCCAAATTTTGCCCGCGCTGATAGATTGAAAGTAGGCCACCGCGGTTCTATCGGATTTGCCGAAACCGAATTTTTGGACGCGGTCTAAAAGCCACGTGGTGTAGTCGTGATTTTTGCCGAATACCGAATCATTGAGAACAGACGAGTTTACAAGATGAATCGCTTTGAGGGAGGCGAGGTCGGAGTTGACTTGCGTTTTTAGATCCTCCGAAATATCGGAATCGAACTGAAAGCCCTGCGAAAATGCCGAAGGCGAGGCAAGAGCCGTGAGCAGAAGGACTGAAAGAGTAAGAATATTCATCCGGTGTGTAATATATGGGCTTCGATCATGGTTGTCAATTGATCGACGAATATCATTGAGTCGATGCCGGCGATTTGTGGTAGAATCCGCCCATGCGCCCATTGAAGTTCGACAACCGATTTCTGAACACCTTCCCGGATATCGCGACCCGGGTGCATGCAACCCATGTCAAAAACCCGGAAATGCTGATCTGGTCCGAAGAAGCGGCGGCGCTGATCGGACTCGACAAGCCCAAGGATCCGCACGGGATCGAGGCGCAGATTTTTGCCGGCAACCAACTCGTGGATGGAATGCAGCCGTACGCCACTCGCTACGGTGGACATCAGTTCGGCACTTGGGCGGGGCAGCTGGGAGACGGTCGCGCGCTGATTTTGGGCGAGTCGATCAACGGCAGACACGAGCGCCTGGAAGTGCAGCTCAAGGGTGCGGGACAAACTCCGTACTCGCGCCGCGGAGACGGTCGCGCGGTACTTCGTTCGTCGCTCCGCGAGTTTTTATGTAGCGAGGCGATGTTCCATCTCGGCGTACCGACCACGCGCGCACTTTGTTGCGTGCTCACCGGCGATAAAGTCGAGCGGGATATGTTTTACGACGGTCATCCGCGGTTAGAGCCGGGCGCGATCACCACGCGGGTCGCGACCACGTTTTTGCGCTTCGGTCATTTTCAGGTCCTTGCGGCCGATCGCAATGTCGAGCAGCTCAAGCAGCTCGTGACCTATACGATCAACACCTACTATCCGGAGCTGATGGGCGATCGGGTAAAGTGGTTCAAAGAGCTCTGTCGTCGGACGGCGGCGTTGGTGGTGGAGTGGATGCGGGTAGGGTTTGTTCACGGCGTGATGAATACGGATAATCTTTCTGTGCTCGGGCTCACGATTGATTACGGGCCATATGGTTTGATGGATATTTACGATCCGGACTGGACTCCGAACACGACCGATGAGCAGAATCGACGTTATCGATTCGGACAACAAGCTGCAGTCGCGCTCTGGAATCTGCAACGGATGGCCGACGCGCTAGCGCTTTTGACCGTGGACCAGGGTGAGAACCACACGCAGTGGTTGCGCGAAGGTCTCGAATATTACGCCGATGTTTACAATGCGGGCTACGTCGAGATGATGGCGCGCAAAATCGGTTTGCCGACCGCAAGTGTCGACCTACTGACCAAGCTCGATAACGGTATGCGCGCGGCCGAAATCGACATGACGATGTTTTTTAGGCAGATGGCCGAAGTACGCGAGTCGGAGCCGACGATGACGACAAAGCAAGCGCTCGGCGTGTTGGCGCTCGCGTTCTACAAGTGGCCGCAGCCTGCCAACAATACGGATCCTCTGGAGCTCTGGCTTAAAGATTATTTGGAGGAATGTAAGCGCGACACGCGTCCGGTTACGGAGATCGTGAAGGATATGAACGCCGTGAATCCGTACTTTATTTTGCGAAATTACTTAGTGCAGGAAGCGCTCGACGGCCTCGAGAAGGGGGATCGTAAACGGCTTGATCAAATCTGGCGTGCGCTAAGGACGCCGTACGAGATAAATTCCGACACGCGTGCGCTTTATAAAAAGATGCCGGATTGGGCGCGTACCCGAGCGGGATGCTCGGCCTTGAGTTGCAGTTCTTAGTGCTTGCGAAGGTAAGCGCTATTTCGCGTTCTCTGTGAGATCGGTCGTAAATCCGTAGCCATCGATCAAAGCACCGCCGCAGTTTTGTTCAAACGGCCAGTCTGCCGTTTGTTCCACGCGTTCACATTTGAGGTTTCCGCCTTTGCTGAACCGATATCGTGCCGTTTTGGTTCCGTCGGTCTTGAGCGTCAGAGTGATCGGTTGAAAGTATTCGTCGATCGGAGCATCGAGTGTGACTTGTAGTGCGGAACTCGCACTCAATAAAGCATCAAAACGTTTGCCTTGAGGGTTGTTGAAGCTCACTTCGATCTTGGATTGGGTGTTGTTTCTCAAGGTCATGTTTCGAAGGGGGAATCCTTCGATTTTTTGTTTGGAATTCTCACGGTAATAATCGACCGGGAATTCCTTTGCAATTGTGGCGGTGCTGTTGAAACCGTCGCGCTGAGGAACGCACTTCATCCCTTTCTTATCGTTTGTGACGGTCACCATCGCATTGCCCGTGAGCGAGCGGATCATGCAATGTTGATCTTGAATGTGTGCCAAGAACAGATAAGGCCCGTCGTAATTTGGAACATCAACGCAAACAAAACCGTCGCCGTTGACGTTGGGTTGATGTGCGCCCATCGATGCCAAATGACCGTTGCCATTTGCATTGATGCGAGTGTCGGTTAAGTCCCAAACGATTGGTTTTTTAGTGGCATTGTTAATGCAAATCCGATTGCCGGCATACGAGCCGTACTCTTTGTCCACGAGAGCCATGAATTCGATGATGCTGATGCGACCGTCTTCGTTGTGATCGGCTTTCTTGAAGTGTGTCGTAGTTCCCTTGAGTTCTTTTTTTACGTTGATGAATCGATCGTTATTTTTATCAAGCGCGCCAAACTCTTTAATTCTTATGCAGGCATTCTCCGCGGCGCTTGTGGCTTTGCTCGCGTTCGACGGAATCGTAGAACACGGGTATGGCTTTGACACCACGACGGATTCATCGGCGGCTTCGATTGGGGTTTGAACGGAAGTCGGGGCGGAGCAACCCGTAAAAAACGAGAGAGCGAGAAGTGCGAGCAGGTCGAGATTCATATTCGTTCAGTATGAAATGGTTTTAATAACTGTTGAATAAAAAAACGCCATTAGTGCATACAGGCAAGTTTTTGGCGGTATCATCATGACGGCGCCATTACGGTGGCGAGCGAAGTGAGAAAAGGGTCGATGTTTACCTTCTGGATCCCGCTTGTTGAGGCGCCCGTCATCCACTAGATCCCGTCCGATACTCGTTATACCATTGTTGTCATGTCAGCTAAAAAGCGTATCTCGAACGCATTTCGGGTTTCGTCCATCATGGACCTCTTCGACGTTGGCCCGGCCGCCGCCGTCACGGTCATCATCGCTGTCTTGGTGGTTGCCACTTCCGCGATCATCTTCTTCGTAAGGTCCGCACCGCCGGATGAGATTACGATCTCAACCGGACCTGAAGGCGGACGGTTTCAAAAGACGGCGATGAAGTACGCAAAAATTCTCGAAGAGAACGGAGTCAAGCTCAAGATCATCACATCTCAAGGCTCGAGTCAAAATCTGCAACGAGTAAAGGATCTCAACTCGGGCGTAGAAGTCGGCATGGTTCAAGCGGGAATCGCGGAAGCGGAAGGCAACGAAGAACTCATTTCTCTCGGAAGTGTTTCGCAGCAGCCGATCATGGTTTTTTATCGCGGGAAGAGACTTGAACTTCTATCGGACCTAAAAAATAAAAAAATAGGAATCGGTCCGGAGGGGAGTGGCGCAAACTTTCTCTCGAAGAAGTTATTGAGTCTAAACGGCATCAAAGAAAACGAGGGAACGACATTGCTTGCGCTCGATGGCGAAGAAGCCTCGAAGCAACTTGAAGCGGGTAAGCTTGATGCCGCCTTCATCATGAGCGAAAGTACCGCTTTTACGACGCTGAAGGCCCTGCTTCACTCCAAAGAGATTCATCTCTACAGTTTCAAACAATCGAACGCCTATGTGCGGAAGCTCGATTACTTAAACGCGCTCAGCTTGCCCGAAGGCGTGATTGATCTCGGCGAGAATCTGCCTTCGAGTGATATTTCACTCATCGGCCCGATGGTGGATTTGATCGCCAAGAAGGATCTTCATCCTGCACTCTCCGACCTACTTCTCGAGGCGGCGACTCAGGTTCACAACCGCCCGGGGTTTTATCAGCAACGCGGGGATTTTCCGTCGGCGGTCGAACACAATATTAAATTAAGCGCGGACGCGACTCGTTACTACAACTCGGGCAAAAGTTTTTTTTATAAACACTTACCATACTGGCTTGCGAGTTTGCTCAGCCGGATCCTCGTCTTTTTCGTACCGGCTTTTGTGATCTTGATTCCGGCAATCCGTTTGATCTTATCGTTTTTTAGGTGGCGTGTGAAGATCAAGATCTACCAACGTTATCGGGAACTGGTCGCGCTCGAACGCAAGTTCCTCGCCGAACCTGATCCGAAGAAACAAGCCGAACTCCGGCGCTATTTTGATCGCATCGAGGAGTCCGTCTATAGGATGCGGATCAAGGGCTCTTACGCTGACCAGATTTACGGGCTTCGTGGGCATATCGATTACGTGAGACGTCTGGTCGGACAAAAGCAGGCCGAATCGTAATCGCGCTCCGCGCCGGTTTAATATCGAACTTCCGACGGAAATTTAGACCGCACTAGAAGCGGTGGGGCAATTCGCCTCTGGTGTATTTTTTGCTCGATACCGGTCATGCAGCTCAAAAAACTAATTCTGTGTGGAATTCTGATCCTTGCTTCGGAACCTTCGACACTCGCGTCTGCAAAAACCTGGGTGGATTACGCCAGAAGTTTGTCGGGTGAGTCCGAGCGAGTGCGAAACAATGCGATCGCATCTCTCCGTAAAACAAAAAATTTGGACGAGCAGCTCGCCGAAGGGTTACGCCGCGGCGGGATCGAGCGATCTTTCGCGCTGGACGTGGTATCCGCGCTCAAACTCGAACGGTTGAAACCCGTGCTCATGGAAATCTCCAAAGACGATACCACCGGGTTTGTCTACTTGGTTATTCTCCAGCTTTCCAAAGATCACGCGAGGACCGCCGATTTTTTTGAAGAACAACTGCGGGCGCGAGGCACGAGCGTCGTTGCGAAGATGGTGCTCATCGATGCGCTCGGCCGTTTCGGACGCAAACTGCCGGTTCCGGCCGTGAACAAACTCCTGCAGCCCGATACGGATCCGGATCTCCGGAGTGCGGCGCTTTATTATGTGCGGCTCATGAACCGCAAACGGCTCGATCAGTATTTGCAATGTGCCTTGATGTGGAGAGGGGATAAGCGCAACACGGTGCAGTTTGAAACGCAGCTTCGGTTTTTGATGGGTGAGATCGCACGGCAAAATCCGGATCGGATCGCGACGCGATGATACGGCGATTCTGTGTTCTCGGAGCTTTGCTGCTATGCCTCAGTCTTACCGGGAGTTCGCGCTACAAGCCGCGGACGATCCGTATTTTGGCGGCGTTTGGTTATAAAGACGCGCGGCCCGCTCGGTTTGTCGGCGACCGATACGAACAAGCGATCTTCGTGCAGCGATTGCTATCGATGGGGTTTGCACGCGATCCAAAAAACCAAGAACTATTTTCGGATCCGGAAAGCCGCGTCCATGTCGAAGTGATTCACGCATCGGTTGGACCCGACGACGACGAAAACAGGCTTGACCCTTTTCAAAAGTATAAAAGTAAACTCACGCGCGAACGGTTTCTCGCGTCGGTGAGCCGTGACGATGTGGTGATCTATAACGGGCACTCTCGCGATGGAGGCGGACCGGACTTCGAGCCGCCGCTCCTGCGCGGCGATGGACACGTGGACTACGCCCAGTACCAACAGCACCCGACGCAAATCACTGATTTTGTGAAAGCCTTTAATGGCACGAGGGAGCGCAAAGGAGTTAGTCTTGCGCTCCTGTCGTGTTTTTCAGAGCAACACTTTCAGAGCCGATTGAAGCGGGCTTGCCCCGAGTGTGAGATCAAGACGGTCGCTCGTTTGATCTATTATGCCGAAGCGCTTGATCAAATGACCGAGATCGTGAGACGCGTGCTTCAGGATTATCGTCCCATGCCGGATGACGCGCTACCGAGGTCAGCTGAACTCGATTGAGTGGTGACGGTGGTAGCAGATGCGGGTTCCGCTGGGACATAAGATGTCGTCACGGTTTCGTCGGCGTGTTTGCGCTCCGAGCTACAAGCACCAAAAGTGACGACTGAGGCGAGTACGACGAATGCTAATAACAATTTACGTGAGTGTGACATAAATTCTCCTTTAACTGGTGGGGATTTAATTCTCAATTTCTAACTCTGTAACACTGAATTGCAAAACTTACGCCAGCGGGGGTATAGTCGGTTCATGAGCAAGAAAACCCTCGTTTTAGGCGCTTCCGAAAACCCCGACCGCTACAGCAATAAGGCGGTGCGAGAGCTCACGAAGCACGGGCACTCCGTCGTGGCGGTAGGCAAGAAGGCCGGACTGATCGATATCGGCGAAAGCAAGACGGTCGAAATCGAACCGAAGGAGCGAATCGGGGATCAGTGTTTCGATACCGTGACTTTATATCTGAATCCGTCGCATCAGGAGGAGTACCGCGATCTGATCTTGAAACTCAAACCGAAGAGAGTGCTTTTTAACCCCGGAGCGGAAAACGCGGAGTTCAAAGCCCAATTGCAAAAGTACGGCATTCAAACCGAAGAGGCTTGTACGCTCGTCCTTTTACGCACGAATCAATATTAATTATATCATTACAGATCGATCTGTGTTCCAAGCTCAATCACTTGCTCGGGAGGCAATCCGAAGTAATCGGTGGCGTTGCGGGCGTTACGGGACAAGAACGCGAAGATGAACTGTTGGGTTGCCGGCATCGAGCCGCTGTTTTGCTCGACAAACGTCTCATGCCCGAGCACGTAAAGGATGTCGCGCGCCCAGTAGTAGAGATTCATTTTTTCGAACGCGGCTTCCATCACTTTCGGGATGTTCGGAACTTCCATGAAGCCGTAACGAACCATCACACGATAAAAACCTTGGCCCAAGTCTTGAGCGTCGACGCGAGTGTGGTCTTGATCGTCCTTACAGTAGTATGGCACGTTCTCCGAGGTCACGGTGAGGAGGATCACGGTCTTATGAAGCGCGTGGAACCGCTTGACCATCCGCATGACGACGGGAGGAACCCCGTTCGAAGCCGAAGCGAGAAACACTGCCGTGCCCGGAATCCGGTAGCTGACTTTCTTTTCAAGATGCTCCAGGAATGCATCGATTGGCGGTGAGTTCTGGATAAAGTGGCGAGCGAGTAAGCTTCGGCCAGTCTTCCAGATCAACATCACGATAAAAAATCCCGCGCCGATCAAGAACGGGATCCAGCCGCCGTCCAAGAACTTCATCGCATTTGCGGAGAAGAGCGGAAGGTCGAAGCTCAAAAAGAAAACAAGGATCGACCAAGAAGCGATCGGCTTCCATTTCCAGTGGTACTTGGTGACCAAGAAAAAGATGATCGACGTGATAATGAACGTACCGGTGACTGCCAAGCCGTAGGCTGCGGCCAAGCGACTCGCGGTTTGGAATTGCAACACGAGCGTGATGCACAGGACGGCGATAATCTGGTTAATAAGTGGAACGTAAATTTGGCCTTCGCCGATATCGGAGGTGTGCTTGACGGTCAAACGCGGAAAGTAACCGAGACGGATCGCTTGCGAGGTCAGCGAGTAAGCACCCGAGATCATCGCTTGAGAGGCGATCACAGCCGCCATCGTCGCGAGCCCGATCATCGGGTAGAGCAGGCTGTTCGGAACGAGAGAGTAAAACGGGTTGTGATATTGGTCCGGGTGTTGAAGCAAGAATGCGGCTTGCCCGAGGTAGTTCAATACCAAGCACGGGAACACGAGCATGAGCCAGGCTTTTTGAATCGGGCGTTTGCCGAAGTGGCCCATGTCCGCGTAGAGCGCCTCACCCCCGGTGAGGGCGAGCACGACCGAACCGAGCATGTGGAACGCATGCCAGCCGTGGGTTTCAAAAAACTCAAAAGCGTAGTAAGGCGAGAGCGCTTTCAGCACCGCCGGCTCCTCGATGATATGCCAAACACCGAATGCCGCGATCGAGAGGAACCACACGAGCATGATCGGGCCGAACATCCGGCCGATGTGTTGAGTGCCTTTGCGCTGAAGCGCGAACAAGAAAAAGAGAATGATCACCGTGAGCGGTACGACGAAGTGATCGAACGCGGGTGCTGCGACTTTAATCCCTTCCATCGCCGACAAAACGGAGATCGCCGGAGTGATCACACCGTCGCCGAATAAAAGGGCCGCGCCCGCGATGATGAGGACAGCGGCGGTTCCGATTTTGCCCGGATAAGGAACTTTCAAACGTTCAGGTAAAAGCGCAAGCAACGCCATGATGCCGCCTTCGCCGCGGTTATCGGCACGCATGACAAACATGATGTACTTGAGCGTGACCACGAGGAGCATTCCCCAAAAGATGAGGGAAGTAATCCCGAACAAATTGCTCGCCACCTCAGCGGTGACGCCATGTTCGGGGTTCACGCACTCTTGAACGGTATACAGTGGGCTTGTCCCGATGTCGCCGTACACCACACCCAAAGCGCCAAGCGCTAAGAGCCAAAAATTGCCTTTTGGTTGATGGTGAGTTGAAGAGTCCACTATTCCATCAAGCTACACCTGAAATGGGCCGTCGCCAACAGTTGGAATGGAATTTTGCGTCAAGCCATTCATGTCTTTGACATTGGGCGATATCGTTGATAAACCCCGCGCACACTGAGAGAGGAATCCTTCATGCACTTTTTGATCGTTTTGGCTGCGTTACTTTCTACGCCATCCGCGCGCGCTGACCGCTGGAATAGCGCCAACGATCCCGGCATCATGGATCCAAGCTTTGTTTACGAGCTCTCGAAGCTCCCGACCGCGGGCGAGCTTTCGCGCCGTCCTTGGTCTGAAACTTACTGGCCAAGCGCTCAGGGGAGCATCAATATCCGATGGAACCTGCCACAGCCTTACGGCTTCGGCTACGCTTCTCCGACTCGCGAGCAAGTCGCGAAGATGAGTCAGGATGAGCTGAAGACTCTTTCGCCGTCTGAAAAATACGACATCTTTATGGGCCGTTACGATTACCCGCTCAAACACGAAGTGGAAGGCATCGCGACGCCTCGTGCGCGCTGGTGGTCAGGCATTTGCGACGGCTGGTCGATTGCGGCCACTCAATATGCGGAACCGCAACCGGTGACGCTCGCCAACCCGGATGGAATCATGGTTCCGTTCGGATCAAGCGACGTCAAAGGCCTCATCTCTTATCATGCCGCTCGCCACTTTGAAGTGCAGACCAGGCAAGTCGGCGCTCGCTGCCACACTGCTGGACGCGTGTTCGGCTCGCCTAATTGCAGCGACATCAATCCAGGCGCGCTTCACGTGATTCTCGCCAACCAGATCGGCCTTAAAAAACAAGGCTTCGTGGTCGAGCGCGATCCGGGTAATCAGATTTGGAACCAGCCGGCCTACGGATTTAAGTTTGAGATCGTGGGTTCTTCCGCCCACGGCGTGCAAGTCCATGGATTTTTGTTCTACGCCGACGAGCTCGAAAAATCGGAGTGGGAACCGGTGGTGGGTACGCCTAAGTTTGTCGAAGGCAAACTCGAGCTGGATTACACCTTGGATTTGGACGGCTCCGGCCGTATTATTGGGGGTAGCTGGTTGCGCGATAGCGATCGCCCGGATTTTGTGTGGTTGCCGGTCAATCACATGGTCTTTGCCAGCGAAATGGACGGATTGAATCGAATCTACAAGCCAGTCGCAGCTCAAGCCTCAGGATCAATCGGCGCTAGCCGGTAACCGACACATTATTTATTTTGATGGAGTTTGCGAACTCTGCAACGGGCTCGTCGACTTTTTACTTTCTCGGCCTGGCTTGCCTTCGTCGCTCAGGTTTTGCTCGTTGCAATCGCCGTTTGCACCGCGCGCGGGGCAGAGGGGCGCCGCCGCGCCCGATCTTGATACGGTGGTGTTGCTCGATGGTGACCGGTACTACTATCAGTCGGATGCGATCTTGCGCGTGCTCTCGTCGCTGGGCGGATTCTGGGCGCTCACTCGCGTGCTTTACGCGTTCCCACGGTTTGTACGCAATGCGGTTTACGCCTGGGTGGCTCGGAATCGTTATGCGTGGTTTGGCAGGCGCGATATTTGTCGAGTACCGACAGCGGCTGAACGCGCTCGCTTTTTGGAGTAAGCTCGGTCCATGGAATCGCTTCACGATCTCTTAAGACAAATCCTCTTCGGAGGCTCGCTCCAAGACAAGCTTGCCGGTCTCGGGCTTCCGCCCGCGCAGTGGAACTGGAATACGGGTTGGGAGACGCCGTTTGAAACTCCGGAGAATCCCGGTCGAGTTGGAGTGCTGGCTGCGCGAACATCCTCCGAGAACGATCGATTCCCGCGCAAGTCCGATTTGCTCGGACCCGAGAGTTTCCGCCATCGCGGGCGGATTCTCCATTTTTTTGCCAATCACGAATTACTTGCGATCGAGACGATGGCATTTACCTTGCTGCGGTTTCCGGACGCGCCGGTGGAATTTAAACAGGGCGTGTTCCGCATCCTGCAGGAGGAGCAGCAGCATTTAAGCTCGTACGTCGCCCGCATGAAAGACTACGGCGTTGAGATGGGTGAGGTCCCGCTCAATTTTTATTTTTGGAACTCGTTGAAGACTCTCGCGAGTCCGATGGATTTTGTCACGCGGATGAGTCTTACGTTCGAGCAAGCCAATCTGGACTTTGCGCTCGAGTACCAGCAAATCTTCGCGCGCGAGCTCTCGGACGCGCCGACCGCGCAGATGCTTCAAAAAGTACACGACGACGAGATCACGCACGTCGCGCACGGGCTTTATTGGTTCAATCGCTGGCGTGCAGAGGGCGCGGGTCAAGGCCAGAGCGAGTGGGAATCGTACCGCCGCAGTTTACCGTTTCCGATGAGCGCACGCCGGGCTCGCGGCGGAGTGTTTTTTGCCGAGGAGTCGCGCCGCCGCGCCGGTTTTAGCGAGGATTATATCGAGAACGTGCGCATCACCGGCGGATCGCGCGGGCGCGTGCCCGATTTGTTTTATTACAATCCTCAGTGCGAGTTAGAGAGCGCGGGCGTGAAGCTCTCGCCGGCCGCGTGCGAAAAGATCCGCGACTTGGAGCCGGTACTGTTCTGGTTCGCGCAAGAAGATGACGTCGTGATCTCCACGCGCGAGCCGCCGCGCGAATGGCTTAAAGAAGTGTTTGAGTATCGTGGCGAGATCCCCGAGTGGATTTCAGACGCGTCGGCCATGGAGCGCCCGGTCCAAAGTTTGCAACCCTGGGGGTGGGGCAAGAGCGCGTTCGATCTGCAAACGCAGCTCGCTGCGCACGTTAAAAAATCGCAAACGCTCGCGCCCGACGATTTTGCGCGCAAGTTTCTTTCCAAAGCGTGGTGGAAACAGCAGCTCGGCACCCCTGGTCGCGTGATCCACAATCACGGAGACCTCGCCGAATACATCGGCCAGTCTTACGACGCTGCTAAATGGATCGTCAAAGCCGAGCACTCCACGAGCGGTCGCGGGCATCAAGTCGTCGCAAGCGCTCCGGAAGCGAAGCTCTCCGGCGGCGCCTGCGTCGTCGAGCCGTACTACGACAAGCAAATCGATTTCTCCGTGCAATATGAGTTGGGCGCCGACGGCAAACTCAAGTCCTTCGAGCCCAGACTATTTGAAACGGACTCGCGACACCAATACGTGAAATCATACTTAGGTGTTCATCCGCGCGATCCGCTCAAGGCGTATCAACGCGTGCTAGAGGCGTCGCGTGCTTCATTCGCGTTCGAGCAACAACGTGCGATTCAAATTTTACGCGACCATCACTACGTCGGCCCCGTCGGGATCGACGGGCTCATCGCGTGTTCGGCGGAGGGCGGTCTTCAAGTCGTCCCGATCATCGAAGTCAATGTCCGCCTGACCATGGGCCGACTCGCTCATGAAATCGAACGCACGCTCAAACGCAGAGGCGTTCCGTTTGCGGAGATGCGCTTTTACACGGGCGGAGAGGGTCCGGAGTTCTGGGTGTCATTTGCGGCTAATCTTAAAAACGAGAACGGCGGTCGAGTACTCTCCGTGACCCCGCCGTCGCTCGCACAATCGACCTGGGTCGCAGTTCTGTATTAAACCTACATTTCAGTGTTTTTTTGCCGCCTGGTTAAAAAGCTCGTTTGCAAAGCAAACGAGGGTAAAATCCAAGGCATCGTCGGAATCGTCGTGACTCCATCGGATCTCGAAGGCCAATTGATTGCGATGACAACCGCCAAAAGCGGTGCTGTAAGCTTCTTTGTCTCCAACGGCTCGGTCGAAGACGCGAGTATTCAGGTGGGCGCTTATCGCTGGCCATCTAACGGTGACTACGCCCTCCACCTCAATCGCAGCGTTGACGAAAAGGGCAACCTTCTTGCCAGTCTCGACGAGACTTTTATTTGCGATCCGAGCGCCTCACTTGCGGTTACGTCACCGAATAGATCCCGCCCATTCCAAGTTCGGATTAATTGTTTGGAACACTTTGCAAAGTGACCCAACTGTTAAGAATGCTTAATAAAAAAGCTAATTATTTCAAGAATTTAGCCTTGCAACACCCAAATACTAGAGTAAAATAGTCATATAAGGTCCAAAGAAGGACCAGATTTGGGAGATCGATGGATCGACGATTTAGGGGGGTTCTCGGGTTCGTAGGCGGCTTGATCGGGGGATTGCTGTTGATGGTTCTCATCGCAGGAATCACAAACACCGCGCACCCAATGCTCGTAGCTCAAGCCATCTTGCAAGCGCTCCCTTAAATCCAAAAGAGTTTTGAGTACCGAGGGTTGTTTCTTAGGGTTCCTGTCCCATTTCCGAGTGCTTAGGACGAGTGCTCGGAAATCCAATTTTACCGGTAGGGTAACCGGTGATGAGGCGGTTAGGTGGGTTACCTAACACAGCAAAAAGAGCCGGTTCTGCATGTTTCTCTTTTATGGCCCAAGGGCGCGAAAGGGGAACATTCAAAACCGGCTCTTTTCATTTTAAATTTCGGTTACTCTTGCGGCTTCAATCCGACATAAATGCGGTGAACGTCGTCGTGATCGTCGATCTCGCCCAAGAATTCGCCAACTTCCTTCATTTTGGCTTCATCAAGTTCAACGAAGTTTTTAGCAAGGTAGCTCATTTCGCTCGTCAGCACATTCCAGTTGACAGCCGCAAGTGCTTTGCTGACAGCATCGAGATCGCTGGTTCCGCAGATAAAACGAGCCATGGTTCCACCTGTCGGTTGGCCTTCGCCGGCCTTGATCGGGGTCACGTCGTCCGCACCCGCTTCAATGGCAACGGTCTCGAGATCTACGCCTGTTTGAGTGCTGTGCGCTTCGATCACGCCTTTGCGATCGAACATCCATGCGACCGAACCTGCGGCGCCCAGTTGGCCTTTACGAAAGAGCACGCGAACATCCGCCGCCGTACGGTTGCGGTTGTCGGTCAAACATTCGACCATGACCGGCACTTGATGAGGGGCGAAGCCTTCATAAGTCATTGTCTCGTAAGTGACAGGATCATCGAGTAGACCAGCTCCTCGCTTGACTGCGCGGTCAATAGTGTCGCGAGGTACTGAGTTTTTACGCGCGTCTTCAAGTGCGCTGCGTAGACGGAAGTTGCCCGCAGGATCGGGTCCGCCTAATTTCGTGGAGACGATGATTTCTTTTACGAGTTTACCGACTATCTGGCCTTTTTTATTGTTCGAGGCCTGTCTGCCTGCGTGTTTCCACTGTGCGCCCATGAGTATATGTCCTTAGATGGTCTATTATGCCAAATCCGCGTGGACAAGTCCACCCACGGTTTAGTAGCGTGGGGCGCATGCATAAAGCTTTTAGATATGTGGGTTGGTGTGAAGGTTTGTCGCTTTTAACGTTGTTTTGCTATGCAATGCCGATGAAATACATTTGGGGCGATCCGCATTTGGTTCGAATCGTCGGGAGTATCCACGGCGGACTTTTCTTGGCCTACGCGGCGCTGGCGTTTGCGCTCTATGACCGAGAAAACTGGACGCAGAAGAAACTCGTGTTCGCGCTCGTGCTCTCGACGCTTCCGTTCGGAACCTTTATTTTTGATCGTAAATTTCATCTCGAGTCCTCGCCTAAATAAAAATGCCGACATCTGTTTAAGATATCGGCTTCTGAAAATCGGTTTGCCTCTTGGAACCTCCCTCCATCAAAATTTTGGATCATAACGGTAATTCGCTTTCGGAAGAGCAGCTCCGAAAATATGTCGATTATGATGCGTATTTGTACGATTGCGACGGTACGATCGCCGAGACAATGATTCCGCACAAAACGGCTTGGGTGGAAGAAATTAAAAATCGCGGTTTTGCGCTCAGTCCTTCACTGATCGACGAGCTTGCCGGAATGCCGGCCGTTCAAACGGTCGAAGTGATGAATCAGCGATTTGGCTGGGGCTTAAATCCCCAAGAAGTGGCGCAGAGCAAAGAAAGCCTATTCCTCCAAAAATACATTGATCAGGTGCAACCGATCGTCGAGATGGTGGATCATCTGAAGTGGGCTGCGAGCATCGGCAAAAAAATTGCCGTGGTGTCGGGCGGCCGAACTCGTGTGGTCAAACGGACGCTCGAAATCCTGGGGATCAGCAACCTTATCCAGGTCGTGATTTGCGCCGAAGACGTCAAGATCGGAAAACCGCATCCCGAGCCGTTCTTGATGGCGGCTGAGCGGTTCGGCATGAAACCCGATCGTTGTCTCGTGTTCGAAGACGCGGATTTCGGCGTGCAAGCCGCAAAAGCAGCCGGAATGGATTGGATCCGCATTAAAGCGAACGATTCCGGCGTGCCGTAGCTCCGTCAGCTTGAATAAAACCGCAAACCACCGCCAAAATGCATTAGGCGGGGAATAAAACGCACCATTTATTAAATAACATTTGTGTATGTAGGTAATTCGAGTAGAATCGCCCCATGTTATTGGGAGTTCTACGCGCATGTTGATTCAGAAGTTGTTATCCGCAGGGTTGTTTCTATCCGTTATCTCGGCTCACGCCGCGTCTTCATCGGTCGACAAAGTCGACTACAAAGCATTCAAAAAGTCGATTAAGTCCGGCAGCCAAAAATCGATTTACGAACAAATGTTCGACGGCAAAAAAACTGACGTCGAGTATTGGGCTGACACCGGTCTTACGGTTCAAAACTATTTTGACGACGTCACCGATTATTGTTACGAGACCATCAAAGCGTTTCGCGGTTGTTATGCAGGCTTGACTACCGTTGCGAGCGTTTCACAACCGGGCGCTTATACTCAGCTCGGAACCGACGCTGAGAAGGCGTTGGGCAACCCGCTTTTGGGCGACGAGGTCGCGACTCTCGTCGGCAACCTTAAAGTTTACAAATATATCAGCGTCGAAAAACTCGGAATCGTGGAGACAAAGATATTGAGAAAAAAAGTTCGTGATATTCGCGAGCTAACCATGCAACAATTATTCAGTGCGCCGGCTGCAAGCCGCATCGATTTCAAAGCGTTGATCGGTAGCATCGTACCGAAGATTTTTGCTCGCCGTTCGGACACCAATCTCGAGTCTTACGTGGCCTCGTTACTCTATAATGCGTACTTGGGCGCGACCGATGATCCACACAGCCGTCTTTCTCCGACTCGTCAAGAAGAAGACATGATGTCAGGTGCGGATAGTGTTGAACTCGGCGTAAACATTGAGCTCCGTTTGAAGGCGGGCAAGTGGCTCGTCAAAAGCGTTGCCGCCGGAAGTATGGCCGCGCAGTACGGCATCAAACGCGGTGACGAAATTTTGCAAATCGGCGACGAATCGACCGCCGGCGTTGAAGACGAAAGCTGGCTCAAAGAGCGTTTGAACACCGACAAGGCCGGAACCGTTAAAGTTCAGATTCGCCGTGCCGGCACCGTGTATAACGGGGCGGTCCCGCGCGAAGGAATCCCGGTCAAGACCGTAGACTACAAAGTGATCAATCACTTAGGTGTTCCTTATGGTTTGATTACCTTCCACGACTTCCTCGATAAGACTGCTGCAGGTAAATTTGCTGAAGCGATCGCATCGTTCGAGCAGCAGCAGGTAAAAGGGATTATCGTCGACCTTCGCAACAACTTGGGCGGACTGCTCGGATCCGCGCTTGAAATCGGAGGATACTTTGTCGGCAAGAAAGTGATCGTGTCCACGCTTGATCTCAAAACCAATGAGATGGTGGCCACCAAGTCAAAAGCAAAGCAGCTCACTAAACTTCCGATGGCGGTGTTGATCAATAATATGTCGGCAAGCGCTTCCGAGATTCTCGCCGGTGCCCTCCAAGATTACAATCGTGCTTGGATCGTCGGCGACCGTTCATTCGGTAAAGGTTCCGTACAAGGTATGAGCGATTTGTATCCGTTCAAGTCTTATACTCGCGACCTCGGTAAGACTTACGACGCGGACAATTTGAACATCCGCTATCGCAAGACGATCGCACGCTTCTATCAGCCATCGGGCCGCACCAATCAGATCGAAGGGATCTTGCCAAGTTTTCACGTGGATGCTTACCCGGATGCGAGCGAACTCGAGAAGACCGGCTACCGCGAAGAAGATGCGTACACCAACGCGCTTCCAGCGTTGAATGCCCCTTGGGTTGAAACTCGTGCAAGTGACGTCGCACGCATCAACAAGTGTCGTACGGCCGGTGCAGCGGACTCGGCTTATGCCGCGGCTGATGCAAGCGATAGTCAGGAAGCTCCGGATTATCAGCTCATCAGTGCCGAAGAAGTCCTGAAGTGCGACCGCTGACGCCCAAGCTCGGCAACTATTGATCTTGTCTCATCGCGAGCAGGCGGAAGATGCGGAACTGGGCCGCACCCGCGGTGTACATGATCTTTCGGAGCGTATCGTACTTCACGCGCTTATCGGCTTGGATGGCGATAATGCCGTCAAACGGAAGGGGATTGCCGTTTTGGTCGCGTGCAGTCGATTGCGCACGCAAAAGTTCCGCCTTCTCACGAGCGCGATTCAAAGCATCGTACAATCGAGCGATCCGCATGCCGCCCTCGTCGAGATCTTCGTTTTTAAACGCGTAAGACTGCGCCTTGGCGCTGTCCTTCTCGAGAGAATCGACCGTCTTCACGAACTCGACCACGCGCTGGTTTTCAAACGTGATCGCATCCGGAGTCACGATCAAGTGCAGGCTGTCGGGAGTGAGCTCCTGCGTTTTCGAAATCGGGATCTGAATCCCCGGCACCGAGCTGAACGAGTTGGTGCTCACGGTATAGCTCTTGAGCAAGAACACGAGGATGATGACCAGGATGTCCATCATCGACGTCAGCTGAAGTTCGAAGTCCTTGTGGATTTTTTTGCGACCGCGCCGGGTCCGAATCGTGCTTCTCATGTTATAAAATCCCCTGGCGGTGGTTCATTCGTCACCTCCGAGCAAGTTGCCGAACACGACCTCTCCGAAGAGGGTCTTGGCTTGTTCTTGCACGCCGGTCTTTTCGTTTTTGATGACGATGATCGGATCGGTTTTTTCGAGTGCTTTAGCCGCATCGATCACGGCGACAATGGTGTCGTACGAAGTCACGCCCTTCGGCACCAGGATCAGCTTGTTCTCGGTCAGAAACTTCTGTTTGATCGCGATGAGCGCCTCGTGAAGCTTCAAAACGTCGGGTTGGCCGTCTTGCTTGTTCTGGATCGTGCGCTGTGGAATCAAATCGAACGGACTCCAGAGCAAAAGATCCTTTTCATTGATGGTGAGGGTCAGTTGCAGCGGACGATCGCGAAGTTGATGTTGGTTGGTTTCCGGGCTCACGATTGGAAGTGGAGATTCAATCATCGTGAACGACAGGAACGCCATCGTGTACATCAAGAACGAGATCATCGTCACCAATGCGTCGAGCATCGGGACCAAGTTGATCTGGATTTCGGCTGGGTGACTGCGTCTGCGAGAGGAAGGCCGCTTTAGCATCGGTTGTCCCGTGCCTTACGCTCTTTCAGAAGAGTGTTGTACGCGACGCGCGCTCAAGAGGTCGAGAAGCTTCACGCTGTGTTCGTCGATCTCGGCGACGATGCGTGAAGCACGGGCCGCGAGGAACGAGTGGAACACCATCGTGAGGATCGCGACGATCAAACCGAATGCGGTAGCGTACATCGCTTCCGAGATACCGGCGGAAAGGATCGCTTGGCGTTGAGCCGGGTCGGCCAACGCAACCGCCGCGAACGATTTAATCAGACCCGAGATGGTTCCCAAGAGACCGAGGAGGGTCGCGATGTTCGCGATGAGGGCCAGGTAAGGCAAGTTTTTTTCGAGTTGTGGAATGATCTCGAGTGACGCCGCATCGAGAGCGTTTTGAATTTGCTCTTCGTTGCGGGAAGCGCGCATGAGACCCGCTTTGATCACTTTAGGGAGAGCCGCATCGCCTGCGCCGTTACAAACGCGAATCGCGCCGTCCAAGTCGTTCGCGAGAACGTATTTTTGGATCTCAAACATGAACGAAGTGCCGTTCACATTCTTTCTTACGAACAGGTTCACAAAGCGTTCGATCACGAATGCGATCGACACTGCGAAACAGATCGCGATGAGGTAAGTCGCAAAGCCCCCGTGCTGAAGTGCACCGATTAGTCCAAATTGTTGAGTTGCTGCTGCTGCTTGAGGATCCATCCATCTATCTCCTTGATGAAATATTTAAGCTAAATCGCGTATACATCAAGGATAGGGAACGAGGTCCAAAAGATCAAATTAAATACACGGAGTTAAACGTGTTTGGCAGTGTTTGTTGAGAAGGGAACCGTTCTCCCGTCAGGGAGAATCACTTAGGTTTAGAGATGCTTATCGATTGCGGTGATGAAGCTGTCTTTAGGCTGATTGCCCACCAATTGGTCAATCACTTGACCGTCTTTGAGGAGCACAACCGTTGGAATGCCGCGGATTCTGAAGCGCTGTGCCGCATCCGGGTTTTCGTCGACGTTAAGTTTAAAAACTTTAACGCGGCCCGCATATTGGTCGGCGAGAGCATCAATGGTCGGGCCAAGTGCCTTACAGGGTCCACACCATTCTGCCCAAAAATCAACGAGGGTCAGTTGACCGCTCTTCATGACGTCGGATTCGAGGTTTTGATCGGTAGCCGTAAGAACATTTTGTGAGTTAGCCATACCACAGTGATAGCACCAGTAAATTGACTTTGCCAATAGAAGTGATCGATCTCTTTATTGAAATAATGTATAAAGAATCCAATGAATCCCCGCGAATATATCCAGTCCACGTATGAGGAATCACTTCAGGCTAAAAAGAAGTTTCTCGAGCATAATGTTGATAACATTCTCAAAGCTTGCGAGATCATATCTCACGCAATTAAGGCCGGAAACAAGCTCATGATTTGCGGCAATGGCGGATCGGCCGCGGACGCTCAACACATGGCAGCCGAGATGGTGGGCCGGATGCTCGTCGAACGTAATCCCCTCCCAGCCATGTCGCTCACGACCGACACTTCTAACATCACCGCCATCGCCAACGATTACTCTTATGACGTGATTTTCGAAAAGCAGGTTCAGGGTCTTGGTCGCCCGGGTGACGTACTTTTAGCGATTTCGACTTCGGGCAATTCCAAGAACGTGATCAGAGCCGTCGAAGCGGCCCGGGCTAAAGGCATCAAGGTTGTTTCGGTCACCGGCGGTACCGGAGGGGCGCTCAAAGACAAGTCCGACCTCAACTTGAACGTCGATCTCGGTAAAAACTCGAGTCGGATTCAAGAAACGCACATTTTCATTTTCCACTCGCTTGTCGACGTGATGGACCGCTACTATTTAAATAAGTAAATGAAATATGCTTCGGCCAAAAAACGTTTTTTCGCCAAGTTCATCGATATTCTATTTATCGTTTTCTTGGGGCTGGCGTGGCGAGGCGGCCCGGGATCGATCTTGGGCTTTATTTATTCGCTCGTGGCTGACGGGCTTCCATTCCAAAAATGGAAAGGCCAGAGCCTGGGCAAGAAGGTCGTGGGCATTCAAGTGCTCTCGACGAGCCCGCTCAAGTCGTCGGTGTTGCGGAACATCCCGATGGCCGTGGTTGCGTTCCTGATGATCATCCCGTTTTGGGGATGGATCCTGGCCGTGATCGTGGGGATTCCGGTAGCGCTGATTGAGCTTAGTCTCATCGCGCGCGCGGAGAGACATCAGCGCCTGGGCGATGTGATGGCCGAAAGTTTTGTAATCGAGTCCGAGAAATTACCTGAAGAAGCGAAATCATAAGTCATGAAGTCCAAAACGCATTCTACTCTTTACCTGGTTGATATCAGCTCTTTCATTTTTCGCGCGTTCTACGCCATTCGTGAGATGACCGCACCCGACGGCACTCCGACAAACGCGATTTACGGCGTGGCTTCGATGATCGGGCGCATGCTCGACGACGCCAATCCCGAATACGTCGTGATCGTTTACGATTCCAAAGAGCCGTCGTTCCGGAAAGAAATGTACGAGGATTACAAAGCCAACCGCTCCGAGGCGCCGGACATGCTCGTCCCGCAGTTCGATCTCATCGAAGAGATGATCAAGCTCATGGGTCTCCCGTCGTTTCGTCAAAGCGGAATTGAAGCCGACGACCTGATCGCGACGCTGACTAAAAAGTGGGTCGCCGAAGACGACAAGCATCGCGTGGTCATCGTCACCGGCGATAAGGATTTGATGGCGCTCGTGACATCGAAAGTTCAAGTGTGGGACACGATGAAGGAAACGCATTATACCCCGCACGAGGTGACCGAAAAGTTCGGCGTGACGCCGTCGCAGATCACTGATTACCTCGCGATGGTAGGCGATAGCTCGGATAATATTCCGGGCATCACCGGCATCGGCCCGAAGGGCGCCGAGGCGCTTCTTAAAGAATTCAATACGCTCGAAGACGTGATCGCCGCAGCGAAAGCAGGCAAAGTCAAAGGTAAGAAGGGCGAGCAAATCGTCGAAGGCGAGAAGATGGCGTACCTCTCCCGCGATCTCGCGCGCCTGAAGGACGACGTCAAGCTCAATATCTCGATTGAAAGTGCGCGCTTTACCCAGTCAGCGAGCCCGGAACTCCTCGAGTTTTTTAAAAAGTACAATCTTAAAAACTTGTTCGTAAAATATTCAAAAATTGCGGATGGGTTAAAACCGGACGGCGCAAAGCCGATGTCCGAAGACGAGCAGCAGGAGTTGTTGTTTGAAGCACCCGCAGAAGGGGTTTCGGGGCCGAAGGGTAGCGCGGTAAAAGGGAGCGTCGAGTTCATCACGGTCGATAAGGAATCCGAGCTTAAAAAGCTCATCAAAAAAGTCGAGAGCGGAAAGCTCATGGCGTTTGATACCGAAACCACGTCGCTCGATCCACAAGAGGCAAAACTGGTGGGTATCGCCATCGCGGTCGACGAGTCTGCCGGCTATTATATTCCGGTAGGGCATCAGCTAGAACTAGGTTCGAAATTCGAGCAGCTCGATCTTGACGACGTGCTTAATCTTATGAAGCCCGCACTCGAAAATCCAAACATCAAAAAAATTGGCCAGAACCTGAAGTACGACATCCGGGTGATGCACAATCAAGGCGTCGAAATGCAAGGCGTAGAGGGCGATACGATGGTCGCGGCTTACTCGCTCGATTCAAGCGGCCGCCACAACCTCGATTTCTTGTGCAAAAAATATCTTCAGTACGATGTTTTAAACTACGAGGACGTGGTCGGGAAGGGCGCTGCCCGAGTCACTTTCGATCAGGTGCCGATCGATCGCGCGACTCGCTATTCGGCTGAAGATGCCTGGTGTGCGCTCCGTTTGTGGAGCGTGCTCGAACCGCAACTCAAAAAACAAGGGGTCGAAAAATTGTATGAAGACGTCGATCTCCCGATCGTGCAAGCCGTCGCGCATATGGAAGAGGCGGGGATCAAAGTCGACACCGCGTTCTTGAAAAAGCTCGAAAAGCAATTCGAAAAAGAGCTCGCCGAGATCGAAAAAAAGATTCAAAGCTTTACCTCCAACAAAGGCATCAACCTTAATTCTCCAAAACAATTGGGCACACTCCTGTTCGACGAGCTTAAGCTTCCGACCCAAGGTAAAACCAAAACCGGTTACTCGACCGATGCTTCGGTGCTGGCTGCTCTCGCGCCCCTTCACGAAGTGCCTCGCTTGATTCTCGATTACCGCGAGATCTCCAAGCTTAAGGGAACTTACGTTCTCCCGCTCCAGGAATTGCGTTCGAAGCGCGATGAGCGCGTGCGCACAAGCTTCCACCTCACCGGTACGTCGACCGGTCGTCTCTCGTCGAGCGATCCGAATATCCAAAACATCCCGACTCGAACCAAGCGCGGGCAGCTCATTCGCCAGGCCTTTATCGCCGAAGAGGGCAAAGTGCTGATGTCAGCTGACTACTCGCAGATCGAGTTGCGGATCTTGGCGCATCTCTCGCAAGATCCTGCGCTCATGGGTTCATTCCAAAAAGGCGAAGACGTGCATCGTCGTACGGCGAGCGAGATTTTTCACGTTAAAGCGGATGCGGTCACCGACGAGCAGCGAGGTTACGCAAAGGCCATTAATTTCGGGCTCATGTACGGAAAGTCGGCATTTGGATTGGCCGAAGAACTCGGCATCTCGCGAACCGAAGCCAAGAAAATGATCGATGCCTACTTTACCCGCTATGCGAAGGTAAAAGAACTTCTCGATGGGCAAGTTTTATCTGCACGCGAACTCGGTTATACCACCACCTTGCTGGGTCGCAAACGCGCTCTTCCCGAAATCAAGTCGACCAATCCAGCCGTGCGTGGAAACGCCGAGCGGATGGCGATGAACTCGCCGATTCAAGGGACTGCAGCCGATTTGATCAAGATGGCGATGGTCAAGCTCGACGCCGAACTGGGTAACGGCAAATGGAAATCGAGAATGCTTCTCCAAGTGCATGACGAATTGTTGTTTGAAGCGCCGAAGTCCGAAGTTGAGAAATTGAAGAAAATCGTGACCGAGACGATGGAGCACGCACTGAAGCTCGATGTTCCGCTGCAAGTCAACGTGGGCACGGGCCAAAACTGGGCGGAGATCTAAAGTGTCGCTCAACGCCGTTCCTCCGAAACGCCCAAAGATCGAGTATCGCGGGATTCCCTCCACGACGTTGTTTGAGCAGGTCAAGAACACCGCTCCGTATTTGTTTGCGGCAGATGCGCCCCAAAAATTCCCACAACCTTACGCCGAGATGCTCCGTGAATTCGCGGGGCTCGCGCCCGCGGAGCTCGAAGCCGAAGGCGGCGATTTGTGGAGCTACTTCGACCTTTGTCTCTCTTCCCACTTCGCGACGGTCGGAACTTTTGTTCCCACCGACGTGGATCTCGCTATCCGCCAAAAGCTTTGGAATTTTGTGCATCACACGGCCGCATTCCTCCCGATGTGGACGCGCATTCAAGAGATGCTGACTTGGGATGAGTCGATTGTGTCGCGAAGGCGCGTGCGGTCGGCGAGCGGGCAGAAGCTAAGCGGTCATCAAGGCGAGTGGTTTAGCGTTGCGATGGCGGCCTACGGTTCGGCGAAGAAGATTTCTCATCCGCACATCGTAGAAGTTCGCGACGCGATCGAGGCGGAAGTCGATCGTCAGGAAAAGACGCTGCAAGAACTCGAATCCGCCTTTACCGACGACCCGACGACCGAGAGTGCTCGGGCGTACTCAGAAGGCGTCTGTGCCGTCATTCATAACTTAGGCGATCTCGATCGCATGTTCGAGGCTTGGAAAATCGACGACCAGGATGTGCTCAAGCGCCGCGTATTCCGCTGTGGGCACGAAGACGCGCGCCAGCCGCGTGATGTGTTCACCCGTGCCGGCAAGGTATATCAAGCGCAACTCGCAGCCGAGAACCATCGCCACTTCGCGCTCCGTGAACCCAAGTGCATTCGTCAGTCACCGGATTTTCTGCTTCCGTTTGGTCCATGGCTCGATGATTGGGGTCAGACGCTTGTAGAGAAGGGCTTTAAACCCGGAATGTATAGCGATCGCGATCTTCGCGAGGTCGCCGTAGCGCTCATTCACGGGTGGAAGACCCTCAACTCGAAATCGATTTACACGTCGGTGGGGTATTCGCGCGCGCTTGCCGGAATCGCAGTCGGTCTCGGTGACGGTAGTCTGGCAAAAGGCCGCTTGGAGCTCGAAGCGCTGGTGCCGCCGATCGTAAGACGCGAGTTCGTCGAAGGAGGATTACGCACTCTCATGAACTCCACGCGGCTTCAGTTCGAGAAGGAATGGTCGCGCAAAATCTTGAAGCTTTTAGGCGGCGAATAGAGTAGAATGACCGCCAAATACCATGATTAGTACCGACGGAATCAGCCTCAGCTACGGCAGCCATAAATTATTTGAAGATGTCAGCATTAAGTTCGTCCCGGGCAATTGCTACGGCCTCATCGGCGCGAACGGCGCCGGTAAATCGACATTTCTGAAAATTCTGTCGGGCGAAGTCCAACCCAACGCCGGTACCGTGAACATCCCGGCCGATGAGCGCCTCGGTATTTTGCGCCAAAATCACTTTCAATTTGACGATATCGAAGTTTTGAAAACCGTGATCATGGGGCAGCCCGAGCTTTTCCAAGTTATCGACGAAAAAGCCAAGCTTTATGAAAAGCCCGACTTCAGTGAAGCCGATGGCGAGCGCGCCGGCGAACTCGAAGCGAGGTTCTCGGAACTTAACGGCTGGGAAGCGGAATCAAACGCGGCCGTCCTCCTCGCGGGTTTGGGCATTAAGACCGATCAACACGCGCTCAAGATGCGTGAGCTCCAAGACGGTCAGAAAGTAAAAGTGCTCCTGGCGCAGGCGCTCTTCGGCGATCCGGATATTTTGCTCTTGGACGAGCCGACCAACCATTTGGACATCGCCGCGATCAAGTGGCTCGAAGATTTTTTGGCGGAGTACGATAAGACCGTGATCGTAGTGTCGCACGATCGCCACTTTTTGAATCAAGTGTGTACTCACATGGCCGACATCGATTTCGGCACGATCAAAATTTATAGCGGTAACTACGATTTCTGGTACGAGTCGAGCCAGCTCGCACTTAAGCTCCAAGAAGATAAAAATAAAAAGCTCACCGAAAAGGCCGAGGAACTCAAAGCCTTCATCGCGCGCTTTAGCGCCAACGCTTCAAAATCAAAGCAAGCGACTTCGCGCTCCAAGCAACTCGCCAAGATCACGCTCGAAGATATCCAGCCGTCTACGCGTCGTTATCCGTTTGTGGGTTTTAAACCCGAGCGCGAAGCCGGCGATCAGATGCTGCGGGTCGAAGGCCTCACGAAATCCGTCGACGGCGTGAAGGTGCTCAATAACGTCACTTTCCAGCTCGATAAAAACGACAAAGTCGTCTTTACGGGTTCCGAGTTGTCCAATACGACGCTTTTCAAGATTTTGATGGGTGAACTCACGCCCGACTCCGGCAAATTTACCTGGGGCGTGACGACCTCGCGTTCGTACTTTCCAAAGGATAACACCGAGTACTTCAAGGATTCGGGTTTGTCACTCGTGGATTGGCTGCGCCAGTTTTCGGGCAAGGAGCAGTCCGAGAGCTTCATTCGGGGATTTTTGGGGCGCATGCTTTTTTCAGGCGACGAAGCCCTGAAGCACACAAGCGTTCTCTCCGGTGGAGAGAAGGTGCGTTGCATGCTCTCGAAGATGATGCTGTCATCCGCAAACGTGCTTCTGCTTGATGGTCCGACCAACCACTTGGATCTCGAGTCGATCACGGCGGTTAACAACGGTCTCACCCGCTTTCCGGGAACGGTGCTCTTTACGTCGCATGACCGACAGTTTATCGAGACAATCGCAAATCGCGTGATCGAGATCACACCTTCGGGTGTGAAGGACGATAAGCTTACTTATCCTGAGTATCTCGAGGCGTTATTGAAGTAATGCAGCGAGAAGTCTTTCAAAATCGGATAGAACACTTTCCGGACTTTCTTGTTAATCTTTCATCACGCGTTCGATACGCGTATCCGGGATCAACCACATGACGGCAACGGCGACATACGCCATGCATGAAACCATCGGCGCATAGCAAGCGATCGCGATTCCGATGATGTAAACGAGCGGGGAGATCAGCCCTTTGATGTCGTCGCCGAGTGCCTTCGCCAAGACCGAATCGTGGCCGTGGTGTTTGATCAGCACCTTCGCCAAAATCCAATACGCGACTCCGCACATGAGGAGATCGAATCCATAAAACGCGACCGGCCGGCAAGTGAAGTGATTTTCGCCGGCCCACGCGGTGACAAACGGCATGAGCGAGAGCCAAAACAGTAAATGCAGGTTCGCCCACAACACCGAGCCTTTCACGCTCTTCACCGCCTGAAACATGTGATGATGGTTGTTCCAATAGATGCCGACGTAGATGAAGCTCAACACGTAGCTCAAAAATACCGGAATGAGCGCGATGAGTGCTTCTATCGAGTCGTCGTGGGGTGGCTTGAGCTCGAGCACCATGATGGTGATGATGATGGCAAATACGCCGTCGCTGAATGCTTCGATCCGTCCTTTATGCATTATTTGTGCACTTTCTGGATGGCGGCGTCGATGTTGGCGAGGCCGCGTTTGAGTTGAACGTCGTCCGGCCATCCGTAACCCAAGCGAAAATAACGCTTCGGTTGCTCGAACCAATGGCCAGGGCCGACGTGGGTTTTGAATTCTTCGTTCAAAGTGCTGTAAAATTTTTCGGTGTTGAAGTTGGCGTTCTTGAAGCGAGGGAACCCAACACAGCCGCCGGTGGGTTTTGTCCACTCGAGGTACGGGTGCGCCGTCATCCAGGTTGAAACCATGTCGTGGCGGCGTTTAAGGTTCTCCAAAATCCTTGGCAAAAATTGTGCGCGCTTTTGGTAAAACTGAAATCCGATTTCTTCGTCGAGTGCGGAGTTACAAATCTGAATCTGTTCTTTGCCCGCAAAGAATTTTTCAAACAGCTTCGCGTTTTGAGTCATGAGCCAACCCAGACGGATACCCGGGAGTCCAAAAGTTTTAGAAAAGCTCGATACCGAGATCACGTGATCGCCCAGGGTCGCGGCGTAGGGGAGCGCTCCTCCCAGGCAAAAAGCCATCTCGCGGTAAGTTTCGTCGACGAGCAAAGGGATTCCCAGTTCACCCGTCGCTTTCACGATGGCTTGCAAAGATTCGAGGGACATCATTGTGCCAGTCGGATTGTGTGGCACCGTGATCGAAACAAATTTTGTTTTCGAAGTCACCACGCGCATCACCGATTCAGGGTCAATCTTCCAACTGTTTTCATAATGGAGATCGACGATTTTGACGACCGCGCCGATCGCACGCGGTGTTTCCAAATTGGTTCCGTAGTTCGGACGGACGACGACCATCTCATCGCCGCGGTCCAGTAGAGATGTAGAAATAATAAAGAGTGCGGTTGCGGCGCCTGCAGTCAGCAAGATACGGTCGGGACCGATTTTCCCTCCGGTGTCGGCGGATAAAAGTTTGCGTAATCCTGGATGTCCGACGTGGTCGATGTAGGCGAGGATCAAATCGTCGAGATTGAGTCCGAGTTCGCCAAATTTAAAATCGGTATAAGAGCTTTCGGTCAGGTTGCAGTCGATGGTGTGATAACCCAGCTGCTCGGGCGCTTCGATTTCAATAGGCATGCGGACGTATTGCATGGGCATACTCTACTCAAATTTAAAGCGATTTGCCACGCTAATGCGCGCCGTCATTATTATATATAAACAGTTTAGTAATTGACAGATATCGGCAACGATTCCCCATTGAGAGAATGCTCTAAATCGGGTATTCTGGCGGCCTATGAAAAAGGATTCAAAGAACGGCCGTCAGGCCTCTCGGGGTGGTTCAACCGCGCGTACTCCTGCGAAGAGCCAATCTAAGGGGCCAGCTCCAGTAGCCATGAGCAGCACTAAGAATCAAAAAAAATTCCGTCTTCCTGAAAAGAAGCTCATCCAGATCCATGACCTGATGGTTAAATCTCGCGTGCTCGAAGAGCGCTTGATCGCGATGTACAAAAAAAGCGACGGTTATTTCTGGATCGGCGGTCCGGGTGAAGAGGCATTCAGCATTCCACTCGGCGTTCAGATCAATAAAGGTTTCGGTCTCGATCACGACTTCTTGCACCTTCATTATCGTTCAAGCCCGATCATGCTCGCCATGGGCGCAGAACCGATCGATAGCATGCGCCAGATGAAGAATACGGCGAGTGACCCGTATTCCGGCGGACGTAACTTTGGCAACCACTATTCTAAACGCGACTGGAACGTGGTCCCGGTCACCTCGACGATCGAAACTCAGTACGCGACTGCAATCGGTACCGGGATCGCGCAAGCCAAAAAAGGCTGTAAGGGCATCACCATCGTCAACGGCGGCGACGCCGGCACGGCAGAAGGTGAGTTCGCGAGCTGTCTTGTGTGGTCTTCGCGTCCAAAATTCGAACTCCCGATCCTCATGATCGTAACCAACAACCGTTACGGCATCTCTACCCCTTGGGACACTCAGCACGGCGAGAAGTACGTTTCAGATCGCGGTACCGCATTCGGAATCAAAAATGCTCACATCAACGGTAACGACGTCGAAGAAAGCTACTTCGCATTGCAGGAAGCTCTTGAATACGTTCGTACCGAGCGCAAGCCGTTCCTGCTTGAAGCAGAAGTTTCGCGCCTGTACGGACACTCTTCTGCGTCGGGTGCTAACTTCAAACCAAACGAAGTCGACTGTTTGGTCACGTTCGAAGCGCAGCTTGAAAAAGCGGGCGTTCTCACACGCAAAGAGATGACTCAAATTCGCGAAAAATACACCGAGACGATGCTCGAAGAGAGTAAACAGGTCCGTCAAGAGCCGCAACCGACAGGCGATACCATCTACGACAACGTTTACTACGGTCAAAAAGGGAAATACTGGTAATGGCAAACATGGCGCAGGCCGTTCGTATGGCCCTCCACTACGGAGAACAAAATTTAGGTCTCGAGCACATCTTCGGTGAGGACGTCGGTCCGCCACTCGGAGGCGCATTCACCGTCACGCAAGGGCTCGCTAAATCTTGGAACTCTCCGCTCGATGAGCGCGGGATCGTAGGTGCTGCAATCGGTCTCGGTTTCGCGAATGTTCGTTGCGTGGCAGAGATTCAATTTTGCGATTACATTTACAACACGATCGACCTCCTCAAGCTCGGCGGAATGTCGACTTGGGCGACTAACGGCGATTGGATGAGCCCGTTTACGATTATGACGATCGTGGGCGCGGGGATCCGCGGCTCGATTTATCACTCGCACTCGTTTGATGCGACGATGACCCATATTCCGGGCTTCAAAATCGTAATGCCCTCGAACTCCCTCGATGCGTACGGCCTCATGATCGCGTGCCTGAAAGAAAATAACCCAACCATGTTCTTGCTCCCGAAAGCGCTCATCCGTCACGAAGGTGATGAGCAAATTCCGGGCGAACCGGAGCTTGGGCCGGAAGGTCGTAAGGCCCTCAAAAGCATGATCGACATGCCAGTGAGCAACAACGAAAGCTGGAAGCCGAATTGGCCAAAAGGTTTGACGGAGTACACCGTTGAAATCGGCCAAGGCAAAATTGTGACTTCAGGCGATCAAGTGACCGTCGTCACTTACGGGCGCCACGTGCTCATCGCTCGCGATGTTGCAAAAAAATTGGCCGAAGAAGGCATTTCAGTCGAAGTCATCGATTTGCGCACGCTCTGGCCTTACGACTGGAACATGATTAGCGAATCAATCCGAAAAACCAAACGCGTGGTCTTCGTCAACGAAGATACCGAAGTCACGAACTTCGGCGAGCACTTGCTCCGCCGCACGGTCGAAGAACATTTTTACGAGCTTCTTGCCCGTCCACGCTTGCTCGCTGGCGCGTTCATCCCAGGCATTGGTCTTGCCGATAATTTGGAAAGCGCTTCAGTTCCGCAAGCACACGATATCGAAGGCGCGATCCGCGAAATCATCGCAGAGCAACCGTAGCCCGACTCGGTAACGGGTTCATTTTGGTTGAGACTTGCGTCATCCAGAAATGATGCCGTTACCGCTTGACGTCCATGGCGTGAGTGCTAGCGTTGAGTCATGACAAAAACTATTTTGCTTCTATTGGGGACCGTTCTTCTTTCGACTTCTAGCTACGCCACCGTGACTAAAACCATTTTTAAAGAACGCGGACTAGAGGGGGTTCGCTTCGACGTCAAGGTTGATGGCGTTCAGACTGGTGCAAGTCGTTTCACGACTCATGCAGCGCCGCTCCAACAATTTCGCCTGAAGGGTGTCGACGCCTACTCGGGCATCATTTATCGCCCGGGCTTCCCGAAGCTTCCGGTCGTGCGTTTCCTCGTTCAGGGCGACGTGACCGTGACCGTCGGTAAAGAAGGCGTCTATCAGCGCGCGCTTCCGACCGGAACCCGTATTGAGCCAAGTTTGGAGTCAGTCGTGAAGCTTCCCCATGCGAGCGCGAAGCTGGTGTTGAATCCGATCGCGTATGAAAGCGACGATCTGCAACCCTCACAACTGTACTCGATCGCCGCCGCCGGCTCTCAAAACGGACAACAGCTTAAACTCGTGACTCTTTATCCGATTACGTACAAAGCAAAGTCGGGGAAGTGGACATTTACTCAAAACTTCACGGTCGTTGCAAAACGCCAACCGGTAGTTCAACGCCGCGGTAATCCACTTTTCGCTTTCGTTGTGGGTGCGAAATTCGCAGCTAGCCCTTCACTCGAGACTTACGCGCAATTCAAGCAGAAACAAGGCTACAACGTCGTCATGGGTGTGATGGGTAAAGACTTTAAGGATCAAGATAGCATTCGTGCTTGGCTCAAAGGTCAGCTCGTAAACGGACTTAAGTACGCGATGATCGTGGGCGACGTCGAAGACGTGCCGTCGCACGACTCTCAAATTATCAGCGGCGTAACCGATCACTACTATCGTGCGATCGATACCAACGATTACAACTCCGACATCAACGGTGCCGACATCGGATTGGGTCGTGTTTCCGTCGCAAACGAGCAACAACTCAAAGTCGTCGTCGATAAATTCATTCGCTATCAGCAGGCCGCCGTGGCTCGTCCTCACGCAGGCGATTGGGCCAAGCATGTGTCTTTCGTCGCAACGGATGATCGATACGAAATTGCGGAAGGTACGCACAACTACGTGATCGACACTTACACCAAGAAGCTTGGTTACTCGGGAACATTCCCGTCGATCTTGGCTCCACAAGGCGGCGACCGCCTGTATGCAATCACTCATCATGCGGGTACGAATGATCTCTTGAAAGCCTTCAGCGAAGGCCGTTCCATTATCGATTACTCGGGTCACGGCGGTGATACTTACTGGGTCGGTCCACAGTTTACCCAAGCCAATATTCAGCAAATCGCTAACGACGACGCTTTGCCGTTTGTAGTCGGGAACGCATGTAACACAGGTGAGTTCACCACGAGTGAAGCATTTGGCGAGACCTGGATCCGCAGCAACAAGGCGATCGCTTACTGGGGCTCGATGGATTCCACTTACTGGGATGAAGACGATATTCTCGAGCGCAAAATGGCCGACGGCATTTTCCAATATGGTCGCCTCAAGCTCGGTGATTTTACCAACTACGCGATGACCGCGCTTTGGGCTCAATACGGCGGCCAAGGCAAGAGCGCTTACTACTGGGAGACCTACGTGCTCTTCGGTGATCCGTCGATTGATCTGCGGTTAAAATAGGGAACGCAACATGGGCGTAAAAATGTCAGGCCGATACCTCGGACGCAAACGTTGCGAAACGACTCATGAGCAATCCGGTTCGAAAATCGAAACGGATGCACCTAAAGATAATATGGGTGAGGGGAGCCGGTTTTCTCCGACCGACCTGGTTGGCGCGGCTCTCGGAACCTGCATTATCACCACGATGGCGATCGTCGCGGAACGCGATGGAATGTCGTTTGAGGGTGCCACTTACGAAGTGACCAAAGAAATGGTGACTGAGCCCACTCGTCGAATCGGAACTTTGAGAGTTAAGATCACGCTCCCGAAGTCGATTCCCGAGTCGTATCGCTCGAAGCTCGATCACGTCGCTCGTGCCTGTCCGGTGCACAAGAGCTTGCATCCCGACGTGCAGATGCCGATTGAAATCGTGTACGTCTAAAATGAATTGAGAGAAGCCCGTTTGTATTCACGAATATAAAACCCCGCTAAACCATTGAAATGGTTTTTCTTCTCAATCTATAATCACTTCTATGAAGCGCATGCTTTTGGCCCTCACGATCACGATTCCGTACGCAGAAATGAAGTCGAGCATCGATCATCTCACCGAACTCCTTCAAACGGCGAAAGCGACGGCCCAAACAAAAAACGGGAAAGTTACCGGCTACAAAATCAGTCAGATTAAAAAGGGCGGCCTCTTTGACCACATGAAGTTAAAGAATGTCGATGTCATCACCAAAGTCGATGGCCAGAGCGCCTACGATCCCGCCGTTCTTTTGCAAAACGTGATGCAGATCGAACGTCACGAAAAGAAGACGTTTGATCTCGAGTTTACTCGCGTCGGAAAAACGACAAAAGCCCACTACATCGTAAAATAGACTCAGTAGCGGATAAACGTAAAATAACGCAATGCATAAATTTCGTTGACGATTTTTAAGGTTCGGGATAGCGATACGCCCATGAAAAACAAATCTCATTCAGTGGTTTTAGGGGTTCTCTTAATTTTAAGCGGTTGCGGATCGGACAACAAAGGCTCGTCAAACGCATACCAGAGCGGATCAGATTACTGCAGTCAACAGTACATTAACGATCTGAATGCCTGGGGAAATGCAGTGAATGCATCAACAGATGCAGATACGGCTAACTCACTCACGAATGGCTTCGAAAGCAAATATCGCAACGTTCACTGCAAGGGGCTTGATGCAAATACTTACCAAGACAAATATTTCGATACAAACGAGATGGTCGCAAAGGTTCGTGCCGAAATCGCGCGCGTGTCGAAAGACCTTTGTACTCAGTCTTTCCTGAATGACCGCAATGCGATCGCTCGCGCGAGCGGTATTGATCAAGTTGAAGCACTTTTGAACACTTACGAAAGCAAATACAAAGGCGTTCGTTGTAAGGCAAAAAACCAAGCGACCGGCGCTGAAATGTGGATCGATGTGAACCAAGACGTGGTCGAAATTCGTCAGAAAATCGCTTCGGTTCGTCCGGCTCCAACGACTCCAACCAAACCTCAAGTGTTGACTCCGGTTCCTAGCACTTCGTCGACTCCGGTTGCAACGGGCAATCCTCGTGCATCTGCGATCGACGCCAACATCACCGACATTAAAGCAGTATCGGTTGAAGTGACGGACGCAGCATCTTTGAACCGCGTGAAAAACGCTCGCGGTGACTCGATCATTCAAGGCGGCCGCGTCCTCAGCATGAGAGAGATCACGGATTTCAATTCTAACCTTTGCTTCATCACTGCAATCGCGACGAACGATTTCACCGCTGGCCAAAAATTGGAATTCTCAAAAATCAGCGTAGAAGGCGACGGCACTCTCAACCTGAGTTCTACTTCAGGTTACGTGAGCGTGGTTTGCATGCGTCGGGACGGCAAGCGTACTCCTTGGACCGTAAGCGAAGTTCAGTCGATTTTCGGTCGTCTCGCGAACGTAAATCCGATCCGCTAATCCGAATTTTACAATAATTTCAATGCGCGCCCTGGGATTCTATGGGACGCGCATTGTTGTTTTTACGGTGGGTTGTGATACTCTCGATCCCACATGAAACCCAACTTTGACGCAGTTTTAAACGCACTTCGTTCCTTGAATCGCCCTGACATCAAGATCAAAGATCTTAAGGTGTTCGATGGCGGTAAGATTTCTCTCGGTCTATTGACCCGAGACGCGACCGCAAAAGAAACGGTAGAAAAAGCTTTGAAAGCAATTGCCAACGTGACCGAAGTTGCGGTCACGGTTGATGCTCCAGCAGCGGGTGCAACCGCAACCGGTGCCCCGAGCACGCGCATGACCGGAATACCTGGCGTCGCCAACATCATCGCGGTTTCAAGCGGTAAGGGTGGTGTGGGTAAGAGCACGGTATCGGTAAATCTCGCGACTTCGCTTGCACTTGAAGGTTACAAAGTCGGTCTCCTGGATGCCGACATCTACGGTCCAAATATCCCGACCATGATGGGCGTGACCGAGAATCCAAAGCTCTATATGGATCCGGCCAAGGGTGAGATGTTCGTTCCACCGGTCAGTCACGGCGTTCGCGTGATGTCGATGGGCTTTTTGCTCGAGGGCGATCAGCCGGTGATTTGGCGCGGACCGATGCTCCACAATATTCTCAATCAGTTTTGCACGCGCGTGGATTGGGGTGCGCTTGATTATTTGATTCTCGATCTCCCGCCGGGCACCGGCGATGTGCAGCTCTCACTAGCGCAGATGCTTCCGCTTACTGGCACGGTGATCGTCACGACTCCGCAAGAAGTGGCACTTCAAGACGTGCGCAAGGCGCTCCACATGTGGGAAAAGGTAAAAGTACCGGTCATCGGTGTCGTCGAAAACATGAGCTACTTCAAAGGCGACGATGGCAAGCAGTACAATATCTTCGGCCAAGGCGGCGGCGACATGCTTGCTAAAAAATTCAATACCAAGCTTCTCGCGCAGATGCCGTTAGTGATGCTCGTTCGCGAAGGCGGCGACGAAGGCAAGCCGATCGTCGTAAAGGCTTTGGAGTCCGAGTCGGCGACCAAGTTCCGTGAGCTTGCCCGTAAAGTCGCGACCGAAGTTCAAAACGCAACCGGCGATAAACCGATCGAGATCGGCCAGTTCTAGTTAATGCGTTGCCAAACATAAAGATAGGGACTACCTAGTTGTTCGAGTTCATAAAGAGATCTTCCATCTCTTTACGTGGGACGGGACGCTGCTCGACTTTCATGTAGCGCTCAAACCAAGTCTCGGAACGAATGCGGTTGGATTGATCTTCGTCCACTTTGCCCAAGATCACCTGACGGCGAAGCAAATCGAAAACATCCGGTGAGCGAGTGCGTTCCGCGATCGAAAACATTTGTTCGACCTGATCGCGCCACACGTGATTGCGCACGAAATCGACTTGGTTCCACTGCGAGCTCATGTTGTTGATCTCAATGCGATCATCGACGGTGAGCGCGGTGTTGGGATCAAACACGGTTGGCTCCTGCTGCGGTTCAGTTTGCTGTGCGAGTACCGGGCGGGCGGGAGGCGGAGGCGCATGTTGCTCCGAAGACGGTTCCCGTTTCGGCTGTGCGAGTTCAGGTTTGGTTTCGATGAACTGCGCGAATTGTTTGGTTTGTTCGATCGCGAGCGTTTGGCGCTGCTCGTTCGGTTTTAAGATGAGGTAACCCAAAATCGGTACCGTGATGAACATGATCACGAGGAGGCGTTTTGTGAATGGGTCAATCAGAGTTGATTTTTTATATTTCTTTTTTGCTTTTCCGTCCATGGAAGTCGAGCCCTACCAGTCATCAAGTTTAGCACAAGGTCTTTACGCGTTAACAGTGTTGGCTCTTTGACGAACCCCACTGTTTTCGGTAAGCTCAGTTCATCGTGATTTTATTGACGGGTGCGGCCGGGTTTATCGGCTATCGAATTGCAAAAGAGCTTCAAAAACAAGGGATTCCCTTCGTTTCGGTCGATCGTTTGGAAGCGTTCCAAAGCCGCCCCGAGCATCGGGATGTGCGCCATACTCGAGTTTATCCGCCTGAAGCCATGCTGAACGGCCTGCCTGTAGGGATCACCGCCATCGTCCACATGGGCGCGTCTTCGTCGACGACCGAAATGCGCGTCGATTATCTGAAGCAAGTCAACGTCGATTACTCAAAAGCGTTGTGGAATTTTGCACGCGGACTGAATATCCCGTTTGTGTACGCGTCATCCGCCGCGACTTATGGCGCAGGCGAAGAAGGCTACGACGACGACGAATCCAAAATGAAATTTTTAAAACCGCTGAATCCTTACGGCATGTCCAAACTCGAGTTCGACCTTTGGGCGCTCGACGAGGATCGCGCCGGACGAGCCCCGCCGGCGTGGAGCGGCTTCAAGTTTTTTAACGTTTATGGATACGGCGAGCGCCATAAACAAAAGCAGGCATCGGTTGTGATTCAAGGTTTCGATCAGATTCGTGATAAGGGCGAGCTTAGGTTGTTTAAGAGTCACAAATCTGGGATCGCCGACGGCGAGCAAAAGCGCGATTTTATTTACGTACAGGATGTCGTGGCTGCGACTCTCTTCGCGCTTCAAAAACCGATCCGTCGCGGGATTTTTAATCTCGGCACGGGGCTCGCGCGTTCATTCCAAGATCTGGCCAAAGCGACGTTCCAAGCTATGGGTATGCCCGCAAATATAACGTTTATCGATACGCCGGTTGAGATTCGCGACCGTTATCAGTACTTCACGCAAGCGACGATGGATCGACTCAAGGCCGAAGGTTACACCCGGTCATTTACGTCACTCGAGGACGGTGTCGCCCAAACCGTATCGGATCTAAAAACTCTCGGAAGGTAAGAGCGTGTCTCAGCTGTTTGATCCTTCTGATCTTTATCCTTTGATCGACATGAGTAAAGTGCCGTACGAGGCGCAAAAAGATCATGCTCGGCAGGTCGATGCGCATCTCGGTTTTGAAATCGAAGTGGTTGAATCCAGGATTGAACGCGGGCAAACCGACCGCGAAACCGTTCGTCAGCAATGGATCGGATTGCCGACGCAAAGCTTGCTCACGCCCTATACCGAATTTCGCTATATGCTCGGGCAGCTCCACAAGGTTGCTCCGATCAGCGACAGTTCCACGATAGTCGATATTGGCGCGGGATATGGACGTTTGGGATTTGTTCTTGAAGCACATTTTCCGCAGGCACGATTTACCGGCATCGAAATCTCCGAACCGAGAGTCGCGGAAGGTAAGCGCGTGATGAAAGCACAAGGACTCACGAGGTCTGAACTGATCGCGGCGGATATTCTAGAAATGGATCTGCCTGATGCGTCGGTGTTTTTTACTTACGACTTCGGACCGCCGCGCTCAATTCAAGAGCTCTTCGTCAAATTTAAAATAGCGGCCAAACAACGACCGCTTACTATCGTGGGCCGAGGGCGCTCCACCCGTGATCAAATCGAGCGGCAATATCCCTGGCTCACCGACATCGTTGAGCCAAAGCATCTCGGGCAATTCAGTATTTATCGAACTGCTGAGTAAGCGTGCTCGCATACCCTGCGGAGAAGGCTAACATTTGTATTTTAATTTAATAAATCAAAGGGATTCCGGCGCGTTAATTCCAGTTCACTTTAACCGGCGAATCGCTCCCGTCGGCCTTGCGGATTTTGACCAACCCGTTCTTGCGGCCGTACTCGAAAATGTCCTTCGTGACTTGAACGTCTTGTTGACAGTACTTGATGATGTCGTCGATCTTGCCTTCTTTCCACCACTGGACGGCAAGCAGGCCGTCGGCGGATTTGCCGGCATTCAATGTGCCTTGTGCAAGAGTCTCGAGCTTCAAGAATTTCTGGCGGGTGAGCGTTTGGACGTCGTACATGATATCGAAAACATCGAGCTTATCGAGGTTCAATCCGTACGCCTGGAGAATGATCAAGTCGAACCCGCGAATGTTGTAACCGATCACGAGACGTTCTTCGCAAAGATCGTTGAGCTTTGAGATCTCGTTTTCGCGGAAGGTGAGGTACTGATCGGTTTTTGAATCGTACGCACAAGCGACCGAGATTTTGAGCTTATCGATGTGGCCCCATCCGCCGACGTCCTGGACTAAGTTTTGTGTCTCCAAATCCACCACGAGATAATTTTTGTTCCGGAGAAACAGGCTCGACGGCACGACGTCCTCGGAAAACGGGACGGCGTTCATGTGTTTCCAATAGCTTGGATTTAAACGGGTTCTCGACATTTGCGGACACGAGTTTCAGGCCCGAATCAAGAATTGTCAAGAGCGTTAAAATGCGCTATTTCCTCAGCTCATGTCCACGAAAGCTCACCAATCCATACGCCTGTTTAAGAACCCGGTTTTAGAAGCGCTGACGCACGTTCATCCATCGCTTCCGTTCATCATCTGGATTCCGGTCGTCGCGTATCTTTGGTTCCAATCCCGCGCATCGATGCAACTCGATTATTCGGCGATTGCTTTGTACTCCGTGCTCGGCCTGTTCTTCTGGACCTTTACCGAGTACGCCATGCATCGCTACGTGTTCCACTACGATGCTTCGACCAAAGCAGGGAAGTACCTGGTCTTCTTGTTTCATGGAATTCACCACGACGATCCTCAGGATCCGACCCGCCTCGTGATGCCGCCGGTAGTTTCGATCACACTTGGGATCGCGTTTTTTTACCTGTTTAAAGTCGTTTTTGCTGACAACGGAACCCCATTTTTTTGCGGTTTTATCGTCGGTTACATGATTTACGATTACATCCATTTTGCCGTCCATCATTTCCGTCCGCGGACGGCGTGGGGGAAGGCTTTGAAAGAACACCATATGAAACACCACTTTATCGCTCATGGCGCGAAGTGGGGGGTGAGTTCGATGATCTGGGATCGCGTGTTTCGGACAATGAGTTAAGGCGCTTTTAAAGCCCCAGAAAACGCATTTGTTGACTTTATTGCTATCGGTCTGTTATCAATAGGCATTCTTGAAAGGATAAAATTTATGGTTAAAATTCGTCTTTCCCGCATGGGTGCAAAGAAGAATCCTCAATTCGTCATTGTGGCTGCAAATGAATCTGCGTGCCGTGACGGTAAACGTTTCGAAAAGTTGGGTTTCTATTACCCAAAAGCCAAGAATGCTAAAGACAAGATCAAGATCGATCTCGAAAAATACGAATCTTGGAAGAGCAAAGGCGCGCAAGTCTCTTTGACAGTTGAGCAATTGGTTCAAGCAACCAAAGCTTAAGCTGCTCTCCATAAAACTTTATCAAAGCCCTGACCTCCCTGGAATATGATCAGCGTGGGGTTAGGGCTTTGATTTTTTGCTGCTTTCTCAAAAAATTTCATTCAGAATAACTCATGGCAGCCCTTCCCGGGGTGCCGCCACAGGTTCGAAAAATAGTAGTCAGACTTTAGGTGCATGAATACTGAAAGAGGGAACCCATGTCAGAGGCAGCGTCGAAGACCGGCGAGCTTTCCAAGATGATTGAAGTCATCGCGAAAGCCCTTGTCGATATTCCAAATGAAGTGAGTGTAGCTGAAGTTGCGGGTGAGAATACGACCGTGATCGAGCTTCGTGTGGCAAAAACCGATATTGGTAAAATCATCGGAAAAGAAGGAAAAACGGCGAAGGCGATTCGCACGATCCTTCTCGGAGCCGCGACCAAACTCAAGCGCAGAACAGTGCTTGAGATTGTGGAGTAACTCCGCTAAAACGCCATAAACCATGGCGCTTCAAAAGATCCATTTTATCAGCTTATTCCCGGACGTGATTCGGGACGGGCTCAGTCACAGCCTTATCGGTAAGGCCGGAGACAAGATTACGCTCAATTTCATCCAGCTCAGGGACTTCGCCAAGAATAAACACAAGACGGTCGACGATACTCCGTCGGGCGGCGGTGCCGGAATGCTCTTGAAGCCCGATGTGCTTTTCGACGCCTGGTCATCGGTGACGAGCCTCGAAGAAAAACGTTTGAGGCCCGCGGCCGAACGACCGTACACGATTTTACTTTCGCCACAAGGAAAGCTTCTCGCTCAGTCAAAAGCAAAGACGATGGCGTCTCATCATCGCGAACTCATCATCGTTACCGGACATTACGAAGGGGTTGATGAACGATTCATCGATTTGTGCGTCGACGAGGAAATGTCGATCGGAGATTATGTTCTCACCGGCGGCGAGTTTGCGGCGTTAGTGGTTGCTGACGTTTTGATTCGTTTGATTCCGGGAGTAGTGGGCTCGGAAGAATCCGTCGCGCGCGACTCGCTCGAAAACGGATTACTGAAGGCGCCTCAGTATACGCGTCCGCGCGAGTTCCAGGGTCTTACTGTTCCCGACGTCCTACTCGGCGGAAATCACGCCGCTATCGAAAAGTGGCGTTCCGAACAGTCCCAGGCAAGAACGAAGCGTAAGCGTCCCGACCTGTGGGAAGCTCTAAAAAAGACTAAGCAGTAGATGAGTCGGACTTGGGGCGGAAGTCCTCGTTCTTAAGACGGTTCAAGATTTGCAGATGTTAAGGGTCATGCAAACACTACTCATTATTGTCGCGATCATCTTAGTTACCCTGTTCATCCCGCCGATCCGCCGTCACATCTATAGTTTTCTGATCATGAAGACGTTGCAGGCGCTCAAGTTCGTGCCGAAAATTTCGCAGACCGAAAAAGTCGCGATCGACGCGGGTTCGGCTTGGGTCGAGAAGCAATTCTTTGAAGGTCAGCCGAAGATGAAAATTTTGCTTAAGCAACCGCTGCCGAAGCTGACGGCGGACGAGAAAGCGTTTTTAGACACGAAGGTCGAACCTCTCTGCGCGATGATCGATGATTGGGAGATTTGGAAAAACCGCACGATCGGCGAAGCGACTTGGAATTACATCCGCAGCGAAAAATTCCTAGGCATGATCATTCCGAAAAAATACGGCGGCCTTGAGTTCTCGGCCTATGCCCACTCGGAAGTCGTAAAGCGGGTCGCTTCACGCAGTTTGACCGCGGCGATTTACGTGATGGTACCTAACTCTCTCGGGCCTGCCGAGCTCTTGATTCATTACGGCACCGAAGCGCAAAAAGATTACTACCTTCCCCGCTTGGCTTCGGGCGTGGAAGTGCCGTGCTTTGCGCTCACCGAGCCGACCGCGGGTAGTGACGCTTCATCGATCGAGTCGTACGGGGTGCTCTTCAAAAAGAATGTCGATGGTAAGGATGAGCTTTGGATTCGGCTCAACTGGCGCAAGCGCTACATCACACTCGCAAAAATTTCGACCGTGCTTGGGCTCGCGTTTCAACTTAAAGATCCTGAGGGATTGGCGGGCGATGGTAAAGATATCGGGATCACTTGTGCGCTCATCCCGAGTAATGCCAAGGGAGTCATCCTCGAGCATCGCCACGATCCGATGTCGATTCCGTTTTATAACTGTCCAACTCATGGCGAGAACGTGGAGATCCCGACGTCCGCAATTATCGGAGGCATGAAGCAGGCCGGGAATGGTTGGAAAATGCTGATGCAATCACTCGCAGCGGGTAGGGGAATCTCGTTTCCGGCGCTCACGACCGGCGAGAGCCAGTTACAGATGAAGATCGTGGCGGCACACGCGACTGCTCGCCATCAGTTCGGCGTGCCCCTCGCGAAATTCGAGGGCATTCAAAAACCATTGAGCGAAGTTATCGCTTACACGTACTTGCTCGATACGCTCCGGACTTATACTTTGTCCGCGATCGATCAGGGTATCAAACCTTCGATCGTGACCGCGATGGCGAAGCTCACCAGCACCGAGTATGCGCGTAAGATCGTCAACAACGCGATGGACGTTCTCGGGGGTGCCGGGATTTCGATGGGTCCCAAAAACCGCGTGGCGCCTTATTATATTGCCGCGCCGGTGGGGATTACGGTCGAGGGCGCGAACATCCTGACGCGCACGCTCGTGATCTTCGGCCAGGGTGCCTTCCGTGCGCATCCACATGCGTTGTCGATGATCGATGCACTCGACAAAAAAGACTTAGCTGCGTTTGACCGCGCGATATGGGCGCAGGTCCTGCACACCGCTAAGAATACGGTTTTAGCGCCGCTGATGTCTCTGACTCGCGGTTGGATCGCGCACCCGTTCATCGGCGGCCGTGAAGCCCGCTACATTCGCCGCCTGACTTGGTCGTCGACATCGTTTGCGTGGCTCGTGGACTTCGCCATGATGAGTCTCGGCGGCAAACTTAAGCTTAAAGAGAGCGTGACTGGTCGCTTGGCCGATGTAATGTGCAATCTGTATTTGGCTTCGGCAATTTTGAATCGCGTGCGCGCCGAGAAGCCGTCCGAAGCGGAATGGCAAATCGCACGCTATGCGCTCGATCACGTCTTCTACGAAACCGAACTTGCGTTCGAGGGCTTGTACCAAAACATGCATTTGCCTCTGTTGACCTGGTCACGACTGAATCCGTTCTCGAAAGCGGTTTCGGATAAGAGCATGAAACAAGTATCGGAGTTGGTGTTTGATCAGCAAGATCTGCTCAATCGCCTCACGCAGTCGGTGTATCGTCCTCGTCATCCGGGAGACCATCTCAACCAACTCGAAAAAGCGGCGAAGATGTACGTCGAGGTCGCAAAACTGCACAAAGTCCAAAAGAGCGGCATCGAGCTCACAGCCGCCAATCAGGCCACGTTGCGAGAGTGGGAGCGCTTGTACGATAGTGTGATCCAAGTCGACGAGTTTACCGAAGAGGAGTACACGCGCAAAAGTAAGCTAGTTGCCGGTTTGGAACAGAATACGCAGCATTTAAAAAGCGTTTAAAACAAAACCCCCGAGACTATGTTAAGGTGCTCGTCATCTTGAGCCAGAAGCAAAAACACAAAATCGCGCCTCATAAAATCGCGGTCGTTCTCCTTCACTATCCGACGACCAGTCGTACGGGAGAGATTATTGCGACCGCCGTCACCAATTTGGATTTGCACGACATCTCGCGCTCATGTCGGACCTATGAGGTGGACCACTATTACGTGGTCACTCCGGTGAAAGAGCAGCAGGAGATCGTCGGTCGGATCCTGGAACACTGGAAGCTCCCCCGATCTAAAGAATGGCATCCGGACCGGTTCGAGGCGCTCTCCCGCCTCCAAATGGTGTCCTATTTTGAAGACGTAAAAGCCGACTTAAAAAGTCGGTATCCGGATTTGGAGCTCGAAGTCTGTATGCCCGACGCTCGTCCGCTCCCCAATCAGCTTAGTTACCAAGACACCCGTAAAAAGTGGCAGGATGAGCCAAAAACAGGCGTAAAAGTCGTTGTTTTAGGTACAGGATGGGGAGTGGCCCCCGCTTTTTACCCTGAGGTACACACGTATTTAGCGCCGATCGACGGGCCTCTGGGGCGTGACGGTTACAACCATCTTTCGGTTCGCGCTGCGGCGGCCGTGATTTTGGATCGACTCTTTGGAACCCACAATTGAACTCGTTTCGTTGAGCACGAAACGAATGAAATCTATTGCCAGACTGTGCTGGTCTTGTTAAAAGAGACGACTATGGCACAAAAGCTGATTAAGTCTAAGAGTCGCACAAAGGCTCGCTACGATAATTCTCGTGGCTTGAGCAACACTGTGAAAGCTATCGAAAATTCTGTGATCCGTTCTGATCTTCCGGAGTTCGCTCCTGGTGACACGATTAAAGTTCACGTGAAAATCAAAGAGGGTGAGAAGGAACGTCTTCAGGCTTTCGAAGGTACCGTGATCAAAATCGGTAACCACGGCGCGGGCCGTTCGTTCATCGTCCGTAAGATTTCTCACGGCGTGGGTGTTGAGCGTATCTTCAACGCGTCTTCACCATCGATCGGCAAGATCGACGTGGTCACTCGCGGTAAAGTTCGTCGTTCTAAACTTTACTACATCCGTGAGCTCGAAGGTAAAGCTGCTAAGATCGATCGTGAAATCGTCACGAACGAATCGGCTGCTGCTTCTGCTGCTGCGAAGTCTAAGGCAAACTAAGCTTCGGCCGCCATTGGATTAACAACATGGCTTTAAAAAAACCCGAGTGCTTTCCGGATTTAACCTCCGAAGTCGCCTCGGGTTTTTTATTTTCTGCCTTCGCTGAAGGCGAGGAGCTCCCGCTCATCATCGGCGTCGACGAGGTCGGCCGTGGCTGTCTCGCAGGCCCGGTCGTTGCCGCAGCTGCCGCACTTGGTTCGAATGTTTGGACAGATCTCGCGTTCGAAGCCGATGGAACTCGTGCCGAAACCAAAATTGCCGAAGCTCATCTCGATACTGAGCACAAACGCATTCTTTGGTCGGTGCGCGATAGTAAGCTCATTCCAGAGGATGAGCGCCCGAGCGTTCGCGACGCGGTCAAGGCGTTTGTTCGGGGTTACGCTGTCGCAGAAGCGTCGGTCGAAGAAATTAATCGTCTCAATATTTTGTACGCGTCTCATCTCGCGATGGAACGCGCGGTGGCTGACCTCGAAAAGCAGCTCGGACGCGAGGCCGATGTCATCATCATCGATGGAAACATGATCCCCAAACAACTTAAGACACGCGGGCCGAAGCGCGCGATCGCACTCATCAAGGGCGACCTAAAATCCTTTTCGATCGCTTGCGCTTCGATCATCGCCAAGACGTATCGTGATGACATGATGATCGAGTTCGAATCTCAATATCCGGGATACGGATTGGCCAAGCACAAAGGGTATCCGACTCCGTTTCACAAAGCGCAGATCCTCGCGCTTGGTGTAACTCCATTGCATCGCGCAGCTTTTAAGGGCGTAGCTAATGTCCGTGACCGGTGTCTTTTAGCGGAATAAGAGGCAGGTTTTTTTTACGAGCGAGTTTTTGCAGTTGCTCGAGAACGTCCGGAGTCACCTCGGACTGTCCGGTTTTTTTAGAGATCTTATAGAATATCGCAGTGACTTTGGGCATGGATTCAGACGTGAGTTCCGGCCCTCCGATTAACACTTCGTTGTGCATGAAGAGATTGTTGGCAGCAAGGAGTGCCTCGGGGGATAGGATCGGTTTATCGCTAAATTCTGCTTCAAGTTTTTGTCGGTAGGTTTTTGCAAATTCTGCTTTATCAAATCGTGAAAAAAACTTCTGTATTGCGCTTTTCGGGCGGGGTACTCGCGGCGTACTTGCATCGCCGCTCGAAGTCACGAGAACTTGCGCGGCTTTGGGTGTATCGAATATGAAGCCGAAGGCTGACCAGGTCGGGTTTTTCTGTTCGTCGATGACAGACATCGACAAAGCGATGGCATCGGGCATCTGATCATAGATCCATGACAATGACGCTTTATCCAAGCGCCACTCCGGAATACCGTGAATGAGATAGTGGTAGTGGGCATCCGAGTGTTGCGCGGCGGGCGTGAAGAAATGATGTCCCCAGTCGCCTTGGACGCCGTAGTCCCTAAGGCAAGTCGGGTTTAAGGCATGTGCCGAGACCGGCAGCATCAGCATAAGTGCGGCAACAGTGGTTTTTACAACGAATTTCACTGTCCGTGAAAGAGCAGGGAATGTGCCACGACAAAGTAAACGTAACGGATATCAAGCGGTTTTTTTGGCTTATTCTGTGAAAGAACTCCAGGGTATGTCGACACTTTTTACACCGAAGTTGACCCCAAAACGGCACTCTATTTATCAAAGGATGTCGGTAACTGACGTGATGGATGCCGGACTTTTTGTCTAGGCTTCGTCGCTGATCGCGCGCGACCAGTTCTTTTTGAGCCAAGCGTGGTACTGGGCGGGAGCGAGGCGAAACTGCATCATGCGAGTAAACCAGATTTTGACCGTCGCGGCTTCGGGGGTGAGATCTCCGCACCAGATTACTCCGGCGGCTTTCATCTCTTTTCCGGATTCATAGGCATCGAGTTTGAGTGCGGCATCCTCGCGCTCGGTGATGGCAAAAATCGGCGTGTGTTTTTCGCGGGCACGCTTGAGAAAGGTGCGGAAGCCCATGTGCTGAGTCGGCGCCGTGCCCGACGTGTAAAGCGTGAGCAAAATCGCATCGAGAGAAGCGAGCGTCTCGGTTGTAAATAGTTCTTCCGGGAAAATCGGCGTCACTTCAGTGCGCAGGATCTTTGGATCCATGTATTCCATCGATGTGGTCATCGTATCGATCGGACGTTTGCCCGTACGCAAGCGAGGCATATGCTTGACGACGTCGTGATATTTGATCTCACTTCCGATGGTGGCGAGTTTCGGAAAACGAGGGCTCTCGAACGCCGAAAAATCCACAGCCGACTTTTTGCGTACGCGAGTGCCCAAAAAAAGCTCGTCGTGAAACGCCACCATCACGCGATTGCGCAAAGCTTTGGGTGCGCGTGCGGCGACTTCAATCGTGGAAATCAAATTGGTACGGGCATCGTTCCGAAGTGTCGCGAGGGGCTTTTGTGCGCCCGTGATGACGATCGGAATGCGAGTCGGAGAGAGCAAGTACGAGAGTGCGGCTGCCGAGTAGGCGAGTGTGTCGGTGCCATGGAGAATAACCACGCCGTCGTAGTGTCGCTCTTGTGTACGCAGGTAGCGCGCGAGTTTGAGCCAGTGGGCCACGTCGAATTGACAACTATCGATTTGGAACAAAACTTCGACGGTGCATTGAGCGATTTTTTTGAGTTCAGGGACTTGATCGAAGAGGTTCTTCTTCAATTTAGCCGAATTGAGCTTCTCGAAAGTCAGGTTGGCGGACATGCCGAAGGTACCGCCGGTGTAAACAATGAGAATCTTGCGCATACGTTGAATTTACCCTGACTTACGGCAAAAAAACCACTGACATCGTGCGGGATTTATGGTCTTCTCTAAACCAAGTTTCTATAGGAGATCTCATGTCAGTAGCGAAGCGCGTTATTTCTTTCCACTACACCTTGACCGGAGCCGATGGCGAAGTGATCGACACTTCTCGCGACTCGAACCAAGCATTTTCTTACTTGGAAGGATTGAGTCAAATCATCCCAGGCCTCGAGAAAGCGATGGCTCTCTTGAACGCTGGCGACAAGCGCAAGATTGAAGTCGAAGCGAAGGACGCTTACGGCGAGCACGACGATCAACTCATCGTTGAAGTTCCAAAAGCGAAGCTTCCGAACTCAGACAAACTTGAAGTCGGGGACCAGTTCCAAGCGTCAGGTCCGAACGGCGAGATGTTGTTGTTCCGTGTCCTCGAAATCAACGGTGACAACGTTAAATTGGACGGCAATCATCCACTCGCGGGCGAGAAGCTCACGTTTGACGTGGAAGTCATGGATATTCGCAACGCCACCGCGGAAGAACTGGCTCATGGCCACGCTCACGGTCCCGGCGGACATCACCACTAGTAGCTCAGTTATGTTTATTGGAGAAGGATATGATTCGTATACTATTTTTGTTTGCCTTATTGGTTTCGGTATCGGCATTTGCTGACGTGCCTTTAGCAAACGCAAACTCTTCACCTCGCCAAATGGTGTTGGCTTCACCAACGTGGGGCGAGTTCCTACGCGGACAGTGGTTAACCGAGTGTAAACAAGTCAACTTCGGCGTGTACACTCAAGCAGGATACACCTTTACTGACTTTACCGGTGTCGAGTTTCAAGTCGTTGCTCAGACCAACGCTCAATACTTCGATTCTAAATGCACCAAGCCGATCTACTTCGGTCAGACGCTCGGGCGCCTGAAGCTCGCTTCATTAAGTGGCATCGACGGCGAGCAACCGTTTAATGAGCCGGCCGTGAAGGGTGCTCACATCCGTTGGGGTATGACACCGGTCATGCAGTATCCGATCGCATTTTACGACAAGAAGCTCGTGGCCGATCAAAACCGCAAGGTCTATTGCGGTAAAGCCGATTGGGAAGCAGGCAAGGCAAAAGACCTGCTCCAAACGACATGCGCAAAGGACATAAATAACTTCTACGCCAATAACTGGTTTTTCTTGCAAATCACCGATGCGGGACACATGCGCATGAGCGATAAGGCGGGCAATTACGACGATATCCAGCGGGTGATGTTCGAGTCCCCGGGTTCTAAGTTTTTATTTTAGAGCTGATCGAGCCAAGCCCGGACTTGTTTTACGCCGTCGACATCGTTGGTCGCGCGGAGTAGACGCTCTTTTTTGAGCAAGAGCTCTTTGTTCCAGGGTTCCACGCGGAGAGCTCGGTTCAAATCGTTGATCGATTCGGCGATATTGCCAGCTCTTTCATTGAACTCGGAACTAATCTGCCGGCAATAGACGTTTTCGGGATCATCTTGAAGGCAACGTTGGATTTCTTCGGCCACGATAGGACGATAGCGGTCGGCTTTCTTGTATTCAAAGTGTTTGATCGCGTCGAGGTTCTCCGGAGTACGCTTGAATAAAACGATCCCGGCGTTGTCGAAGTAAACCATCGCCCAATCTTTTTGAGGGTAGAAGTGATCGAGGTCGAGTGAACGTTTGAACTGGATTTTTTCTAAAACAGCGGTGATCTTATACTTTTCGAGAAACTGGGTGTAGAGTTCGGGCGTCGCGGTCGCGTCCCGGCGCTCGCTCACGAACGAATCAAACGGCAATCTCCGGCCGTCGCTCGAAACCAGGCGACCCGGAATTTGATCCAAAATCATCCCGCCGAAGTCCATGTGGTTGAGCGTGTATCCCACCGGCGGGTTATTTTTCAAAAACTCGATCGCCCCTTGCGGAAGAAGCGTGCGGTCGATCCCGACACCGTGATGCAGGCTCGAGAGGCGGAAGAGGTCATCCGGGATCCACTTGACGCCGGTCAATCCCACGAGACCGGCCCAAATCGCGATGGCGACGAGCTTAAACATCGGTGCGTGCGACCAAAGCGCCAGGGTCATATTCTGAAGGCCGATCGCCGCGATGGGAAGTAGGAATACCGAGAGATACGGAATCATCACCACGTGCTTCCACGTGAAATAGCCCAGCATTAAAAACAGGAAGCCCGAAAAGAAACGATTGCGATAAGGGTGCGGGAGTTTTTCCATGCGGCGCTCGCGCATCAGCCATATGAGCGAGATTGCCGAAAAAACAATGTACCCGAACGCGATGGTGTAAGCCCATCCGCGGTAAGCAAAAACAAAGGAGTTGCGGCCAAAGGCTTCTGTCTCGGTGTGAGAGATAAACGGGAGGAAAGCAGTGACCGCGTTGGTGCCGTTCGGGCTAATGAGCCAGCAGAGCAATCCGAGAACGGCGATGAGCGCCCGGTGTCGCGGTTTTATCTCGCTCAAGGTGAGTACCCAAACGGAGAAAAATCCGTAACCTAAGAGGAATGTGCCGGAGTGAGCGTTGGCCCAGGTCACAAGGACTGCCATCGCGAGCCCGATCCGGGTTTTGTTCTTAAGCTCCGATACCGAGATCGCGATCAAAAGGGAAAATAATATCGTCGTGACGAAATTAACGCTCAAGAAGAGCTGCCAGTGGCACATGAGATAGATTAAAAGCGGGAAGGCCGCGAAGGTTAGAATGCGAGTGACGAACAAGTTCGTGGACTGGCTCTTCATCGTTTTACGGAGAATCAGGGCTTGAACCGTAATCCAGAGCATGACAAGAAAGCTACGAAGTTCGCAGAGGCCCTCATAGGATTTCAGGCGTTGAACGGCGGCAAAAATAATCGAAGTAAGGCCTTGCGAAGGTACCCAGTCGAGGCCTGAAGCGGTAAAAGACCAGCGATCGGGACTGACGGGTTGGCCTAGGAGGAGATCGCGGCCCACGCGGAGTTGCCAGAAGACATCGTACTCGTGCAATTGATAGAGTGAGAGATAACCCGCAATCATGAGGACGGTGCCGAAAACGAGAAACTCAACTCCTCTGAGTGTCTTCAATAACTTCATTTTCGGGTCGATGTGGCGATAAGTCAATGCCAAGCGCCGTGCGCGTCAGAAAATTCGGCCGGTAATCCACTGAGAATAGAACTCGCCATCGGTCATCCCGAGTTTATTTTGAGTCGCTGACAGCGGCCCCGCTTTGATGGCCCTGCCTTTGATTTCTTGGATGTCCATCGTGCGGATTGGGGTATCGCTCGCTGGGGTTGGCAAAATACCTTCTGCTTTGGTGTAGATATGGACGTTTTGCTCTCCGCCCATCATTCGGATGAATTCATCAGGATCGAGGTAGTCGTTGGCCATAGTGAGAGCCTTCATCAATTGTTTGGACGAACGCTCTTTACGGAACTTCGCGAAGGCGTCATAGATATCATCGGCGCTTTGATTGCCTTCCTCGTCCTCGACGATTTCGTCTTCGCTGAAAGCGGCACGTCTGGCTGATGCGCGATAGATGTCATTGCGGTTTAAGTTTTCGATATTTTCGAGTGCGGCGTTACTGATTTCGGTGTTCACGCTGATGTTGTAGAGCATGACTTCGGGAGCGGCTGCCATCTCTTTGGTCGCGTTGACCTGGAAGCCAGCGTCGCCTGAGATTTTGCGCAATAGCCTTTGGAGCTTGCGTGGAGTGATTCTCCAACCGTTATAGGCTTTGGTGAGTTTTACAAACGAGCTTTGCACGTTGTTTTGCCCGTCGACTTCGCCTTCGTATTGAACCACGGTGCTCTTGCCTTTACCGAAAAGGGTGTAGCCCGGACTTGCCGGCTCGACACCGGTGAACATCGACATGTTCCCGGCGGTCGGAATGCGGAAGATGAGGCCTAAAATATCGTTGCTCGCCTTTTGATAGTTGCGACCCCAAACTTTGGCGAAGTAATCGCGGATGAAGTTGCGTTTCTGGCCTTCGGGGCTTTCGACCGAGAGGTCCATGTTGGATTTCAGGTGCCGTCCGGTAAACCAGAGGAAGCGGTTCTCGTTGTTCCGTTCTCTAAATTTGTTGCGGATCACGTAAGGCTTGACGTGGGCCTGCAAGACCTCGAGGTTTCCCGCCATGGCGGGTTTTACCCATTCCGCGCTCACATTATTAAGCGGGACCGGGAAGAACTGCGTCGTCACCGCTCCGTTATTTTTGTTCCAGGTGTAAGTGTAGAGTGGGAACGTCGCTTTGTCCTGTGCATCGGGTTTTGAAACCAGGAAACGTGCCCAGTGCGGGATCTTGACCCTGATGCCGAGACTCAGGGTGAGCGCGAGGTCATGTGCTTCAGCGAAATCCGTGTGTACTTGGATCGTGTCCTCGTCTTTACGGTAAATATGGACGCGATTCAAGATGAATTCAGAAGCGGCGCCGTTCGCGCTCACTTCAAAGTACTGGTACGCGAGAGCTGCGGCTTTCAACGCAGCATTGCCGACCAAGCTGTCGGTGATGATCAGGGATTGACCCGGCTTCAGGTATTTCTTGAGGAGCTCGATGCTAATGCCTTTTGCCTTGCCCTTGATCATGTACGGAAGCGGTGAGCTCTTAAACGTTTCGCTATTGGCCTCGGCAAAGTTATTGACCGGACGAACGAGGGTGTAAGTGCGGGAGACCGCGAGATCTCCGCGCAAGTTGGCGCTGAGTGGAGTCGGGCCGCCTTGAAGGTTAAGCTGTCCGCCGGCGTCGATGCGAACACCGATTTGATCGGTGACTTGGAGAACGTTGTTGGTGCCCAAGAAGCTTCCGGTGACCACTTCGCGGTTTAGGATCAATTGACCGTAAGCAAACCCAAAACCCCAGGTTCCGAGCGGCACTTTGCCGAGCTGGCCGGTTTGCTGGTAGTTCTGCAACTGGTCGGCGAGTTCTTTCGCGGTTTGATCGTCGTAGGCTTTGACGATATCGGTATGCATGAACGGCAAGTCGTTGAACTTTTTGACCGCAAGAGCCAGGAGGATGCTGAATGCTTGGGTGTTTGTAAAGTTTTTGAGTCCGCCTGCGGTCGCCGCAGTGGACGGAGTGACGGTCGAAAAACGGGATGCATACCCCGGCCAATCTTGTCCGCGGAGGACACCGTCTTGGAGTTCCATGCCGACGCTGATTTTTTCGTCGATGCTCAGGCCATCGCGGTTCGGAGCGTAGTAGGCGAGCAGGCTTTCGGAGCGTGCGATCAGCTTTTCGACGACAAGCGCTTGGACGGCATGAGGGAAGCGTGCCTGACGGACGACGTGCTCGAAGTCGGTGCGCTTGAGCTGGCCTAAGCGCCCGATGATTTTGACCATGTCGGCTTCGGTCGGGTGCAAGCGATCGGCCATCGGCGTGTTGACCCGGAAGCCTTGAGCTTCCGGCGTTCCCGCGATCCATGAATATAAGTTCACATCTTCGGCCATGTCGCCTAACACATATGGCGCAAGGAGCTCGGGTGAATTAAACGCCGGGTTGATATCGGTATCGATCGAGATCGCCACGTCCTGAAGAAGGAGAGTCACGTCGGTTTCTTCGATGATCCAACGATTGGCGGCGGCCTGAGATTGTTGCTCGAGTTTATTTTTAAAATCTTCCTTTTCTTGCGTGGAGCCGAAGTGGAGTTTGAACTTCGGCAAGTAGGCCATGGCCGGGAACGCATAGCCCAAGCGTTGGAGAAGTTCTTTTTTGAGGAGCAGGCTGTGCAGCGTCAGCCCGAGCGCGACCCGGCGGGTGAAGGTCTCGCGTTTAAAGTTTTGCGTGCTGACTTTGATCGAAAGCGTGTCTGCATCGATGGTGCCGGTCGCAAGCCAGGTCCCGTCGATTTCGCCAGCGAGCGCTTCCTCGGTCTTTATCCCCCTCCAGGCATCCAGCGACCAATCGGTGGGCTTCCAGATATCGGCTGACGGCGGGGTTCCGGGTGCGATGCGCGGGAGGAGCGAATCGGCTTCCGCTTTTTTTAGCGCCGCCACATCCTGCGGATCAGCTTGAAGCACATTGGCATCTGCATGTACGTAAGCGGGCGTCGCGATTCCGGAGAACGCGACAAGGCAAAACCATGCAAATGCGGAGTGAAAGTGGCGGAGCATCACGGCCGAAAGTGTAACATATTTATTAAACAAAACAAGTTTAATAAATAAACGAAGTTAATTGATAAGATTTGGTAACATTGTCAGGTGGAAGCGCGGTTTCGAGCCAATAATCCGCTGAAAATAAGCGATAAGCCTACAGCCAACATCTGTTGGTGCATAACCTTGCCTTCCCAAAATGTGACGTTGGTGAGGCCGTTAAAGTGCAGGAGGAGCAAGCCCACGAAGAAGCCCCAAGACAGGTCCGCGATCCAAAGCTGGCCTGCGGCTTCGGCCCGGCGGGAGTTGCGGTAGGTGAGGCGTAGGGTAAACCAAGACCAGCCTAACCAGGCGATGAGACCGATGATCCCGGTTCCGCCCAGCATCTCAAAGAAGTTGCTGTGGGCATGACCCCAAAAATAGTCGTGATAGTGCTCGGGATCGAGTTGCTTGAAATAAAATTCCGACATCTCCTGAGTTTTGAGCCAGCCGATACCGGTGAGCGGATTGTGCTTGAAGTAATCGATGTTCGCGACCCAAAGATGGAGGCGCTCGCTGATTCCCATGCCGTTTTGGATGCGTTCCTTCATCGCCGGTGTAAAGCATGCGGCGATCGTGAGCGCGGTGAACCCGCCAAACCACGCTAGGAACTGTTTGCGACTCAAGTAACGAGCGAGGAGGAGGGCGATGCCGATCGGAAGCGAGAGCCATGCCGTACGCGCGTAGCTCAAGAACAAGATGAGGAGGCCCACGAGTCCGACGATCAACTCAAAACGAGGGATGCGTTTTTCGCGGGTGTACAACCCCAGTGCCACGGCGAGCGCGCAGAAGGTCGGGAACGGGATGATGCTCGCGGTGGACAGGTGGTGACCAAAAAACAAAATTGCATGGTAGTGCGTCGGATTGGTCGGAATGACCTGCATCAGCGGCCACCCGGTGTTGTACTGGATGACCGCGATCACGCCCAAAAACAAAACCATGCAGCACCAAAAGCGGAACGTGCGCTGGAGCAGCGTGAGCGCCTCATCCGATCCGCGCGTCATGCGGTAGAATCCATGCATGAGGACCATCGGAATCAGCATATACCAGATTTTTAAAAATCCATGCGCAGTCACGTCCGGCGCGACTCCCGCGTAAGTCACAGGCCAAATCTTCGCGACAATCAAACTCAGCAAGCAGGTGCCGGCGACCGCCCAACCCCAAAAACGATACGCCTGATATTCTTCAACCGAGGCCGGCGCGACCCATGCCGGCGCACGCACGATTAAAGCCGCAAGCAGGCATAAGAACACGACGAGAAACGACGGATTCATTCCCGCCATCGCCGTGAGGCTCAACACCGCGTAGAGAGGGAGAACCCAGTAAAAGATTCGCGAGAGGCTGGAGGCATTCATCCGGTTTTCTTTTTGAGGTTGTACTCAAGTCGGCGCGCCAGGCGCACGAACGGATAACCGATCGCGAAGTAAATGAGCGCAACCAGGATACCGAGGCCCAGGTGGTCGAAGTAAGTCGATGCAAGCTGCGAGTAGATCGTGGTGAGTTCGACCATCGTGATGACCGACACGAGCGACGAGTCCTTGATCAAAGAGATAAAATCGTTGGTCATCGGAGGGAGAATGATCCGGTACGCTTGCGGGAAAATCACGTGAATGAACCGCTGAATCGGCGAGAGCGCCAGCGCCTGTGCGGCCTCAAGCTGGCTCCGGGGAATCGCTTCAATCCCGGCGCGATAGTTCTCCGCCTCATAAGCGCCGTAGTTGAACCCCAAGCCCATGATTGCCGCCCAGAACGGGGTGAGGCTTACCCCCAAGTAGGGAAGGCCGAAGAAAATCAAATAGAGTTGGATCAGAAGCGGAGTTCCGCGCAGCAGTTCGACGATCGTTTGTCCGATCATCGCGACGGGGCCCGTTCCGTAAAGCCGCATGAGCGCGAGCATGAGTCCGAACGCGATCGCCACGAACATCGAGATCACCGAGATTTCGATCGAAGTCGCGGCACCCTTGAGCAGGATCGGCATCAGAGACGCGTAACGATCCATGCGCTCTTTGAAAGTCATGGTTTTAGATTTGAGGTCCGCCACCTTTTGAAACTCGGAAGTGTCGTTGACCGACTCGGTCTTCAGGTTGAGTTCGCGCACCGTAAAAGGGTGGAGCAAGTTCCACTTCGCCAAAATTTTCGCGAGCTCGCCCGATTCGATCAATGTTTTGATCGCGGTATTGAGCTCGGGGACGATTTCAGGGTGCTTTTTTGAGACCGCGACGCCGTAGAACATTTTACCGACCGGATCGCCGACGGCTTTGAGCTTCGGGTTCGGGTACGCGTAGTAGAGCGCGATCGGATAATCGATAAAGAAAGCATCGATGCGTTTGTTTTGAACGTCGGTGTAGCCCTGGTCTTCTTCTTCGTAGAAAACGATTTTGGCTTTGGTTTGCTTTTCAAGAATGTAGTGCGCGAGTGATGCTTTGAGCGTCCCAGCTTTCTTGCCTTTTAAATCCTCGATCGACTTGATGTGGGCGTTATCGGCGTTGACGATCAGTTGCTCAAATGTCGAGTAATACGGGTTCGAAAATAAAACCTGCTCTTGGCGCTCGGGTGTAATCTCGATCCCGTTGGCGGCGACGTCGTAATCGCCGCGCTCTAGACCCGGCACCAACGATTCCCATTCGTTTTGAACGAACACGAGTTTGCGTCCCATACGTGTCGCGATTGCGGTCATGATGTCGAGCTCGAAGCCCAACTTCTTGGTCGGATCGTTTGGATCGATGAACATATACGGCACGCCCGACTTGGCGTCGGCCGCCCAGCGGAGCTCCTTGGTAGGCCCGGCTTGAGCAGTCGCGATGAGAACAAGAGGCGAAAGAACCCGGAGCAAAGTGGTCATCGTTGTCTTTATTGATAACGCAAATGGACGGGAAAGCAATGTGTGTTTTGGGTGAGTTATTTAACGGGATTATTTAACGGTCAGGGTGAGCAGGATACGGACGTAACCGGCTTCGTTTTCGAGGTAGACGGTGTAGGAGGCACGAGCCACTTTCTCTTTGGCCGTTCCTACAAGCGACAGGTGCTCGGCATCGAGCTCAAGTCCGTTTGGAAGTGGAGTACGTGAGAGAAGCTCCACGCGCTTCGGTACCCCTTCATCGCACTGAATCACGTTCGGTTGAATCGTGGAGTTAAACGCGTAGGTCGGCGTTGGATTCGTAAAATGGCAGTTAACGAGTTTGGAGTTGGAGATCGGGAAGGTCTCGACACTTGGTGCGGGGTTGCCGCCCACGGCCGGAGCGTCTTTACCCTTCGAACAGCCTGTGACGGCCAAACCAAAGCCGAGGATCATCGCTGTTCTAAAAACCGCTGCCTTGAGTGCGTTTGATTGTAGCCGCCCGAGGTTCATCATCCTTATTCTATTTTGGGTGAGCCTGTGCGCGACAGCAAGCGAATTCTGGCCGCCCAAAATCAAACGGAAGGAATAACGGCGGGCTTAAAGCGGTCCGGATGAGAAGCCCGGTAAGCCGGGGTAACTATACAGGATTCGTAGATTCGAGTCACCGTAGGCAAATCCCGGAATGGGACTTCAAAACGTTCAGCGTTATAGATTTGAGGGAGAAGGCAGCAATCGGCCACCGTCAGTTGGTTGCCATACGAATAAGCTCCGGCAACCGGTTTTGCCAGTTCCTCGTAGATTTCGAGACCATTGCGGATCCAATGTTGATTCCACTTTTTTTGCTCGGCTGCGTCCGAAGAATGAAGCGTAAAGACCGGGATATTTTGAATCGGTTGCGTTCCGGCGTTGATGACCTCGGCCAGTGCCCATGCTTTTGCGCGAGCAATCGGATCTTCAGGATAGAGTTTCGGGCCGGAGGAATGAGCGCGGTCCAAGTAATCGATGATCGCCAGCGATTCGGTGAGGCGCTCGAGTTTACCGCTATGTTGAAACTCGAGAACCGGAACGAAGCCCGCCGGATTGCGAGCGAGATGCTCGGCGCTTTCGGATTCGCCGTTGAGTAAGTTTACTGCAACCGGTTTGTACTCGATATTTTTTGCGGCAAACGCATAACGCACGCGCCAACTGCTCGAAGATCTCCAGTAGTGATAGAGCGTGTATGCGGGTATCGGCATCGTTGCTGACTCTCCGTTATTGGTTTTCCGCGCGGACGGTATTTTCGAGGCGCCCGAGTGAGTCCACTTCGAGAGCAAACGTATCGCCCGGCTTGATCCAGACCGGATTTTCTTTGAGCGAGGTCAGATTCAATTCCATGTAGCAGCCGGTGCCGACGGTTCCGGACCCGATGACTTCGCCCGGTCTTAGTGTGACGCCGTAAGAAGCGCGCTCGATGATTTGGCCGAAGCTCCAGTTCATGTCTTTCATGTTTCCGTCGCTGACTTGCTTGCCGTTGTGGAACGCTTTCATACGCAAGTTATATCGCTCGCCATTCGGCCCTCCGATCTTTTGCGAAGCCAACGAATCGCGAGTCACGAGGTAAGGTCCGAGGCTCGTCGCGAAGTCTTTGCCTTTGGCGGGTCCGAGGTTCAATTTCATTTCTTGAGTTTGCAACTCACGCGCCGACCAATCGTTCATGATCATGTAACCAAAAATGTACTCGTCTGCTTTGTTGGCTGGGATGTTGCGGCCCTCTTTGCCGATGACGATCGCGACTTCGAGTTCGAAGTCGAGGCGCTCGAGCGCTTTCGGCATGACGTAGATTTCGCCGGGTCCGGTGATCGCCAGGTGGTTTGTAAAATAAAATACCGGAAAGTGATCGAACTCTTCGATCATCGGTACGCCACGGCCGCGGCGTGCGGACTCAACGTGCTGGCGGAATGCATACCCGTCGCGGCAAGAAACCGGATCGGGGATCGGCGAGGCGAGAAGCGTGTCGGATTCATTGGTGATCGCTGCGGTCGGTGCTTTTCCGGCGCGCGCGAGTTCGATTTGCGCTGAAGCCCACGGCAAAGTCTTGCTCTGGCTTTGAATAAACTTGAGCATGCTTTGATACTCGGGTTTCGGTTCGATCGCATAAAAATCTAGAATTTGATTTTGCACGGGCGTCGCTCCTTCGATGAGTGCGCCTACATGGTGAGTGCGGTCGGATGCGATCAAAGTAACCAGTTTCATAGGGTTTGAGAGTAAATAAATTTGCAGCGTCAGTCCAGACCTGTTGTAATGGGGGTGAGTTTTACGAAACAACTCAGGGGGAACAGCAAGGATGCAACATCAAATTCGCCCATTTTGGGCTACCGTTCTATTTTCCGTAATCGCTACCATTCCACAAACATCACAAGGTTCGGCCTTGATGCGCGTCGACGAAAACGCCGGCGTCATCCAGTTCGTATCGCAGATGAACTACTTTGGCCGGGCATTGACTGCCGAAAACGCTAAGGCATCGACTGACGAGATCAGTCGTTTGTGGAACGAATCCCACGCGGAAGTTGTTTTCCGCGGTCGCAAGTACCGCACGGAGTTCGTGATCACACAAACGTTGAATCAAGTCGCAAGCGCTTCTCGTTCGAACTGCGCAAACAACTATATCAACGTGATCCCGATGAGTAATCCGGGCGATCGTTCGTATTACGCGTTGTTTGGCCAAGACGGCACGTTCTACACCAGCGATGAGCTAGGCGCGTCAACGACTGCCGCTCACGAATTCGGCCATGGACTCGGTCTGGATCACAATGACTTCGATCAACGCCAAGCGCCGGTTCCAGGCATCATGTTCGCTCGCGGAACTTGGGTTCGCAAAGAGTTCCAATGGGATCCAAACGCTGAAGCCGGCCAAGCAGGCGGCACCGTGAAGCCTCACTTCCGCCGCGTACGCGCCGAAGACATTCAAGCGCTTCAAATCGGCAACATCCAGCTCAACAGCAAGGGCGAAGGATGCTTGGGCGGCGCTCACATGAAAACCGGCCGCATCGTGGAGTAATTACTGACAGCGTAAAAAGAAAAAAACCCGGAGCCAATAGGCTCCGGGTTTAAATTTAACTCAACAGAGTCAAAGAATTGGTAGTGTAACTACGATTACCAATTTTTCTTGTCTGCGAAAGTTTCTTTCAAAGTCTTAGGGAAAGACCAGCGTGGCTTCTTAGAAGCTGGACGTGCCTTAACGTCGATAGTTTCGCCGGTGAAAGGGTTAACGCCTTTGCCTGCTTTACGAGCTTTAACTTCACGGCGAACGAGAGCGCCGATGACTGGGAAACGAACGCGTTCGCCGCCAGCTGCAAGTTTAGCACCTTTAGTGAAAGCACCTTCGAGAAGTTCTTTCACGTCAGCACGCTTCAACTTGATTGAGCCAGACTTGCTGACTTCAGCGATGTTGAGCACGCCTTCGAATACGTCGTTAATGAAAGAATACTTCTTCTTAGCAGATTTCTTAGCCATTCAATTTCTCCTTATGAAATTTTTTGAACGTTGATTAAGTGTATGTTTAACAGTTTTAAGGAGTATTTTCTGATCCGGCAAGAGAAAAATATCGAAAAAAGCCTATTTTTTTGTCAAAATTAAAAAAAGGAAAATCAATCTTGAAAATTGACTTACGCAAAAAAATACTGTTGTTCGATTTTGACGGCACGATTGTCGAAACCGAGTACCTCGCAAAAGAGGCCATTTTACAGTACTTTGACGAGAATAATCTCTCTTCGAAAGCGAAGATCACTGAGATGTTTTCAGACATGATCGTGGGGCGGACTTGGTCGGCTGCAATCGACAATATGATTCAGCACGCAAAAACCCTTGGAATTACCCTGGATTCTAGCGAAAATCTTGCCCGCGAGTTTAAAACGCGATATCGCGCGCGGGTTAAAGAGGGCGTACGTCTCATCCCCGGCTTCTTAGATGTTTTACCTAAGATCAAATCGCTGGCCTCGTTTGTAGGCATCGTTACCGGTTCGGAACACGACGAGGTAGAAGCGATCCTCAAAGTGACTGGCCTCGGCAATGACTTTGATCGAGTCTGGGCTTACGGGGACTATGCGCATAGTAAACCCGACCCTTCTCCCTATTTGACGGCAATGAAGGCGATTTCAGCCGATCCTAAGGATGTCTTGGTATTTGAGGATTCTCGTGCGGGAATGGAGTCCGCACATCGCGCGGGTTTACCTTGGGTGCAAATCGCGCACGAAGCGCATGCGTTCGACCCCGATCCGCGTTCGCTGCTCGTCATTAAAAACTGGCATGATCTTAAGTTTTAGCCGTGCAGACTAACGATAGTGTGGCATCTGTACTTCGGGCTCGGACGTCGTATCCCACGCATATTGAAATCCGACGAACCCGTGGATCGAACGGGTGTTGTAGAGACCACTCGTTGAAAGCAATCGATTGCCGAGCCCGTGTTGATATCGTCCGTCGATTAAAAACGAAAATGGCCCGGAGATAATCATTCTGGCGCGCGCGTTCAAGAGAATGCCGAAGTCGGTTGTTTGCAGGCTCGGATCTTTGGACCCGAAGCCGAAGTACACGCCGCCGCCGATGGCGATGTGATCATCGAACATGTATCGGATAATCGCCGGTACGACGGAGATATCGTTTTGTCTGCCGGTCAGCAAGCTCGTGATGTCGGCATTGCGCGTGGAGTTTTCTTTCAACTTGAAAAATCCGGTTTCGAATTCAAACGGCGTTTCAAAAAGCTGAGCCGCGACTGTTGCGCCGAAGCTAAATCCGGAGTCGCCGGTCCAATGCAAATCCGCTCCCGTCACGGTTTCGGTGGGAGCCGCGAAATTCCATCCGCCCAAAGCCGAGAAGTCGAGCGCGAAGCTCGAAATGGGCGTAACGGTAAGTAAAAATAAGCTGAGGATTACCGGGATTCTCATCTTTACATTTTATAAGGAGGAGTTCGATCCGTGAAGCGCCAATCGACTGACGTCTGTGTCGGCGGACAAACGAACGCGTTGCGCGCTGTCCGGGCGTATGTCACACTTCTATAGAGAAGGAGTACAGCAGGATGCTGAATCTCAACAATTCTAAGACCCAAGACTTAAAGACAAATCGTATCGAGGAGCTGCTCGGCACCATCACGGACGCGCGCAAGTCGCTCCAAGATTGGCAGGACAAGCGCACAGAAGCGCTGATCCAGCTCGATGCCTTGAGCTATGACCTGAGGAAGATTGAAGAAGAGAAGAAGCGTAACGCCGAACTCATCGAAGCATTGAAAAACGAGATCGAAGATCGCGCGAAGGTTTATCAAAGCCACGTCGAATCAATCACCGATCAAATGCAGATGCTCAAAGTCGAGAAAGAAGAAGCGGAGATCAAGCTCAACGAAGCGATCGACCGGCTTCAAACCTCTCTCGATAACAGCGAGCTCGAGCGCAATCGCTTGACCGAATCGAGCAAAGAACGCGAGAACGAAATCGTGTCGACCTGGGAACGCCGCTTGGCCGAACAGCGTACGGATTTCGAGATCAAAATCTCGGACCAATTTAACCGTAACCGCAATCAGGTCGAAGAGCTCAACAACGAGATCAATATTTTGCTCGAGAAGATCGAGATATTGAAAGCGCAGAACGCGGAATCTGAAATCCGCGCCGACCGCAACGATCGCGAGTTGTCGGTGATCCGCTCTCAAATGATGAACGTGCTCAAAGTCACCGAAGGCGAAAAGCTCAGTGACTTCTTTAAGCCGGCAGCGACCATGCCGTCGAATCAAGCTGATGCGACGGGCGGTTACAATGCGACCACAGCTCCACGCTCGGCTGAAGTTAAAAAATATTACGAAAACCGCAGTCCGAACCCGAATATCGTGACCAATGCCGAAGCGTTAGCTCTTGCGGGCCAGGGCAAGGATCAAAACGGTAACGTCGTCATCCAAGGTGGTGCGCAGGAAACGATCGGTTCAAACGCGGTATCGCGCGCGGCTGCGGCGACTTCAAAAGCGGCAAACACCGAGAAGACTTCGACCGGCTTCGCCTCTGAGGGCGGCGTGGCGGCTTCGATGAGCGAAGGCAGCACCGTTGAAGACTATTTGAAGCGCCTGGGTTACTAGCTCAGCAAACCAATATTTTTATATCGATGTCGATCAGCCGTCTTTGCCGATGGCTTCGACCGGGCAGGCTTCGAGGGCGGCTTGGCAACGGGCGATTTCTTCGGGAGTCACGGGCTGTTTGTAAACGTAAGAGTAACCGTGCTCGTCGTTACGGGTAAAGTTGTCAGGAGCCTCTGAGCGACAGGCGTCGCAATCAATGCATTGATCGTCCACGTAGAACTTACCGCCAATGTTATCTGGCCATTTTTTTGACTTATCTGGCATGACGCAGAACGTATCTAAAGCTCGGGCCAAAGTCAAGAGCGAGAAAACCGCTATCCGGGAGTGCAAAATCCCTATAAAATTTAGATTATTCAATGAACGATAAATACAAAATCGTCATCAGTGATTGTCACCTGTCCGCCGGCCGGTACTTTAACGGCAAATTCAATCCTCACGAGGACTTCTTCTTCGATCAGGAAATGGTCGAATTTTTTGAGTATTTTTCGACCGGGATCTACGGCGAAGGGACTCATGGGCCGGTCGACGTCGAGCTCTTTATCAACGGCGACTACCTCGATTTTTTAAACGTTCCGTACTTGGGTGAGTTCGAAGAAGGCATCACCGAAGAGATCGCGCTCGTTAAGGTGGAAGCCATTTTTGCGGGTCATCCGAAGGTGATGTCGGCGCTCAAAAAGTTCGCGTCGAAGCCCAATAAAAAGATCACCTATCTTGTCGGCAACCACGATGCGGAGCTGTTTTTTGAAAAGGTGCGCGAGCGCATCACTCGCGAGTGGGATCCGGACGGCAACTATCCGAGCGAGAAAGTGCAAGTGATTGCGGATCGTGACCGTGTTCGTTACGATGAGGGTCTCGAGATTCGCCACGGCAATCAGTTTGAAGCGAGTAATATGCTCGATTTCAAAGAGCCGTTTATCGAGTTTCCCAACGGGACGAAGGTGCTCGATATTCCTTGGGGGAGTATTTACGTCCTCAAAATCATCAACCGCTTGAAGTGGGAACGGGCGAACCTCGATAAGATCCGTCCTGTAAAAGTGTTTGCGATTCTTGGAATTGTTTTTGACCCGATTTTTACGCTGAAATTTTTGATGCTCTCGATGTTCTACTTTTTGAAGACGCGAATTCAGGCTCAGACTAAGGGTGTTTTGGGTTGGCGACACACTTGGAAAATCCTCTCGCAAGAAGGCTCGTTTTTTTTGGACCTGGAAAAGGAAGCCCGGCAGACCTTGGATGAAGACCCGAGCCTGCACACGATCGTGATGGGGCACACGCATTTGCCGATGCACCGGGTTTACGAAAACGGACGGCAATATCTGAACTCGGGCACCTGGACAAAAATGGTGTATCTCGATTGGCGCTTTATCGGCGAGCCGTTCAGAAAGACGTTCGTGCTCATCAACTTGCGCGGTGGCGAAGTCAAAGCCGAGCTCAATCAGTGGTCGGGTGCACGGAACGCGTATTCTCCGTTCCAAGCCTGAAGTAACGCCATTTTTTTGATCAATTTTACGCGTTAAGACGGGAATAAGTTGCCGCATTTACATGGCATTTATTTAATAAATTAACATCGACCCTGCGCCGACTTCAGGGATAAAATAGGTGGATAGGGAGCTCGGCCCGACATCCATGGTTTCCATCAGAATTGTTGAACGTAAACAGACGTTTTTTACGGGGATTTTACTGTCCGTCGCCGTCTTCCTCATCTCGTCGTGCGCGAAACTCTCAGAAGTCGGAGGTTGCGATCTCGGTACTCCATACGCGACACCTACGGCCGCGACACTCACGACCGGAAGCTGGACGCCGAGCGTGAGTGGTGCGGGTTCGGGTAACGCCAAGGGCTCGGTCACGGAGACCAAGAGCACGCTCTTTTTTAGCGACAAGCCGATGGTACGGTTCAACGAAGGCTGGGGCTCGAACGAATTTTTGGTCGATCTCGGGACCTACTCTGGAGGAACATCATTTGGCCCAAACGGATCGATGTCTCTCAATGCCGAAGTCACGAATTATCCGGCGGAGGGTGGGGCCTATCCCGTTCTTACTTCTTTTTACGTGAATAATGCGAGCACCGGCACGCTTATCCGCGAGTACGTGAACTTGAACGCCACTTGCGGCTCGCTCGGCATGTACTCGTGCACGAGCGGCTCTTGCGTGGCAAACGGTTGCGCTCCGAGTGGCACGTCGAGCTCGTTCCTCACTCGTACGGACTGGGACCAACATCAAATTCCTCCGTTTGGGTACGCAACGACCAACACGTTCCCGCATTGCGATGCGACCGTGAGCGGTTGGAGCACTTGTCCTGCAAGCTTCGGCTCCCTTCCGGATGGTCACTATTACGCGAAGTATGTTCTTGTCTCCGACTCCAACTGTTCGGTCACGGATAAACTGGTGAACGTGAAGGTCACGAAGATCGTGAAGCGCGATACCGTAGCCCGCGGACCGGCGTCATCGACAAACGGCGCGATCAACTTAAACATCATTCTCGTCGGCAGCACCAATATCAACGATTCGCACACGCCCAAGGGCGCGCAAAACCTGAGTTTGCTCTATGGCGAGGTCAACTCGCTTCTGAAAGCGGGCGCGGGCGTCGGCATCAACGACATTAAAGTCTTTGAATGGGCGGATGCAAACGGTGGCTCGCAGTACTCGCAAGTCGCGGTCGACGATCTTGGAACCATGTTCGCCATCGGATCGAAAGGAGTGAGCGCCTTGGATCCGACGCTTGAGAGTAACTATATTAACGTCTTCATGGTCAGAGATATCACCAGTTCCGGCGCGGGAACGGTACTCGGCCTCTCGGGTGCGATCCTCGGGCCTCAAGTCAACGGTACCTACACGAGCGGTCTTGCGTTTTCGACTCACGTGGCGGGTTTTGCGAGTGGTAACCCTTCGATTGCGACTTATAACACGAGCTGTACGCTCGCGAGCTGCCCGCGCAACTTCCAAGAGAAAGAGTTTTTAGAGATGGGCGCGACGATCGCGCACGAACTTGGCCACTACCTGGGCTTGAACCATCCGTCGGAACGCAAGTCGAGCAGTGCCGCTCAACGAAGCGATCAGTTATCGGATACTCCGCTTTGTAAGGATATCTCGGGCCCGTCCTATTATATGGACCAGTACGATTGCTATAACGACACGACCAACGTGTTTGCAAGCCAGACTTGTCCTGCGGCTTGCGATGGCAACATCGGTGGCGGTCACACCTATCTGACCGGGTTCACGAAATCTCAGTACTTCTGCCCGACAATCCCGGGCTGTCAGTTTAACCATTTGATGTGGTACACGACCAAACTTCGTTATCAATGGACTGCGACGATGGCCTCACCGGGAGCTACACCGACGCCAATACCTACACCTACACCTACACCCGGTCCTTGGGCCGAAGACGGAAACCAGATTTCGAACCAATCTTCCGCACTCATTCAGTGGAACCCATACGTGAAATGAACTCGCACGGCTTTTCGGCGATTTTGGTCCTGATGCTGCTCGCGCAAATCTTTCCTGCGCAAGCGATGACCGAGTCGGAGATACGCGGTGCCGTTCAGGGCCTGATTTCTCAGCGCCATCCCGATCATGTCGAGGATTTTTGGGCGTCGCTCGGCCCGGACGCGCTGCCGGTTCTCAAAAAAATGTATCGCGAGAGCCAAAGCGTGACCGAGAAATCGTGGATCATGGACGGGCTTTCGCATTACGACGATCCGAGCGTGGGGGAGTTGCTTGAAAACGACATTACGCGCTCTCAAGACGAAGTCATGCGCAAAAAGATGCTCGCGAGTCTGATTCGCTCTCAAGGCGAAGCGGCGTACGATTTCGCGCAAAAATATTTGGACGACGAGGATCCGCATGTCCGTCAAGCGGTCGCTCAGGGTCTGAAGCAATACGGCGGCAACAGCCCGCGTGTGCGCAAACGTCTCGACGACTACATGAAGGGCGAAAAGGAATCGTGGGTGAAGGTCGCGGTCGATAAGACCCAGGCCGTAAGTCACACTCTGAAGCAAGAGCGCAATCCATACCAGCTCGACAGCGCTTCTCCTGTTCCGTCGCCGACACCGCTCCCTGAGGCATCTTGGACCGGCGAGTGGAAGGGGGCTTGGATCACTCCGACCAAGAACTCCGCCGCAAACGTGCAACTCACGCTCGTCAACGCCAAGGCCACCGCCGATCAACAAAAGTGGCGAATCGAGCTCAAGCTCCCGAAGGAAAGCAAGCGGGAATTGAAAGAAAAAGATCTCAGTATCACGGTATTTCAGAGCGCCCGCGGCCATTGGCTTGAGATTCGCGACAAGAAAAACGACGCGGTCTTTATTGCGTCGAGATTTTCAAGTGGCGCTTCGACGGCCCCGGCGGTAAAATAGAGCCATGCAGGAATACGACGAAGGGCGAATTTGGTTTAAGCAGAAGGGGAAAGTCGTAACCGTCGGGCTCACCGAGAAGGCGCTCGAGGAGATCGGTTCGGTCCAGACCGTATCGCTTCCGATCGAGGGCGATGAGTGCAGCCAGGACGACGCCGTCGGCGAAGTCGAAGGGGCGAAGGCGACCTTCGAGATCATCGCGCCGATGGACGGAACGATTACCTCGATCAACGACTCACTGAACGAAGACACCGAGATCCTCGCTAACGATTGCTTGGATGAGGGTTGGATCTATAAGATCCGCGTTGAATCCGCAGCCGAAGGCGACGACGGGTCCGAAGAGTAGTTTTGCGCGAACCTCGTTAGCTATTATCAATGTGCAGTTCGTGCACCAAGAGATAAATTCCAAATGCAATCATCCCGGCGGCAATGATCATTTTAGCCACGTGCCAGTCACCGATTCGTTTTAACAAATCTTCTTGTCTGCAATCCGACAAGATCAGCGGATGAGCTGAGCGTTTCATGAGTCCGCCTGACGGCGCGACTTTCTGCGTTTTACCGTCCTCAGTTTCAATGTCCACCTCGGGCTCCATCGAGCGGGTAGAGAATGTTCCGAGCGCATACACCGGCGTGCCGATGGCGACGATCCGCTCGCTCATTCTCCAGCGTCCGTCGCTCAAGACCATGGGGTTGGCCTTTGTGATTTTTGGCATCACATTTTGAATAAAGTCGTTTTGATCGTCGATCGCGAGTGATTCCCAAGGATAGGTCGTTGCGTTGAATTCCATTTCGCCGCCCTTGGTGAGGACGTGCGCGTAGCCGCTCGCATCTCTCAGAACAAATCGATCGCCGAGAGTGGCACTGAACTGAGTGATCCAGCGATGATTCTTGCCGCTCTTGAGCCATTTTTGTACTTCGATCTCGACGTAGGCGACTTTTCGGCCTCGCATTGCCGTGTGGCTATTGCCCGCAAGCGCGTACGCAGTGCCTTGAAGCTCGACAAAGCCTTGAGCGGCGGAGGCGACCTTGCTGGTGGCCATGTCCTCGATCAGCCGTCGCAATCGATACTTTCGATATGCATGACGGATCATGAACAACCCGACGATGATGAGCCCGCTTGAAAGCTTGAGGATGTTGTCTTTGTGGAGATGGGCCATCGAGAGCGCTTAAGCTCCAAGATTCATTTTCAAGTTCGGGAGCTGCTTTTCGTTTTCAGTTACTTTGAAAAATTCTCGCTCTTGGAAGTTGAGCATGCGAGCGAAGATCACATCCGGAAACTGCGACGTACGAGTATTGTAGTTGGTCACGCATTCGTTATAGACCTCGCGTCGATCGGCGAGATTGTTTTCAAGCGTCGAGAGGCGGTTTTGAATCTGAATAAAATTGGCGTTGGACTTGAGATCAGGATAGGCTTCGCCGATAGCCACGATCCCTTTGAGTACGAACGACATTTCCTGCGAAGCTTTGATCTTATCTTCGGTGGTCGTCGCCGAACCGTAGCGCGCTCGCGCGTCCGCGACTTTTTGAATCATCGCTTTTTCATGCTGCACATATTGTTCGATAATTTGAATGAGCTGAGGGATCTCGTCGTAACGTTGCTTTAAGATCACGTCGATGTTGGCCCAACCGCGATCGACTTGGTTTTTGAGGGAGATCAATCCGTTGTAGACCGAAATAGCGGTCGCGATGATGACCACGAACACGATGATAACAAAAGCGAAGACGGCAGTGAACATGAGTGAGCTCCTTGCGTTGTTTGATCTAGTTTAGGGTGAGGAGCTAAGGGCGACAAGAGTCAAGGAACCGGCGGTGACAACATGCAGGTAAGTGCAGATGGACTTACGGAATGAGCGCCGAGCGATCGAAGCCGTTTGGAAGGAGGCCGTGGTGAGTGAACGTGCGGACGTCGCCGTTTGGATTGATCGAGTAGACTTCGCAGTTTTTGGCGACGAACTCGTTGATGACTTGACGGCAAAGACCGCAAGGCGACCAAGGCGGACTTGCTTCGGTGGCGACGACGACTTCGACGATTTGGATATCGCCGCCGTTTTCGCTTACGGCCTTCCAGACGGCCACGCGTTCAGCGCAGACCGTGGCGCCGAAGGACGAGTTCTCGATATTGCAACCGGAGTAGACTTTGCCGTTACTGAGGCGGATCGCAGCCCCGACTTGGCGCTTTGAATACGGCGAATACGAGTTCTTCATCGCTTCGATCGATTTTTTACGCAAGTCTTCGGTCATTTGACGTTTGCCTCCACGATCAGCTTCGGCGCGGTCTTCTTTGCCGTACTGATCTTAATACAGTTTCGCAGCTCCTCTTCGACCTGTGCAAGGTCTGTTTTCGAGTTCGCGAAAATCGTCACCAAGGTATCTTCAGGCTTCACCATCGAGCCGAGTTTCCTGTGGAAAAAAAACCCAGTGGAATGATCAAGTTGCTCGCCCACCTTGTTGCGGCCGCCACCGAGCACGGTTAAGAGGCGCCCGATCGATTCGGAATGCATCTCGGTCACGTAGCCCCGTTTCTTAGCCTTGATCTCGATGACCCGGTCTGCTTTCATGTAGCGCCAAGGCTCTTCGAGGGTGGTGATGTCGCCGCCTTGAGCCGCGACCAACTCTTTGAATTTTTTCCAGGTTGTGCCGTCTTTCAGCTTCGCGATTGCGAGTTTACGGCCTTCGGCGACGTTCTTGACCACCTTGCCGATTTCAAGCATTTGCGCGCAAAGGTGGATGGTGAGTTCTTTGAGATCGAGCGAGGCGAGCCCGTAAGGGTTCAGATCTTCGCCCTTCATGATTTCGATACACTCGTAAACTTCAAGCGCGTTTCCGACCGCATAACCCAATGGCTGGTCCATGTTCGAGATGGTCGAGCGCAACTCGAAGCCCGCTTTCTTGGCGACTGCACGTAAAGTCTTAGCGAGAGTGACGGCTTCGGTTTTGCGCTTCATGAAAGCGCCGCTGCCGACTTTGATATCCATCACCAAGCCTTCCGCGCCCTCGGCGATTTTTTTAGACAAGATCGACGAAGTGATAAGTGGCACGCATTCGATCGTCGCGGTGACGTCTCGGAGGGCGTAAAACTTACGATCCGCCGGTGCGACCTTCTCGCTTTGAGAAATAATCGCGCAGCCTACGTCATTGACGATGCGGATGAACTCTTCTTTTTCGAGAAGGGCGCGGTAACCCGGGATGGATTCAAGTTTATCGATCGTCCCGCCGGTGTGGCCCAAGCCCCGGCCCGCCATCATCGGGACTTTGAGTCCGCATGCGGCTGCGAGCGGCGCGATGATGAGGGAGACTTTATCGCCGACCCCGCCCGTGGAGTGCTTGTCGACCTTCGGGCCTTTGATGTGCGAGAGATCAAGGCGCTCGCCCGACTCGACCATGGCTTTGGTGAGTGTTGTGGTTTCGTCGAGGCTCATTCCGCTAAAGAAAGTGGCCATGAGGAATGCGCTCGTTTGATAATCGGGGATGTCACCTTTGATCGAGCCCATCACGAACGAGCGGATCTCTTCGGCGCTTAATGGAATTTCATCGCGTTTTTTTTGAATGATCTGAGGTGCGGAGAGAATCATGACAAACTCATTTCCTTTAAGAAGCTCTTGCCCGCGGTGTGGGGACTGCTCGTGAGCGCTTCGAAGACCGTCGCGCCCATGTCGCTAAAAGATTTACGGACACCGATGTCAATGGCGCGCGGGGCGCGTGGCGAGTAGGCGATGACCGGCACGTGCTCGCGGGTGTGGTCGGTGCCGCGATAGGTGGGGTCGTTGCCGTGATCCGCCGTCAAAATCAATAAATCGTCGCCCGACATCTTACCCATGATTTTACCGAGAGCGATATCGAATTCTTCCATCGCGGTTGCGAAGCCTGGAATGTCGCGGCGATGGCCGTAAAGCATGTCGAAGTCGATGAGGTTGACGTAGATCAGGCCCGATTTGCGCGAGTCGAGTTGCTCGAGCACGACGCGCAAACCATCGGTATTGCCTTTAGTGTCGATATTTTCTGGAATGCCGACGCCTGCAAAGATGTTTGAAATTTTACCGACGCCTAAGACCGGAATTTTTTGATCGACGAGGTCTGTGAGGATTGTGCGGCCGAACGGGAGTTGCGCCAAGTCTTTGCGATTGTAGGTGCGTTTAAATGGCATGCCTTTGTCGGGGTTGCCGACGAACGGACGCGCGATCACGCGAGAGATGTTCATCTCATCGCAAATCTTGCGCGCAGATTTGCAAACGTCGTAGAGACGTTGGAGGCCGAAGCTTTCTTCGTGCGCGGCGACTTGCCACACGCTATCGGCCGAGGTGTAAACAATCGGCTTTCCGGTAGCCATGTGTTCGCGACCGAGCTCTTCGATAATTTCGGTCCCGCTTGCGGCTTTGTTGCCGAGGATGCCCGGGAGATTGTTTTCGCGAACCCAGCGATCAATGATCTCTGGCGCGAATCCATCCGGATAGGTCGCGAACGGATCTTTGACCACGAGGCCTGCCATTTCCCAATGGCCGGAGGTCGTATCTTTACCGGTCGATTGCTCCAAAGCTTTGCCGTGAGTACCGATGACTTGCGCGGGCGCTGTAGTGCCTGCGATCGGTGTCACGAGACTCGTGCCGAGCTTTAACAGATTTGGAATTTGCAGTGGAGTGCCGCGTGCTTTGAGAGTTGCGGTTGCGAGATTGCCCAAGGTGTTTGCGCCGGTGTCGCCAAACTCACGTGCGTCCGGGGTCTCTCCGACGCCGACGCCATCCATCACGATCCAAATCACACGTTTTAACATAGGGTTAATTCCTTAAAGGGGGAAGAATAGTTATATCAGGGGTTGAAAGGTCTTATGGTTGGAAATTAGAATGGCACTAATATCCTGTCGTAGCAATTCCCTTCAAAATCGCGACGCCCGATGAGGTCCCGAGTCGATCCGCGCCGGCATCGATCAATTCTTGTGCCATTTTGAGATCGCGAATTCCACCCGATGCTTTGATCTTAGTCTCTGGCTTCAAACTTGCGCGTAATAATTTGATATCGGCAACGGTTGCGCCAATCGGTTTGCCGTCGCCTGGAGTTGCAAAGCCGGTCGAGGTTTTGACAAACGTCGCGCCCGCGGACTCGGCAACCTGAGCCGCGCGCACTTTCTCCTCGTTGGTGAGGTAGGCGGTTTCGATGATGACCTTGAGTGGGATGGCAGGCACGTTCGCCGCTTGTGCGCCTTGGGCGCAGGCTTCGGCCACCAGCCGGATGTCGAGTTCCACCATCGCCCAGTCGCCCGACTTCAAAGCTGAGAGGTTGATCACCATGTCGATTTCGGACGCGCCCATCTTGATTGCTTCGCGAGCCTCCGCGGCTTTGACCGTTGGAGTGCTGTAGCCCAGTGGGAACCCCACAACCGTAATCGTGCCGACTCCCGAGCCAAAAAGCTTCGATGCGCAATAGCCCACCCACACGGGAGGAACGCACACCGTTTTGAATCGGTGATCGATCGCTTCTTGGCAGAGAACGTCAATCTCAGCCGTTGTAGCGGTGGGTTTCAGTAATGTGTGGTCAATTCTTGCCGAGAAATCAGCGTTTTTTGTGGCATTTTGCGTCATAAACCAAGCTTTTCAATTGCGTGTAGTACCAGACTTGTATATCCTGAGTTTGTAGTTGTGGGAAGGTTAGATTCCCCCACATTATTAGGTAAGTAAGTAAATTTAGTAAAGCAGGTGGTTCGATATTACGGACCCTGCAAGCTGTTAGGGGTTATACCTAACGGTATGCTGTTAGGGGTTATACCTAACGGTATAAAGTTTTAAAAAAATTTAAGTCCGAAGCATCCGCGTCTTTACTCTTAGGATGAAAACCGCGGGATAGCGACACTGGAAAAGAAGAAAGTTTTGAACAGAGTTCATTTAACCGCATCTCAGAAAACGCTCATGGCGAGATTAACGCTAGCAAGTCACCACGGTGTAGGCACCGATGGGCGGCTCTGTGCTGGGTGCGCGACTCTCTAAATCCTCATTCTCCCGGTCATATCAAAAACTTCGGCTGTAGGTAGGCAGAACTACCAGGAGCAGCCACATGGCAAAAGAACTCATCATTAACGCCTCACTTCCGGAAATCCGCATCGCCCTGATGGAAGACGGGCAAATTCAAGAACTACTCATCGAACGCGATAGCGACAAAGGTATCGTCGGCAATATCTACAAGGGTCGGGTCACCCGTGTACTCCCAGGGATGCAGGCGGCATTCGTCGACATCGGTCTCGATAAAGCGGCCTTTCTCTACGTTGATGACATCTATGTGCATCCAAAAGTGATGGGCGAAGAAACTGAAGTCGCGGGCGACGACGAATCCGAAGGGGCGCCAATCCAAGCATTCGACGGCGGCGCGAGCGACGAAATTTTACCTGAAGGTGGAGACATTGTTCAGGGCTCGGAACAATCCGTAGGCGAAACCAGTGCTGAATCACCTAAGGTCATCGAATCGCTTGACTCATCGATGCTAGAGAGTCACGCCTCCGAGCACTTTGAACGAGAAGAATCCGCGTTCTCGACCGACACCGAAGAAGATGAAGAAACCAATCCCATGATCGCAGCACCCCTCTCTGTCGACTTCGACGACAGTGACGGAGACGACGATGAAGGATCCGACGAGCAGGATGACGACGAGTTGAGTGCTGGGGCTGACGAAGGCGACGACATGGACGACGAAGGTGAAGACGACGAAGGCTTGGAGCTTTCCGAGGAAGGTGCCGAAGTCGCCACGAACGATGCAGGCGGCGAGTCGATCACCGATGCCGAAGGCAACGAGATTACGGCAGGTGCGGTCGGTGAAGGTACCGCAGAAGGCACTGATGGTGCGCCACTCGCAGGTTTGAATAATCCACGGGGTCCACGTCGCGGCCGTAATCGCCGTCGTGGTCGTCGCGGGCGCGGCCGTGATGGCAATCGCCCGAATCAATTCGCCGGCGGCGAATCCTACGTCGATCCGAACTTGATGCCCGAGTCGGTGAATCAAAGTTTAGATGAACAAGGCAACGTCGTGAGTGATCGCGCTCAGATGGAAGGCGAGTCCGGCCCACGCACCGGTCGTGGTCGTCAGGGCCCACAACGCCAACGTCCGGAATTCCGCGAGCAACGCGGCCGCGACCGTCGTATTAAAGGTAAGCAATCCCGTCCGCGTGCTCCGGCTTCAATCGCCGATATGCTTAAAGAAGGTCAGGAAGTCATCGTTCAAGTTGCTAAGGATCCGATCGCGACCAAGGGCGCACGTTTGACCTGTCACGTTTCCCTTCCGGGCCGTCACTTGGTGTGTATGCCGACCATCGATCACGTCGGCGTCAGCCGCCGGATCGAGCGCGATGATGAGCGACGTCGTTTGCGTGATTTTGTCGAAAAGAATCGTCCTCGCAAAATGGGCTTCATCGTCCGTACCGCGAGCGGTGGTAAAGATCCGGAATCTTGGATTAAGCAAGACATCGATTATCTCTCCAAACTTTGGAAAGAAATCCGCACGAAGACCGACGACGTATCGGCTCCGGCGCTCGTGTATGAAGATTTGAATTCGATCCTTCGCGCGATTCGCGACTGGGTCAACGAGGATATCGATAAGATTATCGTCGACAGCCGTTACTACTATAACGAACTCATGGCGTTCTCCGAACGCTTCATGCCGGGGCTCGCTGAAATTATCGAGCTGTACCAGGGCGATATCCCGATCTTCGATGCGTATGGAATCAGCGGCGAGCTACACCGCTCGCTCGAACGTCGCGTGTGGTTAAAGAGCGGCGGTTACATCGTGATCGACCAGGCCGAGGCTTTGGTTGCGATCGACGTCAACACCGGCCGTTTCGTCGGGAAGAAATCGCTTGAAGATACCATTTTAAAAACCAATCTTGAGGCAGCGGAGGAGATCGCTTACCAGTTGCGCCTCCGCAACTGCGGCGGGATCATCATTTGCGACTTCATCGATATGGAGCGCGACGATAACCGCATGCGCGTTTACCGCGCACTCGATGAGGCGTTGAAACGCGACCGCGCTCGTCCGACGATCCAAAAGATCTCCGACCTGGGATTGGTCGAGATGACTCGCAAGCGTACTCGCGACACGATCATTCGTACATTGTGCGAGCCTTGCGCGACCTGCGAAGGTAAAGGCTTCTCGAAATCTCCACGCACAGTCGCGTATGAGATTTTGCGTGAGATGGAGCGTTTGAGCGTGGATCGCGAAGCGAAAAAGATTCTTGTTTCGGCTCACGAAAGCGTGATTGATATATTGGCGATCGATTTACGCGACGTTCTCGACCAGCTCGAGCGTCGTTACAACAAGTCGGTTTACTTGCAGGCAGTCGCTGATTTCCATTCGGAACAATTTGAAGCGGTCACCGATCGTGACGGCGGCAAAAAGAATACTGGTGATATTGCGCGTCAATTACGCGTGGAGCGCGAGCGCACCGAACGTAAAGAAAAAAGCAAACGTCACCGTGACGAAGACCGTAACCGCAATCGCGACCGCGACGGCGGTGGCGACGACGAGACTCGCGAATCTCGTGGACGCGGCGGACGGGATCGCAATCGTAACCGTAACCGAAATCGTGAGGATCGCGGAGATCGCGATCAGAAGCAAAATCAAAATGTGGGCGGTGAAGAGGGTGGCGAACCACGTCCATCACTGTTTAAGGTCAATCCACGTCCTCAGCAAACGCAGAACGCGGACGGCGAGAGCGCAGGTAACGCCGGCGGGGGCGACGAAGATCAGCAGCAGTTCATGGAAGGCGATGCGGCTCCGGCACTGCCTCAGCAAACGCAAGCCAACTATGATGATGCTCAGCCAGACGAGGACCAACTCGCTTACTTGCGCGCGCAAGCAGCACAAGATGCGGCTTTGGCCAATATCGGTGGCAACTCGCCGCAGGTACCTCCAGGCCAGAATCGTGGCGGCGGACGTAACCAAAACAACCGCAACAATAATCAAGGCGGCGGACGCGGCGGACGTAACGATCGCAACAACCGCGGACGCCATGATCGTGGCGGTCGTGGAAACAATCAACAGCATAGTGGTCAGCGCTTCCGTCCTGGGCAAGGCGGTGGCTTGATTCAACCTCGTCCAATCGCAGCTCAGAATGCGGCTCCGACTCCTCAGAGCACTTACTCCGAGCCTCAGTCTGAACCGGCTCAGGTGCCGGATTACGAAGTTCTATCACGGAACGACGGTGGCGGTAACGATTCGTCGAATACGTAAGGCGGATCGCCGATGATCTACGCTCTGCAGTTTTCCCTGTTGCAGGAGATTCCGCTCAAAAACGGGCAGGCGCGGACGCGTGGTGAGGCCACGCACCACAATCGGACGGATGCGCTTGCGCGCTTCAATGACTATTGCCAGGACCTGATTGATCCGACCAGCGGCGACACCGAATTTTACGGCGTGACCGAAGGGGTGTTGCTCGCCGAGGAAGCTCACGAGCGCGGTTATGAAACCGAGTCGTGGGTGCTTGACGCCGGCGAAGCGCCGCACGAGCGCGACTGGGTCGGGCAAGAGCACAATCTTACGATGACCGCGTACTTTAAGACCGAAGAGTCCGCCGAGAAGGCGCGCGCATGGCTCAAGCGCGAGTATGCGCTTGAGCACGAACCGGTGTTGGAGACTCAGGAAGAGCAAGATTGGAACGCGACTTGGAGAGCGGCTTTCCAGGGCATCGATGTCAGCGACAGGCTTCGTATTCTGCCGCCCTGGCACGACGATTGGGCCAAGTATCACGATCACGGCTCTGCTAAGGGCGAACCTGGCAGTTCGACCTCCATGGCGTTCGCGCACGGAATCGTCGCGATCAATCCGGGTGCCGGCTTCGGTACCGGAACCCACGAAACCACTCAGATGTGTTTGCAGATTTTAGATCAATGCGGGTCTGCCAACGTTGCTGCGCCTGCCGGTGCGCTTGCCGGCAAGACGGTTCTTGATTTCGGGAGCGGTTCGGGGATCTTGGGGATTACCGCTGCGCTTTTGGGCGCGCGCGTGTATTGCGTCGAGGTCGACAGGCTCGCAAACGAGAACGCGATGGAAAACGCGAAGCTCAACGGCGTTCAGGACCGTATCCACATTTTGGAGCGAATTCCGGATGAGCTCAAGTCAGGCAAGGTCGACGTGCTCCTTGCTAATATTTTGCGGCCGATCCTGCTCCAATTCGCTCGCGAGATTAAAGCGTGTTTGAAACCGCAGGCGGAGCTGATTCTGTCGGGTCTCATCGAGTCGGATCTCGATCAGGTCATCCGCGCTTACCAAGACGGCCCTGAAAATTTTAAAATCAACCGATACGAAAAGAACGAATGGCGTGCCCTTTGGTTACGAAAGTAGGAAAGTAGAGATGAGCGACAAAAAGTATGATTTCAGGCTTTATGTGATTCCACCGCCGAAGCCGCTCAACTGGTCGAGTCCGCGTTCGCTTTTGAAAGATACGCTGTGGAATCACTTGATTCAAGACAAGGCGCCGATCGGACATTTGTACGTGGAGTTCGAGGCGCCTTCCGCCAATCGTTACGGCGTGAAGAAGGTCATCACCGGCATGTCCCGCACCAGCGCGAACAAGTCGTCACTGAAGGTGATCAAGGATCGCATCGGGCTTGGGTCCTTCTTTTTTGATTTCCACGGTAAGCTCGATCATTCAGGCGCTGCTTTGAAAGAAAACAAATGGGCTAAAGCTCGCGGCCGACTGCGCGTGATCAATGTCCGGATCACGGCCGAGCAGGCGCAGACGATGATGGACGAGATGGATGCGTGGATTCGTAACGGCTCTTTCCGGCATTACGGCGGAGGACACGATATTTTAAAGGGCGAAGGATCGGGTTGCGCCGAGTTCGGGATGCATTTTTTGTCGATCGCGCTTCAAGGGCGGGCGACGCATTCGCAGTGGTATCGCGCCGTCTATGCACCGAAAGCGCTGACTGGGTTTCCGCGCACCGAAAACAAGGTTTCAATCTTGAAACTGTATCGTGAGGGCACCCGGTGGGCGCAAGGCGAGAACGACGGCATCTTGTACAAGACGCCGGATCCGGAACTCTTGTTTGACTGGCTCAAGGCTTACGATCCGTCGGATAAAATCGAAGTCACGCTCACGCGAGAGGCGGCCGACTGGCTTGCTTCGACCATTCCTGCGACACCGCGGATCGATTTCCGGGCGGGTTATACCGCTGAGAGCGACGCTACTATCGCGGACGTGTGGCGGAAAATGAAACTCGAGTAGCTTTAAAATGATTCGCGCGTCTGCGCTACCCGCTTCCACAGCGAGATAAAGTGACGGAGCGATTTTTCACTCCACGAGGTATCGGGCGATACGTATTGGCCGAGCGTAGGCCATTGTGAGTAGGTATAGAAGCCCTTTTCTTCTAGCGGGCTCAGCATCTGGCCCGGTTTGACGTCGCAAATTGGCGATAGCCCGTCGAGCGGGGCATTGATGTCGCTTCCGAGCACCACGCGTTCTTCGCCAAGGACCTTGATCATTTCATGTACGGACTGCTTGAACTCCACGAGTCCCGAAAAACAAGGTGAGCGCGTCCACGAGCGCTTCATCATGTCTTCGGTCGGAATCAAGCCGATCATACCGTCGTTGTCGATGATTGCGTTCATGACTTCGGTCGGAAGCCCTCGCTCGGCCGGATAAATCTCGCGCGGCGAGGTGTGGGTGACCAAGATCGGAAGCTTTCGTTTTTTAAACTCAGGGAGGAGCTCGCCGATCTCGATATCGTTGGCGTGTGCGAGATCAATCCAGACTTTGTGGCGCATCAGCGAGTCGATCAAAACTCGGCCGTCGCCGGTCATTCCCACAGTGCTTTTACAAAAATCGCTCAAGCAGGAAAAACCGGTGATGAGCATGGATTTAAAAAACTCGATCGGTGCGGCGGCGAAGCCCCAGAATTTGTACATCATTGAGACGCCGCCAAAGTGATCTTCGCTCAGGTGGAACGGAGTCACAATCGCGACACCGCGCTCGTCGACCCATTTACGGATGTCGTCTTCGTTTTCGAGCGTGCCGTAAGCGCCTTCGATCGAGAGCACGATCGGGATTCGTTTATCGGAGAGCAGGTTTTCGGCTTCACGCGGGGTTTTCGCGATTTCAAAAAGCGGGTGAGTGCGCACGAACTCGATCAGGTGTCGGTACTCCGTTTCGTTCGCGTCGCGGACGTTCGTTTTCCAATCGAAGCTGAGCGGGTTCGAAAAAAACGGATGGCCGTAAAAGGAAATCACGATCAACGGAGGCGATTCGAAAGCGGTGAGGCTTTGGGACGAGGCTTTGGTGCGGACACGATCGTCCCATTTTGAAGAACGAGCGGGCGAATCGAAATCCCCGCGCAAAAGCAGGCCTACGCCGGGCTTCAGGTCGAGATGCGCATGGAGGTCCATTTGTGCCCGCGCAAAATGCGGACTCGCGAAGACAAAAAGCAAGATCCAGGTGGTAATGCGGCGCATGCCTCAACTTTAGCAGACATTGGTTTTGACAACACTCCCTAAAATCGTTTCAATGAAAGGATATGCAAAAAATTAAGTTTATCGCGGCAATTTTGCTTTTCACCTCATCTCTCGTTCTCGCGAAGGAGCCCGTGACGGCTTACAGTAAACTTCCGGTTCCTAAAAAAGGCGGAACGCTCTACGTCGTGAGCTCGTCGAACCCGACGACGCTGAACCCGCTCCTCGATACCAACATGGTGGATCGTCAGATCAATAGTTGGTTGTTTATGTCGCTCATGAGCATCGATCCGGATACTTACGAGTTGATTCCGGGTCTGGCTGAAAAAATGGAAGTCAGCAAAGACAAGAAGGAGTACACCTTTACTCTATTTAAAGACGCCAAGTGGAGCGATGGCACGCCCGTGACGTCAGACGATATTGTTTTTACCTTCGAAAAACTGATGGACCCGAAAGTTGAGGCGGCGCCTCTTCGCGGTTACTTCAGCGGCGTTACCTTAGAAAAGATCGACGCACAAAAAGTGAAGTTTAAGATCGACGCGCCAAGATTCAATACGCGTGATTTTATCGCTTCGTTTACGCCGATTCAAAAAAAGGAATTCGAACACGAAACCGACTTCAATCGTTCCAAAGAAAACCTGAAGCCGACCGGAAACACCGCTTACAAATTCAAATCTTTTTCGCGCGACCAGAGCGTGATCTTGGAGCGTGATCCGAACTGGTGGGCCTCCAAACAACCGGACAATCGCGCGCTTTACAATTTCGACACGATTCATTTCAGAATTATTCCCGATCCGACCCTCAGTTATGAGCGTCTTTTGAAGGGTGAGATCGACGTCATGGAAGTCAACACGGACGTCTATCACACGCAGATTCTGGGAGTGGATAAGGACAAAGTCGGGACGAAAGCCAATTCCGGTAAAGCGGTGTGGGCGAACAAGTTTACCTCGGACGGCGCCTTCCCTTGGTTTGGCTTGGCGATGAACTACAAGTCGCCGCTCTTTACCAAGAAGACCCGCCACGCGATCGCGTACCTGATCGATTACAAGGCGGTCATCGATAAGGCGTTTTTCGGTCTGCCGGAGAAATGCCTCACGCCGTTTGGATCGAACACCGAAAACACCGATCCGTCTTTGCGTAAAAAAGAGAACCAGTATTCTTACGACCCTAAAAAGGCCGCCGCTCTTTTAAAAGAGGACGGCTGGGCGGATACCGATGGAGACAACCTTCTCGATAAGGTCATCGATGGTAAGAAAACGAAGTTTTCTTTCGTGATGAAGATCAACGGAGGGTCGGCACCGGCGTTGAATTCAGCTCAGATCTTGAAAGAATCGTTTAAAAAAGCAGGGATTGAACTTGAGATTCGCACTGAGGAGCTGGCCGCCTACTTCAAGGATGTCAACGATTCGAACTTTGAAGTGATTATCGCCGGTTTCGGCGGTGGGAGTATCTTCCCGGACCCGAAGCAGATTTGGCACTCGGATTCTGCGGGCGGAAAAGGCTCAAACACGGTCGGATACAGCAATCCTAAAGTCGATAAGTTGATTACCAAGGCCAATTTGGAATTCGACCGCAAGAAGCGCGCAAAATTGCTTCAAGAAATCGGCAAGATACTATATGATGATCTTCCGTACGTTTTCTTAATCGAGAAGCATTACTCTCTCGAGGCGTTAAATTCACGGATTCAAGCACCTCGTTGGATGTTTAAATATTCATCTGGCGTGGCTAAAGAAGTCTTCCATTTGTAAGGAAGCGACCCGGACCTGACGGTACGGTGTTTAACCACCAGAGGAGTATACCCATGAGCAGCCCTACGCCCGTCTCTTTAAATAATGCCGCCGCTCCAAATTTATCCGATCTTGGTCTAGAAGGAGACAACCTGAGCGAAGTTGAAACCATGCGCCACTCTTGCGCACACGTGATGGCTCATGCGATCAGCCGCATTTGGCCGACCGCCAAGTTCGGAATCGGTCCGACGATCGAAGACGGCTTTTATTACGATTTCGATATCCCGGAGAAGCTCTCGGACGAATCTCTCGACAAGATCGAGAAGGAGATGTTCAAGATCATCAACGCGAATGCCAAGTTCGAACGCAAAGAGCACTCGATCGATGAAGCGATCGCGATGTTCAAAGAGCTAAAGCAAGACTTCAAAGTCGAGATCATCCAGGATCTTCGCGACAAGTTCAATGCTAAGACCGTGTCGACTTATACCGAGGGCGAGTTCACCGATCTTTGCCGTGGTCCGCACATCGCGAACACCGGCAAAATCAAAGCGTTTAAGCTCATGTCGGTTGCCGGCGCCTATTGGCGCGGGAACGAAAAAAACCCGATGCTCCAGCGCATTTACGGTACTGCGTTTGCAAGCAAACAAGAGCTTGCCGAGTATCTGCACATGCTCGAAGAGGCAAAGCGCCGCGATCACCGCAAGCTCGGGAAGGAACTGGATCTTTTCTCGTTCCATCCGGAAGCCCCGGCATCGCCGTTTTTCCATCCGAAGGGCGCACTTTTGTACAATCGTTTGGTCGAGTACGTCCGCAAGATGTACGTGTTCTACGGCTACACCGAGGTGATCACTCCGCAGATCTTCGATGCCGAGCTTTGGAAAAAATCGGGTCACTGGGACAACTATCACGAAAACATGTACTTTACCGAAGTGGACGAGCGCCAGTTCGCGGTGAAGCCGATGAACTGTCCGTCGCACACGTTCATTTATTCGTCGCAAAAGCGCTCTTACCGCGATCTTCCGTTGCGGATTGCCGATTTCGGCCGCTTGCACCGCTATGAGCGTTCAGGCGTGACTTCGGGGCTCACCCGCGTGCGCACTTTCTGCCAAGATGATGCTCACGTGTTCTGCCGCGTGGATCAGATCGAACAGGAGATCAACACCGTCATCGACATGATCTTCAAGACGTATAAGATTTTTGATTTCGACGTCGAGAACATGCACATCGAAATTTCGACCCGTCCGGAAAAGCGCATGGGCTCCGACGAGCTTTGGGATCAATCGGAAGGCGCGCTCAGAGCCGTTCTCGACAAACGCGGGCAAAAATACGCGATCGATGCCGGCGGTGGAGCATTTTACGGTCCGAAGATCGATTTCAAGATTCGCGATGCATTGAAGCGCCAATGGCAGCTTGCAACCGTGCAGCTTGATTACAACTTGCCGGAGCGGTTTGATTGCTCGTACGTCGGTGCCGACAACGCCGCCCACCGTCCGGTGATGATCCACCGTGCGGTCTTGGGCTCGCTTGAACGATTCTTGGGCGTGATGATCGAACACTTCGGTGGCGCGTTCCCGTTCTGGCTCGCTCCCGTGCAATGTCGGCTCGTGCCGATCACGGAGGCTCATCACGAGTACTGCAAAGAGTTTGGCTTGAAGCTCGCTCGCGCAGGTATCCGTTACGACATTGACGATCGTAACGAGAAGATGGGTCTTAAAACCCGCGAAGCGCAGATGGCTAAGATTCCGATGACGCTGGTCGCCGGCGATCGCGAGATGGCCGACGGAGCTTGGGCGATCCGCAAGTACGGTGCCAAGGACTCTCAGGTGTTAAAGGGTGACGAGATCTTCGCGCAGATGATGGAATGGAACGACATTCCACGTAAGCCGTTCGAGGTTTAGAAACGGGTCTCTCACAAATCTGAAATCGGGAGCTAGGCCAATACCGTCAACCCCCCGACGCTTGAATTTATTAAATATATAATATTAAATTATTAATAAGTCGCGATTTTTACCGCTGTTGAATTCCACGCTCAAGGATGGGCAAAGGGAAACGATTCATGGACCGAATTTGTAACGTGTTGGCCGTTGCCGTCGCGCTTTATCTCTCTCCCTCGGTTTTCGCTCAAGTACCCAATATTCAGTTCGATTCCGACGTGAGTGCCTCGCTTAAAACGCAGGTGCTGGCGGATATCGACTGGATATCGACTGTGCACGGAGTACGATCGACGCCGCTCCATCAGCGGATTTTCGGAGCGATTGACGGCGCAAATTACATGCAGTGGCTTGGCTCTCGGGTCTATTACTTCGGTGTCGACAGATGCGGCGGTGGGAACGCTGTCGCTTGTGTGAAGTCTAAGTACGACAACAAGATGTTCGTGACCAATCAGTACATCCGCGGCAACTACCCGCAGGTCGCGCGTCTGATGACGATTTATCACGAGGCTCGTCACACCGAGAAACAAAATGGCATGTGGGCGCACGCGAAGTGCCCGAGTAACTTTCCTTATCGCAGTATTTGGACGGGCGCGCGTTTGGCCGGCAACCGTTCGTGCGACGGAAGCGAACTCGGCTCTTACGCTTCGGCGTCGATCCTGATGGATAATATCAGTAAGTTCTGTGAAAACTGCACCGACAAGGCCCGGGCGGACGCACGCTTGTACGCCGACGATCAAATGAAACGCGTGGTCGGTGCTGTGCCGATTCAGAGAATCCAAGCCGACTTCAACGTGCGCGAGTAATGAAAGGCAGTAACAATCCTAATCAATATCAGAAAGATTAACGACTCCGACTAAACCGGCAATGCTCTCACGCCCCGCTTGGGAAGAGCATGAGGAGCTTCTTCACCAATTCCGGATTGTAGTGGATCTTGGCCGGATCGTTGACCTGCTCTTCGCGGAGCGTTTCCACGGCTTGAGCGGGAGTGAGGTGCGCTTTGCCTTCCCTCAGGCGGGTGAGGTAATCGAACTTATCGGCGAGCGCGAGAATCTGCGTCTCCTTGCAAATCCGGTCTCCGAAGAGTCCGCTCGGGTAACCCGTACCGTTGTAAAGCTCATGGTGCTGAGTAATCGCCTTCAGCACGATCTCCGGCACGATGATCTTGCGTGACTGAATTAGCTTGATCGAGAGCGAGGGATGCTTCTTGTACTGTTCGAACTGCTCGACGTTCATTTGCTCGGGATCGAGGGATTGAATCTCGGGTGGGAGTTCGGCCACGCCAATATCGTGCAGAAGGCCGGCGAGCGCGAGGTCCTCAGGCCTGCCGACGCCGAGGCCCATCGAGAAGAGCGCGGCCAAGGTCGAGGTGTTACCGGCGTGAGAGTAGGTGTCGGCGCGTTCACCCAGCACCTGCTGGATCCGGCTGTACCAATCGGTTTCGGCGCCTTGGAGAATGAACGACTTCACGATCTCCTGACAATCCTTCATCATCGCCTGACCGGTTTCGAACGAAGTCGATTGTTCAGAGAAGAGGGTGCTGATCAAGTCGCGAACGGCGGCGGCGAGTTTTTCTTTTCGCTCGGTCGCGCCAAGCGGATTTCCTGCGCCGAGGGAGCGCAAGCGCTTTGCCGAGTAATCGTAAAAGTTTTTCATTTGCTCGGCCGGGACGTAGACGCTGTTGAACTTGCTCTTGCGGAGCTTGTCCACGCGTTCCGGGTCGAGGGCCTCGCCGGCGTTGGACATCTTGATGTACTTTTTATTGACCGGCATGAAGATGCTGGTGTCGAAGTCGAGTTTTGTCTCAGCATCGACGTCGATGACTTTGACCGGACGATAAACGCGGACTGCGCCGTTTGTCGCAAGGGCAAGGGTCTCCGACAATGCCGTCCGAAGATTCGAGATGTCCATCGGCATCAGGAAGGCGTCGGTGAAACCGTTTTTAATAAACATTTTGCGTTCGAAACCCGCGCGGGCGGTACATACCAAGAACAAAGGCAGATTCGGGTACTGCATGCGGAGCGCCTGCGCGAGCTCGGTCGGGGAGATGTCCTTCGGAGGTCCGGAGATCACGAGGCACGGATTGCCCATGACGTTCGTGAGGAGGGCATCGATGGCCATCGATGCGGTCACGACCTGCGTGTTCTTCAAAATATCGTCGATTGTCTTTTCGATCGTGGGCTCGAGCCCGACCGAAAGAATTGAAGGTTTGTCCATCACCGGTTACCCACCCATTTTTTTCTGGAGTTCTTCCAGTTTTTTTTGAAGATCGTCTTTATTAAAAGGTTTTAAAAGGTAGCCGCCAATGCCGGCTTTGAGCGCATCGACCACGACGTTTTGCTCCGCTTCGAGCGCCATCAAAATAAACGGGAGCTTGTTGAAGCGCGTGTCGGAATGAATTCGTTTGAAAAGATCTAACCCGTTTGCGTTCGGCATATCGTAGTCGGAAATGACCAATCCGATCGGCGGCTTTTCATGTTGGATGAGTTGGAGGGCGTTGATCCCATCCGCGCCTTCGACGATCTCGGTGAAACCGAGTTCATTGCAGAGCTTTGCCACTTGCTTCCGTATGGTCTGCATATCGTCGACGATCAAGATCCGCGTTTTCGGATTGAACATAACTTTTATTGTATCTGGAACCTTATATAAATGCTCGATTTTATAGGGTCGTCAAAAATCAAACATCGCTTAAAATTCAGGGATTTGGGAGAATGAACACATGGGAAAAAATGATCGTCGTCGTCGTACGCGGATACCGGTGAGCAAAGTGATTAAACATTCCAAATACCAGGTGCTGGGTACCCCGGTTTTTGAAGAAAACTCGGCGGTCGACCTCTCTTCCGGCGGGATTTCGTTCCAAACCGCGCAGGAATACAAGCTCGGAACTTTGGTCCTTCTTGAGTTTGAAATCGGCGGAGAAGCTTTAAAGATTCTCGTGTGTGTTGCATGGATCAAGAAGTCAAAGGAAGACCTGAGCAAACACATCGTCGGGGCAGAATTGATCGCAATTGATCCTGAGCACAAAAAAGCGATGCAAACCCATTTGGCAAAACTCATGAAGCTCAATGAGGATTCAAAAGGGAATAAGCCTAAAAAGAAAAATGAGAAGAAAAGAAAAACCAAGGCCAAGAAGGCCAAAGCTAAATCCAAACCCAAGAAAAAGTAGAAGACGAAGCTCTAGATTTTGAACGTCATCGACAGGTAAAAGCGTGACTCCTGCGCGTTAAATAATCCAAAATTATAAGATTGGCCGCTCGGAGAGAGGACGTCTCCTCCTCGTTCATGCCCGATCGCGAGATCGACGTTTTCCGACGCCGCGAACGAGGCCTCTTGTCCGATCGTGTAGTTGTTGCTGACGACACTCATGTACGACCATGCCGAAGAAAATCCGAGCCATGCTGATACCGTGATCGGGGTGCGGTCGAACGAGTATTCGCCCACGAAATAATGATCGATCGAGCTCATGGTGTTGGACTCGCCCGAGTTCGAGGTTTCCCACTGATGATTGTTGCGGTTGAAACCGAGATCGTAATAAAACCTAAAGCCGATGTCATCGTCGGTCTTGCCGTTGCAGGCGAGGCGAACGGCCGCACCCACCGCAAAGTAAAGCGATTGATCCCGGGATTCTTGACTGAGTGGCAACGCAGCCGTCGGCCCGGCACTCAGGCTCCAACCTTTTGCCGATCCGAGTAAGCGGTAGAACATTCGGAACTCGGGGTTCGCGAACGTAAATCGATTGGTGGGGTTGATGATCTGGTTAAAACCGTAGACCGCGTGCATGACCATTCGATCGGTGACTCGAAACGCCGTCGTCGCGAGCATGCTGAAGTTCGATGCGTTGCCTTCCATTCCGGTGCCGATAAAGGAGCCTGAGTATTTACTTTCGACTTTGGTGAGCCAGCGAGGTACCGGCGTCGCGCGCGCGGGCAAGGCAGCCCTTCCGGTGGTGCTCTGAAACGCCGCCTGCGCGGGAATCGATGCCAGTAGTGTCGCTAGTAGAACGATCATGCTACCTCACTTCGCAAACGTCGAGAGGGCGTTCAAGATCAATGTCTTCTGCGAGGTATAGTCTTTCGAGTAACGACCGAGGCGGGATGCCTTCAAGTTCTGTGCGTTAGCACAAGGCTCGATGGCCGGTTCGAATCCAGCCACATCCTCTTGAGTGGATGCGAACGTGATTCCGCTTGCTTTTAAGTAATCGATCGCGACCTGATCGAGAAAGGCCTGTTCGTCGGCAGTAATCGCGGTTGCGTCCATTCCTAGAACCTTTCTCAATACCGATACCTTATCTTTAATCAGCTTGTTAAAGATCGGATTTAAGGTTGCGAGCTTCGGCGTCGCTTTTTGTACGCAAGTAAAGACATCGCCGTAGCTGCCGGCAATGCCTTGCGCAAACTTAAAGATATCGACGAGCTTTTTAACCTTCATCGTCGGAAGTTCCGCGGCCGTCGGCAACGCTTTCTTGATAGCCGGAGCAATGTAAGGAACGATCTTGGCCGGTACTGTCGGCGTAGACAGCTTTTCGTCCGCGGCATTGTAGGCTTCGATTAACTGGTAGGCATAGTCCTTTTCGTCGCCGGCCGATGCAAATGCGGCCCGGCCGTTCATTCCGAGAACGTTGCTGTACTTCGAAAGGCTTTCGTTGACGTCCGGAATGTAAACGATGTATCCGTTCAATTTTGCGTAGCTTGAGTCGTAGTCCACGCCGCTCAATGTACTGTTCGGAACGATTAAGTTTTTGCGAAGATTGGTGATCATCGAACTGAAGAGCGGTGTCTCTTGCTCGAACACCGGAACCACGCCCTCGACTTGCAGAGCTTTCGGCAGAATCACCCCTTGGGTGACGCGATTGACGAACAAGTCGCGAAGTTCCAAATAGTGATCGGGTTCATCAATCATGCTCGGCATGAAAGTGTTCAAAATGTTGCGGGGGTTGGTGTTGCGGTAGCCGAGCATGATCGCGGCATAAGTGCGAGTCGCATTGTTCCCGATGACGTCGTCCGTGAGGTTTTCTTCGAGTGTTGTCGCCGGATCGTAGCGGTATGAGTTCACAGGCGCGCCGGTTTCGCCGACGATTTGCGGAGACTTGTCTCCCAAGAGTGTCGCGAGGGAGCTCATGCTGGCAACATCGGCAGCGTCGGCACAAGTGCGGATTTGGATTGCTCCACGAGTTGATTCGCTGAGCATGTCACGCAAGCGTTCGAACTCGATCGCGCTGCGACCGGTTGATTCTTGAATCACGCAGTACTGGTTGCTTCCGAACGCGATATCGCGGAAGAATTTATAAACTTTTTGTGCAGGCTCATAGTACTGATCGTAAATCGCTTTATACGCGGGATCTTCTCGCATGCGCTTCAAGTCGTCCAGATATATTTGCTTGGCTTTGTCGTCGATGACGTAGCTTGACCCGACCTTCGTTTTATACTGAGTCAGGTAGCGGTTTGATTTACGGATGTATTGACCGTATTCATAGCGCCACTGATCGTAGATTTCTTTGAGTGGGATAAAGATCCGGCTTAGGTTGTCCGCAGCGTACGCTTCAGGGCTTGAGGTATATTGGGTCGGGCGCACGCGACGGAACTCGCGTAGCTCCTGCAGGCGTTGATAGTAGGCGATGAAATAGTCGACGATCTTTGCGGGCGTAGTGCCGGAGTCGTGTGGCCGACAAAGAGCGTTCATGCTCGTGTACGCCTCTTCGTCGGTACAAAATAGATACGGCTTGATGGCGTCTTTGGTTTTGCCGAGCTCCTTCATGTTCTGAGCGATGCTCTTGGTGTTATCGAGAGCGATTGATTTGCCCCCTTCGTTTTGATTGAGATCGACGGTGTCGCCGTAACCGAAACGGATCGCGGCGATATCGTATTTGCCCGCCTCGGTGAGGCGGTCTTCTTCCCACACGGTGTATTCCATGATGGAACTCGATTGAGGCGTGATCTCTTTGCCATTGGAGTCTTTGACCTGGCGGAAGTTGGCTTTATCGATTGACCCGTAGAAATTGTGACGTAAACCGAAGTTGTGGCCGACTTCGTGGATGAGGGTCGACAAAAGTTTTTCCTCGGTGATCTTGTCCGAACACTGACGGATCGCTTGAGCCGAATCTGCCCAAACGCGTTCCCAGTTGTCGGCGCCGCCATCACGAGCGACGAAGTTATCGGCAAGGTGCGCGCTCACCAGTTTTTCGATCTCCGGGCAGTTCTTGCGAATTTCTTCGTCCGAAGTGTTCGAAGCGATGTTTGCTGCGTATTGGCAGCGTTGTCCTAAAAACTGATCGCGAAGTTGTTTTTCTGTTTTTTGGTCGATTCGGAAAAGCTCCGCCCATTTTTTATCGGTTGCGGCGAGGTTCGAACCGTCGAACTTCAGGAAACGGTCAAACATGAGCTGGTCGCGTGTTTTCGGGGTGGCAGTCATGGCGGCGAGGCTCATCGGGTCGGCAACTGTGCTGATGCTTGGCATCGGTTGATTGTCGGTCACCACGCTGCTGTCTGAATTCGACTCGTCTTTAAATTTCAAGCGCTTTTCTAAACGATTGATCATGTATTGGCGCACGGTCTGCGCCGAGATCGAGCGGAAAGAGTTGACGTAAATATTGGTGGTGCCGGCAACGATCTCGCCCGTCTCTGGATCGGCAACCGATGGGCCGAAGCCCAGGAGGCCGTCTTCTTGGAGTGTATCCACGAGGTGGATCACGTTATAGCGAAGATCGCCCAACTGTACGGGATCGCGGGAGAACTTAATATGCATCTCGCGGCCGGTACCCTTGAGTGCTTCTTGGAAAGCGCGATCCCAAGCCTGGATCGAACGCTCGGTCACGTCGTAGAGGCTTTTTGGCGAATCGAATGACAGGTGGAAGACGATTTCTTTTTGATTCGGATTCATGCGGCTCATGAAGTCGCGTTTGTCAAAATCGTTTTGAGTGTAGTACTCCCAGTTCGGATAGAATGGTTTTGTTGTCGAGAAAAAGCCAAAGGTATTGCGGTCGTCCTTGAAGCTGCGTTTTGGCGTATAAGCTAAACGTCCATTATCCGCTCGCAAGAACGAGTAGTGGATCTTGCGGCCGTTGCTGCCCATCATGTTCATGATGGTGAAGCTGAAGTAGTTAGCGTCGATCTCCATGTCAAGGAGACGGTTCGTTCCGGTTTGATAGACGGAGGGCTTCTTGGTGCCGGCGTCATCCGTGAGCTGACGTCCGCCGTTCAGAATCGCCGCCGACTCGATGCTCAAGAAATCAATTTCAAAGAATTTGCGCTCGTTCCATTTCACTTCTTCGACGACTTCACCCTTCAGCGAGAGCGCCGAGCCGTCGGCCTTGGTGCGGTAGTTGCGCCACTTGACCGGCAGGAGCATGGTCGCTTCGGCATCAAGGTCCGCGCCGTCTTGAATCGCATCGCGTGTTAAACGCTCGTCGCGCGCGACGTTAATTACGCGAAGCTCGCCCTCGCGCGGGAGGAACATGACCTTGGTTGCCGGATTCAATTTCGAGTTCTCGTCGCGAACGCCGCTATCGCCGACGACAGTGGTGGTGTCTTTGAGCGACTTCTCGGTCACGGTCTCCGAGTAGTACCACTCGTAAGGCTTCATTTTTCCGGTTTTAGGATCGGTCGCGAAAAAAAAATCCGCCGGGAAAAGATCCACTTTTTTGATTGGTTCAAACACTTCGCGCGTCGCCCAGTCGATGCGGACATAACTTGCCTTCGAAGGGTCGTCCTCCTTGATTTCCATCAAGTGTTGAGAATCTTGGTCGTCGTTTGTTTTTTGAGCTTCGACGCGGTAGTAAGCTTTGATTTTGTAACCGACGATCGGAATCGCGATACGGCCGTCTTTCAAGGTCTCTTCGGTGTAGAAGTGTTCGTCGAACGGGAGATCCTCGGGCTTACCCACTTTGTAAATTTTAAGGTAGTTGTCGGTGAGCCTGATTTCGAGCTGGTAGACGCCTTTCGGCTGGTCGGCTTTTGCGCGGAACGGAGGCGAGCCCACGAGAGTGCGCACGGACTCGTCCGCGATTTTGAGCTCGACGAGGTCGTAGTGGTTCATCGACTTCACGCTCGGATCGACGACAACCTTTTCTTGCGCGTTTGTCGTCGGAGTGGTGCCGATCACCTTGCCGGTTTCGATATCGTAAAAGTGCGGAGCCCATTTCGCGACGGGATCGAGGTTCAAACCTTGACCTTGGGTGAAACTCTGCGGACGCTTCTGCGTGCAGGCGCTCAAGCCGATAGTGATGGCGAGCAAAGATAGCGTAATGACGCCAATGCGAGAACGAAGAATGCCTATGTTCATGACCGGTCCAATCCGGCAAAACATTACACAACTTGAGTTTATAAATCAAGGAAAGATCTATAGTTATAACGCCGGCTGCGCACGGATTTGGAGCGGTTTTGTCGGTTACTTCAGGAATCAATCGTAGGAGTTTACGACCGAAATTCAATCGGAAGCGTGATGCGAGTCGGACGCGATGCTTTCGGGAACAGTCCGCGAGACTGATGCGCAAGTGGCGCGAAGACTTGTTTGAGAAGGCGTATCGAAATCACGTCACCCATGATGTTGGTGAGGTGCGATGCTAATACTTCGGTTCGCATGAGGTTACCCTCGGAATTGATTTGCAATCGCAGGGAGAGTAGTCCGGTGTATCCCATCGACGAAAGCCCTTGAATCATGTGCTGTGCGATCAAATCCATCACGGGGCCCGCTTTCCTTTCGGTGAGGGCGCCCTCTAACATCGGGCGAGGTTCGGTGAACCATCCGTGAATCACGAGTCGCGATTTGAGCAAGTCATCGTTGCCTTCCACGCGTGAAACCCCGTGCGGGTAGCGCGGATCGAAGATGGTGAGTTGGTTGAAGGGTTGCTGCAAACGGTGGAACAGCTGCGATTCCTCATCCGATTCCGACGATTTTAGATCGCGAAAATAGCGCAGTAACTTAGGCTTTGCGACTAACGTCTCGCCGCCGCGGAATGCGCGCGTCGGCCATGCCACACGCGAGTATGGCGTGAGCGAAAACACGAAGCTGTACGGCCCGTGCGGAACGTCGCTGTGCAGATTTTGGTAATGGCCGTCGAGATACGAGCTCATCCACGGATGCGAGATCATCTGGCAACCTAAAAATTTGCGGCCGTACGCGGTCAGTTCTTCGATAAATTTTTGTCCTGCAGGTCCGAAAAACTCGGTCGCAGGCGTGCGGAGCAAGCGGTACTGCCCGGGTACGTTCCAATAGTCCCAGCAGAAGCGCTCGGAGCGCGCTCGCATCGGATCATTAAAAACAGCCTCAAAATGCGAGCGCATCGCGCGAGCGTGTTTGGAAAACGAGGGCAGGGTGCGAATCGCCGAAAAGACGTTTGGGTTAGCGAGCAGGTTTGTGTTATTCATGGTGTATGGACAATCAAAATTTATCACAGGGCGCAGCCACTGGGCAGCCGGTTTATCGGAAATCTTCGTTCAAATACTACTTTTTGATGATGCTGCTTGGGATCTCCGTGGTGACCACGCTCGTGTCCATCTACATGCCTCGCATGATCACATGGTACTTTGATCCGCCGATGCCGATGGGTGTTTCTTGCTCTAGCTCTATCGATTGGGCGATCCAGCGGTTGCAATGGGCACAAGCCGGAGCCGTGGGTGTGGGCGCGATTTTAGGCCTCATCATCGCATTTCGTTTCAGAAGTAAACCCCCGCGCCTGAACTAATTTCAACTGGCTTCGTTGAACGTTGGTCGCGATCTAACTTTATAAGCCGTTTCGGCTCCAGATACTTTTCTCCTTATATTTGACTTGTAAAGTCAGATATTACGTGTTACTCTCCCTCAACTGAATTTTCAGACACAAACTTCTTTGGAGGAAGTATGAAAAAGACCCCGAGTAAATTATCTGCAGTCGCAGCCGTGGCAGTTGCAATCCTTGCCTTGAGCGCGTGCGGAAAAAACATGAATTTGAGCCTGAAAGACAAAGGCAAAAACGGCGGCTCAGTCGGCACCGACGTAGGTAGCGACAATAAGACGGGCGGCGACAACAAAAAGATCATCGCTCAGCAAGGCGATGCTTACCCTGACACCGATGGAAAGCTTCAGCCGCTTTCGATTTATGACATGGGCGACACTGAGTCTCCAATCATGGTTCCTTACTTGAACAAGATTGAAATCACGGACGCAGATGGCAAGAAGGTTACCGTGAACAGCGTGACTCAAATCGGCGACCCAGCGGGGATCTCGGCCCGTTCGAACCTTGTGTTCCGCGCGATTAAATATGTACCGAAGAAAGACGCTGTAAAAAGTATCGGTGAATTCTCAATCACTCTTCACGATGTACGCCTGCTCAACGCTAAAGGCGTGGATCACAAAATCCTTGCAAGCCAACTTTTGTGCTTGATGGACGTTTCGACCGGTGACAAGTCTCGCGCATGTACCGGTGAAAAAGACGGGTCTGACGCTTCAAACATCAACGCTCCGTTTTTTGACTCGGTTAAAGGCATGACTAAAGATTTCGCGACCCAAGCGGTCGATCCGGAGAAAGGCGCCGACATCAAGCTCGACCTCAAGAAAGCTTTCGGTCTCGAAGGCAAAAAGGTCGAAGAGCAAATGGATTGGATCATGAACAACACGACATTGTATTCGGGCGACAAGGACGCGGGCTACCGCAAGTTCCGTTTCGTCGTAGCGAACAACGTTTACGTGGGTTCTGGCCTTCTGGTCCTTCAGTTTGAACCTACAGTCGTGGATCAGTCTGCGGCAGGCGACCCAGCTCACGGCCCAACCGATAAGCAAAGCGCTCTTCAAGCCCAGCTCGACGCCAAAAAAGCGGCCGACGACGCGGCAACGGCTGCGAAGAAAAAGGCTGACGACGACGCGGCAGCAGAACTCGCGAAGAAAAACGCGGCTCCTGCTAACCTCAAGTACGCAATTTCACCCCTTACGCTCACTAAAGATGTGGCAATGGACACTCAAACGCCAACCTCTGAAGGCGGCGTGATCACCGATTGTAAATCCGCGACGCAATTACCGGCAGGCTTGGCCCTTGGTAGCAACTGCGCGATTTCAGGAACTCCGACTGCGGTACAGGCGCCCACTGAGTACGATATTACTGCAACGAACGCGGGCGGTAACACCAGTACCAAGATTTCGATCGCGGTAGTTGAAGCGGCGGTTGCGACGGTTCCAGTAAAAACGACGGTTGCTCCGGCAAACTTGTCATACGCAGGTTCACCGTTCAGCTTCACTAAAGGTACTGCGATTGCATCTCAATCTCCAACGGCTACAGGTGATGCGATCACCGGTTGCACCAGCTCTCCCGAATTACCGGCAGGCCTCGTACTTGGTACGGACTGCGTGATTTCTGGAACCCCGACAGCGGTACAGCCAGCATCTCCTTACGCCATCACTGCGACAAACGCAGGCGGCCTTGTGATCACGAACATCTCGATTGCGATCGTGGACGTGGGTGCGGGCACTCAGACCAATACCACTGACCTCGGGCCGATCGTGACTGAACACGTAACCGACGGTAAAACCCGCACTACCGAAAACCCGAACGCGGTGGACATCACTTTGAGCCTCTACGACAAAGAAGGTCTGTTGAACTTCGACGTCAACAAGTCGATCATTCACAGCGACGATCTAGCACGTTTGGTTAAAACCGCTCAGGACATCGAGTTGCTCGCGGGTGGCAAAGTGAAGGTTCTCCTCACCGGTCGTACCAGCATCACGAAGCCAAAGCCTCCGATGACTAACGAGAAGTTGGCGAAAGCTCGCGCGGAAGCGGTAAGAAAAGTTCTTCGTGATAACGCTAAGACTCTTGCGGGTAAAGACGCCTCAGGCAAGGATCTCGTGAGAATTAAAGCGGTCGTTCCGACCAAGTCTTGGTGTGGCAATAAAAAACCGGAATGTGACCACGATCGTCGCGTTGATCTCGAGATCAAATTTTCGGACGACGTTCGTAAAGATACCCAAGGTCTTGCTGATCTTCGCTCAAAGCTTTCTGAAGCACTGATGAAGACCTGGGATCCAAAAGGCGCAGTTAACAAAGACTTCTAATCCTTTTTATTTTTTGACGGCAGTACGTTGACGACTCTTTATTTGGTTTGCGTCATCGCCGATAATGTTTCGATGCTGAAGCGCCTTCTCATGGAAACCGATTTCGAACAATTGAAGGGGATTCTCAAGACGCTTGAGAAGATCGAAGTGCTTCAATTTCCGGAACTCGAAGATCGCATCAAGCGCTTGGACGTCGAGCTCAATTCCGCCGGTTTTGATCGTTGGGGCTTGCACCCGGAGACGCTTAAAAAATTCGCTCCCTTCATTTACTTCCTCTACAAAAAATATTTTCGCGTGGAGGCCGCCGGTCTAGCCGGTATCCCTCAAGGTCGGGTGCTCTTTATCGGTAATCACGGCGGACAAATCCCGCTTGATGCGATGATGGCGGGGTTGGCGCTATTTATGGAAGCTGAGCCGCCGCGCATTCCGCGTGCGATGGTCGAACGCTGGGTGCCCACGGTCCCGTTTGTTTCGAGCCTCTTTACCCGTATCGGCGCGATGATCGGCGATCCGGAAAACTGCCGCGAACTTTTGCAGCACGACCAGTCGGTGCTTGTCTTCCCCGAAGGCGTGCGTGGGTCGGGTAAGCTCTTTAAAGATCGCTATCAGTTGCAACGTTTTGGTACCGGATTTATGCGGCTCGCGCTCGAGTCCAGGGCCCCGATCGTTCCAGTCGCGATTATCGGAACCGAGGAAACCTATCCAAGCGTGTTTGACTTCAAACTCCTCGCAAAAGTTTTGGGAGCCCCGTATTTTCCGGTGACGCCGTTCTTTCCGCTGCTTGGGCCGCTGGGGCTTTTGCCGTTACCGTCGAAAATCACGGTTCGCTTCGGCAAGCCGCTTTACTTTGAAGGCAACGAAGACGACCCGGAAGATCAAATCCGCGAGAAAGTCCAGATCGTGAAGGACTCGCTTCAAGCCGAGATCGACCAAGGTCTCGAAATTCGCGGCGAAAAGGTTTTTACAAAGGCGGCCAGATGAAAGTACTCATCACCGGCGCTTCGGGTGCGATTTCAAGGCTTGTCGCGAGTGCGATTTCACCCAAGGCCGAAGTCATCGGTGTTGATCCGCGCGCGGCCCCAAGCAGCTCGCATTTTCCGGGCGAATTTATCGTGGCCGATTACCACAGTCGCAAGCTCGACGACGTTTTCCGCAAACATCGGTTTGATGCGGTTTTACATTTGGGCCGGATTCGTGAGTCGCAAAAGTATTCGCCTCAATACCGTTTTCAGATGAACGTGATTGGCACCCAAAAGCTTCTTGATTTGTGTTTGAGCGGGGGGGTAAAAAATCTCATCGTGCTCTCGACCTACCACGTGTACGGCGCGCACCGTTTGAACTCGCTGCACTTAAACGAGGAGGCGCCTCTGCGTGCTTCCCAGAGCTTTCCGGAGCTCGCTGATGCGGTCGAGCTCGATCACTCGGCCACGAATTTCATGTGGAAACACCGTGATGTTCGTACCACCATCTTGCGTCCGGTAAACATCATCGGCAAGCACGTGCGTAATACGATCTGCTCGCTCCTGCGCTCGGGCGTTTGCCCCAAGATCGTGGGTTTTGACCCGCTCATGCAGTTCATCGACGAAAAGGACCTCGCGCGCGCTCTCATTCTCGCGCTCGATCAAAGCAAACCGGGTGTATTCAATGTGGGAGGCGAGGGCGTGATCGCGTACTCGCACGCCATCCGTCACGCGCAGGCCGTGACGATCCCGATTCCGCCGATGATTTCGGCCGGGTTAGTGCGCCTTCTCACGGATATCTCTAAGATCAACTTCCCGCCGTACCTCATGGATTACTTCAAGTATCCCACTATCGTGAACGACGATGCTTTCCGCGCGGTTTTCGGTTACCAGCCGAAGGTCAAAACCCTTCAGAGTTTGCGAAATTTAGGGCCCTTATCTGAGCGCCAAATCGAGTCCCCATCGATCGACGAGTCTGTGTAATCATGGGTTTTTTTTGCTTAATTAAAATAGTAAAGGTTACACTTTTCATATAACGCAGTGCATGATACGTCTCCCGGCCGGAGAGAGACATGTCGCGTCCGCAGTGTATACATCTATTGCTTATTGTGATGCTCAGCCTAGCTGTTTCAGGCTGCGGCAAGACTAGCAAAACCAATACCTCACAGGGTAAGGTTCCGAGCCAATACGACCGTATTATCGGACCTCTGACTCCCGACACCAACCCAAATGTTCCTGCCGCCAACAATAATAGCAATCATGGTAGCAACAACAATGCCGGGAACAACAACCCGGGCAGTTCCAATCCTTCCGATCCAAATTACAATATCGATAACGATCCTAGTGTTCCGACCCCTCCGATTCAGACTCGTGCAGGTGCGGCGGCGAATGGGCACCTTTATTGCGAGTTCGCAAACGAGTGCCACCCGGCAGTGGCGATGATTTCGGCTGTCGCCAAAAAGGGGATCGAGCGTTGTTCGGGGTTTTTGATCACTCCCGACCAAGTCATGACCAACGACCACTGCATCGATTCGACGACAGCGGTAAAAGAAAACAACGGAAACTGCGACGGCTTGATCTTCGCGCACTTTGCGGCTGTCGGCAATTCCAGCGCCCGCGATATTTCGTGCAAAAAGATTTTGTATCGCTCGTTCCAAAAGGGCTTGGCCTCGAAAGACTACGCGGTTTTCCAGCTCAAAGAGCGCTTGACCGATCGCCAACCGGTCACTCCGGCTCGCCGCGGATTTAACGACGGCGAAGACGCGACAATTTACCGCGTGCAAATGCAAAGCAGCTCCGGTACTTACGACGGTGTTCAGGTCAAGTCGGCCTGTCAAGCAACTTATAAAACGGTGGTGTATCCGGCTGTAACCAATCCAAAGTCGCCGCTCATGACTTTCGGGGATTGTCCGATTCAAAAAGGCAACTCGGGTTCGGTCGCTCTTAACTCGGACGGCGACGCTGGCGCAATCATCCAGGGCTACTTGACATTAAAGGATGATCCGACGATTAAAGATCAACTTCGCGCGGCGATGCTTGACGACAACTACGGCGAAGTCGGCTTGGGAACGCAGCTCGCGTGCATGCAGGAGGTGACCCGTAATGCGGGCGGATGCTCGACGGTGCTTCCGATTCAAGGCCGTTATCCAAAAGATTTTGTCGAAGATCTCGGCGATTTCGATACTCGCTCGCTTCCAAGGACGAATTCAGGCGAGACGTGGAAAGCGCTTCCAACTCCAGGTGCAGAGCAACGTCTCTTTATCCGCGCTCCGGTTTGCGTGAATCCGGCTCCGAGTCTTTCGTTTCAGGCTTCGGTAGTGATGTACAAACGTGGGATGAATCACGCGCTTCAGGCCGAATGGCGGTCGATTTTAAAACCGGGCGACAAGACGGCGATCTTCCAAGCAAGCGCGACCGCAGCTCCGAGTACCGCGACGATGTTTAGCAGCCGTGAGTTCGGCGATCTCGAAATTCCGGCGTGCATGAGTCGGTTGACTCAGAAGTAATCACTCGCTGTTTAGATATTTACAAATTTTGCAAGTGTGACCATCGCATCCTTTGGCCGTGCAGTACTCGCGGCCGTAGTAAATGATTTGCAAATGAACGTCGCGCCAGGTGTTTTCCGGAAACACTTCTTTGAGATCGTTTTCGGTCACGACCACATTTTTGCCAGCAGAGAGTTTCCACCTCTGAGCGAGCCGATGAATGTGCGTGTCCACCGGGAAAGTCGCTTGCCCGAAAGCCTGGCTCATCACCACGCTTGCCGTTTTGTGCCCGACCCCGGGAAGGGTTTCTAGCTCTTCCATCGTTTGCGGGACCTTACCGCCGAAATCGGACATCAGCATTTGCGCCATCGCATGCAGATTGCGTGATTTTGTCGGCGCGTAGTTCACCCGCTTGATGTGCGCATGGATTCTCTCCGGCGTAAGAGCCGCCATCTTTTTTGGCGTGTCGGCCAACGCAAACAATCCCGGCGTCGCTTGATTCACGCCCGCGTCCGTACTCTGCGCCGAGAGCGCCACGGCGACAAGTAGGGTGTATGCATCTTCGTGATGCAAAGGCGGTTTGGGGTTCGGGTAAAGTCTCTTCAAAGCGCCGAGAACATATTTCGCGCGCTTTTTACGTTCGGCGAGGGGGAGCAGCGCCGGCATATTACTTATAAAGCTTCGGGAGTTTTTGCCAGCATTCAAAGTACTTGGCATCGAGGAGGCCGGGTTGCTTCAGCGATTGCTCAGACGGCCAAAACACGTGCACGCTCTCCCACATAAACGCCATGGTGTTGTCCAAGAGCTGGGGTTTTAAATCTCCGTTTGATCCCTTCTCGAATCCCACGATGTCCGGACCGTGACCGGTCATGCAGTTGTGTAAGCTTGCTCCACCGACGTGGAAGCCTTCTTCTTTGGCATCGTACTGACCGGTGATGAGGCCCATGAACTCGTTCATGATGTTGCGATGATAATACGGGGGACGGAAAGTGTGTTCGGCCACCATCCAGCGTTTCGGGAAAATCGCAAAATCCACGTTCGCGGTACCGGGCACCGCCGACGGCGAAGTGAGAACGGTAAAAATCGACGGATCCGGATGGTCATACGTTACGGTACCCATCGTGTTGTACTTGCGGAGATCGTAGCGATAAGGCGCGTAGTTTCCGTGCCAGGCGACGGTATCGAGAGGCGAGTGCTTGAGCGTCGTACGCCAAAGCGAGCCTTGGTAGCGCGCGAACAATTCAAAATCGCCTTCTAAATTTTCAAACGCTGCGACTGGAGTTTCGAAATGGCGCTGATGCGCGAGTCCGTTCGAGCCGATCGGGCCCAGATCGGGGAGCTGGAACGGCTGGCCGAAGTTTTCGCACAAGTAACCGCGTGCCGACCCGGATTTCAGTTCCACTCTAAACTTGATTCCGCGAGGGATCACGCCGATGTAAAGCGGTGAAAGCGCAAGTTTGCCGAGCTCGGTGTGCACGATGATGTTGCCGGTGTCCGGCACGATCATCATCTCGGCGTCGGCGTTGTAGGCGTAACGCGGGTTACCCTTCGAATCTGACATGCTCTTGTTGATCGAGTACATGTGGGCCGCGCAACCAGTCCCGCTCGCAGCCGAGCCGTTGATGGCGTAAGTAAAAATGGAATCGATGAAATCTTTTTTAATGCCGGTCGCGCCGGCCTCCGGATACGGATTCCAGCGCAACGCTTGCGGCGTGCGTATGAATTTTCCAGTGGTCGGATCGCTGAGCCAGGTCGGGTGTCCGACTTCGGTGAACTCGCCCTGTATGACCGAAGGGCGAATCTTGTAGAGCCAGCTGCGCAAGTTGTGCTTGCGGGCCATCGTGAACGCCGAACCCGACAGTTGCTCGGCATAGAGGCCGAACGGCGGCTTTTGCGGGGAGTTTTGCTCTCGCGGGAGGGCCCCCGCGCGTGCTTCGGACTCAAAATGATTGGCAAAACCCGTTTGATACTCTAAGTGTTCCATATGCGTTTTAGCCTATCGCCAGGCGGTAAAAACGTCAAAATAAAGACACTGCTTCCGGCGATTTTGGCCTGCTATACTGAAAGGGTGAAACTTGTCGCGGTTTTAACCTTATTTTGCAGTGTTTTGGCTTCGGCTTCGATCCCGAATCTAAACGACGGCATTCCCGGTTGCCTTGACATGGTGCTGAGCCAGCCCGTGGGTGAGGATACGGCCGAGCATTTAACCACAAATTGCCGGGACCTCCGCCGTTCGTACCTCGACAGCCTCAATCTCTATTCCAAAAACAAAAAAGAGTTTATTAAAGAAATCGGTGGCGCGATCCGCGCCAACAAAACTCCCGAGCCGGCTTACCGCGCGATCCTGATCGCGGCACTCTTTGAAGATAAGTCGCTCGCACCGGCGCTTGAAGTGAGAGCCAAGCTCGAGGAATCCAAAAAATACCGTTTTCAATACGGATCCGCGGCGCTTGAGCGCTTGCGTAAAGGCCGGTGCGGCCCGCGCTTTGCGGATTCGCAGTATGACGAAGTCTGCCGCTTAAGTTCCGCGGTCGCCGAGCGCATTGTTCTCCTCACCGAGAAGTATGAGGAGCTCAAGAGATGAAACGTGAGGGCAACTTCAAAGCGATGAGGCGGTATCTGTTCTTGATGATGCTGCCGATCGCGCTTGCGTTTGCAGGTAACCCATCCTCGAAGAGCGAGCGGATCGACCGAATTTGTGCCGAGAAAGAAAAAACCTACGGTAAAGCGTATATCGGTTGCAATGGTTTTGATTCGGGCGTCGTGCCGCTATCGGCGAGCTACCAGCAACACATGGTTGAACCGATGGGAGTGAAGCGGAGCGAGCTTAACGAGAAATTCATGGGCGACGTGCGCTACAATCCGGCCCCGGCGGCGCTCAAGAGACCGAACTTTGAATTCACTGGCGGCGGTTCGAGATACGGATACGACGAAGCGCCGCTCGCCGATCGCTGGCTTGCGATCGTAGAGGATCTCACCAAAGATGATCAAAACGCGTGTTCCGGGTTATTGAATGATTGGTTTCACACGAAATGGGCCTCTCAATTCAATCCCTCCGGAACCGATCCTGTCGCCGGAAGGTGCTTCATTTGGTCGGCGTGGGCCATGGATCGGAAGGTAGTCCAAAGTTTGCAGAACATCGATCGTGGGACCATGTGCAAGGGCATGCCTTTGACTTTGGGCGAGATCAAGGAGATTTATCTCACATTGTACGATACGCCTCTCGATCCCGTTCAGATGAACCGGCAGAAGGTGATATCGGGCGAAAAAGGAAAAGACGGATTCGTGAAGTGGTCGAGTTTGTCTCCAAAGACCATCATGGACACCAATATCGGGCTCTCCACGCTTGGAGTTCTCGGGAACGGGGTGGAGCCGGCCAGGATGTTCGAAGATTTTAAATCAGCCGTCAGTGCCGGAAAAAGCTTCCGCTTCAATCGGGATCAGACGCAAGTGTGGAATCAGCCTATAGCCCTGATGGTCGATACGGCGTACAAAAACTCATCCACTTCGCCGGAAGCCGAGATTACGCTTGGGAGCGTTTTGTCGAGCGCGGATTTAAGTGCCAAAGAGGGTGATCCGGAAGCAAAAAAAGAATTGACCTCGTTGGTTCAAGAGGAGCGCGACTTAATTATCAGGCTGGCCGCGGGAGAGATGCTTTCAGCTAAGGCCAAAGAGTTGGTCAAACGTCGATCTCAGTTGATTGACGGGGGATCCCTTGTTCCCACTAAGGGAACAAACATCGTTCTGCACGATCTGACCGTGGAGTACGGCGACGAACTTTCTTTCGGAAGCACGGATCCGAATCTGAGTAAGCAGATCAGTTACCGCTATGCGGCCGTCGAGGACGCTGATCATCGTGTCGTCAGATCGTCTTGGAAACCACCGGTGACGAAGTTCGGCGATTTTTGCGATAAACATAAAGATGATCGAATCATCGAATTCCCCGGGATGTTGAGTCTTAGCAAAAAAGAAGGGAATAATCCCCCTCTGTCGAACAAGAATTGCAGTTCGATCAAGCGTACCGGCAAGGACTTACTCGGCAATACGGGCGATTACGAGGTGTTCGACGGAGCGGTTCCTCCGGAATATTACGACACCGTGCCGGCCGAACCCGCCTTCAAGGACCCGATGCAGAAATGCGCCTACGGATGGTTTCAAAGTGTGATTCAAGACCCGAACAAATGCCCGACCTTCGATAACGCGTTGAAATTTACCGACGAATTTCAGCGCCGTACCCTCGATAACAGCTTGAGCGATGCCGATATCGCGGTACTGGCGCCGATGTATAAGGACGCCGATTTTATCGACGCAGCTTGGATCAAAAACAATCTCTGCGACAGCAGGTACGCTCGAGTTGACGTTCTTCGGAACAAGATCCCGGGTTTCGACGCCTCAATCTGCAGGTAATTTCCGCGCTGTCACGATTATATACAATTTATTTAATAAATACAAGGCTTTGCGTATATTCAGGGCACGGGCATTGTTTTGGCGCGAGACTCAAGTCCCCGGCATAACAGGCCGATAAGGGTTTGAGGAAAAGTTTATGGTCATCGTCGGTGCAATCATCGTTATTGTCAGTGTGCTCGGGGGGTTTGTCGCCCACCACGGTAACGTCTTGGTCTTGAACCAGCCTACCGAGTTCGTGATCATCTTCGGCGCCGCGCTCGGCTCGTTGATCACTTCCAACTCCACACCTCAGATCAAACACATCATCCATCTGGTTTTGCTTTCGCTAAAGCAAAAACCGAAGACGAAGGAGGAGTATCTCGAACTCCTGATGTGCTTGTATGAGCTTTGCAAAGTCGTAAAAACTAACCCTCTCTCGCTTGAACCACACGTTGAGAAGCCGGAGAGTTCCGATATTTTCAAACGTTATCCGGGTGTTCTCGCCAACCACCACGCGCTTGATTTCATCTGCGACACCCTCAAAGTACAAATTTCATCCCCGATGAGCCCGTACGATTTGGAAGACCTCATGGATAAAGACATGAGGTCCCATCACGAAGAGGAAAACCACGTCCCGCATACCGTGAACAAAATCGGTGATGCGATGCCGGGTCTCGGGATCGTTGCGGCGGTTCTCGGGGTCGTGATCACCATGGGCGCTCTCTCCGAAGGTAAAGAAGCGATCGGTCACAACGTGGCCGCCGCGCTCGTCGGTACCTTCATCGGGATTTTGGGTTCTTACGGTTTCATGGGTCCACTCGCCGCGAAGATCGAAGCCAACATCGTTGATGACGCGAAATACGTCGACGTCATCAAGTCGGCGATCCTCGCGCTCTCTAAAGAGTGCGCTCCAAAGGTTTGTGTAGAATTCGCTCGCCGTACCGTTCCACCGGGTGCTCGCCCAAGTTTCGACGAAGTCGATAAGGCAACTTCGAGTACAGGCAGTGTCGCTAGAGCAGCTTAAAGCATAGGGATTAGATAGAGGAATAAATGGCAAATCCGAAGGATAAGGGCACGACGATCATAATTAAGAAGATCCAAGGCGGCGGCGGCGGGGCCCACGGCGGTGCTTGGAAGGTCGCGTACGCGGACTTCGTGACCGCGATGATGTGCTTTTTCCTGGTCATGTGGCTCATGGGAGCCGACGAAGAAACAAAAAAAGAAATCGCGCACTATTTTAACCATCCGAACACGCCTTATCAAAAGGGCCGTGATCCGCAATCCGAGACGGTCAACCCGCTCGGCGAGAAACAGGGTCAGGGTAATAACCTGATGAAGGGCGCGGAAGGCGCGGTTCCTGAAGATCTCGTTCAGAAACCGCTGCGTGATTTAAAAGAAGACATTGAGAAGAAAGTCGGTGATATCACCTTTGGTCTCGAGCTCGATACCGAGTTCGACGAGCTCAAGTTCTCGATGCCGGGCGACGAGCTGTTTGAAGAGGGCAGTACGCATATTAAGAAAGAGGCGAAGAAACGTCTCGATCAAATCGCCGAGCTGTTCAAAAAGCACCAAGGCCAAATTTTGATCGAAGGTCACTTGGATAAAAAACCGATGATCTCGGGCGATGATCCTTACTTGTTCTCGACCGCACGCGCGGTGGAGATCATGAATTACTTCGTGAAAAATCACAAAATGGACTCCGCACGTTTCTGTCCGCGTGGTATCGGCTCGAACCGCGCCTGGCGTGCAACCGCATCGGCAGGGCAGGACTCCCGCAATCGCCGCGTCGAGTTCACTGTTTCGGAGCATAACGTCTGTTCTGAGTAACTGAGGTGCCGCCTCAGCCTACGTTAATCTCAAGGAGCTCTTTAATCACCTTCGGATTGGAATGCGTGCGGCGATACGCAAGATACAGAATCCGCTTGGAGTCCCGGCCGAGGGAATGAAATTGAACGCGCTTATCGGTCAGGCCCGACTGGCAGGCGTGGAGCGGGAGCACGGTAGCGGCACCCGGAGTCTCCATCACCCAGCTGACGAGCGCGGTGAGATCGTTCCAATACACTCGGTACACCGGCGGTGGCATGAGCTGACGGCGCACCAGCCACTCATCGACCGGATTGTTTTGCGAAGAAAGCGTTCCCCATGCGAGTTTGGTCAGCGACTCCTGCGAATTGAGAGTCACCTTCGCGCGCGGGTGGGCGACGATCCCCCAAGTCTCGGTAAAAATCGGCTTACAGATATAATCGGCGAGCTCTTCTTTATGCTCGAGAACCCCCGCGTCCATCCCGGCTTGAACGAGTTCGAAAGACACGCGAGAAAGCTGAGAGATATGCGCTTCGAGAGTCATTTCGGGATACTTCGCAGCAACCCCGTTCCACCAGGGGAGAACGATTTCGCGCATAAAAATCTGGGGCCCGACGATGCCGAAGTGGGTGGGTTCGTCGAAGTGCCGTTTGAGTTTTTGCAGTCCTGAGTTCCAGGTGGTTAACACTTGTTCAGACAGATCGGCCATCTCACGGGCCGCAGCGGTGGGTTGGAGGCCCCGAGGGCCGCGTCGATCGAAAAGCTTAATTCCTAGTTCTCCCTCGATATTTTGCAGTCTTTTTGAGAGGGCGCCTTGCGTCAACCCGAAACGAGTAGCGACGCGCGAGAGATGCGGATCTTGAACGAGGGCTCGGACAATCGGTAAGTGACTAAATTCCATATAGGAATAATACTATAACAAAAAATCAATATCCTTCATAGTCTGATTCTGAGAAGACATCATTCATGAAAGCTCTCGCAATTATCACAACATTACTTGCCGGTATCGTAACGACAGGTCTTGAAGCTGACGCTCAAGTCCGCTCTAACGTCGTGCGCTCAAATACCAATACCGTTGCAGCCCATCTCCACAATATTCAAAACCAAATCCGTGCGTGCACCGTGCTTCCTTATTCCGTGAAGAACGGCCGTAAAGTTTTGCACGCGATCGTCAGCCACTGTCCTTCCGTGAAAGTGATCAGTAAGACTAAAGCCATCGTTAAAATCGGCGGCATGACTTTCCAAATCGTGATGCGAGAGACCGCGGATTCAGACGGCGATTTATACGACATCGTCATTCGTGAGCCGATCTCCAACGATCGCTACAAAATCCCGAACGTACTGGCATTTGGCGACGTCCTCCTCGGAGTTCTCGTCGGCGACACTTCAGGTCTCCGCATGTCGTACGTAGCCCAAATATTTTAATTCCTCGTGTGGCCCGCGAGGGTTAAACAATTTTTCTATGCTCGTTGAACCTCTGAAGTTGATCGAGCGTTAATCGGTGAAAAACCCCTTGTGCCGAAACATAAGGGGTTTTTTCTTTGTCCGCATCATCGCCCGAACCGTAGACGGTGCATTCTACTTCCACGATTTTTTCGGCTACTTTTTTGATGTGCGAGTACACATCCACCGTCGCACCCAGCGGAATCGTACGGCCGTAGTGAAGGGTCAGAGTTTGAGTTACACAAGTGTGCTTTCCGTGCCAAACGCAAACGCCCAAGACTTCGTCAAGCAATCCCGCGGTCGCGCCGCCGTGGACATGACCCGGAGGCCCTTCGCAAATCGGGAGGAATGAAACTCGAGTGACCATGAAACCGGGATAAGACGCGTGCTCGCGGTGTTCCACCTTGTAGAGCGGGCTTTTGTGCCCGGAGACAAAACTTCGTTCCCAATTCGGAAAACTCGGCGTGAGCAGAGTGCCTTCAGCGAATTCGAAAACCGGTTGGACCTGGTGCGGAAGTTTGGGTGAGGCCATGACCTTATTGTAGCATATCGCATGAAATGAGTTTAAACAGCCGCCGCCGCCGCCGCGGCCGAAGCCCAGGCCCATTGAAAGTTGTAACCGCCGAGCCAACCGGTGACGTCCACGACTTCGCCGATAAAATAGAGGCCGGGCACCTTCTTGCACTCCATTGTTTTTGAAGAGAGCTCGTTGGTATCGACGCCGCCTCGCGTGACCTCAGCCTTGCTGTATCCAACCGTGCCGGACGGAACGAGGGTCCACGCGTGCAAGTGCTGGCTAAATTCCTTTAATGCCGCATCCGGGACGTTGCTGATCCCGGTCTGCGCAAATTGAGCGGCCGACGGAAAGTAGATCTCGTAAAACCGTTCGGCAAGGCGTGCGGGAAAGTGCTCGGCCAAATGGTTTTTGACCAAAGAGTTTGATTTGGCTTTTTTCTTCGAAACAAACCATTCGAAGGCATCGAGTTCAGGTAGGAGATTGAACACGACTTTGTCGCCTTTGTTCCAATGCAGCGATGCTTGCAGGGTCGCTGGACCGCTGAGTCCGGCATGGGTAAAAAGAACATTTTCCCGAAAACTGATCCCGTTAGTGGTGGTGACGGTATCGACCGACAGTCCAGCGAGATCGCCGAACGCTTCCGCGTCCCGGCGAGACAGTGTAAAGCCATCAAGTGCCGCTCGCGTGGGCACGAGCTTCAATCCAAACTGCTTGGCGACATCATAGCCAAAGCCGGTTGCACCGATCTTCGGGATCGAGAGCCCGCCGGTTGCGATGACGAGTGACTCGCAGGTGTAGGTGTCTTCCGACGTGCCGACCTGAAAGCGCGCCTGGCCTCGATCGGTAGAAAGTTGCTGAATGCTGCGGATCTGAGTGTTGAGTTGAATGCGCGCGCCGGATTCGTCGCACTCGGATTTGAGCAAATCCACGATCTGCTGGGCGGATTCGTTGCAAAATTGCTGGCCGAGTTTTTTTTCGTGATAAGCGATTCCGTGTTTATTAATGAGCTCGATAAAATCCCAAGGCGAAAAACGTGCCATCGCTGATTTGCAAAAATGCGGGTTCTGCGACACGTATTGGTTTGAAGTCGCGCCCAGATTGGTGAAGTTGCATCGTCCACCTCCCGAGATCAGGATCTTGCCGCCGAGTTTGCGGGCGTGATCGATGACGAGTGCGGTACGGCCGCGAAAGGCAGCGCGGCTGGCGCAGAACATTCCGGCGCCGCCGGCGCCGATGATAATCACGTCATGATGGGTTTGGGACACGCCGGGGATTGTATCAAATCCGGCCAAACTCCGCCCGTGAATTTGTTTGGTTTGAAATAATCCGGGCCGGTGTGTACGTCGCCGTTCTTGGATTTTATTACTTGATTTTAATGGTTGGCAACGATATAACGCCGCCATCGAAAACGGATGTGTGATTCTGAGAGTGCAAAAGGGGATCGATGTTGAAACGTTTGAGTGCAGTCGGTGGGGTAGTTTGGTTCATGTTTTCGGCAAATGCGTTCGCGCAAAGCCCGGTTCCGAACGATGTTCCGAGAATGCCCGATCCCAACATGACTCCCGGAAGCTTATGCGCCGAGGGCAACACTTATCGCTATCCGGAACACATCCGTTACTGCGCCCGCGACGTCGATGTTTATCTCAAAGAACAGATTTTTCATCGCTACGGCCAGAAATACAACAACTTCAAAAACTACAAGCGCGCGCATTTCAAAATGGATCACTTCATCCCGCTTTGCATGGGTGGCTCAAACAACCCAAACAATATTTGGCCTCAGCATCAAACAATTTACCCGCAAACCGATCAGATCGAAGATTTGCTTTGCATCGGAATGTCCAAAGGATTGTTGAAGCAGGCGCAGGCCGTACGGATGATCATGCAAGTAAAACGCAATCTCGCGGTTGCGCCTCAGATGCGAAACCAACTTCATCAAATGTACGGGCGTTTTCTAGGGTGGGACGGATCGGAACCGTAACGGCGGCCGCTAAGCCTTCTTGAGGAAACAAGTCTTCAACACCAGCGTCCCGCCGCCGATATTGCACTCGATGATATCGGGATCGTCGACCAAATGAATTTTTTTAATCAAGGTGCCGCGTTTCAAATCGTTCGAGCCACCTTTGACTTTGAGATCTTTGATCACGGTCACCGCGTCGCCTTCCTGGAGAACGGCACCGTTTGAATCCTTGACGATTACGCCGGCTGATGCGTTCGAGTCTAAAAGTTTCACGATATTTTCGAGCCACTGGCGGGCCTCATCCGCAGCGTCAAACCAACGGTTGGTTTCCATTCCCAAGTCTTCGACGATGGACGTGCTTTGGGTGAGATATTGACGGGCTTCGGAAATCACGTGGGCACGTTGATCCGCGTTAGTTGAATTGATAAATTTTTGAATCGTCGCTTCATCTTGCCCAACATCGGTATCGGCCAGGTAAGTGGAGAGGAATTGCTTGAGTTGAGACAGGTTTTGGAGTTGCACCCCTCTACGTTACATCGGGGCAGCGGGTTTTGGAAGTTGGCTTTGGAGTCTGTATGAGGCTCTCGGGTATGAACCATTTTAAATTGGAGGTGACGGTAGAGCAGGGGATAAGTGCCCGAAACTCCTCACTTCCAAAATCAGGTTACTACCGTTACTTTATATTATGAATGATGTCAGATTGGGTATCGGAAGAACTTTTCATCATATTGTATAGCATCTTAATCGCCTTGTGACGACGATCCATATACATCTGTAAACGGATTTGCGTAACTTCAGACAAGTTACTCAGTGAATCCTGCTCTTCTTCCAATAAGGTCTTGATTTGATCCAATCCGGCAGATCGTAATTCCCGGGACGAAGTTTGGGTGGTACACAGACATCCATCCGAATATTCGCCCAAGGTGACCATTCCGCTGAAGATCAGGCTTTTTTTCTTACATTGTATTTCGCAGGTTTCACGACCACCATCAATTTTGGCATCTCCATAAAATTTGGTTTCAGAGGCACAGCCGGCTACAATCATTAACACCGCTGCAATCAGGACGAGATAGTACGAATTTCTCATGGGGTTGTTTACTCCTAAAAAAATAGTGCGCAAGTCGAAGGAATAGATAAACCACTTAACACACCTTGCACAGTTGTTGTTTTTGGGTTCGAGGCCTATCCTGAACTCTAAGTTCTTACCCCAATAGAATTACAGTCTTTGTATGCCATTTACAAGAACCGCGACTTTAAGCGTTTAGGTTTGCTGGGATTTGCTGATTTTTGATTTCGGATCTCAGGGACTTTAATGGCGGAAACTGCACAATCGCAGATCCTTTCAACCCCTTTTTTACGGACACAAAGATTTAAGTAGACACGGCGTGTTGGGTGGCGAGTCCTGCCTGCCAATCTCGGATAAACATCTCGGGGCTGCGGTTGCCAAGCGAGCCGTGAAGGCGTCGGTCCTTGTAAAACGTAATAAATCTCACCACGGCATTGTATACGTCCACATTTGATTTAAAACACGTTTTTATTCACGGCGAGAATGCGTGGTGCTATGCGCTCTCATTTATCGACGTATTTTCAAAAAAAATCGTGGGCTATGCTATCGGTAAGACGATTAAGGCCGGCACCTTAATTTTAACCTTACAATCAGCCTTGCTTGAAGAAAGAGTAGCGCACGACCATCCGCTGCAAATTCGATCAGATAATGGGCCTCAGATGTCATCAAACCGATTCCATTTTTATCTAAAAAAGCTAGAGTGCAAACTCACCCACGAGTTTATTCCGCCAAGAACTCCAAATCGAAATGCGTATATCGAGTCATTTTTTTCAATTTTAGAAAAAACAGTGATCGAGACTCGGTATTTTAATATCTATCACGACGCCTATGAAGCAATCGTTAACTTCGTTGAGTTTTATAACAATCGACGGTTGCATGGCGCGATCGGCAAGATGAGCCCAATGACATTTATTAAAAAATTCGAAATGGGCGAGATCAAAGGCTTCAAAATCTCAGTGTGAACTGTTCGGAATTAAGGGGTTGACGGGATTCCAGCGCATGGAGTTCTCCAGAGCGCATTCCCGTCATGAGTGCCGCCGCCCAAATCTCCTTCCACTCGTGTTGAAATTCATGCGTGTTTTTTACGAGCGTCTGAATTTCTTGGAGTGTGAGGATTTCGGGTTTCTTCTCGGTTTCGCGATAGAGAGCGTTCGTCATTCCAACATTTTTTCCGGGCTTGATATGGCTGGTGTGTCTGGCAAGCGACGATAGCAAACCTCGTTCTGGGGCTTTGCTACGCCCACGGCATATCTTAATTCCTGGTATTTTTCGTGCCGTCTACTGGTCAATAAAAACTCTTCAAAAGTAATTTGGAAAACGGGATCCGATCGGCTAGTGAAATCGCCGCGCCTCCTCTGGAAACACCGAAATAGGTTTCCAATGCACACGAAGGACGTCGCGCACGCAATGTTCAATGCGGGCGAGACACTCGCGTGAATGGCAATCCCGGATCTCCGAGATGTTCAGGCCGAGTTCGGCAACGGCCGCGATCAACATCAAACGCACTAGTAGTTCGTACATGGTCATCCTCCATCAGGTTCCCAGATTCATGTTTTGTTCGTTCGATGAAAATCAGGCGGAAGACACCGCAAATCCTAGGCGCTGACCGTTTTGGCGTAGTAACCAAATGTTTACTACGGGCCATTTACTACAAACGGTTGCAACACCCGTGATTTTGGGTGATTTCGGTGGATAACGAGCGTGACTTGCGATCGGCTCATCCTTGGTATGTTGTTGGTTTTATTGATTGTGGTAGTTCCTGCCGAGAATCTCGCGCAGGATTTTAAATTGGAGGTGCGGGTCGGAATCGAACCGACCAACAATGGTTTTGCAAACCATGCCATTAGCCACTCTGGTACCGCACCTCAAAAAATCAATCGGTTAGAGTTTTCCCATAATAGCACTTGTTCGGTTATTGCGTCAAAAAATGATGCAAAACTAAAGTCGGAACTTCGCCAAGTCGTCAATATCTTATCTCTATCGCGGGTTGGCGGACTAACGGCAAACTAAAAGGGTGGAGGATCCGCGTTTCATGATACGGCTAGGATGGCTGTCGTTGAGTATATGTGCTCTGTTGATTTTACCGTTGATTTCGCCGCTGAATGCCGCTCACGGGTTGCCTCTAAATCCTAAAAAATTAGCCAGCGAATTGAAGATGACCCCCCAGACGGTGCGGGTCAAGCTGTCTAACCTTGGCCGCGTGATGGTCATCAAGGGAACGGACTTGGCGCTCTCGCTCGCCAAAAAACCCGAACTCGGTAACATCCGCGCTGATCAATGGATGATCGACTGCAAACGAAGTCTCATCATCGATCCCAATACGGGCAAGGCCCGCGTGATCCCTCGATCGGGCGTTTTGATCGAAAGTATTTCGGGGATCCTCGCCATTAACGACCGCCGCTTCCGCGATCAGATCGTGGTGTATCCGCAAGATCTGCTTTCTCCCTACGATTCAAAGCAACGCTCGAATCCGGAGTGTGTGGTCATCAATCACATCAACATGGAAAAGTACCTGGAGAGTGTTGTGAACGGTGAGTTTAACTCCCAGTGGGCCGAATCCGCGGTGGAAGCGCAAATCATCGCTGCGCGCACATATGCTCTCTATCAGATGAATCAGATGCGCAAAGATCGGGGTCGGGTGTTCGACGTCGAATCCACCCAAAAAGATCAGGTTTATTTGGGACTCGATAGCGCTGATTCCAAGGCCGCTCAGCTCGTGGCCAAAACCAAGGGCATGATCATGGTCGGCAAGGACAACAAAAACTTAGATCCGATCAAAGCTTTCTATCACTCGTCATGCGGCGGTTGGACCGCGCTTCCGCAACAGGTGTTTGGGACTAAGCTCTCGGGGTTTACCCGCCGTGTTCCATGTCCGTTTTGTATCGGCTCCCCGAGTTACCATTGGGAACACGTGATGACGTTGAATGAGATGAGTGCTCGCTTGGCCAAGGGCATTCGCGTCGACAGCGCCAATCGCAAGGTCTGGCCGAAAGCGCTGATAGATCACTGGAGTGGTTACAAACTCACTGATGTGAAGCCGATCGGCGGACACTATCCGGATGACCGTCGCGACGACGATGAGATCAGCAGCAAGCACGCTTCGATTCTTCCGGCCGCTCATGCGGGTGCCGCGCAAGAGCCTCGCGTTCGCGATTTGCAGTTTGAGTTCACCAAGCTCGACCGGTTCGGCGTGAAGACCGCCCAGAAGCTTCGCGTAAAGATGGACGCTTATCAGGCCCGTAACTGGATCGATCCGGCGAAACTGAAAAGCACGTGGTTTAGCCTGGAGCGTTTTGGCAACACGCTCCAGTTCCGTGGCCTGGGTTCGGGGCATGGAGTCGGAATGTGTCAGTTCGGCGCAAAGAAAATGGGCGAGAAGGGCTTCAGTCGCAACCAGATCCTGACCTATTACTATCCCGGCGTAAAAATCGCTCGCGTTTGGTAGTCCCGACCCCTAAAATCGGGGGGGTATGAAAATCCAGTATCTCTTGTCTTTGGTGGTCCTGCTCACCGGCCTTCGCACTTTTGCGGACGCGCCCGATTTTACTCTCGAGGCCTATCGCGGAAACAAAAAACTCCCGCTCGTCGGCGTGTTGATCAAGGCTCCGGCTAAACATCATTTCAACGTGAAGGCACCGATGTCCGCGAAGACCGTCGCGACGTCGACGGAGCTTCATCCGACCACCGTCACCGATCACGAAATCCGCTTTGAAGTCGAAGACGCATCGATCCCGGCGCAAGACTCGATCGCGGTTGAAGCTTACTTATGCGACGACGCTAAAACGTTTTGCATCAAAAAAACCGGATCGGTGGCGATCGCAAGTGCTGCACCCAAAGCTCCGCCGAGCGGCAACCTCAACAAAGTCGTGAGCGACGTCGAGCTTCCGAATGCTAAGGGAGCACAGAAGCGTGATCTGACACCGAAGGCGGAGCCTGCTACGAAACCGACGACAAAACCCGAAGCGAAGGCGCGAAAAGACGAACACGGATTTTGGGATAACGCTCCCGATGCGGCTCGAGCTGAGTCTAAAAAATCGGGCAAGCCGCTGCTCATCGATTTTTATGGAATCTGGTGTCCACCGTGCAACCTCTTTAACGAAGTCGTGTTCCCGACCCGTGAATTTAAAACGGAAGCTAAAAACTTTGTCCTCTTGAAAATGGACGCCGATGCTCCCGGTTCTTGGACTCTTAAATCTCATTTTAAAATCGGTGGTTATCCGACGATCGTCTTTGCGACGTCGGATTTGGACGAAATCGATCGCGCAATCGGGTTTTTCCCGAAGGGCGAGTTCGTCGATCAAATGAAAGAAGCCTACGCGCATCGCTCGATGAAAATCGAAGATCGCGTGATGTCGTTCAGGACTAAATTCTTGGATGGTCTTCAAGGACTCGTCGAATCCAAGTGGGACCAAAAAGATTACAAAGAGGCCGCACGCTTTGTTCAAGAAGGGCTGAAGGCACAGTCGGATGATCAGTTGGACGATCCGTTTTTCAAGGTGATGGATCTCGCGTTGAAGGCCAAAGAAGACGAGAAAGTGCTGAAGTCCAGCGACTCCATCGCATTTTTGAAACAAGTGCACGACAATCGCGCGAAGGCTTCTACGGCCGCGTTGCTTTGGTACCAGTACTTGATGACCTCGAGTGATTTTTTTACTTCGGATCAAGTGTTGTGGGCGGCAGACGCGATCGACGAAGTGAAGTCGCGCATCAATCCAAAAACGCTTCAAATCGACGGCCGCGAAATGTCTTTGGCCGATCTCGATGCGCTTCGCGTGGACACTTATGAGACGGCAAAAAAACCCGACCTCGAAGCTAAAGCGGTTAAAGACACGATCGCTTCATACCGCCGGCTCATGAAGCAGCTCAATGACGAGAAATCGCGTGGACTCAATCTTGAGCTCGCTTACTTTCTCGGCAAAGACGGGCAACTTCAAGCCGCGACTGACATCTACGAGGGGTTCATCAAGAAATTTCCGAAAGAGTTTACTTATTACTTCGCGGCCGCTCGCCACTATCAGGACAACGTCAAAGACCTGAAGCGTGCTCGTGAGTGCGGCGATCTCGCCGTTCAATACGCTTACGGCGACAACAAACTCCGTTCAATGGCGCGCCTTCTCGGCATTCGCGCGGCCCAGGGAGACGCTCAAGCCGGTATTGCCCAGGCGCGTGAGATCTTGGCTCAAGTGCCTAAGTACGACGGTCTGTCGGTGCGTACCGGCCGCTACGTGGCCGCGCTCGAAAAAGAAATCGATAAAGCTTCGGGCAAAGGGACTAAAAAATAATGGAAAACAGCGCGTTTAATACTGTCGTCGAGCTGATCAAGACGCTGCATCGCCCGGAAACCTTCGCGACTTGGTTGTCGGTGGGCGGCATTTGGGTGGTGACCGGAATTATTTTTGCTGAAACGGGATTGCTCTTTGGGTTTTTTCTCCCGGGCGATTCTCTCCTCATTACTACCGGAGTGCTTTGCAATCCGATGAATCCGAGCCATGTCGACGGGCTTTCGCTCATCGAGTTCCAAGTTGTTCTTGCGGTTGCCGCCATCGTGGGCGATCAGCTTGGATATTTTCTCGGAAGCCGGCTGGGTCACTGGGTGTCCGCGCGTCCGGACTCGTTTTTCTTTAAGAAAAAGCATTTGGCCGACGCTCACGCGTTTTACGAAAAGTACGGTATCGCTTCGATCATCGCATGCCGGTTCGTTCCGATCATGCGTACTTTCGTTCCGTTTGTCGCGGGCATGGCCCGAATGAATTATCGCAAGTATTTGTCTTGGGACATCTTTGGCGGCTTGCTCTGGACGCAGTCGCTCCTGCTCGTGGGTTATTACTTGGGTCAGACCGAGCTTGCAAACCGCCTGGACAAAGTCATCGTAATCGTCATTATTGTATCCACCATTCCGATGCTGATCGGGATTGCTAAAAAAATGCTTCAAAAAAAACCGGCTGGAAGTCAGACATGAGTATTGTTCATGATTTTAAAGTAAAAAATGCCAAAGGCGACGATGTGTCGCTCTCAAACTATAAAGGCAAAGTGGTGTTGATCGTCAACGTCGCGAGTGAATGCGGATTCACGCCTCAGTACGAAGGTCTCCAAAAATTGCATGAGCAGTTCTCGGGCCGTGGGTTTGAAGTGCTTGGGTTTCCGTGCAATCAGTTCGGCGGCCAGGAGCCGGGCACGAACGACGAGATCCAAGGGTTTTGTACCGGCCGATTCGGTGTACGGTTTCCGGTGTTTGCCAAGATCGACGTCAACGGCGGCCACGCCGATCCGCTGTATGCGCACTTAAAGCACGAAGCGCCAGGCATTCTCGGTACCGAAGGCATCAAATGGAACTTTACGAAGTTCCTTGTCGGAAAAGACGGCCAAGTGATCAAGCGCTACGCTCCGAACGATAAGCCCGAAGCGATCGTGAAGGACATCGAAACCGCAATTTCGTCCTCCTGACGTTTTTGGTGTCGAGATGGCTCCGGCAGACAATCAGACCAGCGGTCTATTTTCCAAGCAAGCCGAGATCTACGCGCGATTCCGTCCGCGGTACCCGCGCGAGCTCTATGATTATTTGCTGAGTCTCGTGCCCGCGCGAGCTCTCGCGTTTGATGTGGCCACCGGTAACGGTCAGGCGGCGGACACGCTTGCCCAAGACTTCGCGCGCGTGATTGCCTCCGACATCAGCGGCGACCAGATCAAAAACGCAAAGCCAAATCCAAAGATCGAGTACCGAGTGGAACCCGCCGAAACTCTCGGGGCAAAAGACAAGAGCGTCGATCTCGTTACGGTCGCGCAGGCGGCTCACTGGTTTGATTTCAAAAAGTTTTATCCCGAAGTCAAACGCGTGCTGAAGCCCGGCGGGGTGATCGCAATCTTCGGTTACGGATTTTTTGAAAACTTCGGCATCCCGTCGATGGACCGTGTGATCGAAGAATTCTCGATGCGCGAGCTCGCGCCGTATTGGAAACCGCAGGTGCTCACGCTTTGGCATGCGTATTCGGATATTCCGTTTCCGTTCCAAGAGCTCAAAGCACCCCGTTTTTCGATTCAAATCGAAGCCAATCTTGATGAGCTGATGGGTTACTTTTCAACCTGGTCCGCGGTTCAGCTTTACAAGGATCAACACGGTGTTGATCCGACGGTGCGTCTGCGGGCGCAGTTGGTCAAAGAGTGGGGGAATTCTGACGCTCGCCGAACGCTCGAGTGGAAGCTTGCACTCAAGGTAGCCCGGATTTAAAATAGAAGTCTATGCTCCAGATTTTGATCATCGTCTTTACTGCGGTCTTTACGTTTTTTTCCGTCGCGCATGCCGATCATTGCCCGCACCTCGAAGGGCACTTTTCTTGCCCGGCTCGCCACGGCAAGCCTGCGTATGATTTGGTGATCACCCAGAGCGGAAACGTAAATCGGACCGTGCGGTATTCTTGGTCCTACAACGGGGGCGAGCGCACCGAAGTCGAGCGGGCGTCCCAAGCGGGCGTACTCAATGATCCTTCGACCTACGGATTTTGCCGAAATAAAGTTTTGTATCTCTCGCCGAGCGCCCATGATTTTTCGGATTCGACCCGCTACTTTGTCAATGGAGTGGGCGACTACGTCGGGCTCACGTTTCTCGGCCAATTGATCCTCTCTTGTAAAGCCGCTCACTGATTTTGGCGCAAACCTTAACCAAAAGGTGGGGGACCACTTTTACACCTTTTAGAGGATCGTATCTTTGGCTTCGTTGTCGACCGCGCGTGGGAAATCGACGTTGACGTGCAACCCGCGGCTTTCTTTGCGGCGAAGCGCGCACTCGACGATGAGTTCCGACACCGAGAGCAGGTTTCGAAGCTCGATCAAGTCGCGGTTGACCTTGAATTTCCAGTAATCTTCGTTCACTTCGTGGCGGATGAGCGACAAGCGTTCGCGCGCTCGCTTCAACCTGCGATTTGAGCGCACGATGCCGACGTAGTTCCACATCAAAGAGCGGATCTCGCGCCAGGTGGCGGCGATGTCGATTTGCTCTTCCATGTCGACCGCGCGACCGAAGTCCCACTCGGGCAATGTCTTTGCCGCGTTCGGGATCGTGTTTTTAACCAAGTGGTCGCGCGCGTGGGAGGCGGCCCGGCGGGCAAAGACCGCGGCTTCGAGCAAAGAGTTCGATGCCAGGCGATTTGCGCCGTGCAGTCCGGTACAAGCCGATTCGCCGACTGCGAGCAACCCTCGCACCGAGGTCTGCGCATGCTCGTCGACGACGATACCGCCGCAAAGGTAGTGCGCGGCAGGGACCACCGGGATTTTATCATGCGGAGGCTTGATTCCGAATTTCTCGCACGTCGCATACACCTGCGGGAACTTTTCGCGGAACTCGTGTTCGTTGATCGCGGAGACATCCAGCCACACGTGTGCCGCGCCCGTTTTTTTAAGTTCCATATCGATCGCTTGCGAAACCACGTAGCGAGGGGCGAGCGAGCCCATCTCGTGATAGCGCTTCATGAAGTCTTCGCCCGCGATGTTGCGCAGGATCGCGCCTTCGCCGCGCAAGGCTTCGGTGATCAAAAACGTTTTTGCGTTCGAGTGATACAGGCAAGTCGGGTGGAACTGCATGAACTCGAGATTCGCGATTCGGGCCCCCGCACGATACGCCATCGCGATGCCGTCGCCGGTCGCAACGTCCGGATTGGTCGTGTAGAGGTAGACCTTGCCGGCACCGCCGCTCGCGATCACGGTCATGTCGGCGGCCAAAGGAAAAATACCGTTGGTCTCGCAGTTTAAAACATAGGCACCGAGGCAGGCGCCCAAACGCGATCCCGGAGTCGCACGCTTCGGATCGATTTTGCCGTCGTTGAACTTACCTTCCATGATGAAGTCGATCGCCATGTGGTTTTCCAAAATGGAGATGTTTGGAATCGAGCGCACTTTCGCGATGAGCGCCTCTTCGATCGCGCGTCCGGTAAAATCCTGCGCATGTAAAATGCGGCGTTTATGGTGGCCGCCTTCCTGATGAAGGTCGTAGTCCGACGCCTCGGTTTTGGTAAATTGTACGCCCCAATCGATGAGCGATTGAACCGCGGTCGGGCCTTCACTTACGCAGATGTCGACGATTTGCTCGTTACACAATCCGGCGCCGGCTTCGAGTGTATCGGCCTTGTGTTCCTGAATCGAATCACTCTTGGACCACACCGAGGCGATGCCGCCCTGAGCGTAGCGGGTATTGCCCTCGTCGAGCGACGACTTAGCCAATAAAATGACGTTCGAGAACTCTGAAAAATGAATCGCCGAGGTGAGACCCGCGATTCCGCTGCCTAGGATCAACACTTTGGCCGGTGTTTTATTGACAGATGCTGCGGGAGACTGCGATTTTGGTGAGGAAGTGGTCATAGTCCCTTGTCATTTCATGCAAAAAGGCGTTGTGCCTCTGCGTCACCATGCTAACCTAGTTAAGGTCACCTTTGCGTGGAGGGTAGCATGAGATTCGCTAAAATCGCCATCTTTTTAACCGGAATGATCGGTCTAGCCATGGGCGGCCTGATGACCATTTCGAGCTTCAAGCAGCAGCAAGAAGAGGCACGAATTCAAACGTTTGAGCACTTGAAGTCACAAGCCCAAGTGTTGGTGGACCAACTCTACGGTGCAATCGAAGCGGCGAAGACCGGCGGCCAAGGTGAAAGCACTCTCCCGTACGTCACGCATCTCGGAGTGTTGAAGCTGAGCCAGCAACGTCCAAACGAGTTCGAGTTTTTGAACCGCTCGGGCACCGGCAAAGACGCTGGCGCTGATATCCCGGATCTCGCTCTCGAAGAACGCGTTCTCAAGGCGATCAAACAAGATTTCGGCTACGCGGATTTGCAAATCACTAAATTCGGCATTGGTACCTACGAAGTCTCCGACCGCTCCAACGAAGAGGCGATCTACACCATCACACCGGGTTACAAGACGGTAAACGGCCAAGTCGATCCGACGTTGATCGATAAACTGAACGTGACGTTGATCGACCCGACAAAGGCACTCGCATCGTTGAACAAACTCGGCGGCGACAATCGCGCCGCGTTTTTGATCAACCGCCGCGGTAAGGTGCTCGCTCACAGCTCAAGCTCATTCGTCGGTTCGGAACTTAAAAAATTCGACGCGCTCAAAGACCCGATTGAAAATCTCTTCCTCGGCGCTCAGACCGGTATCGTGACCCAGTACAATGCGGTCGACGGACGTAAAGAGCAGGTAGCATTCGTACGCGCGGGTGTTTATCCGTTCGCGATTGCCGCCGAGCAAACCGCTCCGCCAGCCGTGCTCTCAAGCGCGTGGTGGGGGAATCAAGTCGATTCCGGCGCTGCTCGTAAAAATGCGGGCGTCATGATGGTACTCGCCGCGATCGCAATCGCGCTCTTCGCGGGCACCAGCGTGCTCGTCACCCGCGCACAGGCCAAAGAAGCGGATGAGCGCCGTCCGTATCGTCGTAACGATATGGACATCGACGCACCAGCGGGTGCGATGGCCGGCGCGAACGCGGGCAGCGTCGCAGCCGGCGGTTACAATCCGGCGTTCAAACGTTGGACCACCGAGCTTAAAAGTCGCCGTGCGGAGAGCGCTTCATTCGAGCGGGCTGTTCCGGCAAATGCCGCTCCGATCACCAACCTCGAACCGACCGAGGCCGAACTCGCTGCGGTCCGCGCCGAGAACGAGAGCAAACAACTTTATAAAAACATCGCGCAAGAGAGTGCCGCAGCCGCGAAGTCGACCAACCTCAACAATTCGAACGGCAACACGAGAACCAGTGAGAACGCGACACCACCGGACTTCAATCCGCCGGCTTCGATCGGGAGCAGGGCCGCTGAAGCCGCCAAAGCGGCCGATCGGTTCGTCGAGAACCGCATTCAGCTCAACGCGGAGAACGCCGATCGCCAAAAGCAAGCGAAGCAAATCGTGGTCGCCAAAGATTACGAACGCGAGTTCACCGAACGCATTCGCAACAACTACACGCTCGAGACCATCGAGCGCGAACTTGCGAGCGTGAGCTCGGAGCTAACCGAGAGCCCGGTGCTTTACTTCCGCTACCATCGCGGAACTCAAAACTTGAACCTCGCCAGCGTCGCCGGCGAAGTGCAGATTCCAAATTACGCACTCATGCAGGCTTATGTGCGCAAAGACATCGAACAACAGGTCGAGCGCTTGGCCTCCGAGGGACGCGTCGCTTCGATCTCAAACTACGGTCCCATGAGCAAGCTCATGATCTCGAACCTGAACACCGCGCACTTTGAGGCATGGGTGGTCAACTCAGACGCGGAAACCAGCGGTACCGCTAAGATGGTTGGCGTGCTCGTGATCCTGCAGGCCGGATTCCGCAGCGCTCAAACGCGTCCGGTGTTGGCGAATATTTTAAAAGAAGCGGGAAGCACGCTTTACGCGCAAACGAGCAAGCTTCGTCCGCGGCGATACAATCAAACGGGTTACAACGAGTCGAGTAGCGGCACCCAATCCAACAGCAACAACCTGAATTTCTAGCTTCTTCATGCATCAGCGCGCAACGATCACGTTGTTTTCCGGCGCTCTGGTGCGGAACTACCTCGTTCTCCACAGGCAAGCCCCGCATGCGACGATGATCCCGATGATCAAGGCCGATGCTTACGGACACGGTGCGATCTGGGCTGCACGAACGCTCGCGGCAAACGCGCGCGTTCGCAAATCTCTTTATGCATTCGGCGTGGCTACCTTTCGCGAAGCGCTTGAGCTTCGTCGCGATGGAATCAACGGTCGTATCATCGTGTTTTCGGATTGCGCGCCTTGGACTCCGGAAAAGGCCGCGCTTTGCCGGAGAGAGAGGCTCGAGCCCGTGCTCTCCGAAATGTTGAGTCTGCTCGAGTTCCAAAAAACAACTCGCGGAGATATCGAGGCCCACGTCGAGGTCAATACGGGGATGAATCGGATGGGCGTACCGGCCGATTCGTTGTCGCTCGTGCGCTTTATCCCTAGAAGCGTTTTCACCCATCTCGCGGATGCCGATCATCCGAAGGCCAAGCTCACTCGTCTGCAGATCAAAAACTTCGAAGACGTCACCGGCTGGGCGCGTTCCAAATATCCGCACGCCGATTTGCACTTTGCGAACAGCTCGACGCTCTGGAATGCCAAACAGTATCCGCTCTTGAAACGGATGAACGTCGTCCGTCCGGGGCTTTCGCTCTATGGAATCCGCCCCTTTGACGGCACCCAGGACCGGGGTTTGAAGCGGGTGATGGAGTTTTCTCTCCCGGTTTTAAACCGGGTTTATCTCGAACGAGGCGATCAAGTCGGCTACGGGGGGACTTATACATGCCGCAAAAAGTCGGGAGAATGGGTTTCCATCCTCGGCGGAGGCTACGCGGACGGGGTGTTTCGCAGCCTCAGTAATGCTGGCATTGGCGTTTGGGGCAAAAAGAAGTTATCTTTTCTAGGACGGGTGAGTATGGACCTCTGTGCTGTACAAGGCGACCCTCGGATGAAAGTCGGGGACTCGGTCGTGCTCTGGGGCAACTCGGTTGATCCTTACGATCAGGCCGGACGAGCAGGCACGATTCCATACGAGATCACCACAAGAATTGGAAAGCGGACTGACCGGATCGAAAAGTAATCACGGTCCAAAGAGAATATGACGAACGGGTCGAACATAGCGGATGCAGCAATCGAGTTAAGGGACGTGCATAAATCTTTTCGCGAAGGCCGCGACCAGATTCTTCGCGGCGTCAATATCCGTTTCCCTCACGGCAAGCTCACTTACATCCTCGGGCCATCCGGCACGGGCAAATCGGTCACACTCAAACACATTTTAGGATTACTCGCGCCCGACCAAGGCCAGGTGATGGTGCTCGGTCAGGACATGTCGAAGCTCAATCCTTCGTCGCTGACCAAATTTCGCGAAAAATTCGGAATGGTTTTTCAAAACTCGGCGCTCTTCGACGACATGACGATTTTCGAGAACGTCGCGTTCCCGTTGCGTGAACACACAGACATGAGCGAAAAGGAAATCGAAGCTGCCGTCATCGGTATTTTGAAAACCCTCGGCATGAACGGTCCTTACGATAAATACCCGAACGAGATTTCGGGCGGGATGCGGAAACGGGTGGGTATCGCGCGCGCGATGGTGCGCAAGCCCGAGATTCTACTCTATGACGAACCGACGACCGGTCTTGATCCGTACACGCGCGTGACGGTTGACGAGCTCATTGAGCAGCTTAAAAACGAATTCCATCTGACGTCGGTCGTGATTTCGCACGATATTCCTTCGGCGCTCAGGCTTGCGGATCAAATTATTTTCCTCGATCAGGGCAAAGTCGCTTTCGAAGGCGGTGCCGAAAGGTTTGTGAAATCGAATCACCCGGCAATCCGGCATTTTCTCGATTCGGATATTAAAACGTATCAATATCTGAAAATGGCGGAGCAGAAATGACCCAGCATCAGGAGTGGCTGATCCGTACGAAGGATCTCTACATTTCCCGGCCGGTGAGCCGGGAAGAGCTCGTCAAAAAAATCGAGAAAGGCGACCTAAACCCGCTCGACGAGGTTTGTCCGGCGAACGGTTATTGGTTCGGCTTGCACGAAGCGGAAGAAGTGCGCAGGCATCTGGGCGATATCGACCTCACTCGGCTCACGAGCGGCATCGAAATCGAAATCACGTCGAGCACCGAGACTCACTCGATCGCGAAGACCAAAATTTTGGAGATTCCTAAAACCTGGACCACCGAAGCGCTTTCAACCCGCACGGTGTACACGATTCCGGAGACTCCGCTCGGCGATGTTTCTCATGCCACCAAACCGAAACCAAAAGCAACCGCTAAAGCCGATGCCGAAAAGCAATGGGCTCCGGCGATCATTTTCGCCGTCATCTTTATCGTGGTGCTGATGTTTTTGTGGATGAATTCCGATTAACGGTCATTTTGAAAGGGCTTCGAGCCCGGATTCAAGAAAAACAAATCCGAGACCCAAGCTTCTTTCGAGGAAACACCGAATTCCTTCGTCAGCAGATCGTTGAACTTTTTCAGGACCATTTGTTTGTTCGTAAACAATTCCTGGCGCCATACCGGAGAGTCGACTTCGATAAAAACTTTGCGCTCCTTCATGAACGCCGCACGCGCGTGCTTTGCGATCATGGCGCCGACCGCCTCGGGCCAAAGCTCGATAATGCGGGCTTCCTGCACACCCTGTCTGAGAGCGGCATTCGAGCCTAGGATTTTTTTAAGTACGCTTTTGAGCTGATTCACGAGGAGAGAGCTTGCCTAGCGAGCGTCCGTTTGTCAAAATGAGCGCATGTCCATGCGCGTGTTTTTGGCGACCTTTCTCGCACTTTCTTTTTCCGGATGCGGATACCATCTGCGCGGGAACACACGTGAGTTCTTCAATGATCACCACATTCAAACCATTTACGTCGCGCCGGCCCGGAACAATTCGTTTAAAGCGGGGGTGGAAATCACTCTTTATAACGCACTTCGTAAGAAAATCGCGCTCGGTGGATATGTAAAGATCGTCGATAGCCCCAATGACGCAGATGCTCGGATCGCCTCTGCGATTCAGGATGCGGCCTACTCGCCGTATGCAACGGCAGGGGTTCAATCGCTTTCGCCCACCTCAACTGCTTTGGACCGCCCGGGCGACTTGTACGTCGCGTCTCTCTACGAGGCCAAGCTTCGGGTGCAATTCAAGCTGAGCGATCGTCGCGATACGACGCTTTGGTCGGACGAGCTGACGCGCACAAAACGCTTCTCCGCGTCGACGTTCTTTGGCGGCCAGGGCTCGACCTCGGCGCTGATCAACGAAAGCGAGTTCGAGCGCACTCTCTCTGATCTTTTCGTCAGCATCGTGACGGACGCGGAAGAATCAATTAATACAGCGTTTTAATCGCGGTTTTGTATAATCAAAGTATGGTGACTTTCAAATTTGCGCGTAGCCGCGCAGTCATTCGATTTGCGATTTTGACCGGGCTCACGCTCGCTATTCCGGCTTTCGCTCAGACACCGACTCCTACGCCGGTACCGGTTCCGAAATTTAAACGAGTGGTGTGGGTCTGGCTCGAAAACACTCCGTACGCAACGACGATGACCCAAAGATATTTGAAAAGCGTTTGGCAGCGCTATCCTTCGGTTCGGTTCAGCAAGTTCCTCCCGGTCTCGAAAGTCACCCAGGCCGATGCGTTTGCCGCGATCTCGGGTTCGGACTGGGATATCGCCGACAACGAGGTCATGAAATTTTTGAACCCGACCATCGTCGATCTCTTGGAATCAAAGAGCATCTCGTGGCGCGTGTATGCCGAAGATTTTATCGGTGCTTGTTTCTTGGGCGATGGGGCGGGCAGTTACAAGCGTTATCGCGTTCCTTTTATGTCCGTGGCCAAGGTTCAAAGTGATCGCTACCTCTGTTCGAAGGTGGTGGGCTTCCGTAATTACGATTCGGATATGCTTTTGGGCTCGCTCCCACAAGTGAGCTTTGTGATCCCGAATCTCGTCAACAGCGGCGCGACCACCAACCCGGGCTATGCCGACGACGCCGTGAAACGCTTGATCAACCCGATCGTCACCAATCCCGATTTGTTGAACGACACGACGATCATCGTGAGCACGATCAACAATGCCGATCCGAAGCGTCTTGAAATGTATCTGTTGATGGTCGGAAAAGGCATCAGCTCGGCCGCTCAGACCGTCGCGACCCCTTACAACGTCTATCACGTTCTTCGTACGGTTGAAGACGGGCTTCGTCTCGGACACTTGAATCAAAACGACGCTAAAGTCGATCCGATACTTGGATTCTGGCAAGAATAACGTCGGTATACTTATGAATCAAGCGCGGAAGTACGCAGGTGGGTATGTGTTTGCTACGATTACCTTCCTTTTTGCTTTTATCATTCAATTTCTTCGCTTCTATTCGATCGATACGGCACCTCCGGGTTTTTATGTCGACGAGGCGACGGGTGCGGCCGAGGTCATGTGCCTCAAGCAAACGGGTCATGATTATTTTGGAAATTCGTACCCACTGTTTAGCCCGAGCCTGGGTGGGGGATTCTACACGCCAGCGTACCTCTACGGTCAGTATCTATGGACGTCGGTGTTCGGCGATTCGACCACGGCGTATCGGTCTTTCATCGCGCTGATCACGATGCTTACGATTTTTATTTTTTTCGCGTTCCTCCGCCGGTTTGTCGGCGCATCGATCGCGCTCTGGTTTTTGATCCTGGCCTCGATTTCGCCTTGGGCGTTCCAGTTTTCGCGGATCGCGTGGGACCCGCCGCTTGCGGTGTTCTTCTTGGCTTTGGCGATTTGGGTTTTTACCGCGGGTAAAAAATGGAGTTCGTGGCTAGGCGGCATCTTTTTCGCGGCGGCGGCGTACTCCTATCCGCCTACTCGCGCACAAGCAGGAGTGTTTTTGCTCCTCATGCCGGGCGTGAGCTGGAAGGAGACATTCAAGGCCATCGGTGCGTTCGGGGTGGCGCTGATTCCGCTTCTGCTTCGTTCGATGGACGCAGACTTCAAGCTGCGCGCGAACCTCGTGGGAATTTGGAGCAGCTACGACGGCAATCCGTGGAAGGGCGCGAGTCTTCCGGAGTTGGCTTGGGGGGTGTTCACCAATTTCTTGAAGCACCTCACGCCGGATTTTTTATTTTTGCATGGAGATGCAAACCTTCGGCATTCGCCGCAGACTTTCGGTCTGATTAGTTATCCGGAGGCAGCCGGTATCCTCGTCGGCGCCATCGGGCTGTTTCGCTCGAAGGTGCGACAGGCACTGACACCGAACGAACTGAGTTTGCTGTGGATCGCGCTCATCGGCGTGATCACGGGGCTTTTACCGTCCGCGATGACCTGGGAAAGCGTGCCTCACGCCCTTCGCTCGATCACGGCGTGGCCGTTTTTCTGTATGCTGGGCGCGCTCGGGGTTGCAAAGCTCACCGCGAAGCCCAAGCACCCGCTCTGGAAATGGACCGCGCTTGCCGCCTGCATGGTGTTTGCGTACTTCTATCTCAACGATTATTTGAACGAGTATCCTTCGCGCGCGATGGCTTGGTTCCAGACGGATCACAACCAGTTCGGCGAGGCTTACGAGCGCATGCGTTCAGGAATGAGCTGCGAGCAAGTGCGCGTGCTACCGCTGCAATAACCGCACGATCACAAAGCGTTTGTACTAGAAACTCGCAAGGGGCGCGAGTGATCCGATCAGGGTCGCCTTCTTGGCCTTGTCGAAGTAAACCCCGGAGAGACCTAAGCCCTTCTTTGTGTCGAAGAGCTGATTCAGGTGGTTTTCGTCGACAATGGCGCCGTAGGTGAGCGCAAACTGTACCCAGCGTCCGGTAGTGCCGGCGACGGTCACGCCGCCGCTACGATAACTCCAGCTCGCATTCGGGTCATACATCTTGCCTCGGCGCTCGAGCGACGCCGATGTCCCGCCAAAATAAACCATCGACGCATTTGCCGGGCGAATTTGCTTGAAGCAAGTCCCGAGCGCGTTCGGGTTTTCGATGCACATCAAATTCGGATCTTGGAGCGCGACGCCGGCTGCGGCGTAAAGACCGTCGGCAATCACGGCAAAACCATAAAGGCCGAGTGGAGCGAGAATCCGGCTCACGCTTTCGATCGCGTATCCGCGGATCATTCCGTAAAGGTTCAAACGCACGCGGCGGTTATAGCGACGGAGGCGCGGCGGATTTTGATCGAGGAGCAAATTTTGCGAACCCATCAGATGTTGAGGGTTTGCGGTGAGCTTGGGTTGCGCGTCCCAGTTTTTGATTTTGTTGATCTCGTCGTCGGTGAAATCTTTGTCGCGGTTTTTGTAAGGCACAAATGTCACGTCAAAGGTGGTTTGCGAAAATCTGAACATGCGATCGCAATCTTGAAGGATACGCGCGAACTCGGAGGATACCGTCACCGGCCCTTCCCACGCGCCCTGATTGACTTTGGAAACTTCGCTCGTGTCGATGTCCGGGCTGACCATGTTTTCGATCCGGCGGATTTCGGCGATGGCCTTCGAGAGGGCGCCGCGAACATCGGGCGTACGTTGAGACGGCCACACCCGAACCACCATTTTAGTGCCGAAGACATCGAGACTGGTTTGCGTGGCGCCTTTGAGTGCGCCCTTTTCCCATGGGCGAGGTGGAACGACGGCTGGAACCGGGGCGTCCGGCACCGGCTGTTTGTGAGAACAAGATGCGGTCAAAATCACGAGTCCGAGTAGAGGCAGAATCGGTTTTGCGATCATGCTTTTAGGATAACAAAGATTTTCTTATGGGCGAGAGCTATTTCATCAATGCGTCGGCAACGTCAGTACCGAGCATCTGGCGAGCGATGATCAAGCGAAGGATCTCGTTGGTGCCGGCGCCGATCTCGATGAGCTTTGCATCCCGCATCTGGCGCTCGACCGGAAACTCACGGGTGTAACCGTAGCCGCCCAGGATCTGAATGGCGTCCAAGCCCACTTGCGTTGCCATCTGAGCCGCTTGAAGCTTGGCTTTAGCCGCCATCATCGACGCCTCTTTGCCTTGCATGAGGCCCATGTCCCAGGTCTTTGCGGCTTGATAAGTGAGCGCGCGACAAGCTTCGTACCATGCGGTGGCTTCGGCCAAACGCTCTTGCATCTGTTGGAAGGCGCCGATCGGGACGTCGAACTGTTTGCGTTCTTTACAATATTGAGTCGCGACTTCGATGCAATTACGCGCGCTACCTAGCGAGATGCCTGCGATGGTAATCCGCTCGATATCGAGGTTGCGCATCATGGCCTTTACCGATGCGTTTTCTTCGCCGATGCGGTTTGCGCCTGGAACCATCACATCGGTAAACCAGAGCTCGCCCGTCGGGGACGCTCGCATTCCCATCTTCTTGAATTTTTTTCCGGTGGTGAAGCCTTCCATGCCCTTTTCGATGATAAAGGTCGACACGTCCTTCTTGGTTGCACCGGTACGAGCGTAGCAATAAAAAATGTCGCCGTTTGGGCCGTTAGTGATCCAGGATTTCGAACCGTTGATTTTGTAAGTGCCGTCTTTTTGCCTTTCAGCGCGGGTGAGCATCCCGAGCGCGTCCGAGCCGGAACCCGGCTCGCTCATTCCCATACCGCCGATGTGTTCGCCGCTGATCAGCTTCGGCAAATATTTTTGTTTTTGCTCTTTCGAACCGTTACGGCCGATTTGATTTACGCACAAGATGGTGTGAGCGAGGTAGGAGAGCGTCGTCGATGCATCGACTGCGGCCATTTCTTCCATCGCAATCGTCGCTGCAACCGCGCCCATGCCGGCTCCGCCGTCTTCTTCGGGCACCGTGATGCCGAGTAAGCCCATGTTGCCTAATTTCTTGAAGGCTGGAGCGTTGAAGCTCTCGATCTCGTCCAGGTGCTCGATCTTCGGGAGGAGTTCTGATTGGGCAAACGCTTTCACAGACTCGGCTAACATCTTTTCTTCTTCAGAGAAAAACCACAGTGACATAGTGGACTTAGAATGCACCTAATCGCGTGAAAAATCTAGGTTTACGCGCCGCACACAGATTTGAGGCTTCGATGTTGTTGTTATCGAATCACCGGACTCCGCCAGGAAGGGTGAATGCCGGAGGCTTGTCGTCAAGTTCTGAACGAGTTTCGTTGAAAAACCGAGTGATCATCTATATTTATACACACTCATTATTGACAAAAGTGGAGCGCACCGATAAATTTTGCCCCTCTGGTCTTCGATTCTACTACTTAAGGAGCTCTTTCATGTCTCATCTTCCCCCGAATAAAGGTTCGAAAGTGTTGTCAGCCGCCGTGGTGATGGCGATTCTCGGTTCATCAAGTGCAATGGCGCGTATCGCTCGAGTTGAACCGGGTGTGAACGCCTACAATACCGGCACGACGGCTTATCGCACTTACAAAGGCGATTTCTATCGCGGTGACGCTTCTTCGTTTGCAAATCAATCGGATCTCTGGGCGACCAGCGAAGCAAAGACCGATAAAGACGAAGGTACGAGCACGGATAAGCTTTATGCCGCTTTGAAGGAAATGGGACTGAGCACCGATAAAGAAATCATCGTCGCGGTATTGGATAGCGGCGTGGATATCACTCATGAAGACCTGGAGGGACACATCTGGACGAACCCGGGTGAAACCGGTCTCGATGCCAACGGCAAAGATAAGGCGACTAACGGCAAAGACGACGACGGCGACGGTTTCATCGACGACGTCCACGGTTGGAACTTCATCGGCGCGGTAAAAGACGGCAAAAACGTCAACTCGAAGATGAACACTCTCGAAAGAACTCGAGAGTATGGCCGTTTGAAAAAATTGGTAGCCGCAGGTTCATTGCCCGCGACTGACGCTTACTACCTTGCCGTAAAGAATAACTACGAAACGACGATCGGCAACTATCCGGGTTGCGAAGATACGGAATTCCGCGCTTCTGACTTGATCGGCGACAAGGAAGAAGAGCTCCAAGCGGTTTGCGCCTCCGACTCGATGAAGGGTTCAACAAGCTGTTTGCAAACCAGCTACGGTAACAACGACGTCGGTGGACACGATGCCGATGGCAAAGTGATGGATTCTCACGGAACCCACGTGGCGGGCATCATCGCCGCTGTTCGTGACAACGAAAAAGGGATTCAAGGCCAAGCGACCAACGTTAAAATTATGCCGATCCGCGCGGTTCCGGGTTGCGACGAGCGTGACAAGGATATTGCAAACGGAATTCGCTTTGCAGTCGATCATGGCGCGAAAGTTATCAACATGAGCTTCGGTAAAAACTTCTCTCCTCACAAGGATTGGGTCGATGCCGCTGTCGCTTACGCTCAATCAAAGGGCGTATTGCTTGTTCATGCTGCGGGTAACGAAGGCTCAAGCAACGAAGGCTCCCGCTCGATGATCGAAACTCGCATGGGTAACTTCCCGAACCAATTCCACTTCGATGCCGAAGGCAAGCCGACTGAGGTTGCAGCTAACTGGATTGAAGTCGGTGCTTCTACCCGTCACGATCACGAGTACGTCGATTACCGTTATGGTCCGGTCACATTGGCTGCTCCATTTTCGAACTATGGCAAGACCGCGGTTGATTTGTTTGCTCCAGGTTTTACCGTGAAGTCTTCGATCCCAGGCAATCAATACGCCTCTTATGACGGCACATCGATGGCTTCTCCTGAAACTGCGGGAGTTGCAGCCCTACTGATGAGTATTTTTCCGGAAGCAAATTACGCGTCTATTCGCAAAGCGATGATCATGAATACTTCTCCGTACGCGGGACTGACTGTAAGAAAGCCGATGTCAGACGCGGAGCAAGCGGCGTTTATGCAAGCAACTGAAGATGCGATCGCTGCCAAGAAAACTCCTCCAAAAGTACCGATGATTCTTTTCACTGAGCTTTCGGCTTCAGGCGGCATCGTGAACGCCTACGAAGCGGCCAAAGCTTTGAAGGCGGAGCGTTCTGCAGGCGCGGCTCGGGCGAGTCTCTGATCGACATACACTGGTATTAATGCTAGGATTTTTCGCCTGATGGTCTACTTCCAGTCTCTCACCAAATCTGAGCTCGCCGAGATGCTCTTGCCCCTGTCACGGGTCAAAGAGGAGAGAGAATTGCGCGATCATCCGGAGCTCGCGGCCGAACTCGGGCCAAAGATCGAAAAGAAAAAGCAGAAACAGGCCGAGCTTCGCGCGAAGCAGATTTTCCATTGGGCCTATCAGCGCTACGTTCTCGATTTCGATCAGATGTCGGATCTCGCCAAAGACGTTCGTGAGTTTTTGAAGCAAAACATCACGATGTTCCGTTTGCAGGAGACATACGCCAAGCAGTCGGACGACGGCACTTATAAGTTTTTGTGGAATTTAGGCGACAACAAAACCATCGAGTCGGTCATCATTCCTGCCGCGCTCAAAGAAAAAGCCCGCCACGAAGTCGACGAAGCCTTTGCCGAAGTCTCGCGCGAGAAACGCGCGCAGCCGTCAGTGCCACTCACCAAGAGTAAGCTCTTTGCAGGCCCAGCGGTCAAAGACGTCGAACTCGACGAAGACACCTGGGCTCGCTTGACCGCGTGCGTGTCCTCACAAGTGGGCTGCGCGATGGCGTGCAGGTTTTGTCTCACCGGCGTACAGGGCCTGGACCGTTCACTCGGGGTACACGAGGTTGTGACTCAGATTCACGAGCTTCGAATGCGTGCGCCGATCACCAACATCGTCTTTATGGGAATGGGTGAGCCTCTCCATAACGTCGCCAACATCGCTAAGGCTTGTCAGATCCTTCTCGACGAAGACGGAATGAATTTTTCTAAACGTAAAGTGACCGTTTCGACCTCGGGCCTCGTACCCGGGATCGAAGAGCTTTACTCCAAGACCGACGTGTCGCTCGCGATCTCGTTGAACGCATCGAACGACGAGCAGCGCTCTCAAATCATGCCGGTCAACAAAAAATGGCCGATCGCGAAACTTCTTGATGCTTGTCGCGCGGTCGATCTCGGGCCTCATCGCCGGATTACGTTCGAGTACGTGCTCTTGAAAGATTTTAACGACACAGCCGAAGACGCTCATCGCGTAGCCAAACTTCTCAGAGGTATCCCGTCGAAGGTCAATATTATCCCGTTTAACGAGCACTCGGGCTCGGATTTTAAGCGTCCGTCGGACGAGACCGTGATGGCGTTCCAAAAAATCCTCATTCAAGCGGGTTACACCGCTACCGTCCGTATCTCGCGCGGTCGCGACATCTTGGCGGCGTGCGGACAATTGCGTTCTTTGTTTGGAACCGCTCGCGGAACCGAGAAACATCGCGATTTCCAGGCGCCGGGCGCGGTGGCGTCGGTTACTAACGCTTCGCTAGAAGCGTCCCATCTTCAGGGAGGTATTTGAGACGGCGTCGGTGTCGGAATGCGTTTCCAAGTTTTGCCGTTCAACTCCGGTCCGTCGATCGGCTTCGCGCCGAGCTCAAGCTCTTCGAGGATTGGAGAATCATAACCCTCATGAGGGCGCGCCCAAGGATTCGGGAACGGGATACCCACTGATTTCTTGAACCCGCGCTGAACTTTCTTGAGGTCGTTAAACGCGTCTTCACTCAATGTCTCAATCTTGAGATGGTATTTGTTTTCGTATTCGGTATAAGTGCTGAAGTTTTCAACCGGACGCTTGATCGCCTCTTCCGCCCATTCCGGATCTTGCTGCATTTTTTTGAATGCGTCGGTCAGACCTTCTTTTGAACCTTTTTTATACGCGTTGTTCAACTCGTCCATTTTTTCTTTTGGAGGACGAGGGTCTTTCGGCTTTGTAGGCGAGTTGCCGTTTTTATCGCCGCTTGGCTCTTTAGCTCCGCCATTCCCTTCCGGAGTTTTTTTGCGTATGGCTTTAACGACGACCGGTGCAAGCGTTTTTACATCCGGCTTGGAAGCGGTTTGCTTTTTCCTGTCGTCTTTTTTATTGTACTTGTCTTGGTCGTGAGTGCCGTCGTCGTCGAGGACGTAGAGGTAATCGACTTGTGACTTGCAAATCAACTTTTGGTCCGAGCTCGAGTTCGCGTAGCGATACTTGCCGTTATATTCTTTGCCTGCTCCATCCATCTCGTCGAGGAAGTCGATTTCTTCCTGGCCCCAGTAAGTTTTGCCGCGATAGCGCATAGGCAGGGTGACGATGGTTTGTTTGTCACGCGGATTAAAGGTGTCGATCGAGATGCCGCCGCCGGCGAAATCACCGTTACGCTCAATGATGAACTGAGTATCGGAACCGTTTTTAGGGGTGAGCCAAGCAGTGACGGATTTATTGTTCAACTCGCCGACCATTTCGTAGCGGATCGGGGCCCAAACAATAGACGGTTGTCCTGTTTTTTGGTTGATAAAGGGTATGGAGGCCTGAACTTCATAGATATCGAATTTAATTTTTGCGTTTACAAGTAGTGCCGAGGTGTTTTCGCACGTGAAGCGAGGGCGAAAGCGGCGGCCGGCATCGTCGAACGAGACGCGGGAGATGCGCACGTCACCGTTTTTATCGAAATACCAGTTTTCACCGAAATCGTTGGAGTCCTCGACGCGTCCTTTATTGAGTTTTCGGATTTTTTCCTGTTCTCCGGGAGAAAGTTTAGCCCAAGTCGATTCGATTTTAGTGCGGTAAGCGTTCCAGCGCTTTTTCCAGGCGTTGAGTTCGCTTGAGTTGATGCTTTTGTCATCGATGTAGCGAACCGATGCGGGATCAACGACGAGATATGACGGGCGCCCGAGGCTTGCACGCGCGGAACTTGAAAGCTTGTTCCACTGATCTTTTGCGGCGGCTAGGCTTTTGGCCGAAAGACCCGGGTTATCGATGTAGTGAAGGGCGTTTTTATCCACGACTTGATAAGGGGCATGTCCAAGCGTCGCCGGATCGATGACATCTTTAGGATCGAGTGAGTACTTTTTTAGAATTTTTTCTTTGAGGTCGCGAATGACGGCATAAACGTAAGCTTCGCGAGACGTGTTTTTAGCGAGACTTTGGTTTGGGATAAGTTCTTCTTTAGTCTTTTGCTGTGCTTGCTGTTTAGGCGTGAGATTGCCTTTCGGACCTTGCGCATACGCAGACGCACCTAAAAGGAGACTGGTAGTGATGATCAACGAACTTAGTTTAGTCATAAAGCCGTATTCCATTGTCGATTGAGGAGAGTGTTGCAACCGCTATGCCTGACCGGCGCAGCACTATAATGGAGTTGGGCTCAGGTCGTTTTTGCGGGAGCGAACAAGTGTCTAAAGGTTAGACGCTGAGGTAACGGGTTCTTTTTGGTTGAGATTTGCGTCATCTACCAAAAGTTAGGGGTTTGAATGACGCAAATCTCAACCAAAAAGAACCCGTTACCTCAGCGCGAACTTTGCCGTGAAGTGACGCAAAAACGGCGGCGCTTCGACGATCCGGTAGCCCTTGAGCTTGTTCTTGCGTGCGGTAAGTTCTTCGAAGCCTTCTAAGATGTAATCAAAGTGCGATTGCGTGTAAACGCGGCGTGGAAACGCCATCCGCACGAGTTCCATGTTGGCTGCTTCCTTAAACATCACACTCCCGATCTCGCAAGAGCGAATACCGTCTTGGAGGTACATCTCACAGGCGAGCGCCTGGCCCGGAAACTGTTCTTTCGGAATATGCGGAAGGAATTTTGCCGCATCGATGTAAACCGCATGCCCACCGGCCGGGCGAACAGTGGGAACGCCGATTTCGTTCAATCTACGGCTCATGTAATTTGAGGTCGCGATCCGATAGCGCAAATAATCCTCGGACAGCACTTCTTGCAAACCCACGGCAAGGGCCTCGAGATCGCGCGCGGCTAAGCCACCGTAAGTCGGGAAGCCTTCGGTCAGGATCAGCTGGTTACGAAGGTCCTGTACCCAATCCGCGCGTTTCAATGCGATGAAGCCGCCGATGTTGACGAGGCCGTCTTTCTTAGCGCTCATCATGCAACCGTCGGCGAGATCAAACACGTCGCGCACGATATCCGGAATCTTGCGATCGTTCTGTGCGCCTTCGCGCGATTTGATAAAGTACGCGTTCTCCGCAAAACGGCACGCGTCCAAAATAAACGGGATGCCGTATTTTTTATAAATCTTCGCGGCGCCATGAATGTTCTCCAGCGATACGGGTTGTCCGCCGCCGGTGTTATTGGTGATCGTGAGCATGCCGAGCGGGATCTTGTCTTTGAACTCACGACAGAAACTATCGAGACGCGCGAGATCGATGTTGCCCTTGAACGGATATTCGTTTTCCGGAATCTTGCCTTCGGCGATCACGAGATCAACCGCTTGCGCGCCCATCGCTTCGATGTTGGCGCGAGTGGTGTCGAAGTGATTGTTCGAAGGAACTTTCATTCCTGGCTTGATCACCATTCCAAACAACAAGCGCTCAGCCGCGCGGCCTTGGTGAGTTGGAATCACGTGCTCGTAGCCCGTGATCTTTTGCACGACTTCGCGAAACTTGTGGAACGAGCGTGAGCCCGCGTAGCTTTCATCCGCTACCATCATCGCTGCCCATTGCGCCGCTGACATCGCGGTCGTGCCGGAGTCCGTGAGGAAATCAAACGTCACGTGCTCCGACCGAAGCAGAAACAAATTGTAGTGAGCCGCCTTCAGCGCCTTCTCGCGTTCGGCGCGAGAGAGTTGGGCGAGGGGTTCGATGACTTTGATCTTAAAGGGCTCAATAATAGTTCGCTGGTGTGTCTGACTACTTTTGGT
>JAFEAO010000003.1:431377-438513 GCA_018266375.1 Bdellovibrionales bacterium
ACCAAAAGTAGTCAGACACACCAGGCACCCCAGTTAGAACATGTATTTCTTATTCGCGATGTTGACGAGGATGGCAACTCCTGACATCGCGGTTAGAAGCGCAGATCCCCCGTAACTCATAAACGGTAACGGAACCCCTACGATCGGAAGCATGCCCATGACCATGCCCATGTTGACAAAGACGTGCCAAAAGAAAATCGACACGACCCCGAACGCGAGCACGGAAGCAAATTTATCGTTGGACTGGTAAGCCACGGATAGCCCGGACATTAAAAAAAGCGCATAACAGAGCAACAAGACCCCGCAGCCAATAAAGCCCCATTCCTCGGAGAACACCGAAAAAATGAAGTCGGTGTGATGCTCGGGGAGGAAGTTCAAATGAGCTTGAGTTCCCTTTTTCCAGCCCTTGCCCCAGATCTGGCCGGAGCCCACGGCGATCATCGATTGAATCGAATTGTAACCGGCGCCCTTCGGATCCGACATCGGGTCGATAAAGGTCACGATCCGTTGGCGTTGATACGGCTTCAAGCCGTAGTTATAGACCACCGGCAATGAGATCGCCGCCACGATCGTAAGCAAGATCAAAAGCCGAGGGTGGATCCGCAGGAAGAGCAGGATCGACCCATACACGAGCATGATGATCATCGCCGTCCCCAAGTCGGGCTGCACGATGATAAGCGCGGTCGGGATCAGGACAAAGATCGTGGGGAGAATGAGGTCGCGGATCTTCATCCCCGCGGTTGTGTTTTTATTTTCAAAAAATTTAGCGAGGAAGATCACCATCGAAAGCTTCATCAATTCTGACGGCTGCAAACTAAAACCGCCCAGACTGATCCAGCGCTTTGCGCCCAAGGACGATTTGCCCACGGCCAAGACGGCAAGCAGGAGCCCCATGTTGCCCATGTAAATCAGATACGCCATTCGAGACAAAAACGAGTAGTGGGGGAACATGATGATCAAAGTACAGATTGCGCCGAGCGCGATCGACACGGCCTGGTTTTTCCAAAGACCGAGCGACTTGTCTTCGACCGCGGTCGCCGACGAGAGGTTGATCATCCCGATCGTGAGGATCACGAGTTCGAGGATCAAAGGAATCCACTTTAGCCATTTAAACTCTTCTTCGTACGCGGTATGCTGGTTGGGATCAAACCCCTGGTGGAGATCGTCGGTCTCAAACGATGAATAAGTCATTCCTCAGGTCCTCCCGCGGCTGGGGCAGGTGCCCGCACTTTGACCGCCCGGCCCGAAGCCTTCTCGGCGGCCAGTCTCTCGGCAATCGCTTTATCGCTGTACATGTCCGGATAATATTTTTGTAAGTAAGTTTTGATCACCTCTCTGGCAATGGGCGCGGCACCGTGTGAACCCGAGCAGGCGTGCTCGGCGACGACCGCGACCACGATCGACGGATCCTTGATCGGCGCATAACCCACGAACACGCCGTGGTGGCGTTGGTTGTAGCGCAGGTTTTCGCATTTTTGATAGACCTTGTCCGCGCGAGCTTGAATCACCTGTACGGTACCGGTTTTACCCGCGAACTCCATTCCCGGGATCGCGTTACCGTGAGCCGAGCCGGTCGGTGAGTTCACCACGCCCCACAATCCTTCAGTCACGAGTTCGACCGTCGATTTCGAGAGTTTGGTTTTATCCAAAATCTGCGGAACGAATTCCTTGATGACCTTGCCGTCTTCGTTTTGAATGCCCTTTACGACGTGCGGTTTAAATAACGTACCGCCGTTGACGAGAGAAGCGTAAGCGTTAGCGAGTTGGATCGTGGTGGTGAGCACGAACGACTGGCCGATCGCGACGTACAAGGTTTCACCTGGGGACCAAGGCACGTTAAAACGTTGTTGCTTCCATGCTTCAGTCGGAATCAGGCCCGGCACTTCACGCGCGAGCTCAATCCCGGTTTTAGCTCCGAGGCCCAGGTGGAAAGCGTATTTGGCGATATCGTCGACCGATTTTAATTTTTGAGCCACGCGGTAAAAGAAAACGTCGCATGACTGAGTGAGCGCGCTCACTACGTTCATGTTGCCGTGACCGCCTTTTTTCCAGCAGTGAACCACGCGGTTACCGACCGTAATTGAACCGCTGCAGTTAAATGTCGTGTCCTTGGTGATCACGCCCTCTTCTAACCCCGCGATTGCGGTGATGGTTTTGAAGGTGGATCCGGGAGAGTAGTGGTCTTGAATCGTTTTATCCCGAAGCGGGTGGTTCTCATCCGCAAGAAGTTTTGCCCACAGCTCGGGATCGATCCCGCGCGAGAACTCGGAGGGGTCGAACGAGGGACGCGACACCATGGCGAGGACTTCGCCATTACGAGGATCGAGCGCGATGAGACCCCCGGTTTTGTCACCGAAACCGCGCACCGCCGCTTGCTGCAAATCTTGGTCCACGCTCAGGATTAAGTTTTTGCCTGGAACAAACGGCTCTTCCTGATTTTGGATCAAGACGCGACCTTTGTTTTTCGAGGATTGGATGCTGCGGCCGAGGGCGTCTACCTCAACGAGTTCGGACCCGTCCACGCCGCGCAAAGTATCTTCAAACTGCTTTTCAAGGCCTGATTTGCCGATCGAGTCGTTGAGGTCGTACTTGCGGACGCTCGTCGAGTTCAGTATCGGTAACTCGGTCTGGCTCACACGACCGATGTAACCATAGAGGTGGGTCCCGACGTCTTTTGCGGTATTGGTGCGCGAGATCGCCATCTCGACTTGCACGCCCGGGAGATCGAGTTTCCAGGTCTCAAGTTCGGCGACTTCGTCGCGGTTCAGATTGTCTTTGATCAGCACAGGCATGAACGCGGGTTGAGTACGCGCTTTCAAAAGCTTCTTTTCGATTTCGGCGACCGGGGTGTCGATCAACTTCGAAAGTTTCTCGATCACTTCCTTCGGCTTGCCGGATTCTTTGAGGTATTGAGGAGTGATTTGCACGTCGAAAGCGGGGCGGTTGTCGACCAGGAGTTTTCCGAAGCGATCAAACACCATCCCGCGGGGCGCCGGGATCTTCACGCGTTTGATCCGGTTTTCCTCGGAGTACTGGCGCATCTGCTCTCCATTGATTACTTGCAAATAAGTCATGCGGGCGAGGAGAATGCCGACGCCGATGAACAAAACCGCATAAATGAATTTGAACCGCTCTTGCAGAAACCGGATCTGCTCTTCGTTACCGATAAAACTCATTTCAAGACCTCACTCATACCCAGTCCTCGTCGAGGTGGTAGTCGTTCTCGAAACGGTGTTCGGCGTCCGGATTCTTTAGTGTCCAGTCGTCAAAACGATAGAACAAACGGAAAAAGAAAACGATCAACGCGCCGTGAATGATCGCGGTTGGCGCCAGCAATTGAATCGTGTGGAACCATTGATTGTCAGCTTTGCCGAGAATAAAAAGAATCAGCAGGATGTTTAAGCGCGATACGAGCGCGGCACCGATCCCGAGGAGTACTATCGAGCGGCGGTTCATGATTTGAAAAGTCTGATTCAGGATGCGCGCGCAAAAATATATAATCATGTAGTTGGCAAGAAACAATCCCGACGGCGAGCCGGAGAGAATCTCCACGCAGTAGCCGAAGAGAAGCGTGAGGATGCCGCCCTCGCCGAACGAGCGCTTGAGCGCGACCCAAAGGACGAGGAACAAAACGGCGTCCGGCTGAAAAAACGCCAGCGTCGAGTTGTCAAAGAGCGTGCTTTGCAAAGTAAGGAAAAAAAGGGCGATCACAATCAAGCCCGGTATGTTCAGGGCCTTTAGAGCTCGAGACTTCATTTCTTCGCCTCGTTCTGGGTCTCGTTTTTGCCCTCGAACAATTGGGTGTGTGATGGGCTCGCATCCGCGTGCGTGACGACCAGAACTTCTTCGATGCGCGAAAAGTCCACGCTCGGTTTGACCTCGACTTTTTGAGTGATGCCGTAAGATTTGCGAGTTACTTTGATCACGGTGCCGACCGGGATTCCTTTCGGGAAGTTACCCCCGAGACCGCTCGAGAGGAGAATGTCGCCCGGCTGGATATCGTCCACGCGAAGTGCGAACTTGAGTTGGCAAAGGGCATCAGTGAGGCCTTCGACGATCCCGCGCGCGCGCGAGCGCATGATGTAGGCGTCGACTGCGGATAACGGGTCGAGGAGGGTGACGACGTCGGCGTTGTGCTCATTGACCCGCAATACGCGGCCGATCACGCCTTCGGCGTTGATGACGGCTTGGTTTTGTTGGACACCGTCTGCGCTCCCCCGGTTAATCCGGATTGCGTGAAACTCGCTTGAGACGTCTTTCGCGATCATGCGTGCGACGACGGTTTCGAGTTTGTAGTTTTCCTTAAACTGGAGCAGGTTGCGCAACCGCAGGTTTTCTTGCTCGAGTTCGCGCAGGTTCAAAATGGTGTTCACGAGTTTACGGTTTTCGTCGATCAGGGTTACGTTTTCGTTGCGGGTGCGCCAAAGCGAAATGTAGTTTTCGTAAAAGCTGACCATGGAATCGAGCGTCCAATGGATCGCGACTTGGAACGGAGTCGTGACGGCCAAGGCGATCCGGTCATAAAAACGATAGTCGCGCGGAGTGCGGTTAGTCGAGTCGATCGAAAGAATCGGAACCAGCAAAAAGAGGAGCAAAAACAGGTAAAACCGATACTGCCTAACCAGCTTTAGCATTTGCAATAAATTGTATAATGGGTTTAAATCGTTGGAAAGGAAATCTAACCCATGATTGGCGTAATGCGCACCAAGTTTGGCCCGGTTATCATCGGCAGTATCATTGCAGTCATCACTGCAGTCTTCGTTTTTTACGGCATTTTCACTCCGGGCTCAGGTTCCTCTGCGACCAGTGTCGCTGGCGAAGTCAACGGCGAAACGATTTCGTACGCCGAATTCTCACGCGCACTCAATCAACGCATCGAATTCTTTAAGAGCTTGATGGGCGGCAAGATCGATGAGGAGCAACTGGAACAGTTCCATGTTCGTGAAGCGGTGTTTCAGGATCTCACTCAACGTAAAATCTTGGGTCAGATCGCTCGTCGCGAAGGCTTTTACCCGTCGAAGGAAGCCGTGCGTGACCAGATTCTTAAGATGGACGTTTTCAAGAAGGACGGCCAATTTGACAAGGTGCTATATAAAAACGTTCTCATTCAGAACCAATATTCGCCAACCCGTTTCGAGGAGATGGTAGGTCAAGACATCATGGACCAAAGCTTCCGTAACTTTTTGGGTTCACTTGCAAGCGTGACTCCGGATGAAGTGGATCGCGAGCTCAAAAGCAGCAAGGAGCGCCGTAAGGTTCGCTATGTCTACCTCGACAACGAGTCCGCTCGGAAAATGCTTCCTTCGGCAAAAAAAGACGTGAAGGCTCAGACTCCTGCGGAAATCGCCGAGCAAGGCAAACGGCTTGATAAATTGGTCGAAGACCTCACTAAGGATTTGACCGCCGCAGTCTCTGCCAACAATGAAGCGAAAGTTACCTCATTGTTGAAGGCTTCAGGCGTGAAGATGAAGACGACCGACTGGATGGCGACCAACGCTGAGTTCATTCCAGGCGTCGGTTCGATCAAATCCGTGTCGGGCGAACTGATGTCTCAGAAGAAAGGCGCACCGGCAAAACGTTTCGGACTCATGGGCGGAACTTTGTTTGCCATGGTTGCAGACACCGAGTCTTTTGACGCCGCTAAAGTCACTCCGAAAGAGCGGAGCGAAGTTACTGCGCGTTTGCAGAACGCGAAGCAGAGCGAAATGACCTCCGAATTCATCAAATCTTGGATGAAGAAAGCTTCGATCAGCCGTAACGATCGCGTTGTCGTCGGGGGCCAAGGCCAACACATTCCGGTGACGCCGGATAACTAGCCCACAGGAAGCGGGCCAGGGGTTCGTCGCTGCAGTTCGCTCTAGATTCTTCCCGAGGGCTGCTGCACACTTAGCGTATGGCAAACTCTGATTCTAACAGCGTGGAAAAGTGGTTTACCATCGACCTAGTCAAAAAAATTTTTGAAGGTCCATTCACGATAGAGGACATCAAGCGCAATCTCATTAATCAAAAGATCTACTGGTCCGACATTGCGATCTGTCCCGCGCGAAACCTAGCATGGGTCCGCCTTTTTGAAGTCAAAGAATTCACCGAGCTTTGTCCGCCGCTTCCGAGCGAAGTCATGCTCAAGCACTATCGCAACGTCGCTTTCAAGCAAAACACCAAGATCGCCGAGCGTCTGGTTTTACCTGCGGGTGGACCGATGGCAACCGCGATCGATCTTCCGAAATTGCCAACCAAAGCCGTGGTCGAAAAGACTCGCGTAAAGACCATGGTCAAAGAACGTCCGGTTGAGTCGCCTGAGGTGAAATCTCCGCTTCGCGCGAAAGAAAAAACTCAAGTCAATAAAGTACGCGTTTCCGCGCCTCAGTCCGTGACCCCTCCGTCTCCAAAGACCGCATCGTCGTCATCTTCGGGTCCTGCGGAGTGGCATTTGCTCGTGGACGATAACGAGTGCGGGCCGTTTACGATGCAAGATATCGAAAACGCTTTCAAACAGGGCAAACGTACCGAGCGCGCTTATGTTTGGCGCGAAGGAATGAATCGCTGGAAGCCGATCGAGCGGGTGAAGCACTTTAAACACCTCAATATCGGAGGCTATGGTTCGGATTTCGCGGATGACGAGGATGATGAAGGCGATTTTAAAATCGAAATCGGCCGCAACGTTCGTCAGACCAATCGCAAGCATTTCGTCGCGAGTGTGATACGGATTTCGTCGTCCGGAGTCGCGCAAATGATCGGTGTGACGGGAGACATGAGTGTTGCCGGCATGAAGCTTTACCAAGATTCGTTGCGGGTAAACTACCCGATCGGGAGCAAACACCGTCTTGAAATTAAGCCGATGAAAAAATCGAAAGTTGGTTCGTTCAAAGTCACCGGACTCGTTCGTTGGATCGATCCGAATACGTATGAGATCGGGTTCGAATTCGTTGAAATAAACTCTTACGATCAGGCACTTTTGCAGAAGTATTTTGATACGGTAAACAAGAAAACCGACTGAAAGCCAGTGCAATCGCGATGAAAAGAAGTCGTTAAACAAAATTTATTTATAAACAGTTATTTTTGAAAATAATTCATCTGTTTTTTTAATAATAAATTTACTAAATATAATAATTCCCCGACTACAGAAAGGCAGTGCA
>JAFEAO010000004.1 GCA_018266375.1 Bdellovibrionales bacterium
GACCAGTTTTGCCCGGGCAGGTCAACTGGATGGGAAGCGATCGGCGCGCAGTCACCATCATTCGAAAAAGCTCCAAAGAGCAGTCGATTGTTTCTCACGAAACCCAAGAAGCAGAGATTCTCTCCTATTGCGAGTCGATCGGATTGAAGCTCGACGAGCGGGATATTTTTCGAATCGTCGAGAGTGCGAAAAACTCTGACGATCGAAAAAAGTATGCGGCGGCGATCAACTCGGCTCTTGCCCGCGGGATCCGTCACGTCTTGTTTTACATGTATGACCGCGAAGCGAGAAATCTTACCGACAACGAGAAAAACGAAAAGCTCGTCAAAGCCGATCTGATCGTTCTTCACTACGTCCGCGAAAACAAAGTGCTGCACAGGGATAGCTCCGACTCTGATTTCTTCATCCGCGACGTGCAGGCGGCCGCCAACAAGCAGTACATTCGAAATCTCCAAGTGAAGGTTGTCGATGCCATGAAGCAGAAGGCGACGATGGGCTGGTATCCCAGCAACAATGTGCCTCTAGGTTACTCGACAAAAAAGATGACTGATGAGAGTGGGCGCACGCTTAAGCGCGGAGCAACTGTCGGCGTAAGCCCCAACGAAAAATTCGTGCGGTGGGTTCAGCGAGAGTTCGAGCTCAGAGCGCGCGGAATGTCTTTTAGGGACATCCGCCAAGCCATTATCGATGAGGGCTTCGTTTCTCACGAAAAGGCTCACAAATATCGAATCGGCGCGATCGAGCAACGGATCAAAAACGTGTTCTACTCAGGGCGATTTGTTTGGAGGGACATCGAGTATCCGGGCAAGCATCCCATCATCATTCCTCCGGCAATCTATCAGGCAGCCCAACGCGTGGGTCGCGGCTTCAAGCGCAGGGTTTTCGATCCAGAAAACGGCGTCTTCGCCGGAGGCTGGCTCAAGTGCGCAGTGTGCGGGTGCAACATGGTTTACGATCCGAAGAAGAAGGTCGCGCGCACGACCGGAAAGGTGACCATCTTTCACTATTACCATTGTTCCAACGGGCGCATGATGCACGCGTCTCAGGCAGGCATGAACCTCAACGAGAATCGGATCTGGGAGCAATTGGAGCGCGTGGTGGACGGAATCAGTATTACTCCGAAGCTCGCCAAGGATATCGCTGACGCGCTCAACGACGGCCAGAAAAAGGCGGCCTCAAGCGGTCACCGTCGCATCGGCGAATTGAAGGATGCTATCGCGCAACTTGAAGCGCGTGAGGATCAAGCCTACGATAATATGGAACGTGGAAATATCGACGCCGAAGGGTATCGTCGGCAAGTGAAGCGTTTTCGCCAGGAGCGTTTGGACTTGAATGCCGCGATTCAGTCGGTTCAAACCGACATTAACGGCGGTTTCCGCGAAACTGCGCTAACTACTCTCGAACTTTGTAAGGAGGCAAAATCACTATACAAAACCCGATCAGTACTAGAACGCGCTGATTTCATAAAAAGGCTGGTATCGAACCCGCGAGTGAACGGCGTAAATGTTGAATATGATATAAAAAAGCCATTTTCGGTATTAACGAAAATGGCCCTAACTGAAAATTGGTGCACCCGCCAGGACTCGAACCTGGAACCCTCTGATCCGAAGTCAGATACTCTATCCATTGAGCTACGGGTGCATTGCCGGAGCGGAAAACTTGACTTTATCCTAGCCTAAACCGCCAGATTACTGCAATACTGGTCATATGAAAACTAACACTATCCTCTTAAGTTCGATCATTTCTGGGTTCCTCATCCTCGCTCCGGTTGCAAAAGCCGAAGACGCCGCTGCTCCAGCAGCGAAAGCCGAAAAAGCTCCTGAAGCTAAAAAGGCCAAGCACCCGAAAGAGTGCGAATGCGGCGACTGCAAAAAGCACAAGTGCGAAAAGAAAGAGTGCGAACACTGCGCCGGTCACAAACACATGGACGGCGAAAAAGCAGGCGAGCACAAAGACGAAGCCAAAAAAGACGAAGCGAAGAAATAATCGCGAGTCGAACAAATTCTAAATCAAAAAGGCGCTCCGGAACTTCCGAGGCGCCTTTTTATTTGTGGATCGGTGTGAGTGATCGGGTGACCCGGCACTCACGTGTAATTGATTGAACCGTTATTGAACCACCTGTGAAGCGTCGTAGATTTTCTGAATCGCTTGGAAACCGTCTTTGAATTCGATCTTGGCGGTTGGCTTCCAGAAGAGGTCCGGGTGCTTGTACTTGGTAATCCATGAGCCGCCGGTGATGTTGTCGTTGGCGTCGGTTTCCAAGAGGTACTCGACTTCTTGAACTTCAGAGCGGTAGTTTGACGTGCCGACGACCGGATCCCAGTTCGTTGGTTTGATGCCCGGATCCGGATCGTCTTCGGCGTACATCATCTTGGCTTTAACTTGGTAAGATTTACCACCGTTTTTGGTATAGCCGCTACCGACGATTTGGAATTCAAAGCCGTAAATCGGTTGGTTCCAAGTCTCTTTGCCGATTTCGATGTCGGATGCAAAAGACTTGCCGCGAAGGCCGATTTCGTTGGCCAAAATCACGTGGTAGGCGCCGGGGTTGATGTCCGCGCAGCGGCCAGTACCGAGACGCATGCCCAAGCCGCCGATGCAGTAGCTGCCGACAAATACCGGTTTAAGTTCAGCGTAGAGCGAGCCGTAATAAGACATGAGTGCTTTGACGTCGGACGATCCGAAAGGAATTTCGATTCCGTCCGGATTTTTGATCGTGACCGGTTTCGGTTCCGGGAACTGAATCGCCGAAGCGGTCCAACCGTCGCATACGCCTTCAAAATCTTTTGCGCGAGGAGTGATACTGCCCGCGATCGAAGTGGTGAGCGGGAAATCATAGTGACCTTGCACGAGATCGAATTTCTCGGCGGGGGAGAGTGCGGCGAGGTCGGTCGCGTTCATCGATGCGATTGCCGCGCGTGAACTCGGGATAACGTTGTAGTAACCGGTCGGTTGCGGCGAGTTCCAGCGGTAGTTGATGCTGCCTTTATTGCGTGGCCAATAACTGTCCGACCAGGGGCGGGTTTTTTCCGGGATCATTCCGGTGAGCGGGAGAGCCGATAAGCGGTACTCGTAGTTGTCTTCAAAGTTTGTCGGGTTGTTTGAGCTATCCCAACGGTCAGCGCGAGCGCTGCTTCCGAGGATCACTGTTGCGGCTGCGATAACGGTTAAAAGGGTGTGGAGTGAGGGTTTCATGGTTCAAAGACTCTACTTTCGTTGCCACCCTTTTATCCAAAATTCTTCATGAATCAAAATGAAATGTTTTAAGTACATCATTAGCTGAATCGATGGGTAAAAAATGCCCGTCTTCGTCACCCGAAACGTCGCCCAGGGTATTGGGAGGGGATACCAGATATATTTGAATACGGTACCTATTCATGGAAACATGAATAGGACGAATGATTATACTCTGCCGACGGCGGTGGCGGCGTTCAAGAAATGACGCGAAGGACCCAAGATGCACCTTTCAAAGTATCTTTATCATAAAATTTTTTCCTTCTCGCTTCTGATCCTGCTTGTACCCGTTTTTGTTCTTTCTTCATGTCAATTGGAAATCAGATCTCAAGCTTCCGGGCAACCCCTCACGCCTAAATCGACTGAAATCCTCACCCACGTCGTCTCTGATGGTGGAATCTTCCATATTCAAGCGCTGAGTGCGGCCGAAAAAGAAATCCCATCGACGGGCTCTGCCCCGATTGCGCTTTGGCATTTAAACGAATCGTCGGCAAGCGACGCGACACCGATCATCGACGCAATGGGAACTCATAACGGCGTTTTGAACACGGATACCGGAGCTGCCAGCAAAAGCGTACCCGGGCAGTTGAGTGGAGCGATCAATTTCGATGGAACCGGTGATTCGATCGCTATTCCAGCCGCGAGCGACCTCGATTTATCGAGCGGGGATTACACTATCTGGGCCTGGATCTATCCGTAGACGTTTGGAGGAGCTAACGTCGGAAGAATCATAGAACATGGCGGTTTGAGCGACGGATGGAGCCTTTACATCGACAATACCGGCGGCGCCAACAATACTTATGGGCTTGATTTCAAGATTAACGGCGCGACGACCGCGCCCGACTTCATTCTCTCGGAAGTCCAGGCGATCCCGTTGAATCGATGGATACAGGTTGCGGTAACCTGCCAGTCGGGAACGCTCAAAATCTGGGTCAATGGAGGGATCACGGCGCAACAAGCGGGAGTTTCAGCAATCATAGCATCCGCTTCCCCTATCATCATCGGTAGAAGTTCGACGGCCGCCGATCGTTATTTTTCGGGGATGATTGATGAAGTCGCCATTTGGAATCGAGCACTTTCGCAAACTGAAATAGAAGCCCTCTACAATCGACAAAAAGGCGATTACGGCAACAACTTGGAGAATTCCTATACCTCAGCCCCGATTGATTCGGGAGTTCGTTTGAAATCCTGGTCTACCTTTAGTCCAACCCCGCTAGCCCCCTATAGTAAGCAAATCGTCGCCTCACCCGGTGAGACAAGCGCCTACAGCCTAGGTGGAATCGACGTGACGGGGTTGGTTGGATATTGGAACCTGAACGGCGCCGCCGGGCCGATCGCGAACGGAACCGTCTTTACGGATCTATCCGGGAATGGAAATAATGGAACGGCTGCCAGCAGCGGTTCCATTATGCAAAGGGTGTCCGGAAAACTGAGTGATGGCGTTTATTTTGACGGTAATGATACGGTCGTGATTCCAAGCAGTCCTTCGCTGAAACTTGGCGCTTATATGACGTTGACGGGATGGGTCCGGCCTGCCGCTTTTCAGGCAGGTTGGCACGCGATCGCCGGGAAGGGCCTCTATGATTACTGGCTGGAAATCGGCTCTTCATACGGTGGCTACATGCGGCCCTGCATGGGAAGAAACAGCAACCCAACCGACTACGAAGTGCTCTCGGACGTCCCCATTCCGATTAATCGGTGGTCGTTCGTCGCCGGGACCTATGACGGCACCACCACGAAAATTTACGTCAATGGAGTAATGACCAATTCAAGGGTAGTGGGTGGACCGATCCAGGTCAGTGACGACCCTTTTGCGATAGGAAGCGCCGATAGCACGGAGTTTCTAAACGGATCGGTCGACGAGGTAAGCGTTTGGAATCGCGCTCTCGACGCGAGCGAAATCATGGCGCTTTATCAAAGAGGTGCGATGCAATTGAAATATCAAGTCCGGTCGTGCGCTACATACAACTGCTCGGACGCCGCCTTCGTCGGACCGGATCAGACGACAAATACTTTTTTTAGCGATTTTACAAATACGTCTTCCGGGCTTCCGGTTTTCGACATCTCCGCGATCGTCTCGCCGAATCGCTATATTCAGTATAAAGCGTTTTTCGAATCGGATGATTCGCTTTACAGTCCGAAACTCATGAACGGGGCTTTTCACTAGGTACTCTACGTTTATAAGGCTAAATCGCTTTGATCCAAGGTGATCCGCAAGCCGCGCAACGATGGCCTTTGGGCGTAAAGATCATCGACAAGACCACGAGCCACCACACTGCGAGCATGTACGGAGTGTAGGCCGTACCGAAGTAGGCGGCGAGCGTGATCGGCCGCCACGTGACCCCCGGCAGATACCCCGTCAGCCACGTGAGAACGAGCGCGAACAACGTCATCGCAAAAAGTCCGATCCAATGTTTGGTGTAGAGTTTCGACGTGCCCTCGTCTTTGCACTCAAAGCACTTCACTTTGCGCGGAATAAATACAAAGTATTTTAATCGCTCCATGATTTTAGACCTTCTTTGGGATCCACTTCGTTTCCGGTTTGCCTTCGAGATGGTTTACGTACCGAGCCACCACGAAGAGATAATCGCTCAATCGGTTTAAATATTGAATGAGCTCCGGGCGCAATGTCTCGCTCCCCGAGAGCTCGACGCACGCGCGTTCCGCACGACGGACAATGGTGCGCGCAAGATGGAACGCCGATCCTGCGCTTCCGCCGCTTGGGAGAATGAAGCTCTTCAACGGTTCCAGATCTTTTTCCATGATGTCGATTTCCTGCTCGAGTCGAGTAATCTCGGGAGCACCCATCATGGCGGCCGAGTTCTTGCCCCCAGGAGCGGTCGCCAGCTCGGCCCCCAGTTGGAATAGCTCCTCTTGAATACGAGAAAGTCGGGCGACGGGTGCTGAGGTCTTTAAGAAGCTTAAGCCGAGACCGATCATCGAATTCGCCTCGTCCAGAGTGCCGTAAGCGCTCACCCGAGGGTGCGATTTCTTAACCCGGGAGCCGCCCTGGAGGCCAGTCTCGCCTTTATCGCCGGTTTTGGTATAAATTTTCATAACTTAAGGATATGCCCGCTTCATTTTGACCGCAATAAATTCTTGACCGGAGCGGGCCGGGTCGGATATACCCAAGGTCTGTCCAAATTCTAGCGTGCGGGAGTAGCTCAGTTGGCTAGAGCGCCACGTTGCCAACGTGGAGGTCGAGGGTTCGAGCCCCTTTTCCCGCTCCATTTTTTGATTTTGGCTGCTTCTCGTCAGCTACGATTTTTCTTTTCAAGCTTTTTCAATCGCTTTAGCTCTTTTTTATGAGCGCGTGCCTTTGTCAACCCGACAAAAAACTCGACGATATAGTCTTTGGCCGACCAGAGGCTCATCACCACCGAAACGTAAGTCATCCAAAGGCCGATCGTATAGAACGGAACGTGAAAGGGCAGCGGAGTGGGATCGAGATTTTGCACCATCATGAGTGGGATCGCGATCATTTGAAACGCGGTCTTCCACTTTCCGCCTGGGGAAGCGGCCACGATAATGCCTTCGGCGGATGCTAGCGCGCGCAAGCCCGTGATCGTGAGTTCGCGGCAAACCAGGATCATCACGATGAACGGATGAATGCGGCCCAAGCTCTGGAGCATGATGAGCGAGCAAATCACAAGGAATTTGTCGGCGAGCGGATCCATGAGTTTTCCGTAAATGGTTTCGATATTATATTTGCGCGCGAGGTGCCCATCGAGCCAATCGGTAGCTGCGGCCACGCCGAAAACCGCGGCGGCTAAAAAATCTCCGCCCCAAGCGCCCATGTTAAGCAGGGCAATAACGGCCGGAACAAAGGCGATCCGGAGAACGGTGAGGTAGTTGGGCGCGGTATGAAAAGTAAGCTCATCAAAAGGGATTTTGACCTGAATCTTCGTGACTTCGATTTCGGTTTTTGACTCTCCGCTCATGTTCCCATTAATTGTGCACGAGCGGTTTGCATTTAGCTAGAATTTCGATGAGGATAAAGGCATGCCGACCTCTGAAAAACGACGACTTCCCCGGTTTCATATCACTCCATGTCAGTTTCACGATCAGAAGCTCGATCGAACCTATGCGGTGCAAGATATCTCCGTCGGCGGGCTCGCGATCCGTTTAGTCGATCGAACTGACTTGGGTGAGTTTCCGGTGGGGATCAAACGCAAAGGCGTCATTAAGATCGAAGGTCTCAAAACCGAGTGTGAGATTCAGGTCCGCTACATCAAGGGAAGTTTGATCGGTACCGAGTGGGTCAATCCATCCCGCGAGTTGATCGAGCACATCGATGAGATTTCAAGTCCTGAAACCTTGGGCGGAAATTTAAAAGAATACCCGCTTCCCGACGTGCCGAACACGCTTTGGTACCACAATCCGATCGGCGTGGACCTGCTCGTCTATAAGCAAGACCCGGGCGGGTTTCAACGGTGGACGCTTTACATCCATCAGAGCTTCGTGCAATGGGATCGTCAGGATGAGATGCAGTCCGGCCGCACGGTCGCCGAGGACGAAGAGGGTTATGCGCACGGACTCGTGCAGCTTGAGACTCGAATGATCGATTACGATGCGACCCCGGATCAGCGTTTGATCGAGTCGGGCAAAGCGTTGCTGGCTGGTGCGATCAAAGCGGGCAAAATCACCGACGAAGACGTACAACAGTTTATTAAAAAGAGTTTGGAGTAGCCTACATGAACAGAAACTTCGCATTAGAATTTGTCCGGGTTACCGAAGCGGCCGCGCTCTCGAGCTCACGCCTCATGGGGCGCGGCGACGAAAAGAGCGCCGACCAGGCGGCAGTCGATGCGATGAGAAACGCGCTCAACTCCATCGAGTTCGACGGCAAAGTCGTGATCGGTGAGGGTGAGCGCGACGAGGCTCCGATGCTCTACATCGGGGAGAAAGTGGGCAAAGGCGGTTCGGTCCGCTTGGATCTCGCGCTCGATCCGCTCGAAGGCACCACGATTTGCGCGAAAGGTTTGAACAACTCGATCTCGGTGATCGCGATCGCCGAAGACGGTAATTTCCTGCACTCTCCGGATTGCTACATGGAAAAAATCGCGGTGGGAGCGGAAGCCAAAGGCGCGATCGATTTGAATCGCAGCCCGACCGATAACCTAAAAGAAATCGCGAAAGCCAAGAAGTGCGCGGTCAGCGATCTCACCGCGATCATTCTCGATCGCCCTCGCCACGAGGGGCTCATTAAGGAAGTCCGGATGAGCGGAGCCCGCATTTGGCTCATCGGCGACGGCGACGTTTCGGCGGCGATCGCAGCGGCCACTCCCGGTAGTGGTGTCGACGTGTTGTTTGGCAGCGGCGGCGCGCCCGAGGGCGTGATCGCGGCAGCGGCACTCCGTTGTTTGGGCGGGGATTTTGTCGGCCGTCTCGTTTTGAAAAAAGACGACGAGATCACGCGAGCGCGCACAATGGGAATCCAAGACCCGAAAAAAATCTATAAGATCGACGAGCTCGCAAAGGGTAACGTCATGTTTTGCGCGACCGGCGTGACCCAAGGCACGTTCTTGAACGGAATCCGCTTGTTTCCGGGCGGCGCTTTCTCCCACTCGGTGGTGATGCGCTCCGAGACCGGAACGATTCGCTACATTCAAACTCAACATCACTTCGGCAAACGCAGCGCCGATGTTCCGCACTGAAAGTTCGATACTAGGAGATCAAATGGCAGAAGCTCAAGAAACTCGCGAATACGACATCAACGCCAAGAAGTTGTTTCAAGCCGTCACTCAGTACGAGGACTATCCGAAGTTTGTCGACGGAATGAAGAAGGTCACGATCAGCCGCCCGGCGGGTGCCAACGAATTTACCGGAGACTACGAGTTTTCGATGATGGGTAAGGAGATGACTTACAGTCTGAACCTGAAAGAAGATCCGACTGCAAACAAACTCACGTGGACTTTGAAAGACAGCGCGTTCTTTAAGGTCAATAACGGCAAGTGGACCATCGAGGCTCTCGGCGAAAACAAATGTCGTGCCACTTATTGGGCCGAAGTCGAATTTACCTTTCCGGTTCCCGGATTCATGTTGAAACCGATGATCAAGGCGACGTTGCCTAAAATGATGGATAGTTTCGCGGAAGTCGCGAAGAAGCTGTAAGCGAGGAAACGATGAGCGAGAAAGACGAAACCGTTGGAGCGATGTCGTGGGCGAAAAAACTGATGACGGTCGGAGTGGGGACGTTTTTTTTGACCGAGGAAGCTCTTCGTACTCTGGTTTCTGAGTTCAAACTTCCGAAGGAAATCGTGTCTTCGATTTTGGACGGCGCTAAAGGCGTCCGCAAAGAGTTCATGCAAAACGTCGTTTCCGAAGCGATGAGTAAGATCACCGAAAAAATGGATCCGGTACAGGTCTTGACCGAGCTGCTCAAGCGCAATGAGATTACGCTTGAGGTAAAAGTCAAAGTCAACGAAAAGAGCAAAGAGTAGGCGATGGCCAAAATTTCTAGCCGCGGTTTTTGCTAAGTGATTTCGTGCGACCAAAAATTGGAGTAGGAATTTAGAGGGGCGCGGAGAACGCGAGGTTCATGAAGAAGATCGCGGTCATCATCACTGCGACGGGTGGGAACCATTCGTTCAAGTTCATATTAGGACCTCTTCAAAATTTCTTCGAGTTCGTCGGACAAGAACTTCAAGCGGGATTTTGCTTCGCGAAGTTGTTTCAAGTGTTCGCGCACATTGTGGAGTTTAGAAGCCTGTCCCACGTTTTTGTTTTTTGCCCATTGAGCCCAGGCGTCGGTTTGTTGTGAGTTGATCACGCGAACTTCGGCTGGAACCGGAGTCTCGGTGATAGCCGCTGTTTTGAGCACTTTGCCGGTGAGCGCTTTCGCTGCGGCGTGGGCTTCTTTTTCGATCTTAGCCTTGCGGTAGAGTTGATAGAAGTTTGAGTAGATGAAAGTCATACCTTGTTGATTATCGCGTTCTGCTGACATGTTGTTCGTGTCCCTTCTTACTAGGATATAAAGCAAGGGGAATGCCATCTCGATGCTGCGAAAAATTGAAAAGTTTCCACAATTTGTAGCCTCAACGAAGCTCGTTGTGACCAAAGAATCAACACACGTGTCTAACTATTAGACACTGAGACCGAGGTATCCGCATACTGATGGGGGAGAGTTGCGTCAGCCATAAATATGCGGCCGCTTTCAGCCGTTACGCCATCGTGCCGGAATCGCTCTTTTTAGAAAACGCCGGACGCGGAAGCGATTTCGGGAATTCGATTTCTTTGACGAGAGCGAGTTCGTCCGGATCGTAAGTCTTGGGTTGTACGGCGTCCGAGTAGCGGTGGTTTTTGTTGAATTTTGGAAGATGGTACTCGAGCCAATCGCCTTGCTCCGACATCGTCATCGAGCGGCCGTCGACCGGATGATCGAGCGGGTAGCGTTCCGAAACGGTTTGATGACTGTTGCTCGAGATCCAGCGGCCCGGTTCGATCTCGGTTTTTTCTTCGTTGTGGCGGATCCCCATGAGCTGGATTTCCTGGCCTGCGACTTGTACGCGAAACTGATTGCGCTCGTAATCCGGTACTTTCACGCGGAGGACATACTCGTCGCCGATATCAAGGAGATCCGAATCGTAGCGGTTAATCGAGTAGAATGGATCTTGCGCGCGCTTTTGATAGGCTTCGATCATTTTAGAGTGGAGGAGCTGCTTTTGCCCGAACTCATCTTGAGTGCGCTGATACAAGTTTTTTAGGCCGGATTCGTACTGTTCCTGCGCGCCCGTGCGCAAGCCGTTGTAGTGGTCTTCCATTTGCTGGAGCGCGATTGCATGAGTGGTCTGCGCTTGCTCGAGAGCTTTGGCCTTATCGTCGTGGAGTTTTCCGATTTTGGTTTCGCTGTCTTTTAGGATCGCTTCGGCGCTACGACGGTGATTGGTGCGGATCTCGTTTTGCGCGTTCAACATCTGATTGCGTTCGTATTCTTCGGACGCGGCGTACTTTTGCTTTACTTCGTTAACGCGGGATTCGCCTTCGCGAGCGGCCGCAAGTTCGGCTTTGGTATTGTCGGCGGTCTTTTGGCTGATGATCTTACGCCCGTCAGTTTCAAGCCTGGCTTGTTCGCGGTTGAGTTCTCTCTTGGTTTTGCGAAGCTGGTCGTAGTGGTTGATTTTCTCGGCCTGAATCGAGCGCTCGAAACGGTCGGCATTATCCGCTTTTTGAGCGGCGTAGCTTTGCTTCAGACGGTCGAGTTCTTGCTCGTTCTGGTCGCGAATTTGTTCCTTCGCTTCCTGCTGCGCGCGATACTGCTCCTGCAGTTCGTCCCGGCCGCTGTAGTCTGAAGAGATTTTACTCATGCGAGGTTAGTGCCTCACGCTCTGAGTTTCGAACAAATTGTTTTCGACGATATTGAAATAGGTTTTAATCACGCGATAAAGCTCATCGATGGGCAGAGCCTCGATAAATGCTTTCTTTTTTTCGATTCCGTCGAGTTCGATCATTTTCTCGATGTGATGCTCGACCTCGTACGCCTCGTCTTCGGTCATCGGCCGCGACGGAGCGCTGAAAACCTCGCGCACGAGGTTTGGGTCAAACAAGATGTGGTTACCTTTGGTGGATTGATCGAGTAAATATTCGACAGCCTTAAGCTGTTCTTTGGATACGTTGATCATCTTTCCTCCATGAAAGAAGACGAGGTCTGTGGCAGCCCCTAACGATGATTTTACGATGTTTTTCGGAAAGGCGAAACCGACAATATTTTTACGCATTTTTAAGCTTCCCATGGGCAGAAAAGACCCTCAGAATGGAGGTAGGCCCAAGGATTGGGCGTAAAGCGTCAGCTATAAAGGTTAACGCAGGACAGGCACAAGGACGGGCCTTCAATGAGTCGTAAGCTTAAAACACCTTCTAATAAGAAGGCTTCTACTAGCCGGTCTTCGAAGAACAGCGACTCCAAAAAGAGTCCCGCGCGCGCCGAACAAATTCATTGCTACGATTGTAAAAACATCATTGAGGCGCGGGATCAAGCCCTGTTCGTCGAAGAAGAAGTGGGTCGTTATTTTTGCAGTGAAGGATGCATCGTGGCGCACTTCACGCCCGACATTGAAAAGTTAGAACGCGAGTACGGCCGTCATGTATCCGCTCAAGATTTAAGTCCCGAAGAACGAGAGCGTTTTGCCCATCTCAGGTGGCTGACTCTCGAGCAACCGGGCGAAGTTTGGGTCGAAAAGACGAAGGCGGGAGACCACCGTTACACCTTGGTCGCGGAATATCGGCCCGAAGAAGGAACAGGACCCAAGAAGGTTTGGGGAGTGGCGGTTTGCCTCATGCTCAGGCAGGAGCCAAGTTTCTTGTACCTTGCATTCGTAACAGGCGATCGGGACCTCGTTGATGTGTTCCGGCGCGGAGAGCAACTCCAGATCATCAGGCGTGACGAGCCAAAACCTCACCTCCAGGATGGAGGCGGTACTGGAAATGATGAGACCGAATTGGAAAGCACGAACGAAACGCCAGAAGGCATTGACCGCCTGGCGGACTCATGGACGGAGGCAGATTCAGTGAGAGCACAAATCATCAAGCAACGTAAAGACAACGACATTCCATTCGAAGATTTCGGATTTTATCAAAATTGCCTGGAAGAGACCCTGCAGGAGCCGAGCGAGCTTTGGAGTTTCCTCCCGAAGGCGGCAAAACGGGTTTATCATTTCATTCGCCGCTACGAACATGATGCCTCTTATTGGTACGTGGTCATCGCGCGCGATACCTCGGACGAGACTCAGATCGAGATCGTCGATGCTTTCCCGACCAACGATGAGACGTTGGTACAGGCTTGCCGCCACGGCAAGAAGGAAGCATTAAACGGCCAGACTGAAGAGGCCGATGACCACGGTTTCGCGGCTACCGGTACTGACGGTAAAAAGAACGTTCACTGATTTCGCGTTACACTCAAAGACTATTGGGCGACAGTACCCGCACTGAACTCGATGCCCATGTTGGCGGCACAGTAGCCGAGGTTTCCGCCTGCCAAGCAGTTCACGAAAGTGTTGGCATCGGCTGCGTTCACGATGAATGCGGCTTGATAGCTAAGGTTAGCGAAGTTCAGAAGTGAGCCTGTGCCCGGCGCAGTCACGCATTGAACGACGTAGCGGTTGTTAACAGAGGCGTAAGGATTGCTCACGAGTACGGCCGGTGAGTTGTTGATAATCTGAACCGGAAACACGCACACATTTTTGGTTTGGCCGTCGGCTGGGAAGAGCGCGAGCTGATTCGCTGAACCGCCGATCACGTTACCTTTGCAGGCGCGATACTGACGATCGGTCTGAGGTGCAAAGCTAGTAGTGGTTGAGTTGATGTTCGGCTCATATGAGCACTTTTGAGCCTGGCTAATCGAGGTGCTTGAAGTCTGGAGGCCGTTTGTAGCGTTTTGGTCCGACCATTGCGGGTGAGACTGAGTGTTTTTACCGCAAGCGCTGAGCGCGCCGGATAACACTATTAAACCCATAGCCAATACGATACGATTTAAAGCTTTCATATTCCCTCTCACAAATCCCTTACTCTGGGTATTGCAGCTGGCGTGCCAACCCGAGCACCGGTTTAAAACGGGTTTCAGCCCAATTTGAGTGTCTAAAAATTAAACACTTGTTAAATAAACGGAATATGTTAAATAAGCTCGCATGAAAAACTCAGTCCTCGTACTAGCCCTGTTATCCGTGCCCTTAGCCCAAGCCGCTCCCGTGGTGACTTGTAAAGAGATCCAGTCGGGAACGATGTATCCGGACGGGCGTACACCTAAGTTTTTCAAAATCAATCTCGCTCAAACCGCGGAAGTGAAAGTCGGCCCGGTGATCGGGTTTGAGGTCAAAGACCAAAACGACAAAGTGGTGGCCGATGTCGCCGCGACCATTACCGGTTCGATCACCAAAGTGGTTCCGTTTTACGAAACGCGCGAGACGCCGGTAATTCCTCTTGGACAACAGCCCTATGAAGTCACTCGTAAAGTTTTTGCGGTACAAGCTTACTTTAAGTCGACGGACTACGAGCTCGATTGGAATATCGGCGGTGACTACCGTTACCCGAATAAAGACATGACCCGCGACCTTTTTTGCACGTCGATCGAGTCGGTAAATAAATAGGTATTGCTCGTTAAGCTGACGCTCGACTTCTCAGGCGAGCGCTTAATAAATAAACGCCGGTCCTGAACTCGAAACAGCTGAGCTGTTTTCGAATTTGTGGATGACCGTCTTACCGAAATAAAACGGCAAGCCCCAGTCGAACAATCCGGTGATGTTGTTGCTCGAAGCGTATGCGCTCTCGGAGAACACGCCATTGCCGCTTCCGAAGAGGCTGATGAAGTTACCGACTTTGAAGTTTACGGTGCCGGTGGGATAGCCACCGGTCCCGGTGTTTGTCGCACTATAACTTTGCGTGCCTGAAGGACACAGCCAACCCGCGAAGTTGCCGTCGGTAGCCGAACAATCGGGAAGGCCGCGCGTCGGCGGGATACCGAGTGCGTTCGATCCAGTGTCGATAAAGCTGTTGTAGGTATTGTCGCCGAACTGCGTTTTGAATTCGCCGAAGGTAGCGTCCACCGGATAGTTTTGAAAACTCGTGCTAGGAACGTTGTTCGAGCGAGTGCTGATCCCGAACACGAGATAGCCGGTACGGCTTGGAGCACCGCCTGCTGGTACGCTTGGAATCACGACCGCAACGCCGTTGTTGTCGGCGCGGTTTCCGTTGTCCGGGTCGGCCGCGAAGTGAGCGATCGGGTTTTGAACTTGATTGTCGTGAGCGACGGTGGCCGCGTTACAGCTTGAACCTGCGCACTTGAAGTAGACTTGGTTGGTGTTGTCGTTGGCGCAATAATCTCCGCAATCCGACACGAACACGCCGATTCCTAAAATACCGTTAAAGCCGGCGTCAGCCGAAGTGCGTTCGGCACCGCTGCAAGCCGAGTTCATGCCGCCGTAGTTGGCATCGATGACTTGCATCGGAATGTTAGACGCGGTTTCTTTCCCGATTCTGACTGTCGCCATTTTAACCGGGCCCCATTGCTTAGAGCCGTCACCGTATTCCATGCATTCGGCGAGACCGCCGACGGGTGATTCCGGAAGTTGATCCGCTACGCCCGTCAAACTGTCTCTGAACAAACGGAGTCCGAAGCTTCCGGTATCGACGAGCACGTCTTTGACGGTGACACAGTTGGTACCATCGGGTTTGCAGACAGTGACTTCAATACAGGGTTTATTGGTGTAAGAGTTTTTAGAGCAAATCGAGTTTGAACCGTTCGTGACGTCGTCATTCACGGCGAACATCGCGACGTTCTTCGCGTTCGGGTCGATCGCCGTGCCAGTGGGGCCGGTCGGACCCGTAGAACCGCCGCCTCCGCCCGGATTCGGTTGCGGAACATCTTTGGTGCAACCCGCGTAACTCAGGGTCAAAAACACGGCCATCGTCGCTAGGAGTAAGCGCTTATTGGATGTCATCGAGAGTTACTCCTTTTGGTGCGAGCGAAACCGAGAGATAACGGCCGCGAAGACCACGGGGGTGGCCGTTTCGGGCTTCGATCAAACTTTTGGATTCCATGTAGCGGGAGCGGGCCGCCCGTTCTTTCACGGTTGAGGGAGTGCTCTCAAGACGTGCCGCTTCGGGAGCGTAGCCACCCAAAATTTCTTGCAGGTTCGGCGTGCGGAAACCTTGCCAGCTCACCGCGAACACTTTACCGTCGGCGTTCACGTACTCACGAAGTGTAATACCGCTTGCTCGTCCGGCGCGACCGCCGATCGGACGGGCGCGAAGCTCGTGCATTTTGAAGTTAACCGCCGAATTCCGCCTGGCGGTGCGGCCGACCACGGCTTGGCGTGTGGCGCCGAATGCGCGTCTGACGTTTTCGATCGATGCCTCGCCTTCGCCGAGAGTGGCGTGGGCGCTTGGTGGGGGACTCAGAGATAACAACAAACTCAGGAGCAGCATGGTCGCCGATCTTAAAGCGGGCGTCTAAAAAAGTCTAAATTAATATCTAGTGATTGTGTAGATTTCACTTTCGTAAAGGAAGATCTGTAGGTGATTCAACGGATTCAGTAAAATTTTAAATGGATCAGCACGCAAACCAGGATCAGCTGACACAAATGTTCAAACCAGTGCCCGCCGCCCAAAGCACCCAGCGCGCGGGCGATTTTTTGATACGGACTTTCGCTCTCGAACCGTTTTGGAATCTGCGCGTGCAAAACTTCGGGGTTATTGAGCGAGGTCGTCTTCCGGATTTCGCCGGTGGGGTCGACTAAGACCGAAAATCCGGTATTGGTTGCGCGTAAAAACGGCAGACGGGTTTCGATCGAGCGGTAAGTGCTGAGCGCGAGATGCAGGTACGGTTCGCCGTCCGGCCCGAACCACGAGTCGTTGGTCACGTTAATCAGCGCATCGGCGCCGAGGTTGGCGCCTTCAATCCCGAAATCGTTAAAAAGATCCTCGTAGCAAATGTTTGGCGCGAATTTAAATTCAACACCCTTGGTGTTGCGTACCGACACCACGATCGGGCCCGGCCCTTGGCCGAAAAACCCCATGGTGGGGAACCAGGATTTCATCGACGGAAACAGATCCGCGAACGGCAGGGTCTCGCCGAACATGAGGAGGTGGCTTTTGTGATAGACCTGATGCGTGTCTTTGACCGGGTCGTAGAAAAAGAAGGAATTGTACTCGAGCAGGGTCACGTCCTGGTCGTAGCCGCCGAAAGCCCACGTTCCGCCGAACTGGCGCGCGAAGTTTTTGGAGACGCGCTCGAGCTGAACTTCGGGCGGAGACATCGGCTTTCCAAATAGCGCTGGGTAAGCGGTTTCAGGCCAGACGATCATGTCAGGTTTTTGCGCGTTCTGGATCGCTTGCGAGCCCAAAGACAAGTACGCCTGCAAAACATTTTCGATCGCCGATTCCGAACCGCGCTCAGCCTCGAGCTTCAGGTAGTCGCCGATGTTGGCTTGGATCAGGGCGATGTTAAAAGTAGGTCCGGTCAGCGTTTCGGGATAGGTGTATTGATTGACACGATAAGAGCCGTAAAGGCAGACCGCGACGATCATTGAGACGGCCGCAATGATCGAGCGAAGCTCTTTGTAGAGGATGGAACGCGTGATCCATTCGTTGACGGAGATCGAGATTGCGGTCAGCACGAAGGGCCCGCCAAGATCGGCGGCCTGGCGAATCCAAGAGTGGCGGTAGAACGCGTTCCCCGCCGTGTCCGAAAAAAGCTTCGGGTAAATCGATTCAATGCCCGCGTAGACAAAGCCCGAGAAGATTGGCCAACACCAAAACGATTCGTCGAATTTTTTGGATTTCTTGGCCCACTCGCGCACCCAGAGATAGATCGGGATTTGCAATTGGCCGATGAGGCAAAATACCGCGAAGAGCAGGAGCGACGCCCAGAGTGGAAGGCCCCCGTATTGTTGGGTCGAGTAGATGATCCAATAAAATCCGCCGATGCAGATCACGAGGTTCATCACAAAGCCAAGCCAGAAGTATCTCTGCCAGCATTTAGGATGTTCGGAATCCTGAACCTTTTGAATCGCGACGAAGAGCGGAACGAATGCAATCCACTGAAGGTAGCCCTGGTCCCACGGTGCGAACGAAAAGACGTAGAGAACTCCAGCAAGGAGCGTCAGGGCTAGCGGCAAGAACATGGCTTAAGCGTAGCAGAAATCGGTACCAGATTTAGGACTAATTTTATGGGTCCGAATTACTTCTTCGAGCTGGCGGTTTTGCGAGCTGGGGCCGGGTTGAGAGCGGCAACCGCCTTATAAGCGTCGACTTTGCCGGCTGACGCGATTTTGCCGCGAAGTGCAAGCACCGGAACCGAGTTGGCGATGATGAGCTCTTTCAGTTGCTCAGGCTTCAGGTTCGGCTGTTTCGAGAGAAGAAGAGCCGCGACACCGGTCACGAATGCGGTTGCTTGTGATGTACCGGTCATTTTGCCGTATTTGCCGCCCGGGAGGGTGCTCAAGATGCCTTCGCCGGGAGCCGCGATGTCGACCGACTTCGTTCCCCAATTTGATGAAGGCAGAAGTCTGTTGTTTGAGTCGATCGAAGCGACGGTGATGATGTTTTTTAAACCTTTGAGCGAGTAAGCAGCCGGGTAGTAACGGTTGTCTTCGGAGTCGGTGTCGTGGTGATCGTTGCCTGCAGCCGCGACGATGAGGACGCCATGGTCTTGAGCTTTTTTCATGGCTTGGTACTCTTCCTCACTGTATTCAGGTCCGCCGCCCGAGTAGTTGATGATCTTGGCGCCGTTATCGATCGCGTAGTGCAATGCTTTGATGGTGTTGGCCAGGTTCACTGAACCGGGTGCCGTGTCCGAATAATAACGAACTGCCATGATCTGAACTTGTTGGTTCACGCCGGCCGTGCCGGAAGCGGTGTTTGCAACCGCGCCGATGATGCCGGCGATGTGCGTGCCGTGGCCGTGGAAATCGGACGGGTTAGAAGCTTTTGTGACGAAGTCCCAGCCGTAAACGTTGCCGCTGGAAGGACGGCCCGCTTCGGCAGGGGCTTTCCAGAGGTTGGCTTTAAGATCGGGGTGGTTGGCGTCGATGCCGGTGTCGATGACCGCGACGATCACGTTTTTGCTGCCGGTAGTGAGGGACCAAGCTTTTTGAATTTCAGAAGCTGAGTTTTCAAGGCCCCAATTTTTTGGTTTGAAGTTTTGGAGGTTAGGAGCCGGTGCTGGCTTGGCGACCGTCGCGTGAGCGATTGGCGCGCCTGCAATCATGAGGAGCGCTGCTGCTGCTGTCTTAAGCTGTTGGTTCAACGATTTTGCTTTCACGGGTCCTGCCTTCCTGGCCGTCCTTAGTGCGATTTCAATGCCAAAAAGTGTCGAAAAACCCGACGATTTTTGTATTGAGAATTCACCCGTGATTACATTATTTTATACACAAAGTTAATATACTTTAGACGCTTGGGTTTCCGGGCTCGAGCCCGGGCTGTCATTTTTTTTACAGGCAGGTGTCTAAAGTGTTTACACCCGGACGTCGATACCTCTTATATGATGGTGCGATTCCAACTTTTGCTGGTCCTCTGGTTACTGATAAAAGCACTCCCTGTGCATGCAGTGGAAGTCGTTGAGGGAGCCGCCTACCAGAAGCCGGAAGGCCTTGTGAAGGCGATTGCGCTGCTCCAGCAAACCGAAGCCGGGCGTGAGATCTACCAGCGCGCTCACGAAGCGCAAGTTCCGATTCGCGAAGGTAAAATCTCCAAAACCGAAATCACCGCGACCCGTACCCTTGAAGGCAAAAACGAGAGGTACGATTTCGTCGTTCAGGTCCTGATCTCTCAGGATAAGGATCCGGTGTTTCAGGCGCTCGATCTCGCACATGAGCTCGTGCATGCCGTGAGCCCGAAGAAAAACCCGTTCGACCCGAACATGAACGCGAGTGAATACGTGCAGCACGGGATCGAGGGCGAAGGCGGAGAGGCAAACGCGATCGCTGAAGAGTGCAAAGTGGGCCGCGAGCTCTCCGACAACAAAGCAATCAAATCCGAGACCGTCCAATTGATTAAAGCGCGTTGCCAATACGTTTGGAAATTAGAGAACGACAACTCCAAGTGGAAGAAATCGTTTTATCAACTGGGGCAATATTACCACAATTTTATCCGTGCTCTGAACGCGACGAAGCCCGATTATCGTGAAGTTGCGGAGTGGAACGAGAAACTCGAAGCAAAATCACCGATGTTTTCAAGCGCGGCGGCCCATAAGCCTTATCCGGTGGCTTTGCTCGAAGAGTATCTCGAAGTCACGAAAATCGTCTGCGATCGCGCGATGAAGTCACGGATCGGTCGCGGGATTGCGTCATTCACCGCGTTTGAAGAGCGTTGCAAAGCGATTCGGAATTCGCCATAATCGGTGAATGTCAAAGCGATTGATCTTAATCCGTCACGCCCATCGCGACACCGATGAACCCGGCAAAGACAACGGCCTTTCGGGCAAGGGCAATGAACAAGTAAAGCGTTTGTTGAAGTTTGCGTCGGATCGTTTGGACGATACCGATCCGATGTTTATTTCTTCCCCGAAGAAGCGATGTCAGGAGACGCTTGGCCCGATCGCGAAGATGACCGGTCACAAGATGGAGATCGACGAGCGACTGACCGAGCACGGGCCAACGGAGAGTACGTCTTTGTATCTGGCTCGTATTGATGAGTTCCTCGACCATTGGAAGTTCGAGTGTCCGGACACTACGGTCGTGAGTTCGCACGGTGATTGGATACCGATCGCGGTTCAACGCCTCACCGGAGCGAAGATCGGCCTCAAAAAAGCGGGCTGGGTGGAGATCGAGTACGCCGGAGGCGAATGCTTCCTGACCTGGATCGTGCAGAAGGTATAGCTCACGTCGTTTAAAGAAGGAGAGTACAGTTCTTCCGGCCATCCGGCTTCATAAGTCGGACACCATGATGTTTCTTAAATGAGGTGAATTAAATCATTGGACTCAGCGGAGACCTGAATCTTGCCGGCAAGCGGCTCCACATTGGCAGGCATTTGTGCTACAACGAGTCGGTGTTTAAGAGAAGCGATTACCACTACCACCTACCCGAATCCTTAATCGCCGCTGAGCCATTAGCCGAGCGCGATCAATCGCGCTTGCTCGTCCTGGCCGCCGATGGTCACATCGATCACAAACACATTTATGATCTACCGGAACTATTGAAACCCGGCACTCTTGTTGTTGCGAATAACACCCGCGTGTTTGCCGCACGTTTGCGTGGCGAGCGCCCGCGAGCGAAGTCCTCGAGCGGAGCAGAGCAAGGCGGCGGGCGGATTGAGTTTTTTATGCTCAAGCAAATCGAGCCCTGCGTGTGGGAGGGGTTGATGAAGTCGAGCGCGCGCATCGACCCGGGGTTTGAGTTTGTCGTGCTGCCTTCGGGTGGAGGCGAGCCGGTTGCTGCAACAGTGGTCGCCCGTCGCGAGACCAATGCAGGTACGATCTTTACAGCGCGGTTTGCGCTTGATCCGATGGAGAATTACCTGGGCGAGACCCCGCTCCCGCCGTACATTGCATCCGCACGGGTAGGTACGCGCTCGAGATTGCTCGCAAAATCGTATACGGACAAGCAGGAGCTCGATGTTTACAACACCACCTTCGCACGCGAGACCGGCTCGGTTGCGGCACCCACTGCGGGCCGGCATTTTACGCCGGAGCTGATCGCGAAGCTTCGTGAACGCGGAATCGAATGGTGCGAGGTCACTTTGCATGTGGGTTTGGGCACGTTTAAACCGGTTGCCGTCGAGGACATTCGCGAGCACCTGATGCATGCGGAGTCGGCGACGGTGAGTGCCGAAGTAGCTGCTGCCGTAAATCGCGCGCGCGCCGAGGGTCGGTCGACACTCGCGGTGGGCACGACGAGCGTGCGCACACTTGAGGGATTTTGGAACTCGGTTGATGGTCGCGTGGATTCCGGTACTCGAGACATCAATTTATTTATTCATCCCGGGAGCGGACACAACTGGCGGGTGGTCGATCAGCTGCTCACCAATTTCCATTTGCCGGAGAGCACATTGCTGATGATGATTTGCGATTTTGCCGGGGGTGCTTCTATGGTGATGCGTGCTTATTACGAAGCCATCGAGCAAAAGTACCGGTTTTATAGCTACGGCGATGCAATGCTGATCACCGCTCGCGGTACGGGAGCGAATGGCGGCTCCAACGCGGAAGGTGCGCGATGAGCTTCATCCAGAAAGTCGTCCCTGTCGGACGGTTGATGTGCAATTGCCAGATTTTAGTTTGTCCGCAGACTCGTGAGACGGTTCTCGTCGATCCGGGGGACGAGCCGGAGGTCATTCTAAAAGAACTGACTGCGATCGAGGCGCAAATCGGCGCGCCCCTCAAGGTCAAAGCATTGTTTCATACGCACGCTCATTTTGATCACATTGGCGGCACTCGCCGCGTGAAAGAGGCGATGATCGCACGAGCTTCATCCGGAGCTGGAGCCTGCGGCGGCGATCCCACTGCGGCGGCGCCTGAAATCTTTTTGCACAAGGCGGATGAGGCTTTGTATCAAATGCTCCCGCAGCAGGCGGCGATGTTTGGGTTTCCGCCGAACGAGCCTGCTCTTCCAGTCGATCGTTTTTTTGAAGATAATCAGGAGCTGCGGTTCGGGGCGATGAAGTTTTCCGTTCTCCACACGCCTGGGCATTCGCCTGGCGGGGTTTGCTTCAGAATGCATGAGGATTCGTCGTCCGAGGTCCCTGAAATGGTTTTCACCGGCGACACGCTTTTCCGCGACAGCGTCGGCCGTTCTGATTTTTGGGGTGGGGATGGGCGCTTGCTCGTCAAAAGTATCCGCGAACGCTTGTACACTTTGGATGGTGACACGCCAGCGTGGCCCGGCCACGGTTCTCAGACGACGATCGGTCACGAAAAGACGTCGAACCCGTACACGAAATAGCTCTTTCAATGCCTCCGGTGCCCGAAGTTAAATGCCTGCTGTTCGGTGATCGTGCGGAGGTTTGTCGCGCGTCAAGGCGGCGTCTCCCCACAAGTCTCCATGACTCGCGAGATCGACGGTACTTCCGATCAGTGTCCCTGGTGCAGTGGGGAGGTAAGTTGGGTCTAAGTTCCGAATGAGATAATCCCGCACCTGAAAAAAATCCCGGCCCCAGTTCACGAGGCGCGACCAACAAAGCGAATCCCAAAATTTTCCGATTTTCTTTACACCCTTACGGGCGCCGCTTACGGTGCACGCGACTCTCCCAGCGAGCACGCGCAAATAGTCGGCTAGATTCTTACGATCCTTGGCTTTGACGAGAAGATGCAGGTGATTCCCCGCGTTGGTCGCGCGATAGACTTCGACTTTAAATCTCCGGGCATAGACATAAATCATCGACGTGATCTTCGAGCGGTGCTTGCGATGAAGCATCGACCATCCGCCGCGGGCGCGGAGCGATTTTAAAACCACGTGAACGGGCGCGCCCCGGGTCCAAGGACGTTCGGTCTTGCGCTTGCCACGAGCGAGGTCGCCCCCGTGAGTGGTCCGAGGTTGGAGGCGGGACTCGAGTTTTGAGCGGGCCTTAGAACCAACCGGAAGAAGAGTGTGGAGCGACGTTTGGGTGGCGCGTTTGGAATTCATCCTTAATTTATTGATATCACACTATTTATGTAGGGGCAATGTCATATTTATAAAATAATGGTAATACGGGCACGGGGAGTCGGGCGAGGGGGCAGGCGGAGACGTTAAAGAGCGGGTAATGGGCGCGAATGTCCGGTGTCGGTGAGTTTCGGGCTGGTGTTGACGTCAGCCAACCCCTCGACAATAATTAAAACATGACCTCGAAGCACGACACTTCTAAATTGAGCGCGGCCGAACCCGAACTCGTCATCCGTCGCGCGCGGGTCGAAGACGCTCGCGCGATCCACGAGGTTCACATGCGCTCGATCCGCGAGGTCTGCTCCAAAGACCACACCCTCGCCGAGATTCAAGCCTGGGGCGGACGCGAGTTCGACGAAGCGCAACGCATCGACGCCATTAAAAATGATTACGTCTGGGTCGTCGAACGCGAAGAAGCTTTTAACCACGAAGACTATCCCGAATCCGAAATTCAAAACGCCACTCCTGGTATCAACATGGACTCGCTTGCTCATCGCAAACCCTCGCTAAAACTGATCGTCGGCTTCGCACGGCTCGACATTCGCCCGCGCCCAAAAGACAATCTGCAGCCGGTCGTACGTAGAGCACGCATTATGGCGCTCTACCTCGGTTCCGAGGTCCTGCGCAAAGGGGTAGGACGCGAGCTTGTCGAGCGAATGGAAGAAGTCGTGCGAGACGAACGTATCGATAAGATCACGCTCGAATCGACGATCAGCGCGCACAAGTTTTATAAACGCATGGGGTTTATCGATTCCGGACCGATGACGACGATAGAAATCAATTCGGAACGAATTCGCTGTTTTCCGATGCAGAAGCTTCTTTAAGTTCCGAATGAATACTTTACGTCGACAGGATCATTGTAAACCAGGCAAGCACCGGCAGTCGTGAAATCCAACGACTTCGATTGCGGTACCCCCAGTTTCTATTCAACTGCAAATGTTTAAAAAACCAAACCACTCAGATATTCATTGACGCCCACGCCCATCACCCGTAAGGTCTCCCCAGATGTTGCTGCAGTCCCGTCCGAGTGTCATCGCCGCGTGCACGTTGCTGTTCTCGATCTTCGGATCGACCATTGGATCATTGAGCGCCCACGCCACGAGCAACACGCTTCCTCCAGGCCTCGTTTGCAGCGCCATCCTCACCGGATTCCAAGCCATCTTCCCGCTCAAAAACGATCTCGAAAACAGCACCGCCTACACCGCGCGCCAGCTTGAAGCCTTTTTGGGCTATTCGCTTCGTCGCCCAAACGCCGCGCCGAATACCAAAGGACTCAATATCGGCGGAACGATCGAACAGATGAGTGACAAAGAACTCGGAAAAATCGCGAGCCAAATCGCCGGCATTCAGTACGCGCTCAGTGCCAACACCGCCGATCCAAATTATCTAAAATACGGCCTTACCCTGAACGGAACCGACTCGATCGAAAGGTATTTCGCCGAGCTGGAAGGCACCGTACAGACTTACACCGAAATGTCGAGACGCCCGGATTTGAAATCCGACAACTTCGGGCCGAAGTTTTTTTCTTATGCAAGTAAGGTTGCTCTGCCGATACTCATCGGAGCCCTCATCGCCAAAGGCGTTCATCCCTTCACCCTGCAGAACATCGTCCCTCGGGTTCTAACCGTTTACATGCTATGGAGTACGCTCGGCGCAGCCTCGGTTCCGATTCGCGGTGGAACCCAAGAGATGCTGAAGTTCATGACCGACACCAAAGCTTTTCTCGAGAACCCGGCCGCCGAGCCGCGCGTTCAGTATTTTTCGCACACCTACAAGATTCTCCCGAAGACTTTTCAGCAATCCACAAGCAAAGGATTTATCGATGATTCGCAGACGCTCATCGACGAGTCGCTTAATTTGCACCGCCCGCGAATTTCTCAGCCGCCTTTTATCCGTAACATTACCGGGCTGATGAATCGCATTCTCCCGTACTCGGGCCCAGTGAGCTACGTCACGGTCGATTTTTTGATCGAATCAAACGGCCCGGAGGCCAGGGATAAAGTCATGCATGTCTTTGTGCGCGCATCGAAAACAAAACCGAAAGACGAGCAACAATATCCACCGGACAATCCGAGCAACAGCCGCGAAAAGTGGGTGCCCGAGAAAGGTCAGCTGGTTCCGATTCCGGTTCACGCCAATATGTAGGCCGATCCACGCCGAACAATTCAAGATTTTCTATAGCAAAAACCGCTCATTCCATTTTAAACCTTCGCAAATTTGTGCCATTCTAACGAAAATGTCAGCCACAACTCATGAGCCGCGCACCAGCTATGCGCCGACACCATCGCGTCCGCTTCGATTTCAAGTCGAGCACTCGCTTAAAGACTCGCAAGGTACGTCCCGAGCACGGGCTGGCCGCCTCTATTTAAAGAAGCATCCGTACGCGCTTGAGCTTGACCTGCAAAACCGCGGCATCCACTCGCCCGGTCGTGACGAATTCGAAATCCTCACTCCGACCTTTATGCCGGTCGGTACCGTCGGGAGCGTCAAGGCGATCAACACGCGCGAACTCGATGAGATGCAAGCGCGGATCATTCTTGGAAACACATACCATCTCTACCTCAGACCGGGACACGAGCGGGTGCAACGCCTGGGTGATCTCCAAAAATTTATGAACTGGGGCGGACCGATGCTGACCGACTCCGGCGGCTTCCAGGTTTTTTCGCTCTCCCAACTCAATAAGATCAACGACGATGGCGTGGTTTTTCAATCTCATCTCGACGGATCAAAACACAAGTTCACTCCCGAGCACTCGATGGAAGTCCAGAAGGCGCTCGGCTCGAACATCGTGATGGCGTTTGATCAATGTCCGCCATTTCCGGCGACCGATAAGTTCATTCGCGATGCGATGAAGCGCACTTACGAGTGGGCAAAGCGGGGACTCGCGGTTGAACTCAAGCCCCATCAAGCGAGGTTCGGTATTTTCCAGGGCTCACTTAGCACAGAATTGCGCAAAGAGTCGATCGATCAGATCAAAGAACTCCCATTTGATGGCTTCGCACTCGGTGGCTTTGCGATCGGCGAACCGATGGAGATGATGCACCAAGTAGTGCGTCATGTCGCCCCTTGGATGCCGGAAGATAAACCGCGCTACCTCATGGGCGTCGGACGGCCTGAGGACTTGGTGGAAGCAGTCAAAGCCGGTGTAGACATGTTTGATTGCGTCATGCCGACCCGAAATGCGCGTAATGGCCAACTGTTTACATCTGAGGGCCGAGTGAACATCAAAAACGCTAAATATGTAGATGCGGACGAGCCGCTTGATCCGCGCTGCGATTGCGAGACTTGCAAGCACTACTCGAAGGCCTACCTCCGCCACTTGTTCGTAGCAGGAGAGATGCTCTCGGCTCGACTCAACACCATTCACAATTTGCACTACTACTTGAACTTGATGCGCCAAATGCGCGAAGCGATTTTGGAGAATCGGTTTGACGAGTGGTACAAAAGTTTTTACGCTATGAAAACCCTATGAAAAGAATCATGAATTTAATTAACGTATTTTGTTTGTTTATTATCCTTTCAACAACGGCGTTTGCTCAAAGCGACGTCAGCGCTCCACAGGTGGTGGCTCCAGGCCAACCCGCGGCGGTTCAAAATACCGCGGCGGCCACCGCACCGGTTGTCGCGCCGACAGGCCCGGCTCAACCGAGCACGATGGGGTTTTTTCTCCCGATGCTCGGCATGCTCGCGCTCATGTACTTCTTCATGATTCGTCCTCAGCAAAAACGCATGAAGGTGCAACAAGAGCTTCATAAAGGTTTGCAAAACGGTGACGAGGTCGTCACCAACGCCGGCATCATCGGTACCATCACCGGCATGAGCGAAAAAGTCGTAACCTTGGAAATTTCCAAGAACGTGCAGATGAAAATTTTGCGCAGCCAAGTAAACCAAGTAGTTAAAGGACAGATCTCGGAGATTCAACAATGACAAAAAAATGGTGGACTAAATTCTCCCTACTCATCGCTGTTACCGTCATCGCGACGTTGATGGTGATCCCGACTTTCAGCAAAGTCGGCGAGCACGGCGCTTTCCCATTCTCAAAAAAGATCAACCTCGGCCTCGACCTTCAAGGGGGTCTCTATCTGGTCATGGGTATCGATTTCAATAAAGTCTTCAAGGAAATCGTCGATCGTCAATTGGGCTCGGTTGAAGACCGCGCTAAAGAAAAGACGGTGACTTTTACCGAAGCGAAAGTGCGCACCCAAGGCGTACCGGCCGACGATCCGCGCATCGGGCTTAAGTTCGCGCCGACACACAAAGAAGCTTTGAAAACGCTACTCCAAAAAGAATTTCCGAACTTGCGCATTACCGACGACAAGGACGATTCGATGGAGCTCGGTCTTTCAAACGATTATCGCAACGATGTTCGCGATAAGACTTTGAACCAATCGATCGAAGTCATCCGTAACCGGATCGATGAGTTCGGCGTCGCCGAACCGCAAATCAGCTCTCAAGGTACCGACCGCGTTGTGGTCGAGTTGCCTGGCATTAAAGACGTGGACCGCGCGAAGGACCTCATCGGCCGGACGGCAAAACTCGAGTTCAAAATGGTCGACGAAGACGGCATGCAAAAGAGCAATATCGTTGAGTTGATCGGTCAAATCGAAAAAGAAAAGAACATCGTCTATAAGGAAGGCGACACCAGCGAAGGCGCGCTCAAGTTTTCTGATTACGTCAAAAAACTCAACGAAGGCGCGAAAGGCAGGATTCCTGAGACTTCCGAAATCGCTTTCGAAAAAAGCGGCGGAACGAGCGTACCTCTTCTTCTGAAATCAAAAACGGAAGTGACCGGAAACGACCTTCAGGACGCGCAAGTCGGTTTCAACCAGGAAAACCGCCGTCCGGAAGTTAGCTTTGAATTGAATCCGAAAGGCGCGATCGCGTTCGAAAAGCTTACGGGTGAAAACATCGGCAAACGCTTGGCGATCGTTCTCGACGGTATCGTTCACAGTGCTCCGAACATTAACTCTAAAATCGGTGCCCGCGGCGTGATCACTACGGGCCGCGGTGGTTACGAAGAATCCCTCCGCGAGTCGAAAGACTTGGCGATCGTCCTTCGTGCCGGCGCACTCCCGGCTCAGCTTGAGCTCATGGAACAACGGGTAGTGGGTCCGTCCCTTGGTGCCGACTCCGTCACCAAAGGCGCAACCGCGAGCTTGATCGGGATCATCTTCGTATTCATTCTGTGCCTGATTTACTACCGCATGTCCGGCGTGATCGCGGTCGTATCGCTCATGATGAACGTGATTCTCGTGCTTGCCATCCTCGTATGGCTCGAAGCGACTCTGACTTTGCCGGGTATCGCGGGTATCGCTCTCACCGTCGGTATCGCGGTCGACTCGAACGTCGTCATCTACGAGCGGATTCGCGAGGAATTGCATCACGGCAAAGGGTTGCATGTAGCGGTAGAAGCCGGTTTCGACAAAGCGTTTAAGACTATCTTGGACGCCAACGTCGCCAACGGTATCGCAGCGGTCATCCTCATGATGTACGGAACGGGTCCGGTTAAAGGTTTCGCAGTGACGTTGATCATCGGGATCTTGACCACGCTCTTCACCGCGGTCTTCGTTTGCCGCGTGCTCTTCGATTTCTATCTGAAGAAGCTTGAAGACAGAAACGCAACTACTATCAGTATTTAATTAGAAGGAACAAAGTCATGTTTCATATCATTCCACCTGATTCCCATTTCGATTTCATGAAAAAACGCAAGATCTGGATCAGCCTTTCGATTCTGGCGATCGTGCTTTCGTTTTACGGCCTCTTCACCAAGGGCCTCAACTACGGCATCGACTTCACGGGCGGCGCGGAAGTAAAAGTGCACGTTCCACAAACTTGGAACACCGGCACCTTGCGCGAAACTCTTGAGAAGGGAGGCCTCACCGGTCTGAAGATCCTTCAGTTAGGCTCCGCTCAAGACAGCGAATACATGATTCGCGCTCAAGAAGAAGGCAAAGACCTGAACCAAGTTGTCGATCAAATGAAGAAGAGCCTGAGCTCAACACTTCAGCCAAACGAGTTCGAGATTAAATCGGCCGACATCGTCGGTCCGTCGGCGGGCGGTCTTTTGCGTAAAAACGGGTTGCTCGCGGCGTTCTACGCTCTCCTCGCGATTCTCCTTTACGTCGCGATTCGATTCGACTTTCGATATGCCCCGGGCGCCGTCGTCGCGCTTTTCCATGATGCGGTCGTGGTCATCGGGGTGTTCATCGTGTTTCAAATCGAGTTCGATCTGACCGTTTTGGCCGCGATCTTGGCGCTCATCGGTTACTCGAACAACGATACGATCATCGTGTTCGACCGGATTCGCGAAACCTTGAAGCTCAACCCGGGCAAAACCATCGAAGATGTCGTTAACGAGTCGGTCAACCAGACCCTCGGACGTACGATCATGACTTCGATTTGTACCTTCGTGTCGGTTGCCGCCCTCTATTTGTTTGGCGGCCACGTGCTTCAGCCGTTCTCGTTTGCGTTGATGACCGGGATCATCGTCGGGTGTTACTCGTCGGTTTTCATCGCATCTTCACTCGTCATCGTGATCGCTCACTACCGTGAAGATCAAGCGAAGTCGGGCAAAGGCAAAAAACGCCGTGAAGTCAAACTCAGCCCGGAAGCGCACATCGGTATTTAATGCAGTGGTTTTCTAAAATTGATGAAGGGGATTTGAGGGCGACAGCCGAGCGTTTATCGGCTGAGCTGGGCATGAACCCCCTCGCGGCCACTGTTTGCGTCAATCGCGGGATGAAAGACGCCGAAGAGGTAAAAAAATTCCTCAATCCGCGTCTCGACCAGCTCACGCATCCGTTCGCGATCAAAGATCTAGAAAAAACCGTCGAGCATATCCTCATCACGCAAACCACAGGCGAGGAGGGTGCGACGGCTTCGCGCAGGAAGCTCCGTGTGTTCACCGACTATGACGTCGACGGCACGACCGGAGCGGCGCTTTTGACGTGGTTTTTTCGTGACATGGGATTTAACTTCGACGTCGTGCAGCCCGACCGGTTCAAAGACGGTTACGGCCTGAACCCGGGAGCGGTGGAACAAGCCGCGCGCGACGGAGTGGATACTCTCATTACCGTCGATTGCGGGATCACCAACTTCGAAGCGGCCAATAAAGCGCAAGAGTTGGGCGTCAACCTCATCATCGTGGATCACCATCAGATTGATCCCGCACACGGATTGCCGCCGGCCTTTGCCGTGATCGATCCGCAACGTGCGGACGATGAGTCCGGCCGCCGCGAACTTTGCGGCTGCGCGCTCGCGTTTTACCTGTGCATGGGTTTGCGCACGGCCGCGCGTGAAATGGGTTACTTCGAAGAACGCGGGCTTGCCGAACCGAATTTGAAATCTCTTCTCGATCTCGTCGTGATCGCGACTGCGGCCGATATGGTTCCGCTTACGGGTGATAACCGCACGCTCGTCAAACACGGGCTCGAAGTCTTGCGTGCAACCACCAAACCGGGTTTGCGTACGCTCATTCAAAACGCCGGGATTGAAATCAAACTCGTATCGCCGACCAACTTGGGTTTTAGTCTCGGACCCAGGATCAATGCTTCGGGCCGCATGGGTTCAGCCGAGACCGCGTATCGCGTGCTCACCACCAAGGATCCGATCGAAGGCCAAAAACTCGCGGACGAACTCGAAAGCATCAATAAAAAACGCGCCGAGCTTCAAAACTCAATCTGGGACAGCGCTAGAGAGTTGATCAACAAGGGCATCGAAGCGGGTAAGTACCGGCACGCGGTGGTCGTGGCTTCCGCCGACTGGCACGAAGGTGTGGTGGGGATTGTCGCATCCAAAGTAACCGATCACTTCAAGAGGCCTGCGATCGTGCTTGCGATTCGTGAAGACGGTGTCGCTAAAGGAAGCGCCCGCTCTTACGGCGGATACAACGTTCTCGACGCTCTCCATGAATCAAAGCAATTTTTAAAGGGTTACGGGGGTCACAAGTTTGCGGCGGGTCTCTCGCTCGATCCAAGCGACCTCGATGCGTTTGTCGCTCACTACGATCGGATGATTGCCGATGCCAAGCCTCTTGACGATAGCGGTAAGACCCTCAAGGTCGAAGGCTACATCGAGCCTGAAGTGCTCACTCCACGCGCGATTGAGGAACTCGAGAAGTTAGCTCCGTACGGCCCAGGCAATCCAGAGCCGATTTTTGGCGTGAAGGCGGGCGTGAGCCAACAATCCGTACTCAAAGGCCGGCACCTCAAGTTAAAACTTAGCGGGCAGAGTCGAGGATTTTTGCTCGAGGGGATCTGGTTTAATGCCGCAGAGAGACTAGAGTACACACAGCTTGTAGAAAAATCTGCGCAGACGCATAGCCCTTGTTTATTCGCGGGAATTCCCGAATTAAACCGCTTCATGGGCCGGACCACGCCCACACTCCGGATCAAAACGGCGAGCGATCTAGTTTAATCCTGCGCCTCTAAAAAAAATTTCATTAGAGCCAGGATCTTGGCGCTTGTTTATTTACATTGTTTGTATTTAAATTTAGTTAAGTATTACTTTAGTCGAAACCCGTAGGTGGTTTCTAGCTTGTCTCGCTCAGAATTGGACCCAGGGAGGGGTCTCGTACATGAGTTCAAACACCGTTACATCCATTCCATCATTGTATGAAGCAACAGCAAAATTCGCGTTTGTCGTCGCACTTTTGATTCTCATTCCGCTAACATCGTTCGGTAAGGAATATAAATCCGTTCCGGGCGAACTCGTCGTGCGTCTCAAGCAAGACAGCCTCAGCAAAACGACTGCTGCAACCGTGCTGCATTCGGTGGCATCATCACTCTCCCAGAAATTAAATTTAAAAACGACGGTTAAAACTCGTTCTTTCGCGACTAGCGCGGACTTCGCGGTGATCTCGGTCCCCGAAGCCGACAAAGCCAGATCAATCGGACTCCTGCAACAAGATGCGCGCGTCGCATACGCCGAGCCAAACTACCTTTACTCGCTCTACGAAGACCGCGCGGACGACCCGCGCGAAACCACTCCAAACGATTCGATGTTCGGTCGACTTTGGGGAATGAAAAACACCGGGCAAACGGACGATGCGGGCCAAGCGGGCCGCGCGGGCGCCGATATTCACGTTGCATCCGTATGGGCGGACGGGATCACGGGTTCACGCAATATAAAAGTCGCGGTCATCGATACTGGCGTGGACTACACGCACCCGGATCTCACTGCGAACGTATGGACCAACCCAGGCGAAGTGGCCGGCGACGGCATCGATAACGACGGCGACGGCTTCGTCGACGACGTTCACGGTTGGAACTTTTCGGTCCCGGCGGGTTCTCCCACCTCATCGGACCCGAGAGACGATCACTATCATGGCACTCACTGCGCGGGTACGATCGGCGCATTGGGTAACAACACTCAAGGTGTTGCGGGCGTGAACTGGAACGTGACGATCATTCCGATTAAATTTTTGAACTCTCAGGGCTCGGGAACCCTCGAAGGCGCTGTTTCAGCGATTCAGTACGCCACTCTCCAGCACGTAAACTTGATGTCAAACAGCTGGGGCGGCGGTCCGTTCACTCAGTCGCTTTATGATACGATCAAAGAAGCGCGCGATGCGGGCATCTTGTTTGTCGCTGCCGCGGGTAACGACGCTAACGATAACGACGCGACTCCGTCTTATCCGGCAAGCTACCAACTTGAAAACGTCATCTCGGTTGCTGCTACCGATAATCTCGACCACTTGGCGAGTTTCTCGAACTTTGGTCGGACTAAGGTGCACGTCGCGGCTCCGGGCGTGAAGATCCTCTCGACCGTTCCGGCGTCACAAGGCAATTACAAAGTGCTGAGTGGAACATCGATGGCGACTCCGCACGTATCGGGTATCGCAGCGCTCATGTTGTCCGCAAACTCGGGCATGTCTTACGCTGACATCAAGTCGACGTTGATTCGCACCAGCGATCCGATCCGCGCGCTCTCGAAGCGTTCGGTCTCGGGCGGTCGCGTGAACGTTTACAACGCGCTTCACGGCATTATCCCTCCTGCAATTCCGGCTCCGGACGAAAGCGCTTGGGTGGACTATGCTTTCACCGCGGAGAGCGTGCATCCGTATCCTTCTAATGCAAACTTGACTTACCCAATCTCGGTGCCGGGCGCGCGTTACATCCGCGTCGTATTCGAAAATATCGATACCGAAGCGAGTTATGATTTCGTGACCGTGACGGATGCAAACGGTGACGAGATTGAAGCAGTTTCCGGCGCGAAAACGAACTATGTGACCGACTACTTGAGCGGCGATCATGCCGTCATTTCTTTGAAGAGTGACGCAAGCGTGAACAAGTCCGGCTTTAAAGTCGCGAGGCTCCAAGCCGTTTACTAAGCGGCAGTATTCGCCGTTGTCTTGCGCTGGGTGCTTCGGCTAAAATAGAAGCATGAACTTCCAATTTAAAATTTTCACGAGATCACTGCTGGCACTGTCCACGGTGGTCTCGTTGAGTTTTACGGCCAGCGCCGCCGAGCCCGCCGATGTTTCAACCGCAGCTCCGTCCGCAGCTTCAGCAGCGAGTCCTGTTGTCTCTGTTGCTCCGACAAATTCCGTCGCTCCGGGCACGCCGGTCGTCGCCACTGTATCTCCAGCCGAGCGTCCGAACGCTTCGCCGGGCCCGATGACCGCGTCCGGCAAAAAGAAGCTCCTTTCGGAATTCGCCAAGGCCCAGTCCAATCAAGAAAAGGCGGCGATCCATACATCGCGCAGCGAACTCAAAGAGCTGCAAGCCGCTCAAAGCCAGCGCTCTCGCTCTTGGCGTGAAACCGAGCGTAAAAAGCGCAAAGATTTTTTTGAATCGCACGCGAGCGGCCCGGATCGCCGCGCGTTTGTTCAGGATTATTTGAAGCGCAAGAAAGAGCTCGACGCCGCTCAAAAGGGCGATCTTGAGGACTTCAAGAAAAAGTGGGCGATGAAGCTCGACGAGCTCAGAAAGAAGCAAAAGGAACGAGCGGCCGAGTTTAAATCCAAGGTCGATCAGGGACAGGCTCCGGACGCGAGTCTCTGGCCGAATTAGAAGGATCGGTCTAGGCCGAACGGGCTACTTAATCCGATTCTGGCTAAACTCACCACGGAACACGGAGCGCAGGCCAGGCTTGGCGCCCTCGGCTGCATAGTCTTTGAAACACGTCACGACGAGCTTGAAGCTCGATTCCTTGGATGTGAGTGAATCCGAAGCGATCGCGACAAACTTGTAAGTCGGAGACTGGATTCCTTCCGGTGTCGCGGTGGCGGCTTCGCGCCAATCGAGACCGGTGTTGGTAAAGTCGATATCACATTGTTTGATGCCGGCTTTATCGTAGTTGCTGCTTACGTGTTTGAACAAGCGCGATTTGTTGCCGAGACTGTCCATGTTTTCTTTTTGAAGAATCACGCTGCCGATTGTGCAACGGGTGCCCGGAGCGTGGTTCATGTAACAGGTTTCTTTAAAGCTATTGCCTGCTCTAGCGATCACGTATTGATCAAGGCGAAAGTTCATGCTGACATACTGGTGGCGAACACTGTGGTCGCCGTCCGAAACCGTGACCCAGATGTCCGAGTTCACGCGATCGGCTTTGTGGTCTTCATTCAACATGATCTGGAACTGACTATCGCCTTTGGTTTTGGCCGAGCTCGTTTCGAATTCGCCTTCGGTGTAATCAAACTTATTCTGAGTGGCGTTCTCGTACACGCCGCCATCGTCCTGCGCGATAGCGAGGTTCATGTCAGTGGTTACGCTGTGAGTGATCTTCTTACCGCAAGCAGCGACGATCACGACGCACGCAAAAAGTACGATTACAAATTTCATCTATTCTCTCTCCCAAAAGGGATGGGCTTAACGCGGCGCAAGTTATCGAATTGGAGTGAGATTGTCAACCCGCGGAGCCGGAAAAGACGTTCTATTTTCGTTAAAATTAAATAACTTCAATATAATTAATATGAAGCGGAACTATGTGTGAAAATCCTCATTACCTGAGCGAGTTACACACCCTTGGTGTCCATTCCCCACAATTGTTTGTGGAGTTGGAGTTGGAATCTGACCGGCAAATGATCGGCGAGGATTTGTTCCGCTAGCCAGCGAGGTTGCACGCCCTCGTAAGGGGCGGGCGAATTTTCAGCCGGAAGCGCCGGAGAGAACAGGATCTCGCGCGTCGGAAGTTTCGCCGAACGCACGATCTCGCGCGCCCAAGCGTAGTCGTCACGCGAAGTGATGACGAATTTAATTTCGTCCGACGGCTTTAAAAACTTCAAATTTTCCTTATAAAACCCCCGTGACATTCGCGAGCCCGGAGTTTTGATGTCCATCACGATACGCGCGTGAGGAGCGAATTTTTCGATCGAGACTTCGCCGTGGGTTTCGATGCTGACGTCGTAGTCCACCGCGCGCAAAGCTTGGAGCAACTCGAGGGTATTGCGTTGGAGCAAAGGCTCGCCGCCGGTCAAAAGCACGTGGCGAACTTGATACGGTTTGACCTCGGCTAGAATCTCGCCGACCGACATCTTCTTTCCGCCCTTGAACGCGTAAACCGAGTCGCAGTAAGAGCAACGGAGGTTACATCCGGTAAGCCGGATAAAGGCGAAGGGGACGCCGATCAACGAGGATTCGCCTTGGAGCGAATGAAAGATCTCGGTAATGAGGAGTCCTGAAAATGCCATATTTGCCCCACATCATAGCCGGAGTCCGGCAATCCGTCAAAAACCTGCAAAAGCGTCAGGAGGACGAAAAAACGTACCTGGTACAAAAGTTCCGTCTGCCGTACCATAGGCCCATGAACAAGAATCTCTACCGGGCTTTTCTCGTGCTCCTCGTGACGGTGTTTCTGGTGAACCTGACGATGCTCGCGCACTACTTGATGCCGTTATTTTTGGGTTGGGTTTTCTCGACGGTGCTCAACCCGTTCCACAAGTGGCTCATCTTTAAAAAGTGGAAAACACAGCGGGCAGGATTGGTGTCGACCCTGGCCGCTCTGTTCGTGATTATTTTGCCGATCGGTGGGTTTGGATTCGCGCTCGTCAAAAACTTAATCCGCATCATCGCGCCTCTCGCGAAATCGGGCGTGAACATCGATGCGATGATCGGCAGGATTTATTCGTTTCCGATCGCGGCCCGCGTGTTCGAAGACCAGGACGATCTCCGGCTTTTCATCGATGAGAACTCCAAGAAGGTCGTCGGGACGCTGATGGAGAGCCTTACGAATTTGCTTTCTTCGGCGCCCGAGTTGATCCTGCAGCTCGTGCTGGCGCTTCTCGCATGTTATTTTATCTTGGTCGACGGTAAGAGGTTCCGGACTTGGTTGGATCCAAGGATTCCGCTTCCGGCCGACGCCAAGAAACATCTCGTCAAATCGCTGAACGATATGGCGTACACGAGTTTTTTGTCGATGCTTGCGGCCGCATTCGCTCAATCCCTCATTGTCTTTGCCGCTTTCGTCGTCCTAGGCGTACCGATGGCGTCGCTTGCTCTTGGAGTAGCTTTTGTCTGCGCGTGGTTCCCGATTTTCGGAGTGACGCCGGTGTGGTTGGGCGGACTGATCTATCTCGCTATTCAAGATAAGCCGGGTCTTGCTCTCGGCATGTTGGTTTTCGGGATTGCCGCGGGACTCGTCGACAACATCGTACGGCCGTGGGTTTTGAAGGGACGCGCCGATTTGCATCCGCTCATCAGTTTGGTCGCGATTTTCGGCGCGATTAAATATCTCGGGATTCTTGGTGTCCTCGTCGGTCCGGTGGTGGTGTGTTGTCTGATCGAGTTCCTGCAACTTTGGCCGCAATTTGCCGAGCTGCTCGGCTTGAATCCGGACCCGCAAAAATGAAAAAGACGTGAGGATCCTTCTTGGTCTCACGTCTTTGAACTGAAGAGGGGGATCCAGGGGGATCCCCTTTTGAAAAAATGAGTGAATTGGCTTCACCTTTTGGCAGCCCAGCCAGCGTATCCTTCTCGGGGTAAAGAAGGACTTAGCTCCGTTGGTTTTGCGTCTCCGATGTTTCCATCGGGTTGCCTTTTTCAATAGGGGTATTTCTACCGCCTCTTCTGAGTCCCGAGTCCTTGGGCCTCTCTAAAATTTTTAAAGCCTCGTTGAAGAGCTACAATTCATTATCCTAATTGTTAAAAACTCTTCATAATTTGATAATAACGCATTGAGTTAAAAATACAAGGACTTTTTTCGGTCCTAAAGATGATGATTTTACGGTACTTTTTAAGAAGTGCCCAAGACTCAACGATTCATATTTATTTGCGTCCTCCTGACACTTTTGGGGTCGGAAGGCGCCCAGGCGCTTCAAACCTTTACTGAGGTTACTGAGCAGGACCTTCCGCTCCGACGGCAGACGCCCCTCTATCTTCATCATCAATTGGGCAACGTGAAGGTGCAAGGTTGGGTGCAGGATCGGGTGCGGGTGGGCATCACCAAACGTATGTTGGCCGAGACCAACGAAGAAGCGCAGAAGGAATTCAACAAGCTCGCGCTGGTGAGCCTCGAAACCCCGAAATCATTTGAGATCCGCATCGGTAAAAATCGTGGCGCGGATATCGTGACCAAACTCCGCGAAGAAAAGACCGGACCCGTGACCGTCGATCTGGATATTCGAGCGCCGTATCAGTCTGACCTCACCGTGGTGCTCGGGGACAAGCGCGATTTGGAGCTTTCGCAGTGGCGTGGGTCCCTCACGATGAACGGAAAAGACGCTGCGGTAAAGCTCTCCAAGCTCACGCTTCAAAAACCGGTTCACGTCAATTGCCAGGAATGTTCGATCGAAGTTTCAGACTCCAAAATATCGGGGCATTTGTTTTCGGCAGGCAAACCTGTGTCGCTCAATGATGTGGAAGCCGTAAAAGACCTGTCGATCGACAGCGCCGAGGGCGAGACGCGCCTCGAAAACACGCGGGGCCGGATCGAAGTGCACAGCACCTCGGGCCGGTTGAACAGCGGCAATCACACGGGCACGCTCTCTTTTCAAAGTAAGGACGGGGGAATGTTCGCGACCGGGCTCAAAGGTAATCTAGAGGCGCAAACTCAAACGGGTCAGCTGATGGCCGAGGCCGACGTCGTGGATTCGTATTTGCAACTCGATAATCAGAAGGGCGACGTCCAGGTTTCGCTGGCGTCGAAGTTCGAAGGCAACCTCGATTTATTCAGCCTGCGCGGCGAAGTCGTCGTGCAATTCGCGACGCAGCTCAATCCGAAGCTTGCGAGCGAATCGTACGGTCCGACGTCGCCGGGACGAATGGACGGCTACATCGGCACCAAGAACAATATCAACGTTCACGCCTACACCAAAGAAGGCGGAGTGCGGATCCTGCGTAAAGTTCCGCGCGGAGGCGGCGGATGAAGGGCAGATTTGAGTGAAAGCACCCACCAAGACCGTACTTGTTCTGCGGCTCTCGTCAATGGGCGATTTGATTTTGAGCACGGCGTTTCTTGAAAACCTGCCTCCGGGCGTGGGCGTGGACTGGGTGGTGAACGATAAGTTTGCGTTCATTCTCGAAGGTCATCCGCGCATCCGTAAGCTGTATTTGTATCGCAAGGAAACCGGGCTCGGCGGCTGGATCAAGCTCATGCGCGAGCTTGCCCGCAGCCACTACGACGCGCGCGTGGATTTGCATGTCACGCTCAGAAGCTTTGTCGCAAGGGTGATCTTCTTTTTTGCGGGCAAGCCGATGCGACGGATCTCCAAGCAACGCCTGCGGGGAGCGGCGTATTTTTTGTTCAAGCGTTTAGTGCCGCGAGCCCTGCGGCCGACGCCGTATTGGAAGCGATTTTCGGAAATGGGCCTGCGGACAACGCGCAAGCTCGGGATCCCGGCTCCGGTGAGCGATCACGGTACTTTGCATCCGCCGCGCTACCCTTTGGATGTGGAGCCGGAAGAGGCAGCGGGCGTGCTTGCCGAATACCAGCTGGAGCCGAAAAAATTTATCGCTGTGATGCCGGCTTCGCGTTGGAAATCAAAAGAGTGGGGTGCCGAACGCTATCTTCGTGCGCTTCAAGTCGTACGCATGTCCAATCCGACACTAGCTGAATTTCCGATCCTCGTGATGGGCCGCGAAGCCGACAAAGCCTCGCGCGATTTGCTTGATCTCTTAAAGAACAACCGCATCCGGTCGCGCTCATGCCTGACCGAAGAAGAATTCCGTATCACCGGATTTTTGCTTCAGCAGTCGCTCGTGTATTTTGGCGGCGACACGGGGCTTGCGCACCTGGCGGAGGCCGTGGGCACACCTGCGGTGATGGTGTTTGGCCCGACTCTGCCGGATGTGGGCTTTGGCCCGTGGCGCGGGCAAAGTCGCGCGATCAAAACGTCGGTACTGTGCGCGCCTTGCTCCAAAGACGGCCGCCCTTGCTATCGCGTGGGTCAGCCTTACGAATGTTTCAAGCGCATCACTCCCGAGACCGCCGCGAGTGAGCTCGCAAAAGCGCTTCAAGGTTATCCCGGCGTGATTAAACCGGCTGAGGTCAAACGATGAGCCGCTCGGTGAACGTTTCGCGCCTGGCGTCGCGGAGTCTGGGAGCATGCGAGTGAGGCTTTACTATTGGCTCTTCGATTTTCTTACCTCCAGTCTCTTCGCACGTATCTTCGGCCGCTTTTACGGTCTTAGGTCTGAACGCGTCCGCGCGTTTCAAGTTCCAATCGGGATCGAGGACGGCCCGGAGCTCGGTGATTCGATTTGGTTTCATGCCGCAAGCGTCGGCGAACTCGAGATGTTGATGCCGATCTTGGAGCGCGGCCTGGAACTGGGTCTCGCCTGTTCGGTGAGCGCGTTTTCGGATTCGGCGCTTCTCTGGATCAACCGCCTGCGCGCGCATAAACAAGCCGGCAATCTCAGATACATCGGCCTCTCTCCGCGCGATCGTGATTGGAAGCCGCTGTGGAAAGAACTGCGTGTGAAACGCCTGTGGATCGCCAAATATGATTTCTGGCCCGGAATGTGGGAAGCCGCGGCCGAACTTGGAATCGAAGTCATGGTCATCAATGCGCGCTACCGTCCGTCGCTTGCGCGTCTGCAGCAGTTCATGAAGCTGCTCGGTGTGAAACCCCCGATACTGGGATTTTATTGTTCGAACTCCGAAATGATCGAGCCGCTAAAAAAACATTTTCCGTTTGCGCGCGTGACGCCCGCTCCAGACCCGCGTCGGGTGCGCATTCGCGAACGCGCCGAAAACATGAACCCGCAAGCCGAGCGGATTAAAGATAAGATCGCGACACTCCCGCGTCCGATCGGGATCGTCGGCAGTGCCTGGGCGAGCGACCTTGAGATGATTTCGTGCCTGACGGAGACGCTTGTGCGAGGATCGATCGTCGTGTTTCCGCACTCGTTTGAAACCAAAAACTTAAAGCAGGTCAAAGCCGCTCTTACCGAAGTCGCGCGAGCGCATCCCGTGCAAACGATGATGATCGAAGAAAAGGGCGTGCTGCTCGAGTGTTATTCGGCCGCAAGCTACGTCTGGGTGGGCGGGGGATTCGGGCATGGAATTCACTCGACGCTCGAGCCCGCGTTTTACGGCTTGCCGCTGGTCGCGGGTTCGGTCAACGCCGAGAAGTTCGATGAGATTTCGGAGCTGGTGCGGGCCAAACAGTTGACTCTCTGTGAGGAAGAAGCGGACGTGACACGCTGGTTCCGGGACAATCCGTCGCCCAAGCCTGCGGGAAAGCCGCTCATTCCATTTCCGACGCAAAAAGAATTCGTGATCTGGGTCGATCCCTTGCTCGTGACTCAAAGCGGGAATAAACTAGGCTAACAATGAAAAAGCTCCATTCGCGGTACGATTTCGTGTTTTTCGGTGAACACCCGGCAGCCCTTTGGGGCACGGTGTGCGCGCTCGATGCGGGCTTTCAAGTGCTCGTCGTTCCTTTTGGCGCCACGATCTCAAAGACGGTCGTTCCAAAGTTTGCGGCGGTGACGCTCGGCCTCGAAAAATCCAAGCAAACGGACCCGATTCAGATTTTGACTCCGGATCGCCGCTTCCGAATCGGCGAGACACACGAGGATTGGAATGCCGAACATGAATTTTGTTTTTCCCGTCCGATCGACGGGATGATGGGTCCTCGCGCGGATATTCTCCGTGGGTTCGCGTATCTTTATCGCGGAGCGGAGACCGGCCCGTCGGTGAGTCAACCTTGGAGCGAAGTCGCCGGACGGGTATCGAACACCCAGTTCATCGCAAACTTCGGCTCCGATCTTAAAAAGAAATGTTTTGATCTCATCACAAAAAAAGGCGGGACGGTCCTGGCCGAGCAAAGCCTCGCTCAGATCTTTGTCGAGCGTAAAAAACTCATCGGCGTACAACTGCATGCGCACTCGGACGTCATCCCGGTCGACCAGGGGATTTTTTCGGCTCCCATTCAGCTTTTGCAGCCGCTTTTGAACGTCGACGGACGCAATGAGATTTTAAAACTGAAGTCTCGTCCGCTCAGTTGGCGCTTTGAAATCCAGGTGCAGGTCAACGAGGGCGCGCTTCCGCCGGGTCTCACCACGCGCATGATCTATGTGCAAAAAGACGCGCCGATCGTCGATATTCTCCACCTCGTCAACGAAGGGAAGCCCGGCCGCTTCCGCCTCAGAGTAGATCTTCCGTTTGATGATGCATCGCTCAAACGCAGCGAACAGCGTAAGATCGCGCAGCGCTTGGTGCGCCTCATGTCCGAGCTCATTCCGGATTTCTCCTACAACGTGAGCCAAGTCGTGCCCGAGATTCGCGATCCGGAACACACCGAGCGTGATGAACTCCCGAAACTTTATCCCTTCCACACGCTCGAAGAGATTCCGTTGGGTCTTCTCACTTATGGTGTTCCGGGAGTGGGTTGGAAGACGCCGATCCAAGGATTGAGCCTCGCGGGCGATGAAACTGAGCCCGCACTCGGCGAGTGGGGTGCGTACCGATCGATTCAGTCAATTTTCCAGAACTGGTTAAAACGTGCTGAAAAGACTGAACAACCGAAGCGGAAGCCTCTCGTGGATTTAATAGCGCAGTCTGTCAAAATTTAAGTTGCAAAACATAACGCACCTCGATAAGACTCGTTCCTGAGATTTTAGGGGAAGAGATTTGTGAGAGGGTATATGTCGACTTCAATTTTTAAACGTTTATCTGCCGTACTTAGTGTTGCGTTGATCGTCGCGGGCTCATCGAGCCGTGCTGACGTGGCTGACGAGGGTTGGGGCGACATGGGTTACTCGAAGGCTTCGGCCGAGGTTGAGGCAATTCCATCGTCGATCGATGGCGACAAAGTCGAGCCCTCTCCGGAAGCGCTTCGCGCGAATTCGGTCACGACCACGCAGTCGAGTGCGGAGAGCGGCGAACAAGTGATCGCATCGGAAGAGTCTGCGGCTCCGGTTGTGGACAATGATGTCGTCGACAACGGCGCCCGTCCGCTCGATCGCGATAACGAAGCCGCGGCTCGGGCTGAAACTCAGGCCAAAGCGGATGCCCGCGCGAAAGAATTGAACTCTAAAAAAATTGCTTCAAAACCGGCCAAAAACCCGGCGACGGGTCGAAATGAGCCACGGAGCTTCGGCAACATCTCGACCGCGCGCAATACTTACGGCGTCGAAACCGAAGAAAATCCGGGCGTACAATTTTATGTGTCTCCGTTTGGTGGCGTGACTTCGGTCATGGGTAACACCACGGTCGATGTGAATCCAAAGTACGCTCTCGGTGCGCAAGCAGGCCTGCTTTTGACTTCAAATTTTCTTTTGAACTTGGGGTTCACCTACTCCGAACAGAGTTTGTCCGCTCCACGGATTAACAATACGAGGGGCACGATCCCGGCGACTCAGGACGTATTCGGCCTGAAGTCGAGCCACATCGAAGCCGGCGGCCGCTTGTTTTTCTTGGGGCGTGAGGCTCGCATCCGTCCGTTCTTCGGCGGTGGCTTCGGCTGGGCCAAGAACTACGTGAATTACAACACTGCAAATCTTCAGGCGCTTGGCTATCAACCGCAGTATGTCCAAGACTACACGTTGAGCCAGTTCGATGGTTTCGGTGAGCTTGGAGCAGAAGTCGCAATCACTCGCGCCATCGTCGCCACTGCGTCTTTCCGTCTCCGTGGCGTCTTGGGCGTGTCGACTTCGGCTGACGATGCGGCATCTGCCGTAAACTACGATACGGCCAAAATTGCTGCAGGCAGCTCTTTAAGTCGTAGCGCGTCGTACACCGTCGGCGCCGGCGTCGGAATTTACTTCTGAGTCCGCCAATCTAGAGTGGTGAATTCGAGTTTTATTCCCTAAAATGAGGGAATGAAACACTTCGAGCTGAACATCCGTGCCGACAAGATCGGCATTCTGTACTTCGACCTTCAAAACGAGAAAGTAAATAAGTTCAACCGCGAGGTCATGGCCGAGTTTGAAGCTCTGATCAAGACCTTGAAGTCACGCGGGGCCGAGCGTACGCCGTCGGGCGAGCCGGTGATCGAAGCGCTGATTATGTTCTCGAAGAAGCCCAACAACTTTATCGCGGGCGCCGACATCAATCTCATTCAAAGCGCAAAGACCGCGGAAGCAGCGACCGAACTCGCGCGTGCCGGACAAAATTTAATCAATCACTGGGAAGACCTCCCGTTTCCGCGCATCATGGCCATCAACGGCTCCTGCATGGGCGGCGGCTGCGAACTTTCGCTCGCATCTACGGCGATTGTTTTGTCGGATGATCCTTCGGCGCGTATCGGGTTGCCGGAGACCTTGCTTGGAATCATTCCAGGCATGGGTGGCTGCGTGCGAATGCCTTGGAAAGTCGGCATCGCGACCGCGCTCGAGCTTATTCTCGCGGGTAAGACGCTGACTGGACCGAAAGCCGAGAAAGCTGGCCTCGCCGACGCGTGTCTCCCGAAAGAAAACTTTGAAGAAAACGTCATCCAGTGGGTTCAAAAAAATCTTGACCGCATGAAGCGCGGCGAGCGCATCGCACGCGAGCCAAAACTTGGCGGAATGGGTGGCGTCGCCGGCAAAGCGCTCGAGAGCCCGCTCATGCGCGGGATCGTTTTTAAGAAAGCGCGGACCGGCGTGATGGCGAAGACGAAGGGTCAGTACCCGGCGCCATTGAAGGCGATCGAAGTGATCCAAGAAATCGGGACGCACTATCAGGGCCGCTTGTACGGACTTGAACGCGACGAGGCTCTCATTACGGAAGCCGAAGGCTTTGGCAAAATGGCGGCGACCGATGTGTCCAAAAACTGCATCAAGCTTTTCTTCCTGACCGAAGGCGTGAAGAAAGCAACCGGTTTACCGGGCAACGCTCAAGTACCGACTAAAAAAATTCAGACGGCCGCGGTTTTGGGCGCGGGCGTGATGGGTGGGGGAATTTCGCAGCTCCTGGCTGACAAGGGGGTCGAAGTGCGCATGAAGGATATTCAAAACTCGGCGCTTGAACTCGGCGTGCACTCCGCGATGGTGCTCTTCAAGAAAGCGTATAAAAAACGCATCATCACCGAACGCCAGATGCAACAGCGTTTGAACCGCATCGCTCCGACCACGGATTTCGCCGGTTTTAAAACCGAAGAGTTCGTGATCGAAGCCGTCGTCGAAAAAATGGAGATCAAGCAAAGTGTCCTCAAAGAGCTTGAAAATTACATCTCCGACGATTGCGTGGTCGCGACCAATACGTCGTCACTCTCGGTGTCGAAAATGCAATCGGCGATGAAAAATCCTTCGCGTTTTGCCGGTATGCACTTTTTTAACCCGGTTCACAAGATGCCGCTCGTGGAAGTCATTCGCGGCGAAAAATCTTCGGATTTCGCGGTGTCTCAAGCGTTTCAATTCAGCAAGCAAATCGGTAAGTATCCGATCGTCGTCAAAGACAGCCCGGGCTTCCTGGTCAATCGCTTGCTCGGCCCTTACTTGATCGAAGCCGCACACATGATGAAAGAAGGCGTGCGTATCGAAGAGATGGATCCGGCACTCCTCAAATTCGGCATGCCGATGGGTCCTGCAGAACTCATCGACGAAGTGGGCTTGGACATTGGCGATAAAGTGTCGCACATCTTGAACGAAGGCTTCGGCGAACGCATGAAACCGGTCAATACATTCGAAAAACTCTTGGAGCTTAAACGTTTCGGCAAGAAGAGCGGGACGGGGTTTTATGTCTACTCCGGCAAAGACAAGAGCGAAAAGAAACTCGATCCGCAAGTTTACTCGATCATGGGCGTGCAGCCCAAAGCGAATCTCATCCCGGCTGAAGAGATCGTCGATCGCGGTGTCCTCCAGATGGTCAACGAAGCCGCTCGCTGTCTCGAAGAGAAAGTCGTGGCCTCGCCGGATGATGTCGACCTCGGTATGGTGATGGGAACCGGCTTCCCTCCATTCCGCGGGGGTTTGCTCAAGTACGCCGACGATCGCGGATTGAACGAGATTATTGAACGCTTGAAAGAGCTGCAAGGCAAGTACGGCATGCGTTTCGAGCCATCGCAAGCGCTCTTGGACTACGCTCGGCGTGGCGGTTTCTACCCTAAGGCATAACTGATGGTTCTAAGCTGGATCAAATGGGTCGCGAAACGTTACTTGAAATCAAAGCGGGATAGCCGTTTCTTGAGTTTGAGTACCGGGCTTGCCACGGGCGGGATCGCCCTCGGTGTGGCCGCGATCATCATCGTGCTCTCCGTGATGAAGGGTTTCGAAAATCAGCTTCGCGAAAAACTCATCGCAACCGATTTGCACGTGCTCATGACGCCGAAGGCGGAATTTCCGACTTTCCACATGGGCTACATCCAAAAATCCGAGCTCGATAAGCTACCGGTGATCGCTTACATGAAAACATCACCGGATGTGGATTTGTATGCACCGATCTTGAGTACCGAAGTGGTTTTGCGTTCGGGTACCAAAGTCTCAGGCGTATTGGTGAAAGGCGTCGACGCTCCGAAGATGGAACGCGTCCGTCGCGCGCTCGTCGAGCAAGCGCTCCCGCAGATGCTCGTCGATCGCGATGGACCGGATGCGATGAGGTATCCCGGCGTATTTGTCGGGCGTGAACTCGCGTACGAGATGGGGCTCATCCCGGGCGACTTCGTCACGTTGATCAGTCCGTCCGTCATGGACGGGCCGTTTTCGAACATTCCGCGGATGAAGCGTTTTATTGTAGAAGGCATTTACAAGATGGGCGCGCCCGATCAGGAGTCGCACATCGTGTACATGGAGGTCGCCAACATGGAGAGCTACCTTCGCGAGAAGGGCGTGATCTCCTCGGTCGAAGTCTCGCTCAAGGACGCAAGTGATTCAAATTCTTGGTCCAGCAAGTATCGTAAAGAGCTCAAAGACGTGCCGGTCAAGATTCAGGACTGGAACGAGCTTAACGCAAACCTTTTCGCGTCGATGCGCCTGGAGCGGATTGCGATGTTCTTGATCCTGATGTTTACGGTCATCGTCGCGAGTCTAAACATCGTGTCGACGCTCATGCTCATCGTGCAAGAGAAGTTGCAGGAGATCGCGATTCTCCGGACCGTGGGCGCCCGGAGCAAACACGTGCTCAGCATCTTCATGTACAAGGGCTTTTTGATGGGGACCTTGGGAGTGGGTTGGGGAACAGGCGTGGGCATCGTGGTGTGCGTGATCCTCCGCAAGTTCAACTTCATCAATTTGCCGGACGTTTATTACGATCGAACGATCCCGGTATCGTTTGACCCATTGTATTTTTTTGGCGTGCCGCTCGCGTCGTTTGCGATCGTGCTCATCGCTTCGTTTTTTCCCGCCCAAAGAGCCGCTGGACTTCAGCCGATTCAAGGCGTCCGCGAGGAGTTCTATTGATGTTTACGGGTATTATCCAAAAGGTAGCGACGGTCAAAGACATCGTCAAAACATCCGAGTCGAGTCTTGATCTCGTTCTCGACAACCCTTACGCATCGGTCGCGTCGTCGGATCCGATCGAGATGGGCGAGAGTATCGCGACGAGCGGGGTATGCCTCACGGTCACTCGCTTCTCGGCGTCGGAAATCCGCTTCAACGTGAGTCCGGAGACGGTTGCCCGCACCGGTATGGCTCGTCTCAAAAAAGGATCGAAAGTAAATCTCGAGCGCTCGCTCCGGATGGGCGATCGGTTGTCGGGTCATTGGGTGCAAGGGCACGTCGATGGCGCTGCAAAGCTTGTTGAAGTCACGGAAGTTACCCAAGGCTATTATGATGTGACGATCGAGATTCAGGATCAGGAACTTCTTCGTTATTGCGTAAAAAAAGGCTCGATTTCGGTTGAAGGGATTTCGTTGACCATCCACGATCTCAGTGCAAACCGCTTAAAATTCCAGATCATCCCGCACACCTGGGCCGAGACGGATTTGAGTGATTTAAAAAATGGCGATTTAGTCAACATTGAGGTAGACTTGGTCGCGAAATATATCGAACGATTTCAGACCATTAAGGTCTAGACAAAGAGTCCATGAAGAAACCGCTGTCCTCTGAAATTTCTGCCGCTCTCGATGCCTTGAAGAAAGGCGAGTTTGTCATTTTAGTCGACAGCGAAGACCGTGAGAACGAAGGCGACCTCGTTCTTGCCGCTGAGTTCGCGACTCCCGAAAAAATTAATTTCTTAATCCGCCAGGCGTGTGGTCTCGTGTGCTTGGCGCTCGAGAGCGATCAGATCGATCGCTTGGGTTTGCCACTCATGGTGACAGACAATCAAAGCCCTCGCACGACGGCGTTCACCGTTTCGATCGAAGCGGCAAAAGGCGTCTCGACCGGGATTTCCGCGCAAGATCGTGCGCACACCATCTTAGTCGCAAGTGATCCAAACTCGACTCGGGCCGACGTGCATGCTCCCGGCCATGTTTTCCCGTTACGCGCGGTACCGGGCGGCGTTCTCGAGCGAGCGGGCCACACCGAAGGCTCGATCGAACTTTGTAAACTCGCCGGCCTCCGCCCGAGTGCCGTGATCTGCGAGATCATCAACGAAGACGGCACCATGGCTCGCCGTCCGGATCTCGACAGGTTTGCCAAAAAATTTAATATCCCGGTCGTGACGATCGAAGACCTGATCTCGTCGATCGAATTTATTTCAAGCGAAGTGGCGAAGCTTCCGGCGGAAGATCATTTTTGGGTTCAGGCTTTTAGAAATGAACTCAGCCACGCCGAGCATCTTGCCGTCTTCACGCCAAATTTCGCCAAGACCGCGGGCATCCCGCTTGTTCGCGTGCACTCCGAGTGCTTGACCGGCGACGTGTTCGGCTCGAAACGCTGCGATTGCGGCCCGCAGCTAGAGCGTGCTATGGAGCTGATCGCAAAAGATCCGGTCGGCGGTGCGACGATTTATCTTCGGGGACATGAAGGCCGCGGAATCGGTCTCTTTAACAAGATCAAGGCTTACGCGCTTCAAGATCAAGGCTTGGACACGGTCGAAGCCAATGAGAGGCTCGGTTTCGAAGCGGATCAACGCGATTATCACGATGCCGCCCGCGTGCTTCGGCGAATGGGAGTGCGTAAAGTGCGTTTACTCACCAACAATCCCCAAAAGGTCGAAGGTCTCAAGCGTTACGGCATCGAAGTGGTCGAGCGAGTGCCGCTCGATGTAGGCGCGAACTCCGAAAACAAAACCTACTTACGCACCAAGATCGCCAAATTCAACCACAAGATTAATCAAAACTTAGAGCAATAAGGAACGGATCTCATGAAGCTCGCGATTGTCATCAGCCAATTCAATACCGATGTGACCAACGGACTTAAAAAAGGCGCAATGGCGCTTTTGAAAGAGAAGGGTGTGGCGAAGGATCAGATTGAGACTTTCGAGGCGCCGGGCGCATTCGAGATCCCGCTGATCGCGCAAACTCTCGCCCGCACCAAAAAGTACGACGGCATTATCTGTTTGGGCTGCGTGATCAAAGGCGACACTGCTCACTTTGAATTTATCAGTTTGGGCGCGACTCTCGGGATTCAGATGGCCTCAATGCAAACCGAGACGCCGATCACTTTCGGGATTCTGACGACTTACACGGAAGAGCAAGCCCTCGTGCGCTCCGACCGCGATGAAAATAACAAGGGCCGCGAGGCGGCCCTTGCGTGTTTAGATGCGCTTGAAACCTTGAAGCTTATTCGCTTGCACTCTCTGTGAGTTTTGCGAGCTCCTTGGCTTGCAGGTGATGATCTTTTAATTTCTCCTTGTTCTTTTTAACCTGTTTTTCAAGGTGATCGACGACTTTGTCGATAGCGCTGTACGCACTATCCGTGGTGGCTTCGGCAAAGAACTCGATATGATCACCCGTCAAATGGCAGTGGACGATATGCGCTTGCTTCTCGACGGCGAAGTTCCAGTCCAGGTTCAGTTTGCCCTGGAAATATTTCTCTAATTTCTCGGATTTGGTGCGTGTAACTTCGTCGAGAGCGCCTGTTGAGTTCATATGACGGTAAGTGATTTTGATGTTCATGTCTTACCCCTTTCCAATTCTCTATTCTACTCCTGTGGCGTACCGATGGAATGTGTCACGCTTACTTTGGAACCCCGAATCCTTAATAAAGAATTGTAATCATAAAGCAAATTTAATTAAATTTATTATTGCTATGCGTTATATTGATTGTTAAAACCCGTCCTGTGAGGGATATATGACAAAGGGTTTTCAGGTACTTTTGGCCGTCGCATTGGCATTCGCGGGACCACGGGCGCTCGGGTACGGAGAGATAAAAGACTACCAGCTCGGGAGTGAATGGGGCAAGCGCCGCGTGTTTACGAGCGATCTCGAAGGGCGGAGCTACGGGTATGTGCGTGCCGCTCAGGCAACGGTTTATCTCACCGTTGGAGCAACCGGCTTTTACCTCGGTAAATACAACGGCGTAAACGTCGTCGCGACCAACCACCACGTTTGTCCGACCGCTAAGGATTGTGTGGGCACCCAAGCGCAGTTCCGCCTGCTCGGATTGAAAGCGCGCGTGATTGATTTCCTGGTCACGATCAAGAACGTGGATCTCACTTTGCTTGCAATCCAATTTTCGAACGCTGCGGATGAAGCGAAGGCGAGCCGCGTGGCTCGCAACTTCGCTTTCCGCCAAAACGCGTATCAAGGCGAGCCTTTGATGACGTTTGGTTTCGGGATTGCAAACAATCCGCAAAACTACTTGGTCGGAAACGAAGATTCCGACTGTAAGATTTTTTCTAAAACCGGGGATTTCCGTCAAACCGCGGATCCGGACAAGTTCAATCCGGTCGACTACAAAGCTTGGTCGTTTGTGCATGGTTGTGATATTTCGCACGGGGATTCGGGATCCGCTCTGGTGGATAAGCGCAACGGCGCGATCATCGGGATTTTGTGGACCGGTCGGTTTCCGAAGCACAAGCGAGTGCAGGACTCAAGCTACCTCGGTAAGCTTTACAAAGCGGGCAGCGAGGAGATGTGGACGGAACTCAACTACGGCATTCCGGCGACCGTTATTGGCTCTCTCCTTCAGGACGCGATGTATTCCACATCGGTTAGACCGGACGTAAAAGGCGTGATTTCGGCACTCTTGAGTCGCAGTTAGTATGAATCGGTGGATTCTCGCTTCAACGATGGCTGTGCAGGGTCTGACGGCATATGCCCAGGCTCCGACGATTCCGACTCCCGCTCCGGCGTTGGAGATCGAGAGTTGGCACACACTGCATCGATATAGCTGGAACGACCCCTATGAATGGATGCGTAAACTGCCGGATCAACCGGTGAGCGCGCAACTCCAAGGCGTGATTGATGCGGAAAACACATACACCGAAGCGTCGTTCAAACCTCAGGCGCCGCTTGAAGCGAAGATCCTAAAAGAAATTCAAGATCGTCTTGCGACTCAAACCACGCTCGATAATAAAAACGAAGTCGCGCCGATTCGAATCGGAAAACGTGTTTACTTCTACGCGCTCGATACGCAAAGCATCCGTATGCGTCGGTCGACTCATTCGATTGAGATCGCGCGCGTCCCCGATAGTTTGATCGCAGGCCGCACGTTGGTGAAATTTTTGCCGACCTCGAAGCTCGAACGCATGGCTCTGCTTCTTTCGAAAGTTGGGGACTTAGCTCCGGGAGTGCAGGCACCGGCGCCGGTATCGAAGCCCGAAGTTTGGATTGTCGAGGGCATGGGCCGGCACCCGGTGGTGACTGATCGGTTTGAAATCGACGATATCGACGATTTGCAGTGGGCGTGGGACGCGAGCGGTAAGAATTTGCTTTATGTCGATCCGGAAAACGATACCAAGAATCGCCAAGTATTCATTCGCGAAAACAAGGTAAGCCGCGTTTTCTTCGAAACCGAGGACGAAAAAACTTACGTGCTTCTCAATATGACTCGCGATGAGAAATATTTTAGAATCGAAGTCACGGGCTTCCACCTCGAATATCCGGTAGTCTATGATCGCGCGTTCCATCGCGTATTTACGGGTGAAAACAAACCTGGCGTGTTCTCTCAAATCGAAAGTTTTAATGATGATTGGGTTCTCAAGTCCAATCGAGGGGGCCGGTTCTACAACGTCTATCGCTTTTCGAAAACGCGAGGGACCGAACAAGCTTTGACCGATGCGGATTTGTTCCTACAAGGATCGGAAGCATCGGACTACGCGCCCGATCGCAACTTGGACGAAAATACCATCGGGCTGGATTGCTTTGCCAGGTTCTGCGCGGTCGAGCGCAAGACCGACGGTAAGCCTGAGCTTGTCGTGGTCGATAGCGCAGGCAAGAAACTGGACCTTCTTCAATTTTCGGAACCGTTTTTTTACATTCAGGTGGGCGCATTGGACAGCTATGAGTCGACTCAGTTTGATCTCGATTACTTGTCCTACTTAAAGCCACGCTCTCGCTATCGCTACACGCTCGGTGAGAAGGGTTACAAGCTCGTCGGCGAGTCCAAAATCCCGGCGATCCGGATAGAGAACTATCGTTTCGAGCAAAAAAAATTTAAGGTTTGGGATGAAACGGAGGTTCCGGTGACGCTCGTGATGCACAAAGATACCAAGCTCACACCGAATACTCCGTTCTTTGTCCAAGTGTACGGAACTTACGCTACCACTTTTTACATCGGCTACGATGTGGCGTTTAATATCGCGCATGCGGCAAGCATGTTGGATCGAGGTGTGGTGTACGCATTCGTGCACGCGCGCGGAGGCGGGGAGCTCGGTTATCATTGGTATGTCGATGGGAACGGCGCAAACAAGTACAACACCGTAAAAGATTTTAAATCGGTGCTTGAAGGTCTCGTGGCCAGTAAGTACACGTCGCCTTCCAAAATTGCGATTGGCGGCTTCAGTGCCGGTGGTTTCGCCATGGGTAACGCGATCAATGATTTCCCGCAGCTTTTTAAGGCCGCGCTGATTCAGCAGGGTTTTTTGGATATGATCGGATCTCAGTCGGATCCGGAGATTCCGTTTGTAAAACTCGAGTGGTCGATCTGGGGCAATCCCAACGACAAAAACGATTTTAATCGCATGTGGTCAATGGATCCGTATCAAAACTTGAAGCGCGCCAATTATCCCGCGATTTTTGTTCGCACCTCTGTCGACGATAACACCGTGTTAGTTCATGAAGCGTTGAAGTATGTGTCGAAGCTGCGCCAAAAACGGATGAACACCGAAGTTCCAACCTATCTACAAATTCTACCGGCCGGAATGGGGGCTCACGATGGTCGTTACGTCAATTATGAGATCGATGCGGCTCGTAACTTTACCTTCCTTCTGAATCAGATCGCTCCTAGTAAGCGTTAATCATTTCGGGTACTCTAGAGACGTGCGGATCTTTGGAGCTTTACTCCTCATCTTGGTTTACCCGCTTAGTTCAAATGCGCTGACCGCACGTTGGCTTGGCGTCGCCGGTCTGTCCGTCACGGATGGCGCTACGACTCTCATTTTCGATCCTGTTTTTACCAAGCCAACACTCAAGAACTGGATTTTTGGTTCCGCCTTCCGGGCAAACCCCGAACGGGTGGGTGCGGGGCTCGGCGCTGCGGCGATCGACAAAGCAAATGCCGTAATGGTAAGCCACACTCACTTTGATCATGCCGTCGATGCAGCGCTGGTTTCGCGTTTGACAGGTGCGACGGTGTACGGAAGCGAGTCGTTATCCCGAGTGGTTCAAAAAAACGATTTTCCGGTGAGATTCGAACCCGTCAAGGACCGGCAACAGATCACCGTCGGTAAATTTAAGATCACGTTCATTCAACGCGAGCATTCGGCAATTCTCCAAGGTTTGGATTGGAAATTCCTGGAAGGGCCGGTGCCGGCGGATTTTGATTTCAAATTTTACCAGTATCATGTGGGCGAAACTTGGGCCTACTTCGTGGAGCATCCGGATGGCTCGATCTTGATCGATCAAGGAAGTCACTTTTTTGAACCGAACGCGGTTTATGCCGGCAAGGCCGACGCGTATTTTGTGGGCGTTGCCAACAAGACAAGCCTCGAAGATTTGGTCGCGAACAATATCAACCGGATTTGCGCGCCACTCGTGGTGCCGTTGCACTTCGACGTTTTTTTTCTACAAGGCGATTGGATCGAGTCCCGGCGATTGCCCGGGTCGGAACTTGAGAAGGTGAGCGAACGAATCGGCAAAAACGAATCATGCCATCCGCATTTTTTTATCCCAACGCGGAACGGCCCGATCCCGATTCGTTGAATATTATTTACGATGACTTGCCGGTGCGCGAAGGCCCGTCGCTTGCACGGCGGTTTGAGCGAGATGTTGCTGGTTTTCACGTTCGGCTTTATCAAAGCCAAACATCGAGTCGAGCCCGAAACCTAGGATCAGGCCCAAAAAAGCGGCAAAGAGAGAACTCGGTACCGAGAAGTACCAGCGGCGAGCAAAGAGTCGGATGAAGAAGATTTGCGCGAGCACGATAAAAAAGTAAGCCGGAGGCCACGACGCCCAGAACTTGCGGGTAAGCTCGTTCACCGAGTGTGGGAAATTTCCGTCTTTTGCGGTGATCAAATCCAGCTCAAAAATCGTGAGGAAGCTGAAAACGATCACGAGGATCGCGACTGTCCAATAGCGCTCGATCTTGAGGCGTCTCTTCTTTTTAGGCGCGCCTTGCTGCATTTCTTCGCGGGCGGCACGTTCGCGGGCCTCTGCAGGCGGGTAGGGGCGTTCGATGACGACTTTGACTTCTTCGAGCTCCACTTCGGGAGCCATCACCACTTTTTCATGGAGGACTTCTCTTTCTTTCGGTGCCGGTCTCTCGCGGAAACTGAACTTCGCGTGGCCCGCCTGAATCAGATCGCCCGGTTTCAAAGGGTATTTGCCCTTAGGAGAGAGCTTCACGTCGTTCACCTTGGTGCCGTTTGAGGAACCGGTGTCTTCTATCCAGAAATCGCCTTCCTCGTGGATCAAACGAAAGTGGCTTCGGCTTAAGCTGCTCAAATGCGGGAACGTGAGATCGGTATGTTCGCGGCCAACAGTCATCGTTCTCCGCAGGTCAAACACCTGTTGGGAGTCGAGCTCGACGAGAATAAACTTCGCGCGTTTTTGCGCTTTCGTTGGCTGCTTAGACATATCCTAAAGGCTTTTCGGTCAGGGGAGTCAAAATCTGTAATAATTTTGACGGCCTCGCATATACGCGGTCCTGAGTCGGTGGGGAGTATTTGAAGGTACATCTAAAATAAAAAGGGAGTTGGTTTATGCCGACTCCCTTTTATATAAACCGGTCGAGTGTTCGACCAGCTTTACTTTTGGTGGCTTGGGGCAGACTTGAACTGCCGACCCCCGCGTTATGAATGCGGTGCTCTAACCAACTGAGCTACCAAGCCATTAATCGTGTTGACGAAGCCTTGTTCTAACCTGACTAGAACGTTTTCAGCAAGGAAAAAGGCTTGACCCTAGAGTCTTAATACTATACCGCACCGCACAATAAAAGAGAAAGAGAGAGGATCATATGAAATCTATCTCTCTGTTTTTAGCGGTATTTGCTGTGCAAATGAGCGCTCAAGCTTCGTTCGAAATTCCAGAAGCAACCCCATCCGCCGCGAATCTATCCGTTGCCGACACCAGTGCCTTCGCCGTTCCCGGTTCGCGTGCCGCGTGGCCCGAATCCGGAATCATAAAGAAGTTCGCTTCAGGCCAAGCACGATGTAAATCCCAAGCGCTTGTCGGCGGGCACACGACGTCGTAACGGCCTTGCACGATCACCGCCGGAATGTGACGGATCTTTGAGATGTTGTTCAGGATCCAGTTGTCTTCCGCAAAGAAACCTTTGTTGATGAAGTAGTGGCATTCGATGCGTGCAAACTTGTACGCGAAATCATCGGTCACGGTCGTCTTCACGAAGTTGGGATCGGTATAAAGGCGGGATGTGCCCATTTCCCAACTGGTCCAAGGTTTTGCCGCCGCCATGCGGACATTCACGTTAGAATGGGTGAGGCGCGAGTAATAGGCTTTCACAAAATCACCGCGTTCATTCTCCGGAATATGATCGCGGTATTCTTCCCACAGGTCGGGGTACATATTGTTGCAACCCTCTTGGTAGTACCAAGCGATTTCCTTTTTACGGAGCAGGAAAATTCCGCGAAGGACGAGCTCCGTCACGCGATCCGGATGGGAGATGGCGTAAGTCAATCCGAGGGTGCTGCCCCAAGATCCGCCGAACACCTGCCACTTCGGAATTTTAAGGTGTTCGCGTAAGCGCTCGAGATCCGCGACGAGATCCCACGTGGTGTTGCCTTCAAGTTCGGCGGCCGGAAGAGATTTGCCCGCGCCTCGTTGGTCCATGAGGATGATGCGATATTTTTCGGGATTAAAAAACCGGCGCTCTTGCGTTCCCACTCCGCCGCCCGGGCCACCATGAACAAAAATCACGGGCTTGCCCTTCGGGTTTCCGCACTCTTCATAATAGAGGTCATGAAGCGAGTTCACTTTCAAACGGCCCGTCGTATAGGGTTCGATTTCGGGATAAAGCCAGGTTTGCGGGTCTTGAGTGAGTGCTGCTTTCGTTTGTGATGCGGTCATTTAGAGAGTTCCTCGTAATACGATTTCAAAGCGTCGATCAAAAACTGTTTCATTGCAGTTTTGTGGCGGTCGGCGAGCCCTGAAAATCGCAATCCCGCGATGAGCGTTTCAGCGCCCTCGGAGCCGACTTTATTGACTCGCGTGACCTTCACCAAAAAATCCGGAGCATTGATTTTCAAGGTGCCGATTTTTAGTTCGCACGACTGGAGCTCGATACCCGCGGTAATCCGCGAACCCTCGGGCAAACGCACTTTCGCGCCGCCGACCGAGAGATCGATGAGCGGGAACTCGCCGCGCGGTGTAAGGATGCTTGCTTTGCCCGGAGTCACCGGTACACGCAAAGCACCGCGCATTTGCTGATGGAAAAGTTGTTCCGGAATCCGGAAGTGCGAGATGTCTTCAGTCATCCGGCGGACGGTTGATGATTTAAACACAAGCTGCGTGGTGAAGAGTTGCAATTTGAAGTACGCGCGCAGTCCCGGGTGATCTTCGGTCATCTTGTCGAAGCTTTCGGATTTTTTTACCCATTGAACGGTAAAGATTTTACGCGCAGGCTGCCAGTCGGTGATCTTGCCTTTAGCGAGATCGTTCAGTCCTTCGAGAGTGATCTCGGCGACGGGCCGAACCTTCCGAATTTCCGCACCGAGCACGGTCACTTCTTTCTCGGTCTCCACGGGTTTAAAGCTGGGCGATAAATTCACTTTCCGATGTGTAGTCATGTCCAATACCCCAAGAGCGCGGCTCCAAGCACGCCCGCCGAATCACCGCACTCGTTGGGAATGACGTCAGGCGGGTTTTCGGTCAAGAAACACTCGCTGCTCAAGCGGTCCGAAATGCCGGTGTAGATCCGCTTCTGAGTGCTCATGCCGCCCCCAAGTACGATGATATGCGGGTCCATGAAGTTTGACACGTTAGAAAGAAACTGCACCAAGTGATCGCGGTAATACTCGATGGTCGCGATCGCGAGCGGGTCGCCCTGATCGGCGAGCTTAAAAATTTCGGAGCCTTTTTTGGGCGATGAGGCCGAGGCACGCATCGCATACGATTGTTCGAACGCCGGGCCGGATAAGTATTGTTCCGAGCATCCGAATTTTCCGCAATAGCAAGGCCGGCCCGATTCAATCAGAGTCGTGTGCCCGAGTTCGCCCGCGCCACCGCGACGGCCGCGAATGAGTTGGCCGTTGACGATAAGTCCGCCACCCAAGCCGGTGCCGAGCGTGATTCCGACCATGCAGAGTTGATCCAATGGGACTTTAGCCGCGCGCGCCCACCTCGCGCCGGCGCCAAGATAAGTTTCGGCCAAGGCAAAACAGTTGGCGTCGTTGTCCAAGTAGATCGTGCCGCTGTAACCCAATTTTTTGGAAAAATATTGGGCGAGGTTGAAACCGTTGAAAAACGTGATGCTGCCGGCGTTCTGCCGCTGACTTAACGGATCGATCGAGCCGGGGAGACCCAGACCGATACTCTTGATCTGCGCCATCTTCATATTGCTTTTAGAGAGGATGCCTTCAAATAAGTTTTTAAGCCGGTCCCCGAAGTCTTCGAGGCCGCGTGCCTTATCGGTGGACATACGTTCGCGAGCGATGACTTTGTATTGAGTCAGATCTACTGCGCCCGAAGACGCTCCGGCTTTGCCGTCAGCCAGTTCAAGCAGGCAAACTTCGGTTTTGGTGCCGCCCACGTCGGCGCCCAGCAAGTAGATGGACATGGGGTTAGCGTATCACCGCCCGGGAGCCGGGCCAAAAAAAAACCCGAACATCCTAATCTTTAGGGTGTCCGGGCGAGAGAGAGATATGAGAGAGACCCTTTTGAAACGGAGAGAGAGGGGGATGTTTCAAAAAGATCCTGCCGGGTCTCCCCGGCGCTCGGACATAGTGCAACTCACAGGCCAAAAATGCCGCGCTCGCCCGAGTTTGAAGAAAACATTCGAAAATGGCGTAAACGGATTTAATTGAGCCCAGCAATGCGTCGTATTTATTATATAAAAAATAGATAAAATTATAGCGTTCGCCCGCGAACGACCGACTGTTTACATTCGCAAACGGCAACCACATCGGTCGAACCATGAAATTTTTATCGTGAGTGTTTTGTTTATAGGCGGGGTTTATGGGCTCTTTGCAATCGTTTTCGTGGCGACGAACGCGGCTGTTACGCGCGCGACGGCCAAGTGATATTGAACTTGGTGAGCTCGGCTTTCAATTTTCCAGTATAGAACAACTTCAGCATCACGAAGTCGCTTTTAAAAGACCACTTCGGATAAGTGAAAGTCGCCGGACGGTTTTTCTCGAAAAAGAAATGTCCGATCCACGAAAATCCGTAGCCCACGATCAACGCCGGAAAAATCGAGCGCCAGTAACCGTTGCGCAATCCGTTGAGTAGAATCAAAATCCCGAGCGTCGTTCCGGTCAGATGCAGTCCGCGGCAAATCGGATTCGCGTGCTGGGAGAGATAGAACGGCCAGAACTCCTCGAACGATTGATAAACTTTTGCAGGTTGAGCCGGGGTCGTATCTGTTTCCATATAATCTCTGTCGCAATGTTCGGTGCGTGATATTAAAGAGTCTACCACGTAAACATGAAATGGCCCATCAAGGTAAAAAATCCGCCTTGAAGGTCGGGTACGCGGTCTTTGTATCGATCCACTTCGTCGGTATCTTGGAAGCTTTGCGTCCAGTAGCGCATATCGAGAATGAAGTAAGTTTTTTTGTACACAATTGGGAATTCAAAACCAGCGCCAAAACTTAGACTCAGTGTCGAGTCGTTCCCGGGTGTAAATGAAGCGGCGCTGTGGGTTTCGGTTTTGCTGATGGCGCCGAAGCCAATGAGCAAATGCGGATTTGCAAAGGTGATGACCGACGAAGCGTTACGCACGTCGAAGTAGTATTTGAGGTCGATGTAGTAGCCGGTGAGTTTTACCGAGTTTGCATTGTTGTTGTACTCGAAGGTGTGAGTGGCAAACCAAATCCCCATCGCCATCGCAAACTGGAAATCAAACCAGTAGTGAACTTTAAGATCAAAGCGCGGGAGAGCGGCGTCGTACAAAAGTCCGCGATTGCCCGTTGCGGTCTCATAGCCGAGACCCAAGCTGATTCCAAAAAAGCGCCCGTACTGAAAGTAGAGCGTGTCGGAGTCTTCTTCTTCGCTCGAATTAAAATCGCCGTAATCTAGGTAAGGTGAGTACTGGTCAAAGAGAGTGGGCTCGTCTTTTTTGGCGCCGGTGGGAACGGATGGCTGCATCTGACCGCTGGGCACCCCGGAGTTCGAATCCGGCTGCGATTGCGCGCGCGAAGGCACGGCGAGCAACGCCAGGAGTAATGCGTATTTAGAAATAAAAGTGCATGCCCGCATTAATGAAAGAAACCCCAAATGTTTTCAAGACGAAGGAACCGGTTCCTGAAGTTAAACTTTCGATGGACATGCCCGTCTCAAAGCTCAGACCCACGCTGTCGACCCCCGGAATGAAAAACTCGCAGCCCAAGCCGCCGACAAACTCTGTTCCGTTTTGGTGATTGGCCGACACGTAGCCGCCGCCAAACAGGAAGTAAAAATTGGCGTAACTTTCGGCGTGGACGGTGTACATATATTTTAACGCAGCGACCCCCGTTCCGTTCGAGCCAGAGTAGAATCCGCCGATCGCTTCAATCATTGCGCGCGGTGCGACGCCGTACTTGATGCTAATCGCAGGAACGCCATTTACCTGCTGCGTATTTGCAAATTGCGCGTTGTACCCGAGGCCTAAGCGGCCAACGAGTTCTTTTGCCTCCGCGCACGGAGCCATCAAGAGAACTAGCGAAATGAAAACCCGTAACCTCAACCCCGACCTTTTCATTAACTTCAGGGTAGCATAACCCAATGAATTGAGAACATTTTTTGAGGTTTTTTTTGACAATTGGGGTATACCCTCATACACCTATATCTCTATGGACAATTGGATGAATCCGCGTCGTTTGGGCATTTTGCTTGGGCTATTGGCTGTCGTTGGAGTGGGGGTTTACTTCTACCAGTCCTCGAACGAAAAGAAAGAGCAAGAAGGCAAGTCAGCCCTCTATAAAGTACAAAAAATCTATGACGAAGAACACACCGCTCTTCCGGAAGCCGAAAAGGCTCAGGGCGTGATGGTGGATGTCGATGCTAAGTACCCAAAAACGGTAGCCGAGCTCAATGGTTTGCTGGCTTCAAAAACAATCAACAAACGCGCGTTGTTTGAAGCATCGATGAAGCTGGGTTCCATGTATTTGGAAAACGGCAATCCGACAAAAGCCGTCTCCGCGTTGCAACCGATGCCGGAATTTGCAAAGTCATCGTTTCAAAAAGCATCCGCTTACTTTTTGCTCGGTACCGCTCAAGAGCGTTCCGGCCAAGCCAAAGAAGCTTACGACACTTTCCAACTCGGGCTCTCTAAAGAAGTCGAAGGCCTGAAAGGCGAGTTCCTTCTTGGAATCATCCGCACGCTCGTTAAAACCAACGAAGCGGAGAAAGCAAAAACGTTCCTCGAAAAACTCCGTAAGGACCTTCCCGGATCAAAGACACTCGAACTCGCTGAAGGCATCCTCGGCGCCAAATCTTCTTGAGTATCGACATGAATCGTATTTCTAAAACACTGGTCGCTAAACTTTTTACAGCCTTCGTCCTCATCACCATGACCGCATGCGCGTCCCGAGACCTCCGCCGTCACTTCGTGAACAAGGGCGAGATCCTGCGTCGCCAGTGGACGTACTCGATCGAACCGGTATCATCGTCTCTGGTCGTTCCCGGCATGGAGTACGTGAGTCCGGTTCTCTCGGAGAATACTTTGATTTTCGGAAGCGATCGCTTCGGCGTTGTTTCACTCTATCCAAAAATCCAAGCCGAGAAGTGGAAAATAAAAATCAATAACGGTGTCGTGAGCCCGATCGAGATCAGTGGTGGCTTCGCTTACTTTGTCGCCGGTGATGGTCTCTTGTATTCGGTGGCAACCGACACGGGCAAAACGCAGTGGACTTACTCGATCCGCAATCCGGTGGCGTCGAAACCGACGGTTTCAGGCAACGATCTTTACGTGGTTACGAGTGACGACGCTCTTTTGTCTCTCGAGGCTTCAACCGGCAAGTGGCAGTGGCATTATCGCCGCCGCAATACTTCGGGGCCGACCATTCACGGTGCTTCACGTCCGCTCGTGATCGGCGATTCGATCTGGGTGGGGTTCGCTGACGGCGCGCTCGTCAGTCTCGCTAAAAAAGACGGTAAAGTGCTTTGGGAAAAAACCTTGAACAGCAATCGCCGTTTTTCGAACTTGAACGCCGAGTTCGTCAGAGACGGAGATGTCGTTTATGTCCCCGCGTACGACGGTTCGCTCTACGCGTTGAGCGCGTCGAACGGCTCGACGATTTGGGTTCGCGACGGTCTCGGCGGTTCCAAAAAAGTGACTTTGAAGGACGGCGTGCTCTACGCTCCGACCTCAAGCGGCGAGTTGTATGCGCTCGATGCCAAGACCGGCAAGGATATTTGGAAGTTCGAGCTCGATCAAGGTATCTCGTCTGACGTCGTGGTGATCGGCAACCACGTGATCCTGTCTTCAAGCAGCGAGTATATCTACGCGCTCGATAAAAAGACCGGCGACCTCGCTTACCGCTATCAAATCGGTTACGGATCGGGCTTCAGCGGTGGGATGGCTTACGATGCCTCTCACAATTGGATCTACGTGCTCAGCCGCGGCGGCAACTTGCTGAGCTTTAGTTATCAGGATCACTGAGATTTCGCACCTGACGGTGCTAGGAGTAAAATGAAAGTATTAATCGTTGGCTGTGGCATGCAATCCTACGGGATGGCGCTTGATGTGGTGAAGTTCGGCAAACCGACCGAGATTATTCTCGCGGATGCGTTTCCGGATGTCGCACTCAAGCTTAAAAACTTCATCGCCGAGAAGGGTAAGTTCTCCGCGGTAAAGACCGCGCAAGTCGAAGCATCAAATATCGATGCAGTGGCGGCACTCGCCAAAACCATGGATTTGATCTTGAACGGATGCCCTTACAAATTCGCGCTCGACATCACTCGCGCCGCGATCAAAGCCAGAGTCCCAATGGTGGACTTGGGTGGTGACACCGATATGGTGCTCAAGCAACTCGAGCTATCAAAGCAGGCCAAGGAGGCCGGCATCACGATTATTCCGGATTGTGGAATGGGCCCGGGGATGACCAATATTACCGTTGGCCACGCGATGGAAATATTGGATACCGCTGAGAGCATCATCACGACGGACGGCGGGATTCCAACCCATCCTAAAGGCCCTTTGTTTTATCACCTCGTATTCGCGATCGAGACGCTCACGAATGAGTACACCGGCATGACTCAGCAAATGCGTGGCGGAAAGATCGTCGACATCGCGCCACTCGCAGAGATTTATCCGCTCGACAATTTTCCGGTCGTCGGGAAAGTCGAAGCGACCCATGGGATGGGCATGCTCTCGACGCTCCCTTGGACTTATCAAGGCCGCGTGGACACGCTTGAAAATCGTTTCGTTCGTTATCCAGGTCACTTGAGATTCATCAAGACCTTGGTTGAAACGGGATTCTTCTCTCGTGAAAAACTCAAAACCGAAATGGGTGAGTTTCAACCGCGCGCGATGACCAAAGCGATCTTGGAAAAGTTCCTCATGCCAAAAGGCGGAGAGAAAGACGTTTCGATCATCCAGACGATTTCAAAAGGCAAAGGCAAAGACGGCAAGAAATACGAGATCGAACACTTGATCGTCGATTACTCGGATGCGGATACGGGCCTCACGTCGATGCAGCGGACAACCGGCTTTACCGGCGCGATGGTCGGTCAGATGATCGTCAACGGCGCGATCAAAGAAAAGGGCGTTCTCCCGCCCGAACTCGGAGTGCCGAAGCTCCCGTTCTTCGAAGAGATCAAAAAACGCGGTTTCGAGTTTAACTGGAAACAGACCGCGATTTAAGTGTTCAACATGCTGCGATAATTGCTAAAAAGTTGAATCCAGACAAAAAAGTATTGTTTCTCCTGGCCTATAGTGGCATGATGCACATCTAGGATAAGGATATGAACGTTTCAGCGTTAGAGGAATACGGGCTCCGATGCGCCGTACGCTTGGCACAAGCGCGCCAGAACCCAGATAAAAACTCACTTTCGGCACCCGAGATCGCAGAACTCGAAGGTCTGTCGGTGGAGTATGTCTCGAAGTTCATGCTTCATTTGAAGCGTGCCGGACTCGTCAACGCTTCTCGTGGAGTGAACGGCGGATTTTCGCTCGCGCGTGAACCGAGCGAAGTATCCCTCGCGTCGGTGTTTGAAGCTCTCGGGGGTAAGCGCAAGTCGTCCGAGGAGTTTTGTAGCTCTTATGCCGGTAGGTCCGAATCGTGTGTCCGTCTCGACGGTTGTTCGATCCGCCCGTTCTGGAAGATTCTATCCGGCTACATCGACGAGTTTACTCGCGAGATGACCCTGCAGGACCTCTTGAAGGGCGAGCAGGAAACATTATTGAAAACTGAAGAGATCGCACGCCGCAATGTGGACCAAATCCGCGAGCAGATTCGTGCAGAGAGATTAGGTAAGCAAGTCACATGAGTACGACGCAAGAAAACCAACCGCAATTCGAAATCAAAGACCTCCACGTCACCGTCGAGGGCAAGGAAGTTCTGAAAGGCGTGAACCTCAAAGTCATGCCGGGCGAAGTGCACGCGGTCATGGGCCGTAACGGTACGGGTAAGACCACTTTGTCTTACACCTTGATGGGCCACCCCAAATACAAGGTCACTCAAGGTAAGATTTTGCTGAAGGGTGAGGACATCACCGGCCTTCCGGCGGACGAGAGAGCAAAGCGCAGGCTCTTCCTCGCGTTCCAATACCCGGTAGCGATCCCAGGCGTGAGTGTGGCGTCTTTCCTGCGTGCTTCCATGAAGAGCGTTCGAGGCGGCGAGGTGCAGCCGGCTCAGTTCCGCACATTGATTAAAGAGCAATTGAAACAGCTTTCGATTCCTGAAACATTTATGACTCGTTCCATGAACGACGGATTCAGCGGCGGCGAAAAGAAGCGTCTGGAGACTTTGCAGCTGCGCTTGCTCCAACCCGCGATGTGCGTGCTCGACGAGACGGACTCTGGTCTCGATATCGACGCGCTTCGGATCGTGTCGGAGAACATTCAAAACTTTAAATCCGAGGAGCGCTCCTGGCTCATTATTACGCACTATCAGCGCATGTTGAACTACGTAAAACCGGACATCGTGCATGTATTCGGTTCAGGCAAAATTCTACAAAGTGGCGGTGCCGATCTTGCGCTTAAGCTGGAAGCCCAAGGTTATGACTGGGTTGCGGGGGCCTAAAGGGTAGAGGGGAATGAAAGAACCAACGCTCTTCAAAGAGGTCATTTATCCGCCGAGTGTACTGCTCGCCGCGAACGTAAACGCGCTTACGGAATGGACGTCTTTGTGCGCACCTGCCGAATCCGAGAAGACGCCTAGCGCGGGGGCACTTGAAATCATCGGTAAAGAAAACACTCAAAGCGAGTACGTGGTGTTTCAGGCGTTGCCGGCGGGTGCTCGTGCGGCCAGTCTGATCAAAGTCCGTTTGGAAAAGCACGCACGCGTGCGTTTGATCCTCATCCAAGACGGAGCCGCGGCTTCGCACCTCGAAGTGATTGGCGATTGCGCGGGTGAAGGTTCGGAATTTGAGATTCGCGGACTGCAAAACGCCAAGGACACGCAAAGACATTCGATCAACGTGACGGTTGTTCACTCGAAGCCCAATACCCGCAGCGATATGAAAGTTTGGTGCGTGGGTCGCGATCAAGGGCATTCGATCTTCAAGGGCATGATCGACATTAAGCCGGGTGCAAGCCAAGTCGAGGCTTACCAAAAAAATAAAAACCTCATGCTGTCCGATAAAGCCGTGATGGACGCGTTCCCGAAGCTCCTTATCGCAAACGACGAAGTCAAAGCCGCCCACGGCGCGAGTATCGCGACGCTCGAGCAGGACCAGCTTGCTTACTTGCAAAGCCGAGGTATCTCCCGTGTCGACGCCGAAGCCATGGTCACTCGCGGATTTATCCATCAGATCGTCGATGATATCAAAGACGTCGAGCTTCGCGCGAAGATTGAAAGTAAACTCGGGCTCCAAGAGTTTGTCGAAGAGAGTCTGGGCTGGGCCGTGGACGAGCGGGGAAGAGGCGTATGAATGAGCTCATCCGCCGGGACTTCCCGATTTTAGATCGTAAGATCGAAAACAAGCCGTTCGTTTATCTCGACAACGCCGCGACTTCGCAGCGTCCGAAAAAAGTCATCGATGCGATGATGAAGTATTACGTGCACTACAACGCCAACGTGCATCGCGGTGTGTACCACTTGAGCCAAGAGGCTACTGATGCGTTCGAATCCGTGCGCGGCAAGATCGCACGTTTTATCGCGGTCGCGAGCGAGCGCGAGATTATCTTTACCAAGGGCACCACCGAGTCGATTAACTTGGTCGCCGCATCCTACGGCGAGGCCAACGTTAAAGAAGGCGATGTGATCGCGGTCACGCGCATGGAGCACCATGCGAACTTCGTGCCTTGGCAACAGCTCGCCAAGCGCAAGAAGGCACGTTTCGAGATCATCGGTCTCACCCCGGATCTCCGCCTCGACCCAAAAGAAATTGATCGCGTGCTCGCGCTCAAACCGAAAATCCTCGCGATCTCTTTGCTTAGTAACGTCACCGGCGTGGTAAATCCGATCGCGTCTCTTGCGACCCGCTTTAAAATGGTGGGGTCGACGATCGTGGTGGATGCCGCTCAGGGGATCGCGCACGGCGAAGTCACGATCGATCGTTTGGGTCCGGTCGACTTCCTCGCGTTCTCATCCCATAAAATTTGCGGCCCCACCGGTGTGGGCATCCTATGGGGGCGCGAAGCGCTGCTCGAAAAAATGCCACCGTACCAATTCGGCGGCAACATGATCACTCACGTGGGCGATCTCGACTCGGAGTGGAACGAGCTCCCGCATAAATTCGAAGCCGGCACTCCCGATATCGCCGGAGTTATCGGTCTCGGTGCGGCAATCGATTATTTCGAGACATTGGGTCGGGTGCGGATCGAAGAGTACGAGCACAAGATCACTTCGTACGTTCTCCAAAAAATCAAGGATATTGCATGCGTGAAGCTCCTCGGACCTCGCGAAGCGCTTCACCGTGCGCCCATTTTTAGCGTCGCGATCGACGGCGTGCATGCGCATGACCTCGCCACCTTCCTCGACATGCAAGGCATTTCGGTCCGTGCCGGTCACCACTGCGCGCACCCGCTGATGTTTGCCATGAAATGTCCGGCCACCTGCCGCGCGAGCTTTAGTTTTTACAATACGCTCGAAGAGGCTGACTTATTCGTGAACGCGCTTAAAGAGTCGCAAAAGTTTTTCGCTAAGAAACCGAAGTCGCCGGAAAACGGAGGCGTCAAAGTATGAGTTATCGCGATGTTTTCGGCGAAATCCTGGCCGATCACCACGAATCTCCGCGTAATTACGGAGAGATTCAAGGAGCTATTACTGAAGAAGGCTATAACCCACTTTGCGGCGACAAAGTGAAAATGTTTTTGAAGCTCTCCGAAAACGCTGAGCACACCGTCGAGGCGTGCAAATTCGAAGGCGAGGGTTGCTCGATCTGCATGGCGTCGGCATCAATTCTCACCGAACGTATTCAAGGCCAACCCGCGGCTAAAGTAAACGAGCTCATCGAAGCGTTTCGCGAAAAGATGCAGGGTAAAGAAGACGTGGCGGGCCTGCCAGCCGATGATGCGGACGACGACTTGGTAGCGCTCTACGGCATCAAGCGATTCCCGGTGCGCATCAAGTGCGTGCTTCTCGCCTGGACGACGCTCAAAAAAGCAATCAACAAGGTTCCGGAAAGCGCAGGAGAGACGGCATGAACGAAGCAGTTAAAAAACTTACGCATGAAGGTCCGGTGGATTTGACGGTCGTCAATCCCGCACTCCTTGAATGGCTGAAGCCAGTGCAAGATCCGGAGATGTTGCTCTCGATCGTGGATCTCGGTCTCGTGTATGAGACGGAGATCCTTGATGACGGCAAGAAAGCCCGGGTCAAAATGACGCTCACGTCTCCGCATTGTCCGGTCGCCGATGTATTTGTCGATAGCGTGCGCAAGCGTTGCCTCGAGTATCCGGGCGTGACCGAGACGGATGTAAAACTCGTGTTCGAGCCGAGGTGGGACCCCGCGACCATGGCGTCGGACGAAGTTAAAGACCGTTTAGGGATTTGGTAGGGGATCAGGTCATGAATAAGAAAGAAGATTTCCAAAACGACTATTCCAAATACGGTTTCGTGACCGACATCGAAGAGGACCGTCTGCCGCCGGGTCTCGACGAGAACACCGTGAAATTCATTTCCGAGCGTAAGAGCGAGCCGCAATGGATGCTCGACTTCCGTCTTAAAGCATTCGCGACTTGGAAAAAGATGAGAGAACCCGAATGGGCGCACGTCGATTATCCGAAGATCGATTTCCAGGCAATCACTTACTATTCGGCTCCGAAGCAAAAGCCGAAGCTCGATAGCTTGGACCAAGTCGACCCGAAACTCCTCGAAACTTACGAGAAGCTCGGGATCCCTTTGCACGAGCAAAAAAGGCTCGCCGGTGTCGCCGTCGACGCGGTGTTTGACTCGGTATCGGTCGTGACTACTCAACGCGAAGAACTGAAAAAGCTCGGCATCATCTTTTGCTCGATTTCGGAAGCGGTCAAAGAACATTCCGAGCTCGTTAAAAAATATCTGGCGAGCGTCGTCCCGGTTGCCGACAACTTTTATGCGGCACTCAACTCGGCCGTGTTCTCGGACGGATCGTTTGTTTACATTCCTAAGGGCGTGAAGTGTCCGCTTGATCTCTCCACGTACTTCCGTATCAACGCTCAAGGCACCGGCCAGTTCGAGCGCACGCTCATTATCGCGGACGAAGGCTCCGAGGTGAGCTACATGGAAGGCTGTACCGCTCCGATGCGTGATGAGAACCAATTGCACGCGGCGATCGTCGAGCTTGTGACCCTCGACCGCGCCAACATCAAGTACACCACGGTTCAAAACTGGTACGCGGGCGATGCAATGGGCAGGGGCGGGATCTACAACTTCGTCACCAAGCGCGGTCTCTGTAAAGGCGCCCATTCTAAAATTTCTTGGACTCAAGTCGAGGTGGGTTCCAGCATCACCTGGAAGTATCCGAGCTGCGTGCTTCAAGGCGAGGGTTCGAACGGCGAGTTTTACTCGGTCGCGATCACCAATGAGCACATGCAAGCCGACACCGGCACCAAGATGATCCACATCGGCAAGAACACGCGCTCGAGGATCTTGTCGAAAGGCATCTCCACCGGTCACGGCAAAAATACCTATCGCGGTGCGGTCGTCGTCGGTCCAACCGCCGAGAACGCGCGGAACCACACGCAGTGTGATTCGCTCCTCATTGGAGGCAACTGCGAGGCCAACACCATTCCGTTTATCGAAGTCAAAAACAAGAGCGCGATCGTCGAGCACGAAGCAACCGCTTCGAAAGTCTCTGAGGAGCAATTGTTCTACCTTCAAGCCCGAGGCGTCGCGTCCGACGAAGCGGTCAAGCTCATCATCAACGGCTATTGCGATGAGGTGTTCAAGCAACTCCCGATGGAGTTCGCGCTCGAAGCCAATCGCCTGCTCGAACTTAAACTCGAAGGCACGGTTGGCTAATGTCTTCGGTCACGGTTCTGGGAAAGATTTTTCTCCTCGGGGAGTACTCGATTCTGGAAGGCGGATCGGCTTTTGTTGCCGCGATCAAACCCACTTACACTTATTTTCAAACGACGGTTCCCACGGTTCATACGCAGCCTGAATCACCGCTCGGCAAATGGTACGCGGAGTTTGCGCACGACGGGAGTTTTGGCATCGAACCTTGGAGCGGGAGCGTGCCCGCGCCTGGATTTACGGGCTTAGGAAGCTCGACTGCCGAACTGATTGCCGCTTGGTCGATGCGGAAACTGCCAGTTGCCAGCGCGGGCCTCCTCACTTGGTATCGCGCGCACTTTCCGAAAGCGAGCGGAGCGGATTTGGCGACGCAACTTCAAGCGATGGAATCGGGGCCCGGGGTTTACGAGGTGATCCCGACCACGAGCAAAGACACGGGCGCGGCCGGCTTTGCAGTTCACAAGCTGCAAGTCGGGCGGGTCGCGCGCAACTTGATCGTGCTAAAAGCGCCGGACGCGCAAAAGATCCCGACCCACGAAAACTTAAAGGAACACTTGAAGGTGGGATTCGACGCTTTCAAGCTTGAATTCTTCCACGAAAAAATGCGCAAGCTCCTCGCACAAGACGAGATCACGACCGACTGGCGCATCTTAACCGAGTGGGCGCAGGAACTGAGAGGCCACGGGCTCGAGTCGGAGTACGGGCGTCAGATCCGCGACGCGCTGACCGCGATTCCGGGGGTTATCAGCGCCAAGGGTTGCGGCGCCGGCCTCAACGATTTATTTATCGCGGCGGTCACGCCGGATTTTAACCGCGACAAGTTTGAGGCGATCGCTCATTCTTACGGCCTTAAGATCTTGGGCTCGCTCCATGAGGTGATCGACAACGCGCCTTCAGTGCGCGCTTTTGCGCCGGTCAATGTCGCCTGGATCAAGTACATGGGAAAGGACGCGGGCAAACCCGCCAATCCCTCGTATTCGATCACTCTCGATCACGTCGGCACTTTTACCGAAGTCGAAGTTCGCGAGGACGAAGGCGCCGGTCGCGGACGCTTTCACGTGCATTGGAACGAACTTGGTTACGTTCCGCCCGAAGCCGGTCGCGAAAAGATCGATCAGTGGTTACGTAACCCGAATGTGTGGGAACCGATGTTTAAAGAGCTCGGCTATGCCACGCGGGATGTCGTCGGCCAAGTGCGCATCACCACCATGAACTCCGCGCCCGCGGGTACCGGCATCGCCACCAGCGCTTCCGGATTCGCGGCGCTCGCACTGGCATGGAGCGCGTGCCTCGTCGAGCCCGTGCAAAAGCAAAAGTGGATGCAGCAGTTCGAAAGCCCCACCTCCGAGGGCGCGCAGCTTCGCGCGATGCTCGCGCAAGCCGCTAGTCGCGGATCGGGGAGTGCCGGTCGTTCGATTTCGGGTCCATGGGTGGCGTGGACGCGCGATCACCAGTTTGTTCCGCAAAATTTAGACACCGATTGGGTGGATTGCATTTTACTTCTCGATCGCGAAGCCAAAAAAATTCCGTCATCGCTCGCGCACGAGCGAGTCAAGACGTCGCCTTTGTTCAAGACACGAGTCCAAAACCTGGCCACCCGGATTCAAGATTGGATGCAGGCGTTTCAAGCGCGCGATGTTCCGACGGTGCGAAAGCTGATGCTCGATGAGGCGATGGAGATGCACGAGCTTTTCCACACCTCGAAGCCAAGCTTTAGTTATCTGAGCGCCGAATCGCAAAAGTGGATCAACCTCGCTCGCCACCCGGGGCCGACGCTTCCGTCCAAAGAGTATGTGATCACGCTTGATGCCGGCGCAAATATCCATTGGTTCGTCCGTCCGAAAGAGTTAAAGATGTGGAGGACGTGGTTTAGATTTCAGGATCCGAAGCTGCATTGGATCGAGGGGAAGGCAGGTCAGGGGGCGCGGTATGCTTAAGACTTCGGAATTCAGCATCGAAGTTCCAGCAAAGTGGGTGCTCACCGGTGAACACAGCGTCCTCCGCGGCACTCGCGCACTCGCGTTTCCTTATCCCGAATTCACGCTCTCGCTCACATATCGCGCCGGCGGAACGAAGCCGGGCACCGAACTCACGATCACCGCAAATCCGTTTCAATCTCAGATCAAAGCGCTGCTTGGCCGCGCCTGCGAGTGGCTGAAGGCGGATTCAAACCTCCTTGGTCGGGGCGAGCTTGAGATTCAAAGCCGCATTCCGATTGGCGCAGGCCTGGGATCGTCGGCAGCGTTGTGTGTCGCGGTCGCGCGCTTTGTACTTTGGAAAACGCAATCGCAAGTCGATCACTGGATTCCGCTCGCGACTCACCTCGAAGACGTGTTTCACGGCAAGAGCAGCGGCATGGACGTCAACGTGATCGCGCACGGTCAACCGATTTTATACTCGATGGTGAACAAATCAACACCGCTTCCGGAGATTAAAAAACTTCCGCGTTTTGAGCTCTACGATTCCGGCAAGCGCGCGCAGACGCGCGACTGCATCAAGCAAGTGTGCACGCAACCCGAGATGACTCGGCCGGGTCTCGACCAAAAAATGGAAGAGGCCACGCAGTTATCCCTCGAGGCGCTGCGCGAGTATCCTGAAAGTCCCCAGGCAGCCGAGGCCAAGCTCGCACGGGCGATGAATCAGGCGCAGGCGTGTTTCGAAGCGTGGGGGCTGGTTCCAACCGAACTCCTCGAACAAAAAAACGAACTGCTCAAGCAAGGTGCGTTAGCCGTGAAAATCACCGGAGCGGGTTTAGGCGGGTTCTGGGTCGCGCTTTGGCCGTCTAAATAACTTACGCGCCATGCCCTTGACAAAAACAAATGTGAACTCATTCTATAGATATGTTTAAGCGCATCTTCCTGTTCATGACGGTCAATATTCTAGTAATGATTACCATTTCGACGACCATGTCGATTTTGGGCGTCGGCCGCTACTTCACTCAGTACGGTATCGATTACCAGCAACTCGCGATTTTCTGTTTGATCTGGGGTATGGCCGGCTCGTTTATCTCGCTCATGCTCTCGAAGTTCATGGCCAAGACCATGATGGGCGTGCAGGTGATTGATCCAAACACGAGCGACCCGCACTTGCGCGAACTCGTCCAAACGGTGCACTCGCTGGCTAAAGGCGCGGGTCTCACCACGATGCCGGAGGTCGGTATTTACGATTCTCCCGAATTAAACGCGTTTGCGACCGGTCCAAGCCGGTCGAACTCGCTCGTTGCCGTGTCGTCGGGACTTCTCGGCCGCATGAAATCAAACGAAATCGAGGGCGTTCTCGCCCACGAAATCAGTCACGTCGCAAACGGCGACATGGTCACGATGACGCTCCTTCAGGGCATCATCAACGCGTTTGTGATGTTCCTCGCGCGCATTCTCGCGTTCTTTATCAGCCAGGCCCTGCGAGATCGCGATAGCGAACGCAGCGGTGGAGGCAACTGGGTTCAGTACATTCTCGTTCCGATATTTGAAATCGCCCTCTCGATCTTAGGTTCGCTCGTCGTTGCCGCGTTCTCACGTTATCGCGAGTACCGCGCGGATGCGGGTGGAGCACGCCTAGCCGGCAGCCAGAAGATGATTGCGGCGCTCCAGGCACTCAAAAACTTTTACGAAAATCCGCGCATTGCGGACGCCATCGCAGAAGCCGATCAAACTCCGGCTTCAATTGCTGCGTTCAAAATCGCCACTTCGAAGAAATCTTGGATCGCATTCTTTGCGTCGCATCCGCCTCTTGAAGAACGTATCGCCGCGCTCGAAGCTGCTTCGGGCCAAATGATCACGCGTTGGTAATTTTTTAAGGTTACTCCGGTTGCAAATCGTTGACGGCTTGTTATCATTAACGCATGAACTGTGTGCGTTGTCAGACCACTTTGAAAACTCAAAAGTATGAAGGCGTCGAAATCGACGTCTGCCCGAAATGTAAGGGCGCGTGGCTCGACCAGGGCGAACTCGGCCGGATCATCGACATCCACGAAGAAGAATTCAGTCCCGATCTTATTAACCGTGCGATCGAACGCACTTTTACCGGGATCCCGAAAGATGAAGACGCGAGCGTCGAGCTTTGTCCGAAATGCGCTAAACGTATGGACGTCGTTAACTACGCGTACAACTCCGGCATCATCATCGATCGCTGTCCTGCAGGGCACGGATTTTGGTTCGACCGTGACGAGCTGGAAAAGATTCAAATCGGCCAGGAAAACTGGGAGGCCGACATGAACAAAAACAAGGGCGCGTGGGTAAAACACGTCAAAGAAGTCGAAGCCCAGAGCAACGTTGAAGTCGCGATGATGAAACAATGCGCCGACCATGTCCCGTCAAACTTCCTGTTCAACCGCTTGGCCGGTTGGCTCATGAAGGCGTTCGATAACGACTAGCGCTTCAGGTTCTGGCCTTTCGACAATTTTTGCTGAAGCAACAATATCTCCTGTAGGAGCGCTTCGAGGTTTTGCACCTGAATCGGTGCGTTTTTATCCGCGACATGTTCGGCTTGGAAATCACGCGCATATTGAATTAAAGTCTCGAGCATCGGCTTGATGTTCAAGGTCCAAGCTTCCTGGTTACCGAAGTAGCTTTTTTGCGCTCGAAAGAGCTCGACGCCGAGCATGTGGGTGACGCCCGCCAAATGGAAGTAGGGTGGAAACTGCGTCGGGTCCACGCTCAAGTGGCTCGCGATATAGTTTTGAACCTGAATCATTTTTTCGATTCGAAGTTTGGGATCCGGGGTCGCGCGGACGACGTCGAGACGGACGGCTTTGATTTTGGATTGAATCCATTCCTTCGAACCTTCGAGATCGTCACGCACTTTCATGCCGCCCAGGACTTTCAAAAAGGTTTCGATCGCGGCGGTCCCCACCGGATTGCGCACGCTCTTTAGCATAAACGTCTGAAGCACGCCTTTGTCGGTGATGACGGTGTAACGATTCAGATCGTAGCTCGGAAACTCCTGAAGCGTGTGCACGCCGCGTGCGCCGAGTACGTCCAAGGTCTCAAACCAAGTCACTTGCGGCTCTTCGCGGCCATGAACTCCGAGGTATTTTTGGAACTCGGCCTTTTCGGCACGGCAGTTAAAACGGCTCGCAAAACAGCGCTTCCAATCCGAGGCCTTGAAGTTCGGAACGAGGGTACGAGGACCGTCGACTCGGAGTTCCACTTCGACTGGACGCCAAATCTGCACAATCTCCTGCAAGAACTTTTTGGGCGGACCCTTGTGATAAGTCAATTTTGTGACGATCGGTTCGCCTTGAAATGTTTTCGGCCAAGGTGCGAGCGTGTACCCATACGGCAGCACGTTCCAGTTGGAGTCTTCAGTATCGACGTTCTCGGGGAACGAGTTCTCCACCCATTCGGTGCTGAGAGCGCGTTGGAAAGGGCTTAAGGTGAGTTGCCAGGCAAAGAAGCCCGCAGCGATCAAGGCCGCCACGCCCACGAGAATCGCGCTTTTTGATTTCATCACAAAATATAGGTTACACTAGTCATGTAGATGATCAAGAGCTTTGGGTACGCCGCATTGGTTGCGTTTTTAGTCCTTGGTACTCAGATCGGTTCGGTTGATTCCGGATTCGGATATATTATCTACATCGTGATCATGATCACGATGGGCGTCGGCGGATACGCTTGCGTGCAGATGCCGAAAGTACTTCAAGACGGCAGCGCCAAAAAAATCGTCGCTTTCAAGGCGTTCGATCCCAAAAAATTTGTTCACGAAGTCGAGACTCTCTCGCAGGCGATTCGCCGCGACGGGTTGCTAGCAAGCGAGAGCGTCCGTAAAGAGCTCTCCGATCCTTTTATGCGTTACCTGCTCAAGCGAGTGATGGACGGTTACGAGCGTACGCATCTCATCCAATCCATTCGAAACCAATTGATGCGCACGCACGAGATCGCGGGACTCGTGGAGGCCTGGAACGACAACGTGACCCAGTCCTTTGCGACGGTGGGTCTGATCACGACGCTTTTTCAAATGATGGCGGTGCTCAAGTCGACCGACCCGAATGCAAGTCCGGCGACCGCGCTCCTGCCGCTCTTACTCGGTGTACTCTTGCAGCCGATGGCAAGCGCGTATTTAAAGAACGCGTTCTTTGCAAACCTCGATCGCGCGCGTCTCTATTTTATTTTGCTCGAAGAGGGCATCTCCGGGATTCAAGAGGGCTTGAACGCGGATTTGCTCCGCGACAAACTCAATTGTCGATTGCTCGAAACTCCTAAACTCGTGGAGTCTTAAATGAGTAAAGCGGCCAAGCAATCTCCAATCGCCTACCTCGGACTATTCGTCGCGTTTTTCGCGTTGTACGCGCGCGAGCATCAAAAGATTTTGAAGGCCGGGCACGCCGAACCGGTAAAAGAAGCGCCAGTTCCGCTTCCGGTCATGGCGTCGCAGAAAATTCAGGACTTGAGTAAGACTTTCCAAGAGGACTCGCTGTTTCAGGTGCGCGCCGATGGTTTGCGCGCGGACTACCGGCTGGAATCGGTCGATGTGGCGTTTTACGGCGACGAAGTTTACGGCGAAGGCGCCTTTGCGATTCGTGAGACGTGGTACACGGCGATGGATCGCCTGGCCGAACTGATCAAGCCTTATTTAAAGCGCGGGCTTAAGATCGAAGTAATCGGTTACACCGACATCGGCTCACTCAAAGAACGCCGCCCGAGTGATTATGGCGAGAGCGACTACGCGCTGTCTTTTGCGCGCGCCGAGTGGGTGGCAAGGTTCTTGGAACGTCGAGCGCTCATCCCGATTAAAGAGCGCGTGAAGATTACGGGCGCGGGCGCGGTCAAAGCCGGCCGCAAGGTTGAGTTCCGATTTACTTTCGATAAAGGGTAGCGAGTGGGCGCGGGTCTGAGTTAAATTTCAGCATCGAGAGAATCAATGTCGGTCTGGTTGTTGATCTTTAAAGCTTTGACTCTCATGACGTCCTTCAAGAACATCTCGTAGAGCTTGGACGTCGATACGCCGTCGTGGTCAAGTTCTGCGGCCGAAGCGGGTTGGCCGCCTTCTTCCAAGACTTGTTCGGCGTCAACTTTGTCGATCCATTTTCGTTGATAGCTATCGGTGTAGCGACGAGGATTGTAGCGCTCGTCGTTGCCTAATCGGCGAATGACTTTGATTTTGGAGAGGTGCTCCTCAAAAGCGTCCCAAATCGTCTTCTCGGAGCGTTTTCCACCCCAGATCACGAGGCGAGTGAGAAAAGAAATCCCATAAGCGCCGCGAATGAGCGATTCGGGAGCCGCGACGTTGTAGGTGCAGAGCAGGCAAACTTTATTTCCGTTGACGGTAATGTCTTTCGCACGGTAGCGGCCCATCATGTCCCGTTTTGATTCGGTCGCTTTCTTGTACTCTTTTGCGTACTCGGTTTCGGTGAGTTTGGTCGGCTTGTAATCCACGCCCGAGAACGAAACGAAGAGACCGTATTTGGTCGCGAATTTGATTCCAAGCGCGATCACGAACCCGGGAATGCGCGCGCGATATACCGACAAGCCTTGAGCCTGATCCGCCTCGAACTTGCGCGGGTACATGTCCATGAGTGTCTGGCGGGTCACGACGCCCGCGGATTGCGGTTTCTCGGAGTGGAACGCGCCGACGTCGATGCCCACGTCGGCATCAAGCGACTCGCGGATGGCGTCGACCGAGAATTTTCCGAACGCGGTCGGACCGAATTTTCCGGAGACCAGACGAACTTCGGATTTTCCGATTTCTTTGTCAAGGTATTCGGGACCGTACATTTTACGGAACTCGTCTTGCGCGGTCTTCACGCTTGTCGCGACCACCGGATCCTTCCGACCATCGGTCGGCACATCGATGAGTTCGTAACTCAAAACTTTTGCTTTTTTGCCTTTTTCGACGTCGATGAGCACGCGACCGATACTATGGCCGCTGTAACCGGTTTGCACGACCGGAACTGAGTTGCCATCTCGGTCGAACGCCGCGCTCAGGGTTTCCAGAAACGTGTGCGAATGCCCGCCGACAACGAGATCGAGGTTGCGAGTGCCTTGGACGAGCTCTAGGTCTTCATCGAATCCGATGTGGGTGAGGGCGACTACCGCGTCGACCCGATGCTTCAGTGCGCGAATTGTTTTGTTGGCGATGCCCGGCACGTACTCAGTGCGCTCTTCACCGGTTTCGTCGTCGACGATCGTGCGTTTACTGTCGAGATAGTCTTTGAGCTTGAAATCGCTTTTGCGAGAACGAATTTTCGGAATCCATTTGTAAAAAGCCTCGGTGGTCGAGAGGCCCATCACGCCGATTTTCACACCGGCCCGTTCGATGATGGTGTACGGTTTCATTTGCGCACGCAAATGATTCATGCGCGGGCCAAGTTCGATATTGGCCGACAAGATCGGGTGATTTTTCGGAGTGAGGAGGCCGAGTTCCGTCATCTCGCCGAATAGTGTGTTGAGTCCGGTCGCACCCATGAGCCAATCGTGGTTTCCCAATGCCGAAGCGTCGTAGCCCATTTGCAAATAAGCTCGAAACACGTCGCGTCCATGATTCGGAAAATAGAGCATCGTGCCTTCGATGAAGTCACCGGCGTCGAGGCGGATGGTCTCGATGTTTTGCGCGGCCGCCGATGCGGTGAGCGCGTCCATTTTTGCTTTGATCTGGGCCCAGCCGCCGTTTTCGACGTCGCCTGCGCGAGGTATGCCAGCCGACTCCATCGAAGCGTGCAGATCATTAGTGTGGAGAATTTGAATGGTGACGGCGCGAGCGAGCGGAGCAGGCAACAACAAGACAAGTGCAAGCCATAGAAACAGAGTTGTAGTGAATCGACGTGCGAGCATTGTCATCATAGAGTACGAGTTTTTTAGGTCGAGTAAAATGGGTTTACACCAGGGCCAAAATCTACCATTTATAGCTTTATGTGTCAAAATCCGAATGATAGCAGATACATGAACTTGCTGCTGTCCGGCGCGATGGGGAGTCAATTTACGCTTCGCTACTTAGCTGTATTTATTAAACAATTTTTATAGACCTCAATTTTTTGACACCGAAACCCGATAAGGGAGGTATGGACGGCCAGGAGAGATCCAAAAAATCCAAGCACGACATCTTAGAGGAGTACCTCCAGGGGCGCGTGGTGGGAGGGACGCTCGCGCAACTCGCGAATTACGCGGATCTTTTCGCGCGGATGAATGAAGCGGTATTCTTACTCGATAAGAGCTCGTTCCGTATTTTGGAATGCAATCCGGCCGCGCTTAAACTTTTTAAAATGACCGAAGGCGACTTGCTTGGGCGTCCGTTGACGGAGATTCTGGGGCACGAGCTGAAACCCGGCATGAAAGCCGAGATCACCTGGAAAAACGCGGCTCAAGACCAGTTCGTTTTCGAAGTGGCGGCAGCGCCGCTCAAGATTTTGGACTACATCGAAGTCGTGCAACTCGTCGCTCGCGACGTGACCGAGGTCAAGCAAGTACAGCGCGAACTCGAAGAGATGAACGCCGTTTTGCGCAAGCTCTCGACCACCGACGAAATGACGGCGCTTAAAAACCTGCGCTATTTCAAGGAGGTTCTGGCGAGCGTCCACAATCAGGCCCTGAACTTTCACAAGGAATACGGTGTAATTTTCCTGGACGTCGATCACTTCAAAAAGTTTAACGACCGCAACGGGCACCCGGCCGGTGACCAGGTCTTAAAGCAGGTCGCGCAAATCTTAAGGGACTGCGCCCGTTCTCAGGATCTTCCTGCGCGTTACGGCGGTGAGGAGTTCGTAGTGCTTTGCCGGGACAGCGATCTCAAGGAAACCTACGTGCAGGCCGAAAAAATCCGTGCGGCGATCTATGCCTATGACTTTCCGTGCGGCGAGCATCAACCGATGGGGCGCGTAAGCGCGAGTATCGGCGTGGCGGCCTTCCCGGTATCGGGCGACGAAGCAACGGATATCGTCAAGCGCGCCGACGACGCTCTCTACGAAGCCAAGCAAGGCGGACGTAACCGCGTGGCGGTCTACGTTCCGGGTACGACCGAGGATTCGAAACCCAAGAAATCGGCTTAATGTCCGTGCAAAGCGACCCACGACCGGGGATTCACAATTCTCTATAATTCCGCTATAATCGGATGCATGGCAATTCGTAAAGTGGCTCGCATGGGTCACCCCGTTCTAAGACAAATCGCTCGCGAACTCACCCAGGAAGAAATTCTCTCCGAAGACACGCGTTTGCTCGTTCGCGACATGATCGAGTCGATGAACGAGTACGGAGGCATCGGCATTGCGGCCCCGCAGATTTACGAGTCGGTAGCGGTAGCCGTTATCGATTACCAGGAAGAAGGTGAGGACGGCAGTGTGATAAACGAGCAGCCGCTGACTGTGGTGATTAATCCAAAAATCAAGGTACTGGACGACAAGCGCCAGGGTTTTTGGGAAGGATGTCTTTCAGTTCCTGAAATCCGCGGCCTCGTGTACCGTCCGCGCAAAGTACAAATCGATTATCTGGACCTGAGCGCCAAGCCGCAAAAGATCGTGGCTGAGGGTTTTCTCGCGACCGTGTTCCAACACGAACTCGATCATTTGTTTGGAACTTTGTTTGTCGATCGCGTGGAGTACGCGCCTGGAAAATCACCGATCGCGTTTACCGAGGAATATCAAAAGTATCTCACGCCCGAAGAAGATGACGACATCGGCGAGCTCGCGGACTAGGCGGAGGAATTGAGAGTGAAACCCGCACAGCATCCTTATCCTTGTTATCTCTTAAAGGGCTTTGAGCAAAAAGTCGCAACGCCTGCGTACAAGTCCCATGTCACCGTTCCGTTTATCGATCTTGAAGAGGTGAGTAAGCTTCTTCCGCAGCCGTTTTTGTTCGATGTGCGCTACGCTCGTACCGATAACTTTTTTAAACGTCAGGTGTATCCGACCCCGAATGTGTTCTTGCAAGAGGACACGGCGATCGATTTGATTCGCGCGCACCGGTTCTTGAACAAACTGGGCTATGGTATCGTGATATTTGATGGCTATCGTCCGTGGTCGGTAACCAAGCATTTTTACGACGAGTGCCAGCCGTTTGAAAAAAATTTTTTGGCCGATCCGGTGAAAGGTTCAACCCACAATCGCGGCTGCGCGGTCGATATCGGCATGTACAACCTTAAAACCGGCAAAGCGGTGGAGATGCCGTCTGACTTCGATGAGATGAACGAGCGCGCCTACACCGAGTACTTGGGTGGTCTTCCGGAGCCCCGTTTGAAACGCGATTTGTTGCAGACCACCATGAAAGAGCATCACTTCACGAGCATCAAAGTCGAATGGTGGCACTTTAATCATCGTGACCAGCTGCAGTGGCCGGTTCTTGATCTTCCCTTCACAGAAATTCTTCGCGCACCTCGCAGTTCGTGATATTTAGATAAATAAGGACCCGATCCACGAAAGTTGCGCGGCATCATGCGGCGTGACCGGACGGGTACCTGAGGGTCTAATGGCTAAAAACCTGCTACCGAGCGCATCCTCACAGCGTTTTTTTGCCCGAGGTGTAAACACGCGGGAATTCATCCCACTCTTTGTGGGTCGAGGACGACTGGCTCGCCATCTCGTTCATTTTTTTAAATCCAGTAGCTTGCCGTACCTGCAATTCAGCGACGCGCGCGCGATCGGTGCCAAAGCCGAGTATTTTGCAAACATTGCCTCCGCATCGACTCACGTATGGTTGCTTGTGTCGGATAAGGCATTGGAACCGGTGCAAGCGGAAGTGTTGAGGCTGATGCCGACCGCGCAGATTTTGCACTCATCGGCGGCAACCAAGCTTGCGGGCGCGACGACGCTTCATCCGCTCATGACGTTTTCGACTGAAGTGTACGCGCGTGATGTCTATAGCCGCATCCCGTGGGTGACCTTTGATGATGAACCGACGGTGCAAACGAGTTTTGGTAATGTGACGTCGATTCCGGGTTCGATGCGCATCAAGTACCATGCGGCTTGCGTGATGATCGCAAATTTCTCACAAATTTTGTGGAGCGCGGCCGAGGGTTTGAATCCCGTGCTTCCGACACACGCGTGGGGCCCGATCTTGAGACAGACGCTGGAGAATTTTCTTGTGCAAGGATCGAAGGCGCTCACTGGGCCGCTCGTGCGTGGCGATCAGGCCACGGTGAGGGCGCATGAACGGGCGCTCGAGGGCTCGCGCGAAGCCGATTTGTACGCAAGTTTTGTAAAGTATTTTCAAAACGGAGGGAGCTATCATGATCACCGTACCTGAGTTTAAAACCCGTAAACAACAAGACCAAAAGATCTCGATGATTACCTGTTACGACGCAAGTTTTGCACGCGTGCTTGCCGAGAGCCCGATCGATGCGTTGCTCGTCGGAGACAGCTCGGTGATGACCATGCAGGGTTACGACTCGACAGTGCACGCCACGCCCGAGAGCATTGAATTTTTTGTGGCGAGCGTCGCGCGGGGGGCTGCGGGTAAAAAATTTATCGTCGCCGACATGCCGTTCCTCGTGACTCGCAAATCGCGCGAGCATTTGGTGGATGTGGCTGGCCGATTTTTGCGTGCAGGCGCACACGCGGTCAAAATTGAAGGAATTCACGGCAACGAGGACGGAGTTCGCCACCTCGTCGAATCGGGGATCCCGGTGATGGGGCACTTGGGGCTCACTCCGCAATTTGCAAACGCTTTTGGCGGGATGAAAGTGCAAGCCAAGAATGTGGCCGAGCAAGAACAGCTCCTCGCGGACGCTCGTGCGTTTGAAGCCGCGGGAGCGTTCTCATTGGTCCTCGAGTGTATTCCGGGCGGGATCGCAGGACGGGTGACCGAAGCGCTCACGATCCCGACCATCGGCATCGGTGCCGGCACCGTGACCGATGGACAGGTACTCGTGCTTCAAGACATGCTCGGCATGAATCCAGGCTTTAAGCCCAAGTTTTTGCGTCACTACGCAAAGTTGCATGAGGTGCTGACCGACGCGTTTACGCGGTACCATCAAGACGTCATGCAAGGACAGTTTCCGTCGGCAAAAGAAACTTATCAGAGCGATTTAAAAGCGGTGAGCCCGGCTCCAAACGATGGGCCGGCATTGAAGGAGGTTTATTCATCATGAAAACTTTTGAAACGGTCGAGGCATATCGTCCCTGGAGAAAGGGCATGTTGGCGGGAGCGCGTATCGGTTTTGTCCCGACGATGGGCGCGCTCCACCAAGGTCATGCAAAATTGATCCGTCAGTCGATGTCGGAAAACGATGTGACCGTACTCTCGATTTTCGTAAATCCGACCCAGTTCAATCAAAAATCCGACTTTGAAAATTATCCTTCGACTTTGGTCGAAGACCTGGCAATGGCCGAGAAGCTGGGCGTGGACGCGGTGTTTGCTCCAAAACTTGCATCGGCGCTCTATCCAAAAGGTTACCGGGTTAAAGTCACCGAAGATATCCTCTCGAAAGAGCTCTGCGGCGCTCACCGGCCTGGGCACTTTGATGGCGTCCTCACCGTGGTGATGAAGCTTTTTAATATTGTTCGCCCGACACACGCGTACTTCGGCGAGAAGGATTACCAGCAGTATCTCCTGGTTAAAGAAATGGTCGAAGATTACTTTATCGATCTCAAACTCGTTCCGGTTCCAACTGAGTACGAGTCATCCGGCCTTGCGCTTAGCTCGCGCAACGCGCGCATTTTACCCGAGCACAAGATCATGGCACCGCTTTTGCATCGAGCGATGGTCGAGTTTGACCGAGTTGACGACGCGCGCGCGGCGGTCGAGGACGCGGGCTTTGTCGTCGATTATCTAGAAGACAAGCATCTAGAAAATGGCGAGACACGCCGGTTTGCAGCGGCCTGGCTCGGGGATGTGAGGTTAATCGACAATGTCAAACTCTAGCACTTCTAAAAAAATTCTTCTCCAAGTCTCGGGTTCGATCGCGGCGTTTAAATCGATCGCATTGGCAAGTGGCCTGATCAAAGCGGGCTTTGAAGTCGAAGTCGTGATGACGCCGTCGGCGCGCGAGTTCATCGGACCCGCGTCGTTTGAAGGCATCACCGGGCGCAAGGTGCACGGAGATACCTTTGAAGCGGGTCAGATGATGGCCCACATCAATCTCGAGCGTTGGGCGGATTTGATCTTGCTGTACCCGGCAACAGCCAATCAACTTGCTCAACTCTCGCAAGGTTTTGGCGCGGATCTCGTGTCGACACTCTTCCTCGCGCATGAATTTAAAAAACCTTACTGGATTGCACCTGCCATGAACCAAGCGATGTGGACCCATCCGGTGGTGCGCGATAATGCGAACAAGCTCCAACGTCTGGGAGTGCAGATCCTGGATCCAGGCGCAGGCCGGATGGCTTGCGGCGAAGAGGGCGCTGGACGCTTGATCGAACCTGAGGATATGCTCGAGCGGATTCAGATTCATTTCGAAGCCGAGCGTCGCGCGCGTCAGCCGCTCGCGCTCACATACGCACGCAAGCTCAATATCTTGATTACCGCGGGCGGCACCCAAGAGCCGATCGATCCGGTGCGCTCGATCACGAACGTTTCAACCGGCCGTACCGGGTTTACCCTCGCAAAGTCGCTCGAAGAAGCCGGCCACGACGTGACACTCGTGCAAAGCGAGTCGTCGCAGTTTCAAGACGGGCTTCGTCGGGTGTTGAATTACACCACGACCGAGAGCATGGCTCGGTTACTCGAAGACGAGCTCTCTCGCCGGAGTTACGATCTGGTGATCCATTCGGCGGCGGTGTCGGATTTCCGGGTCGAGGAAGTATCGAAGACCAAGATCTCGAGCAAAGAGGGGATCACGCTGCGCTTGATCCCGAATCCAAAGCTCGTGGCGCGCCTTAAAGACTGGTCTCGCAATAAAAATCTCAAAGTGATTAGTTTTAAACTCACTTCGGGCGCGGACCATCTCGAGATCCTGGAGCAACTCTCCAAGTACGATTCGGACTGGATCATCCACAACGAACTTGCGGATGTCGGTCCCGATAAACACACGGGAGTCGTGTTTGCCAAGGGTGATGAAAAATATCAACCGGTCGATTTTTTTAAAAACAAAACGGACCTGAGCGCAAAAGTGCGGGGTTTGGTACAAAACATCGCCGAGAGATCAAATGATCTTACTACTTGATGTCGGTAACTCCCAGATGTTCGGTGGCGTGATTAAATCGGAGACGCCATTTAATGCCAAAGGCGAGATCAAACCGCCGGATATCGCGCTACGCTTCCGCAAGCAAACACAGTGGAGCACCACGAGTGACGAGTTCGGGCTGTTCCTCATGTCCGTACTCAAAGAAAACGGCGTCGACCCGTCCGAGATTAAAAAAATCGGGATCTGCTCAGTCGTTCCGGGCGTAATGCACTCACTGAAAGGCGCTTGCCAAGATTACTTCAATATCAATCCGTTTATCCTCCAGGTCGGCGTCAAGACGGGGCTCAAGATCAAGTATCGTAACCCGATCGAAGTCGGCGCCGACCGCATCGCAAATGCGGTGGCAGCGACACTCATGTATCCCAACAAGGATCTCGTGATCGTCGACCTCGGTACTGCGACCACGTTCTGCGCGGTCAATAACGAGAAGGAATATTTGGGCGGCGCGATCGTACCCGGCCTCCGGATCTCGATGGAAGCCCTCGAATCCCGAACAGCAAAACTCCCGACGGTTGAGATCGTGATGCCCGAAATGGCGTGTGGACGCTCGACGGTCGAAAGCATCCAAGCCGGTCTTTACTACGGACACTTGGGCACCATGCGGGAGCTGATCAAGCATTACAAAAAAGATCTCTTCGCGGGTCGCGAACCGTTTGTGGTGGGCACCGGCGGATTCTCACGCTTGTTCCACGGTACGGGCATCTTCGATCTCGAAGTGCCGGATCTCGTACTCTACGGAATTTTTTACGCGATCAAGCTCGGCGAGACGGTTTAAATTTAAGGCTTCATCGTGAGTTTTCGACGGTTACTTCAACAATGCCTGGGCGATTTCAGCAAAGCCGGCGCCGGCGATATTGTTGGTAATGAACTTGGGGTAGACTTTCATCTTCGGGAGGAACGGCTTTACGTTTTGCACGCCGATGCTCGTGGCAAATGCGGCGAACATGGGTTCGTCGTTTGGAGAGTCTCCTGCAAAGGCAAATTGCTCGAACAATGGCAGATTCAATTGAGCTTTGGTCTGGGCGAGGAACTTCCGGATGCCTTCGATCTTTGTGTAGCGGCCAAACCAGGCGTTGACGTGGATCGAACTGATTTTTGCAATGGCTCCCTTGAGCTCGCAAAATTTTACTAAACGCTCGACTTCGCTTTCGGGCCAAGGTGTGACGTCCTCGCAAAAGTCGATCGCGATATCGTACTCGCGGTAATTTTGATCCGACGCAAACTGCACGCCTGGAAACTGCCGGACGATGGCGTCGGCCAAACCCTGAAGCTTCGCCCGGGCCGCAGCTCCCTCGGCGTCGCCCAAGGTTTCAAAACGCTGCAAGCGGCCTTCATACATGTACATTGAAAACGCGCCGTTCTCGCCGACGACCGCGTCCACGGGCCAAAAGCGCGCGATGTGATCGCACCATCCTGCAGGCCTACCGGTGACCGGGATCAGCACATAACCCGCGCGACGCAAGTTCCACAGCGATGTAAAGGCCTCGTCGGTGATCTTGCCGTGAGTGCTAAACGTATCGTCGATATCAAAGCAAAGCCCTTTGATTTTAGAGAGATCGGCTTCGGCCAGGAGTTTCGGCTGCGGCAAGTCCATTCTAATCTCGGTAAGTCATCCCGAAGCTGATGTAGCTGCTGGAATCTTTAAGTTGCACGCCGAGCTCGGCGTTGACGCCAAAGTGTTGCGACGTCGGAAAGTAAGACCCCATCACGAGTTGGAACGTCGTGACGTAAGTGCCGCTCGAAAATGCCATCCCGAGCGGAAGCGAAATGTACGGATCAAAATCCACTCCACCTCGAGTTTGAAACGCGTTGTGAATGTAGGGGGCAATCGAGAACTCGGTCTCGCCGATCGCGCTCCGCAATTTGTAGTAGTAACCGGTCAGCGCCAAGCCCGCGCCGATCTGGCCGTCGAGATCCGGGATAAAATCAAACGTGTAAGCGCCACCGATCCGGAATCCGCGCGCGCCGCCACCAAACCCAATACCCGCCTGAAAATTCGAGAGCGGGGTAATGCCGTAGGTAAATTTAAAGTTGGTCGCAAACCCGCCGCCTTGATTGAGCGTGATCTCCGGCTCCATCCCCACTGCCCAGGATTGATAGTCGACAAACTCTTCGAGGTTGAAGAACCCGGCTTCGGCCTGTTTTGAAGAGAGAACGAGAAGAATGAGGGTGACCAGACCGGTAATGCGTGGTGTTGATTTCTTTAAGAGATTCATGCGTATACCCTAATGTGACGTGGGGTTGGGAGAATAGTCAAGGGTTTTACACGTTTATTGACAATGGAGGGAGTTTCGAAGTAAATTTTAGGTTCAATTTATTTGCTGCGGTCGTTATCTTTACGCCGCGCACTTTGTTGTGGTGGCCATAGCTCAGTTGGTAGAGCACAGGATTGTGATTCCTGGGGTCGCGGGTTCAAGCCCCGTTGGTCACCCCATTTGAAAACATACTGAACCGATGATTCTTGGAAACACGGGTCGGTAGGTTTTCAAATGGGAAAAAAGAGGAATGGGGATGCGTTTTCGCATCCCCATTTTTTTTGCCTTTTACTTCTAACTGATAACTCTTTTCCACAGCACCATTCAGAGAAATCCCACATTCAATCCAGTAATGCGTGTCCATGCTGCTTTCATCGTACTTAGGGATAAGTTTTACTTTCTTTGGAAACATCGAACGAAGGGCTGGATAGCACTTCATCGGATTCTCTAAGATGGCTTCCTTTAGCGTTTCCAAGCGTTCCGTAATTCCTTCAACAGTCACAGAAGGGGCCTTCACTTGGCTGCGATCTAGGGCACTCTTTTCGGCCTTGAGGCGTAGCTTTCGCTGCTCCCTTTCTTTTATCGCCAAATTGATTGTGTCTGACGCATTGCCACCAATAATCACTTGAATAAGGTTGGCGAGTTCTTTCTCGATGAGCTGAACTTCTTGCTCAATCTGTTTCATTCGTTGAGGGGTTGATGACTTTTTCATCGTGATTGCTTGGTTATACTTTTTCACGATGTACTGGATGAAATCAGGTTTCACCAAATCTTCCCTGATGACCCCAATAATCGTTTCGGCCAACTTCTCAGTAGAGATCAGTTTCTTATTGGTACAAGTTCCATTCTTGTGTGCAGAACTGCACCCGTAATAACCGCCACTTTTTCCACTGATTAGACCAATGTTAGAACTGCAAACCCCACACTCAAGCAATCCAGAGAAAGGGTGTTCGGGTAATATATTCGCTTTGTTTCCCCATCGGCTTTCTGAATTTTTTTCCGACAAAGGAAATTTTTTGTTCTCTGCCAATTTTGTTTGAACCAAGTCCCACGTTTCTTGGTCGATGATTCTTAGGTCTTCGCGGAGTTCACTATTGCCGTTATGATTCACCCAATCGGTAGTGGGTCTTTCCTTCGCTGTTCGTGTTTTAAACTCAGGATGAATACCGTGTTTCGTTTTCTTCCATCTCCAAATTCCACAGTATTTCTCGTTGTGGAGAATGTGCTGAACGCTTCGTGGCCCCCATGAGGTTAATTTTCCTGCGGTTGCATAAGCAGCACTAGGAGAAGGAACTTTGTCTTCATTGAGCGTTTTTGCAATTCGAGAGTAGCCTAAGCCCATACTATACATTTGAAAAATTCTGCGAACAATTTGTGCTTCAGCTTCATTGATTGTGATTTTGTAATGTGACGGAAAAGGTCTTCCTTTTGCATTTTCAAATTTCGTCGGAGCAGAGTCATATCCGAATGGATGGTCACCGCAAGAGAACCCATTTAAGATTCTCATTTCCATTCCGCGAATCACACGTTCCGCATGAATGTCGTTTGAAAAGTCATTGACCATCCCTTTCACGGTAAAAAATGTTTTCGCAGAAGGGTCTTCGCTGCTGATTCCATCGCAAATAGAAATCAGCTCCACTTCATACCACTTGAGCATATCGTAGAGTCCAAGCAAGTTCCCAAGGGAACGAGTCAGACGGGAAAGATCATCAACGATGATTATATCAAAGGACTTGTTGCGAATACCGTTAAGAATTGCCTCGTAACCGTCACGGCCTGCAATTCTTCCGCTTTGGGCTTCGTCTTTGCGTACCCATTCAGTTAGAACCTGGATTGGATTCCCATAAAATTTTTGTGAGCGAATTTGCCCCTGTTTCAAACGGAACTGGATGCGTGCAATTTGGTCATCGGCACTATCAGAACTTTGCATATCAGAACTATAACGTGCGTAAACCGCAGCTCTCGCAGAAATCTTATTAAGCGGCTTCATTGAGGGCCTCGCTTCTTTCGGATTCTTCTTCGATGATGTTGTTTTCAGTTCTTTCTTCATTTTTAAATTTTCCAGACTTAATGTCTTCTTCAACCCAAATCTCACATAGAGCTTGCACTAGCTTTTGCCAAGGCTCCATGATGACTCCTATTCGTTATGAAATTGATTGATCTCCTTAATCACTTTGTGGGCCTTCTCAAATTTCATCGAATCGAGATAGCGGAGGAACTTTGCTGAAAATTTACCGCTATTTCTAAGCCCCGTTTCAATGTTGGAAACGGCAGTCTTCCCAGATAATTCGAGGAGGACTGCCATTTCCTCTTGGGACAGATCGAGTTTACTTCTAATTTCTTTAAATTGTTTTGCGTCCATTTTTTACTTAAAACCTCTTATACCTATAGTTCATCATTGATGAACTATTAAGTCAAGGGTTTGCGTGTTTTTGTCCGACCAGCCGAGCCAAGATGCTGTTTTAAAAAGCCTTGAAGTTCTGGTGGGAGGACACCTGTTTCTTTGCTTTTCTTGAGCAGAGCCTCAAACATCATGATTTCATCAAAATGCTCTGCTCGGATATTTTCGACGAGAGCCGTATCGGCCTCGTCGCATGATTTTAGCAGAAGCCAGCTCGCCAAATCCTGTCGATTGACTCGTCCACTGGTGAACCCATCATTCACTTTTTTCATGAGTTCTGTGAGCTGTGATTCTGCTTCTTTGGTGATTGTGATTTTTGCGATTTCTTCATTCTTCTTTTTTTCTGTACCCCTGTCTTCCGTTTCCTCTCTCTTCTTCTTTTCTTCCTCCGTCTCCGCTCCCGACCCCGTTCCCGTTTTTTTTCCTATATTTTTATCTTCCATATCTCTTTACCTTTATTCCTTTTCTCCCACCGCCGCCTCTGTTTAGTACCTAGTTACTGACCCCTTCCTCTCAACTCGTTGGGGGGGAGGGGTCAGTAACGACCAAGGGACGTTAAGAACGAGGCGGCGGTGGGAAAAGTTTTGTTGTTATCCGCTCTTAGCTTCTTGTCGCTCTAAAATTTCAACTAATCGAATCCTTCGTTACACGAAGGAATTGGCGAAGACTTCTAACTTCAAATTTTAAAAGCAAGCTCACTCAGGCTTTTGGTGTTTTTGAATCCTCTGATTTCCGCAGTCAGTGGATTTTCTTTCCAGTCTTCAACCGAGATAAATCCAATCCTCGAATTAAGTTTTCCATCACGGATGTATTGCATAGCCTTATTGATGGTCTTTTCAATGCCATTGTTCTCGACAATGAAGAACACAAAACCAAAGTCATAAGAGTCACTGTAGGCTTTGATTGCTTTGTTATATCGCCAATTCGTCTTGGACGTTTTTTCGTATTCGATGGCCACAATGGGAGTTGAGCTTTTTCCTTGAAGCCTGAACACAATGTCAGGGTACTTTGATTCTCGGTCGCTCAAGCTCAATTTAAAGCTAGCCGACTTTTGCATTTTCATTTCCCGTTCGGTCATCCACTTTTGGCAGAGTCCTGCTTTCTCCAATTTCCAAACTCCTGCCCCAGCAGTTACGTCATGCTGGATTTCATGTGGATAAACCGTGTGAACGTGTTGCCACTTCATGCTCTGAACTAGCTCAACTCCGAAGGAATCAATCACGACAGCATCATGTCCGTGCTTACTGGTGTTGTACTTAAAGACCTTCCGATCAACTAAGTGCTGAAGTTGCATTTGCTTCCAGCGTAGAGTGCCGTGAGCAAAAAGGTCATACCAAGTTTCTCGCTCCATTGAGCCGACCTTGGCGACAAACCTCACGGCCTCGACAGCGTTCTTTGAGAGCTTTCGACCGTAAGGGTATTTCATCATGGGGCCTCCCAACGCGTAGGCTCTGTGATGATGTATTCAAAATGTCCCTCGATGTAGCGATTGCCAGTCACTTTGCTTTCCACCCAAACGGCTTCAACTTTCGGCTCTTGAAGACTAGGTGGGCTTCCAGCTTTTTGTGATTTTCTTTGAGCTTCTTTTCCCTTTAGGTAAGAAAGCTCTTTGTCCTTTTCGTTGTTCTCGTGAATGGCATTTCCTACGAATCCACCAGCAATCGCACCAACTCCTGCACCGATGATGACGTTTCGTGTGCGATACTGTCCGTTATTACCAGCATCAACGATCCCTCCCAATGCCGCCCCAGTCCCTGCTCCAATGGCACTGCCGAGGCCTACTGACTTTCCCATAGTAGAGCATCCTGTTTGCAAAAGAAGTGCTGACACACTCACGATCAAAACGATTTGTTTTTTGAATTTGTTAAATCCCATACGACCTCCTGAATTTTTAAGCTGCATTATCAAGAGCGTTATTCGCTTGTTCTGTTTTCTCTGGTTTTACTTCGCCTTCTTTTTCTTCAAGTAGTGGCATGAGGGTCTTCGTGATTTCGGGAATCGGCTGAACCTCAAGGTCATCTGTTTTGCTGAACTTGATTCTGACTGTTTTTGCTCCTCGTTCGTGTGGCACGATCATGATGGCCTCACCAACGCCCAAGTCTTTTTTAAAGATATTGGGGTGAATCGCAAATTCTTCCACATCACGAACCGACATTTCACCACTCTTATTTACACCGAACAGAGTTTTGCTTTGTCGTTCGGTTGACTTGGTAGAAGTCAAAGTCCCGATAACTTTTGAGAAGTATTCAGCCGAGTCAGGGTCATTCCCACGCATGAAAACCTTGAGGTTTGCGTTCGTTAGAATCGAGTTTGCGACTGGTTCACCCAGCACAGTAATGTCTCCTAGAGCTTGGTGAGCAAATACGATTCCGACATTTGCCGATCTTGATTTATTCAAAATCGAGACAAAGCCTTCATAAAGGTATTCGGAAAAGTCATCGAGAAAGACGCTAAAAAACTTTTTCTCTTCGCCCTGAGCAAGTCGGTGACGGTTTGCTACTGCTGCTTGCAGGGATTGAAGAACAAGTTTTCCCGTGGCCTTACCAAGAAACGGTGAAAGCAATACTGGCAACTGAAAGTAAACGATTTGATGATTTCTTAGAGCTTCATCAATCGTGATTGCTCCTTCCTCTGGGTTAAAGAGTTTTGCGTTTTCACCAAAAGCAAAGTGTCCAATCGCAGAAAGAAGTCCACTGGTACGTTCCTCACGATCTTTGGGGGCCTGTCCACAAAAAGTCAGATACCAGCGACGAACTTCTGGGTCTTGAACCTTTTTCGCCATGTCTTCCATTGTCTTCGGGCGAGAAATAGCTTGATGTAGTCTTTGAAAGGTTGGAACTGTGCCAGACGCTTCAAAAATCCGCATGACTTGGTTCATGACTTCATATTGAAGTGAACGGTAATAAGGATTTTCAAAATCAAAAGCGTTAAAGACTCGCTCCGTGATCTCTTCCGCAGTTCCACCGAGTAACGGGTTGAACTGAAAAGACTGATCTCTACGGCTTAGGCTGAATAGACGAAAATCATCCTCGCGTTTTGCAAGTTTGATATACGCCCAAAGTTTATCAATCAGGGAATTGTCGGCCTTTCCGTCAATCAGTAAAAGACCTTTCCCCGAATGAATATCTTGAATTGCCCAAGGCAGAATCACACTTTCAGTCTTACCAGCGTTAGTTGTGCCGATGACCTGAGTGTGCATAGCTCTCTGGCGAGACTTAATCCAAATATCTTCGTTCTTGTCAGTCGTTCCACAAAAGACTGAATCAGGAACTTTTGCAGTGATGTTCTTTTCCAAAAGATTCTTCTCTCGATTCTTTTGGATCTTCCTCCAAAGGATTCGCCCTAGTGGAATTGAAATGAGAAGAATCAATCCCGTCACTAGAAGGAAGTGACGGGATGACTCTTTCATCCAAACCCAAAGAGAATCAAGCCCTCTCGCTAGAAGAAGTAGGCCAATGATGGCCATGAGAATTTTCTCTCCGTGTGAAGATGGATTGCCCTTATCTCCCATAAGTGGCCCCTGCATCTCGAAAGGTGAAAGGCTGATTTAGAACCGCAATAGTGTCTGTGCCACTATCAAGCTCAATCCACTTACGTTCCTTCTGTAGGTCTTCTCCCATTGCATTTGCTCGATCTGTGGCAGTCTGAGCAACGGCATTGCGAAGACCGTTCGCATTTCCTCCTTGGTTAGCTCCAAGCATCCCTGTGGACATGGAGCCAGCCGCATAAGCTCCCACGAAACGAGTAAGAGTTTGGCCTACGACATTTTTCACACCATCAGAATGAACATTGCCGCTAATGCCAACCTGTCCATCTCGTCCAACGCCAATCGCAGAGAACGATCTTTCTCTTCCATCAGGAGTAATGATAGAACGCCAAACAACCGTGGCCCGTTCAGAGTCACTGTCGAATGAAGCATCCCCAAGCACTTTAGAGCCACTTGGAATGGCAGTTCCGCTTTCGCTTGCCACATCATCCATCACAAGCCCGACAATCGGCATCCCTTGGTTCGCAATCGTGACTTTGTTCGTAAGTTGGATAGCGATTCTTGTTCCAGCAGACAGTTGATCTCTTGAATCCGAACCTCCACGACTCAAAATCATATTTGAGTTTCGATCAGGTGCAGAGTTGCCGCCACCAGTTCCACCAGAACTAGGACGATAGAGATAATCAAGTGAGCCGTGAACCTGTTTCACGTTCACTTGCGACTCTTGAAGCTGGCGGATCGTTTCTTGAGTCGGGTCATTCTCGGCTTGCTTGATCTGAGTAAGGCTTCCTTGTTCTGCCTTCTCATGAAATGTCTCTTGATCTGGCTGTGAACTTGGCATCACTAAAAGAACAAGAATCAAACCACCAACAAATGAAATCGCCCAGACTTGCACCCTCGACCAGTTGACTTCGCGTTTGCTCGTGAATGGCTTTGGTTCTTTCAGGAAGTAGTTTTTAAAATCCAAATTTACCCCCTTTGCTACCGCTTCCATGTGGCAACCTTTGAAATGGTTAAGTAAGAAATTTTCTTTCTTCTCAATTCAAGTCTCATGCTTTCATTGGTGTTCAAGTCGGCCTCACGAATCTGCATGACTCCTGAAATTCCTCTTTGTGGAGTGACTTCGAGTGCAGATAAGAAGAGGTTATGAATCGGACGAGTCTCATTGTGTTGAGTGAGCCAAATCCACTCAGGTTTAAAGGCCTCTTTGGTTTTAGATGAAATGCTAAACTCAACAAGCAAGATTCCGTCCTTTGCTCGTCCGAGACGCTTTACATGAAGCTCAAGAGTTTCATTTTTTAGATTGTTCTTAAAATCCGTCCATCTGATACCAGTATCAACGCTTCCATTGCGTGAGGCTGGTTTCTCTTTAGGATTTTCAAGATAAACAACGTAATCAGAAAGTGATTCAGGGCCAGAAACAAGCTCAACATTAAACCGCTTCCAGTCGGTGTAAATGTAGAGATTGCTCTTGGCTCCACCAATGATCGGTTTGATCGTAATGGCCTGATCTAAGTATTCCACCTTGAAGGAATTTTGATCTCCTACGACAACGCTGTTGGGTCTATCGGGTACTTGAATGATTGTAGCAATCCCGATGCTCGTTCTGACCGTAACGATCTGATCTCCTTGCACTGGTACTCGACGAACCCTTTGAGAAGCGTCCGATTTCCAAGCAAGAAGCGAGAACACGAGAAAGGTAAATAGTTTTGTCTTCATGATTCTCCCTGTGTTGGTTTGGGGGAATCAAATAGTTTCGCAAATAGTTTCAATCGTTATTCTTCACGTTCTTTTGAAATGTATAGGCCCCACGGATTTTTTTGAGTCCGTTGGCCATTTTCAAAAGTAAGTTCAAGTTTCAAATTCCCAGCCGCTTTTAACCCTTGAATGGTGGTCACTCGGTCGCCTGTGATGAGTGCAGTCTGATTTTTTAGGTCGATTTTAATTTTATCGTCATCAGTATAAATCCTCTGGGAAACGATCTTCTCAGTTGAAAACTTCGCCACGTTTGCCACTGCACCTTGAAAGGCTTTCAGTGCTTTGGGAGTGATAAATTGTTCAGACTCTTTCAACTTCTTGATGACGTTTTCAGGTTCCCATTGATAACGCTTTTCAAGATAGCCCTTGATGCCTTCTCGAATCTGATCTTCCGCTTTAGGAAGAGCGGTTCGCTCAATGGCCTTACCATCAGGGCCAAGAGTAATTACTAAAGGCTCTTTAGTTGCCATGACGAGAATCACCCCAAGTACCATGAAGACAAGAACGATTGCTGAAAGTGAAAACATTTTCAGAAATTGATTCGAGTGCATCAGTTCTCCCACGATTTTTGGGAGTGAAGGCATTTTTAGATTTGTTGGTTTTGTTTCTTGCATATTTTTTCCTTTTTAGTTTTTAGGTGGTGGTAACAGTTTCGGTTGTGGAGGTGGCAATGAGTTATTGCTCGAACTCGGCAATGCAGGAGCTTGATACCCAATTTGTGTTGGTGGATTGAATCGAACAGTCGGGCCTCGATTGATCGGTGTTGTTTCGCAATAGATTGGTGAACTTCGTCTTGAACTTCCTGACCCAGCAAAGTTGAATCCGCTAAACTGATTCAAAGCACTTCTCCCGAATCTTCCCATTTGTGCCGCTTTTGCTGGTGTTGCTGCCATAGCTGCAACGGCTGAAGCTCCAAGGGCAGAAGACATGGATTGAAGGCCTTTTCCTGCAATCGCACTGACCATCATTGGAGTCATAAGCATGGCACACGCAATCACAAAATTAAGAACGATCAAAACAATGTAGCCATCGTTTCCAGCTTTATAGGCATCCCCAAAAGAAAGTGCAGTAAGCATGGCCCCCAAAATCGCCCAAACAATTTTCCAACAAGCGACCTCGATCATTCCCTTAAATAGATTCACGGTGATTTGCTTTGTCCCTTCAAAAAGATTGAAAAGAAGAAGCAATGGAGCTGCCACCATGAAAAACGTCCAAAAGAAGTGATACATCGCTATGGTTAAATATCGAGCGATATAAAGAACGAGGTAGCTCAGGAAAGACAGTGTTGCGATCAGAAGATCATTGAATTGCAAAATCACACTCGTAACTGAGAGCGTGTAGCTTTGAGATTTCTCTTGGGCCATGCGAATCATCGTGTCTAAACTGTTCACACTGTCGATTCTCTCTGTAATTCCATCGGCCACATAAAGAATCGCACGGCTCAAATCAGGAAATGCTACCAAGAGAACTGTCGCCACAACCGCACGTTTGATAATGTCCAAGAACTCAGGACTTCCCGTGGGTGAGCGAAACCATGCCACCACAACTGCCAGTGCAAAAAACACTGGAAGCATGAGGTAGTACATTTTCACAAACTCTTGGTGAAGGTCAGTCATGAGTGAGCCAAGCAAACCAAAATCTGGCATGATTACCTCCCTGCGTCCGTTCCAAGAGGATTCAGTTTCGTCTCTTTTGGAAGGCCACCTAAAGCATTAGAGATGCCTTCGTATTGAGTTTTAAACTGCGTCGCTTGGAGTTTTTCTTTTCTGTTAGACAGGGCCATGTTTTGCCCCATCATTTTCAACATCATGGAATTGGTGCGAAGGACTTGAGTCGTTACACCAATAAGAATCGCAAGTGATTGGTTGGTGAGTTTTGCAGCACCTTGAGGATTCACTGACTGAGAGTGAGCAATGATTCTTCTTGTCTCTTCATCAACACTATCTGCGTACTGAAAGAGAGTGCCATTCATGGCAATACTTTCAGAAACAGATCGGTCTTGTGCCTCCTGCAAACGAAACTCACTGGTCTTAGGAATCACGCCATACAAATCTTCGATTGCTCTTTGTACTTGCTCAGAGGTTTCAAGACTCCCATAGAGTCCAGGATTGAACTTCGGGTTGATGATTTGAATAACCCGAAGCCCATCACGAATCCCACGGTTAATGTCTCGCCACAAACTGAGAGAATCTTGGCCAGTGTTCACAATCTGGCGTAGTTCAATGAGCTGCTTGATTGTTTGAAGTAGGATTTGTGTAAGCACCACCACATCACCTCCCCAGAGATCAGCCTTCGCTGGTTTGGGAATGGCGAGAGTAAAGCAAATCATGATCGCTATAATTTTCTTCTTCATGCCACCTCCGATTCCGCTTTCCCCTGAGCAATCCCGTTTGGATAAGTTCGAGCGGCTTCTTCAATGGCCTGAACAAGAGAAAGTCCACCTTCTCGAAGTTCTTGAATGTGGCGATTGTCTGAAGCATCTGAAGTAGAGAGCCAATACTCAAACGGGCTTGGGTAAATGCGAATGACCTGACGATGATCGCCTTCAATCATGAAGCCTTCTGAAAATTCGCCCTTACGCTGTTCAAGCGAATAGATCAGATTCAATTCCTGTCCATTGAGCTTGAGAGCGTTCTTCAAAATTTCAGAATCTCCACGTTGAAGAAGAATGAACTTCGTCGCCGTGTTGTTCATGATTGCAGGGCCGATGGGACTCTCGACAATTTCCTCAACACCTTGAGTGATGAAAGTAATGCCTGAACCTGTTTTTCTTAAAGTTCTTGCACAATACTCCATGAATCCAGCCGCAGCGTTTGATTTCAAGAGCTGCCAAGCCTCATCTAAGATGATTCGCTTCTTATTCACTTTATCTTGTTCCACTTGGGTCAAGATAAAATCAGTCAGAATCAAGATCATCACCGATTGAAGATCGGGATAGCTTGAAAGTCCTTTCAAGTCGAAAGTGCAGACTGGTGCATCTGTTCTCAGTGAACCGAGGCCATCGAGCAATTTTCCGTAAGGTCGATTTCCTGTCCACATGAAGAGAATTTTAGAAATATCCACCATTGAGGGTTCTTTGCTCTTGGCGAGTTTGTCAGTGAGTTCAGAGAGAATAGGAACTTTATTCTGCTTTCTCTTTTCCTCATAAAGCTCGATGACGGCTTTCTCTAAAAGCACTCGATCAAGTTTTGAAAGTTTCGTTTTCTCATCCTCAACGACCATTGACTCGATCACCGCTAAGAGTGATTTTAGCTTTTGGTTGCTGGGTTCTTCCGATGGGTTTGGAATATCAAAAGGATTAAGTCTGTACTGGTCAGACAAATCCATCTCAAGATATTGCCCACCCAGAGCCTCAGTGAGTTTCTTGTATGAACCGCCAATGTCGATGATGAAAACTCGAAGCCCACGGGCAAGTTCTTGAGCGAGGATGCAGTTATTCAAAAAACTTTTTCCTGCACCCGATGAACCCGTGACTAGAGCGTTGTAGTTAGTGAGTTGTGAATCAAATGGATTAAAACTCACCAGCCCATTCAAGCGATTCCTGAAAATCACTGCTGGGTCTTCATCTCCCTCTCGCGGCCCAAAGATCGGAATAAAATCGACCAAGTTATTCGTTTTGAATTTCTTGGCCCGTTCAAGTTTCACGGGAGCTGCTGGAAGATTACCTTTAAAAATCTTCCAAGCTCCCACGGTTTCCTCTAGGCCTTCTGCACCCTGAAGGGAGCGAAAGCGAGAAAGCACTTCTCGCACTTGGCGGTTGAGTAGTTTATTTCCTTCATCCGTTGCCGAAGCACGGAGAACGAGACTCATCTGGGCTGCATAGATTCGCTGGCCTGTTCCTAAAAGTTCACGGATCAGTTCTTCTGTTGAATTGAGTTTCGTTTCACTTTCAAGGTCACTGGCCTTATTTCCCGAAGTCATCGCAAGAGAGTGGGCCATTTTCCTTTTTTGTTGGAGCTTGGCCATCTCGTCTGCCTGACTTGGTACTTCAAACGACAAGATCAGATCGTAATGAAAAGGCAAACGCAGAAAAGTCGAAAGCTGTCCTGCAAATGTCACTTCGGGCAGGGTTTTGAGCGTGATAACTCTGTGATGGTGAGAATCAAGAGTGAACTGCTCGAAGCCCAGAATCAGGTCGCCAAACACAAGCTGTTCTCTAGGTGACTGTTGTGCCAGCCATTCCATTGCCTCTAAGGTTTCACGCTCAAGGTTGTCTTCCTTCGGGATAACTACCTTGGGCGTAGGCTCGGTTTTAGAGCGTTTCGGATTTAAGGCCCCATAGATATGACCTTGCATCTCCTGAACTGCTAAAGGCCTCCCAGAGAGTCCAATAGAAGCAAAAGAAGAGATCAGGGTATCGACGTTCTGAAAAAGAACTTCAAGTGTTTCGCCATACGTTTGACTGGTGTTCTCAGAAAACTCTTCCTGCTTTTTCAGGAAGTTTAGCTTCTTACCGCCGACCGCTTGAGTGCGAAAATAGATGGAAAGCTCAGGACGATAAAGCTCTGAGTTTTCCTGTGCCTCTTGCAGTCGTTTCTCACGGTAGTCTGCAATGCTCGCCACCAGTGGATGAATCGAAGCCGTTTTTGCTTCTGCGTGTTTCCTAATGGTTTCGGAAAAATCAGAACCAACAGACAAGCAAAACTGCACCGATGTATTTTCTGAAATGGAGTTTAATACACCACGCAGTTGAGTAGAGAGTTGATTGACTTCTCTGTCATCAAAACATTCAATGTCGATCAGTGAGAGTTTGATGCCAGCGACCAGTGAACCATCATTTAAAATTAAATGCGGCCTCGGATTGTCTGAGAACTCCCAATATGGCAGTTCTTCGGAAAGTGATGCTTCATTATTTTTCTTTTGAAACATTTTATTTTGCCCCTTTGAATTTTCGATAAAGGCGATCAACACCTCCTGCGGCGTAGTAAGCAGGACGGATGAGAAATTCGCCTAAATGTTGAACGTAGTTATCTGGACGACCTTTCTTGGCGAAGTAGAGGAACAACGCCAAAGCAAGCGTTGTTCCCCAGACAAGCACATAGCGAAAGGAAGTCCCACCAAACACCAAATTGGTAATCGCAAGATTAAAGAAGATGAGAAGCAAGTCAGGAAGTTCATACCCAAAGAGCTTACTTTTCATTTCTAGTGCTCGTGGCACTCGTGTAGTGATGAGTCCTTCGTTTTCCATTTCCCACTCCTAGCGAACGGTTTGGGCAATGAAGTCCACAATCCCTTGTGCTCCAAAGCCGATCATGCAACCGATGATGGCGTAAGCGATGTGCTGTTTTGCATTTGGATTTCCTGTGAAAAAAGAAATCCCAGCAATCGCAATCCCGATCACTGACAGAAGTGGAAGAATCACTCCCGTCAGTTTCGATTTAATGCCCATCAGACTTGTTTCGAGTCCCGCGTGAGCAAGATCAGGCATGAGAAGTCCCACCGTGGCTACAATGGCCACAGTTAGTGCAATTTGTTTTTTGTTCATTTTTTTCTCCTAATAGATGTTTCGTGTTCGATTCATCAAAAGGACTCGCAATTCGATAATTATTTAAGCAGCTTCTTGTGCTCCTTCAGGGACAGGTTGCCCATAAGGGGTTGCTGACTCTTCAGGAAAAATGTTCATATAAATTTTCTTTTCAAGAAGATCGAAATTGAGTTCAATCACTCCCTGAGCAGAATCCGCTTTAGCGTTACCGATGATGTTCCAAAAGTATTTATTCTTCGATGACGGAGACTTGTTCGGCTCTCTTGTCATGATGAGGTACTTGGTTGAATCATCCTTGCTGGGTAGAAGAAAAAATTTATCCTCCAAGAATGTCCACAAGCGAAGCGTGTAGATCGTTTGACCTTCTTTGAGGTAGGCCATGCCCACAGTATTTTTCTTTTCTTCGCTTTTAGTGAAAATTTGAAACCGATAGAATTTGGCTGGTTTCATTTTTTCGATTTGTCCGTCTAAAATTTCCTTCAATGCTTTCATGTCTTTGTTCTCCTAATAAGTTTTGGTAAAAGTAGTATTCCTTGTTTCTTTTCATCAATTCATCGAGAGCTATCCATTCCGTGTGAGTCCCATTTCTAACCTGATAAAATGTTTCATCAGTGGCCTTCGCGTTCCGTTTAAGTAAAGCGATCAGCAGATAAAGAACCCCCATCATTAACTGAATTGATAATTGGTTTGGTCATCAAGTGAGTCCCAATTGCAGTAAGAGCAATACGGGTCTTCGGTTTGCAGACGAGTGATGCTCCTGCATCGGGGACAGACGTGCTTGCGTCCGATCACTCTCATGCCGACTCGATTTCGCTCACATTCTTTCAAGTATTCGTAGTTTTCCGTTAGCTCTTCTAAAACAGCATTTACATTTTGTAGCTCTTCATTCGTTCTCACATTTCACCTCCTTTGGTTCGTGAGACACATTTCGTGTTCGAGCCTATGGAGTGCAATTCCGTGCCAATTTGATTTTTGCGTGCTAATTTTTTAAGTGATTGTTATGATTGAAAAGTTTTCTGAGACACTTGTTTAACGATTTTGAGACTGAGAAAAGTGTTTAATGAATGAGGCACGGGCAGTTGTTTAAATTGTGAGATTGAGTCTCAGAACTTAAAGAAGCATAGGTGTATGGGTAAGAAATTGTCTGAAACAAAAAAAATCACGAAGAAGAAAGGTGGAAAGAAGCTTTCCAAAGCTCCCTCACAAGCTCGAAGTGATATTCGCAGTTGTCTGAAAGAGATAGTTGATCCCTTTTCAGAAAAGGATAAGGATTCAGTTTGGGAGTTTTTTGATAGTCACTGCGCTTATTGCAATCAGCCTATAGAGCGAACATCTCGATTGGGCCACATGGATCATCTTGTTCCTAAGAAAGATGGACTTAACCATATTTCCAATAGGGTCTTATCTTGCAATGTATGTAATGGAGATGAAAAAAGAGATTCATCTTGGCGTGATTTTATCCTTACAAAAGATGGGACAGCCGAAGATCATGCTGTGCGAATAAAAAAGATTGAGGACTGGGTATCTTCTAAAACACCAAACAAGGAAGAAATCGAAAGGATTAAATCCCGACGTGCTCATGCTGAAAAACTTGCAAAGGATGTTATTTCCGTTCTTGACGAAAAAATAGAAGAGCTTAAAAAATTAAAATGAATTTTTTGATGCTTGCCAGTCCTTCTTCGTAAGCTTCCAATTCTCGGCCTTGGTGAATCTTGGATCAACGAAGGCCTCATCTCGGATGCCAGTTAGTGTTGCTCCCGTTTTTTCTTTTACACGCCGAGACTGAGTATTGCCGAGAGCATTTGAGAAAAATAATTCCTCAAAGCCAAGTTCGGTGAAGGCGTAGTCCATCACAGGAGTTACAGCCTCAGTCATGTAACCTTTATTCCAGTGACGATGAGCAAGCCAAAATCCACGATTCGCTGGATTCGGTACTCGCCATAAATCAACTGCACCAATGACTTCGTTCAAATTCTCTTTTTCAAAAATTCCCCAGCACCAACGATCTTTTCCTTGGTGTGGCAGAATCATTTGCTCGACAAAAAATTCCGCCCCGTTGTCAGGATAGGGCCAAGGTACTGTTGCAGCCAAAAAACGAACGATCTCATAATCAGCAAAATTTTTCTGGTAAGAAGGTATATCCTGCTTCGTAATAGGTTTTAAAATCAGTCTTTCGGTTTCAAAAGTTTTCATGAGTATTTAACAGATTCTATTTCTCGGCCTTGAATTAGTCCAAGTTCTGTGGCGCGACGATAAAAAGTCGCCCGTGATACTCCAAGGTCTTCTGCTGCTAATTTTTTATTTCCTTTCGCCTTTAGGATTGCTTTTTCAAAGCGATCACGTTCTTTGCTAATGATCGAAGCTCCGTAGTGACCAACGAGGATGCGCGTAGCCTTTGCCCCAAACACTTTCGTGACTTCAGGAAGAGCACGGCAAATATCACCCTCTCGAATAATATCTACTTTCAGACGAGAGCCAATCGCCTCGATAGTGCTCTTTAACTGACGAACATTTCCTGGCCAGTGATATGCTTTAAGTAGATCAATCGCTTCTTCGGTGATTTCAATGTTACGAGCTGGAAAGCAATCCGATAAAAAGAAGTGAACTAAATCTGGAATATCCTCTAAGCGATCACGCAAGGCTGGAACTTGTATAATCATTTTATTGACACGATAAAACAAATCTTCTCTGAAAGATTTATCGGCGATGGCTTCCTTTAAGTTCACATTTGTTGCTGAGATAGAACGGAAACTAACATCTTTGACTTCAGAAGAGCCGACGCGCTGAACTTGTCGTTCTTGAAGTACACGGAGGAGCTTCGTCTGTTGCATCAGTGGCATTTCTCCAATCTCATCAAGAAACACATATCCACCGCCAACGACTTCAAAAACACTTGGTCGATCTTTATCAGCACCAGTAAATGCTCCCTTAACATGGCCAAAAAGCTCTGATTCTGAAAGGCCATCGTTGATGGCTCCACAATGGACAGGGGTAAACCTTTTATTTGGATCGGCAAGATATGCAATGGATCGAGCAACCACTTCCTTCCCTGTTCCTGTTTCGCCAACGAGTAGAATGTCTTTAATGCCTGAGCTTACAGCGATATTTATTTCTTCACGAAGTAATCGCATCTTTTCTGAGCGACCAATAAGTTGACTCATAGATTTACTATTCAGATCGTGAGCGCGTAACTTCATTTTTTTTGCACTAATGGCATTTGAAACTGCATCACGGATTTCTGTTGGCGTACACATCTTAGGGAGGAAGCTTGTAATGCCTGCGTTCATTATCTGAATGAGTTTTTGAGGGTTTGTTTCCCCACTAATTACGATCGCATCAGCACCAGTATCTTTCGCCTTAATAAGACGGAAGACATCAAGGCCTGATCTGGGATCATTTTCAAAGTTAATATCAAGCAGGATTACGTCGAATAAGTTTTCTTCAATCTCTCTGATTCCACTGTCAATGGATGCTTTCGTTATAATTTCATACTGACTACCCAAGATGAGTGGTACTTGGTGTAACCAGTTTCTATCATCATCTAGTGCAAGTATTTTTGCTTTTCTCTCCATACTATCCCCCTAATGGAAGCTCCACTTCCATTCTCGCTCCACCATAAGTAGAGCCATTTGATGCTTTAATTTTTCCGTTATGGGCTTCAACAATTTTCTTGCTGATAAGAAGACCAAGCCCTGTACCTCTAACCTTAGTTGTTCTAAATGCACGGAAGGCTTTATCTGGCGAGCCTTTAAATCCAATACCAGAATCTTCAACAATCAGATTGATATTCTTTTCGTTCTGGGTGGCTGAAATTTTTACTTTCGGAGTTGTTGACGTTTCTGCTGCTGCCTCGATTCCATTTTTAAGTAAGTTATTCACCACACGAGCGAATTGGGTTGAGTCATAATCAACGAATAATTCTGCTGGCGCATCGACTTCGACACTTACATTACGGAAGCGTGAAAATTCTTTGGTAACAGCAATCGCCTTATCTATGGTGTCTCGAAGATTTGCAGTCGATTTATTGATTTGGATATTGCGGTTTCCATCTAGGGTCGTTTCGATGATTTCTCTAATCAGTGGGATGTTGTTTCTACACATATTAAAGAGGTTTTCGAGCAACATTGGACGATCTTCTGAATCAGCCCGTTGTTCATCCACTAAGTGCGTTGCTGTTACAATCGAATGAAGTGGTGTCTTAATATCGTGCATAATCCCACTCGTAACTTGGCCAATAATGGCCTGTTCACGGGATTTGTTTGCACGCTCAATAACAGTCGAAATTTTCTTTTTTAAATCTTCAAGTTCTGAAAATCCCAGAGTGATATTTTCAATTTCCTTACCCTCGATCTCTGCCTCAATCCATTTTGTGAGTTGATCCATTGAATCTGGTAACTGTTTCGCCGTGAGGTTTCTGAGTCTTAAATAGATAACAAAAAACGCCAGTGCAATAATAAACACTGCCGCTCCTGCGAATTGCATGGCATCTGAAACTGATTTTGCCGAAGAGTTCTTTCTGGCTTTAAAGAGGTAGGCATACGTTTTTTCACTGTCGTGCAGTGGCGCAATGACAGAAGTGATTGCAAAGTTCTTCGTTGAACAAGTGGTAACGGCTGTTTCATTGAGTTTGCAATCGGTGAAATTGTTTGGGATGTCGCTCACTGACTCAAGAATCTTTATCTCATCAAGACTTTCATCGTTTCTAATCCCTGCCAAGATCAAGTCCATTCCTGCACGTTGCTCAGGTAGAAGATATGAACGTAAAAATTGTGATGTTTGATTTTTGAGGTTAAGACTTAGCTCTGATTTGATCTGAGCGATAGCAATATGGTTTTTCTTCACCGAGTATGCCCAGAAGCAAACAAACATCACTACACTCATGCAAATAAATGAGTAAATGGAGATGTCTGAAACCCGTCCTTTAAGTGACTTGGTTTTACTCACGGGCTACCGCCTTGATTTGATCTATCGCAAACCCTGTATCTGTAGTTTTTAAGACGACTATATCTTTACGAGGGGCTTGATGTGCGCCCCAATATGCTTTACCAGTGATTCCATCGAAAGTTTTAACAAGTGATAAATTCTTTTCTAGGTTTTCACGCGTAAGTGGTTTTGTCTTTGCAAGTGTCTGAATCAGAAGTGTCATCGAGTCATAGGCCAAAACGGATGTATCATTTGGCAGCTTATTAAAACGCTTTAAGTAATCTGCAACGAACTTTTTTGATTTTTGTGTAGCAAGTTTAGGATGCCAGTGGGTTACGGAGTAACCAGTGAACTTTTTTCCTTTTAATACACGGAAAAATTCAGAACCTTCATTGCCCCAGCCGTCAGCACCTAAAAATGGCTTTGTGATCCCTGCTTCTGTTAGAGCAGAAATAAGTCGTGCAGCAGTCAGCTCTTGGCATGGTACAAATACAGCATCAAATTTAAGTTTTTTTGCTTCCTCAGCCACCTTGGTGAAGTCCGAATCTTTCTCAAGAAGCTGAATCGTTTTTACGATCTCGGTATCGTATTCTTTAATTTCTTCTTCAAAACTTTTTACTAAATCCATGCAGTAAGCGCAGTCAACTGCTGCAAGTACCAGAACCTTTTTCGCCTTAATGGTTTGGCTTACGATTTTAGCCAATGTTTCCACCATGAACTTATTACTGAATGATCCAAGATGAACATATTTTCCGAACGTAGAAAGTCGATTGGCCGAAGCACTTGGATAAATGACAGGAAGTTTTTGTTCAACATGAATGGGAGCCGACAATAGAGCTGGTGATGAGTAATTGTAACCCATAACTACAATGCTTCTTGAAAGTGCTGCTTCTTTTGCTTTTTTTAGAACATTGATTTCATCTTTGCCGTAATCAAAGTCTTGAAGCACAATTTCAATTTGTGATTTATCGAGAATTTTTTGGTTGTCGCTAATCGCAAGGTTAATGGCATCTTTAAAATACCCACCAAACGGGCTGAATGAAACGGTACTTAGCTCTGAAAAATTAGACGCAAGCCCAACGGTCACAGACTCTTTTGCCTGTGCGATGGGTGCGGCTAAGATTGTTAGTAGAGCTAAAACCAGTTTCATGCGTAGGCCACACTCAATTCTTGGGTAAGGTTAAATTTATGGGTAAGCGTTGCCTTCAATTCACCACGCACGTTAATAGTTCCAATGGTAGGTTTTACTAACTCGTCTGCACTTAGGGCCTTCGCTTGATAAATAATTTTCTCATCTTTAACGAAGCTGCAAAGGGAGCGAGTTGCCATGTAATCCGCTAAAGTGGGTTCAGTGATGGCGATTCTGTAGTCCACATCATGCCAGTTTAAGAAATGGACAATTCTTTGAAGTTCATCTGCTTTTAGTCCGTGCATCTTGTCGAATGAAATTTTTACGATGATCCCGTTATCAATAACGGCATTAAGTAGTTCCACATAAGGAACAAAGTTTTCTTCCATCAACCAGCGTCCATGAGTTTCTAAAAAAACGTGTTCTGCATGGGTGGCAGCGTTCTTTAGCAAGTTTGCAATTTCTGGATGCAGTGTTGGTTCTCCACCACGAATCGCGGCGATACCAACAGAAGAAGTGATTTCGCTCAGAGCATTGTTTAGTGCCGATGACTTCAAAAAAAGCTCTGGGCGTTTTTCAAAAACTTCTGAAGCGTCCTTTGCAACCACATTCGGAGCATAACAACCAGCGCACGCTCTATTGCAAGCACCTGTGACTTCGATAATCAAATCAGGTTGAAACGTATTCATTCTATCCCCCAAATCTTTTTCTGTTGTGATAGCCACACTCCAAACATCACAAGTGCAGTCCCAGCAATGATGGGAGCATTTAATTCTTCATTGGCGATAAACACTCCAAGCAAAACGGCCGTTGGTGTTTTAATGTGCATTGAAGATGCGATTTCTTGAGGTGACGCTTTTGATAAAGCGAAGTTCCAAATATAAAAGCAAAATGCTGAACAGACGAAGGCTAAGAAGAAGAGCGATACGATTGAAAGCGTATTCGCATCACGGGTAATAGATGCAAGTACATCTTCTTCAAAAGTAAATGCAAATATAGCTAGCTCAAGGAATCCAATGGCCATTGTCCAAAATGTGATGGTGCTGCTTGAGATTTCTTTTGAGTATTTGCGAGTAACAATCGCAGATACCGCTAGGCTGATCGCTGAAGCGAGTGTCAGGAGTGTTCCCCAGAAGAAATCAGAGTCTAAATTGATCTTCATGCCATTGCTGGTTGAAGAAATTAAAACTCCACCGCCGATAACCCCAAAAGTGAGCGCGACATATTTTAATTTTGAAAGACGTTCTTTTAAAATGATTCTACTTAAGAGCAGTACCGCAAGTGGTGACATGAGCATGATTGCTGCCGATAGGCTTGAAGGAATGAATTTAAGTCCTGCAAGTTGCATCGGGTACAACACGCCAAAGGCTGATGTTGCGATAACAACAAGGCCTACCCAGTGGCCCACGCTTTCTGGTATTTCAATTTTCTTTTTCATCGCCTTCAGGATTCCAAGAAGGCAAACGGTAGCGATCCCGAAGCGGAGTGCAGCCGATGTAAATGGCCCCCATGCTTGAAGCGTGTATTTGCTGGCAAGGAAGCTTGTTCCCCAAAGAATGTTTGCGACGATGGCGAGGACAAAACCAGAGCTGAAGCTGAAGTAGGTTTCGGCCTTGGCTGTTAAAGTTGTTTCTGACATTGGTTCCCCTCAAATGGCTTTCGTTTAGTCATTTCTTGGGCAGACTTTTATTCTGAGACAACGAAGAAGTCAACTCATTAAAAACATTAGGAAAAATGAGACAAGTGTTTCATTTGTGAGACACTTGTCTCATTTTTGGGTGTCGAAGAGCATTTCTGAAAGACTCTCTATATGTAAAAAGTACATTTGGAGGACTTTGGCCTTGTGTGTTGTAATGCGACATGTTAAAGTGCGGATGTTTGATAAATTGATCGAGCAATAACCCATGAGTCCGGCTGGATCGAAACACGAAGGGCTCGTGGCCGTTAGATGCTCGGAAAGCATTCGTTTGATGAACGATTGACCTTCGTTTCAATCTAATCTCCTGAACACTTCGTAGTCTTTCTCTTACATCTTTCAAAAAACCAATATTCAAATTGCAAATTCTACATGTGTTCAACCACTTTAGGGTGACCTCCTGCCTAACTGCGCAATGATTATCATCTGTGCATCAAGTAAAATTTCCGATGAACTCCTACAAATTATAGAAAGGGTGGAATGAAAGACAACGATCTAAGGATTCTAGCCTCCAAGCACGGTTTGCAAATCCAGGGAGAACTTACTTTTAACGAAATCGGCCTCGATTTTCGGATTGTATTCGCCGAGACTCTGGACGGACGACACTGGGTGCTTCGAATTCCTCGCCGACCAGATATATTCCTTCAGATTGAACATGAAGCAAGGATCTTAAATCTGGTAAAAAGGCGACTTAGGATTTCAGTACCGGACTGGAAAGTGGTGAGCCCCGAACTCATTGCATACCCTTTACTAACCGATAAACCGGCGATTTCTTCCGATCCTGTTACCCACGAAATGACGTGGAATATCGAATCCGAATCGAAAGAGTTTATCGTCAGTTTGGCCCAAACCCTCGCTGACTTACATGCAACGCCAATTTCGGAAGCCGAGAAATTCGGTCTAAAAGTCCTCACACCGCTTGAAGCAAGGAAAGAGATCTCTGAAGAGATCGATCTTATAAAAAGCAACCTTGGGATGAACGCTAACCATGAAAGACAGCTTAGAGATTGGGTGAGCAATGATAGCTTGTGGCCAGAGTTTTCAGTTCTGGCCCATGGCGACCTTTATGCCGGACACATCCTGACGGAAAGAAGCGGACGTATCACCGGCATTATCGACTGGTCAGAAGCTGAGGTCACTGACCCTTCGCTCGATTTCGCGGGCCATCTCGCCGTTTTTGGAGAAGAAAGCCTTAAGGCTCTCATCAACGAATATGACAAAGCCGGAGGACGGACTTGGAGCACAATGCTTGATCAGATCAAAGAGCGTCACTCGGCATCGTTTCTCAAATTTGCGGTCTTCGCGCTTAATAGTGGAAACGATGAGTACATTGCCGCTGCCAAAACGGCACTCCAAGGACCATAATGAAAACAAAAGGTCATATCCTGATATTGACAGGTTCGCCTGGTGCCGGAAAAACCACAGTAGCCAAAAGACTTGCCCTTGCCCTAGGCGTACCAGCCGTTCATCTTCATACGGATGATTTTTGGCACTTCATCAAAAATGGGGCGATCGCGCCATACCTGCCCGAAGCCGATGCTCAAAATAAAATCGTCATGAAGGTCATCGCAACAGCGGCAGAAGAGTATGCCATCGGGTCTTATTTCGTGATCGTCGATGGAATCATCGGGCCATGGTTTCTAGACTATTTTTTCGGTATATCTGCCCCCGTCAGCTATATCGTTTTGCAACCGGATATTGATTCAGCAATTGCACGTTGTCGACATCGAGGTGGCGAGGAACTAACGGATGCGAACGTGGTCAGGGATTTACATACACAACTCTCCAACCTTGGAAGATATCAAAAGTTCGCCCTCAAGACCGGACAGATGTCAGCCGACGAAGTTTTAAATACCGTGATGAACACGATTTCGAGCAAGACCCATGAACTTACAAAACAGTTAGACGAATGAGATAAAATCCCTGTTTATCTATATTAAGAAGTACGTAAATTAGGTACAACAATTGGTTTACCGCATAGCATGATTTACCGTCATCCGTTCCCAGGTCCAGGTTTGGGCGTACGTATCTTGGGTGAAGTGAAAAAAGAATATGCTGATATTCTTCGTCTTGCTGACGACATCTTTATGCAAGAACTGCGTGACAGCGGTTGGTACGATAAAACTGCACAAGCATTTGCAGTATTCCAACCTGTAAAATCAGTGGGTGTTGTTGGTGATGGTCGCCGCTATGCATGGGTGATTGCACTTCGTGCCGTGGAAACCGTTGACTTTATGACAGCACGCTTCGCACATCTTCCATATGAATTGGTTGATAAAATCTCAACCCGTATCATGAACGAAATTAAAGATGTTTCACGCGTCGTCTACGACGTGTCATCTAAACCACCAGCAACGATTGAGTGGGAATAAGACCAAAGGCAGGATGAAAATCCTGCCTTTTTTATGCGATTGACAAAGAGGTAAAGCATGTCCGAAACCTTGCAACTCGAACAGTTAACAGCATCTCTACAGCAGCTTTTGGGTGAGTCCCTGTTTGCCATTTATCTGTATGGTTCAGCTGTTGATGGCGGGTTAGGTCCAGAAAGTGATCTGGATGTTTTGGTTGTGGTGAGTCAAGCACTGACACTCCAGCAACGACAGCAACTGGCAGAAACCTTATTACACATTTCGCATCCGATTGGTGCTGCACAACGTGCACTTGAAGTCACCATCGTACGCAAAGATCATGTTGTTTCAGGAAGTTATCCACTCAGTTACGAACTACAGTTCGGGGAGTGGTTACGAGATGAGTTAAGCCAAGGTGATATACTTAGCGAACATGCAGACCCAGATCTGAGTATTTTGCTGAAGAAAGCACAAATGCATCATCGTACTTTGTTCGGGCCAAGTTTGACACAGTGGTCAGCTGAGATTCCTGTACAGCAACTCTGGCAGGCGATGGCAGACACCTATCCATTGATTGTGGCGCATTGGGATGAGGATGCCGATGAGCGTAATCAAATTTTGGCCTTATGCCGTATTTATTTTAGTTTGATGACGAATGAGATTGCACCTAAAGATCAGGCTGCGCAATGGGTGGTTGCTCAGTTACTACCGCAACATCAGCCTGTTCTGCAGCGCATGATCCAAGAATATAAAGGTGAGATTGGAAAGCAAAATTGGCAACAACAACATCAGGCTTTAGGTCCTGTTGTTGATTTCCTCAGTATGAAAATAAAAGTGCTTTTAGAACAAAAAAATACATAAATAATAAACAGTAAAGGACATTGCTTGGATTGTTGCATGGATAAGACTTAGTATTGCAAGAACAGACTATTCAAGTAGGCATGATTAGACCTAACATCAGTCTATGACTAAACCCTGATGGGGAGTGCCTTTTGAACCAGATTGTTGAAATGCAAACTTATATCGCAGTGGTTGAAGCAGGCAGTATTACCCATGCAGCGAAACGTCTGGGCATTACCAAATCGGTGGTGAGTCAACGGATTCAACAATTGGAACAGCGTTTATCTGCCGCACTGATTCATCGTGGTCGGAGTATGTTGCTCACCGAGGCTGGGCAGGAATTTTATCGGCAGTCGACCAAGATTCTGGCGGAGTTAAGTGATTTGGAAGCGTCCATTAGTGCTCGGCATGAGCATTTGAGTGGCAGTTTTCGTTTATCGGTACCACAAGCATTTAACATTCAATTTCTCGCGCCTTATTTGGCGGAATTCATGCAGTTGTACCCTGAGCTCAAGCTGGATATTGAGTCGAGTGATCAATTCGTCAATTTGAATAATGGTCATTATGATGCAGCGATTCGGATGGGGGAGCTACCTGACTCCAACCTGATCAGCCAGAGCATTGCACCGAATCATCATTATATTTGTGCAAGTCCAGACTACTTAAAAGTATATGGAAGACCAACAGTCGATAGGAAGGATTAGAGCAATAATTCTATAAGGGAATCGATCGAATCCCCCCTTGTAGAGAAAAATGAGGGCCTAATGGCCGCTTATAAAATTCTTTTTTTAGGATTTTTTAAGGAAATTTGGCTTTTTTGAACTGTTTATCTATATTAAGCTTCTAAGCGCATATTGAAATTGACTGCGGACATGATTTCCTCACTCAAAAACCATTAAAGTAAAGATAATATAAGGCATATTCTTTACTTTTTCATTACTTTTGATGTAATAAATGGTTTCTGACAACTGAATTTCGTATAAGCGCCATTATGTTAAATAGCTGTTGGGCTAGATGATTTTTATATAAGAAGTTATTTAACAAAAATTAATACATATGTAATATTTAGTATATGAGATTATATGTGCCATCTTTTTTAAAGAAATTTAACCTAATGTTTTTTAATCAAAAATATTTTTTTCAAGCAAGCTTCATTACGATGGTTATCGGTTTTGGTATGAATTTAAATGCAAGTGAAGTCAGTCAAAATGAGAAAAATATTGAAAAAGTTGTTACCCAATCATTTAAGCCACTTATAGATGAGTATGGTGTAGCTGGTATGGCTATAGGCGTAATTTACAACGGTAAAAGTTATGAAAAATATTATGGTGTCCGATCTAAAGATACAAATGAAAGCGTAAATAGTCAGACACTTTTTGAGTTAGGTTCTTTAAGTAAAACTTTTACTGCTATTTCAGGAACATATGCCAATAATCAAGGTAAAATATCGTTCAACGATCATCCTAGTAAATACGTCCCTGCTTTAAAAAATTCAGAAATTGATAAGGTAAATTTATTAGAGTTATTAACTTATACAAGTGGCAATTTGCCATTACAATTTCCAGATAATATCAAAACTGATAAGCAAATATTAGAGTATTTCAAAAATTGGAAAGTAAAGAATCCTCCTGGTACTTATCGTGAATACTCAAATCCAAGTATAGGACTTTTTGGGTATCTAACTGCAAAATCGATGAATGTTCCTTTCTCTTCATTATTAGAGAAGACTGTTTTTCCTCAACTTAATTTGAAACATACATACGTCAATGTTCCAGAAGCACAAAAAACGAACTATGCTTTTGGTTATGATGAAAATAATAAGCCAATTCGAGTTAATCCTGGTCCATTGTCGGATGAAGCATATGGCGTTAAATCAACACTCCCAGATATGCTTAAGTTTGTAAATTCGAATCTTAATGTAGATACAAATAGCCCTGCTATGAAAAAAGCTATACTGGATACACACAAAGGATATTTTAAAGTTTCTGATAGCGGTATGACACAAGCACTTGGATGGGAAATGTTTTCTTATCCCACTACTTCTGAAATTCTACAGGCTAGTAATTCAAAACAAATCTTATTGGGCTCAAATCCTGTTGTAAAAGAATTATCGCAACCAAAATCTAAAGTTTTTCATAAAACAGGTTCGACTAATGGCTTTGGGGCGTATGTTTTATTTATTCCAGAAGAAGGATTTGGATTGGTTATGTTAATGAATAAAAAGATACCAAATGTAGATCGTATTAAGGCTTCATATAATGTTTTTGAGACATTGAAAGATAATTAACTTTCTCTAAAATTAACATAATACACCTTATACGAAACGTGTTATAATTTACTTTGAAATTCATATACTTATTTCAAAGTTTATAGCCCATCTTCCCCAAGGTGGGTTTTTTTTATGATTTTTCACGTTCCACGCCTATTATTTAAGCAATGTTTCACAACTTGTCGATAGGAAGGATTAGAGCA
>JAFEAO010000005.1:0-331097 GCA_018266375.1 Bdellovibrionales bacterium
CGGCACTTGGATGGACCCGTAGTCGTCAGTCGGAATCAAATTCCGGAGTCGACTGGAATGCAATTCGAGTCGGCGCCAAAGCTCCCGATTGCCCCATATTTGCAAAATAGATCGATCCACGACCGAACTTCGCGTTAATCGCATCCAAGGATTGAGAAACTTTCAAACCCTTGTCGTTATCAAACAAAGACAGATTATGTTCCGCATCCGGAACTAAATCGTTCAACCAGACTGCCACCTTCAGCGGCTTTATCCCCTCAACCCAAATCTCTGGCCGCTGAAGGTGGTTAAACATCAACTTCAAAGCTTCCATCAACGAAAAATCATCCTGACATTCGATCAATCTTACGGAGTTCTCAAGTGTAAGATTATTGCGATGCTGAGGGTGGACCGACGCAAATGGTGCGGACGAACGTCCGCCTTCCGGCGCCTGCTCCATCATTGAAATATATAAGTCCATGCGGCGGCACCACATCCCGTCTTTGCGCAAGCGGAACGCGGCTTTGTGCAATAGCTTTTGAAGCGCGCGAAAACAATCTTCTTTGTTTCGCAGTTCCGGCGGAAGCACATGGCTGTGACTGATTGAACGCTGGCGAGTCGTTCCTGGATCGGTGTCGCGGCCGCGAAGCCACTCATAAAAATGCTCGCCCACGATTCCGCCCCAAACCTGGCGAAGTTCGTTCCTCGAAGCATTCAGCAAAATTTGTGTGTTGTAGATCCCCGCCTTTAAGAGGCGTTTTTCCATCTGCGCGCCGATGCCGGGGAAATCGCGAAGCTTGAGCGACATGAGTTTTTGTGGCAAATCTTTTTCTTCGATGATCGTCAGTCCGTCAGGCTTGACCATGTCGGACGCCACTTTTGCGAGCAAGCGATTGGTCGCGAGCCCCACAGACGCAAGAATGCTGTCACCAAACTCGGCCTTCATTTTTGCTTTAATTTCGGCGACGAGCGCGGTCGCTTTTTCGAGGGTCCGTTCCGAACCCATCAGCTCGCACGCGACTTCGTCGATCGACATCACGGCTGAAATCGGAAGCACGCTCCCGACGATTTCCAAAATTTTGTGGTGAATGTCGACGTAGCGCTCGTGATTGCCTTCCACGAGGATGATCCCCGGGCACATTCTCCTCGCATCCCGGACCGGCGTACCGGCCTTTACTCCCTTGGCTTTGGCAGGGTAACTCGCCGCGATTACCGAGGTATTGTCGGCCAACATGGGCACGACAGCGATAGGCTTATGACGGAGTTCAGGCTGGAAATACTGCTCCACAGAGGCAAAAAATGAGTTTAAATCGAGGAACAGCCAGCGGATGGACATTTAAAATTGAATATAGCATGGAATCCACCAATTTCATTGCAAGACTCGGCATGGCTAAATATTTGTGATACTATTAGAGTAGGCACAGTATGAACTTTTTTAGGCAAAACCTCGCATCACTCAAGCGTAAACTCGCGGCCAAAGCATCGCTCGGCCACGGCGGTTTTACTTTGATCGAGGCGATGATTCTCGCCGCGATGATGGCCGTGATCGTGACCGCGTTTTCGACTTACACGTTCCAACGCGCAAAACAAATCGAAATGGCCAACAAGCGCAAAAGCTATCAGCAAATTCAAAACCAAATCAAAGCCGCGGCCGGGCAAGCCGAGGCCGTGGTTCAATCCGAAGAGTCGGCCTATTGCACAGACCCAGCGGTTTGTCCGACTCCGACCCCTTAATTTCTAGAATTTTTGTTATATGTTTTTGAACCCCTTGAAACCAGCCGTGATTCTTGCGCCGATGGAAGGCGTAATCGACGCCCCGATGCGTCAGTTTCTCACCCGCACCGGACACTACGATTACTGCGTTTCGGAGTTTGTGCGGATTAGTTCTCACGCCTTGCCGTCCAAAGCTTTCAAACACGACGTGCCCGAAATTCTTCAGGGCTCGGTAACGTCTTCAAACATCCCGGTGCTGGTGCAAATTTTGGGTGGCGATCCGACCCTGATGGCCGAGAGTGCCGAAAACGCGATCGCAGCCGGCGCTCGCGGGATCGATCTCAACTTTGGGTGTCCGGCTCCGACCGTGAACCGGCACGATGGAGGCGCGACTCTCCTCAAATATCCGGAACGGCTCGAGGGAATTGTCCGCGCGGTTCGGGATCGCGTGCCGAAGAAGTTTTCGGTGAGCGCGAAGATTCGCTTGGGATTTGATGACCCCGGCGCCGTGTACGAAAACTCCCGCCGTGCCGAACAAGGCGGAGCCGATTGGATTACGATCCACGGCCGGACGCGATTGCAGGGGTACATGCCGCCGGCATACTGGAAACCGATCGGCGAAGTAAAGCAGGCACTCAGCATTCCAGTCGTCGCGAACGGCGATATTTTTACACTCAATGATTTCAAACGCTGCCGCGAAGAAACCGGCTGTATCCACTTTATGCTCGGACGTTCGGCACTCGGGGTCCCGAATCTTGCTCTGGCGATCCGCCGTGAGCTCGGTCTGGATCTGATCACCGTGCCTTCACCGCTTTTGTTTCCGGATTTGGATACACCCGGAGAATGGGCGCGCATCTTCGAAGAATTTTGCTTATCACAGCCTTCCGACAAGCGTTTGAAGCAATGGACCAAGTACTTGAACAAGCACCATCCCTCGAAGGGCTTTACTTGGTGGGATCAGATTAAAGTTCTGGGTTCTCACGAAGAAATCGTGAATCATTTGAAGCAACTGAAGGCAACTTAATCATCCGCTTCGTGACCGTTAGCACATCCCGCGCAAACAAGGTCTTGATCCGCGGATCGCCGTTATAGCGCTCAAGCGCTTTCACATACCGATTGATGCGTCCGTGCGCTTGGACCGAAGCGAGATTGAGTTTCAGTAAAACGACGCCGAATACGATCGCATATCTCGGGTTCTTCACGATCTTCGATTTCATCTGATTTACGGTTTGAGCCGAAATCTGCGTCGGCAGCTCCCGAAATAAGCGAGGTGCGCATCTCTCAAAGAGACGGCGGACGTGCTTCAATTTGCGATAACCGTTTGCATGCGTGCGCTCCAGCACCTCGCGAATTCCGGGATTGGTCATCTGAGTGAGGCCGACCGCGCCGGTTTCACTCACTGAGTTCGTGCGGAAATTACTTTCCCGCCAAACGAGTGCGGTAAAAATTACGGGATCGACTCCAAAGCATGAGGATACACCGACGATATCCTTAGAAAGTTTTTCGATTTCGGCGTCGGTCATTCTCGCTTGCCTGGCCGGGCGACGCGCGTTGGCTTGATTTACGGCTTGGAACACAATCTGTGCGGCGCTTTGATGCGTCATGAAACTGTGGAGCGAGAAGTCTTGCTCGATCTGGTATTTGATTCCAAAAGAAGAAGTAGGCCCTACTTCCGAGTAGGACGATTGTGCGGGGTGCATGAACCCGGCGAGAATTACCAAAGCTAACTTCAATTTTTGCATGGCCCGGGTCGCGACCTTAGCGAGCGAGTACGGAGGTGCCAACCCGGGATTTACTTTACCTTGATTGAAGATGTCACCAGCAATGGGTGCCGGAGTGACTCCAGCGGCAGTTCTAAATAATACGCGTCGCATTAAGTATGTGTGATCGTTTAGCGTGTTAACGATAGTGAGTGGTACGTCTTTTGCTGCAAAATCAGTAAACAAGGACGACTCATGGAGGACCGTATGAGATTACTAGCCGCAGCAATTTTCGCAATTTTAATGACCGCGCCGACGGCGTTTACCCAAACCGCCGATCAAACCCAAGCCACTCTAAACTTTGGCCAAGCCACTGCACAGGTTGCGCTTCAGCAATCCCAGTACGAAACGACTTATCACACCGAACAAGTGCCGGACACCTGTTACCGAGATGAGATCCAAGGCTACCGCAACGAGTGCCACACTGAGTACAGCCGCGTTTGTGAAACCCGCTATCAGCAAGAATGCCGCAATGTGAACTACCCGGTTTGCCAACGCATCCCTCGCCAAGTTTGCGGCGATCGCCAAGTTTGCACCACACGTAACGAGCAAGTTTGTAACCCACGCGGTTGCACGACGGTTCCTCGCCGTGAGTGTCATACCGAACGCAGCTGCTCGACTCAATACGATAGCGTTTGTCATAACGAGACCCGCCGTGAATGCTCGAACGTGCCTCGCCAGTTCTGCCAAGACGTTCCTCGCAGCGTTTGTCAGCAAATACCGAACGTCGTTCGCGTTCCTTACGCTTGCACCCGCACGATTCAGGTACCCGACGGGCAACGCCTCACTCTTCGCACGACTGCGAACGTCTCGATTAACCTCCTCAATTTTGCTGAAACCGGCGCAATCACGGACGGCATTATCGCGACGATGGCTCCAAACGGCAACGTGACCTTAACCGGCTCGAATCCGCGCGGCGCTTACCTCTTCAACGTGATCGCAAAAAACCGCACCGAGCAAATGGTGAGCGAGACCGAGAAAGTGATCAACTACACTTACAGCGTGCGCGCAACTTCGATCGCGAACCTGAACCTGTTTTTGAACTCGGAGATCGTCAACGCCAAGCTCTACACGAACCGGATCGAGTTTGCGATTAATACCTTCGGAACAGGTGCCGCGTCGGCAACGATCAAAGGCCACCTGAAACTCGTGCAAGCCAAGAACTCCCGCACCGGTTACATCCTGATCAATGACGATTTCGGCGCAAGCGCGATCGTGACCCAAGGTACCACTCAGACGATGATGCTGAAGCCATTCGGCATCAACCCGCTTGCGACCTCGAAGTCCTGCAGTGTGGAACTCTCGATCGGCGTGGACCGGAACGCCCTGAAGAAAGACCTCGTGAATCCTGAAGTTTTGCCATTGGTTGCGGATAAGCGACTTCAAGTCTCTTTCGAGGCCCTCCCAACTCAGTAGAGGAAGGTGGCATTGACTTAAGCCCAGAGGACGGTGATGATGCCGCGTCCTCTGGGCTTTTATTTTGCGCGTGGATCGAGTAAAATAGGCGCGTGGATCGAGATATCGGGTTCGTTTTAAAGTCTACCGCCTATCAGGAACGCGACCTGATCATCTCTCTCTTTACCGAGAAAAAAGGAAAGATCTCCGCGATCGCCCGCAACGGCGTTCAATCCCGACGCTTTGGCGGCAGCCTCGATTTCTTTCTCGCCTCCGAGTTCGAAATGGATCCGAAGAGTATTCGGCTGGCGGACGCGACGGACGAAGCCCTCATCCAATTACTGTCCGCTCAACCCAAACACTCCATCCGCGGCGTCGCTAAAAGTTTGGAAAAATTATCGGCCGGCTCCTGCATGAATGAATTGCTGCTTCGGACTCTTCCGCCGTCACGCGCGGCCGTCGAAATGTTCAAGCTCTATTCGAATGCGCTAACCGCGATGGACGAAAACGAAGACTCTCGCGCGATCATGATCTTGAACGCATTTATCTTGAAGCTCGCTCAGTGGTTGGGCGTGCAGCCCGCACTCACTCGTTGCGCTTCTTGCTCGAAGATGCTGACCGAAATCGACGGCGAGTTTGTCCGTCCGATCGTCTCGAAGGGGGCTTGGATTTGCATGAGTTGCAAAGCCGAGGGTGGCGAGGCGACTCGGTTTACGATATCGCGTCCTGCGATCGCCGATGCATTGCTCGCGATGTCGAGCCCGATTCGCAAGATCGAGTGGGTGGGTTCAAGCGTAGAACATCGTGTGTTTCTCGAGTACCTCGAACAGCATTTGGCGTTTTTTGTAGCGGGCATGGATAAAGAACTTAGCTCGACGAGATTTTTAAAATCTCTTCCACCGCTTTAAGCAAATCCTTCTGACTCCCGGATGCGATCTTGAAACTTTTGCGTAGGCCCGCATTGTTGCCGGCCTCCAGGTCGCTATCGCGATCGCCGATTAAATAACATTGCGAGAGTTCAAGCTGCAACTTGTGAGCCGCATCGAGAATTAGTTTTGGCTTCGGTTTACGGCAATCGCAGTTTTCTTCGGGACGATGGGTGCAGCTCTCGATAAGATCGAAGGCCGCGACGCCATGATCTTGAAGAATCTTGTTGAGCTTACGATGGATTGCTTCGAGTGCCTCGGGTTGAATGAGACCGCGGCCGATTCCGGATTGATTCGTGATGAGCACAAGCTTAAAGCCCGCGAAGCGGAGGCGCTTGAGCGCATCCGGAACCCAAGGATAAACCTCAAATTTTGCCGGATCGTCGATATAACCCGGATCCGGGTTCAAGGTTTCGTCGCGATCAAGGAAAACGGCCTTTGCCATCCCCTCTAGTCTATCATAAGGTGGTTTTATGCGCACATTGCGTAGCCTCGCAGCATACGTCCGGCCCTACCGCGGCTGGCTAATTTTTAGTCTTGTTATGGCAATTCCACTCTCGGCGCTTCGGGTTGGTCCGATCCCGATCGTGAAGTTCCTCGTCGACGATATTCTGGTCAACAAACGTCAAGATAAACTCATTTGGATCCCCATCGCGACCGTAACTTTGTACGTCTTGAACTTGGTCGTTCGGTTCCTTCATTATTACTCGGTCCGAATCGTGGTGGTGAACGTAAACCAAAAAATCCGTGAAAAGATTTTCGACAAGCTCATCAACCTCTCTGCCGACCACTTTACCGAGCGCAAGGCCGGGGAGCTGCTCTCGCGTATTACCGCCGATCCCCATCATTTGGATAACGGGATCGCGTCTTTGAATATTTTATTGCGTGAGCCGATCACTTTTATCGGCCTGCTCGGATACACTCTTTATGTAAACTGGAAGCTGACCCTCCTGACTTTTACGATTGTGCCGGCATTGGCTTACGTTTTTTTGCGAATGGGCAAGATGGTTAAGATCAAGATCTCGGACTACCAACAGCAAAACGCCGAATCTTACTCCACTGTTCAGGAGTCCATTGCGGGATTCCGGATCGTGCAACTCTTTAACCTCCAGAACTACATGAGCGAGAAATTTAAGACACAGCTTTCGGGAATCACCGTATTGCTCTTAAAAATCTCGAAGATGGAAGAACTCACCTCGCCGATGGTCGAGCTCGTGACTTCGTTTGCCGTCGCTTTGATCTTGTACTACGGCGGACTCTCGGTTTTACGCGGAGAGATGACGTCGGGGGATTTGATCGCGTTTTTTACCGCGTTTGGCGTGATGATCAACCCGATCCGGCAATTGAGCGACATCAATACCAAGATGTATTCGGCAGCGGCGGCGATGGACCGGATCAACGAGTTCCTCGGTTGGGAAAATAAAATTAAGGAATCGCCAGAGGCGATTCCAACCCCGGCAAAAATCGACTCAATCGCCTTTGACCGCGTGACCTTTGCTTATCCAGATACGCCTGATCACAAAGTGATTCAGGACCTTACATTCGAGATTCCGTCAGGCAAGACGGTCGCACTCGTCGGCCAGAGCGGCTCGGGCAAAAGCTCGATCGTGCAGTTGCTCACTCGGTTGTACGACGTTCAAACCGGCGCCATCAATATCAACGGTATCGACGTTCGTCGCCTGAAGGTCTTCGACTGGCGCTCGCACGTCGCGGTCGTGAGCCAAGATGTATTCTTGTTTCACGACACCATCATGAACAACTTAAAGATGGGCAATCCGGATGCAACCGCCGAAGAAGTCGTGGAAGCCGCTCGCAAAGCGTTTGCTTACGATTTTATCATGCGCCTACCCAAAGGTTTTGAAACCATCGTCGGTGATCGCGGGATGAAGCTCTCCGGTGGCGAACGTCAGCGGATCTCCATCGCTCGCGCATTTTTGAAAAACGCTCAGTTTTTAATCTTGGACGAGGCAACTTCAAACTTGGATAACGAATCCGAAAAAATCGTTCAGCAGACTCTGGAGCAGTTGATGCGCAATCGTACGACTTTGGTTATCGCGCATCGTCTCTCTACAATTCAAAACGCGGATCAAATCATCGTCTTGCGCGAAGGTAAAATGATCGAATCAGGTCAGTATGGAACGCTCGTGAGCAGTGGCGGAGAGTTTTCGAATTTGGTGAGCTTGTCGAAGTTATGATCTCTCAAGATTTGCTTCACAACACGATTTCTTACGCCAAATTCGTAGCGATGCTCCTGATCAGTAACGCCATTCAAAATTCGATGAAGGCTTGAATTTAATGAGTCCGCAGCTGCTCTAAAATTTCTTTAGCGCGCGACAAATTGATTCGCTTCTCCCGCGCGAGAGCTTCGGTCAGTTCCGCCTTCAAACGCGGGAGCTCGTCGTCGGTCGCTCCAGCCGCAAGCGCCAGGTTAGACGCGTGCAACTTCATGTGGCCCTTCACGATTCCGACCGTTGCAAGCGCTTTAAGCGCACCCAAATTTTGCACGAGGCCCATCGCTGCACAAATGCGCGCGAGTTCCTCGGCCTTGGTGATACCCATAATCTTAAGCGACAATCGTGCCGTCGGATGGAGCATAGTGACGCCACCGACCGTACCCACCGCCAAAGGAGCGAGAAATTCGCCAACGAGCTTACCATTCCCGTATTTCCAGTCAGTGACGGGCTGGTATTTACCCGTGCGAGAAGTATATGCGTGAATGCCCGCTTCAACCGCGCGCCAGTCGTTGCCGGTTGCGATCAAAATCGGATCGATACCATTAAGCACGCCTTTGTTGTGCGTAGTCGCGCGGTAAGGATCAGTTTTCGCAAACTGAGTGGCCTCTTCGATTCCGCGACCGGTCTCTTCGTCGATCGGGAGTTCAACGCGTGCATACGCGAGACGGCCGTCGACCAAGTTCGATAAAATACAAAGCCCGACTTTTTCGTCGGTCAGTTCTTCAACCAGTGGCTTCAATGCTTCGCACACTTGATTGATGAGGTTCGCGCCCATCGCATCGCAAGGATCACACATCACGTGGATCACGAGCATCCGCCCTGTCGCGTCCTCGCGCGGGAGCAAGCGGAACTCTAGATCACGGACACCGCCGCCGCGGGCGATGAGCCCCGGTATCACCTGGTTGGCTTCAACCACGAGTTCGAGTTTGTGCTGATTTAAAATTTTAACAGTCGCATCCGGACGTTCGACGCGCGGAATTTGAATTTGACCGATGATCAAACGGCCACGCGATTCGGTGGTGATCTTGCCGCCGAGCTTGCGAATCCATTTTGCAGTGGAGCTCACCGCCGCGACGATCGATGTCTCTTCGACCGCCATCGGGATGATCACGTCACGACCGTCGATTTCAAAGTAAGTCGCCACGCCGAGCGGCAGCGGGAACACTCCGATCACGTTTTCGATAAAGTGCTCGGCACTCTCGATCGGTAGCGCATTCACTCCGCGCAGGATCTGCAGTTCTTGCGGATCCAGGTCACACCACTGCGCCAGTCTTTCCTGTCGCTCCTCAAACGGAAGACGGTGGAAATTTTCCAGCAACTTTACGAAACGGCTCATTTCAATTTCCCCTCGTGCAAATCCCCTAGCGTTGCGCTGCCGCTGCAAAACATAGCGATCTTGAGCTCTTGCTCAACGGTCTGCATCCATTGATTGACTTCCAACTCGCCTTGCATCGCTGCCTTGAGCGCCGGCTGCGCGAAACCCACGCGTTGACAGCCCATCGCGAGCAATTTTGCAGCGTCGAGACCGGTACGCACGCCTCCGCTGGCCCAAACTTCGGTGGCCGACCCGCGGAACACGGTCATCGCATCGATGACGGATTCCACTGTTGAAACGCCCCAGTTTTTAAAAGTTTCGCCGTAGCGGAAAGTACGCGTCTCTTTATCCGCGCGATGGCCTTCGACCCGGCCCCAGTGAGTGCCCCCAAGGCCGCTCACGTCGACTGCAAAAAGTTTAAGACCGCGCAATTTCATCAGCGTCGAGTACGACATTCCTGATCCCGTTTCTTTAACGAGGACCGGGATCGCCGAGTGCTCAATGAGCCATTCCAATGATTCAACACCGTGTTTGAAATTTGGCGTGCCTTCCGGCTGAATCGCTTCCTGCAAAGGATTCAGGTGGATCGCAAGTAAACTCGCGCGTGAACGCTGGGTAATCCGTTCGATTTTTTTAGCGGAGGCCGAACGATCCGGAGATTGGTAAAGCTCAATAAGTTGCGAAAGACCCAGGTTTGAAACCAGTTTTAGATCCGTATAAGTCGAGACGATGCTATCGATACCGCTATCGTTAAATGCCTCGTCGAGCTCACGGCGCTGAGATCCGAGACCAAAGAGCCATCCCCGCTCGGATGCGATTCGTGCCAGGCGTAAATTGATCTCGTAGGCATCGTCGTGACCCGAGGTCATTCCCGAAATATAAAATGGAGTTGCGACGGTGCGTTCGAAGAACGAACTCTCTATGGAGACCTCGCCAAGATTGATCTCAGGGAGAGATTCATGAATCAATTCAACCCGATCGAGTACGCGGGACTCGTTTGCTTGAACCTCGTCTAAGAGAGCAACTCTCAGGTGGTCCTGTTTTCTGTGGATAAATTTTGAATCAGACACGCCCTCGTTTATACCATGTTTTTCTAGTCGGGGAAAGCGATGCCCAAAGTCAACGAAACCCATTGAAGTAAGCTCGTATTCTCGTTAAGGTTAGCCCATGAATCCGGCGATGAACCCATGGACCCGAACCTTCGAAAACGCCCTGATTGCGCACGTTAAGAGCCTGGTTCCGGTACGAGGCGTCCTGACAGAAGCGACCCTCTACGCCCTCGAAACGCCGGGCAAAAGGATCCGTCCTCGCCTGGTCGAAGAAGCCTCTCAGCTGGTATCGTTAGCCTCTCGCCCATCGCGGCTCCTGCAATTCGCGGTCGAGCTGATTCACTCGTTTTCTTTGGTGCATGACGATTTGCCGTGCATGGACGACGATGATTTCCGTCGCGAGCAGCCCACGGTTCATAAAAAATTCGGTGAAGCTCAGGCTCTGCTCGTCGGCGATTTGTTGTTTCAACTTGGAATGCAAACGATGCTCCAGGCGTCGTCACAATTGGCACCGCAAGATTTTATCCGTGGTGCTCAGTTTTTTACTTCATCGATCGGTGTCGCGGGCCTCATCGGCGGGCAGTCCACGGAGTTCGAAAAACTCGGCGACAAAATGACCGACAAAGAGCTCCTCACCATTCAAGATCAAAAAACATCGGCGTTGTTCCGCGCTTCGATCATCACTCCGTTTTATTGGATGGGAATCGGCGAGAGCGACGCTCTCTTCCAAGATGCGATCAATTTTGCAAGCGCGTTCGGGTTTGCGTTTCAGATCGCCGATGATCTCGAAGATGCTGAACAGGACGGCAAAGCGGGAACCAAAAACATCCTGTCGATCTACGGTGCCGATCAGGCCCGGCTCATGGCTCGGACGCGTCTTGTAGAATGCCGCCTGGCCAAAAATTTCAGCGCGACCGATCTCCTCCTCGAAAAACTGTGTGAACAGGCTTAAAACCTCATAAAAACGCGGATAAAATCTCCGCTCGTCAGAGTTCTGACGCGTGTAGGATTGGCGCTCAAACGCCGATAAAGAATGAGATGAGGACTAGGGTCTCCTTTAGAATTATCGCCGTGATATTACTGGGAAGCGCTTACGCTTTTGGCGGAAGCCAAGACCCGCTTTTGCCTGACGGAACTCCGCCACCCGACGGATACGGCATCTCGGTGTTCAGACACCCGAGCGGGCAACAGCAAGACACCAATCTCATCCTCGATCAACAAACGCGGGAGCAGGAATGGGGCACGAACTCCTCGCTCGATAACCAGAACAATCTTCAGTCCGGCAAAGATCGCGCAGGCCAGATGGTCGATATGCTGAAGACCGAAGAAATGCAAAATGCACTTCAAAAAGTAACTAAGAAGGGTAAACAAGCACTGCAGGAAGATCCGTCTCTGCGCACTCCGCTCGGCATGATCGCAGGTGCGGTCGGCCTCTGGGTCGGCAGCACGGTAAAACTCATCAAGCGCCAGGAATTCACGCTCACGAGCCGGATCGAAGCGCGCGCGAGATCCGGAGAGTTCACCATGGAGTCTCCTTTCCTAAACGGAAAATTCAAATTCAGTGGCGACAACGGCGCGGAAATCAGCATGAACCGTGCGATCTCGTCGATCGATTCTCAAGCCGAATTTAACTACAATTTGAAAGACCAATCGTTTTCAACTAGCATCCGTCACAAGATCGCGCCAAATCTGGATTTTACTTTTGGAGCGCAGCAGTTACCGCAATCAACGATTACGGACGGCAACGCAAAACTCGAGTTTAGGCTCGACTTTTAAAGGAACTATCATGGCTCTACGTCGCAGGGAAAAACCGCTTAGTCCCGAAGAACTCAAAGATAAGATCATCAAAGAGTTCGGCGATTCGTGGATGCATTCGGAGCCCCATTTCGGATTCTCACCCGATGGGTCACTGTTCCCGCTTTCAAATTTGTTTCAGTCCGAAATCTCGCTTCTGTTTTTGCTCGATGCCGGCGACTACATCACCGATCGCGCGTATGAGTTCATGCAACAACTGAAGGGGCGCTACCCTCGTTTACCTTGGATGCCAATTATCGCGTTTAACTACAAATATTCGTTTTTAAAGAACACCAAGTTTTTTGATCGCTTCAAGCACTTTCCGATTTTCCATACGACTCCGCTCTTCATCGACAAGAACTCACATCTCGACCGTCTCCACAAAATCGACGGTCTTCCGACCGTGGTGTTTTTTAACCGGGCGCACGACATCAATCGTATCTCGCTTGGAGGCGATTTTCAGCAGGCCATTATGGAGTGCGAGCGCACCCTGCAGATCGCGCTGAGAATGTACGACATGGGCCTTCCGCTCCCTAACGTGCCGACTTTCGAAGCGCAAGGACCGGTCGACTCGAACCGAACCACTTTAAAAGACGTCGTCAAAGGCGGGAGCTGGATCGGTTTTGAGGACACCATCGTCACCGACGATCCGAAAGCGACCATCGACACCTACTTTGATGGCAAGCAGTTGCGGTTGATTTCGACTTTGCATCCGCAGGCTCGCGATACCTCCAGGCTTCAAGTCACCATGAACGACAAACCGGTGCCGCACAATCTCTGCGGAAGTAACTTAAAAATCGACGACAAAGGCAACACCGTGGTCGAAATCAACCGCAATAGCGGCGTGTATGAGCTCATCTCCTCGCCGAATGCGATCAAAGGCAAAATTAAAATCCACTTTGTGTCGGTGATTGAAAATCCGGTAGTGTTCTACGAGCTTAGAACGGCGGCTTAGGCCGGGATTCGCGCGTCTAATTTTGTTTCGGCTCAATCGCCGCTTTCAGGTTCCGTTGAAAATCTTCGTACTTGATTCTGGAGAGCGCGCTGTTTTTGACTCGCTCTTTGTACTGCTCTTTGGTTTCTTCGAGCAAGGCTTTGAGCGGAGTGTGTAGAGTCGTATGCACCGTGAAGACTCCGCGAGCCTCCTCCGCATACTTTACTGGTTTTGTATTATAAGGGCAGACCTCCTGGCAGCGGTCGCAACCCGCGACATAACCTCCGGTATCGGCACCGTGGCCTACGGGCCACTCGCCACGCTTTTCGAGAGTGAGGTAACTGATGCATCGACGGGAATCGAGATCATGCGGACCCGTAAATGCCTGAGTCGGGCATGACTCGATACAACGTTCGCAATTACCACAATAGTCTTTGAGCATCCGCGGTCCACGGCCGAACTTTACGTCGGTCAAAATGGTCCCGATAAAAAAAAAGCTGCCAAATTGCGGATTGATCAGCATCGTATTTTTACCGATCCAACCTAAGCCCGTAATCGCGGCCCAGGTGCGCTCGAGCACCGCACTCGTGTCGATGCAGATCTTGTGATTGAGCTCCGGGAACTTTGTGAGAGCGCTCCGGATCCTTTGTTTTAGATCCTCATGATAGTCCGGGCCATTGAGATAACGAGCGTACCTAACTCCGTCCTGTTCGATCGGACGGGCGTCATACGGGAGCGCGACAGTGATGACCGACTGCACTTCGGGGAACACCAGGCGCGGATTCAGGCGGCGATCCCTGCCTCGTTCCAAATATCCCATATCGCCGTGAAATCCACGGGAGATCCAGTCGGCGTAACGGTCGGCATGCCCTTTAAAAATGGGTTCGGCAAGGTCGAAATCCACCACTCCGACAGCGGCAAAACCCGCTTCGCGAAGGGCGTTCTCCAACGGTGCGAAATCAGTTAACGCGCTCGCCACCGCGAGATTCCATCGACGAAGGGTTTTGGATGGAAGTCGCGAGGCCAGGCTGTATCGCTGACATCGGTTTCACCACACGGATGAGTTTCGCCACTAAATCTTGTTCGGCAAGCTCGGTGATCTCGACTTCGACGAGATCGCCAGCGGTCAATTCAACGCCGACGTTATCGCCGAGGTCGTTAATGAGCACGCGACCGTCGATTTCTTGCGCTTGGGTCGGAAGACGGCCCTGAATGAGGAGATCGGACTCCGGCGCATTGCCTTCGACCATAAGGACCGACGTCGTGCCGACGAGCGTTTCCATCTTACCGGTGCGCTGATCTTGCAAGATCTGAATCAATTTTTGTTTGCGGCGGCGGCGGGTCGCCGGAGCCACTTGGCCATCCATCTCGGCAGCCTTGGTGCCTTCTTCTTTTGAGTAAGAGAACACGCCGACATGGTCGAGGTCGAGACTTTCGAGGTCGTCACAAAGCTCTTGGAACTCCTCTTGTGTCTCCGTCGGGAAACCGACGATAATCGACGAGCGGAGCACAAGGCCCGGAATCGACGCACGCAGTTTTGGAACGAGATCGAAAAGTTTTGCCTTAGTGAGGCGGCGATTCATCGCCTTCAGTACGCGATCGTTGGTGTGCTGGATCGGCATATCGAGATACTTAACGATCTTTGGCTCACGAGCCATGATCTCGACGAGATCGTCGGAGAACTCATCCGGATAAACGTAGTGCAAACGGATCCACTCGATGCCATCGATCGCGCAAAGCCGAGGGAGAAGCATTTCAAGGTTTTCTTTGTATTTCCATTCCATGCCGTACTCGGTGAGATCCTGAGCGACAAGGTTCAACTCGCGAACGCCGCGAGCGGCCATCTGCTTGGCTTCTTCGACGAGCGACGAGATCGTGCGGGAACGAACATTACCGCGAAGTTTTGGAATAATGCAAAAAGCGCAACGGCGGTTACAACCTTCGCTCAGTTTCAAGTAGCCGGTGAACTGAGGACCGGTGTGCATACGCGCATCGTTCTCGGTGTGAATGAACGCCGGAAAGTCGATGTACGAACGTTGCGGAAGTGGCGCGCCAAGTTCAAGCGCTTTGCCGTGAGACTCGAGAAGCTCTGTGATCTTGTGATACTGACCGGTACCGATCAAAAGATCGACTTCAGGCATTTCTTTTTCGATTTCTTTTGAATAACGCTGAGGCAAACAGCCGGACATCACGAGTGCCTTGCACTTGCCGGTCTCTTTATACTGCGCCATCTCAAGAACGGTTTCGATCGACTCTTCTTTCGCCGCTTGAATGAACGAACAAGTATTGACGATGATCACGTCGGCTGCATCGGGCGCCTGCGCGATATCGTATTTGGCTCCTTCGAGTTTACCGAGCATGACCTGGCTATCGACCAGGTTTTTCGGGCAACCGAGGGAGACAAAGTAAACGGATGACTTCTGCTGTTCCATAAATCTTTAACCCGGCCTAATCTCGGAAGTTTCCGAATTGCATCGGAAGCTTGAGCGACTCTTGCTTACTCTTAAGCATCGCCATGCATTCTTGTAAATCGTCGCGGCTCTTGCCGGTCACACGTACTTGCTCGTCTTGAATCTGGCCTTGTACCTTCAAATTTGAAGCTTTGATCGCGGCAATCACTTCTTTGCCCTTCTCTTTCGAGATGCCGGCCATCACGGCGATCACTTGCCGAACACTGCCGCCGAATGCCGGCTCCGGAGTTTTATAATCAAGCGACAAAGTCGAGATCCCGCGTTTGATCATCTTGCTTCCGATCACGTCGCGCAAGTTATCGAGCTTCGCTTCTTCGGAGCATACCAAGGTCAACGTCTTCGCCTTTTTGTCGTAAGTGATTTCAGTTTTGATGTTTTTGAAATCAAAACGAGTAGTGATCTCTTTGGTGGCTTGATTTACGGCGTTGTCGAGTTCTTGCCAGTCGACGTCTGAGCTAATATCAAAAGAAGGCATGCGCGAAATTCTACAATATTTAAGCGAAATGATCAACTTCAGAATTCTTGGGTGTTATCACCTATCTTTTCATCAAAACTACGCGGTTTGGCAAAAGAATTTTGTATGTTAAATTTATTTAATATACATTTTTAACATAAAAATCGATTATAACGACATTGATCGCTTTTTTGCGACTCAGCCGCCTATGTCGTTCATCTACCTGTCCGAGATCCTGACTTTGCTCGAAAACAACGTTGCAATCTAACTCGTCGCCCGATATTCATCGAGAATGAACTTGTTTAAAATTTTAACAATTGCTTTGGTCGCGTCAACCGCTTCTCCCACTTTTGCCGAAGAGCCAACTGAAGAAATGAAGATGGTCGTGCGTGCGGTCTTGAGATCGGACGTAACTGAGACTCTTCAAAAACAAAACACCACCGACCTCGACGAGTATAGGATCGAACGCGGTGAGGATATGGTGAACACGTACACTCTTAAATTCGGTCGCCGTTGCCACTGCATGCCCGCAACCAGCACTGCCACCATCACTGAGGACATGAAGCCGACAACTTACGACGGCGCTCCGGTTTATCAAGCAACGGTTGAGACCACCAACGCCGGTCGCGGCTCTAAATAATCGCACGCATGAGATGGCTTTTGATCGCCGCACTCCTGCTTCTTGCTCCGCTCGCTCAAGCAGTCACGCTCAAGCCCGGCGATGTCGTACTCATTTCTCAACCTTGTTTTATGTGTTCGCTGATTGAGATCGAAGAAGGACTTCCGTACTCGCATGGCGGAGTGATCGTTCGCGATCAAGTCGGTCATATTTGGGTGCTTGAGGCACTCAATCAAATCGGCCGTATTCCGCTTGAAACTTTCCTCGCTCACCGCCGTAAAGGCACCGAGCCGCTGTACTTGCGCCCGCACCTGAAATCGACGATCGCCGGAAAGCCAAACGCGTTCAACACCTGGCTCGTGCAAAGATTCAATACGCAGTTTGCAGGCCACTCTTACGACCCTGATTTTTTGTGGAGTAACCGCGACGACCGCGGCGAAAAGTTTTATTGCTCGGAACTTATCATCAAGCTCTTGAATCCGGCGCTTACTGCGCCCGTCCAACCTCTGCCGATGCACTTTAATCAGTATCGCGAGTACTGGCTGAAGTATTTTAAGAACACTCCGATTGGCGCTCCTCCCGATGGAAAACCCGGAGTCTCTCCCGCGGGAATCGCAAAAAGCACCTCATTTTCGGTCTTAAATTAGTAAATCAATGCAGTTCGGATTTGAGCTGGTCGATGAACTTATGCAGGTAATCGGCGCGACGCTGAGCTTCCGCACGAGCTGCACCCGTGCGGAAAGTCGCTGGAAGCTTGAAGAGCTTGTTGTAGAAGTGATCGATCGTAAATTTTTTATCGTCGAGCGCACGGCACTCTGCCCACGGATCTTCGGGATCAAATAGTTTACAACCCATGGTCACGCCGGTCGCGATCGTGCGATATAAACCGATGGCCCCCAATGCCTCCAAGCGATCGGCGTCTTGAAGCACTTCGCCCATGAGCGAGCGAGGAGCACGACCCGAAGAGTAACTATGATCCTGGATCGAATCTGAAATACGATGAATGAGATCGAGCGGACCCCAGTCCCCGCCAACGAGCCACTTCTCAGCCTCGCGGGCGCTGAGATTCGCGCTCTGGGAGCGAAGCTCCGAATTCTTGGCGATCGGTACGCAGTCGTGAAGCAATCCCGCGACAATAGCGGAGTCGACTTCGAGTTCGGAAGGTTTAGCGAGGCCGCGTGCGCGAGACTCTTCGAGGTACAAACGTCCGCAGAGCTTTGCAACTCGGAGCGTGTGGTCAAAGCCGTGGCCGGGATCGATCGGAGGAATGATCTCGACGCGATCGTGGATCGCTTTCAATTTCAGATTTTGCTTAATACGCAGTTCGAGATCGATCACCGGATTACTGACCATTCGGAGTTTTCCGAGCCCATTCCGGTTTATAGAAGAAGCGTTCGAACTGGCGGTTGAGCAAAGTCCAAGAACCGGTTGCATTGTCCAGCTCCGTAAACACGCGAATCGCATTCACCTTGGAGTCGAGATCATCGATCATATGAACGATCAACGCCTCAATACAAGCTGGCTCCTTCGGTGAACCGTACTCAAGCTTACCGTGATGAGCGAGTACCATGTGTTTTGAAAGCAAGCGGTGATCAGTCGGGAACGGTCCCGGCAAGCGGCCAGGTTTAGACTCTAGCTCACGCACTTTTTTCTCGATGAGTTCCACGCCCATCACCAAGTGGCCGATCAAACGGCCTTCGGTGGTGTAATCCGTGGTCTTCTCGTACTGGAGCTCCCAGATTTTGCCGAGATCGTGCATCAAACCGCCGAGCAAGAGCAGGTCGCGATTGATGTAAGGCTCGTAATGTTTAGCCAAAAATTCGAGAATATTAAAAATCGAAACCACGTGTTCAAGAAGTCCGACCGGATAAGCGTGATGCATGCTCTTTGCGGCAGGTGCCTTTTTAACCTTAGCGGCGATTTCTTCGTCTTCGATGAAGATCGCTTCCATGAGCGCTTTGTAGTATGGGTCCTTCATGGACAGAATCTTTTCTTTAAGCTCGGCATAGAGCTTTTCGGGATTGAGCGTCGTTACCGGGACATACTCCTCGGCGGCCACTTCGTCTTCGCGGAGGACGGTAAGATCCTTGATCAGGATTTGGATGCGTCCGTTGAAAGTCTGCGCGTTACCCTCGACCTGGACGTAGGTGTCCTTGACTGCTTGAGAATGATATTTCGGAACGTTGTCAAAAATCCGTGCTTCGACATCACCCGTTTTATCCGTCAAAACTACGTTCATGTAGGGCTTGCCGGTCTTACCGGTCATCACCGCGCTGTACTTGATCAAAAATGGACTGGAGACTCGATCTCCCTCGTGAAACGCTTTGGCGAACTGTGTTTTCGGGTATTTCATAAATCCAAAATAATGTACTCTAAATCCAAGATGAAACAAAGGATTTTGCTGGTCGGGACGGACGGACACGACCTCCTCAACCGTATCGGCACGCTTGACATTTCAAGACTGGAACCGGGAGTCAAAACCCTCGGACTCATCTTGAATCCTCAAGGTAAAATCCGCAGCTCGTTTTCGATCACAAAAAAAGCAAAAGACGAATCCGAAATCGAGTTCGAACCCCCGTTCCTCGAGATTCTCGATCAGTTTACCTTCGGCGAAAAATACGAAATCCGCACGCAGCCGGCGCCTGCAGCCGATGCTGCCGACGAGTCCAGCCGTATCGCCGGCCTCACCCCGAAACTGGGGAACGAATTCCTTCATGATGAAGCGACGAATCCGCTCGAGGTCAATCTTCGCGCGACCATTCACGACAACAAGGGTTGTTATCCCGGACAAGAAGTGATCGAAAAAATTATTTCGCTCGGATCTCCGGCGAGAAAACTCGTGCTTGTTGAAGTCGACTCCACGATCGACGCGAAGTCCCCCGCCAATCCCCTTCCTCAACCGCTCCTCGATGTAAAGACCCGCCAAGAAGCGGGCTTACTTACTTCTTACTCCTGCGGCGCGGGGCTTGCGATTTTAAAACGCACCCATCTCAAAGAGGGAACGCAGCTCGTTCTCCCGGAAAACATCTACTTCACCGTAAAAAGGATCTCGGAATGATCGCCCTACTCTTGTCTCTCTTGTTTTCGGTTCCGGCCGCGCATGCGCAAAATTTTATCGACCTCATCGGGCTCTCGCCCTACACCAAGTACAAGACCTTCGAGACCGAGCACTTTAATTTTATCTATCAAGAAGGTTATTTCGCGTTTTCGGAGCGGGCTGCCGTCCATTTGGAGCATGCGCACGAGGTCCTGTCACCGATTCTGAAGTGGGAACCTCGCGGAAAAACAAATATCCTGGTCGTCGACAATAGCGATTCGGCCAACGGCTTGACGATGCCACCACTCCGCGTGGGCATCGTCTTGATCGCAACCCCACCCGACGCGTGGTACGCGACTTCGTACTCCGACGATTGGATCAAGCTCCTCGTGTTCCACGAGTACACGCACATGCTTAACATCGACGCGACATCGAACTGGATGGAAGCGCTCCGGATTTTGTTCGGCGACGTGATCCGGCCAAACGGGCTTTGGCCGACATGGATGCTCGAAGGGCTCGCGGTTTATTATGAAACCCGGACGAGTCATATGGGGCGCGGTCGCAGCCCTTACTACGACGCCGTATTGCGAGCGTTCCTCCAGGACAACAAACTCGATAACGCCGAAAACTTCGGGATGACTCTCGATCGCGTCAACGGCAATCCGCCGATGTTTCCGGGCGGCGAAATCGCGTATCTCTTCGGCTACGAGATGTGGCAGCAGATGGCCAACAATTATCCGGATCGTTCGAAAGCCGAGTCCGATATGGGAGAGCTTTCGTATCACTCGTCGCACCGGATCCCGTTTTTTATCAACGGCAACCAAGAAAACGTAACCGGCAAAGATTGGTATGAGGTGTGGGACGACTTCGTGAAGGCATCGAAGACGCGTTTAACCGCCCAGATTGACCAGATTAAAAAATCACCAACGAGCGTTTTCGAACCCGTTACCGATGCAGACTACTCTGCGGTCGGCGGCGCGATCTCGCCTGACGGAAAATGGCTCGCGTACACGAAGTCATCGACCGTACGCCGCACGGGTCTTTATTTAAAGGATCTCTCAACCGGCAAAGAAGTGCGTGCTAACGATAAAAACGAAGGTGTCGGTCTCGCTTTCACCAACGATTCTAAAAAACTCATTTATAGTTCGATCGAGCGCTTCAACACCTATCAAAGCTTTTCGGACCTCTTTGCTTACGATCTTGCTTCGGGCTCGAATACTCGCTTAAGTCACGGGATGCGGGCAAAAGATCCGACGATCTCGCCTGACGGATCGACCGTCGCGTTCATCAAAGTTCAACATGGGACACACACGCTTTGGTCGGCCGCACTCGGCAAACGGAATGGCGATTTCGCGATCGGAAACTTGAAAGTGATCTACCGGCCGAAAGACTTCTCGATTCTCGGTACTCCGAAATATCTTAATGCCAACCGAATTGTCTTCTCGGAACAGTCGCTCGGCCAGGCGCAATCGGACATTCGCGTCCTTAACGTCAAGACCAACGAAGTCCTCACTCTTTGGACCGATCACTCGATGAACCGATCGGTCGCCGTCAATCGTGGCACCGTGCTTTTTGTTTCAAATCGAGGCGGCGTCGACAACCTTTACGAACTCGCCGATGTTCAAGGCGTAAAATCAGTGAATCGAGTTTCGAACGTCGTGACTGGCCTCGCACTCCCATTTGTCGCGCCAAATGGAGCTCTTTGGGCGAGCGCGCTCACGTCGGTCGGCTATCAAATCGGCAAACTCCAACGCTTGCCCGCAATTCCACCGTCGGCCTCGGCCACCGCAGTCGACATCAGGCCTAACGCTCCCGAGCCACTCGCTGAGGCGGTTGCCGAGCCTAAATCTTTGAATCTGACCGAGTCTCAAGCAACGGAATACTCGCCTTGGTCGAGTTTGTTGCCGCGGCAATGGGCTCCGATCGCATTTTTTGATTATAGCTCGTACGCGGGCGCCGAGATCGGAAGCTCGATCTTAGGTTTCGATTCCACCGGTCACCATCAGTACGCGGCTTTGGCCGCGTACCATTTCAAAACCGCTACGGTCGATCCGTACCTCGGCTACACCTACTATGGTTTCCGTCCGGTCATTAACCTTTCGGGGTCGAGCAGTACCGCCGATATCGCGTCCGATCCTGCCGGATCATTTTACAAGCGTTCGAACGAAGCCAGCATCGAGTTTAGCTTCCCCGTGCGATGGACGTTTAGCTCGCTCACCCCGTCGTTGTATGTCGGAGCGAATTGGAACTCGATTCGCGACCTCGCTACCGGCGACCGCGTCGGTTCTCCCGAACCGGATTACAACCGTAGCCGAGTTCCGTTCTTTGGCTTGGGCGTCTCGTTTCAAAGCTTGGAGCAGAGCCGGCTCGGTTTTATGCCCGAGAGAGGCGAGCAGTTTTCGATCGCCACCGAAGGGCGCAAGTACGACGAAGATTACGGCTTATGGAAATATCTCGCGACATACACGCAGTATATTCCGGTGGGCGACCACTCGGTACTCAAGCCACGAATCCGCTGGATCGGATCCTCGAGAACCGCTCTTGGCGCGGGCGATCGGTTCGTGTCGCTTGCCGATGGCCGCGACAGTTCAAATCCGTTCGATCGCGGAACGCAAACGACGATCGGTAAACTCGGAATTCGCGGTTACGTCACCGACAACGCGTTCTCGGCTAGGAACGTCGGTATCGCGAGTTTAGAATACCACTTCCCGTTTTGGAGCATCTTCCGCGGACCGGGCACGCTTCCCGCATTCATCGAGCAGGCTCACGGATTTGTATTCGCGGACGGAAACTATATCCAACGCGTAGCCGGTGGCGAACGCTTTCTCCCGTCAGTGGGCGGCGGCGTATCGCTCGACTCGCGCTTCTTTGGATACGTTCCGGTGAAGTTTAACGTCGAATACCAAAACGGCTTGAAAAAAGGCGAGTTCGGCGATGATTCGATTTTCTTTTCAATCGAGAGTAACGGACTTTTTTAAGCGTCGACCATATTCCGCGCAATCGCGTAGCTCAGCAGCACCGCAAGCGATAACACCGTCGCCGGGCGACTCCACTTAAAAGCCGCGGGCCGAATCGCTACGACGAGAGCCAGAATCATCGTCCCCACCAAAAACGGAAGGCCCAGGAGATTTTCCTGAAACGCGCGCGCCCACTCGCCTTTAAATATCGCGATCCAGGAGTGGGTCATTCCACAGAAAGCGCACTTCAAGCCTAAGAATCGCTTCAACGGACACTGAGCGGGACTCGCGGACAAGACGTTTTCGATCCGCGTCCATTCGATTGAGCGAAACAAAAACGTCATCAACAAAATTGAAGCGAGATAAAATACCGCGAGCTTACGTCTCACCCGATTAGTACGTACATGTGCCGGTTATAGGGCTTCGGTGCATGTTGGTCGGGCAATCCACGCCGTACTTTTGCGCCAAGATCCGATTGAGCGAAACGCTGGTCGATTGACTCGACTGAACGAGGCTGTCGAATACCGGCATCTTTGCTTGGCCGGCGATTTCCCAGATTTGTTCCGCGCGTATCGCGATTCTGATTTTCGACGCCGAAGTACAACGCTTGTATTCTTTACCGCCCGAATTGGCCTGAACCGTCGGCTTCGGACCGGTCAACGGGTTATCAGGGCAAGAAGCAATAAACGCCGCACGAATCAGGACCGGGCATTCCTTTTTCTCAGCGGCAGAACCTGGCAAGATTATACCAGGAAGACTATGTCTCATCTCGGCCAGAGCTGTGGCCACACCGCCTGATGTGCTACCCGGAGTAACAATTGGCGACCCCTGATCGGTAATCGTTCCGTCAGCGTTAATAATACCGGGCTGAATGGTGCCTTCGGTGCTTCCGGTACTTCCGGTGCCTGAGGTATTTGCGGCAAACTCGCTGTACTGATCACATCGGCTGCCGTTCAAACGGTAGAAGCCAGTAAGTGGTTTCCCTTGAGCATTCTTCAGCGCCAACGCAAACATCTGACCTCCGTCCGATGCGGCGTCAGTCGACGCCCAAAGATCGTTGAAATCGCGATAATAATAAGCATTCGTATCATTTGCGATACAATCGAATTTTTGCCCAGCAGCGGTCGTGTAGTTCGTACCCGCAGCATCACCTTGTGCGCCCATGCCGTTTAAGCAAACCGCTAGACGCTTATTTACCGTATTGTGAAATTGGGCATCCGCAGTTGTGCCGCCGATGCGGCGAGATACTGACGACGGCTGGATACCGTTTGCAATATCTGAATCTGCCGACTGAATCTTGATATTGGCTGGTGCAGAGATACCTCCCTGTAAACCCGTATTCGGAAATGCAACCGTGTAAGTTGCGACCGGAGCGTTGTTCTCCTCATGAGGCGGCACGCAAACACTAATGTTTCCGGTACTTCCGTATGGTGGAGTACAAGAAATGATAGATCCTCCATCTTGCTCACAACTCGCAGCAGTTAGTGTTCCTGAAAGCGGCTGATAGTTGGTAGGACACACAGTCGAGTTCAACGTTCCACCCGGAGGCCCGGACGGAGGCGAGCTTGACGTTGGCGGATTTGCTCCTGCCAATGCCGGCATGGTTAAACTACCAATGACTAACAACGTATTTAATGTGCGCATGCGTCCCCCTGTTGGAACGTTCCGGGGGCACACCCCGGTCCATATTTATCACCCATGATTTGATCGATCGAAATCCCACTCATTTGGGTTCGGTCCAAGACAGTATCGATCGTTTTAAAAGGTGGCGTTCCCGCCACCTGCCAAATTTGTTCAACCCGCAAGTGAATCGCAATACTCGTCGCTACCGGGCAAATAACGGTACCGCTTGAAGTCACTTGTCTTAACGGAGTTTTCACGCCCACCGGAGCGTTTTTCGGACAGGTGTAAACCGCAGCGGCCCGAACCAAAAGCGGATACTTCAATTTGTCGTCGATAGTGGTCGGGATACTGGTCGAGAGAACCGGGGCTGCAGATTGGCGAGCGGTAATCAACGCCGTCCATGCGGCACCGGAAGGCATCGGGATTGCCGATCCGACATCTTTCTGAGTGCCGCTGACATGCATGATCTGGCCCGGATCGGCTTTCGCATTGATGATTCCGGGTTGGATCGTGGCTGTTGTAAATTCGCTGAACTGATCGGCGCGTTTGCCCGCCAGCGAGTACCAACCGGTAATCAACTTGCCGTTTACTCCGGTGAGTTCGATCGCGTTCAACTGACCGCCAAACGCCGCGTCTTTACTCGCCCAAAGAGTATTAAAATCCGGCAAAGCGGCGGTCGAGTTATCCACGCAGTCAAACTTCGCCATCGCGGCGTTGTTTTCGAGGCCGTTCAAGCAGCAGGCCATTTTTTTATTTCGAGTATTGGTGAAGCGAGCCGCGTAATCCCCACCAGTGACTTCAGGCGAAACCGGAGACGGAGGCACGTTCGCGCTACCTGCATCGCAACCGGTAAGCAAAGTTGGGCTTACGCATTGTTTGGTAGCGGTGTTGAACACATAACCTTGAGCGCAGGCACATGCTCCGGCGTTCGATCCCGACCATACATAAGAGAGACCCGACGCGGTTGCCGTGAAGCCCGTACCGTCAAAGCGTTCGCAATCTGGGATACACATCATGTCGGCGTTGTTCAACATGTTGGTGAGCTGGGTACCATCGCTGGCGCTCGTACCGGTCATTGTATACGCAAAACGATTGAAAGGTGCGCAGGTTTGCGGATCGCCGGTAAAGCAAGTGTCGGTAACCGTGCAGTTACGCTTATAGTTGGTCGTGTCGGTAGCCCACGAAGTTGCCGCCTTCGACCACACTCCGCAAGCAATCGTCACCGAACAACTGGTCGATACCGCCGTACAACCCACGGCACCCGGAGGCGAGGCACCACCGTCCGCATAGGTCACCGTATTCGAGCAAACACCAAGCGAGCTGTCGCAGAAATTGAAAATATCTTTTTCGCAAGTCTCGCCCGCCGGACATGCTATATTCGCCGCATCGGCCGAAGGACAAACGGCATCCATCACCGGTTTCAGCATTTTAATAAATTGGTAATCGCGCTTTTGTTGGGCGTACTGAATCTGACCCTGCAATCCCACCCAAACGAGCGACTGCACACGGAACGGAGTCGGCCGCACTGGCGGCGGTGCCGGGAATGGACGAGCCACGCGAACATAGTTTGCAGCGCAGGTGTCACAATCGGTAGCGTGCGTATCTCCAAGCAAGTGACATGGAGTCGCACTTGGAAACGGAGACGAGCCCCCCGGCGATGCGGTCGGTGTCGCGGTCGGTGTCGCAGCCGGACAAGCCGCTTGTTGAGCCGGACTCATCGCGTTCCAATCGGCCGATCCCACGATTGGACAATCACAACACTGATCCACGATATTTCCTGGAATGCATACCGGTTTATAGCAGGCGGGATGCATAGGACCCCAAGGAGTGGTTTCACACAACCCCGACCAAGGGAAGGTGCCGATCGAACAAGAAGAGGGCGTCGGCGTCGGCGTCGCGGTCGGTGTCGCGGTCGGCGTCGGCGTCGGCGTCGGCGTCGGCGTGGTCGAAACCGTACAAGTCGCTTGTCCCGCTGAAGTTAATTGATACCAACCAGTGCTCCCCACGAGAGGACAAGGACAACAGCGAGTTGCGGAGTCACATGCAACCTCCCAGCATCCGCTGTCAGAACCCGGTCCTGGACAACGGCAACCCAACGTCACGCTTGGACTTGGACTTGGAGGAACACAAGATTGTTGAGTATCCCAATGGAATTTTCCTGGACCACATAATGACGGAGTCGGAGTAGAAACCGGTACCGAAGTCACGTAGTTCCCGCTATCCACGGTAAGCGTCGAAGGCCAGCCGCCCGTGCAAACCATATGAACTTTCGTACTTTTTGAGCCGGCACTTTGCGGTGCAGCATTCACCGTCACGCTACAACTGCCTCCCGACGCCGCGAGCGACGTGCATGATCCCGCGCCAGAAAGGGTAAAATCGGTCGCATTCGGAGAAGTAAGACTCACGGTGCAACCCGATACCGCGATCGGGGTGTTGTTGGTGATCGTCACGGTTTGAGGAGTACCAATAAACGGATAAACGACATTTCCGAAATCATGGCTGTACGGACTAATGTCGAAATTCGCAACGAACCCGTTACATCTCCAACCTCTGAATGCTACGAGACAAAGAGCTGGGTTGTCAGGTGGACTCCAAATCCGCGGTACAGTGTAAGAGCCGCAACTGACGGGCACGCCATCGGTCGCACATTGTCCTGCGGTAGTAATTCCGTAATCGATGACAGTCAGCCAAGTTTCATACACGCATGTCGCCATCCCGCTCGAAGGGTCAGGGAGGTAAGGATCGTTGTCTGCTGGCGTGAAGAAATTCGGTTGACCGCTATATATCACCCACGGAGACGCCATTTGAGGACAGCCAAAATCGGCCGGTCCGTAAGAAACCGGTGGTACCGCAAACGCGCTTGAACCAAAAAATAACCCCGTAGCGAAAATCACACCACACACGGAACCCAAAGCACTGAGCCCGCGCAAAAACGGAATAATTTTGGTGCTTACCCCCGAAATCATGAAGTTCCCTCTACTATCCTATTATATCGCTGCTTTAACCCAGCAGTCCACCCATTTTCGGGCATTTGATTCAACTCGAATACATGAGGGAGCAGGAAAAATTAAATTAAATTCATCGAAAATTTCATAAATAAAATTAATTTATTTTCGAGTAAAAGTGGATTTTACAACCAAGCTCAAACGCTCATGTCGACGTCAATAGGCGCATACATCGCCTCGACGTGTGGTGCCTGGAGGACATTGCAATCCGTATTTTTCGGCGTTTACTTGCGAGATCGAGACCACTCCGGATTGGGTCTTATCCGAGAATGTGTCGAAAGATTTTAGCGGTTGCTGCTGCTCGATTTCCCAAACTTGCTCGATCCTGAAATGAACTTGTACGCTTTCCGCCGCCGAACAACGGCGTTGAGTGACAACGCCCGATCCGTTTCTCACCTCATATGTTCTTTGGGCAAGCGGTAAAGGTGGGTTATTCGGACAGGCTGCGATCATCGCCGCGCGAACTAATATCGGACAGCGCTTTTTTTCTTCGGGCGTGGCCGGAACCGAGAGGTCATTTTCGAGGGTTTTTTGCACCAAAAAACTGTACCCAGGTAATGCATTTGGTGGATGCGGGAGCGCGGCGCCTCGGGGGGTAAACGTCAATACGTTCGACGATTTTGAGATAATCCCGGGCTGAATGTCACCGGCGAACTCGCTGTAGGTATCGCATTTACGACCATCTAATTGATAAAAGCCGGTCAAGATCGTTCCCGACGCATTGGTGAGTTCGATCGAGTTGGGTTGGCCGCCGTCGATCAGCGCGTCGGCGGATGACCACAGATCGTTGAAGCTATCGTAGGTGTCGTGCAAGTTCTCGATACAATCGAATTTCAAACTCGATTGCACGTTTCCAAATTCGTTAAGGCAAGCGCTCAATTTTTTATTCACGGCATTGTTAAACGCCTCAACCTTATCGTGGCCAGTCACGTAAGGCGAAACTTCAGACGGCATAATCCCGTTTGGGACATTACCCGCATCGCACGCATTTTGCTCCTCGTGGAATTCGCACTGGCCGCTCGTCAAATTCAAACGGTACGGAGCCGCACAAGACCAAATTCTGCGCTGATAGGTTTGGATCGAAGCCATGTCCAACACCGATTGAGGCAAAGTGATTTTACTCACGATTTTTGTCGTGCCCGCTTGATTGATTTCGCCGCTCGCATTCATCACTTCACCGGCATTCGCGATGGGGTCGAAATTTTTTATCACTCGATTCGGCCCGGCAGCGACGGTCGGAACGCAGCGGACACCGACCGGGTCTCCCGTTGTTGCCGCTGGGTCGATCCAAACCGGTACTTCGTTGACGTTCGGGCAGCCGCACGCCGAGCCACCCGCACTATATATGGAGCCCAGACGGCCGTTGCTGGCGTTGTCGGTCGCAATCGCGACCATCCCGTATTTCACGTCTGCACGGTAAGACTGCGAACTAATAACGTCGAAAACATCGGGGTAAATTCTCGGTTCGCCACTTGCGAGCGGAGGCTGGATTCCGCCCGGCGTTCCGTTGGCCGGCGTCTCACTATAGGTCTGACCGATACAAGTGCAACGATCCAAGCCGCGATATCCATAAGTCGGAGTCGTCGATTCGAGATACTCAATCGGCCCGTCCATGTTCGAAACCAGACTGGAACGAGGTACCCCACTCGAAGCAAAGGTCATCCAGTGATAAGAGCCATCGGAAGGAATCGGCAGACGGCCCGGACCACAAATCGGGTAACGATCGGTGAGAATCCCCGAACCGATCGCGCCATAGTAAAACTCGGCACTCGGCAGGTCCGCACGACAGATGGACGCCCCACCCGAGGTAAAGGCACTATATGGGGCGATGCATGCCGCGGTCGAAACCGAGCTCCAAAGCAACAGCGCCAATAGTGCAACTCGAAAATTCTTCAAACTTATCCCCTACTTCAATAATACCAAAAATCCCCGCAAACACGCAGACTTCTTCTGGATACAAGCGTCTGAAACCACACAAATTCAATGGAGTACATTGAACGAAGTCAACGATTTTTTCCCATAAATCGTACACTTTCGGTCAGTTTTTAATTGCAATTTTTACACACTTCGTGTAGACTCTCGGCAGCTATGGGAAGCACCTCGGCACTCACACTTATCAGAAAGCTTAACGAAGAAATTCCGTATTCGGTAAAAAAAGGCGAAGAGTTCATTGAGACTCTTCAATTTTTGAACCGCGAGCTTTCATTCGCCAGTTTTGCGATCGCGCGCGCGACCTTATCGGGCGAGCTTCCGCAAGATCAATACTTTGCTTCCAAGGGCTTCCCGGTCTTCGACCCGAAGACGCTCGAGCAAGCTCTAAAACTCAAACAGAGCATCGTCGAACCTCTGAACCAAATTTTTATCGTTCCGTGCATTTTTGAAAACCAACTGGTCGGCGTCCTCTTCGCCCGCCACCTTCAAGATCGTTGGAACCAGAGCGAGCAATTCATGGTCGAGCTCGCGGCGACCGAAATGGGCCGCATCCTCGGACCAGCTCAACCAGGCCTTACTTTGAACCCGAACCTTCGTAACAAATCTAAAAACTTCAAAAACTCGGCCCCACAAATTATTGGCGATAGCGAGAAGCTTAAACAGATTCTCCTCATGATCGATCGCGTGGCTCCGACGACTGCTTCAGTCCTGATCTTGGGCGAGAGCGGCACCGGCAAAGAATTGATTGCTCGTAGGATTCACGCACTCAGTGAACGCAAAGAAGCGCCGTTCGTCGCGATCAACTGCGGCGCTCTTACCGAGACCTTACTTGAGAGCGAACTCTTCGGTCACGAAAAAGGTTCCTTCACCGGCGCGTCGGCGACCAAAAAAGGTCTCGTCGAAATCGCAAACGGCGGTACCCTCTTCTTGGACGAGATCGGCGAGATGGCCCTCTCCCTTCAAGCCAAGCTCCTCCGCTTCCTCCAGGAAGGCGAATTTTTCAGAGTCGGCGGCAAAGAGCCGATGAACGTGAGCGTCCGGATCGTCAGCGCAACCAACCGCGACCTCGACGCCGAAGTCAAAGCGGGTCGCTTCCGCGAAGACCTCTTCTACCGTTTGAACACAATTTCAATGAAGTCCCCCGCTCTTCGTGAGCGCAAAGAAGATCTCGCGATTTTGATCGAACACTTTGCTCCGGGCACCGTCCAACTTTTGTCACGCGAAGCGATCGAAGCATTGAAGTCCTATTCTTGGCCGGGCAACATCCGCGAACTTCAAAACGCGGTCGAACGCATGCGGATCATGTCGGCCGGTAGCAAAATTGAACTCGGCGACCTGCCTGCCAACATTCGCAACCAGAACCAGAGCAAGTTTGATACCCAGATGACCGGTGCCCCACCGGTTGAGATGCCGCTTGAGGAGCTGGAGAGAATTCACATTCTCCGCTGCCTCGATCATCACGAGGGTAACAAAACGCGCGCCGCGCAATCACTCGGGATCACGATCAAGACGCTTTACAATAAGCTTCATCGTTACGGAATTTTAGACAAATCAGAATCAACACTGTAAGAGGTAAGTATGCCAAAAATGAAGAAACCAGCAGCTAAGGCTGTCGCGACCGCAAAAACAGCTAAGACCACCAAGAAGGCCGAACCAAAGGTGAAGCTTTCGGTCAAAGCCGACAAAAAATCTCAAAAGCTTGAAGTCAAAGCCGTTCAAATGGCCGCAGGCCAAGCCAACGAAGAAGAAGACGAAGACGTGGAGATGACCACTGCCGGTAACGGTGGCGGCTCAAACAATGTTGCTTTGTCGATGGCTGCGGCGACTGCGGACACGAGCGCGGGCTCACTCAAAAATTTCCGTCATCATCCGGACATCGAAAACTTCTACCGTTTCATTTTCGAGAACGACCTTCGTTACGAAGCTCTCGAAATCATCGATATGATGGCCGTTCAACGCGTAAACAAAAAAGCGGTAAAAGCTGCAAAAGCCAGACCTAACTAGACTCTCTTGCCAATCACGAGAAGCTCACTGATTCCATCCGCCTCACGGCGGCCTATACGGATAATTCGGAAGCCGGTTTGCTCGATCATCGAACTGAGTTGCTTCTCGGTATAGAGATGGATCAAACGGGATGGGCCGTCGAGATCGTGCGTACGATCCTCAAAACTTCCTGTCCCTTCGGGTACAATCACGCCTAATACTCCGTCGTGAGCCAACGCTCGGAAGGCTGAAGCAACAACTCGCTGAGCTTCCTTGGGTTTAAAGTGTTGAAAGGTGCGGTTAATCCAGACCCCATCTAACGTCCCCTCTCGAGGCGACCAAAACAGGATGTTCCGTTCTTCGACCTCAAGTCCTCGCTTTTGGGCCTCTAAAATCATCCCTTTTGACGCGTCCAGGCCGCTAGCCCGATACCCCTGGGATTTAAAGATTTTGAGGTCACCCCCCGTCCCACAGCCGAGGTCAAGTACTCGAGCCCCATTCCTAAGCTCGTTTAAAAAGGGCTGGAGGTAAGACCGATCCTCCCCTTCCAGGAGGGTAATGGCTGCAGCGTGAGTATCGTAGTATCGAATCGATTCCTGACTTCTCATAGGGCGTCAAATCTGTTAAAGAGTACCAAATTTCAGGTGGGAGAGACCATGAAAAACGTGTCAGGCTATTCGGTTATTTTAGTCTTATTAGCATTGGGACCACAGGCATGGGCGCAGGTCTTTGACCAAGTTTGTCCAAACGACCCATTACATGAGACCGCGCAGGACTGTCCGTGGGCTGGAGTTTCTCGCTCACTAAAAGACGTCACCGATTTCGACGTGATCCGCAACACCATGAACGACAAGCTTCCGGGCTTCCTTCCGGAACTCGAATCGGATGCAAAGTCCCGCCAGCTTCTGAACCTCTGGGGACTTTCGCGCAACATGGATGAGAGCAATCTCACCGTGAAGACGATTCCGCCAAACTTGCTCGCGTTCTTTAACTCGATTCTAAAAGTCGATTACGACGACAAATTTGAAATCGGCCACGCCGGTTTGAACCACACTTACGGATACCTCTTCAGCACGGTCTACACCCCTTATGGTTACAAGCGTGCACGCTATACCGCGGGCGAGATCGAAGCCGGCTTCGATCTCCCAGAATCGACCTTCGGCGGCCTCCCGCCGGTCGGCACACTTCTCGGCAACATGACCTACTTCGCCGGAACGATCGCGTTCCGCGACCCCAATGCAAAATTGTCACGCATCGAACTTGAAGAGATTTTGGATCAAAAGCAGATCGGCCTCTCGGATCAGCTTGCCAAATACGATTTCAAAAAACTCAAAGTCCGTCGCCTCATCGAAAAAGTCGATACCGACAAGATCTACCTCGAGATCCGTACCGACATCGTGGAAATGCCGCTCACTCACACCAAGGGTTCGGACACGGCTCTCCTCATTTACTCGATCGATTTCCACGCGCCTGGACAAGAAAATCGTCCTCGTATCATCACCGCCTTCCCGGTTAATCAAGCGTTTGGTGACGGTCTCTTTACCCAAGAGGGAATCGATAGCGACAAACCCGTCGTCTTGAAGCTAAAGTACAACGCAATGTTACCTGTAACCATTCCTGCAGAGCAGATGGTTGGAAAGCGCTCCATTTTTAATGAACAAAGCAGCAATTGAAGTTGTCGACGTTAAGAGATCGTTCAAATCCGTAAAAAAAGAAGAAGGCTGGAAAGGGACGATGAAGCTCCTTTTCAATCCGGACTACATCGTCCACGATGCATTGAAGGGAATTAACTTCACCATTCCTCAGGGCGAGTTTACCGGTCTCATTGGTGCTAACGGCGCCGGTAAGACCACTCTTCTTAAAATTTTGTCCGGCCTCATTCCGGCATCTTCGGGTTCGGCTCGGGTGCTTGGTTATGACCCTTTCAAACGCGAGCTCGCCTTCCGTAAATCAATCTCGATTGTCATGGGTCAGAAGGCTCAGCTTTGGTGGGATCTTCCCGCCATCGAAGCTTTCGATCTTTTGCGCGCCATCTACCAGATCGACAAAGACACTTACAAAAAGCGCGTCGATGAGCTCACGACTCTTCTCGACGTGACCAAACTTTTAAACACCCAGATCCGTCGCCTATCGCTGGGCGAGCGGATGAAGATGGAAGTTATCGGCGCGATCATACACCTTCCGAAAGTAATCTTCCTGGACGAACCGACGATCGGTCTCGACGTCCTCGCTTCTCAAAAACTTCGCGAGTTCTTGAAACGCCACAACCAGAAGGAAGGCGCGACCATCATTCTCACGTCACACAACATGGACGACATCTCCGAACTTTGTAAACGCATCCTCCTCATCAAGGAAGGCTCCGTCCTGTTCGACGGCGACCCACACACGCTGACCAACTCCGACGAGTGCTTGCTCAAAGTAAAACTCGGAACCGAACCCTCGACCGAAGAGCTGAGCGGCGTGGTCGGTATCGTCGCTACCGCCATCATTAAGGACGAAGAGGATCCAACCACCTATCTCATGAACGTGACCCGCTCTCGGGTCGCCGAATACTTCCAGAAACTCCTGACTAAATATTCGGTGGCCGACATCGGGATCCAAGAGCCGTCTTTGGAACGCGTGATCCAGAGGATCTATCAGCAATGAGCACCACTGCAATTTCAAACCCTGCCGGCAGCTCCAAGCTCGCCTGGCAGGTGGAGTGGAGGTTCGCCGCCATCCGGAACGGGATGCGTGATGCCCTCGCTTACCGCGGCGACTTCATTATTAACTTTTTGAGTTCGGCGCTCGTGCCAGTCGCGATCCAACTCATCCTTTGGTACTCGATCTTTACCGCAAGCGGGAAGACCGAATTTGCCGGTATGACCTACCCGGAGCTTCTTGCCTACACCTGGACCTCGCTCTTATTTAGTCAGATTCGCGGGGGCAACTACGACTTCGATTTGATCGAGATGATCCGGACCGGAAACTTGAGCACCTATCTCGTCCGCCCGGTCGGGGTCGTCGCTTTTACCTTCTTCCGCGGCTTCGGCGAGAAGCTCGCGACAACGGGGTTATGCTTCTTGCTCGGGATCATCGCGATCTACTTTACTCAGTACCACATTCATCACTTCATCATGGGCATGATGATGGCGCTTCTTGGGAACGTGATCGCCTACCTCTTTAGTTCGACCCTTTCGGCCTCCGCCTTCTATTGGGAAAATGCGTTTGCGGTCCTGATGGTTAAAAACATGTTCGTCTCTTTGTTCTCGGGCGAGCTCATCCCGCTTTCGATCGTGCCCGAACAATACGCCTGGGTATGGAAATCGACCCCGTTTTACTTGTTCGTCTATGGCCCAACCCAGGTCGCGCTCGGTAAGTGGGATACCCAGATATGGGCCAACAACATGCTCATCGGTTTCGCGTGGTTGACCGTGTTTTGGATCACGCTTGAAGCTTCGTGGCGCTACTCCATCAAACGCTACCAGGGGCTGGGGGGTTGATCATGAGACTCAGACGATATTTCGATGCCTGGTACACAGTCGTTAAAAACAACTTCGTCCGAGAGTTTATCTACCGTTCCAACACGATCGCAATGACTCTTGCCGATATGGTGTGGGTTGCGGTCGAGCTCGCTTTCTTTGAAATCATCTACTCCAACATCACCGTGATCAACGGATGGACCAAAGAGCAAACCTACTTTTTCTTGGGGATATTTATCTCGAGCGACGCCCTCTTCACGACTTTCTTTCAACGCGCGTTTTGGGCATTTCCGAATCTAATCAATCAGGGCGAACTCGATACTCTATTAACCAAGCCGATCAACGCCGTCTTCCTCGCGACTTTCAAGGATCTGAACTTTACCCAGCTCGTAAATCTGATTTTGGGTTTCTGGATCATCCATCACTACGGTCCCGCAGCCGGATTTGAAGGCGGAATCTACTGGCTCGGCGTTGCGTTTTGGATCTTCGTGGGTTTGATCACGCAGTATCTACTTCGATTTTTCTTTTGCGTTTGGAGTTTTTGGCTCGAGCGCGGGATCACAATCAGTGTTCTCTACTATCAGTTCTATGCCTTGGCCAATAAGCCGCTCGGACTTTATCCAAAAATCATTCAGTACCTGCTTAAGACCATTCTTCCGTTCGCATTTATGGGCGCGATCCCGGCGGTCGCGCTTCTTGGACGACTGAGCATGAACGACTATCTCTCGGTCGCGGCGGTACTTGGTGGTTACGGATGCCTCTGCTGGTTCTTGTGGGTGCGCGGGTTGCGCCGATATCAGAGCGCGAGCTCATGATGTTTCGTGCGGTCGCCGTGGCGACCGATCAGAGACTCCATGTGCGCATCGCGCAATTCCCGGTCGCCACGGCGACCGCGCAAAATTTTATATTAAATTTAGATTAAAACTCTTGGCGTGTTTTTGGCGTTGGTAATAGAATATTTTTGACAGCTTAGGTTTTGACATCAGTTCAAGGAGGACATCATGTTCAAAGATATGGTTTTTACCCCTAACGAGTTCGCTCTTCTGGCTAAGATGGATAAGAGCCTTGTGCCCGCACTCGAGGGTCAGGGATACATTAAAACTCACCGTAAAAAGATCGGTAACGTCGATCGCAAGGTCATCTCGATGGAAGAGATACAAAACTTCTTCCGCATGATACGCGAGTTCGATACTGCCGCTCACGAGTCTAAAAACGCATCTGAGATGGGTTCCGGAGCCGAAGTTGCAGGTTCCGCGATAATTGCCACTGACGCGGTCGCAGCGGCGACCGATATTTTCGCAGTGCATCCAAACAAAAAAACTCAGATGTTCTACAATGTGAAGGGCGGAACGGGCAAATCCACTCTTACGGCGCAATTTGTCATGATGGCGTCTTTGTTCGGATACAAAGTTTTAGCGATCGACCTCGACGGTCAAGGGCACTTAACGGTCAATTTGGATGTCTTGGATGCTCACGAGCGCCCAACGATCTACGATGTGCTCATCAACGACCTTCCACTCGCCGATGCGGTGATGAACGTCGCCCCAGGACTCGACCTGATTCCTGCAAACTTGGGTCTCTGTAATATCGAGATCCCACTCAACAACAAAACTCGCCGCGAGTATCGCCTCTCTGAAGCGATTGCAAAAATTGCAGATCAATACGATCTCATCATCGCGGACACCAACCCAGCCGCATCCATCCTAAACGGGTCAATGCTCGTTGCTTCGGATCGCGTAAACGTAATTTGCGCGACTAACCCGCTCTCGTTCCACGGAATGTCGCTCGTGATGGCGACGATCGATCAAATGAAAAAAGAATTCGGTCGTGATCTCGATGTGAAAATCATACCGAACATGTACGACAACCGCGAAGTGATCAGCCAAGAAGTTTTAGGCGAGTTACGTTCGCAGTTCGAAGACGTGTGCGCGAAGGCGGTCGTCAACCGCAGCGCTGACATGAACGAAGCAACAAAACGCAGAACAACAGTTTGGGATGTCAACACCAAGGGCACGGCCGCTCAAGACATCGCGGAACTCACTCACGAATTGTTACGGTAACGAAAGGCAAGGATGACTTATGGAAAATAAAAACGAAAAAATCAAAACTCGTCAGGGCAGCGGATACCTCAAACAACTTTACTCGACAGCAAGAGTAAACGCGGACAGTTCTCATAGCGGATTGAAAGGTCTCACTACTTTCCTCGTGAACTTCGTTCCGGTCGACAAGGTAGACGCATCTGAGTTGCAAGTACGCACTCACTTCGACGACGAGGAAATCGCGGCACTCTCTCACTCGATCAAAGAACACGGCGTACTTCAACCGATTCTCGTCGTCCAAGACGGTGATCGTTACAAGGTGATCGCCGGCGAGCGCCGCTTGCGCGCATCGAAACTCGCGGGCATCGAGCGCATTCCGGCTCGTGTGTTGAACTCTACCGATAAGGCAACCCACGAGATCGCACTTCGCGAAAACCTGGACCGCGTGGACCTCCACCCGATCGAAGAAGGCGAAGGTTACGTGTCTCTTATCAACGCCGGCGCATACTCCAGTCACGAGAGCATCGCGAAAGCTTTCGGCAAACCGAAATCACGCATCACCGAATGCATCGGCTTCACTCGCTTGCCGGAAGAAACCAAACTCGATCTCTTAAACAAAGGCGTAAAAAGTCGCTCGCTCCTCCGCACGCTTCTTACTTCTCCGGTCGAGCAACATCCGTCGATGATTGCCGAATCTTCGAAGAACGAAGAAGATGGAGTGATCGTCACCGCAGCGAAAGGCAAAGTTCTGAAAGTAAAAGATCGCAATGCAAAGAGCGACGCAAAACCTTTCACTTTCGAAGCGAACGAGAAGAAAGTAAAAATCCCGGGTTACGTTTGGAAACTTGGCGAAGGTAAAGAGCGTCTCGAAGAGCTTCACAAGCAAGTGAAGAAACTCGCGGATGAGATCGAGGCTTTGATGAGCCTCATTTAATCGAATTCGTTTAAGAAATGCAAGAACTTTACACGACATCAATTATCGGGTATAGTGCGGGTCATGAAAAAACCTTCGCTGTACCCGATTTTTTTTGGTCTCGCTGTTCTCTTCACCGTTCAAACTAGCTTTGCATTGCCGACGTGTTGCACGGATCCTTGTGGATCTTCTGAGATCGGCGGCTGTTGCGCTAAAGCAGAAGATAGGGCTGAGTGCAGAGAGGAACCAAAGCCTGCACCTACGGCAGAACCTGCTTCAACCAAAGGTCCGGACCAACCCACCGGCGGCAGCCATTTCGGTAACTACACCATCATTCAAGAGAACGGTGTCTACAAAGCCGTTCAGCAATAAGCCAACGCCACTTTATATTATAGATAATGTAATATAACGCGTTTACACGCCCAAATTAAACATTATTTGTTAATTTATCCTTTAGTTACAAACAGTTAAAACAATAGTAGACTTAAACCATCAAGATTGAGATACTGCTATTTGGGGGATAAATACATGAAACCGTATCTATTTTTTAAGCTGGGCCTTGTGTCGTGCCTTCTCACGGCACCCGCCCAAGCACAAAACAAAGATGAGATTTCAAAACAACTCGCAAGCTTTAATAAACCGTCGGACTGGGTAGCTCCTGCGGACGCAAACTTCAAAGATGCTTGGGCCGCAAAAATCCAAGCGAACTTAAGTAATCCTGAATTCGTCAAAAAAAACTGCGGCAGCAACTACTCCGACCGTCACAGCGAAGAGACGAAAGCAGAATTTGCCGACATACGCCGCGACGTGATCGTCTTCGATAATATTTGCCTTAGCGAGCTTACCGACGCGAATTTGAAGACCGAAGCCATCGCCGACTTTCAGAAAAACTTCCAGAACGAATCTCTTCACTCTTACTTTAGCAAGGACTCCGAAGGCCACGCCATGATCGTGTACTTCACGCCCGTTTACGCCTGCATCGATAAAGGAACCGGCGACGCCGAAAAAGAAGTGACTCGCCGAAAATTGAAATTCGGAATCGGCTCGGAAGCGGGAACAAAAACCAGGGATACGGGATACGGCTGCATGGTGAATCAACCGAGCGAAGCGGTTAATCGTTTGCAAGTCGCATTCGGTTTCGATAAAACAACAGATTTCAAGCCGGGAAAATACGTCGAAGAAAAAAATTACGTCGCTAAGCTCGACACCAAAGCGTATAAAGCTTCTATTTTGGAGAAAATTAAAAAACCGGAGAACGTCGTCCTCGATGATCTTACTAAGCATATCGCGAAAAAAAAACTGGAGTTGGAAACGAAACTTAAACAGCGCCCTCTTTTCGAAGTACCTTCTTCGAAATCGAACGACGACAACTATGTTTTTATGATCGATCGCACGGGTTCCTTTCAAAAGAAAAACGGTGTGGTTGTGCCTCTAAAGGAAACCATCAACGAACTCATTACCTCGATCAACAATTACCCGAAAGACAAATCATTTTCGCTTTCATTCTTCGGAACCGCGACCGTAAAATCATCAATCGGTCCTGATGACTTGTTCAACAAAGGCAGACTTACTCTCGCAACAGATGCTAACAAGAAGGCGGCGATCGACTGGCTAAAGGGTCAAAAGAACTTGGATTTGGTCGGCAGAAAAGTGATTAAAAACGAATATGCGACAGTGGTCATGGAAGCAATTCAGAAAGCGAATCCCGGCGTCGCCACTAATACAAAATTTTATTCGGACGGCCGCATCAGCATCGATAGCGACAATGAAAACGCCTCCAAGTCGATTGAAGAGCGCAAAAAAGTATTTGATTTCATCAAAGGCGCAAAAGACGGATCGTTCACGTACTATCCGATGGGAAGCGACTACAGTAATGATTTCGCGGCTCAAGCGAAACAAGTCGGAAAAGTCGTGGAACCCGACGCCTATCTGACTGACTCTGCGAGCTTTTTTAAGAACGCCGAACAAAATCAAAAGGAATATCAAACCGTTCTCGGCGAATGGGAAACCGTTCAATCCATTTCGAAGGAACTCAACTCTGAATCGCCGTTTTTAACGTCCGACATCTTCAAATCCTGGATGGACTTCCAAAAACGATATGTCACCGGCAATGCATCCGCTTATCCGTCGATGAACGACGCGCAGGCTAAATTTCAAAAAGAACTTACTGATTTCAATTTGAAAATTTCGGCGCTTCCAGACATCGTCAAAAAATATGCCATCAAAGGCACGTTCGCGATTCCAGCAGCGGAATATCTTGCTAAACACAAAACGGGATACAAAATCGGAAATACAACTCGCGTTATCGACGGCAAATCGATGAGCGTCGATGGTGTCGTTCCAAATAAAACATGCAAATAAAACATCTTGCTCGCCTCATCGTTGTCTATTGTCTGTTTGCGGGATGTGCGTCTTCGCACCACGCTAATCGTCAGGTGAGTTCGTACGAACCCACCCCGATGGAAAAGGTCGAGTCGGCGATCTCAGAGTACCGAAGCAGCCTTGGACTAAACAAACTAAAAACATACTCTGCATTGCAGCGAGCCGCCCAAAAACATGCCGAATATCTTGCAAAACAGATGGTTCTTTCTCACGATGACCAAGATGGCGACATCGAACAACGTGTGCTTGCGGAGGGGGCAAAGTTTGAGATCGTCTCTGAGGTCATAAATTGTGGCACGGACGACGCAACCGTGACGCTTGAAGCCTGGAAAAAAAGCAAGAGCCACAACAAAGTGATCACCTACAACGACCTTCAATATGTGGGTGTAGGTTTCCAAAAAATCGACTCCGATGCATTTGCGTGCAACTACATCTGGGTCATCGATTTCGGCGGCAATAGCCCGAAGTAATTACTTCTTCTCTTTGATTTTCGCGGAATTCAGAATGAACTGAATCGTCAGCTCTTCGCGTACGCGGTACTCGAAGTTCTGCTTATCGCGGGGGTTCTGCTCGAAGCGATCTTTGAGCATTTTTGGTTCGACGCCGTAAGAACCAGCCATCTTAGCCACTTCGACTTCGATATCACTTTCTTTCGGTTCGATTTTTTCTTTCTTCGCGATCGAATCCAGCAAGATACCCGCACGTACTTGCGTTTCCGCGCGTTTCTTGAAATCGGCGAGCTGGCTCACGACAGCCTGTTGGGCCATTTGATCGTTAAAACCGTAACGTTTGAGTTCTTGGGTATAGTCGTCCGCAAGAGCGCGGATCTGGCTGTATACCAACCCTTGTGGCACATCGAAATTGTTCTTCTCGATCAATTTCTCGATCATGCTATTGCGAAGGTGCGTATCCGCATCGTCCGCCTTCTGCTTAGTCAAACCTTCTTTAGTTTTGGTCTCGAAATCAGCGATGTCTTTGTATCCGAATTCTTTAGCTAACTCCTCAGACCAGCTCGGAATATTTTTTTCTTTCACTTCGCGCATGCTGACTTCGTACTCGGCTTCCTTACCCGCGAGTTTCTCGTCCTTGAAATCTTTTGGATACTTCATTTTGAAGGTCTTGGTATCGCCCGATTTCATTCCGACCAAGTTCAGTTCGAAATCAGGAATGAGCTGACCTGAACCGATTTCAGCTTGGCGATCACCGCTCAAGTTTGCATCGGATACGAACTCTTTACCGGTTTTAAGTTTACCGTCGAATTTGAAATCGACGAAATCACCCATCCTCGCCGCACGCTCTACCGGAGTGACTTCAGCTTTGCGTTCGAGAAGATTTTTCTTCACGGCTTCGACGTCTTCTTTAGTCACGTCCGGAGAGATTTTCTCGACGGTAAGACCTTTGTAATCTTTCGGATCGATTTCAGGCACCACTTCGACGAGTGCAACGTAAGTCATCGCTTCACCTTCGTTCAAGTGCAGGTGCGTGTGGGTCTTGCCATCACCGTGATCGTGCTCCAGACCTTCGATCTGCGGATCGCCCACGATTCGCATCGGATGCTTCTTGATCGCTTCCGAGTATGTTTCGTTGATGAGCGTGTTGAGCGCGCGATTGCGGACGTCTTCACCGTAATATTGCTTCACCATGTTCAGAGGTACTTTACCTGGACGGAAGCCTTTGATACTCGCCGTGCGCTGAGCTTCGATGTATTTCTTTTCTACGGTTTTTGTAACTTTTTCGGCCGGGATCGTGACGATGAACTTTTTCTGAATAGCCGATACATTTTCTAACTTAATTTGAGTTTCCATGAGGGTCTGTTTTATACCAAACGCGATCCAAAGTCAGCCCCCGAGATGGGGCCGTCGGCCCGACTTTGCGTCGATCCTGAGAGTCTAAAATATCTTTCATTTCAATAACTTGCCTCAATCCCTCGCCAATCGGGACCAACGTCCCGACAATCCCACGCACCATCTGCTTCAAAAAACCCGTTCCAATGAGCCGAATTCGCACAAAAGAAAACCCCTCGTCGTTCAAATCATCGCCAAAAAGGCCTGGAATCGGCTCCCGCGTGACCTCAGCTTCAAGGATGTTCCGAACCGTAGATTTGAGCTCCTTTGACCCAGTGGCCATGAACGCTTTAAAATCGTGCTCACCCCTGAGATGGGAAATGGCCTCTTGCATGGCTTCAATGTTCAGCCGGCGGTGAATCCACCACGAGGTTTCCATCCACTGCGGAAGCGGCGTTGGGCCCTGCTGAAGTAAAAAACTGTACTGCTTTTTCTCGGCCGAATGTTGCGCATGGAAATCATCGGGCACCACCCAAGCCTTCATCACGCGGATATCCGTCGGCAAATTCGAATTGAGACCGCGTTTAATGGTGTCCATCGGAAATCGATTCTCCGCATCCGGAGCGTTCAACCAAAAGTGCGCAACTTGTCCGTAGGAATGTACACCGGCATCGGTGCGTCCGCTCGCCACCACGCGAGTCGGCGTATCGAACATTCTCGAAACGGCAGTTTCGACGGTATCCTGAATCGTAATCAACGGTCCCGACGATGCAGCAGGCGTGCTCGGCTGGCTCTGCCAACCATTGTATTTGGTGCCGAGGTAAGAAATCCGCAGTGCAATCTTCATAATTCGAAGAGGAATCCGCTGTAAACACCTGAGCGGTTAAAGGTCACTCTGCCTGAGAAAGTGTTGAGGTAAAAGTATTCTGCAAAAAAGTAAGTGTGTTGGATACCTTGCGAGAGATAACTATCACGAGCCGTTCCTTCATCCAAAAAATCCATGAGTAACGAGATCCCGACATGTGCATCGTAAATAAACGAGTAACCGCGCTTGTCCTTCTGTTTATCTTTGCGAATTTCGGTGTAAAGCATCGTTCCAAGACCGGCGCCAGCGTAAGGACGCAAGATCCTGAAAAAATTGAAACGATAGTCACCGCCTACGAGCAGCGGAGCCTGTACGAACGAGAATTTAGTTTGAGAAATCTTTGTTCCGGCAAAAGGAAAGGTAAGACGCCCAAAACCTTCGGCGTAGCTTAAGCCAAGCTCGCCCGAAACCCCAAAGCTACCGAAATCTTCCGAATGAAAAAGCTGGCGCTCAAAGTGAAACAGAATCTCGGGCTGCCAGCCTGCACCGTAAATATCCTCAAAGGTATTTAGTCCCCCGGCAACGCTCACCTTCATTCCCGGAGAGACTCCCATACGAAAGCTGATGGCATTTTTAATCGGCGGCACATCGCCGCGTCCGAGCTTGCGATCCTTACCCTGCTTTACCAACTCCGTCGGGCTGTTGCGATAGCGGGAAGGCGGAACGCTTGCCTTTTCTTTTTCGGAGTAATTTTTGTAATCTTCTGGACTCTTACCGGCTTCTTCGGGGCTGTTTTTTAATTTTTGCTGCTCGCCGGCGCTATATCCGTCGCTCGATGCGGGAGGAGTGGGGTTTTTCTGGTCGAGAACTTTTTTTTGTTCCTCGCTATAGCTGCCGGTGGGTTCGCTTTTAGAGACCGGTAGAGTTTTTTTTAGACGGTCGATGTACGACTCACCCGAAGAGACCGGCGGAGTCGCCGTCTGCGCGTCCGCGACTTTCAAACTTACCCACGCTGCAAATTCAAGCGGGGTCAAAAGCTTCAGCGCAAGCGAGCGAATCATCGGCTTATCCCACGCCCACTGAGCGAGAGCGGGCGAAACCTCGTAATACTTGTCGATAAACGCTTGGCCCCAAGCAAATTTTGAAAGAACCTTATCGCGGAACTGCCGTAGCATCATCACCGGACCGGCACGGCCATCGTGATAAGCAGCGGTTGCGATAAAACACTTACTTTCGGTCAAAATGCCATTGATCGGCTGAGTGCGAACGGTAAAGGTGTTTGGCGAACAGCTATCGTCAACATCCGAGAGCATCCCAGCAAAATTTTGTGCGTGCACGCGAGCCGTATAAGAATGTGCGGTATCGCCATTGCTTTCCGCATTCACGAAAGATGTCCCGGTATCGGCCCCCGACACCTCAACGTCGCCCGCGTTTGCGTTCACGTAGCTAATCACGTCCGAACCTGCTGGCGTCAATCCGCCCGGAGGAGCGGCTGGAGTTGCAACGCCTCCGATTTTACCCAAAAAAACCAATTGTGTCGCGGGAGGACCGGGAGTGGTTGCCGCAGACGGGGCGTTACCGACCGCGATATTATTAGTCTTCAAGAAGATCTCGCTATCTCCTGGAAAGTAAAAATCCGATTCCGATATACCATTATTGTTACAGCTCGATGAAGGCGCGATGTCCGAAATAAATAAATTAAACGCCCGAGTTTCAGAATTTGAGTCGAGCGGATACGGAATTTTAGCGGCGGTGTTGTCGCCTGCAATCCAAAATACGGCGCTCATTTGAGCGGTGAGCATGGTGTGATTGATACCGCCATATGCAGCGCCCGATCCGCAAAGCGACTGGCTCGCCGAACCGCCGCCCGCGCAAAGTTCGTCCAATCTAAATTTAATCCGCAAAGTCTTTCCGGCGGCATCGCCCGGCCTTGCGTAAATCGCCGAATAAAATGCGTTATCCGTAAAAATGTTTTGGCAGTTTGAATCCGCCGAGCAATCACTCGGAGCGTCCGTTCCGCTTTTTACACCTGCACCCCTAATTTTGATTTCCGTGCCGGACGATGGAGCTCCAATCGTCAGCATCACGATGACTCGTTGAGTGCCCGATATACTGTATTGCTTGTCAGAAAATACATCGACCCATACATAATTTGAATCGATACCTACGGTGCCCGAATCCGTTTGAATGTAACGAAACCCCTTAGTTGTATTGATATAGCCAGGACTGGGAGTCGGATTCGCTCCGCCCGCGATATACAAATCAAACTGCGTGGAGTTAATATCGTACTGGGGTGCCGGTTCCGGCGCATTTACGACAAGGGTCGCGTTAGCGCTCAGAATCGAACCGAGAGTCAAAAGTGAAAATAAGGCGGCGAATTTAAACCTCGCCTGCACGCGGACCTCCGATTTTTTTATCACGGATATGGCAAATGTAGGCCGACCAGCCGAGACCGAAAAACAAATAGGTATAGCCGATGCAAAACAACGTGACATCCGGAGCTTGAAACAAGCAGACGATGCCAAGACCGACGGCGAGAATCACCCAAGCCTGTCCTTTAGCGCGCCAGTTTACCTCTTTAAAAGATGGGAACGGGATATTGCTCACCATGAGAAGGCCGAGGCCTCCGCCAAGAACCGCGCAAACTGCTTGCATCGATACTTCATTGAACCAACCGAAGTTAAGTTGCATCAAGACCATGGTCACAATCAAACCGGCTGAAGCGGGTGACGGTAAACCTTGGAAATATCCCTTACGAATTTTTTGAAGTTGCGACGGAGACGGCGATTCCGCACTCACGTTAAAGCGCGCGAGACGGAGGGCCGCGCACACCAAATAGAGCGCCGAGATGCCCGCACCGAAGCGAGTGTAGTCGTGAAGCGAAAAACAAAAGAGCAAGATCGCCGGCGCAATCCCGAATGACGTAAGGTCCGAGAGCGAATCGTACTGAACGCCGAACGGTGAAGTGGCGCGCGCGAAGCGGGCAATCCTTCCGTCGAGTGAATCGCAAACGGCTGAGATCACGATGAACCAACAGGCACGAACGAAGTCACCTTTGAACGCATGAACCATCGACAGAAAGCCGCAGACGATGTTCGCCGTGGTGATGAGGTTCGGCAAAATATAGACACGCTTCATGTGCCTATTTAAGCAATTCCTGTGCGATGAATCAAGGGCGCAGGCCTCAATAAACCCTTTTTCAGCTTCACTTCGGCGTCCGACTCGCGAAGATAGCGAGGTTTGATTTGCATGGAGGTACGCAATATGCCCTGCTGTACTCCTTCCCAGACGATTTGAGCCAAAACACGCGGATCGAAAGAGAAATCCACGTCGATTCTTTGCTTTTTAGGCAAAACTTTAAGCAGGTCGCCATAACGCTGAACCGCGACTCCGATCGCCACCCACGGCGTCGTTTTCGATTTTTTGAGAAGCTTCTGCGCTTCCTCCAAAAAATCCTCGGGTGCGATCGTGCGTTCTTTTACTCCGCGTGCCCAGATGCCGGGTCGGTCTCCTTCGGCCGCGACAACGCAACCTTTTACGGCTTTTGCGGGACCCATGAGCGTAAACCACTCGCCCTTGGCCGCATCCTGAAGCGCAAGAATGAGGGTCTGACCCGCTTTCGGGTGCGCTTGCACTGCGCGAACAGCCCCGCGTGCAAGAATCGCAAGGCTTGAAACCGGCACGACCGGAATATTGAGCTGAGATGCGAGCATCTTTGCCGTGGTGATCCCGATCCGAAGGCCGGTAAACGAACCCGGGCCCACCCCGACTCCGATTGCCGCGATGTCTTCGAGTTTCCAGCCTGCGGATTCAAGCACCGTATCTATGGTCCAAAGTAATCGCTCAGAGTGCTTGGATGTCTCAAGGCTGAGTGTCCACTCCGCGACGATGCGATAGCTTTTGTCGTGCTCCTCAAATGCGCAGACAATCCCGGTTGGTGAAGACGTGTCCCAGGCAATGTAGCGTTTCGGTTTCATATTGGGTCAGTACTTAGTTAAAGATCGGAAGCCTCGAGATGTCGTTCTTCATCACGATGGCCATAATGCCCAAGATCAACACGAGGCCCACTTGTTGGGCGATTTCGATCTGCTTCAAGCTCAATGACTTGCCACGCACTGACTCAATCAAAAGCAGTACGATGTGACCGCCGTCGAGAACCGGGATCGGAAGAATGTTCAGGATCCCGAGACCGATCGAAAGAATCGCCATCATTTTCAAGAAGTCGATTAGACCGCGCGAGAGCGAGTCGCCGGCGAGTTTACCGATCAAGATCGGACCGCCCAATGATTTCACCGACACGTGGCCTTGAATCATCTTACCGATCGAAATCAGGTTACGAGCGCTGAGATCCAGCATGCGCGCGGTACCTTTATACAAAAGCGTGAACGGATTCAAGATCTGTTCCTTGATCATCGTCGCATCCATCATCGACGGAATCGGCATCACGCCGATAGTGTATTGCTTCGTCTTTTTCAAGAGTGGGTCGCGTTCGGTGCTGACCTGAGGAATGATTTCGTAAGTTACGGTCTTCCCTTCGCGAACAACCGTGATGTTGACCTTGCCGTTTGTGATCTTTTCCTGATCCTCGCCTGCTTTCTGAATGCTTTGCCGTAATTCAAAGAAACTACGGACGAGATTTCCGTTAACGCTGAGGAGTTGGTCGCCTTTTTTGATTCCGGCCTTCTCTGCTGGAGAATCTTTCATCGTTTGGTCAACAAACAACTCGGAAGAAAACAGACCATAATCCCGGCCGAGATCACCCGACAAGATTTTCTGTGCCGGCAGGGTGATGGTTCTCGCCGACTTTCCGTCTTCGTCCACAACTTCAACGTCGATCGCCGTTCCGCTCGGGAACTGAGCGTTGTGAAGTTTTGAGTCGTAGTTCGCATAGAGACGTTCAAGTTGCTCGAAGTTGGCAACCGGCTGCTTACCAAAACTGACGATCTCGTCGCCGGTTTTGAACCCTGCTTTTGCCGCGATACTTTGAGGATCCGCAATCGCAATCTTCGTCATCCGAGGATTCGCGACTATACCGTCGATGTTACCGACGCTCTTCTTTTCTCCGTATTGGCTAAAGCCTTCTTCGCTCGAGGTCATGACCTTGAGATCGACAGGTTGAGGAGCATTAGCCCGCTCTACTTTCACGGTGACCTCTTGAGCCGGTTTATCCGTGAGAAGGTGCAAAACGTCTTCGTATTTTGTTACGGTCTCGCCGTCGATGGCGATGATTTTATCGCCGGGAACGAACTTCGCGGTTGCCGCCGGAGTGTCAGGAAGAACGCGGCCGACGACGGTCGCAATCTGCGGCTCGCCGATCGCCATCATGGCCATGAAAACGATGATTGCCCACAAAAAATTAAAAAGCGGACCGCCAAAGAAGATGAAAAATCTTTTCCAAGGCGCCTGATGATGGAGCGCGCGTTTTTTGTCCTCATCGCTGAGCGGGCTCGACGGATCTTCACCGAGAAGTTTTACATAACCCCCAAGCGGAATCGCCGACAAGCGGAAATCTGTTTCGCCTAACTTGCGATTGAAGAGGACGGGGCCGAAGCCGATTGAAAACGCTTCAGCGCGAACGTTAAATAATTTTGCGAAAAGGAAATGCCCGAGCTCATGAACGACTACGAGGGGGATCAAAACGACGACGAAACCTAAGATTGAAAGCATCAAAGCCTCCTGTGTGCTCTATCCTCACTATTATATAGTGGAGGGCCCATGGAACCCAATCAATTCTCCCAATAAGAAGATAGGCACGATATGCGGAAAGTCAAATAATCGTCCAAAGAAACAGATACATAACGGGAAGCGCAAAAATCACTCCATCAAATCGGTCGAGAAAACCGCCATGCCCCGGAAGCAGACTTCCTGAGTCTTTACATTCGGTTGCACGCTTCATCAGGCTCTCCACTAAATCGCCTACCACTGACGCAAAGGTAAGTGCCAAACACATGACGATCAAGGTCCCACGAGCGATACCGGGGATAAGGAAATGAGAATATATCTGAGTCACTACGACGGCGCCGATCGCTCCGCCGATCAAGCCCTCCCATGATTTCTTGGGACTCACGCTTTCGAAAAGCTTGCTCTTACCGAACTTCACGCCCGCAAAATACGCGAAGCTATCCGCCGACCAAACCGTAAGAAGCGTAAACGCTAACCAATGCTGACCTCGATCCGCTTCGCGAATATTGACCATCAAAAGCGGGAACCAAGTGCAGTACACTACGCCGAAGCAAGCAGCCATGAGCTCGAAAAGATGCTGTTTTAAGCGGGCCACACCTTCAGGATTATTGAGCTCAGCCGATCCTTTGTAGTGAAGCAATCGCGGAACCTGGAACAAAAACACGGCCGCAAAAAGGAAGACCGGAGCGAGGCCGAGGAAGGCGGGATGTATCCCGACGGTCAACCAGTAGTGGCCCCAGTGGATAACCGTGGTGAAAACAAGAAAGATCGCGGTCTTCTCGTTTTTGTCCGGCAAATTAAAAAACATTTTGGCGAATTCAAACCACATTCCAAGCGAAATCACCCATGCGAAAAGTGTAACGCCCTCGACGCCGAAGCCGAATAGCAGTCCGAGTATCAAAGGACCACCTACTAGCGCTGTCATGATTCTCAGTTTCAGGTTCTGGTTCATTTAAACTCCGCCAAAACGGCGATTCCTGTTTTTAAAATTCTCCAAGGATTTCTTGAATTCTTCAACTGAATAATCCGGCCAAAGAGTCTCCGGAAAATCAAACTCCGCGTACGAGCATTGCCACAGCAGGTAGTTACTCAGTCGCTTTTCGCCGCTTGTGCGGATCAGGAGATCGACATTGCTCCACTCACCTAGGTACGACGTCGAAAGATACTTTTCAACGGTCGATTCCTGGATTTGGTCGGATTTCATCGCGCCGCTTGCGCAGGCCTCCGCGATCGCACGGACCGCATGAGTGATCTCCGCGCGCGCGCCGTAAGAGAGCGCGAACGTCAGCTCCATGTCCTTGCCGCAAGAAAGCTCTTCGATCGCTCGACCGAGTTCTTGGCGCGCGTCGCCGGGCAAACGAGCCAACTCGCCAATTACGCGCAGGCGAATACCGTTTTTTTTCATAGAAGCGATTTCACGACGAAGGTACTTTTTAAGCAAGGCCCACAGAACATTGAGTTCCTGCTCGGGACGTTTCCAGTTTTCGGTCGAGAACGCATAAAGAGTGAGCGCCTTAATCCCGATCTGTCGGGAAGCGGTCACGATTTGCTTTACGCGTGCAACGCCACGGACGTGTCCATAAAAACGTGGGTACCTGCGGCTCTTGGCCCAGCGGCCATTGCCATCCATGATAATCGCGACATGCTCGGGGAGTAACCTTTCGGATGGCATCGAACTAGATCGTCATGATCTCTTTTTCTTTTGTGCCGATTACTTTATCGATCTCAGCGACTTTGTCGTCGGTTTTCTTTTGAATCTGCTCTTGAAGCTTCTTCGACTCGTCTTCAGAGATCGTTTTTGCTTTCTCTTGTTTCTTCGCTTCTTCATTAGCTTCGCGGCGTTGGTTTCGAAGCTGGATCTTCGCCTCCTCGCCCATTTTCTTGATCATTTTGACCATTTCTTTACGACGATCTTCGGTGAGCGGCGGCATGGAAATGCGGATCACTTTACCGTCGTTTTGCGGAGTGAATCCGACGTTTGCTTCCAAAATAGCTTTCTCGATCACACCCAACATTGTCGGCTCCCATGCTACGATTTGAATCGTGCGTGCGTCCGGAGTTGTCAAGTTTGCGACCTGTGTGATCGGCGTGCGTGATCCGTAGTAATCGACATGCAAGTGATCGATCAATCCCGTCGACGCGCGGCCGGTACGTACTTTCACCAACTCTTTTTGAAGTTGTTGAATGCTTTTATCCATATGTGAACCTAAATCAGTCAGTACTTTAGACATAGTCTTTATCCTCTATGCGTTGTTAATAAATCAGTTATGAACGATTGTTCCGATATTTTCGCCGCCCACGACCTGCGCCATCGCTCCCGGCTTGCGCAAGTTGAACACGATAATCGGCAATTTATTATCCATACAAAGCGTAATCGCGGTCGAATCCATTACCTTCAAGCCTTTTTGGAGCACATCCATGTAGGAGATCTCTTCGAACTTGGTCGCGTCGGGAGTGGTTTTCGGGTCGGCGGAATAAATTCCGTCGACACTCGTCGCTTTCAACAGAACTTGGCAGTTCATCTCGTTGGCGCGAAGGGCGGCAGTGGTATCCGTCGTGAAATACGGGCTACCCACACCGGCTGCGAAGATCACCACACGGCCTTTTTCAAGGTGGCGTACGGCTTTGCGGCGAATGTACGGCTCAGCAAGCGCGCGCATTTCAATCGCGGATTGAACGCGGGTGTAAACACCTTTGCGTTCAAGCGAATCTTGCAAAGCAAGGCAGTTGAGCACCGTCGCAAGCATCCCCATGTAATCCGCGGATGCGCGGTCCATACCCTTAGTCGCGCCTTTTACGCCGCGAAAGATATTTCCGCCGCCGACGACGATTGCGATTTCAGTCTTTGCGGCTTGAAGATCTTTAATCTGATTGGCGATGCCATCGAGGATATCCGTATCGATGCCAAAGCCCGATTCACCGGCCAATGCTTCGCCGGATAATTTCAAAAGAATGCGTTTATATTTTTCGCGCTTCATTTGCCCCTCGCAAATCGCTGTTGTACGCCGAAAACGGCGGCCCCTTTTAGAAAAAAGCCCCGATTGTTACCAACCGGGGCTTCGCTTGGTTAATGTTGTGTTTCAGGCGCGGCATCAACGACGCCTTCGCCCAAGACGTACCTGGCGAAACGTTTAATGGTCAGGGTATCGCCGATCGCTTTACTCGTTTCGTTGGTAACCGCTTCAATGGTCTTCTTGTCGTCTTTCACGAACTTCTGCTTCACGAGGCAAGTTTCTTCGTAGTACTTGTTGATCTTGCCAATCGCGATTTTCTCGAGTACGTCAGCCGGCTTGTTCTGGCTTGCGAGTTGAGCGAGTGCGATTTCTTTTTCCTTCGCGACAACATCAGCCGGAACTTCGGCAGAGCTCAAGTAGAGCGGGTTCGCAGCCGCAATGTGCATCGTGAGATCGCGCATATAGGCTTGGAATTGCTCTTTTGAAGCGTTTGTCTTGTTAGTCATGCCGACTTCAACGAGAACGCCGACTTTGCCACCCATGTGGATGTAGCTCTTAGTCTCGGCGTTGGCAGTTGCCGGATAACGAGTGAAACGACGGATCGTCATGTTCTCGCCCAGGATGGTGATCGCTTCGCGCACGAATTCGTCCACCGTCTTGCTTGGATTAGAGGTGAACTTCTGGCTTGCGAGCGCCGCAGAGTCGGTCGGATTCGCTTTTGCAATGTGAGCCGCGATGTCCGAAGCCATCTTCTGGAACTTTTCGTTGCGGGCAACGAAATCGGTTTCGCAGTTCACTTCAACGAGAACAGCCGCCTCGTTGTTAATCAACGCGTAAACGGTTCCGTCTTTAGCGGTACGACCCGCCTTTTTAGCGGCAGATGCGATACCTTTTTTACGAAGATGCTCGATCGCTTTTTCAAAATCGCCGCTGTGTTCAACGAGCGCCTTTTTGCAATCCATCATCCCTGCGCCAGTTTGCTCGCGCAGCCTTGCTACTTGTTCAGCAGTAATTTGCATGGCTATGTGTTCCTTAAATTATTTTTTTGCAGTGGTTGTATCTTCAGCGACGCCTTCGGCAGCCTCAGTCTGTTCCATCGCTTCTAAATCAGCAGCATCGACACCTTTAAGGTCGATATCGCCTTCGAAACGAGAAACTTTCTTCTCGCCGGAGTCATCGTCTTTGGCGTCCGCACCTCCGGAAGCACGAAGCTTCTCTTGGTGGATTTGAGCGCCTTCGAGGCACGCGTCCGCGATCATTTTCGCGAAAAGACTTACGCTACGGAAAGCATCGTCATTGCCCGGGATCACGTGGTTAATACCGGTTGGATCGCAGTTAGTATCAACGATAGCAACGGTTGGAATGTGAAGACGTTTTGCTTCTTGAATCGCAATGTGTTCCTTGGTCGTGTCGATCAGGAAAATCGCACCCGGGAGCTTTTTCATTTCTTGGATACCGCCGAGAGCTTTTTTAAGTTTGCTCAATTCGCGGTCGAAACCTGCTTGTTCTTTCTTGGTGTAATCGTTCCAAGACTCAGAGTTTTTGAGGTTATCGAGTTTCTTCAAACGGTCGATAGACGCTTTAACGGTTTGGAAATTAGTGAGCATACCGCCCAACCAACGTTCAGTAACGTAGTACTGGTTAGCGCGTTTTGCTTCTTGCTCGATCACTTCTTTGGCTTGTTTTTTGGTACCGACGAAAATGACTTTCTTACCTTCGGCGGCAACTGACTTAATGAACTCACATGCTTTCTTAGCACGATCAACAGTCTGTTGAAGATCCACGATATAGATCCCGTTACGTGCACCGTAAACGTACGGCTTCATCTTTGGGTTCCAGTGATTGGTTTGGTGACCGAAATGGACACCAGCTTCGAGCATGTCTTTCATCGAAATATTAGGCATTGTTTCTTTCCTTCGTTTGCGGAAGTCGAAACCAAAATGAGCTTGGAGCTAAAATTGAAATCAGATTCCCGCGGGTTTTTCCTCCACTTCCATAATCGCTGTCTGACCGAATGTAGTTAGCCACCACATTCTCTCCGTCAGGAGCGACACCACGCAGATGCGGAAGTGTGTGTTTTTGTTTAAATTTTTATAGCGGAATTTAAGAGATTTGGCAATCTGTTTTTATGGAATGGGCGCGCGAACATCGGATTAAAAACACTACCGGGACACTCCTACTGCTCTATATCCAACCTGGAGCATCGAAGACCGCGGTAAAAGGGCTTTTTGGGGGGCCGGCTCGCCTGAAGATCGCCATTCAAGCCCCACCTGTGGATGGAGCGGCCAATAAGGCCGTGATCGACTTTCTGGCTAAAGCATTCCGTATAGGTCGCGCTAAAATCCATATTCTAAGCGGCGAAACCTCGCGGCAAAAAAACATTTGGATCGAGGGGATGTCTCTTTCTGAAGTAGCCGGTCTCGTCGTTCCTGAATGATTGTCGTTGCATCAAACGTCCATACTCCGTGAGTAAGAAAACACCGTTAATTCCAAGTGCGATACTCATCCAGCGTTGCCAGTCGAAAGGTTCTTTCACGAAGAGCGATGAGAGAATCGCGCTAAAGATGCCGACTTAACGTTGCTCTGCATCAACAAAATAACCTATTTATTTCAAAGACTCTCGTTGAATAATTGACCACCGCTGTTTAGAGTTAAGGCTAATTACTTTAGGAGGTAATCAACCATGAAACAATTCGCAACACTCATTGCTGTGGTCGCTATGATCAGCAGCCCAGCATTTGCGCAATCTAAGAAAAAGACACACGTAAAATCTGCAACTCCAGCTGCCAGTGAACCAGCTGCAACTTCTTCTACACCAACTTATAGCTACAGCGGCGGAAGCACTTCAACATCTTACAGCAGCGGCCCTCACTTCAGTGCGGCAGCCTCTTTGGGAGCGGTTGACGGTAATTTCTTCGCGGGTCCATCGCTTTTCGTGGAGTGGCCAACTAATCTCGACGGCAACGATTTCGCTTTCGGCGCTCAAACCGGAATGTACTTCCACAGCGGCGGATGGACGATTCCGATCATGCCTACCGGGAAAATCTTTTTCCGCGCAAACGGCAACATTAAGCCTTACGTTGCTCTCAGCATCGGTATTTCAATCACTCACTACGACACTTCGACAACTGTAGCCAGCGTTACCGTTCCAGGAGCAAGCGGCACACTAACGAAATTCGCATTGCTTGCCCGTCCAGGCATCAACTTCGGCGAAGGCGATAAATTCTTCGCGGAGCTTCCACTCGGAACAATGGCCGGCGGATTCGCGATCGCTCCAACTTTCGGCTACCACTTCTAATCGTGTAGCAGCAAAAAGTTTAAAGTCCCGGTGGAGTTTCCGCCGGGACTTTTTTATTTGTAAATTGTGAGTCGTGAGCGGACTAAATATTCTCGTCCGGTTTCAGCATCTGCTCTTGCAATTGCTCGAGACCCGAGTCAACCGCCTTACCGAACCACATCTTGGCGAAGTTTTCGAATTGTTCCTCGGTCAAGCCTTTTGCAGTGTATTGTACTTTGTCTTTAGTCGAGAACTTTACTTCGAACTTGGCGGCCGCATCGTTGATGAACTGAAACTCATAAACCTGTTTGTCTTTGACATCGCCCGATTTTTTAACGGCATCAAGAAAATCCTTGAACGGCTCTTCGTCCAGTTTAACACCGTTACCTTTAAACACATTGGAGTAACCATCGACAATCTTATCGATACCGACGTCGCGAACGAATGTCATGGTCACGACAAACGGCACTCCGGTAATCAACGATTCGCGAAGTTTATCGATGTTTGCAAAGTCTAATTTAGCGTCGGTGAACACTTGTGCGACGTAAACGCTCGCCCAGAAAAACGCCACCTTCTTTTGGCGTAGTCCTTTTGTAGCGCGTTTTATTTCCTTGGAAACGTAGGACTCGCCCTTTTTAGTGATAGTCTTAATGTCTACCTTGGCACTATCGGACAATTTTACTCCCTTGATCTCTTCGGCGTGAACCATCGTTACGCCGAAAGCCAGGATCAGGCCCAAAATACGAAGATGTTTGATCTTATGCATGATTTTTATCCTTTGATTTTATGATAACCTGCCTACGACCGATGTAAATTGAAAGATGCGTAGATGAAAAACGATCCATACGAAAATTTTCGGGAACTCCTGAACAAGACCTACATGTTCCCGGCGACTTATATCCATAAGTTCATCGGGAAAAACTCGTCGATCTTCCAACAATCCGTTCAAGAGTTTGAACAAAAGTTCATTGGTTTAAAAAGAACGGGGCAAAACACCAGTGCATCAAACGCGCATTTGGCTCTCACTTATGAGTTTCTTGCCGGCACTGCCGACGACGTGATCTTACTGACCCAAGAGACGGCCAAGATCAACGACCTCATTTATATTTTATAGAGCGGCTAGTTGGAGCGCACTTTAGACGTGAAGAGACACGCGGCCGTCTGAACGCCGTCATGAAAAGCTTGCACCGCGATGGCGGCGTCGTTAGCGCGCGTGTGCGTCTCGTCCGCGTGATCACCGATGTGCGTTGCACGCCAGTGATCGCCGTGCGGAAGAAGCGGCGGAATGTCCGCATCGTATTGAGCTAGGCTGTCTTGAATCTCACGGATCATCGTCGAAGTCATGTGGTCATAGTAGGTTTCGGGTTTGCCAGGTTCAGTCCAAAACGCCGACTTCATTACGCCGCCGGTACCGACGTAACTGGTAAGGAGTGCCGCATACTTTACCGTTGGATTGCTCGCACTCGCGCAACGGCCCGAGTACCATCCTAAAAACCGAAACGGACTCACCATCGCAGAGGCGTTATAAGAAGCGTTCGCGGTCTGATAGAAATCTTCGTCGCTCGCTTGTGCCACTGTTCCGGCTGCAAATAAAACCAGCATTAAAATACTTTTCATCATTCCCCCGATGATTTCCAAAATAGATTGATAACGAGCCATGGTCCCTCTCCGGCGAGTCCCGAGGACCGCGTAAAGAAGATGTTACCGGGTGAGTTTAATCTCGCAAGTAGGATTATTCCGTTGGCTTGTACATTTGCCTTCTTCAATGGAGAAAGCCACATTCGAGCCTTCCGTCGTAGATTCTCCGCCCCAACGCTTCAAAATCGACTCAGCTAGTCTAGATTGCTCTTCAGTCAAAGATCTAGGAGCTTTGTCGGAGAACAGTTTAGTCGTGCAATTTTGAGCAACGCATCTCAAGTCTTCAAAGGTGATCTTAGACTCGCGACCGGTACCGCCTACCGCCTTCACGAGATCTTTCGCTTCTTGATCGTAGATTTTATTTTCCACCACCTGCTTGCCGGTGCGGATCGGATTCAATATCTCGACGTAACGGTTATCACGCCAAACTTGGAGGCGCGCAAAGTCTGAAGTGTGCTTAATCAGCACAAGGTAACTATCGGGTTTGAATTCGATATTGTCTTTTACGATGTCAGAAAGAAATTTTCCGGTTTGGCAATCCACAATGAGCCACATGCGTTCAAACAAAACATCGCTTCTCAGAAGTAAGTAATGTCCTGCAAAGTTGGGCTCGCCACGGTTCGGGTTCGCGGCAATGATGTTGTTCTTGTTGCCTTGAGCGCGGAAGAAAGAGTTGTAATCGATGTCCTTGCAGCCGAACTCGACTTTAGCCGGATATTTTCCGAACAACGGAGCATACTGCTCGCTTAGAATTACTGGTTTTTCGGCTGCGGCGGCTTTAACAGGCTCGGCTTTTGGAGCCATTGCTTTTGAGTCTGCGGCAGGAGCGACGTCGACTTTAGACCATTCCCCGCCCGACCAAACATGATACTCGATCGGATCGCGACTCTTTGGCTTGGTCATGACAATGAACAAACTGTTTGGTTTAAACTCCGCATCTCCGGTGAGACGTTCGTGGAAAATTTTCCCGGTCTCGCAATCGACGATAAGCCAGTTCCTTTCCATCAAAAGTTCCTGTTTCAAAAGGAGGTACTTACCACCGTAGTTTGGCTTGCTTCGGTCCGGATTATCTCGCATCAAATAACTTTTTGTTTCTTGCGCCCGGAAGTAAGAACTAAAATCGACGTCTTTACAGGTTGGGACCGTTTTGACCGCAGGATACTTATCGAATAAAGCTTGCTCGGTCGCCTGAGCCGAGCCTAATGTGAAAAGAATTACGACAACTTGGGTCAAAATCCAGGTGTTTTTCATGGGCCCATTATTTCGGGGACCCGCAAATGTGTAAACAAAAATCGGGGTGCAGATTTTTGTTTAAAATTCTGAGATAACCGGTGCTTGATGAATCGTGCGTTTTCTCGATCTTTGCTTCTCCATTCCATCTTTGCGATTCTGATCTATTTTTTAGTTTTTAGAAATCCGCCTCCACCGATTCAAACCGAGCTCATCGTCACCGATTCGTTCGGCGATAAAAATAAAATCGAAAAACGCAGGCCCCCGCGAACTGGCATACTGGCTCGATCAGCACGCAAGGCCGAGGGCGTGACTCTCAGCGATCTTGGAATGCAATTTAACCCGCTTGAATATGTCGCTCCGAATTCGCGATCGAGTCCCGAAAGTTTTTATACCGGCCCATCGACCGTGAATGACGATTCAGGATGGGATTTATTAAATCCGGATCCCCGAATCGCCCGATTCAATCAGTATCTCTACAACACGGTTCAAGGTTGGTTGGACCGTGAGTCGTATTTGATCACGGGCACATTGACCGGCACCGTAAAGATCAAAATGTGGTTCGATGCCGAGGGCAACTATCTGGAGAACGAGACTGTTTACGATGCCATCGATCCCGATTTCAAACGCATTGTTCAGATCTCTCTCCACAATTCATTCTTAAGGCCAATTCCAAAGCCGTACCTCTTTACGAATAAAAAGTTTTCGATTCAAAGACAGGTTGTGCTGAGGAAGTATTAAATCGTAGAATCCAAATTTTGCGAATCTCAGTAGAATCCGTAGAATCGGAATATTGGTGGGCGATGAGAGGCTCGAACTCCCGACCTTGACGGTGTAAACATCCTGCTCTACCAACTGAGCTAATCGCCCGGATGCACGAATTCGTGGAACTTTGTTATACCCCGAATTCCTTAAGCTTTTCAAGCGGCAAGTAATCAAGAAGGCTTTCGTGGCAGGATTCCAAAACGATTTTAGCGGCTTTCCCGGCATCGTAGGCCTCTTTCCACCGGCCAGCACAAACGCACCACTGGTCACCCGGCTTCAATCCGGCAAAGCCGTACTCCGGAACCGGGGTCGAGAGGTCGTTCCCCGCCTTCTTAGAAAATTCTAAAAAGTCTTCCGTCACTCGCACGCAAACGGTGTGCTCGCCCAGATCTTCGGAGTCAGTTTCGCAACAACCGTTACGGAAAAATCCGGTCATCGGTTGGCGAGAACAGGTGCGAAGGACTGTGCCGAGTACATTTTTTTGAAGAGACATATCTTATGTAGACGACTGCCCAGCCGCTTCTTTAACTTTAGCGGTAATGAGCACCATAATCGCACCCAGGAGCGGGACGAAAAAGACCAACATCGTTTGAAAGAATTTTTGAGATTTAGTGAGCACCGGAGAACTCATTACTTTCATAAGCGCCCAGAGGTTGAGCATGAAAACAGAAACGGTAACGAACCAACCAATCATCACTGATGACATAAATTAAGCCTTTAGACGCGAAATCATCCTCACGCCGTCGCGACGAGTGAGGATGGTGATGAAGTGGATTAAAGAACCCAACATGAAAACCGAAAGTATTGAGTGTTCTACGTCAATCATACTGCTCCAAAAAAATGGTTGAAGCGACAGGTGTCGAACCTGCGACCTTCCCCGTGTGAAGGGGATGCTCTACCACTGAGCTACGCTTCAGCATTGAAAAACTTGCGGGCGTTCCCAGTGGGAGCGCCCGCTTTAAAATTACATAGTGCGGATCGCGGCAGTTTCGGCTTCGTGAGAAGGCGCAACTTCTGCTTCGGTTACTTGAACTTTCGCGACGAGGTTGCGGTACTTCGCAAGACCTGTACCTGCTGGGACGAGACGTCCCATAATAACGTTCTCTTTGAGACCCTTGAGGTAGTCGACCTTGCCGGTAATCGCGGCTTCAGTGAGAACCTTAGTGGTTTCTTGGAACGATGCTGCCGAAATGAAACTCTCAGTAGTGAGTGATGCCTTGGTGATACCGAGAAGGAGCGGCTCGAAAGTCGCTACCTGACCGTTTGCTTCGCGTACTTTAGCTTGTTCAGCTTCGAACGCGAAACGCTCGACCGATTCACCGGTCAAGAACCTGGTATCGCCAGCATCGATGATTTTCACTTTGCGGAGCATTTGACGGACGATGATCTCGATGTGCTTGTCGTTGATCTTCACACCTTGGAGACGGTAGACCTCTTGCACTTCATCCACGAGGTACTTAGCGAGAGCCTTCTCACCGAGTACGCGCAAGATGTCGTGTGGATTGATCGGGCCGTCAACCAACGGCTCTCCTTTTTTAACGTAGTCGCCTTCGTTGACTGACAAGTGGCGGCCCTTACCGATGAGGTATTCGCGTGCTTCGCCACCGTCATCCGGTGTAACGAGAACCTTACGCTTACCCTTGGTGTCCTTACCGAAGCTAACTGTACCGTCGACTTCAGAAACCACTGATGCGTCTTTCGGCTTACGTGCTTCGAAAAGCTCCGCAACCCGTGGAAGACCCCCAGTGATGTCCTTCGTTTTAGAGCTCTCGCGGTGGATCTTAGCGATCAAGTCACCTGGCTTCATGTCGGATTCGTTGGCGATAATCAAGTTCGAGCCCACTGGCAAGTTGTAACGGCCCATACGCTGAGAACCAGCGACCTGAACAACGTTACCCTTTTCGTCGGTGACGAGAACTTTTGGACGTTTATCGGTTTTAGACTCGATGATGACCTTGTGCGAGAGACCAGTCACGGCATCGAACTGTTCTTGCATGGTAAGACCCTCTTCGAGGTCTTCATACACGAGTTTACCCGCGACTTCTGAGATGATCGGAGTGGAGTATGGGTCCCACTCAGCGATGAGCGTACCGCGATCCATTGGAGCATTCTCAGACACGAGGAGTTTCGCGCCGTACACGATTTGATAGCGTTCGCGTTCACGTCCGTTAGCATCCACGATGGTCAATTCACCGTTACGGCTCATGACGATCGTGTTGCCTTCGCGATTTTTAACCGTGATGACGTTATGGAACTTGAGCGTACCTTTGGTCTTAGCCATGAGGCTTGACTGTTCTGCTGAACGTGATGCTGCACCACCGATGTGGAACGTACGCATGGTCAACTGAGTGCCTGGTTCACCGATTGACTGAGCCGCAATAACACCGGTTGCTTCACCGTTGTTTACCATACGACCGCGAGCAAGGTCGCGTCCGTAACAAGCAGCACAGATACCCCAGCGAGAAGTACAAGTGAGCACCGAGCGAATCATCACGCGGTCCACGCCTGCAACTTCGATTTCTTTAACAGTCGCTTCATCAAGCAATGTGCCTGATTTCACGAGCACGTCACCGCTGACTGGATCGAGCACGTCTTCCAAGGTCACACGACCGAGGATACGAGCCGCCAAGCCTTCGATGATCTCGCCCGCTTCGATAAGCGCTGTAGCTGGAAGACCGTCGGTAGCACCGCAATCTGGGTTAGTAATGATCACGTCTTGAGCCACGTCCACGAGACGACGAGTCAGGTAACCTGAGTTCGCTGTCTTGAGAGCGGTATCCGCGAGACCCTTACGAGCACCGTGGGTAGAGACGAAGTACTGGAGAACCGAGAGACCTTCGCGGAAGTTCGCGATGATCGGAGTCTCGATGATCTCGCCTGATGGCTTAGCCATGAGGCCCCGCATACCTGCGAGCTGACGGATCTGAGCGTTCGAGCCCCGTGCACCGGAGTCGGCCATAATGAAGACCGAGTTGAACGCCGGACCTTGCATCTGCTTCTCTTTGCCTTTCCAATCTTCTGGAGCGTGGAAAGTTTGAGATGAGATGTGCTTCATCATCGCGGTGGTCACTTGCTCCGCGGTTTGTGCCCAAATATCGATCACCTTGTTGTAGCGCTCGCCGTCGGTAATGAGACCTTCGACGTATTGGTTTTCGATTTCTTGAACTTGGCCGTAAGCAGTGTCGACGAGAGCTTTCTTCTCGGTCGGGATGATCATGTCGTGGATCGAGATCGAGATCCCCGCTTTCATCGCCTGACGGAAACCCGTTTGCATGATTTGGTCGGCGAGAATGACGGTTTTCTTGTTCCCGGTCTTACGGAAGCAAATGTCGATCAATTCCGCGAGTTCTTTCTTACCCAACACCTTGTTATAGGCTTTGAATTCGATCTCGGTTGGAACGATTTCAGACAAGAGGGCGCGACCCACGGTCGTCTCTTCGAGCTTACCGTTAATACGGCATTTTACTTTTGCTTGGAGGTCAACCACACCCGAGTCGAACGCGAAGCGAACTTCGGTCGGATTCGAGAAGATTTTGCCTTCGCCGCGCGCGAACGGACGTTCACGAGTCATGTAGTACATGCCCAAGACGATGTCTTGAGAAGGTACGATGATCGGCTTACCGTGCGCTGGTGAAAGGATGTTGTTGGTCGACATCATGAGTACGCGCGCTTCGATCTGAGCTTCGATCGAGAGTGGAACGTGTACTGCCATCTGGTCACCGTCGAAGTCCGCGTTGAATGCGGTACAGACGAGTGGATGGAGCTGAATCGCTTTACCTTCGATCAAGATTGGTTCGAAAGCTTGGATACCGAGGCGGTGAAGCGTCGGAGCGCGGTTCAAGAGCACTGGGTGTTCTTTGACCACTTCTTCCAAGATATCCCAAACTTCTTGGCGTTGAAGCTCGACCATTTTTTTGGCAGACTTGATCGTGGTGACGTAACCGTACTCGATCAATTTGTTATAGATGAATGGCTTGAAGAGCTCGAGGGCCATGACTTTTGGAAGACCGCACTGATGCAAGCGGAGTTCCGGACCAACCACGATGACCGAACGGCCGGAGTAGTCGACGCGTTTACCGAGCAAGTTTTGGCGGAAACGACCTTGCTTACCCTTGAGCATGTCAGAGAGTGAGCGAAGTGGACGTTTGTTCGGACCGGTGAAAACCTTACCGCGACGGCCGTTATCAAACAAAGCATCGACCGCTTCTTGAAGCATACGCTTTTCGTTGCGGATGATGATGTCTGGCGCGTTCAATTCAACAAGACGGCGCAAACGGTTGTTACGGTTGATTACACGACGGTATAGATCGTTGAGATCTGAAGTCGCGAAACGACCGCCGTCGAGTGGAACGAGTGGGCGCAATTCTGGTGGAATCACCGGAATCACATCCAGCATCATCCAGTCTGGCTTGTTGGTTTGGCTAGTCTTGAAAGCCTCGACAACGGTCAAGCGTTTAGAAAGCTTGGTGCGTTGAGCTTCTGAAGTCGTGCCTTTGAGATCGCGGCGGAGAGTGCGCGAAAGAAGGTCAATGTCGATCTTCTTGAGCAATTCGCGGATCGCTTCACCGCCCATACCGGCAGTGAAAGCTTGGCCTTCTTTCAAGAGTTGAGTGTACTTGTCTTCCGGGAGAATCGTGCCCGCTTCGATACCGGTGCTGGCGCCGTCGAGCATGATGTAGCTCTCACAGTAAAGAACCTTTTCGAGATCCTTCAAAGTGAGGTCCAAGAGCGCGCCCATACGTGATGGAAGCGAACGCAAGAACCAGATGTGTGCCACTGGACAAGCAAGCTCGATGTGACCAAGGCGCTCACGGCGAACTTTGGATTGAATGACTTCAACGCCGCATTTTTCGCATACGACACCACGGTGCTTCATACGCTTGTACTTACCGCAGTTACATTCGTAGTCTTTTACCGGTCCAAAAATTTTGGCACAGAAGAGACCGTCACGTTCTGGCTTGAACGTACGATAGTTGATGGTTTCTGGCTTTTTAACTTCACCAAAAGACCACTCACGGATCTTTTCTGGCGAAGCCAAAGAGATACGAATCCCTTTAAAGCTCAACGGATCTTTCGGCTTATCGAAAAAGTTCAATAGATCTTTCATCGTATATATTTCCCTTTCGTGCCGCGGCGGTTCCCGCGGCACCAAAAACTAGAGCAAATCTGCTTTCAATTCTTTGTTATCTTCTTCTTCAATCAGCTCCACGTTGAGTGCGAGGGATTGTAACTCTTTAACCAATACGTTGAACGATTCAGGGAGGCCTGGTTCGAGCAATTGCTCGCCCTTCACGATCGCTTCGTACATACGGTTACGGCCGGTGACATCGTCTGACTTCACGGTCAAGAACTCTTGGAGTGCGTATGCAGCTCCGTAAGCCTCGAGTGCCCAAACTTCCATCTCCCCGAGACGCTGACCACCAAACTGCGCTTTACCGCCGAGTGGTTGTTGCGTGACGAGAGAGTAAGGTCCGATTGAACGCGCGTGAATCTTCTCTTCAACCAAGTGGTGAAGTTTCAAGATGTACATCACGCCAACAGTCACTTCCTCCGCGAACGGTTCGCCCGTTACGCCGTCATAGAGAGTGGTTTTACCCAACTCAGGAAGGTCCGCGAGTTTCAACATCTTGTTGATGTCGAGCTCTGAAGCGCCATCGAATACTGGTGATGCAAAGTGGACGCCGTCTTTAAGGTGGCGAGCCATTTTGGTCACTTCTTCATCGCTAGCTTTACCGAGATAATCCTGAACGGCTTTATCTGGATAAATGTCTTTCAAGAGCTTGCGGATACTGTCTGGTTTGTACTGCTCCATGTAGTGGGTGATTTTATCGCCCAAACCTTTAGCAGCCCAACCGAGTGTAACCTCGAGCAACTGACCGATGTTCATCCGTGACGGAACGCCGAGTGGGTTCAACACGAGATCAACCGGGCGGCCATCTGCTGTGTAAGGCATATCTTCTGCCGGCATGATCCGAGAGATCACACCTTTGTTACCGTGGCGGCCGGCCATTTTATCGCCGACTTGAAGCTTACGCTTGATCGCGATCTGGACTTTAACCATTTTGATCACGCCTGGAGCGAGCTCGTCACCGCGCTTGAGTTTTTCGATCTTCTCTTTGAAGACGAAACGAACAGACTCGATACGGTTCTTAGCGTTCTTCACGAGGTTCGTGATTTCTTGCTCGAGATCAGACTTCACTGGAATGAAGCCCAACAATTCGAACGGTACTTTCTCGAGAGTCGCGAGATCGAGCTTCTGACCTTTAGAGAGCAACTCTTCAGACCCGTCCTCAGAGAGGAGTTTGCCTGTAGTGGTTGCCGAGCCCAAAGACTTCGCTACGCGCTCGTAAGTCGTACGCTTGATCGCGTCGATTTCGATTTTCTCGTCGCGGCGGATCTTCGAGATAGACTCTTCGAGGATCTGCTTAGAGCGTTCGTCGAGCTCAGTGCCTTCGCGAGCGAAGACTTGAGCGCTAACGATCGTTCCGTAAACACCTGATGGTGCGCGGAGAGATGTATCGCGAACGTCGCCGGCTTTTTCGCCGAAGATCGCGCGGAGGAGTTTCTCTTCCGGAGAGAGCTGAGTCTCGCCTTTTGGAGTTACTTTACCGACGAGAACGTCGCCTGGTTTAACTTCTGCACCGATACGGATGATGCCGCTCTCGTCGAGGTCTTTGAGAGCTTCTTCACCGACGTTCGGGATATCGCGAGTGATTTCTTCTTTACCGAGCTTAGTATCGCGGGCAACGCACTCGTATTCTTCGATGTGAACCGAAGTGAAGACGTCGTCTTTGATTACGCGCTCAGAAATGAGGATCGAGTCCTCGAAGTTGTAACCACCCCATGGCATGAACGCCACGAGCATGTTTTGGCCGAGTGCCAACTCGCCTGCGTCCGTTGAAGGACCGTCGGCAAGAACGTCACCCGATTTTACGATGTCGCCTACGCGAACCACGACACGCTGGTTGATACAGGTGTTTTGGTTAGAGCGTTGGTATTTAGTGAGGTTGTAGATGTCGACGCCAGACTCGTCTTCTGCGAGATCGTCCGTACGGCGAACAACGACTTTACCGCCTTCAACCATGATGACTTCGCCGTCGTGCTTAGCAGTGATGACGTGACCTGAGTCGCGCGCAACAATGCGCTCGATGCCGGTACCGACCATCGGTGCTTTAGAACGAAGCAAAGGCACAGCTTGACGTTGCATGTTCGAGCCCATGAGAGCGCGGTTGGCGTCGTCGTGCTCGAGGAACGGAATCAAAGATGCCGCAATCGAGACGAGCTGGTTAGCAGATACGTCCATCAATTCAAATTCGTCTGGGTTAACGAGCGCGAATTCACCTTTACGGCGACCGGCTGCAACTTCAGTCTCGAATTTCTTCTTCGCGAGCGCGTCTGCGTTCGCTTGAGCGATGATTTTGTTTTCTTCTTCGGTCGCGGTGAAGAATTGGATTTCTTCTGACACCTTACGGTCTTTAACGACACGGTAAGGAGTTTCGATGAAGCCGAATTCGTTCACGCGGGCGAATGTCGAGAGAGACGCGATGAGACCGATGTTTGGCCCTTCTGGAGTCTCGATCGGACAAATACGACCGTAGTGAGTGTTGTGTACGTCGCGGACTTCAAAGCCCGCGCGGTCACGAGTCAAACCACCGGGCCCGAGGGCAGAAAGACGACGTTTGTGCGTGACTTCCGACAATGGGTTGGTTTGATCCATGAACTGAGACAATTGGCTTGAGCCGAAGAACTCCTTAACCACAGCCGAAACCGGCTTCTGGTTAATGAGATCGTGTGGCATGAGCGTTTCAATTTCTTGAATGCTCATCCGTTCCTTCACGGCGCGTTCCATACGAACGAGACCGATACGGAATTGGTTCTCTACCAACTCACCCACTGCGCGAACGCGGCGGTTACCCAAGTGATCGATATCATCGATCGTGCCGCGGCCGTTGTTAAGCTCGCAGAGGTAGAAGAGCGTATTGAGGATGTCTTCTTTAGTGAGAGTGGTCGACTCTTTGCTGTTTTTGCTTTCTGGGAACTTGTAGTTGAGCTTCAAGCGACCGACCAGAGATAGGTCATAGCGGTCCGGATTGAAGAACAAGTTCTCGAACAAGACTTTAGAAGCGTCGAGCGTCGGTGGATCCCCTGGGCGCATACGTTTGTAGATGTCGATCAATGCTTCGTCCGGAGTATTGATCTTGTCGATGAGCAATGTCTCGCGGATGAACGGCCCATTGGTCAAGTTGTCAGTGTAGATCACTTTCAACTCTTTCAACTTGCGAGCCGCTGCATCTTTAAGTTTTGCTTCGGTGATTTCTTCGTTCGACTCGAAAAGAACTTCGCCGGTTTTATTGTCGACGATGTCTTCAGAGATCACACGGCCAACGACGAGTTCGGTTGGAACTTCGAGTTTCTTAATTCCGGCTTCTTCAACCTTTTTAAGAACGGCTTTAGTGAACTTACGGTTTTTACGAACGATGACTTCTTTAGTCTTCGGATCGATGATGTCGTCTTCAGCGCGCTGACCCGAGAGAATGTCGAGATCAACCACTTTCCAGAACTTCATCGTCTTGCCTTCGCCTTCGATTTGAATGCGTTCGACTTTGTAGAAGAAGTTCAAGATCTCGGTAACAGTTAGGCCGAGAGCCTTAAGGAGCGTAGTTGCCGGCAGCTTACGCTTACGATCGATACGAGCGTACATGAGATCTTTGTGGTCGAATTCGAAATCGAGCCAAGATCCACGGTGAGGAATGATCCGCGCGCTGTACAAGATTTTGCCTGATGAGTGCGACTTACCTTGGTCGTGCGTGAAGATAACGCCTGGTGAACGGTGCAACTGAGACACAATCACGCGCTCGGTGCCGTTGATGATGAATGAACCGCTCTCAGTCATGAGAGGGATCTCACCCATGTAAACTTCTTGTTCTTTGATGTCGCGGATGTTGCGATTGGTTGGATTATTTTCTTCCACATCGAATACCACCAAACGAACGGTGATCTTAAGTGGGGCAGCGAAAGTCATGCCGCGCTGACGACATTCTTGCACGTCGTACTTCGGACGCTCGAGAGTGTAATTTTCGAACTCGAGTGCCGCTGTCTTGTCGAAATCTTCGATTGGGAAGATCGACTTGAAAACTGCTTGTAACCCGATGTTCGCGCGCTTATCGGCAGGAACGTCGGCTTGCAAGAACTTGTCATATGATCTGCGTTGAAGTTCGATGAGATTTGGAATCTCGAGCGGAGTTTTGATCTTAGAAAATTCCCGACGGACGCGTTGTCCTTCGGTAAATGGAATCGACGAAGTCGTAGGCATGAATTCTCCTTTAGCCACGGATTAAAAAATCTGCTTAAGGTCAATCCATCGGTCGCCAGGCTGTTACTTCGCTTGCGCACACTCGGATGTTTGGGAAACAATCGCGAGGTATCGGGCTCATGACATCCTGTACATGATCACCGGCAAGCCATATTGTGTTCTGGCTAGGAACTGGAATTTGGACTTAGTTGTAACGGAAGTTAAAATTTTACTACAAATCTGAGTAAAGCACAACAATAAGATAGGCATGACACCAGGCTTCCACCGGTATCATGCCTATAAATCAGAATCGAAGAAGTGGTACTTCAGCAATTCGAATCGACGCAATGCGTCGAAACGGAATTACTTGAGTTCTACTTTTGCGCCCGCTGCTTCGAGCTTCTTCTTCATTTCTTCGGCGTCTTTCTTAGCTACGCCTTCTTTAACTGCTTTTGGTGCACCTTCAACGAGGTCTTTAGCTTCTTTCAAGCCGAGACCAGTGATAGCGCGAACTTCTTTAATGACGTTGATTTTGTTATCGCCGCCAGAAGTCAACACTACGTTGAATTCAGTTTTTTCAGCTGCTGCTGCGCCGCCTGCTGCTGCGCCGCCCGCCATCACAGCCATAGGAGCTGCAGCAGACACGCCGAATTTCTCTTCAAGCTCTTTTACGAGCTGAGACATTTCGAGCACTGACATATTTTCGATAAAACTAACAACTTGTTCTTTTGATACTGTAGACATTCTTACTTTCCTCTTCTTTCGTTACTGATTTCTACCCGGTCGATCCTCACCAACTCAGGCAGCCCTCAATAAAATTATTGTTGTCCGCCTTCGGCTTTCTTCTTTTCGATAGCCGAGAGAGCGGTGACTAGGCCGCGAGGCACCGCCGCCAAGACAGTGACAAAACTACGCGCAGGCCCGTTGAGGACTCCGAGGAGTTGTGCCAAAAGGACTTCTTTCGAGGGAAGCTCAGCCAGCGCGGTTACATCGGCTGGACGAAGAAGCTTCTTCCCAAGTAGACCTTCCTTAATTTTTAGTGCTTCGTGATCCTTTGCGAAGTTGTTGATCACCTTCGCGGCTGCAGCCGGATCTTCGTAAGCAAACGCTACGAGAGTCGGACCAACCAAGCGATCCATCACTCCGTTACCGTCTTCACCGAGCACGCCGTCTTTTGCAATCAAGCGGCCGATGTTGTTTTTCAAAACTTTTACTTCTGTGCCTTTAGCGCGAAGAGCTTTGCGGAGTTCGTCAGCTTCAAGGGCTTTCAAGCCTTTGTAGTCAGCGAAGATCGCAACTTTAGCTTTTTCGAACTTCGTTTTTAATTCTGTCGCTAATTCTGTTTTATTTGTGCGATCCATATTATTTCCCTTCGCCTCCGCCGATTGTCGCTGTCATGTCAGCGATGTCGAGGCGAATGCCAGGACTCATTGTTGAAGCAATAGTGACGTTCTTAAGATAAGTGCCTTTGCTGGTTTGTGGCTTAGCGCGAATCACCGCGCCAGCAACTGCCAAAAAGTTTTCTTTAAGCTTTTGTGAGCCGAAAGATTTCTTACCGAATTTAACGTGAACGATACCCGCTTTTTCAGCACGGTATTCGACCTTACCTTTACGTTGCTCGTTGATCGCCTGACCCACGTTAACAGTAACGGTTCCGAGTTTCGGGTTTGGCATCAAGTCGCGAGGTCCGAGTATCTTACCGACTTTAGAGATCGCCACCATCATGTCAGGAGTCGCGATTAATTTGTCGAAATCGAGAAAACCCCCTTGAATGCGTTCAATGAGGTCTTCCGCGCCGACGACGTCGGCACCCGCCGCTTCGGCCTCTTTAGCCTTGTCGCCTTTAGCAACAACAGCGATGCGAAGTGTTTTACCCGTACCGTGAGGGAGACCGGTAGCACCACGAACTTGTTGGTCGCCTTGCTTAGTGTCGATGCCGAGAACAAATGCCGCGTCGATCGTCTCATCAAATTTCGCGTTAGCGAGTTTTATGATGAGGTCGAACGCTTCATTCAAGGTATAAGACTTGTCGCGATTTACTTGCGCGAATGAAGCAGCATACTTTTTGCCGTGCAATCTTGTGACTTGATCTTTAGGAGACGCTGCTGCGCCTTCTTTTTTCTTCTTTGCCATACATTCTCCTTGGTACAAACGCCCTGGTACTTAACCAGTAGCTCCCAAAAGTTTTAGCTACGTTCGCTTTCTCTGATTACTCAGAGATCGTGAGACCGCAGCTCTTTGCTGTTCCAGAAATTGAATTCATCGCAGTTTGGACCGTTGCCGCGTTTAAGTCCGGCATCTTGATCTTTGCGATTTCTTCGATTTGCTTTTTTGTTACGGAACCGACCTTTTTCTTGTTCGGCTCGCCTGAACCCTTTTCAATTTTTGCAGCTTTCAACAATAGCACCGCTGCTGGCGGAGTTTTTGTGATGAAGGTGAAGGAACGATCGGAGTAAACAGTGATGATCACAGGAATGACCATGCCCTTCTGATCAGCGGTCTTTGCATTGAACGCTTTACAGAATTCCATAATGTTTACGCCACGTTGACCGAGAGCCGGTCCAACTGGTGGGGCGGGGTTAGCCGCGCCGCCTGCAATTTGCAGCTTAATTTGTCCAGTTACCTTTTTTGCCATAAGTGCCTCTTAATACCAGAATTAACCGTTTCTATCAATACTTAAATTGCCAATCAAATACTTAGCCGCAGGAAAAGCCTTGAAGCTTAGACCTTCTCAACCTGGATGAAATCCAGCTCTACCGGAGTAGAACGACCGAAAATACTGACGAGAACCTTTACCTTACCCTTGTCTTGGTTCACTTCTTCAATGGTTCCGTTGAAGTTCGAGAATGGTCCGTCAACCACTTTGACGTTTTCGCCCTCTTGGAACGAAACCTTCGGACGTGGTTTAGCCTGACCTTCGACGATCCGGTTAGTCATCTTCTGAATTTCAGATTCTGGAACCGGAACAGGCTTTACTTTATCTCCAACAAAGCCCGTCACTTTTGGCGTGTTTTTAACCACGTGCCAAGTTTCGTCAGTAAGAATCATTTTAACGAGAATGTAGCCGGGGAAGAAACGGCGCTTGGTTGTGCGCTTTTGGCCTTTAACGAGTTCGACCACGTTTTCTTCTGGAACCACAACCTCACCGAAGTACTGCTGCATCTTGAGGGATTTAGCGCGCTCTTCAAGGCTGATCTTCACTTTGTGTTCGAAACCGGAATAAGTGTGAACCACATACCAGGCCATTTCAGTTGAAGTTTGGTTTTCTACGTTTTCCATATCGCCTTAAATCCTTATAAACCTACAAGACCATCCGCATGAGCCATGCGCAGAATGAATCAAACGCGCCAAGTACGGCTCCGACGATTATTACAAACAAGACAACCCAGATGGTTGCGTTGATGGTTTCTTTTTGTGTCGGCCAAGTCACGCGTGACATTTCCAAAACAACTTCGTTCAAAAAAGCATTCGATTGGTCATTGAGGTAAAGCCCAAAGCCCAAAGCAGCACCGAGAGCGATCGAACCGAAACGAATAATCATGTCGATCTGCTTAACGCTCGACTCGAGGTTGTAAACCGCAGCAATCTTAGACAAACCAACGAACAACACCGCAGCCACGAGAACCGCGACAGAGAGAAGGACTAGGTTTACCCATTTTTGCCTTTGATTTTCCATCTTTCCTCTTCGAAAACACTTTTATAAAACAGACTGCACTAAAATTTTTAGTGGCAGGCCGGGAGGGATTCGAACCCACAACCCACGGATTTGGAATCCGTTGCTCTACCGTTGGAGCTACCGGCCTCCAAACAAAACGAAGGCAGCCTCCAGAGGAGGCTGCCCCGTTTTAAATATTACTCAATGATCTCAGATACGACGCCCGCGCCGACGGTACGGCCACCTTCGCGAATAGCGAAACGGAGGTCTTTTTCCATCGCGATTGGAGTGATGAGCTCGACTTCCATAGAGATGTTGTCGCCTGGCATAACCATTTCGACGTTCTCTGGAAGAGTCACAACACCGGTCACGTCAGTTGTACGGAAGTAGAACTGAGGGCGGTAGCCTTTGAAGAACGGAGTGTGGCGTCCGCCTTCTTCTTTAGTGAGAATGTACGCAGCACCTTTGAATTTTTTGTGCGGAGTAACCGAACCTGGCTTCGCTAAAACTTGGCCGCGCTCAATTTCTTCTTTCTTCGTACCGCGGAGGAGTGCGCCGACGTTATCTCCCGCCTCACCTGAGTCGAGGAGCTTGCGGAACATTTCGATACCTGTAACGACAGTTTTAGTCGTCGGTTTGATACCGATGATTTCAATCTCGTCGTTGACTTTCAAAATGCCGCGCTCGATACGGCCTGTAACAACGGTACCGCGACCAGAGATCGAGAACACATCCTCGACCGGCATCAAGAAAGGTTTATCCAACAAACGTTGAGGCTGTGGGATATAAGAGTCAACTGCATCCATCAAGCGACCAATAGATGGTTCGCCGAGTTCTCCAGCATCACCTTCAGAGGCTTTCAGTGCTGAACCCTTAACGAATGGAATCTTATCGCCAGGGAAGCTATATTTAGAGAGAAGTTCGCGAACCTCCATCTCAACGAGGTCTACGAGTTCTTTGTCGTCAACCATGTCGCATTTGTTCAAGAACACAACGATCGCCGGAACACCCACTTGGCGAGCAAGGAGGATGTGCTCACGAGTTTGTGGCATTGGGCCGTCAGCCGCAGAAACAACGAGAATCGCGCCGTCCATTTGAGCTGCGCCGGTGATCATATTCTTAACGTAGTCGGCGTGGCCTGGGCAATCGACGTGAGCATAGTGACGTTTGTCAGTTTCATACTCAACGTGAGTGGTATTAATAGTAATACCGCGTTCTTTTTCTTCTGGCGCCTTATCGATGTTTGCATAATCGAGGGCTTTAGCTTTACCTTGTTTCGCGAGCACTTTAGTGATCGCAGAAGTCAAAGTGGTTTTACCATGGTCAACGTGACCGATGGTGCCGATGTTACAGTGCGGCTTACTCCGGTTAAATTTTTCTTTAGACATACGTCCCTTCCTTCTCCTTTTAAAAAAGAATAAAAAAAAGCAATCAGGCTTTCTGGTATCAAATTGGTATACCAGTATAACCCGACCAAATTCCAGCATTTTTTTACTAACAAGCGAATAAATGGAGCTGATGATGGGGATTGAACCCACGACCTCTCCCTTACCAAGGGAGTACTCTACCGCTGAGCTACATCAGCATAACTTTCGATGAGACGACCTGCTGTTTGCCGGCGCATCTAGTCACTAGCCAGTTTCGGTTTTGGAGCAGGAGACGGGTCTCGAACCCGCAACCCTCAGCTTGGAAGGCTGATACTCTAGCCAATTGAGCTACTCCTGCTCAAAACCAAATGGTGTTCCAAGTGATAAGATGGTGGTGAGGGAAGGAATCGAACCTTCGAAGGCTTGCGCCACCAGATTTACAGTCTGGCCCGTTTGACCGCTCCGGAACCTCACCAATGAGCTTATCTTCGAAGAAAAAACGGTGGAGCTGGCGACCGGATTTGAACCGATGACCTGCTGTTTACAAAACAGCTGCTCTACCAACTGAGCTAAGCCAGCACACCCGTTTTTCTTTTACCGTTAGGTAAAAAACCTAACAGACTCAGAATAGAACTATTCTGTTCGAATTTTGGTAACGCACAAGTTTTTCCAATATTGAGCAGTTTTGTCAACGGAAATCCAGGCAAAACACTATTGATGCTAAGCATTGTGAAACAACTTCCGTTGATGGCACGCACCCTGCTCTCTCGGATCGCTCGAAAGAGAGGTTCGTATGAATCGTAATTATGAAAAATGGGTACTTGTTGGGTTTTTGGTTCTGGTCGCGGGTTGCGGTGGGAATTCTCGAGGTCGGGATTCCGGATTGGCGGAAAGTAAACCGGCAGTCGCCGCTGGAACGGGCGGAGAAATTCGGGTAAATAACGAGCTCAAAAATATCCCCGCAAAAAACATCCCCGACTTCGGCGGGTACCGCGTCGTCGGAGTGATCGATCGAAACGAAATTCCCGCCGATATTCAAAATTTCGGAAGCTCGGCCATCGGCACGTTCGGAATCACCGTAAAGGTGAGCGAATACAAAGACACTTACGAGGGCGAAGCCACCCCCTTTACTCACGATGAGGAAATTGTCACTCCCGACATCGTTTACTTGATGCCTTTACGTACGATAGCGACAAATCAAATGGTCGTGCTGCTCGATAAAAAGTTTGATGTCGAGCCGCTCCTGCACTCATCGACACCAAAGACAGTGGAGTCCCAGCTTCGCGATGTTTGCGTGAGCGTGCACATTCCTACGCGTACCCAGGATGACATTTACGAGCACGACGCTCCTTGTGACCTCAATGGATTCTGTTCGGTAGTACATATTCGAGGCGTGATCAATCCTCATGCAGAAATCGAAACGAAGCTTGCCATCCATGTGATGCACGACTACGGTCCTGGAACACGGGCGAATATACGGAAAATTTATACCAAGCACGAAACACTTCAAAATACTCGCACAGCCACTGAGATGCGGATTACGCTGAGCCGGAATTTGCAGGAATCGAGCGGCAAGACGTTGGTGTTTAGTTTGTAAATTGATTCCAGTACATCCCATCGCATGGTTTTGCGAAGACAGGATCTTTCATCCACTTGATAAGTTCGGCGTAGCTTGCAAATGCGTTTGCGCCGGACTTATCAACATACTTATAATGATTGCGATTATTTCGATTTATCACGGGAACGAAGTTATCGGATACCGCATTCCAACTCAAATATGGAGCATACCCTTCGGACTTTGATCCAAAAATTAAGTCGGTGAGATCGCCTTCTTGGCCAGAACCTATCGGAAATGGAATCATAGAATGCTTAATGTGGCTCTTTTCTAAAATATCTTTGGACTTTTCGCTAATCGACTTACCGTAAGTAACGAGCTCGACTTCAGGAGGATTTTCAAAATTCTCATCGATCCAACTTTTGACAAACTTCGCAGAAGGTCCGGCCGAATCGCCAGAATTTACGAAGTCTATAACCGATACGCGAGTGTATGACCCGCTTTTCATTTTTGTTTTGAGATACTCATCGAGAACAAACTTCTTAAAATTCTTTTCAGCTTGTTCCATTTCGCTTTCTGCGATGTTTTTCACGCCAGAAAGCGGAATAGTAACGTAACTGTCTTGCAAACCAATCGACTCAGCGTATGCGGAGATAAGAATCGACGAACGTCCGATAAAGAGTTGTAAACACGATGGCGGTGAGCATTGCTTCAAAATTTTTTTATGAAAGTCTTTGAGTTGCGCGAAACCTTGACGAGTCATTGCGGGATATTTCAGTTTGACCTGCGCGCTCGCACAGTTATCATTGGCAACGCCGATTCCAACGGCTAGAAGAAGCGTCGAAATGAAATTTCGCCAAAACATTCGACATTTATATACTAATTGATTAATTTAGTAAATAATTAATATCGATTAAATGATTTCAATTTAACCTATCTCGAGCCGCCGCCACCGTTCGAAAATACACCAGTCCAGGCATTGTGATCGGCGGTTTTCCCACCCTGAATCAATTCAAGCGCGCGCTGGAGGGACTCTAAACCGTACTGACCCCAAACGTAGAGTTCGGTGATTTCCTGAGGTTTCAGGTCACGCTGGAGCTTAAAAATCGTGTTCGTCGGGTTGAGCTCGGCATCTTCGGGCGAATACATGTCGCCTGACGTGGTTACCTCAAAGACCACACCGATGCGCGCGCCTCGATCATCGCCGTTATGGAAAATGTAGGTACTCGCCTCTTGAATACTCGAAGAAAACGAGACCCCGCCATCAACCGCTTGCCAGGTCACTTTGTCGAGAGCCATGCCCTTTTCGAGAATTTCAGCGAGAGCGTCGACGGAAAGGAACATCCCTCGATAAAGCTTCTTTGGATTTTTGATCTCAGGGTACCGTGTCTTGGCGAGATAGGGCTCAATCCGGCGAGAGTAATAGCCGCGCGTATAGTCTTCGGGCAACAGATGCGCCTTTAAGATCGCTTCACGATTCGATTCAACCGCTTCTTTAAGCTGAAGGTGATATGCTGAGTTGCAAGGATCGGGCTTTGCAGCCCAAACCGTGACTTGAAATAAAATTGCGAGAAATGCCGCAAAAACCTTCACAACGAGCAAGAATATAGTAGTTGATTGAATAAATCAAGAAATCTAAGCGCCGTTGGAATTAAACGAGCGCCGTTGGAATTAAACGAGCGCCGTTGGAATTAAACGAGCGCCGTTGATTATCCCGATGATCCGGAGATGAGCTTCGCGGCTTCGTAAGGTGCGATCTCTTTTTTGAGAAGGCGATCGAGGACTTCGACGCCACCACTGGTGGCGAGGATGGCTTCGATCGAACGACGGAGATCTTCGGTAAGAATATCGATCATCTCTTCGCGCAAAAAGGCCTTAGCCTTCTCAGCGCGCTTACCGCTCTTGCTGAGATACTCCTGATGTTTTTCGACACTGGCGATGAGTTCGGTCATTCCGACGTCGCGGACCGCTTCGGTTTTACAAACCGGGACCATCCAACTGTCGGCATCGTGCGGACTGAGCCCCACCATCTGAGTGAGTTCGCGCACAAGCTTGTCGGCCTCGGGCCGATCCGACTTGTTGACCGCGAATACGTCGGCGATTTCCATGAGGCCCGCTTTCATCACTTGAATCGAGTCGCCGCTCTCTGGAACGAGTAGCACCATCACGGTTTGCGCGAGTTTTAAAATATCAAGTTCGGTTTGACCCACGCCGGCAGTCTCGACCAAGATCACATCAAATTGTGCGGCATCGAGTGCAAGCACGACTTCCTTAGTGGAATGCGAAAGGCCGCCATGGCGGCCGCGCGTGCCTAAACTGCGGATGAAAACTCCGTTGTCGCCGGTATGCTGCTGCATCCGGATCCGATCGCCCAAGATCGCGCCGCCGGAGAACGGGCTCGAAGGATCGACCGCAACGACGGCCACCTTTTTACCTTTGGCGCGAAGGTGCACGATGATGCGATCCACGCAAGTGGATTTGCCGGCGCCCGGAGGGCCAGTGATCCCCCACACTTGAGCTTTGCCGGTATGAGGATACAAAAGTTCAATGAGCGTGCGAGTTTCGTGATTGCGGTGTTCAATACGAGAAATGAGACGCGCGAGCGACGCCAGGTCGCCTGCGCGCATTTTCTTAATCAGTTCTTTGGGATCGCTTGGGATACTCACTCTCTTCAATTTTGGCAGAATCCGTATCTTCACGGAAGTCCTTTTCCAGGGATTCTTTGGGTGACTCGCCGGATTGATACCACATTTGCAGCCGCAAAAGTTCGGAGAAGGCCCGTGGACGAGGTCGCGCTTGCCGCTTGAGGCGCACAAAATCGTGATCGTTCCAAAGAAGGAAGACTTGGGCCGGCTCACCCGATCGCCCCACCCGCCCCAGCCCTTGAGCCAGCTGCAAAATCGAATAGGGGGGATCAAAGATAATCGCATACTTGAGCTTCGGATAATCCATTCCCATGCCGAACGCGGTAGTAGCGATCACCGTAAATGATTCACCACACGCGTGTGCGATCTCGATTTTAGATTCAAGCGTCGAGCGCTCCTCGGCCGACATACCAGCGTGATAGACCCAAAGTCTGCGATCGGGTCTGCGAAGATAAAGCTCGAGACGCTCGGCAAGCGAACGCGTACCCACATAAATGATCCCGGACGTCTGCGAGTGGTGATGCAGCCACAGATCCGTCCACTCGAGTTTGCCGGCGCCGGATTTTTCGATTTTTTGGAGTTCGATGTTGAGAGGAATTTGAAACTTACCAAGTACGCTGCACGAACCAGTCACCTCTTGAATGGCTCGAACCATATCGGGCCTAAGCGTGGCCGAGCACCAAAACGATTTCTTGATTTTATGACGATGAAATAAGTTTTGAATCGCTCCAAACGCCGGGCGAAAGTCGTCGCCCCAATCAAAAACACAGTGAGCTTCATCGAAAATAAAAAAATTGGGCCGCCAGTGCTCGAAGAGACGCTCTTCCTGCTTAAGCAACCTCTCCGGACTAACAACCCAAACTCCGGAATCTTGATCCGGAAATGCGACCTGTTTGGCGGGACCGATTCCGCACCAAACCCGGATCCCCAAGTCTTGAAAGCGTGCAACTTGCTGACGACCGAGAGCGACAAGCGGGGTCACAAGTACAGCACGAACGTCGCTTGAGCGATCGTGAATAAAACGCTGGAAAATAAGACTTTTACCCGCACCAGTCGGTGCAATAAGAAGTGTGTGGCGTGAGGACTCAAGGGAGTTCAGCGCTTCGGATTGAAAGGTTTTAAGGATCGGCCAGCTTCGAGGATGCATTCACGATTTCGAAGCAAAATTCGCACCAAGAAATCACTGATTTGCTTGCTTTTGAAGTGCCGCTCCGGAGCGGAGTTTCTCGGTGTGGATCTTTAAGTAAGCAACACCGCCGACAAGACCGACCAACACTTGAAAGAACACAATCAAGCTAAATACTTCGGCACCTCGATCGGAGCCGACGAGTTTGAAGAGGGCAAGGAATGCCGCGTGCCCCGTTCCGACACCCGCCGGGAGAATCGGAATCGTGGTCGCGAGCATACCAATCGGGACAATTACCGCGAGCGCAAGTAGCGGGATCGGCGCCGGCGAAATGGATTCGGAAATCAAAAACGCGATCATAATGAGGAGCACATGAATCGAAATCGAAAGAGCAATAGCCTTCAAGACGCGTTTCGGATTGGCGCGATAACTCATCACGCCCTGATAAAGACGGTCCACGGCTCCCAGTTTTTCGTTTCGACGAGTAAAAAACTGAAGCAGCTTGAAGAGCGGATCCGTCTTATGGGACATAAACAAGTACACAAAGAAAAGCAAAACGCCAAGGCCGAGGACGCCGATCGCGTAAAGCAAAACGGGAGGCAGCGAGCCGCCCCAAGGTAGAACGAGGCTCAGAAGCGCCGAAAATGCTCCGACAAAAATCATCGCGGAGACACCGAGCAATCGGTCAAAGACCATACTTCCGAAAACAGACGCGCGTTTATCCGGAAAATCCCGAGCAACATACATCGCTTTGACAAAGTCGCCACTCACCGCGCCCGGCAATGCGATGTTAAAAAAGCTACCAATGAGCGTAAGCCGGAGTACGCGTCCAAACGACAGAATCGCACCTTGCGTTTTCAAAAGCACTTGCCAACGTAGGGTGCCACACAAGGTGTTGATCGCCATAAAAAAAAGCGCGAACCCGAAATAAAACGGAGAAGACAACAGACGTTGAAAACTTTCGACGGTGACAAGGCCCTTGTGATAAAGCCACCAGAACACCGCTCCAACAAGCGAGAATTTGAGGAAGAGTTTAATCCGTTCTTTGACTGGCAATCCTGAAGAAGTTTCCAAAAATGGCCTTTCCTACGTTCTCATCATACAGCTTCGAGCCCTTGCCTAGGTTGAGAATCCAGTCCTTACGCTCGCCCTTTTTGAGTTTGTTGGCAAGAGACTCTTCGGCTTCATCGATCGAGTATTCCGGATGGAACTGAATCCCGAAGATTGATTTGCCATGAACTTGAAACGCCTGCGTGTCGCAGAATTCGGTCTTTGCGAATACTTCAGCGCCCGGCGGAGTTTCGCCCACTTCTTCGTAGTGAGACTCGTAGGTCACGAAATTATTTGCGAGCCCTTCGAACAAAGGATTGGATTGGGTGATTTGAATTTTCTGCCAACCGAGCTCCGGATGATCCGCGCGACGAAGCGGCGCCGCCTTGCCCGCCATCTGAAACAAACATCGAGCAATCGCTTGGTGTCCGTAACAGATCCCGAGCATCGGCGTGCCCAAAGTCAAGTGGCGGGTAATGAATTGATCCAAGGGTTGAATCCAAGACTCGTTCGCTTCCATGCAGGATGTGATGGAACCGGAGAGAATAATCGCGTCAACGCGAATGTCTTGTGGAGGAATATCCTCATCCGGCGGGCGGCGGACTAAAACCTCCGAACCCTGCGGCGCCATTTTCAGCGTCCAGTGGACGATATTTTTGCTCCCAAAGCACGAAGCCTCGCGGGTGTTATCGAGAATGAGGATCTTGAGAGGACGACTCATAAAGGTAACTATAACTCAAAAACATCGCGTATGCAGAATGAATCGCGATGATGAAGCCCGGCAAGCCATCCATGAATCCGGCGCGGAGGAAATACATGTCAAAAAACTTCCAGAAGGGCTTCAGAATCAACTTCTGGAGTTTAAAATGGATGTGATTCCTTATCGCCTTGCGCCGCTGATACTCGGCATACTCGATGTTTTTCAAGATATGGGAGCGCTGGCGCGGAAAACTGAAGTGCTCGATCGGGTGCTTAAGGCAAAGTATCTCGCCCTTCACGATCCACGATTCGTGGATTTCAGGCTCGTCCCATCGGGCTCTTTTACGGTTTGCCAGGCGGACCTGGTAATTCGGGTACCAACCCCCATGATAAATCCAGCGATTAAGATACAAGGTTTTGCGCGGGAGGCGGAACCCGTCAAACCGGTTCTGCAACCCTTGTTTAAAGATGCCGACAATCTCACCGGCGAGGTCGGGAGTAATTTTTTCGTCGGCGTCGAGACTTAAAACCCAATCGTAAGAGGCCTGATCTTGCGCGAAGTTCTTCTGTGCGCCGTAACCCAAGAACTTTTGAGTAATGACTTTTGCGCCGCTTGCGCGGGCAATATCGGACGTTTTGTCGGTGCTCTCGCTATCGATCACGATGATTTCGGACGCAAACGACTTTACGCTCTCGATGGCGCCGGCGATCCGATGCTCTTCGTTGCGGGTAATGATCGTCACGGTGAGCGGCAGCCGGATCATTCTTTTAACCGCCGATAATTTTTAAATTCAAAAAGACGATGACCGGTAAGCACTTCGAAGAAATCGAGAAGGATTTTTCTGAAATCCCCAAGCGTCATTACGAAACGCGAGCGGTTCAAATCCCAGTTCCAATCGCGCTTTAAAATCCGCTCGCGCATGATTCGCGGGTGAGTTTCGCCAGGATAGGCGCGGTTGAACTTCCACAACCCCCAAAAACGTTTGTACTGATAATTGGTGCCGGAATGAGGAAACTTCTCCTCTTCATTTTGCTCACCATGATAGAGCTGGTCCATGAACACGGTTTTTTCGAACATCGTTTCCGGAGAACGAACCCAACCATAGTGAAAAATCCGTGCATCAGTGAGAAGCGCATCGAGCTTCATCCCATCCGGTCCGAGAAAGCTTTGAGCATCGCCCACACTGCGAACGCCGCTTGATTTTTTGACCATGCGGATTTCGCGGCGATACGCCGAGCGGGTTTTCTGCACCACTTGAAAAGATCCGTAAAAATGCCGGTATTCGAAGACCACAGCTTCGGCGCCAGGATCGCGGAGGACATCTTTTTTAACAGCCTGAATTTTAGGGTAATCCTCTTCGTGCAGCACTTCATCGGCCTGAAGGTAAATACACCAATCGTATTGGCAACGATCGAGCGCAAGATTGGTCTGCTCTGAAAGAATAAGACCCGACTTGCGTTTTTCAGGATCATTGAGCGGCCACTCGGATTCGAACACGAGCACTTTCCCCTGGCCGGCGTCCCGGGCGAATTTTTGAACTTGCCCAAGCGTATCGTCGTCACCGTAACCGACGTTGACAACAAGCTCGTCCACCAAAGGCAAAAGCGATTTCATCGACTCGATGAACGGATAATCGAACTTTACGCCGTTTCGAACGAGGGTGAACCCCGAGATCTTTTCACTTTGATTTGCCATAATCCGAACTGCAGTAATCTTTATAAACGCGGGCGATCTGCTCGAAGACCTGGTCGGTCGTGATTTTAGTCATGCATTGATGCGCTTCGATCACGCAATCCTGCAACCCACACCAAGGCGGCGAACCGGGCTCGGTGTTCGAGCGGCAATGCAGTGGTTCCATAAACAGACGAGGATGACGATCCTGTGGATACGGATGCCACTCGAGCGGGTGCTCGGGCCCGAAGATAGTGACGGTCGGAATGCCGAGTGCCGCGGCTAAGTGTCTCGGACCTGAATCATTGCCCACCAAAACATTGAGCTGAGAAATCCGAGACGCGAGCGAGCGGATGTTCCCCACCGGCATCACTTGAATGGCTTTACGCATCTCCGCGTTGTCGGGAATGGATCTGAAAAATTCTTGGTGTAGGCTTTCTTCGCCCGGACCGCTAATCACAAGCACACTGCCGTGAGTTTGAACCCAACGTTGCGCGATCTCGGCAAAACGGTGAAGAGGCCAAATCTTTGTGGGACGAGAAGCACCGAGCGCGATGCCCAAGATCGGCTCTTTCAGGCCCCAGGCTTGAAACTCTTCTTTGGCGAATTGATTTTCTTCGGGCTTCAGGAAAATTTCAGGCATGATGCCTTCAGATACTTTGATACCGACGGCTCGAACCGTATCGAGGTCGCGCTCGACCACGGGCTTCACCACACCCTTGCCTGGGATCTGAACAGTCGAGTACATGTCCTTGGCTTTGAAACTATGAAAGTGAATCGAGCGGATTTTTGCGCCGGTCGAAAGCGCCACCATCGCGGCCGCGGGCGATGAGTGAAACCCGAAAACCATATCGTACTTTTCTTTGCGCAAATTGAACGCGAGACGGGTCGCAGCTTTAGTACGCGCCGCCCGATCGGCATGCCAAGTCACCGGCCAGAGCTTAGTTAGGCCCGGGAATCCGTCGAGCAACCAAATCCAAGGCTCCGTCACCGCTGCGTGAATAATCGCGTTCGGCCATTCTTGGTGAATCGCCTTCAACGCCGCAGTGAGAAGGATGGTGTCCCCCATCGCCCGGAATTTGGTGACGAGAATGCGTTTTGGATTGAGCATGATCCCACTCATGTTAGCATAGCTTCGCATGGCAAATTCGAACAAATTCGCACTTTATATGAGCTTGAGGTCCCCCTTTGCACGCCGCGTTCGGCTGGCGCTGACTCATGCGGGCATCGATTACGAAGAGAAGATCGAGGATGTGTTCAATCCGACCGCGGAATTTATTGCGGCAAACCCCTTGGGACTCGTCCCGACCTTGGTCGGCCCGGACGGTCTCGTGGTTTCGGATTCGGCGATGATTTTGGAATGGATCCAAGCCCGGACCGGGACAGTGTTCCCTCGCGGTGGATTGGAATGGCCGGTTCGCCAGGCCAGTGTGCTTTGTGGAGGTGTGATCACCTCGGTCGTTCTGTATTTTCAAGAGGAGCACATGCACGCAAACCCATCGACTTATTGGATGGGCGAACACATGAGCGCACTTACAGCGGCACTGCGCGAGATCGAAACGCTCAATCGCGATCTATTGATTAACTCCGGTGAAGCCGGACCGCGCGCACTCACCCAGGCGGGCTGGGATCTAGCGACCGCACTTGAATACATGTCGCTGCGCTTGCCTCGTTACCGTTGGTCGACATTGCATCCAAACTTCAATGCCGTGATGTCGATTGCTCGCGCAGATGCGAAGTTTGCAGCGACCGTTCCGCCGGCGCTTCCGGCGTGACTTTTATTTCGGGATTTTAAACGGAGAACCCGACCGATGTGTGGGCGGTTTGCCGTGGTCATTTCAACAGTCGATTAGTAAGGGCAAGCCATTGCCGCGCCACCGGTATTGGTGCAACGTTCAGCTTCGACGGCTGCACCTGTTGATTGTCCGTAAGAGTACGGGTAGCCCGCCCCATAGCCGCCACCAAGGCTGATTGCCATTCCCAAAACCTGGAACGGACGATCTCCCGACCAGCCACAGCTGATCGAGCTTGCGATCTGGGACGTGTCCACGACAACGGTCAAAGTGCCGGCCGCAGGAACGGTCACCGCTCCGCCATAGCCGCCACCGATATTCTGGCCGTTGAGGTTAATTGCGATATTGGTCAATCGGCCGCTTTTATTGTCGTAAGTATTGATGAGCTTGCGATCACAATAAATACGAGCCGCCCACATCGCGTTTGAAAGGTTGATAAAGAGACGGTCGCCGGCGTTGACTTGGACCGACTGAGTGAACGGTGTTCCCGGAGTCAAGTTCGAGTAAGTTCCACCGACAAGCGCAGTGCGAACCTTGTAACCGATAAGTTGGTTACCGCTGTAGAGCGGGGTTTGATAACTTCCGCCGCCGTAGGTTCCATAACCGCTTTGGCCGTAGTAGCCGGCACCGTACGGGTTAGTCGCGCCGTAGCCGTTCATGTATGCGGCCGGGTTTTGATTCGAGTTTCCGCAACCTGCGAGGAAAGAGACTGCAAGAGCCATCAACGAAAACAATTGAAACTTATTCATAGTAAAAATCCTTCGACTCTCATTAAGCAGTTTCCATGCCAACTCAAACTATTATTAAATATCATATATTGAATAATGGGTCCGTTTTAACACCACTTGCGCTCAATTATTAAACATAAATATGTAAAAATTTCATAGAAATTGATTAAACCGAAAGTCTATTGCGACACATTCACAGGGAGGTCCTGGGGCGAGACAATAGTATGGAGAAGTACGTAAATAGGGATAGTATGACACTAATTAAAGAGATTTTAGGTAAAGGCTCGGCCGTTAACGTCCTCTGGATGGGGGGCCTCGTGAGCGCGGCACTCTGCATTGCAAGTCTATTCACTTGATCGAGACCTAGGCATACCGTAGCATTTAATGCATGACCGATCCCATGCAGATTCGCCTTGAACCCGTCATTCGGGATTTCACGACCGGCGATTACTACGCCGAAGTTTTCAAAGCCAAGCAAGAGTTCTTCGAACGCGCCGGAACCGTCTATGAAGACGATGCCGAGTTCGAGCAACGCATGAATCTGTTCATGGATTGGTATCTCTTCGATCGCGATCTTCCGGGCGTCGATCTCCCGCCGATTCGCTACTATATCCGTCAACATCAAACCGAGTTTAACGATGAAGACAAAGGTCTTTACCAAGATCTCGCGTCATCACTCCACTCGTTGTTTGTTTTGCACCGTTTTACCTGGTTCAAAAAAGATCTCATCATCGTCGATTTGTTCTCACGCAAAAAATACACCGTCGTTGATCCGCGTTTGAAGCATGCTTTTTCTAAGGGCGACGTGTTCGAAGGCCGCATTTTCCCGCATGGCGGAAAGTGGCACTTCGCTCAAGGCTTTTGCTTTCATCCGGTCGAGATGAAATCGTTTATCACCTCGGAAATCAAGAAGATCCGTTTCCAGGACCGCTCTCGTCACATGAAGCTTATTTTGCAACTGGCGCAAATGAAGTTGAAGCACCATCGGTTCGCGCACATCGACGTAAAACACATCTACGAGTTCAACTCTAAGTTTTAGCTCAAATAAGTATGAATATATTTTCGGCGCGGACTCACGAAGCCGTAGAACCTACTTCATCATCTGGATGAACTGATCGAAGAGGTAGCTCGAATCGTGCGGGCCCGGCGAGCTCTCGGGGTGATACTGTACCGAGAATGCGTTCATCGACGGCACCGATAAACCTTCGCAGCACTCGTCGTTGAGATTTTGGTGCGTGAGTTTTGCTGTCGATGGAAGCGTTTCGACATCAACCGCGTAACCGTGATTGTGCGAACTGATCTCGACCGAACCTTGCGTTATATTTTTTACCGGTTGGTTGCCGCCGCGATGGCCGAATTTTAACTTGTAAGTTTTTGCACCCATCGCCATGCCGAGCACCTGATGACCCATGCACACGCCGAAGATCGGTTTCTTGCCGAGGAGCGTTTTCACGCTCGACACCGCGTAAGTCGCAAGCTTCGGATCACCAGGACCGTTTGACAAAAAGATACCCTCCGGATTGAGCGCGAGCACTTTGTCCGCAGGATAATCCGCTGGCACCACGGTGAGATCGCAACCGCGTTTGGCGAGGTCGACCAGCAACTGACGTTTCACGCCGTAGTCGTAAACGACCACATTGTGTTTCTTGCCGTTGAATTCAACTTTCTCAAATGGCTTCGGTTGAAACCTGTAAGGCTCTTTGGTGGTGACGTTTTTGATCCAGTCGATCGAACCGTAATCGATTCCGAGCCATTTCTTTTTCCACTCGGCGAGGTTTTTTTCTTCTCTCGCTGGGAGAATCATCCCTGGTACGACGCCTTGTTTACGAAGCTCAAGCGTGAGTGCGCGAGTGTCGACGCCGTGGATCCCCACCGTCTTATTGTCTTTTAAAAATTGATCAAGAGATTGCTTCGAACGGAAGTTAGACGGGTGATCGACGTACTGACCGATGACCACGCCCCTGGCGTAAACTTTGGTGCTCTCGAGATCTTCCTGATTGGCGCCGGTATTACCGATGTGAGCGGCCGTAAAGACGACCATCTGGCCCGCATAAGAAGGATCGGTCAGCACTTCTTGGTAACCGGTCATTGACGTGTTGAACACCACTTCACCAAAAGCCGAACGGTCCGACGCATCTGCCGACCATTCGGCTCCAAAAAGCGTTCCGCGATAGATTTCATCACCGATGACTAAGATGCCGGCCTGCGAACTACCTTGCTTGGACATTTTTATTTTACTACTCCCGCGACCATCGTCGCGAAAACTTTCCCTTTGAATCTCCGCCCTTGGAACCCATCCAAGAATGGAGAATTCGTGCTGATCGACACTACCTGATCCTTGGTTAAAGTCCACTCCAGAGTGGGGTCAATAAGGGTTAAATCCGCGGTTGAACCCACCTTCAAGGTGCCCAAATCCGAGCGCTTGAGGAATTTTGCCGGGTTGGCGCTCAAGAGCTCGATCATGCGGCTACGCGAGAATTTTCCGGCCGCGACCAGACCAAGAAGGAGTGGCAAAGTGGTCTGCAGTCCCAGGATTCCGTTCGCGACCATTTCGAACTCGGTTTCTTTATCTACACAGCTATGAGGGGCGTGATCTGAGGCCACCATATCGATGAGGCCAGTATTGAGCGCTTCGAGCAGAGCCTGCTGGTCGCCCTCACTGCGTAAAGGCGGCGCCATCTTGTGATCCGCGCGGTTGCTGGCGTGTGAGTGAAGCAGAGCCATCTCATTTAAGATCAAGTGATGAGGCGTGACCTCGCAAGTGATAGCGACCCCGTCAGCCTTGGCGCGCTCCACTTGCTTCAAACCTTGCTTGGTCGAGAGGTGCGCGATGTGGAGCTTGGCTCCGGTCAGACGTGCGAGCGCGATCTCGCGAGCGACCATGATTTCCTCGGACGCCGCCGGATTACCTTTAAAGCCCACGAGTGCTGAGACCGGACCTTCGTTCATTGCCGTGCCACCCGACAAAGCAATATCCTCCGCGTGACTGATGATCGGGAGGTCGAACGCGGTCGCGTACTCCATCGCTTTGCGCATGAGTGCCGAGTTCATCACCGGCATACCGTCGTCGCTGAGTGCGCAGATCCCAGCCTCGGCCATGAAACCGATGTCAGCAAGCATCTCGCCTTTTAAACCTTGAGTGACCGCGCCGATCGGGAACACGCGCGCCTGATTTGCGGCGCGAGCACGAGAGATGATCATCTCGGTGACTGCCGCGCTATCGTTAACAGGATTGGTGTTAGCCATGCAAGCGACGCTCGTGAATCCTCCGACGATCGCGGCGTGAGTCCCGGTCGCAACGGTTTCCTTGTGCTCGAAACCCGGTTCGCGCAAATGCACATGCAAGTCGATAAGACCCGGCACGATCCACTTCCCTTTGGCGTCGATTTTATTTTCGATCTTCGTACCGGCGAATGCACCCGGCTTATCGACCGCATTGATGCGGCCACTCTCAATCACGATATCTTTAGCTTCGTCGATTTTCGAGCTTGGATCAATGAGATGTCCGCCGTGGATTAAAGTTTTCACTTCTTACCTCCGCCGCTACCGAGGATTCCAGCAAGCACCGACATGCGCATCCAAACTCCGTTCTCAACCTGTTTCAAAATAAGCGACTGCGGACACTCGGCTGCTTCGGGATCGATCTCGAGGCCGCGATTGATCGGACCTGGATGAAGAATGGCCGCCTCGGGCTTCAAGAGACCGATCCGATCCTTAGTGAGTCCCCAAAAGTGGCGGTACTCTTCTTTGCTTGGAAAGTACCCTGCTCCCTGACGCTCGTACTGAACTCTGAGCATCATCACCGCATCTACATCGCGAAGAACGCGATCCGGCTGAAACTCCGTCGTAATTTTTGGAAAGAGCGAAAGATCTTTTGGAAGTAGCGTCGGCGGGCCGCCGATCACCACGTCGGCGCCGAGACGAGCGAGCAAGTGGATATTGGAACGCGCTACCCGTGAGTGGAGGACGTCGCCCAATATATAGATGAGTTTGCCTTTCAGAATTTTTGGATCGGGGGCTTTACCCCTCTGCTTATCGTGTACCGTGAAATGCTCGATCAAGGTCATCGCATCCAAGAGCGCTTGAGTCGGATGCTCATGCTGGCCATCGCCCGCATTGATGATCGGCACTCCAAGCCACTTGTGGAACAGCTCCGGACTTCCGCTCGAGTGGTTGCGCACCACCACCGCGTCGACGCCATATTGGAAAATCGTCTGAACCGTATCTTTGAGAGTCTCACCCTTAGCCAGGCTCGACTGCTGCTGAGCAAAGCCGATCGACGAGCCGCCGAGCTTCCGGACCGCGGCTTCGAACGACATCTTGGTGCGGGTGGAGTTCTCGGTAAAAAACTGGAGGACCGTCTTGCCCTTCAGGATGCTACCAACGGCAGGATCAGCGCCTTTGGCTTTAAATTGAAAAGATTGGTTTAAAAAAGAGAGAATATGATCGTCGGAGATGGTGCGGATCGCGAGTAGATTTTCTGGGAATGTCATCATCCCCCCCGGTGTTTTAGTCTAGTGGAACTAGTGATAAGCCTCAAGAATCTTCTCCAGTTTTTTATCCAATTCTTCATTCTTCAAACGAATCTCTTCCGCCCTGCGTTCCATTTTTTCTTTCAGGGCCGGACCGGACACCTGCCGCGTTTTAATCTGCGCATCTAAACTCTTCAACTGAGCATCAGCACGTTTGATTTGAGCATCCAAATCGGCCATTTCTTTCTTCAAACGCGCAAGTTCTTCTTGAGGAGTCTCTTGCTTCGCTGCAGGTTGTTGAGTCGGCTGGATTGGCTGAACCGGACGATTACCTAGGGAATCCACAACTGGCTTATTTACCGGATTGCCGGCCGGTGGCTCCATAAGCACCTTCACGCGTTCTGATTTCTGGTTGTAAGCCTCACTCATCTTATTGCGATTTGCTTGAAGGGTACTGAACTGATTGATAATCGAATTGGTTTGCCCTTCGAAATCATTCAAAGAATCTAAATTTGCTTTCAGCTCGCGTTGAAGCTCATCGATTTCTTCATACAAATCTCCGGCAGGAAATTTATCTTTGACCGAGATGTTGGCGTTGTTAATGCTCGCAACGTACCACAATCTTCCTTTACCCGGACCCGGAGTGATTTCTTTCCAGAACTGACCGTCACGGTAAATTTCGACAACTGCTCCGGCCTCGCTAAACTTCAAACCGTCATCTACATATTGGAAGACAAGAAATCTAAACTCACCGGGAATTTTTGTTTTGCCTCCGGACAACGCAATCACGGTAGTTTCGCGTCCCGCTTTGCCAGTATCGTCCTTATCGAGGTTGGCGCCACCTTTTAAGTGGAACGAGTTGTCGCTGAGAGTCTTGAAGAAGAGGTGCTTTCCGTCCGGCAAAAACAATTGGGAGTCGAGGTCGCTTTGTTTGTCGTTCCAAGTCAGAACGAACACGATCCTGTTTGCCGTGTAGGATCTTGGAACAAGAGCGATATCCTGGTTTGGAAGATCTTCACCCGCTACCGGTTGCGGCTTCAAGAGCTTAGAGCGGACAATATATTTTGTCGCCGTCCCTGTTGGTGTGAGACTTCTCGCGGTGTCCGGTACTTTACGGATCTCATAGAAACCGCTAGCGTTGGTCACGCCCTTCAACTTGCCGCCTGAGCCGTCGATCGTTACGGTAATACCTTGGATCGGTTCTTTTGTGAGAACGTCGTAGACGATACCCGATACATCGGTACGCAGATATTTAACAACGATGTCGTGCGGATTCATCTTCCACGCTTGCAAGCCGCTTACCGGCTCGACCTTGGACCCATAAACGCTCTCGTCAGTCGAATTGACATTGAGTTCTTTAACTGTGATCGGGATATCTTCGATTTCATAATTGCCATCAAGATCGCTCGTGGATTTCAGATCCCGATAACCTGGGATCGAAATTACCATTCCATCGGCCGGTTTTCCGCTCGGGATCGTGACCCGACCCTTAATCGTCGTGAGGTTCGGAATAATCGCAATATCGACTGTCTCAGCAGGACGATCAGGATCCAAAGTAACTTTCTTCTCGCCTGGCTGGTGGCCACCCAGCGTGTCTTCGACAACTATCGTAGTATTTGGAATTGTGACTGGTACGTTCTTGATGACGTAATGACCTTTTTCGTCGGTAAGAGCAGTGAACTCCGTATAACCCTTGACGTAAACTTTCAGCCCTTTTAATCCGGTACCGAACCGTGGCGTACGCGTTTCGGAAATATCACCACTGACCGTGACTCGGATCGGATCCAAAAGCATATCCACCTGCTGGGATACGATATTGAACTTCAAACCCTCGATCGAGATCGAACCGTCTCGGTAGAGACGATGGTGCCCATGAATGTGCCGTTCGAGGCCTTTCATTCTCAACTGCTCGAAGAGATAACCCCCTGCCGTCGATGTCTTCTTCGAGTAAACTTCAGCCAGCCCAGCTACGGTTACATCGGCGTTCTGAACCGGGAGCTTGGTGACCAAGTCGAGGACTTTACCTTTGATACCTGCGTAGACGATGATCTCTTTAGGATAATCTCGCAACTTACCGGCGATGTAGCTCGGATCTTTGCCTGAGCTTTTCTCGCTCTTCTTATAGAGCGGAATTTCTTTGGAAACCAATCCCTTTTTTATGGTCGTTCCGACTTCGACGCCGCATTGGTTTGTTACCGCCTTGATGACATTCCCGACCATTGGAACGTGAATGGTTTTTTGAGTTTTTTCCGGCGTCGGATCTTTCCAGGCGACCAAAAATCGCGGCACCATACAACTCACCACGGTCGAAGCACTGATTTCCTTGCCGTTTTCATCTTTATGAACGAGCGAGCGCACTCGGCACCCGACAATCCAAGGATAACCTTTGCCGGTGAGATACTTCACCATTTGCGGAAGCTCATCACTGTTGAGCGGGAAATCCACCGGAATATTGATCACGTCAAACGGTTCCTCGGAGTCGAGTTCCACCGATTCGATTTTGGTGTCATAGTCCGGATACTTTTTGTGAACTTGCTCGTCGAACTCCGTTTCGCCTTTTTTTACCTTTTCCAGCAAGTCATTCAGTTTCTTTTCATCCGCGCCAAATGCCGCCAGGTCCTGCCAAGGCGTTTTGTAGGCATCGTGGTAGCCCTTCAGCAAAGTGCGGCCGACATCGGTCGTAGGAGTGACTTCTGTAGTCGATGGATCTTCTGCATAGACAAACTTCGGGGCCCGCTCTTGAATCTTACGGTTGTCCTCATCGAGTTTGCGCTTTTGTTCTTCGTTATACCGACGACTCTCCTCCGCGCTCTTCCTTTCCCAAGCTTTAAAGTCTTCTTTTTCTTTGCGTTTACGTTCTTTCTCTAGCTGGCGTTCTTGGCGCGGGGTCAGTTCTTTTTCCGGAACGATGATTTTTTGTTTCTCCGTAGGATCGGCGTTAGCAACAACTTTGTTGATACGCATATCGATCGGGGTTTCAAGCTTTTTTTCTTCCTCCTCGAACTGACAGCTCGTTACCTCGATAGTGCGATATTCGTAACCGTCCGCATACGGACTAGTCATTTTGTAATAACGAATGGCATGACTGGTGTACACCATCACCCGACCCGCACCGATTGAAGTAGACGGAGAGTTCCCGCTTTGCATCGTTTGAATCTGACTGGAAAACTCGCGAAGATAAGCCGGTTCGTCCACACACTTAATAAAGCCAGGATCAACCTTGAACCGTTTATGAAGGTAGTACTTGATATCGTTGCAAACATCGCTATATCCGTTGATCGTCAACATCCGGATATCGGCAGGAGGTGGCGATTGATACATGACTCGCATCTGCTCCTCGAGTTTCGGTAAAAATTCAGTCTTAAATTTAATCCAACTCGGATGTGTGGCGTGCTCCGGATTAAATTCCGGGCGGTCAGAGGGGAAATCGGTCCAGACATTTAGCTGCCGGATCGCGCACACTGGGGTACCGCCTCTTCTGATATTATTTTCGATAACCGAATAGTATTCGTTATCGCCGTAACGTCGCTGAATCGGATCCGAAAGCTTAAACTTGCAATCGATCGGATAATCTTTGTGATGCTCTTGAAGCCACTTTTGAACAAGTCCAACGGCTACGCTACTGTCCATCGACGACCAACCCGGAACTGTCCTTTCGAGTTCGAGAAGCGAAGGAAGCCTTGAAAGGTCGATAACGACTTGGTTACCTTGATCGCCCTGACTGTCGCGAGCCTGACCAAACGAAGGCGAAAGTTGTAACGCGCCCACTAGCACACACATCAAAAATGCATACACACTCGTTGCTTTCACCATTGCGCGAATGATAAAATAATCGATCTTTATTGTCAACAATTTAACTGGATGATTACAATAATCTACGATCTAAATTTATATGGGTATTTTACTCACATAAATAATGGTTATTTAATCAAGGACTTCTTTCAATTGTACGAGCACGAGAAGCAATACAACGACGACCAGCACCGGTCTCACGACCTTCTCCGATCTCTTCGTGGCGAGACTCGCACCTAGAAATCCGCCCGCGGTCATCCCGATCGCCATCACTAGCCCCTGTTTCATATGCACGTAACCCTGGACTCCGTAAGAGACGAGCGACACACTTGCGGACAGGGTATTGGCGAGTTTCGAAAGCAACAGCGCTTCGAAGAGCGGGAGCTTCGCTCCCCAAAGCAGTCCGATCAGCATGAAGGTGCCGCCACCCGGCCCAAAAAATCCATCATAAAAACCGACCAGGATTCCCGCGATGATCAAGACTGCGAGCGGTCGGCTCGCGTGATCTTTCACTTCCTGCAAAAAAAGCTGCTTGTTCCACACCACCCAAAGCACCATCGGGCATGCCGCGATGAGGAAGTAGCGGAAATAAATTTTAGAAACCATCGGTGAAAGCAAAGAGCCGATGAGAGAACCTACCCCCACCGACGCCACGAACGAAAATCCGCGCTTCAAGTTCAAAGGGTGTTTGCGAAGGTAGACCACGAACGCGATGAGCGCCCCCATCGCGCCGACGATCTTGTTGGTCCCGATCGCATGAGCACCGGGTTCCAATACGCTTGAAAGCACCGGGAGGGTGATCAACCCGCCGCCGCCGGCGATCGAATCGATGCAACCCGCAGCAAAACCAGCGAATAAAAGCAGCATCTCAGTAGCCGAAGTGAGCGCGGAATCCATCTTATCTCAACTCTTCCTTTAACTCGCAGCGGGTCGGCAAGCGTAGAAATGAAGGATAAAACTCATCGTAAGCACGCTTCAACACTTCATCGCGATACATCGCATACTTAAATCCGATGCCTTTTGAAATCCAATACCGTACGCCATTTTGCTCAATCCACTTGGCTTCCGTGGCTTCGAAAAATCTCGACCAATCGTGCGCGCTCCACTCGCCACGCGCGAGCATCATGATGTTTTTACCGTTTAGATTTTTCCAGTCGGAGGTGAAATCGTACGCACGGCCAAAACGGCTGCCCGTACCCATGACGAGCAACTGCGGCGGCGTAGTCACCAAACGACGTTTGAACTCGAGATCAAACACACTCGCCAAACTGTAGCCATCCAGCGCGACCGCATCCATCCCGTTTAGGCTCGGCACAAGGTTATCAATCATCTCCTGCGGCCGAAACGCGAGCTCGAACTCAAACTGATGACGACCATGCAAGGCGGGCTTCAGTACATCTTCGGGCCGATTGAGTGCGATCGTCGCGGTGATCGTCAAAATGAGCGATACCGTCATGATTCCAAGCGCACGGCGCTCGAGCGAATCCGGACTTGCCACTCGCACGCCCACCCACATCACAAAAAACGGAAGATAAGGCACATACCAATGCAAACCCTGGCCGCGGCCGAGAAGTGCCGTCAGCGTGAAAATCCCGATCGGGACCGCCCACGAAAATAGAAAGTAACGCTCGAGCTGATGGCTATCTTGATCGGTTGCTTCACGTGCGGCGGGAGCCCTGCGAAACATCCCCTTCCATAGAAACGGCGTCGACATCAGCAGCAAGTACGCAATAAAGAGCAGCATGATATCACTCCACGCACCGTCACTGACTTTTTGCCGAGTCACGAGATTAAAAACAAAATTGGCCCAGCAATGGGTCGCGTTCCACAAAATATGCTGGATGACAAATGGAATAGCGCCAAACCCGAACCACAGCAAACCCTCGTAGCCAAGCTTCTTGTTGGCCGATTTCATGCGTGAGTAAAAAAACCAAATCAAAAGAGCCGGCAATGAAAATACCGCGAAGTATTTGGATAGAAAGGCCGCACCCCAAAGAGCACCCGAGAGCAAATAGTCACGCCGACCTTTAGCGCCGAAAAACATCACCGACGAGTAGAACGTAAAAAACAACAGAGGCAAATCCGGCGCCACCATCACGGCCATGAACGGAACCGGCAAGAAAAAGAAAATCAGCGCAAGCAACGCGGACGATTTCGGACCCACGGCTTTGCGCGTCCATTCAGCTATCCCAAACGCAACCAGCACCATCGTGATTAGATTCGGAAGGCGCAGCCACCACGATTGCAACGAAACGTTCGTCAGAAAAGATTCCCACCATCCCACCATTGGAGGAAGATCGTAATACCCCCCTGCAGGATGAGTACCCCAATAGAAATAGTAAGCTTCATCGGCGATCACCGGGAACTGCACCATGAGTATGAAGCGAAAAACAATGAGCACGGCAGCCAAAATCAGGAGTCTCGGATAAGACAAGAGCGCTTTCATCCCCTACCAATCTCCTTAGTCGATCTTGAGAACAGCCAAGAACGCCTCTTGAGGGATCTCGACGTTACCGACGGCTTTCATCCGCTTCTTACCCTCTTTTTGCTTCTCGAGAAGTTTGCGTTTACGCGAGATATCGCCGCCGTAGCATTTCGCGGTTACGTTTTTGCGATAGGCCGAAATATTTTCGCGAGATACAATTTTTGAACCGATCGCCGCTTGAATCGAAATCTCGAACATTTGTCGTTCAATCAATTCTTTTAGTTTTTTAGCAAGTTCGCGACCACGGTAAGCCGCTTTATCGCGATGGATGATAATGGAGAGAGCGTCGACCGGCTCGGAATTGATCAAGATATCCATCTTTACGAGATCCGACTCACGGTAATCCGTCAATGCGTAGTCCATCGACGCGTACCCGCGAGTCGAGCTCTTAAGCTTGTCGTAGAAATCAAACACCATCTCGGCGAGTGGAATTTGGTACACGAGGGTCACGCGATCCGCAGTGACGAAATCGAGTTTTTCCTGCAACCCCCGGCGCTCGTTACAAAGCGCCATCACGACACCGACGTACTCGGACGGCATATGGATACTCAAGCGGATGTACGGCTCTTCGATTTTTTCTATCTTAATCTGATCCGGAAGCTTGGCCGGATTCTCGACCATGATCTCTTCGCCGTCGAGCATTTTAACTTTGTAGACCACCGATGGCGCGGTCGTGATGATACTGAGATCGTACTCACGCTCCAGACGCTCTTGCACGACGTCCATGTGGAGGAGGCCCAAGAACCCGCAACGGAATCCGAAACCGAGCGCGCTTGAGGTCTCCGGTTCAAACTGAATTGCCGAGTCGTTCAGACGTAACTTTTCGAGTGATTCTTTGAGATCGTGGTAATCATCGCTGTCTACTGGATAGACGCCGCAAAAGACCATCGGCTTTGCTTCGGCGAAACCGCCGAGTGGTTCGCTCGCGACATTCGAGAAGTCCATGATCGTATCGCCGACCTTCATGTCACGAACGTCTTTGATGCCGCAAATGATGGCACCGACCTCGCCACTGGCGAGCTGCTTGGTGTCGGTATACTTCGGGGAAAACGTCCCTACTTTTTGAACTTCGTACTCTTTACCCACGTGGAAGAGCTTAATCTTCATGCCAGGCTTGATGGTGCCCTCGAAAACCCTGCAAAGCGCGATCACGCCTTGATATGGATCGAACCAAGAGTCAAAAATCAGCGCGCGCAATGGGCTTGTGTCGTCATCTTTCGGTGCCGGAAAATTTTTCACCACCGCTTCCAAAATATCTTCGATCCCGATGCCCGCTTTCGCGCTCGCAGGGACGGAGCGTGACGAATCGACGAGACCGATCGTATCGTTGATTTCTTTTTTGGCCTTTTCGATATCCGCACTTGGCAGGTCGATCTTATTGATGACCGGGAAAACTTCGAGATTGTTCTCGAGCGCCATGAAGACGTTTGCGAGTGTTTGCGCCTCGACCCCTTGAGTAGCGTCGACTACAAGGATCGCGCCTTCGCACGCGGCGAGTGAGCGCGAAACTTCGTAAGTAAAGTCGACGTGGCCCGGAGTATCAATCAAATTGAGAATGTAACTTTGTCCATCTTTAGCCTTGTAGTTGAGGCGCACGCTTTGGGCTTTGATCGTGATCCCGCGTTCGCGTTCGAGTTCCATATTGTCCAAAAATTGAGCTTCCATCTCACGAGCGGTAACCGTACCGGTTTTTTCCAAAAGGCGATCGGCGAGCGTGGATTTGCCATGGTCAATGTGGGCAATGATGCAAAAATTGCGGATGTTTTTAGACATATACAAGGAGAGAGAAAATGTAGCAGGAAGTCAGAATATTGGCACGCATTTTCGCAATGCGATATCCATCTAAATCCAACAATCGTAACGCACCACAATTTGTCTCATGCATTATATGCATCAAATTATTGACAAAACTTTTTAGTTTATAAGTCCTCTATGTGTATTAATGTGCCGAGTCGAAATTTCAGTTAACAACTCGCGCAAATCAACGCTATAATCAAAGGGTATGAAGTCACAAAATTTGAAAATTCTAGTTCTGAGTTTAACCGCAGCCCTCGTGATGAGTTCGTGCGCGACTATGTCGGGTGCCGAGAGCAAAGAAAACATGGCCAAACTGAAATACGGCATGAGCGAGTCACAAGTATTGAGCGTGCTCGGCTCTCCGGACTCAGTAGTTCGCCCGAGCAAAACAGACGACCGTTGGATCTATGAATTCAAGAGCAACGACAAGAAAGGCCGCAACCTCTTTGTTGATTTCAAAAACAACCAGCTTATTAAAGCTGGCGAGCTCAATGGCCGCGATATCGCAGCCACGGAGGAATCTCGCGAATCAGGAATCTGCACTCATCACAAGCAGCCTGAATTCCAGTACGAATCCCTTTGCATCAAATAACAGTTAAGATCACGGATTTATCACGTGGTGGTAGCGGCGTCGCCCGACTCGAGTCGGGCGAAGTCGTTTTTATACCCTTCACTTCTCCCGGCGACGAAGTCCTGATCGAAATCGTCGAAATCAAAAAGAACTACTTACACGGGAAATTACTCGAAGTCGTCAGGCCTTCGCCCAATCGTATAAAACCCGAATGTCACGTTTTCGGCAAATGCGGCGGCTGCGAATGGCAGCATCTGCCTTACACACTCCAATTTGAAACCAAAAAGAGGGGCGTTTTGCACGCTCTCGCGCGCGCCGGAGTCCCTTTCGACGGGATTTCAATCGACGATTTACCCGCTGCGAATCCCTACTCCTACCGTAACCGCATTCAAATGAACGGCGATGTGGCGGCAAAAACATTCGGATTCTACTCGCGCGGTAGCAAGGTCATCGTGGACACCGATAGCTGCTCTGTCGCTTCGGACGCAATTAACTCCGCAATCCCTCGAATCCGCGAAGAAGGATTCAAGACCCATCGGGAAAACTTCAAAGCCGAGATCACTGTCGATGCCGAAGACCCGGAACAACTCGACGTTACTTGGAACATGCCGAACGCCGCAAACGGTTTCCGGCAAATCAACGACGAGCAAAACGCTGTTCTGCAAGGCTGGATCGCAAAACACACCGCCGATGCCGAAACCCTCCTTGATTTGTTCGGCGGCGCTGGAAACTTGAGTCTTGGCATCGCGAAAAAATTTAAAGAGGTCCATTGCGTGGACATCCGAGTGCCCAAGGACTCGTCCTTTCCGCATTTTCACTTCCATAAAGGCACCGTTTCGAGCTGGCTACCTACCTTTAAAAAACCTGGAAGCAGCGTGAGCTTGATCTTGGACCCGCCTCGAGAGGGTCTCTCACAAGAATTCGAGAGAATCACGAAAAGCGTGGAAAAATATCCCGTTCAAACGATGATTTTAGTTGGCTGCGACGTCGATGCGTTCGTCAGAGACACTCATCGCTTCATCAAACATGGGTTCAAACTCAAACGTCTCGGGATTTTGGACTTATTTCCGCAGACGACACACGTCGAATCGCTTGCGCTTTTTACGCGTTAAGCCTTAAACTGGAAGCATGAAAAAGCTACTTCGGGTGTTAGCAATCATTTCATTGGCCTCCATCCAAGCCGCGTCACTGTCCGGATGCGCAAGTTCCAGTTCGCCTCGTTCCGATTCCACCGGGCAAAAACGGATGTCGTCTCATGAACGAGCGATGATGTTGATCAGCTTGGCGTCCGCGAACATCACCGAAGGCGATGCGACTCAAGCTTTGCAAGCCCTCAAGGAAAGCGAGGAGATCGATAACAGCATTCCTGAAACCTACTATCTCTACGCGCTCGCCTATCACTTAAAGAACGAGCGAACCCTTGCGATTCAGTCCGCACGCAAAGCAATCGAGTTGCGTCCGACTTACTCGAAAGCAAAAAACACGCTCGGCAAACTTTTGCTCGACCAAGGTCAGTACTCCGAAGCCGAAAAATATTTGAAAGAAGCCGTATCGGACCTTTTGTTCGATGAAGCTTACCTCGCAAAAGCGAATCTCGGGATACTCTACTACAAACAAATGAGGTACGACAAAGCGATGCCTTACCTCACCCAAGCTTTGCGCGAAGGCGGCAATACGACTTGCGTCGCCGCCTACTATCGCGGACAAATTTACCTCGACAAGAATCAGTACGAATACGCGCTTGCCGATTTTACACGTGCTTCAAAAAACAGCTGTGCACGCATTACCGAAGCGCACTTGGCAAAAGGCCAGACTTTGATCCGCATGAAAAAGTACGACCAAGCGCGCGCGAAAATGCTGGAGATCGAGCAATTGTTCCCGCTCACCGATGCCTCTGAAAAAGCAGCCCAATATCTGAAGGAAATTCCGTGACCCTAGGACGGATCTTGCGAGAACGACGTACCGAGCTCGGCAAAAGCATAGAGCAAATCTCGGCGGCCACTCGTATTCACGTCCGTATCCTCTCAGCGCTCGAAGACGACCGCTACGCGGATCTTCCGGCCCGCACCTTCACTCGCGGTTTCATCACTTCGTACGCAAAGGCGCTCCGTCTCGATGCCGATCAGCTGTTTCGCGATCACCACGACTTTCTCGAACAAAAATTTACCGAACGCCAAGACCGTGACCAAGGCCACCATGGTTACGTCTTTGAAGGCAAGGAACTGGAACAGAACAAGCGAGGCTTGATTATCGGTGCGTCTGTTGCGGCAGTGTTCGCGGTAGCAGTGCTTCTGGTGTTCAAACCTCAGAATCACCATCGCAAAGAAAAGCATAAAGAATTTACTTCGGAGGACATGGCTTCGACATCACCTGCGGAAGACGCCGATTCGGATGAGGTCATCACAACGGAGACTCCGGCAGCCGTTGCGACCGCAACGGCTGCTTCGGGATCAAGCACTCCAGCCGCGACGGCAACACCAACCGAAGCGCCAAAGGCTACCGTAACGCCGACTCCAGCTCCAACGACTGAGCCCACAGCGACGCCAAAACCGACTCCAAATGCAAGCCCGGCCCCTTCTCCAGCTACCAAGGAACCCAAGAAGGATCCTCTTAATAAGGGGGACGAGCTCGGTCCGAAGGAATTTAAGAAGAAGATCGCCTTTGAAGCTCTCGAAGATTGCTATGTGAAGTACCAGGCCGACGGTAAACCTCCGATGCAGTTCAATCTTCGAAAGGGTCGCTTCCTGGTGATCAAAGCAAAATCGGCTATCCACTTCGAGGTCAATAAACCTGAAGCCCTCATGTATCGCACCAAAACCCGGGAATACTTTCCCGTCATGAAAAGCAGCTTCAACGTTGGCGACGACGGAAGCCTCTCCGATTAGTAAAATTCAGGAATATTGTAGTGTGAATGTTAAAATTCTTTGATGCGCTTTGCGACATTTTATAATTTTCACGTCAGGCTTTTATGTGTCTTATAAACTCTTAGCTGACTCAAGTCTCGCTGTAGACTTTATCCACACATTTATCCAAGTTATCCACCATGATCATATGCTTGTAATCATTAAATAAAACACCGCTGATTTTGATGTTTTCGAGCAATATCGTTTTTTTATTCACCTGATAAGCAAAAACAGGGGTTTTTTGACGTTTTTACAGAGCAGTCAAGAAACTAGCGCCTAAACCTGCCTTTTTTGGAACAGGAATCCCTCGAATCGATACGCAAATGCGGCCTCTTTGCGAGTCCCAAAGCGAGTTTTCACGTGTTCGCGAGTCTCGTTTCGAACGTCAAGCACTTTTTGTTTTTCGTTTCGAGTTTCAAAATCGAGGAAGCGAGCTTGAGAAAAAATCATCTCGCTAAAAAAATCCGCAGAGTGCTCCAAACTCTTTTCGAGGTGGCGTGAGGCAATTTGAGAAAACTCGGAATGGTCGCGAAGCGACTGCGTCTTTTCGTACAAATTTCCCCGGGGCACCTGATCTTCAAACTTCCAGGTCTCATTGAACTGGCGACGGATCCATTCATTGAGCCCCAGTGTGTCACTTTCGAGCTTCGGGAACTGATATTCAAAGACAAAAATTGCCCCACCAGGCTTTAGCACGCGCTCGATCTCGCTCAACGCCGCCACTTTGAACCAATGCCACGCCGATCCGACCAGAACAACATCAACGGAGGCACTTCCAATGGGAAGCTGTTCCGCCGAGGCAACGTACGCGCTCGTAGTAAACGTCTTTGCTGACGAAGGAGCCGCCGCAAGCTTCGCAGTTGCGGCTTCAAGGAGAGCTCGATTCGGATCAACCTGAATAAACTCAAGATCGAGCGCTTCGATCATCGGATGAACCGAGTTCCACACCAGGCCAGTACCGCACGCTAGGTCAAGCACGCTGAGATGCTCAGGTAGACGACGTCCCATGACCACGCGAAGCGGCGCAAAGAGTTCCATCGGATAGATAGGTCGCGATAAATCGTAGAGCTCCGGATGATAGCGAGAATGAATCACAATGTTAGTTACCTGTTCGATCCGCGCTAAATCACCACGACGCGCGCTTAAATGCGATTGAACCCGCGATTAGCACGAGCGCATTCGGTATCTGCATCGCAAGCCACGGCGGCACGGTACCCGCTTCGCCCAACCAAATCGCGCTCACTTGAATTTGCCAGTAAAGCGCCATCGTGACGAAAGCAACCAGCAACACACCCATACGCGCACCACGGGTGCGGACGGTACCGAAGCCAATTCCCATCAGCACGAAAAGAATCGGTACCACTGCAACCGTGATCCGACGCCAAAGTTCGGTATTGAGCTCTCGACGTTGTTCCGGCGGAAGATCGGGTTTCGCTAACCGATCGTCGATCTCTTTAACCTCGAGCATTTTAGGGCGATAACCGAACTGACCGGAGGTATCCGGAATGTCGAAAAAGAGCTGGTAGGTGTTGAAGTTGATCCGGTTGTAACTAAGATCGGCCTTCTCGTTTTGATGGATGCTGCCATCCTGGAGCTGCATCACGAGACCGCCGAGGTCGTCTTCGCCGGATTGAACGCGGATCAACTCGCCAGTTTTTGCGACAATCGTGAGCGGGTGCTTTGGATCGCGCTCGTCATACATAAAAACGTGCTCCATCCGTCCGGCGCGTTTATTGACCTTCTCGGTAAAAAGGAGAAGGTTGAAAAAGCCGGTGGTGAATGTGCCCTCGTTGATCGCACTCGCGAAACGTAAGTTACCTATCTTGAGCATGGTGTTGCGGCTTGCGACCTCGGACCAAGGTGCCCAATTTAGGTTCAAAAAGAGCGAAAACGCGGCTACGACAAAAGATAGCGTAAAAACCGGGATCGAAATGCGCCACAGGCCCATTCCGCTTGCCTTCATGGCTACAATCTCACTGTCGTTACTAAAACGAGAGAAAGCAAAAAGCACCCCCATAAGGAAAGAGATCGGCAAGCCCAAGGGCAGGAAGTTTACGATCAGAATTCCAAGCAGCTTCAGCAACAAACTAAAAGGCGCGTTATTCACAATCAATTCTTCGGCGAGGCGTAGCATCTGGAACAAAAGAAAGACGAAGGCAAAGAACACCGTGCCCGCCAGAAACGGGTTCAGGACTTCTTTCAAGATGTACAGATCGATCTTCCTAATACGCATTCTTATTTATGAATCCTTTGAATACCGTAAGCACCATGATCTTGAGGTCAAACCAAAGCGACCAATTGCGAATATAAAACAAATCGCATTCAATTCTCTTTTCGAGCGACGTATCGCCACGCCAGCCGTTGACTTGCGCCCAACCCGTAATGCCTGTTTTTACGCGGTGACGAAGCATGTAGTTCGGGATCTCGTGTTTAAACTTAGAAACAAATACCGGGCGTTCCGGACGTGGACCCACTACCGACATATCTCCCACCAAGACATTCCAAAGCTGCGGGAGCTCATCGACGCTCGTGGAACGTAAAACAGTGCCGATCGGAGTGCGACGATCATCGTTTTGCACGGCCCATACGGCGCCCGTTTTATCTTCGGCGTCGATCCGCATCGAGCGGAACTTAAGCATGTGGAATGTGCGACCATCGAGCCCCATGCGCTCCTGGCGGTACAACACCGGACCACGCGATGTGATCTTGACTAAAATTGCAACAAGCGCGAGAAGCGGCGATAAAATCAAAAGCGCGATCGCGGAAACAACAAAGTCAAAGAGACGCTTCATCCATGCGCGATAGCCGATGAGCGGTGACTCGTTCAATTGCACGAGAGGCACGCCTTCGAAGTTTTCGACACGAGCTCCGAGCGCAAGAAAATCCGAATAGTCCGGGAGGATTTGCAAATCGATCGGAGCATCCTTGATCGAATCGATGATCAAATCGAGCGTCTTTGTATGCGAGCGCGGTAATCCAAGAAGTAAAATTTTTGGATTGAGCGCTTTGATCTGAGAAATCGCATCGTCGTAGTGATCCGGACCGATGATCTTGATGATTTCGACGCCGATCTCCGGATAACGGTTGAGCTGGTCGACAACAAACGCAAAGGCCTTGCCCTCGCCGACCGCGAACAGCGAGGTGTTGTTCACACCCTTCTTGTGGAGCTCTCGCAAAATCTTGCGGTACACCACGCGGAAAAGCCAACAACCGATCGCGACTTGGATACCGAAGACGATAATCACACCGCGCGAGAACCGGTACTGAGTAATAAAGTAAGCGAGCGCGGTAAAGAAGATAAGCGTCGCAAAATGAGCTCGCAACATGGTGTAAATCTCCGTCGAACGGCGGTACACCTTTTCGTATCGGTACAATCCAAACGATTGAAATCCCGCGACCCAAAGCACGACAATCATGGGCAGCAGCGACAAATAGTGTTCAAACGCGGGAGTTTCATCAAACGGAATCATCCGGAGCCACTGAAAGCGAATCGGATAAGCCGCAAGCCATGAACTGATCACAATAATCAGATCTGCGAAGCGCGTCAAAACGCCGGCTGAGGATTGATATTTTTTAAGCATGGCTTCTTTTAAAACTAACTGATTCCACGTTCAAAAAACAGTGATATTATGCTGAGATACTTCAACTGAAGGCCCCCGATAAAGGAACATTTTATGAGCAAATCCAAACTCGACCTGATTCACGATTTAACACCCATTCTCGTCTCTAAAAACTTCGAAGGCGACACCCTGGGCTATCTCTATTTTCAAGCCGACGGCAAAGGTAACAAAAAGACCGCCACCTTAAATTCTCAAACCATCACCGAGATTCAGGATCTTGCAAAGAGCGGGACCTTCACCGCAGCGGCGAAGAGCTGTTATTTCATCCGCGCTTCTTACATCGAGAAAACAAACATCCTTGTTGCCGGACTCGGCACCAAGAAAAACTTTTCTCCGGAGAAGGCCCGCCAAACCGGCTCGATCGTTTACGGAAAAGTCTCCGCCGAGAAGGTCAAATCATTCGGATTTGATATCGACACGATTTTGAAATCCGTTTCGCGCTCACAAGCCGAGCCGTTGATCCAAGCATTCTTGGAAGGCTTCTATCTCACGAGCTACGCCTTCAACAAGTATAAGAGCGGCCCGAAAATCGCTCCAACACTCAAAGAAGTCCACCTCGTCACTAAAGATTCGAAAAACGCAAAGTGGCTCGGCGATCTCATTACTCGCACCTTGATCACCGTGGATTGCGTTTTCATCACACGCGACTACTCGAACGAACCCTCTAACTACGGTACGCCCGAATACTACGCAAAGGACATCTCGGCCCTTGCAAAACGTTTCGGCCTCAAGTGCAAAGTCATGGGCGAAGCGGAATGTAAAAAAGAAAAGATGGGTCTCTTCCTTGCGGTCAGCGCAGGATCGGATCGCGAAGCTAAGTGCGTGATCCTCGAGTACACTCCGAAAACCGCGAAAAAAGGCAAACTCATTTCGCTCGTCGGCAAAGGAGTGACCTTCGACTCGGGCGGGATCTCGATCAAGCCGTCAATGCGCATGGAAGACATGAAGCACGATATGACGGGCGCCGCGACCATGCTCGGCTCGACTCTCCTCGCTGCTCGCCTCGGCTCTAAAAACCGTCTTGTCACGATTCTCGTATTCACCGAGAACATGCCGAACGGTATCGCAACCCAACCGGGCAACGTGATCACCGGCCGTAGCGGCAAAACCGTTGAGATCATCAATACCGATGCGGAAGGCCGCTTGATCCTGGCCGATGCGCTCGATCTCGCACAAGACTATAAACCGGACATCGTCGTGAACTCGGCGACTTTGACCGGCGCATGCTCGATCGCTCTCGGCAAATTGGCAAGTGCGCTATTCTCGAACGACAACGGTCTTGCCAAGCGCGTCTTTGCCGCTTCCGAAGCGACCGAAGAAACCTTGTGGGAACTTCCGATGTTTGACGAATATTTTGAGGACATGAAATCGAACTACGCCGACATGATGAACTCGGCTAACGACGGTTACGGCGGGACCATCCGTGGCGCGATCTTCATGAAGCAGTTTATCCGCCCTGGCACAAAATGGGCGCACATCGACCTCGCAAACCGTGCTTACGATCAAGGCTACTTGCCGTATGCTCCCCGCAAAGGTTCAAGCGGCATCTACGTCCGTACATTCGCGCAATTGGCGATGGATTATTAATCACTAGGAGTATTTAAATGGAAAACAACAGACTCACGATCGCGCAAGTCGCGAAAGCGGTGGATCAGTACGACGGTAAAGAAGTGACTTTGAAGGGCTGGGTGTTCAATAAACGCTCGTCGGGCAAAATCAAATTCCTCGTATTGCGAGACGGGTCTGCTCACATCCAAGGCGTACTCGTCAAAGGCGAATGCGAGGACGAAACCTTCGAGGGTTTCGATAGGCTCACGCAAGAATCCTCAATCAAAGTAACGGGTAAGATTCGTAAGGAACCCAAGGCCCGCTTAGGTTGTGAGATTACCGTGATGAGGATCGAGGCCGTACAAATCGCGCAAGAGTATCCGATCACCCCGAAAGAACACGGCGTTGAGTTCTTGATGGAAAACCGTCACCTCTGGATTCGCAGTAACCGCCAATGGGCGGCATTGCGCGTGCGCTCGGAGATCATGTGGGCGATTCAAGCGTTCTTTCGCGAACGCGGGTTCATCCGCTTTGATCCTCCGATCTTGAGTGCGACCTCATGCGAAGGAACCTCGACGCTCTTCACGACTCCTTACTTTGACGAGAAAGCTTATCTCACTCAGTCGGGTCAGCTTTACGGCGAGGCGGGTGCGTTTGCATTCGGTAATATTTATACTTTCGGACCGACGTTCCGTGCGGAGAAATCAAAAACCCGCAAGCACTTGACCGAGTTCTGGATGGTCGAGCCGGAAATGGCATTTGCCGAACTTCCCGATGTCATGGATTTAGGCGAAGCGTTTGTGACCTATATTATCAAGCACTGCTTGGCCAATTGTCAGAAGGAATTGAAAATCCTCGAGCGCGACACCAGCGAACTCGAAAAAATCGTTGCCGGCCCGTTCCCGCGTATCAGTTATGACGAAGCTCTCGTGATTTTGAAAAAACGCGGACTTGAAATTCCTTGGGGCGAAGACTTCGGAGCGCCACACGAAACCGCTCTCGGCGAGGAATTCGGTAAACCGGTATTCATTCACCACTTTCCTGCCCAGATCAAAGCGTTTTACTTTAAACATGCGGATGATCCAAACGGTGGCGGCATCGACAAAGACGGCAAGTACGCGCTCGGCGCGGATTTGATCGCTCCATTCGGTTATGGCGAAATTATCGGCGGCGGTCAGCGCGAAGACAAAGTCGAAATTCTCGAACGTCGTCTTGCCGAACACGGCTTGAAGAAGGCGGATTACAATTGGTACCTCGATCTTCGCCGCTTCGGCTCCACTCCGCACGCGGGATTCGGTCTCGGTGTAGAACGAACTGTCGCTTGGGTTACCGGTGTTGAACACGTACGCGAGACGATTCCGTTTCCTCGCATGATCAATACCATTAAACCGTAATACATAAACATGGTGTATATTATAGATGGCAACTCTTGAGCCTGTCTTGAACATCGTCCTTTTTGAGCCCGAAATTCCGCAGAACACGGGGAGCATCGGGAGACTTTGTTTAGCCACTCGGTGCGCCCTGCACTTGATTAAACCGCTTGGTTTTAGCATCGATGCACAGGCGCTAAAACGGGCTGGATTGGACTACTGGGAGCACTTGGAGGTGGTGATTCATGAGTCTGCTGAAGACTTTTTACGGTATCTTCCAGCGAATTCGAAGGCTGCTTTGGTCGAAACCCGGGCCGGGAAAACAATTTATGATATTGAATATTCCACAGGGATTTTCCTTGTTTTCGGTAAAGAAACGACCGGACTTCCCGACTGGTTTTTGAACCGATTCGCAAGTGACTGGATTCGAATTCCGATGTGGGATGCTCGGGTAAGATCTCTCAATTTGTCGAACGCTGTGAGCATCGTTGCGTACGAAGCCATCCGGCAAATCAAGAAATTGTCTTAAACTTTTATGAGGCAAGGCTCAAAAAACATGCAATTTTGCCGGGTTTTTTTCAGATTTTTAATCTAAGGATTTGTTGCATTCCGCGTTGAGTACGGTTAGCTTTTCGAACTGATGATGCCGTTAAACGCCGTATGGATAGACTCTGAAAAGGAGTTTGTAGACTCGATGCGATCTTTGCTCGAGAGTAAATTGAATGGGAGTTATCTCATTCAACACTTACCCGAGTGGACTGAGACAACGATTCGGTCGGTGTCCTGGAATGAAATTGATGTGGTATTAGCTGAGCTGAATTTTCAAGACCGACATGTATTCGAAGTGATCCCTGAAATCCGCAAACAAAAGGTTAATATGCCTGTCGTGCTCGTCACGAATAAAGCTGATAAAGACATCTTTATTCGCGCCATTAATTCTGGCGTGAATGGTTTTGTCGAAAAACCTGTGGAATTTACCGTTCTCCGCGATTTGATTGAACGCCACCGTTGCTGTGGTTTCGAATTGCGTATGAACGACGATCGCAAAGCCATTTACTCTCAAGGAAAATGGGTAGACCTCACTAGCACCGAGTATAAGATTATTGAGACCTTAAGAACCGCTAAACGCCGTCTAACACGCGGAGAGCTGCAAGCTTCAGTTTGGCCAAATTCCTCAATTTCTGAAAACAACCTCGATACCCACCTCACCAATCTCAAGCGTAAGATCCCAGAGCTTACGACCTGTTTGAACGTAAAGCGTGGCTTAGGTTACTATCTAGACACAAAAAATAGTCTATAATATCGAGCACTTAATATATAATTGATACACAGCATAAAAATTGACTATTTTGGTCTAAAGTTCCTTAATTCCCGACCGATACGCTCAAGTGAGAGATATTTGACGGATCATATCCATCAAGTATCACTTGATGCAACCGGTACAGCAACCATGTTGCGTCTTCAACTAACAATGGGACACATGAGGAGGAATTATGGGTCTTCGGATTAATACGAACGTACAATCTCTCGTTGCGCAAAGAAATTTGGGCATGTCTAACGAGAAGCAACGTGCAAGCTTGGAGAAAATCGCTTCAGGCACACGTATCGCGCGCGCTGCAGATGATGCTGCAGGTTTAGCGATCGCAGAAAAAATGAAAGCGGATATCCGTTCATTGCGCCAAGCTGGCCGTAACGCGAACGATGGTATCTCTCTCGTGCAAGTCGCGGAAGGTGGAATGAACGAAATCTCGAACATTCTCACTCGTTTCCGCGAATTGTCTATCCAAGGCGCTTCCGACACTATCGGTGAACGCGAACGTGGTTTCATCAATAAAGAAGTGATGCAATTGCGCTCAGAAATCGATCGTATCGCGGCAACTACCGAGTTCAACGGACGTAAATTGCTCGTTGGCGAAGGCGATAAACTCGAAGTTCAAGTGGGTTTGAACAACTCCCCTGAATTCGACCGTTTCGTTTACGACACGCAAAAGCTGAACGTTACCGCTCACGCTCTCGGCGTGGCTGACGTGAGCACTGAAACCAAGGAAGCGTCTCAGCAGAACTTGGCTAAGATTGACGGAGCAATCAAGCAATTGTCTGAGAACCGTTCTGAAGTCGGTGCTCTTCAAAACCGCCTTGCTTCTTCAGTAAATAACATCGCTATTTACGAAGAGAACTTGTCTGCAGCGAAGAGCCGTATCTATGATGTCGACATGGCTGTTGAAACTTCGGAATTGACGAAGTCAAACATCCTGACTCAAGCAGGTACATCGGTCCTCAGTCAAGCGAACAACAACTCAATGAGCGCTCTCAAGCTCTTGAGCTAATTCACCACTAATCTTGGGTTTACATAGAGAGGGGCAGGACGGTTTAACCGCCGAACCGCCCCTCTCCCCAAGCTTCGTTGGGTTCGCTGAATCAACGAATCTCGTTGATGAATTTTTCTTAAATATTCGAATTTATTTGTTAAAATATACTACTATTTTGCTCAACTTTTTTGATGCATTCCGTCATGGACTATCGTAGACTTGTTCTTGAGGGCGTCATTAAAGACTTCGGACCAAGGGGGTACGGGGCACGCTAAACGTAGAACGTTGATGGGACAGCGTTAGACGAAAGGGCAAATAATAGTATGGGATTAAGAATCGGCACGAACATCGCTTCAATGGCCGCACAACGAAACATGGCAAAGAGCAGTGTGGAGTTGGGAAAAACATTCAACCGCTTAGCATCAGGTAGCCGGATTGTCTCAGCCGGAGACGATGCAGCAGGTTTGTCAATCAGCGAAAACTTGAGAGCGCAAGTTCGCTCCTTGAAACAAGCTGAACGCAACGCTAACGACGGCATCTCCTTCGTGCAAGTCGCAGAAGGTGGTTTGTCGGAAGTGGGCAACATCTTAGTTCGCCTCCGCGAACTTTCAATCCAATCAGCTTCAGACACCATCGGTGACCGTGAACGCGGTTTCATCGACAAAGAATATCAAAGTTTAAAGCAAGAGATCGACCGTATCTCTGAAGTGACAAACTTCAACGGCACTCCCCTCTTGAACGGTAAATCCGATAAAGGTGAACTCGAGTTCCAAGTCGGTTCTCGCAACAACGAGAACGACCGCATCAAGTTTGCGGTTAAGGACTATGACGTGAAAACCGATACTCTCGGTATCGCTGGGATATCTGCTTCGAACATCAACGATGCTCGCGAAGCTCTGGATAAAATCGACGAGGCTCTCGGACGCGTCACTGGTGCTCGCGCGGGCTTGGGCGCTATGCAGAACAAGTTGCAATCCACAGTGAACAACTTGGGCGTAGCTACTGAAAACTTATCTCAAGCGCGCAGCCGCATCGCCGATGCGGACATTGCCGAGGAGTCTACCGCTCTGACCCAACGTCAGATCCTGCAACAAGCAGGTACGGCGGTCCTCGCGCAGGCGAACTCTTCGCCGCAGCTCGCACTCAAATTACTCTAATATGTTAGGCCCATCGTCTGAAAAGGTGGTCCTTGTTACAGAATCATGAGTCCATGGTCGACCAGTCTCAGGTTGGCCGACCATGGACGATCTTTCTGCGCTTTTTCAATTTCGCGCCATATGCGCAATACAAATGATATTCGTTCGCTACACCACTTCGATGTGGTGGGCCGATTCGTGCCGCCCGCCACCGTGACGTCTACACGGTCGGGCGGCATTTTTCCGAAACACGATCAGTGCATCGATTGATCGGTTGCTAGTGCTTACTCTTTGCAGCTTCGATCTCGTCTCTTAACCACTTGATATTATCTCTGACCAAAGTATTACGCGGATCAATTTTTTCGGCTTCGTTGAGTTGTTTTTCCGCTAGTACAAATTTCTTTTTAATGATGTTTACTGTCGCCATATTGTTGAGCGCAAATGCATATCGGGAGTCTTTCTTAGAAACCTTGCTCCAATATTTCATCGCGGTCTCATAATCTTGAATTTGAAAATAATTGTAACCGATATTTAAGTTCGCATCGGTAAGCACATCGTTTTTCATCCCCGACATCGCTTTTTTCATTTCTTCGATATCTTTCTTGAGCTTCTCAATCGACTCGTCGATTGATTTAAGGTTGTTCGAGGCGATTTCAAGTTTAGGATTCAATTTCAGTGCTTGTTCGCATTCTGTACGGGCTTTTTTCCAATCCTTCAATCCAATAAAAGCGGAACAAATGTTGTTATGAGCAATCGGTGAATTGACGTCGAATTCTACAGCTTTTTGAAAAGCGGCTAATGCGCTGTGATGATCTTTTAAGTTTGAATATGCCAATCCGAGACCAGTAAAATTATTAAAATTAGGTGCAACTTTCACTTTTTCTTGTGCTGCTTGAAGCTCGTCGTTTGCTTCACCACGGGTTTTTACAGCGGGTTTGCTTGTTGCTGCCGTTTGAGGCTCAGGTGCCTTCTCAACTTTTTTCTGACAAGCCGTCGGCGCAATCGCCAATAAAAACAAAATCCTCAATCTGTACATGTACTTATTTTTTGTTTTGCTGTCAAAATTGTCAAGATCAACTATGATTCAGATCATATTCTTCCCGTTTTCCCCTGTGAGACGCTTCCATTCGAATGAAGCATCGAGGACGATCACGAAGGATACAAATGCAAAAACTAGCGCTATTCTATTTACTACTTTTAAGCACCGCCGCTTCGGCTGCGGGGCACGATCGCTTTAACGCTTACCAGTGGGATCCCGCCAACCGCGGCCCTTGGTACGAATGGTGGTATTACAAAGTCGTCGACCCGGTCACAACGCACGCTTTTTACTGGGTTTACGGCGTCGTCAACCCTTGGGACCAGAAAGGGACGCTAAAAGGAACGAGAGCCTCCGTGGCCATCGGCGATTTCTCGCGCAAGATCAACCTCTTCAAAAATTATCCGATTGCAGACTTTGACGCCAGACGAGATCAAACCCTTGTACGCATCGGTGACAACATCGCCACCCAGGATTCGCTCAAGGGCCAGATCGAAACCTCTGAAGGCCTCGCCGAATGGGATGTCCGCATTGAGAAAAGCTGGGGCTTCAATGCCATGAGTTGGGCGATGGCAGTTCCGAAAATACTCAACATCTATTGGTATCCCGCGCAGGCCTCGGCGAAAATGTCCGGTTTCCTGCGGATCAACGGCCGAGAAGTACGCTTTGAAAACGCGGCAGCCTATCAAGACCGCAACTGGGGCTCGAGTTTTCCCAAGTGGTGGGCCTGGATCGTAGCCAACGAATTTGAAAACTCTCCCGGTACGGTACTCGCGTCGGGCGGCGGTCGGCCAAAAATCCTGGGCCATGAACCGTATGCAGGCATGAGTATCGGACTTCTCCATCAAGGAAAGGAATACAAGTTTCGTCCCAACGACGGAGATATCGTCCAAACGGATATCAATTTTGGTAAATGGGAAGTGACAGCGACCAAACTCGGACGCTACCGTATCTCGATCAGCGCTCGTGCCAATCGAGAAAAATTCATGCTCTTGCCGTTTATAACTCCTGATGGTGACACTTACAAAGACTACGAGACATTGAACGGAAACCTCAGTGTGCAGCTCTTTAAATATGATCCGCGAACGAGGTCACGCTGGAAGCTTATCGCGGACTTGTTTTCAAGTCGTGCCGGTATTGAGTACGGCTCTTACTAGGGCATGTCCCAATTAACGCAGCCACAGGGGTGAGGCTGCAAAGCGGATGTTACGAGCTTTCGCGTTTTGGTAAAGCGCGCCCAACATTGCACTCCACTTCGTGCCGCGGTCGAAACGGGTCATCATGTACTCTTTGCCATAGTTTTGGAAATACTCTTGGCTCGGTCCCCAAATCGAGAGGCCATGTGAATTTGAGTAATCCTTGGTTACGCCGTTTGCAACGACTGCTTGCTTCAAACGACCTTCAGCGGCGACAATCCATTGATCGCTGACTACACTGCTCAAACTCTTCTGACCGCGGATCAATTCATAAAAATTTACGAGATCGATATAGTCGGAGTTGTAGTAGTGCTGAGCGGTTGCGAACGCTTTAGACACCAAAAGTTTTTGGTCGGAAGATGCCTTCTTATAAATAGTCTCCGCGAAATCGCGAAGATCTTTGGCAATCGTATCCATGACCGACAAATTCACCAATGACATGGTCACTTGCTCGTTGCCTTGAGAACCGCCGCTGTAAGACGCCATGTACGCCTTAATTGTTGCCTGACCGAGCTTCAATGGGCTCGCGGTTGGATTCTGCATGAAGTACGGAAGCATATCGCGATAAGACCAGCCGTAACCCGGCTCAACTTCTTGAGAAGCAAGCAAGTAATCGGCGTTACCCCAAAACTCAGCCGCCACTTCGGTCATCGCCATCAAGCAAGCATCGAAACCGACGATGTCGATATTTTTGCCGAGAAGTTTTTTAATTTCAAATGCCATCAACGACAATTGAGGCAAACGGATTCCGTTACCCGTCAACTCGTCGATACTGACGATTTTGCCGTCGCTTGCGCGCCAGCCGGCACCATGATCCGCGACGACAAGCATGTAGTGTTTTGCAGGAAAGTTTGTTTTAGACCAGTTCACGAACGCGACAACCTCGCGCCAACTGCCCATGTCGGCACCAGTGACGTCTTGAAGAACCGGAGAGGTAATATTTTGAGGGTCGTTGTCCCTAGTAATCCGTGTGCGAACGACTTTGCGCTTCGAGTAGCTACCCCACTCCGCGACGACGTTCACTTTGTCGGAAGATCCCACCATCTCCATCTCATTCATGTCCATTTGAATGTATTCGTCGAGATTGTTTTTGCCATTTTCGAAAACCATCACTGTCCACTCGGCTTGGTTAGCCGCATGAGCCAAGTTGACACTTGACAGTAATAGTGTGAGACCGATGAAAATAGAGGCGATAGATCGCATGTTGTGTTCCCCCAAAATCCTGAACGCTTGAAATCCCACCACGCGAGAAAAAATACGTCAATGAAACTTATTGGAGGTCATTAGAAAATTTGAAATTGTGCGACAAAAAGTTTGTTGATGACGCTATTCAACAATGCGATCTGTGTTTTTATCCGGTCTAAACTGGAACATTTTGTCGTCGAGCTTTGGTTGCAGTTTGATTTCCTGCAATTTGATATCAGTTTTATTTCCGCTGGTGTGCGTTAGGATCACTTCTTCAATCTTATGACTAGCTTCATTAATGACTACTTCGGCCGTTTTCACGTCACCCGCAGTTCCGTTCTTCGGTGTGAGTATAAACGAGTTTTTGGTCTTCTCGACGATCGTGGTCTTACCGCCGAACTCGAAACTGCCTGAGAGAAGCATATTTAAGAACTGAGTCTGCACTTGGGCTGTTTTCTTAATGATGACTTGTCCTCGTTCGCCCTTTTCAAACGGGGGCGAATAGAACCAAAACGTCTTGCCGTCGCTCACCAGGATGTTTGGGTCCGGATTGATCGTCTCCCAACGGAGTTTGTTAGGGCGCTTGATCCAGATCTTGCCTTGGGCCTTCTTGACCTGGCGCGTGGACTTCACGTCGATCAATTGATTGAACGTCGCTTCGAGACCCGCTGACTTCTTGTACTCGGCTTGCACCTTCGCTAAAAGCGGTGGAATCGCAACCGGAACCGATAGCGCGTTTGCCGTAACCGAAGTTAAAAGGACGAGACTACTGAAGCTCGATAGAAACCATGCGCGAGACACCCGGCTCCTCCATCGTCACGCCGTAGAGCGTGTCGTTCAGTTCCATCGTCTTCTTGTTGTGAGTGACGAGAATGAACTGAGATTTCGACGACATCTCGCGAACGAGAGCGTTGAACTTGCCGATGTTCGAATCGTCGAGCGGAGCGTCGACCTCGTCCAGAATACAGAACGGAGACGGCTTCACCATAAAGATCGCGAAAATGAGAGAAATTGCGGTCAGCGCTTTCTCACCACCCGAAAGCAAGGTCATGTTCGAAATTTTCTTTCCGGGAGGCTGAGCAAGAATATCCACGCCTGCTTCAAGGATATCGGTCGATCCTTCCGGATAAACCAGGGTGAGCTGCGCCTGACCCCCGCCAAAAATGATCGGAAAGAGCTTTTCGAAACGTGTCGCAATCGCTTCAAAGGCTTTTTGGAAGCGTTCGATCGAAGTCTTATTGATGTGCTCGATCGCGTCGTTCAAGTTCTGAATCGATTGCTCGAGGTCCATTTTCTCTTTGTAGAGATGCTCATGGCGGCGTTGCATATCGTCGAATTCTTCGACGGCCATCGTGTTGACTTCACCTAAGCGGCGGATGCGGTCGCGGAGTGACTCGACTTCTTCGTGGAGGACTTTTTCCTCTTCCTCGGAAATTTCAAGAGTCACCACAGGATCGGTCATCTCGGATTGCGGCTCTGCTTGATCCAAACAGCCTTCGCCGTATTTTTCTTCCATGTTGAGCTTCAAGTGATGGAGCTCGCCTTGGATGCGTTCGACGTCGATAGCGAATTGATTGATTTGCTGGTTTTTCTCGTCACCAAGCTTATGGAGTTCCTTAATGCGGTCCATGTAGCCGGTCGTGAGAGTGGTCACTTGTTCCAAGCGATCGCGTACGGCTGAGAGCTCTTCACGTTTGTCAGTGAGTGCGCGAGTGAGAGCGAGAATCGCTTCTTCGTGCTCGAAATCACCGCCGCTGAACCGTTCGCGGTCTTGCTCGAAAGACTCGAGGAGACGGGCAAGCTCCGACATGCGGCGTTCGCGGTCCTGTAGATACTTTTGTTCGGTTTCGAGTTCTTTCTTGAGAGAGTTTTTACGTTCGCTCGAAGAAGCCTCTTGAATCTTGAGTTGCTGAAGCCGTTCCTCATCGGCACGGAGAGATGCGTACTCGGCATCCACTTCGGATTCGTGATCGACAATCCATGCATCGAGAGCCGACTTGGTATTAGCCATCTCGAGAATGGAGTTTTCGACTTCAGCAATCTCGGTACGGGCAATCTCGGCTTGTTCCGCCGCAGTCTCACGGTCGTCAGCGGCACGCGCTTGGTTGCGATCGAACTCGGCGACTTGACGCTCGAGCTGAGTGCGTGAACGCTCGAGAGTTGTGACTTCGATTTCGAGGTCAGATGCGGTCGCTTGAAGCTGCTTCAATTCGGTTTCGACCGATTCCAATGCAACTTGAGCCGCGGTCAAAGCGGTTTCAGACGATTCGTACGTCGCCGTCACCGACTCGAGCTCTACTTTAAGCTCACCAATCACGCGCTTGCGCGAGAGAACTCCACCGGCTTGCTCGCTGTCGGTCGCGCCACCAAAGAGAACACCTTGGTTAGCATCAAACCAGATTCCATTTTTAGTCACGAAGCTAATGCCTTCGGACTGGTAAGTCTTGATGTCGCCCATCGCCGGTACTTCTTCGAGAACTTCGACCGATGCGACGAGGTTTTCAATCAAGCGGTGAACCGCTTTTGAGTTTTCAGCTGTATAGCCTTCTGGCATAACAAGCTTTACGAATTTTTTAAGCGGATTGTAGTTCGCGCGATCTTGCGTATTTGCCGACGGAACCGCGATTTGAATCGAAGCGCTGCCTGACTTGCTCTCTTTCAAGAAGTTGAGTGCTGCGAATGCATCGTCGGCGTCTTGAGCGTACAGGCGCTCGAAAGCGTGGCCCATGACCGCTTCAACGGCGGCATCGTATCCGTTTTCGACCTCGATGAAATCCGAGAGAACGGCAAACGCCTTACCGTGTGACTCGGTCCATTCCAAAATTTTTTTAGGCCCGTTGGCCATGCCTTCACGAGCGCGTTCGAGATCCTCGAGAGACTTTAATTTCGAGCTGAGGAGCGTGAGTCCCTTGTGAGATTCGTCACGTGTTTTGCGAGCCGCTCTCAAAGCATCTTCGGCGTCCGAGCGTGCGGCCTTTTGAGAATCGACGCGAGCACGGATTTCGTTACGGCTCGACGTCTTCTCGTTCAAATCCGTGGTTAAAGTCTCGAACTCGGCCCTGCTTTCAGATGCTTGCGTGCCGATTTCTGCGAGCAAAGAATCGATGCGGGCCATTTGACCTTCGGCGCCCTGAATGCGCTCACGGAGCGCGGCGATTTGCGATTGGCTCTCGGTCGTGGTCTCGGTCAAACTCACGAACTCGCGGCGCTTGATTTCAGCTTCGCGTTTTTTGTCGTCGTGACGTTTACGGAAATCGGAAACATGTTGATTGAGCTCCGAAGTCTTCGCTGTGAGCTCGGCGACTTTCTCATCGATTCCCAAAAACTCTTCGTTTTTGCCCGCGATCGATTCGCGATGCATTCCCAAATCTTCTTCAATCTGATTGCGTTCGGCTTCGAGTTGAGCGAGTTGGCGGTTTAAGTCTTCTTGGCGCTGTTTCGAGAGGTGGAGCGCTGACTGGTGATGAGTGAGATCGCCGGCCAGTTTTTCGACCTCGGCTTGGACTTGCTCTTGGTTTTTAGAATCCGCGAGCTGAACCACGCGCTGAGATTCGAGATTGGCTTCGTTTTGCGCGAGCTCGGCACGAACACCCACGAGCAAATGATCCAGACCTTCGCGATCGGCCTGAAGCTTGTCGAACTGACGTTTCAAAACTTGGTTCTTGCGACGGCCCCAAGTGGTTTCTTTTTCGAGAAGTTCTGAGCGGTATTCTTTGTATTTGCGGGCTTTCTGCGCCTGGCGCTCGAGCGATGCGAGTGAGCGATCAATCTCGGCAATAACGTCGTTCAAGCGTGACAAGTTGACGTTCGCGCCTTCGAGTTTGCGCAACGATTCTTTTTTACGCGCTTTGTATTTCGCGATCCCTGCCGCGTCTTCGATGAGCAAGCGTCGATCTTCGGGCTTCGAGTTCACGACTTTATCGATCTGTCCTTGCTCGATGACCGAGTAACCTTTTGCGCCGATACCGGTGTCCAAGAAAAGCTCCTGGATGTCTTTCAAGCGCGCCTGCACCCCGTTGATTGCGTATTCGCCGACGCCGTCCGCCCGATACACTCGACGAGTGACCGAAACTTCGCGAGTTTTTTTAGGGAGATTCTCTTCAGTCGACGCACCCATCGGCATGTTTTCGGTGTCGACGTAGTCTTGCTCGAGAACGAGAGTGGCTTCGGCCATGCCGAGAGGCTGGTACTTGCTTGAGCCTTTGAAAATGATGTCGTCAGAGCCGCTGGAACGGATGTGTTTGTAGGACTGTTCGCCCATGACCCAGAAGAAGGCGTCGACAATATTGGACTTTCCAGAGCCGTTTGGTCCGACAATACCGGTAATGGGGCGATCAAAGTGAATGATCGTTTTATCTTTGAATGACTTAAAGCCCTGAATCTCTAGACGTTTAATCCGCATGCTGCCCCCTGCCCACACATCATCCTCAAATGAGCAGGAAATGGCAAGTTAAGCTACAGACTTTTTGACGGTTTTAGAGAGCTCATCTTTTATTGCGGTGCAGAAAGTTTGGCGTGAAAAGATCGGCGCATGTGCCTCACCATCCATCAGAATTTCGGTCGTTTTCAGAATCATTTCTTCGGCCACCAAAAACACCGGCGTATGCGGATGTTGATTCTGTAAGTGTTTTGAAAATTGGATTCCATCGCCCTGCATCTCCGGACAATGACTCAGAAGGAGTTCGGCGAATATGAAATCATACTCCCGCTTTGAAATGAGTTCACGAGCGCGGCTAAAGGTCACCGCGGTTTCGACTTCAACATCGAAATCCTGGAGCGTCTTCATGACTTTGATTCGCTCCCCGAGGTGATCTTCTACGAGTAAAACCCGCTTTTTTCCGGCCCTTTTCACGATTTTTCCTGTCCCATTCCCGCGTTACTAAAATTTTATAAAAAAGGGCCCGCAGATCTGAGATATGCGGGCCCAAGATGTCATTGTGACTTCTATCTAGGGGGTTGGGGGGTAAGATCGTCGCCACATGTATATATTCGGGCTCCCTCTCCCTAACTTTCCCCTTACAATTTTGTATTTAATTTTTTGGTCCGCTGATCCCGTTCTTCCTGGCCGGGAAGAACTACTCAGTTCACAAGTCCCGCCGATATCCCGCGTCAAACCTGTGCCTTACCTAGCGTGGGGGACCTGCACAATCGATTTCAATCTTTTCGTATTCGTTTTGAGGTAGCTGTTGCGCTGAGATGATGCTCATTACGGCCTCCGTACTAATAGAATCTTATACTTGATGAATTTGATCAACTAAAAAGTTAAAACTTTTTGTTTATTTTTTTGTTCAATAAATTCAATATATTATCATGACTTCTTTGAGCATCATTCTGCCGGCCTACAACGAGGCAAAGCGGCTCCCCCGGACTTTTAGCCTGATTAAAAAGGCGATCAAACAAGGGGTCTTCGACCAGTGTGATCTTCAAGAGATCCTGGTCGTCGACGACGGCTCTAAAGACAACACCATCCAAGCTGCAGAGGCTGCAAAAACCGAGCTCCCTCAAATCCGGGTGGTGCCCATTGTCCCAAACGCCGGCAAAGGAAACGCGATCCACACCGGACTTCGGGAGTCTCGCAGCGACTGGTGCCTCATCGCGGATGCCGACAGCGCCACCCCGTGGGATCAATTCATGAAACTTTGGTGGGCGATTCAAAAAAGCAAAGAACCAACCCAGATCGCGATCGGATCACGCGACCTTCCGGAGAGCGAAATTCGCACTTCTCAATCTTGGCTCCGCGAACACATGGGGAAAACATTCAATTTATTTGTCCGGATAATTACGGGCCTGCCGTTTAAAGACACTCAGTGCGGTTTCAAACTCATCCATCGCGGATCGATTCAGCCGTTTATCTCACTCCTCATCGTAAAGCGCTTCGCTTGGGACGTGGAGTTCCTCATGTTCGCCCGCGTGTACAACTTGAATACCGTCGAGGTTGCCGTCGCATGGGAACACCAAGACGATAGCCGCGTGAGCAAGCTAAAAGACAGCGCCGAGATGTTACTTCGCGTGCTTCAAATGAGAATCCGACTTTTCTTTCTGAAATGGAAATAAACAAACCAGATCGCGCTTTCCGGTTCGGAATCCTGTGCTGCGCACTTTTGTGTTTGTACATTCTGTTTTTCCTCCCGACCTTCGATCTCGACGAGTCGCTCTACCGTCGTGTCGCGGCCGAAATGAAGTTGCACGGAGACTATTGGCATCCCACTTGGGATGCGCGCCCGCTCTTGCACAAGCCGCCGATCTTATACTGGATCATCGATTTTTTCAGTTCGGTCATCGATCGCACGCCCGACTACGTGAGCTCAGTCGCCGCACGCATGCCGGGATTTTTAATTTCAGTCGCGATGACGTTCGCTCTCGGGTGGCGGGCGTCAATGTACTTGTGGATGGGAGCATTCCCCCTCCTCACCGTTTGCTCGGTGATTTACGATCCGCTTCAAACGCTGGCGCTACTCCCTGCGCTATTGATTCCGGTGCGTTGGTTTCATGAAGATCGCGCAGGCACGACTCGCGAGTACGCGTACGTCGCGCTCAGCATGTTCGCCGCCTGCGCGGTCAAAGGATTGAACGGACTCGTGCTACCTGCGCTTGCGGTCGGCGTGCAACTCCTCGTGCGCGGGGGACCCGAGATGTGGCGACGCGGGTTTGCGTTCAAGGTCAAATCGTTTTGGCCGGCGGTCGCACTCTCGGCCCTCTACTACTGGTGGCTCGATCAAAAGATGGGTCGGGCGTTTACCGAAGAGTTTTTTTTGGTCCAACACTTCGGGCGCTCACAGGCAGCGCAAGAGTCTCACGGCGGTGGAATCCTGTACTACCCGCTCGTCGTATTCATCGGCGCGGGGATGATGCTTCCGTTTTTAATCTCAGCGATAAAATCCCTCGGCAACCTACCTCCGGAGGGTCCCACGTTACGCCAGACTTTCGCGCGCGTCGGATTCCCTCTTACCTACGCACTTTGTTTCATCGTTTTATTTAGTTTTTCGGCTACAAAACTTCCGCATTACCTTTGGCCGATTTGGCCAGCTCTGGCGATTTTTATCGCCGGACGTGAAAGGAGTCCCATGGGTCGCATCGTTCTTATGATCTCATTGATCCCGATGTTTATTTTTACGGCAACGTCGATCTTGCTCGCACTGAACCCGATCAGCTTACTGCATGACGTGATCGGATCACCGGCGTTTAAAGCCATTTTCCCGATCGACTACTCGATGCCGCTTTCGAGCCGGGCGATGTTCGCGCTGGCAGCGATCATCGGCGCTTCGATCGTCGTCAGACGCCGCAAACTCGCTGAGACGCCTTCGAAGGCGTTCGGGCAATCGGCTCTCTTCTGCTTGCTGCTCGTCGGCGCCTTCGGACCGATCTTTATCGAACGCGTGCACAATCCGGCGATGGAAATCGCGAAAGACGTGAACTCACTCGATTACCCGCCGAACACGTGTATGTGGTACACGGGCCCGCACTCGGCAACTTTGAGTATCGCCCTCGGTAACAATATTCTCCACAACCGCTGCGAACCACCCGACATGGCGATGATGATCGCACCGGATTGGAAAGTACAAGAGTGCGAAGAGCGCGGAATGAAAGTCGTGAGCCATCACGGTTACTTGAACTTGTGCGTGAGCACGACCAAATCCGGAACTTGGGGCGCGAAAGCGTTCGAACCGGGTTTTGGCGGCGTAGGTGGCGCACCGATGGCGAATGCCAACCCAACAGGCACGGCTATCCTTCCGGGTGCTGACGGAATTCTTGGAACGGCCGACGACATCGTGGTTCAGAATCACGTTCAAGTCGGCGGCGAAGACGCGACGGATCCTCAGAGCGCAGCAATGCAAGAACTTGTCGTGACTCAGCTCGCGGGCATGGATAAAACTCCCAACACTCTCGACGACGTCGTGACTTACACTTACGCCGGCCCGGACGGAAAGCTCGGTACCGAAGACGACGTTCCGGCTCCGCGCCTTGGCCGTCGCAAATCTAAATCGACCAAATCTGCTCAGTCCGCAGTCACTCACCTCGGGTTCGACAAGGCGGGCAACACCGAGACCATGGAGTTCGTCGGCGGCGACGGAGTCGAAGGCACTGCCGATGACGTCGTTGTGACCCGCGCTGCGGGTCCGGATGGAAAAACCGGAACGGCCGACGACGTGGTAGTCACGCAAATGGTGGGTGAAGACGGAATCGCCGGTACCAAAGACGACATCGAACTTGTGCGAACCGTGGGCGACGACAAAATTCCGGGAAACGCCGACGACGTGGTTTCTTACGTGTACGCAGGTCCGGATAAAATTTTCGGAACCGAAGACGACGTTCCGACCACTCCGTTGGCAAAAAAAGATCATAAAGCTTACTCCGACAAAGAATCGAAGAAAGTGAAGAGCACTCAGCTCGATCTCGGCGATGACCGCGAAGTCGTCATGACGTTTGCGGGTGAAGACGAAAAGTTCGGCACTTCGGACGACGTTGTGGTGATTAAAGACAAGAAAACGGGCAAGACGACCACTCAAGCGATCGGCGAAGACAAAACTCCCGGCACCGAAGACGACGTCTCGGTCACTCGCTTGGTTGGCGACGATGGAATCCCAGGAACAGAGGACGACGTCGTCGCATACAAATATGCGGGACCGGATAAGGCTTTCGACACCGGGGACGACGTTCCTGCGACTCCGCTAGGAATCGCGGCAACTTCGATTCCGGCTCCGGGTCGCGATCCGATCTTGGGTAATCTGAAAAATAATTCGCGCGGGATTCCACGCACTCGTTCTTCCAAAAAAGGAAAAGTCGTGCACATCGGGCTAAAAGACGGCCGCGAAGTCGTGATGACCTTTACCAGCGAAGACGAACACGGCAACGCGAAACCCGCTCCGGATGACGTTGCCGTTATCAAAGACAAGAGAGGCAAAGTCACGAGACAAATGATCGGCGACGACTTAACTCCGGGAACGGCGGATGACGTCGTAGTCACAGAGTTCATCGGTAAAGACAAACTCGCTGGGTCTAAAGATCACGTTCTCGTTGCGAAACGCGTGGGTCCGGATTTGCTTCCGGATACTGCCGATGACGAAGTGATCGACCTCGCCAAGGGCGGCATCCAATTCAAAGGCGGTAAACCTCTAGTCGAGGGCGAACAATCTACTGCAGGCGCAGTCACCGATACAAAGGGCGCGGTGAAAATGAAAGTAACCGACGCTAAAGGTGCCGCTACCGGAACGGGCGCATACGCGAAGAAGGCAGACGAGAAACCGCCAATTGCAAAAATGTTCCCGGTACCGCCAAAGAAACCGACTCCTCGCAAAGCGATCGTAAAGGTCGCAAAACCGGCCGCACCGAAGACTCCAAAAGAAAATCCAGCGAAGGTAAAGAAGATCGCGTTTGAGAAAAACGTAAAGGTGGTCGAACAGCAAGTTCTCGCAATGGACTTCTGCGAAGCTTATCTCTGCGACGATCAGTATAAATCCGAACGCGTCCTTGAGAACATCGAATCGTTTAACTACGACTACCAAGAGCCGCAGTATCGCGCGGTTCAGCTCAAAATGCTAAACGATTCGCTCATCAAAGCGATCGAGTACAAAAAGAACTGGCGCAAGTACACGCCCGAGTACGAAGTCGGATTGATGAGCCAAGAGCAAGTGGACGGGATCATGACTCCGCTCATTCAGCGCTTGCGCGACAACATCAAACTCCTGAAGAAGTAAACTAGTACGTCCGAACAAAACAAAACCCCCGGGCAATTTCGATGCCCGGGGGTTTTGTTTTAAGACTTAAAATATTTCGCCAAGATCAGCTAAAATCGCGGTCCATTACGGTTTTGCGTCCGTCGCGCTTAGCAGCTTCTACCGCTTGGTCGCAAAGATCGCGCACTTTGTCTGAAAGTACGTCGATGACTGCTGCTGAAGTGTTCATGCCTGACTTAGCACGAATGTAGTTCTTCAATTTAGAAGCGACGATCAAAACTTCTTTTTCTGCATTACCTTCTGTCATGGTGTAGTCCCTTTCTTCTTCTGATTCTTGTTCTTCTGAACCTAAACCTGCAATAAATCTTTCCCGATCCGATACGACTTTTCGACTGGTTCCACTGCTGGCTGCCTTCTCGCGAGGTGACTCGGAGGTCGATGGTGCATCGTCTGCGGTGAGCTCTTTTGGAGCTCGGTTTTCTAACGCCCAGGATTCTCGATGGTTATACAACGGAACGTGGGCATCCCAACACTCTACTGAGCAAAAAACCAGTCCAGTACGTTTTCGGTTACAGGTCGAAACATTACAGGTCCAATACACAGATTTCAAGTGAATCGGTTTCTTACATGAGGAGCAAAGCTTCCAAACGATCTGTGTGGTGTCCACACTCGAAATTCTTCAATGGTTTCAAATAAAAAGCGAGGACAAAAAAAATGGGCTGCAACCAAAGGGGGGTGAGGTTGCAGCCCGAAAAATGCGCCTTTGTGAGGGGGTTAGGGGGATCGGCACACTTATACTCCCCATTAAAGCAATGCCCATGCCATTGCAACACAATGGGTCATCATCCCTGTATTTTAAGCGTTTTTTGTCTGACCCCGACCCTTGTTTATTACATACCGCATGTATATTTTATTTACACTCGTATATTTTCTACCAAGATTATTTAATATCAGGGCTTTGGGCTCCGCTATAGGAGGGTCGGCGTGGCACTAATCTTGTAATAATCAGTACATATGAAAAAGTTTATTCCATCGTGCCTCTTGATGACACTGTTAGTGACCGCTCTGAGCGGTTGCGGTGAACTACGCCCCGAAGCGGCCGCTACCTACGCGCGCGAACGCCAAGAGCAGGAAGATCGCCAGAACCCACCGAAGATCCCAACCCTCGTCGTCAATAACATCACTTACGATTCGACTGGCGCGACCGATCTTCGTTACTTGATCTCTTTTAACTCGGGCGCGAAAACTTTCAGCTTTCAAGTCTCAAGAACCGCTTGGGGCCCGACTTCAAAAACGATTTCGGTTTCTCGCAGTAACATGCCTGCTCAATTCGATTTGCTCGTCAGCGTATTCGCCGGCAAAGTCGGCATTACGGTCGATACTCAATGTACTACCGACTGTCCGGTCAGCTCTGCCGAGCTACTCCGCAGCGACACGGGCGTGAGTATGTCCACTCCAAATCCTTTCGTTGCAGACGGCAATGGGAATCTCTTCACTAATTTGAATCATTTTATTTTAAACCACCTGTAGTAATTGCTTCGAAGACCCCGCTCCGGATCATCGAAACCGCGATGGCAGCAAGTAAGAGAGCTGCGATTTTAGAAATCACGACCGTTCCGTCTTTGCCGATCACTCTCTGGATAACGGCGCTTCGGAGCAGGACGATCCATGCAAATACGTAGTTTACAATCAATGCCGCAAGCGTGATCGGGTATCCCGTCGCATCGACTTGAATCATCAGTGCGGTCAATACCGCGGGGCCCGTGATGAGCGGTACTGCAAGCGGCACTACTCCGGTCGAGCCCGACACCTTCTGCTTGTTTTCCTGACCGCCCAAGAGGTCGGCAAGCGAGATCAGAAGGAGCACTAGCCCACCCGCCATTTTGAAATCAAAGAGCTGAATCCCGAGATAACGGAACAGCGCGCGTCCGCCGACCATGAAAACTACGGCGACAACGAGGGCAACGAGCATGGATTGGTTGACGACCTTGCGGCGCTGATCCTCGGGAAGATCGCGGGTCATGCCCAGATACACCGGTAGCGTACCGATAATGTCTAATGCTACAAACACCGCGGTAAAGGTCAGTAGGAAATTTTGGAACATGAACTTTTTTATTAGCCGACTTGCTTCTCGCCGCTGTCTTTATCGCTGTCTGTGCTCGTCGGCGGTACCAATTTGGCGATGCGTACCTGATTGCGTCCATTGCGCTTACATTCGTACATCGCATCGTCGGCCATGTTAAAGAGAGCGCGCGGATCCTTGGTGTGAAGCCCAGTTTGAGAAATACCCACGGAGACCGTCACCTTCAAATTTAGATTTTCGTAGACGAAGTCTTTCTTCGCGATTTTTTCGCGGAATTCTTCGAGCAATAAAATCGCTTCTTCGGCCGTAGTTTCAGGCATGACCAAACAAAACTCCTCGCCACCATAACGGTAAGCCTGGTCCTGATGGCCTTGACGACGCAGATCCATAAATACTGATGCGACCGATTTCAGGATGAAATCGCCGGCTTTGTGGCCGTGCTTATCGTTGAATTGTTTGAAATGGTCGATGTCGCAAATCACAAGCGAGAGCGGCTTATCTTCGACCACCGCTTTTGCGGCGAGTTCGTAGAACGTGTCCTCGAAGTGACGCGAGTTATTGAGACCGGTGAGACGGTCGGTGATCGACGCCGAGTAGAGACGCGACTTGTGCAACGAGACCGCGGATTGGTCGGCGATCCCTTGCAAGAGACTCAAGTCCTCGCGAGTGAAGCGTCCGAGCGTATCGAGAACGGCTGACCCGTCTTTTTCGATATGCACCTTGTTGGTGAAGTTCATGATGCCCTCGAGCTGGCCGCCGTTCAATACCGGGACCGAGCAGATGCAGTAAGTTTCAAAAGAGCCCATTTGCGGAATGTCATCGCGGTTATTGACCACGACCGATTTGCGCTGAAGGGCTGATTGTCCGGCGATCCCCTCGCCGATGTCAAATGACTTGGTCTCGATCCGCCCCGAGTTCAAACCTTCGAGTACGTTTTCGTCGATGTAACCCCACGCGACCGTGAGCTCGAGTTTGCCGGTCTGACGGTTCAAGAGCATCAGGTTGCCCTTTTGCGCTTTGACCGCCTTGACCGCGTTGCGAATCGTTTCGCGGCAAAGGAGTTTGAAATCGTTGATCGTCGACAACTCTTGGTGGAAATCGTAAAGAATCTGAATGTTGTTCAAGATCCGTTGGTTTTTCTCGTAACGAAGGGTCGAGTCGATGATCGTAGTAGCGAGCGACGCGAGCTCTTGGACGAACGAATAATCGGTTTCTGAAATCTGAGTCCCATCGCGGCGTTCGCCGAGCGTGAGGACACCGATGACCTCGCCGCTTTTAATGAGCGGACACCAGAAGTCCGAGCGCAAAACGTCGAGGCCGAGTTTTTCCCATGCGGTCGTGAAACGCGGTTCCTTTTGAAGGTCGCGGACCGAAAACACGTTACCTTGTTGAATGAGCTGCCAGAGAAGACCGTTGTTCTTTTCGATGCGGAAAAGATAGAGCGGCTCTTTGCGGCCCATCGAATCGATGTAGTGATCCTCGAGTCCGAAATAGCGCATCACCTGGAAGTGCTCTTTCTCGCCGTTTTCAAAATCTTCTTTGAGGAGCACGCTTGAATTGGTGAGGTCGTAACGCTCGCGGACGACGGCCATGAAAGTATCGAGCAAGTGCGGAAGGTTCAAAATATTTGAAAGACCTTTACCTGATTGAAGGAGCGCTTGCATTTCGAAAATTCGAATGTCCTGCGCGGTGACTTTACCTTTGAGACCTTTGATCTCGCGCTTCAAACTACGGATCAAATCCCCTTGGCTGTTGTCGAAACCATCCCCGGTGTGGGTGGCAGTGACCTCTAAAAATTTTGGGTTGGAAGAATCCATATCACTGCACTTTTCGGTAGAATCGGGTCAAAAATTAAACGCAAATTTTCCCAGTGATTACATATATTTTGTTGAGTTTGGATTGGCCCGATAAATAATTGACTGAGAGGGCCTCGGTGACTATACTCCGCGCATGTCAAAACGCGCACATTCTTTAGTTTTTACCCTAACTTACGCAATCTTCGCGGCAATCCCGGCCGCCACCGCCGCTCCTTACGCAGCGCCGGTGAAGCTCTCTTTCTTAATGACAAATGACGTCCACGGTCACCTTGAGCCAAACGGGAGCATCGGAGGCCTCAGCACTCTTGCCACCATTGTTCATACCATCGCCGGGCAAGCGGAATATCAGAACGGTCGCGCCGGTTTCTTTACCATCGACTCGGGCGACCAATTCCAGGGCACGCTCATCAGCAACTACGACGAAGGCAGTGCGGTCTTCAAAGCATTCAATGAAATCGGATACGACGCGATCATTCCAGGCAACCACGATTACGACTTCGGTCCGATCAACTGGCTTTACGACCGTGTGACCCCAGGCCAAACCGGCAACAATCCGCGCGAAGTGATCGAAGGCTTGTCCGCAATCGCGAAATTCCCGATGCTGTCCGCCAACACCTATATTAAGAAAACGATCAAGAGCACTGTTGCAGGCGAACTCACTCTCGACAACTCATGCGTTCCAACCAACCAAACCCTGCGGGACAAGCTCGATTTCAGCACCGCTGAACGCCCGGCGTTCTTGAAGCCTTACGTGATCGTCGAAAAAGCCGGCGTTCGCGTCGCCCTCATCGGTATCGACAACAAAAATACAACCGCCATGACCACCGGTGAAAACGTCGGTGACCTCTGCTTCCGCGATGAAGCCGAGACTTACATCGAACTCCGCAAACAACTCGAAGGCCAAGCCGACGTGTTCGTGATCCTCATGCACAACGGCGACACTAAAAGCACTGAGAAAGCGACTTTGGGCGTGAAAGACGGATCCGACATCGGATCTAAAATCTTGGACGCGATTCCGGACGGCGTGGATTTGATCGCCGCCGGCCACACCCACTACACTCACAATAACCAAGTCAACGGTGTACGCGTAATCCAAGACGGTGCTGAAGCTAGAGCCTTCGGCCGCGTGGATTTATTTTTCGACCCGATTAACAAAAAAGTTTTAAGGAACATGACCCGCAGCTGGGCAGGCCAGGAGATCGACCCGGGCAAGTGCGCGATCGAGAAAGCCGACCGCAACGCGTTCATCTGCGATCAGTATCCGGTACTCCCCGTTGCTAAAAACGCGGTGGTCGAAGACATCATCGCGAGCTTAAAGAATCAGATTGCACCGCTCGCGAAAAAGAAAATTCTTACCGCGAACGTGAAACTCACCCGCAACCGCATTGGCGAGAGCCCGCTCACGAACGTACTGACCGACGCTTTTCGCCGCGCGACGAAGACCGAGATTTCATTCATGAACACCGGTGGGATCCGCGTCGACTTGCCGGCGGGCGACATTTTGTACGAAAAATACTTCGAAGTCCTCCCGTTCAACAACCAAGCGGTGATCATCAATGCTTTACGCTGGGACATGGTAAAGACCTTGCTGATCAAGTCGATCCAAACTTGCGGCAAATACGGCTCACTCCTTTTCAGCGGTCTCCGAATCGAGTTCACCCGTACTTGCACTCCGACCAGTGACATGGACATGAACGCCCAGCTTGTAAAAGTCACAACCGACTCGGGCGAAGTCCTCATGGATGGCCGCTTTGAAGTTGCCGCGGACCGCACTTTCAAAATTGCGACTCTAGACTTTATCGCGGACGGCGGCAACGGATACGAAGTGTTTCGCGGCGTGAAGCAAGACGGACGCCCGGGCATCGCCCGTGAACTCATCGCCGATCAATTGTCGAGCGAGCACTTCGTGGCTGAAGGCGCGGTCGACGGCCGCATGAAAAACATCGCCCCAACCGTACAGAGCACGATCAGGGCGATCGGTAATCCTCGCAATAGAGCTGGAAACTAGTACATCAAGCTCGGTATTGGGAGAACGAAGCCTTCGCTTTGTTCAACCTTGCCGCCGACGCTTGATACGTCGCTGACCTGCAAGCGAGCCGCTGCGATCGCAGCAGTCAGTTCAGACGACAGCGCGAGCTTAGCCGCAGTCACCGCGCGGTTCTTGTTCACGATACCGCCGGACACAACCTTGCCTTTCATGAAATCCTTCATGTCGGAAGTTTCCATCAGAATCTTCTTGATGTCGGAGTTCGAGAGGCTTGGGTTTTCGTCCAACAGGCGGCCGATCGCGTTGGTCACGAACGGAGCCGCTTGAGACGTCCCGCTGACGGTCAGATACTGATCGCCTGGGATAGTAGACAGGATGCCTACGCCTGGGGCGGCAACTTCGACCAACTTCTCACCGTAGTTCGAGAAGCTGGCGATCTTGTTGTAGTCCTGGGTCGCGGCAACCGTGATAGTGTTATCCAACTTCAAGTTTGCCGGGAAGGTCGGAAGCTCGTCGTTGTTGGTGCCGTCGTTACCGGCAGCGATCACAAAAAGGGTCTTCGGTGAGCCTGTTGCAAACGTCTTGCCCGCTGAAACGATTTCAGAGACGAAGTATCTGCTGAAATCCAGAAGCTCTTCCGGAGTCGCGTCGCGGCCCATGGCGATCTTCAGGATCGGTTTCAGGATGGTCGAAGCCGCGGTAGTGCTGGTTCCGAAAGAACAGTTCGCTACGCGAGCGTTCTCTTTTTTAACGTAAGCACTCATCGGAGCAAGCGCCTTGGATTGTTGACCTGCGAGCAATTTCAGAAAGCCCTTGATCACTTTCGCGCTCAAGTGCAATCCGCGGCCGTTACCGCTGCTGCCTCCGCCCATAGCCGCTGGAGCCTGGACTTTGGTCGCCATGATCTTCAAGCCCATGATGCGAGCCGCATCCGCGTCGCGGGCGCTGATGCCTGCAACGTGAGTTCCGTGAACGAAGTTCCCGAACGTACCGAGTTCGGCGATGAGCGCGGTGTTTTCGCGAGCAGCCGACATCCAAGCTTTATCCTCGTCAGTACCGATACCTTTCAGCAAACGGGTCTGAACTTCGAAAAACTTGTAGACGTCGCTTGAGAAGGTGCCGAGGAATTTACGGTCGATCAACTTGTTGTTGCCGTCCGCGAAGTTCCAGCCGTTCACGTCGTCGATGTAGCCGTTGTCGTCGTTATCGACGGCGTCGTCCACGTCTTTTGGGTTAACCCAGGCTTTGCTTTGCAAATCCTTGTGGGTCAGATCGGTGCCCGAGTCGATGATCGCGATCGTTGTCGCGTGAGCCGAGCCCACGATCAAAAACGCCGCAAGTGCCAATACGCCATTGAGTTTATTCATGGTGTGTTCCTTTGTTGTGTTGAATTACTGAAGGGTCAGGCCGCCACGACGGATGTCGTTAGCCAGATCTTCGCCGGTTTCATATTGAAGCTGTGAACGACCGAACACCGGTGCATGAGCGCGTGAACGGTGTGCCGCTTTATAAATGAAGTCCGAGATTGGAGCCGCGATGTAGCGACCCATCACGAATTCAAGCTTGTCCGCCGCTTTGCTGCAAAGTTGGTTCAGCTGAGAAGGCCAGCCTTGCTTGATGATGATCGCCTTACATGCATAGAGTGACACGTAGTAAGTGATGATATTCGCGAACGGGATGAAGTGTTTGCGGTATTCGATACGGTTATCGACACCGGCGACTTGCCATTCTCCGTTTGGACGAAACACGACCGGAATCGCGAAATTCAAGGTACGAACGGTTTTGATAATCGGAAGATTCAAGATTAACGCACCGAACTTATCGCCGAGCTTGTTGATGTAGGTTTCGAGCCAGGCAAAAAGCGGGGCGTGATCGCCGAGGTCGTTGAACTGAAGCATCATCATCGCGTTTTCGAAGTTCAAGGAACCTTCGTCGGATTCCCATTTTTGGATGAGCTCGTCCGCCGCGGCGACATCGGTCTCACGTAATTTCTCTGCAGCTTCGCGTACAGCATGGTCGAAGCCAGCGTGAGCGAGTGCGGTGAAGTCTTTCTTTTGAAGCGCGCTTACGAATTCGTTGCGAGCATCAAGTGCGGCTTGAGCAGCGAGACGCTGCTGATTCGCGGAGCTTTGTGCATTTGCGGTTTGGTTAAAATTTAAAATACAAACAACGGCCAATAGAAATGGAATTACGGTCTTCATGTTCCCCCTTTTTAGGTTGTCATCATTGACAATCTCAATCCCAGTAGAAGAATCGTATCGCCTACACCGTCAGGAAACCAGACGAAATTGTGAAAACATTGACGATTGTTAAGTGGAAACGGGATGCATCTTATATGAATTATCTAAGATTAGTAGAAAGGCTTCTCTACCGTATAAGCTCTATTTATACTGAAGGATCTGATGTGCGCCGGGACGGGGAACCGGCGTTGACGTGGTGCTGACGCGGCGGTTGTTCTTTTGTTTTGGCGTTTTAGATCTCGACGCGTTGCCGATGCGGGCATAAAAGTTCGTCGCGTATTCCTTATACCTCTCGGGTGCGGACTTCCCGAAGAAATCCTTTTCCTCTTTGTGAGCACCCGCCGACATGAGAACGCGAATCACGGTTTCATGACCCATCTCTGCCGCGGCCATGAGCGGGGTCGCGTGAGTGTAACGAGTTTTTTCGTCGACCCTCGCGCCCGCAGAGATGAGGTAGCGAACGGCGTCGACGTGACCGAATCGGCTCGCGAGATGCAGAGGTGTTTCGCCCGAAGTGTTCTTCGCGTTGACGTTGGCGCCGTTGGAGATAAAAGTACGGATGAGTCTGACGTTCCCGCTCGCCGCGGCTTGGTGGAGCGCGGTTCGGCCGTCGCCGATGTAAGCACGGTCGATAAGCTTGAGCGTTTCCGGATAAGTTTGCACGAGTGCGGTCGCCATGCGCTCATAGCGATCGGTCATCTTCTGCCCCACCACCGCGAGCGATGATAACACTACAATGAGAGGAGTGCCGCGAGAGTCGGTCAAGCGAGGTTTCAAGCCCTGGAGCTTCATCTCGTTTAAAATCACAATAAAAGCGCGATCCGAACCGTGCGAAGCCGCGCGATCGAGAAACGTTTCTTTAAGCTTGTTTTTAATGACGGATACCGGCGAATAGCCCCGATCGAAAAACATGCGCAAACGGGTGCCGTTGTTTTCGTCGATGGCGCCGACGATGTCCGCGGTTTCCGCTATATGTCGCGAACCCGGGAGGTCAATTACCTTTGCGTTTTTTGTCGGGGTGTATGCGTACGCGTGCGCGCCCACCAGGAGAACGAGTACCTGGGGAATCAACCGAAAAAGTGTAATGATGCGGATGTGGGCCGAGCTTAACATGGCCCCTATTGAGCAAACGTCGGGCCAAGTTTTGGTCCAACCAAAAACGTTCCTTACTGTTGAATAAACAGGACTTTTTGGATTGACGTGTATTGAGCTTTGACATCATAGTGTCTAATTTTTAGGCAGCTGTAGACTTCTTCCGTTCAATCATCTGACTTACCGTCATGCCGCGCGAGGCGGCCTCGTTTCCGAGCTTTTTATATTCGGTTAACTATCGTGATTGTTACGAATTGAGTTGAGTCCGCATACGGCATAGAACGGACAGTAGCGGGCAAGCCCGGTAACAACGAAGACACCGCTGGCGAGCCCCCACATTCCGATCGTGCCCATCAGAGCCAGAGACATGAACACAACGCCGATGAAAATGCGGAAGAAGCTGTCAACACAGCCGACGTTGATATTGAAATCGCCTTTTGCGGGAGTTGTATGTGTTTCCATACGTTGAGTGTAAGGGATTAGCGGTCAGTTGACAATAAATGTCCCGGCGCCGCCGGTAGCAATGTCGGTAAAGGTAAATGTACCCGTACTATTCATGATGACAACGGAAGTCTGGGTGGAACTTGACGGCCCATAACTCCCGGTAGTCGGCGGTGTGCCGTTTTGAACCCCGATCGTGTGCACCGAGCTCAAATTGATGAAGGTAAAGTGGACCTGAGATCCGACGCTCATCGTGCACTGGAGGTTTTGTCCGGGCAAGAAAGTCGCGTTGGCACTCTCGGCGCAGCCACAAATCCGCTTTATCATGCCTTCATAAACTTGCAATTGAACCGTGCCGCTCGTACAGCTGGAGCTCGTGCCACCGGCGCTAATGATGCCGCAGCCATGCATAAAAAGCATCGTTATTGCAACAAGTTGCAATTTGATGGCGGTCTTCATCCAGCGGTGTATGGCGCGGGTTTTCATACTCCTAGAATCGCAAACTTGAGCAGTAAAATCAAATTGATAAAACCGCGTCGTTATTGTACTTTGTGGCTCTACTTTTTTTGTAGTTAACGGACTCGTAGCTCAGTTGGATTAGAGCATCGCACTACGGATGCGAAGGTCGTAGGTTCGAACCCTTCCGAGTCCGCCATTTAAACTAAAAGGTAAGTCTTTGATCAGGGGTGCAAATTTCATTTTGCGTCCCTATTTTTATTTGTGGTGCTCACACTCTCATTATAACCGCGGAGCAAATGCGGCACAACTAGGGGCAATTCCTGTTGAATGTGCATTTCGGGTTGGGCGCTTGCGGAATCATCATTTGATGCGTTTGGATTCAGGCCCGATACCATTTTCATCAATTGCCCGAGCATCTGTTCCTGCTTGATCGCAGCGGTGTGGTCGGCAACTTTCAAATCGCCATCGAGTAAGTGCGCATAAATCTTGGCCGTGATCTGGATATCGGCGTGGCCGAGGAGCAGAGACACCTTTTTCAAGCCCCAACCCGCGCGGAGCTTATTTGAACCATAAGAATGGCGAAGGGTGTGGAGGTCGATCCGCTTTTTGAAAATCCGGCTTGTTTAGCTGCTCTTTTTAACGGTTTCAAAAACGAATCGCGAAACGGTCTTGCGCCATCGACGTAAGAAAACACATGCTCGCCGTTTCCTTGTAGTCCTTCGATTGCTTTCCAAGCTTCGTCTTCAATCGGTAAAGATCGAGTAGAGCCTTCGGTTTTTGAGTCGCGGACATGGAAAAATCCATTTGCTTGGTCAACATCCGACCACTTCAGATCAAGTGCCTCACTTCGGCGCATACCGGTAACCGATAAAAATTTAACGAAAGAATCGAGTAGTGCAGACTTTGACTTCTCTGTTTGCTGGAAAAGCATCGCCAACTCTTCGGGCGTCAGAAAATTAATCGCGCGAGACGGCGCTTGCTTCGGCGCGATCGTTTTTAGTCTCGGTAGCTCCAGAATCGGATTCTTGATTCCTTTATGACTGCTGCAATACGCAGCGAAGAACGCGCAAAGGACATAATGATTGCGGCGGATTGTGTTTTTTGAAAGGTTCTCGCTAATGCGTTCTTCGTAAAACCGGATAAAATGCTCAGTCGTCAGTTTTGAAATATTGAGGTTACCCCAACGTGGCCGGATTTTTGTTTCGACTAAAATTTATTTCCAGCCGATTATCTCATCAACAATCTTCATCACCTTTATTGCTCGACCGCCATCCTCTGAAGCCGCATATAGTGCGGTTCGCACAGCTTCTTCGTAAGTTGGATTCTCTCTCAAAATTTCAAATTCTTGCTTTAGCTATTTTTTTAGCTCTGTTGAAGGGAGTATGAAAGCGGGTTGAACACCTATATTACCTGATATCACCAGAACAATACCTTCAAAATCATGTGAAAACCGCAGGTCATTGCCTCCCCTTGCTTTCAATGCCTCCAGCTTTGTGGCAAAAAAATAAGGCAAGGAAAGAATCTTGATGTCTGTCCCGCTCGGCAACTTGACTATAATGCATTCACAATTGCATCCGGATACCAACGGTTACTAAAGCCCAATATCTTTGAATCCTTGGGCATGACATCGACCTTGATACCATCCAAAATATATCGGCACATTGGCGCAGAATCGTCATTGATTGGTTTTTTGAATCCTAACTTAGCCAACTTCTTCTCGAAGACTTCAAACTCTAAAAGTCCTGAGATTTCGACGATCATGTCGACATCTTGCGTGGCGATTGACTCCGGAGAGTTTGGATCGGTGATATAAAGGGTAGTCGTTGCGCCACCAACAAAAACAACCTCACTCAAGAGAGTTCCGAGACGTTTTGCCACAACTTCAAGAACTTCGATATCTGGATGAATTTTCTTTTTACTCATGCGCTCTTCTTAAACAAAATTCTCTTTAACTCTTCCTGCGCCAGATTGACTTCACGAGCAGTACTTTTGGATCGAAGGATATCGGCCAAACAAAGGAGTGTATATAGCTCCATGTCGTTGACTGCGATCTCTGGCACCGTTTTGTATATTGGCTCAAGTGATACACCCCGAGACCTTCCCTCGCTATGAGGCCATACTAATAAAAACTCGGCAGGTGTTCTAATTTTCTCCGCGAACACGTAAGCAGAAGCTGTCGGAACTCCCCGGGCAGGCGCTCCTTTTTTACCAGGAAAAATGTACTTGAGCGCATGAACCAAAAATTCGTTCAAGGCCGCTCGATTCACCTTCTTTTTGTCCTCGGTAATCAAGTCGTGTCTTTTCAATCGCTCTAAAGAATACGCAATCTCAGAGGGGCTGATCAACGTCTCTCGGGCTATATCCGTTTGCTTCCACCCGGCTTTTTGCTCCAATAAAAGCAATTTCAATGCAACGAGTACATCCTGGGGTCTTAAATCATGTCGTGGTCCAGCCATAACTAATTATAAAATCGAAAATCGAAATTCACAATACACAATTTGTGAATTGTGAATTATATGTAATTACAATGTGTTAAGTTAATGAATTTCCACAATTTTCTCAATCGAACCTGCAGAGGTTTCGAGGATCAAATTCGTCGTTCCTTTGGCAACCAGTGGCTTCAACACCACCGCGCATCCAAGTTCTTTCGGGATCACTGTTTTAGAGAGCGACTCAACTGAATTGGATCAGTCTCAGTAAATCCAGGCACCAGAATTACAATTTTCATTCCTTTCTGTGCTTCCTGGAAGCTCCGCGGACAGATTCGGTCAGTTAAATATTGTATATATAATAATTCCAATAGACCTTTTTAATCGAGGACACCTGTGGCAAAGTTCGACTATGAAAACTTTGATCCTGATCTTGGGCCTTATCACAAGTATCACCGCCACTCTTCACGCAAACGCGGTTGAATACCACGGCCCGGCTTCTTACGCCGATGTGATCGCGCATGATGTCGGCACTCCGGCAAATTGGGATGGGATTGCAAAACTTCCAGGTTGTTCGGGAGCGCTCATCACCTTGACGAACGATCCAAACGCGAAAGCACTCATTCTCACCAACGGCCACTGCACAAACAGCAGCATGCACTCAGGAACTTACATCTCGGATACTCCGGTTGCCGATGTCCGTAGTGCCGCAATCTATACCAGCAAAGGCACCACCGTGTCAGCGCGCCTGTTGAAAGTGGTGTACGCGACTTTGACGAAGACCGATATCTCCATTTACGAGACTGACACCTCTTACGCCGAGCTCGCAGCAAAAGACGCGCACCCATTCCAACTTGCGCAAAAATCTTCGGTTGCAGGCGACGCACTGACTTTGATCAGCGGTTACTGGGCGCAGGAGCAATCTTGTAGCATCGCAGCCGTGATCCCGGAGCTTCGCGAAGAACCGAACCTCGATACCTTCAACGCTTACCGCTACACCACCTGTAAGTCGACTCCAGGTTGGTCAGGCACTCCGATGATCGCCAAAAACACTCGCACCATCATCGGCATCAACAACACTCACTACTCGGGCGGAACTCCTTGCTCTGAAGACAACCCGTGCGAAGTCGACAGCACGGGCCGAATCTCGGTCGGTCCCAACGGAACTTCTTACGGTCAGCAAACCGCGCTGATTTGGTCTTGCGTTGTGAACGGAAGGTTCAACGTCAACAACACCGGTTGCGCACTTAAGTTCTAATGACTTGCGGTTAGGGGAAGAATGCCTAACTGCTTCAATAAAGAAGCTGATCATCGCCGTTGCCATCCCCGGGGCGATTCGGTACCAATATGGACATGGGATCTGGGGAGAGCTCACGCCGTAAATTTTTGAAACAGCTTGGGATTGGCGCAGCGTCTTTCGCGATCGCACCCATTCTCAAACTCCCCCACGCTCGCGCCGATGATGACCACGTTTACTTTAATACCGGCACGCTCGGCCTCTCTCCGCGCGAGGTAACCGAAACCGTCGTGATGGTCATGAGGAACGAGGAGAACGACCGAATCAAAGCGCAAGACGAAGAACGCTACTCGATCCGCGCTCGCCAAAGCTTAGCAAAACTCGTCGGAGCCTCGGCCGAAGAAATCTCCCTCACTCACAATGCAACCGAAGGCAACAATATCGTCGCGTGGGGCCTGCCGCTCAAGCGTGGCGACGAAGTCATCGTCACTACGCACGAGCACGTTGGCGGAGTCTTACCCTGGTTGAATCGTGCACGCCTCGAGGGCATCGTCGTTAAATCTTTCGATCCGGCACCCACTGCCGCGCAAACTCTCGAAAGAATCGAATCTTTGATGACCGCAAGCACTCGCGTGATTGCCATCCCACACGTTCTTTGCACCACGGGCATGGTGATGCCGATTGCGGAGATCGCAACTCTTGCGCACTCGCGAGACGCCTATTGCGCGATCGACGGCGCACAAGCCTGCGGAATGGTCGCATTGGATTTGCATGCCATGGGAGTTGATTTCTACGCGACCTCGGGACATAAATGGTTACTCGGCCCGAAGGGCACTGGATTTTTGTACGTGCGTAAGGACCTGCTCGATACGCTCGCGCCAAAATTTGTAGGAGCGTACTCCGATTCAGGCTGGGGTTTAAATCCCGCCACGATCGAGGGGCTGAATCCAACGGCCCACCGCTACGACTTCGGTACTCAGAACGCTGCGCTCCAAGCGGGGCTCGTTGCCGCCACGGACTATTTTCAAAAACTCGGACCGACGGAAATCTACAAACATGGCTTCGATCTGGCGACCCGTCTTCAAGGAGGATTGCGCGAGCACGCCTCCCACATAGAACTTCTCACTCCAACCGAAGATCAATCGAGAGGAATGATCACCACTTTCAAATTCCGCGATCCTGCGCTCGACTTCCGTAAGTTCGGCACCTATGCAAGCGAGAATAAGTTTCGGGTGCGTCTGGTTTCGGAGGCGGGACAAAACGCGATTCGCGTCTCCACTCATCTCTGCAATACGGTAAGCGAAATCGAGCGCTTTTTAGGGATCGTTGATCAATTTGCGTGACGAAGAACACCATCGTCACGGCCAAAGAGTTCTTAAGCTAGGACTTTTCGCGATTACTGAGCGCGACCGAGATCGGAGTACGCACCGACGTAAAGCAAGCGATTCAACGCCGCTGCAGCCGTGTGATACGTAAATCGTGCGGTGAGCAGGTTTGCTTCCGCCGAAAGCGCTGACTGATACATATCTTGAATCTCGATGATCGAAACATCGGATCCGATCGTCATCTGAGCGCTCATCAAACGCATGCGATCTTTTTGAACCGCAAGATTACTCTCGGCGATCTTATAGTTTTGAACCGCGTTTTGAAGGGTCGAGAGGTTTATCTGCAATGACGCAAGCAAAGCCGACTGCTCGTTTGCTTTCTGGGCGATCACCTCATTTATCGCATCACGGCTTGCACGGATCTGGCTTCCGAGCCCGAAACCTAAGAATGTCCCGCCGGACGGATCCAGCACCGACCAAATGGTTGCTTTCTTGTTTGAGCGCGCAGCCGACATCAAGTGATCAAACTGCTGAAGTTCCATCGAACGGGCGATCACTTGTGCCTGCAATTGCGGATCCTGCGCGATCGGCGGCAGAGCCACTTCAGGCAAAGACTCGGCGATCAGATCATCCACGGCTTTCGGGTTCATAAACCCGGCCGCGCGGGACAAGGATACTTTATCCGTTTCGATAGCGGTTTGAAGGCTATTTTGAGTTTGGTTCAAAGCGTTTAATACCGTGAGAATATTGAGATGCGAGCCCGGCGTGACCGCACCGACGCGCTCACGCGCTTCCATCAGCTTCTCGAGTTTTGAAATCGAATCCACATACTGTTGATAAATCGAATACACCTGCTGGTCGCGCATCAAACTGTAAGCAAGACCTTCAACCATGTTAGCCGAGTCGGCTTGCATGATGTAATAAGAATCCTGATCGACCAGCGCCTGACTCTTCAGCGCCGAGGCTTTGAACCAACGGCTTGGAAAAAGGAACGGAGCCAAATTTCCGATCGATTTAATGAGGCCGAGCGTGTTGATCCCGGAAGTCGCGAACGAAACAACATCATTCACTCCGACGTGAGGAAGCAAGTTGAGGCGAGAGGCCATCGCGTTGTCACGGCTTTGCATCGCTACGCTAAACTGAACTTTGGAACTGAAGCTTTTGTTTTTAGCGATATTAACGAGCTCCGAGAGCTTGTACTTTTTCGGCGCTTCCATCGAAAGTCCGCCGGGAGAATCGCTCGGATCCAAAATCAAACTCACTTCACCGCGCGCATCTTGGCGGTGATAGCGAATTTCGGTACCGGCATCGACATCCGCGGTGCAGAGATCGGTTTCGTCATCTTCGAAACAACCGGAGCGGTTGTTGTAATAAAGCTCGGATTCAGGACGATCTGCAAATTTAACCATCATCGCGCCACCATCGCCGTAACCCGACATCACGATCTTTGGTGTGACTCCATCAGTTGGAGTCAGAGTGAGCGTGATTGAATTTTTTGAAACATCTACTGCAAGCGCGGTGGTGACAAATGTCTGCGTCGCTTTATTCTTTTCGTTTTGAATGAGCATCCCGCCCATTTTTGCGCCTGATTTTAGTCCCGCTTCTTTTAAGAGTTGGTCAGGGATAAAATTACAACCCGAGATCACAGCGGTGAAGAGGACAAGAAAGCAGGCTTTCGTGGCAAAAAGTGATTGCATAGTGATGCGAGAAATACTTCAATTCACAGCCCGAATCAATGAATAAACATTTATGACGCATTGCTCCTTAAAACAATTAGCTTCTGCAACGATTAGCCTTGCCAAAGACGCCCGACTATAGGAAACCGAAGCCCCGTGCAGTCCAACGAACTATCTAAAAAATTTATCGACATCATCCCTCGCGCGATGCAATCCATCCGCGAAGAACTCCGCAATAGCGCACGCGCGGATTTTTCCGTTCCTCAGTTCCGCGTCCTCGCCTATCTTGGGCGCAATACCGTCGCGACAAATGGCGATCTCGCACAGCATGTCGGCGTTACCGCGCCGACGATGTCGCGTTTGGTGAACTCGCTTGTCGAAAGGAAACTGGTCATCCGCACGACCGATAAAACCGATCGTCGCGAAATCAAATTGAGCTTAAGCTCGAAAGGCCTCGCTAAGCATAGTGAACTCCGCGACTCGACCAAGGATCGTTTCGCACGCAGATTTGAGAACCTGAAGATAGAGGACAAAAAACTCCTCACCCATGCTCTCAAAGTGATGGAGGGACTCTTCGAATGATGACTGCACTGGTGACTCTCGCCATCGTAGCCCATACTCACTCCGCTAGCGCTGCCCCTGAATCATTTACCGTTCATTCAGCAGTGACTTACGCGCTTGAACACAACCTAGATGTTCAAGCCGCTCGCGAAAAACTTAACGAAACGGATGCCATTTCTTCTGCCGCGGTCTCCGATCTTTTTCCGACGATCGCTCTGACTGCAAACGGAAATTACCGCAAAGACTCCGCGACCAATCCGCTCGCATTGTTCGGCGCCGAGCCTTATAACCAATACTTTGCGGGGCTGACTTTGAGTCAACCCCTTTACGCCGGGGGTGCGCTCTGGGGAGCGATCGATTCGACGAAATCAGCCAATCAGATCGCGGAGGCCAATTATCAAATCGCCGTTCGGGATCTCACGATTAACGTGATTCAAGCGTTTTATTCCGTCATCCTGGCCGAGAAAAACGTCGCGATCTTGGACGAAAACCGTCAGATCGACGAAGATCTCGTTAAAACGATTAACACCTATCATCGCCTGGGCCGATCTCAACTGCTCGACGTCCTTCAAGTCAAAACGCAGCTCGCGATGCTGGTTCCGAAAATTGCGCAGGCTCGAAATCAGGTCAAAATTGCCGGCATTCAGCTCGCTACGATTCTTGGTTATCGCGGTGCTCCTGAAATCAGCGTCAGTGGAGACTTGATCGAGCCTGATCGTAAAAAATTCGAGGCGGCGTTTACCGGTGAGACCCAGCGCCACTGGGAGAACGAGCGCTCCTCCCACCAACTGGATGCAGTAGACGCCAATCGCTCACTCCTGCTCTCCAAAGACTTGCCCGCGCTCTCGTTACTCGGCACTTATGGCCGCTCGTCTTACGTCAAAACGGATTTGCTCGACAGTAGCGCAACCACCTGGGCATTAACGCTTCAGCTGTCCGTGCCGATCTTTAGCGGCCTCTCATCGATCCACGAGCGAAACGCTCTTGCATCCCAACAAAAACAAGCTGAGATCCAAAAAGAAAACACCGAAGATCAATCAACGCTCACTCAAGCGCAAACCCAAAAAGAAATCGACCTCGCGCAAGAGACGCTCGTAAGCACCAAAGAGGCTTTCGACATCGCCCAAAAAGCGATCAACGAAGCCAAGCGCCAGTTCCGCCTGGGCCTCACCAACCTTATCAATTACTTACAGGCCGAACAAAGTTTCCTCGACGCCGAAACGATTTATTACCAAGCCAAATTCAACTACCTGGTCGCGCTCTTTAAGTACGGCGCAGCTCGCGGGTATTCACCTCAAAAGCTTTTAGCTAAAATGGAGAATCCATCATGAAACACTTGATGTTGTCGTTCGTTGCTATCATCCTCGTCACTGGCTGTGCTAAGGACCGCACGGTTCAGGACTATAACAATGACTGGGTTGCCCAGCAAAAATCGATTATTCAGCAGCACGCCGGCACCTACCAGGGTGAACTCGTGCAAAAAGACAAGTCGGTCGCGGCATTCTCGTTTACGGTTGGCGACGGAGCAAACGTCGTTCCAGCAAACGATCCGACCGGTCGTCCCCAAGTGCTCATGACTGGGACGATGAAAATCAGCATCGGCGGTGCCCGCGACCGCCAAGTGCATTTTGAAAACGCCATGCTCTACACCGATCAAACCTTCGTCGTGCACATCAATCTCGATAATATCGCCGGCCGTCTCGATATCTTGGGCCGCTTTGACGGCGATCGCGTCCAAGGACAGGTAATTTCGGACAACAACTACAATACCGCAGGCCGCTTTGTCCTCGCACGCAATGCTCCCGCCGTCGATTCAGGAAAATTCCGTGTAACAGGTGCCGACGCACTCTCTACCGGTGCTGACTTCAACCAACTTTATAGCGGTACGGCAAATGTCCCGGCCGGACTCGGTCTCGAGATTCCAAATGGCAACAATACCGCCACCCAGCGCTCGCAAGTGCCGGTGCAGATGAGCGTCAAGAACACAAGTTCTCTCTCTTCCCGTAACGCCGAAAACTTTTACGAATTTTTCTTGGGTGTAAAGAGTCTCGACATCTCTTTTGCCGTTGAGATGACGGCCGCAAACGTACAACTCGCCGGCACACTCAACACCGAAGTGAACCCTCCGACTCTCGTCGGGATCGAAAAGAATCCGACGTTGTACCGCCGCTCATTGAGCTGCACCGCTCTCCACGACGGAAGCTGGAACTGCTTGTTTGATACCGGCATCAGCGGTCAACTCATTCACGGCATCGTCTTAAAACCTTCAAGCATCGGAGCAAACTAAGATGAAATCGCCACTTCTCTTTCTTGCCCTTCTTGTTTCGACCGCGGCTCATGCCGACGATTACAATCTCAATTTTTCGGAGTACTCTTATCGCGACAAACCGGCCAAACGCCGTGTGGAAAATCCGTTCATCCTGGGTCTGAGCATGGGGAACTGGGCTCCTGAAGGAATCACCTTCAGCAATCGGATTCAAAGTCCGGCAAAATTTGAAAATCCAATGCCGTACTTCAGCTTGTCGGTAACAGCGCCCTCAATCGCTTCCGGCAGACTCGGATCGCTTGTTCCGAAATTTGGAATCATGGTTTCTCGCCAAGATCGTCGCGATAACCTCGCTGACGGCACGCAAAGCTCTCCGCAAAACCTCTACTTAGTCCCGATCTTGGCGGGTATCCAATTTAATCCTGAAGTGGCGCACTTCGGACGCCTTCAGGCATATGTTGGGTTGTCGGTTGTTCCCACTATTGCGATGACCGATCGCTCGGTATTCGATGACGGCGAGACGACCCTTGGATGGATGGGAATGGGCGAGCTTGGCGCCAACTTCAAGGTGTCTTCGGGACTGCTTCTCGATGTACACGGGCTCCTCACTCGTGGTTCCTTGAAGGGCAATAACCTCGCCGCCGGCGGATTCGGTGCCGGATTCGGTGTCCTTCTATAAACGTTTTCAAAGCGCGCTCTAAGCGCACATCGTAAACGCAGTGCCGCTGTAAAAAAGTGAGGCCAACTGCGCCAGGCTTTGCTCGAACTCACTTTATTAGCCGTTTTAGACGGTATTGGATTGGCATCGATCTGGCATTACTCAGTGGTGTGCGAAGGATTCGCACACGCAACGCGCCCAGACTTTCGCGTTGCAAAACACAGGAGGTGTACCATGAAGAAACTTGCGCGCGATGATCGCCAACTGTCGCTGTTTGAAAGCAACGAATCCCCACCCACCGAAAAACCCGCCACTCCCACCACTGTCCTCGATTTCGTCCGCGCTCGATTCGAGCACGGACCCGAGATGACTCCCGAGGAATACAGACGCTGGATCAAGATCTTGATTCACAATTCGCTGAAGTCGATGGAATAATTCAATTCTACCTCAATAGTGAACACCGATCTTGCAAAGTCGCGCGTTTATTCCTACCGTCGCATTACAAGGAGACCTTAATGAAACTTCAATCTACTCTGCTCGTCGCACTTTTGCTGACCGGATGCGCGTCAGCGATCAAATCACCTGTTGCACTCAAGTCCGAAGACCAGGACTACATCAATAACGCTGCTAAAGTTTACAACTCCAACGAAGAATTAGTGCGCGAGCAAAAAGCAAACTGCCTCAGCACCAAAAGTTGGTCATGGGATAAAATTCCATTGAACCAAAACGCGTTCGTCGTAAAACACAACCGAACCAAAACTTACGCATCGGTGATGTGTGTTTCCACCTTCCGCCCTCAAGAGCAAATCTTGAAATTCGTCAACGTCTACACCAACCTCTCGACTGCCGACGAAAAGCAAAACAACATCTACAAAAACGGTTACGTTCCGTTCTTCGTGTCGGCTTACGATGAGTCCGGCAAAGCCATGGACATCAAGCCACTCCGCACTTCGACCGAGGAAGGCATGCGCCTCACTTTCGTCGAGTTCAACGAAACACCAAAATCACCGGTATTTTTGGTTTTGAACGTGAACCAAACTTACGACCCGGCTGTCGGCCAACGCTCTGCCGGTCGCGACTTCACTCTCTACCCACTCTCGAGTGGCGTGGTGAAAGCAAACTGGACCGATGACAGCTCGCAAAGCTATCGCCGCTCGAACACAAACGGTGTCATGACCGCGCGTGCGGTTGCGACGACTCCGGCTCCGACAGATCACAAAAAAGAGCTTCGTTAATCAAGGCTCACTCTGATTTGAACTTCGCGTTTTCAAGATTCAGGAGCGCTACTTTCGACGGTAATCCGCCGGCGTAGCCACCAAGCGTTCCATCCGAGGCAATTACCCGATGGCAAGGCACGATGATCGATACCGGGTTGTGGCCGTTAGCGGTTCCGACGGCACGAATCGCTTTTTCGTTCTTGATTTTGGCGGCGACTTCTTTATACGAGAGCGTCTTGCCATAGGGGATTTTTGAGAGCTGGTTCCACACCTGTTTTTGGAATGGTGTTCCTTCGACATCGAGCGAAACATCGAACTCTCGGCGCTTTCCGGCGAAATACTCTTCGAGCTCGCGGACGGTTTGCGCGAGGAACCCGATCGCCCGGTCCTTCTCGCGCAAAGATTTAATCATTGGCGCGTTTTTACGGCGGCGGTCGTGTTCCCAAAAAATCCCGCGCAAGCCGTTCGGCGTCGCAACCAAATAAATCGGCCCAATCGGGGTACTCATTTTGTATTGATAGGTGTTCATGGTTTTTTATTTTCTTTAAAATTTGCTTTCGGACATCATCATTTAATCGGTTTTGGATAGTCTTTGGTGACGTCCACGAACTCGGTGTAAGGCTCGTTCCAAAGGCGGATGAAGCTTTCGAGCGCGATTTTAGCGAGTTCCGGGCGTTTCATCACGATCTCGATCCCGCGGGTATCCATAAAGTAGCCCTTCGACCAGTTCGAGGTACCAACCCACAAAAGCGAGTCATCGACGACCATAAACTTGCTGTGGTTTACGCGCGAGTATGGCACATGCCCAGTCGCGAGGTCCGGAATGGTCGAAATCTTCACTTCGATATTTTTGACCTTGCTGAGTTCCTTGATGGTCGTCACTTCAGGCTTCTCGGTGTTCCAGTGAGAAACTAGAATTTGTACTTTTACACCGCGACCGGCAGTTTCGCGCAACAAATTATCGAGATCCTTCCACTCCCCAGGCGCGCCGAAGAGATATGTCGACATATCGAGGAGAGTGATACGCACGCTCGTATGTGCGTTCTTTAACAAACTCGTGAGCTCGTCGAATGACCCTTTAATGTTTTTAGGACTCATTTTCGGCGGGCTTGCCACCAGATAGACGTCGGCGTCCGACTCGTTTTCAAGCGCCTCCGGCATCACTTCCGGTGGTTTGCCGGTTTTGGCCACTTCGAAATCGAGGTCAAAAATCGATTTGAGTTGTGCCGCCATGCGAGTACTCTCAATCACGACGCCCGTTTCGACGATCTGAGTGAGCGACTTCCAATCGGTGTTGTTACTACCGACACAAATCGTCTTGCCATCGAAGATCCAATATTTGGAATGCTGAATCCCTCCGGTAATCTTGCCGATGTCGATCACGCGAAGTTCGAGACCCGGGACCGCTTTGATTTGTTCAAGCGTGGCCTTGTTTGTATCGATCATGTTTTTAGAAAGGATGAACCGCACCTTCACCTTGCGCTCGGTAGCTGCACGCTTCAATGCAGCGATCACCGGCTCAAGCGCTTGGCCCTCTTTACCGTCGACATACATTTGCTCGATATCGATGGTCTCGCGAGAGTTGTCGATGAGACGCACCCATGCATCCTTTGTGCTCTCGACCCCCGCGATCGCAAGGTTAGTGCCTTCAGGAACGGATTGGATGATCGTGACCGGGGTTTCCGTCTTCTGTGAACGGCGTTTGCTCATCGCTTGGGACGATACGCAGCCAAAAAGACATAAAAGTGTAATAAAGAACGAGTTCTTCAAAGTAGATTTCATGAGCTCGGCCAGATAACACCAGCCTTGCTTGGATTACAACTTTTAAATTAACCTTACTTCCATCTGAGCTATTTGTTTTTTTCGCCAGGCTTTCTCTTGAACGCCGCTGGCTTCGAAGGCTGGGTTCTCAATTCAGGTACATCCTTAAGCTTTTTAGGGAGCTCAGTCGGATATTTTTTCATCAATGCGGCGTCAATCGCGTCCGATTCTTTTTGGACTTTCGCGTAAAACTCTTGAATTGCATTCGAGAGCTTCACTGCATCTGAATCACTAATGCGTTTCTTATCGCGACTTTTTACACGGTGCCAAGCGATGTCGTAGTAAATATTCTCGCCATTAGATTTTAGGATTTCGGTAATGCGGCGGACGACATCTGGATAACGTTTAGTAATCCATTGAGTAATAAAGGTGGTAATCTCGCTCATCTGCTGTTTTGCAGAGTTTGGCCCCGAACGCCCAGTTCGAACCCTCTGACCCGTCTTTTTGTCTATTTGAGTCGATGCACCACGCTGAGAGTAATCCCCCGGTTCAGCGGCACGCTGTTTAGTCATGTTCCACTGATCGCGCACTTGCGCGTAATAGCCCATTGGGATTCCTAGATAATCGTCTTTGAGCATCACTCGGAATTCCGGATTACTCGGTACGAACGTGGCCAAAACCGAGTCGACGACCTCGAGGGCCACTTCCCATGCGTTAGTAAAGTCGTTGCCGTCGAATCCGTTACGGAGACCTTCAGGAATGTAGATCGAAATCGTGCTGGCCACAGCGGATTTCGCTCGATTTGAAAGTTTTGCAAACTGCTTGGTTGTGCCAAACATGAGGAATTCGTTTAAAGCATCAAGTGCGGCAAGCGCCTCATCAGGATACTTGCGCGCAAGTCCGCCCCAAGAAGTTAGATTTGCGTCGTCAGACGGATCGTCGATTTCGATTTCTTGGCCGCCAGCTTTGGTCGTAACAACTTCACTAAAGAATCCGCGACCACTGAGGATGTCGTCGGGGCTACCACCCCACTTCACGCCTTTGCCGTAACCAACGCTGTAGATATAAAATCCGTCGGCCAGTTTGAGGGCGATACCCGCTCCGCCAACAAGTTGGACGAACATTTGAAATTTATAGCGATCTACCTTTACTCCCGCTTCTTTGGAAGCGACATCGATTGCCTCGTCGAGATCGTCGTACTTGATTGTACCGCGTCTATGAAGAGCATCAAAAAAGGCGAGGACATCTTTGTCAGTCGGGAGCGCGTCGGTAATTTTTCTGTCGATCTTGTCGCCCATGACTGACAAGCGTTTCAGCGCGGTTTTTCCGTCTGGAACATCGAAACCATGATCGACAAAGTGATCGAGCTTTGGCTTCATGTCGGTAAATACGATTTCGAGGAAATCACGACCTGCGTAATCACCCGTGGTAAAATCGTAAATATTTTCGAATTCCTCTCTGTCACCTGAGACATCCTTTTCGACTTTTTTAGCTGTCTCTTTAAGGTTACGACCCCCTTGTAATTCGTATGGGTTGGTCTCGTCTTTCGGGCACATCGCATACGATAGACCGACAAACATCTGAAGTGTGATCAGCACTAGAAGAAAACGAGAAAAGAGAGTCATGGGATGAGGCCTTTCAAAAATTTCTTTGTAAACGACCGTGAATATAAATATTTTATTGCAAAGCGTCAAATGCTGATCTGTCTTGCTTTTAGTTTAAACGAACGTTATTTAATGGGAAATCGACGTACTCAGGTATGCTACTCGAGTGGTTGATGGCTCTTGAGTTTATCTCGCAGTTCCATCCAAATTTCGAAGTATTTCCAGGATGGCGGCGGATCCGTTTCTTGATGGTGATCGGGCTTCAAGATCAGCGTACCAGTTGACAATAGTAACTTCTGAATCTCGGAATGCTGTTTGAGCTTCTCGACCATGGCGGCGCGGATGATTTTGTACTGTTTACCTTTCTCCGGGGTCCAATAGATAAAACGCTCACCCTCGAAGCTGACCCAGTCGATTTTCATCGTCTGCATGTTTTTGTAAGCTTCGTCGCCCGCGGTTTTCGCTTCAAACGCTACCATCTGTGAGACTTCATCGCGAGTGTGCTTCCATTCCACCCCTTTGGCTTTAGCACGTGGATCGGGCTTACCCCCAAGCGTCTTCTCCGGATAAAGCATCATCTGCCAAAGGCCTTCGATACTATTGTAATGTTTTCCTCGGTACTCAAACGTGGCGAGCGTAAAGTTGGAAAACAGGCCGAGCTCATTGCGTTTCGAGAGAATCACTTCACCGGGAGCTGCTTCTTGCGGAAGGATTTCCCACGTCGGCGCACCTTCTTTGGGAACGGTCTTCCACCAGTGTTCCGGATATTCGAATTTTACGTTCTGATGCGCACACGCGGTCAATGTCACGACTATCGTTCCCAAAACTGCAAACTTCATTTTAAGCCCCGCAACACTTCTTATATTTCTTACCACTTCCGCAGCCACATGGATCGTTGCGGCCGACTTTCGGTTCGGTACGCTGAACGGGTTTGCGAAGCGTCTTACCGTCGCGGTAATACCATCTCTCTTTTTTAGAATCAAAACGGAAGAGACTGATCTCGTGATGCGTCTCTTCTTTGTCGCCCACTTTATAGCGGGCGGCGAATTCGACCTCGCCGCTCGCGTCACCCACTTTGCCGTCGCGAGTGCCGATGATCTCAAGACCGAGCCATTCCGACTGCTTTGACCACGCCTCTGCGGATTCGGCGTCGAAGTCCATGCCGGTTTCGGGGTCGTTGGTCTCGGCGATGTACGGAATCTTCCCGACGACATAGGCCGAATAACGAGAGCGCATCAGTTTCTCTGCGGTGTCGGGATTGACGCCTTCGTGGAAAGGGCCGCAGCATTTGGAATACAATTGGCCCGAACCGCATGGGCAAGAAGAATTGGCTGTTGTCATGGGCTCAAACTAGCAAAAAAAGCTAAGCTGCGCATCGATTTAAGTGTGATAAACTGTGTTGAATGCTACTCGTTAAAAAAATCCTGAACGAACACGACAAGTACACCACATCTCAATCATTAAAAGACTGCTTAGGCGACGGCTACCTCCTTCAAAATAATCCGATTTACTTAGCAATCCGGGTCGCTGCGACTCATTCGGACTTTAAGTTCAGCAACGAGCGTTTTTATGAATACGACGCCATGGCCCTCACTCAACTTCCAAAAATTTTGAAAAAAAAAGTAATTCCCTATCTCGATAATGTAACCGCACTGAGGGAAATCGAAAAAGCTCGGCCGGGCAAGTTTACCTTAAACGATATTCCGCCGCTCAGAGGGAATCAAATTTTCCATGAATCCGCGCATGCGGTAGCGAATACAATCCTGTCCTGGCACCTCAAAGACAAAGGCAAAAGCGACATCGAACGCGTGCTTAGAATCCTGTTTCAAGAGGCATTTGCTAATGCTTGCGAAAGCTTTTCCAATCTATACGCCCATGACCGGTTTCATAACGAGTTTCTGTACAAAAACTCATACATCATGGAAGAGCCTAACGTGCGCCGAAAGCTTCTCGAAGGAATGAATACGGCGGGTGAAACTCAGACTTTTATCGTTTTGTTATTTTCGTTTCTTTACGCAAATTTTTTACAAACCGAAACCGCCGACCGCGAATTTCAATCGCTCCTTGATTTATTGGTTCCAAACGCCAACAAAAAAGAGTCCGCAGCACTTTTTAAGGTGTTCGGAATCGGCTTTACGCTAGATCTTCAATTTACCGAGTTTACCAACAAGTTTTGCCTTCAACTCGCGGGCCTAAAAACCACACCTGAACAACTCTCGAAGGTAAAATTACAAGCGTGGTTTAAAGATCCACGTTACGCTCGCTGTCTCGAAGACATGGTCAACACAGTCTGTTCATTTTAGGAATTCACCCGCCTAAGTGATCACTTATCGAATCCAGACTTTAGATACGGGATAAAAAAGCATGCACTGAGTAGATCTCGATCTGACGCAGATGTTTGAAAAACACCCACGGCACATGTGGTAAGCTCTTCTCTATTTTTAAACCGTTTTTAGAGTAAATATATTCGATCACTTGGGCGCTCGTGACGTCCTTCGATTTCGAGGGTGTCAATTTTTTTCTAAGCTGTGCTGCCACTTGCTCATGCCAAATATAAGGAGCGCTTTGAATCACGATTCCGCCCGGCCGGATTAGGGATTTTTGGACTCGTGGCAAAACCGCCGGGTCACCCATCATGTCGATGGCGTTCAATACAATCGAGGCGTCGTAATGGCCTTTCTTTAGTGGCGGCGTTTCCAAATCCCCGACGATGAAATCAATATTTTTTGGCGCGCGGATCCGTTCCCGCAACTGCTTTAAATTGATCTTCCGGCTTAGAGGACCTTGCAGGAGATCGGCCGGGATACCCTGTTCCGCCATTATGGCCTCTTCATTTATACCACGGTCATTTATATAGATGGCGCGCGCAAGCGCGATGCTCGCAAACGAGCTATCGACTCCCAGATACTCCTGCACAGTGCCAGCGAGACGATCGGCTAGGCCCCCGACGCCGCATCCGAGTTCAACGGCCTTTTTCGAACCCGTTTCTTCAATCCATTTTTGTACGACCGAGAACGGACCCCGATCCCAATTCTTAACGATGATCTCTTTGATCTCAGGACTCTCCACCCCCACTTGCGCGTCTTTTGTATTCAAGTAGTGGGTCATAAAATAAAGCGCGTTGACCCGATCGGACTCTAAATCCTCTTCGATGTGTTCTTTCTCGACTGCCTTTTTGGCGGCGAGATACGCTTTGCGAATCGACTTCGGAATTTGATCGTCGCGCACCCACTTCGAGATACCTTTGACGTGCACGATGATGTAACCCTCGGCATCCGGAACGACAATCGCGACTCCCGCAAGAATCGGATACTCGGCACTGCAACCCGTACACGCAAGCATTCCGAAGTGTCGATCACCTTGAGCGAGTTTCAGGCTCTCTCCGCAATCTGGAATCGGGCATTGAAGGCGCTCTAAGGTAGAAAGTTGCATCGCTTTAATGCTAACCTAAGCTCGATGCGCGAACTATTAAAAAGCAAACTCGTGTGGATCGCGGCCTTCGGCTACTTCGTCGACCTATTCGATCTCGTCCTTTACGGCGCTGTGCGAGTCGAGAGTCTAACCTCGATGGGCGTCAGTCCGCGCGATCTCTTCAGCGTCGGGGCCATGCTTCTCAACGTGCAGATGGCTGGCATGGTGATCGGCGGTTTTGCTTGGGGCATGCTCGGCGATCGACGCGGTCGCCGCGAGGCGCTCTTCGGTTCCATTCTCATTTACTCGCTTGCAACTTTTCTAAACGCTTACGTTAAAGATGTTCCAATGTACGCGTTCATGCGTTTCTTCGCGGGGTTCGGTCTCGCCGGCGAGCTCGGTGCCGCCGTCACGCTCGTGTCCGAGATTCTTCCGCAAAAAAGCAGAGGGATGGGTTCGGCCTGGATCACATCGGTCGGATTCCTGGGGGCGGTCGCATCATCTTATCTCTCTCAAAATTTCGGGTGGCAAAACGGATATCGAATCGGCGGCGTCCTCGGGATCATGCTCCTCTTCGCGCGCTTCCAGGTACGCGAGTCCCACGTTTACTTAAAGTCACGCGAAGACAATAAGTCGATCTCTTGGGGTTCCGTCATCGCGCTTTTTAAAAATCGCGAGCTATGCAAGTATTATGCTCTCGCACTCCTTGCAGGCGTGCCGATTTGGTACGTAGCCGGAATTCTTTCTTACTTCGCGCCCGAGTTCGCACTCGAGATGCGTATCGATGGCGACGTCACCGCGGGTTACGCCATCATGGTGGGATATTTAGGCTCCATTATCGGCGATCTCGCCTGCGGACTCACCAGCCAAGTACTCCGGAGCCGGAAAAAAGCCGTGATGATCTTTATGGTTCTTGGCGGCTCGATCGCGGTGGTCCATCCACTTTTGATTCGTGAAGCCACGGCGAGCAGCTTTTACTGGACGCGGTTTTGGATCGGAACCGGTTGCGGCTTCTTCGCCATGCTCATTGCCTGGATTTCCGAGATTTTCGGAACGAACTTACGCGCCACCGCGACGACATCACTCGTAAATTTGATCCGCGCGTCGGTGATTCCGATCACCCTCCTTTTCCAAGCTTTGGCCCCAAATCTGGGCCTCATGCCGACATCCATAAGTATCGGCTTTGTCTGTTTCGGGATCGCTCTACTCGCCGCATCTCGATTGCCTGAAACCTTCCACCGCGAGATCAATTTCACGCACTAAGCCGTTATTCTTACGTTTTTGCTTCACCGAAATTAACTGTTGATCAGTTGAGTAAATTGCCATAACTACTGCTCGTGGGTTTCAGGGGCTTACTCGTCATTGCAATGTTGGTTTTCGGGGTTCCGGCTCGGGCCGTGAGCTTAAATCCAACCAAACTCTTTTGTTCGATCCGCGACGGTAAATTCCTTACCCAGCTCGAATTCAGAATGGCACTCGCTGGTAGCGAGCATCCTGAACTCCAAGGCGAGCTTTCTAACTTTTTGATTCAAAACGACGGCAGCAAAAAATACATCTCGGGCCTACTCTTCGCGCACATGGGCTACAACGACATGAAGATCGTCGGCGACACTGGTGATCCAAGCAGCATTAACGGCCATTTTAGCTTGAGCCGTCTCGATGCCGGCTATCAAGGTCGCTGGGCTTACTGGTTCCAACGCTCTGAGACCGAAGTCGTTCGCGCCGTTTTTAACTGCGCATACCAAAACATCGCTCCGCGTGATTGGGCAAAGAAGCCTAAACACCCGAACACCGTTTACACTTACTAAGCTAGATCAACGGTCAAGCGTCAGCGTCGCCTAAGCCTTCGCGGTAGTCCGCAGAGATCGCGGCCTTCAAGTACTCTTGCTTCATGATCGCGATATTTTGGATCGAGATACGCTTAGGGCAAGCTGCTTCGCACTCTTGAAGGTTCGAGCACGAGCCGAAGCCTTCTTTATCCATTTGCGCGACCATGCGGAGAGCGCGGCGTTTGCGGTCCGGATGTCCTTGCGGGAGTAATGCGAGCTGAGTGATCTTGGCCGAGGTAAATAGAGACGCGCTCGCATTCGGACAGGCAGCGACACACGCGCCGCAACCGATACAAGCGGCCGCGTCCATCGCACGGTCGGAGAGATCCTTAGGCACCAGCATCGCGTTTGCATCCGCATGAGGACCGGTTTTCGCGCCGGTGTATCCGCCCGCCATCTGAATGCGATCGAACGCGCGGCGATCGGTCACAAGATCGCGCAGTACCGGAAAGGCACGCGCGCGCCAAGGTTCGATCGTGATGAGCTCGCCACTCTTGAATGAACGCATGTAGAGCTGACATGTGGTCGCACCGCGGATTGGACCGTGAGCTTGACCGCTGATCATGAGCGAGCAAGTCCCGCAGATCCCCTCGCGACAGTCGGATTCAAACTCGACCGGACGCTTGCCTTCTTTTAAGAGCTTTTCGTTCAACTCGTCGAGCATCTCCAAGAAAGACATGTCGATGAGGACATTATCCATAGTGTACTCTTCGAAGCGGCCGGCGTCTTTCGGGCTATCTTGACGCCAGATCTTTAACCGAACAATCATCGTTTTTGCGGTAGTCACGTGTGTTGTTTGCATCGGTTCGCTCCTTATTTGTAACTACGGGTTGAAGGTTTAACGTTTTCGAACACGAGCTGCTCTTTGTGCAAAATCGCGTCTTGGCCTTTGCCTTTGTATTCCCACGCCGCCGCGTACGCGAAATGCTCGTCGTCACGCTTGGCCTCGCCGTCTTGCTGACTCTCGACGCGGAAGTGGCCGCCGCACGATTCCGTCCGGTGGAGAGCGTCTTGCGCTATCAGACGTGCAAGTTCAAGGTAATCGCCCAAACGTTGCGCGGTTTGAAGAGCGGTGTTCAAGTGCTGATCGTCGTTCAAGAGCATGTTGTTGTCATACTCGTGTTGAAGTTTCGCGATTTTTTCGATCGCGATTTTCAGACCCTTATCGTCACGAGCCATACCGACGTAATCCCAGGTTACGAGTCCGAGTTCCTTGAATATCTCGTTCGGCGTACGTTTGCCTTTTTTGCCGTTCGCGATCAGACGTGCGATCTCATCGCGCACTTGCTTCTCGGCTTGTTCGAACGCCGGATGCGAGGTCTCGACTTTTTTGAGAAGCTCAGTTGCGTGCGTGCCCAAGTAATTGGTGATCGTGTACGGAAGAATGAAATATCCGTCCGACAACCCTTGCATCAGCGCCGAAGCCCCGAGACGGTTTGCACCGTGATCCGAAAAATTGGCTTCGCCCGCGGCAAAGAGACCCGGAAGCGTAGTTTGAAGCGAGTAATCCACCCAGAGTCCGCCCATCGTATAGTGGACAGCCGGATAAATCCGCATTGGTGATTTGTACGGATTCTCCGCCGTGATCTCGTGATACATGTCAAAGAGATTTCCGTACTTTTCGCGGACGACCGACTCGCCGTCGCGTTTGATTGCAGCGCTGAAATCGAGGTAAACCGCGCGGCCCGAAGCGCCGACACCGCGACCTTCGTCGCAAACGTCTTTGGCGTTGCGAGAGGCTACGTCGCGTGGAACCAGGTTACCGAAGCTTGGATACTTGCGCTCCAAGAAGTAATCGCGATCTTCTTCCGGGATCGTCGACGGAGCTTTAGCTAAGTCTTCTTTCTTTTTAGGAACCCACACGCGGCCGTCGTTCCGGAGTGACTCCGACATCAAAGTGAGTTTTGCTTGATGCGTGCCTGAAACCGGAATACAGGTTGGGTGAATCTGCACGTAGCAAGGATTACCGAAAGCCGCACCTCTGCGATGAGCGCGCCAGATCGCGGTTGCATTTGCATTCATCGCGTTGGTGCTCAGGTAGTAAACACGGCCGTAACCGCCGGTCGCCATGATAACGACGTCCGCGGCATGGCGTTCGACCTTGCCGGTGTTGATCTCGCGGGTGATGATGCCGCGGCACTTGCCGTCAACCATCACGACATCAAGGAGCTCGTGATACGGGAAGAGTTGGACCTTACCCTTATCGACTTCCTTCATGAGCTGCGAGTACGCGCCGAGAAGCAATTGCTGCCCGGTTTGTCCACGAGCGTAGAACGTACGGGAAACTTGCGCCCCACCGAACGAGCGGTTCGCGAGTTCGCCCGAGTACTCACGCGCAAAAGGCACGCCTTGTGACACGCACTGATCGATGATCGAGGTCGAGTTCTGAGCCAAGCGATAGACGTTGGCTTCACGCGAGCGGTAATCGCCGCCTTTAATGGTGTCGTAGAACAAACGCCAAACGGAGTCGCCGTCGTTCGGGTACGCTTTAGCGGCGTTGATCCCGCCTTGTGCTGCGATCGAGTGAGCGCGACGAGCGCTGTCGTGGATGCAAAATGATTTTACGTTGTAACCGAGCTCAGCGAGAGAGGCCGCCGCGGATCCGCCTGCCAAGCCTGTTCCCACCACGATCACGGTGTATTTACGCTTGTTGGCCGGGTTTACGAGCTTCATGTCGGCTTTGTACTTGTCCCACTTCTGTGCGAGAGGACCTTCAGGTACGCCTGATTTCAACTCAAAACTCATGATGCGCCTCCTTGCGTAGCATAAATGTAAATCGGCATGAAAAAGAATCCGGCGGTAAGCAAGAGAGCGATGATCAAACCCATCGCGTAGATCGGTTTAGACCAGCGTGGGTTGATCGCGCCCAAAGACTGGAACGCGCTCCAAAATCCGTGACGGAAGTGGAAGCCGAGAAAGAACATCGAAGCGGAATAGAAAATCACCCACTTGATGTCCTGGAAGGTTTCGACGACGACACGATAGATGTCGTGAACCATCACGCCCTCCAGACTCGCGGTGTAACCGTCGGCTACGTTCGGGCCGAAACGCATTTGCTTCAAGTGTACGATCAAGAAAAGTAAAAGCACGAGACCGGTCACGATCATGTTCCGCGACGTCATCGTATTTTTTGTCGGCCCGCCCTTTGTTTCGGTGCTTGCGTATCCGATCGGACGCGCGTTCTTCGATGTCATCGTGACTTGAATCGCGGCGATGATGTGGATCACAAAGGTGAGAAGTAATCCCACTTCCGCGATGATCAAGCCCATTCCCAAACTATGAAGCCTGGCGGAGTAAGTGTTCATCGGTTCGCCATGACCTGCATATAAAGTCAGATTTCCAAGTAAATGGAGAATGATAAAGATGACAAGGGCGAGGCCGGACGCACCCATCAAATATTTCCGACCGAGGGACGACGAAAACAACTGCTTCAAAGAAACCATGGATTACGCTCCTAATCCTAATATATTGAAACTGTAATAAAATTTTAGCTCAAAGTACCCCATTTCTCCATTGATTTCACATCAATGGCCCATTAAGTTATTAGCCATGCTAATCGATCAGATTAATCTTAATCAGCTACGCGTATTCGAGTCTGTTTTTCGCACGAAGAGCATGACGCATGCAGCAAGAGAACTGCATCTGACCCAATCGGGCGTAAGTCAGCACATTAAGGCTCTCGAAGACGTTCTCGAACTCAAACTTTTCGATCGAATCAAGCAAAAGCTCGTTCCGACCCCGTCCGCAAAAGAACTCTATAAGCATACTTCACGCAGTTTCGAAGAGATCGAGACGATTTTGAACCGCCTGAAGAAAACCGACAAAGAACTTACTGGCGTCGTATCGATCGGTCTTCCGATCGAGTTCGGAAACAACATCGTGATCCCGCTTCTGTCTGAATTTCAAAAGAAGAACCCCAAAGTCCAGTTCCGCATTCGTCAGGGGTTTCCATTCGAAATGAACCACTTGCTCTTGGGAGGCGAGCTTGACTTCGCGTTTGTCGACTCGTTTGCGATGGACAAGGGAGTGACCACTCAACCGGTCTACGACGAGGTCTTAGAACTTTGCGTTTCTAAAAAATTAGGCGTATCAGCAAAAGGCGTGACCGATCCGGAGTTTTACCAAGGTCTCACCTACGTCGACTACCAGGAAGAGCAATCAGTCCTGAGCATGTGGATGAAACACCACGCCGGCATGAAAGCCGTCGACCTCGATGTGCGCCTGTATGTGATGGACGCGCAAGCGATCTCAAAAATGATTTTAAGCGGCGCGGGCGCGGGCGTTCTCCCGGGCCACTTGGCGGATAAACTCGTCGCCGCAGGCGAAGAGCTCCAGATCATGAAGGGCTCGGGCAAACCGCTCCACAACACGATCAGTATCGCTTACCTCGAAGAGAAGACGCTCACTCCGGCTGCGAAGTCGACTTTTGATTTCTTGAAATCGAATATTTTGAAGAAGTAGCCTCGATCGCGATTCAAATACAATTTATTTCGTTTAAATTGCATGTCCGTGTAATTTTCAAAAAATTATTACATTTATTTTAGATAAATATAATGGTAGCTTGGCGATGAGGATTTCATGGAAAATAAATTTTTTGTAGCTGCAACCTTCCTTATCTCTATTTCTATTCACCCATTCGCAAATGCCCAGAACAAGTACCCTCCTGTTGACCCAGGCATCGTCGCTAATTTTAATCTAGCCGCTTGCCAAGGATTTACCAAAACCATGGATAACACACTCCCAAATGCGCAACAGCATATTCAGGCTGCTGAGCAAATCTTGATACAAATGGGCGCCATGGAAAAGCACTACCAAACCATGAACTCACTGGACATGTCCTTGGGAGGTTCGGGGTATTTCAATCAAGCGATTTCAAACATTCTCACTCGAGCAAATCAATATTCAAAAATTGGAGCGGAACAGTCTACCCAAGTCCACTATCACATCAATACTGCTCGCGCGCTTGTGCAAGGCTACATCGACCTCCATGCCACAATTGAAACGATTTGCTCGAAGCTGATTAAATTGGAATCGCTCTCCGACTCTTCGCTTTTAAGCAAAGCATTGACCAGTAAAGACCTCGAGCGTTGCGAGATAAACCTCGGTAAATCATCAAGCTGCGCATACATCGTGACCGTCAATGGCATTGGGTTTCCGGATAATAAGGGCTGCCATGCCAACAAAAGTGATGCGATCAAAACCCTGAGAGACGCGCTTCAAGACCGCCAGTGCTTTTAGAGCCGTTACTTTTTTCGTTAGAATCGCGCCGCTTCGAACATGCAATTTGGATTATTTTCACCCACCAAGGTCAAAAGCCCATTGGGGACTGTCAACTTTATGACTCGAATTCAAATTCCGCCAAGCGGGTCATTCCCGCTTTATATCCGGCCTTAACTACATCGGCGAGCTTCTTCGGACTCAAACTAAAATGCTCGGCCAGGAATGTTTTCGTGTCCGACGGATCCGGATGGATCGGGATGATGTCGATGTCCTGTTTCTGATGCAATTCCTTTTCAAGGATTTGCATGATGCTATCCACGTGACCTTGGTCGACCCCTGCTTCTTTGCAGTAACGGAACACTTCATTCATCGCCGTCTTCTTGGAACGATAAGACTCGTAAGTGGAATTGATTTTTTGCTCGATCAGGATGTAAATCCCTTGGATCACGATCGCGGGCAGACCCAGCGTCGTGAGCGAGCCGATTTCTTTTTTGTAACGATACGGCTGGTGACTGTAACTCGTGAGCACCAGATCGGCGCCCGAGTCCACCGCGACGTGAGTGGAGAGCGTCTCACGGATCTCGCCGTCCATAAAATAATGGGCTTCGCCTTCGATGTTCGGAATCGCGTATGGCGCGAAAATCACCGGCAGAGACGCGCTCGCCGCGATCGCGTCCGAAATCTTTATGTGCGTCCAATACTCGCACCTCGGATCGTGAGGCGGCGGCGGATACGCCGTTTTCCCGAACACGACCTTGCGTGAGTTGTTGAGTTGCGTCCCTACAATAAAAAGCTCGGGACGATAATCCTCGAAACGGTTCGACGGCATCACTTCTTCGCGAATAAACTGCTCGAGGCCCGCGGTCGAAAAAATTCCAGTCATACGGAGCCACTTGAGCTGCAGGAGCGACGGAAACTTCCCGTCCATGAGCGCGCCCATCACGTTCTTGATCATAAGGAAGTTCGAAGCCTGTTCCTTCGCGATTTCCGGACGGATCCGGAACATGCTTTTGTACCCGAGTTGCGGCAGCGGGCGCGGATGAAACCGGGCATCATCCAGCGGTTTTTGATTCAAAAACGACGCCGAAATATTCTCAAGGCTGTAGCCCGCGGCCAAAACCGATGCGATAAAGGAGCCGCCGCTCGTGCCGACGTAGGTTTGAATCGTGCGTGCGCTCGGCGTCGAAATGTTCTGATCGTTCTGAAGCCCGTGGTAAAACTCAAAACCGTTCTCCTTCAGTGCGTAGGCCACGCCGATATGGAATGCGGCCGCTTTTGTTCCCCCGCCGGAGAGCACGAGCGCGATCTTCTTCTTTTTTGGAATACGCTTTCTAGGCGCTACGACCATGAGTTTTAGCTTCCTTAGTCAAGAATACTTGATACGATATGAAAATGGCAATGGATATGGATAGCGGGGACTGGATTCCGCTAGTCGAGTTTTCGGTTCAGAAGGGCATCAGCCTTTCGACCCTTCGTCGATACATCAAAGCCAATAAGATTCCATGGAAGCTCGTCGACGGCCGTTACCTCGTGATGGACGACGGCACTTTCAGTGCGCCCCGCAATCACGACCCAAAAGGAGTCGCTCTGATCGTCTCCCACGATCATCTTGCCACAAACGTCGAGGAGCGCATTCAAAATCTGGAGTCGGCGCTTAGCGCGGCCAACGAAGAGATCGCCGAACTCAAAACCCTTGTCGCATTCTATGAGGAAAAATGGTCACTACAATCAAAAAAATAGTTCCAATTTTGGTTCTGAGTGCATGTGCAATTTATCTTTCAGCCGCATCCTCTCATGCAAGCCCGGAATACGACCGCGTTTATCAACTTGAATCCTTAGGCTGGCTCCAAGCTCACGACAACGTCGACGGTATCTTCGGCGAGTACCTCAACGAACAATACGAAAAGTATTTCAAACGTCAAAGCCGCTTCGTGATCAAGAGGCTAACGCACTTGTCGGACGTTCTGGGTAAGAGTTCGGTTTCTTACGCCGAACTCATTCAAAAACCGGAAGTACTCAGGAAGATCGCCCAAAAATACAAAGTCGAGTGCTTGATCCGCACTAAAGTTTACAAAGAAGCCGATACGTACCGTTTCGTGATGGAATTTGTTTTCGCTCCACGCGGCGACGTGCTATCGACTTTCGAATTCCGCTACGTTGACCCGGGCAAAGATAGAGGTTTGGAAGGGAGCGATCTTCCTGAAGCGGTCAGACGCGGCCTCGATGAGCTCATCTCGAAGCTTCCGTTCTTGGGTCAAGTCACCGGCGTGCAAAACGACGTCGTGACCGTGAACCTGGGTCGGAATCAAAACATCAAGCCTCGCGATCTTTTGTCGATCTACACGCTTCAAAATCTAAAACGCCATCCGGTGCTCAACACCATCGAAGAATGGCGCTGGCAACCGGTCGGCACCGTTCAGATCGATCAGGTCGAAGAGTCGATCGCTTTCGGTCACGTCAAAGAGACCGAACCAAACCAGAATGTGATTGCGTTCAACAAAGTTCGCGAGATTTCGACTCCACCGGAAGAACATAAGCCGGCGACGGCGAAAACCGACCAAGAAGATGATCGTCCGCGCTTGGGTTGGATCGCTGCTAATTTAGGCGCCGGCAGTTACAGCCGTGAGGTGGGTCTTCCAAACGGAGCTTCTGGCCGCACCGGAAGCAGCCTCATGCCTCACTTCGAGATCGAAGGCCAATTGTGGCTGAACTCCCGCTGGCTCGCGCAACTCGGACTCTCCGGCATGTTCTCAAAGTATTCGCCGAACGATTTGCTGACTGGCACGAACCAGGGTACCAAATACGATGCCTCTGCAAATCAAATTAGGTTGGCGGTCGGCTACTCGCTCTTTCCGGCGAAAACGATTTTCGATTCGATCGGATGGGTGCACATGGGTTATCGGGCAACAAGCTACTCGCTTCCTGCCTCGTCAACGGACTACACCGGAGCGTCGAGCTTCGGGAGTTTATTCTTGGGCGTCGGTGGCGAAATCCCGATCCAAGAAAGGTTCACCGCTCAATTGGGGTTAGACCTCGGTTTAATTCGCAGTGCGTCCCAAACTTCGCCTAACTTCGGTGACGTGGCGTCTTCGACCGACCTCATGTTCGAAGCGGCCGGAGTCTATCGACTTCAGGAACGAATTTTCGTCCGGCTCCTGTTCAAGATGAACTCTCAGAGCATGGACTTCGTCGGCGGCGAGACCGTATCACAAAAGATGTTTTCGGTTAACCCGTCAGTCATGTATTATTTCTAGCGGCTCAGGCCCCGCTATGGCAAAAAAAGACCCCGATAAAAGCGTCGAAAAGCACTATCAAAAACTCATCACGGAAATCGAACAACACGATTACCAATATTACGTCATGGACGATCCCACGATCACGGACGCCGAATACGACAAACTTTTCAAAGCGCTTCAAAAGATCGAAGCGGAGAATCCCTCATTGGTGTCCGAGAACTCACCCACTCATCGCGTGGGCGGAAAAGCGCTCGACTCATTTCCAAAATCGCGCCACGTGGTTCCGATGCTCTCGCTCGCGAACGCACTTGAGCCCGAGGAATTTATCGCGTTCGACGAACGCGCTCACCGCTTCATCGAGGCCAAGCCTGAAGCCAGGCTCGAATACTTCGCCGAATTGAAGTTCGACGGACTTTCGATCAACCTGACTTACGAGGACGGCGTGCTCGTTCGCGCCGCCACTCGCGGCGACGGCGAAGTTGGCGAGGACGTCACTCAAAACATCAAGACAATCCGCTCTATACCCTTGCGGCTCAACACTAAAAACCCCCCACGCCGAATCGAAGTGCGCGGTGAGGTCATCCTCTTCATTAAGGACTTTGAAAGACTCAACCGCGAGCAAGCCGATAAGGACGAAAAAACTTTTGCCAACCCGCGCAACGCGGCTGCAGGGTCGTTGCGCCAGCTCGACTCTAAAATTACGGCTTCGCGTCCTCTCAAGGCATTTTTTTACGGTGTCGGGGCCGTTGAAGGCTTCACGATGCCGAAAACCATCGCCGAGTACGAAGATACCCTGAAAGATTGGGGTCTCCCTGTCGGCAAGCATCACAAAATCTGTAAAGGATCGGACGATGTTCTGAAATTTTACAAACAGATCGAGGGCATCCGCGAGGATCTCCCGTTTGAAATCGACGGAATTGTCGTTAAATTGAACGCCTTCTCGCAGCAAGAGACTGCTGGCTTCGTCGCTCGTTCGCCGCGCGGGATGGTGGCGTTCAAGTACCCGCCGAAGAAAACGTACACCATGGTCGAAGACATTCAGGTACAGGTCGGCCGGACGGGCGCGCTCACTCCGGTCGCGATAGTGACCCCGGTCAGCGTCGGCGGCGTAGTCGTTCGCCGCGCGACTCTCCATAATCAGGACGAGATCGACCGCAAAGATATCCGCATCGGCGACCACGTGGTGATCCAGCGCGCGGGTGACGTCATCCCCGAGGTCGTTGAAGTCTTGAAAAACAAGCGTCGCGGCGACGAACGTCGCTTCAAGATCCCGGTCAAGTGTCCAGTGTGCGGTTCTGAAGCTGTTCGCGAAAAAAATGAAGCCGTTACCCGTTGTACCGGTCGCAACTGCACGGCCAAGCTTAAAGAGCGCGTCAAACACTTCGTTCAAAAAGACGCGATCAACGTCGAGGGCTTGGGCGATAAGATCGTCGATCTCCTCGTCGATAAAGCTCTGGTTAAAAAATTACCGGACCTGTTTGATCTCGAATTCGATGACGTTCGTACGCTCGAGGGCTTTGCGGATAAATCCACGCATAAACTCTTAAACGCGATTGATGGCGCCCGCAATCCCGAGCTCTATCGCTTGATCTACGGTCTCGGCATCCGCCATGTGGGCGAAGCGACCGCGAAGCTGCTTGCGCAAAAATTCAAGTCCATGAATAAGCTCGCGACGACGACCGTTGAAGAGCTTCACGAGATCGACGGGGTCGGCGAAGAGATGGCGGGTTCTATCGTCGAGTTTTTCGAAGATAGAAATCAGCAAAAGGAACTCTCGCTGCTTCTTGATCGCGTAACCCCGATCGAGCCGAAGGCTGCAACCGGCCCGCAAGTGCTTTTAGGAAAGGTGTTTGTCCTGACCGGCACGCTCCCGACACTCGGCCGCTCGGATGCGACGAAGCTGATCGAAGAGCACGGCGGTAAAGTCTCGGGATCGGTATCGAAGAAGACCGACTTCGTACTCGCGGGCGAAGAAGCCGGCAGTAAACTCGACAAAGCACGCGAATTGAACGTGCGCGTGCTCGACGAAAACGAATTTAAGAAATTACTTCAAAAGGGACTGTCCTAAATCGCGGACCAAGTAACCGATCGCGTACGGAACCGAGTATGGACGGCGCGCGGTCGACCTGTAGTCGTGATCGAAGCCCATCTTGTGGCACCACTCATGGGTCAAGTTCATCGCGATCTCGAAAACTTCGGCTCTGTTATAGAAGTTTTTATTGATATGGATGACCGGATCACTGAGGCTCGTGTATCCGAGCACGTTATTGCTCTGATACCAAGCCGGGGTGTAGAGCTCGAGCTGGAAGTTCATCGTGTGGTCGCTTGCGGTTTGATTTGGATATCTCTCCGCTCCGGTCATGAGCAAATCATAGATCTGCTGATTTGAAAGACCGCCATTCTGAACGAAGGTTTGTTGTCCGCCGTAAGTGAAGTTCAAGACTTTGCTTTTGAACTCGGCGCTGTTGATCACCGTCTGGACGATTCTTCTCGCGAAATTCAATTTGTCCATTTGTGTTTGATTGAAATTTTTTGTTGAGTCGAACTGCACGGACAATCCGTCCGCCTGAGCTTGAGCCGCGTTCACAACCGCGATCAAACCTAAGAGCAAAATTTTTTTCAAACCCCGATTTAATGCTTTCATCGTCAGAACCCCTTTACCAGCTGTGAATCGCTGATAACTTCAGATCGGAGTTCTGACGAACGGGCTTAAATCTTTTCTGACCGAGGAAAATTATTCCTACTCGTCGAGAGCGAGAAGTAACGCTGAATTTAGACGGATTTTTGTGAATTTTTTTGACGAGCTCATTGCGTCATCTGACGAATGCGCCACATTGACACCGAAAGCGTCAGGAGGACGCTTACGATTTTTCTTTCTCGCGCATCTTGCGCTGCCAAAGGTCGCGGAAGGTATTGTACTGCATGACGAACTGACTAACTTTGAATTTGTTTGTCGGCGTCGTGACCACAGCACGCTGTAATTCCGCCATTCTTGACTCAAGGAGTCTCACCTTTTCGATCGGAGGACGTTTTTCAATTCCGTTGAAATAGTGATTATAGAGTTGATGGGTCTGATCCATCAACGCTTTGATGTCGCCGAGTTTGATATCCAGAGTCTGACTATCGACGGTCCCAGTTTGGGAGAAGAGTTTACCTTTGTCTTCCGGTCTCCCTTTGGTCGGCGTGGCTGCGGATTTTAGGGCCTTTCGCGCGGGCGAAAGGACTTCTTCTTCGTCCTCGTCGTCATCAAATATTGATTTGCGTTTTTCGCCGTCTCTTGCCATTCCTATAGCCAGCTTATCATGAAGACCAAAACCCAGTACACCTGTCAAAATTGTGGAAACATGAGCCCGAAATGGCTCGGCAAATGCCCCGAATGCGGCTCCTGGAATTCATTCGTCGAAGAAAAAGTGACAAACAACAAGGACTCCTCGATCGCGGCCGTTCGCGAGAGTTTCCAGGAGACATTGCCGGGTTCCGGGATCGTCAAACTGAACGACGAGTCAAGAGGCAAAGGAGTGCGCGCTCGCATTCCAACCGGCTCGTCGGAACTTGACCGCGTTCTTGGCGGCGGCATGATTCGCGACGGGTTTGTCCTGATTGGCGGCGACCCCGGCATCGGCAAAAGCACCCTCCTGCTTCAAGTCACCCAAGCGTCTGAGCTCACCAAAGTTTTATACGTCAGCGGCGAGGAAAGCATCGGGCAAATCCAGGGCCGCGCGAATCGATTGAAGATTAAGAACCAAGATCGCATTTATCTTGCTGCCGAGACTCAGCTTGAAAAAGTTTTGGGCCTGGTCAAGGAACTGAAACCCGATCTCTTGATCATGGATTCGCTTCAGACTTTCTCGACGGGATTTGTGGAATCTGCCCCGGGCACCGTGAGTCAGGTTCGCGAAGTGACCTCGCGTTTGATGAATCTCGCAAAGTCAGCAGGCCTGGCCGTGTGGCTCGTCGGCCACGTCACCAAAGACGGCGCGATCGCGGGGCCAAAGATTGTCGAGCACTTGGTCGATACCGTTTTATATTTTGAGGGTGACTCCGGTCAAACCATGCGATTACTCCGCACCGTGAAGAACCGTTTCGGAAACACGAATGAACTCGGAGTTTTTGAAATGACGTCCGACGGTTTAGTCGACGTCGCTAATCCTTCCGCGCTTTTTTTGAGCGAGCGGGCAGAACCCGCGATGGGTACCGCAATCGTCGCGACCATCGAAGGTTCACGCCCACTACTCGTCGAACTCCAAGCGCTTTGTGTTCCCTCGCCCTACGGAACCCCTCGGCGTACCTCAGTCGGCATGGACTCGCAAAAGGTTGCGCTCCTCACCGCAGTCCTCGAAAAGCATGTCGGCACGAGCGTCATGAACCAAGATTTGTTTTTTAACGTTGCAGGCGGTTTGCGCCTCTCCGAGCCGGCGTGCGATCTCGCGTCGATGGCGGCGATCCTATCCGCGATTCTCGAACGACCGATTCCAAGTTCCACCGTGTTCTTGGGCGAGGTCGGATTGACCGGCGAAGTCCGAAAAGTCCCTCAAATCGAAAGCCGTGTCGATGAAGCCAAGAAGCTCGGATTCAAAGTCGCGGTCGTGCCTCACTCTCAAATGGAACGGGCGACCAAAACCAAAGGTATCCAACTCATTCCAATCCATCATGTATCGGAGCTCAAAAAAGCACTGTCTTAACCCGAAGAGAGATCATAAGAATTCAAAACCTTGAACGTCACTCGTAATAAAGACGCCGCTATTGAGCGCGTTTGACTGCTTTTTGCCAGGCTACTAAGCGATGAGAGCGATCTTCGAGACCCGTTTCAGGAGCGAACTCGCGTTCTAGCTCCCATGCTTTTTCGATCTCGGAGAGTGAGGTCCAAATTCCAGCTCCCAGCCCTGCCGCGAAGACCGCGCCAAGCGACGTAGTCTCGGTAAACGCCGGACGTTTCAATTTGCGTCCAAGTAGGTCCGACTGAATTTGCATCAAGAGATTGTTTTTGCACGCACCGCCATCGACGTTCAGTGATGAGATCTCGCGACCCACGTCCTTCTCCATCGCTTGCAGGATATCGACGTTTTGGAACGCGATTCCCTCAAGCGCCGCTCGCGCAATATGCGCTTTGGTCGTCCCGCGGGTCATGCCACACAAGATCGCACGAGCATTGGGATCCCAGTAAGGGGCTCCAAGACCGGTAAAAGCCGGCACCAAGAATACTCCGTCGGTGCTCGGAACGCTCTGAGCAAGCGCCTCGACTTCAGGCGCGTCTTTAATAATCCGCAAGCCATCTCGTAGCCACTGGATTGTCGCACCCGCCATGAAGGCACTACCCTCGAGCGCGTACGTCGTTTTGCCGTTGAACTCGGTCCATGCAATCGTTGTGAGCAAACGATGCTTGCTCTGACGAATGGTCGACCCGGTATTCATGAGGAGGAACGCGCCCGTTCCGTAAGTACACTTCGCCTGTCCCTCATGGATACACGCTTGACCGAGGAGTGCCGACTGCTGATCGCCGACGATTCCAGTGATTGGAATTCCATCCGGGAGTTTTTTCATCCCTTTGGTCACGCCAAATTTCGAAAACGACGGCTGGACCTTCGGCATCGATCCGCGAGTGACCCCAAAGAGTTTTAGATTTTCTTCGCTCCAATCGGTGGCTTCAAGGTTCAGGAGCATCGTTCGCGAAGCGTTCGAAGGCTCGGTCGCATGAGTGATTCCACCGCTCAATCGTGCAAGCAAAAACGAGTCGATCGTTCCAACAGCAAGCGTCGCGGTTTTCATCGCATTTGCCACTTTTGGACTATTTTTGAGCATCCATTCTATCTTGGTCGACGAGAAGTACGGATCGAGGAGCAAACCCGTGGTCTTTTGAATCTTTTCCTCTAATCCTGCGTTCCTTAATTCCTTACAACGATCTGCTGTTCGACGATCTTGCCAGACGATCGCGCGCGCGAGTGCGACGTTGGTGGACCGTTCCCAAAAACAAACGGTCTCGCGCTGATTGGTGATCCCAATCGCGGCGATTTGCTTTGGGTCCACTCTCGCGACGATCGCGGCGATTCCGGTTTCGACACTTGCCCAAATTTGATCGAGATCGTGCTCGACCCAACCCGGTTGCGGAAAATGCTGCTCAAACGGCGTCGACTTCTCCGCCACGAGGTTCAGCTTCGTGTCCATGAGCAATACTTTGGTTCCGGTCGTACCTTGATCGATCGCGAGAATGTACTGATTCATAAAATGAAGTCTAACCACCGGAGTGGCTTAGAACAACTTTGAATCGAGAAAGTGCCATGCCGCTTGTGCCGCTAAGCGTGAGGTGTAATTTTGAAAATCAAGCGACGGTGAGAGTTCGAAAATTCCAAGCGACGTCACTTTTTTGTCGCTCCCCGCGATCTCCATTATTTGCAAAAGCTCCCCGCCGGTAAATCCCTCGGCCTGAGGCGCTGAAACTCCCGGTGCAAAAGCGTAACTCAAAGCATCGAGGTCCACGGAAATCAAAACTTCGTCGCATCGAGTAGTGAGGCTTTTTAGGATTGCTTTAAACGCGCGTATAGCCTTTCCATCCCGCAATACCGTGAAGGGCACGGTCTTCACCTTGTATTTTTTGGCTACTCTCCAAAGCTCTTCGGCGTTGCAGTGACTTTGAATTCCAAACTCGACGAAACTCGCGCCATCCAAAATTTTTTCTTCGAGCAAGCGGCGAAACGGGGATCCACTCGTCATCACGGGCCGGTAATCGCGCAAATCAAAATGAGCATCGATGTTAATACAGCTGATTTTTGGCTTCTTTTTTGAACTTTTATTGCATGCCTGTTGCCAGCCTTTGAACCAAGAGTACGAATAATCGTTGCCGCCGCCGACGGCGACCAATACATCCTTCGGGTTCGCTCGATGAAGATCCGCCACTGTCCGAGCCGCGGATTCATGATTGGACTCGATCTCATCGCTCATCTCGACGAAGCTGATTTCGCGTAAACGCTCTCGAACCGGATTACGACCGTTCAGCTTTTGAAAGGCCTCCAGAAAAGACCGTGGACCCTCGCGAGCGCCCAAACGTCCGTTGACGTTTTTGACGCCCAAGTCGTCCGGGAACCCTACGAAATTAAAGCCGGGTTTGGCTAAAACCTGATTTTGGTGCTTTGTCCCGCGACGCTTTTCCATTAAAATCACAATAACATGGAACTTCAAAAAAAGTGGTTCGTTTACATGGATGATCACCATGAAGGGCCCTTTTCCCCAGACGAAATTTTCAAGCAGCAGCAAACCGGCAAGGTTAGCGCAGACAGCTACGTTTGGTGTGAAGGCATGCCCGATTGGGTAATGCTCGAGCAAGTCGCGGAGCTAAAGAGCGCGCTCGCTCAATTCAAGGATCCGGTTCCATCCGCTCCGAAACCTCAGCCCACGATCAATCTCAATTTGAACCCGGGTCCAGCGGGCGGAGTGGCGGCTACGCCCCAACCTTCGATGACCAAAACGCAATCGACGGCAGCCGTCAGTCAGCACACTCCGTCGATGACGGAGACAATAGCGCCGGCGCCGGCAAGCGGTCGGCAAACTTCGAAAGCGCGGTCTGCTCTGACGATGATTTTAGGCGGAATCGTCACGATTCTACTCGTGGGCATCGCCGCTCTTGCGGTACTGAGCCGCACGACCACGGAGGAAACTCATAGTCTCATCCGACCGACTCTTGTCAAAATCTTGGACATCGTCCCGGCGCTGCAACCGATCTTCAAACTCACTCCGAAAATTCCAGACATCAAAGCCGACGATTCGGTCGATCTCGAAGTCGCGATGATGGGCGCACCCGAGGTCGGAGTGAAGCTCGCAATAGCGGTTTCGCAAGGCGATCCGAACCGTCCGTACTTTTACGTCGCGACCAACCTTCCGGATAAAACTAAGTTTGATATTTATCTGGTCGGGAACGGCGAGACGCTGTTGAACCGTCTTGCGTTTTCAACTCAAACGACGGTGATGACCAAGTTTGGTCTCGGTAAAAGCGACGTCATACTCGCCGTGGGCGGACAACCGATTCCTAAAGGCGAGTATGACGTCTACGTCGTCGAATCCACCGATCAGGACGAATCGGTCCGCGCGGCAATGAACGACTTCCAACCCACTCGCGCTGCGGTTAAAACCCCGTCCGAAGTTCCGGCACAAACCAAATACTTGTTTGTCAAAAAAATGTTTATCGGCGGTGAGCGCGATGAGAACTACCTTACCCGCCTGAAGTCGTTTCACGAGAAAGTAAAGTCCTCAACTGATCGCGAAGTCCAGGAGCTGAAGCAGTACTCCGACACGCTCTCGATTCAGTTTGCATCGTTTACCGGTGATTTTAGGCGCGTTACCGCGAGTAAGAAGCCTACCGCGCAAGTCAAAGGCCTCTGGGACAAGAGCGTCAGTACTTGGCAGCAACTCAATGGACAACTCGATCAAACCGTTCAAACGTGGACCAAAGAGACGCTTCAGAATGAATTTTTTTACGGCAAGACCTACGAGCTCGTGAAGAACGCTTACGAAGCGGTGAAAAAACTTTTCGCGATCGAAATCCAGTTCGTAACCCAGCCTTCGGATAAAGCCGCGTTCGAGATCCAGCACGGCAAGGCACTGAGCGAAACGCGCGACTCACTTGAAATTCTAAAAACCAAGGTCGATCAAATTTTGAAGGCGCCGAAAACGCCAAGTGGATTACCAACTCGGGAGGGGCAATGAGTTCTGAGAGAAGAAAAGTAAAACGCCGGGAGATCCTCGAAAAATTCTCCTTTTACATCTGTGTTCCTAAGATCGGGTTCGCCCGTCACAAGGTAAACGACATCAGCGAGCTGGGTATCGGTTTCACGATTGAAACTCTCGGCGGCGAATTCAAACTCGACGCTCAAGAGCAAGTGGAGCTTCACTTCTACTTGAACCAGTCACTCTATCTTCCGTTGAAGATCCAAGTCATGCGCCGGATCGACGGAAGCAACACTCAAGAAGTCGGCGCGGTATTCCTCGACACTTCGACCGCGGTTCACCAGACATTCCTGACGCTGGTTAAATTCCTCGATCAAATCGTCGAGACCGGCATATCGCCTCCTCCGTGAATTCAGAGTAAAACAAGAATTAAAGGCAAAGCCGGTGCTGAACCATCAAGTCCAGCGCCGGCTTTTTGTGTTTTCCCTGGATGTAATACTTAGAGAGTGATCGTCACAGTCTGAGGACCGTCGCCCATGCTGACTGGAGTGACCGATTTGCGTCCGTCTTTGGTTTTAGTCTCGATCGAGTAGTTGCCCGGCATGAGCATCTTGAAGAAGTTGCCGGCCATGTTGGTGCCGAAGTCACGTTCGCCTTTGACGTGCGGTATTTGCACGATATTGAGCGCGGCTTGAACCGGTTTTCCAGCTGTATCGCGAACTTGAACGGTCAACATGTGTTGCGCCAATTGATCCAAGAAGTGGTGCCAAGCCGCACGCTGTTTCATCACGGTCGGGTCACGCAATGAATACGGCGGCTGAAAGTCTTGGTTGATTTCGAATACAAATGAAGGTGCGCCGAAAGCTGCGTAGATCCAGCTCATACTATCCCCGTCCACTGCGTACAAGATATCCCATGGTGTGCCCGGGGTGTAGTTCGAGCCGGCGCGGTCAGACGGAAGTTTCGCCGCCATATCTTTGCCGAGCTTGTCGATCATCGCGTGCTCGCCAGTGTAATCACCGTCGCATCCGTAAGGATAGAGAACGAGTTCGCTGTACGAGTGGTAAGAGATCGAGCCTACTGGACGCACCTTCTCGGCAATCGCCATGAGCGCTTTAGTCTCAGGTTCGCTGGCGCCGGCAGCACCGCGGAAATCTTGCGCGCCTTTCTGGCCAGAAGAGCCGTTACAAGCAGAGAACTTGTAGGGATAGTTACGGTTGATATCGACGCCGTAAGGACGGTTCCCGTCGGCGTGAGCGTTTTTACGCCACATATTGTCTGAACTCCACACAATCGCGTTGCCATCGACGTTAAGCATCGGAACGATAACGATGTTCATTCCTTCGAGTACGGTGCGAGCGCGTCCTGGCCCTTTTGTCGCGGTATTAAGCATGGATTCGGCGATGTCGACAACGACTTCTGGAGTCATCACTTCGCGTGCGTGGTGCATTGCATCAAACATTGCGGTCGGTTTTGAGTGAAACTTTGCATCATTCACGTCGGGAGTCGTCGAAACGACAAGTGCCCAGATCGAACGACCTTGCAAAGATTTACCGATCTCAAGCATTGAGGTGAGTTTCGGGAACTTGGTGTTCAAATCTTTTAGCTTCGCTTGAATTTTGTCCGGATTGTAATAACGCTGATCCAAGCCCTCAGTGATACCAGCGATCTTTTGTTTACCGCCCGCAACCATTACCTTAAGCGCGGTACCGCTCATACCTTTAGACTTGAGGTAAGTCACGCCTTCTTCAGAAGTGATGACTTCGATTTTACCCGCTTTGATATCGACACCGGCAATGTCGAAACCATTGCGGTTCAAGTACCCGCTCATCGAGCGAAGGTTTTGAGCCGATTTATTAGGCACATCGATATAAAAACGATAACGGGTTTGAGGAGCGCCTGCGTTCGCGGCCATAACGGCTGCGAATCCAAGCGCAATGAGTGTTGATCCAAGAAACGTGTATTTTTTGTTCATGACAAAAAAGTAACATGCGCATCTCGGAGTGCTACATAAATTTAAGAAATCTGCTGCGATTGAAGAAGAATTTGGCTAACGCGTACGCTTTGATACGGGATTAGAAGTTCCCGATACCGATGTTGCCAGTGTCTTTCTCGGACACGTCCGAATAGGCACGAAGGAACCCAACGAAGTTGGTCCAAGCCACGTAAGAACGATGGGTCGGATCGACTGCGCAACCGTAACGGAAGTAGCGATTGCCGTTCTCGATCGTCGGACGGGCGTTCACCACGCTCACGCCAATCTCCATGTAAGAGTCTTCGCTGAAGTACAAACGCAAAGTCACGTCGGTCGATTCCGTCGGCCAATTTTTTTCGGAATTGTACGGAACTTGAATTCCGAGACCGTCATCACTCACATCGATGAGCTCGACCGGAACCATTTTTCCGGAGTTCACTACGCCGTACACGCCAACGAGGTTGTGGAAAAAGATACGTTCCGTTTTACGCTTCTTCTCTTCTTGTTTGCGATTACGAAACTGACTGAGATTAATGATGCCACTATCGTCCTTCATGGATGACTCCTTTACCTTACACCTGACCTTTCGGCTTGTTTTTGGAATCACTGAATAGGCAATAATTTTACGTTTAGTTTGTTTGAAGCGCCGACGAAGAGTTCTTTGAATGAGGGGCACGACCCCTAAAGCACTAAACGCAAAATTCCAGGAGGGAATATGAGCAATCCGTCAAAAAATAATCAGAAGCAAAATCAGGTCAACCAAGAAATGGACGTCGAAGTTCTGTATCAAAAACTTGGCGATCGCTGGTTTGCTTTCTCCATCGTTAATGACGAAGTGTTCATGTCTCCGGTTTCCGACGATCAAATCGCCGCTGCTAAAGCGGATCATCACGCGTCTTTCAATACAGCGATCGACGAAGACTTCGATACCGACACTGAAAATTCAAGCAACACCAATAACAACAACACCCGCCCGAACTCCTAATGAAGAAATTCAAGGCCCAACCACAACCCACACAAACTTCACTTGCTGCGAAAGCGGGCTCGACGGCCTCCCAACCGACGAACAAGCAAGAAATTGACGCGGCAATCCATCGCCTCTCGAAATTCATCGAGTCTGAACCTAAAAAAGCTGCAAAGATATTCGAGAGTTGGCTTGACTCATCGAAGTTCGCTAAGAAATCCACTATAAAGAAGCGCGCCGCTTAACAAAAATCGTGGACTGTGATTTGTATTGCATAGGGATTATGCGCCGAGTAAAATTATAAATGGAGAACGATTCTCCACTTGGTTGCACGTAAGTATATGAAGAGATTGAGTTTTATCGTAGTATTATCTTTAGTTGTATTGGGTGGACTTGCTCATGCTCAGTCTAACTCCTCCATTATTAATAACAGCGATGATCCTGCAAACGGAAACCTGATTCCGGAACCGGAATTGAAGGATTATCAAGCAGCAAACCGCGCGCCGGGCATCTTAGTTGAGCCTTACGACGTGGTCGATTCAGACGGCAAACCAGCTGATCTCTAAATCTCCAGACACTTTTTTTTACTTTTTACTACACGTATTGCGTTTAAATAAAAAAATAAAATAATTTCAACATATTACATCTATTCTTCTGGTTAGCTTTATAAACTTTAAAAGTTAAGACTACTTAACAAACAGCGTCAAATATGTTACACTAGTCCTAGGACAAGTTTTATCCGGCCAATTTACAGAATGGTCGGGGTTTCAAGGGAGAAACCATATGAAGAACGCTAAGAAGGTATCGTCCGTTTACGGTGTTTTGATGGCTCTGGCCTTATCCGGCTGTTTCGTGAGCGCTCCACAACAATATTTTTCAAGCAACTACGTGTGCGACGCTCTCGATGGAGGACACGGCAGTACGATCAAAGGAAGACTCTATTATCTCAACGCATCTCAGGTGGGTGCGGGCTACAGCGGCATAGATGACTTCCTCACTCGAGGTACGTCTCCGGATGTGGACTTCTATCTCGGCCAACTCAATATTCCAAACCATGCATTCGACAAAGGTTTCACTACCAACGGCAACTCGACTCTTAAAGATGACCGTGGTAACGAACTGATCGAATACTTCGGGTTTCATTTCACGACCAGGATCCGTCTTCCAGCAGGCTCTGCGCCAAAATACATGCAGTTTGGCCTGGTTTCCGATGACGGTGCTCGCTTGATCATCCATCGTAAAAACCCCGATGGGACCGTGACTCGCTTAACCAACGTCAATAACGACGGCGATCACGCGGCTCAAATGGGCTGCGGAACCGCACCCGTACTCGTAACCTCGACTGACGATCTCGAAGTTGAAATTGATTACTATCAAGGACCCCGTTACCACATCATGCTTGCACTCGTGTGGCGTGAATGGGGTTCAAGCGGTTTCAATCCAAACGATAATCAATGCGGCCAAGGCGGTACCTCTTATTGGTTTGATTCGACCACTAACCCGCCAACTCCGGGCGCGGGTTGGAACGACTTGATGACTCGCTGGAACGTTGTACCAAGCAACGTCTTCATCGGAACTGGCTTCCGTCCTTGCGGCTGATTTTCCGTGCGCGTTAAAACCCTCATGAATAGCCTACATCAAGCCATCTTTACACCATCACGGCGACACCACCCTTGAGTCTCGACTCATAACTCGTTGAAATAATTTCCGTTTCGTTTGGCAAAGAACTTGCTCTATCAGTAGCTCGTATGAAGTACCCAATACTCATCATTACCCTCATGTTGGGAGTTGGTTTGGTAACAACGCTCACCGGGAAACCCTACACGGGTCCTGACTGTCGTGTTGAAACTTAATCATTTCAAAACATGATGAACTAGGAAGTAAGCACGGGCGGGAATTGTAAACTGTGGCGCAAGACCCGTTCGTGCTTATTCTAACTCATGATAGCCTCGCTGCATGCTAGGCCTTTTAATGGTAAACCTCGGTAGCCCGAAGGCGCCGGATCCACAACACGTCAAAGAATACCTCCACGAGTTTTTGAATGATCCCTACGTGATCGATCTTCCAGCGCCTTTGCGCTACTTACTCGTGAACGGGATCATCTTGCGTACGCGTCCAAAGAAGTCGGCTGAAGCTTACGCCTCGATCTGGTCGCCCGAAGGCTCGCCGCTCGTGATGTTTACCCAGAAGCTCGCGCAAAAAGTGCAAAAGAAAGTATCGATCCCGGTAGTAATGGGAATGAGATACGGAAGTCCGAGCATTGAGAGCGCCGTAGATCGCTTAATCGGCCAAAACGTGACCGATATCATCTTTTTGCCGCTTTATCCGCAATACTCTTACGCAGCCTCTGAAACGGCCATCGTAAAGTTTGAAAAGATCATGAGCGAGAAGCACCCGACCATCAGTAAATTCGTGATCGAAGACTTTTACTGTCATCCGGCTTATGTCGAAGTACTTTCCGAATCCATTGGCACCGTTCTCGCCAAATGCGAACCCGATGTTTTGTTACTCAGCTACCACGGTATTCCGGATCAGCAGCGCTTTAAAACCCGGAACAAAAAAGATTACCGTGAGCACTGTTATCACACGACGAAGTACATCCAAGATCACGTAAAGTTTCCGTCAGACCGAATTCAAACTTCGTTTCAATCACGCCTCGGCCCCACCAAGTGGGTCGAGCCGTATACCGATTACGTATTGCCGGAGCTTGTGCAAAAAGGCGTAAAGAAACTCGCGATCGCGTCCCCATCGTTTACCGCTGATTGCCTGGAGACGCTTGAAGAAATCAATATTCGATATCGCGCGGATTTCTTGGCTGCGGGCGGAAAAGAATTCGAATACATCCCGTGCTTGAACGACTCCGACAAGTTTGCCGATGCTCTTATCAAGATCATTCGGGACCATGTTTCGCCAGGACAAAACCTGTAGCGCTGGCGTGCTTACATTCCGTTCGGGTAGTCTTTGTAATTGATCTTGCCGCTTGCACGAAGCGGCTTCAGACACTTCTCATACTCGGCCAGCAGATCGAGCGTGTAATCGATACGCTTGCGGATGTAATCGTCGGCAGGACCGCTCGATGGACCGTCGTTTAAGATCTTCTGAGCCTCTTGCACGAGGACGTGTTCGGGAATGTAAACTTGTTTTGCGTTTTTGTAGCTTGAACCCCGCAACTCAAACACCGGATAAGACCCACCACGGCTGGCGGAGACGGCGATGATCAGCGCCGGCTTGTGGGCGACCGTATCTTCGCCACCTGCAATAAAGAGGAAAAAGTTTTTCATCGCGGCAGGCGACATACCGTCGTACTCGGGAGTCACGAAAATCAGGCTATCTGCTTCTTTTAGCTTGGCTTCGATCGGGCCCCAGATCGGCGCCCACTTCGGATCGTCGTTCCACATGCCTTCGTCCCACAATGGGAGGGTATTATGGTGCAAATCGGTAATCGAGGCTTGCCCGCCCTTTTTTTCGATCTGGGCTGCGACGTATTTCGCGACTTTCATACCTTGAGAATTGGCCCGATGGCTTCCGCAAACGATGTGGGTTTTCATATAACGCGAAAATAACTGAAATCTTTTGAAGCTACAAGGAAGTTCGTTTATACGCGTAAATCACTCATGTTTTATTAAATACGTCGTAAATAACATTTGTGTTATAAACCTCAGTTGGAGATCCTATACATGCATTTTTTGCTCTCGTTGCTGCTCTTTCAAGCATCTTACTCTTTCGCGGCCGAAACCACCCACATCCGCGTCATGACTTCAAACCTCACCACCGGCAATCATCAAAATTACGATAACGGCGAGGGCATCCGCATCATGAAAGGTCTCAAGGCCGACGTGATACTCGTCCAAGAATTCAATTACAAATCCGATTCCGAAAAAGACATCAAAGACATGGTGGCGCAAATCGGACCGGAGTTCAGCTACTACCGCGAGTCGGAAGACTCCGACAAGATCCCGAACGGGATCATCTCCCGTTTCCCGATTTTGCAATCCGGAGAGTGGGCCGACGAAAACAACCCCGACCGCGACTTTGCATGGGCCAAGCTCGACGTTCCAGGCGCTAAAAAGCTTTGGGCCATCAGCGTACACTTGAAATCAAGCACGGGCGCTGCGAACGCCGCTCGCCGCATGGCACAGACCAAGGCGCTGAAAAGATACATCGCGGACAATATCCCTGAAAGCGACTACGTGGTTCTGGGTGGCGACTTCAACGTCGTCAGACGCGACGACGCAATCATTAAGGAGTTTGCCGACGTTCTCTACGAAGATGGAACTCCAACCGACTCTGATGGCGCTTCGGTCACCAACATGAGCCGCAAAAACAACTACGATTGGATCTTGAACGATAAAGACATCGCCGGTTACCAAGTTCCGGTGCGCTTCAAAACTCTCGTGGACGAAGCCGATATCGAACTGCAAAATACTTATTCAAAGGGTCTCGTGTTCGACAGCACCAACTTCCCGGTTCTCGATCGCGTCGAACCGGTTCAAAAAGAAGACAGCCGTGCAAACGGCATGCAGCACCTGACCGTCGTAAAAGATTACGAGATTCCGGCATCCGAAGTGACGACAGATACCGACGAAGACATCGACAGTTGCGTTTGGTATCAATGGGGTTGCTGGTAGATAAATCGCGAATGCGATTTATCTACGCTCGATTTGAATCGCGAAACGGGTCAGGCCTAATTTTTTAACGAGGTCCATGACTTTGACGACGTCGCCGTGATGGGTTTCCTGATCGGCGCTGATCACTGTTTGCATTTGCGGATTCTTTTGCGCCATCTCTTTAACCGTCGACTCGAGTGTCGCGAAATTGATTTCTTTACCGGTTAAGAAAATCTTGCCGGCCTTATCGAGAGTGATGCTCAGCGACTCCGACGCAGACTTCTCGCCCGTCTCGGTCTTCGGTAGGTTCACGTTCATCTGTTCGCGCACGAGCATTGGAGCGGTCACCATGAAGATCACGAGGAGCACGAGCACCACATCGACGAACGGCGTGACGTTAATCTCAGAGATACTCGGAAGGTCGTCGCCATTTCTGTCGATGGAAATTTTACTAGCCATGGAGTTTTGAAACCATCAAATCGCGAATCGATTGTGCCTCGAGAGTCGCGTTACGCAAACGTTGTCCGAAATAGTTGTAAGCCACGACCGCAGGAATCGCGACGAAGAGGCCGACCGCGGTTGCGATCAACGCTTCAGCGAGACCGAGCATCACCGCGTTCATCGCAGAACCTTGTTGACTCGACAAAATCCCGAAGCTTTGAATGATCCCGAGTACGGTTCCAAAGAGACCGATGAACGGAGCGTTCGCGCCCAAAGTTGCGAGAATGTTTAGTCCGCGTTCCATTTTAATTTTCTCAGCAGTCATGTAGCTCTGTACAACGCGATCTAAATTTTCTGAATCTTTCGATCCGGATTCGAGCGCCGCCTTAACAACCCCCGCCAAATAGGAGGGGTTGGCGTTTGACCAAGTTTTTAGCGCATCCCAGTTCTTTGCTTGAATGAAATTTCGTAAGTCGTCGAGTTTACTCGACGAGAGCTCGCGATTAAAAACGCGACGACGATCGAACATGATTCCGACCGACCAAATCGACAAAAGAAATAAAATAATGAGCACGCCGCGCGCTCCCATTCCCATTAAATTTACCCAGTTTTCCATATGATTTATTGTAGTTGATGATACGATCGGGGTACAGAAATACTGCGAGGTAATTATGGAAAATCCTTCCAATCAAAAGATTGACTGGCTCAGCATCAACGCCATTCGTACGTTCTCCATCGACGCGGTTCAGAAGGCGAACTCGGGACATCCTGGACTTCCACTCGGCGCCGCGCCCTTTGCTTACGTGCTGTTCCAAAAACATCTGAAGTTCAATCCTAAGAATCCGGATTTTCCAGATCGCGACCGTTTTGTACTCTCCGCAGGTCACGGCAGCGCGCTCATTTACAGCTTACTGCATCTGTACGGTTACCCTCTCACTCTCGATGACGTTAAAAACTTCCGCCAATATGGAAGTAAAACTCCGGGCCATCCTGAGTCATTCATTACCAAAGGCGTCGAAGCCACCACCGGTCCGCTCGGTCAGGGTTCGGCAAACGCGGTCGGCATGGCGATGGCCGAGCGCAAACTTGCCAATATGTTTAATACTCCAGATCAAACCGTAATCGATCACCACACCTATTGCCTGGTCGGCGATGGTGATTTAATGGAAGGCGTCTCCGCTGAGGCCGCGTCACTCGCGGGCCATCTTAAACTCGGCAAACTCATTTATCTCTACGACGCAAACGACGTGTCGCTCGACGGTCCAACCTCTTTGACGTTTACCGAAGACGTCGGTAAACGGTATGAGTCTTATGGCTGGCAAGTCATCACCGTAAAAGAAGGCAACACCGATTTGAATGCAATCGATGAGGCACTCACCTTGGCGAAGAAGGAAACGCAGAAGCCGACTCTCATCATTTTAAAAACGACGATCGGTTTCGGATCACCGAACAAATCGGGCAAGAGCGCCGCTCACGGCAGCCCGCTCGGGACTGACGAGGTCGCGCTCACCAAGAAGGCTTTGGGTTGGGAGTACGCGGACGCGTTCCACATCCCTGCCGAAGCTCGCTCGAACTTCGAACTTGCCGGCAAGCGCGGTGCCGCCTCTGAGTCGGCTTGGAATGCGACTTTCGAATCTTGGTGCGCTAAAAATCCGGAGAAGGCAAAACTTTGGGAACAAGCGTTCACACTCGGTCTTCCGGTCGACTTTGATTCCAAACTTCCGACTTTTAAAGTCGGCGATGATTTCGCATCTCGCGAAGCGGCCGGCAAAGTCTTAAACACCATCGCAAGCATGGTGCCGTATCTGTTCGGCGGCGATGCCGATCTCTCTTGTTCAACCAACACGTTCATCAAAGACGGAGGTTCGTATGAAGGCCAAAAAGGCTCAGGCCGCAATATCCACTACGGCGTACGCGAGCATGCGATGGGCGCCATCGCAAACGGAATCGCTTATCACGGTGGTCTTAAGACTTTCACTGCGACTTTCTTTTGCTTTGCCGATTACATGAAACCGGCGATCCGTTTGGCGGCGATGAACCACCTGCCTGTGGTGTTTGTGTTCACGCACGACTCCATTGGCTTGGGTGAGGACGGCCCAACCCACCAACCGGTTGAACACTTGATGTCGATGCGCGGGATTCCAGGTCTAACAACACTGCGTCCAGCTGACTCTAACGAGACCCGCGAAGCCTGGAAGTTTGCGATGACACACAGGAAGGGGCCGGTCTGTCTTGTGCTCTCTCGTCAAAAATTGAAAACAATCGATCGCGGGCTTTGCGGTTCCGAGAGAGGCCTCATTTATGGCGCGTACGTTCTCTCGGATAAATCGGGTTATAAAGCGATTTTGGTCGCAACCGGGTCTGAAGTGGCTCTTGCACTCGACGTACAGGCCAAACTGGACGCCGCCGGAACTCCCGTACGCGTGGTCTCCATGCCCTCCCTCGAATTATTCCTGAAGCAGCCGTCGAACGTGCGTGAAAACGTGATTCCGGCTTCTTGCCGCAAGGTCGCTTCGATCGAGGCGGGGATTACTTTGGGTTGGGCGCAGATTACCGGACGTGACGGACTTCAAATCGGCGTCGATGATTTCGGGACTTCGGCTCCCGCAGGCAAGATCTTCGAAAAGTTCGGACTCACGTCCGATGCAATCACCGCAAAAGTTCAGGGCTGGTTGAAATAGTGGCAGAACCGGCGCTCATTCAGGAGATTTCGGCTGCCAACGCTGAACTCGTGAACTCGCTCGTCTCCGACGCTTTTTTGTACAAAAAGCCGCATCAGTTTTTCGATGACTTCCCGATCTGGGGATCAGAGCGAATACACCGCTTCGGCGTGTTTCAAGATCAGCGGCTCATCAGTCACGTCGGGATCCGCCTGACGGCGATCGGGCCGGTGCGGGTCGGACTCATTGGTGCCGTTGCCACTCATATCGGCAATCGCGGGCAGGGCCAAAGCTCACGGTTACTGGAGCATACGATCAAGTTTGCGGAAACACGAAACGTGGAGTGGCTCGCTCTCTGGGGATCGGAACATGAGTTTTACTCCAAATTCGGTTTCGGACTCGTGGGAACTCAAACCCGAATCAAACTCGGCGAGATATTAAAAACGAAGCAGCCGGCTCGGATCATGGTCGTCGAGGGCTACACTCCCAAAATTTTTGATGCTCTCTTAACGGTGCAAACTCCGACTTCAGTCACGCTCACTCCGGCCGATCGTCCCTGGTTTGAAAAACACAAGACCGTGCAGTGGTTTTGGACGGCTGCTCCGTTTTCGTTCGTCGGATTCGAGCGCGGAATGGATCTTCCGCACATCGTGCACGAATGGGGCGGCGATGCCGGTGCGCTCACATCGATCTTCCAACACGTTTACAAAGCCGATCCATCGGCGGAGATCCTGACTCATCCGTTATTTTTGACGAAGCTCGGGCTAACTCCGGACATCGCCCATGTAAACGAGCGCCTGTGCCTTGCAAAACCGATGAAAGACCGACAAACGTGGCCGGACGAGTACTGGATTTCCGGATTGAATTCCTGCTAAACTTGGCGTTTAAACAAAAAGAATAGACCAAAGATGATGAGGATCACGCCAAGTGACGGGTAATCGCCCCAGTGGTGTCCACGATCCGATTGAATCACGATGGCCCCGGCGATCAATGCGCCACCCGCGGCAATTGAAGCCGAAATGCGGCGGTTGCCGGCTTCGGTCACTCGTGCGAGACGCGCGAGCTCCGGAGATTTCAGCTCGAGCGCATAGTCGTTACGGGCAAACTTTTGAAGCGCCCAGCGGATATTGCGTGGGAGAACATCCAAAAGCGAGAGCAGCTCTTTTGATATCTTAAACGCATCCGATTTTAAGCGACTCACCGAAGTCTGAATTTTTACAACATCAGCAATAAGGGTCTCGCCCACGGAGATCATGTCGAATTCAGGATCAAGCAGACGGCCCAATCCTTCCATCGTAACAATCGCGCGGAAGACGAGCATCCAATCACCGGGAACGCGAATATTGTATTTTGCCGCAACCTTGGTGGCTTCAACGAGCACGCGGCCGGTATTGACTTCCTTGATACTGAGGCCCAGATGAGGCGATAAAATGTTACGTACCTCGCGCTGAAACGCCACGAAATCCACCGACGTATCCACCGTACCCAGGTCCGCATAGGTGTAGCAAAGCGTCTCGTAGTCTTCTTCGAGCAGCGCCCAAACCATCATCGCGAGCTGGTCGCGGGATTTTTGAGAAAGACGTCCGACGATCCCAAAATCGATGATCCCGAGCTTATCGCCCGGGAGTACAAACAGATTACCGCCGTGCAAGTCTCCATGGAATACTCCGTACTTGAGCACCGAGTACAAAAAGGCTTTCGCACCGAGTTCGGCGATTTTTCGGCGATCGATATCGGAGGAGCGAATCCGTTCCTTATCGTTAAGCTTGATGCCCTCGAATTTTTCGAGCACGAGCACTTCATGAGTGCTAAATTCGCGGTAAACCTTGGGAACACGGATATCTTCAAATTCTTCGAGATTTTTTCCGATTTTTAAGATGTTATTGGCTTCGATTTTAAAATCGAGCTCATATTGGAGCGACTTAAAAAATTCTTCGACAAAAACTTTCGGATTCAGGATCCGAAGTTCTGGAAAGTAGCGCTCGAACATGTCGGCCAAAAACGAAAGAAGCGTAACATCCGTCTCGATAGTTTTACGGATGTCCGGACGCAAGACTTTTACGACAACCGCGTCGCCCGAGTGCAACCGCGCTTCGTGAACCACGCCGATGCTCGCGGCAGCGAGCGGAGTCGGACTGAACTCGCGGAACGCTGTCGTTAACGGTTGACCAAGCTCGGATTCGATCCGTGCTTTTACGATCTCAAACGGCAGCGGCGTGACGTTGTCTTGAAGCTTAACAAGCTCGTCGACAATATGCTCGGGCACGAGGTCCGGTCGCATCGAGAGCACTTGTCCGAGCTTGATAAAGGTCGGTCCAAGTTCTTCAAATGCTTCGCGGAGCCGAACGCCAAAACTTTTTCCGGAACCAACTTCAGACCAACGGAGGAGTTTATTCGGAAGATAAGTACTAAGCCCGAGACGCTCTATCACGTCGCCGAACCCGTGACGAGAGAGAACAGTCGCGATCTGGCGTAAGCGACCTACGCTTTTGACTGCCCGGGTAAATTGAATCCCTCTCTTGATGGCTCCCATGCAGAGAGTGTATCAGTCGCGGAGTTCAAACTCAACTTGGCGTGTATCGAGATCCACCCGAACGACCTGGATCTTAACCTTGTCGCCGATTTGGAAGGTCCGCTTTTTCTTGCGGCCTGAAAACACCATACGCTCTTCGTTAAACGAGTACCAATCGTCGGTCATACTCTCGATCTGGACCATGCCCTCGCAAAACGGGTGCCAAAGCTGTACAAACATGCCCTTATCGGTCATACCGTTGATCTTGCCTTCAAACTCCTCGCCCATGTGTTTAGCCATGAGGCGGACTTGCTTGAAGCGGATCGACTCACGCTCGGCTTCAGACGCGATCCTCTCGCGATAGCTGCAGTGCTCAGCTGACTCCTCAAGCTGACCTTGCAACTCCTCGAGAGTGCCCTCCGGCGGACGCGGCTGGTGATTGCGCTCGCGCTGAAGAGCCGCTCTGAGTTGACGATGGACGATCAAATCGGGATAGCGGCGAATCGGCGACGTGAAATGAGTGTACGCGTCCGATGCGAGGCCGTAGTGCTCGCCGTGAGTGGCGCTGTAAATCGCCTGGCGCATCGAACGCAGGAGTGCGGTCGCAAGCACCGGCTCGGCAGGATTGCCTTTGAGCGTGCGGATGAAAGCCGCGAGCACCTCCGGGCGGGGCACGCCACCTGTGGCGAACTGCATCCCCATCGAACGGGCGAGTTTACGGAATTTTTCGATCGCTTCGGGAGAAGGCTCTTCGTGAATCCGGTAAATAAACGGAAGTTTACGTTCGAGCATCCACTCGGTAACGGATTCGTTCGCGGCGATCATGAATTCTTCGATTAAGCGGTGGGCGTCGTTACGCTCGCGCACAACGATGTCGTTAGGCTCGCCGGTCTTTTCATCCAAAATGATTTCAGACTCGGGAAAATCGAAGTCGATTGACCCGCGCTGAAAGCGGGCGTCTCGAAGAATGCGGTAAAGCGCAAACATCGTCGCATGCTTGGGATCGTTCTTCTCGGCTTCGATTTCGGTGTAGGTTGCGCGACGGCGCGATTCCATAATGCCGTCATAAAGTTTTACTTCGCTCTTTACGCCTTTGGCATCGTAATCGATCGAGCACGCCATACAGAGTCGCGGGACATTGGGCTTCAAACTGCAAAGCTCCTCGGAGAGTGCGCGAGGAAGCATATGGAACGCGCGCTCCGGAAAGTATACGCTGGTCGCGCGAGCGTAGGCCTCATCGTCGAGCGGCGTGTTTTGCTTTACGTAGTGAGAAACATCTGCGATCGCGACCCAGAGGCGAAATCCCCCACTTTGCAGACTCTCGACATAAACAGCATCGTCGAAATCGCGAGCACGCTCACCATCGATGGTCATCAGTGGAAGATGGCGAAGATCGGTACGACCCTCCTCGTCTTTGCCCGGAACCTCTAATTTGTAAGATTCAGCCTGTTTTACCGCTTCAAATGTATGGTGCTCGGTGAGGTTAAACTCGCCCGCAACCATCTGAATGTCGTAAATTGCGGGCAACATCGGTCCGATGACTTCTTTGATAGTCGCGGTGACGACTGCGCCGCCGGTTTCGGCGTCGCCATACACCATCTCGGCTTTTACCCAATCGCCTTCTTTGACTTGTGGCGGGATTGAAGCAAGATAGATCTCTTCTTTGGCTTTCTTACGCTCGTAAACGAGGATGCCGGCCTGTCCATGATAGGCCGCTTTTTTACCGCGACGGAAATCGTCTTTTTCTTGGAAATAGACGCGACCGAAAATTTCTTTAAACCGATGCTCGAGAACCTTTAAATCTTCAATCTCACCTGAGTCGCTGACGAAAACCTCGACGCGATCACCGTGAAAAAGTTGATCGAGGTAGTAGCGTGGAATGAAGAGGTCTTCGAGATCGCGGCGATCGAAAACGAGAAACGCGGAACCGCGTTTATTTTTATCGATCACGCCCTTCAACCGAATCCAATCGGGATTCGGTTGAACCGGTTTGCGGGGGCGCGGGCCCGGACGGCCTGAACCACGGCCTGGATCGCGACGGCTTTTACCGCGCTTCTGATCACGGTCGAATTTCGAGCGACCGACACCTTTGACCTCGCCGCGGACTTTGTTCTTTTTTTTACCGCCGAAGGATCTCTCGGGGGAGCGTTCCTCGGACTTGCCCTTGGCTCCGTCCTTCTTGCCGATCTTGTGCGGCTTTCCCGAACGATCATAAAAAATATTCGACATGCGACCAGTGTAACAGCCATCCATGCTATCCTCAACGAATATGCTGCTTTGGAAAGCGCTCAAACATCGAGGTACGCGCCTGCTTTGGATCGGTCAGCTCACCTCGGCAGTGGGCGATGAGATTCATCGTGTCGCCTTCGTGTGGCTTTCGGTCCAGCTCATCGGTTCTGATACCGGCTACCTCGCTTCGCTCTCCCTGACCGCCAGCATCCTGATGAGTTTCTTCGGAACGAGGATCGTCGACCATCTCCCGAGCGAGCGCGCGATGGTGAAGCTCGATTTTATCCGAGCTATCATCGTTGTGATCCCCGTTATCTTCTATCTATTGGGATTACCTACTTTTGTGATCTTGGTGGTCTGTGCGGTGGCAATTTCCGCTTTTTCCGCTCTATTTGAACCGGTCGTCATGGAAACCGTTCCGAAAGTCGCGAACGAGCCCAACTTGCTCAAAGCGGCAAACGGATTGATGTCGACGACTTTCAGGCTTGGGCGAGTGGTCGGTCCGGCCATTGTCGGTCTCCTTGGCGCATTTATTCCGATGATCCACTTCTTTACGATCGATATGATGACGTTTTTTATTTCGGCCTATTCGATTCACGCGATCCGACTTCCAAAGAGCGATCCGATCGCGCTTCCGCCGTTTTCGACCAAAGAGTTTTTACGTAACTACAAATCTTCGATGATGTTACTGAAAAGTAAGCCTGCCGTCTATCGCGCATTGATGGCCAAATGTTTAACCGGCGGTTGTTGGTACGTGGCTTATGGATTGGGGCTCGCGCTTCTTGCCAACGAAATCACCCCCAATAACGTAAAAACTTTCGGCGTAATGGTCAGTTTCTACGGAATCGGCAACGTAGCAAGCGCACTTTGGTTCGGAAACATCCAACGCAAGAATTCGGAACTCCTCATTTACAGCGGCTTGATCTACCTTGGCATCACCTTCCTGATGATTTCGGCGGCCAAGACCCTGCCGCTTCTCTTTTTGTTCGCCGCCCTCTCGGCCGTGGGCGGTCCATGGAACGATCTTCCGTTTGTCGACCTGGTTCAAGCTCATTTCAAACGCAGCGAAATCGCAAAAATTTTCCGTCTTCGAAATATGACCGAAACATTTTTCATGTTGGTAATGACCACCACGTCGCCGATTTTGTTCAAGATTTGCACGGTTCGCGGGACAATCGCTATCTGCGCGGGCATCATGCTCATTGCGGGTATTTATTCCGAACTGGGTCGGCGCCGAGATATCACTAAGCTTGCGCACTCTCAAGCCGGCTCAAGTTGACTGGAGCAGTCCCCAAATAACGGGCGATGTCCCGCTTTTTCAAGCAATTCAGTAGATTCGGATCTAGTGCTCTTCTTTGCAGATAACGTCTGCCTCTTTTAGTTCATTCTTTGGATTGCCGCGATCGGTGCTCGCGTAAATGCAGAACGGATCGAGAATGGTGTAGAGCCACCGTTTGAATTTCTTCGGATCCTTTTGATCGAGACCGAAAAACTTTTTGTATTCCGCCAGGTCTTTAAAGAGATACGCATACTCAAATCGTTTAAAGGATGTCTCCGGATCCACTTGATCGACGATTCCCGAGCCATTGTAGGTCACGTGATGGGTGACTTTGAGTTCGGATTCGTCCGCGATATGATCTACACCCTTATATTTAATCGTCGCCCCACCCAGATCAGTACGCTGAATGATGGAATCGTAATAAAGTTCGCCTTCGGTAAAGTTAACCTTCCCCACCGGATCACCATGGAACTCTCCTAAAACCTTACTATCTTTCGGCGAGAAGAGAGCTCCCACCACGAATCCCGGCATCGGGCGATCGTCCTTCAGTCCGAGCACCCAGATCAATCCGTCCGGACGGCGATACACCGGGGTCATGTTGCAGATCGATTCGTCGCGTTTGAAGCTATCTTCGTTGATAAAGTCGTCCGCTTTGTTCAGTGGCCACTCGAGTTTGTAGTTGGTGAAGAAAATTTTGTAATAGCCTTCGTTTTCATCCTTCGGGAGACCCTTGCGGATGACTTTGAAGTTGGATTTGGTCGAGCCCTTTACCGAACAACGATCGGATGCGTACTCGATCAGCTTAGGGAGGGCCGCGGCCTGTGCGGCCGTCAGCAAGGTCAGAATTGTAATGAGCATAAAACGATTATACACTACCCGCATGTTCTGGCCTATTCTCCGAACCGTCTTATTCCTTCTTCCCGCCGAGTTTACTCACGAAATCTCCAAGTTCGGCATGCGTTTGATGGCTCTATTCATGAAACAGCCCAAAGAAATCCGCAATAATCCGATTGGTTTGGCCGCCGGCTTCGATAAAAACTGCGAGATCCTGGATCTACTCCCCAAATTCGGGTTCGGACACGCCGAAATCGGTACGGTGACTCCAAAACCCCAGGGAGGGAACCCGAAACCGCGTCTCTTCCGCAATCCTAGGGACAAAACAATCTTCAACCGGATGGGATTTAACAATTTGGGAGCGGGAATCATCTCGGAACGCTTAAAAAAGATTAAACCCGCGCTACCGCCGGGTTTCAAAGTCGGTGTGAACCTCGGAAAGAACAAAATCACACCGGATGAACAAGCTGCCGGAGACTACGCGCGGGTCGCACGCGCGTTTCTCGATACCGCCGATTACTTTGTCATAAATGTGAGTTCACCGAATACTCCGGGCTTGCGCGCGCTTCAAACCATCGAAGCACTCTCTCTAATTGTTAAGGCGGTCCAGCAGGAGTTACTTTCTCCCGCAAATCTTAAAAACCGCGCGATCCCGATCTACGTCAAACTCGCGCCTGAGCTCACGGGCGATTCATTGATTCCGCTGCTAAAAGAATTGACTGCACTCGGAGTGAGCGGATTCGTACTCACGAACACGCAAGCTGGGCACTATATATATAGAGGAGAGTCGTTACCGGGAGGTTGGAGTGGGAAAAATCTATCTACCACCTCTTTTAATCGACTCACCGAGGCAAAAAAAGCTTTGAAGGGTGATTTCAGTGTTCGCATGATCTCCGTCGGAGGAATCATGACGACGGAAGAAGCGATCAAAAGATTGAAATCCGGGGCGAACGAAATACAACTTTATACCGGCTGGATCTATCAGGGGCCGCTCTTCGCTCATAAGATTTATCACGAATTGCATTCGTAATTAAACTAGGCAATTTGTGCCGAATGCAGGAATTTCCGGGCGAATTTAACAAAAATTTGGCAAAAAAAAACCCCGGTCGTGAGACCAGGGTTTTTCTTTTCTAAACTGAAAGAAAGTTACTTCTTCTTCTTTTTAGAAGTTTTTTTCTTAGCTGTTTTTTTCTTTGCTTTTTTCTTAGCCATTTTTTTGTTCCTCCATTGTGTCAGAGTACCGAAGTAATCCTGACACTTACGATGTTACAGCGCTTCCCGATCAATGCAACCCAAAATTAAATAATTTTTTAATTTTTTTCATTTTTCTAAATTTTTTTCTCAAGTCACAACGGACACACCCCGATGAGCTTAGTGAACCCGAAGATTGACCACGGATTGGTCGCAAACTCAGGGTTTCAAGTGCTCGATCAGTATGAACGAGCACTCGACATCGAAAGATGAAATGGGTTTGACCTTCATGGAGGAAGGTATGGGATTACGAATTAATACAAACGTTCCCTCGTTAGTTGCTCAACGCAACCTCCGCGGCACGCGCATGATGTTGGATCGGACCCTTGAACGGCTCAGTTCAGGCTCCAGAATCAATCACGCTGGTGACGACGCCGCCGGACTCGCAATCTCCGAAACACTTCGAGCGCAAATCCGCGGTATCGGCCAAGCGGAGAGAAACGCGCAAGACGGGATCTCACTGATCCAAGTCGGCGAAGGCGGACTCGTTGAAATCTCAAATATTCTCATTAGGATGCGCGAACTTGGCGTACAAGCCGCCTCTGATACCGTCGGAGTGCGCGAGCGCAAGTTCCTCGACACCGAATTCCAGCAATTAATGGAAGAAATTGACCGTATTGCTAACTCGATCGAGTTCAACGGCAATCCATTGCTAAACGGAAACGGCACTACTTTCGAAGTGCAAATCGGCACCAGAAACAATCCGCTCGTCGATCGGATCAAATTGTTCGATCCATACGCTTCAAACGTGAACCTGGTGTCACTTGGAATCAATTTAGCGTCCGTCGCGGACAAAATGAGCGCACAAAACAGCCTCGCGGGCATCGACGACGCATTAAATCGCGTTACAGCGACTCGTGCGGGCTTCGGAGCCATGCAGAACCGGCTCCAATCGGTCATCAACAACTTAACGGTTAACAAGGAAAACATGATGGCGGCGAACAGCCGGATCAGAGATGCGGACTTGGCGGAGGAGACTTCAGAGCTCACCAAGCAACAAATTCTCTCTCAATCCGGTGTTGCGGTCCTCAGTCAAGCGAACGCGTCTATTAAAACGGCGCTGGGACTCCTGGGACAACAATCATGATGATGGAGAAAGTTTAATGGTCTCATAGGCCGCAAAAGTTACTCAGGACGGTGCTCAAGCATCCGTCTGTTTCCTGGATCGATTATGTTCCTGTGCCTGATGAGAGGATCTCGAAGGGCACAGGAGCAAATCGTCAGGTAAAAATGCGGAGGAGCAAAAGCTCACCGTATGACAATTGTATAAACCGTGCTCGGTGATGGGAATATAGGGCTCCCGGAACCTGGCACATTAAAAATCGGCAAGGATCGCCGGCCATGGTTTGGTCACCGTGGGTTTTCATGGAGGATACTTTTTATGATGGGCGGATAGTTATATGGGTTTACGAGTTAATACGAACATTTCGAGCTTAGTTGCTCAGAGAAGTTTGAATACAAACCGTCAGGCGCTGGAGAAGAACCTCCAAAAATTAGCTAGCGGTAGTCGAATCAACACTGCTGGTGATGATGCGGCGGGATTGGCGATTTCGGAACACTTACGTGCGCAGATTCGTGGCTTGAAACAAGCCAAGCGAAACGGCCAAGACGGTGTTTCCTTGATCCAAGTATCAGAGGGTGGATTGAATGAGATTACAAATATCTTGATCCGTCTTCGCGAACTTGCAATCCAATCGGCATCAGACACCGTCGGAGATAAAGAACGCAGCTTTACCGATCGCGAATTCCAAGCATTAAAATCGGAAATCGATCGGATCTCGATGTCCACGAACTTTAACGGGACACCGCTCTTGAACGGGCGTGCGGGTATCTTCGAAATCCAGGTCGGCACGGGTAACAACCCACTCACTGACAGGATCGTGTACGACGGACAAAATGCGGATGTGACTCTCGAAGCACTCCGCATGGCGGGCGAAAGTGTAGCCACTAAACAAGGATCACAATTGACTCTCGCGGTCCTCGACGATGCGATTTCGCAGGTCAGCAGTGTCCGGTCCGATCTCGGAGCCATGCAAAACAGGCTTCAGTCCACGATCAATAACTTGGCCGTGAACGAAGAGAACATGACCGCGGCGAATAGCCGGATCAGAGACGCCGATCTCGCGGAGGAAGTCTCGGAAATGACGAAGAACAATATTTTGATGCAAGCAGGGATCGCGGTCTTGGGACAAGCGAACCAAAGCGCACAGACCGCGCTGAAACTGCTCTCGTAAGTGTAACGCCGAAACACTAACGGTAGACATCGCAAAGTTTCCTCCGGGCAATAGCCCGGAGGCTAACCAAAACGCGGCAAGGATGCTGTCCAGGCAACGCAAGGAACGCGGGTCCATGAGACCGGTCTGGATTCAAGGAGGAATCGGAAATATGAACGGAGGCTAAGGTATGGGTTTACGTATCAATACCAACATCTCGTCGCTTGCGGCGATGAGGCAATTAGCTAACACGAAAGGGGCTCTCGACGGTTCGTTGGAGAGGCTCAGCAGTGGTAGCAGAATCAACCGCGCCGGCGACGACGCCGCAGGGTTAGCAATCTCGGAAAACCTGAGAGCGCAAATCCGCGGATTTCGTCAGGCAAAAAGAAACGCCCAAGACGGGGTGTCCATGATTCAGGTGTCAGAAGGCGGCTTGAACGAGATTTCGAACATGATTATCAGGCTTCGGGAACTCGCGATCCAAGCGGCATCAGACACGATCGGGGACAAAGAACGAAGCTTTACCGACAGGGAATTCCAAGCTCTCAAATCCGAGATGCAACGAATTTCTGATTCCATCAACTTTAATGGAACTCCTCTCTTGAACGGGAAAGCGGGAGTCTTCGAGATTCAAGTCGGGATCTACAACAATCCAATGGCCGATCGGATTGTTTACAACGCGGAGAACGCCAACGTGACGCTCGAAGCCCTCGGGCTCGTTGGTGAATCAGTCGCCACTAAGGTTGGAGCGCAGACCACGCTCGCCGCATTGGACGACTCCCTCATGCGGGTAAACAGCGTTCGCGCGGATATGGGTGCGATGCAAAACCGGCTTCAATCGACGATGAACTCCCTTGCGATCCAAGACGAGAATCTCTCGGCAGCCAACAGCCGGATCCGGGACGCCGACCTCGCGCTCGAAGTGTCAGATATGACTAAAAACAATATCTTACTTCAAGCGGGTATCGCGGTCCTTGGCCAAGCCAATGCCCAATCGCAATCGGCACTGAAGCTCCTGACCTGATTCATTCTGCATAAAGATTTAACAGCCTGAGCTTAGCTTAAGACCCGGGGTGGGAGACGCAAGGAACGCGTCCCTGCCCGGGGTCCACCGTCCTCGCAACCTGCGATGCGGATGTGCTAGAATGAATGGAGAAGGGAATCTAATGCGCAAAGTCTTGATCGTCGGTGGTAACGGATTTGTTGGGCACACGCTAGCGCGCTCTCTCAAGGACAAGTTCGCCGTCACCTGCACTCATCAGGGCGTTTATACCCCGATTCCTGGCATCGAGTTCGTGCGCCTGGCGAATCTCGGGGATAAAACCGTTTGCAAAGCGATCGTACAAAAAATCGAACCTGAAATCGTCGCCTACTGCGCGGGTTCGAACGATCTTCTCGCTGCCGAGCAAAACGTCCAACGGACCCAGCTCGTCCATTCGGCCGGCGTCACCAACGTCTTTTCAGCGAGCGAGAACTACAAAGCAAAATTCATATACATCTCGACCAACTTCGTCTTTTCAGGCGTCGACGGAAACTACTCGGAATCGAGTACCGCGATCCCGGCATTCCAGCTCGGCAAAGCCAAGCTCGGTGCTGAAAACTTCCTTCGAAGCCGCTCTACAAACTACATTATCTTTCGGGCTGCCCCCCTTCTCGGCCGCGGTACGCTCGAACATCCCTCGTTTGTTGACGTGATCCGCGAAGCTTCGCTTCGAAAAAGGAAAATCAAACTTCAAAACAAGATCATTCACAATCCGGTTCATATCGATGCGCTTGTGGACGCCGTGAAGCACGTGATCGGAATCGACGTTCGAAATAAAATTATCCACGTCGGCGGATTGACCAAAACTTCGCAGTCCGATCTCGGTAAAGCCGTCGTCGCTCAGCTCGGTCTGGACGCAGCGACGATCGAGGTGAGCGACGCTTCATCGAACGCGATTCCAAGCGATTACTCCTTGAATTTTACAGAGTCATTGCGCGTGCTGGAGGCGCAACCTCTTTTGCTTGAGCAGAGCATCCGCCTACTTACCTAGGGCGTACCTGATCCTCTCCAGGTACTTTTCCATGATGTAAAGCTCGAGAAACTCGCTTGATTTTTTGGTCAGGTGAACGAATCTTGCGCCGACGCGAACCTTGGCCGCGCCTTCGGACTTAAACCAGCGTGTTTGGCAAACGAGATTCAACGTCGTTCCCGCGAGCATCATCTGAATTTTAAAGTTTTGCTCTTTGACAAACGCGAAAGAATCAACGCTCGTCTCAATACCGATCCCTTCGGGCGAGATATCGATGATTTTCCAGTCACCCTTCGCCGTGGGCGGGATTTTTTTAAGCTGAATGTCCTTTTTAAGTTTCGGGGTCATGGACAGGCGCATCCCGCCCCGGCGTTGCACTTCGTGCGCGCTCTCCGGAATCTTGAGCGTGACAATGCCGTTCTCGTCACAGGTGATTACATCGCGCTCAGCGTAAAAAAACAGCGAGGTCTCGAGGAGTTTCAAGTTGACGTAAATCTTTTTATCGCCGCTCGCTTCCAGGCCGTCATCGATCAGTTTCAGCGGATCTACTCGAAGCGGCATCATCACCACCCGCGCAAGCCTGGCGACGAGATCGACGTCGTAGACCTTAACGTTAGTGAGGAAAACACGGCCGGCCATCCACAGGATGCCTTGATCCTCATATTGTCCGGCCACTTGAAGGAACCGGTTAAAGTTCTTTTCGTCGACCGTATTGAAAGTATGCAGTTTGGGCACGTACTGCTCTTTGGCTTCACTCAAAAATCGTTTAACGTCGCTCGGAATGTCTTTGACCAGGTTTTCGAATTCCGACTCAGCGGTAACGTCGAATTCGGTACCACCCGCTGAAGTCGAACCGAACTCTTGCGCTTTGTCGTCTTGAAATCGGTAGTCGCGATCAAAAGTGGCTTCAATCCGCTTCATCCAACCGAGCGTGATCGACGAATTTTCAGTCAGCGTGAGTTTTTTCATTCCGGATTTGAAAAAAAACCTCACGGCAGTGACTTTTCCGTCCTTGCCGACCCACTCGAGCTTGGGTTCGTTGCCCACAAAAGACCACTTTCCGAGTTCGAAGCTGAACTCGGGCTTCGCACCGTGGAATACCCAGCGTCCGTCCGGCGAATAGAAATCGCTTTTGATAATGGTGTGGACGTCGAAAATAAAGGCGTGTTTGTTTTTTGGATCCGAGACCCACGACCCCACCGCCGGCGACGGGCCGATCGCCGTCACGATCCATCGGCCCATGTTCCGCTGGGCCGGGCGTTTGTTACTGATGATCCAGAAGTCGTGCAGGAGTTGCACGGGTTCGGTAAAGTGCACGAGCTCGACCGACACCGACTCGTTTACAGGTGATTTAGAACCACCGGTAAACGTTTTCGAGGATTCGGTCTTTTGAAGAAGCGCATAGTTGTTCTCGACGATTTTAAGGTACCGGCCGATCTTGGCATTGACCGCTTTGAAGTCGCTTCGCTCCGGAAGCACTTCTTTGCAGCCTGCCGTAATGAGAATCTTCTCGAGCTTGTCGCTGAGCCCGCTTTGGATCGCGATCGGGATCAGCAAGCGGCTCTGGAGCGCTTTAACTTGGCGTTTAAGCCCGGCAACGACTTCGTAGAGTTCGGCCTGCGATCTTACGGTGGCAAGCAGCACCACGGGCCCGTCGCGCACGATTGCGTCGAGTTCGTCGAGCTTAGTCAGTTTTTGAATGGGATGGTCTCTCTCGATCGTGAGGATGCTTGCGTGAAAACGCTGGAGGAAGTTCGGGTCACCACATATGCAAAAAACAGCCCGCTTATCCAACGCTCCTACTGCATATTTAGTCGAGGCTCATGCCTTGCTCCTGGAGCAGGGCCTTGATTTGTTCAAGAAGAACCTTTTGATTCGGTTTTGTTTTCTTCGGTTCGCGGGAGACGCGTGCGAATTCCGCGAAGAAATGTTTCGCTACTTGCTCGCTGAACACTTTCTCGGAGCGGTAGATCCAGTTTACGGTGCTGAACGCCCCGAATTGCGCAAGTATCTCCTCAGCTTGCGGAATCGAGAGTTCGGTCGGAACCGCGCCTGCGATAATGTGCTTGTCGTAAGAAATTTGAATCACGCCGTGAGTGGTGTTGGCGATGATGAGCTTGATGCCGTTGCGATAGAGCATGAAGTCCGCGGCGCCTTGAGTGAGGTTAAAAATTTTGATTTCCGGATATTTTTTTCCGGCGTCGGACTGGGCGTTGAAGACGCGTACATATTCCTGAAAATATGCTCGGAGATCCGTCAAAAACTCGACGGTGCTCTCTTCGATGGCCTGTTGAGGAGCCGTCGTTTGGTTCAGTCGGTACAGAGCATCCGCTTCGGGAGAGGCTTCGGCCCGGGCAAGTTCGTAAATCCAACCTTGTTCTAATCCGTTCATCACCTTAATTGTAGGTACTTTTAACAAGGAATGTCAAGCCGATGGATTAGGACTATTTTTGATCGAGACGAATATTAGAAAATTCTTTCGTTTCGCCTGGCTTGAGGTCCACGATGAAGGTTTTTTCTACGCCTAACAAGGAGTTGCGTACGGTGACTTGGTAACGTCCAGCACTGATCTTTTTACCCGTGATTGGCGTTTCCAAATTACTCGCCGGGCCACGTTGCTGACCGTTATCTTCAATCGGTTGAATCGTGAGGGCAACGATCGCAGGATGGGTGGTTATCGTCAAAAAAGCGTCATTTACGGGTTTTACTTCAACCGGAGCCTGCGCAACGGGAGCTGCGACGGCTTCAGGCTTTTTATCCATCGCAGCCTTTACTAGGTCCTCGGCATCGTGAACGGCCGACATCGCGTGACTCGACACCCATTCACCGTATTTAGGCCAAAGATACTTATACCCAACTCCACCAGAAGTCGCGATCAAGACCATTGCAATCGCACGTTTGAACCAAGGCTTCTCGATTATTTTTTGTTTAACCTCTGTTTTGCGAGCATCAATAAGTCGCTGTTTGCGGACCTGAAGCAGGTTCGTCTTTTCGGTCCCTGAACGTTGAAGCGGGTTGGTAAATCCCGAAGACGTTTGACGATCCTTCGTTCCCAGCGAAGTTACCGGAGGACTTTGCCGCGGACGACTCTGAGACTTGCGGGGCTGACCTTGCTCGGGCTTCATTGAGGATTGTGTCGGAACGACGGCGACTGGAGTTACCGGTTCGGCAGCGGGTTTCGGTTTATTAAGAATGATTGTCGAATCCTCGGACGGATCGCCCGCGGCCTGTTTGATCAAAGCGGCCTGCGCCTCGGCATTGAGCTTTTGAAGCTGCTTGTTATCCATCAAGATTTCTTGCTTGAACACGTTGGATACGAAACTCGATAAGTCGCTGATACCGAATGCGGGATAACGGTTGGCGAGAACAAAACGAAGTGAACGCGCCATTTCTTCCGCGGACTGAAAACGCTGACTCGGATCGCAGCGCAAGGCTTTCATCGCGATATCATCAAGTTCTTGGGGTACCTCGGAATTAAACTCCGAAGGCTTTTTTACCACAGAATCGCAATTGTCGATCGCTTGCATAATTTCGAGATCGCTCTCGGTTTCGCTCACGAATAATTTACGATTTGCTAAAAGTTCCCAAAGCACGATGCCAAGCGCGAAAACATCCGAACGGGCATCGAGCGGCGTTACTTTTACTTGCTCAGGTGACAGGTATCGAAGCTTGCCTTTGATTATACCAGATTTAGTGGCTTCACTGTTCGTGCTCGCCTTAGCGACACCAAAGTCAATGACTTTTACGTTCCCACTATACGAGAGTAAAATATTATGCGGACTAACATCGCGATGGACCAGATTCAACGACTCACCAGTCGCACGATCGGTAAAGGTGTGGGCATAATGCAATCCATGCGCGGTTTGCTCGATGATGTGGGCGGAGGCAGCGATCGGAATCCGCTCGTTACGATCGTTCGCGACTCCCAAAATCTCGCGTAGGTTACGGCCTTCCACGTACTCCATCACGATATACGGTTGGTTACTTTCCTCGCCGAACTCGTAGAGCTGGACGATGTTTGGATGAGTAAAACGCATGGTCACTTGAACCTCGGCTTTAAACATTTGCAAAAATTCTTTTTGCTGATGAAGTCCTAGATGAATACGCTTGATCGCGACGAACCGACCGTTCGACTCGAGGGTTGAAAGACGAGCACGAAATATCTCGGCCATTCCGCCCTCACCCAAGCGATCCAGAAGATAATATTTACCAAATCTTTGTAATACTTCATTACTCATAAGTTGATGCCCTTTGACTCCTTATCGGAAGGTTCTAACCATTTATGGAGGAGTTGAGGGGCAGTATCTGAAGAATTGACCCAAGCTTTTGATGCACAAGCGTCAAAAAAGCCCCGTTGTCTCGCGACAGCGGGGCTTCAAAAGTGCTCGGATCCAGCGTTTACATTGGAACCCCCTATTTATTAGGTGGGCGCCGTATACTCACTTTAGGCTTCCTACTCGAGGCAGGCTTGCTCACCATGAGACAGTGACAGCTCCCGGGGTCAATGAATGTCGGGTCCCACATGTTTGTTTACTGGCCCAAGCTACCTACCATTATACCACTTCAAATCACCCTCGCAACCTCTTCTTATATGTTATTTGTTTAAAAATCATTCCTATTTACAGAGCGTTAAATAACTGACAAAATTGCATTACGCATGGCAGGAAAGAAAATTTTGGTTGCCGACGACAGCTTGACGATCCAAAAAGTGATCCGCCTTGCCTTGTCCGGAGATGGCTATGAAATCCAGACCGTTTCGGATGGAAAGGAAGCGTTAGAACAAGCTTCTCTCTTCCGCCCCGATATCTGCATCGTCGATGTCTCTCTGCCGCAATTTGACGCGTACCAAGTGCGTGAACAGTTTTTGAGTAAGCCCGACCTGCGTTCGATCCCGGTCATTTTGATGTCGAGCGCGTTCGAGAAGGTCGACGAAGAGCGCGCTAAAAACCTTGGTTTCGCCGGACATTTGATCAAGCCTTTCGATCCATCGCATTTGCGCTCCACTCTTTTGGCCGTCGCGAATCAGGCGCCGAAAGACGACGTGATTACTTCGACCATCAACGCGCCGATGACTCCGACGCCGATGCCGGTATCTTCCGGCACGTCGGCCGGAATTCATTTTGATCCGCCGACAATGACGGCAACCGACTTGCCACCACTTTCATCGGACGCACCGGTCGTGGACGATATTCAAGCGATGTCCAAAAGCACTTTCGAGTTGAGCGGAATGAGCCAGCACGACTGGGGCATGTTCGAACCCGGCAAGACCGGATCGAGCTTCCAGCCGAGCGCACCCGCTCCGTCCCCGACGGAAGTGGTCTCCATCGACTTTAATACCGTCCCGCATTCTTCTGGATACAGCGCAACAACTCAGCACCAAATGTCGGTGACGCCTCAAGAACTCGAGGCCATGGTAAAGATGGAAGTCGCGAAGGTTTTAGATCAAATGCAGTCTAAAATTCAGGATCGAATGGAACATGAACTCGCTCAATTCGCGGAGGCGCGCCTTCCGGACGTTGCGGAAAAGATCCTGAAAGAAGCAATCCACAAGCTCCTCTCCGAGCCACCGTTGTGATATGCATAGACTATGCGTGATCAACGTAGTCATTTAGACCCTCGTCCCTGTAAAATTGAGATGAACGTATCGAGATATGCGGAAGGATCCTGCATGATCGAGACCGGCCACACCAAGGTGTTGTGCGCGGCAACGATCGACGAATCCGTACCCTCTTGGATGAAGGGCAAAGGTTCAGGATGGGTGACCGCGGAGTACAACATGCTCCCGCGCTCGACTCACACGCGTTCCAAGCGTGAGCGCGAAAAGCTAGGTGGCCGGACGCATGAGATTCAACGTTTGATCGCCCGCGCACTTCGCGCTTGCGTGGACTTGAACAAAATCGGCGAACGCCAAATTATCGTGGACTGCGACGTAATCCAAGCCGACGGTGGAACTCGCACGGCATCGATCACTGGCGCGTGCATCGCTTTAGGCGCAGCGATCTCAAAACTGATTGTCGATAAAAAAATCCAGCGCGAGGCTTGGGTCGACACCGTACAAGCGGTGAGCGTGGGAATGAAAAAGGGCGAAGTGCTCGTCGATCTCGATTACAACGAAGACGCTTCGTGCGACGTCGACATGAATTTTGTCCGCACCGGCAAGGGCGACTTCGTCGAGATCCAAGGCACGGGCGAAAAAAAAGCGTTCACCGAAGAAGAGATGCTGAAAATGCTCCGAGGCGCAAAGGGCGCTCTCAATAAACTGCAATCCATCCAGAACGAAAATTTAACGAAACTGCTGGGGTAGTCGTCATGATGATCAAAGCTTGGAAAGATTTAATGATCCGAGGTCTCGACGAAGATAATGTGAGCTTTGACTGGACCGCCCGCTCGATCACCGCACTTCACGAAAAGACCAAGCAAGCCAAGGCGACACTCATCGCGAAGTCTCCTGGCATCTGGGCCGGCGACGATGCCTTACGCGCGCTTGAAGTGATCTCAATCGAGAACGGATCTCCGGTCGAAGTAAAGCTATTCAAGAAGAACGGCGAAAAACTCGCGTCGAAAGACAGGATTGCCGCACTACATGGCGCTTCGGACGCAATCTTGGGATTCGAGCGCACTTTGATCAATTTAACGGCGTATGCTTCGGGCATCGCAACTCAAACGGGTGAGCTCGTCGATATCGTCCGCGCCAAGAAGATGAAAAAACCGACGAGAATCACCTGTATCCGCAAGACGCTTCCGGGTTACAAAGCGGTCGCCGTCGAAAGCACGCTGATCGGGGGAGCGCATCCGCACCGTTACAATTTGAGCGGCGGATTATTACTTAAAGAAAACCACGTGGCCGTCCATGGCAGTGTTGCAAAAGCAATCAACGCCGCTCGTGAGGTGTCGCCGCATTTATTCAAAGTTGAAATCGAAGTTCGCGACATTGCGGAGCTACGCGAAGCCATCGCGGGTGGCGCCGAAGTCATCTTGCTCGATAACTTTACTCCGGATCAAATTCGCGAGGCGATCTCTTTAAAACCGGCTGCCGGTGTAATTTACGAAGTCTCCGGCGGAATCAATGCTTCGAACTTGAGCAATTATTTGTTCGAAGGCGTGGATGTGATCTCGGTAGGAAGCATCACCCATTCGGTGAAAGCAGTGGACTTGTCGCTGCTGATGGATTCATTGCTTTGATTGCTTTAAAACCAAGCGTACTTCTTCGCTGAACAACTGATGCTCGCCGTTTGAATTTGAGACGAGAAGCTCCCCGAAACCACCCAGGCCCGTAACGACGCCTTTATTTTCGGCGTTGCCTCGGGCTTGTTCGATCCAAGTGATTTCACTCCCGGTCTTGGGTAACATATGCGCGGCAAGTTCATTCCTGAGTGCCTTCATGTCGAACTTACGCTTCAGTTCTTTAACAATCGCGTTTCTCACGCCATCCGCGTCCAATTGATGTTTCGAAGACATTTCCGCAAGTGACGTGACTTTACGACCTTCCGTCGCGAGTTCGGCCTGCGGGGCGGCCGTGATATTCATGCCGATGCCAATCAAAATATTTTGTTGAATTTTCTCGCACAGCACGCCGCCGAATTTAAACTGGGATTGAAACATCAAATCGTTCGGCCATTTTACGTCGACGTCTTTATCTAGAAATCCAAGCGCGACCAACGCCGCACGAATGCGCATTCCAACCCAAAGCGGAATCCAGGTGACGTTTTTGCTGATATCGCCCTCTTGCTCACCGAAGCGGTAAAGAATCGAAATATGGAGGTTGCCCGGGTCCGAAATCCATTTGCGATCACCCCGTCCCCGGCCTTGCGTTTGTTGACGTGCTTGAATGTAACTCAAATGCGGAAGATATTGGTCTTGCGCGAGCAAAGCTCTGAGATCAGACTGCGTGCTTTCGGTGGTCTCGACTATTTTTTCAGTGGACATGGCAATCTTTGCAAAAAGTGGTCATTCCTCACTGAGATACCTTCGATATTGCACTGATCATTGATGTAAAAACGGTATCCCCCGGTTTTAAGCACAAACGGAAAATTCGAAACATAGTTCCCGATATGGGCGTCAGATCCATTGTACACGTGAATACCGACGGTTGAAGGATAATCCACTTGCACCACTCCGACGCCTTCGATTTTGATCTCGTGATTTCCGCCAGGGATAATTTTAAACTTTTTCTCAACGTACTCGTAGAAGGGCTCTCCAAATATTCGAACATCATATTCGCCAGATGGGATGGTGTGGGGCTCGTCGGAGAGGAAATGTTGGACCACTTTCTTGTCTTTATTCAAGAGTTCGACTTCAAGAAGCCCATCGAAGAATTTTACGGTAAGAATGCCGGTCCCGGTGACTTTGAGAGTCACTTTACGCTTCGGCGGAATCACCACTTTACTGAACCTAAAGACCGGGTCAAGCATGACGTCGACCGAATACTCGCCGGGTTCGAGAGAGACACCAGCATTTGCGATGAATGTTTTTACGAATGCCCTCTCGCCGTTGACTGTTTTATAGACACGGACTTCAACCTTCGGATCCGGACTTTGAACAAAGAGGTTCGGCCCGCTCTGTTTGAAGGCGGATTTCTTGATCTCATTGTTGATGTTGTTCAGGGCATTTTGCATCGACTGCGGATTCGGAGCACCGAAAACTTTACCCAAGCAACGGAGTTTATCGAGGTCTTTTGAGTCACCCTTCATCCCGATCCCGGTCACGAACATCTCGAGATCTACTACTTTACTTTGAATCGCCTTCTCCAAAATCTTACAACTGTCGCCTCCGCAAGTTTCCTCGCCGTCTGTAAAGATCATAATCCGCTTCGGACCCGCGTATCCTTTGAGCTGGTCGATGGCAAGTTCGAGCGATTTCGCGATCGGGGTCATGCCCGTCGGAGAAAGCGCTTTTACCGCATTATCGATTTTCGGGAGACTGCGTTCGCCAACCGGTACAGCCATAAAAAAGTCTTCGCAGTCTTTTTTGCGCCGGCCGCCGTAAACAAGGAGGCCGACGTCGGCCTTTTCGCGCCATTGATCAGCAAGGTACGACCCGAAGAGTTTCTTGGCGTAAAACATCTTGGACTTTTGTTTGTCCATGAGCTGACCCATCGATCCCGACGAATCGAGGAGGATAATCACTTTCGGCGGAAGCGCTTTTTCGAGATCGATGTTGGAGTACTCGATGCTCTGGTAAATGCTTTTTGTCGCGACCGTCGGAGCCGGGACCGGATCCTGGGCATTGGCGAAGTTTGAAAGAACAAGGAGAGAAAGAATCAAGTTTTTCATTTCTTCTCCTTTTTGCCCTTATTGCCCTTCGAGAAAATTCCTTCGATCGGATCGGCAAAGCGGAAGCCGAAGAAAAACCGATAATCGGTTTCGGATTCGTGGGCGCTCAAACCTTGAGGGAGCGTGATCGGGTTACCGACCTCGCTTACCGTCGACCCTTGAAACGCGAGCGAGTACTTTCTCGCGCCATAGGAACCTTCCAACACCCAGCGTTTGATGATCGGTACGAAACCAAACCACATGAGTAAATCCCCACCCAAACGGTATTCCATCATCGATGACCCGCCTGAAGTGGTACCACGAGAAGGCATACTGGCGCTTGCCGGTGAATCCTTGGCGTTTACTAAAGGCGAAAATCCGAATTCTCCGTAAAGGCCTTGAAGCTGAAACCCGACGGAACCCTCGTTCTTCGGTTTCCACACCGGAGAAGCGAGTTGATACTCTGCTCGTAAGCCGAGGCCCATCGCCGAGATTTCCGTCGAAAACAATTCCGATCCGGTGTTGTCTGTCACCAGCGAATCGGAGAGCATAAACACCCGTGCACTAAAAAATAGCTTTTTCGAAAAAACGGGATTGAAGCGGTAATAAAAATTTAAATGACTGACGGATTCCGAAGATTTTACGATAGCCAGACTATGCGTCAGGGTAGGCAAATCACCGGCGTGGCTGTCATAGCTAACCCCGATCGGGAAAAGACCCGAGTAGTAAGTAAAGTTCATGTTCTTGAACCGATACGGCGTACTGTTCTTACCGCCGCCTTGTTGCGGATCCGCGTCGGAAGCGAGCTTGCCCGACATCAAGCCAATTCCGAATTGAAGGTAGCCGGGTAATTTTTCATCCGTTTCTTTAGGATCTTGAACGGTCGGCGTATTTGAATTCTCGTGCTTTTCGCCGATGTTACTGGCCATGGGATCCGCGATCGGGACCGCGATGTCGCCGACAAGCGGATACTTTACGATCGAATCTTTATCGACGTTGATGATGAGTTCTTTTTGATTGTCCTTGGGATTGACTCGCTCGCCTTCCACCAGCCCTGCCGCAATCATCTGAAGACGGGTGCCGCGACGACGGAAGAAAATGAACTGTGACTTCGTCGCATAAGAGTGGTTGTCGATCAGATTGAGGTACGCGAGCCCCTCATCCTCACTCTTAACATGGAGAGCCGTCCTCTCGACTTCCTCGACCTTGGCCGTCAGTCGGGAGTTGACCAAGACGGGCTCGGGAGTTGGAGATGGCTCGGGTAAGGCTTCTTGCGCATGCACCGCCAGGGCGAAAAACCCAAGGGCTACAACGAGTTTCATTGAATTTCAGGATATCACTCGGAGGGCTCATATATATATAGAGATGTTGTGTTGTGTCGCGTCTGACCTACTTTCTTAAAGTTTTATCGTTTAATTTCCGAAACAGCCTAATGGAAAGGACCCTCAATTGTTAGGTAAATTTGACTACAAGCAATATAAAACATACAATATTAGTCAGATACTTAGATATATTCTGAGTGCCGGATATTTTGGGGGAATGTACGTGGTACGTCGTTTGATTCAGAAAGCGAATCAGTTAGGCGCATTGGCTTTGTTGTCAGTGTCAGCCGTTGGAGCAACTTCCGTACTGAGCGGTTGTAACGACGCCACTCTCGGCTTCCAAGGCGGGGTCGTCCCGGAACAATTCACCGGCATTACTTCTGCGGCGGCGATTTCGCCTCAAAGCATTCAGCTCAACTGGAATGCTTACCCGGGTTCCAATAAATACAAGGTGTATGTTTCGGACAAAAACGAAGCTGTCTATCAACCAGGATTTACGTCGATCATTTTCCAACCGATCCCTCTCGATCCGACCCGTACTTACCTCTACTCGGTAACTGCGGTCGACCCGAGCACCGGGCAAGAGGTCGGCGATCGTACTGCGTACAATCCCGTCCAACTTCTCGAGCATTTCAATTTCAAGAATAGCGGCAATGCGGTCGCTATCGGCAAAACCGCACTTCGCGTGGTCTGGGACGGAAAACCAGCGGTTACTTACAAAGTCTACGTAGCGGAGCGTTTGCCGACCGGTTTAGTGAATTACAACTCATTTGTGTCGTCTACTGCAAGCGTTGTCGGAATGAGCTCCGCCACTGTCACCGGACTTTTAGAGGGTCATGAATACTGCGCGATCGTCGTCGCCGCTTATAGCGACGGTAACAACGACGGTCCGGATGGAACCATGTTCTCGACTGAAATCGGTTCGACGTTATCGGGAGCCGCGTGGATGACGGGCGCAAGCGGTACTTTCGGCGATAGCAAAATCAGTCAAAACCAAAAATGTGTCCGTACCCAATCTGATTTTTCGATCGCGAACCTTCGAGTTTACGCACCTAAAGCAACACTGGTCAGTAAACCAACTTTTTACGTTGATGTGCCTGGTGATACCACTGAGGATACCTCCGGTCCTGTTGAAACGTCGATTTACCAAGTCGACTCGGCCAGTGGATTAGCTTCATTCATCGGTAAACGCACCGGCACGGGCAAAATCACCGCGACAAGCTCGATCCTACAAGGACGGTACAAGTTTTTTTCAGTCGTAACGGACCTTCAAGGGGCGGCGCACGCGCAGGATCGTAAAGAAATTGTGGTTGGCCCAAATGGCACGTTACCTACCGACGAAGCCTCAAGGCCTTGGATATATATCCGGTCTTTCAACGCGAATGAAGACCCAGCATCACCGATCGGATACTACCCTGAAAAACAACAAGGTGGATTCGGCTCCCAATCTGCAGGACAATCCGTCGCGATGGGTGATTTTAACTGCGATGGAAAATACGATATCGCGGTCGGAATCCCGGATGCATCGCTCATGGCTAACGACAACCTCCCAGCTAAGCAGGGTAAAGTCGTGATTTACTACGATGTGAACAGCGGTACTCCAACCACCACTAGCCGATCACAAGTCATCAACTTCGATATTACTCAGTATGCCGGCAATAACGGCAGGAACCTGCGCCTCGGTACGAGACTCTATGTTGGAAACTTCAATAAAGACAACCAGCTCACCAACCAATATGGTGGCGCATCAGAAAACGCTAATTACCAATGCGACGACCTGGTGATTGGATCCGGCTATGGCCCAATGTTCGTGTTATATGGAAAGCGCGACATCAGTGGTCCAAACGGGGGATTAAACTTTACCAATCCAACTTCATTCACCGTCAACCCATCCACGAGCTGTGATCCAAGCACCAATGTCTGCGAAACCGCGATGTATACCACCGGTACAGGTTATACAGCGACAATCGCTTCTGCGCTTTCCGCTGGCGATTTTAACGGTGACGGTTATTTAGATTTAGTTGCCAGTATCGCCGGTAGCGGGATTTTGGTGTTTAGAGGCAGCGAGTTCGGTTTGATCCCTCCTGTGAGCTATCCTGCCGAATCCATAAATTACCCTAGCGGCCCTTATGCTGGGTTTCCATACATTCCGAAAACACCGGCCAACTTCGCGCCCAAACCGACTCCACAACCGGGTTGGACCAGCTCTGGAGCAAGCGTAGCTCCGCTTTATAATGCTTATTACGACGTCAATCCTTCCAATTTGACCCAAGGTACGAAGCGAGTCCGCGATATTCTATTGGTCGGTAACCCAACCTATAATCGCGTTCATGCTTGTCGTCCTGAAACGGACTTTAGCATCACGCCCGTTGCGGCTTGGACGGATGACCCGAATAAAAATCTTTTTTGGAACTGCTCGTTCGCGATCAATGCACCTACAAAAACCACGTCTTCAACAAGTACAACGTATAATGGAAGTTTTGGCGCAGCCATGGCGCCAATCAAAAATCCTTTGCGGTATCAACCGAACCAATTCCAGCAGTCAGGATGCGACGATGGAAATCCAAACTGCAGTCAGCTATCCATGAAACTGGGTTATCCAGGCGCCGTGGCGGTGGGTGCACCTGGCGTCGGCGCTTCCTTTGTTTACTATGTTCCATCAAATCCATCTGCCTTTGTATCTCGAGACACTTGGGGTAATGGCCGCAACACCCTTGTCGCCAAAATGTTTCAGCAAACCCGCAGTAACGGTAGCTCGGATCAAAGTCGGGATTGTACTTATAACACGACACCATCCACTTCCCTTTGTGTCGAAAGCGACAACCCTTGCAAACTCTTAGGCAGCGGTGCTGAATACTGCGATATCCAGATATTGACTCATCCAACCACATCCTCAGGGTCATTTGGTTCGGTGATTGCGGCGTTTCCAGGCAATAATTCGCCGGATCCGGTACAGCCTAAAGACTCGATTATCGCGATCGCGGCTCCATACCGTAACATCACGGTCAGCGGTGGCATCAGCTACAACTCAGTCGGTTCAGTGCAGTTGTATATGCAAAACTCGAATTTTAGCTCTAATCCGATTGTCGTACTTAATAGCGCCACACCACGACAGTCAGATGGATCTTGCCCTACCGATCAGATTTGCCGATATGCTGATGGATTTTCAAACACGTTAACCTCTTCAATCGATTACGACGCAACATTAGGCAACAACGTCAACTTTGGCTTAGGTGGCATCGCCGCAGGTCCTCTCTCTGCGAACATCAGCGGGACGACTTACAACACCAACAGCGATATCGTCGTCGGGGCTCCCGGACACATCGCCCGCATCACACAAGGGTCAAACACCGTAAAAGTCTATGATAACGGCGCTGCGATGACCTACTTCTCGCACGGTGGGACCTACCGTACATACCAGACCACTGAGACGGGTCCAAATCCATCAAGTTGGCATCTCATTGAGAAATCATACAGCCAAGAATCCGACATTAAATTCCAACTTGTGACCTCGATCGGAGACCTGAATTTCGATGGTGTTGATGATGTTGCAGTCAGGATCAACAGCGGTTCAAAAAACAAAACGCGCATCCTGTTTGGTAAAACCGATAAAGTCGGAGTAAGTGTCTCAGCTGGGTCTTACCAAGATATCGAGGTCCCGGGCGATGCGAGCGCGGGTAAACGTTTCATCCCGCTTGGTAAAATTACTAACGGTCAATTTCCGGCGTATTTGATCACGGGCAAGAACGATTCATACATTTACTTTGCGGGTATCTCTGGCTTGATCCAAGGCGCTCCATCCACTTTCGGACTGGGCGGTACTCCACGTCGGCTGTCAGCTCAAGCCAAGCGCACCGATCCGACCTTTGGAGATACGATATATTATCTCGATTTTTCGGACTCTACATATCCAAATGCAGAGATCAACGGCGATATCGATTCAACTGAAAAATCATTAGCCTCTTTTGCACACGGTGATTTTAACGGTGATGGGCACGAAGATTTTGCAATGACCATGACTGTTACCAACGTCGCTGACACGAGCAAATTAAAAGGCTGCCCTTTAAATTATTGTTTTGGTGCCCCTACCCCGAGTCAAACCAAAAGTCGGGTCATGGTTTTTTACGGGGGCATCGACAACGGATTGCAAACACAGCCAGATAGTAATGGCGGTTATCCTCTCACCGATCAATTTATTAGCGACTACTCAATTGAAAACACGGCGACACCCTCCACCTTCGGCGCCCCCTGCAGCGTCAGCGACGGCAATAATTGCAAAATTCAAATGTTGACCGAAGGCTCACTCTTAGCACCGATCTCCAGTTATGGTGACACGATCACCTCCGTGCCACTTGGTAACTGCGTGGTAAACGGTAACAACGTCCCGGTAAGCGGACTCGCGGTCCAGGCCGGATCTTCGTCGGGTACGGCTATTATTTATGTATATAAACCAAAGTGTTTGCAGGCTCCAGGCGATCTATCCGGTCTGGTCGGCATGGGAGATAGCAAACTTGTCATACCGGCGGCCTCGGCGACATCCCCAACGATGGGTTACAGCATGGCTGTGGTAAAAAACATCATGGGTTCGGGATCGCAAACCCTTGGCCATCTGATCGTCTCCGATCAAAGCTTGATGCGGATTTACTCCTACCCCATATTGCCGATTGACGGTTTGTATAAAAACATCCAACCCGTTACGGATACCGCCGATGGAGGCCGCACCATTGATTACAGCGCATCCAATATGATGGCGGGACTAAGTGGCAGTAGCGTTGGATTTGGAACCGAAATCGCGGACCTTGGGGACCTAAACGGCGACGGCTACGGCGACGTGGGCATCGGGATGACCCGATTGACCCGCACGGACATCAATACGCAAAGGATATCACAGGGTGCTGTCTTAATTTTGTTTGGTAACACAACCGGCCTTCAGTCACACGTTGACGCCTCCTTAACCACCTCGATCAATCCGGTACGAAATGCGCTTTGCTATACCAGTCCAACCGGCAACGCGATCAGCAGTACTTGTTACCCAACTCTACTCTATCTGCCGCAATCGACTAATTCTATCCGTGATGGCGCCTACGAGCGTATTTACCTTGGTCCTTACTCCAGATTAAATTTTGGTTCACTCAACGAAAACCTAGGGTCGTTCTTAATCGGCGTCCCGGGACGTGACTCATTGGACGCGCTAACCAGTGACCGCATCTTGAATGGAGGGGCATTTTATGTACTTCCGTAATGGAGTATTACTTATGCAGCAGTGGTCAATCCGCATTATTGCGGTGCCTTTGACGATGGCAATCTTATCATCTTGCAGCGCCGGCGTAACCGGAGGCAGCATCGAGAAGTCGTTTTCGGGGATAAAAGACATCAATGTCTTAGGCCCAGAAACTATCGAGGTCACTTGGCTCCAAAGCGGCGGTTGTAACTCCTACAAAATTTTCAGATTGTCATCAAGCGCAAGCGACGCCGTCGGGAACGCGACCGTTCCGCCCGCCCGCTTGACCGCACCGACCATCGAGAGCGACCGCAATTACACTTTTGCCGTAGGTTGCGTTTCGGGCAACGATGTCACGGGTTTGGGCACCAACAAAACAGTCACCACTTGGCCTAAGTTTAATGGGTTAGTCACTTCAACCCTGGATACAACGGGCCAAAGTCCGGTCATCGTCCTAAATTGGAACTCACCGACTACATCAATGATTCAATTCGATATTTACGCAAAACTATCATCCATACCCGGCGATCTCGCCGATTGGAAGCTCACGCAGGTCGGCGGCTCGGGTGGCGGATATTTAGATACGCCACTTTGCAGCGTGTTTGGCAGCAGAGCCCGCATCGGAAGTGGCGGGGATTGCTCGGCAGCAAGTTTGCAAACAGGGCAAGTTTATAACTTCAAAGTCGTCGCGCGCTATCTTGATTCGACATTTTCGGACGATATCAAAGGCAACGGGGCGAGCATGTTGATCCCATCGACGTTCAACCCGCCAAACTGTCTTTTGACTCAGGCGGGGGTGGGCTCCGATGCAAGCAGCTCGTATTTATTTTTACGGTGCATTGATGGCGGCAGCACAACGGGCAGCTGTCAATTGAGCAATATGAGCATCCGCGCCTTCCAAGCCATCAACGGTGTCCGAACACCGGTTTCGGATACGATGAACGGTCCAGGCACGCTCCGGATCGAACCGCAGGTCTCAAGCAATAGTCCAAACGATCGGCTGGTCGAGAACCTCGAGATCGAATACACCTGCAACTCAACGATACCTGCTAGTAAAGCCATTATCCGCTACGATGGCAGTCAAACCGCTTACCAAAAACCGGTCCTTAAGTACGAATCCGCCGATTACGAGAAGGCTCCGTTGAAATCAATCGAGCTGCATCCAAGCTATACCGGGCAAGCCATGACGATCGGAGATTTTAATTGCGACGGCAAGCCGGATCTCGCCGTTGGGTTTCCTAACGTCGTCTACGCGCAAGCGCCTTATTTTAGCAAAAATAACGAGACAGGTATCGTTAAAATCTATTACGGTTATGCCCAAGATGCTGGCGGCAATATCGTGTCCAACGACGTCCAATACCTCTCGTTCCGAGATTTGCCGAGTTACGCGCATTTTGGCGCATCATTGTCCGCAGGCAACATCAACAAAGACGTCCACTTTGATTCGGGTTCAAACAAGTTTTATAGTTGCGATGACCTCATCATCGGTTCGCCCACTGTCGGTCAAGCTCCTCCTTATCTCGAATCATCCGCTGCATCGGCGTACATTTTTTATGGCCATCCTCAAAAGTTCCCCCAGCCTCTTGATTCAAGCAGCCTTGCGGTCAATGCGCCTACCTGCTCAGGCACCATTACCAACGAAGTTTGCGCTCCAGTAAAGCTTGCAGAAGTCAAATCGACACTCAAGCTTGACCCTGCGTTTTCAAATCAATATAACGGCCACAGCGACAATTACAGCAAATTTGGGTTCAGCGTCGCTTACATACGCGATTTCAATGCCGATGGATACGGCGATATCGCCATCGGAGACCCAAACTGCGATTGGGACGGCGGTTACATCAACGGACCCTCGCTTGATGATATGGTCAATGGCGCGCGCTTTATAAATGTGGGCTGTGCCTATGTTTTTTGGGGTGGACCAAACGGTTTACAAAACATCAACGTGGGCAAATACCCCAACAACGCATCAAGTATCATCACTCCGTACATCAAGGTGTACGCGCCTATCCCTCAAGCAGGCATGCAGTTTGGCTGGTCGGTGGCGGGCGGCGGCGATGTGGATGGAGCCATGCCCGTACCTGTCCAACAAAACGGTACGCAAGACGTGATCTTAGCCAATGGCAATGACTTTTTGGTGGGTGCGCCTGGCTTTAGTTACGCCACCATTGGTAATGCTGGTAAAGTCAGCACACCTGCATGGAACTTATCTGGGTCGGATGGAGTTGATCCGATCATCAAACAAGGACCAAGTGGTTTTGCCGATGACGAGTACCCCGTGGTGAGCCCTAAAGTAACCGCACCATGGAACGGAGCTTGGGCGCCACAAACCGGCGGCACTAATCCGTGGACAAATAAGATTTCGCACCCGATACCAAGCAACAATGCCCTAAAACTGTCCACCGGAATCGTATTTTTGTACAAAGGCCGTCACCCGCACAGAAATTACGATTTGAGCCTTAAGGATGGATTGAGCAAGTTTCCAAACATGGTGACCACAAATCCGCTTCCAAGCGGATCAGAGATGGAACGATTACTGTCTTTTAGCCGACGAGATTTGCAAAATGGCAGCCAGTACATTAAGTATAACGGTACGCCCGATTGGACGGTTAGCCCCGTTGACTCTTTTTACAACTGTGGTAACCGCGGAGCGCCGACCGGCGCGAACGGGAACGGTCTTTTCAAGCATGTCTCTTGTTTAGCGGGTCGTAACAATTTTTCGATCATCTACCCGATTTTGAGCTCGAGCGATACTCCAGTGAAGGGGTTTGGCGCCACTCTCGGTATTGCCGGACCCAAAGAGCAAAATGCCGTAGCGTTGTATCAATTGGGCGCGGCAGTCAGCGCAAGCTCATTCAGTCGCGATGCTGCTCAAAACCTGGTGCCCTTTGCTCAAGGCAACGTCCACGACAACATTCGTGGGACCTCGCTCTGGGAAATCGGTATCCGCAGCTATAACACTTATGGTAGTTCTAGCTCGGCTTGCGAGCGTTACAGCGACGCCACCGGCAGCAACCCGATCTTCAGCACAACCGCTTGTCCTAGTTATGATGCGAGACTTGCGCGATCACCGATACGGGAACAATATACGTTCAACGTCTCGAGCGGATTTAATTCTCCTCAACCCGAAGCGCCCGTCAGCCTCGACATCAATCGTGACGGGTACGCAGATGTCGTGATCGGCACCGACGATGCCAGTAGCAGCAATAATTTTATTTACACCTATTTTGGAAACTTCGCCGCTGATTTCAGTTATTCAAAAAACGCGGGTGGCATTGATGTGTATGGAACCGCGGGTGGCTGCAACGTGAACCGAGTCAATACCAACATCAGTGGTGACTTGAGCGGCTATTACACTACCCTCCCCGGCAATTCTACTCAAGTGCCGTACGGAACCTACTACACCAAATCCGCCGTCACCAACATCTCTGGCGCAAACAATTGGATCGTAACCGAGTATCCTCAATTTCAGCTCCCGGATACTGGTTTTTACCAACGCTTAAGCTATCTCAATGACGTTAGCCCAGCCAACGGGTCAAGCGGGTTTGCCTTTGACTATCAAAACATCGATCGAACAGCGTTATATGGCTCAAATTGTTTTGTTCAACGTAAAAGTTACACAACACCACCCTCATCAATGACCTTTGTCGATATGAACTCGGATAACGTCATTGACGGAGTATTTGGGTTTAAGCTTGATAACAGCAGCCAAGGCAAAGGTTTGATCGCTTTCGCCGCCGCGGGTGGCAATGGTTTGATCGCCGACACCAACTACATGAACGGATTCAGCGCAAACTCTCTTGCCGGTACGGCAGTTGCTGCAATCAATTGGAAATTCATCGACGAATCGTCCCGACGTGATCTTTGGGTTGGCGCGCCAGGCTACGCTTCAGGCTCGGGCATCATCAATAACTACAATGCGAGCGGTACCAATGTCGTGAACACCACACCCACAGGTTCTCTCTCCGAAGACAGTAGTGCGCCCAATATGCTAAATATGCAGTACTCAAAAATCATAGGCGATATCAACGGAGATGGATACGATGATATTTGGGTTCCAGTTAAACGCATCACATCGAACGGTGGGACCTACTACGACGTTATCATTTACTTCGGATCCGTCGTTGGGCCGATCACGACGAGCGTTTGCAGAAGTAAAATTTCCTTGTTTAAAACTCAATTGGGCGCTTCGCTCAGCGCGTCTGACTGCGAAGCCGCAGCGTCGACTACAACGGCTTTTGTCGGCAATGCCCTGGTGAGACTACCTCAATACATCTCGAAACCAAGCACGGTCGTCGGCGACTGGGCTCTAAGCGCGATGCCGGCGGGCGACATTGATCACGACGGCAAAGGCGAAGTTGTAGTGTTCGGAAGCAATGCAAGAATATATCTCTTTTTTGGCGGAGATTCGGGTTTGGTGAACGGACAACCCCTTTTGGGCCCTTCAACCAACCATGTTCCTCAGATCATTACCCAGAGTTCCCTAAATATATACCCAGGCTCCCTTCTCCAAGCCTCGTACAGCACGAAGTTGTCGCTGGGATCACCCCTCAATTCATCCGCCTATAACTTCACCCATGGTGATTTCAACGGGGATGGGTATGAGGACATCGTCATCAATAGCAAGGTAACAATCACTCGCTACAACGGGACCTGGACGTGTACTGCTGCAACTGCAGCCCAGCCTCAATTTGCGCCCAACTGCGGTTCCGTAACTCCGCCCATGACTGCGATGAATCCCGGTCCGGCGGCAGGTCAAACCGTTGTTTTCATATTCTACGGCGGGCCCAATGGAATTCAGACTCCAACCAGTTCTGGATTGCCGACTGATTTTGAAAGTCCAGCAGCTGTTTGTGATGATTTTTACGCCAACTGTACTTACGATGTTACAGGTACATCCACTTCAAACCACTGGCGCAACACCTACCGTAGCTTGAACTTTAATACCTCAACCGGTCAGTACGAGATCGACACGTCAAAAACCGCCTGCGACCCGAGTTCGGGCGCATGTAAAGGACAGTTCTTGCTGGCGCCTGTGTTTTTTGATGATCCGGTTGCTGGTGATATGTTTACAAAGTTCGACTCAAGTTTTGGCTACACGATGACCGTGGCTGACGTCAACCATGACGGCATTGATGACTTGGTGGTTGGGGCGGCAGCATTTAGCCATCCCGATTACTCGACCATGGCCGCGACTCAATATGGTGGCGGCACCATCATGGGCGCAAGCACGGCAGACCCTGCTAGAAAAGGCTCCGTCATGATTTTTTACGGTGCTAAAGGCGCCGGGATCGTTGCTCCGCAACCGCAGGATTACCTGACCGACCGCGCGCTGGGTGTCCAGGGTGCGACCTTAAACCCAATCCAAAACCGCTCCATTTTTACGCTCTATCCGGTCCCGGCCAACAGCAGCCAGCCCGCGACGCTACCTGAACTCGACAGCTATAATTTGCAGCCATTAGATGGCGATCGTTCGTTTGGCGTCAACTTATCATCCGGTGATTTTAACGGAGACGGCGCTGATGATATCGTCGTCATGTCGGTGCGCGGACAGGCTTATGTTTATTATGGACCACTTTGCCAGCTCGATAACACACGTGACACTTGGTGGAACTACGTTTATCAATACCATAACGTTGCTAAATACGCATCGAGCTCAGCGTTTGCCTCAAACCCGAACAACTGTACGGTACTGAATCTCAACCAGACATTGAACCCGAACTCCGTCAACCCGGTCGGTCCAGCTTCCGCAACAACAAAAGAGCTTTTACCGCAAATGATCTACATACCAGGAATCAACTCAAGCCAATATTTTGGGAGTGCGCTTATAAGTCAACGTCCAAAGCGCAACATCGCGAGCACGACCGTGATCAGCAACCCGGGCAATATCAACGCCGATCTGGAGAGGACGTCTGATCTTGTGATCGCAACTTCGTTCGGAAACGATCCAAACATCACGGCATTGAGCTACAAGTATACCGGATTGGGCTATGTTCTTTTTGGTCATAAAACGCCCGCATCCGGCGATATGCCGACACTTCCTGGACTTTTTGTCGGCAACGCCAGTTACAACAGCAGCATCATCTCGACCGTTTCTGGTCCAAACACTTATTTCTTTTACACGCCGTTGTTGCTCAAGCCGCATACGTCAGATGTTTCTGTGGGTTCGTTCTTTAGTTTTTACAGCACGGGTGGGGATCTAAACGGCGACGGAAAAATGGATTTATTGATGCCAACCAACGACATCCATCAAGCGATCGACGGGTCGTCCGTCGTCTATGGAGGCGGATTCAAACTATTTTATTAGTTTGAACGACTTTTATGGGGGGATATCTCATTAGATCAAGGCTTGCTCTTACCGTTTGCGGTTTTGCACTCTGGATCTCAGCTTGTACCGGGGGACAGGGATCAGCACCTCAAAACGGTGGAATCTTGCTTCAAACCGGCAGCAAGCTTACCATCGATCTTACCGACATCGCCGACCTTGGACAGTTGGAAACGGCACAGATTTCTTTAAAGAGCGCTTCTCCCAATTTCACAACTTCCAATCTCTTGCTTGATTTGACCGACATCATACGTACTGATGTCAATGGCACTCACCAACACAACATCGTGCTACCTAAAGCGATCCAAGATCAGCGACCGTTGCTCATCGCTGTCAATATGCCGGATTTAGGCTCTCAAATCGTGGATATCGTGTACGACAGCGACAGCTACGTCAAACCGGGCATCGCTTCAAGCCTAGCTTATGAGCTTATTAAATACTATCCAGGGAATCTCCTGACTGATTACGACGCAAAAAAATTCGGCGGCATCAAAAGCTTGATTCAATCCAGAGTCGATCAACTAATTGGCGAGTCGGAACAACTTTCGCTCAACTCCGTACGATACGACCGCATCATGAACTACTTCATGAATGGACTTGCATTCAACATCCCTTTTTTAACCGCCATTAAAGACTACGGTATTGATTATGGCTGGACACCTATCACGCCATCCGGTCTACAAGCAAGCGATACGCCCGAAAATTCAACGGTAAATTATCAATACGCGTCCGCGTTTACGGTAAACGGATCCGCGGCTCCTTTTAACCCGTTTAATCACAGTAACAATGCCTCCCGTTTGATGCCAGGGTCGGCCTCGATCAACCCATCAACCAACATTTTTGTGCTCGAAGGCAAAAGTATTTCGTTGTCAGTGCAGGCATTTGATATCGACGACGATTTTATAGACAAAAACTTCATCGTGCAGTACCTGCCCAGGACCTTACCTTCAGTACTTGCGAACTCCACGGTTATCCCCGAACCCACTCCCGAGTATCAGGTCATCACCAATCTCAGCACCCCAGAAGGCACCGATGTCTACAACTCAAATAAGATCGCTTACAACGAAGCCCTGGACCTTCAATATTACAACGTTGATGGTGATACTGCTTTTAGAAACGTTTACTACCTGATCTCGGACGGAATGGTCCGCATCCCTTACCGATGGGCTTTTAAATACGTTGACGTCAACCGACAGCCGAAAATATTGGTCAACAACAATAAAATCAACGACACCTCACTAGATAATGCTCTTGCAGGTAGCGAACCTGAATCACCGACGGGATGGCGGCAACACGCCTCTCACTGCGAAACTGATTCAAACGCAACTTATAATGATGGTAGCGGCAACAGCGTTACGTATCAACCGATTCATTCAAGATCGGATGGTCCGTGGAGTTGCGTGTTTAAGGTTATTGACCCTGATTTGGATGAAGACCCGAACGCAGCTCCGGACCAATTTAGCTACGCAGTCACTCAAATCGATAGTTTTACCGAGGTCAAGGCCAACAATGATAATATTTGGCCGCCCTTAGCGCCGTATACTCTGGCAAACCCCAAAAAAGCACTTGGCACCACCTTACCGACTTGTACCGATGCAAATGGTATCATTCACCGTTCGTGCGGACTTGCGCTTTACCAGATCACCATCGATAACGCCGTGAAAGTCGCTGCCGAACAAAAATCGGATCTGATGTTTAACTACGATGCGATAGTCTATGATCGACCTCAAAATGGCCTCTCCACTCAACGGACGTTATCCCGAACCGTACAGTTTTTACCAGTCCCCCCACGCATCGTTAACTTCAGTTCTCCGACTCCTGGACCAACTACCGCGTCACTTGATCAAATCGATGTCGACGGAGTCGGCAACAGAACATACTCTCGTTTTGATGCATATTTAAGCGATATTTTTTTCAGGGCCGATCCAGGTCAAACGGTCGCCTCCATCACTGATATCGGATTTGACAACAACTTGACCGGAGCGTCGAATCGAACTGCTTTTATGCAGGGGTCAGCTATTCCTTTGAGTGATTATATCACTCAACCTCATAACCTAAACGGTACCTACGTTACTTTTGACCCTATCACCAGCGCTGCAATAGACGGTGGCGCCGGCAACATCCAGCTGCTCGGTCATTCAATGAAACCTTACGACGCCTCAACCTACAAGGAACCTCGAGAGTACGATTCAACCTGCAATTTAGCTGACAACAACTACAGCGCGACTGAAAACTGGGATCAACGTAAACCATCTTCACCGCTACAGGCAGCTCAAACCGGAGGTTGGACGTTCGAAATCGACGCTATTGATTTTGACAACGTCGGATTGCGGCCTGGCGAACCGACTGATCGAATTTTTTTCAAGTTCTCGACTGACATAGCGACCAGCACTTTCTCGACTCAAGGACTGTTTGAATACTGCAGGTTCACCAATCCAAACACCGATATACTGAGCTACCAAACTTACAATGCTGTTGGTCCGCTCGCGGCTGTCGATCCGGATCTTTGCGCGTGGGATCCAAGTCCACCCATCGAGATGCAACCCATCCCGGTTTATTATAAAGTCGTTGATGCGGGTGTGACCAAGGTTAAAAAGCTTGTTTATCACCGCATCAGGATGAAATGGCGGCCTAAAGACCAAGGCTTAACGGGCAAATCCGCACTTGATCCTGCTGGATATATCCGTAATTTGCTGAATAACTTTACATTAAACGGCAACCGCTACGCCAATAACGGCGAAACCCTGGATATCGTCAAGCTAAACGCGCCCATCGCCATTGTTGCAAAACGTAAAGACATGCAACCATGCTTAAGCGGCACCGCAGGGTTAACACAAATCATCCATCAGTTGAGTCAAAGCCCGAACGCGGGGTATTTCAACGTACTCGATGAAAACAAAACGCTGATGATGTATCCCTATTATAGTGGTGCATTGATGGGGCGAATGGAAGCCGAACTCAAACTCATGGGTACGCGCTCAATTACCGATCCAGAGATTTTAAAATGGTTGCCTTACTCGGATAACTGTACGACTCGCGATTTAGCCGATGTTAGCGGTCCGGCACCAACCCCACCACCTACGATATCAAACTCGGAACCGATCATCCTATACTCGCGATCTTCGGATGCGACGGATACGGCACGGTTACGACTTGTGTCCGCAACAAACCCAATCCCACCAACAACGGGGGGCGGGAACTTTTGTTATCGCAATCACTTTAAACCGTTAACTGTTTCTGGGAAAACCTATAATTCAGTCATCATCATCGAGAATCTGAATACAACTTCAAATTACACGGTATCCCTCGATCCGAATTGTTTTTCACGATCATCGCTTGATTTCAACCCTGACATCAAATACGTGGCTATCGCGTCTCGTTGTACGGGTTACACCATTAACCAAAGCCTGTGGTCTGACTCAAATTCAATCGGCACGGTAAAATACATCATGGACCCAGCCGCGCTTGGATTTACAGGAGTGGCGCTGGTCGATACGACTTTCAAGTTATTTCCAAGTTTATATCAAGTCGACACATCAAGTGATCCAAACTCAAACAACACTCTGATGTGGGAACTTAACCCACTCGATACTTTCGTGTATAACTCAAGCACTGGATACCCAGAGTACCAGGGGTATGGCACCTGGGTTCCGTCTGATGCAGTTAACCTCGGTCCCACACCTGCGCCTGGCACACCGACCAATCCAAACGTGCTGACTCAATATGTTGACTGGGACAATGGCGGTCCCAGTACTCCGCTTTATCTTTCGATCGCGACACCAACTCCTGATCCATCAACGAGCGACGTGTTTTTTAGACCCGTTCCAGGCGATTCGACCCGAATTCAAGTTTTTTCAAAAAATCACGCTACCGCAACTTTTCCATTCATGACTTCAGACGTGGCCAACACTACAATGCTCGAACTTGATCCATTTGACATCCACACGTTTGTATTGGGTGCACCGTCGGCTTCTGTTCCAACCACACCGCCCGTGTTTAGCGGCGTGGGCCGGGCCGGATGCACAAGTGCGCCTCCAAGCTACCCAGCGATAGCAACCTTGGATTACAACTCTCTCAAAACTTATCATCAATGCCAGTTTAGCTGGGTTCCCGCTTCCAGCGGGGCTGACGATGGCAAAAGGTTTTCTTACGCATTTACCGCGCAAGATAACTTCGGCGCATCGACAGGAGTGATGGGTGTCGGCGGACGGCACCCAAGTGGTCTGAGCACCACTGGCATTCCGAGTGATAATTTGAGCGTTGCCAACGGTCCGCAGTCAACTTTTTACATCGACATGGAAAGCATTGAGAACAATATTGCTCCGTTCTTTACCAGCACGCTAAACGGTTCGACCATCACCATGCCGTACAACTCTTCGGGAGGAGCGGCTGGTTGGACCACCGTGTATTCAGGATCGAGCGGCGTGCAACCCACTTGTCCGTCAGCGCAAACGGGTTTTCCATGCAGTTTATCCGTCGCCAATGGAGATACATTATCTTCTTCGACATCGACCAACTTGGTTGAAGGCGTCACCACAACCATCAACATATACGGCAAAGACAATAATAAAACATTGCAATTGAAAAGTTTAAGCGCAACTCGACCTACGCAGGTGCTCATCGTAGATGGTCCGCATCAAGGCCGTTCCATGAACGTCACGACATTCTCGACGATGTCTTGGAACGTCACCCCGGTCACTTCCAACGGCACAGTTACGGTATCATTTAGCTGGACACCAACCGATGCTGAGGCCAATTTGCTCTCCAACTTAGGTGGATTCTTAATCCCAATTACCATCACCGACCAGACTTACGCAGCTGCATCCGATCCTGGATTCCCTTCTCAGTTCGTGGTGCCATCATTAAAGAACACGATTTGGATTTGGGCCAAAATCAACGTTAAAAACAATACACCGACAGTATTTCTGGTTAACTCAAGCAACGTCGAAACGCCGCTCAACGGGGCAACAGTGCAGTTTCAATCGGGTACGGCTGCATATTATCGTGTCCGCATCAAAGATACGGATCTCGCGCGAGTACAACTAAGCGGCGAAGTGACCGGATTCAATCCCGCCATCTCCTTGCCTCCTTTTGTCACTCCATCACCTGCAGGAACCCCTTATCTATCAGGCAACTACATCATACAAGATATGTATTGGGGCGGTACTGCTTCAAATTCGGATCTCGGTACTTACACTTCGCCGAGCCTGACCGTCACTGATCCAGGCGATCCAACGCTTGGTTTAGGCATCAATCCGGACGCAGGTAGTCCACCTCGCGCGAAAATTTCGTCAGGCGGTAATTCGTTCAGCGTGCCATTTAACATTCAGGTTATCGGTAAACCCATGTTCTTGGTGCCGAATATGACGCAAAATCAAGTTTTTGCGTATTCGTCGCAACCTTTTTATTATCCTCTTGCACTGTCGATCAGTCGTCCCGTAGAAATCGGCCAAGCCATGTTCATCGGTATCGACAATGCCACGACGGTTACGCCGGTCAAACGTTCCGCTTCCGGGTTAGGTTTATACGTGAGCGAAAAAAACGTGCTCGAGTGGCTGAATCCGCTCTTTACCGATATTACAAATCCGGCCGACCGTGTCTTGCCTCTTTACGGTATCCGAGCAAGCTATTGTAACGCCGCTACGCCGACCAAAATTTTGATCCGATACAATAAATCTACAAATACAATCGAACAATGCAAAATTTCTGCCGCTGATGTCACTAATAATTTGAGCATGCTTCAAAATCTCAGCATAACCTTGGTGAACGGCGGTTCGATACCTTCAGTGCCGTCTATCATTGCATCCAACGTGACTCGTTACTACACGCCGACACCGACTCCCGCTGCCACGTCACAGGCGCTAAATCAGCAATTTGCTGATTTCAAAGGCCGCTGCGGCGCTCTTTGTAACTATGCTCCCGTAACCTCAAACGCGGCACCATCGGGCCTGGATCTCAATCCAAGCGGCTCAATCGGGTACGCGGATTACACCAACAATGGTTACAAAGCGACTTTTAACTATGATACCACCAGTGGATTCACGGTTACCAAAACTTACTCGGATACAACGCCAAGTACAGTACGCACAATTGTCGCTCCTGTATTCAAAGGCGAAAGAGTAACTTTTACCGCAACACTTGGAGCAACCCCGACATCGCCCTATCCAAACTACCGCTGGTACGTGAACGGTTGCTTGCGCGACGCTGGCTCTCTGACCACCCCGACGGCGTCTTTAAGCCTACTCATTAAAAACGATATGAACGGACTCAATAACGATTGCACCGGTCAATATAACTTTAGCGAAAACAACGCTGGAGCACTCGGAAAAATCGTCGTTAGGCTTGCAATCGTGAACGGATCTGAAACGATTAGTTCAGCAAGCGACGGTGCGACAAATTATTATATTTGGAACAACGATGTCATCAACAGTGATCCGAGCTTACAAACCGATACGACTATCGCAAAATCGGCGCCGATCAAATTTAATACCTCGTCTTATTACACCGGCACCCAACCTTCTAAGTTCGGATTTCCGGTCAGCTACTCTGGCAAAAGTTTTTTTGCTTACACCGACTACGCTGGTGCGGCTGTCGGTCTAAAAATACGCTTGCGCGAAATCAATTCGGATGGCAGCCTCAGTGCGTCCACAAACTCCATGGATCTAAATTGTGCTTCGAATTTTGAATCACAGCCAGTGTGGATGGGCATACAACCCCAAGCCAATGGCAAATTGCTTGTCGTTGCATCAACAGTCACCAACCCATACCCAACAGGCGGCAGTGCCAACCTAGTTTATGGCATGAGCTCAAAAACCTGCTATCGAAATGACTTCACTACTGCGACCACGACACAAAATTATCTTAACTTGGGCGGCGCTTCCTCAGTACCAGCAGGCTACCTCGCCTTTTCGAAGTACCTGCAGTCCAGCACTTCAACCGCCTATTATACCAACACCGCTTCGATCTACAAGGATGGTACGAACGAATCCAATTACTTCTTCGTCGCAGGCACCAGTTCTACGGCTCAACATTGGACTTACAGCCCTCAGCCGATGTATTCAAGTACGCCCACGGAGTTTCTAGCCCCTAACATCAATAACATTGTCCGCAAGACGATCATTGACGGTTCGAATATGTTTCAACTCATCGGTGCAAGCGCCAACAATCAAAATGGCTGGCAGGGTGCGATCTTGATCAGCAGTGTATCGCCGAACAGTGGTACAACCACCCGACTTGATGCCACGATCACGAATCGAGTCGCATTTAAATCAATTTCACCAGGCGTAACCGATTGCGCATTTGACGGCACACCTCTTGACGGGGTTTACGACTCCTCCTCTGACTCTTTATTCGTGCTCTCTGCGTCGAACGATGGCACCAATCTTGGTCATTTTATTCAGATTCGCAATGCAACAACCAGCCCGACGTGCACGAACATCGCCGACGTCCTGAATCCGTCCCTGGATTCCAACGATTACAACCCAAACATAACGAAAACGGTGTTGGATAACAGCCGCGGTCTAATTTATGGAATCATTAACCAGGTCTCTGGATCCAGCAATCAATTATACATATTTGATATTTATACTAAGAAAATGGTGACGCGCGACATTTCTTCGAGCATCGTTCCTTACGAGGTCACCTACTCTCCAGAGATGAACGCCCTCTATATTTACGACAATCGCCGTACCGGTTCTATTTATCCGACTCTTTACAGAGTATGGTAAAAGCCCTACTGTGAAATTATGGCATCTTCCAAAAAAAAACTGCTGTTGGTTTTGATCCTCGTCATGACCGCCGGTGGCGCAATCCTTTGGACCCATAACCACCCACAAACCCCGATACGGCGTACTGACGGCGGCCAACCTCAAAAAAGCGTCGAAGCCATCCTTCAAGAGCGCTCTACTCAAGCATCGGGTTCATTATTAACCCCACTTGGTAAAGCGTTCATCGCAAAAGACTGGTCCACCTTTAAAAATCTCTATCAACCGGCTACGCAATATCACGATCTTGCCGAAATCATTCGGGCCCTCTACATTCAAAATCAATTTTCAAGTTGGACTACCGACGACATGGATGAAGTTTTAAAAATTACTTATAACACTCTAGAACGGATTGAACCAAAAAACCGCGCACTAGCGTCACTCTTATTAACGCAGTTTTACCGCTTACCATTGCCTCAAAAACAGAGCTCCACTTATCAACAGCTTGAGTCTTGGGTTTCAAATCAAGCTTCCGGCACCTTTTTAAATCGTCTCTCCGTTACCAAACTTGTACAACAAGATCTGCACCCTTCCGACAAAGTGATCAAATCTTTTATCGCCGGATATCAATCCCCCCTTGATAACGTCAGCACAACCGAGTGGATCCGAATGACCGATGATATCCGATCTCCCTTGGTCCGTGATCAGTGTTTCAAGGAGCTTTTGCGTCTTTATCCGAAGCTGCGACCGGCCGAAAAATCACAAGCACTAATCATGTTGGGGCATGAACCCGCCATTAACGCCAAGTCGATTGTGAAGTATGCTTTGGAAAGCCTTCAGAGCGACGAACAGCAAACCTTCGAAGCCGGTTTGAAAACCGTATCAAACCTCTTGAATGCAAACCTATTGGATTCCAATCAAAAAACGACAGCCGTCAAAAGGTTGACGAATCTCTCAGCGGAATTGAAAACCCCTTTTGTAAACGCGAAGATAGGCGATTTACTGCCTAAACTCTCTACAAGTCATTAAGTTCTGAACCGTGTCCGCCGAAACGCAGACAGGATGAGAACCTCAAAGTTCATTGTATTACTAGGAATGTTTTTAGCGATCGTAAGCCCACGGATGCAGGCTAACGCGTTGGATTTTTCTTCGGTGTCGATTGACCCGAACGATATCCAGCAATTTGAGCAAAGTTATGAGTCCTGGATAAAAGAAATAGTGCAAGGTTTGGTAAATAACCAAACCGCCACCGTCCTCGTCGAAATCGGTTACACGCAAAACCCTGAAAGACTTCAAACCTACGGCGAACTGAAAGCCACTCAGCATCTTCCGGGTCTTCCGGAAGTCATGGATCCACACATCTCTCACCCGAGTGAAAGCCCGCTTTCCGCTCTCGTTGAAAATCGCAAAATTAAAATCATTTTCGAGCACGCGCTCTCCGCCCCGCAAGAGAAAATCGTTGGTGAAGTTTTGAATTCAAAGCTCCGGATCAATGCAAACGCCGGCGATCAGCTCGTGGTAAGCACTCTTGAAGCCGCACCGGCCCCTGAGACCGGTGCAAACCGTCTCTTACGCGACCCCAAATTCGCGCTTTACATAATTATGGGATCACTGCTTCTCGCAGCTTTGCTTGCACGGGGTCGAAAACAAAAAACCATAGAAAAGACTCGCGAGCTTCCGGTCGAGCTTAAAGAAATGATCGTCGAAGCGACTAAAAAAGCTGCCACTCCGCCGCCGGCGCCGGTGAAGCCATTCAAGTTCACCGATGCGGATCGCTCGGTCATCAATCGTTTGATGAGCGTTGACTCCAATCTACTTACTAAAACTTCAGCAATCGTAAGTCCGACTCAGATTATCATGAAGTCGGAACCGAAAGCCGTGATCCGCGTGATTCGCTCAGAATCGTCTGAGATCATCACTCAGGCAATACAGGGGTCCTCGATTTTGTTTCAAAAGACGTTACTCAGTATCTGCACTCCGAAACAACGGAACGAAATCCGCGATATCGCTAAGAGACAAAACTTCAATAAAGAGAAAGTGATCTTCGCTCAAAACTTGCTTGCCGCTAAAATCTACCGCGAGCTTCAGAGCCTCGCACACCAAGCGGTCGACACTTTCGTCAAATCGCGCGAAGCCCGGAACTCCTCTAAAGAAGCCAAAGATCAACTTCGTCAGAGCTTGACCGTGGCTCGCACCGTCCTGACACAAGAACAAAACAGCGAGGCTCAGTTATGATTAAGAAAAAATTAATTTGGAAGACGCTTCTATTCGTCGCTCTAGCGGCTATTACCGCCCAGTTCACGATGATGGCCAGCTTCGCGCAAGACAGTACGGTTCAATTCCGCCAAGAAACATCTACTCTCGAAAATCTTTATCAAGACAAAGTTCGCGACAGCCTCAACAACCTGATGAATCCGGAGGACTACACGCTAGTCATTTCCGCGACCATCCGAAACGACGAGACTCGTCTAAAAGAATACAATGATGCTGTCGAAAAAAAATTCCTTCCAGGCCTCATCATTACTGACCCAATGGGCTACAACGACGCTCATAACATCTTGCTTGAACTCAAGCAAAAAGTCGAAATCCAAGTCATCCTGTCCGAATCTGTTCCGGCGGATCGAGACAACCTCGTTCGCGAAATTCTGAAAACCAAACTTCATTTGAACGAAGAAAGCGGTGACACCATCACGGTCGTTCGAGCCGCTCGCACAATTGCATCCACGGATAAAGCCCAGACACCTGAAAAATTACCTGAACTCTCGGCTCGCATGATCGCGTTCTGGATCATTGTCAGTCTCCTCGTTTGCACGGCGGTAGCCCTCTGGCTGCACCACCGTAGAGAGAAAGCCAAGGAGAAAGCCAAGAAAGATCAAGATGACGCCGAGAACGAGGCCAAAAAAGCTATCAGTCCCGATGTCAAAATCGAGGATGCTGCCGACGACAAAGAAGAGGAAGAAGCCGAAGTCCCAATCAAGTCTCAGGAAGAGCTGGAGCGCGAACGTGACGCCTTAGAGATGAAACTTGCCTTCGCGAAAGGCGAGCTCGTCAAGATCGTTCGCGAGTACCCAAGCATCGTTTGCCGCGCAGTCGAAGAATTCGTCGCTCAAGGTAAAATTCAAGATGCGGTCAATTTTCTCGAGTCGCTCGGATGGGATCAATCCCGGAAGCTCTTCAAGGAGGTCGATGCACGCCTCTGGACTCGCATTGGCGCTGCCCTTCGTGAGCGCGATACCGATCCAAGTCTCGAAGATACTTATAACGCGGTACATGTGTTCCACCGTTTTGCGCTCTCGTTCGTACTCGAACGGGCGGGCCGCGACTCAGAAAATCCGTTCTCGTTTATCTTCCAACTTACCTCCTCTCAACGCATCGATCTCTTGGCGCATGAAAAATCATACAATATTGCGTTGATTTCGATCTACTGCTCAGGCCCTCAGATGGGTGAATTACTCCAAGGTCTCGAACAACACAAGCAGCACGAGGTGCTTCTTGAGATCACCAAAATCAAACAGCTGCCAGAAACCGAAATTCGCGAGAGCGTCGACGCCCTCCTCATGCGTCTTGAACGCATCAAGGCTGACCCCTCTGTTCACGTTGATGGATCGATCTTGGCGGCGGACTTCATGCGCAGCTTGCCAGCCGCGCGCGAAGAAGAACTTTATCAAATTCTTCTGGGACAACACCCGTCCGAGGCGGAAAAACTCCGTCGCGTGCGTGTGATGTTCCAGGACGTGCCTTACTATCCTGGCGAAATGGTGCGCAAGGTAATCGAAGGCCTCGAGTCCGACGAAATCCAAAAATCACTTGTGGGTTACGACTCGACCTTCACCGAAGCATTCCTTGCAATGCTCCCGACCAAGAAGGCCTTGATGATTCAAAACGATCTTTATCACATGACGGAGTTCCCACCGATCTCTCAGTGTGCCGAAGCTCGTCGCAAAATTTGCTCGAAACTTGAAACAGAGTTCGAAGCACAACGCTTCAGTGTGGCCGAGTATTGGCGCAACTTCGATCAACCTGGTGAACCAGAACCGGTCACGCAAGTCGTGGACGAAGTCACTTCGGTGATGGACAACCCGATCATCTTTAATGACGAACCGGGTGACGGCGAAGAAGCGGCTTAAAAAATTTAACGGACTTTTGACCTAAAGGAGAAAGATATGAATATAGCAGGCTTACTCGGGATTATCAGCGGACTCAGTGTTGTCACGTTCGTAATCTCAAGCACATCGAAAAACGCAAAAGTTTTCATGGATCCTCACGGGGTCGTAATTGTCTTGGGCGGTACCCTCACGGTTGCTCTCCTCTGCTTTCCTTTTAGCCGTTTGTTTAGAGCGGTAAAGATCGTCGCAGGCAAACTCTTGGGTCGCGGCGAATACGACTATTCGGACATGATCGACGTGATCGTGAACGCCGCACAAGTCTACCGCACCAACCCTAAGTCGGCATTGGAGGGAATCCCTGATACCGCGCACCCATTCTTCAAAGAAGGCATGCAGATGCTCGTTGAATACGGCTTTAACGCGGATGATTTGGACAACATTCTTCAAAACTCTATCGATGGCAAAAAGAAACGCGACATGGACGAAGTCAAAGTTTGGCACACGATTTCGCGTTTTCCGCCTGCATTCGGTCTCTTGGGTGCGACGGTCGGTATGATCGCCCTTCTCCAAACCCTCGGCGAGCCGGGCGCACAAGACCGCGTCGGTCCGGCGATGGCGACCGCTCTCGTAGCGACTTTCTACGGCTTGACCTTCGCGAACCTGGTATTCATTCCGATCTCCGAAAAGATCCACGAAGTCGCGGCTCAAGATCACGTAATGCGCAACTTGATCAAAGAAGGAATTCATTTGATCCAGGAAAAACGCCACCCGCTCTTGATCTCTGAATATTTGAAATCGTTCCTCGATCCGAAAGACCGCGTATCGGTCGGAAATATCGAGAGCGGCGGTAAAAACGGAAAAATGGCAGCCTAATCTTAGGACAAACTTGTATGGCAAACGCACCGAAAAAACCTGGAACCACCGAGACTCCGGTTCAGTCTTTCAAAAAGAGACAGAAGCGCGGATCAAGCCATGGCCAAGCGCAAGAATCGACAATGGTTCACGACGAGTCGAACTGGCTCGTCTCTTACGCGGACATGATGACGCTTTTGTTCGGGTTTTTCGTTCTGATGTACTCGTTCAGCCGGATCGATGAGAAAAAATTTGAAATCATCCGTAAAGACGTTGCCCGCTACTTTGGTGGCCAAGTACGCGTTAACCCTACAATCAAAAAAATAGAGGACGAAGTAAAAGACGTAATTTCGCAATCAGGACTGGATAAAAACATCCAGCTCATCGCACGCGACGCAGAAATTGAACTTCGTTTTCAGGGTACTCTGCACTTCGTATCAGGTACGGCGGAGCTCACTAAAGATTCGTCTTTCGTGCTCGCGAAGCTCATCGACTTGATCAAACGGAACGTGAAAGCCGACACTGTGTCCGTCGAAGGCCACACCGACGACGAACCGATCAGCTCTAAAATCTATCCTTCTAATTGGGAATTATCCGCAAACCGCGCATCGACCGTTGTGCGCGAATTCGAAAAATACGGCTTCGATCCGGCGAAGTTGACAGCGAAGGGTTTCGGTTCTTCTCGACCTCTTCTTCCGAACCGGGATTCGAAGGGTGACCCGATTCCAGACAATCAAGAGATCAATCGACGCGTGATCGTGACGATCGGGTTCAACCGCGAGGTTGAAGACGCAATCCGAGCAATGAAGACCAATCAGTTCGTATCGGCCGACGCCCCTGAACTCGATTCGGATAAAAATAAAACTCCACTCGTACGCGATGGCGAAGGCGAACCGACTTGGCGTGAGAAAGTCGTTCGTGATACTCAATCGGTACAAGAAAAGCTTAAGCTCGCGGAAGAACGTTTAAAGGAAACCGAAGAGCGTAATCGTGCGGCCCGCAACTTGGCTGAAATGCAAAACCGCCTGCAGACGATCGAAGGAAAGATCGAACGCTCCGAGATCGAGACAAAAAAACTTGTAAATCAAGTCGGATCGCTTCCAACCGATTCGAAGAGCAATCCGGATCCGGCAGTGGCTCGTAAACCCGCGGCCATCACTCATCCGGCAAGAGCAAGACAAGTTCACAAGGTCGTTCCGAAAAGGGATGAGCTTCCGGAAACTGACAGCGCCTCACCCGTAGGTGCTCCAGTGGGCGCTCCTGTTGCGCCGACATCTGCGGTTCCGGCAAACAACAACTCTCCAAAGCCAGCAAGCGTCCAGCAGGCCGCTCCGCCGCCAATTCCATCGAACGTGCAAGTGGTGGCACCTGTCGACATCCCCGTCACTGAATTAGAACAGCACTAATAGAAATTAGTCATGATCCCGACAAGCAATGCCGGGCCGCCGTAGGTGACTTTACCGACGGTTGTTTCATCGCTGGTATAACCTGCAAACCGGTAATGCAATCCACCAAAGAGAACCGTGTTATCGCTCATCGGATAATCGACCCCGACGCCGATTGACGTTTCAATCATCAAAACATTGAAATAAGTTCTTTGGTTCAATGGAGCATTCGGGTTGTCGTTCGGAACGGTGATTGACATCTTTTCCGGCGTGATTTGCAATTGGATAAACGGGCTCACCCGCGTTTTAACAACGAAAGACCCATCGTCCCTCATCTCGCGGCTGGATGACAGCCCCATAGGATAAAACACGAAATCCGCCCCTACGCCGATAATTGTCACGAAGCCGAACTGACTGCCGACATCCGCCAGGAAATGGAACCCGATTCGCGAGCGGACTTGTGGTATATCCCAAAGAAACGACGGACTTAGCGTCAACATACTGCCGAGTGGAACATCCGATGCCCCGCCTTTGTTGGTATCGAGATAGGTGAACTTGATCATCGAGTAGCCGAGACCGAAACGGAAGGTCGGGACCTCGACGAGCGCATGCGCAGTCCTGGCTTGAATGAGGATCGACAACAAAATGACGAGTAAGTATCTCATCGTGGAAGCGCCGCTTTTCATTAAAGTCTAGGGACATATAGTCGATACAGTCAATAGGGCAAACCGTTTTGCCAGGAGGATCCTTAATGCGCGTATCAATGATGATAAAGGTTTTAGCGCTCACACTCGCCGCTACAATCGGCGCGGGGTGTAGCACGCGTTACTTAGTGAAAACCTACCCGGCAGGAGCACAGGTTTACACTCGCGATCTCACGACGAACGAGAAAAAACTAGTCGGCGTCAGTCCGGTTGAAATCGAAGGCGAAGCGAAACTCGGCGACGTGTTTTTCGTGGTCATTGAAAAACAAAATTATAAACCAAAAGAAATCCTCGTTCGTGCGTCCGAGGGCGAAACACTCGCGATTAACGCTAAGCTCGATCCCATGAGCGCCGATGAACTTGCCGCTCAAACCGCCGCTAACGACAAGAAAAAAGAAGACGACAAACCGCCTCAACAACCGCCACAAGACCCGAAAAAGAAAATGGACGAGTTGATCGAAGAGCTCAAACTTCGCGTTGCTCTTCTTGAAAACACGACTTCGTTCTACAAAGACGCGATGTTCAGCTCCCGTTTCCAAGGCAACGGCCAGGCTAAATTCGACCGTGACCGTAACGATAAACTAGTCGAAAACATGTTCCTCGCTCAACAAGCGATCACCGGTAAAGACTATGCCAAGGCGAGTAAATTAATCGATGATTCGATCGAGCAAGACGAATATTTAGCTCAAGCATGGCTCTTGAAGGGCTCGCTTGCGTACATTCAAAATGACTTCAAAGCGGCGAAGAACGCTTGGGAGCGCTGTCTTAAAATTGACCCTTATGACAAAATTGCCTATAACTACTTGGGCAAAGTCTACGAAAAGCTCGGCCTTCAGCGCCTAAATCGCCCAGCAGCGGCACTTCGATATCCAGCTTCAACAGTGGATATTGAAAATAAAAACCCAAATAAAACCCCTTAATTTTTAATAGACGCTCTGTCATAATAAAAGAGTGTCAAAATACCTGAATTCCGCGCTGATTGCGTTGTTCGCCCTCGTCGCGCTTCCAAATCGTGCGTACGCCGTAAATACGGCAGCGTCGTTCGACCTCAGTTACGGCATCACAAGCCTCAGTATCGTCTCGCTCAACTCCAGCGGTTCCCAACTCTTGAGTCGGACCATGACTTCAAATTCCGTTTTTCAAATCGACTATAACGTCGCACTCTTCGATTACAAGACTGTTGCGACGCTTTCTTTTACCGAGGTAGCGAGTTCGAACTACGGCAGTATGCCTCTCACCCGCATCGGGCTTGGCGCAAGTTATCACTTTATCCGGGTCAACGGTCAAAGAGTCGTCCTTGATAACCAGGTCGAGGGCAAGATCTGGGGTGTTTCGCCCGCACTCGAGCTTACGTTCGGACTCACCGTTCTTTCCATCAAAGACACGCTCAATAAAAACGTCGACTTTACTTCGTCCATGATCGATATGATGCCGCGGCTTTTGGTCGAAATTCCAGTATCATCGTCGTTCCTACTCATGTTGCGCGCGGGATACTTAAAAACCCTCATGGGCGGCGGCCTTTATAAAGTTACCTACTCTGGCTCGATGTTTAGCATCGGATTTAAGCTCACGACGCTGTGACGGGAGACCAGAGATGAAACCAAATCACCCTCTTTTTTGGGTCATCATTCTAGCCTCCTCCGGGATCCTTGGCTTTGCCTACTCGACCTACCTCCGTATGGATGACGAGATACAGGCTTTGAAGAAAAAAGTGACGGAGCTTGAGTTGCAATCGATCCGCCCCACTCGCCTCTCGTTTGTCACCGTCGCTCCAAAAACGGTCTCCATGGTCCACGACGCGGTTTTCAAGGCGCTTCAAGTATTGAACAAAGTCCAATCTCCCGAGGACGCGAAAAAAGAAAAGCGCGTCCTTCTGAATCAAAACATTTTGAAGGTGCAAGATCCGACGGTCGTGAGCGAGGATCCGTTCTACGACATGCTCGGCGCACTCATGGACGAAGATTTGATTCAGCAGATTCAAATTCCCGATCCGATGAAGGCCGAGAAAGCCCAGCGACCGCTCTATCGAAGCATCCGCCAGGAGATGATCCGCTTTGGTATTCCGAGCGAAAATTTGCTCTCCAATCCCGATAATTCCTTTATCATCATATTAAAAAAGTCGGTTTAAATTCCCTATCATTTACGCTTGTTACTTGAATTCATCACAGTATTTGACAATTATGACACAGCACGTTAAATCGCAGGCGAGAGAGAGTCACTATGCATCCAGTCCGATCCGCGAGATCGAGCGCCATTTTTATCTGTGTTTTGCTTTTAAGCGGCGGCTTCGCGCGCGCAGACCAGCCGGCTGTCTATATTCCTCTCGACGAACTCAAGAGCGCGCCGGCAAAAGACCTCCTTTATAACGGAAAGCCGATTGATCCCGGCGTCCTGGCCAGTCAAATGGAAGCAGCCAAGCACCAAGGCAAAGAATTCGACACGAGCTCGCTCGAACCTCAGCAGAGCGATGTCTACTCCGGCACTCGTCAATCGATTGCACAAGATCCTGCAGCGATTTTTCCGGTCGAAAAAGATCAGATGGTTTACGACACACGCATGCCGACCGTTTACACTCGAGGCATGGTTCGCGCCCGCATTCTGTCGCCGCAGAATACGAATCTGGCCTATAACCTTTATTTCAGCTTGGACTCGCACGCAGCGCTTGCACGCAACGCTCTTTTCCGCGCGCTTGGCTACACGATTCCGGTTCCGAAATATTTTCCGAAGGTCACGGTTAATTTCTCATCGCTTTCCGAGCGCGATAAATTCCTGGATCTCATCGCGGACAAGACCCTCACTGCCCGAGGTCGTTGGGTAGTCGGCGGACTTGACGAGATCAACAAAAATTTGACCACAATTACATTTCAAGATGCCGTCATAGAACCCGCGATCATCGGCGGGGCACCGCCTCTGCATTGGGGTATTCTCACGAGTCAGGTCTTGGACAACCGCCGTTCTTTGCGGGCGGCGATCGTGCCGCTTTCGCTCGTCGATATTCCCGAGAGCGTGAATATGTACTCGTTCGAGACCGGCAAAATTTCAAACGAGAACCTCACGTTTAGCCGGCCCTATGCGGATGCGTTCGCGAACTCAACCTCGATCGGTGACGTCAAATGGATCGCAAAGCGTATCGCTAAACTCACGCGCAAAGACTGGATCAGCATCATTCAGGCCGCGCATTACCCGCCGGATATTCAAGCTTTGATCGTCGAAAAAACAATCGGTCGCACGGTTCAGCTCCTGTCATTGCTCAACATGAACGTGTCCGACGACAACAACCTTAAATACGATCCGTACATCACTTACGGCCAGGTCATTAACGGTAAAGCCGTGCAAGAGTCTTACGACGGTTACGCGCTCCGTTTTACTTACGGCGATCCGAAGAGTCCGCTTCGAGCGTCCGAACTTCTCCGCTTTTTCGGTATCGAATCGATTTCAAGCGGTCTGGGCTTCCTGATCGAGAAAGTCGCGGGATACCTCCAGATCATTACGCCGGATAAGTACGTTCAAGATCACAATAACCGTGTCATGCAAGACGTGATGGATCACATCAGTAATCATCCAAACGAACCTTATGTTCAGCCACTTCAAGTCTGGGGCGGTCCGATCGCCGGCGGGAGCATCAAAGCTTCGCGCAACGTCGTCACCGGAACCTACTACGGCTCCAACAGCGAAGTACAACTCGTCGACGTCGTTTCGGCCGGCATTAACGTCGGCGCGTTCGTCGGCGTCTCCGGACTCGGCAACATCAACCTCGGGCTGTCGCCGCAAGTGCAGTACAACCGTTCATACGTCCACGTTCGCCCGATTCAAGACATCAAGACGGCGTGGAAAGATAATTGGAAAAAACTCTACGTTCCGCACTTCATGTCCAAACTCTCGGGCATCTTGAACGGTGAAGTCGATCAAGACTCTGGTGACGCGATCAAAGCGTTCTTGGACACCATGAAGACCGGCGAGATGTTTATCGTCACCGACGGCTTTGCCGCGGGCAACGGAACGACATTCGGAATTCCGCTCGGCGCGATTTTGGGCTTTGCGGTCCCGTTCTCGAACATCAACGAGTCGGTCACGCTCGCCAATCAATATGGAATCCTGTCCAGGACCACCATTTACAAAACCGACGACGGGATGCACGTTTACCTAAGCCGGGTGAACGCCCGCACGTTTGAGATGTCTTTCGACACGAGCTTCTTCATCAAGCTCCTGACCCTCTCATCGTCCAAGCAAAACGGAGATGCCAACACCAAAGCATTCGTGTTCCCGGATCACTTCGACACCCCCGAAAAAGAAAAGACATTCCAGCGTTCAATCACGGCGATTCTCCGCCGCAACAACCCGCACATCCTTGAAGAAGAATTCTTTCCGTATGTTCTCGATCATGATGTGCACGGCAGTGCTTTCAAATTCAAGCTTGGCCCTTGGTCTTGGACCAACCGGGTAAATTACCATCGTCTCGACATTCTTCCGCCTTACGATCCGGACGGAAAGTACAGCCAGCAGGATGAAAAACGCACGGTCATACAGGGAGAGATCACCAAAGTCAAAGGCTCGGATTGGTATGGATTCTTCGGTAAACTAGTCAAACGCGTCGTTCCATTTGTGAGTATCGGCCAGAGTGCCGTGGGTGACGATCCGTCCTCGAACTTCCTCGGCAAGTCAAAAACCTTTGCCGTGTCCTCCGAAGTCGAGCTCACCCCAAACCGTCCGAATAAATTCTTTACCAAGCTTCAGCAAAGTTACAACGGCTGGTCGATGAACAAAAGACGCTTGCTCAGACTTGCGGATGAGATCACCAAGGAACTCCAAGAGTTCAACCCGCCAGGCGGACTCGTAAGTAAGGATCAGTTTGCGCAAACTCGCAAAGTTCAGGCCTATACCTTGATGTGGACGCTCCTCGTTTACGAAAAGGGCATCAATCGCATGATGAAGCTCATGAACATCAAAGAGACATCGACTAAAGAAGCTCAAAATTTCATGGTCGATCTCATGGGCAAGGACAAGTACGCCGAATTTTGTAACGAGCAAGGCGTCGAGCCCGGAATCGAGGACGGCCCGTACATCGGCGACTCCGTAGACGGAACCCTGGTCGAAAACACCAAAGGCCGCACCACGCTCGTGAGCTGCGTGACTCCTTGGATGATCACGATCTACGACATGCGCTCCAGACTTGAAAAGCATCCTGAAGCGTTCATGACCGAAGTGCGCGAAGAAGACGATGCGGTCGCGCGCATCAAGTGGGTCAATCGGACGTTTGCGGAACTCGAAAAGAACATGGAACTCGGCCAGCTCATCCGCTGGATCGGTAAAGATGCTTCGCACTTCCAGGTGCGTATCAGCGGGTTCCGTACGGCTGACGAGACGGCCGATAGCGAGCGTTACTCGACGTATTTCTCGAACACGATCGGCACTATCGACGAGAATGTTCTTGGCGGACCGATGTCCGATATTGCCGAGACGTCGCAGATTTTAGAGCACGAGCTTTCCGCGAGGTATTTGTCGAATGGGTACTAGACAAATCGCCATTCTCGCGCTCTTGATCGCTTCGATGTGGAGCGTTTACTCCCGCGCCCAAACCCGCACCAATTTGTTTCAGCTGCAGTGGGCGCTCAGAAACACGGGCGAGACTCAACGTGTAGCGATCGACCACTATACCTCGGGCCGGATTATCGGCGTTCCAGGCGAAGACATTCGTGTCCCAGAGACGGCGGCGGCCAACACTAACAAAGTCATCGTCGCCGTCCTTGATACGGGCGTGGATTATACCCATCCGCAGCTCAAAGAAATCCTTGCGGGCAAGGGTTACAACTTCGTCAACAATAACGACGACGCAAGCGACACTCACGGCCACGGCACGCACGTGTCCGGAATTATCGGGGCAAAACTCGATGCAAGCGGCTTCCGCGGCGTGACTCAAAATGCGCTTATTCTCCCGGTAAAAGTGGTTCAAACCGGCCCGAACGCCCCGGTCAGACCGCAAGAAGTCGACCCGGGTGCCGGCACCGCGCTTACCGAGAACGTCGCTAAAGGTTTAAAATATGCGATTCAAAACGGTGCGAAGGTCATCAACCTCTCTCTCGCTTGGCCAAGCGCAATCCGCTCAAAAGCGGTCGACGACGCGATGAAGCTCGCTGCCGATAAGGACGTGATTGTAGTGTCTTCGGCAGGTAACGACAGCACGCTCGCGAACGTCTACCCTTGCATCTATGCAAACGTCGTTTGCGTGGGCGCACAAGGCCCGGACGGCGCTTACACCTACTTTTCAAACTACGGTTCGATGGTCGATATCCTCGCACCGGGGATTTCTATCCTCAGCACATGGCCGATGAATAAAAACCCATCGACTTTTGCCGGTCAAATCGGGTACGAGTTCCGGAACGGTACTTCGATGGCGGCACCCGTCGTCGCCGGCATGCTCGTCGAACTGCTTTCTCGTGGAATGAGCCCGAGCGAAGCCAAGGCGCGTTTGTTTCTAGGCGCTCGCGCGACTCAAGTGCAAAGCCGCTTCGAAACCGATCTGCAAGACACTTACTCAAACGATGCCAATAAGGTTCGCAAGACCTCTCGTTATGGGAACGCGGATCTGGCAAACGCTCTCGAAATCAAAGCGCAACCCCTTGTGGTCCCTGCGGAGAAAGCACCGCTAGATCTGGTGTGGGACGGAGTTCAACCCACTATTACTGCCACCGTAAATTGGAAGAACCTGTGGGTCGATGCTCACGAAGTCGATGTCACGGTGGGCACTCAAGTTTTTCACTTTGCTCAAATTAAAGCGGACGAAACCGTAAGCACCACGATCTCGATCCCGGTGAACAGTCAAACACAAAGCGCGTTTACGCTTCCCGCATCCGCCGAAGGACACGAATTTGAATTCTCGGTGCAGATCCGCCGGATTTTAAGTGCATCTCAGGTTCCCGCAAATGCAACAAAGGCCTCGATCGAACGTCTTCGTTATACCGACTATGACTCGGTTCGAAGCGTCGTTGCAGCGGACGGCAATGCCTATCTCGATTTACTTTTAATCAAAGGCAGTGCCGAACCCGCCGTTAAAAAAATGCGGGTAGAACTCGTGCAGAATGGCCGCGCCTCGGGATCTACCGAACTCACGGGCGTCACCTCCGACCAACTTTTAAATCCGTATCGCCTTCCGGACTCCACCTACGCGTTCATCTTCAGCCAGGTGGACGAAAAAAATAAGCCGTTTTTCCTGATTAAATACTTGGACGGCAATATGAAGCCGCTTCACGACCTTAAAATCGCGACCGACGTGACCGTACTATCCGAAGACCTGAAATGGGTGAAGAGCGCTCAAGGCTACAACCCGATTTGGATCTCTTACGGCTACACTCCTAAACCGGACCTCCCGAAGTACACACCTTGGGACCCGAACTTCAAAGACTCCAGGCTTTTTAGAATTTATCTTGTGAGAGAGGGTGAAATTCGAAGCGTGAAGTTGAGTAAAAATCAACTTCCTCTTCAAATCTTGGAAGACGGATCGGTTTTGATCGCGGACGGCTACAGTTACTTCGTGAAATACACCAAAGCTCATATCGCGGACGGAGAAATAAAATCCGAAGACCCCGTCACGCTCAAAGAGTACAGGAACTTAATCGGTCTGACCGGTCCGATGCCGGTGATTGCGCTCGACGGCGCTTCGAACGACCTCCTTGCGATTCCAGGCCCTTCGACACCGGGTACTCTGCGGATCAGCACCCTGGGGTCAACTCCGATGGATGACATCTTAAATCGCGCAAGCCCGCTCGAAGTCCTCATTATGATGAACGGCGCATTCTTGGAACCCTCGGGTCCAAGTTACTTCGTACAAACCCACTACGATCTCAAATATTTCAAATCGGGATCGAACCAGACGATTTCAACTTCACTCAACCGTTACAGCTACATTCCATCAATGATCTTTAACCGCAACTTTTACCCGCTCATCACTCAGGATCAAAACGGCAAACGCTATCCTTCGGTCTACATTGCAGCCTCGATTGCAAACGCGGACGTATCCGAAGTATTGATCGCCGACTCGGATCAACAAAAGTTTCTGCGTCCGGCATTATTCCGGATTCAAGCACGCGACTGCGTCGCGCTCGGAAACTTCATCGCCGCAGACGGTACTCACCCCGCACAACTCGTCTTTGTGTGCGGGACCGAGATCGTGAAGCTCCCGCTCACCATTCAAAAGTAATTTCGACCATTTTTTCGATCACGTCGTAAAACGGCGCATCCTCTTCGAAATGCGGAATATCTTTACGAATCCGCGCATGGATCTTCTCAAGCTCTGGAGTCGTCGTCAAAGGACGTAGCAAATCAATGCCTTGTGCGGCCGTGATCAGTTCCATCGCGAGTACGCGGCGGACGTTTTCAACCACCTTCACTGCTTTTCGCGCCCCCCAGGCGCCCATGCTTACATGGTCCTCTTTGTCGGCGGAAGTCGGAATCGAGTCGACCGAAGCCGGGTGGGCCAAGGTTTTATTCTCGCTCACGATACTGGCAGCCGCATACTGTACGATCATAAATCCGCTGTTTAAACCTGCTTTTTTCATGAGAAAAGGCGGAAGACTCGAGAACTCGGCGTTAGTGAGTTTGTCAATCCTGCGTTCGGAGATACTCGCGATCTCCGCCATAGCGATCGTCAGATAATCCATGGCGACCGCGAGATATTGCCCGTGAAAGTTGCCGCCACTTAAAATCTCTTTTTCTTCGACGAACACGATCGGGTTGTCAGTCACGGAGTTGATCTCACGTTCGATAATCTCGCGGACAAACTTAACGGTGTCGACACTCGCGCCATGAACCTGCGGAATACAACGCAAACTGTACGGATCTTGAACCTTACCGCAAGCTTCGTGGCTCGTGGCAATCTCGCTCAAACGCGGCTTAGTCAGGAGTTCGCGCATTCCGCGCGCAACCGCGACTTGTCCCGGATGCGCGCGAACTTGATGAATTTTTTTATCGAATGGAACCGCCGTTCCGCGAACTGCTTCGATCGTCAGAGCACCGGCAAAGTTTGCAACGCGCAAAAGCTGTTCGGAATCGAGCACGGCAAACACGCCGTGAGCCGCCATCATTTGAGTACCGTTAATAAGCGCCAAGCCTTCTTTCGGACCGAGTTCCGCTTTTTTGAGCTTGCGTGCACGAAGCGCTTCGGCTCCGGACATGAGTTTGCCATTGACGTACGCTTTGCCTTCGCCGATCAGTACGAGCGCGAGGTGCGCTAAAGGAGCCAAGTCCCCGCTCGCGCCGACACTTCCCTGCTCCGGTATCCACGGAGTCACACCTGAGTTGAGTAAATCAAGGAGCGCTTCAACCGTACGAAGGCTAACCCCCGAGTTTCCTTGAATCAAAGTCGCGGCACGCAAGAGTACCATCGCCCGGACTTTATCGCGCGCAAGCGGTTGTCCCGTTCCCACCGAATGCGAACGAATTAAGTTAACCTGAAGCTGACGAATGTCTTTTTTATCGACGGTAACGCTGGAGAGCGGACCGAAGCCTGTGTTCACTCCGTAAACCACTTCATCGGAAGAGGCGACTTTCAGCAAAAATTTATGAGCAGCTTGGATTTTTTTACGAGCGGTGTCCGACAGACTCACTTTCTCGTCTTGACGGGCGACCCGGGCTACTTTCTCGAGCGTTAAACGTCCTTTTCCGAGTTCGATCATTTGATTGCCTTCTCCAAATCCGCATACGCTTGTTTACGATCTTTTGCCGAGAAAATCGCTGAGCCAGCAACAAACACTTCGACGCCTGCGGCTTTTGCGACGCCTGCGGTTTTTAAATTGATTCCGCCGTCGATTTCTATCAGACCTTTAAACGCTCCCGATTTCTTTTTCGAGGCTAGCCACTTTGCCTTATCAAGCTGTTCCGGCATGAAGCTTTGTCCGCCGAAACCGGGTTCCACACTCATGATTAAAACAAGATCGAGATCAGCCAAAAACGGCTCTAAAACCGTGATCGGCGTCTTCGGCTTAACCGATACCCCAGTCTTACGTCCCGCCGCACGAATCGAGTTCAAAAGCCCGCGTAAGTCTTTGACCGCTTCAAAATGGATCGTGATCACGTCGGCACCCGCTTTGATAAACCAAGGCACCATCTTCTCCGGCTCGTTGACCATCAAATGGCAATCGAGCGTTGACCTGGTTTTTGACCGCAAAGACTCGACCACGACCGGTCCGATCGTCAGGTTCGGAACAAAGTGCCCATCCATCACGTCAACATGGAGCCAATTACATCCGTAACCTTCTACCTCTTTGATCTCGACTTCGAGACGGGCAAAGTCAGCTGACAAAATCGAAGGAGCTAGAATCATACTTTACCCCCAGAAGCCGGTGTTGCCAGCGCGTTCAATGGAACAGCAGACGGGACCATCACTAAATCCAACGGGAGCGCGATACCGCGACCTTTGAGCCCATTCATAAAATCATGAACTGCCATCGAGCGCTTACCTTCTTCCTGTAGTTCAAAAATCTCGTATGCCGATTGCGCACAGGTAACATAAAGCGAGCCCATATTCTCAATCAATCGCCCCGGACCCCCGCGATCGATCGTTGAACGAAAAGGCTTGCCTTTTTTAATTTTCAGCTTCAGGCCGCTCGTCGTGCACACGCGAGTGCCCGGCCATGGATTCAGCGCCCGGACCGCGCGGTCGATTTCAGATGCAGTTTTAGTCCAATCCAAGTTTTCCATCTCTTTGGTGAGCTTGTGCGCATACGTCACAAGACCCTCGTCCTGTTTTTCGGGACGAATTGAGCCTTCCATGACGCCATCCAAGGTTTTTACAATGAGGTCCGCACCCATCTCGGCAAGGCGGTCGTGCAGGGTCTGAGTTGTGTCGTCCGACGCGATTCGGGTGCGTCCTTGCATGAGCATGTCGCCCGCATCGAGCTTCGGGACGATTTTCATGGTCGTGATACCGGTTTCTTCGTCGCCCGCGAGCAAGGCCCAATGAATCGGCGCGGCCCCGCGCCAGCGCGGAAGGAGAGACGAATGAATATTGATCGTGTCATATTTCGGCGTCTCGATCACCGGCAGTTTCAAAATCTGTCCATAGGCCACCACAACGATAAAATCAGGTGCGTAAGATTTGATGCGTTCGATCTCTTCCGGGATCGAAACTTTCTCCGGAGTAAACACCGGTAGACCGTGCTCTAGCGCGACTTTCTTGACCGGCGTCGGAGTAACCTGGAGTCCACGTCCCACCGCTTTATCGGGCTGAGTGTAAACCGCGACCACCTCGCAAGTCCGAATCAAAGCACGAAGCGCCGGAACCGAAAATTCGGGAGTACCCATGAAAACGACTTTCATTTTTTCTCCCGTTCCCTTTCTTTTCGTTCCTGGATCATTTTTTTCTGGGCAAACTTCCGACGTAAGTTATTGAGGTGATCGATAAAGAGCGTTCCCTCCAAGTGGTCGATCTCGTGCTGCAAACAAATCGCCTGCAAATCGTCTGCGGCCAATACTTTCTGCAAACCGTCGATCGTAGTGTACTGAACTTTAATTTTTTCGGCACGTTTGACTTCCGACTGATAGCCCGGCACCGAGAGACAAGCTTCTTTGATTGATGCGGTTCCTTCTTTATAAATGATCTCTGGATTGATCAAGATCAGCGGCTTCTTGCCTGTCACGAGTTGTCCCGCAATAACTTCCCCATCGGCCGGGATCGGATCACCGTCGATCGTTTTCGAAGGATCATTCGGATCGGTATCGACGGCATTGTAGTCGGTATCGACAACGATGATGCGCTCAAGCACTCCCACCTGGTTTGCCGCAAGTCCAATCCCCGGCGCTTCATACATGGTCTCAAGCATGTCATCGGCGACCTTAAAATAGGTCTTCTCCACGCGATCAATCGGCTTGGCCCTCTGAGCTAAAACATCGTCTGGATAAGTGTAGATTTTAAGCTTCGCCATCGCTTTGGAATGCCCTTACGCCTTCTTCCTTACTAACAAGAAAAGCGCAAGAAATCCAAAGATTAGCGACGGTAGCCAAGCCGCAAGAATCGGCTGAATCGTGCCATTCTGGCCCATGGACAAGCTGATGGAATAACCTAGCCAGTAAAAGAACGTAATAGTAAAGGCAATCAGCATGTCCTTGGCCATCCGGCCTTCGCGCACCCGACTCACCGAAAACGGCACTGCCAGAAGGCACATGATCAAAGGGATGAAGCTCAGACTGAAACGAGAATGCAACTTTACCTCGAACGCCCTGGAATCAATCCCACTCTTCTTGTTGACGTCGATAAATCGAATCAGATCTTTAATTCTGAGACGGTCGACCTCGCGTTCGATCATTTTAAAATCTTTAGGACCCTCTTTGATTTTGAGCATTCGCGATTGGAACGGCTCGATCACCGGATAACCCTCTTTGTTAAATTTCGTTGCGGTCCCGCCGTCAAGCTCCCATTCGTTTCCGTTGTAAGTCGCCGTCTCGGCCTGGAGAAGCTCGATCAGGTTGAAATCGTCGGAGAATACGTAAACCCCGATCCCGAAAATACGTTCGGTTTTCGGGTCAAACGTCCGCAAGTGGTAAATCAGGTTGCTCGAACGATACCAGATCTTGTCCTGCTTCACGTCCAAGAAGAAATCCTGGCGTTTTTTGATTTCGCGCCAGTAAAAAAGGCTCTTCTTTTCGTGAAGGGCCGGGAGAATGCGATCTTGCACGACGAGCGAAAAGCAGCACATGACGAACACGATCGGAAAAATCACGCTGACCATTTGAGCCAAGCTGATCCCGATCGAGTGACAAGCCACGAGCTCGTTGGTCTTGCTCATGCCAGAGAAAGTCAAAACCGTCGCTACGAGCGCGGCCGGGGGCGCCACCGTCACCATCATTTTCGGAAAATCATACAAGGTGTAAATGATGAGCTGGTTGAGCGCGTAATCGTTGAGCTGCGTAATGATGGTCTGAAAGAAAAACAGCCCCGTCAGCCCGAAGAGGGATAAAAGTAGGTTCTTAAAAAACGAGGTGGCGATGTAACGCGCTAGTATTTGCATGCGATCGGAGTTAAAGTAATTCTATTATGACAGATCAAATCAAGACCCCCAGAAAAAAGTGGCTTTGGGACAACTTTAAGTCGCTCGGCTCAGCGCTTCTTTTGGTCTTGGTCATCCGTTCCAGCGTCATCGAGGCATTTAAGATCCCGTCCGGCTCGATGATCCCGACCCTCCTCATCGGAGACCAGATTTTCGTCAACAAGTTCTCTTATGGCCTTCGCGTACCGTTCACCGATTGGATCGGCGAGAACCCGAAGTACTTCTTCCGCCACCATGATCCGGAACGTGGCGATATCATCGTCTTCAAGTATCCGGTCGATCCGGATATTTACTTCATCAAACGTGTCGTCGGTATTCCCGGCGACGTCGTCGAAATGAAAAACAAGGTCGTCACGATCAACGGTAAACCGTTCCCAAAAGAACCGGCTTCGGACGCGCAACTCGATAAAATTTTTAAGTCTCTGGAAGACTCCTCAAACGAGTACCCTCGCGAGCGCATGGAAATCAGTAATCAAACTTTCGATCACACGATCGGAACGATCATGATCGACAAGCAGAGTTACTTCTCCGAAAACTTCCCTGCCGTGACCGTACCGGCAGGCAGCTATTTTGTGATGGGCGACAACCGGGACAATTCCAAAGACAGCCGTTTCTGGGGTTTCGTCCCGTTTGAAAACATCAAAGGCAAGGCTGTCGTGATTTGGCTATCGGTATGGATGGATTTCGAGAACAGCAAGTTCACCTTCCGTCCCGAACGGATCGGTTCACTCCTACATTAGCCGTTTAGACAAACGGTTGAAAAAACGCGCAACATTAGCCTGAAACGGCTCCGGCATCTCGAGCAATCCGCGCGCTAAAAGCGGCCCTACTCTATAATAGAGACGAACAAATACGCGCCCCCACCAGCGTTTGAGCAACACCCGATCGCGGAATTCGCGCATCGCCGGCAACGTCCCGGGTTCGCAATAATCCTCGACCGCCGTCACCATGAAACATTTATTGCCGCCGAGGCGGATATGAGCTCCCTTAAACTCCTTGCGATGGCGTGGAATGCCGTTCACCAGGTACTTGCGCACGAGCTCCGAACTCACATGCTGATAAGGCATTCCTTTTGAGAAAAGCACGAAGCGGTCGAGATAGAGATTTAACTTCTCCTTCTCTCCACCTTTGATCTGATCTAAAATTTTTGCCAAATCCCAGAACACGCCCGTTAACAGAAGCAATTCGGCGATATCCTTTTTTTGATCGAAGAGACGCGGTTCTAGCCCATTGGACTTCACTTCCTTGGTCTTTTCAAGAAGATCGAGATATTGGTAGTAATTGGAAAGCGCCTCTTTGAATTTGGCTTCTTTGAAGTTGTTCGCGCCTTCGCGAGCGAGAGTCATGCGTTTACTGAACAACGCCAGTGCCCGCTCTTTTTCGTACTTCTCCATTTGTGTTTTCACCCGGCGTCTCGCGCGGATGGATAATGGCCGTTCGTCGCTCACCCAATCAGTCTACGAATTATAGGGATCAACGTCCACAACTAGATCGATCTCCAGCTCCAATGCCATTTTTTTAACGGCTTGCGTGGCCTTGAAGAGATCTTCCACCCGGGGAGCCTTGAAGTAGAGATCAAATCGGAACATGCGGTTGGCACGGAACAAAAGCGCCTCACTCGGGCCGAGCCAGCGATCTCGACTGCCGTCGTCCGTCATTGAACGAGCAAATTCGGCGATTTTTTCGACCGCCCGCTTTAGTGGGCGATCTTCTCGGCCCGAAAATCGGTAACGCACAAACCGGCTAAACGGCGGGTAATGAAGCAACCGGCGCATTTCAAGCTCCGTCTCCCGGAACTCCAACACGCTCACTTCGCCATTGATGACTTTGAGAACCGGATGTTCAAGGTCGTAACCCTGCACCAGTACCTGGCCCGGGAGTTCGGCACGGCCTGCTCGGCCTGAAACTTGAACTAACGTCTGCAGCGCCCGCTCGCTTGAACGAAAGTCTGGAAATTTAAGAATCGAATCAACCGACACGACGACCACGCAAGTCACTTTCGGGAAATCGTGGCCCTTGACAAGCATCTGCGTCCCCACGAGAACATTTGCTTCGAGATTTTTAAAGCTTTCGATCACTTCTTCAAGCCGCTTTTGCGAAGTAATGATATCGCGATCGAGACGCGCGATCTTGGCTTCTCGAAGCACGCGACCCAAATCCTCTTCGAGTGACTCCGTACCCGAACCCATTCCGGTTAACTCATGACTTTTACATTGATCGCAATGGACCGGCACCTGTGCGCGCGTTCCGCATACGTGACACTTGAGTTCGCCCCGGCCTTGGTAATGAGTCATCGAAATCGAGCACTGATCGCATTCTTTGACCCAACCGCAATCCCGGCATATGACAAACTGCGAAAACCCGCGACGGTTCAAAAATACGATGGTTTGTTCGCCGCGATCCACCGTCGCTTGTATCTCATCGATTGTTTTTTGAGCAAAAAGGGTTTTACTCATTTCTTCCGGGACGAGCCTCTCTTCACGCATCGAAATAAATTTCACAATCGGCATCTTGCTCGCGCTATGACGCTTCTCGAGTTTGGCATGAAGTATCTTCTTATCCTTCACTCGCTGGAGGGTTTCCAAACTCGGTGTAGCGCTACCCAAAATCACTGCGGCCTTAGCGAGTTTGCCGCGATAAAGCGCGAGATCGCGCGCATGATAACGAAACCGCTCTTCCTGCTTGTAAGTCGCGTCGTGCTCTTCATCGACGATGATCACGCCTAGGTTTTGAATCGGCGAGAAAATCGCTGATCTCGCGCCAAGAATCACGCGCGCTTCACCATTTTTAGCCATAAGCCATTGATTTTGGCGCAAGCCTTCGGCCACCGCCGAGTGCCACAAGACAATCTCGCGCCCGAGACCCGATTCAAACCGCTCGCGAAGTTGGGCGGTGAGCGCGATCTCGGGCACGAGAATCAAAACCGATTTTCCGGTTGCGAGTATTTTTTTCGCTATCTCGAGGTAGACCTCGGTTTTTCCGCTGCCTGTCACCCCTTCGAGCAAAAACGAGGACGAAGGATCACGGGTGATTTCTCCCATCATAAAATCAAAAACCTTGGCTTGATCGGCGTTCAGGTCGCGAATGCGCGGGTTCATCGCGTATTTCGACTCCTTCGGTTTCTTGGACTTGAACTTTTTATTGATCTTGGGCGGGGACGCCACCAAGAACGCCTCGCCAACCGGATACTGATAATACTCGGCTGCGAATTTCGCGAGCTTTTGCACTTCCGGCGGAAGCGAAAACTCCTTGGACAAAACCTTGAGAACGGACTTGAGCTTTACTCCGGCAGGTACAACCGGTTCTTCGGCCGTGACTTCAAGCACAGACCCACAAAGCGTGACTCGCCCGAAAGGGACTTCGACCCAGTCGCCCGCAACGGGCATTTCGCTGCCCAGCTCCGGTTCATACCGATAATCAAAACCTTGATCTACGGGTCTAGGAATGGCGACTTTAACGTACAAGATCCACCCAGTCTTTAACGCTATCGACCAGATTCCCTTGTGGCGGCACGAGGCTGGTGTTGTTCCACTTCACCGGCGCATTGATCTTAAATCCTTTAAGAGTGTACTGAAACTTATCTTGACCGCGTTCTTTGATGAGAATCACCCGCGGAAACCGCGCCTGATCTTTTACGAGAAGTTCGTTCTTTTTGTCGTCGATATAACCGGACCATACGAACTGATCTTTTTGAATGCGAATCTCATGATCGGAATCGCCCCAGGCCCAAGAAATCCTTTCACCGTCACGAACTAACTTCGGCTCGGTCTTGTCGGTCGGCCATACATCGTGTTGCTGGAGTGCTTCGCGAAAACGATATTGGCTCGGATCGATCCCGATCTCGATCCACGCTTGACCCAATCCTTGAAGTTCGGACAATTTACCGAACTTCGATGACGACAGTACGCCGACGTCATCGGTCAACACCGACCAAAAGCGACCTCCGATGAAATCCAAACGCAAGGTTTCACGAAAATGAGCGTTCCGCTGAATATCCAAGACCTCACCCACCAACTCCAAAGCCTTCAAGCCTTCGCGACTCTTCAACACTCGATCCAAGATAAATTGCGGAGGCGGAATGTAAGCCAAAGCCGAAGTAACGGTGAAAATCCCGGCGCAGAAGATCCAACTGAGCAGAGCGATTGATTTCATTCTTACCCCTTAATGTGTTTTTTCATGATGGCCATGAGGCCATCATGTAACTCCGGTCTGCGCAAACCAAAGGTCAGCGTCGCATCCAGATAGCCCAAGCGATCACCGGTGTCGTAGCGGTCACCATCAAAACGGTGAGCGAGCAATCCCTCGTTTTCGGCCAAAGTCAAAAGCGCGTCCGTAAATTGAATCTCGCCGTTTTTGCTCGAGCGGGTATTACGGATGTATTCAAAAATTTTAGGGATGACGACGTAGCGACCCGGGATCGCGAAACGAGATGGCGCCTCGCTCAGCTTCGGTTTCTCGATCATTTTGGTGACTTTGATCGTACGGCCGTCTTTGGAATCCGGAATCGGATTGCCCGCGACGATTCCGTATTTAGAAACGTCGTTCTCCGGTACTTCCATCACGCCCACTACGCTCAAGCCGTGGCTCGAGTAAACGTCCATGATCTGCTTCGTGCACGGAACTTTGGAATCAATGAGGTCATCGCCCAGGAGAACGGCAAACGTATCGTCACCGATGACTTTTTGAGCGCAGCCCACGGCATGACCCAAACCCGCCGGTTCCTTTTGGTACACGCAAATAATGTTGCAGCTCTCCGCGATTTTTTTGATCGATTTCGCTAAGTCTTCTTTACCGGTCTTCATTAGACGGTCTTCGAGCTCGTAGTTGTGATCGAAATAACGCTCGATATCTTCTTTGTGGCGCGCAGTGATGAGTACGATATCCTCAATCCCGCTGTTCACCGCCTCTTCGACGATGTAGTGGATCATCGGTTTATCGATGATCGGGATCATCTCCTTCGGCACGGCTTTCGTGACCGGGAGAAAACGAGTCCCCAACCCTGCTGCGGGGATGACCGCTTTCGTAATTTTGGGTTTCATATTGATAAGATAACCTATCGGAGTAAACTCAGGAACGACATGATGAAAAATCTTTTGACTCCCCTGGTTATTTTTCTCGGAATTGGATTATTTGGGACGGCTTTCGCGGTTGAGTATCAAAGTCCGCGCACCCTTGCACTGGGTGGGGCCGGGCGCGGCGCTCCGCTTCTGACGGATGCGATCTATTTGAATCCATCCTACTCATCGTTTGTCACTTCTTACTCGCTTGCCGGTTCTTACCTTTGGTTCGATCAAGGCCGGAACTACAATCTTTCGGTTCAAGATTCGCGCACTGAAATGTTTCAAGCAGGCTTGGGCTATACCAAGCGCGAGGGAAGCCGTGCGATCAATATCGGTGCCAGCAAAAACGTCGTTGATCGTTTGGGCGTCGGGATCGGTACGAAGTTCGTGATCGACGATGCAACCAACGACACTTCGAGCAGCTTACTCATTTCTTCGAGCTTCATCGCGACCGAGTGGATGTACTCGTCCCTCGTTATCGATAATTTGTTCGAAAGTGATTCCGGAAAGGCAAAAGGCCTCTACCGCAATTTTTATCTCGGATTCAAATTCATTCCGACTAAAGAAGTGCAAATTTACGTCGACCCGGTCTATACCCCGAGCTGGCCGTACGGCAACAAAGCCGGTTTCAGCGCGGGAATCGAGTTCGCGCTCATGGCGGATTTCTACCTCCGCACTGGAAAATTCGTCGACGCTGAAGTCGCTTATCTCAACACTCGCGGCAACGGCTGGGGTATAGGGGTCGGCTGGCTTGGGCCGAAAGTGGATTTCGAATTCGCGCTCCACCGCGTGAGCTCAAACCAACTAGGAACTGGCTACCACAGCGCTCACACCGCCTCGATGACGATTTTCTTTTAATCTCGGCCTATGCCTGCTTAGTAGAACGAATCCCACCGGGTTTGGAATAATCTTTCGAGAAGATCGAGATGCTCTTGGAGTTTCGGGTAATCCCGGGAGGTTCCACTTTGGAGTTCTTCAGTAAGCCTCGAGGCAATTTCAACGTAACCTTCAAGCCAACCGAGCCCGTGAAACGGGCTTTGTTGAGAACCGAGCTGGGCATCCTTACGAGTGACGATCCGGCGGTCTCTTCCCGCACCGACGACAATCTCGTCCGGAGATAAAAAATTCCAACTCGCAGCACCGCCGGTTCCCAGCACGTTCATTTCGAATTGGTTTGTCGCTCCGTGAACAGTCTTTGAAACCGAACCAAGCGCCCTCCCCTGCGGAAACCGAACCACCAGATTTAAGTGAGTGTCCCGATGAGGAGATTCAGCGTTGGCAAAACTGCGCACGCCTTCGATGCTCACAGGCTTCGACCCCATGAGATAAGCTGCCGCATCGATAAAGTGAGTTCCCAAGTCTAACAAAGTGTCGTATTCGCCAGCAAGCGCCTTGTCGTCTTTCCAAGTTTTAGAAGACGACGGCTCCAGCGCCCGCGCAGCCGACGAGGACTGCCAGTAGCGGGATTCAATCGCGATCACATCGCCCAACTCTTTGCGCTCAATCATCGACCGAATGTGCTGGATGCCCCAGGACATCCGATAACCGTGACAAATCGCGACCGGGATCCTCACCGCTCGAATTTTTTTAAGTTGTTCCGGATTCACACACGCGGGCTTCTCGCACAATACGGCATTAAATCCCGCCGTTTCCGCGTCGATGATTGCCTGAGTGTGAAGTGCATGAGGATTTGCGATACAGAGGATGGATTTACCTCCCGTGCGCTTTACCGCGTGGAGGTCGACACCTCTCTCTAACCCGATCGCAGGCTGGAGACGCAATCCCGGATTTTGAATCGCGAGCATGGCAAGACTCTTTTCAATGGCTTGACCGGCCCGGCCTTTTCCTAAAATATATGGAGTCATCATAATTAAAATCCTTGCAATCCCGGGTAAACCCGCTCGACAAGCGCATGAATCGAAGCAGCTCCGCCCTGGTGCAGGCTCACTTGCCCGGTGCGCTCAAAAAGCAAGATGGAATTCGAAATCCCGGCCAAAAACCTGATATCGTGCGCGCTCAGCCAAATGCACATGTCTTCGACGATCGAACTCTTTAAAACCGACGCCACCTGAATCAAGCGATCCAGATCGAGCTTCGAACAGGTTTCATCCAAAAGTAACAGTTTCGGTTTTTGAATCAATCCGCGCGCGATCATCACCCATTGCTTCTCGCCGTCACTCAAGGCCTGAACCGAGCGATTGAGCTGATCCGTGAGTCCCATAGCCTCGATGACAAGTGCAATTCGCGTTCGCTCCGCGCTTCCGAGTTCCAAATGAATGCCTCCTTTAGACACAGCGGCCGCCATTTCAAAATATTCGCGGAGAGAAACATGGAACGGAGATTGAAAATCGCTACCGAGGTAGAGCACGTTGCGAACCCAGTCACTTCCGACCTTAGAGAGATCGACCGTTTCGCCACCCATCCAAACAAAGCCGGTCCGCTGCGAAGGCGTGAGGAGCCCTGCCAAACCCTTCATCAAACTTGTCTTGCCCGAACCATTCGGTCCATAGAGACCAATCAGCGAACGCGGCGCCAAAATCAGCTCGCCTTCAAGCTTTACTCCCGGGCTTGAACGCTGGACTTTCAATTCCATGATCCGCATGAGGCCGTGGTTCATTGATCCACCTCATGGCGTTGACGTCGATAGATTAAAATAAACATCGGCGCGCCCACAAGCGCAGTCACTGCCCCTACCGGTAGCTCGTGCGGGTCACTCACTACGCGCGCCAATGTGTCGCTGATAATAAGGACAATTGCGCCCCAAACGTAAACCATGGGGAGAACACGGGAATGAATCGAGGTCCCAAGCTTTCGACGGACCACGTGCGGGATAATGAGCCCTAAAAACCCAATGACACCCGCAGCACTCACGCAAAAGCCGATCAATACTGAAAGCAATAACACCGATGCTCTTAGAGTCATGTCGAGCGACACGCCGAAGCTCGGCACGCCGTCGATACCCATCAAAAACGCATCCAAACGACGGGCAAAATAAATAAAATATCCGAGTACGGTCAAAGAGAGCACCAGGATCACGATTGCCGGGACCAAGCTCACGCGTGAAAGATCTCCGAGCAGCCAAAAATTGATGGACTGCACGCCGAGCGGATCCGCAAGCGCCATCCAAATCGCAAGCATACTCGCGCAAGTCAGGCTCAGCATCACTCCTGTTAAAATCAACGACTCCGACGAATGTCCGCGTCCCGACGAAATTTTAAAGAGTGCCCACACGACTGCGACGGAACCGATCATGCCGCCCGCGTTGATGCCGGCTAAACTAAAATGTAATCCGAGCGATGAAAACACCGCGGCTCCGAGTGCCGCGCCCGAGGCCACGCCCAAGGTGTAGGGCTCCGCGAGTGGATTACCTAAAACGGTTTGCATGACCGAGCCAGAGAGCGCAAGTGCCCCACCGATCCCGATCGCCAAAATCAATCGCGGAATCCGAAGCTCAGTCAGAATGAGCTTGGCGTTTGCAAAATCCAAACGGAGGAAAAGAGAAAGCGCCATCACTACAACGAGAACAATCAGCGTAGTGAGAAACTGCCGACGAGGCAGGCAGGTGCGCATGGATTTATTTTAACTTTTTTAATGCATTTAACAACCGCATTGAGCAACGGGCGAAATCATCGCCCTTGACCACGCGGACGTGACCGTCTTTCACGGCCTTCAGGGAGTCGAGGCGTTCCCATTCACGTCGGGATTTTTCAAACTGGAGCGGTTCCCCGTTAAGGTCCAAGATCCAAATTTGGTCCGGATTGAGTTTCATCACGGCTTCGCGACTGACCTTGGGATAATCCTGCGCCAGATCTTCAAAAATATTATTGAGGCCGACCCGTTTCAAGGCAGTGGTCATGAAGCTTCCGCCGCCAATAGTCACGAGAGGACGGGACTGAAGCTCCAAAAAGACCGATGCTGTCGTCGCACCTGGCTCGAGCGCTCGAACTTCAAAATCCCAACGGTCCCGGGTCTTCTTGGCAAGCTTCTCTTCGCCCAGCGCCTTTCCCAAGGCGGCGACCCATTCCCCCATCCCGTCAAAGGATTCTTTCTTTAAGACCGTCACCGGAAGCTTTAGGCGTTTGAGCTTCTCGATCTGGTCTGGTCGATTTGAACCTTCAACGGCAATCACCAAGTCCGGCTTCAGCTTCACCACTTCTTCGACCTGAATTTGAGGATACGGGCCGACCGTCTTTACCTTTGAAACGTAATGAGGATAGTTGCTGAACTCGCTCACGCCGATCAATCGCTTGGCAGTTTCTCTCTCGCCCAAGATCTCGGCGACCCACTCGGCCACCACCGGCGAAAGCGTTACTACGCGTTGAGGGGAGGCATGCGCACTCACCGAAGCGCCGGTCGCGATTAACAATGCACATGCGATCAAACTGCGAATCATGCCTTCACCTGCTTTGCGCGCTTTATGAACAAATAAAGGGTGCCGAGAAACACAAAAATCGAGATAAACTGGCTTGTTGAGAGGACGTCTTGAATCACGAAACCGCGAATGACGTCACCACGGAACATCTCAACAATGCTGCGGATGATCGGATAGATCATGAAGTACGTGATACTGACCTGACCGTCGAATTTTTTGTGTTTAAAGAGATAAATAAGTCCCGCAAAAAGAATAAACAGAGATACGGACTCATAGAGCTGCACCGGATGAAGCGGAATTCCGCGTAAAGACGCGTCCACGAGTTCGGAGTTAAATTTCATTCCCCAGGGTTCGTCGGTTGGACGACCGTAACAACAGCCGGCCGCAAAACAACCGACGCGGCCGAAAGCATGGGCAACGACCACACCCGGAGCGAGGATGTCGCTCATTTTCCAGGCTGGCAAATCGTGTTTCTTGAAAAAGTAGACGGCAAACGCGGTCGCCGAGATCAAGCCGCCAAAGAAAACAAGACCGCCCTCCCACACTTTAAACATGTCCATGGGCGACGCCATGAACTCGCTCCAGCGGGTGATGATATAGAGCATGCGCGCACCCACGAAGCCCCACATAAGGAGCCAGAATGCGAGATCGGCGACGAGATCCGGGTTAACCCCGCCGCGGGCCGCAAGTTTGCGCACGGTATAGATTCCGCTTAAAAAACCAAGCGCGATCATGAGCCCATAACTGTGGAGTGGGAACGAGAAGGAACCGAAATTAATTTCGAACAGAATCGGGTGCATGGATGGGCTCCTTCTTTGTGACGATCGTCGATAAAAGCAGGATCGTCACGCCGATGCAAATCGCGGTATCGGCAACGTTGAAAGCCGGGAAGTAATAAGAATTTGAATAATGGAAATCAAGGAAATCGACGACGTAGCCCAGGCGCACGCGGTCGATCAAGTTACCGATCGCACCGCCGGAGACAAGACCGAGCGCCATCGCGCGCCATTTCGCAGTTTGCGGCAGATCCCGGTACAAAAACCCAAGAACCACCATCGCGACGATCGGCACGATCAAAAAGAACGGCACTCGGAATGACGGGTTAGCCGCCGCCAAGAACCCGAATGCGGCGCCGGTGTTACGAACATACGTCAGGCTAAAAAAATCGCGAATCATCACCATCGATTCTCCGTAATCGAAATGATTCAAAACGATATATTTGGTCCACTGATCGACGATGATAACGAATAAAATCGAGAGGAAGAAGCCAAGAGCTTTTACCAAGAAGATCCCCAGAGCGTGATACCGATATCGAGCTGGCGGGAGAGATCTTTATTCTTGGAGTCGACGCTTGAAAACTCATCTGGAGTGATGACCATCGGCTCGAGCTTTTTGCCGAGCGGATGACGGGAGGTAATTTTTTTGATCTCTTCCGGGGTTTCAGAGACAACGAGGAGGTTGTAATTGCTGTCGGTGCGAGACTTTCCGGAAGCGCGACTGCCGAAGAGAACTCCGCGGCTCGACATCGGCTCGATCATTTGCTTTAGGCCTTCGAGATCGGAGATCGCGCAGAAAGTTTTCATGAGCTGAATCGCCGGGTGGTCGTTCTGAAGACAAACTTCGCGGTTGTTGTTCAAAAAGATCACGAGCCCCAATTCCTGAAGCGACTTCAGAATCTTGGTGATGCCCTCTACCCCGCCCAAACCACGGACTCCTTTTAACTTAGACGAGAGAACGCGAGGTGTGAACGCCGTCGTCGGTTCAGTCATCAAAAAGCGAAGCAATTTTTGTTCGGGGGTCACAAAGAAAATAGAGTCGAGTGTGACCTGAGGTTTATTCGCACGTGCCATAGAGCCCAAGACTATACACTAAAACGGCCCAAATTCACAGCTTGACGGTACCTTTGAACACCGTGTGTCATTGTGGCCCTAACGACACCTTTTAGATCGACCCACCGTATATATACTGGAAATCATGAGTGTTTTATTACGAATCTTTAGGAGTTTTTGAAAAAGTTTCACCGGGGCGATGTGGCTCCACTTTTTTCAATCTGTGCCATTTAAGTTCTGCAGAAAAGCTTTTTCCACCAACTTTCAGTCACTTATCCATCACACGCCGTTTAAATTTTGACTGCCTTGAGTTGGCACAGCTCTCGCACTATAGGTGAGTGTGACGGATCAGGATGATCCTCACAAAAACGGGATTAGGACGATCTCACTGGAGGAACACGCGAAGTCCGAGGATTGGACGACGTGGGGAGTAATAAAACATGAAGGAGTATCCACATGAAAACTGAGCAATTAACCAAATTCAAACAACTATTCGAAGAACAGAAAAAAGGTCTGCTCTACTCCTACAAGTGGGTAAACGAGGATTTTAAAGTAAATGCTGACGAGATGTCCGATGAAATGGATCTCACCAGCGCGGAGCTCGAGCAAAGCATGCGTATGCGCCTTCGCAGCCGCGAAGCGTTCTTCATCAAGAAGATCGACGAAGCTCTCAACAAGATTCAAGCAGGAACATTCGGTGTTTGCGAAAGATGTGAAGAAGACATCGAACTCTCCCGCCTTGAAGTACGGCCAACCACTCATCTGTGCATCCACTGCAAAGAAGCAGAGGAAATCATGGAAACCCGCTCTGCGGACGGCCGCAAATCAAAAAGCGTCGGTATGAAGGGCAACCTTCGTAGCGCGTAATCCAAGTCGCGCCATCCAGGTGCGCAAACCAAAATGTGCCAGCAGGCACATAGAATGACGACTTAGGGATAAGTCATTCATGATCTCGTAGGTTCAGGATGGACCGAAGCATTCGTAAACAAACAACGAAGTACCATGTCGCTGACATGGCAAAGCGGTTCCGCCGCAAGGCGGGCAGCAGCAGTCCCGCAAGTTTTGTGAGTGCCCCTCATTCAACTCGCAAGAAACGCATACTAAGGATGGTGTGTGTAGTCGCTCGGACAGGATGTTCGGGCGAACTCAGATGGATCTGAGGCCTTGTTCCCCCTGGTAGTAGTGCCTAGGCCCTGAGCTTTCAGGATGAAAGTTTGGGGCTTAATGTTTTTAAACACTTCAAGTTGCGCGACTTAAAAACAGCGAATCATATCATCGGATTAGTGAACGAATTCGATGCGATGACCGAGGATAGCGCTCGCGCTGACCTTTTCTTCTTCTTCTTTGCAGGCGATACAAAGCGTCGTCGTCGGACGTGCTTGGAGACGTTTGAACTCGATGTTGTCACCGCAGCTCACGCACTCGCCGTAATTTCCCTCTTCGATACGGCGGAGGGCTTCATTAATGGAGCGAAGGGTGTGGTTCTCACGATTTTTCAATTGCATACGGATACCTTGCTCGATATCCGCGTTGGCCTGATCCACTTCGTCCTTATCTTCAGGACGAACCATCAGGTTCTCGTCGATCACCGCCATATTCATCAAGATTTGGTTCTTCTGCTCCGTGAAAATCTTTTTGAATCGCAGTAGGTCGGTTTTACGCATCTCTTAAATCCCCCATCAAGATGTAAGTCACTGTTGTAAAAATCTAAACTGTAATACTGGTAATGCCGTGGCTACGAAACACTGGACTAGCTAGCTCGTTCCCCTCATCCCTCTTAAAGCATCAATCACCATTTGGCTAATACTTTCTAACGTCTCCATCACACCATCGCCGCGATTGGCAATCGCCTCGAAGTACGGACGGCGTCCGGGATTGAATGTGACCTCGAGCTCTTGAAGAGTCGCCGCGTTCGGAAGATCGCGCTTATTATATTGAAAAACCAACGGAATCCGGCCCAAATCATAGCCTTGACGCTCAAGTGCTTTTTGAAATTGTTCCCACGCTTCGAGGTTTGCTTCGATCCGTTCGGGCGCCGAATCGATCACGAACACGACACCGTCAACGCCTTTCAAAATAAAATCGCGCGACGCTTCGTAAAAGGTTTGTCCCGGAATAGTGTAGAGATGAAACCGAGTCTTATACCCGCGCACTTCTCCTACCGAGAGCGGCAAGAAATCAAAAAACAGGGTGCGTTCGTTCTCGGTGCTAAGGCTCACGAGTTTCCCGGTGCGATCGGTCTGCGTGTTTTCGTAAATGTACTGAACGTTCGTGGTTTTTCCGCTCAAGCCTGTGCCGACATAGACAATCTTGCAATTGACTTCTTTTGAGACGGAATTGACGAAGCTCATTTCGGGCCCTGCATTTCGACGCGGTTTTCAAGTGCCTTACCCAGGGTCTGACGATCGGTAAACTCGATCGTGCCGCCAAAAGGAATACCGTAAGCGACTTGGCTAAGCTTAATGCCGATCGGCTTGAGTAAACGCGAAAGGTACAACGTCGTCGCTTCACCTTCCACCGATGGATTCAGCGCGAAAATCACTTCGCGTGTGTCTACGGTTTTTAATCGCACGAGAATCTCTTTAAGTTTGATATCCTCGGGCCCGATTCCGTCAAGTGGCGACAAAAGACCATGGAGAACGTGATATACGCCCTTGTAGGTGCCAGTGCGCTCGATTGGCGTCACGTCGCTTGGACGTTCGACGACACAAATCTGGTTTTGATCGCGGTTGATGTCGCTACAGATTTCACAAAGCGCACTGCCTTCGTTGTTTGCTTCAGCAAAATTAAAGCACTGAGCACAAAGCTTGAGTTTGGCTTTTGCGTCTCGAAGCGCCTGCGACAAACTATCGGAGTAAGAGGCGTCTTGATTCAAAATAAAGTACGCAAGGCGGGTTGCTGTCTTTTCGCCGATCCCAGGAAGTTTAGAAAGCTCGAATACGAGTTTAGAAAGTGGATTCATTCAAAAATTTCGATCTGGGTCAAATCTCCGCCAAAAAGCGCTTTCGCTTCTTGGACGACTTCGTTTGCGAGAATACTTTTTACTTTTTGATCGCGCGCTTCGCTCTTCATGCGCTCGGTACGCTCAACCACGCTCTCGCTGTTGTTCTCGGACGAAAAGACTTCAATGACAGGTTTAATTCCGAACTGGGATTCAAACAAGGAAATCAATTCGGCTTTCAGGTTCTTTTGCTGAAGCGAGTCCGCTTTGGCTTTATCTTTAGCGCGGAACCCGAGGCGAAGCGTCTCGCCGGCCGCCGCTGGAAGCGTGTGCTCAACTGCGGACTCCAAAATAACAGCCAACACAGGTTTAATTTCGAAGGATTTTTCGATAAACGATTCCCAAGACGGAACCGCTGGCTTAGCCGACGGTGCACGCACCTCTTCCGTCTTTAGTGACGGACTTTGGGGCAACCCCCGGTCAACCGGAACCAATTGCTCGGCAAACGCTGTCTTCACGACAAGGAGGTCAAATACGAGCTTCGGTTGAGCCGCTCGCGAAAGCAGGTCGAGGCCATGGTGAAAAACTTGGAAAATGAGTTCGTTTTCTTCGATCGGGCGCGCGGTCTTTAGACTCGCAATCTGCTTCAACTCGTCGTCGTTGAAATGGGTGTCCAGCCTATCGATACCGACTTGGATCAAGATCAAAGAATGGAGCATCTCGATCATGACCTTCAAGAGCACTTTTAGATCGATGCCCTGAGCGAACGCACCTTGAACCACGGTAAGTGCCGACTTCGCATCGCGATCCAAAATGTTTTTAAGCAATGCGTATACGAGTTCAGTCCCGACAAGACCGATGCTGTCGCGAACCGCTTTCGCTGTAACTTTCAGACCCGAAAACGAAATCACTTGGTCGAGTATGGAGAGCGCATCCCGCATCGAACCTTCAGCTGCGCGAGCGATCAAATTCAAAGCTGCATCTTCGAAATCGATTTTCTCGGCGGTGAGCACTTCTTTACAGCGATCCGCGATTTGCGCGATCGTCATGCGCTTGAAATCAAAACGCTGACAGCGTCCGAGAATCGTTTCCGGAATTTTGTGCGACTCGGTCGTCGCGAAAATAAACACGACGTGTTCCGGCGGTTCTTCCAGCGTTTTTAACAACGCATTGAAAGCCGCGGTCGAGAGCATGTGAACCTCATCGATGATGTAAATCTTGTATTGGCCCGAAGTCGGAAGGAACTTCGCGTTTTCGCGGATCTCGCGAACCGCATCGACGCCGTTGTTCGATGCACCGTCGATCTCAAGCACGTTGACGGAGTTGCCCACCGCGATTTCTTTGCAGTCCGGACAGTTGTCACAAGAAAACAGGAGACCGTCTTTTTCAATTACGTTCGGGCAGCGGAGTGTTTTGGAGAAAATACGAGCGATCGAAGTCTTACCGATACCGCGCGAACCGGAGAACACATACGCCTGGTGAGTGCGTTTCAATTTGATCGCGTTAACAAGCGTGCGCACGACGGACTGCTGTCCGACGATATCGTTAAATTGTTTGGAGCGGTATTTACGGGCTAAAACTACGTAAGGACCTGAATTCACAAAACTCCTCCACCCTCTTGAAATGTACCGGAAACTTAGCTTATTCAGTCGGGAAATTCAATTTCCAAATCATCTCGGGCCTGTATGTGCTTTCATTGCAGCTAACGATGACGCAACCGCTCTACAAAGATTGAAACTACTTCACCTGCTCGGGTTCAAGCGATTTTGTGGCCTTCAAGTCCCGCCAGCTCTTGCCTTCGCGAGCTTGCTTGGTGCTTAGCTTTTTTACCCAGGCTGCGTGCTCTTCATATGTTTTCGAGAATACGTGAGTTCCATCCCACTTGGACATAAAGTACAAAAACTCGGTATCGCCCGGGTAAAGTGCTGCGCGGATCGAGTCCGGATGCGGATTCGAGATCGGCCCAATCGGAAGTGCCGCGATCATGTAGGTATTGTACTCCGTCTTGTGCTGAAGATCCGAGCGGCGGATGTTACCGTCGTATCGTTCCCAAATTCCGTAAATCACCGTCGGGTCACTTTGGATCCGCATGTGCTTGCGCAAACGGTTATGGAATACCGAACTGATGATCGGACGCTCGAACGACGCGCCAGTTTCTTTTTCGATGATCGAAGCAAGCGTCACCACCTGCAAGCGGGTCATGCCGAGCTCTTTAGCGCGCGCTTCGAACTCCGGAGTCCACGTGCGCAAGAAGGCGTCGACCATCCGATGGATGATGCTCGTCGCTTGATCGTTGCGATCGTAAAAATAAGTGTTGGGAAATAAATACCCCTCCAAGCTCCGAATACCTTCGCTCGACAATCCCAACGCCGCAATCAGTTCTCGACTTTTCAGGATTTTCAATGTGTTTTTAGCATTTAAGATTCCAGAATTTTCAAACATTTCGGCAATTTGATAGATGTTATCGCCTTCACGCACGAGCACCGCGCGTTGAATTCCGATTCCACTTTTTAGAATTTTGAAAATCTGCTCGGGGCTCATCGATGGGCTGAGTTCGTAATCCGCGGCTTTCATGTTGACCCAACCACCGGTAATTTTTCCGAGCCATACCATCGCGGTCGCGTTCCGAATGAGTCCCGCTTTCTCCAAACTGTTTGAAATTTCTGTAGGGCGCATCCCGCGCAGAAGATCGAATTCAACTTTTTTGGTTGTTGCCGACGCGTCGATCGGCACGCGAGAAAAATAGTAGAGATACCCTCCCAAGACGAGTCCGGCGACCGCCGCGATTGCGATAAGCGATTTGAACATGCAAGGAACAGGATACACCCAAAAAATCTGTAGACGAGGCCAAAAAGCTTTGTTATTTATGAGTTATCTTCGGTCAATTCAACCGGTCGCTTTGATCTTCAGCGCGCCAGCAGTTTGACGGTGGCCGATCTTCAATCAACTGCCGATCCAAAATTCGTTTCAAATCCAGACATTAAAAACATATGAGCAATCAAAATAAAAAACCCGGTCAGAAACCTCGTCCACAAGGCCAAGGCGGCCGCCCACAACGTTTTATCCCTCGCGGGGATCAGAGCGGAGGGGGCAACCTCCCGCTAGACGACGCCAAAAATTATGGCATTGAAAATGACGTCACGGTGATGGATGAAACCGATAACTCCCCGACGACGGACGTTGGTGCGACGATTCCGGATGTCGCAACTGACTCTCCAAGTGATGCGCCTGCACCAAGCAATGGCCAGTCGATGCACCTCAAAGAACTCAAAAACAAAAAAGCCCAAGAGCTTCTCGAGCTTGCTCACGCACTCGGTGTCGAAAACGCATCGAACCTCCGCAAGCAAGATCAGATTTTCATGATCCTTCAAAAAAAGGCCGAGAAGAACGAGCATATCTACGCAGACGGCGTTCTCGAGTGCTTGCCCGATGGATTCGGTTTCTTGCGCGCACCCGAGTACAATTATCTTCCGGGTCCGGACGACGTTTACGTCTCTCCTTCTCAAATTCGCCGTTTCGGTCTCCGCACCGGCGATACCGTGAGCGGTTCAGTTCGCGCGCCGAAAGAAGGCGAACGTTACTTCGCACTTCTCAAAGTCGAGCAAGTCAACTTCCAGGCGGCCGAACTCAATACCGAACGCGTGCTCTTTGATAACCTCACTCCACTTTATCCAAAACAACGCTTGAACCTCGAGTATCAACCGACAAACTACAGCACTCGGATCATCGACCTCATGGTTCCGCTCGGGAAAGGCCAGCGTTGTTTGATCGTCGCTCCTCCGCGCGCCGGTAAAACTGTGCTCATGCAGGACATCGCGAACGCGATCACATCGAATCACCCTGAAGTTAAACTCATCGTCCTCCTCATCGACGAACGCCCCGAGGAAGTCACAGACATGCAACGTTCGGTGAAGGGCGAAGTCATCAGCTCGACCTTTGACGAACAAGCTTCACGCCACGTTCAAGTCGCCGAGATGGTCATCGAGAAAGCAAAACGTCTCGTCGAAAATAAATACGACGTCGTAATCCTTCTCGACTCGATCACACGTCTCGCGCGTGCGTACAACGCGGTCGTTCCTCCATCCGGCAAGATCCTGTCGGGCGGTGTCGACTCGAACGCTCTCCACAAGCCAAAACGTTTCTTCGGTGCCGCGCGCAACATTGAGGAAGGCGGATCACTCACGATTGTCGCAACCTCGCTCGTCGATACCGGCTCACGCATGGACGAAGTCATTTTCGAGGAATTCAAAGGTACCGGTAATTCGGAGATCGTTCTCGATCGCAAATTAATGGAAAAACGTATTTTTCCATGTTTGGACATCAACAAGTCTGCGACTCGTAAAGAAGACCTTTTGTTGCCAAAAGAAGTCATCAACCGCATTTGGATCTTGCGCAAAGTCCTTCATCCGATGAACACCGTCGATGCGATGGAATTCCTGCTTGATCGAGTCGCCCAATCGAAGACGAACGAAGATTTCGTAAAGTCGATGAGCAACTAATAATCGTGGGTGTTCTGCGCCCACTTGGCTAGATTTTTAAAAATTCTATGTTTGATAAACTTGAATCCGTAGAACAACGGTATTTTGAATTGGAAAGCAAACTTGCCGATCCGACGATGGCTGATAAACCGGAGGAGTTTCGCAGGCTTTCGCGCGAACACTCAGGCCTCCAGGAGCTCGTTCAGACCTATCAAAAATATCGTCAGGTCAAAAAGGACATTGCGGATAATAAAGAACTTATTTTTGATGCCGACTTAGGGGCGATGGCCAAAGAAGAGCTGAAAATTCTAGAACCACAACTCGAGCCGCTCACGAAACAGTTGCAGCTCCTGCTTTTGCCACAGGATCCGAACGATCAAAAAAACATCCTCCTCGAAATTCGAGCCGGAGCGGGGGGCGAAGAGGCGGCTCTGTTTGCGAGCGAGCTTTATCGTATGTACCAAAAATACTGCGAACGCCAGGGATTTAAACTTTCGATGATGTCGGCAAGCCAGGCCGAAAAGGGTGGTTTAAAAGAGATCATCGCTCTCGTTGAAGGCAACAAGGTTTATAGCCGTCTTAAATTCGAAGCGGGCGTCCATCGCGTGCAACGCGTTCCGGAGACCGAAGCTCAAGGCCGCGTTCACACTTCGACCGTGACTGTCGCAGTATTGCCCGAGGCCGAAGAAGTCGACATCAAGATCAATCCAGCCGATCTCCGCATCGACGTGTTCCGTTCATCAGGCGCAGGCGGTCAGTCGGTCAACACCACCGACTCCGCAGTCCGGATTACTCACATTCCAACCGGCGTCGTAGTCGCATGTCAGGACGAGCGTTCACAACTCAAAAACAAAGATAAAGCGATGAAGATCTTGCGCTCGCGCATCCTGGAAGCCGAGCAAGAACGCGTCGCCAAAGAACACTCCGATACCCGTCGCGCCATGGTCGGCACAGGCGATCGCTCCGAGCGCATTCGAACCTACAACTTTCCACAAGGCCGTTTGACCGATCACCGGATTAACTTTACCTTGTATCAATTGCCGGATGCAATGGAAGGCCACGTCGACCAGTTGATAGATGCGCTTCAAGCGCACTATCAAGCGGAAGCGCTGAAGACAGCGGGCTATGCTCAAGCTTAAGAATCAGATTCGTCGGATTCTTTCGCTATCCAAAAATAAAAAGTCCGTCGATGCGGAAACCGACCTCATCTTGTTCCACTTTTTTCGAGACAAGTACCGTGACTACCCGGCTCAGTGCGAGGTGACTCCAGAGATCGAAAAGTCGGCGCTAGCTATCGCCCGCAGACGCTCTAACGGCGATCCGCTTCAGCATATTTTGGGCTATCAGTTTTTTTACGAGCATGAGTACAAGGTCGATCCGCATGTTTTGATCCCGCGCCCGGAGACCGAAATTTTAGTTCAAGCGGCGATCAACTGGGCCAGACACCATGGCTGCCGCAAGATGGCGGAGCTTGGGCTTGGATCCGGCGTGATTTCCGGAGAAATCTTGTTTGAATGCAAAGGCGTTGTCGGGCTCGCGACCGAGATATCTCCCGATGCGATTCGCCTCGCAAAAGGCAACCTAGCGACCGTATTGGGCCCGGATTGGAACAAAAGAATCGACATTATTCAAACACAAAGTCCATCGCAGGCCTTTGACTCTCTCCTTTCAAACGCGCCCTTCGATTTAATTGTTTCAAATCCGCCTTATGTTTCACGAACCGATGAAATCGAAGAAGAGGTTCTGAGGCACGAACCCCACCTGGCATTGTTTCCGGACATTCAAAACCCGAACCGTCATCCGAATTTCTTTTACGAAAATTTTTTAAAATATGCGCCACAATTACTCGAGCGTCATGGTGCGGCTTTTTTTGAAGTTCCGCATGAACGCGCCGGAGAAATCAACGATCTTTTTTCCGCCGTCGGTCAGTCCTATGCCATCGAGCTCATTCCAGATTTGACTGGACGCCCCCGCGTTCTGAAGGTTACTTTCATTTAATGGATTTACTCCGAATTCGCGGTGGAACACGCCTGCAAGGTTCTGTCGAAATCAGCGGCGCAAAGAACGCGGCCTTGCCGATTCTGTTCGCAGCCATTCTCTCGGATCAAAAATCACATATTTCCAACGTTCCGCTGCTTGCGGATATCGGCACCACGCTCAAAGTTTTGGATTCGCTCGGCCTAAAAACCGAGTTTCATCTGACCGACCACAAAGTCGTCGTGGACGGGTCAAATCTTGCGTCGGTCGAAGCGCCCTACGATCTCGTCCGCACCATGCGTGCGTCGGTCCTTGTGCTTGGACCCCTGCTCGCTCGCAAAGGCGAAGCCAAAGTCAGCTTGCCTGGAGGTTGCGCGATCGGTGCGCGTCCGGTCGACTTCCACCTGTCCGCACTCGAAGCCCTCGGCGCAAAATTCGAGATCGAAGGCGGTTACATCCACGCCAATGCTCCTCAGGGTTTGCGCGGTGGAGTGATGAAACTCCCCTTCCCAAGCGTCGGCGCAACCGAGAACGCGTTGATGGCTGCGGTGCTCGCCAAGGGCGCGTCGCAAATTCAAAACGCTGCTTGCGAACCCGAGATTGTCGACCTCGCCGTAGCACTCCGTTCGATGGGCGCGAAGATCGCCGGCGAAGGCACCCCAACCGTCAAAATTGAAGGCGTGGCTAAACTCGACGGCATGAAACACTCGGTGACGGCCGATCGGATCGAAGCCATGACTTATTTATGCGCGGGTCTCGTCACCGGCGGATCAGTGACCGCTCTCGGTATTGAAGAAGCCTCAATGACTTCGGCACTCCAAATCCTCACCCAAATGGGCGCGAAAGTGGAATGCGCAAAAAGCAAAATTACCGTGAGCTCGACCGGCGCCCTAAAGTCAGTGTCCTTTACTACGGAACCGTTTCCAGGATTCCCGACCGATATGCAGGCACAGTTCATGGCGCTTTTGACTCAAGCTCAAGGTGAATCGACGATTACAGAAACCATTTTTGAGAATCGGTTTATGCACGTTTCGGAGCTGATCCGCCTGGGTGCAAAAATCTCGACTCAGGGGAATCAAGCAAAGGTTCAGGGTCCGGTAAAACTATCGGGTGCGATCGTGATGGCAACTGATCTCCGCGCCAGCGCCTCTCTCATTGTTGCAGGACTCATTGCGGGCGGTGAAACGGTGATTCGCCGGATTTATCACCTGGATCGCGGTTACGAAAACATCGAAAAGAAGCTCTCCGGGCTCGGAGCTAAAATCACACGCGAGAAAGAGAAGTGAGACAGAATTATGATTACCGACAAAAAAGTCGAACAGTATTGTATCGATCACTCCACCCCACCGGGCAGCACCCACAAAGAACTCATTCAGACCACCCATCAGCAGCTTCCACAAGCGGCTCGCATGCAAGTTGGTGCCCTCGAAGGGCGTTTTCTATCCTTGATTGCGCAAATCACCGGCACGAAGACCGTTTTGGAATTCGGGACCTTTACCGGATACAGCGCCCTGTCTTTTGCCGAAGGACTGCCGGCAGGCGGCAAAGTAACCACTCTCGACATCGATCCGAAGGCGACTAAGATTGCGCAAGAACATTGGAACAAAAACCCGAACGGCAAAAAGATCGAACTCATTTTGGGTAGCGCTCTCGACTCGGCCAAAAAGCTTGCCCAGGAAATCCGGCAAGGCTTGCGGCCCAAGTTTGATCTCGCTTTCATCGACGCGGATAAAGCCAACTACGAAAACTACTATGAAGCTTCGCTAGGACTACTCAAATCAGGCGGAGTCATCCTCATCGACAACGTTCTCTGGAACGGCGAAGTGCTTGCGCCCGAAGACGCCGCCGGTGAAGCCATCGCAAAATTCAACGAAAAAGTAACCTCCGACAATCGCGTGGAAAAAGTATTGCTTCCGATCCGTGACGGGATTTATTTAATCCGCACATAACGTAAATCACGCGTGCCGATCAGCTCATCGGATTAGTAAGTACAGGTATCGCCGGTTTGAGTCGCTCCGGCCGGACAAGTACCGAATCCGTTCACTTGCCAGAGTTCCTTCAGTGTAATATTCTTAATTTGCGTGGTATCGACCACGGTGTCGATCGGCTTCAGGGTCTTCGTGCCCATGATTTCGAACATTTGCTCGACCCGCACGTGAATTTGCGTGCGCTCTGCAGCCGCGCAACGGCGTTTTGTACTGCTTTCTACATAAGTACGGCGATATGGCGAACCGACGGCATTTTCAGGGCATCCATAAATCGCGGCCGCACGAACGTAGACCGGACAAGCAATTGCCCCTGCCGGATCCGATGATGGGATTGGAGCTTTCATTCTTGCCGCGGTATAGCCAGTCACCAAGTCGTTCCAACCTTGACCTGTTGGACGAGCCAATGTCGAAACCAACTCGAAAGCGCCCGCGGCGGTACTGCCGCCGGCTTTACCCTGCTGATTTTGAACGACCATCGGGTTCAGGCGTCCGCGAACAACGACATCCGCAAAACTGCCGTACTGATTGCATCTTGCTCCGTCGAGAGTGTACCAACCAGTCAGCAGGCGACCTGTACGGTCAACGAGCTCGATCGCGTTAGTTTGGCCGCCATCGGCCGCGGCATCGCTGGAAGCCCAAAGAGCATCGAAATTTGCATAACCATCTTTGTCATTTTCGACGCAGTCAAATTTAACCGGAGAAGCGCCGGACGTATTTGCACTACCGAATTGGAATCCGCAGCAGTTCAATTTTTTATTAATCGCATTACCAAACCGCAAAGCGTAACTCGAACCGGTAACCAACGGCGATGTCTCGGATGAACCGTCGCATTTGTTGTCCGCAGGAAGGAAACTGCAACTTCCTCCGTTACCGAAGGTGTAACCCAACTGACATTGCCAGATCCCGCGTTGATAGAGCTCGGTGTTGCTTGGAGCAGGAACGCCGACCGACGGCGACAAAAGGATTTTGTCGACGATCACGCCGCCCGAAGTCTGCTCACTTGCAGAGTTCATCACCAAGATCCCTTTGTGGAATGATGGGTTGAACTTCTGTACGAACATCACGCGATCAGGATTATCGGTCCACGCACTCATCGCGGGTACGCAGCGATAACCCGAAAGCGGATCGGTCGAGTCAATTACTTCCATGACTTCGTTGACGTTCGGACATCCGCACTTCGACGTTGTTCCGAACGCGGATGCCATCCGTCCGTCGATGCCGGCACCGTTATCATTTGCGATCGCTACCGGGCCATAGAAAGCATTGGGTTTGCCGTCGGCGGCACGCTGAGAAAGCACATCAAGCGTATCCCCGCCGAATCTCTGAGATCCGTTCGAACTCAAAACAGACGCCGGCTGAGGCAAGGATGACGATGCCGAAACAATCGGCGTCGTCAATTCATCCCCCGCCTGCATACACACGCAGTGCAAGTAGTCGTGATAAACGTAGTGAGGCACGAGCTTTGGTAAACTTGCTGTCGGTGAAGGCGAGGCATACGGAACCGAATACTGATACGGAGTTGCAGCCGGGTTCGGCGGAGCGTACATACTATCGTCCGTAAATGAATCCGTCCGAGGCGTGTCGGTGCCTCCTACGTTTGCGATTTGTAAGTCGTAGCGAACAGGTAATCTCCCGCTACCGCAAACTGGGTAGCCTTGCGCGTTCCGGATAAATTCTGTTTTTGACGAATCGTCCACTGCTTCGGTAGACGGACCTGCCGGACTGGTTGCCGGTCCTGCGTAACCCAAGAGATCCGGGCGGCATGCCAACTTACCACCGCCAACATCCTTCAAATTGTAATTTACCGGACACGTACAGACCCCTCCAGTATCGAGGTACTGACCTTCTTTACAGCCAACGCACTTCCAGCCGACCTGATCCCAGAGGTCGCCGGCATTATCGCACACGCAAAGGTCGCCGCTCGTACAAGCTGGATTTGATGTATCCGTCAAATCCCAACATTCGCGGTGAGCCGGGTGAGCAGGATCGGTGGAGGTACAGGTTCTAAAGCAACCCACTGCTTTCGTTCCGGCGATGACACCTGCATTGTTAGCGATCGGAGTGGCTGCAGCGGTCACGCCGTAAGCCGCGATCATCGCATCCCATGGTTTCCAATCGGTGAAAGCCGCTGCTGCAGTATCAATCGTACCGTAATCTTTAAGAACAGGTTTTACGCCCGGAGTTGGAGTTGGAGTTGGAGTCGGAGTCGGAGTTGGAGACGAGCCTGAGTTCACGACAAAAAGCCCACTCGTTGAACAGAGCGAAGGACCCCCAGGTGATGGCGCTGGACCTCCGCAGTTTTGAGCGGTGTTGTAGCCGACATGACAATAACATGCTTTCAAACTCGCAAAAGCCGCCGGAGTGTTACAGGTGAACCAGTTATCACCGGGGCCGCTACCGCAATCACACCAATTCCCCCCCCCTGCAGCACTAGGGATAGGGCATCGTGGAACATAACAAGCTCCCGCCTGACCCACCAAAAAATCTCCAAGCGCTTCCAGGCTCTGCTCCGACACGGATTTCACAGTATCTTTGGCCTTGATCGCGAATTCCTGCGTTTTCTTGCCAAGATTGGCGATGAACTCAAATTTGCTTTTTGTATCGTTATTTACGACACAATAAATGGCGCCACACGTAATTGTTAGGGTTGTCTGGTGAGCCAAGGTATCCTCGGGAACCGCGGTTAACGATACCGTGCAACTTGCGCCCGCGTTTAAATTGGTGCAATTATTAGTGTTGGTCAGCACGAAGTTGCCGTCTGGATTATCAGTCCTTATCACACAGTTGTTATAATTTACGGTGCCGTTATTCGTGATTATGATCGAAAGCGGCGCGCTCGGGGTGCCGGCAGGTAGCACTCCAAAGTCGTGACTATTAGGATTGAATGTTGCTGCGCCTCCCGGTCCTGGCGTAGGAGTTGAGATCAATCGATACTCAATATCCATGTTGCCGTCGCCATCGAAGTCACCCTGAATATTTTCATAATAGCCAGCAGTAAGTAGTTCTGGATTTGTAGCATTACAATATGCGACGGCATTCGCAGGCACTGGCCCAGGACCGTCACCGCTAAGGTAGCAAGGCGAGCCCGTATAAGTTGAAAAACAAGAACTAAAAGGCGTCGTCCCGCCCGTAGATTGATAATAGTACGTACAATTCCTGTATCGGTAGTGTGTCGAATCGATAGGCCATGGATCGCATTCTGAAACAGGCGGCGAGCAGGCAAGAGCTTTCGCGTCCGGCACAACAATGTCATAAGCTTTTTTAGCATATTTCAGGGCCGTTTTGTTGTTTTTGATCATCTGCTCGATGATCGCCCACTTGTCATCCATTTTTTTATTCGGATTATACTGAAGTCCAAATGGACCGGTGTAACCCGAGGCCATGACGACAGGCTCATAGCCGGTGACGCAGGCACATCCTACGTTTAAACCGGCATTTTTTACCCGATGCGTGTCGCCTGCACCCAAGTAGCACTGAAATATTCTATTGCCTGCATCCCATCTGATCGCTGAATTATCCGGGACTGGCGCTGCCGCGCCTCCCGGTCCCGAAAACAAAGACGGACGCAATTGGGTTTCAGGGTTCATCACTGGAACAACATTGTTTGGCGCGGTCGCAGTAGGAACGCAAATTTTCGATGAGCCCGATGCCGTTCCAAAACCGATGGTGGTCCCCATCGGCGTCGAGTTCATCGAGGACATATAATCGACCGCCGGACTTGCAGCTGGATTTACGAAGTCAGAAAGAAATTGTACTTGCGATATCGGCGCGCCGACGCTCGGATCCAATTTCATCGGCTGTGCTCCGGCAACTTCACAGGTGTAACCAGAACAACATGTACTTTGTGTTCCAACTAACCCAGTACACTGGCGTCCGGCGCCGCCTACACTGAAATCACACGCGCTTGGCGGAGAACCAGTAGGCGTCGGGGTTGGCGTTGGCGAACTACACGGGCCGGCTGGATCTATCTCACAATGGGTTTCATAACCACTTACATCAAACCACATCGGCGTGCAACTTACCATTGAGTACGCCGGTCGGTTTTGACAACGACAACGTCCAGTAGCGTCCGGATCAGTCCAGCCGCTAGGGTAGGTGGCCGTATCACAAAAAGTTGCGATTTGAGCAGCATAAGGAGGGCTTGTCTGATGTCCGGGCCCTGGAGGAATGCAGAGTTCAGTACAAGTGGTCATTGGGTTAGGATCAAAAGGAGTTCCAAACGTGGCCATGCAATCCACAGGACACTGGGCCCTGGCTGCATCCAAAGCAAACAGTTGCGCACTCAGTATTAGCACCACACACGAATACTGACTTAGAATTTTATATATCCCCTTAAGCCCCATCACCAACGTTCTCTCCATAATATTATAGAGTTTTTTCGGATCTAAAGACACATAAAATCTAACTCAATGACTTTGGTCGAGAAAAAACGTCAAGCGAATCAACGCATTAAATTCCAGCGTAAATCCAAATTTTTATAATCCAGCCTCTTCAGGTGTCTTTTTGCTTGGGTAAATGGAAATCGGGGATATACAATGAAACACGTTGAACCATTCATCTGTGAAGGAGACCGATATGATGAAAACTTTTTCTAAGTTCGCGTTTACTTGTGTACTCGCGATCTCTCTCTCTGCCTGCAGCGGCGGCCAAAAATTCTTCGATACTGCCAATATGGTAGTCAGTACCCACGGTACGAACGACTCTTATGTTGATTTGAGCGCCACGTTCGAGATGGGAAACGTCTCCCTGACTGAAGCGACCTTTAACGTCGTCGATCCAAACAACCATAACAACGTCGGCAGCGTCAGCTTCCAACAACTTCCAAGCGGTAAAGGTACCGTGAGCCTGAGCGTAAACATGACAACTCTCGTGCACGCCGATCCGGATCTGGGCTTGGCCCTTCCGAACGGCAACGCACTTCCACTCTCTTTGAACATCGAACGCGGCGATTCAATGGGTATCCCTGTCGGCGACTACTCTCGCGTTTATCTCGGTGGTAGCCTGCAAACCACCCTCTTCGCCGGTCTTGCGATCGCGATCGAAGGCTTGGACCAAGTAATGGACCGCTTGAGCACGGGTGCGAACATCTTCTTTATGTTCCGTCCAAACGATAACCTTATGGCTGTCGGCGGCATTTACGCGAGCCCGAATCCACACCAAAACGGTGTAGCGGTTTTCGGAAAGTACTCTCGTAGCGGCGGCATGCTCGACGAAGAAATCGACGAGTCTCTAGACAACGATTTCTACAGACTCGATCATGAAACTCAAAACCGCCTCATGAACTTCATGTACGGCGAACCTAAAACGATCCAACTAAAAAACATCTAATCCAAACCTTTAACGACCCTGCCTGGGATCTTCTCAGGCAGGGTTTTTTATTGGGCAAAATCCAGCCTGATCAAAGAGCGCATGCCACCTTCTCCCCCACTTGCTCCGGTGATAAATTTTTTCGCCCGTCATCGGATGAGTGAATTCCAAACTATACGCCTTCAAAAACAACCCGCTGCCCGGAACAAGCTCGCGCCACAGGCGATTGTGTTTGCCATCTCCATAGACGGTGTCGCCCACGATCGGGTGTGACTCGTGCTTTAAACTGCGGCGGATTTGATGCATTTTCCCTGTTTTAGGTCGTGCAAGAACGAGGGTGTATCTTGAGCGCGCGTGCTTCCCGATCGGACGGTCGATCTCGAAACGATGAAGCGAAATGAAGTTGGTCTCGCCATGGGTTTCGTCCGCGACGGTAAACTGTCCCTGAAGCCATCCGCGCGCGACCGCGAAGTAGTCTTTTTTTACCGTGCGTTCTTTGAATTGTTTTTGAAGCTTTGAGGCGATCTCCGAGCTTAGCGCAAACACCATCACGCCGGACGTGGCTCCATCCAGGCGATGAACCGGGTAAATGTATTTGCCGGTTTGAATGCGTAAATTTTTAACCATGTGTTCTTTAAGAACAGACGCGCCCGGCATTCCGCGCTCCGGCGGATGCACTTGAATTCCCGCGGGCTTATCGACCACGAGGAGATGTTCGTCTTGATAAAGAATGCGGATCGAGGTCACGAACGCAGCATAGCATGCGCTCCGACGAGGCCTATAGGACTTTATCGATCGTCTTCGTGCCATTAACGATTCGTCTCTGGCTTTCGTCGTAAGTGTTTTTAAGCTTATTCCAAAAGTCTTTGTATTGATCATTAGACGCAGAAAGCTTCGCAACATTTTCATCCGTCATTTTCTGAGGATAAATCTCGATAGAAGACTGTCCTTTCGGAGCTCCTTTGACCCATGCGGCGATCAGTGCCGATTCCGTATTCGGAATCGATATACACCCATCCGAACCACCTGTACCATGGATCACGATGTCGCCGCCTTTGCTTGCCGGATTTCGGTCTTTGCTTTTCATCTCCGAAAGCATTGAGCTGCGATCGCTCCAGTTTTCGTAGCCAATGTGGGTCGAAATAAAATATCCACTCTCGACGTTTGGCGCAGAAAGCGTGAATCTTCCTTCCGGAGTATGCATATCGCCATACTTTAGTTTCGGGCCTGCTTTCTTTTGAACCAACACTTCATCGATTGTCTTAAACGGAATCCGCTTTCCGTCGGACTCGATGTACATCGTCACCGGCGCGCTCGGAAAAGAACTCATCCATTTTCCGCCCTTTTCGAAGGTTCCGCTCTTATTGATCCTTCCTCCGCCATCTTTAATAGCCTCCACATAGAGGGCCGGAAACTTATAAGATCCTTTCGAGCAATCTAAATCGAAGTCGAGCTTGTTTTCCGATTTAAAAATTTGAAGCTCAATACAAAGGCGCTCCTGCGAAAGAGCAAAAACCTTGTCTTTGGTCGCTTGAGGCGGATTAAATGTAAAGCTCGCTATCGTATAGGAGTTTTTCTCGTCAGGAACAAGCTGCTTAAGCTGTCTCATGATTTCATCATGACGTGTTTTTAATTTTGCCAAATCGTCCGCATTGAGAACAGCAAGGCTTTTTGTGATGGTAGTCAAGTTACCCTTATCTTTTCCAAGCGGGTCTTTTACGGTCTTGGTAAGGCATCCATCGTTGCAGTCTTTGGAGTTGCCTGCATTTCTTGTCGGAGTTTTAGAACTCATCGATTCAGTTGAGCCAGTAGATTCGGTCGCACTAGCGGCATTTTTCACTGTTGCCGTGATTTTAAATTTTTTCTGGATGAGACTCACTTTGTTTTCGAGTTTACGACACATCGGCGTTTTTGATTGCGCTCCGGTGCCGCACACCGCAAGGGCGGCCGAGATCAACCCCATCAAGTCGTCTTTCTTTTTCGAGTCCTTCAAGACATCTTTCAAAAAATCGTAGCGATCTTTTGATCCCGTTTTTAGCGGGGCACTTTGAAACGTGGCTTCGCAACGCGAGTAAGTGGTCTGTCTTACGCGCGGGCTGAAATCAACGCAAACCCCGTCGCCGAAAAGAAGCGGGTTACAAGTAAAGTCGCTTTTACACGCGGCGGTTGTCGAGCCCGCCGGCTTTGTACATCCGCCGGCTGCACGCACGCTGAGCCAACCTCCATAAAAGCATTGTTCGCCGAGTGACGCTGGTGGATCCGCATAGGCTGCATCAAATAATTTGAGTAAGATATCATTCGAAACAAATGACTCTTTTTGATTCGCGAGTACTTCTTTTGCGGCGATAACCGCTTCGCGAAACTCTGGGTAGGTCTGAACGAACCCTTCGGTCTCCGTGAGCGTTTCCGAATGTGCGGCTTGTGCGATCCCCAGTAAAGCACCCATCAAAAAGAGCAAATAACCCATTTTCATACCTACTTATCGGACAGCCAGAGATTTGACTTAAGCTAGAATTACGCAGACTTACTGTGCACAAAAGTGCACGCCGGAGTGTGTACGGACGAGCACAACTTGTTTCGTTTGAAGGCTTCCGACGGCTTTTTAATTGGAGTTTTGTTCGTAAATACATGAAACCATTATTATTTATATTTTACTATTCAACAGCAAAACTGGCATATAGGTTGCTTATTCTTTACTTGAGGGGTCGGTCATGACGACAAAGGCTCCTCTACTATAGAGGCACTATGAATCCGCAAAACGTCAACCAAGTCACTCTCCGCCGCGAGATTAAAATCGAAGGCATTGGCTTGCACTCAGGAAAGCGTGCATGTGTGACTTTGGCTCCAGCCTTACCCAACACCGGAATTTTATTCGTTCGCAAAGATCTCGAGCAAGAAACTGCAATTCCAGCTTCTTTCGAATTCGTGACTCAAACTCGGCTCGCAACCACACTGGGCCGCAAAAACTCACAATCTTCGGCAACCATCTCAACCGTTGAGCACCTTCTTTCGGCACTTAAACTCATGGGCGTCGACAACGCGACTGTGACCGTTGAAGGCCCTGAAGTTCCGATCATGGACGGCTCGGCGATGGCTTTCTGCGAAGCGATTCAATCCGCAGGTCTTTATGAGCAAGTCGGTACCGCTAAACGCGTGACTGTACTCAAAAAACGTATCGAAGTTCGCAAAGGCGATAAAGTGGCTTCAATCAGTCCTTCAAGTCGCTTGCATATTCAAGCTCGTATCGAGTGGACTCATGCTGCGATCGGCACTCAAGAATTTCAATTCACCCTCGGCAAAGACGATTTCCGTCAAATCGCCGATGCGCGCACCTTCGGATTTTTAAAAGACGCGGAAGCACTTCAAAAGATGGGTCTCGCTTTGGGCGGCTCGTTAGCGAACGCGATCGTCTTAGACGAAACCCGTGTCGTAAACCCAGATGGACTCCGTCATGATGACGAATTCGTCCGACACAAAGTACTCGATGCAATCGGTGACTTTGCCCTGTCACCGATTGCAATTTTAGGTGACGTGAATCTCGTTAAAGCGGGTCACGAGCTCCATTCTGAACTCGTTGCTGCGATCTTCGCGAGCCCGGATAACTACGAAGTGAAGCTTCTCTCTGACGTTTTTGCTACTCAGAAACCGGAAGCAAGCGTTGCCGGTGGCCTGCCTGCTTGGGTTACCGCTGCTAATCTTCAGCGCGTTTACTAGTTCACTCTTTAAAAACAACCTCAATTCCCCCTAAATTTCTTCATTTTTGATTCATCCTCAATCTATTCTTTTCATTTAAAGTGCTCAAAAAATTCAGTGATTCCGTGTCCGATGCTGTCAGACAAGACTCATATTGTGTTAATTGTTACAGCGCGTTAATCTTTTAGTTATATGGGGAATTCACTTACTAAATTGAACGTTTGTAGTTTAGCGGTCCTTTCCATCTTCGCGATCTCTGGCTGTAACCTACAGGGCAGCCTGAGAACATCGGCTAAGAGCATGGCCACGTCAACACCGACTGCGGCATCTACTCCAAACCCTTGTCTGGGCGGATCACTCGATCCACACCTGATCGGCAAATCGGTCTCAGGTAGACCAGGAGCTACGGTGACTATCAATGCAAGCGGTACCGCCGCTCACCAACTCTTAATCTTTAAAAACCAAGCCGACATGATCGTCAAGGCCGCGAACGTCTCTTCTTCTTGGGCGGTCACCCTCCCGAACAAAGCGGGGCAATACACCATCGCTCTCGTCGATTCGTGTAACCACAAAGTTTCTCACGGCATGGCGACGGTAAACGACACGAGCACGGGCTTTACTTCGAATGCTTCCAACTCGTTGACTTACACTCATAACCCATATCGTTGGTGGCCGATGAGTAACTTGGCCGTTGCCGACTACAATAAGAGCGGTCACGATGGGGTTGCTTTCGGTTCGGGTAACAACGGTATGGACGGTTCTGTCACCAACGGTGGCGTGCACCTTTATAAATTCGACACCGTTCAAAATAAAATGGTTTATGACACCGTCGTACCGGATACCAATCAGGTCGAAGGTTTGAAGTTCGCCGATCTCAATGAAGACAGCTATCCGGACCTCGTCTGGGGAAGCCACACTTCCGAGCAATTAAAAATCGCATACGGCAGCGCAACTGGCTTCGGCGCACCGGTGACATTGAACTTGCCTGCGTCTCCAACTTCCGGCACGAGATACGTTTACGATATCGCGGTGGCTGACTTAAATAACGACGGCCACACTGACATTATTGCCGTAGGCGGCATTCTACAAGGCGGAGTAACCTGGGTTGCGGGCGACATCAATATCTTTAAGGGCGATGGTCACGGCGGATTTACATCAAGTCTCCTCGAAAGAACCACATTGTTTTCCTCGGTTTCAATCGCAGACGCTAACGACGACGGCTTACTCGATATCTTCGTGTACGACGGCGCGCTCAATCGCCTGATTCAAAAGACGGATGGGTCATTCTCGTTCGGTACTTTGAACACCGATTACTATACTAGCGCCAATGCTCACGGCGGCGGTGATTATGATCACGTCCAAGTAGGTTATTTGAACTCCGACACCAAACCCGATGCCGTCGTGATTCACACCGATGGTCCAAGTTCGGTGTTTACGTCGAACTCGACCGACATGAACTTGGTTGCGGGACAGATCCCGTGGTTCACGGATCAACACGGCGGTCGCGCGACCATCGCGGATCTCAATACCGACGGAACTCCGGAAATCTATATGCCATTGAAAAACCGCGCACTCTTCGCCGACCTGCCCGGCATTATGGTGAGATCTCCGTCCGATCTCACTTCATCGTTATCGCCGACAGCCGGAAATACGATCGTCGGCGCGACTTCGTTCTCGGATTGGTCGTTCAACGATATGATCTTCGGTGACTTCAATGGCGACGGTAAGGTTGATATCTTCATGCCGATCAACAACTTGAAGATCATCGACTTCCTCTACGGAGCCTCAGCCGATTGAGAGGTCGGTTTCAAAGTTTCAAACCCTGGAATTTATCCGACGTCTTTCCGAGAACTACCGGCTGTTCGCCCAAGCTTTGCAATTGCGCGAGCGCCTTTACTTCATCCTTTACCAGGAATACCATCCCAACGCCCATGTTAAAGGTCTTGTACGCTTGCTCGCGGTCCAGTTTCGCTCGTGATACGATTTCATTCATCGCAGCAGGGCGTTCTTGATCGGCCGGAAGACGGGTAATCTCGTAACCCAGTGATTCATTGATCCGAGGAATATTGTGGAAACCGCCGCCGGTGATGTGCGCGATCCCGGTAATGTTATCCCGCTGATTGGAGAGCAATCCCATTACGGTTTTAGTGTAAAGTCGAGTCGGCGTGAGAAGTTGTTTTTTTAGCTCCGTGTCCGCTGGTTTCAAAAGCGCACGGACAAGACTGTAGCCGTTGGAATGGAAGCCTGAGGAGCGAACCCCGATCAGCGTTTGACCGGCCTTAGCTTGAGATCCGTTAATCCACTCTCTACGAAGCACTTCGCCCACTGCAAATCCCGCAAGATCATAAACCCCTTCGGCATAAACGCCCGGCATCTCGGCCGTCTCTCCGCCAATGAGCGCAAGCTTGGCTTCTTTACATGCGGTCGCAATGCCTTGAACGACTTGCGTGCTCACTTGAAGGTCGAGTTTACCCGTCGCAAAATAATCCAAAAAAAACATCGGACGCGCGCCGGTGCAAAGTACGTCGTTTACGCACATTCCGACCAGGTCTTGCCCGATAGTGTGGTGGACCCCGAGTTCTTGGGCAAGTTTGACTTTAGTCCCGACTCCATCGGTACCGCTGGCAAGAAGTCGCTCCTCGTCCATTTCGTATAACGCGGCAAATCCGCCGACCCCGGAGATCACCCGGCTGTCGTAAGTGTCTTTGATGAATTTGCCGATCTTTTCGACAAACAAATCGCCTTTTTCGATATCTACGCCCGCGCTTTTATAATCCATATAAATAATCCACTTTAATGCCTAAAATGCCTTATTCCGGTCATGCTCATGCCGATTCCAAACTCGTCACAGGCTTTAACCACTTCGTCGTCGCGGATCGATCCGCCAGGCTGCAAAATATATTTTACGCCCAAAGCCTGGACGACATCAATCGAATCGCGGAACGGAAAAAACGCGTCCGACACCAGAACCGTTTGGAATTGATCCCAAGTCTTGTCTTTGAGCTTTGGTGCGATGAGTTTTGAAATGCACTCAAGGCGATTTGGCTGGCCTGTTCCGCTCGCCAAGGTCACCACTCCACCGTCTTTAGCCGTATAAAGACCGATGCAGTTTGATTTGAGGTACTTGGTAACCACCAAGCCAAATTGAGCGGTGGGTTTGAGTGCATCTTTAAAAGGCTCTTTCGTCACCGAGCGCCATTCCTTTGAGACGCCCTGGTCTTCGGACTGGCAAAGAATCCCCCCATGGATCGAACGAACCGTCCACTCGGTGTCGGTTGCCGGCTTCAACGGAGTTTTCATCACGCGCACGTTTTTCTTGGTGGCAAAAATCTTGAGCGCATCCACCGAATAAGCCGGAGCGACGACTACCTCGATAAAGCGTTCTTTTAGGAATTGCGCAACCTCTTCGGTGACCTCATGGTTGAAAGCGAGGATTCCACCGAACGCGCTGACCGAATCCGCGTCCCAGGCCAGCTTCAGCGAATCGAGCGGATTGGCATGAACTGCAACTCCGCAAGGATTTCCGTGCTTCACAATCACCGTAACAGCCTTCCCTTCGAATGTGGTATTGAGTTCAGATGCGCATTTAAACGCCTGATCAGCATCGAGCAAATTGTTGTACGAGAGTTCTTTGCCCTGAATGAATTCCGCGCTGGCAAACGTGCGGGCTTGTGTCGAGTTATCAAAAGGAAGCAACGCCGCTTTTTGGTGCGGGTTCTCCCCATACCTAAGGGCAGAACGAGTTCCCTCGCCCATCCGTTGAGACAAAAAGAAGGCCACATTCAGGTCGTAAGACGCAATTCGTTGGAAAGCTTTTAAGGCAAGCGTCTCACGCAGCTTGAGCGAAGTCTCGCCGCCTGATTTTTCGAGTTCAAGCATGAGTTCAGAATAGTCTTCAGGCGACACGACGCACGCGATGCTACGGTAGTTCTTTGCGGCCGCGCGGATCATGGTCGGGCCGCCGATATCGATATTTTCGACCCAAGTGGCGAGATCATCGGTAGACCGGACCGTGGATTCAAACGGATACAGGTTGCATACCACCAGATCGATCGGCGCTATTCCGAGCTTTTGAGCTTGCTCTTGATCTTCTTTTAGCTCACGACGGTACAAGAGAGCGCTCCCGACTTGAAAGCTGATCGTCTTCATTCTTCCGCCGAAAGCTTCCGGGTTACCCGTGATTTTTTCGATCGGCGTGATATCGACACCTTTTTCTTTGAGGAGCGTTGCCGTTCCTCCGGTACTCACGATTTCAACTCCAAGTTTCCGGAGTGTCATCGCGAGGTCCACAATCCCTTCTTTGTCCGAAACACTGAGTAATGCACGCTTGATTTTGACGTTCATATTTTAGCTTCCTACCGCGTTCTTGAAAAACTGGCTGATCATTTTTGCGTTCACCGTCTTTTCCGCCGTCGAAACATCCAGAGAATTCAAAAAATCTTGCATTGCCGCTTCCGGGTGCGGCATCAGTCCAAAAATTTGTCCGGATGGATCGAGGAGCGCTGCTCCCTGATTGTAAGCGCCGTTTACATCTTCGGTGTAGCGGAGCGGAATATGCGCGGTGAATTCGCCCTTGAGTTGAATGCGGCCCTCTTTATGCCGCATCGGCATCATAATGGTGCCGGACATCCCTTTAAACCAAGGCGATTTTGCCGCCTGATCCGTAATGGTGCATCTTACCCAGCGATTGAGAAACGTGCCGTGATCGTTGGTGCTGAGAGTTGCATGCCGATCGGCCGACCCAAAGTTCTTTTCGAAGACACCGAGCTGGATCAAGATTTGGAATCCATTACAAATCCCAATCGTCAAACCACCCTTACGATTAAACTCGGCGAAGATCTCCATCAATGTTTCACGCATTTTCTCGGCGAGAATTTTGCCGCTTTTCAACTCGTCTCCAAAAGAGAACCCACCAGGAAGAGCAAAAATTTGGTAATTGAGGAGGGTTTTCGGATTTTTTAAGAGTGTGTTGACGTGGATAATATCTGCGATTGCCCCAACATCTTGAAACGCCTTTGCAGTTTCTCTCTCACAGTTAATTCCATCGCCGGTCAGGACGAGCACTTTCTTACTCATACAGCACCTCGAAAACGCGCTTCAAATTCGGCAACACCCACCGTCTCGCGGCTCGTTCCAAATTGCAGCTCGAGCTGTGCCGTGGTATCGACGATTCCGATGCGCTTTACATCTGCCAAGTCAAAAGAAGCCTTAAGCGATGCTTCTTGGCTTGGATCGACCGATACCAGAATTTGTGCCGGCGACTCTTCAAACCACTCGTTAGCTTCTTGAGCGGACGCCGCTTGAATTTTCAAACCACCGCGGTGGAGCATCACCGACTCCATAGCGGCAAAGATCATACCGCCTTCGCTGACGTCATGAGCACTTTGGAAAACGCCCTTTTGCGTAGCTCTAAAAAATGACTCGTAAAACTTACGGGCTGTCTGCGCGTTAAACGTTTGTGCCGTTGTCTTGCGACCCAGCAGATAGAGCACAGAGCCGGGCTTCGCGTGAGGCTTCAAAGCACGAGTAACATCCGGGTGATGCGCAATCGCGGTCACGAGCAATGTCGGGAGCACGCTGATTTTTACTTTCTCGCCGGACGGAAGCTGGCCCTTGAAATCGTTTTTCATGCTGTCTTTGCCCGAAACGAGTGGCATCTCGTATGCAAGCACGGTATCGGCAAGACCACGACAGGTCCGAACGAGCTCGGCCAATTTTTGTTCCGCTTCCGGATTGTCTTCGCCCGGCAGCGGGTCCGGCCAGCAAAAGTTATCGCAAAGCGCGACCTTTGACGGATCGGCGCCCGTCACCATGACGTTTCTAACCGCTTCATCGACAGCGTTAATGGCCATCCATTCCGGATCGACATCGCTCAAGTGCGGGCAAATACCGGAACCGATCGCGGTTCCTTCTTTTTGACCGCCGCCATGAGCCCCCATCCAAATCACGCCGCCATCGTTTGGTGCCGAAGGCCCAAAGCCTTCGAACGGTTTAACCGCGGTTGCGGATTGAACTTCATGATCGTACTGACGAACCCAGCGCTCTTTTGATGCAAGCGACGGATGCGCCGCGAGTGCAAGAAGCTTCTGGCTTGGGGTACCCACCATCGGGTTTGACAAGCGCAGCGAGTTTTTTTGGATTGCCGTCTTACGGGGCCCGCTCCAAGTCGCTTTCAACTTCATTTTTGGAAGCCCATCATGAAGAAACGCGAGACTCAGATCGGCAACTTTTTCAGTGCGATAGAAAACCTCAAGCTTGCCGCTCGCAGTAAACTCGCCGATCACGTTGATCTGAACGCCCATCTGCTTTGCGAGCGCAAGGAGCGCATCTTTTTTAGCCGGTGGTACCGACATCGTCATGCGCTCTTGGCTCTCGCTGACCATAATCTGCCAAGGCATGAGGCCCGGATATTTCAGCGGTACGAGGCTGAGGTCAAGTTTCGCGCCATTTGTCTGGCCAGCCATTTCGCCGACCGAAGAGCTGATTCCGCCCGCACCGTTATCGGTGATCGACGAGTACAACCCTTGATCGCGAGCAATGAGGATAAAATCGAGCACGCGCTTTTGCGTGAGCGGATCCCCGATCTGAACCATACCGGTCGGTGTAGTCGAATCGAGTCCGAGCGAGCTTGAAGTGGCACCGTGAATTCCGTCAAGACCGACCGAACCACCACAAACCACTACCAAGTCTCCGGGTTTTTGGCCCTTTTCAGCGCTTGGACGTCCGGTCACTGTTTGCGGCATTACTCCGAGCGTTCCGCAGTAAACAAGAGGTTTACCCGCAAAGCTCTCATCAAAAATCATCGCTCCATTTACAGTCGGAATGCCACTTTTGTTGCCGCCGTCTTGAATCCCTTTGTGTACGCCTTTAAGCACGTCTCGCGGATGAAACAAACCGACCGGGATCGCACCCTGCTCAGCTGGATTGCCGAAGCAAAGGACGTTGGTGTTAGCGATCGGCTTTGCACCCAAACCTGTTCCAAGAATATCGCGATTGACGCCCAAGATACCGGTGAGCGCTCCGCCGTAAGGATCGAGTGCCGACGGTGAGTTGTGGGTCTCGACCTTGATGCAGACATCCACGTTCTCATGAAAGCGCACGATACCGGCGTTGTCGTTAAACACTGAGATCAGCCAATCTTTTTTAGCTTTGAGTTTTTCGGTCGGACCTTGAATATAGTCCTTGAAGAGCCCTCGAACGTGCCCGGACTTCGACGGCTGAACTTTATCGATATATTCGATCTCAGCCCTGAAAATTTTATGCTTACAGTGCTCACTCCAGGTTTGGGCTAAGACTTCGATTTCAACATCGGTAATTTTACGATCGCCGTAATGCGCTTGGATCACTTTCATTTCATCGACGGTCAGAGCCCAATGGTGATCGGCACTTAGCTTTCCGAGATCTTCGTCCGATAAACCATGAAGCGAAAGTGTTTTGACCTCGATCGATTCGGTCTTTGGAACTTCAAGAGCCTTGAAGTTTAAAGTCGACAGACGATCGTCGCCGCGAGGAATGCGCTTTTCTTGGTGGATCAATTTATTGATGACGTGCGGGCGGCCACCCTTCTTTAAAAACACGGCTTCGCCCGAGCTCACTTGCAGCTGGCGGCCCTGAAAACAGGACTCAAACGCGAGCAGTTCAGAAAACGCGCGAGCCGGGTTGTCGGTCACACCCGGCAAAAATGAAATCACCTGGAGATCGTCGAACTCAAAGCTTGACCACTCTTTTGCCGTTGGATTGACCCAAAACCCCTGATCAACCGCATCGGTAAGACGTGGCGCGAGCGCGGTCAACGTCTTCGAGTCGATTTTCTCGCGCGAGTAGTAAATCCAAAAAAGCTGAGCCGTTCCTTCTTCGCGACTCGGAATCGCCATCAACGTTACGTTCTGATCAATCATTTCGAGAACCTTTGGATAAATTGACCATTCAATCCGCTTTCCTTTTTGAATAAAACTCTCAAGCGTGTCTTGTGGCTCACGGGCAAAAGACTCTTGAATTAGAATTGGGCCGGTATCCACACCGCCATCGACAAGATGAACCGTCACGCCACTTCGCGCTTCTTTGGCTTCAAACGCTCGTTCATACGAATTCAGTCCCGGATACGCGGGTAATAGCGACGGGTGGATGTTTACCACGCGGAAATAGCCGCCTGGATCTTTGAAGGCATCCAAGAAGGATTGACTCAAGATACGCATGAATCCCGCAAGAAAACACCAAGTGACATCGCGAGAACGAAGTTCTTGGATGATTTTCTGTTCGCGTGTTTCACGCGATTTCTCATCCACGAGCAGGACTTCAATTTCCGGAAACTCTTCTTTTACTTTTTTGATGATGCCGGCGCCGGGTTGGTCGACGACCAAAATTGCGCACTGAATATTCTTAAGTGTCTTCGCTTTTTCGAAGAGCTTAATCGCGTTGGTGCCGGTACCCGATGCAAAAACCGCTGCCTTAATCATGAGGCGCCTCCTGCCGAAGCGCCGATGTCTTTGCGATACTGCTCGCCGGAAAACTTAACCTGAGAGATGGCGCCGTACGCGCGAGCTCGAACTTCGGATGAATCACGCCCCCAGGCGGTAAGTCCCAGCACGCGTCCGCCACCACTTACAAGTCTACCGCCCATGTCCTTTACTCCTGCAAAAAACCATTGCTGATTTGGGGCTGAGACCGAGGGAGAACTCGAGATCTCAATACCACTTTCAATTTTTTCTCCGAAGAGTCCTGGGTATCCCTTCGCTGCTTTTACGACATGAATCGAAACTCCCTCGGTCGAAATCTTTGATGTACGGAATGCGGTGATATCTCCTTTTCCGATCGCGAGTAAAAACTCGGCAAAGTTACCTTGAAGAAGCGGCATGATCGCCTGTGTTTCCGGGTCGCCAAAGCGAACGTTATACTCAAGCAGCAACTCACCCATTAATCCGACAAACAGAATTCCACGGTAAGGACTTCCCGCCTTTTTCATTCCATCGAGAGTCGGACGAACCACGGATTCTTCGATTCTCTTTAAAAATGCGAAGTCCACCCAAGGCGACGGACAGATTGCGCCCATTCCGCCAGTATTCGGGCCTTGATTATGGTCAAGCAGGCGTTTGTGGTCGCAGGCGCTCGCCAAAAATTTAAACTCATCGTCGAGGCAGGCATAAAACAGAGACACTTCGCGGCCGGACAACTTTTCTTCGATGACCATCCCGTCTTCGATGCCGAGTGTTTTGTCAGCATAAAACTTTTTTACGATGTCTCTAGCCTCGACGGTCGAATCGCATACGATCACACCCTTGCCGAGCGCAGGACCTGAAAGCTTGACCGCCACACCAGCCCAACTTTGGGTTTGATCGACCGCACGCAAAGCTTCGGCCTCGGTCGAGACATTATAGAATCGAGCGGTCGGAATCTTATTCTCGGTCATGAACTGTTTCGAAAATGACTTGGATTCCTCAAGACGTGCGGCCGCACGAGTTGGGCCCACCGTCGGAATGCCTGAGCGAGTCAGCTCATCCACCCATCCTTCGAAAAGGAATTTTTCGGGCCCCACCATTACGAAATCAATTTTGTTTTTCGCACAAAACTCGATGGTTTGGACTAGAGAGAGATTTTCAAGCAGCGGCTCGACCGCAGCACCTGTACCCGCCGTTTCGGACAACATCCCCGGATTGCCCGGCATCACAAACACTTGTGTCACACCAGGATCGCGAGCGAGACGCCAACTCAACGCATGCTCACGGCCACCCGAACCGAGTACGAGCACTTTCATGCTCCACCTCTAGTTTGTTCAAGCTCTTCCGCAATGGTTTGCTGCGCGAGTCGAATGGATTCGTGCGCGAATTTTGCTTTCTTTGGATCTTCAAGCATTTCAGCAACTGCCGTGTAGATCGCCGCTACCGACAAGATCACGTCGCGAGCCAGATGACCCGGAGTCAGTTTAAACTCGTCGATACAGCGTTCTTTGAAACGGATCGGATCTTCTTTTTTAGTCCGGGTCAAAACCTCGTGCCATTCCGTATTCAGATAGAACTGGCGCAAAATCTCTTTTGAAAGCGTCTGGCCCTCAAAGGTTAGGCGCATCTCATCAAGACCAATCGTATCGACCAAGATAATCTCGCGGTCAGCGCCCTGACGTGCTCCGAAAGCGAATTCAAATTTTCCGTCCCACAACTTCAGTCCGACTTTATCGAATTGAGTGCGCAGCAATTTGCCGATGGCTGCGGTTAGCTCCAAAAGAGAGGTCCATTCGCCTTCCGACATTCCCGAGAGCTTGCGCGCCTCTTCATGCGTGAGTACGCGATCAACTCTTTCGAGCTTGGTCGTGAAGTCGATAATCGGTTCCGAAAACTCCTGGCCTTCGCAGTACTCGGATGAGCGTTTAAGGAGAGAGGAGCCTTTCGGAACTCCGAAGCGGTAAATCACCTCCAGTGGAACGAGCGTCCACACGGGTTTGCTTTGATAGACCTCTTCGCGTCCGCGAGGCACCTCGATCTTACGAACTCGAAACTGCTCTTCGCTCTCACCCGGACCCACATAGTGATTTTTAATTCCCGCGCGATTGAGCTCTTCGAAAAAAAGACGGCCCATCTTTGCAAGCGCAAGACCCTTGCCCGGAATCAGGTCCGGCATCTGGCCCCAGTCGAAAACAGAATAACGATCGGTGAATTTAAAGATAAGTTCATCGGATGAATCGGGGCCCGCGTGCAAGATTTCCTTGACTGAACCCGAGTGGATCAGCATCGTTGCACTCCCACACTTCGATGCTGGACAGCAGGATAAGGGTACTCTCCGGTCAAGCAAGCGCGACAGTGCGTGAGTCCTGAGAGCGCCTCAGTGAGATCGTCCGTCTGAGCGTAATAGACTCCGTCCGCATGGAGGTGCTCCGCGACTTGCGGAACCGTACGATCATTCGCGACGAGCTCTTCGCGACTTGGAAAATCGATGCCATAATAGCAAGGATGAGTGATCGGCGGGCAAGTGCTCGCGAGATAAATTTTATTCGCGCCGTGAGATTTCAAGAGCTCAATGATCTTGCGCGAGGTGGTTCCGCGCACGATACTGTCGTCGACGAGCAACACGTTCTTGCCCGCAACAAGTTCGTCGATGACCGAAAATTTCAATTTCACGGCCATCATGCGCTTATCCTGGCCGTTTGTAATGAAACTCCGTTGAACGTAACGGTTTTTAATCAGGACTTCACGGAACGGCTTGCCGAGCTTCTCGGCAAGCGCAATCGCCGCCGGACGGGAAGTATCGGGCACCGGTGCCACGACATCGATCTTGATATCGGCGGGAATTCGTTTCGCGAGCAACTCACCGAGCCGCAAGCGCGCCTCGTAAACGTTTTTGCCTTCGAAGGTCGAATCAGCGCCAGAAAAGTAAACCCATTCAAACATGCACGGAAGCGATTTCTTCGGCAAAAGGTCCTTTGAGATGAGCTGCCCGTTTTGTCCGATCCATACAAACTCACCCGGACGAATATCGCGGACATATTTGTAGTTCAAAAATTGAAGTACGCAGGTCTCAGAGGTGAGACAGTAAGATTTTTTGCCATCGGCACCCACGTACTCGCCCAAAATCAACGGACGAATGCCGTGACAATCACGGAAGGCAAACAACCCCTTGGCACCCAAAAGACCGATCACCGAGTAGCCACCCTCAATTTCGGTCATGACTCGAGTGACCGCGGCCGCCAACATCTCGATTAAGTCTTGGCCTGTCTGGCTGGTTGAAAATTGATCGGCAATCTTGTGGAGAATGAGCTCGAGATCGTTATCGCTCATGAAATAGCGTTGATTTTTATGAAGCTCTTCGCGCTTCTCGGCGTAATTCGAAACATTACCGTTATGGACCATACCGATCCCGACCGGGAACGACGCCGCCATCGGCTGCAGATCCTGCTCCTTAATCTCACCAATGGTCGAATAACGAGTATGGCCGATGGCGCTTTGGCCAATGAGTGAGTCGAGGGTTTTTTTATTGAAGACTTGGTTAACTTGTCCCAGCGCTTTGTGAAGATGGAATTTTCCAGTTTGCGCGTCGACGCTCAAGATTCCGGCGGAATCTTGTCCACGGTGTTGTAACATCAGGAGCGCCGAGTGCACTTCCTGAGAAGCTTGTGGAGAGCCCATGACTCCTACGATCCCACACATAGAATTCTCCGTGATTGATTGATGACAGTTTACATTCGAAATGCCTACAAATCTAGTGTATAATCGACACATGATTTCCTCGAGCACTTCAATTGGAATTCTCGGCGACGGACAACTCGCCATGATGCTTGGGGAGAGCGCGGAACGCCGCAAGATCCCGTTTATCGGTTTTGGCAAAGACAAGGATTCTTCCTTCGCGCGACGCTTCCCCAAAAACTTCGAACTTGAAATCAAAGGACAATGCAAATCATTTACTCTTGAGAACGAATTCTTCAGTTCCGAAGCGCTTGCAGCATTCCAAGCTCGGTGGCACACGCCGATCTGCCCCAAACCCCAAGACTATAAACACTTTGAAAATAAAATTGCGCAGCGTTCTTTTTACAAATCCCTTGGAGTGCCATCTCCACAATGGTGCGTCTACCCAAAGACTCTTGAGTATCCTCAGATTCTGAAAACCTCTCAGGGCGGATATGATGGATATGGCGTGAGGTTTGTTTCAACTGCGGCAGAACTCGCGCCAGCACTGGAAGCTCTCGGTCATTCAAAAGGTCGCGCGATCCTGGTCGAAGAGAAGGTCAAAATTCATAAAGAACTCGCTCAAGGCGTACTCCTCGATGGTCAGGGTGGAGTCGTTTATCTCCCGCTCGTCGAGTCGATCCAACAAAATGGAATCTGCATCTTAACTTTGTCTCAGCCCACACTTCCCGATGCCGAACTTCGCGATGCTCAATCTCAGGCCAAAGCCATCTTAGATAAAATTGCTAAGTCGGGTATCGCCGGGCTCTACCACTTTGAGTTTTTTTATACAACTGAGGGTCGGCTGGTCATGAACGAAGGAGCGCCTCGTCCTCATAACTCCACTCATCTCACGTTGGACGCATCGGATTGGTCGCAATTTGATCTCTTAGTTGAATTTTTGAATCGGGGAATGCTTCCGCTTCCATCCGGTACTCAAATCGAAGCTACTCCGTCCATCATGGTTAACCTTTTGGGCAAAACCAGCGGCACCGAATATGCGCTAAAACTTCCTAAAATTGAGGATGGGATTGAAATTTATCCTAAGCTATATTTAAAGAAAGAAAATCGTCCGGGCCGGAAAATGGGACACGTTAATTTGGTGGATCGCCGTGCGACTCCATTGTCGGCGAACGAGTTTTTGGCACTCGGGCATAAAATTTTCAAGGAGTATGAGCTATGAGCATCACCGCTGACGCAAAGGTCGCGATCATCATGGGAAGCGATAGTGACTGGAAAATCATGAAACGCTCCAAAGACATGCTCGACCGCTTCGGAATTGCTTGCCACCAACAGGTGGTCTCCGCCCATCGTACTCCGCACGATCTCGCTCCCTTCGCGGCCGAAGCCGAGAAAGCCGGTATCCAAGTCATTATCGCGGGAGCGGGCGGCGCCGCTCACCTTCCGGGCATGATTGCGTCCTTTACTCGATTGCCGGTGATTGGTGTACCAATTCAAGCAACCCCGCTTCAAGGCCTTGATGCGCTTTTATCAATCGCACAAATGCCCGAAGGCATTCCGGTCGCATGTATGTCGGTAGAGAACGCGGGTAACGCCGGACTTTATGCCGCACGCATTTTGTCTCTCGCAGACCCATCGTTACAGAAAAAATTAATCAAACACCGCGACGAGATGGCCGAGGCCTCTCGCAAAAAAACTGAAAATCTAAAAGGATAAAAAATGATCGCCCGTTACGACGTAAAACAGGTTTCCGATATTTGGAGTGAAGAGTCCCGTCTCAAACACCTGCTTGAAGTCGAAATGGCTTTGATGCAAGCACAAGAAGAGCTTGGAATTATTCCCGCGGACACTCACAAAGCATACGCACAGGCGCAGATCAAACCAGACCGTGTTCTCGAAATCGAAAAGACCACTCGTCACGATGTCATCGCATTTTGCACCTCAATCACAGAACAAATACCAACCGAGCAGGCCAAGTATTTTCACTATGGAGTGACCTCGTCAGACATTCTCGACACCGCCTTGTCTTTGCAAGTTCGTCGCTCGATGGAGATTGTCGTCACCTCTTTGCGTTCGGTCGTAACCGAACTTGCCAAGAAGGTCGAAGCGACAAGCGACATTCTCGCTCTCGGCCGCTCTCACGGCATGGCTGCGGAGCCGATGATCTTTGGTCAAAAGTTTTTGTCATTCCAAGCCGAGTTCGAACGCCGCTTACACGACTACGAGCAAGCGATGATCACCGAACTCACCGGACAAATCTCCGGTGCGGTCGGAAACTACACTGTAGTGACTCCAGAACTTGAGATGAAGACGCTCCAACGCTTGAAATTACGGGTGGAATCGGTATCGACTCAAGTCATCCCACGCGATCGCATCGCAAAGATCATCGCAATCGGCGCTCTCATAGCGACCGCGATCGAACGCCTTGCCGTCGAAATTCGTCACTTGCATCACTCGGACATCGCCGAGCTTCATGAAGGTTTTACCGTCGGCCAAAAGGGCTCATCAACCATGCCACATAAAAAAAATCCGATTTCGGGCGAAAACTTAAGCGGTCTTGCACGCATTCTCCGCTCTCACGTCGAAGTGGCGATGGAAAACTGCATTTTGTGGCACGAACGCGACATCTCGCATTCAAGTGCCGAACGCTTATATCTTCCGGATCACTTCGGAATCTTGACCTACTCATTGCAACGGCTCGCAACCACCATTTCGAATCTCGAAATCCACAAGGAATCGGTCGAGTCGAAAGTCGAGAAGCATTTTCAAACCCTGTCGAGTCTTGTACTTCACGAGCTGATCAAGATCAACAACGTCACTCGCGAGACGCTTTACTCGCTTGTGCAAGCAGCGTCGTTCCAGTCATCATCACTCAAAGACTTTTTGAGCAAGATCGAAGCCGCCGCGAAAGGTCAGGGACTGAAAGTCGATCTGTCGAAATTGAATTTGAACGAGATCAAAGCACACTACAAAAAGCGATTTGAAGCAGTGCGGGCGCGTTTCAAAAAATAATTTTAAAAAGGGGGGTCGCATGATTAAGCTCACAGCAAAGCCGGTAATCGAGAAAAGACGTGCCCAACTCGCAGCCGATACGGCCGCTTTCAAAGCAAAATCGGGTAAGACACCTCACCTCTCGGTTGTGTTGGTGGGCGAAGATCCAGCAAGCCGGATTTACGTCGCCAATAAAAGCAAGGCCGCCGAACTCGTCGGATTTACTCATAAGACCATTTTGTTTCCCGCATCGGCGACTCCGACGGAAGTGAAAGCCAAAATCGATGCGCTCAACCGGGATCCAAAGGTGAACGGTATTCTCGTTCAACGCCCGCTTCCCAAAGCCTACGTTGAATCCGAGGTCATGTTCTGGGTCGATCCAAAAAAAGACGTCGATTGTCTACATCCTGAAAACTTGGGGCTTGTTGTCGCCGGCCAGCCCCGTTTTGTTCCGTGCACGCCCGGTGGAATTATGGTAATGCTCGAACACTATGGCTACTCGGTTGCTAAAAAAGTTGCGTGTGTGATTGGCCGTAGTTCGATCGTGGGCAAACCTCTTGCGGCGTTGCTCTTGAACGACAACGCCACCATTATGCAAGTTCATCGCTCGACTCAGAATCCTGAATCGGTCTGCCGCCAGGCCGACTTTGTTTTCGTCGCTGCGGGCGCCCCTCGCATGCTTAAAAAGGAATGGGTAAAACCGGGTGCAGTAGTCATCGACGTTGGTATTCATCGCGACGAGACCGGAAAAGTCTTTGGTGACGTCGATACCGACTCGGTTGGCGAAATCCCTTCGGCACTCACTCCCGTTCCAGGTGGTGTCGGCCCGATGACCATTCAAGTGCTTCTTGAAAACACACTGCGCTCGGCGAAGCTAAGATCATGACAAAAGCCCCGCCTAAGCTTCCAAAAATCTCCGCAGATGAACTTAACTCGCGATTCGTCGCTAAAACCGCACTTGAAGCTCTTGGAATCAAATTCACCGCCGTCACCGAAGAATATCTTGAAGGATCAATGCCGGTCGACGCTCGCACTCATCAACCCTTCGGCTTCCTTCACGGGGGGGCCTCCGCTTTACTTGCCGAGAGCTTGGCGAGTACGGGTGCGAACATGCTCGTGGACACGAGTGTCTATCGTTGCTTTGGCCTGGAATTAAACGCCAATCACATCAGTGCGGTTCGTGAAGGCACTGTAACCGGACGGGCGACTCCGATCCACGTTGGTCGCACTACTCAAGTGTGGGATATCCGTATCTCAACCGCCGAAGGTAAGCTTGTCTGCATTAGCCGCTTGACGTTGGCGATAACACCGATCAAACAAAACTGAATAAAAAAGCTCGCCACCTTAAAAAAGCGTTTTTGGCTGATGGCCCATGTGCTGAAACCCCAGGTGCGTGACGACTCGTCCGCGTGGAGTACGCTGGATAAAACCTTCTTGAACTAAGTATGGTTCGTAGACTTCTTCGATCGTGTCCCGTTCTTCCGACAACACCGACGACAATGTCTCGATCCCCACCGGACCGCCATCGAATTTTTCAATCATCGCCAAAAGAAGCTTACGATCCATGGCATCGAGGCCCGCGTGATCAATTTCGAATAAATTAAGCGCCTCGTTTGCCGTCTTTTGATCGATCGTGAATCCGGTGACGGTTTTAAATTTTACCTGTGCAAAGTCGCGCACCCGACGAATCAAACGGTTTGCGATTCGCGGAGTTCCGCGCGACCGCTTAGCGATTTCAAGCGCTCCGAGCTCATCGATTGAAACGTTGAGTAATCCTGCTGATCGCGTAACGATTTTTTGTAGATCGGCATGCGTATAGAAATCGAGGCGCATTTCAACGCCGAAGCGGCCGCGCAAAGGACTCGAGAGCAATCCCGAGCGAGTCGTTGCGCCGACGAGAGTAAAGCGCGGTAAATCAATTCGCACCGTACGTGCGCCTGGGCCCTGGCCAATAATGAGATCAAGTTTGTAATCTTCCATCGCGCCGTAGAGCACTTCTTCGATCGCCATATGCAATCGATGAATCTCATCGATAAAGAGAACATCGCCTGGCTGAAGATTGGTTAACACCGCCGCGAGATCGCCCTTCTTTTCGACGGTCGGGCCGGTGACGATATGGATCTGCGTGCCCATCTCGCGCGCGATAATTTGTGCGAGCGTGGTCTTGCCGAGACCCGGTGGGCCGGCCAATAGCACATGATCAAGCGCATCGCCGCGTTGACGGGCAGCTGTCACGAACAAACTAATTTTCTCGCGAACGGATTCTTGTCCGATGTACTCGTCGAGAGTCTGTGGACGAAGAGTCTGTTCAACTTGAATGTCAGCGCCTTCGGAAGTTCTAGAAACGAGTCTTTCGGTTTCTTCCATGTCCTACCCCTGCAATGCTTGCTTGATGATGTCTTCGATGCGAGTTTTGTCGCCGTCGGCCTTACCCAATTTTTTAAGCGCGTTCTCCACCATCTGCTTGGCTTGAACTTCTTTGTACCCGAGACCCTGAAGGGCTAGGTACGCTTCGATGAACATCGGATTGGCGCGAGACACTCCTGTCGCAGCTTCAACAATCGATCCGCCGCGAGCCGTGCGAGCACTAGGAGTAGTAAACACACCGGCATCGATTTTCTTTTGAATCGGATCTTTGAGTTCGAGGATCATGCGCTCAGCGGTTTTTTTGCCGACCCCGGAGATCCCGGTCATCGCCACCTTATTTTCTTCTAAGATCATGTTGATCAAGGTCGCTTCGTCCGAGTGCGAGAGAAGCGAGAGCGCCATCTTTGGACCGACGCCCGAGACAGACAATAATGTCATGAAAAAATTCTTTTCAGATGGAGACAAAAACCCATACAGATCGAGCGCATCTTCGCGAACATGCGTGTAGATGTAAACTTCGGCCAATTGTCCGGGGATAAAATGATCGTAACGGGGATGATCCGGAGTTTTTACAACGTACCCCACACCCGAGCTGACGCCGCCCGCGAGGATTAAAACTTCGTTCGCGTTCCGGTCCTTGATGCTTCCCGAGATGTACCCCAACATATAGGGCCATCATGTCGCGGAAGGCTTGATTTTGCAAAATTATTTAGCTGATTTGAGGCTCTGAGCCAAGGCTTTCAGTGACGAGCCTTTTTTAGAACGACCCGTTTTTGGAAGCGGTGTTTTAGTACTACGATTGGCGAGGCCATGCGCCACAGCCAATGCAAGGGCGTCCGATGCGTCGACGGTCGCGAACCGTTGCGCGCCCAGCATGAGTTGCAACATTTTGGCAACTTGTTCTTTCTCGGCGCGACCGTGCCCGGTAATCGCGCTTTTAACTTCGGTCACGCTGTATTCAAAGATTTCGAGGTCATGGAGCGCGCCAGTGACCAGTACTACACCGCGGGCTTGGCCAAGCTTCAATGCTGACACCGCGTTCTTAGCAAAGAAGACTTTCTCCACCGCCATAATCTCCGGACGGTATTTTTTAATGACGTCGGAGAGGCCTTCATAGATCTCGCGCAGACGGGAAGGCGTTGTCTCGTCGACCGGGATGTTTTTATATTCTTTATGGAAGAGGTTAATCGTACCGTGATCAACGGCCTGCATGCGGTTCCCCACCTTTTCGATGATACCGTAGCCAAGAAGACGTGATCCGGGGTCAACCCCAAGAATTTTCATTAACTAAATGTTACGCGTGAACGCCGAAGTTTTGAAGCGCGAGTTTGTTGAGTTTCTCGGTGGTTTCGGCATTACCGAGAACGCCGAACTCTTTACCGATCTTCTCGAGGTGCTTCAGAGCGTAGTCAAGGTCCTCTTTAGTGTGAGAAGCCATATAGCTCGTACGGAGAAGCGCGCAGCCTTCAGGAACCGCTGGGCGCACGACAGGAGTCACGAACACGCCTTCTTCGCAAAGTTTCTGAGTCATAGCGAACGCCGCAACGTCATCGCCGATAAGCAAAGGAATGACCGGGGTCCGGCTGTTCAACGTGTTGAAACCCATGCTCTTCAGGTTGTCGCTCATGTATTTTGCGTTTTTACGTAAAGACTCGAGATGCTGAGTCTCGGTTTCCATGATGTCCAGGCACTTGAGTGCTGTGGCCGCTGATGCCGGAGACATCGCCGCAGAGAACATGAATGGACGAGCTTTGTGCTTAATGTAGTGCACGACGTCCGCTTTACCCGCGATAAATCCACCGATAGAAGCAAAAGACTTCGAGAAAGTGCCCATCACGAGATCGACGTCGTTAACGAGGCTGAAGTGTTGAGCCGTACCTTCACCTTTAGGTCCGAGAACGCCGAGCGCATGGGCGTCATCGACATAGACTTTACAGCCGTATTTTTTAGCCAATTCCACGAGTGGCGGAAGGTTGAGAATGTCGCCTGACATGGAGAACACGCCGTCTGCGACGATCATCGCGCCTTCGTACTTTTCGCGTGAGTTTTTAAGAACGCGTTCCAAATCTTCCATGTCGTTGTGACGGAAACGGATGGTGTCACCAAGTGCAACCTGGGTGCCTTCCACGATTGAAGCGTGGTTTTCGCGGTCGCTATAGATTACATCCGAGCGGCCGATGAGGGCACCGAGCGTCCCTTGGTTGACGAAAAACCCTGTTGAGAAGCAGAGTGCGGCTTCTTTGCCAACGAATCTAGCAAGGCGGCGCTCAAGCTCTTCGTGAAGGTCCAAGTTACCGTTCAAAAAACGAGAACCGGTACAACCGGTGCCGTATTTAGTGATCGCGTCACGTGCGGCTTCCATTACACGTAGATCGTGAGTGAGACCGAGATAGTTGTTTGAGCCGATCATGACCTGGCGCTTGCCGGCGGTCACGACGTTGTTGCCCGTTGAGGCTGTGATGGCGCGAAAGTAAGGATAGAGGCCCATGGCTTGAAGCTTCTTCGCGTCTTCATATTTATACGCTTTTGCAAAAAGGTCACCACCGTTGCTCATAAAAACTCCTTTAATTCAATAGCTTATACCATGTTCGTCCGAGAGGTACAACTCCAATCCGAAGCGTTGCATTAGTATACTATTATGGTAAACTATTGTAAAGAGAGAAATTGGGGTAACCGTTTGATTAACAAAATAAAGCAAGCTGCACCACTAAAGCTCATCCACTCGTCTAAACCAGCTAAAAACGACCTGGGCGGACAGAGCGGTGAAGCATTTTCACGCCATCCCTCTCAAAAAGACACCTCCTCCGAACACTCAAAGACCGCTCCCGAGGCTCATAAAAATGAGCTTGATCCCGATGAATCACCTATCGCAACTCAGGCTTCGGTCAATGAACAAGTCGGTCTGACAACTGTCGTGAAGGAATGGCTTGAAGAAGGTAAGGGCAATCTCACCTCTGTCAGCAAATCCAAAGTTTCGTTGAAGTACCAAGGCGAATCCGCTTCCGCAAAAGGGATGCTACTCAATAAGAAAATTTCTTAGCGCATATCGCGGCTCGATCTACTTATATTTTTCAAAGTCCGCCCGGTCCGGTGCGTCCGGTGCGAGGTCGAGATAACCTCTAAAAGCTTTTGCCGCTTTTGCCTGATCGCCGCTATCGCGATACGCATAACCCAGACGTTTATAAATTTCAGGGTTCCCTCGGTCGAGTGCGAGCGCTGATTGATAGAGAGCGATCGCGGATGAGAACTGCCTGCGCATGTAGTTGACGTTGGCGGCACCGAGCTTTGCCGATGCATCCATTGGATCCAGCTCCATGGCTTTGACAAAGCTCTGAGTTGCGAGATCCAAGTTGTTGGCGCGCATGTAGATGTTGCCCTGCTCGACCCATGATTTTACAAAACGCGGGTTGAGTTTCAATTCTTCGGACAACTCGTTGAGCGCGTCTTTCGAGCGGCCCATCTTAATGTAGAGCTGCGCGCGACGATAGTGTAGCTCCGGGTAACGCGGCGACACTTCGAACACGCGGTTAAGTTCTTCCGCCGCCTGCTCGAAGTTTGAATCCTTCAGGAAAATCTCGAAACGCTGAATGTAACCCATCGGATCGGATAGCTTGCGGTCCGAGTATGACTTAAAAGCATCGATGGCTTTGCGCTTGAGTTCCTTTTTTGTGATCATCCCACGCAAGTAAATCAAACCTTCGATTTTGTAGGTTTCCGGATAATCCGGATCGAGCTCCTTGGCTTGAGCCAAGAAGTGAAGCGCGCGTTCATCTTCGTGCGCTAAATAATAAATTTCGGCAATCCCGACGATCAAATCGGCACGGGCTTTCGGGAGGCGACCCAACTCTTCTTGAATTCGGCTGACCGCTACATCGACGTTATCGGTCTTCAGAAAACACTTTGCCGATCCGATGATGGCCGAATAGTTGAACGGATCAAGACGTTGCGCAAGCGAGTAAAAAAACTGTGCATCCTTACATTGATCGAGCTCGCGAAGCGCACTCGCGTAAGACGCATACACCTCGGTGTCGATGGTGTCACGAGCCATCGATTTACGGTAGAAGGTGATCGCGGATTGAAAGTTACCCTGATGGAACGCAAGATCGCCCGCGAGACGATCGATCGAACTCTTTAGCTGAGGATGCGTACGGTATCTCGCCAGATACTGTTGGGCATCATCCCAATCGTGATTTCGAATTTGCGCATCGATGAGCTTGATCGCCGTTTCCGCTGAGCGAGGGTTTATTTCGAGCGCTTTTTTATAATTCATCTCGGCCTTGAGATATTCACCGGTTTGATAAAAAAGATCGCCAAGCTTTTCGAGCGGGATTTCAGAGCGCGGAAACGCATCGGCCGCTTGCAAATAGACGGCAGTCGCCTCGTGGTATTTGCCCGCGCGAAAAAAGCGCTCTCCTTCGAGGACATTAGCGTACATTTGCGCCAGATCCTTATATTTGGAGTTTTTAGTCTGCTGCGAGAGAAGGGAGTAAAACTCAAGTCTCAAGTTTTCGTTCTTGGGATCGATCCGGATCGCGCGTTCGAGCGACAAAATGGCTTCATCCTGTTTTTGGTACAAAAGCGCTAGCTTCGAGCGATAGATGAGCGCCGAAACATATTCGCTCGGGCTTTGAAGTCCTGGGTTGCTGGTCAAAAACTCAACATAACGAAGCACCTGTTTCAGCTCGCCCTTCTTTTCATTGACGCGAACGATTCCAAGAATCGATTTCGCGTGCTGAGTATTCAGATTCAGTGCGCGCTTATAGTCGGCGATCGCTTCGTCGTACTCTTTGTTTTCTTCATGCAAATAGCCACGCAAATAGTAGAGTTTGGGCATGGGGAGCGCGCTTGCCGGAATCAAGTTTAAGTATTTGGCCGCGTTCGCGAACTCGCCTTTTTGAACATAGAGCCACGCCAAATAGTAGTAAAGGATCGGGTCGAACTTACCCGATACCTTCGAATACTCAATCAAACGCTGAACAGCGGCGTCATAGCGGTGAGAGGCGGCCAAAAACTCGACTTGGGCGAGCAAGGTCTCGACGAGATCGAGCTCTTTGAGCTTTGAGAGTTCAATGAGCTTGTTGATGACGGAGAAAGTATTTTCGTCCTTGTTGGATGAATCGATCAGGTTCAAATAACTGGACGCCAGCATGGCGAGTGCTTTTACGTTTTGAGGATCGTATCGAAGCGCCAACTGAAAAATATCCGCTGCCCGACGATAACCGCTCACGGTATCTTCGATATACGGTTTCAGTCCCGCGGTATAAATCTGAGCGCTCTTCTGCGGGTCGACTTTGCCGACCCCTCCGGCAGGCAATTGCGGACGGACCGGTACCATGACAATTTCAGGACTCGAGTTTTCATCGTCATCAAACATGGTGTCGTACATGACGAGTGCGAGTAAAATTAAGATGAGGAACGATCGTTTTGGAAGCTTGCTTTTTTTGATCTGGCGATGAGCGGCCTTATCGCGAATGAGTGCCTCCGGGCGCTCAAACACCATAGTGCTCTGTTGCCTCAACTCGGGATCGAAGTCGTCCGTAGCTGGAACTGAACTGCTGGTGGAATCAGCATCGGGTACCGGAGCCTCTTCGATTCCGATATTTGTTTTTTCTTCGTGCGCGCTCGGCACCTTCTTATTGTGGTCGAAGAGAATGGTCTTTTCGTCATCGACTATAAAAAAGGACTCGAACTCGGAGTACTCCTTCGCCGCGAGAGCGAATTCATTGGGGTAGATCGAAACCATATCGTCAGGTTTGATCTCGCCGTTTCTAATTTTTGACTCAACCTGATCTAAGGTTAAAGGTGAGGACGCAGAGCCGTTTTGATCGCGGACGACATACTGGTTTGCCATTAACTAAAATCAGTGCCCGATGGGGACTCCTTTTAAAAATTGTACGATGGTCCCAGGCAGAACACCAAAATAAATGACTGCCAGCGCCGAAACCGTCGCTACAACGGTACTAACGGGGCTTCCTTTCCAATTCGATGCCGATGGATCCGCATCACGCATCACCATCAAAGCAACCGGCCGAATGTAAGCATAGGCACTTACGACCGCGCAAACCGCAGCAATGACGACAAATGCCGTCTCCCCGGCAGAGACGGAGCTCAAGAACACGAAATACTTACTGAAAAAACCGACCGTGAACGGAATTCCGGCCATCGAGAACAAGAAAACGATCCAGAGGCAAGTCGTATACGGACTGCGCTTCATGAGGCCCGTCAGATCAATGAGTTCTACGCCCATGTCGGCCTTCGGTTCCGACTGACTCAAAAGCACGAAGAGTCCTGATGTCATCAGGCAATAACCGAAGAGGTACATCCAGACCGAGAAAATTTCTTGCGGGTGCGAAATCGAGCTCAAAATCCCTAGGAGCAAATAGCCGGTGTGAGAAATCGACGAATACGCGAGCATTCGCTTCAAGTTGGACTGGGTGAGAAGAACGGCGCTTCCAACGACCAGGCTCATAACGACAATCACGCGCACCACTTGTTTGAGTTGAGCCGCATAAGCACCCCATTCGATCCGCCCAAAGTCAACAATCCCAATCAAACGTGAGATCACGATGAAGCTTGCAGCGCTGATCACGGTTGCCATCATCCCGGTCACCGCAATCGGCGAGCCTTCATAGACGTCGGGTTTCCAAAAGTGGAACGGAACGGCCGCGACCTTAAAGAGAAACGCGATCAGCACCAAGAGGTGTCCGATATAAAAAAGAGTAAAATCGCCTTGAGCCACTTTCGACCATTCAAAAATTTTATCGATACTAACGCTGCCGGTAGCACCGAATATAAACGCGGCACCCAACAAAAACACAGCACCAATCGCGCCACCCATGACGAAGTATTTAATCCCCGCCTCGTTCGACCGGGCGTCGTGACGGCGAAAGCCCGCGAGGGTGTAAGCCGGAAGCGACATCACTTCGAGTGCGATAAAGATCGAAATCAAGTCCTTCGAGCCGATCATCACCGCCGCACCCAAGATCATAAGAAGCATCAAGTGGTAATAGTCGGAGATATGGATGCCTTCTTTGGTGAGGTAGCGAGAGGTGCCGAGCACGAAGATGCAACCAATCAAGCTAAAGAGTGCGAGTCCGACTTGAGTGAGCGCCGAAACTTCGAATGCACCGTTAAACACGTTCTCCACTCCGCTGGGAACGGTAGTTACGCTGTAAAAGAACGTCGCAAGTAAAGTAAGAAGGGCAAAGATCTGGGCCGGGCGCTTTGTTCCGACCCTCACAACGCTAATCAAGATGGTCGCCAGCAATCCGATCGATAGAACCAACCAAGGCAAAATAGGCAGACTCATGAGCTAAACCCCCGAAGAATAACTGCGGGCTGGAATCCGAGATAGATGATCAGTCCGAGCATGAAGATCAAAATGGAAATCTCGAATACGCCGATATCCTTCGCGACGCTTTCCGCTCCGGTTTTCGGGTTCGGAGAACCGAATCCTAAATATTGGTAGAACTTGAACATATAGACCGTACCCAAGATCACTCCGATGCTCGAGAGTACCGTACACAGCGCACTCACCGGATAAGAGAAGCTGAGAACCAAAAACTCGCCGACAAAGTTAACCGTGCCCGGCAAGGACACCGAAGCAAGAACCGCGATAAAGAACGCCACGAACAACATCGGAAACCTCGGCGCCAAACCATGGAACCGGTCAAGAGTGAGGTCTTCTTTGCGCTCGGACATAAAGTGCAGGAGCATAAAAAGCACCACACTTGCTAAGGTATGCGCCACGCTTAAGAGCACTGCCGCCCCAACTCCGCCGCTTGTGAGCGAGAAAATACCAAGCATGACGAAGCCCAAGTGACTGATCGACGAGTAAGAGAGGAGCTCCCGCGGATTCTTGGATTGAATCGCGAGTAACGCCGCATAGAGCACTGAGATTGCGGCGACGGTCACGAGTATTCCATGATATTGGATCGCCTGATCCCAAAAAATCGGGAGCACGAAGCGGATAAAACCGAATACACCGAGTTTGGACAGGATCCCCGACATGTATATAGTTGCAGGCATGGGGGCGTTGACGTAGGCGTCGCGAACCCAACCATGGAACGGCACCAGTGGCACCTTGATTGCGAATGCGAGGAAGAAGCCAAAGAATGCCAAACAAAGACGTTCGGGCGCGATCGACTTCGAAACCTGAACGAGATCGAAGATCTGTGCCGAATACTGACCGGTTTGCGATTGATACAAGTAGATGAGATAAAACATCGAGACAAGCATCATGATCGAACCCAAGAAGCTCATCAGGAAGAATTTGAAAACGGATGCGGCCTTGGTTTGCGTTCCCCAGATGCCTACCATGAAAATAATCGGCACAAATACGGCCTCATACGCGATATAAAAAGTGATCAGATTGGTACTGAGGAAAGCGGCATTCAATGCAAATGCCATAAAAAATGAGCTTGCGACGAAAATGCGCGGGCTCTTGCGGTACCAGTTCCCCTTTAAATAGACGGCGATAAAAGTCACGAGACCGGTCAAAACCACGAACCATTTCGAAACGGAATCAAGGCGGAAGCCGAGTTGGATCCCGAATTGCGAAAGCCAAGGAAGTGTTTGCCCGCCGAGGCCTTGACTCACTTCATAGCAACTGAGCGCGAAAAAGAAAATCGCCCCTGCGATTGCGTAAGCCCGCTGCAATCCCTTCGGAATCAAAAAACTGAGGATGCAAAGCGCGAGGGGAACGACCATAAACACGTTCAGCGATTCGTTTGCCAGAGTCATGGTGTTTTCAAAATTTAGCATATTGCCCCACTCCAAATAAGAACCACGCCAGTACCGCGAAGATCGCCAAAAACATCATCATCAAATAGGCCTGCGAAGACCCGACCTGCGCGACCTTGAGCAAGTTACCCGAGAGATCGACAATGGCGACGGTCCAACGAATCATCCGCTGAATAACTTGCTGCTCGATTAAATTTCCCATCCAGCGCGCGACGTTCTTCGTTCCATTTCCAAAAAACGAGAGATAGAACGCATCGATTTTAAATCCTTCACGAGCGATATCGTTCACTTGCTCGACTTTGGTCGTTTTTCCGTACTTTTTGTACGCGATGAATGCGGCCACCAGAGCGAGCGCCACACTTGCAAGCATGATGAAGCGACCCGACGAGCCGGCTGCCTCTTCGACATGCGCTTCATGAATCGGAAGCCCGAACCACCCCCCGACGACCGACGCCACGCCCAGAACCATGAGCGGCAGAGTCATCACAAGCGGGGATTCGTGCACGCTTTTTTCGACTCCTTGACCCATCCGAGACGGGCTCAAGAACACCAGCACTAGCAAACGAGTCATATAGAATGCGGTCAAGAACGCCGCCGCCATCATGACGAGGAAGAGCGGCATGCTACCGTGAGGAGACTGCAACGATTGAATCAGGATCTCGTCCTTAGAAAAGAAGCCCGAAAACGGCGGTAACCCTAAGATCGCCGCCCAGCCCGCGACGAAGGTCCAAAACGTGATCGGAAGTTTTTTGCGAAGTCCGCCCATCTTGAAGACATCTTGCTCTTCGTGAAGAGCATGGATGACTGAACCCGCACCCAAAAACATGAGTGCTTTAAAGAACGCGTGAGTCATCACGTGGAACACGCCCGCGATCGTGAAGCCCACGCCGCAAGCGACAAACATGAACCCAAGCTGCGAAACGGTTGAATACGCGAGAATCTTTTTAATATCGGTTTGGGCGCAGGCGATGACCGCCGAGATGAATGCCGTGCAAGCGCCGACAGCCGCGATCACGCTCAGAGTTGTTGCTGAAGCCTCGATTGTCGTATGCATGCGCGCGAGCAAATAAATTCCGCTCGTGACCATGGTTGCGGCGTGAATGAGCGCAGAGACCGGGGTCGGACCCGCCATTGCGTCAGGCAACCAGGTAAAGAGCGGTATCTGCGCCGATTTACCCGTACACGCAAAGAACACCAAGAGGCCAAGCGTTGTCGTCATCTCAGGATTGAGCGGCGTATTCGCGATCTGGATGAAATCGAGCGAACCGACAAATTTATAAGCGATGAACATCGCGACAAGAAATCCAATATCCCCAATCCGGTTCATCACGAAAGCTTTCATCCCCGCTCCGACTTTCTCCGGATCGTGGTACCAGTAGCCGATAAGCAAGTAGGATGCGAGACCGACGCCTTCCCAACCAAAGAACACGTGTGGCATCGTTGCGCCGAGCACGAGATTCAACATCATGAAGCAAAAGAGATTCAGATAAGCAAAGTACTTAGCTGGAGCTGCGTCATGATGCATATACCCGATCGAGTACAGGTGAATGAGCGAGCCTACACCCGTGATCACCAAACAAAAGACAGAGCTCAGGGGATCCAAGCGCAGGGTAAAATCGACGCTCATCCCGGCGAGCTTGAACCACGGAAATAACATTTGATCAAAGAGTTGTCCTTCAGCCGGAAGCTGACGGAGTAAAAAGAAATTGTAAAGTGCGGCTGCAAAACTCAGAAGCATTGCCACGGTCGCGATCCCGCCTGAAAGTTCGGCTGAGACTTTTTTAGAATTACGTGTGGAGCGGAGATATAAAACCCCGTTAATCAGGAACCCGAAGAGCGGAAGCAAAATCAAATAAGATAAGTTCATCCCCGTCTCCTCAATCTCTCAATATCTGGATCTGGTCGGTATCGACCGATTTCAAGGTTCTAAACATCGCAATCACCAGACCCAAGCCCACCGCACTCTCGGCTGCGGCCACCGTCATCACAAACAAGACGGTCAGGTCGCCCAAAACCGATTGGTGCATTTTCGAGAAAGCCACGAAGCACAAGTTCACGGAGTTAAGCATGAGCTCGATACACATCAGCATGATGAGGAGGTTCTTACGGATCAGAAGTCCGAAGAGACCGATTCCAAATACAATCAGGGCCACGACGACCATCATCATCGGTTGAATTTCGCCGTTCATGATACTCCTCCCTTGCGTTGGCGCTTCGAGAGAGCAATCGTTGCGACGATTGCGCCCAAGAGCAAAAACGAGGTCAGTTCGAATTGAAAAAGATGATCCGTAAAGAGAAGCTCTGAAATCACGCGGAGGTTACCACCCAGCTCCTCTATTTTTTGATCGGTATAGATATTGGTGGGCGCTAGGCCGCTCACTCGGAGTGCGGCGTTGATCAACACGGTGACCATGCCCACGCACGCGAGACCCGCAATGCCCTTAAATAGTAAACTCGACTCTTTGATGTCGGTGATCGGACTGTCTTGGTTTAAAAGCATGATCACGAACACGAAGAGCACCATGATGGCACCCGTGTATACAAGAATCTGCAGCGCCGCGATCAGGTGCGCACCCATGAGCGCGTACAATCCGGAAAATGAAAAGAAAACCAGGACCAAAGCAAACGCGGAAGCCACCGGAGTCCGGCGAAAGATCACGAGCAAACTACCCACGATTGCAATGGTAGAAAATGCAGCGAAGGCGATCATTGAACCGGTCATTTGTTACCTCGTTGTTCGAGGAGGAAGTCTTTTTCGTACACTTCCCGGTTTTGCTGGCTCATCTCGTAGATATTACTGAGCTTGATCGCGTCCTTCGGGCAAGCCTCCTCACACATACCGCAGAAGCAGCAACGGAGGATGTCGATATCGAATTTGACCGGGTACTTTTCTTTATCTTCGCGCTCTCCGGCGATGATATGGATACAGCTGGCCGGACAGACTGTCGGACACAGCATACATGCCGTGCAGTTCTCGACGTTGTTGACGGACTTAATGTAGTGCTGACCTCGGTAACGGCTTGAGTAGTCGCGACGCTGTTCCGGGAACTGAATCGTCACCTTCTTGTGAAACAGGAAGTTTTTGAACGTGATCCACAAGCCCTGGATGATCTCGACGAAGTAGAGGCGGTTCCAAATAGCGGGTTTACGTTTGACTAACATCTTAGAGGACCCCCATATAAATCAAAACTCCGGTGATGAGCACGTTGAGTAGAGCGAGAGGGAACATCACCTTCCAACCGAGGTTCATGAGTTGATCGAAGCGGAAACGCGGGATCGACCAACGTACCCACACAAAAATCCACATCCAGATCGCAATCTTGGTCACAAACGACAAGGCTTGGCAGAGGACGAGCGCGCCGCCGCTGGGCAATATTCCGAGCGCATCCAAGTGACCCACAACCCAATCCATACCCGGGAGAAGCTGCCACCCGCCAAAAAAGAGCGTGCAGATGAGCGCCGAAGCAACGGCCATATTGATAAACTCGGCCATCATAAAAAGAGCAAAACGCATTGCTCCGTACTCCAAGTGATAGCCCGCGATCAACTCCGACTCGCCCTCGGGCAGGTCGAACGGAAGACGGTTGGTTTCCGCGAATACCGACACGACAAAAAGCACGAATCCGAGCGGTTGAAGGAATACGCCCCACTTCGGAATTTCAATCCCGGCAATAGTCCAAAGGACTTCACCCTGCTGAGCGGTGATCTCTCCGAGTTTCACGCTTTGGAAAATCATCGCAAGGCCAACAATCGAAAGACCGAGGCTCAGCTCGTAACTGATCATCTGAGCCGCACTACGAAGAGATCCGAGGAGCGAGTACTTATTATTGGACGCCCAACCCGCCATAATGATGCCGTAGACACCCAGCGACGCGATCGAGAAGCAGTACAAAATACCGACGTCGAGATTAGCGATCTGAAACTGAAGGTGTCCGTTTGCATCGGTGTAGGTCCCGGCGAACGGAATTACGGCGAACGTCATGAACGACGGAATCACCGCTATCCACGGAGCAATATGCCAATAGTACTTATTAACGTGATCGGGAGCGCGGTCTTCCTTAAAGATAAACTTAAGAACATCGCACGCCGCTTGGAACAAACCGAACGGACCCATGCGATTCGGACCCAATCGATTTTGAATGAGAGCCGATCCTCGACGCTCAACAAAAAGCATGATCGGAACGACGGCAAGCAACCCCATGAGGACGATCGCGATCTTGCCGAACATGAAAGCGGTTTCGAAGCTCACGCGACACCCACTTTCGTTTTCTTATTGGCAAGTAACATCAGGATTTCAGCCGTAGACTTCGAGCGGCCGCGAGGAAGAATCGCACGCTTCAGTTTTTGCTCTTTGCCCTGGTGATTGATGATCGTTCCGTCTTTCTCTGTATAAGCGAGACCCGGGAGAATGTGCTGGTATTTCGCGGTCTGGTGATCTTTATCCAGGAATACACCCACCCCGACTTGAATCGCATGTCCAAGTTCCGGCAGTACCGCTCTGCCGCCCGTGAACACGACTGCGGCGCTAAAGTCGTGATCCACCCTGGGATTATGCGGAACAATTCCCAATTTCTCCGCGCCGCGAAGATTCGACGTCTTGCTCGTCATTTTCAATATTTTATCCGCCGGCTGGTCTTGCGCCGAGGTTTCAATTCCCGGAGTGCCGAAGTGTTGAAGCACTGAACCCGGATAATAAAGACCCGTGAACTCGCGAATCGCGCTCATCTCTTCAAGAGTGAGGTCGGTTCCGACTAAAAAAAGAACCTTCTTACCTTCGAGTGCCGTCTTCACCGCCAGGATCGAATCTTCCCAACTCGTCTTCTCGTTATTCCAACGAGGTTCGAGAACGCGGGTCTCGTCCTGGGTATAGTGATAGTTGAACCGACCTTCGTCACACATCCAATATTTGTTCACTTCCAAGTTCTCGCGCGGGATCGTGCGATAGACGACGTTTCCTTCGTGTTGGAGTTCGATGTTGCAGCCCTTCGAACAGCCTTCGCAGATACTCGCGGTTTTCTTGAGCATCCAAGCGCGTTTGCGGAACCGAAAGTCGCGCAAAGTAAGTGAACCCGTCGGACAAATATCCGCATAATTGCCTGCGTATTCGGTCTTGAGCGCTTCACCGTCGATCGTGGTGATATCGACGTTGTTACCGCGTTTGACCGCAACCATCTCGCGGATGCCGGCAATCTCGTCGCCGAAACGGATACAACGCGTGCAGTGAATACAACGGTTCATGTTCTTTTCGATCACCGGACCCATATCGACGTCGACATAGGTGCGGCGTTCTTCGGAGTGGCGCATGTACGCGCTTCCGTGGCCGTAAGAGTTATCTTGTAGATCGCATTCGCCGGACTTATCGCAGATCGGACAATCGAGCGGATGGTTCAAGAGGAGAAACTCCATCGTTCCGGCACGGCCCTTTTTAACATTTTCAGAATTGGTTTTGACCACCATGCCCTCAGCGGCGTTTGTTGAACACGCGGTTTGAAGTTTTGGCATCTTCTCCACTTCGACGTAACACATGCGGCATTGGGCGACGACCGTCAGTCCCGGATGATAACAAAACACGGGGATATCGACACCCGCGCGTTTCGCAACGGTAATGAGGTTTTCGCCCGGTTTAAACTCCACTTCTTTACCATCAATCGTACACTTAGGCATGGCGCACCCGTTCTTTCACATCGCCCCTGACGTAGGCTTCGAACTCAGGCCTGAATTTTTTGATAAAGCTGATCACCGGGCCCGCGGCCGCGTCGCCGAGAGCGCATAAAGTTTTACCGCCGATGTTGCCCGCGATGTCGGTGAGCATGTCGATGTCCGATGGCTTCGCTTTGCCGTCATGGGGGTGATGAACAATCCGGTGAAGAATCGACTCCATCCACTGACAACCTTCACGACATGGCGTGCACTGGCCGCACGACTCGTGCGCGTAGAATTTAGTCACACGCAGGAGGAGTTTGACCATGTCGGTGGTGTCGTCGCAAACCATGATCGCCGCAGAACCCATCATAGTTCCTACCTTCTGAAGTGGCTCGACGTCGTACACAACGTCGATTTCGTCCGCGCTCAATACCGGCGCCGACGACCCGCCCGGAACGACGGCTTTGAGTTTGCGGCCCTTCCAAACCCCGCCGCCCAAATCTTCGATGATCTGACGGAGAGTCATGGAGCCGGCACCAATCTCATAAACTCCTGGTTTATTGACGTGGCCCGAGAGAGAAATCAAACGGGTACCCCCCGATTTATCAATCTTGCCGAGCTTTGCAAAATTATCGCCGCCCATGCGCATGACAAACGGAACGGTCGCGACGGATTCGACGTTGTTGACGGCAGTTGGACACGCGAATGCGCCTGAAACCGCCGGGAACGGCGGCTTCACGCGAGGCTCTCCGCGCTTGCCTTCAAGTGAGTTCAAGAGGCCAGTCTCTTCGCCGCAAATATACGCGCCAGCACCACGATGGATGGTGATATCGAGCGTGTTTTGTGTTCCGAGGATATTTTGCCCGAGGTAACCTTTAGCGTATGCTTCGTCGATCGCTTCCTGAAGTAACTTTGCTTCGCGTGCGTACTCTCCACGGATGTAGATATAAGAGTGCTTGCAGCCGATCGCGTGGGATCCGATGATAATGCCTTCGATCAGCGCGTGCGGAGTATAGCGAATGATCTGACGATCTTTGCAAGTACCCGGCTCGGATTCATCAGCGTTGATCACGAGATATTTTGGTTTATCCACCTTCGGGATGAAGCTCCATTTCATTCCCATCGGGAAGCCCGCGCCGCCGCGGCCCCGAAGATTCGCTTTTTTAACTTCGTCGATCACTTGATCGGGAGTCATCTCGGTCAAAACCTTCTTGGCCATTTTGTAACCGTCCATTTTGTCGAGGTAGTACTCAAGCTTACGGTTCGAGTCTTTCCAAAAATGCGGTTCGAATAACTTCGTCACAGGAGTATTGGCTTCCACGCTCATGCCTGGCCTCCTTTATTTTTTTCGATGAAATCACTTAAAGAGTTGATATCCAGGTTCTCGATGTAATCGTCATTCGCCATCATCGCCGGAGCCGTCGTGCAAGCGCCCAAGCACTCTTCTTCGGACAAGGTAAACCTGCCGTCCGGGGTGGTTTCTCCACACTTGATGGCGAGTTTTTTCTCGGCGTATTCCATGAGTTCGTCCGCTCCACGCAAACAACACGCGACGTTCGTACAAATCTTCAGGTGCATTTTGCCGACCGGCTTAAGGTTGTACATCGTATAGAAGCTCGCGACTTCGCGAATCTGCGCCGGGTGAACGCCGATGTAGTTTGCAACGTCCTCAAGCGTTTCCTTTGACAACCAGCCGTGCTCTTTTTGTGCCTCATGCAGGGCCGGGAGAATCAATGCCTTCTTGTTCGGATAGCGCGGTTCCAATTTTTTCATCGCGGTATAAAACTTCTCGCTTAAAACTTTTCCTGTGGTCGCCATATTAGCGGTCGAGCTCCCCTGCAATCACATTGATGCTACCGAGGGCCGCGACGAGGTCGGCGATGTAACCGCCTTTGATCATCGGGTCCAAACCTTGGTAGTGCCAGAACGACGGCCCGCGAATACGCATGCGATGCGCGGCTGGGCCACCTTTACTGACGATGTAAAATCCGAGTTCGCCGTTTGCGGCCTCGAAGGCGGTGTACGCTTCGCCCGCAGGCACGTTGAATCCCGTCATGAAAAATTTGAAATGGTGAATGAGGCCTTCCATCGTGTTATACACGACGTCTTTGTCCGGGATGCGCACGCGCTTATCTTCAGACCAGATCGGGCCCGGTTTAATACGATCCGCGCATTGAGTGAGGATATTCAGAGATTGCTTCATCTCTTCCATGCGCACGTAGTAGCGATCGAACACGTCACCGTTTTGCGCGACCGGCACGTCAAAATCAATTTTATCGTAGAACATTGAAGGCTGATCGCGACGAAGGTCGATATCCACGCCGGCGGCACGCGCGTTCGGACCGGTGTAGCTGTATCTTAAACATTGCTCTTTGTTGAACACCGATACGTTTTTGGTGCGTTTCAACCAAATGCGGTTATCAGTGAGAAGTTTGTCCATCTCGTCGATGACTTCACGAGTTTCTTTACACCACTCGCGCACTTCATTTTCCCAACCCTCGGGAGCATCGGCCATAAGGCCGCCGATGCGGGTGTAGGACGTAGTCAAACGCGCACCACATACTTTTTCAATGAGCGTGTAAGCCTTCTCGCGCTGATGGAAGCCATACAGGAAGTATGAGAATGCACCCAAGTCGACCGCACTAATGCCCACGCAAATCAAATGGTCGATTACGCGAGAGAGTTCAGCGCACATCATTCGGATCCAAATCGCGCGCTCAGGCACCTCGACGCCCATCAGGCGCTCGACCGCCATCGCATACGTTACATTATTGATGAGCGACGAGCAGTAGTTCAAACGGTCGGTGTACACTATGAACTGGTGATACGTACGGTTCTCGCCTAGTTTTTCTTTCGCACGGTGAGTGTAGCCAAATTCCGAATAAGATTTTTCAATAATCTCGCCGTTCAGCTTCGCCATGCAACGAAAGGCTCCGTGCATCGCCGGATGGGTTGGCCCGATGTTCACGATCACGCGAGAGTCGTCGAAAATATCGTCCGAATCTTTTTTTAGTGTGATGTCGTATTGAGCCGGGAATCCCCAACGGGCGATATCAAGTGGAACATCATGAAAATTGCTTTTATCGTTATCGCTCATGACAAAAGCTCCGGATCGATCGGTTCGGGCGATAAAAAAATCTGGTAGCCGCGAAGCGGATAATCTTTGCGCAAAGGATGGCCTTCCCAACGTTGGTCCATGAGAATGCGGCGAAGATCCGGATGGCCTTCGAAGTGAATCCCGAACATGTCGTAAATCTCGCGTTCGGCCCAGTTGGCGCCTTCCCACAGCGGGATTGCCGTCGGCATCTTCTCGCCGTCAGCGACGCGGGTTTTGATGCGCACGCGAGCTTTAGTTTCGAGATGCATGAGGTGGTACACGACAAAAAACCGCGGATCGCCTTCTTCGTCGACCGCGGTCATGTCGCTCAAAAACGAATAACCGTAACGATCTTTCGTCGAACGCAAGAAATCGATGATGATCGGTTTCTTTACGATGATGGTCGGAATATCAACGGCATCGGTACCTGGTTTCAAAATTTGCTCGATCGACGAGGTAAAATCATTCGAGAGCGCCGTCAAGAGCTGTTCCCAAGCCGTTCCGTATTTATCGCTAAAATTACCCCAATTGGTCTTGATCGATGTACGCACGTCCATTATTTAAACCTTCCTCTGCTCAGAGCCACGAGGATGAGCATCCATCGACGACACCGCCGGGAGCGGAGTCGGAGGAGTTTTACCGTCGGGTGATTTCATGCGGCGGTGAGCATGAGTCTCTCCACGCGCGATCATGTCTTCCAAGCGCAGAAGACCGTTCAGCAATCCTTCCGGAGCCGGAGGACATCCCGGAACATAAACGTCGACCGGCACGACCGTGTCGATGCCTTGAGTGACCGAGTAAACATTGAAAATCCCTCCCGATGATGCGCAAGCGCCCATCGAAATCACCCACTTCGGATCCGCCATCTGGTCGTAGATGTTGCGCAGGATCGGGGCCATCTTCAGGTTCACGATGCCAGCGACAACAAGCAAGTCTGACTGACGTGGAGAAAAGCGCACGACTTCGGCGCCGAAACGGGCCATATCGTATCCGGATGCGAGTGTCGCCATGAGCTCAATCCCACAGCAGCTCGTCCCAAATGGAAGCGGGTACAGAGAGTTCTTCCGCGCCCAGTTCACAACGTTTTCAAGTTTGGTTGTAAAAAAATCCGCCGAACCGTCTTTTGACATCTGTGACCTCGTTAATTATTCCCAGTCCAACGCGCCCTTGCGCAAAATATAGACATACCCGACTAACAATACAGCTATGAACACCGCCATCTCGATGATGATAAAATTTCCAGAGCTCAAAAGTTTTTTGTAAACGACCGCATAGGGATAAAAGAAAACTATTTCGACGTCGAACAACAAGAAAAGGATCGCCACGAGATAAAACCGGACCGACATCCGCCGGTTCTTGGCGTGGTCAACAGGAGGCACGCCGCATTCCACGGGCGAGTCCTTGGTTTTGTTGGGTAGGTTGGGTCCAATGAGGCTCGTGATCAAGAGCACGGCGCCCCCAATCGCTACCCCGGCCGCCATCATGATCAGCACCGGAATATACTCCATTCCTATTATCCTTTCTCCGCTCGATGTCAGGAAAATTCTTTGAGATTACATTACCATAAATTAGGAATGGGTTGAGTATTTAATCTCGAAACGAAGCCCTTCCCGAATGCGGTCATGAGAATTACGCAAAGCATTACCAGCGTGAGCAAACTCCAATCTCCGCGATTTCCGGGAGACTCGGTTCGACCTACGTCGTCATGATGTCTGCGCAAGATCTGAGTGATCATCTGAACTGCTGCGATAGAGATAAAAAACCACGAAATAAGAAATGCGACCGAGAACGGCGCAAGTTCTGCGGTGTGAAGTTCCTTCAGAATCAAAAAATATTGATATCCGAGCATGAGGGGCGGGAAACCGAGGCCAGCAAGCACCGCAACAACGCTAAACCAACGATTGTTTTCAGCACCGCCCAAAAATGCACGGCCCAAAAGAGTCGTCGTCATAAGCAGTCCGACCAGCAATGTAAATAAAATTGGAAGCGCCGTGTTCGACGGAAGTAAAAGTGGAAACAAACTTAGGCTAAAGAGCGCGGCAAGCATATTAGAAAGCCATCTGTTGGGCTCTTTAGTACGCGCAGCCATCAACGAGTATCTTACGGCGGAAGTCGTGAGCACGACACCCAGAACCGACTGCGAAATCATTTTCGGCAAGAATTCGAACTGCGCATAAAACGGAACCGCTACTCGAATCAAAAATAGGATTGCTCCAAAGAAGCAAAACAGATTGAAATAGGGCAGCGACATCGGTGCCAAACCCACAATATGTATCCCGTGAAGGAGCCAGAAGGAGAAATAAAGAATCAAAAACCCCACGAAGCACTGAATGAGTTCCGGCTTACCCTTCAACCCGGCCATAAATTCATTGATGTAACCCGTGCCCATGAGATATTCACCCACCAAGAACAGCACCAGGAACACCGATGTCACCATCAAAATGGAAAACGTGGTCTTTCCGAAAAACTCGGTCCAGTTTTTGCTCGCGTTCGACTCGACCATTACGAGGCTCATGCCTGAGATAATGAGGCCGACAAGTCCGATATACGTGCTCACCCAATGATTGGATTGCGAGAGCAGACACAAGAAGAACGCGCCGGACAAAAGACCCATCTGACCGCGGAGCTTCGAGACCACGCTCAAGCCCGAGTGAAGCGCCAATTGCCATGAGCCCACCGCCACCATAAAGAGCGAAATCATGCGGCAATAGCGTGAAACCGCGTCGCTGAATAAAATCATGAGTGGCGAATCAAAGGTAAAGAGATCGCTTCGAGCTCCGTAATAGAACGCTCCAAAAAAAGAAGTCAATCCCGTCACGAAGATAAGGAGGTGCGAACTTGTAGTTCGAAACCCCGCTCCACCGAGAACCAGCGCGAATTGAATTAAAATTAAAATTTCTGGAATCCAATTCAAGATCGTCATTGCGAGAGCCCCACAAAAAGCAACAACTGCGCCAGGAGCGCGATCAAGTATCTCACCGATGGCCAGGTGGTTTTATGCTCGCCAAATTCGATGCCTTGAATGAGCGCATATGCGTGGAGACATTGGACCACGAACACAAAAATAATCCAGAGCGGATTCATCGCGACCACGCCCGGGAGCACCTCTCTAAACAAGAGGAAGCTGAGGGCGCCTGGAACGCCGAGAAGCGCGACCCGCGCAACGGCATCAAAGAGAGGCGACTGACGACTGCCGAGATCAAAAAGACGGGCACCGAGCAATACAAACCCGAGAAGCGAGCCCAACAACAAGACAGGAACCCGCTCGGCGTCCATCACGAGAGCAAAAAGCCCAAACCCAAGCCACGATTGCGTCAGGTGGATCAAGATCCAGCGCACGCGCTTCGATATACCGGCAAAAATCGCGGAGAACGCGTAGGTCGCGAGACCCAGGCAGCAAAGAGTGAGGTCCCAAATCTGGGAGTACTCGACCTTAACCTGATCTTTAATCCGCCCCATCACGACAAGCGTGATGAGTGCCGGGAGCACCACGGTATCGATATACGCGCGAGAAGTGAGTGCGACGTAGTGGCGGGCAAAACCCACGTTCCACGGCATCACCGGAAGCGAAATCAAAAGACCGAAGAAAACCCAAAGCGTCGAATACTGCGATCCCTCGGATGAAACTCCATACACCGCGAGAAAGCAGCCAAAGAGACGGAGGAAATAAGCCTTCTGAGTGAGAATGAGGGCGGTCTTCTTTGAGTTCACCGCTGTTTGAAGGAATGCGACGAGATGAAGCGATATGAGCGCGAGTAAGTTTACGACGACCGACGAACTCATCAGCACGATCCCCGCGATGAGCGTCACCGGCAAACTTGCTATCACGCCGGAGAGACACCACGAGGCAAATACCATGATCATGACCGGGTTTAAACTCCAGATCATCCGATCCTCCCGCGAATCACCACGATAAGAATCACCCAAGCCGCAAGAATCGAAAGAGCACTCCAAAAGAAAAATTTAAACTCGCCGTCCACCACCGCTGTCGCGGATTTCGCGGCCTGAATCCAGCCTTGACTCTCTCCGAAACTGCGATTGAACCCTTTGTACATCCGCGCGCCACGGCTATAGATGCCGCGAACCATTTTATCGAAGCCGATCTTTTTACCGAATACGAGACCCGAGACCACCGCCGCGACCAAGAGTGAGCCGGCGAGAACGGTAAGCGCCTGCGGGTTATCGACAATCTTGAGAATGTATTCTTTGAACGGATAGAAAACAGCCAAGACAATCGGCAGTTCAATCCAAGCCATAATACTGTCTACATTCTTGATTTTGGCTAGTCTCAAAACTTCTTCGAGCACAAGATAAAACGCCGCTGCCGCAAGAATAATCTCGAAATCCCCATGACTCGGAAAAAACTGATGCGTCAGAGCAAGTGCCGGAACCACACCCAATCCACCTTGGCGGAGGTGCACCGAAACCATAAACAAACCGAAAACCAAGAAAATCGTCTGATAGAAGTTACCGAGTACCGATGCGCCGACGAGCGCCGCCAGTCCAACTGCGTTCGTGAGCAACAGCCACTTCGAACGCTGCGTGTGTATCCGATCAATTAAGATCAACCCGACGAGTAAGAGCACCGTAAACCAACCATGGGTCAGCGAGCCAAGGACCACGATCAAATAAGGAATAATCCTCTTTTCACGAATCACACTCAGTGCGCTCACCAGCAAGAACAGAAGTCCGATCTGATTCAAATCGAAGGTCTCAAGACCGATCATCGCTTTGAACCTCGCTTCTAAAAGACCAGATGCAAACCAATGAGATCACGCCAAACAGAAGCGCCGAACCAACATAGACTTCCGTACGTCGTGCGCACACAAGTAACACCAGCGACACCACCGTCACCAAACGGAACAGCCCAAGCGACATCCGCACAACTCCGGTCGACACAAACAACTCGTAAAGCGCATATACAATGAGCACTCCAAGCGCGATCATCGCCTCTTCCTCTCGTTGGTCAGGTAGATCAATGCAAGACAAGACAAGAACCCAAGCCCAATCCAAATCGGCACTAGGTCTTCTTGCCAATACTTCGATACCTTTACTTCGATCGGTGCCGGGACCTCGACATTGAAAAGCGGGAACACCCCGCCACCAAAAACCAGAGCCAGGACGATCGCCATCACCACTCGACCACGTTCGAATTTTTGTTCGGACCAACCGAGCAAGTGGACCGTGCGCCAATACTGAGCCGCGAAGCTGATCGAGACCCCTAAGAAAACCACCCCTAAGAACGGGTCGCGCATCCAAGCGGCAATCGATACAGCGAGCATCAGGAGCGCATCGACATAAAATCGAATCATAAGTCGCCCCTTCCGAAGTCCGTCTTCAGGCTCTTGAGATCAAACACGGCCGGTTGAATCTCTTTGGTTTGGCTGAGCGACTCGGGTCCACAAACCTCGACGCACATACCGCAGAAGATACAGTTCGAGTAATCGATCTCGAACTTAGAAACCCAGTGACGGTTGTTCTTTTGGTTGATGACCGAAGAGACTTCGATACATTTGGTCGGGCACACTTTGCGGCAATCGCCGCAGCCGGTGCACTTTTCGATCTCATTAAAAAGGAGGCCCCGTGCGCGCGCCGGAAAATCATCTTTGCTTCTAGACGACACCGGATCCGGGTAGAACTCGGTATCGATTTTACGAATCTCGTCTTCATTGGTAAAGTGTTTCCAGATGGATTTAAACATGGGTCACCGCCGAGATCAGGAATAAAAAAAACGTGATTGGAATCAGATACTGAATGCTGATTCGAAATAAATCCGCTTGCGAGTACTTTGGAAAATATTGGCCCATCAGGCGAGACACCAAGTACACCGCAACCGTTTTTAAGTAAAAATCTACAACAAACCAAGAGCCTCCCATGAAAATCTTGGTTGCGAGCAACGACCAAACAAAAAACCGCGAGCTCTTCAGCCAGAAAATACGCGGATACATCGGCGCGAACGGATGCTCGCCAAACAAAATCATGCCGGCGATTTGGAATGGAAACACAAACAAAAGATTTGTCCAGTTCCATGACCATTCGGAAATATTCAACGAACCCTGCCCCACCCCGCAAGCAAGCACGCAAATGAAAGAGATGAACGCTCCAATAAGAAAGCGCATCTGGCTTCGGTCCGAGCTCACCCGCTCAAACACTTCGAGCTGGTCGTGAGTCGAGATGACAATTAAAAACCAGTTAAAGAGCAGGTAAAGGTAGAACGCGCAGTCGACGTTCAAAAACAAAAGCGCCGCGCATGAAAGCTGACACAAATATAAAAACACGGCGCGCCAACTCGAAATCGATTTGAGGTCAGCGATCATGTCGATCCATTGCTGACTCAGGTAATCGCCGAACACAATCCCACGTCCCACGCGGGCCTGATGGATCACGTTCACACGCTCGCTTGCGACGAATGCAAAAAAAGAAATCGGGAAGAGACCGAACGCGGCAAGGAAAACATCCATCAGCGATCCACCTCCGTCACCGAAAGGTTGGCCGAAGCGAGGATGATCGGAATATCGTCAAACGCCTCGCCCTCGAGGAGCAAGGGGATCGCATTTTTAATTTGATCGGACGGAGTCGAAACCGACGTCGTCTTTATATTGAGATTCGATCCGACATCAAACGACACGTCCCATGATCCGCGAAGTGTTTCGAATTTGGCTTCAACTTTCTTCTTCGAAGCACTATCCGGAATTTTTACGTAATAATCGCCGCCTTCGATCTTGCGCGAGAGCTCGAGAATCGACTCCGCGAGTTCGAACGACTCGCCCATCGCATAACGCAAGCGCGACCCAACACTGCTGTTCCAACCGAGCTTCGAGGTCTCAACGCGCGCTTCGCTGATGAACCCGTACTTGCCATCGTCGAGCACGAGTCCGAGTTGATCCAAACGATTTTGAAACGGATGCGTCCAGCAGAACATTGCTTTAATCCGCTCAAAGTCCTTGATGTATTGCTTCGACCAGACTTCCACGCGCTCCAAAAAACCGTCCGTGATGTCGTAGCGGGTACCGCCCGGAATAATGTAAAAGTAGCCGTAACGCGAGCCCGACAAGCGCTCCACTAAATCGAGAAGCTCTTCGCGGTGTTTGCGCAACAAATGCGATAACATGTGGATTCCAAATTGAGACGCCATCGCCGACAAGTACCTGAGAGCGCTTACAGCATCGACCATCTCGGCCGCAATATCGCGTATCCACGCTGCACGCGCGGTAATTTGCGTACCCGTCGCTTGTTCGATCAATTCCGAATAAATCCGATCCGCGATGAACGCGCTCTCCGGATCGATGCGCGAAAAACACCTCTGCGCTTCGATAAAGTTTTTACCTTCGGTTTTCTCAATGATTCTGCGGCTCGCGTAACCGAATTCAGGCACAGCGGTCACGATGCGATCGCCTTCAAGGCTGACGTTCAACTTCATCATACCGGGAAGCCACGGGTGGATCGGGCCCAGATCAATTTCTTTTTGAATCATTTCTGAACCTCGCGCAGCGAGATCACGCCATTCATGATCGCTTCCGGGCGCGGCGGACATCCGGTGACGTAAACGTTGACCGGAACCTTACCTTCCATATCCGTGGGGAACAATCCCCCGCCGCATGCGCAGGTGCCGATCGCGAGCACGTACTTCGGCCGGGCCATGCGTTCGTAAAAACTCATCACTTCCGTCCCGAGTTTGGCATTGATCGAGCCCTGGAGAATGAGCAAGTTCGCGTTCTCCGGCGTATCGCTCGGCATGCAACCCAGGCGCTCCAGATCGTAACGACTCGAATCGGTTTGAATCCAATCATCCCCGCAGCAAGACATGCCGACACGGATGTACCGGAGGAGGGGCTTAAGCGTCATCGGATGAGCCCTTCCGTAAATAATGCTGGGATGCTAAAAAGAAAGACAAGAAGAGCACCATCACGACCAAAATCGCGATGAGATACGGAATGCTTTTTCGCTCCTTCGAGACGAAGAGCGGAAGAGCAAAAACCAAAGGAATCCAAAAGCAGAGCAGCGCCTGAGACAGCTGTGTCGTCTTGATTTCAAAAGGTAAAATCTTTTTGGATTTCATTCCTTATAAGGCTACTGGTCAAGAAAGGACGAGTCAATGGTCGGGCCGGAACGCGAGACAAAATTTACAAATCCTCTCGTACATGCCTTTCACGCACTCACGCGCGCCGTGGAGCATCAAAAGCCGATCGTGTGTCTCACTTCCTCCAAAGAATTCATCGACGAGTGTCTTCCAATCGCCGAATCGCTGGCATCGGCCATGCTGCCTGCTTGGGGTCAGATCGTTCAGGTCGCACAGTGGTCTGCTTGGGACCATTCGCCCTTTTCGCCCGTGGCATCCTCGCTCACTCAAAAACTCGATCGCCTCAAAATTTTAAAATTACTCAGCGACGGTTCGAAACCTCTCGTCCTTTTTTGCATGGTCGACGCCTGGGTACAGCCCACTCTCCCTGAAGACCTCTATCGCAAACAAACTCGAGTATTTAAAGCGGGCGACGACATCGGCACACTTGAAGACTTCCGCACACTGCTACGCAACAACGGCTATGTAAAAACCGAGACGGTCGAAGAAGCCGGCCAGTACGCCATTCGAGGCGAGCTCTGCGACCTTTTTATCGCATCTGAGACACAGCCGATTCGAATCGAACTCTTCGATACGCTCATCGAACGCATTCGCCCGTTCCATCCGGGCACCCAGCGCACGTTTAGCGAAGAATCCAAGCTCCATTCGTTCACGTTGGCGCCGGCCGAGGAGGCGCTCATCCCTTGGGATAACCTGAACCCGTTCCTCGAAAAGCTCAAGGAGTACTGCGACGCCCATCACATCTCGCGCAAGGTTCGTGATCCGATCTTTGAAAACATCCGCACCGGATTTTTGCCCGAGCAGTTTCGTACTTGGATTCCATTTTTGTACCAAAAAGAAGGTTTTTTACGCGACTACTTGCCTTCAACCGCTGAGGTGATCAGTTTCGAGCCGGCGCAAATCCGTAGTCGTTTAAGCAACTTTCTCACCGAGCAAAAAAAAGAATTTGACCGCTACGAACAACGCCACTGGATCTCGCCCGACTTCGATTTGCTTTACAAGAGCGCAGACCCGCTCATGGAAGGCGCGCTCAATTCTTCGGCGTTCCTCATTACCTCCACTCCCACCTACAACACCACCCCTCCTCCCGTTGCCTTTGACCAGATCTCGGGCGAACGCATCACTGAGGCGCGCATTCGGGACTGGATCGACGACGGCTACTGGGTTTTGATCGGCGCTCGCGGCCTCACTCATCAGGAACGGATCAAGTTCTTGGTCAAGGACTTGATCTCGCGTCCGAATCTCAAAATTTTAAGCGAAGATCCGCTCGACTCCGCCGAGTTTTTACTCCAAAAAGTGGTGGTCCTGTCCGAAACCCTTCTCTTCGGAAAACAAGGCGCAGCAACCAAGAAACCTAGGCGCACCAAACTCGAAGAGTTTAAAGAAACGGACATCACCGAGCTCACTCAAATTCACGATTTGTCTCCAGGCGACTTCATCGTGCACACCTTTCATGGCGTCGGCAAGTATATTGGGCTGCAAGAACTAAAAAACGATGATCGATCCTTAGGCGAGTACCTGCTCATCGAATATTCAGCCGGTGATAAACTTTATTTGCCGGTGTATCGTCTCAACATCATTCAACGTTACGTCGGCGCGGGCGCGAACCCGGCTCTCGACAAGCTCGGCGGCGATAAGTTCGAAAAAGCCAAAGCAAAAGCCAAGGAATCCGCACGAAAACTCGCGGTTAACCTCATCGAAATTTATGCAAAGCGCGCGGTTTTAAAGGGCGCGAAGTTCAGTTCTACCGGCGAGGATTACGACGAATTCGTCGATGAGTTTGAGTTTACCGAAACTGAAGGGCAGCTCAAAGCCACACACGACACCCTTCAAGACTTGGAGTCGGGAAAGCTCCTTGATCGTTTGGTCTGCGGCGACGTTGGCTTCGGCAAAACCGAGGTTGCAATGCGCGCGGCCTTCCAGGCGGTACAAAGCGGGTACCAAGTCGCGGTACTCGTTCCGACCACTCTCCTTGCTTTTCAACACGAACAAAGTTTCAAGCACCGAATGAAAGACCATCCGGTTAAAATCGATTCGATCTCACGCTTCAAAAACAAAAAACAGCAAAGCGAGACGTTAAAACAGCTCGAAGAAGGCCAACTCGACATTTTAATCGGCACTCACCGCCTCCTCTCAAAAGACGTAAAATTCAATCGCCTGGGTCTCCTGGTCATCGACGAAGAACATCGTTTTGGCGTCGATCATAAAGAAAAAATCAAAGCCATCCAAGCCAACACACACACACTCACCCTGACCGCGACTCCGATCCCACGGACGCTAAATATGGCGCTCTCCGGATTAAAAGACATCTCGATCATCAAGACCCCTCCGACCAACCGTCAACCGATCAAAACCTATGTCTCCCATCACTCGGATGAACTCATTAAGTCGGCGATAGAAACCGAACTCGCCCGCGGCGGACAAATTTTTTACCTCTACAACAAAGTAGCCTCAATCGATAACCAGGCCAAAGAAATCCAAAAACTCGTTCCGAACGCCAAAATTATCGTCGCCCACGGACAAATGTCCGAAGACGAAATCGAATCAAAAATGCTGGATTTTTATCATGGCTACGCACAAGTCCTCGTGTGCACGACCATCATCGAATCCGGCATTGACGTTCCAAACGCAGGCACGATCATTATTCATCGCGCCGATACCTTGGGTCTCGCGCAGCTATATCAAATCCGGGGGCGCGTCGGTCGAAGCCACCGCAAGGCATTCGCTTATCTCCTCACCGACGAGGGTCGTGTGCTCACCCAAGAAGCAAAAACGCGCTTGGATGTATTACAAAGATTCGTCGAGCTCGGTTCCGGATTTCAAATCGCAAGCTACGATCTCGAAATCCGTGGCGGCGGTAATTTCCTCGGCGCCGAACAATCCGGACACATTGCTTCGGTGGGGCTTGATCTCTTTACCGAACTCCTCGAGGAAGCGATTCAGGAACTTAAAGGGAGTCCGATCAACGTTGAGGATCGCCACTTTGAGCCTGAAATTCAGGCTCCGGTCATCGCCGAAATCAGCCCGTCACTCGTCTCGGATTCGAAATTACGCCTCTCTTTGTATCGCCGGCTCTCAAACGCGAAGTCCAGCGAGCAGGTGGACAAGCTTCACGACGAGCTTGCCGATCGTTTCGGCGAGCTCCCGACCGAGACCGAAAACCTCTTTTGGCTGATTCGGCTCAAGAACTTGTTTAAGCGCGTTGGGGTGGAAGCCGCCTCTATTACTGTTAAGAAAGCTGCGTTTACCGTCAGAAAATCGACGCTCATCGAACTCGATGAAGTCATGAAGCTCTACGCCGGCCCTAAGGGCGTCCGAGATCCTCGCGTACAGATCACGCCGGACTCGAAGATCGTATTGCAACTTCAATTTGACGGTCTCAAGGCGTTCGTTTTTGAGACCGAAAATTTCTTCAAGAAAATCGCACCCAAAGCGTTTGAAATCCAAAAATCCCACTGATAAACTGGGTTTATGAAAAAAATGATTCGTTTTATTGCTCTCGCATTATTCTCGATCGTTTTAGCCCCGGCCGCAAATGCTGTGACAGAGGTTGCCAAGGTGAACGACAAAGTGATCACCCTCGAGCAAGTTAACGCACGCGTCGCCGAACAAGCGCGCAGCGGAACCCTGACTGGTCTCTCACGCAAATCCGCGCTCGACGAGCTCATCAAGCGCGAAGCGGCCGTTCAGGAAGCTCACAAGATGAAACTTGAGAACGACCCGGTCATCGCTGAACGGATCAATAACGTTCTCTACTACGGGCTCCTCGAAAAGAAACTAGGAGCAGAAATCGAAAAGATCACCCTCTCGGATGCGGAAGCCAAAAACTGGTACGAAAAAAATCCGGAAATTCGCACAAGCCATATCTTCATCGCGCTTTCTCCGGATGCGACCAAAGACGAAGAAAAGAAAGCGAACGAAAAACTTAGCCAGATCTCGAGCGAAATCAAATCAGGCAAAGTTTCTTTCGCGGAAGCCGCTCAAAAGAACTCTGAAGACCCGTCGGCCGCCATGGGTGGCGATCTCGATTACCGCATGAAAGACCGTTTGGATCCGGCGTTCTACCGCGCTGCCCTCAGACTGGGTAAAATCGGGGACATCTCAAACATCGTTCGTACCCCATTCGGCGTACACTTGATCCGCCTCACCGGTAAGCACTCTTGGATCGAAGTGGACCGCACTCGCGTGAAACGCATCATCCTCGAAGACCGACGCCAGGAACTGGTAAACCGTTTCTTGAGCGACTTGCGTCAAAAAGCGAAAGTTTCCGTGAACGAAAAATTGATCAAAGACTAGCCAAAAATCCAAAATAGTTGGCAGTCGTCAGACTTTGTGAGAAACCTTGAAGGTTATGAACTTTCAAGGTTTTTCTGTTTTTACAGCACTCGTTTTAGCCGCTTCCGTGAACGCTGTTCGCGCCGAGACTGTGGAACGCGTCGAAGCCATCGTTAACAAAGCCGTCGTCTACAAGTCTGACGTCGATCGTTTCAAAAAACTGATCCCACTCCGCCTGAAAGTCGATCCGTTTTTCGCATCCGATCCGCTTTCGAAAAAACAAAACCCGGATCCGGCGGAAGTGGTCGACTACTTGGTCAACGAAAAGTTGATCCTCGATAAATTCCCGGTCAACGACTCCGAAGTCGAAACCGAGATCACCGGCATCCAGAACAATTTACACATCGATCGCGACGGTCTTAAGCAAGCCATCAACCGCGAGGGCTTCAAGTTCGAAGATTATTTTGCGATGATGCGTGCTTCGATCGCCAAGCGCCAACTCATCGATCATGACATCCGCAATAAAGCGACCGTATCCGACGACGACCTTCGCGCCGAATACAATCGCGGTAAAGCAACCTCGAAATCGTTCCGTGGCTCTTTCCACATCTATCTCATCCGCATAACGAAAAAAAACTTCAAAACCACAGCTCTTGCCAAACAATCGGCAACCGCAGCGCTCGCGGATCTGAGCGCCGGCAAAGAGTTTAAAAGCGTCGCCGAAAAATACAGTGATGACGGCACTTCAAGCTCGGGTGGCGACTTGGGATACCTCTCGTATTCCGAAATGTCTCCGACACTTCAAAAGGAAGTCCAAAAACTTGGACCCGGAAAAACAAGCGGCCTGATCGACAACGGCAAAAGCTACGAAATCATAAAAGTCGAAGACATTAAAGCAGACGTCGACGCGGGTTTCGATCGCGAGAAGGACGCTTTGCGTGCCAAACTTCTTGAAGGCGAGTTCCACCATCAGATCGGACTCTGGTTAGACCGCCAACGCGCTCAAAACTTTGTAAAAATCAACAAACGCGGCACATGAGCTCAAAAAAAAACTTGAACATCGTCATCACTCCGGGTGATCCGGAGGGGATCGGCCCCGAAGTCACAGCTAAAGCACTGCGTGCGCTCGCACCCGAATTAGAAAGCAAAAGGATCGCAATTTTCGGATCATCAAAACCATTCAAAAAACTTTCGCTCCCGCGCTTGGATATAACCTTCTACGCGCCTCCGGCGCGTTCGGCTCCCGGCTATCAATCGGGCTGGGCGATCGAGTCCGCCACTCACTACGTTCTCGCCAATCCACGCGGGCGCGTGATGATCACGGGCCCGATCAGCAAGGAGCGCCTTCAAGCGGAGGGCTATTTCTATCGCGGCCACACTGATTTTCTCGCGAGTCTCGCACGTGCGAATGGCGTCACCATGATGCTCGCCAATGATTTGTTTCGTGTCGCGCTCGTGACTAACCATTGTCCTTTAAGCGAAGTTTCAAAAAAACTCACACCGGATTTGCTTGAAACGACTTTGGTCCATGCGTACGACTTTACAAAGCGCCACCTTAAAAAGAAATCGCCGAAAATCGCGGTGTTGGGTTTAAATCCTCACGCCGGTGAAAACGGGATTCTAGGCACCGAAGAACGGGATCTTCTCGTTCCGGAGATCAAAAAAATACAAAAACGATTCAAAGACGCAAAGATCACGGGCCCGCATCCCGCCGACTCTTTTTTCGCCGTGGAATCGCGCGCTAAAGTCGCTGATCGCTCCGACCTTGTGGTCGCGCTTTACCACGACCAGGGCTTAATCCCGGTTAAACTTTCCGACTTCAGTAATAGCATGAACATGACTCTCGGACTGCCGTTTATTCGTACCTCGGTCGATCACGGCACCGCGTTTGATATCGCCGGCAAAAACAAGGCGGATCCAAACAGTATGATTTACGCCATTAAAAAAGCCATCGAATACTCCGGAGATAAAGTATGAACATCAATCCAAATATTTTTCGTGAATACGACATCCGCGGCATTGCCGGTAAAGATCTCACAGCCGAATTTGCTGAAACCCTTGGACAAGTCTACGCTACTTGGGCACTTAAAAAGTTAGGTGCGCAAACCATGACCGTCTCTGTCGGCCGTGACTGCCGTCTCACGAGCGATGACTATGCGGATGCACTGATTCGCGGTCTCACCAAATCAGGCATCAACGTCATTCGTATCGGCGTGTGTCCGTCGCCTCTGACCTATTTCTCCGTATTCCACTACAAGCTCGACGGCGGAATCATGGTCACCGGTTCCCACAATCCAGCCGAGTACAATGGTTTCAAAATTGGATTCGGCAAAGACACGCTTCATGGATCCCAAATTCAGGAATTAAAGCGGATTTTTCTCGACGGCAATTTCGTGAAAGCCGACAAGCCGGGCAAAATCGAAGACCGTGAAATCATCAACACTTATGTCGATTATGTGGTGTCGATCATCAAGCCCCAGAAAAAACTAAAGGTAGTCCTCGATGCCGGTAACGGCACAGCCTCAACCGTGGCGCCGTTGCTTTTCAAAAAACTCGGCGCGGATGTGATCCCTCTTTACTGCGAACTTGACGGCCGATTTCCAAACCACCATCCGGACCCGACCGTTCCGAAGAATCTTTCGGCACTTGTTTCGGAAGTTAAAAAATCAAACGCAGATTTCGGCGTTGGCTACGACGGAGACTCGGATCGCATCGGTGCCGTCGATGAAACCGGCCGCATTCTTTACGGCGACGAGCTTATGGTCGTCTTTTCTCGCGAGGTTTTGAAAACGTGCCCAGGCGCTACGATCATTTCCGAAGTGAAGTCGAGCCACCGGTTGTATCAGGACATCTCCGCTCACGGCGGACAACCGATCATGTGGAAAACAGGGCACTCTCTCATTAAATCCAAAATGAAGGAGACCAAGGCCGCACTCGCGGGCGAAATGTCCGGTCATATCTTCTTTGGCGACCGTTGGTTTGGCTTCGACGACGCAATTTACGCTTCGGCCCGTCTTTATGAAATCGTCAGTCAAAACGTCTCGCTCTCAAGCTTGATCGCCGACCTCCCAAAGGTGTTCAACACTCCGGAAATTCGGATCGACTGTGAAGAAGAAAGGAAATTCCAATTGATCGAAGTTGCCGCAGAGCTTCTGAAGGATCCAAAAGGTAAATCGACCACCATCGATGGTTTGCGCGTCGACTATCAAGACCGATGGGGTCTTCTCCGTGCGTCAAATACACAGCCGGTAATTGTCATGCGCTTTGAAGCGCAAACTGAGATACAATTACAAGACATTCGCGGCCGCTTTGAATCCGCTCTCCAACAAGCAGCCCAAAAGATCGGACATGCAAAAATCCAATTCGACTCCGCACACTAGTTCGTCGAAAACGAACGACAAAGAAATCTTCGTTAAAGGTGCGCGCGTACACAATCTCAAAAACGTTTCGGTAAAGATTCCACACGGATCTCTAACCGTGATCACCGGTCCGTCAGGATCAGGCAAGTCTTCGCTCGCTTTCGATACGATCCACGCCGAAGGACAACGTCGTTATATCGAAACGTTTTCGACTTATGCACGCCAGTTCCTCGAGCAAATTGAAAAACCCGACGTGGATGAGCTTCAAGGTCTCTCACCTACAATAGCGATCTTGCAAAAAACGACGTCATACAATCCACGCTCGACTGTCGGTACCGTCACCGAGATTTACGATCACTTGCGCCTTCTCTACGCGCGGATCAGCCACGCGCTTTGCCCGAACTGCGGAGACCCAATTGAGTCGTTGTCGACTCAGCAAATCGTGGATTCGATTCTTATCATGGAGGAGAGCACAAAGCTCATGATTCTTTCGCCCATTGCTCGTGAAAAAAAGGGCGAGTTCCAAAAAGAGCTCCTCGCCCTCAGACAAAAGGGCTTCACCCGCGCCCGCATCGACGGCGCGATCAAAGACTTGGCCGATCCGATCAAGCTCGAAAAAAACCACAAACACACGATCGAAGTGGTCATCGACAGGATCATTCTTAAAAAGAAAGACCCTGCGACTCAAGCGCGCCTGTACGAGAGCATCGATCTCGCACTCCGTTTATCGAAAGGCATCATTAACCTGGTGACCTATATTACCGATACCAAAACGCAAGAACAGTTCATGTCCCAGAACTTTGCCTGCAGTAAATGTGAGATTTATTTACCGACGCCGGAGCCGCGCGTGTTTTCGTTCAATAGCCCGCTTGGCGCCTGTAAGTATTGCGATGGCCTCGGTTACGAGTCGATGATGACCGAAGAAGATGAGGATTCGGACGGCGACTCTGACGATCACTCCTACCAATATCAAACTCCTTGTCGGATCTGCCATGGGACTCGTCTATCGCCCGAAGCACGCGCCTTCCACATTCAAAATAAAAACATCACCGAAGTTTGTAATCTCCCTATCGATCAACTGATCCCCTTCATGAAGTCGATCAAGATGTCCGATCGCGAAGAAAAAATCGCAAGCGGCCTCATCAAAGAAACGATCGAACGCGTGGGATTCCTCTCTAAAGTCGGCGTGGGTTACCTGTCACTCGAACGCTCCTTTTTTAGTTTGTCCGGCGGCGAATCTCAGCGGATCCGTCTTGCTTCTCAACTCGGCAGTTCGCTCGTTGGTATCACGTACATTCTGGACGAGCCTTCAATCGGCCTTCATCCGCGCGACAACAAACTTTTGATCGAAAGCCTGAAACGTCTTCGTGATCTCGGCAACACCGTAATCGTCGTCGAACACGACGAAGAGACCATGATGGAAAGCGATCACTTGATCGATATTGGTCCCGGGGCAGGCGTCCATGGCGGCGACGTCATTGTGTCCGGGACGGCCAAAACCGTGATGGAAGAAAAGCGGAGCGTCACCGGCCAATACCTTTCGGGCAAAGTGCTGGTCAATCCGCCTAAAAAACGCCGCGTAGTCGACCCCGCCAAACAACTCGTGCTCGAAAAGGTTAATCTCCATAACCTCGAAAACTTCGGAGTCAAAATACCGCTCGGTGTTTTAAATTGCATCACCGGCGTCTCGGGCAGTGGCAAGAGCTCGCTCATCATGGACACACTCTACCCGCTTCTTTTGAATCATTTTTACGATTCCCACATTCCGCAGATGACCGCCAAAGTAGCCACCGGAATCAAACACCTCGACAAAGTAATCCAAATCGATCAGGATCCGATCGGCCGCACTCCGCGCTCAAATCCGGCGACTTACACGGGTGTCTTCAGTTTCATTCGTCAGCTTTTTTCGCAGATGCCGGATGCTCAGCTACGCTCATTCAAACCGGGCCGGTTCTCCTTTAACGTCAAAGGCGGTCGCTGCGACGACTGTGAAGGCGACGGCATCAAAAAGATCTCCATGAACTTTATGGCCGATGCGTACATCACTTGCGAGACCTGCAAAGGTAGTCGCTACAAGGCAGATACGCTTCAAGTTTTGTTCAAAGGTAAAAACATCGCCGAAGTGCTTGCGATGTCCGTCGAAGAAGCGCTCGAGTTTTTCAAAGCGATCCCGCATATCAAAGATAAGATGCAGGTTTTGAACGACGTGGGCTTGGGTTACGTCAAACTCGGCCAATCGGCCACTACTCTTTCTGGTGGCGAAGCTCAACGGATCAAGCTCGCAAAAGAGCTTTCTAAGCGCGCTACCGGCCGCACTCTCTACATTCTGGACGAGCCATCGACCGGGCTTCACTTTGACGACATTAAAAAACTTCTCGGAATTCTCCATCAACTCGTGGAACAAGGCAATACCGTGATTGTGATTGAACATAACCTCGATATCATCGCATCCGCCGACCACTTGATCGATCTCGGGCCCGAAGGCGGTATCGACGGCGGAGAACTTGTCGCCCAAGGCACCCCCGAGCAAGTCGCTAAAATTAAAGAGAGCCGGATTGCTCCCTTCTTGAAGGATAAACTCAAGAACACATAGAGCGTACACACCATGCCCTTCCAAAAACAAACGGCCCGGAGACATCGCCTCCAAGCCGTTCAAATTCTTAATCTAGCTCAAGATTACTTGAGCGCTGGTTTCGCCGCTCGAGCAGTGCGAGTATAACCTGCTTTCACGATAGAACTGGCATCGGTCACTGCACCAGCCGTCAAAGTCGAGCGAGCGCTCTTGTCAGATCGAACAACTGAACCTGTAGCGCCGATACGGTTAGTGTTGGTTTCAATTGCACCGCGTTTAGTAACGAAAGTTCCGAGACGTTGTGAACCGTCGCGTGTTGCACCAACGTTCTGACCTTTACGGCTCTGACCGCTTCTCGCTGAAGCAATTTGTTGCTTACGAGATTGAGATGCAGGTGCACCGCCACGAGCGCTGGTATGACGTGGGTCAGCTTTTACGAACATTGTATCAGCTGCGTCGACGTCGCCTTGGAATGCAACGTTACCGTTAACAGAGTTGCGTCCGTTAGCACCACCAGCAACAGCGCGGTTGTTATATTGCGTGTTGACTGTATACATAGAAGTCAACAAACCTGCGTTCGCGCTGCAAAGAATTGCAGAGTCGTGCAAAGACAAGTTTGTGCTTGTAGTGCTGTAACAGCTTACTGGAGCTGTTGATGCTGTACCTTGTGAGCCAGCTCCTGAACACATGAATGCCGCATCCGCGTTGCTCAAGTCGGTTGAAGTTGCATTGATACATGCGTTCGCCGCTGCACTTGAGGCCGCACCAGAGCAAAGAATTGCTGCTTCGTGGTCTGTCAAGTAAGAAGGAGTATTCGCATAACAGTCCAATGTCGTGGTTGCGTTAGAGCTTTTTTGACAAAGCAGAGCCGCATCACTGTCTGACAAGCTCAATGGAGATTGTGCGTAACAGTCAAGTGCCGCCGTACCAACGCCGGTTCCTGGTACGCCAGTTTGTGAACAAAGTTCCGCCGCATCCGGCTCAGCAAGGCTAAGTGGAGTGTTTGCATAACAGTCGTTCGCTGCTGTAGTACTACGAGCAGATTGGCAAAGAACCGCTGCTTCGTTGTCGAAAAGCGACAAAGAAGAGTTGTTGAAACAGCCAACTGGGTTTGTAGCAGAGTAAGACGGGTTGTTTTCCGAGCTACAAAGAACCGCTGCGTTGAAGTTATCCAATGCAGAGATACCGCCATTATTAATACAGTCTACTGGAGCTTGGTCAGGTGAGCCTGCGCAAACAAGAGATGCTTGACCGTCGGTGATCGCGAGCGGAGTGCTATTATAACACTTCGTCACCGTATCAGTCGGAGCATAGGCCGCGTTCACACCCACGCCTGCGCCTGAACAAAGCATTGCTGAGTTCTTGCGGCTCAAGCTAGTTGGAGTCGCGTTATAGCACTGAACTTGTTTAGCGGGAGGAGGAGTTGTGCCGCCGCCGCCGCCACTTGGTGGAATATAATCGTTATCTTTAGTACAACCAGAAGCTGCCATCAAAACGGTAACGAGAACCAATGAAAGTTTTTGTGATGTTTTCATGTTAGTTGCCCGCCTTTGCATCAATATTTGCAATCGCTTTGTTGATGTTATCGAATTTCACAAGAGCTTCCGCAGTTTGTTGAACGATGATTCGGTTTTGAGCGGCCTGCTTAGCTTTGCTGTTTGCACCTGCAACGACTGTTGGAGTGCTGAGAAATTTCGCGTATGCGCTGTTGCGTATGTACTCAACTAATTTTTGGCCAACTGGATAGCCGAGAGCAGTGTGGTTTTCGTATTTAGCCAAAAGAGCGTTGATCGCCTTGATGTCTTCTTGTTTTGCTGCTTCGCGATTATTTTCCGCGTCGAATTTCAGCTTGTTAACTTTGCTTGCGAAAGCGTTAACGTTATATTTCATCGCTTCTTGCGAATCTTTGTCGTTCAAAGTGCCTGCGGCCTTATAAAGAGTCGTGACCGCTGTTTCGATCGCGTCTGCTTTATTAGACTCTAGTGCGTTAATAGCGTTTTGTACTTGTTGTGATTCAGTCGTTGCAAGCGCTGACACACTGCACAGAATCGCTAGAGTACAGAATAGTGATTTCATGAGAGAGAACTCCTTTACGGTTGTTTTATAGAGAGCACCACATTTATAGCGCGGCGTATAATCTCTCGCAATTCATAAATACTATTTATGTAAAAAAATAATATAATAATTTGATGGATTTAGTCGGACAACAAATACTTCGTTGACTTATAAAATTTTGAAGATTTACGCAGAAAAAACAAAAAAGCGGCGACGTAAACTACATCACCGCTCTTCAAATTTGCTTCAACGTAACTGATTTACGCTAACAATTTACTCAACTTCTTCTTGTGGGTTTGGATCGAGAACTTGAGAAACCGTTGGATCGGCCTTCATCTTCTCAGCACCCGCATCGAGACGGCGGTTGAATTCGTTTTCGAATTCTTGCAATTGCTCGATAGAAACGAGAACTTTTACGCCTGCCGTACAATTACCCGATTTAGCAGAACGAACCAACATCGTCGCAGTTTGAGCGTTCGAAGCGATGCCTTCTTTAGCAAGGCTGATTACGTCACCTGAAGACAAGTTACAAGTGATCGCTTGCGCGTCAGCCGTAACGAGAGTCATATTGGTAGAAACAACGTATACGTGGTTAGCATCCAAAAGCTTGGTGTCCAACGCAACGGTGTCGCCGCTCTTACGAGCAACCATCTCGTCGTCAACTTGCTTCTTGAGTTGCGCTTTGAGCGCGTCGATTTCAGCTTGTTGGGCATCGATAGTGCTTTGTTGGGTTTGAATCGTAGACTGTTGTGTATTGATCGTGCCTTGGTCTACGCGATCTTGGTACTCGTCAGCAAGGAGGGATGCCCAGTAGTAGTCAACCAACCATTCAGACGGGTAAACATAGCGAGCGTATGGACGGTAGTAGTATCCGTAGTAGTGATACCAAGGATCGTTGTACCAACCCCAGCTGTACGACCAGTAATTATGGTAGTAACCACTGGAGCAGAACGGGTGATACCAGTAATAGTCTTCATACCAAACATGGTACGGCTGATAGACGTATACATATACAGTATTGTGATACCGACGACGCTCATAGTTACAAGACTGAGAAATGCGCTGGTTACGATCGTAGAAATTACGAGTCATCGTGCTGCGATCGCGAGAGTAAGACTCTTGCATCACCGTACGACCAGACGAACGATCGGAGTAAGTAATCGTTTCGCGACCGCGTCGAGTCGAGCTCGACACGTCAGTGCGACTGTTGTTTACAACTGGGCTTGCAACTCCACCGCGGGAACCACCGTTGCCATAGCCACCGCTCGAAGATCCGCCGCGGGAACCACTG
>JAFEAO010000005.1:331184-674684 GCA_018266375.1 Bdellovibrionales bacterium
CGGGAACCACTGTTGCCATAGCCACCGCTTGAAGATCCGCCGCCGCGACTTCCGCCGCTTGATCCGCCACCACGGCTGCCGCCGCCACCACGCTGAGCTTCAGCGTATGGGTGGTACAGAGTGACTGCACCGAGTACAAAAATTAGGGACATAAACTTCATCATATTGAATGACTCCATAAATTATGATTTAGAACACAATTCCGGGAACTTTTTTGGACTTGCACATTGTATAAAATCCGGGGTCACCATGTCAATGAATTTTGTTTAATAAATAAACGCAATTATCGAGGCACTCACCATTACCCAGGGCTATGCCGATAAAAAACACCAAAGGCGGGGATGCGATTCGCACCTCCGTCCTTGGGTTAATTACTTGATTGTTACTAACAACTTACTGCATCTGAGTCAGGATTGAAGAAGCGGTTGGATCCGTCTTCATTTTCTCAGCACCGTCGTCGAGACGGCGGTTGAACTCGTTCTCGAATTCTTGGAGTTGTTCGATCGACACTAAGACTTTAGCACCGGCCTTACAGTTTCCGAATTTCGCAGAACGAACCAACATGGTTGCTGTCGAACCGGTCGCGTTCACACCCTCTTTCGAGAGGCTGATCACGTCACCTGAAGTCAGGTTACAAGTGATCGCATCCGAATCCGCTGTCACGAGAGTCATGCTATCAGACATGACGTAAACGTGAGAAGCGTCGAGAAGTTTCGTGTCGAGCGTGATAGTTGATCCATTCTGGCGCGCATTCAACTCAGCATCGATCTGTGCTTGGATTTGGTTCTTCAACAGATCGATCTCGGCTTGTTGAGCATCGATCGTAGACTGTTGTGCCTGGATCGCCGCTGCTTGTGCATTGATGGTCGATTGTTGTTGAGCGATCACGCCGTTGTCATAGTCGTCTTGGTATTGGTCGGCCAAGATAGAAGACCAGTAGTAGTCAACCAACCATTGAGATGGGTAGACGTACTGAGCGTATGGACGGTAGTGGTAGTAGTGGTGGCGATAGTAGTAATCGTACCAAGGATCATTGTACCAGCTCCAAGTATAGGCCCATGGACGATGGTAGTACGTATTGTAGTAGTAATCATGTCCGCAGAACGGGCTATACCAGTGTGAGTAACCGCTATACACGTAAACCGGTTGATACACATACACGTAAGTGTTGTGGTAAACGACGCGGTTATAGTTGTAAGAGCGTTGGTTGTTATTGCGATCGTAAAAGGTACGAGTGACTGACGAACGGTCGCGAGAGTACTCTTCGTGCAACACCGTGCGTCCAGAAGAGCGATCGATATAAGTCACGTTGTCACGGCCGCCTCGAGAGTATGAAGACACGGTCGTACGAGACACATTGACGGTCGGACTTGCGACTGAACCACGACCTCCGCTGCTTGCGGTAGTTCCAACAGATCCGCGGGTTCCGTTATTCACAGTGCCCGATGAAGTGCTTGATCCGCGGGTTCCGCCGCTAGAAGTAGTCGGCGTGCTTGGTGCTGGATTTCCACGCGATGGACTTGAGCTGCTTGAACTCGAGCTGCCACTTGATCCACGGCTTGGCGCTGGATTGCTTGGTGGCGTGTAAACTGGCGGCGAACTGCGAGTTGGCGTTGAGCTGCTGCTTGAATTTGAAGAGCTCGATCCGCGGCTTGGCGCTGGATTGCTGCGTGGCGAGCTCGGTGGGTTATAGACAGGAGGAGAGTTGGAAGAACGGCTTCCGCCTGATGAGCTACTTGAGCTTGACCCACGGCTTGGTGCAGGTGCGCTTCCGCGACCGCTGCTAGATCCACTTGATGAACCACTTCCGCGTGAACCGCCTCCACCCCGCTGCTGTGCTTCAGCATTCGGGATATAGAATGTCACTGCACAGAGAATGTACAGAAGAGACACTAACTTAATCATATGTTTTCCTTCGTGTGTGTTGTTGTCGAACCTGAACGAAATCAGAATCAGCAATTGTCGTGCCACTGACTATCTAATCGAACTCGAACGGACGCCCCTTCTCAAACATTTCTCGTGCGGAGCGGTAACACTTTGTCGCGAATAACAAACTAAAATTTTCATGGGCGCACAAACTACTCTACTTTGTGCTGTAAAAAACGAAAATGCCCCAGCAGGAAGCTTCCTGCTGGGGCATTAAATTAAGGACTAAATTTCTCCTCTTTTTTGGCTAGTTTTCGAACTTTTTTAATAACCGGCGAGATTGCAGGTACCGTTCATGACGTAGTTAATGAGCGTCTGTCTCAAGTACTCAACCTGTGAGCGATTATCAAAGTTTCCTGCAAACTGGCCATTCTGGTAAGAGATGTTGCCATACAGATAAACTTGGTTTGCCCAACCGCTCACACTCAACTTTACGTAGCAGTTAGATGAAAGTCCGCGAGCAAAATCATCGATGAGATAAATGTTCGCCTGTAAGTGAGACAATCGATAGTTGTAGGCGCTCGGTGGATAAGATGGATAGTGTGGCCGTTGATGAATAATTATAGGTGGTGGAACATAAATCGGGCGATAATGTCGTGCACGGTCCATTTCTCCTCGAGTTGGAATGTTGCGATCTCGCTGACCGCGAGTTTGCGCCAAAGCTGAAGTTTGTAAAACGGTTGCACCCAAAATTAGTATTACCAACATCTTCATCATAAGAACTCTCCTTGTGTGTTCTTTCGAACTAGTCGATTTTTCATAGAGCAACCTGCGTACCAAACTTTTAGCGCACCGCCTCGTCGTAGAAGCGAATTGATGCAAGTTGGTTTCACTTTGACGCCCGAACCCCTATAAAAAGTTTGTTATTCGTCAAAAACAGTCAAATTATGGTGCAATAAAAAAGCCCAAACACGTTAAAAACGTATCTGGGCTCTATATATAAAATAATGTCTCGATTGATTACTTGATCTTGAGGATCGCGATAATCAACGCGTAAATCACGAGTGATTCGATGAGTGCGAGACCGATGATCATCGGAGTGGTGATTTTGCCAGACGCTGCCGGGTTACGAGAAATCCCTTCAAGTGCCGCTGCCGCAGTTTTACCTTGGCCGATTGCGCCGCCCATTGCAGCGAGACCAAGACCGAGACCCGCGCCCAAGCCCACAAGATCAAGACCGCTAGAAGCTGCTGCTGCGTGTGCGCCTTCTTGTGCGAATGCTGCGCCGGTAACGAGTACTCCTGCGATCATAGTGATGATTGATTTTACGTTCATGTTCCTACTTTCCTTTCGTTGTTGTCCTTGTGACTTTGTTTGTTAGCTTAAAACTTTTAGTGTTCCTCGTGATGAGAGGCGAGCGAGATATAAACCATCGTCAACAAGCAAAAGACGAAAGCTTGAATCAAACACACGAACAATCCCATCGCGTAGAAAATGATCGGCACACCGATGTGGGTGAGCTCGTTAAATACGCCCAAAACCACGTGGTCGCCCATGATGTTACCGCGCAAACGGAGTGCGAGAGAAATCGGGCGAAACAAGTTAGATGCGATTTCGATCGGGAAAATCAACCAAGCGAGCCACCAAACCGGACCGAAAAAGTGTTTAAAATAACCGAGGCCGCTGTCTTTGATCCCAACCGCCGTGTAGTATATAAACACGAACAAACCGAACGACAATGTCGTATTCAAATTTTCAGTCGGCGGCAAAAGGCCTGGAATCATTCCGACCAGGTTACAAGAAAGAATAAAGATAAAGAGTGTCGCGATAAGCGGAAAGTGCCTTTCGGCGTTGTGTTTGCCCATGACACTGACCGCGAGGTCGTACAGCGCCTCGGCGATAATTTCGAAAAAGTTGCGGATGGTGAGTTTAGAATCCGGCACCAGGCCTTGGTCTTCGCGCTTGATTGCAGCGTTGAGTTGAACACGCGCAATCAAAGTAAAAACCAGGAGCAAAACCATGATCAAGATGGCGAGGAACACGTGACCGTAATGACCAACATCCAATCCTGGAACAAAACTCAACCAGTTAAATGCGTTACCGTGCATATTAGTTTTTTTCTCTCACAACCAACTTGCTGAAAACTTTCGCAATGATCGGTCCGGCCCCCATGAAGCCAACCCCAAGGAGGATTGCGGCAAGAGGAGCATTCGTTAATCTTTTCAGCGTTATAGCTAAAAACGCCAAACAAACCAACTTAAAAACGAACCAAAGAAGTATATCTAAACTTTTCCATCCTTTGACCTTCTGCGAAAATATAAGCTTCCAAACAATCATGATGATCGAAAGGAGGTCCAAACAAGCGATAAAAAAGATCTGGAAGAAGGCGTGTCCAGCCTCGGGACCGTATTGCTGCTGCAACAAAACATATGAAATCACTGACCAAACGACTGCCATGCCGGCCAAGGATGCCAAAAATACCGATCCACGTCTCTTGTCTGCAGGGTCCATGACTTCGTTTCTCTACTTCATTTCCCGGCGCTTCGAAAACTGGAAAATCCGATAGAAGGCGATACCCATGCCGGCAAGCACCCCAAGAATCGTGAAGAGAAGTTGGAGAGAGTTCCCTCTTGTTAAGAAATAAACCAGTCCCCCAACCGCGCTGGGTGAAACAATCAATTCGGCAATGATGACATAGAGGTACCCAAACTGGCGGTACTGCTCTTCTTTGTCCCTCGAATCTTGGTCTTCCTGCTTGGTCATTTTCTCTTCTTATTCATCCGTTCTTCAAGTCGGAGCATGCGGATCTTTACCACATTCGGTGCCGGATAGGTGGATTCAATGGATCTAAAAATCTCGTACGCGTCTTCAAGCCGATCGAGTTCTTCAAGAGTTGCCGCCTGACCAAAGCGCGCATCCAAAAAAAGCGCCGAGTCTTTGCCCTGCGTGACCTTGCTCAGGTCTTCATACAGTTTTAGCGCTTTCGGGTAGGCAAGTTTGTCAGCGTCACCAAGTGCGTACCAGGAATTCGCGAGTTCTAACGACACTTTTTTATTGAGCGGTGACTTCGGATATTTAACAGGGAACGACTCTTCGATTTCGATCGCTTTTTTTAAACGGCCGGCAAGAAAGTGCGCCCGCGCGATTCGAAACAAAAAAGTCGCCTCATCATCAGGTGAGAATTTTTTAGAGTCGACCATACGTTGATAAACATCGATCGCTTTCGAGTATTGATTGAGTTTATTGAAGTAAATGTCACCGATTTCTTTCTGCGCTTCCGGCGCAAGCTCGGAAGAAGACGCTCTCTCAAGAAAAGTTTCAAACCCCTGAAGCGCCACCTCCTGCTGATTCAAAAAAAGCGTCCGGGTCATGCTCGCGCGCCAAAGCGCCTGAAGACCGATCGTGCTATTCGGATTTTCCTTCACGATGCGGTCGAACTCGGTGACCGCGGCAGCGTAGTTTTTTTCGGTCCATAGTTTTTCGGCGGTGAGATACCGGTTTGAAATCGAGGATTGTACTGTACACGAGCACAAAAACGCGGCGACCGAGATCCAAGTGAGCCTAAAAACACTTCTTGCGGACGCCGTGTTAAAATCCATGCACTAGTGGAGCGTCTCTTTATCGCCGCCGCTTTCGATGTTTTCCATCGCAGGCAAATTTTCGACCGCAACGACTTTCTCGCCGTTCTCGACGTTCATGAGGCGCACACCCGAAGCGTTACGGCCCGTCTCACGGATTTCGCCGATTGAAATACGAATAAGCTTACCTCTACTCGAGAACAACATGAGATCATCTTTTGCTTTAACTTCGCGAGCGGAGACGAGGTTGCCGATCTTATCGGTAACTTTCATCGTGATAATCCCCTTACCGCCACGGCCTTGAGTTTTGTATTCGCTTATCGGAGTACGTTTGCCATATCCGAGCTCGGAAACCACGAGGATTTCGGCGCCTTCCTGATTCGGCGAAATCACATCCATCCCGACGAGACTATCGCCATCATCAAGCGCCATACCATTTACACCGTAAGCAGTACGACCCATTGGACGAACGTCTTTTTCGCTGAAGCGAATACTCATGCCGCCGGCGCTGGTCAGGAAAATTTCCTGATTACCGTCAGTGATCCGCGCGCCCATCAACTGGTCGCCGTCATCGATCGAGATTGCGTTGATGCCGGTCGTGCGAATGTTGCGATATTCGCTAAGCGCGGTTTTCTTTACGACGCCTTTTTTAGTTGCCATAATGAGGAACTTATTCTCGTCGAATTCCAATACCGGAAGAACCATCATTACTTTCTCTTCGGCCTGGAGCGTGAGCAAGTTCACGATCGCTTTGCCTTTCGAGGTGCGGTTGCCTTCCGGAGCCTTGTAAACTTTAATCACGTGCAATCGGCCCAGATCCGTTAAACAGAAAAGATTCGAGTGGGTCGTTGTTTGGAATATCTGCGTGACGAAATCCTCGTCGCTGGTTGTGGCGCCGATAATTCCTTTGCCGCCGCGACCCTGTGTTTTGAACTGACTTGGGTCCTGACGCTTGATGTAGCCGGTGCGAGTGATACTCACTAAAGTCGCCTCGTCGGTGATCAAGTCTTCGATTTCGATATTCGAAGTTTCGTCAAGCTGAATCTCGGTGCGGCGTTCATCACCGTATTTTTCTTTGATCTCTTGAAGCTCGGTCGAAATAATCTGAAGGACAAGCGGTTCATTCGCCAAGATATCTTTCAACGTTCCAATGAGCTTCATCACCTCGTTGTATTCTTCGATGATTTTGTCGCGCTCGAGGCCGGTGAGACGCTGGAGACGCATATCCAAGATCGCTTGCGCTTGAATTTGCGTGAAGCTGAACTTGGACATGAGGCCGTTCAACGCTTCCGGAGCGTTCGCGCTAGCGCGGATCAACGTGATTACGGCATCGAGGCTTTCAACCGCCCGCTTCAAGCCCTCCAAGATGTGGAGGCGTTGTTCGGCTTTGCGGAGATCGAACACGGTACGACGGATCACGACGTCTTTGCGATGCTCGATGAAGGCCTGAATCATGTCGCGAAGATTGAACATCTTCGGCTGGTGGTGATCGATCGCAAGAAGCGCGATCCCGAAGCTGTCTTGCAATTGAGTCATCTTGAATAAGCGATTCAAGACGATGCTTGAGCTCTCGTTCTTTTTAATCTCGATCACGACACGCATACCCGTACGATCGGATTCGTCGCGAATGTCCGAGATGCCTTCGAGCTTGTCTTCGTTAACGAGATCAGCAATGCGCTCAATGAGACGCGCTTTATTAACTTGGTAAGGAAGCTCGCTCACAACGATGCGTTCGCGGTCGTTTTTAAATGTTTCAATCTCGGTCTTTGCACGAACGGTAATGACCGCACGTCCAGTTTTATACGCAAGTTTTAGCGCGTTTCCACCGAAGACGATCCCGCCCGTCGGAAAGTCCGGGCCCTTCACGTATTCCATCATGTTATCGACGGTGAGTGCCGGGTTTTGAATGAGCGCGAGGGTTGCATCGATCACTTCAGTCAAGTTGTGAGGCGGAATATTGGTTGCCATCCCGACCGCGATCCCGGTTGAACCGTTCACAAGGAGATTCGGAATTTTAGTCGGGAACACGAGCGGTTCTTGAATCGACCCGTCGTAGTTCGGCCCGAAATCCACCGTCTCTTTTTCGAGATCGGCGAGGAGTTCGTCCGTGATTTTGTTCATGCGGATTTCGGTGTAACGCATGGCTGCCGCGCTATCGCCGTCAATCGAACCGAAGTTGCCTTGACCGTCGATCAACGGATAACGAAGCGAGAAATCTTGCGCCATCCGAACGATGGTGTCGTAGACAGCCAAATCGCCGTGCGGGTGATATTTACCGATTACATCACCGACCACCCGCGCGGATTTTTTGTAGGGTTTGTTGTAGGTATTGCCCAAGTCGTACATGGCGTAAAGCGCGCGACGGTGAACCGGTTTCAATCCATCGCGGACGTCCGGAAGAGCCCGGCCGATGATGACTGACATGGCGTAATCGAGATACGCACCACGCATTTCCTCTTCGATGTGCCTTACTTCGACGTTTTTATTTTCTGGAGGAGGTATTTGATTTGTTTCCATAGTTAATTACCAATCGTTTAAGCCGTCAGGATTACCATCTGTAGAGCGCTGACGCCCAAGTGAATCCGCTTCCAAACGCCGCTGAAGCGACGAGCATGCCTTTTTTAAGTTTTCCCGCGCGTACGGCTTCATCCATGCCGATCGGGATCGTTGCGGCCGTAGTGTTCGCGAATTTTTGAATCGTATTGAACACCTTGTGGTCAGGAATATTGAACTGCTTCGCGATCATGTCGTTAATGCGTAAGTTCGCCTGGTGGAACAGGAACAGATCCACGTCTTCGATTTTGACTTTATTGAGTTCAAATGCGGCCATGAGAGCTTCCGGCATCCGTTTTACCGCGTTTACAAATACGGTCTTACCGTTCATTTTTGGCCAGTGCTTGCCGGCCTGCACATCTTCCGCCGTGATTCGGTATTTTGGGTTCTTCGTGCCGGGAAGCGGAGCCCAAAGTTCGTCCGCATAAGTACCGTCAGCATGGATGTGTGTCGAGAGGACGTGCGAGTCTTTTTTTGCATCGGTCACGTCGGTGGCACCCATGATGATTGCTCCCGCGCCGTCACCGAAGAGCACGCTCACTTCACGGCCTTTCGGCGTGCGATCCAACCCCTTGGATTGGACTTCGGCGCCTGCGATCAAAATCTTTTTATAGGTACCCGTGCGGATGAACTGATCCGCGATCGACATCGCGTACAAAAACCCTGAGCACTGCTGACGCACGTCGAGTGCGGGCACGCCCGGAAGTCCAAGCCTGGCTTGAAGGAAGCATGCGGTTCCCGGAAACTCCGCATCCGGCGAGAGCGTCGCCAAGATCACCATATCGATTTCTTTTTTATCAATCCCTGCGTTTTTAAGCGCAACTTCAGATGCCTTTAAAGCGAGATCAGAAGTTGCCGTAGTCTCGTCCACCCAGTGCCGCTGCTCGATGCCGGTGCGTTGACGAATCCACTCGTCCGACGTGTCCATCATCTTCGCGATGTCGTTGTTGGTGTAAACATTCGGTGGAACATACATCCCGGAAGCAAGAATTTTTGATCTCAACATAATGATCCTTTGTAGATTCTCCTGCGTCCGTTAAACGTCGAGGTTTTTAACTTTAAGGGCGTTTTGTTCGATGAAGTTTCGGCGTGGCTCAACTTCATCGCCCATCAGGAGCGAAAAAACCTGGTCAGCTTGAACGCCGTCTTCAACCGCTACCTTCAAGAGTGTACGGCGTTCCGGATCCATCGTCGTTTCCCACAACTGCTCAGGATTCATTTCTCCGAGACCTTTGTAGCGCTGAATGTTCATTCCGCTGCGAGAGATTTCTTGAATCGACTCAAGTGTCGCCGCCATCGACTTAAAGGTCTTCGGTGCGGTATCGCCGATCTTGATTGCGACGTTTTGGTCATGAATCCCTTCGGCGATCCTGTAATTTGCGAGCATTTCCTCGTACTCCATACTGGAGAGAAGTCCCGGGGTGATTTGAGTGACCTTGCTCGACCCTTCCATACGGGTACGAATCTTCAGTGAGTATGCTTCGCCGTCTTTAGTCGCCGTCATTTCGGTGGCGTAGCCCATTTTTCCGAGTTCGACGGTAAATTTTTCTTTCAGTGAGCTCAGCTCGCCTTCGTCCTTCATGGTTTCTGCAGTCACACCGCTTGCAATCAAGAGTTTGATCACTTCGGCGTTACCGCGACGCGAGTGGCGCTCGAGCGACTTGGTGTACTTCGATGTCGCACGAAGCACTTTCAGCACTTCTTCACGGTCGAGTTCTTTGCCTTTAACGGTGATCTTGGTGTTATCCAAGCCTGCTTGAAGGAGGAACTCGAAAAGCTCGCCTTCGTTTTTCAGATACTGCTCGCGAGAACCCTTCTTTGCTTTATAAAGCGGTGGTTGCGCGATGTAGAGGTAGCCCTTTTCGATGACCGACGGCATCTGGCGGTAGAAGAACGTGAGGAGCAGCGTGCGGATGTGAGACCCGTCAACGTCCGCATCGGTCATGATGATGATTTTGTGATAACGAACTTTTTCGATATCGAAATCATCGCGGCCGATGCCGGCACCTATTGCCGAAATCAAAACGCGAATCTCTTCCGATGAGAGCATGCGATCAAAACGCGAGCGCTCCACGTTCAAAATCTTACCTTTTAAAGGCAAAACCGCCTGGTTTTTGCGTGAGCGGCCTTGTTTAGCCGAACCGCCCGCCGAGTCTCCTTCGACCAGGTATAATTCGCAAAGCGCCGGATCGCGCTCTTGGCAGTCGGCCATCTTGCCCGGCAACCCGCCGGTATCGAGTGCTGTCTTACGACGAGTCAACTCACGTGCTTTGCGTGCGGCGATGCGCGCGACCGCCGAGTCGATCGACTTTTGAATTACTTTTTTAATGCTGCTTGGATTGAGTTCGAAGTGTTTAGTGAGGCGTTCGTTCACGACCGCACTCACGATGCCCTCCACTTCGCCGTTGCCGAGCTTACCCTTGGTTTGACCTTCGAACTGGGGCTCGGGCACTTTGACCGAAATAATCGCAGCCAAGCCTTCTCGAATATCTTCGCCCTGAAGCGCTTCTTTGAAGTTTTTGTTCATTCCGTTTTCGGCCATGAACTTGTTGACCACACGAGTGAGCGCGGTTTTAAAACCGGAAACATGAGTACCACCTTCGATCGTGTGAATGTTGTTCACATACGACGGGACCGTCTCGACGTAGGAATCGTTCCACTGAAGTGCGATATCAACAACGACGCCGTTGACTTCTTGGTTAAAGGCGATCACATCGTCGTGAATTTTTTGTTTTGATGAGTTCAAGAACTCGACGAACTGAATAATCCCTCCCTCGGCATAAAACTCTTGCATCTGAGGGTTCTCAACGCGCTCATCAGTAAGCTGAATACGCAGACCCTTGTTCAAGAACGCAAGCTCGCGAAAGCGGGTAGCCAAGGTATCGGCGCTGTATTCCAGAACCGAAAACATTTCGTGGTCCGGCTTAAACGTAGTGCGAGTGCCGGTAGACTCCGACGCCCCGATCTCGGTCAGCGGAGAAGTCGTGTTTCCACGCTTGAAAGTGATCGCGTAAAGCTTCTTGTTTTGCTTCACTTCAACTTTGACCATTTCAGAGAGTGCGTTCACCACCGATGCGCCAACTCCGTGGAGACCTCCCGAAATCTTATAAGCGCTTCCTTCTTCGTTAAATTTACCGCCGGCATGAAGCTTGGTCATGACGACTTCAACGGCGGAAAGTCCTGATGGGTGCATGCCCGTTGGAATTCCACGTCCGTCGTCTTCTACGCTGATGCTATTGTCAGTGTGAATGAAAACTTTAATGGTGGTGGCATGACCCGCGAGCGCTTCGTCGACTGAGTTGTCGACGATTTCGTAAACAAGGTGGTGAAGGCCGCGAACTCCGGTGTCACCGATGTACATGCCCGGTCGTTTACGTACCGCCTCGAGACCCTCTAAAACTTTAATGTTCGCTGCCGTGTACTGAGTGTTAACTGTTGTAGAACTCACGCAATCCGTCCCCGATTCATTTGGATTAATTTTCCAGGTGAATCGAGAATTTCTGTTGAGGTAACGAAAATCTGCAGGTCAGAATCTTTCAAGTAGTTCAACAAAAACCCCCGTCGAGTCGCATCCAACTCCGATGAAAAATCATCGATGAGTAACACTGGTTGCACTCCCGTCTGGCGTTTGAACTCTTCGAGTTCTGCCAGCTTGAGCGACAGCAGTGCGGATCTGATCTCGCCCTGTGAACCCACATCCACCAAATCAGGGGTATTTCCCCGGTTTGAATCGGACTCTCCGACCTGAAACTTTATATCGTCCCGGTGAGGGCCAATTAAACTCGATCTTCGTGCCCGTTCTACGGGCAAAATTTCTTCGAGTTTTTGGTGTAAGTTTGCCTCCAAAATTTTTACCGTTGGTGGATAAAAATGTCTATTGAATTGAAGGGTTTCCGCCGATTTATCTGAATTTTTATATGCCAAAAAAACTGGCTTTTGCTGCGGCGCAATTTTTTGCAAAAAATCGATGACCGGATTTGCCATCCGACTAAGCAGATTATACCGCGCGTAAAGCACTTGTGCGCCTAGTGTTGCGATGTTTTCATTCAAGATTCTGAGCAGTTGCAGGTCAAAAGTTCGATCGTCTTTTAAGAGCGCATTTTTTTGATCTGCGACCTTCTGATATTTTTTCAAAATATCGAGCTGCGTTGGATCTTCGCTCGAGATGACTTGGTTAAGATAGCTTCTCCGAAGACTTGGCTCGCCCCGCACCAAATCGGTCGATGTTGGATTTAAAACGATCGCGTGAAATTGCACGGGAGAGCGCTGGAGTTTCATTCCAAAGTAATCTACGGCCGATTTTGAGAGCTTGTGATTGATATATGCACGTTTCTCGAACCGAGCTGGACCTTGAATAAGCTCCACCTTCAGTTCGGCATTGATTCCGGGTTCGATTTCAAATTCACCTCTCACCGCGCCATAATTCTCCCTCGATTTTAAAATCGAATGGAGATCGGAATCCCGAAAACTTCTGAGATGACTCAAAATCGAAATCGCTTCAAGGATGGATGTCTTACCTTGAGCGTTCTGACCGTAGATGTAGTGAATACCCGAATCACATTCCAAAACAATGTCGGATAGAATGCGAATATTCTGGATGGAAAGTTTTTTAAGTTTCAATCAAAACTAGATTCTCATCGGCATAATCACATAACAGTGATTCTGATGTGCCGATGACTGAATCAAACCCGGTTTGGTTTTATCTTTAAAATTAAAAATAATTTCCGGATCTTGCATGACTTCGAGACAGTCGAGCATGTACTTGGCGTTAAAACCAATCTCAAATGCTTCACCTTTGTAGTTGATGCCGATTTCGTCTTTTGCTTCGCCCATATCCGGGTTTGAAGAACTCACTACGAGCATACCTTCTTGAATAGCCAGCTTCACGCCTTTGCTCTTTTCATGAGCCATCAAAGATACCCGTTTAAGGGCCCCTAAAAGATCCTCGCGGTTCAGATTAGCTTTTTTATCCAAATTCTGAGGAATTACTTGGCGATAATCCGGATAGTCCGCTTCTATTAAACGAATAAAAAGGAAAGCGGATTCAGATTTTGCGTAGAGGTAGCCTTTTTCAAAGCAAATCCCTACATTCTTTGTTCCTTGCAAAAGCTTGTGGAACTCTCCCAAACCTTTTTTAGGAATTACTACTCCGCGTTTTAAGTCGACTGGCTTCGTGAATACCTCGTAATCGATGTAGCTCAAACGGTGGCCGTCGGTGGCCGTCATACGGATTAATCCGTTTTGGAGTACTTCAAAGTAAACACCATTTAAGTGATAACGGGTAGCATCGGTAGAGACGGCGAACTCCGTTTTATCAATCATCTCTGAGAGACGATCTGAATTAGCGAAGTTGTAATTTTTTTCTTCGTAGAGAGGGAGGCTTGGATATCCGTCTGCCGCTATACCAACGACGTTGAATCTTGCTTTTGCACAAGCAATCTCTACCCAATGATTTGACTTGAGAGTGAAATGCATCGGCTGGTTTGGAAGCTCTTTGGTGATATCCAAGATATGCTTCATGGAAAGGGTCATTCTTCCTGCTTCTTGAATTTGAGAATCCAAAGAAATCTGAATACCTACTTCCAGATCAGTTCCACTGAGAGTGATCTTGTCAGAACCATTTTCTTTTTTAGCTTCAAAAAGAATGTTCCCAAGGATTTCCATGGTGTGTTTCTTTTCAATAACTGAAGAGATTCTTTGTAATGCATTAAGAAGAGGCTCTCTCTGAATACTGAATTTCATAACTAACGGGTCTATCCTAGAAATATATATATATAAAGATCATAGTAGTCATAGTGTTGTTGACTGGGTGGATAACTCCCAAACTATAAGAAATAATTAAAAAAACGTCTCTCAAAAGAAGTGATTATGTCGCGGTGGAGAAAATTAGAACTTTTGGGGATGAAATTGAAACCGTCGGAAATAGACCTTTCACCCGGGGTTTCCACTAAAGTTACCCACCACGGTGGATTTTTGCAGAGCACAAGTAGTCAGGAAGTCCGCCGTGAACAACTTATCCCCAAAGTTCACCCACCAAGGCGGTGAATAGCGAGTGAATTGTTTGTGAACAAAACAATTCGAATCTGAATAGCGGTGGATGAATTGCCTAACCCAAGAAAACCAAAAGAAAAAATCCCCCAACTCGGTGAACGAGACTTGGGGGATAGAAGGTGAATAAATTTTTGAGTCCGGGCGGGTGCGCACGTTCCGAGCGCCGCTGTTTAAAGCTGCTCGCGAATCGCTTCGATGTTGCGCTTAAGCTCGAGATCCGTTTCGATTTCGGATTCGATCTTTTGATGTGCGTGAACCGCGGTCGAGTGATCCTTGCCGAAGATAAGACCGATCTCGCGGAAACCCAAGTTGGTGTAGCGACGGATCAGGTACATTGAAATCTGGCGAGGAAGCGCGAAGACTTTTGCGCGGGATACCCCTTTCAGCTCTTTCATCTTGATCGCGAAGTGCTTGCAAACGGCATTCAAGATCATTTCAACGGTGTACTCTTGGCCTTCTTCCGGAATTGAGTTTTGTAGAACTTGTTTGGCGAGATCCAAGGTGATTTCAGAGCCAGTCAAAGATGCAAATTGCTGTAATTTTACAAGCGCACCGTGAAGGTTACGGACGGTGTCTTTGACATAAGTGCCGAGGAAAGTCGCGACATCATCCGGAAGATACACGTCGTCTTGTTCCGCTTTTGCCTTCAAAATTGCGATACGCGTCTCGATTTCCGGCGGACGAATGTCGGCGACCAAGCCCATTTCGAAACGCGTACGAATCCGCTCTTCAAGACCATCGATGTCTTTCGGCGCCTTATCCGAAGTCAAAATGATCATCTTCTTCATGCTGTGAAGCGTGTTGAAGGTGTGAATGAATTCTTCTTCGGAACGATCCTTACCGACGATAAATTGAACGTCGTCGATGAGGAGGAGATCTACGTTCTCGCGGTACTTCGCACGGAAGTCGCCCGGGTTTTTGTGCTGAATGCTTTCGATGAATTCGTTCACGAATTTTTCTGCTGATACGAAGTACGCGCGGATGTGTGGGTTCCGCGTCTTGATATGATTGCCGATCGCGTGGAGTAAATGTGTTTTGCCGACGGCCGGCGGACCGTAAATAAACAACGGATTGAATTGAACAGCGGGCTTTTCGGCCGTAGAAAACGCCGACGCATACGCGAATTGATTCGAAGGCCCGACGATATAGTTGTCGAAAGTCAGATTCTGATCGATGTGATCAAACACGCTTTTTAGAGAAGTCGTGTTCTGGATGAAACGAGGTTTAACGTCGATTGCGGCCGATATTTCCATGTGAGAAGTTTCGATGGGCGGAGCAAGAGGCATCTTCGCTAAAGCGATTTCGTCGATCGGGGTTGCGTCGCCAACTTCAATAGCAACTTCGCAGGCTTCACCGAGTACCTGGGCAACGGCAGATTCGATCTCACACTTAAAGGTCGTGTTAATAAAGTTCGCGTAGTACGGATTTGGAGCCGAAAGCTCCACCCTTACGCGCCCAGGGCCGAGCCGCTCAGCTTTTCCCCATTTTAACGCGTCTAGCCAAAACTTAACTTCACTTGGGTTTTGATGATTTTGAAGAATTTGATGATATGTTGTCGCCCACAAGTTGGTCTGATTCATAAAGCTAGCAAGCAGAGCTAGCATGAAGTTTTGTTACTGACAATAGAGCTGACAATCCGACTCAAATCTGATAGAAACATTCTTCTATGAAACGTACGTATCAACCTTCAAGAAAGAAGAGAACGAAGACCCATGGTTTCCGTGCACGCATGGCAACCAAGAACGGACAAAAAGTCCTTAAACGTCGTCGCACTCGTGGCCGCAAGCGCCTTACTCCAACTGTTGCAGCTAAGTAAGCGATCGACTTAAGTGGATTTTCCCAAGCTTGTTCGAGTTCGTCGGAGGTACGAGTACCTCCGGTTTTTCAACCAGAGCGAAGTGAAACGCTTCGACTCTTGTGTTGTATTCCGTATTCCTAATACCGAGGAACGAGCGCGGCTCGGTGTAACCGTAAAATCAAAATCAGGAAGTGTAATCCGCAACAAAGTGAAGCGCATCGTGCGTGAGGCTTTCCGCTTACATCGTGACCGTTTGAAATCATTCGATTACAACGTCGTCGTAAGCGGCAACCAACCGATCAGCTACATAACTGCAAAAAAAGTTAGAAAAAATCTAGAGTCGATCTGGTCGCATGAGGTTCTTTTTTAAGGTTTACCGCATCATTTTATCGCCGATTCTCCATGCGTTCACCTCCGTAATGAGCGCGAATCCCAATACAGGGTGCAAATTTGTGCCCACTTGTTCGGAATATTCCGAGCAAGCGATTCAAAAATATGGTTTGTTATTGGGAAGCAAAAAAAGCATTCAACGTATTTGTAAATGCCATCCTTTTTCGAAGGCGGGCGGATTGGATCCAGTATGAAAAAACAAATTCTCTCAGTAGTACTCGCGACATGTTTGGGTTTTGTTTCAGTTGCTCAAGGCGCATCCCTCCCTCTCGTTGGTACGCGGCTCGAAGTCGATAACGGCGCGTTTTGGATTCGCAAATGGACTCAAAACACTCATCAGGGGATAGACCTTCGCACCGTCACGAACTACGATAGCGCGCTCCTTATGACTTTTTCAGGTGCGGATTTTGCGGGATTGAATCAAGCGCGAGCGACAACTTTTAAATCAGATAGCCCGTCTACCGCGACTTGGAACTACACGGACTCTAAAATCGACTATACCCGCACCTACGAAACTAAAGATGACGAGGTCATGATCCACGTTGTGGCAAAGTTCAAAGAAAAGCCTCCCGAAAAGGCTTTCTTGAATCTCGTGTCACATGGGATGAAAGACGATCCGGAACAACGCGATCGCGAAGTGTTTTACTACGCCAACAGCAAAATCGAACGCAAGAACGTCGACAAAGAGATTGAAGCGACCGAAGTCACTACTCCGGCAAAATGGGTGGGGTTAGGTAGTCGTTACTTTATCTTCGCCGTGATTCCGGAAGGCGCTCCGGCCGAGAAGATTCTCCTTCAGTCCGTCGGCGATAAAGCAGCCCAAGCTTCGTTGCAATTTCCGGTCGTCAATAATGCGATCGATCTCAAATTCCGCGTGATTTTCGTTCCAAAACAGCTCGATCTTTTGCGCTCAATCGACCCTTCGCTCGATATGACCGTAAACTTGGGTTTCTTTACGTTCCTTGCGTATCCGATTCTTTGGTTGCTCAAGTACATCTATAGGTTTGTCGGCAACTGGGGTCTTGCGATCATCGTCCTCACTCTTTTGGTGAAGGTGCTGACGTTCCCGCTCGTATTAAAAAGCATGAAGAGCATGCGGAAGATGTCTGAAGTTCAGCCGCAAATTAAAGCCCTTCAAGAAAAGTATAAGGACGACAAAGCGCGCTTGAACCAGGAGATGATGTCGATGATGAAAACGTCCGGCTACAATCCGATGGCGGGTTGTTTGCCGATGCTTCTTCAGATGCCGATTTTCTTCGCGCTCTATAGTGTGTTGTACGCGGCGGTTGAACTTTATCGTGCTCCGTTTCCTCCAACTTACATCCACGACCTTTCCGCACGCGATCCATACTTTATCACGCCGATTTTGATGACTGTCGTGATGTTCGTTCAACAAAGACTCACGCCGCCGTCTCCGGGTATGGACGAGACACAGCGTAAGGTCATGATGTTCATGCCGCTCATGTTCGGCGCTTTCATGTTGACCACCCCTGCCGGTCTTTGCGTTTACATGCTCGTCAACGCGCTCGCCAGCGTGGCTCAGCAGCGTTACCTGAATAAAAAACTCGGACCGGCTGCTTCGACTGGAATGATGACAGGGTTCTAATCTCTATGCAAAAACAGCGGCATTTGGATCCGGCAGGATATTTATCGAATCGGACCATTGTTGCCCTTTGCTCTCCAACAGGAGGCGCAATCAGTGCCGTGCGGATTTCGGGCGCGGACACGCATAAAATTTTTGATCTTTTAACGGGAGCAAAAAGTTCGCCCGCGAACGAGCGCTTGGCGAAACGCTATTGGCTCAAAGACCACGCGGGCCGAAAGATCGATGATGTCATCGGGGTTCAGTACTTCGCGCCGAAATCCTTTACCGGCGAAGACGTGGTTGAGATCTTCATCCATGGAAGCCCGATCATTGCTCAAAAGCTGATCGATGAAGTGATCGGTCTCGGTGCTCGCGTGGCTTTGCCGGGTGAATTCTCTTTCCGCGGGGTAAAGAATGGCAAGATGCGGCTTTCGCAGGCCGAAGCGGTCAAAGAGCTCGTCGCGGCTGAAAATGATTTTTCACTGGGGTTGGCGCTCGACAAACTTTCGGGAACGCAGCACGAATTCATCGAAAAAATCCGGAACGAACTCATGCAGCTTCTCGCCTTGTCAGAGGCCGGAATTGATTTCTCAGACCAGGACCTGGATGAAGTAAGTTTGCCAGCGCTTAAAAAACGCGCGCGGACGGTTCTTGATTTACTCACGCGTCTGAGCGGCAGCTTCGATCGCGGCAAAAGATTTGTGGACGGTATCCCGGTCGCACTTTTCGGACTTCCGAACGCAGGAAAGTCATCTTTTTTTAACGCCTTACTGGGAGAGGACCGTTCGATTGTATCCGACATCGTCGGCACTACACGCGACGTCGTTCGAGAAAAAATCAATCTCCGCACTGAAGATCATGGATCGACGGTGACATTCCGCATGGCGGATACGGCGGGAATTCGTAAGAGTCAGGACCAGATTGAAAATATCGGAATCAATCGTTCCGTGAAATCCGCGCAGGAAGCCGACGTTGTCATCTTAATCATCGATGGAAAACGCGCACAGATCGATGAGATTTTTGAAGCGGCAAGCTCGGTCGATCTGAGTAAGAAATCCTTGATCGCGATGTTGACTAAAAAAGATCAGATGGGCGATGACGAACAAGTCAAGGTCAAAGCCGCTCTTCAAAATAAATTTAAAGGCATTTCGGTTCATGCGGTTTCATCCACAACGCTGGATGGAATTCATGACGCTGCCAGGGCACTCGCTCGTCTGGGGACGGAATGCCTGAAACGCAAACCGGGAGAGATTGTTCTCACGCAATTTGAACAGGTCGAAGCGGTGAATCGCGCAGCCAAAGGACTTAAGGAGGCGGATAAAACCGCGGATATCGTACTTTTTGCTACCGAGGTCCGCCATGCGATGAATGAGTTAGGCCCACTCCTCGGCGAGACGGTTGCAGATGATGTTTTAGGTAAGATTTTTTCGGACTTTTGTATCGGTAAATAGTTGGGTTAAGGTAAGCACATGATTAAGCAAATTGGTGTTGTTGGCGCAGGTCAAATGGGTCAGGGAATTGCACAAACCGCCGCTCAGAGCGGGTTTTCGGTGATGGTCGCGGATCAAAGCTTAGATGCGGCGGCCAAAGGTATCCAAAAGATCAAAGTCCAACTCGACAAACTCATCGGAAAACAAAAGGTTACCACTGATGCCGCGACTGGAATCATGAGAAACTTGAAACCAGTGGGCGCACTCGCTGAATTTAAAGACTGCGATCTCGTGATCGAGGCCGTGTCGGAAAACATGAACTTAAAGCGTTCGATTTTCCAAGAACTTGATAAGCACGTGAAGCCGTCTGGATTATTTGCTTCAAACACGTCTTCAATCAGCATCACTGAACTTGCCGCCGCCACGAAGCGCCCAACTCAATTCGCGGGGATGCATTTTATGAATCCAGTGCCGATCATGAAGCTTGTGGAAGGCATTTCAGGAATTCAAACTTCAAAAGAAACATTCTCGGTGATCAAAGAAACCGCTGAGAAAATGGGTAAGACCTTTGTGTCGGTTCGCGATATGCCGGGCTTTGCGGTGAATCGCATCCTGATGCCGATGATTAACGAGGCGGTATATGCACTTTACGAAGGTATCGCAAGCGTTGAAGACATTGATGCTTCGATGACGCTTGGAACTAATCAGCCGATGGGGCCGCTCACTCTGGCTGACTTTATCGGTCTCGATACTTGCCTTGCGATTATGGAAGTACTCCATGGCGGCCTCGGCGATTCTAAGTACCGTCCTTGTCCGCTGCTCAAGCAATATGTAACCGCAGGATGGCTTGGAAAAAAATCGGGCCGTGGGTTTTATACTTACAACACCTGAACCTCAGACGGCTACTCGGTAATAAGCTTTTCAATGAGTGGCCGGATGTCGAGCTGAGTTTCGATATCCGTATCGTCGAGTTCGTCGGACCGTGACGCAAGTTGGTTTTCTGACGGAAACACAAGCGCCCAAGCACTCCAAGAGTGCTTCAACCCCTTTCCGTGTCCCGGAAAAAACGGCCAGCGTCCGCGGCCGTGATCGGTAGTGACGACGATCGAAGTGTCGGCGCCGTATTCGCCCATGGTTGCAAGTTGGTCGCGAAGATCGGCGATTCGGTCGCGCGCGGTTCGAAGAGCCGCTTTGTACTTCTTGCGTTTCCAGGCATGAGCCCACTCATCGGTATCGAGTTGGGAGATATACAAAAATTGTGGGCGATGCGCTTTGAAGTATTCCATTCCCATGGTCCAGGTGTAATCGTCCTTTACGGCGTTTTTCCACTCCGGACGATCCGCTTTGGCTTGCTCATTGATCGCATCGAGAGCTGCACGCAATTCCGGTGAGAGAGTATCAACCGCGCCCGACATGATGCCGTTAATGGAACGTAAAACTCGGGGCTTGGATTCGATCACATAGTTCAATCCGTCCCAAGAGGCGAAAGCCGCAATCCTGTCGAGAGGCATTCCGCCATCGATGAATTTATCGATCATGGTTTCACGAATGATATTTTCGCAGCCTTCTCCACCGTTGTGTTCGCAGACTGTTTCGGACACTCCCGAGTGGAGAGTGAGGTAGCCAGGAAGGCTCATGGCCGAAGTATTGGCGACTTGGACATTGTAGGTATAAGGAGTGCTGTTTTTGAATGCGCGTCTGGCGTCTTCAGGTCGAACTCCGTCCAGAGTGATGAAGATCACGTTGCCCGCAAGGCTCGATTGAGCTGCCAACAAAAGTGCAAATATCCCTAGCCACATGCGCATGCTTTTATCGAGACCCTTCTCTCTTGTCCAGCCTCCATATATAGAGTGTGTTCCATAAGCGCATTGATTGCGCATTAAGTCGATGACTATACTTTTGCACCATGGACTACTCTAAATCTTGGCCGAATCTCGACGAATCTCAAACAATGTTGATGGATTCAATCCATCAATTTGCTCAAAAAGTGGTTGCTCCAAAAGCCCCCCATCACGATCAGAGTGGTGAGTTCCCAACCGACAACATAAAACAAATGGCTGAGATGGGCCTGATGGGTATGATGGTCGAAGAAAAATGGAGCGGAGCTGGACTCTCCACAGTCGACTACGCGATGGCGATGGAAGCAATCTCTGCCGCTTGCGCATCTACCGGTGTGATTATGTCCGTGAACAACTCTCTCACCTGCTATCCAATCCAAGCATTTGGGAACGATCATCAAAAAGAAAAGTTTTTGAAACCACTTGCGAGCGGACAAAAGCTCGGTTGCTTTGCTCTCTCTGAGCCGGGTCACGGATCTGACCCTGCGGGCTTGAAGTGCAAAGCAGAGAAAGTTACCGGCGGCTATAAAATTAACGGCTCTAAAAATTGGATCACCAACGGTCGCGAAGCCGATTATTGTATTTTATTTGTGACGATTAACCCTGAACTTAAGCACAAAGGTATTTGCGCGTTTGTTGTCGATACCAAATCCAAGGGCTTCAGCGTTAACAAACTCGAAGACAAGCTTGGGATCACAGCATCTTCAACCGCATCACTCTTTTTTGACGATTGCTTTGTTCCGGACGAGTGCATGCTTGGCAAAGAAGGCGATGGCTTTAAAGTCGCAATGAGCACGCTCGACGGTGGTCGTATCGGGATCGCATCCCAAGCACTCGGTATTGCGATGTGCGCGACCGAGGCGAGTAAGAAATTTGCGATGGAACGCGAGCAATTCGGCGCTCCAATCGCCAAATTGCAAGCGATTCAGTTCTATATCGCTGAAATGACGACTCGTTTGCAGGGTGCACGACTTCTGACTTGGTTCGCGGCTTCCCGCAAGGATCAAGGCCTCCCATTTGCTCGTGAAGCTGCGATGGCAAAACTCGCAGCTGCCGAAGCCGCAATGTGGATCACCACCAAGGCGATCCAAGTTCACGGCGGTTACGGTTACACCAAAGAGTACATAGTAGAGCGCAATTTCCGCGACGCAAAAATCACGGAGATCTACGAAGGCACGAGTGAGATTCAAAAGCTCGTGATCGCTGCGAACGAGCTGAAAAGGTAGTTGAGAGAGGAGTGCTCTAAAGAACACCGGCACGATTAATAAAAAATCTTTTTGGTATTGCAGACCATGATCGCGTCTTGCGATGGGTCGCTGCCGACAAACACGCGCGCATATCCGTCCGTACCCTTCGCGAAGAGCGAAGCGGTGAAAAGCATGTTCGGGTACGAACTCAAAAACTGAGCTTGCGAGAAAGTATTGAAATCGACGACCACGTTTCCGCTTGGGTAGACACGAGAAACAGTGCCGCGATAGATGCGGACGCTCGGAGATTCTGGTCCGTTGTAAGGTTGGAGCGCGACGTTGTTGCCACTGATAGTGATCGCAAAGTCGGTAAATCTCGCGCCCTCGGAACGCTGGCAGTAGTAGCGTGAAAGATTATCCGCATGCGCGTTCATCGCGAACAAAACGACTAAACCCCCGAAAATACGATAGATACTGCTCCTATAACCCGCGCTCATGGCGTGCCATTAGTACAAAAACTAACGCGTTTTTTCAAAGGAAAACTCAACCACTCAACCTAATTGCTTAAAGCATTGTAACTCCTAGGAAAACGAGTAAAATGGGCCCATGTCTGAAAGCAAGAATTCTAAGCTTCGTGCCGAGTGGGAAAAGCGCCGTGAGGCAGTCGAAAAAAAGGTACCTCCGCGTAACGTTCGGTTCACCACTTTGAGTGATATGGAAGTCCCGCTCCTTGGAACGCCTGATGATCTCGAAAAGATCGGCTTTGATTACGAACGCGACCTCGGATTCCCCGGCGAGTACCCTTACACTCGTGGTGTTCAGCACAACATGTATCGCGGCAAACTCTGGACGATGCGCCAGTTCGCTGGATTCTCGTCGCCTGAAGAAACCAATAAACGATTCAAACTTCTGCTTGAGCAAGGTCAGACCGGACTTTCGACCGCATTCGATATGCCAACACTCATGGGTTACGACTGCGATTCTCCGAAAGGAAAAGGCGAAGTCGGCAAATGTGGTGTCTCCGTATCATCACTTCAAGACATGGAAGACCTCTTTAAAGGGATTCCACTCGGTGAAGTTACGACTTCGATGACCATCAATGGCCCGGCGATCGTGATCCTTGCGATGTATTACGCCATGGCTGAGAAGCAAGGAATTCCGAAGGAGAAGGTCCGCGGAACGCTTCAAAACGATATTTTAAAAGAGTACATCGCACAAAAAGAATGGCTCTTCCCGATCGCACCGGCTGTAAAACTCGTGATCGATACGATCGAATACGGCACACAACATTATCCGAACTGGAACACGGTTTCGATTTCGGGTTACCACATCCGCGAAGCCGGAGCGACAGCGGTTCAGGAACTCGCGTTCACGCTCGCGGATGGCATGGCGTATGTCGAGGAGTCGATCAAACGCGGAATGCCAGTGGATGAGTTTGCGCCACGTCTCTCGTTCTTCTTTGACGTGCATAACGACTTCTTTGAAGAGATCGCAAAATTCCGCGCCGCTCGCCGAATTTGGGCTCGCATGATGAAAGATCGTTACAAAGCAAAGAGCCAAAAATCTTGGATGCTTCGTACCCATGCCCAAACAGCAGGGGTTTCGTTGACCGCACAACAACCGGTCAACAACGTCGTTCGGGTCGCGGTTCAAGCACTCGCTGGCGTATTGGGCGGAGTCAACTCTCTCCACACAAACTCGATGGACGAGACTTTGGCGCTTCCTACGGACGAATCGGTATTGGTTGCGCTTCGCACGCAGCAAATTTTGGCCGAAGAAAGCGGTATTGCAAACTACGCGGACCCGCTCGGCGGATCTTATTTGGTTGAAGCGCTCACCAATAAGGTCGAAGCCGAAGCCCTTGAGTACATCAAAAAAATCGACGAGATGGGCGGAATGGTGAAGGCCGTGGAGAACGGTTACCCACAGGCCGAGATCGCAAACAGCGCGTATCACTTTCAGCGCCAGCTCGAGAAAAAAGAAAAGGTGATGGTTGGCGTGAACCGTTACCAGAGCGAAGAAAAGAAACGTGCGATGGAAACGCTTTATATCGATCGTTCGGTCGAGAAGCGCCAGTCGGATAAACTCGCAGCTCTTCGCGCGAAACGCGATAATGTCGCGGTTAACAAGTGTCTCGCGCAATTGAAAACCGATGCCGAAGCGAACAAAAACCTCATGCCGCCGATCATCGAAGCAGTGAAAGCTTATGCCACTCTTCAAGAAGTGTGCGACACACTTCGCGGTTTCTATGGCGAGTACCGTGAAGACGGCAAGTTCTAATAGATGTAATGAGTTGAATCTCAGGGTGTTTGATTAGCTAAACATAGAGCTACGCGGCAACTCTGCAGAGGTAGAATTTTCCGGTGACATTCAGGGAGCTTCTAGGGATTGGTTGAGAGAATAATTCTCAATAGTGCATAACACATCACACAAAGATGTGGTAAGTGCTCAGTAATTTTGCCGATAAAAAACACTACCAAGTGGCCTGAACCTTGCTCTTTCCTTGATACATCCTAAAAAAGACCACATCACTGACTCGCTACAGGAGCCACAGGGAACGTGAACGCAACTATGTCCGCAGCCTTACTACTGATCGTAGTGCTGCCATTCGTACAGATTTTGATTCAACGGCTTCGACGCCAAGTCGAGGAACCGAAACGGCAGAACGCATTTAAAAACAATACCTTACAACATGAGTCGGATTATAAAATCGTTAATGAATACAATATTTTAAGTGAAAAGATCCCATTCCCCGAGGCTAAACGAGATTCGTTGAATCCTTAAAATGCCCAAACATTTCAGTCGCTTATCTACGACTCTTGGTGTAATGTGCGGTTATGTCTACCAGTCTCAGAAACCAAATTCGCGTACTGATCGCAAAGCCAGGTCTTGATGGTCACGATCGTGGAGCGAAAGTAATCGCACGCGCACTCCGCGATGCGGGTTTCGAAGTCATCTACACCGGACTTCATCAAACTCCAGAGATGGTCGTACAAGCAGCGGTTCAAGAAGACGTTCATGTTGTTGGACTCAGCGTTTTATCCGGAGCGCACAATGCGCTCGTACCCGAAATCATCGATGGAGTAAAAAAGACGGGTCTAAACGACGTACTTTTCTTGGTCGGCGGAATTATTCCGGAAGAAGACTTCGATCTTTTGAAAAAAGCGGGTGCTCAGATGGTGTTTACACCCGGGACGTCGCTCGAAGAAATTGTTCAGGCGATCGATCGTCTCGCTCCGAAGCGGTAGGATCCCAAAGTAATGACGAAGTTTGATGTATTAGTGATCGGCGGAGGGCACGCGGGCTGTGAAGCAGCCCATGCATCTGCACGTCTTGGCGCCAAAACCGCGATGATCACCCTCGACCGCACCAAAATCGGTGCAATGTCTTGCAACCCAGCGGTTGGCGGTCTTGCTAAAGGCCAACTTGTCAAAGAAGTCGATGCGCTCGGTGGGGTCATGGGCCGAATTACAGATCGCGCGACAATTCAGTTTCGCCGCCTGAATGCAAGCAAAGGCCCGGCGGTCAGATCTTCTCGCGCTCAGTGCGATAAAAATCGTTACGCCCAATACATGCAGGAGTATTTAGGCACCGTCGAAAATTTATCGATTTTACAAGGCGAAGTAACAGGTTTAATCGTGGATGCCGGAAAAGTCATCGGAGTGAAAGTTCGCGCACCTGGTGCGGCGGATGCAGAAGATATTCTCGCGGCAGCGGTAGTCATTACTTCCGGAACTTTTTTGCGCGCAATTATGCATCGAGGCCGCGATCAAGAAGAGGGCGGACGTCTCGGTGATGCTTCCGCCAAAACTTTGAGCGTTGATCTCGCAAAGCTTGGACTGAATCTTCGTCGATTGAAGACGGGTACCCCGCCGCGCTTACATAAAGACTCGATCGATTGGTCGGTCACGACTCCGCAGCCGGGCGATGACTTGCTCATTCCGTTTTCTTTTTATGAAAGACCGGACCCCTATCCATATCTCCCACAGGTGAACTGTTATTTGACGTACACCAACGAGAAGACCCACGAGATTATCGAAAAAAATCTCCTTCAGTCGGCGATGTACAGCGGGGCGATCACTGGGATTGGACCAAGATACTGCCCGTCGATCGAAGATAAGATTTCGCGTTTCCGGGATAAGGACCGCCACCAACTTTTCTTGGAACCCGAAGGACTCGATGTCGACGAAATCTACGTGAACGGGATTTCGACCTCCCTCCCGAAAGAGATTCAAGAGGAGTTTGTTCATTCAATCGCCGGTCTCGAAAAAGCAAAGTTCATCCGTTATGCCTATGCGGTTGAGTATGATTCGGTCGATGCTCGCCAGTTGAAGCGAACACTCGAGTGCAAAGATATCCCGGGATTATTTTTCGCGGGCCAAGTAAACGGGACTTCTGGCTACGAAGAAGCGGCGGGTCAAGGAATCATGGCCGGTATTAATGCGGCGCAGAAGATCTTGGGTCGGGACGAGTTTGTTCTAAGTCGGATCGATGGCTACATTGGCGTAATGATTGATGATTTAGTTTTGAAAGGGTCGGATGAACCCTACCGGATGTTCACTTCTCGTGCCGAGTATCGCCTACTTTTGCGCGAAGACAACGCCGATCTACGTCTCTCACCTCATGCGATCAAGTTAGGTTTGCTGAACGCAAACGCACGCGAAAAATTTACGACTAAGCTCGAGTCGATCGAGAAATTAAAATCTGAAGTCGCGACTTCTTACTTTTATCCGAATCAAAAAACCAATGACCGACTCGCTGAACTCGGGCTCACACAACTCAAAGACCGCGCGTCGGCCGAGATGTTGTTGCGTCGACCAGAAGTTGATTTCGAAATGTTGAAGAAGCTCGACTACACCCCGACTGTTTCTGATGCGGAAGTTTTCGAGCAAATCGAAATTCAGGTCAAGTATGCGGGCTACATCGAAAAAGATCTTGAGCTTCTCGAAGGAGTTCGTAAGTCCGAAGACATTCGCATACCGATAAGCTTCGATTACGCGTCCGTTGCAGGCATTTCGAACGAAATTCGAGGCAAACTCACAGCAGTTCGCCCAGAAAACATCGGACAAGCCTCACGGATTCAAGGCGTGACCCCGGCAGCGGTCGCGAATCTCGTGATTTACCTCAAAAACAAACATAATAAGGCGTCTGAGCGCACTCTAAGCCCATGAGTTTTAAATCTGAGCTGCAATCTGCGCTCACACAGCAATTTTCAGAGCTAAATTCAGCACAAATCGAAGGAATCTTAACCTTCGCAGAAAGTCTATATAAGGAAAACCAGAAGCAGAATCTCACCCGTATTGAAGGAGTTCAGGATTTCATCGATGGACATTTGGTCGATGTTTTAGAGCTCTTCAAACTGCCTGGCGGAATCGGAAATCGCATCGTTGATATCGGTTCTGGATCGGGTGTTCCCGGACTTTTAGCTGCGGCAATAGATACTCAAAACAACCGGGAATGGCATTTAATTGAATCTGAGACTCATAAAGCTGACTATCTATCCAATTCAGCACAAAAAATGGGTCTAAAAAATGTGTTCGTATATGCAGCTCGCGTGGAAGATGTAATCCAAGATATTTTGCCAGAAACGGTGATGGCGAGAGCAGTGGGGAAGATAGAAAAAATCTCGGCGTGGATCTGGAAATGTTCCACGTGGAACAATCTCGTTTTATTTAAGAGTCGTGGGTGGGAATCGGAGTGGAAAGAAGCACAGCTCACCAAATTTGGCAAAAAATTGACGGTTATTCAAACACTTGAATATTCGGTAGAAGACAAATATAGAATCATAGTCAAATTAACGAGAGCGTAAATTTGGATAATCTTTTTTGTTGATATCCAAATTTTTCTAGGTAAGATTTTCCTATAGCAGTAAGCAGTATCAAAAAATTTGAAGTAACCAAACGATTGTTCTCGCCGCAACCACACAACATCATTGAGAAAACTCAGTGAGCGTCAGGACAATTTGGCTTAAGGGGGTCTTACGTTATTGCGTAACCCCCCTTTTTTTATTATCTAAGCAGACGCACGAAGCGATCGATAGGGGGATCACATGGGCAAAGTCATTGCAGTAGTGAATCAAAAAGGTGGGGTCGGAAAAACAACAACGACAGTAAATCTCGCCGCTTCTCTTTCTCTCGCTGATCAAAAAGTTTTACTCCTCGATTTCGATCCACAAGGTAACGCATCTTCTGCAGTTGGAATTCACGCATCTCTCGATGACGAAACACCAACTATATATAATGCTCTCACTGGCGAAGTCGCGCTTTCGAAAACAATTCGTAGCACAGGAATTGATCATTTTGATCTTGTTCCGGCAAATCCACACTTAGCGGGCGCAGAGATTGAACTCGTCGGCGCATTTGCACGCGAACAAAAGTTGAAAACTGCGATCGCAGAAATCAAAGATAAATACGATTACATTTTTATCGATTGTCCTCCGACGCTCGGCCTTCTCACTGTAAATGCTCTGACTGCAGCCGATTCGGTGCTTGTCCCACTTCAAGCCGAATATTTCGCGCTCGAAGGTCTAGGACAACTCATGACTACTATTGGATTGATTCGTCAGAGTGTAAATCCAACTTTGCAAATTGAAGGCATCGCTTTGACGATGTTCAACTCGCAACTCAAACTCAGTCACGAAATTGAAAAAGAAGTGCGCACTCATTTCGGCGAGCAAGTTTTCAAAACCGTTATTCCTCGTAATATCAAACTCAGCGAGTGCACTTCATTTGGTAAACCAATCGTTCTCTATGATGTAAACTCAAAGGGCTGTGTGGCGTATCTTGACCTCGCCCGTGAAGTCCTCACTAAAAACCAGCAAATTTTGGCTGGAATTCAAACAAATATTCAAACCGAACCAACAAGTGATGCCGTTGAATCTCTTCCGCCCGAATTAGGAGCATAAAGTTTTATGAGTACCCCTACTCCGTCAAAGTCAGTACTAGGGAAAGGTCTTGCAAGTCTTCTTCCACCGGTTCAACCCGCCCAACCGGAGCCAAGTTCCACGGGGAGCATTCCTCCTCAAGGAATGGGCTTGGTCGCAGCCGGTTCGGCAAAGCCAAATTTTGATCCGACTGAAGTGCCGGGCACGAACCGCGATCGCCATCCGGGCATTGCTCTTGCCAGCATCGACGATATTAAAGCTAATGAATTTCAGCCTCGTCGTAATTTTGATCAAACCGCGCTCGAAGAACTCGCTCAGTCCATTAAAGAGAATGGACTCATTCAACCCCTTGTTGTTCGTAAGAACGGTGACAAGTATGAATTGATCGCGGGCGAACGACGTCTTCGTGCGAGTAAAATCGCCGGCCTCAAATCCGTGCCAATCGTGATTCGTAAGAGCACTGATCGTGAAGCCCTCGAACTCGCAATCGTTGAAAACATTCAGCGCGAAGACTTAAACCCGGTTGATGAAGGCTTGGCTTACTTCCAACTCATGCAAGAATTCCAGCTCTCGCAAGAAGAGCTCGCAAAACGCATGGGGAAAGAGCGCGCGACCATCGCAAATGCGCTTCGGATTCTGAAGTTGTCGGATTTCATTCTTTCGGAACTTAAAAAGGGCTCGCTTTCTCGTGGTCACGCAAAGGCACTCCTGGCAGTGGATGACACCGCAGTTCGCGAAAAATTTGCCAAAGAGATCTTAGAAAAGAACTTCAGCGTTCGTCAGTCTGAGAAATTGGCTCAGGAACTTAAAACTCCAAAATCAGCAAGTCCGATTGCAACCACAAAAAACTCCACGGCGCTCGGAGTTGATGCCGAACTCATGAAGCTCACCCGCGAGCTAACTCAACGCTATATGTCGAAAGTTGAGATCAAAGGCACCAAGAAATCAGGCGCGATCTCGATCCAGTATTCGTCCGAAGCAGAACTTGTGAGAATTTTCTCGCTCCTGTTGGGTGACAGGGCTTAAAATTAAGTCCATGAACTACAAGCTCCAAGACTTTGCCGCGCCAGAGGCTGTATCTACAGAATTAACAGGTGTGCTTGAACCTGCTGTTGAATTCGAAGGTACGCTCGCATTTCATGGCTGCTTCCACGTCAATGGTTCAGTTAAAGGTAAAGTCGTTACTCCTGATATGCTTATCGTTGGCGAATCCGGACGAATCCAGGGGGATATTAAAGCGGGCGTGGTCATTATTTTTGGAAAAGTCGAAGCGACGATCGAAGCAAAGCACCGAGTTGAAATTCGCAAGCCCGCAGTTTTCAGAGGTGAAATGAGCACTCCAAGTCTCAAAGTGGAAGACGGCGTCATTTTCGAAGGAACGAACAAAATGCTTTAATATCACGGTCCGGCGTGATACCCAAAGGGTCAACCAAAAAAGCACCGGAACCCTATGGATTCAATACTTGAGCAACTCGAGATCAACCATACCTTCTTCTATCTCTTCGCTTTATTTTTCGGGTTCTTCTTCCTTTTTTCTGAAGTTTATCTCAAGCCGTTTCAGAAGCTGATCGAAACTCGTCAGCACAAACTGAAAGACGACGTCGAGTCCTCAGCAGAGCTGTTGAAATCGATCGACTCAAAAATGGTAGAGTACCAAAAAGCCATAGCAGCCGCGCGCACTGAAGCGCGGGTAAATTCTGAACGTGTGATCGCAGAAGCTCGCGCAAAAGAGGACGCCACCGTTGCCGCACTAAAAGACGATCTCAAAAAAGACTATCAAAAGCTGGTTCAGCAACTTCAGGACGAACGCAAGAAAGCTGAAACCGAACTCCAAGGCCAAGTTGAGCAGCTTGCTGATCAACTTGTCATGAAAATTAAAGGGGCATAAAACATGAATGGTTTGATTCTACCCTTCGTCAACTTCGTCGCGCTCGTCGGATTCTTGTTTTATAAAGGCAAGGGCCCATTCGTTGAATTCGTAAGAGGCCGCCACCAAGACATTAAAGCCGGTCTCAACAAATCCAAAATTCAAGTTGCCGAAGCCGCCGCTAAAAAAGCTGAGATCGAAGCAAAACTCAAGGGTCTTGACGGCGAGAAGCAAGCCATTATCGCCGAGTGGAAAGAGCGCGAAGTTCAACAGATTAAAGCAATTCAAGAAACTTCAATCCGCGTGGTCGCTCAGCTTAAGGTCGACGCCGACCTGAATAAAAAAGTCCTCGAACAGTCTTTTCGTTCGGATGCAGCGCGTGCGATTGCGCAACTTGTGATCGCTAAAGCGGAGCAAAAGCTGAAGTCATCAATGACCGCTGAATCACACAAGAAAATCAACGACGGGTTCGTTAAAGAACTCATGGGAGCATAATGAAAGCAGTTAGACTTTATGCACAGGTCCTGGTCGATGTGGTTGTCGCGCCAAGCTCCGGCGTGACTCTTGATCGTATCACTACGGAGCTCAATCAGTTTTCCGCAATGACCACCGAGAACCCGATTTTTTTGAAGGTTTTCGATAACCCAACCCTTGCGGAAGAAGATAAGCAAAAAGCCTTGCAAGAGCTCGTGAAGAAAACCGACGTATCGGCCTTCACTTCGCGTTTTTTGGGTTTGATCATCAAGCGTAACCGCATGAGTCTTCTTCCGGATATTCTCCATGAAGTGGAAGTGATCCAAGTTGAAAAAAAAGGTGGCCTCGTCGGCAAGCTCGTCAGCGCGGTACCTCTCGATGCAGCCATTGTAAACGGTGTTGCAGACGCGCTTTCTAAAAAATTGAACAAACCGGTTCAACTCAACCAACAAGTTGATCCGGGCATCATCGCCGGAATGCGTGTGACTGTTGCGGGCGTCACTTACGACGGAAGCGCAAAAGGCAAACTCGACAAATTAACCGGATCTTTAAGATAAACCGAAACATTGATGCGCCCACCGGCGCTCTACTAGAGATGCACTGAGTGGTGCAAGGAGAAGCAAATGAGTCTGAAGGCAAGTGAAATCGCGGAAGTGCTGAAGAGCCAACTGGCGAACCTTGATAGTAAGTTGGATGTGTCTGAAACGGGTACAGTGTTGACCGTTGGTGACGGCGTCGCAAAAATCTACGGGTTAGAGAAAGCCATGATGGGCGAGCTCGTCGACTTCGGTAGCGGTGTCAGTGGTATGGTCCTCAATCTCGAGGAGCTTGCAGTTGGTGTGGCGATTCTCGGTGACGAGACCCTCATTAAAGAAGGTGCGATTGTTAAACGTACCGGCAAAATCGTTCAAGTGCCAACCGGTAAAGAACTTCTTGGCCGCGTGGTGAACGCGCTCGGTCAGCCTGTCGACGGACTCGGCGAGATTAAGGCAAAAACCTCTAGCCGCGTTGAAGTGAAAGCCCCAGGCATTATTCAACGTAAGTCGGTTCACGAGCCGCTTCAAACCGGCATCAAAGCGATCGATGCGATGATTCCGATCGGCCGTGGTCAGCGCGAGTTAATTATCGGTGACCGCCAAACCGGTAAGACCGCAATCGCGATCGACACCATCATCAACCAAAAAGGCAAAGGAGTGTACTGCGTCTACGTCGCCATCGGACAGAAGCAATCTACCGTTGCCCAAGTCGTTGACCGCTTGAAAAAAGCGGGCGCAATGGAATACACCATCGTTGTCGCGGCAAACGCATCTGACCAAGCGCCACTTCAATTCTTGGCTCCATATACGGGTGTCACCATGGGTGAGTACTTCCGTGATAATGGAATGCACGCGCTCATCGTTTACGATGACTTGACCAAACAAGCGCAAGCTTATCGTCAGTTGTCACTCCTTCTCCGCCGTCCTCCAGGACGCGAAGCTTACCCGGGAGACGTTTTTTACATCCACAGCCGTTTGCTTGAACGTGCAGCTAAATTGTCTGACAAAATGGGCGCAGGCAGCTTGACTGCTCTTCCGATCATCGAAACCCAGGCAGGCGACGTATCGGGTTACATTCCGACAAACGTGATTTCAATCACCGACGGACAAATCTTCCTCGAGGCAGAGTTGTTCCACAGCGGTGTTCGTCCGGCGGTTAACGTCGGCCTCTCAGTTTCGCGCGTCGGCGGTTCAGCGCAAATTAAAGCGATGAAACAAGTCGCGGGGACCCTGCGTCTTGACCTCGCTCAGTTTCGCGAGAAAGCGGCATTCGCTCAGTTCGGATCGGACCTCGATCCGGCAACTCAACGTCAGCTCGCGCGCGGAGCCCGTCTCGTTGAGATCCTGAAACAAGCTCAGTATCAACCACAGCAGGTTGAAACCCAGATCATCACGATCTTCGCGGGTGTTAACGGTTACTTGGACGAATATCCAACCGGCAAGCTTCGCTCGTTTGAAGAGCAGTTCCTCCAATTCTTGCAAAAGAACTACGCGGACATTCCGACGACAATCGCGACTTCTCAGAAGATCGACGATGCGACTAAAGCGAAGTTGGAAGAAGCAATTAGGGCGTTTAAAAAGGTATTTACCGCTTAAATCGGCGTAACTGCCAAGAGGTGACTCGTGCCGAGTATTAAGGACCTAAAAAAACGGATTACGTCGACGAAGAACACGCAGCAGACCACGAAGGCCATGAAAATGGTTTCCGCTGCGAAACTTCGCCGCGCGACTGACGCGATCATAAGTCAGCGACCGTACGCACAAGAGATCGCGCGCCTGATGCGCGTGTTGAGTGCCGAGGAGGCTGAAAGTGATTCGGGTTTGAAGAGCGCGGTGAGCTTGCTCGTGGTAGTGAGTTCTGACCGCGGCCTTTGCGGTGGTTACAACTCTACGATAATTCGTGCGGCGACTAATTTCATCAATGAAAAGCAAAAAGCCGGTCGTGCGGTAAAGACGTTTTTTGTGGGCAAGAAAGCTTATGAGCTTCTACGCGGTCGTTTCAATCTCGACCTCGTCCACTACGAGGAGTTCGGTCAAAAAGTGACCTTCCGCAAAGCAACCGAGATCGCTAAAAAAGCCGCTCCGTTGTTTGAAGAAGGCAACGTCGACGAAGTTGTGCTCGTATTCAACGAATTCAAAAACGCGATCACTCAAGAAGTGAGGACCGAGAAGGTGCTCCCTCTCTCCGTCGACAAGTCCAAAGGTGGCGAAGAACTTGTTGCGGATAAGGCGATCTATGTTCCGAACAAAAAAGAACTCTACGCGTCTCTAGCATCCAAATACTTTACCGTTCAAGTGTTTAAAGCGCTTCTCGAAGGACAAGCGTCTGAGCATGGAGCACGGATGAGTGCGATGGAATCAGCGACCAAGAATGCGGGCGAAATGATCAAGAAGCTGACCCTGCAGTACAATAAGCAACGTCAGGCCGGTATCACTAAAGAATTGTTAGAGATTATTTCGGGATCAGAATCCCAGAAAACACAAGGTTAAGGAGAATTAAATGTCAGCAAGTACAGGACAGCAAAACTTAGGAAAAATTAAACAGGTCATTGGACCAGTCGTTGACGTCGAGTTCGCGAACGGCAAGGTTCCACCGATTTTCCAAGCGGTGAAAGTGACTAACAAAACCAACGGTCCGGAAGATTGGAACCTTGTTCTCGAAGTAGCTCAGCACATGGGCGAGAACACCGTTCGTTGTATCGCGATGGACGCAACCGACGGATTGACCCGCGGTCAACAAGCACTCGATACCGGCGATCAAATTATGATGCCAGTAGGTCCCGAAACTCTCGGACGGATTTTGAACGTCGTGGGCGAGCCGGTAGACGAAGCGGGTCCAGTCAACGCGAAGAAGCGCTCTGGTATTCACCGTGCGGCTCCAAGCTTTAAGGACCAATCGACAACAGTTGAGCCTTTTTACACCGGCATTAAAGTCATCGACTTGATTGCTCCTTACGCTAAGGGAGGCAAGATCGGTCTTTTCGGCGGTGCGGGCGTAGGTAAAACCGTGACAATTCAAGAGTTGATCAACAACATCGCCCAACAACACGGCGGATATTCAGTGTTCGCAGGTGTCGGCGAGCGTACTCGTGAGGGGAACGACCTTTATCACGAATTCAAAGAAGCGGGCGTCTTGAACAAAACTTCACTCGTTTACGGTCAGATGAACGAACCGCCGGGAGCACGTGCTCGTGTGGCATTGTCAGCTCTCTCAATCGCGGAATACTTCCGTGATGACGAAAACCGCGATGTTCTTCTCTTTATCGATAACATTTTCCGTTTCACTCAGGCGGGTTCAGAAGTGTCAGCCCTTCTCGGACGCATTCCGTCTGCGGTCGGTTACCAACCTACTCTCGCAACCGAGATGGGAGAACTCCAAGAACGCATTACTTCAACCAACAAAGGATCGATCACTTCGATTCAAGCGGTTTACGTTCCGGCGGACGATTACACCGATCCTGCTCCAGCGACCACATTCGCTCACCTGGACGCGACTACAAACTTAAGCCGTTCGATCGCCGAGAAAGCGATCTTCCCAGCGGTCGATCCGCTCGCATCCACATCGCGCGTTCTTGATCCGGCAATCGTCGGCGAAGAGCACTACCGTGTAGCCCGCTTGGTTCAAGGTACGTTGCAACGTTATAAAGATTTGCAAGATATCATCGCGATCTTGGGTATGGACGAGTTGTCGGAAGACGACAAAAAAGCAGTCGCACGTGCGCGCAAGATCGAACGCTTCTTCTCTCAGCCAATGTTCGTTGCCGAACAGTTCACCGGCTTGAAAGGCAAGTTCGTTAAGATCGAAGACACGATCAAAGGCTTCCGCGAAATCGTTGAAGGTAAACACGACGATCTTCCAGAGCAAGCGTTCTATATGGTCGGCGGTATCGAAGACGCGATCGAAAAAGCGAAAACGCTTCAATAATTAAGATAGAGGAACTAAAACGTGGAAACGTTTCAACTAAGTATCTTAGCGCCAGAACGCCGCCTGACGGAAAACGAAGCAGTGTCTTCGCTCATCCTGACTACAGCCGAAGGAGAGATTGAGATCCTTTCGGGCCACGTCGATATGGTCTCGAAACTCGAAACCGGTCGCTTTGTTTATAAGGCAAAAGAAGGTAAAATAGTATCGGGTGTGATTTCGAGTGGATTCGTAAACGTTCAAGACGGAACCGTGAAAGTCATCGCTGAAACGATCGAGCTCCCGAACGAAATTGACCGCGCTCGGGCCAAGCAAGCTCAACTGAACGCGGAAAAGAAGCTTCAAGACGCAAGCTTGGGCGTTCACGAGTTCAAAAAGTACCAGTTGAAGCTTCACCGCGCGATTATTCGTCAAACTATTGACGAAAACGGAAACATATATCATTAAAACATGTTTAAATGGATCTGAGGTGGGAATGAATAACCAATAATAGGTTATTCACCCCTTCTTTTTTCTTGTAAGCCTTCACTCTCTCATCAATAATTTAAGTCAAGCGCTTTTGTACTGGCAATGATGCCAACTGATTCGAAGGAATGAACGGCAACTTTTTAAAACCGGCATTGCGTACTTCTTTCTCCGTACTGTGGGTGGGCTCCTGTCTCGTCGGCAGCTTCGCGCTTGGATCTCGAATTCATAATCCACTTAAGATGACGACGCTCGATTTCAGCTCAGTCAACTGGGCTCCGAGCAAAGATTCTCTTCAGCTTGCTACTCTCGATGACGCCGATCTCGAGCAAAATATATTGCAAGTCGCGGTGGATTTCCAGCCGTTTGAATTGTCCACATATCCTGCACCGAAGTCTAAAAAGCTAGCTAAGAAATCATACAAAAATTACGTTAATCCATGGACTCGCCTCTCACGTGCAGTGAACGAATTGAAACTCGCATCACTCGGCGAACTTCAGAATCGTGCGCACGTTGACCAAGACCGACTCTTTGACGATTACAGCTCAGCCATCGTCGAGCTTCGCAAAGATTTTGTGTTTGCCATGGTTCCGCAACTCAAGTCGGATCAATATGGCGTGATGGTCGCCCAAAGCTCCGCCGATCAGATTAAAATTGAAGCGCCTGCCACAAAGACCGAAATCACCGCTCCAAAGGCTCCTGTAGTTCACGTGATTCCAGCTCATAAGACGAAGAAGGTTGCAAAGACGTCTAAAGTTGAAGTTTTGCACACTAAAAAATTGGCTACTCACTCGATGAGTATCCAAGAAATGGAAATGGAATCGAATAAACTCGATAACGAAATAAAAATTGCGCTCGATAATTCAATTACAGCACAAGGCGGAGCGGCTCGCATCCCACAAGAAGAGCATGTAAAACCACAACCAATCGCACGCAAATCGTCACATGTTCCGGAATACAAAGCTTATGTAAATCCGAATGTCAATGAAGCGGCTCAGAAGAAAGTACTGACTGAAGCTTTATTGAATGCACAGCTGAGTGTGATGCAGGGGAAAGTGGTTTCAGCCGGAACAAAACAAACAAATCCTTCGCAGCAACTGGCGACGACAGCGCCGAATGCTGAAAGTCCTAACGTGGATAAAATCAATTCTAGTAAGGATGATGACGAAATTAATCCTGATCTTTATCAGGTTGACGCTTCTACCCAAGATGTAGTGAATACGCCTTCTAATGCCTCTAACTGCGAGGAGTTGAAAAAAACTCGGTTCATCAACAGCACGGGTACTCAAGTTTGTCCAATGAATCAAACATGGATATCCAAAGACTGGACGGGCAAAGGTTGGGTTAAGGCTGATATGGATGGTGCTCTTCCGGTTCTCAGCTACTACCCTGCTCCAAATACAGGAACCACACTCGCGATTGAAACCAACTCCCTCGCGCTTCTCGGCCTGACTTCAGGCTCAAGAGTGATGAAGGGAATGGGTGTCGTGATCGGTAATGTTCCTGAAGGTTACAAAATCGAATTTGCGGGTCGCTCAGAAGAGCCGGAGTACTTCGATGTTCAAGGAAAAAAATATTTCGCGCTCATTAATGCCGAGCCAGGTGCGGGTGTTGTTCAGTTGATCTCGCCTCACGATCAAGAAGCGGCGACTGTGTTTGCGCCAGTGCTTGAGGACACGATCACTTCCCTCGATCTAACTGCGCCGAAGCTGATGAGCTTCACGGTTAAAGTCGTTAAGAATGAAGGTCGAGATCCCGATGTTGCGGGCCTCACTCTTGGCGTTTCGACTTTCGGTAAAATTCAGGCGATTACACAAACGAACGGACGCGCCGTGATTCGCAATATCCCACTTATTCCAAACTATCCGGTCTATCTCGACGTTTCATCGAAAGTTGGAAACGACCAAGGCTACGCTTATCGTTACCTCCTAAAAAACCGTAACCGCGCTGGCGACTATGTTGTTCATCAAGTGAACGAGAAAACCCTGTTCCACTGGATCAAACAAGTGAAGCAGGGCTTGTCCGATCAAAGCGCAATGATTGTAGGATTCTACAACCGTAAAAAACTCGATGGGTTTAAAGAGCACTACTTCGTAAAAGCTAATCCGCAAACCGCTAAGTTTGGTCTTGAACCGTTTAACTACACTGTTCTCTGGGACAATAACATCAGTGACACCGAACCGCTTGAAGGCGATCTGCCGCGCTTTATGGCAGTGCAGGTTCCGGAAGGACTGACTCAGGTCAATTTAACCCGTGAAAACGGCCCGGTAGTGCACTCCGAGTTGATTCCCGTTTCACCTCGCGTGATTCATGTGATATCCGAATAGGCATGAGTCAACAGTCGAACCAGTTCGAACAATCCCTTCAAAAACTAGAATCGATCGTGAAAAACCTCGAGTCAGGATCTCTGTCTCTCGAAGACTCGCTCACCGCGTTTCAAGAAGGCGTCGGGCTTGTGAAGCAATGCCAGGGCATGCTCTCGACAGCCGAACAAAAGGTTGAAATGTTGGTGAAAGCAAGCGCCGAAGGCGTTGAAACCAGGCCGTTCAATCCGGAATAAACACCAAACATGAGTAATAAGAAAGAGCGTATTGATGTCCTGCTCGTGAGTCGCGGGTTGGTCAGTACGCGCGCACGCGCTCAAGCGATGATTCTTGCCGGACATGTGCTTGTTAATGATACGCCGGTCACCAAAGCCGGAGATAGGGTTGCCGAAGACGCCGATATCCGATTGCGCGAACCCGAAATGCAATACGTATCGAGAGGGGCGTTGAAATTTAAGAAAGCGATCGAAGGCTTTGGCCTACGAGTCGAAGGAAAGAACGCGATCGATGTGGGTTCCTCAACTGGCGGGTTTACGGAGGTTCTTCTCGAGCAGGGTGCTCTAAAAGTGTACGCAGTCGATGTGGGGAGCAATCAACTCGCATGGAAGATTCGAAATGATGCCCGCGTCGTGTCCATGGAAAACTACAATGCGCGAAACCTTCAGAGAGAAGACTTTCCAGATCGGTTACGGATCGCAGTCATGGATGTCTCCTTTATCTCAGTGCGCTTGATTATTCCATCACTTCTGAAGATTCTAGAGCCAGGTTCAGATCTCGTGGTGCTGTTTAAACCGCAGTTTGAGGTGGGCCGAGAACATATCTGTGATGGAGGGATCGTTCGAAACCAAGAGGCGGCTAAGAAAACCTTAGACGACCTCATCGAGTGGTCGAAGTCGTTTGGTCTAGCGCATCAAGGAACGATCACTTCCCCCATTCAAGGAACTGACGGTAATACCGAATATTTGTCATATTGGATCACTCCGAAATCCAACATATAATCTAAGTCTATGCGATTCCTGAAGGGGATTAAGATCAGCGCGAAAATGTTGGTGTTGGGCGGTGTTGGAATTGTTGTCGCGTCAGCCGCGACAATTTTGTACGCCTACTCGAGCGTGTCTCGCGAAGTTCCGGAAATCACCAAGGCTTCCGATTATCGTCCGCGTACGGTGAGCCAAATTATTTCGGTGGAGAACGGCCAATCCAAAGTGATGGCCGAGTTCTACGTCGAGAAGCGCTATCTCACTCCTTATGATCAGATTCCACAAAAAGTAATTCAGGCATTCTTGTCTGCCGAGGACTCGACTTTCTTTGAACACCAAGGAATCAACTTTGTCGCGATCGCCCGCGCTGCGGTCGCAAACTTTCTAGCCGGTCAGGTCGTACAGGGTGGGAGTACGATCACTCAACAGATCGCGAAGTCACTTTATTTGAGTCCGGATCGAAATATCGTTCGTAAGATTAAAGAACTTTTCCTTGCATTCCAGCTCGAAAAATATCTTTCTAAAGAGGATATTCTTTACCTCTACTTGAATCAAATTTATCTCGGTAGCGGTGCCTACGGCGTACAAGCCGCTGCACGCACTTATTTTCATAAAGACATCAAGAAAGTCACCATCGCGGAGATGGCCCTGATCGCGGGCCTTCCAACCGCGCCAGGAAAATACTCACCGCTGCTTAATCCAAAGAAAGCTAAAGACAGGCAGCTTTACGTGCTCAAGCGGATGCTTGAAAACAAATTCATCAGCGAAGACGAGTACAGGCGCGCGACCGCCGAGAAGACGCGTATTTACGTCAATGACGGAACCGAAGAACACCTGGCTCCCCACTTTGTGGAACACATTCGCCGTTATCTCGCTCAAAAGTATGGCGATAAAGCCGTTAACGAAGACGGCCTGACTGTAATCGTCCCGGCGGCCGTGAAATATTACGAAGCCGCGCAAGCAGCACTCGAAAACGGCCTTGAAGACGTTGACCAAAAGAAAGGGTTTAGAGGAGCCGAAACGACAGTCGCTCAAAAAGACTGGGAAACCACCAAAGATCAGCTTAAAAAAGAAGTCACCAAAGAATACTTCCCTTACCGCTACTTAACGACTGACGGTAACCTCGATCTCGAAGAAGCCATTAAGGATTATGACCCAACCTTCGAGAAGTCGCTCTCCGGAAAAAAACTTCGTGCACTCATCACGGAAATTCATCCGGACAAGAAGATGGCGATGGCGTCGATCGGCGTGACTAACGTGATGATCCCTTGGGATCTCGCAAGCTGGGCCAAACCAGCCGAAGACCCGAAAAATCCGAAGGCAGTGCGCAAAGATCCAAAAGGAATCGAAGACGTCTTAAAGCCGGGTGATATGGTTTGGGTGAAATTGGTGAGCTTTACCGGCAAAGAAGGCGTGAAAGCCAAATTGATTCAGATTCCTGAAGTTCAGGGCGCGCTCTACTCGGTCGACACGGTGACTGGACAGATCCTCGCGATGGTCGGTGGTTACGATTTCAAGCTCTCTCAATTCAACCGTGCAGTGCAAGCCAAGCGTCAGATGGGCTCGACTGTGAAACCGATCATTTACTCGGCCGCGCTAGAGCGCGGGTATACTCCGGCAACCATTATTGTCGATTCGCCGATCGTGTTTGAAGACGCTGAGAACGGAGTTTGGAAGCCCGAGAACTACGAAGAAAAATTTTACGGCGACACCACCATGCGAGCCGCTTTGATTAACTCACGCAACATTCCGACGATTAAGATCGTTCAGGACATCAAGGTTCAAACCGTGATCAATCAGGCCCGTCGTTTTGGCCTTGATAGTACGTTTAACCAAGATCTTTCGATTTCACTCGGTTCAGCGACGACGTCAGTTCAAGATCTGGTACATGCCTTTACAACCTTCCCGCTTCAGGGCAAGCCGTTTCGTGCCGTGCTATTCGAGAAGATTATCGATCGCGACGGGCGCATCCTTGAAACGTCTAAGGATCTTCCGAGTGACCGTGCTGAACTCAACGAAAAAATCGATATCGAGAAAGCGCCTTACGCTCCGGTAGTTCCGGGTCTGCGTCTCGACCCTCGCGTGGCTTACGTGATGACTCATCTCATGAAAGAAGTCGTACAGTACGGAACCGCGGGTAAAGCAAACGCGGTTGGACGTCCGGTCGCAGGTAAGACCGGGACAACTCAGGACTTCCACGACGGGTGGTTCATCGGGTTCTCTCCACGCGTCGTCACCGGCGTGTGGGTCGGCTACGACGATTCTCGAACTCTCGGGCATGGCGAAGTCGGGGGTAACACCGCCCTCCCGATCTGGGTAGATTACATGAAGGAAGCGCTAAAGGACTTTCCGGCGGATGATTTCCCGGTGCCGGAAGGAATCAGCTTTGTAAACATCGATTCAAAAACGGGTAAACGCTCCGAAGGAGCCCGCGCCATAAAAGAAGCGTTTATTACCGGGACTGAGCCGGGTGCCGCGCCTCAGATGAAGACGACCGCGAATCCGAACGCTCCAACGAAAATCGAAGAGATGGACGAAGAGACGCTTCGCGAGGATAACTGAGTTCGGCCGCATTCATCCACTGACGGATATATTCTTCGAGATACCGCTGATTGATGCCTTTGAGATGGACGTTTTGGAAGTCTAAAATTTCAAACGTTTTACTCATGACGACGTAATCGTACCGAAGACTGTTGTGGAGCTGAAACGCCGGAAAGAACGCGCTTGGGATAAACTTTGCTTTCAAAATCGAGTCGATGATTTTAGGTTTATCCGCACGGATCAAAAGCTCCACATAACGCGCTTGATTTTCGCGAAGTAAATTTGCGATCGCATCAAAAAGCCGGGTGTAGTTGATCTCGTCGTTGACTTTACCGCCGACGATCACCGAATAACCGTCCGTACGGGAATGATAGCAAAAAATCTCAACTGATTGATCGGGAGAGGTAACGAGCAAGTTGGGTTCGTGGAACGGGAAGAACGCGAACTGAAGGGCACCGCCGGCCTTAAGCCTTTCAAAACGATGCCGGACAAAATACGGCGACTCTATGATTTCTAAAATCGGCGGATCGACTAACTGACGAGAAGGCTGTGCGGGTTGGATAAACTTCATGTCGTTGATCGCTGGAATTTCTTCGCTCACGATTTGAACCAAACCTTGGAGTGAAGCATGAAGCGAATAGCCCTTGAAACGTTCTTCGAATGCGTCGTTCAAGTAGAGCGCGGTCAAACAATGGGTCTCGTAGTTTTCGGTCTTGTGAGAGTTCGGAAAAATTCCGAGTTTTTTAAAATTCAGCTTTTCGGTCAACGCCTGAGCGGCTTCATGAACGGTGCGAGTGGTGGCGTAGACCACGTCGATGCCGGCGGTTTTTTGAAAAACGGTATCGATCGCATGCGAGAGGAGCTGCTCCATGAGGCTTTTTCCCCTAGCATTCGGAATAACAATTGCACCTCCAGCTTTGACGAGGCGATTTTCCGGGTCGTAGCGGAGAACGATGGAAGCGACGATCTCGGGTTCAGCTTCGACGAGGAACCAGAAATGGTGAGGGTGAGAAATGAACGCACGGAGAGCGGCCAAATCTTTCACGAGAGGATCCGGATACGTTCCATCGTAGATCCGGTGGTACAGCTCCATAATCCTAAAGCAGTCGGCGGGTGTCGCAAGGCGTGCGGTAAACGGCCCGATTTTCATTCTCAAATGTTTTAAACCATACCGTCAAAGTTCGCAATTAAGCGACGTGTAAATTGACGGTTTTACGAGGATGAAGAGTTAATAGCTCTTCAGGAATCTATGGGCCCGATTGGGAAGAATGATCGTCGACGGCTTTCTTTCCGTGAGAAAATATTTAATGCGCCCTCGTCGTAGGGCCGATAGGTAACCGTGAGCACTCGAGTTTTACAGAACCCCATATCCCGGTCCCTTGCAATACACGCCTTCTTGCTATTGCTCGCGTGTTTTTATGCGACGCATGCTCCCAAAATTAGTTTTGAAGAACCCATCTCCGTCACCATTCTTGAACCTAAAGATGAAGTCAAAGAAGCTAAGAAAGATGACGAAATTTCGAAACAGATGATTGTTCAGAGGTCCGAGGGGGATCTTGCGGACAAAGCAAAAAAAGATGCTTACTTGAGTGACAAGACTCGCACCGTGCGTGAAGAGCGTTCAGCAAAACAATCGGGTGAGGTCGGAGCTGCGGTTCCGGTTCCACCGATGACCGCAGCTAAACCGAATCCGAAAGCGAAAAAAGGCGAGTCGAAAGCGAAAGACGTGACACTTAACGATTTGGGTTTGAAATTCGTTCCGAAGAAAGAAACGAATTTCGAGAAAGAACGCAATTGGGCGAACGCTCAAATGGGTGAGACTCTGCGTGGCGGACAGTATATTCAAGGGATGAAAGACGGCGAGACCTCAGCGCTTAATACCAAAGAGTTTGTCTTCTTTTCTTATTTTGATCGTGTTCGCCGTCAACTTGACCAGGCTTGGCAACCGATCTTGCGTGAGCAAATTCAACGGATCTATAAAACAGGTCGCCATCTCGCGTCGAACGCGGACTATACGACTAAGACACTTGTCACCCTGACCAAAAAGGGTGAGATCGAACGTGTTCAAGTTCTTGAAGAATCTGGCACATTTGATCTCGATCAAGCAGCGATTGATGCTCTAAACCATGCAGGACCATACCCTAATCCGCCACAAGGGCTGGTGGGTGGTGATGGAAGAGTTCAAATTCGTTGGGATTTTATCTTAAAGACGTAAGTTTAGGCTTATTCGCCGATGAGGGATTTCATCCCCCGATTCATGACAAGCTGTTTCCAAGAAAAATCGATTTTACGAAAGATTTCAATCAGCCGCTCAGTCGCTTCTTCTTTTGAGTAACCTTGAGTATGAGCCAAGTGCTGAGCAGCAATGAGAAGGCTTTTAAACTCAGCAGACTGCATTAACTCGCCTAGTTCGTTTGAACGATCTTTAATGTGGTTGGCGCGAGTGGTGAGAAGAGATGTGTTAAATGCGCTGACCCAACTCTCGTTAAAGCCGGCATCATAACCTGCACCTGGTTTCGGTGAGTTCGGATTGCCGTTTTGATTGTCATTTCGATTATTAGAGTTGGATTCAATTTCTTGCAGTTGCAGGCGTGTATTGTCAAAGTTGCTGTGCATACCCAATTCCTATTTTACTTCTTCCCCAAGCAGTTGAACGAGGCTAATACAGGAAATAATTTTTGTGAAGACCTTTATGAAAATTAAATCCTTCGATAAACTTGATGTATGCAAAACACGAAGAAAAAGACTGAAATTTTAGAAGAAATTTCATTTCAATCCGCTCATAACTTTCCAATGAGACATATCGGCCCGTCTCAGGATGAACAAAATGAAATACTTCGTGCTCTTGACTTAAAATCTCTTGACGAGATGGTTGCGTTGACCGTTCCGGAAGCAATCAGAATTCAAAACAGAATAAAAATTGATCCGATCGCATCCGAACCCGAGGCGCTCGATATTTTGAAAACGATCGCATCGAAAAATAAAATTTTTCGTTCACTCCTGGGCTTGGGGTTCCATGACAACCACACGCCCAACGTCATCCGCAGAAATATTTTGGAGAACCCGGGTTGGTACACCCAGTACACGCCCTATCAATCCGAGATAGCGCAAGGTCGTCTCGAAGCACTTTTGAATTATCAAACGATGACGATCGACCTCACCGGATTGCCCGTTGCGAACGCCTCCCTTTTGGACGAGGCAACCGCCTGCGCGGAAGCCATGGCGATGATGTACTCCCTCAAACACGCGTCTGAGCGCAACGTGTTTTATGTCTCCGATCGCCTGCATCCGCAAAATATCGAAGTCATCCGTACCCGCGCGAAACCGTTGAAGATCGAATTGAAGTTGTTTTCGTACGAAAATTACGCGCCAGAAGAAAACATGTTCGGCGTGATCTTTCAATATCCGGATACGTATGGAGCGGTCGAAGAAAGAATCAAGAGTTGGATCGAAACAGCCCATGCGAAAGGCGCACTCGTATCGGTTTCGGCTGATCCGCTGGCACTCATGCTCTTAAAGAGCCCTGGATCGATCGGCGCGGATATCGCGATCGGAAGTTTTCAGCGTTTCGGTGTGCCGATGGGTTTTGGAGGTCCTTCGGCTGCCTACTTTGCTTGTCGTGATGAGTACAAGCGGGCCATGCCAGGCCGTATCGTCGGACTCTCGAAGGACAAGCTGGGTAATCCGGCGATTCGTCTCGCGCTTCAAACACGCGAACAGCACATTCGTCGCGAGAAAGCGACGTCGAACATTTGTACCTCTCAAGTTTTGCTCGCAGTGATGAGCTCGATGTACGCCGTCTATCACGGACCGAAGGGTCTGACCGCTATCGCAAAGCGCACGCATGGATTTGCCGTTGCCCTAGCTAAAGAGATCGCGCGTGCCGGCCATGAGCTCGTCGCTAAAAATTTTTTTGACACGGTTTCATTCCGCGTGAAGGACGACGTCACCGCCACCGATATCTACCAAAAATTTATAATGAACGGAATGAATATCCGACGCGTAAGTATGAAAGTGCTCTCGCTTTGTTTTGACGAGTGCACGACTTACGAAGAATTCCAAAATGTGGTGTCGATTTTAACGGGATCGACGACCCATCTCGACAAGACGTTTATCCAAATTCCGGAAAGCTTGATCCGTGAAGACGAAGTCCTCACTCATCCAGTGTTCCACAAGTACCAATCGGAGCACGATATGCTCAGATATATTGCTTCGCTTGAGCGAAAAGATTTGTCCTTGAATTTCTCGATGATCCCGCTCGGATCTTGCACTATGAAGTTGAATGCGACCGTTGAGATGATTCCGGTGACCTGGCCGGAGTTCGGCCTCATGCACCCTGCGGCACCCCGTGACCAGACCGCGGGTTACTTGGAACTCTTCCAAGATCTTGAAAAAATGCTTTGTGACGTGACGGGGTTTGATGCCGCATCACTGCAGCCTAATGCCGGATCTCAAGGCGAATACGCAGGCTTGCTCACGATCCGCGCTTATCATGAGTCGTGCAATCAATCACATCGCGATGTTTGCTTGATTCCTAAATCCGCTCATGGCACCAATCCTGCGTCGGCGGCAATGGCGGGTTTTAAGGTTGTGGTCGTTGAGTGCGATAAAGACGGAAACATCGATTTGTCAGATCTCGAAAGATGCGCGCAAGAAAACGCGGTGAACCTTGGAGCATTGATGGTGACCTATCCATCAACTCATGGGGTTTTCGAAGCAAAAATTAAGCAAGTTTGTGAAATCGTGCACAAGTATGGCGGCCAGGTTTATATGGACGGTGCCAATATGAATGCTCAAATCGGACTCTGCCGTCCGGGAGAATTTGGACCGGACGTGTGCCACCTAAACTTGCACAAAACTTTTTGTATCCCACACGGCGGCGGCGGTCCGGGCATGGGTCCGATCGCGGTCAAATCTCAACTCGCGCCATTCTTGCCTGGTCATGTTCTATCAAAAACAGGCGGAGAAAAAGCGATTGGAGCAATTTCGGCCGCACCGTGGGGCTCGGCGAGTATTCTCCCGATTTCTTGGACATACATGAAGCTCATGGGCGCCGAAGGATTGACTCGCGCGACTCAAGTCGCGATCTTGAACGCAAATTACATTGCACGCAAGCTTGAATCGCACTACCCGGTGCTCTACAAAGGCGAGAAAGGTTGGGTTGCGCACGAATGTATTCTTGATATTCGTCCGATCAAGGCCGAGACAGGTGTTGACGTTGAAGACATCGCGAAGCGGTTAATGGATTATGGATTCCACGCTCCGACCGTCTCGTTCCCGGTTGCGGGCACGATGATGATCGAACCAACCGAAAGCGAATCCAAAACCGAACTCGACCGCTTTATCGATGCAATGGTTTCGATCCGGCATGAGATCAAGTCGGTGCCAACGATTGTGAAAAACGCACCCCACACGGCCGAAATGATTTCATCCAGTGAGTGGACAAATGTGTATTCCCGAGAACAAGCAGCGTATCCTCGCCCTTGGGTTAAACAAAAGAAATTTTGGCCGTCAGTTGCACGGATCGATAACGTATTCGGTGACCGTAACTTGGTTTGTTCTTGCCAGCCGATCGAGGCGTACACTTAAACGACGACCGGCGGTTCGAAAATTTTTTGATTACTGAGCGGAGAGGTCCGCGCTTTAGGACCAGGATCATTTTCGAGATACGTTACGGCGATGGCGTCGCCGTCTTCGCTCCAAGCGTTCAAAAAATTTCCACACATACAACAGGGCTTGAGTGAAACCCAGATTTGGTAACCGCGTGGAATTTTGCATTTATGTTTTGCAACGTAAACTCGCACAAGATTTACTTCGGCATGGAGCAGGCGGTTTTTTGAACTCGAGTTTATCGTAGCGAGAACCGGCTTCCGGTTTTGATCGAGAAGTACGGCGATGATCGGACGGTCGCTTCTAAACGGATAAGCGCGCATCCACCCGGCGATATCCTCGGAGGTTTCAGGATGGGCTACAGACGGATCCGGTTTATTGGCAGGTACGATCTCGGTGGTTGATGGCTCGGCTTTGATGAGTGAATTAAATTCGGCTACTGTAATATGGCTTATCCGTTTAGCCGCGACATTGATAGTCGATCTGCACATCGACGTCAGCGGATAATCGGCAAATATCCGTGTTCGAAGCAAATGGAATGCGCGATCCGGATAGTGATCCCAAATTCCCTCGACTAAGCGAGTAACGGGGGTTTCGGGCGATTCTCCTATTCGAGAGCTCGTGAAGAAAATTTGCTTTGAATAAATAAGGAGAGCGCGAGCCAAGTTTAAAGCGTCTTCACGAAGTCTTGGTAAGCGGCCGCTGTCAAGAGAGTTTCGAACTGAGCTTTAGCAGTAGGACTTTCGAGCGTGAGCATCCAACTTTCGTGAGCGGAAGCGTTGATCTTGTTTGGCTCAGAGATGAGATCTGCGTTCGTTTCCACAACTGTACCAGCAAGCGGAGAATAGAGGTCCGACACGGCTTTGATGCTTTCTACCACGCCAAATGTTTCGTGGAATTTTAACTCGCGTCCGACTTTCGGGAGATCGAGATATACGATATCACCCAAAGAACTTTGAGCGTGATCAGTGATACCCACTTTCACGCGAGTGTCAGAAGCAAGTTCGCACCATTCGTGATCTTTTGTGTATCGGTAGTTGCTTGGATAATTCATGTTTTGCTCCTCTTATAAAATGGTGTGGATACGATTTCAAACGGGTGAAGTTCTTCGCGTACTTTGACAGCGAGTTTGGTGCCGACAACATCGAACTTTTTGTCGACGAAAGCGATACCGATCGGGAGTTTCAACGAAGGGGATGACGTCCCGCTTGTGATAATTCCGATTTTTGTGGATTGATCTTCGGTGTACACGTCATAACCCTGGCGAGGAATCGCGCGACCGAGAGACTTTACACCGACTAAAGACTTGATTGCGCCCGATGCTTTTTGTTTTTGGAGAACCGCCTTGCCCACGAAATCCGAAACCTTGGTGAGCTTAGTAACCCATCCCAAGCCGGTTTCAAGCGGAGTGGTCTCGTCGGTGAGCTCGTGTCCGTAAAGGGCGTATTTCATTTCGAGTCTGAGGGTGTCGCGTGCGCCGAGACCGCACGGCAAAAGACCGTCGGTCTTACCCGCTTCGAGAAGTTTGTTCCACAATGCCGGGCCCTGACTCCATTCCACGTAAAGTTCAAATCCGTCTTCGCCGGTGTAACCCGTCCGTGCGATCAGTGTTTTGATCCCGTCGATTCTGCCGAATTTACACCAGTAGGTTTTCATTTCAGAAAGCAGAGTCGAAGTCAGACGTTGCAAAATAGTTTCAGCTTTCGGGCCTTGAAGTGCGAGTTGAGAAAATCGTAGAGAACGGTTTTCAATATTTGGAAGCGGTTTCTTAAAGCCGGACTTTACCTTTTGAATGTGCGTATAATCTTTGTCGGTGTTCGATGCGTTCACGACCAGAAGGTATTGTTCGTTGCCCACGCGGTAGACAACGAGGTCATCGACAAGCCCACCACTCTCGTGGCAGAGACCGCAGTACATCGCCTGGTCGATCGCGAGTTTCGAAATATCGTTGGTGACGAGGAAATCGACGAACTCACCCGCGGTGGGTCCTTCAACCCAAACTTCGCCCATGTGGCTCACGTCAAAGAGACCGCAAGCATTGCGGACGGCCAGGTGTTCATTCAAAACGCCGGAGTATTGGACGGGCAGTTCCCATCCACCGAAATCAATCAATCGGCCGCCGCACTTGCGGTGTTCTTCGATTAAGGCGGTTTGCTTTAGCATCCCTCAAGACTATCAAACGGGGTCAATTTTTGGCAACGCATTATTATGCGACTTTTTTGGAGATAGCGAATTGTTCAAGGATGCGGTCGCACTCTTTTTTGAGGCCAAAAGTACTGAGGCGCTCAGTGATGTATTGAACATAACTTTCTTCGCCGAGGCTCAGCGTTAGTGCACGTTCAAAGCTGAGCATGGCTTGAATCGTATTCTTCTTAAGAAGATGGTAATGGCCCGCTACGGACAATGCCGAGCAAAGATGCTTTACCGAGCTCGGGGTCTTTTGAGTCATGAAATCGAATACGCTGTAATAAACTTCGATGTCTTTGAAGTGATCGGTCTTCACGGCAAGATAAACCGCAGCAGCAAGGCGCTCCGGGTTCTCCGGAAAGTTCAGGATGAGCTCTTTCAAGATACGATAAGCGTCTTCAATGCGGTTTTGCTGTAAGTAGGTTTGATACAAACCGTTCAAGCAGCGAAAGTGCATCTGGTTTGAATCGAGGCCGTCTTCATACATCTTTACCGCACCGTCGAGATCGGTTTTAACTTTTTTAATTTGACCGAGATAAGCGCAAGCTTTTGAATAAGTTCTCTTGTCTTGTTTGGCTTTTTCGAAGCAGGTTTCGGCTTTTTCGTGATCGTTCCTTTCCAGGAACTCTTTACCTTCGATCAATGCACGTTCGAATTCATTCGGGTTCATCCAGTCGAGGACCATCTGTTCGAGCGCCGATTTGAAATCCTCTTGGTTGTAAGGCTTAAATAAAAACTCGTCGACCTCGTCTTCAGCCGCCTTTGCAATTGCTGCACGAGAGTTGTTCGAGCTGAGCAAAAGAAACAAAAAATTGTGTTGATTACCCAGAAGAGAAGTTCCGATTCCGTCGTTGAGAAGGTAGTCGGCTATCACGAGACTGATTTTGTCGGTTTCGAGCACCTTGCGGGCTTCAGCCAGCGTTTTTAAACAAAAGATTTTATTGTTCTGAGCGCCTAGCTCCATTAACGATTGACGAATGGCGACGCGAGACGCGAGGTTGCTGTCGATGATCATCACTTTCGCTTGACTGAAAAATTGGTTCAAATTAGCCACGCGTTAAGCACCCTTCGCTTTTTTGAAGAAGTCGTCCAAGACTTCGCGTTTGGCTTGTAACTGATCGACTACGTCCGTGAAATGAATTTTGATGGATTTGTTGAGTTCGCAAATCGCGGCGGCGCGCTCAGTGTTCTTGGTGCCGTCGTTTAAATCGTTTTCGACGATCTTTGTAGCGGCGCTAAACGTGAGCTTTTTAATTTTTTTGCCTTCTTGCATGTGAGCAACAAGGTCAATGTTGTCTCCTACAACTAGGAGGCCGACCGGAATGTCGAAGATCGCTTGAGTTTCGCGCAACTCGATCAGTCTGATCGGATCTTCGATTTCGATCTTCTGGCCGTTCTTCAAAGTAATATTCAATTTGAGTTCGGCTGAGTCGTAAGTTTTTTCGGTTGATTCGAGTTCCTTGGCGACTTCCTTTTTGAATTTTCCGTAGATCTCTTTCGCTTCTTCAGCTTCGATTGCGGCGGTCATCTCGCGTGCTTCACGAAGTTCGTTTTCGAAGGCAATATTGCCTTTTTTATTTTCGCGATCCGTCTGGAGGCGAATGAAGGCTTCGATGGTCGATGCGATGGTCGGTTTATGGCTTTTGCTGACTTCGGAGTCTGAAGACACCGCAGTGTTGCCATTCTCCAAAAAGAAAATCTTTTTATGAACGATATCTTTGCCGTTATAGAAGTAAAATGACGGCTTCTTCGAAATAAAGTACCAAATTTTTTGTTCCCAAGAAAATTCCGGACAGTTTCCGAAGAATACCCAGCGCCCCTCGTCTTTGTAGAAGGTGGTATCAGTCGGCACCCGCGGATTGAACATCCAGCCGTTCTCGCCGTTTTCAGTAAGCTGAGTTTGCTCCCACGAGCCGGCGTTCGGGCCCGGACCGTAGAAATTAATCATCCATTTTCCGATGACATAGCGAACGTGTTTATGATTTAAAAGTATCCAGAAATCGCTGAAATGTTCAATAGGCTTTTCCCACTGAACTTTGAAGGTTGTGCGGTCTGTACTAGTAGTACGAGCGGCGGCCTTTGCCCTATTTGGAGTGTCTCCGGGTTGTTCCTTTAAGTTTTCAATCGATTGTTCGATTTGTTGAACGGTGCCCTTGATCTTGTAGCCGAATGCTTTAACATTGACATTGAATTCCGGTATCTCGCCGACACCCTTGGATTTCAAAATAGAAAGTACACGTGGATGGTCCATTTTGTTGAAGGCAATAACCTTCATAATACCTTGCTGAATGCGGCTTTCGTTGGAAGTGAGGAATTGAAGAGCTTGAACGAATTCGCTTTTGTCTTGAATGCAAATAATGACGATCGACCCAACTGGTTCGACGGGAATATGTTCAGCGATTTCAAAAAATTGCTGTGCTTGTACGTAAGAAAAAGCAGTTTGCGTTTTGATCTGCTCCACAAAAGAAGTCATTACCGCAGGTAGGGTTGCCGTGGGTGAGCAAACTACGACGCGGATTTGATGATCTTTTGCGAGCTCCAATTTGTACGACATTCCCTCTCCAAATGTTAAAAAAATCTTGTCTGTGATCCCTTAGTTGTTCGGTATCTATAGGAAGAATGTTAAGTGGCCAAACCTCAATATAGAAAAAAGAACGCACAAAAATTTGACATCGGCAAAAGTTACCGAAGAAAACGTCAAAAAAATTATTAAATAAAAATTATTTGATAATTTTTGCAATGACTTCGAAGGTTCGCCTAGAATAAAGAAAGGAGGTGTTTGCATGTCTAAAGCGTTATGGCCCGCCGTATCGGGAGCTATTGCACGCGACCATCAGGTCGAGGTTATCGCGAACAACCTTGCCAACGTCAACACCAATGGGTTTAAGAAAGACGACGTGGCATTCAAAGAATATCTCTCTAAAAATGAAAAGTTAGACGATGAAGGCAAAGACATCCTACGCTCCCCGATCAAAGACAAAGATCTCTACCGACTTGAGGGGAGGGACCAATCGTTTGTCGTGGTAAACGGGACACACCCGGTACACAGAACCGGCGGATTTAAAGTCACCGACAATCCACTTGATGTCGCGCTCGAAGGGCCCGGTTTTTTTGAAATCGCAACCTCTCAAGGAATTCGTTATACGCGTGCGGGAAGTTTTAAGCTTTCAAGTGAAGGCAGATTAGTGACTTCAGAGGGAAATCCGGTCCTTTCGGCAAGCACCGCAGGTGAAGACGCCATCCGTTCGCCGGCAAGCGAAGCGGCGGGAAGATACATTAGTGTCGATGGCCGCGAAGGCCAGCTCCATATCAACGACAAAGGTGAGATCTACATGGGCGAAGATAAAATAGCCGATCTCAGCATCGTCGAGTTCACCGATTTAAAACCGCTTCGCAAATCAGGCGGATTGAACTTCGAAAACAAGGATTCTAAAAACGTACCTGTATCTGCGCAAAACACCGCTGTAAAACAAGGAATGATCGAGACTTCGAACGTGAATCCGGTTGAGGAAATCAGCAACTTGATCCGTGCGAATCGGTTGTTCGAACAAGATTTGAAAGCAATGAAGACCGTCGACAATATGATGGGCAAAGAAGTAAACGAAATCGGCAAATTCTAAACCAAGGATGGTTAAGGAGAAACCATGTTAAAGGCATTAACCACGGCAGCGACCGGGCTCGAAGCACAACAATCCAATTTGGACCGGATTGCAAACGATCTCGCGAACGTCAACACCGACGGCTACAAGCGCAGTGAAACCGAGTTTCAGGACTTAATGTATGAAACAGTCAAAGAGCCGGGCGGGAAGCAGGGTGCAACCACCGTGTCTCCGACCGGTGTCCAAAAAGGCCTGGGTGTAAAAGTGGGATCCACTCACAAAGTTTTCGAACAAGGCCCGGTAAAAGTGACCAACAACCCATACGATTTAATGATCGAAGGGAAAGGTTTTATTCCGGTCACGTTGCCGAACTCCGGTGAGACTGTTTACACCCGCGCTGGTGCATTCAAGCTCGACTCTCAGGGACGAATCAGTTTGAGTAACGGCGCACTCTTGTCTCCGACGGTAACCATTCCACCGGAAGCGACCTCCGTCGTGATTTCTCCGAACGGCGAGATCAAAGCGTTCAGCACCGAGGGCGAAAGCGTTCTTGGCCAAGTTCAAGTCGTCAATTTTGTGAACCCTCAGGGTTTGAAAGCGATCGGTAATAACTTTTACCAAAGATCGCCTGCCAGTGGATCGCCACAGGAAGGCGTCCCCGGTGAAGCGGGTCGTGGAACGATTCTTCAGGGCGCGCTTGAGGCGTCGACCGTCAATACTGCCAACAGTATGGTCGAGATGATCGGTGCGCAACGGGGCTATGAAATGAATACACGCGTGATGTCGGTTGCGGATAAAATGCTTGAAGCTACAACAAATATCGTGAGATAGTTTAATTAATGGGCGCAGGATGCGCCCCGGAAGCTGTAACAACCAAGGAGGGTGTCGGGTGAGTCTTAGGGTAACCTGCGTTGTATTATCGATGGGGATCGTGTTGAGTTCGGCGAGTTACGCTGCCGATCAAAAACCCTCCCTTGCCGAAGAAATCTCTTCAAAAATTGTGCAACAGCTTTCTGATCGCATCCCTAACGCACGCGTCAAACTTCCAAGTTTGACAGGCGTTGCGAAGCAATCCCCTCTCTCTGAAATCGAAAAGCTCACCGATGTGCGGTTTATCGAAGACAAAGCAAGCGGAGTCGCCGTTGCCGAAGTGATCGGAACGACCGAGGGCGGACGTGAAGTGCGGCAGGTGATTCAAACGCCTTACGAAGCCTGGGTTGAAGTTCCGACCGCGATTCAGCGGATTTATCCAAATACCAAGCTAAAAACAGAAGATTTTAAGATTTCAAAAATTAACGTCGCTTCAGGTATCGCCCGCGAATATCGCGGAGTGATGGTGGGTTCGGAGGCGGATCTTAATAAAATGGAATCGCGCCAGACGATCCTTGAAAACCAATTTGTTACTCGCAACGCTGTTCAAAAACAGCCCGATATTCGCAAAGGTGAAATGGTGAAACTTGAACTCACGTCGGGCGATCTGAGTCTTGTGACTCAAGCGATCGTGCAAGAGTCGGGTTTGGTCGGTGACCGTATTCATGTCCTGACTTTGAAAACCAAAAAAGAAATCGTCGGTAAGCTCCGTGCTGATCACAGTATCGAGGTGAACCTATGAGAACGGTGATGACGTTCATTGCGTTTATGATCACCCTCGCCTTCTCAGGCTGCTCGACTTTGAATCCGTTTTCAAAGCCTGAAAACGAGAATTATAATGCGCTTACTTATGGAGCGGATTATGCCCGCCGTCCCGACGGACAAACTGGTTGGAGCCGTAATTATGGTAATGCTCCAGTAGCACCAGTATCGTCTTCTTCAGGCACGATTTTTCGCGGAACAGCGAGCGCGGAGCCGCAGCAAGATAAAAAGACTGCTTTTTATGGTTCTGAAGACGCCGAAACCGGAACGGAAATGCTTGATCCGACCGACGACAACGTGCGTGCGCAAATCGAAAATCGCCGTGCCCGTCAAAGCGGTGAAGTCGCCCGCAACAGCGATCGCGCGATTCGCTCTGATTTTTACGACAATACCCCGAATGACGGCTCGCTTTGGTCGAATGAAAACGACGCAAATTACTTTTTCACCAAGGGTAAGGTTCGCGCAATGGGCGACATTATTTCTGTAAAAATGGAAGAGCCGATCATTCGCCAGGTTGCCGAAGAAATCAAAAAGAGCCTGACTCCAGCCGAGCAGGAAGTTGAAATGGCGCTTTATCTTAAAAACGCCGACGGCGCCAAGGGCGACAAAGACATTCAAGCATATCGTAACGTGGCCGCCGAAGAGCTAAAGACGAACGAAGCAGAAGACATAAAAAACAAAATGGAAAAAGCCGTGCGCTGGTCTCAAATCGATCTGAGCAAAACCGTGGGTTTGACCCCGAACGAAGAGCTCAGGGCCGAGGTGATCGACCGCTATCAGAACGGTAACTACAAGATTCGCGCGGTCAAACGCGTGATGTATAGAGGTTCGTCAAAACTCATGTCGATCGTGGCCGTGGCGCCGGCGTCTGATTTTGATGAAAAAGATGTGATTAACTCAGGGAAATTGTATGAACACAAAATTAAAATCGCACGCTGAATTCGAGCATTGTATGAAGCGACAAGCGTGCAGCCTGCTTACGGCGTTAGTGGCGACGACGGTATTTTTTTCGTCGGCACTCGCTTACGGCGCAACAGCAACGACGGGTGCGAGACTTAAAGATATTGCGGCCGTTAAAGGCGTTCGCGAAAATATTCTGATCGGATACGGCCTCGTCGTGGGTTTGAAGGGTACCGGCGACTCAAGTGCCGACGTGACGGCGAAGTCTCTCGGTCGTCTCTTCGGCAAGCTTGGTCTTGATGTTGAGAAAAACGCGCAGGTCAAATCGAAAAACGCGGCGGCCGTGATCGTGACTGCGAAGTTGCCTCCGTTCGCACGTTCGGGCACGCAGATCGACATCACCGTGAGTTCTATCGGAGATTCTCAATCCTTAGAGGGCGGCGTGCTTTTGGTGACCCCGCTTCGTGCAGGCGATCAGCAGGTATATGCCGTCGCTCAAGGTCCGATCACCCTTGGATCAATTGCCGATGGCAAGGCGACGTTCCCGACCGTGGGCCGCGTGGTTTCGGGCGCCATGATTGAAAAAGATATCGATACAAATTTTGCTGCCAAAAAGAGCTTCAGACTCGCACTTAACAACCCGGATTTTACAACAGCCGCTCGGCTCGTAGCTCTCGTCAACGCAGAGTTGGGCGGCAAGTTCGCATCGGCGCGCGACAGCGCGACGGTCGACATCGTAGTGCCGTTCAATTACGACGGCAACACGGTAGAGCTTATGGCTCGCGTTGAAAATATTCGTATCGTCGTGGATAGCAAAGCGAAAGTTGTTTTGAACGAACGTACGGGTACAGTGGTGATGGGCGATAAAGTGATGATCACTCCGATCGCGATTTCTCACGGCGATCTTTCGATCCAAGTGAAGGGTGGAAAGAACGAGTACTTACATGATTTGAAAAGCGCATCGGGCGGTAACGCCACGGTGTCCGATTTAGTGAAACTTTTGAACACGCTCGGAGTGCAACCGAAAGACTTGACCGCGATTTTCCAGACGATCAAGCAAACAGGCGCTCTTCAAGCTGAACTCGAATTGCTTTAAAGTTTGTGAAACGGGAGGAACGGGTAATTTCCAAGGAAGGAAACGGCAAGATGATCCAGGAAACAGAATGGAAGCTTAAGCCTGCTAGGATGGTGGGCCCACTTGATTCTGCAAATTTCATTGGCCGTGAAGGACAGGATGTCCGCACCCGCAATGTCCGAATTCACAAGGGTCTGGAGGGGAATTCTTAATGAAGGCCTCTCCAGCCCCCCCCCTGAAATCCCCGCAATTGCAGCAAAAACAGGCTCGTCAAACTTATGACGACCCTCGAATCACCAAAGAGATGCGTGAGGCCGCTCAGGGTCTCGAGGCCGTCTTCACGGGCGAAATGCTCAAAGCCATGCGTAGCAATGTTGACGAATCTGAGCTTTCCTTAAAGAACTCAGCGACAGAAATATATCAAGGCATGCTCGACAGCGAATATGCGGAGATTTCCGCGAAACAGAATTCCCTCGGTTTAGGGCGGCAGATTCTAGATTATTGGTTGCGTTCGATGCCCCAAGACAAGTACAATGAAAGAAGGAATTCTCAGGTCCAGGAGCCTGTAAAAACAGGCAGTTCCAGACGTACAGGAGGTACACATGAGGGTCAATCCGAATAGCAGTCCAATTCAAAGCACGAACACCGCCGAATCTCAGGCAGCGAAAAAATCAGAAAGACTAAAACACGATCATAACGAAGCACGCGCGCGTTCCGTCGAGACAACCAGCAATGGTTCGGCGAATGCAGAAATCTCTTCACGCGCAAAAGAAATGGCTGCGGCTAAGCAAGTCGCGAGCGACTCACCGGATGTTCGTGAAGCGAAAATCGCGGCTTTGCGCGAGCAAATCGCCAGCAAAAAATACAACGTTAGCGCGGATGCAATCGCAGACCGCTTGGTAGACGATCATTTGAAAATGGGCGGAGCTTGATTTTTTCTACATAATCCGTAGCACCAAGGATGGGGCGAGGAATCATGAGTAACGAAAACCAAAATACGTCCGCACAAAATAAAGCGGTGATCCCGCGTGAGAAGCTGCATCAGTCTTTGCAGGAGTTGATCGGCCTTCATCGCCAACTTTACGAAGTCATCAAAAATGAAAACGAAGCGATAACCAATGCTGATGTAAAAGGCACTTATGATGCCGCCGCCGCGAAAGAAGCGCTCATCCACTGGATACACCAATCCGAGATGTCTCGCCAAGCGGTGCTCTACACCCTTTGCAAAGAAGAAGGTCTTGAAAACGAAAGTCCTTCCCTTCGCGATTTGATCGCGTTTTACTCGGGACGCGACAATGAAATTTCGGATAAACTCCAAACCGACTTCAACACCCTTATTATTCTCGTTGAGCGCATCAAAAAACAAAACGAAATGAACGGCAAACTCGTCGAGGCTTCTTTGAAGCACATCCACAACATGAAGAAAAACATCTTCGGCGAAACCACGCACCAGGCACGCACCTACAACCAGCAAGGACATAAAAACACAGGCTCGACCAGCGAACACGGTCCGCGCCTCGTATCGAAAGAGGTCTAATTTAGATGGGCGGCATTTTAACTGTGTTTCAATCCGGTAAGTCCGGGATGAATACTGCCAAGGCTGGAATCGCCACGGCAGGGCACAATATTTCTAATGCCGGCACTGAGGGGTTCTCTCGACAGCGAGTGACTTCCGAAGCCCAGGTCACCAAGCAATTGGCCGGTCAAGGTGGACCTTACATCGGTGAAGGTTCGAAGATCGGTAAAATTGAAAGGATTAACGACCAATACTTGGAGAAACAATTACGCGAAGGCACTCGCGACATCAATTATCACGAAGAAAAGCAGCTCTTTTTGAACCAGATCGAAGACGTCTTTAACGAGATGAACGGCGATGGTTTGAACCGTTTGATCGCTCGCTTTTTTAACGACTTCCGCAAACTCTCGAACGAACCGAGCAGCGAAGCCGTCCGTCAGTCTGTGAGAGAATCTTCAAACGCGATGGTCAGTGATTTTAAACGACTTCGTGCGGAGATGGAGGCCATTCGCGGCCACATCGACTCTCGTCTCGACGGAAATTTAAAAGAACTTAACGTCATGGCCGAAGAGATCGCGGAATTAAACCGTCGGATTCACACCGCCGAAACCCAGGGCGACGAAGCCAATGACTTGCGCGACCGCCGTGATTTGGTCGCCAAGAAAATGAGCGGCATGACCGATATTTCGATTCACCCGGACGATAAGGGGATGATCAACATCGACGTTAAAGGAGTCGGTCCACTCGTGACCGGCCCGAATGTTGAAAAATACTACTGGGATCGCGCTCCGGAAGTTCATGATAGCGGCCCGCTTCGCGAGCTCGCCAGCGTCGACATGGTGAGCCCTGAAAACTCGCTTCAGATCAAACGATCTCCGTTTGCGGATCAATACGTTACCAATATGTTTAAGAGCGGTAAAATAGGAGCGCTTGTCGAGGTTCGTGACCGCGCGATCGCTCAAACTCTCGAAAAACTCGACCAGCTGGCATTTTCGATCGCGAACTCGGTCAACGAGATTCACCAAAAAGGCTTTACTGCTGACGGTAAAACCAATGTTAACTTCTTTAAAACTCCGGTCACCGTGACAGCGGCGGCGCAGAATCTTTCGTTGTCGGACGAAGTGCTTGGTTCGACTAACAACATCGCGGCAGCGCTTCAACCGTTTGCGCCGGGCGATAACCGCACCGCGCTTGCGATCGGCAATTTGCAAAATATTCATCTTTTAAACGGAGGCCGTACTACCGTCGACGATTTCTATAACGGGATCGTCGCCGATGTCGGCGTCGCGAGCGGACGCAATAACGAAGCCTTGGGTCAGCAACATAGCATCATGACCCAACTCCAAAAGGTCAGAGACCAGGTTTCGGGAGTTTCCATTGATGAAGAGACCACTAATTTAATGCAGTTTCAACACGCATTCGACGCCTCGGCACGTGTGATTAAAGTCGCTGACGAGATGCTCGACACCGTATTGAGCCTGAGGAGATAAGCACTAAGTCATGAGAGTGAGTGACAACACAAACTTCGGAACGATCCGAGATAGCATTAACCGAAGCAAATCCCGTATGGAGAATTTGCAGGGTCAATCCGCGACATTGAAAAAGGTCAATCGCCCTTCCGATGATCCAGTGGGATCCGCGAAGGTCCTCGAAGTAAGGACGGATAAAGTGAACAACGATCAATTTCAAAACAACGCCAAGCTTGCTGAAGCGTTTTTGAACAACACCGACCATGCCCTAGAAGATATCAGCGACATCATCATGCGCGCGAAAGAGATCGCGATCGGCCAGTCGTCGAATGCGAGTTCGACTCCGGAGTCTCGCCTAGGCGTCGCCGAGGAGATCAGCCAACTCTATCAACGCGCGATCGGAACCGCGAACCGACGTATTGGCGATCGCTATTTGTTCGGTGGTTACAAAACCGACACTCCTCCGGTCGACTCCGAAGGAAATTATAAGGGCGACGACGGTCAGATGATGATCGAGATCGGACGAGAAACATTTATCGGCATGAACGTGCCCGGCCACGAGATTTTCAACACACAACCGGAACGTTCGACCGACTTCAAACGCATCCAGATGGAAAAACATCCGGAGATGAAGGAAGAAGAGAAGAACCAAGCGCTCCGCACGCTCGCGTCCGAACAAGCGCCGGCGGTCGCGAACGCGAACATATTCCAAGAATTGAAAGCGCTCCGCGTGGGTCTCCTCACCGGTGACATCAATGCGATTCGTGGAACACTTGAGCGTTTTGATGACCTTCAAGGTAAGGTCGTTTCCATGAGATCAAAAGTGGGTTCTCGCGTGCAAGGGATCCAGGGCAACGTAAATGCTTTAGAACGGCATAACGTCACGAATGCACAGCTAACTTCTTCGATTGAAGATGCTGATATGGCTCAGGTGGTCAGCGATTTGGCCAAAGAAGAGACCATTTTCAAGAGCAGTTTAGCCAGTTCTAAGCATCTTGTTCAACCGACGCTCTTAGACTTCTTGCGATAATTAACTTGTTAAACCCCTGATTTTTATGCTACCTCTACGGGTGGTAACGGATTACTGCGTTGTCCAAATGGAGATTAGGTCATGTTAGTTCTGACCCGAAAATTGGGTGAAAGTATCGCGATTGACGATCATATCAAGATCACCGTGGTACAGATCAAAGGCAAACAAGTACGCCTCGGCATTCAAGCCCCTAAAGAAACAAAGATTCACCGCGAAGAGGTTTATTCTGCCATTCAGGATCAAAATAAGTCTTCCGGCACAGCGCCTGCGGATTTGAGCCAGCTTACAAAACCACTCAAAGAATAGTCCCTCTTCAAAAATCACCAAACCCATCTCCGTAGAAAATTTTGCAGTGTGACAAAAAATTGTCATGCTTTTGACACTTTTTTCATTCCGGACACAATAACGCCTTGCTCGTCTGGACGGATCGTCTATCCTATATATAGGGATAGGGTGGAGTACACGCCCTAGAGGTATTTTTATGGTGATCCAGACAGGACGTTTTGGACAAATTGAAGTTTCTTCGGATGAGATCATTTCAATTCCGAGTGGGATCTTGGGTTTTCCCGAAGATCACAATTTCTGCTTGGTCGACGCCGCAGACGCGACGATGATCTTGTGGCTTCAGTCGATCACGAATCCGCATCTCGCGTTCCCGGTTCTCGAGCCGAAAATCTTCAAACCGGATTACATTGTTCGTCTCTCGGCGGCCGAGCTTCGCGAATTGCGCCTAGCTTCGATCAAAGACGCAAGCGTATTCACAATCCTCACGATTCCATCGGATCTTACCGAGATGACCGCAAACTTGAAAGCCCCGTTGGTGATCAACACCAAAGAGAAGACTGCTAAGCAAGTCGTGCTTCAAGAAAACGATCAGCCGATCAAGTTTCCGATGTTCAAGGAACTCCGCGGTCATCTCCTCGCGACTCGCGATGCTCAAACCGCGGGTACTATTCAAAAAGGCGCACTCCAAGTCAGTGGTCTCCCGCTTAGTTCCGCAGTTCAGTTGATCGGTTAAGATTTATTATTTGACTCGTGCTAAGTACAGCTTTCTCCCAAGGGGAATACGAGAGCGAGGTTTTACGTTGTTCTTTAGGTTATTTGCAGTGATCGTCTGAAACAACGAAGTAAGTGAGCTTTTTGTCGAGCGTCGACTTAACGCAATTACCGAAGCTATTGAATGCGTAATCGTCTTCGCCGTCGCAAAGATTGTCGCTTGTCGTAAAATAGGTCGCTTTGTGGTCGAAGGTAACCTTCACGCAATTACCGAAAGCCGTAAAAGCATGATCGTCGTCGTGTTTACAAAGCGAATCGTCCACCACGAAGTAACTTGGATTTCCGTCAATCAATTTCACGCACTGGCCCAGTTGGGTGAAGGCATAGTTACGGCGTTCTTGTTGGCCGAACGAGGTTGAGGACACGAAAGCAAACAAAGCGATTAAAATCAATTTCATTAGTGCTCCTTTTTTATGAGGTCGAGATAAGCGGTGGCTTCGCGATTTACCGGGTCGAGTTCCAACACCGATTCCCATTCAATTTCGGCATCGAGCAAGTTGGATTGGGAGTAATGGAGTAGACCCAGTTGAATCCGGATCGTGAGATCGGTTGGACGCTCGGCTTTGAGTTGTTGCAACTCTTGAATCGCGCGGGTAATAAAACCCTTTTTAGCGAATGCCTTGGCGCGCTTCACGCGAATATCGGTCGACTGCGGGTCAAGGAGAATTGCCTTGTTGTACTCTTCGATTGCCTCGTCAAAACGGCGATAGCGGAAATATAAATCACCGACCTCGAAGTGTTTGACCGAAAAACGTCGATCGATTTGGACGTCGTCACCGATTTGCTTCAAGAAAACGCTTTGATTGGCTTGCTCGAAGATCTTCTTGGCTTCTTCGTAGCGGCCTATATCGTTCAATATCACGCTCAAGCAGATCGCCGAATCGGTGTGCTTCGGATCGTAGTAAAGCGCCTTACGTAAATCTTCGATCGATTCGACTAGACGATTTTGGTAAGAGCGCAAGAGTCCACGCAAGTAAAAAAAATCCGCATTGTCCGGTTCCAGAGTCAAGCCGTCCGCGATGAGTTTTTCTGCATCGGGAAACTGCTTGTTCTGAATCCGTTTCTGGATTTCCTGAGTGGGAGTCAGCAACATTTAGAGGCTCTTTAAGAGTTCTTTTGCTTTCACAGCAACTTCGGATTCGCCGTAGAGATCCAAAATCTTTTGTAGGCGAGTGCGAGCTGCATCAGCTTTCTTACGACGGATGTAGAACTGGGCGATATCGAATTCTTTTTCGGCAAGCTTGTTATAGGCTTTCGCCTTGAAATCTTTTGCTTTCTTGGCGTACTCGCCAGTAGGATATTTTTTGAGATAACTCGTAAACGAGTTGATCGCGCTCTCGGCGGAACGAAGGTCGCGAGCGATCGTCGATGGGATGTCCATGAAGTAAGATTCGCCCGCGCGGAAAATCCCGTAGCCGGCTTTTTCATGCTTCGGATAGAGCTCGACGAAAGTCTCATAGGCGCTTGCCGCTTCGGGATAAGACTCTTGCAAGAAGTACACGTCGCCAATCCGCATTTGGGCGAGGGCACCGTAGCTCGAGTAAGAGAACTTGCTCTTCACTATGCGAAGTTTGTCGAGGGCGAGGAGATAACGGTCATTTGAAATGTCTGTTTCTGCGTCCTTGTACAAATCTCCCGGATCCGACTCGTTGATTGATTTTGACGCGCAACCATGGAAGGCCAGGGCTAGTAAGCAAAGAACGGTGAGTTTCGAGAATGCCTTCATCATATCAATCCTTTATAGAGGCAGTAGATTCGAGAGCGGAATCCACGCCGTTAGTTCCGATTTATATCGTATCTTCTGCCAAAGTTCATTTTCATTCACGGTCACGGCCGAACCCATCATGCGGATTTTCACTCCGGCTTCGATCGAGGTGATTTCGGGGTAATTGAGCCCTGGTCCGCTACGGAGGGATTGCTTGATCAGGACCGCTGCAGGAGGATTATAACTCCCTGCTTTATAAACTCCGTAGAATGCAATCACAAGAATGAGCGCAAGTACGCCAAACCAGCCGGAGGGCTTCAAGAAGGTCTTCGTGATGTGGCGAGTTTTCAAATAGGCACGAATCCAAAGTAGCGATACAACAACGAGTACGAGGCCCATAACACCTAGAATCTCATCGCCTTGAATGCGATCGGCGAACTGTTCCATTTGATTAGACGCGCTATCGATGCCTACTTCGCTGTGGACTTCCATGAGGTGTTTGGAGAGTTGTTTCTTCGAAATTTTTAAATTTCGAATGATTTCAGGGTCGTGCGGATTGAGGCGATTCGCTTTTTCTAGATAAGCGTGCGCCAAGCCGGACTGATTCAGCCTTCCGTACAGAATACCGAGATTATAAAAGTACGACGCGTCGTAGGTCGGAGACTGCTGAAGCGTCTGGATTGCTTCGCGGTATTGGCCAGCCGCCGCAAGTTGTGAAAAATCAGCCATTCAATGCATAATGTAACGAGAGCCGCTCAGTCATTGCAAGAAAAATAAGTATTTGATATTTAAAAACAAGATGCAAATTTTCGAAAAATTCAAAGAGCATGCTGCACGGGCGCTCAATATTTCATCCAATTCGGAAAGTGGGAACGAGGAACTTGTTCGCTACTACCAGACGATTTTGCATGATTTGGGTTTCAAAACTCAACTTCAAGAAGTTAAACACGCGATCGACTCGCTTTCGAAACGCCAGTACAACTTGATCGCCTTCACGTCGGATACGTTGGTGGACCGAACGACTCGCAAGGGCGTGCTCTTTATCAATCCACTCGATACGAGCTCGGGAACGATCCCGATGAAAGTGGGCGTCGATGAAGGCGGTTTGCACGGGCCGGGTTCGGTTCAAGGCAAAATCGATTTCTTGTGTCGGGTGTATGCAGCGCTCGATCTTCTCGATCATCGTCACAAAAATCCTCTGTACATCGTGGGTACCGCAGCCTCTCACTTCGGGATGCTTGGCTCACGATTTTTAATCGAGTCACTTTTGGTGAACCCGAAAGAGGTTTATACTTTTTCACCGACCGAACTCAAAAAGTGCAAAAAAAGTCCGGGGCATTTGTCATTCGGGATCGATATCGACTCTCCCGCACGCAATCGTGATTCGCGCGGTTACAACCGCTGCGTCCAGATCGCCGCGCGCGGCGTGAGCCTCGACTTCTCGACTCCGAAAGACGCGGTTAATGCCTTCGATATGCTGATAGACTTGCTCTTGAGTGGAGCACAGTCGGGATTTGATTTCCAGTGGAATCACATTGAAGCACGTGGTGCTGAATGCGCTAATCCGGATTTCGCGACTGTAAAGATATTTTTAACCGCGTTCCAGTTCGAGGACTTCAAGCAGTTCTTGAAGGAAAAGCTTCAGCCCGAAACTTACGCGCAAAACTTTGTAATTGATTTTGTCGGCGTTTCCGAAGGCGGAACGAGCTTCTTCCCGACCGAACTGATCGAAGTGATCTTGGAGCTCGACCACGAATGGAAAAGGCTTATTGAAGGGCTAAATCAATTCCCGAACGACGACTTTGCGTATGAATACAGCTCCGGCGCAATGACCCGCGTGTTTCCGAAGAACTCTGGCAAGTTCCACGTTAGTTTCGAGCTTCGGTTTTTGCCTCAGCATCAGCAGGCCGAAATTCAAAATCATTGGAAGCAAATCGTGAAAGGTGTCTTTGAAAAGCACTCGTTGTTTCACTACCTCATGGTCATGAACTGCCAGGTGCAAGGCGTGGATGAAATCGACCCGATGAAAACTAAAAACGTGAACTATTCGAGCGATGCCGGATTTTTTCATAAAGGCAAGTTTCCGGTTACGCTCATTGGCGCCGGCTCAACCCGGCAATGTCCGAAGGGGCCAGAAGAACACGTTCGGTGGGCGGAGCTTGAAAAGGCGATTCAAATCTACCGAGAGCTCATGTTGAAAGTGAGTGGGTGATATGAACATCTCAAGCCTCCACCAAGGCAAAACGTTAAGCGTAAAAGAGGTGAGCGGCGAATGGACGGTGAGATCACCCTCAAACATCGAAAACGAACTCGGTAAAGTTAGATTTTCTTACCCACATATCGCTACGATGACTCAGGACTTAGCGGAAGCGGGCATCGCCTGGGCCACTAAACCCTTCGATGATCGTCGCAAAATCGTCGGCCAGGCTATTTTGAATTTATCGAATGCCCGGCAGCAGTGGTTTGATGTCGCGCGCGTCGAGCTCGGTCGCACCGACGTCGATCTTGAGGCCGAGTGGGATCAGTTCGAGCGTTGGGTGGGGCACTTCAAAAGTACGCTGAAACTCGATCAGGCGGAGATGCGACGTTCCCGCGGGGTGACGGCGATCATCGGCTCCTATGTTTGGCCGCTCGTTTATTCGATTCAGTCCGCCTGCCTTGCGCTAGTTGCAGGTAATTCGGTGGCGCTGAAGCCTTCGGAGAAAGCGACGTTTTCGACATTGAAGCTGGTGGAGATGCTGACTCAAACCGAGGAACTGAAGGCGGTTCTTTCTGTCATCGTCGGTGATCGGGAACTCGGTCGCCGTTTGGTTTGTCATGAGAACGTGCAAACGGTGATTTTTTACGGTTCGTTTGAAGTCGGGATGCGAGTGAAGCAAGATACCCTTTCTCAACCCGCCAAGGAAGTACTGCTCTTTTTGGGAGCCAAAAATCCAAGCATCGTGATGAACGATGCGCCTGACAATTGCATCGAAACCTTGATCCGTGACGCGTTTTTGAGTACTGGCCAACACTGCCGGAGTGTTTCGCAAGTTTGGATTCAGGATGGGATTTATGAAAAGTTTGTTCACGAGTTCCACGAAGCTTCCAAAAAATTCAAGATCGGAGATCCGACAACGGGCGCTTATGCAGGGCCCCTGATTGATCCATCGATGCTCGACCGGTATCTGAAGTTTGTCGGGATATCCGAACGCGAAGGAGCGCAGATCCTCATGCGCGGAAAGCCACTCGACTCCAAGCAAAAAGGTAACTACGTCACTCCGACACTGACGGCGTATGAAAATCTAACTCCAGATCAGATTCGTAAGAGCGTATCACTCCAGACGGAGATCCTGTCTCCCCACGTCAGTATGCTAAGATTCAAAACGGAAAGCGACCTGAGTACTTGGTTAAAAGAGGTCACTCATGGATTAGTGGCATCGGTTTGGTCTAAAGATACGTTTAAGGCGCGGAAGCTTGCGGCCGAGATGCCATTTGGGCAAGTCGTGATCAATCAAAGCCTTCTCTCTTGGGATCCCGCGGTTTCGTTCCAGGTGATCAAGAAGTCGGGAAACCATGCCTATCAAGGGTCGAAGCTTTTAGAACAACTCACGCTGTTAAAAGGCTGAGATAAATAAAAAAACCCGGGTCTTGCGACCCAGGCTTCTTGAAATTTATCGTTACTTAACGGAAACGATTAGGCTTCGGCTTTCATGACGTTGAAAGCTTGTGGGCCTTTAGGACCGGTGACGAGTTCGAAGTCGACCATTTGTCCTTCAGAAAGAGTTTTGAAGCCATCGCCCTGAATCGCGCTGTAATGAACGAAAATATCGTCCGATGTTCCCTCAGTTTGAATGAATCCGTACCCTTTAGCATCATTGAACCATTTAACGGTTCCTTTAGACGTTGCTGACATTTCCAATACCCCTTTCACTGCTGTATCCAACAATAGTTGTTTATATTAATAGGGATAACGGTTACTCAAGTCATCGTCAAACAAAAAAAGCAGAGTAGTTTGCTACTCTGCTTTTTTTGTTCTTAGGCTAAAGATCAAATCAACTCATGTTCTGGAATTGATACTGACCGAACTGCATCGAAGGATTTCCGAGGCTGTTGAGCGGGATTGCGACTGGCAAAGTAGTCGTTGCGCGCGGATCGTTCGGCTGCATACGGTTCCACTGGCTCGAGTTTTGATACATCAAATTCGGGTTAAAAGCCGTGTTTTGATTGTTCAGGCCACTCGATGTGTTCCACTGAGAAGCATTCGGGAAGACGTTTTGGTTCAGCGAGAACGCATTCGAATTTGAGCTCCCAATGTTCGTGCCTACATTCTGATAGCTCATTCCGAATGGGCCAGTCACGAATGAATTCTGTGCGCTCATGAGTTGGCTTCGAGCGTCAAAAACTCTGAAGCTTGCGTAGTAGTCAAACTGCGTCGTAGCGGTAACGCAGCGGGCATATGCACGGTAATCATTTACGTTTGAACATTGCACGCTCATTTGTGACCGCACGCAATTTGCGTAGTCGTCGTTATGAAGTTGTGAGCATTGAGGTGCAAATTGGTTACCGATGCGGCGATAGTTTTGTTGGGCGACGAAAACCGCTTTGGTGATCTCTTCGTCGGTCTCATTCATCTTTGAAAGTTGTTCGATACGGTGAATGTTGCCTTTTTCGAGGATCTCGTCCGCGATTTGTTTGTCTTGATCGGCTACATCGCTATCGATGTACTTAAATTTGGAGATCTGAGATAAAAGATCGGCTTGTTTTTGCACGTAATCGCTAGCGCAGCTCGCGTCGTCAGCTTTCCTGCCGTCGTCTTTGCGTTTGAACTGGAATGATCCCCAGTAATCAGAGGATGACTTGGTTTCGCCGACCGACTTGGAGAAAAGCGCGAGTTGAGCGTCGAATGAAGATTTAGAGCAAGTGGCGTTACCGAGTTCTTCGATCTTTTTTGAACCGACTTTCTTGGCAACATCATGAACGTCTTGCTGGAATTTCTTTTTATAATCAAGATCGAGAGCTTGGTAGTCTTCGATCTTGTCCGGAAGACCGATTAGCTTCGCGAGAGCGGCATCCAAAGTGTTGGCTGTTTTAGCGTCGAGAACGCTTTTTACAGCTGAATCGAGCTCGTCTTCCGCGCCTTTTTGCGTAAGAGCGGGAAGGGTTGAGTCTTTATTCGTCGCTGTTTTGTCTTCTGCGGTTTTATTACAGTCTTTACAGTTAACACGTTTGATTTTGGTCGAAAGAGTAAGGTATTTCGAACTAATCGATTTGTCGCTTAAAAATTCGTCGGTTTTGTCGTCGATTTTGCCGGTACTGAGGAAAGCAAGCTCGTCGTTTTCGAGTGTCTTCTTGGATACCGGAGCGATTTTTGCTTTGGCTTTTTCGATGTCTTTTATGGCACCGGCCTCAGCCAAGCAGTTTTCGAACTTCGGAATCTCTTTGGTTCCGGAGAATGCGACGACTGGCGTGTATTTTGTAGAAATTGCTTTTAGATCAGCCTGAGTTTTTACTTCAGACAAAGCGTCTTTTAGATTCTTGCTGCCGAGGTTTGGCTTGGTTGCGACCATGTCCGTAAATTCGAGGCGGTCGAGACAAACTTTAGGAAGTTCGACATCCGATTCTAATTGAAAAGCCTTGTCTTGGATGGTGACGAGAAGATGCATGTTGGCGAGTGCATCGTCTTTAATTTCCTGGCGGCTATCCTCCCAAGGACCTTCTTTGAGTAGATCGAGCCTTGATTTGGTTTGTGCGAAAGCGGTTGATGCAAAAATGACCGCAAGCGCTGAAAATAAACTAACGGATTTAAATGAAAAACGTTTCATAGGTTCTCTCTTTCCTTGACCCAGAGAGTTGCAACGACCGAGCCAGCTCAAAGACTGCTATATTTAAGCTTATTCGATGGGATTGATTATGAACGCTGACGGTGTCGAAACCTTAGACACCAAATTGACAGGTTTTTAGACACCCCGTAGAGTCTAAGGACTATGAAAGACGACTATATTCTCAAGGGCCAGACCGTAAACGTTCAAATTGAGCTCGAAAAAGAGGTCGCGGAAACTCTTAAAAAAATGTCCGAATTCTCCAAGTATAAGGAGTCGGAAATCGTGAATACCGCCATTAAGCGTTTTATCGCCGTTCACAGTGATTTCCTACCCAAGAAAGTCCGTGTCTAATCCCACTATGTGAAACGACACCGTAAAAAAACCGTTTTAAACGAGTCTATGTCGCTTGATCGAGGAGTTCGGAAATGTCTTTGACCTGAACGTGATCGACGGCTTCTTTGGTCTTCACGCCGTCGGTGATCATGGTCACGCAGAACGGGCATGCGGTAGCGATAATGCCCGCATTGGTTTCGAGCGCCTGCTCGGTACGGGTCACGTTTACGCGACGTCCAATGTGCTCTTCCATCCACATCCGACCGCCACCGGCGCCGCAGCACATACCCTTGTCGTGGTGTTGCTTCATCTCGACCATCTTCACGCTTGGGATCGATTCAATCACGGAGCGAGGTTGTTCGTAGACGTTGTTCCAGCGCCCCAAGTAGCAGCTGTCGTGGAAAGTCACGGTTGCATCGAGGGCTTTCGACGGTTTCAGTTTGCCTTCCTGAATGAGTTTCGCGATGAATTGGGAGTGGTGCACGACCTCGTAGTTTCCACCCATCGGACCGTACTCGTTCTTCAAAGTGTTGAAGCAGTGAGGGCATGCGGTAACGATACGCTTGACCTGATAACGGTTCAAGGTATCAACGTTTGTCTTCGCTAGGGTTTGGAACAAGTACTCGTTCCCAATCCGGCGGGCTGCATCGCCGGTACAGGTTTCTTCGGTACCAAGAGTTGCGAATTTCACGCCCGCTTTGTTGAGGAGACTTACGAAAGATTTTATGACCGATTTGTTGCGATCGTCGTAAGCGCCGGCACAACCAACCCACAAGAGTACATCGACGGCGCTTGCATCGCCGACTTCAGCCATGGTTTTTACGTTCAAGCCCTCGGCCCAGTTAGCGCGTTCGCTTTGCGAAAACGCCCATGGGGTACCGTTGGTTTCCATGTTCTTGAAGACCGGTTGAACTTCGGCCGGGAACTTTGATTCCATCATGACGAGGTTTCGGCGGATGTTGTAGATCTTGTCGGTGTGTTCAATGAACACCGGGCACGCGATCTCGCACGCACGGCAAGAAGTGCACGACCAGATCACATCTTCGGTGACATGTTCGTCGATCACGTGAGTGAGTTTGTCGTCCTGGCCGGCAAGGATCGCATCTTTATTTTTGTAGAGGTTTTTCTTGATGTCGATGATCAAATTTTTAGGACTGAGCGGTTTTTCGGTATTCCAAGCCGGACAGAGGGATTGGCAACGACCGCACTCGGTGCAAGAGTAAAGGTCGAGCGTATCTTTCCAGCTCATTTGCTTGGTATTGGCGATTCCGTATTGGGTCACGGTCTCGTCCTCGAAGTTGATCGGGGTCATGCCCTTTTCGCGATCAAGCTTGCGCAAAAAAGTGTTCGGACCCGCAGCCACGATGTGCAAGTGTTTCGAGCCCGGGATATAAACCGCGAAGCCCAGAACGAGACACATATGAACCCATTTGAAGAAAGTGTAGAGGCCGTGGTTGACATCTTCAGAGAAGCCCATGCCGGCAAATGCTTCGGCCAGGTGCTTTGAGATAAAATAATCATCGGTAAACCAAGGGTGCGCGCTCAGCACGTGGAACGCGTTCATGAAGAAGATCGATACCATCAGGCCGCCCGTGAAGGCTAAGATCTTGTTGGCGTCGCTCGACTGCCCGAGGTGCTTCGGCTTTTTGAAAAACCGGCGGTAACCCGCATAAAGCACCCCGAACAATACGAACGCAGTAAAAAAGTCTTGAGACCAGATCATCGCCGAGTAAAGCGTTTGGCCGATGAATTCGAAGGAAGCTCCTTCGTAGATCGTCATGCAGAACTGTTCGAGAGTTCCGATCGTAATAATCAAAAAACCCCAGAAGATCGCTGTGTGCGCGATACCGATTGCGGGATCCTGCAAAACAGCTTTTTGCCCAAGGACGTTGACGATCGCGGTTTGGATGCGTCGTCCGAAGTCGCTAAACTTCGGAGGCTTGCCTGTCTGAGCTTTTAACAACTTGTACAGGAGAGCAAATTTTTTTCCGCAAAGGTAAAAAGCACCGCCACCAACGATCAAAAACGCCAGGGTCTGCCAGGTCATGTTGAGTTATTACTCCTTAAGTTTTTTGCACTCCGCAGTTAAAGCCGGCACTACTTGAAATAAATCACCAACGACGCCGTAGTCCGCGACCTGGAAGATCGGGGCTTGCGGGTCGGTGTTAATCGCAACGATGCACTTCGACGTGCGCATTCCGGCCAAATGCTGGATCGCGCCCGAGATGCCGCAAGCGATGTAGAGGCTGGGAGAAACTACCTTACCGGTTTGACCGACCTGATCGCGATGCGGACGATATCCTGCGTCGACAGCGGCGCGTGATGCGCCGACTGCTGCACCGAGGGTATCGGCTAGCTCTTCGATGATTTTGAAGTTGTCAGCACTCTTCAGTGATCGGCCGCCTGAAACAACGACGCCGGCCTCAGTCACGTCCGGACGTGCAGAGTTGCCTTTAACCACTTCAAGAATTTTGGTTTTGAGGCCGCCGAGATCGACGGTAAGGTTAGTGGCGTCGGCAGTTTTGCCGGCTTCCGGCTTAGGCACACCGATTGAGTTCGGGCGCACAGTCGCCATTTTGATTCCGCTACCCATATACTCAACGTCAGCCATCGCTTTGCCCGAATAGACCGGACGCTTCAAGGTCAACGATGCGCCGCTAAAAGCGAGAGACGTGCAGTCAGTTGCGAGCGCACCGTCCACTTGTGCGGCAACACTTGGAAGAAGGTCGCGGCCCATTGGGGTATGAGAGGCCAATACGATTTCAGGCGAAACCGTTTTGATCGCCGCTACCAATGCGCGAGCGTAAGCTTCATTCGTGTAGTTTTTGAGGGCACCGTCTTGAGCGACGTGAACCTTGCTTGCGCCGTAGCTTGCGCATTCATTGGCGAGACCCGCGACGCCATCACCGATGATGACCGCGTGGGTCTCATTGCCTGCTTTCGCAGACGCACCGAGGAGTTCGAAGCTCGCTTTTTTGAGTTTGCCGTCACGTTGTTCAACAAATACCAGTACCTTAGCCATTAGATCACCTTCGCTTCGTTATGAAGTGCAGTAACAAGTGCTTTTGCCTGAGCAGCAGCGTCGCCTTCGATTTTTTTGCCGGCCTGCTTCGGAGGAGGAAGCTGTAAGCCTTTCATTTTAATTTTCTGGTCGGATGGGCTAGCGCCAACATCGGCCAAAGACATTTTCTTCACCTCTTTTTTCTTTGCTTTCATAATGTTCGGAAGAGTCGCGTAGCGCGGTTCGTTCAAGCCTTTTGAGCCCGAGACCACGACTGGCTGACTGACTTCCACCATCTCGAACGCGCCGCCTTCGATCTCGCGTTTGCACTTGAGGGTGGTGCCGTTGTATTCGATGCCGACCACGGTCCCAACTGAGGGAACGCCGATGTAAGTGGCAACGAGTTGCGGTACTTGAGCCGCGCCGTCGTCGATTGCTTCTTTACCGAAGTAAACGATGTCGACCTTAGCTTCTTTTTTGAGAGCGCCGGCGAGAGCTTTTGCCGCGAACGCGCTGTCTGCGGTTTCTGGAAGCTCAACATGGATCGCATTGTCCGCACCCATGGCGAGAGCGGTACGGAGAGCCTCAACGGTTCGATCCGGACCTGCGGTGATGACGGTTACAGTGCTGCCTGCGTTTTTTTCTTTTACGCGAAGAGCTTCCTCCACTGCAAATTCATCGTAGGGAGACATAATCCATTTAATGCCAGCAGCGTCGATTCCGGAGCCGTCGCCGTTAACTTTGATCTTCGTTTCAGTGTCCGGAACCTGCTTGATACAGACGTAGAGGTTCATTGATGGGGATCCTTTCTTTGTATGAAAAGATTACCCTTTTTGGGCCGAAATATCCGCACAAAGTTTCTTGGCGTTCTCGATCATTTGCGGTGTTTTTTGCTGGGCGTCCTGATCGCTCACGATGCCCGCTTGACTCGCGAATCGAATGGTCTCCGAGAACTCGAAAATTGATGCGATGACCTGCCATTGATCGCGCCTGACAGAGAAATTGTCCGTCAAAACTTTGGCGAGTTCGCGCTGTGGCATGGCGCGAGATGTGATACCGAAAGCTTCATCCAACGATTGATAGAGTTGGTCGACGACTTTTTCCATTACTTCTGAAAACTGGAGAGCAGCTGCGTTCGTTTTAGAGAGTTCTTGGGCTTCGCGTTGAAGCTGATTCCACCAACTATCCATGCCTTGGCGACGTTTGATGAGTTCCAAACGTGCGAGAGAGCGTTTTTTTGTCTCGTCGAAGAGCACCAAACTTACAAAGCAGAGCAGGACAACGAGTCCGAACCAAGCCACCCAGCGCCACCACGGTTGGCCAAGGAACGAAGAAGGAGCTTCGGCCTGAGGGGAGTTTTTTGTGCGAAGGGCACCGTAATCTTCTTTTGTTTTGTCTGGAGCGTTATTTTCACCACCAGATTCTTTAGATTGGTCATTTACAGCGGGTTGAGCGGGAGCGGCGTTCGGGTCGCCTTCCGAAACTTGGATCGGAATCGCCGCTGTTTTCTTACGGACATAAGCGCGCGCTTCCGGGTTAAAGAACTCGAACTCAATCGGTGGAATTTCAAAGTTACCCTTTTCTTGAGGGATGAGAACAATTTCAAAGGTTTTTTCGGTTACGCCTTGCCCGAGGTTTTTGGATTTACCTTGGGTCTCGTAAAACTTGAGCTGCTTCGGCCAGTTCACCGGTGGAAACTCTATCAGGTTCGTGTTGCCTTTTCCGCGAATACTCACTCGCAGCGTGAGCGGTGAGTAAGCTTTCATCGTGGTCAGATCGAGTTGCGCCGAGAGATCGAAGTTGCCGACACCACCCGTGAAGAGCTGGGTCTTTCCTTCTTCAGGAACAGGACTGACCTCAACCGTGATCGGATCGCTTTTTGAAGTTGCGGTTCGAGGAGTGACCTGAGTGAAGAACTGGAAGAACGGATCTTCCATCATGTCGTCGTTGGCCTGGTTGCGGGGAATGTAGTCGGCGCGGACGTTTAAGCTGTCGATCTTCAGTTTGCCGTCGCGAATCGGGTAGAGGGCATAACGAGCGAGGAGGGCGCGTTCAAACGGAATTCCCCCGAGGCTGACCGCTTCATAGTCGGGACGTCCCGAGAGAATCGGCATTTCCAAGTCTTCGCGAATAAAACCTTCAAACGAAGGGTATTGCATCACATCGCGGATGTTCACGCGAGTGCGACGGTACAAATAGTAGCTGACGATAAGCTGCTCGCCTTTATAGATCCGTGACTTATTGACTTCAGCCCGCATAAAAAAGTTTTTTTGATCCGCATTGAGCTGAGGTTTGTCGCCGGTGATCTGATGCTTATTGTACGGGTTGTCTTGTGCCACCTGCACGCTCAGATCTGGTGCTTTGTCTCCGCCATTGACAATATTCTTAATTTTAAGGGAACCGACTTTCGTCGGACGGAGAATATAAGTGATCGAACGCTCGGACTTGTTTTCGAACTTGCCGTTAACGTAAACTGATTGAAATTGCGAGTTCTCAAACTGGTTCATGATCTCAAAATCCGGAGCATCGAACTTCGGATTGAGCTGATCGCCTCCGCTCGCGGTGATTTTCAAAGTAACCGACTCGTCGAGAGGTACTTCGGTTCGATCGACTGAAGCCTGGATCGCCGCTTGCACGAATGATGTGAAGAACAGAACTCCCGCAACGACGGTATTGCGGAAAAATCGAGTGATTCGACTACCAGTCTTTGTCATGTGGCGCCTCTCGTCCTTTCTGGTCCTTTAGTCGTTTATGATATAGCTGTTTTTCGCGATCGGAAAGGTCGTTCATGATCCCTTCTGCGACATCCTTTGAGAGTGTTCCGCTATGGAAGTCCCGTTTTTTAGTGTCGAGCTGGTTCGGTTGTTGGTTCTTTTTATCCTTACCGTCTTGATCCTGTTTTCCGTCTTTCGGTTTTGGCTGGTCTTTGCTGTCTTTGTCGTCTTTGGAATCTTTTTTTTGGTCGTTTTGTTTTTGCTGCTGTTGTTGATCCTGTTGAACTTGCATCAAGGCTTCGCGAGCTCTCCTTTCGAGCTCGGGCTGATTGGAGATTTTGGCCATTTCAATCGCCTGGGTTAAACGATCGTAAGCTGCATCGACGTTCTTGGCTTCGTGTTGGGTCAGTCCTTCGTTGTAGAGTGACTTCGCGGCCGACTCATAGTCGCCTTGATTTAGGGCTTTCTTAGTGGATTCTTGAAAGTGCGTGATCGCTTCTTCGATACGCTTTGCTTTTGCGAGAGCCGTGCCTTCATTGAATTCAAGGGTGGAATTGTCCTTGTCGAGATTGTGAGCGCTGTCGTAAGCCTGCGCCGAAGATTCGTAATCATTTTCATTATAGAGTTGCTTGCCTTTTTTACTCCGCAGATAGCCCTCAAGCGTCTGCGCCTGCGCCGAGGAGACCACAAAGAAAATCGCGGTTGCGGCGGTGGCTGCCGCGACAGCGGCTTTGCGCCGAGCGCGAAACTCCCACAGTCTCTTAGGCCGACGATAGCCCACAAACAAATGGATCAAGAAAAATAGTACCGATGCCGCCAGGAAATATTGGTAACGATCGATCTTCGTGATGTTTTTTTGTTCTTTGGTGGATCCACGGCTATAGCTCGATAAAAATTTCGAAGCCGTGTAAGCGGCGTCATCCGGATTTACAAGTTCAAAAGATTTGCCGTCGCCGGCTTCCGCAATCTCGGCGGCCAGATCCTTATTAACGCGCGTAAGAATGGGTTTGCCGCTTCGATCTTTTTTGTAAGTTTGAAGCACGCCGTTTTCATTGCGAATTGGGATCGGTGCGCCTTCGCTCAGACCCACTGTTACAACGAGAAAACCTGCGCCGAAGTCTTTGATCCGCTCGGCAGCGGCCTTTGCGCCTTGGCCAAAATCCTCGCCGTCGGTGATCATGATGACGGCACGCGATGTTTTTTTATCGTCTTCGGCGCCGCGCTCAAAACTTTTAATGGCGGCGTCGATCGCGTTTGCGATATTGGTGCCTTGATTTTGAATTGCTCCGGGATCGAGCGTGCCTACCATCTCACCGACATAGCCGAAATCATTTGTGAGTGGAACGGCGACATAGGCGCTTTCCGCAAATCCAACGACACCGACGCGGTCGTTTGGAAGCTGGGTTAAAAGTTTTTTGACAAAAGTCTGTGCGCGGCTCAAACGGCTTGGCAAAACGTCTTCGGCGCTCATGCTGTTTGAAAGATCAAGAAGCACGATGATGTCCATGCCTTCGCTTCGAAGTACTTCTTCGTGCTCGCCCCATTGCGGACGAGCTAATGAGATCGCGGCAAAGACAAGAGCGATGGCGACCGAATAGAAGCGAGTGGTGAAAACCCGACGGCTGAATTCCGGGATTATGATGACCCACATTTTAGGATCAATCCACTGTGCGAGCTTCTTTTGCCGGCGCGAGTATAAAAACCCGAACAAGATGTGAAACGCGATCAAGATCGGAATTAAAAGCAGTGCCTGCGGATTCGCGAAACTCATGCCCACTGTCTCCATATAATGACGGAGAGAAGCCGTTCAAGAGCTAAGCAGCAAAATGCGACGATAAGGTATGGAATAAATCCCTCGTCGTATCGGACCTTGTCTCGAGTGGTGACTTCGTTTTTTTCGAGTTTGTCGATGCTCTTGAACACATCGTAAAGAGCTTTTTCGTCCTGGACGCGGTAGAATCGACCGTCGGTCTTCTCGGAGATCTGCTGCAAGAGGCTGGTATTGAGCTTGTTTTCAACCCAAACGTAAGTGTAGGTGGTGCCGAGTGGGGTTTGCTGCGGAAACGGCTGACGAACGCGGCCCTCGGTACCGATCGCGACCGAGTAAGTGCGGATACCGTAACCTTTTGCGAGCTCGCCCGCTGTGAGCGGGTCGATCCGGCCGACGTTGCTGTCGCCGTCGGTAAGGAGGATGATCACGCGACTTTTTGCGGTCGATTTTTTAAGGCGGTTCACGGCGAGAGCCAAGCCATCGCCGATGGCGGTCCCGTCGCGAAGTCCGTTCCCGCCGGGTTCGACGGTTTGAAGTTGAGACATCAACAGTCCGTAATCAAGCGTCGGAGGAGCAAGCGTGAGGGGCTCACCGCTGAAAATGATGAAGCCGATCCGATCGGATTTACGGCCTTCGATAAAGGTTTTGAAAGTCTGCTTGGCGATCTCCATCCGGTTCTTATCGCCCATGTCTTGAATGAGCATACTCAGAGAGACATCGAGCACCATGACGATGTCAATCCCGTTAGCTTTGCGTTCCTGCGAGCGCGAGATGGCTTGAGGTCGAGCAAGCGCAAAAATTAAGCAAGCAAGACCGATCGCTTTTAAGATTGTCGAGATAAAAGACGGGTCAAAAAACCTTCCGGAATTTTTGCGATGTTGAAAGTGCATCCGGATAAACGGAGTTCTCGATGATTGCAGCCAGTAAAAAAAGAATACCGGGATCAGCAATAGAAGTAACAATGCTTGAGGAGTTGCAAATCTCATCGTGCACCCCCAGCCGGAGTGTTTGGCCGCAGTTGTGCCGACGTGATCTGTCTGGCCCAACGATGAACGATCGCGAGCGATTTTAACTTGTGCCGCGAATAGGTATTGCTGGTATAGGCGCCCAAATGTTCTCGTTTCACGAATTTGATCTGATCGAGCTCATCGAAGAGTTCTGAAATCTCCAGTAGTTCGTTCGGACCCATGCCCACCGAACGAAGGAGCCCCAGCATCTCGGCCGACGTCGATTCAGACGCGTCGACCTTGAATCGCGCCGAGAAAAAGTCTTTAAGAATCTCCGATACGCCGAACGCGACCGGCTTACCTGCTTCAAGGCCGTATGGATTATTCTGAAACAGCGTTTCCAGGCGTTTGATGGCAACGGTGTGTTCTGGCTCTTCAACCTTTACAGGCGGCGTCTTTGTCGCGGTAACCGGCGCTTTTTTCAGCTTCTTTAGTAACCAAACGCCAAACGCCGCTAATGCGAAGAGGATTGCGATGCCGAGCACGATGAACTTCGTCGGCAAAGGAATGTTCATCGGATCCAAAAGTTCCGGTTTTTGCTCTGCCTTCTTTTCGAGTGCGATCACGGTAACGGTAAACGGCTGAGTGCGTGCAATCGCGACGAAGTTCTGGTCTTTGGATTTGATCACAAGAGTAGGGAGGGTTTGGCGTCCTTCCTTGAGTGGCGCGACGATGATTCGCAAACTGCCGGCGACCCATAGAGTATTCTGATCCAGGTACCAACCCAGCTCGGTAAGTTTTTGTGATCCATCGGGTACGTTTAAACTAAACTGCGGTTCACCCTTGATCCACTCCGGCTTGATCTCGATGACGAGAGGAATGCGATCGCCTAACTGAACTTGGTTGCCGGCAGAGTTTTTACTGAGGGCCCGAACCGATGCTTCCGGTAAAGTCGAAATGTCCTGGGGCGTAGTGATGGGCAACGGTTCCGCAGCATGAGCGGATCCGATCCACAAAGATAAACCCAGCGCGATCGCACCGAGAAAGTTATTTGGCTTTCTTCCGTTTCCGGAGAAAACGCACCAGCCGTTCTGCATAGTCCTCGTGAGTGTTAACCGCCAAGACTTCAGCCTTAGACGAGATAAGGTTCTGTTTCAATTTGGTCTTAAATTCCTGACTTTGGGTGTTCCACTCTTTTTGAAATGATCCGCGAGTGCTGTCGATGACGCTTATGGCGCCGGTCTCGGGATCTTCCAAATACATCGTGCCGATCGTTGGCATCGTAAACTCGGAAGGATCTTCGATCGGCACCACGACGAGATCGTGTTTTTTACCCAAGCGCTTCAGCGAGCCTTCGTAACCTTCGGCGATAAAATCGCTGATTACGAATACGATTCCGGATTGCTTGAGAGTCCGTAAGGTTTCTTCGAGAGCTTCTTTGAGCGCGGTACCACCGGGTTCGGTTTGAGTGCTTACCAGATCGTGCACGATCCGTAAGACGTGATTACGCCCTTTTTTGAGTGGAACCACTTTTTGGATTTTGTTGCTCAGGAGTAACATACCGATTTTGTCGCCCGAGTTCGATGCCGCATATGCGATCATGGCGCTGAGTTCAGTCACGATCTGGCGTTTGGTCGTAAGTCTCGATCCGAATTCTTCGGATCCTGAAAAATCCGCGATGATGAGGACGTTTAGTTCGCGCTCTTCTTCGAACTGTTTTACGAGAGGTTCTTTACTGCGTGCAGTGACTTTCCAATCCAAGTGGCGGATGTCGTCGCCCGGAGAATACACGCGGTGCTCGGAAAACTGCACACCTTGACCTTTGAAACGGCTTCGGTAGTCGCCGCCCATTATATCGTTCATAAGACGACGGGTCGAGAGCTCGATTTTTTTTACCTTTTTGAGAATCTCTTCGTTCATGGAACTTCAATCCGATCCAAAATTTTGCGTACGATGGCTTCTGAAGTGATGCCTTCGGCGTCGGCCTCGTAGGTAAGCAAAATTCGGTGACGTAGGATATCGTAAGCGACAGACTTGACGTCCTCAGGCGTGACATAACCGCGGTGACGGATGAATGCGTTTGCGCGTGCAGCCTTGATCAATGAAAGGGTCGCACGCGGCGACCCGCCGACGCTGATCCAAGGTTTGAGTTCGGTTAGGCCGAATTTTTCCGGAAACCGGGATGCGAAGATGATGTTCAAAATGTAGTCTTTTACTTTTTCGTCGACGTAGATCTCGTTACAAAGTTTGCGCGATTCAAGCAGAGCTTGCGGAGTACAAGCCTTTTGAGGTTGTGGTTTGTCGTTGGAGGTCATCCGGGTCATCATCACTTTTTCTTCGGCGACGGACGGATAGTCGACCTTGATCTTAAACAAAAAACGGTCGAGCTGGGCTTCCGGAAGCGGGTATGTTCCTTCTTGTTCGATCGGGTTTTGAGTCGCAAGTACGATGAAGAGCTCGTCGAGTTGATAGGTGGTTTCACCGATCGTGACCTGATGCTCGCCCATGGCTTCGAGAAGCGCGCTCTGCACCTTTGCCGGAGCGCGGTTGATCTCGTCCGCGAGTACGATGTTAGTAAAAATCGGACCTTTTTTTGGCGTAAATTCGTAAGTTTTTTGGTTGAAGATGATTGTACCGACCAAGTCCGATGGGAGAAGATCCGGCGTAAATTGAACGCGATTGAATTGCGCATCGATCGTCTGAGCGAGGGTTTTTACGGTGAGGGTTTTAGCCAACCCCGGAAGTCCTTCGAGAAGAACGTGGCCGTCGCAGAGGAGAGCTAACACCATTTTTTCGATCAAAGCGGTCTGCCCGACGACCACTTTTCCGACTTCTTGAAAGAGAATTTCGACGAACTGAGATTTGCTCCGAATCACATCGGTCAGCTGCTGGATGTTGGTTTGTGACATAACCTATATTTTTACTCTGAATTAGTGAAAAAGAAAGTCTCGGCAAGTCGCAAAGAAAGGGCCGGAGTCAGGATTTTGATGGATTTTTTCTAAGAAATTATAAGCCTTGCCAACGAGATCGGTGTCAGAGTACGCGTCGCAAAACGTGTCGAAGTCCTTGCCGAGGACGAAGTGCTTCATACCCTGGCGGGCGAATGAAGCTTGGGGCGTTGAAAGCTTGAGTAACCAGGTGTTGATGTCGCTGCGGATTTGAGAATCGGCCAAATCTTGGATCTGTCCGCCTTCAACGAGGAGTTTAGAGATCTCCGGAGACTTGTCTTTAAGCGCAAGGATAAATCGGGCGATTTCTTGAATCGCGCGGCCATCGACCATCGACATCTCTTGGCCTACCCATTTGCTGAAGGCTGGGGAATGATCGAAATCATCGATCGAAGTCCCAACATCATCCATCGTCGCGAACTTGGTCAGTGGCTCGGAAAATTCGAGAAGCAAGTTTGGCTCGGCATTCATCGCGCCAAAAATGGACGAGATCCAGTGGTAAGGTTCGAGACGTGATACCCATTTCAAAAGTTGATGCAAACGAAACGCATTCACGTTTTCCGGAAGCGAGTTAACCCACTTGTTTACCGAAAGCAGGGTGCGTGAACTCTGAGGAGTCACTAACCACGAGACGAATTGCGATTTGATTTCCTCGTCGTTTGAAATGCGTACGAGTGTCGAGAGAGTATCGTTGACGGAAGATTCGGGGTTGAATGCGACCGAGAGTCCCGCCTCGTGCAAGAGGCCGAGGCGAGTGATACGTGAAATCAAAGTCAGATGATCGAACTTGCATTCCCGCGGAGTTGCCGTTTGATCTGGAGCTCGCAGGCACGACGCTGGCAGATCCACGCCGTTGCTAAACTTATCGGATTGTGCGGACGGGGTCGAAGCATAGAGCGCGTAAAACAAATTACGCAACACTCTCAAACCGTCCGTTCCGCCCGCTTCGCGAGGCTGCATCACGTCGAGAAGCGGGACCAAGAAGCGAAGGTTAAATAAGCGCGCGCTTAAATCGGAAAGCTCGCTATTACACAAGGTGCTCTGTAGCCAGCGGCCGAAGCGCGATTTGCCGCGCGGATCACATTGTCCCGCCTTTTGAATGATGCCCTTATCGAACTTGCGAAGCTCGGTTTTGATCGCGGCGGTAGTAGCCGCAAGGGTGGTCGACGTTGAACCCGCCGGACGGGCGGAGTCGTCACCCCAAGAAAGCGCGATGTCGCGAATGAATTTCATTCCCAAATTTTTAACGAGTCCGAACGCTTTGAAATCGGTGTTGATCGCGATCAATTCCAAGCGGTCGAGATCAGACACGAGTCTGATGCGAATACGGTTATGGTATTCGTGCTTGCTACTCCTTGGATATCCCGGAAGCTGATAAACGTACGGAATAAGAGAGTAGTGGGCAGCACTCACGCGCATAAAGTGCTGAAGTTCGTCGATGTGGTTCGAGTAGCCGCGAAAAAAACTAAAGAGTGACTCGCCGGCCTTTTTACTCGAGCGCATCTCGTGCAAAAACGGATGGTAGTGATAAGTAAAATCCTGAACTTCGTCCGTACCGGTTTGCGACCACTCTCTCACGGTAGGATGTAACCAAGTTTGATTGCGAGTGAGGCTCTCCACGATAACCTGAGCCGCGAGCCTCTCGGGGTTCTGACGGAAGAGCAGAACTTGGTCGTCGTCGAGATCGCAGTTTTTATCTTGAGTGTCCAGGCTAGTGCAATACTCCTGAACGATCGCGGTTATACCCGTGACGAGCGGGAGCGCGCGCATCTGGCCGGCAGCCGTCCAGGTTTCGAAGGTAGTGCGAGTGTCGAATTCCAAAGCTTTTTGGCGTGGCGATGTTTTTGTGTTCGCGCGCATCTCCGCAAGACCCTGGTAAAGAAGCGGACTCTCGACTCCGGCAGCGACGATCTCACGCAAACGTGAACTTTGCTTGATCGAGGGGCCCACTAAGCGAGTTACACTCGAACCGAGGAGAATGGCTTGCCTTGCTTTCGCCGAATCTGAATCGCTGATTCCGGTGAAGTGAGACACCACATCCATCGAAGCCTTCACGTCAGTCTTAAATGCTCCTTGAATGAGGTCCGATTCTAGCTGAGTGAAGAATTCCAAACGTCCTTTTGTATTGAGATAGTCCGAAAACGCTTTGCCTGTTTTTAAAGTCGCTCGAGAAGCCGCATCGTCACCGAAGCACGCATCGAGCGCCGCCCAAGTTGGAGTTTTGCGCAGCGAAGGAGTAGTCAAAGCATAATCGCTGTCGACATTTGAGCAGGCGGAAGGCGTGTACTTTGAAATGTTCTTGTTTAGAAGTGTATTTTTCAAAGTGACGGCGGTTTGCCCTGGAACAAGTCTCTTTTCAAACGTGAGCGGGTGCCGCCCTTTTTGAACAGAGTCGTGGAATAAAACAAAAATCTGATCGATGAGAGGAGCAATCTCGTTTTGATCCGAGAGCCGGTGAATCATGTCGAGTACGGCCGGCAAACGATTGGATTGGAGCACGCCGAGAGTGAATGTTTTAAGCCCGGCCTTTAAAGCGGCGTTGTCTTTGAGTTCGAGATCGGGAGTTTCGAGGTACGCATCCAAGATCGGCGTCGAGTTTACGCGAGTAAGTGCAGGCCCCAATGAACGAAAGAGATCAAGGACTTCGCCGCCATCAAGCGAGACAAAGAGGCGATCCATATATTTAGCGGTGCGCGTTCCATTACTCGTGATCGGAAGCGAATCATGTAGCGAGAGCAAAGTAAAAAGATCTTGGAATGTGTGCTGCTTCGATAAAAACGCATTTGCTATCGTCCAGTTGCGAGTGGCGGGACGAGATAAGAAGGTAACAAAGCTTTTGTCGCGAATGAGCGGCAAGAGCATCCGGTAAGCGGCGTCGAAGCCATGGTGCGAGATCAACGGATCGGTAAACTTAAAGAGCGGCTCGAGCGAGTACGAAATTGTGCAGTATCCGCGCGCCGTCATGAGGAGTGACCGCAGATTTGAATTAAAAAACTCGCGGGCCTCCGAGGACGACGATCCGAAAAGGCGCTTGGTGGCGACCTCAATCGGCTGGTGGATAGGAGTCGAGTTCTGGAAGCAGGTGATCGGATTATTGACGATGGTCTCGATCGTACTCGAGAAACCGTTAAAGTTTTGAGGGCCGAAGATCGAATCGAAAAACGCCGAGGTGCTCTCGAGGCTTTTAAGTTGAGTCGGGAGGGTTACCTTATTGCGGGTGAGCATCGCGTACAATCCGGAGAGATCGAACTCGCGTGCGGAGTTTAGGTATTGGTCTAAGAAGCGAATCGCATCGTCGAAGTCTTTTCCGTCGACATGCTCATCGATCAAACGCTTTAAAGCTTTGGAATTAAAATAGGCTTGGATGTTCTGAGGGTATATCCGGACATTCGAATCGAAAATAAAGTCCGTCACGATTGGCGCGGCCTTTGTCAGACTCGGCGAGATGCGGATGTCTCTTAGCTCGGCAAATACGGATTCAAAAATTTTCTTGATGCGAATCCGCTGATATGCGGATTCGATTGAGTAAAGCGAGCGAGTTTGCTCGTGAGAGAGAAGGTTCGCGAGCATCGCTAGACCCGACATTTGATTATCGGTGAGTTCGTTCGTTAAATTCTCGAGCTCTTGAATCTGGCCGTTGCTGTTCAGGCAATGGATCAAGCTGCGGAGTTGCTTCACGTCGAAGTCGCCGGAGTCAAAGCGAACCGTTTGGCAGTTTGCGTTTGGCGTATGATAAAGCGAGCCATGGTCCCGACTCCCGGAGAAGGGATTCGAGCAGGCTGAAAGCATCAATATTGCGGCGGCCATGTAGACGATCGACCAGAGTTGTATGACCCGCATGATGCCGAGGATGATACCCCAAATTGGAGTAAATTTCGCTTTAAATTCACATAACAAGTGTAAGTAAAGCCGGAGGATTAGAGGCTAAAATCGTCAGCGTTTGCATTGGGTTTACGGATCACCGGAGCGCCTGACGAAGATGGTTGGGCTTGTCCATCGGACGTGAGGTTGGCAAACAACGTATATTGACCCATCCACGCGAGTTTAACGGTGCCAGGCTCGCCGTGACGGTTCTTGGCCACGATGAATTCGGCGATGCCCTTTTCGTCGGAATCCTTGTTGTAATAGTCGTCGCGGTAGATGAAGCACACCATGTCCGCATCTTGCTCGATCGCGCCGGATTCCCTGAGGTCGGAAAGTTGCGGGCGCTTATCGGTGCGGTTCTCCACCTGACGGGAGAGCTGAGAGAGCGCGATGATTGGTACTTTAAGTTCTTTCGACAGTTCCTTGAGACCGCGGCTGATCGCGGAAATCTCTTGCTCGCGGCTAGATTGAGAGCTCGAAGAGCTCTTCGAACCGCGCATGAGTTGGAGATAGTCGACGACGATGAGATCGAGGCGTTTTTCTTTGGCTTTGAGGCGACGGCAACGAGCGCGCAAGTCCATTACTGTCAGCGCCGCGGTATCGTCGATGTGGATGCCGGCTTGTCCGAGTTGTTCGGCCGCGGCCATCAAGCGGCGGAATTGTTCGCGCGAGAGTTGGCCTGTTTTAATGCTTTTCGAGTCGATACGGCTAAGCGAGCTGAAAAACCGGAAGCCCATCTCCTCTTTTGACATCTCAAGAGAGAAGAGTGCCGCAACTTTCTTTTGTACGACGGCTGAGTGCAGGAGTGCCGAGATAAACCAAGAGGTCTTACCCATGCCCGGACGAGCGGCGATGATCATCACTTGTCCCGGGTGGAGACCGGTCGTCATCCTATCGAGATCGACGAAGCCGGTCTCGAGGCCGATGACTTCGGCCGATTTGCCGTAAAGTTCTTGAACCCGGTTCATGTTTTCTGAAACGACTTCGGCGAGTGAGGCAAAACTTTTTTGAACCGCGTTTTGAGAAACTTGAAAAATCTTAGTCTCTGCGGTGTCGATAAAAGCTTCGGTGCTTTCGACGCCTTGGAGGCCTTCGTCCATAATCTCAGAGCAAGCCTCGATTAAACGGCGTTGAAGCGCCTTTTCGCGCACCATCTTGCCGTAATGAGCGACGTTTGCGACTTGAAATGAAGCTTGGTCGAAGAGTGAGGTGAGAGTATTGATGCCACCGACGTGGTCGTACCAGCCGCGATCGCGGAGAGCGCCGGTGAGGGTGACGATATCAATGGGACGGCCCGTATCCGATAGAGTACAAGCCATCTCATAAATTTTTTGATGTGGATCGAGAAAAAAATCACGAGCCTCGGCGCCGATTTCGCGAACTTGATCGAGAGCGTTGTTGTTGACCAACACCGCACCCAATACGGAACGCTCAGCTTCGAGATCGTGAGGGAGTCTCTTGCGTTGCGAGGCCGGTACTGCTTGGCTCTCGTTCAAGAGATTATGCTCCTTCTTTTACAACCCAAACCTTGAGAGAAGCGACCACTTCCGGAAGAAGCTTGATTTCAACGTTGTGAACACCGAGAGCTTTGATCGGCTCTTTCATGTGCACGGAACGTTTTTCAACTTCGATACCACCTGCTTTGAGGGCGTCAGTAATGTCTTGAGTGGTCACTGAACCGAAAAGTTTGTCCTTCTCGCCGACTTTGCGTGAGATGTTGCAAGTGAAGGCAGAAATCTTCTTGGAGAGTTCTTCAGCGGAGAGCTTCTCGGCTGAGCGTTTTTTATCGAGCATTTTCTTTTGGTGCTCAACTTGTGCGACGTTATCTTCGCTTGCTGGAACGACCATTTTCTTCGGAATGAGGAAGTTCCGAGCGTAACCGTCTGATACTTTTACGACGTCACCGATGCGGCCCAAGTTTTCAACGTTTTCTTTCAAAATCACTAACATAGATCGTCTCCAAGTCTTTTTAAGAGTTATTAGGAATGCCCGAATTTCTTCCTAAAGTCAAACCACAGGTCGAAAAATCCGAGCGCAAGAACGAACGGAGGTGCAATAAGAATGGCGACGGAAAAGACAATAATCCGGCCAATTCCTAAAATTTTATAACGGTTCAAAAGATGGCTAATGATGCTGAGTCCCTGCATGGCGTAAAACACCATGAACACCTTTAAGCCATTGAGGCCGATGTAGTATGGGGCGTGATCGGTAAAAACGTAAAGGCCGCCACAGATCAAGGTCGGGAAGACCAGCCATTCAGGGTTGCGATAAGACGCCCAGAAGGTCTTAGACAAGAAGCCTTTAACCAATTGGGATGCGAAAAGCAGATTGAGCCAGAGGCAAAACACGATGAGAGCAAGAATAGTCGCTGGAACCTCGGTCATGACTTTGCGAAGTAGTTCGTCCTTACCTTGTTCCTCGACGAACTGCTTGAACGGGCTGTCAGGAAAACTAAGCAATTGATCCATTCGGATCGAAACTTGCGCACGGACATAATCGAGCATGCCTTGCTGCACATGATGAGCTTGAAAGTAAACACCTGCGACCATCAGGCCGACGAGGAAGAGAAAGCTTAGGCCGAAACTCTGATGAATTTTACCGAGCTTGCGGATGGTGAGGGGGAAGAGGATGCCCACGCCGACCCAAAGTGCGCCCGCGACGTACATCTCGACTGAGTCGGTGGTCATTGATAAGAGTGCAAGGTTTGTGACGAGGGCAAGCAGGCTAATCCAGAGATGATTGCGGAGCGTGAGAATGAAAAGAGGGAGCGGGGATATAAAGAGAAAGATCGAGCTGTTATAAAAAACAGCCGACATCAAAAAAGGAGCGATCCGCGCGAGCCCACGCAAGACCGCTCCTAATTTTGAATTCGATGTTGTCGACTTAGTTTGCGTTTGGACCAATGGTGGTGAACCCAAGAAGCGCCAAGTGACGTGCACGTTTGATTTCCGCGGTCAATTTGTTTTGAATTTGAGCGCAGTTTCCAGTCACGCGACGTGGAACGATTTTTCCGTGCTCGGTCATGAACGTGGAAAGAAAACGTGGGTTTTTGTAGCTGATGCTCGAGATCTCCTCTTCGCCAGCCATGAAACGGCAAGGTTTCTTGCGGTTTCCGCCAGAGAAGCGACGGCCTTTTTTACCGCCACCATCATCGTCGTCCATCATGTCGTCTTCGTATTTATCGGCCTTATCGTGTTTTTTATATTCGCGTTTTTCTACCATAAATTTTACCTCGTTATCCTTATTGAGCTGTTGCTACGACTGGCGCCGATGCGCCTTCAGAGCGTTCTTCACGCTTCAGTGGGGTGCCTTGTGCGAGCTCTTTCATGTAAATTTCTTTATTGAATTCTTTCGCCAATACTACCGTCATAAAACGGAGAGTAGAGTCGTTGAGGCGAAGGTTGCGCTCAAGTTCGGCCACGACGTCGCCTTTAGCGGTGTAGACGAAGTGGGTGTATTGGCCGCGCACTTCTTTTTTGATTGGGTAAGCGAATTTACGTTTGCCCCAGTCTTCTTGATAGACGAGTTCGCCGTCGAAAGACTGAATAATCGAGATCAAGCGATCTTTGAGAGCTTTTAAGCCGTCGTCGCTGAGTGCGACGTTAGTAATGAACGTAGTTTCGTAACCAGGCAGTTTAGATGCCATTAGAGGTCTCCTTTTGGTTTAAGCCCACAAGATCACATTCCCGGGAGCAAAGAGTTAACATTTAGATTTTTGGAACCTAAAACAAATACCAAAACTTACCGGGATTGTCCATTAAAAGGATCGTAGGGAGGTTCGGCCTGAACGACGTCTTTTTGATTAAGTCTGCGTTTTTTCTCAAAAATTGAGATAACGACGCAGGATCCTTCATACATTAGATAGAGGGGTGCCATCAAAAGAAGCATGGAAATCGCGTCCGGTGGGGCGATGAACGCCGCGATGACCGTGATCGCGATGATCGCGTTTTTTCGTTGAGCCCGAAGCATTTCAGAATTCAGGATGCCGAAGTAACCGAGAGTCACCATTAAAACCGGAAGTTCGAAAGCGACACCGAACATGAACATGAGTTTCAAACACGTGCCGTAATAGGCATCGATTGTAAGCAAAGGAGCGTCTGTCGGAAGGCCGTACTGAACGAAGTATTTAAAACCCACCGGCATGAGTACGTAATAAGAAAACGCGCCGCCGGCGAGGAAGAAAAGCGTGGTCGCTAAAATAAATGGAACGACGAGTTTGCGTTCGCGCGGATGCAAGCCCGGAGCGATAAACGCCCAAATTTGGTAAAAAAGGTACGGCGATACGAGAAACACCGAAGAGTAGCCCGCGATTTTCAAGTGTGTGAGGAAGTTTTCAAACAAACTCGTGAAATAAAGTTTGTGCTGATTCTCGGGGAGCGCGTCGAAGAGGGGCTTTTGCAGAAATTGGAAAACGTACTTGTTGGTGTACTCGTAACAAATTCCGAAACCGACGAAGAAGACGATAAGAGCCTTCTTGAGACGAACCTTAAGTTCATCCAAGTGCTGCCAAAAACCCATCATGCCTTGGTTTGTGTGTTGTTGATCCACGGGAATTATGTTCATCTTATCATAATGTCGAAAAGAGTGTTCGGTCTTATTGCATCTAGTCTTATTTTCGCTGCTGGTATCGGCGGGTATTGCGTAAAAATGATGAAGGCCGTTCAGCCGGGAGACGTTTACTCAAATCAAGGAGAGGCGCCGAACACGCCGAGCGAAGATCAAGAAAAAATGCTCGCGGTCGATTCAAACGGTCTCTCGAAGGCAACCGCCGTCATCCAAACGACCCGCGGCAAGATCAAATTTAAATTTTATACCAACGACGCCCCGAAGACCGTTCATCGAATCGTGGAACTGATTCAAAAAGGTTTTTATAACGGGCTCATCTTCCACCGTGTGGTTCCGGGGTTTGTGATTCAGGGAGGGGACCCGACCGGATCGGGAACGGGCGGATCAGGAACGAACTTGCAGGCAGAGTTCAACACGCGCAAACACGTGCCGGGCACGGTCGCGATGGCGCGTGCGGCGGACCCGAACTCGGCCGACTCGCAGTTTTACATCTCACTCGGGACTCATCTGGATCTCGACGGACAATATACGGTATTTGGGCAAGTCACAGAAGGTCAGGAAGTCGCAAACCAAATTCAGGTGGGCGACCGGATGACGTCGTTTACAATCGAGCCGTAGAGTTAGCATGCGCGTGAACGCGCGGATCAAGAATCCGAATCGTCGGAAGATCCGTCGACTTTGATGCCGGCTTTTTTGAGCGCTTTGGCTGCGCGATCACTTTTGGTGCGCGACCACATGTCGTAGAGACGAAAGAGGTCTTGTTCGCTTTTGGTGAACGTCGTTTTCTCGCTTATTTCTCCCAGGATGTTTACGAAATTAGGGAACTTGTCGGAAAGCTCGAGAAACAGGCTGCGATAAGATTTTTCGTCAGTTCGATGAGCCGCATTTTGATAAGCAGCGCCACCAATGCCAATATAATAGTCGAGGTCGACGAGCGACCGGGTGATGCGTTCTTGGAAGAAGCCCGCTTTGTACAGAGAGATGTCCCCGACGTTTTGGAAAAGCGATTTTTGCTCGGCCGAGACTTCGGCTTCGAGCGCTTCTTTCATCATGAACGCAAGCGGCTGCTCTTCGAGAGCGCCTTCGCGATTACGCGAATAAAGCGACTCGCTGAAAATGAAGCGGTTGAGTAATTTGACAATATAGAACTCGGTCTCCGGTTGGACCTTGATGTTTTGATTTCGAACCGCGCCATGGACGAGCTCAAAAAAGAAAGAGTCGGCGGTATCAAGTGTAATTTCGGATTTCGGGTTACCTTGCCCCATTATACTATAATTATATAATATACAGATAGAGGTGCAACGTGTGTGGATTTTGACACACGAACGGCCGTTTAGGCGACCGTTACGGTCACCGAAGGTTGATTCAGAAAGAGTTTTTCGCCCACTTTTTGAACCTGTTTTGCGCTCACTTGCTCGATTTTCTTGCGGATCTCGGTCTCCGACACCACGCTATCGCGGTACAAGAGTTCGAGGCCGAAGTGACCGGCAAGCGACCAAGTGCTTTGAAGGTCCATCGCGCGCTGACCGAGGTAGTAGTTTTTAGCCCGAGTCATTTCGGCCTCGGTCGGACCTTTTTTAATCAAGGTCTCAAGCACGTTCTTCATTCCCGCGAGCGCTTCTTCGGCTTTCGAAGGAGAGCACGCGATGTAGGTACCAACATACCCGGTGTCCAGACCTTCCATAACCATCGGGCTTACGGTGTAGGCCATCGAGCGTTTTTCGCGAAGCTCGATAAAGAGACGACCGCTCTGACCGCCGAGGATGTTTTGCATCAAGCGAAGCGCGTAACGATCCGGATTATGCATTGAGATGCCGGTGCTGCCCATCATGATGTGAGTCTGTTCACGTTGATAAGAAGCGTGCGCCCAGCGAGGGGCGACGAGTTTTTCGTGCGCCGGAATATGGCTGAGCTCGGTCAGGGGAGTTGGGTTGCTTGCACGCATTTTCGAATCGACGCGATTCGCGAAACTCTCGACTTCACCTCGCCCGATGCCGCCGACGATCGAGAGTGTCATGTTCTTAGGCTGGATCCAGCGATGATGAAGCGCCTTGAGGTCGGCCGACTTCAAGCGTTGAAGCTGGTCGAGATCACCCAGAGTGGATTTTGCGTACGGGTGCTTGGTGAATAGGTTTTCCATAAACAAGCGAGAGCACACTTGCGACGAGTGGTCCGGAATCGATCGAATCATTTCTTCGGTCACGCGTTTCGCGTGAGCGAGTTCTTCTTCGGAGAAAGACGGATCGAAGAGAACTTCTTCGAAGAGGTTCGAGAGCTTGTCCCAGTCGCGAACGAGAGCGGTGGACTGGAGGCCGATCGTGTTTCGTCCGCTGAATCCGTCGAGGGACGCCGCCGCGCCTTCGGTGATGTGACTGATCTGTTTTGAAGTGAGCGAGCCTGTTCCTTTTGCCCAAATTTGAGCGAGCAGGTGGCTTGCACCCCAATATCTCGGATCAAGAGGAATCTCCGAGCGGGTTCCTCCGAATGCCGCCAAGTACATCGAGTACACCGGTGAACTTGGACGAGAGTAATAAGCGATGTGGAGACCTGAATCCGTTCTAAAAATCTCAGGTTCGAGCGCGCCCTTGGCTGGAGTTTTAGCCCCGGGCTTCGCGGCTTTCGCAACGGTTGTCGATGGCGCGAGTTTTTCTTGAATCGAGCGGAACGAATAGAGAGCTTCGTCCTTCGGTTGGAAGAGAGTGCCGCTCATGCGCTCTGACACAAGATAAGTTTCAGACAGGCGTTTCAATGTCGATGGAGTGACCGCTTTTACTTTCTCGATGTATTCGGCGTCGAAGTTGAGATCGCCGAGAGAGTACTTCAAGAAGCCCAAGCGGCCCGCGAGTCCGTCCACGGTTTGAGTCGAGTACAACTTTTCGCTTTCGATGTTGTGGACAACGCGTTCGATTTCTTCTTTGGTGGCTTTGCCGCCGTTGATTTCTTTGACATGACCGAGGAACGCATCCATTACTCCTTCGAGGTTTGCGGTGTTTTTGAGCTCCGCAGAAACGAGAAACATTCCCGGATCGCGCGGAACGTAGAGACTCGCGCTGGCGTCGGTGACGAGAGACTTCTCATAAAAGAGCGATTGATAAAGACGTGACGACTCGCCCATGCCCAGAACGCCCGACAAGACTTCAAGTTGCGCGGAGTCGTCATGCATGAGTTCCGGCACGCGGAAAGACATCGCGAACTCGGAAGTTTTGATGTCAAAGTGCTTAGCCTGAAAGCGAGCGCCTTTAGCAAAAACGGGCTCGGTCGGACGTACGCGAGGCGCAAGTGTCTTTTTAGGAATCGTGCGCTTGCCGAAACGTTTCTCTAGCACATTCAGGATTTTCTTTTTCCGGGCGCCTTTAGTGTCGTCGATCGGACCGACGAGCACGAGACCCATCTGTTCGGAGACGTAGCGACGATTATAAAATGCTTCGAGTTTTTTAACGTTCGCGGCTTTCAAAGTTTTTACGTAGCCGATGACCGGACGGCCGTAAGGGTGCTTATGATAAGTTTGGCTGAACAAGTTTTGATAAAGTTGGCGATCCGGCGAGTCTTCTCCACGGCGGAGTTCTTCCAAGATCACTTCGCGCTCGCGCTCGAAGTCGCTCTTTAAAAAACGCTGGGGCTTTGCCATGATCGAAAAGTTGTCCATGACTTCCTCCCAATACTGCTCGGAGCAGGTGACGTGATAAACGGTTTGATCGAAAGTGGTGTAGGCGTTGATCTCGCCGCCGAGCGACTCGATCACGCGAGCGGTTTGGCCGGTCGATGCTCTGCCCGTGTCTTTCGCGCCGGCATCTTTGAATAGCATGTGCTCCAAGAAGTGCGCGAAGCCCGCTTCTTCCGGACGCTCATCGGTGCTGCCGGTGAGATTCCACCAGTGAAGCGTTCCGACCGGGCCGTCGAAGTGTTGGAGAATGACCGGGATGCCGTTACTGAGGAAAAGCTCTTCTGGTTTTTTCATTTGGATCCTTCACTTTAAACTGCGGAGCAGCTCGACTGCTCGTTTCTGTTCTAAAATCTGTTCGGAGTTAAAATCTTTTATCGAGGCTGGGTTGGCTTTTATGACGAAACGGTATTGTTTTTCCGCTAGAGCCGCATCTTTTATTTTAGCCGCATATACAGCGGCGTAAAGAGTGTGATTAAGAAAATAATCGGGAAATTTTGTCACAGCCGCCTCGAAGTTTTTGCGGCTGGCGTCCAGCTCGGCGCGGCCAGCATTGGGTTGCAACGCCTGATAAGCGCCATAATACCGATAGACCGCACCGTAGTTGATGTCAGGTGCGACCTGCGCGAGGTAATCAACGATTTTTCTAACGCGTAAACGATTTTTGGCGCCTTGTTCCGAGCGGTCGACGGCAGAGCGCTTGCCCAAATTCGTCGCGTACCAATAAAGCGCGTCGAGCTCGGCACCTTTGAGTTCGACCATCGCCTCTTCGGGAGCGCGCTTCAGATTAATGACCGCGTTCCGGTAAACCGGATCGAGGGTCATCGTCTTCTCGGCCCAGTTCGCGGCTTGTTCCCAATCCCGAAGTCGGAGTCTGAAATCGTGATCGAAGTACTCGGCGCGGATCCGGTAAGCGCGAGAGAGACGGAGCATGGTTTTGAAATCACGAAAACGACTTCGCGAAACGTACTCCGCGATGTCGATGAAGCTGTTTAACGATTCAAAAAGATGACGAGATTCCCAATACACATCGAGTTTATTTTGCTTGTCTTGAAAATCGGCTTCGGAAATTTCAATGTCAGGTTTTTGACTCAAGAGTGGATTTACTTTTGCTGACGAACATGCGGAAAAACTTATGGATACCATGCAGCAATAAAAAAGGATAAGGCGAAGCGACGAGAGTTTCGGGTACACTAAGTGAATGATACTAAAAGGAGTCCTGAAGTGCTAACGGTAAATAAACAGCAAACCGAACGCGGGATGATGGTCGATTTGAATGGGACGATCGAAGAAAACGTAAACTTCGAACAACTCATCGGCGCCTTTCAAGGCGACCTCACTGTCAAGTGTCGTGGCATCACCCGGATCAACTCCGTCGGAGTGAAAACTTGGATGAGATATTTTCAAAACTTGAAGATGCAGGGCAAAAACTTCAAGTTCATCGAGTGCCCTCAGCCGATCATCGAGCAGCTCAACATGATTTCCAACTTCGCTTGTGGCGGAGAAGTGGTTTCCATCCTTCTCCCGTTCTCGTGTCTCAAGTGTCAGAACGAATTTGTTGCGAACCTTCAAACGGCGGAACTAAAGGTAAACAATCTTCAAATCCCGAACGTGAAGTGTGAAAAAACGGAATGTGGAGCGCGATTCGACGATGATCCCGATGAATACCTCTACTTTTTAGAAGATTAAACATGACGAGAAAACTGCTTCTGATTTCAGATCGGGCCGACGATGCCACGTTTCTGGTTGAAGCGTCCGCGGTAACGCGGGCCGAACTGGACATCGTGCCCTCAGCCACTTCTGCCATCGAGAAAATTGCGCAAAATGATTACATCGCGGTATTCGTGGATGTGACGAAGCTCAGTCAATTGCGTGAGTTCGAGTTCGAAGTTCAAAAGCGTTTCGGATTGTTTTCCGACCGCATTCAACCCAATTTCATCCATTTCATCAGCGAGAAGGATCTCAGCGAAAACCGCGACTCGATCTTGAGTCCGCTCTTTGGCAATTTTTATCAAAGGCCGACCGAGGCCGTGTCCGAAGCCGGAAAGTTGTACGGACGTTTTGTCGTCGCGAGCGAAAAAATGGCAACCCACGATTTGAGTCATTTTTTGAACGAAGAGGGAATTGGGCACAAGATTGTGCAGAAGGTGCAGCTCACCAACACCGATCAAAAGCAGGAAGCGGTCGAGGCTGTTAGACAGTATTTGATCGCGGCAAAAGTTCCGGCACGGGTTTCAAACCTGATCGCGAACTCGGTCGACGAGCTTCTGATGAACGCAATGTTCGACGCGCCGACTGACGAGTTCGGAAAGCCGCTTTATAGTTCGACGTTGCGTAGCCACAGCAGGCCGCTTGAGGGTAAAGAACAGGTCACGATGCAAGTGGGTTTTGACGGATTTTATTTCGGGATTTCGGTCGCCGACGGATTTGGCAGTATCGATCGCAGCCGGATCTTGAACCACATTTCGGCAAGTTATCGCGAAAAAGACTACACCGTCCGTGCCGGGCAAGCGGGTGCGGGTCTTGGTGTCGCGACGATTTTCAATTCAGGCGGTAGTTTGATTTATCACTGCGAAGCTGGCAAAAAAACCGAGGCAACGCTTCTTTACCGCGCGTATGCTTCTTACCGTGATTTCAAAAGTCAGTTCAAATTCTTTTCCGCAAAATTCTATGTCTAAACTCATTCTTGCATCCGGATCGCCTCGCCGTAAGGAGCTGCTCGAGAAGGCCGGACTCGAGTTCCAAATTTTCGTGCCCGATGTGGACGAAGCGCCTCTCAAAGGCGAGATACCTAAAAAAATGGTCGGACGTTTGTCGCGCCTAAAGGCGGCGGCGGCACTCGAACAAATCCAGAGGAGTTCGGGTGGCTCGGGTACGGACGATCTTTGGGTGATCGCCGCCGACACGACCGTCGTGAGCAATGCGGGCAAAAATTTAGGAAAGCCCGTTGACACCGCGGAAGCGATGAAAATGCTGAAAGCGCTTCAAGGCAGGGTTCACCGCGTCTTCACCGGATTTTCGATTTCACACGGCAAAAAGATCCATACGCGCGTAATTGAAACTCGGGTTTACATGCGCAAGATGAGCGAACGGGATCTCGCGCGCTACATCGCCACCGGCGAGTGCATGGATAAGGCAGGAGCTTATGCGGCTCAGGGTTATGGGATGATTCTGATCGAGAAAATTGCGGGCAGTTACACTAATGTCGTTGGACTTCCGATCGCCGAAGTTTTACAAGATTTCAAGAAGCTCGGTTTTCGAGATTGAGGTTGGACCCGCGTGACTCCGTACGAGACCGTTCGCAAAAAAATCATTGATCAGGCCGCTGTCGTGGGACATGCGGAACCGACACTTGTCGCGGTTAGCAAAACCAAAAGCTTAGACGAAATATTAAAGGTTTATCACCAAGGGCAGAAAATATTCGGTGAAAACTACGTTCAAGAGCTGATCGAAAAATCAAACGCCGTTCGTGCACTCGGGATCAAGAACCTGGAGTTTCATTTTATCGGTCATCTCCAGCGCAATAAGGTAAAATTACTTCTTCCTCACGTTACTGCGATCCATTCGGTGGATTCGGTCAAACTCTTTGAGGAAATCGAGAAGCACTCGGCCGATTGGAACGGCGGCATCTTCATCCAGGTCAATATCGACGACGAAGCCAGCAAAGGAGGGTTTCGTCCGGACGAGATTTCGACCTTTGCCGATTGGGTGGAGACCCATCAGCCACGCACAAAAATTCTCGGGCTCATGTGCATTCCCGACCCGGATAAGAACCCGACTCGAGCTTTTGTACATCTCGCGCAACTTCGTGATGAAGCGCAAGGAGCACTTGGAACCCGACTCTCGATGGGCATGACGAGCGACTATTTGACCGCAATCGAACAAGGATCCACTCATCTTCGCATCGGATCCGCTATTTTCGGCGGTCGTTCGTAAAAAATTTCCATACTAAAAGGGGATGAAATGAAATTGAAGTCTATTGCCGGAGCCAATTTTTTTAGATTCTTGCACTTGTGATTGCCAAAGGTTTGACATACAACCCAAGAAATTCAGATTCCGTTAAGATTTTACCGATACGGGGGTATGGTGCGCCAGTTCGCTACGTATATATGGATGCTTTTTGGGAGTGCGGTCGCAGCGACTCATCATATCCCTACCGATACCAGCACCGTCAATTACCGGTTCGCGCTGACGTGCCCGGACCAGATCACTCCTGATCTTTGTCGAGCGAAGTGGAAAGAAATTTTTATAGCCAAGGGTTGCACGCTGACGTTGTCGGGTGAACCCGAATGCAAAGTCAATCGGGCAGCCCATCAATTGGTCTGCCGCTTTGAATTTCAAAATTGTTTCCAGCCCGTAGCGATAAATCCAGCCAAGAACGAAAAGCAGTTCGCGAATCAGTGCTCGGAGTTCGGAAAGAAGTTCGTCAACGGTCGCGCGAGCTATCCTGGAAAACTCCGTTGTCCGCATTGCTACGGTAAACAGGAAGAAGAAGAGATTCGACCGTATGAAGCGACGGCAAAATCACGCAAAGAACTCGATGCGCTTCCGCAAACCATGGCATGCGTTCCGTACGGTGACGTCTCACGTTCGATTTCCTCGGTCGAAGAAAAGCGCGGCGAGCAAGTCATTGATTTCAACGACAATAGTGAAACTCCGGTAATGGAATAGTCTGGTGCGGACGGATTACTTTTTGAGCAAGCCGATTTCAAGCAGACGCTGACGCAAGTATTGACCGGCAGTCACTTCCGGCGACAATTTAACTTCTGAACGTGGATGCAGGAAAAGCGGCATTGAATAGCGTGGAAGCTTCGATTCAGGGCCGGTTGGATTCATTACCCGGTGAGTGGTGGATTTGTAATAACCCTGAGACGCCATCTGGAGCATGTCTCCCGCGTTGATCGCGATGCTACCCGGATCGCACGGAACCACGTGCCAGTTGCCAGCGGTGTCCATGACTTCGAGACCGGCCGCGGTCGCTGAGCACAACAGCGTGATTAGGTTAATGTCTTCATGAGCGGCTGCGCGGATCGCACCCTTCTCTTCGTTACCTTGGATGGGTGGATAGTGAATCATGCGGAGTAAGTTCTCGTCCGAATCCTGAATCATGTCTTGAAGCGGAATAGAAAAGTGTTTTTTAACGTCAGCGGGTGACGCGTTCTGAACCCATTTCAATAGTTCTTCGCCGAGGTTAACCAGGCGGTTGTAAAGATCCCAAGTGTCCTGTTTCAAGAACTCCGGCATCTCCGAGCGCGGGTAGATGTGGAAGAATTCCTTCAGGTCTTTGATGCTGTAGTCTTTGGCGTTCTCGGAACGGAACGGGAAGTAGCCGGCTTGAGACTCGGGTTTGAAAGTGTACTTATGCTTTTCTTGTCCGGCGAAGAACTCACCCCATTGCTTGTACACGCGACTGACGAGATCGGTCGGAATCGGGTGAGCGGTGAGGACGGCGAACCCGGTTGTTTTTAAAGAGTGGCAAAAACGTTCGGCCGCTTCGTTCGAACCGTACTTAACTTTTAAGACTTCCATGGGACTCTTGAATATCACAGGAATGGGTCTTAATCTATTGAAACTGTGTCGTTTTACGATCAAACACTATGTCGCATTAAGGCCCAAATTCGGCATCAATATCATGCTGAAACTAAGGCACAAAATCGATTTCAAAAAATCAAGCATCGCAGTTTAATCTGGGCGAGAATGCTTCAGTATGAGTTCGTGAAGGACGAGATCGGCATCCGGGCCGAGTCTTTGTCGTATTTTACGCTGTTCTCGATCCTTCCGTTGCTTGCGGGCGCGTTCCTCTTTGTGAGCTTTTTCAGTCAGTGGGCTCCGGTTCAGGCCGGTTTTCAGGGCTTAATCGAGCGCTTTCTGTCGCCGATTCCGGACGACTATCGCGACGACCTCATGGATTTCGTCGTTCAATTCAAAGACGATTACCTTCAAAAGATTTCGCAAAACAGTTCGAGCCTCGGCATCTTCGCTTTTATCGTCCTCGTGTGGATCGGCGCGAAGGTCTACTTCAACATTGAAAACTTAATGAATCGAATTTGGAATACGGACGAGCGTCGGTCGTGGATCGAGCGGATTCAAAACTTCATTCTCTGCGGGGTGATCGCGCCGGTCGCGGGAGTGGCAGTGATCACGTTGCCGACCATTCTTAAAAGTGCGACCGACATCGAAGTTGGGATCTGGTGGGAGCAGGGGCTGCCGCTTATTATTGTTTTTTTGAGTCTCACGTTCGTGTTCAAGTTTTTTCCGAACACGCGCGTGAAGTGGAAGAGCGCGCTGGGCGGATCGATTGCAGGCATGTTGATGTTTGGTGCGGCGAATTCGTTACTCCAAATTTATTTCCGTTTCGGGACAAATACGGCGTACGGGAAAATGGCCGCAGTTCCGCTTTTGGCTCTTTTTATCTATGTTTTTTGGATGATTTTTATCCTCGGCGCCGAGCTAAGTTTCCTCATACAACATCCGCATGTATTCGAAAATCGTCAAGAAGGTGCCGATATCGAAAAAACGGTCTTAGGTAACCCGTAAAAGAACGCCTTAACGTGAAGAGGTTCTTCAAAGGTTCGCCATAAAATCTGTGATATTGGCTTTAAACTCGAAATAAATAAAAACGCTGTGTCAAAAAAAACACATCTCTTTTTTTAAAAACACCTTGTGTAAGATATTCCAAGCCCTCCATAATGGACGGCGGGGAGGCTCGTAGTTATGAGTCAAAAGCGACAGAAGCTATACGATGAGTGTCGAGTGAAGTTGCTAAAAGTGCGGGAAGAAACGCTCAATGGATTGCAAGCGTTGAACCCATCATTAGCCACTGAGATGGTTGGAGACGAGGCGGATTTGGCCTCGGCTCACATCAGTCAAACTCAGGCGCTCAACCAGCGCGATAAATTGCTCGCAAAGATCAAAGAGATCGATGAAGCGTTGGGACGCATGGAAAACAAAAGTTACGGGATCTGCGAAGAGACCGGTGACGAGATCGAAGAAAAGCGTCTTCAGGCGATACCTTGGACCCGTTTGAGTCTTGAAGGTGCCGAAGTTCGCGAACGCGAACAAAAGCGTTACGACCAAAAATTAGCTTAAGTATTGTGGAGCCCCTTCAGGCTTGTGTGTCTTTCGGTCACGGTCGTCACACTCTAACCGAACACCATAGAAACCGGTGGACTACCGCTTCAAGAAAGCCGCTTGAGTTTGGGTTGTTATTCTTTTACACTGCCTCTGAATGACGGCAGATTTCTTCCTAAATAACGATAAACTTCGCACCTTTTTCTCGGGTCGACGCCGTTTTCAAATCGCCTGGGTGTTTGCGGTGCTCCTGATCGTCTTCGCCAAGCAGTATCCAAGTCCGCTTGGGATGCTGATTTGCGCGATGGGCGCTCTGCTGCGCGTGTATGCCAGCGGATTTTTGCGTAAAGAATCAAGGCTTACCGTGGGCGGGCCTTATGCCTACACCCGCAATCCGCTTTATCTTGGCACCTTCATCATGGCGTTTGGCGCGGTGTTGAGCGTGGGCACGGTTTTCTTGGCCCTCATCATGGGCGCCGTTTTCTTTTTGAACTATCACTACGTCATCGAAAACGAAGAGCGCAAGCTGCCCTCGGTTTTCGGCGAGCCGTACATCTTCTACTGCGCGCTCGTTCCGCGGTTTTTTCCGCGTCTCGGCCGTCCGCCGCAAGCAGAACTCGAAAAGATTAATCCCGATTTGCACGGATTCGAATTTTCATCCCATCTCGCCAGCGACAATAAGGCGATGGAAGCCGTCTATTCTTTCTTCGGGATTATTATTGGCTGCTCGCTGCTCGTTTGGATTAAGCACCAACTGGGCTTTTCGATTTAATCCAATATCCGATACTCGACAGCACCACGACCACAATCACGCTGAGCCACTCTTCGCCGGTCACGGTCAAGAGGAGTGCGCCCATCGCCAGAATCGCAAGCGTCGGCACCGCGCGCTTGCCGAACTTGATCGCCGCGATCGCGCAAATCATGTACATCAAAATCGCCGAGAGGTTCGAGAGCACGGCCAAGTGTTCAAATAAGCTCGATACCGAGAGGAGCCAAGCGACAAAAACTTGTACGATGATCGCGTTCATCGGTGTGTGGTACTCGGGGTGTACGTCGGACAGACGCGATGGTAAATAGCCATCCCGGGCGAAAGTATAGAGCGTGCGTGGCAGTGTGAGCGTGATCGCACTTAAATACCCAAGTGTTGACAGCACAGCACCGACCGAGAGAATGAACGCGCCGATTGGACCCATGATCAGACCCGCGGCTTGCGCAAGCGGGCTTTGCCCCGATCCGGTAACTGCCGCCATTTCGGCGCCGAGTTCGGATTGCGATACGAGTTGAACGCCTAAGTACAAAAACAAAACCAAGATGAGCGCGGCGTACAGCGAACGCGGCAAGGTCTCGTGCGGATTTTTGATCTCACCGCTCGGGATGAGGGCGCACTCGATTCCGGTAAAGGCAAAGATCAAGACCATGGCGCCGCGACCGAGCGCCGGGAAATCAAGTTGCGCCGGGAGCGTGAGCTGCTCCGTGTGCAGCTGCGGCAGGCCTGCAAACACGAGTAGTGCGAGCGGTAAAATTTTAACTACGCTTAAAACAATGCTGACTTTCGATCCGGTCTTGACTCCGACCACGTTAAAGTAGGTGAGCACTGCAAACGTCACGAACAAAATCGCGGCATGCCCGCCGAAGTTATCGAGGCTCGGCACGAATGCCGCGACAAACCCAGCATAAGCCGCCGCAACGGCCGCCATCGCAAACGTCGCGAGCGCCCACAATAAAACTCCGCACAAAAACGCCGGATACTTGCCGAGAACGGGTTGCACGTAAGCGTAAGGCCCGCCGCTCGATTCGATGTCCCGACCGACTTGAATGAACACGGTGACCACCGCGAGCATGACTAAAAAGCAAATGAGGTAAACAATCGGTGAGGCGGTTCCGGCGATCTTGTAAACGCTGGCGGGGAGACGGAAAATCCCGCCACCAACCATGCAGTTAAAGCTTGCGGCGATAAGGCCGACTATTCCCAGTCCGCGGATGAGTTGCTTGTCTTTGGCGGATGCCTGGACGCTAATCGCGGATGCGGTCGATTCATTCGGTTCCATAAAGTAGAGTCACCACCTCTTGATAGATGATTTTAATGATGGATGCGAGCGGGACAGCGATAAGCATGCCCACTAGACCATAGTATTCCTGACCGACGGCGACCGCGGCAAGGAGGGTGAGTGGACTCAGGTTGACGATCTTTGCAACAAAGAGCGGGAAGATGAGTAAGTTGTCGACGACGTTAACGATGATAAGCACGATAAGCGCAGGCCAAAAATATTGGTTCATCGAATCGGTCATGGAATAGAGCGCGAGCGGTGCGATCGCGCCCAATATCTGACCTAGGTAAGGAATGATGTTGGTGATCCCGACGATAAAGGCAAAGAGGCCCGCGTAAGGAGCGCCGACGATCAGGAGGCCGATGAATGCGAGCAAGCCCACCGAGGTCGCTTCGATGACTTTAGCGCGGATAAAATCTTCAAGTGCGACCGTCGTCTCGTGAAGCACTTCGATCGTGGTGTCGTAATATTTTTTCGGAATGAGCGCGTAAAAGCGCGCACGCCACTCTTTACCGTCGCGCAAAATGAAGAATGAAAAAATCGGCACCAAGAACGCCGCGGAGGCGGCATCACCCAGAAGGGTAGGCAGGTGCGTGAGAATCCAGCTCTGAGTGTCGCTCCCAAACCGAAGCATCCAATCCGACGCGCCGATGTCGACGCTCACGCCTAAGTTTTCAAGAACGCTGTTTTGAAGGGCGGAAATCTTATTCACGATTTGAAGCCAAACCGCCGGCAAGGTTTGTACGAGAGTGGTCCATTGATTGCGGATCAAGTGCACGCCGTTTGTGATCCCGAATACGACGACAAAAGCACTGATCGCGAAAACAAGGATGATGGCGTTGGTACGTGAGAATTTCCTTTTCTCCAACTTCCGGATGATCGGAGTGAGGAGAATCAGGTTTAATATCGTGAGGAAGAAAGTCGGACGGAGCGAGGAGCTCCAAATAAAGATAAATCCGAGAAAGAGAACGATGAGTGCTACGAAGAGTAACTTAAGATTGTCGCGCGAAGCGGTCCGATTCATCGGGGTGCCGCGTTTTTACTGCGCGAGTGGCTGGCAACCGACCCAAGTCTTGTCGTAGCCGGCAGCACATTGCGGAGCTTTGGTGATATCCGTAACTGGAATTGCCGGATAATTTGGATGATAGCGGCTTGAAGCACCCATGAGTGCGTTTTGAGCCATGTCCTCGAAGAAAAAGGCGAGAATGATGCCCGCGGCAGCGAGAATGATTGCAACAGCAGTTAAGCCTCTTATTTGTACCTTCTTTTCTTCTGGAGTCATGGAGTTAGATTAAACGAAAACGATGAAATCATCAATGCCAAGACAAATCCGAGTAGAAAAGTCGGATAACAAATGATAGCATGGCTGCGGCATGGATTGGGACACAAGCTTCTTCCGTTTGACGTCACTCGTACTTTTACTCTTCAAAGCCCGGTCGCGCACGCATCGCCTGACTCGAGGTACTCGAACGAAGCCATCGACTTCGTTCAGGACGAGCAAGTCGATGAGAATGCCACGGTCGACGATCAATTAGACAGCTGCAACGCAGCCGTAAAAAGATTGGGTGCAGTTCTTTTCTCTTCTAAAGGATTCCAAACAGGTCCTTTGGGGAATCAGCTTCGGAGGCCACATTCCGTTTGCCAACCATGCCGAAGATTTGATGGCGCCGGCATCGACGCAAAAACTGATTACCGCGATTACCGCGCTTGCACGTCTTCCGGGTGGCGGTGACTTTAGATTCCAAAACAGTTTTAAAGGCGTGACCGCATCGAGCGATACGATTCTAACCGGTCCGGAGTTTGAAGTGTCGGGTGATCCGACGTGGGGCCATAAATATTATGACAACGACAACCTATTGCTTCGTACCGATAAGATCGCGGCCGAGCTGAAAGCACGAGGTATCACTAAGGTGGTCGGGGAGGTCAAATTTACTCATCTCAATTCCTATCTCGATAAAGTTTCTCGCGTCGAACTCGAGCTCGACGGGACTTGGAAAAAAGAATGGCGCACGGAATGTTACGCGTCTTTGCCGACGCACATTACGCTCGCCGGGAATTGCGCGACTTACGTCGTGACCGGCAAAAACTCCGGCCGCTGGATAGATCCGGGCGTGAATCTCCCGGTGAGCGTGTCGGTCGCACGCGTGAGGAAAGGAATCGCAGTAGGCGGTGTTCCGACTTTGGACGACCGCGGATTCGCGACTGCGTATCGAGTCAGCGGTAAAACCACGAGATATCCGGTCAGTATCGAGGTGCCGGTACAAGGTAACGAAACCTGGCTCAAAAACCTGCTCGCGCTTTCGCTCAAAAAAGCGGGGATCGAATACAAAGAAAAAGACGCTGATCCGACGCGCGATGTGAGCGCGGTTACTCCTTTCGCGCCGATCGATGTCTCCTCGCCGCCGCTTCGTGAAATTCTCATTCCGTTCGTGCAACGCAGCTTGAACGGCATCGGCGACCGACTCTTTTTGGAAATTGCGGGGCAAGCCAATTCTCTCGATCGTCCATCGTTGCCGGAACTTCAAACCATGGAGGAGCTCACCGGCGATCACACATTGATCGCGAGTCAATCGGCCAGTCCGCTGACTTACTCGAACCCGTCACTAAGTGATCCGACTCAATCCAACGCTGTCGTCATCGTCGACGGTAGCGGGCTCAGCACCCCGAACCGGATGAAGCCGGGTTTGATGTGGAAACTTCTTGAATCGGTAAAGCCGCAGAACGGAGCGGACCGTGTTCCTTACTTTAAAGACTTTTTTGCATCACTGTCGATTGCGGCCAAAGAAGGTACGCTGGCCAATGCGACTCTTCATAATCTTCTGAGGCATCCGTTGACCTCCGGAAAAATTTTCGGAAAGACGGGAACGGTGAACGGAGTGAAAAATGTGGTGGGGTATTTTCAGAAACCTGACCAGACGCTCGAGGCATTTGTGTTCTATACAAAATTCAGAGCTTTGAGCAATTCTCGAGTTGCTCATATGACTGACTCTGTCCTGATCGAATTTGCGAGACAAAACTCGGGCTTAGAAGGCTTCCAAAATCCGGTGACGACACTAAAAAAACCAGCAAGAAAGAGCGCTGCGTTAAGCAAACCTCGTCATTAAACGCGATGTTGCATTTGTTGACGCAAAACTCAATCAGATGTAGTTCTAGCCTATGCAGACAATCACTTCTTCGGCAAAAACTGACAAAATTACTTTAGACTCGATTTCAAACCCGCAGCTCAAGATCTGGATCAACGAAGTTGCGAAGCTCACCACCCCGAAAGACATTTACATTTGTGACGGCTCCGATGCCGAGTACAGCCGCCTCTGTGATGAGATGGTCGATTCGGGAACCATGATTCGTTTGAATCGGTCGAAGCGCCCGGGCAGTTTTCTCGCTCGCTCGGATGCTTCCGATGTAGCGCGTGTCGAGGACCGCACCTTTATCTGTACCCGCAACAAAGGCGACGCCGGCCCGAACAATAACTGGACCGATCCTGCGCAGATGAAAGAAACGTTGAACGATCTCATGCAAGGTTGCATGAGTGGTCGCACGATGTACGTGATTCCGTTTTCGATGGGTCCGATCGGTTCTCCGATCTCTCAAATCGGCGTTGAGATCAGTGACTCGCCTTACGTTGTCGTCAATATGCGCATCATGACCCGTATCGGGAAGCGCGTGCTCGATACTCTCGGCAATGGCGATTTCGTAAAATGCTTGCACACGATCGGCGCTCCTTTGAGGCCGGGGCAAAAAGACGTGGCATGGCCGTGCAACAAAGACACAAAGTACATCACTCACTTTCCGGAAGAACGGCAAGTGATCTCTTACGGCTCCGGTTACGGCGGGAACGCGCTTCTTGGTAAAAAATGTTTCGCGCTTCGCCTCGCTTCTTATATGGGCAAGCAAGAAGGCTGGTTGGCCGAGCACATGCTCATCCTCGGCGCCGAATCTCCAAGTGGCGAAAAAACTTACGTGACTGCCGCGTTCCCAAGCGCGTGTGGTAAAACAAACTTCGCGATGCTTATCCCTCCTCCGGCAATGAAGGGTTGGAAGATCACCACCATTGGTGACGACATCGCATGGATCAAGCCGGGCAAAGACGGTCGCTTGTACGCGATCAATCCGGAAGCGGGTTACTTCGGTGTAGCTCCGGGCACATCACTCCGTACCAACGAGAATGCAATCAAGACCATTGCTCAAAACACCATTTTTACCAACGTTGCGCTTACCGACGACGGCGACGTGTGGTGGGAAGGTTTGTCTGACACCCCTCCCGCTCACATGATCGATTGGCAAGGTAACGACTGGACGCCCGAGATCGGTCAAAAGACCGGTAAGAAAGCGGCTCATCCAAACGCGCGTTTCACGGCGCCGGCATCTCAATGTCCGTCGGTCGACCCGAGCTGGGAAAGCCCGGAAGGCGTACCGATCAGCGCGATGATCTTTGGCGGCCGTCGTGCGACAACGGTACCTCTCGTGGTCGAACCACGCGACTGGGATAACGGTGTTTACTGGGCGGCAACCATCGGCTCTGAGACGACCGCGGCTGCAATCGGTGCAACCGGACAGGTTCGTCGCGATCCGTTCGCGATGCTTCCGTTCTGCGGATACCACATGGGCGATTACTTCCAGCACTGGCTCAACATGGGCAAGAACGTTAAGAATCCGCCGAAGTTGTTCGGTGTGAACTGGTTCCGCAAGGGCGCTGACGGTAAATTCATGTGGCCGGGCTACGGCGACAACATGCGCGTGCTCGAGTGGATCATTAAGCGTGTCCATGGCAAGGGCGGCAGCACCGAAACCGAAATCGGCTCGATCCCGAACCATAAAGACCTTAACTTCGACGGCCTCAACTTCTCTGAGGTGCAGTACAAAGAAGCGACAAAACTCGATCGCGACGAGTGGTTAACTGAACTCAAACTTCAAGATGAGCTTTTGGATAAATTGAAAGACCGCCTTCCGAAGAAGTTCTTCGAGATCCGTCAAGCACTTCAATCGCGCTTTGAGACCAAATCGAACAGTTCAAAGACCGGCTCGATGAATGTGATGATCTAGTTACTTTATATTTCGTCATTAAAATTTATAAATGTTTCGGAGAAGTCATCGCAAGGAGTTCGCGGTCTTTTCCTTTTATAGGGACTCATTGAGGGAATCTTTTTCTCGAATCCATCGATGGCGGTATATTTATATTCACCTTCATAAACCAAGACAAAACAGTAAAATTTTTCAGGATCAATTTTCTTGTCTGATTTCAAATACGCGATTCCGGAATCTTGTGGATTTCCAATAAAATACCCGCGGGAAATCTTTTGAACCGCCTTCATTGGTTTAGAGATATAAATTACGCCGGGCTTTAATTTGTCTCCTGAGATTGCTGACGGCGATCCAGTAAGATAAGCGCCAAAATTGTAAGGACTGATTTTCATTGACGTCGTATTTTTTGATGAACCAATCTTTCTTGGCAGACAGGCTTCATCCGAGCCACTAAGGCTTGGTGCCTGAAGTTTCTTTTAAGGTAATATCTGCTTTGCTGTTGATACAAATAAAAAATAATCCAAGAATTATGGTATTAAATTTTATCTCTTCTTTAAGTAAGTTTCTAAGATGCCGATCGCAGCACCGGCCGCACCTCTGACGAGGTTGTGCCCAAGAGCGATGAATCCGACCGTGTCCGATCTGTCGCCTTGTTTAATCCGGCCGACATGAATACGCATATCGGCCGGATTAAGATCGCGAAGAGGTTGGGGACGATCGTCCGCCGTGTGGACTTTAATAAAGTCTTTGTATTTTGCCTCGGCTTGCTTGAGCGCCTTCATCACCTGAGTTTGCGATACTTTATTTTTAAATTGAACGTGTGCGGCGACAGTGTGGCCGTGGGCAATGGGTACGCGATGAACATGCACGGTGATCCCGCAGTCGAGCGGATTGCCTGGACCGCCAAGTATTTTTTTTGTTTCTTTGCAGATTTTTTCTTCTTCGCCACTGATATGCGGAATCAGGTTACCCAAGATATCGAGCGATGGCACGCCCGGATATCCGGCACCGCTCACGGCTTGCATGGTGACGACGCTGACATGCTCAATATCCTCGATTTCTTTTAAGATCGCGAGAGGGCCAGCCAGGAACACGGTCGAGCAATTCGGGTTACAGAGAATCTTGCCTTCGGTATTTTGCTTTTTAAGAAGCGAGAGGTGATCCGAGTTCACCTCGGGAATCATGAGTGGCACGTCTTTGTGCATTCTAAACGCCGAAGCATTAGAGCAAACGATATGACCTCTCTTGGCGAACTCGGGCTCGATCTCCTTAGCGATATCGGCGGGAAGAGCTGAAATTACATAATGTGATTTGATGCTGTTGAGTCTTTTAATCTTCATCTTGGCGATATCGCGCGGAAGTTCGATTTCGTTCTTCCATTGCACGCGCTCACCATAGACTTGCCTGGCGCTAGCTTCGGAAGCGGCTACTTCGGCCACATAAAACTTCGGGTGATCTTGAAGAAGAGTGATTACCTTTTGTCCGACAGGGCCGGTAGCGCCTAAGACAGCAACAGGGAGTTTTGATTTCATTGAATGCTCCGTTTGAGTAAAGCCTCGAGGGCCGTATATTCTGGTTTAATGGTTTCGTTTTTGATAGAGCGGCTCATCAACGCCACAAGCTCGGTTGGGATCTTAACCTCGCGACTGATGATGGGCTCGATAATGGTTTCAAATTTAGACGGGTGTGCGGTTGCGACGATCGCGGTTGGTCCGCTTAGGTTGAAGCGTTTTTTCGCTGCTGCAGCAACCGCCGAGTGTGGGCAGAGGACTTGGCCCCATTCCTTCTCGCTTGATTCAATTTCTTTACGGATTTCATCGTCGTTCACGGTTTCAGCGCGAACGACTCTCCGGAGTTCGTCGATCGAAGGGTAAAGGTTTTGGAGGCGCTCAAGGTTGCTTGGGTTGCCGACATCCATTGCGTTTGCGAGAGTCGGTACAGTCGTCGTCGGAGTGTAGGTCCCGGTCTTCAGGTATTGTACAACCGCTTGGTTAGCGTTGAATGCAAGAATGATCTCACCGATCGGAAGGCCCATCTTCTTGGCCCAGATGCAGGCAAGCGAGTTCCCCAGGTTACCGCTCGGGATAATAAAGTTGAGTCCAGGCTTCGAGAGTGCGGCATGAGCGTAGTACGCCATCTGCGGGAGAATGCGTCCGAGGTTAATACTATTTGCACTCAAAAAAGGTTTATTCGATTTGAATTTTAAAAGCGACTCTTTTACGAGTCGTTGACAATCGTCGAAAGAGCCTTCGACCGCAACGGCACGCACGTTCTGACCCCAACCGGCGATTTGTGATTCTTGGCGAGTTGAAATCTTGCCCTTAGGATAGAGTACGACCACGTCGAAGCCCGGTTGTCCAGCAAAGGCGGCAGCTACCGCACCGCCAGTATCGCCCGAAGTCGCGACCATTACGATCGAAGGTCGAGAGCTCATCACTCCGGCTAAGAATTTAGCACCGACGTCTTTAAATGCTCCGGTAGGACCGTGATAGAGCTCGAGAATAAAGTCGTTAGAGCGCGGAGTTTTCGAAAGCGGAATTGGGAATGAAAAGGTGTTCTTGCAGAGCGAGGCGGCGCTGGTTCCAAAGAAAGGCGAGAGAAGGGTGATCGCGACGTCCGAAAGTTCCGTGATGTTTTTAAAATTTTCTTTTTCGATCTTTGGAAGACTCTCCGGAACGTAAAGACCGCCATCCGAAGCGATGCCGGCCTCAATAGCAGTACGAATATCCGTGGGAGGAACGCTTCCGCGAGTGCTGACATACTTCATTTCGCCACCGCTCCCGTTTTACAAATCGCCGAAACCCAACCTTGGGAGTGCATTCCAGCTTCGGTAAAAGCCTTGATCATCGCTCGGCGGACTTTTTCGGCCGTAGCTTTGTTTTTACTAAATGCAAATACGCTGGGACCAGCGCCCGAGATTGATGAGCCAAGCGCACCCGCTTTTAGTGCGGCCGCTTTGACCGCGGCGAAACCCGGTATTAGACTTGCGCGTTGAGGTTCGAAGAGTACGTCTTCGAGTCCGCGTTTGATCCATTCGGAGTTGGAATCGCACATTCCAGCCACGAGGGCGGCGAGACGAGCGGTTTGCTGCGTGTGCTGCTGTAATGTGATTTCACGGCTTAATACTTGGCGAGCCACGGAAGTTTTTAACTCCATCGCGGGATGAACGACCGTACAAAAAATATTTTTTGGAAACGGTAAGCGGATCACGTCCGGTTGATCACCAGGTTTAGTCAGCGTGAGTCCGCCGTATAAGCAGGGCGCGACGTTGTCGGAATGCTTGGCGCCACTGGCGATCGCTTCGCCTTCGAGCGCATATTGAAGAAGTTCTTCTTGGCTCAGTTTTACTTTCAAAACCTTTGCCGCTGCGACAATTCCACCGACGGCTGATGCCGCCGATCCGCCCATGCCCGAACCAAGCGGAATGCCTTTTTGAATTTTAAGGTGAACACCATTCTTGAGGTTCTTGGCGACGAGAAGTTTTAAAACCGGAGCGCCGGCGGTGTTTTTGGTGGGATCTATGGAGATGGGCGCGTCGGTACCGGCAATCTCAATCGTAACGCCCGTTTCGTTTGTCACAGAGGCGGTGATCTTGTCGCCGATCGCGTCGATTGCGAAACCTAAGATATCAAATCCGGTGGCCACGTTAGCAACGGTCGCTGGAGCGAAGACGGTAACCGACTTAGACTTCATGTCTGGCGCTCCGCTTCGTACACAATGCGGAGAACGTCCGCGAAGACTCCTCCCGCAGTGACCTCCGCACCTGCACCTGGGCCTTGAATCACGAGTGGACGTACTTTGTAGCGCTCGGTTGTCATGGTAACCATGTTGTCCGACTCTTGAAGGCCAGCAAACGGGTGCGAACATGGGTAAGATCCGAGAGAGACGGTCACAGCTCCCTTTGAGTCGATGCGACCAACGTAGCGGAGGACCTTGTCTTGTTTCTTGGCTTCGGTAAAAAGTTTCGCAACTTCATCATCGCTCAAGGTACTGAGATCTTGAACCACGACGTTTTTTAGCTCGATTTTAGCTCCAGCCTCGCGTGCAAGAATCACGAGCTTGCGTGCGACATCGGCACCACAGAGATCTTGCTTCGGATCGGGCTCGGTTAAACCTTTTGCTTTGGCATCGGCCAAGAGTGCCGAGAAAGGTTTCGATCCGTCGTAATGATTGAAAAGATAAGAGAGAGTCCCGCTCAAAACCCCTTCGAGCTGAATCAGTTTGTCGCCGGTGCGAACGAGATCAGCGATGGTACGAATAACCGGTAGGCCCGCACAGACGTTTGTGGAGTAAAGAAATTTTCTTCCAAGCTCAGCTGCCGAGGATCGGAGCTCATGATAAACACTCATCGAGTCTGAATTCGCTTTTTTATTTGCCGCAACGACGTGAATCCCTCGCTTAAGCCACTTCGAATAATTTTTTGGAATTGAATCACTGGCGGTGAGATCGATAATCACCGATTGCGGATAACCGCCGCTTTCTAACCCAACAACGAGTTTGTCCAGATCAAGTGGTTCGCTTTTTCCGTTGATCGTCATTTCTTTTGAGTTTGTCGTTGCGATGATTTTTAGATCGATTCCTGCCGCATTCAGGCGGGTGGCTTCGCCTTGAAGTTGTTTTATAAATTCTTTACCGACAAGGCCGGTACCGATGACCGCAATGGCGGTTGTGCGGGATGAGAGATAAAACGAAGAGTGCACTGCTTTGAGCGCAAGCTTGGTTGCGTCACCGGCAACCACCGCAGAGATGTTACGTTCCGACGAGCCTTGTGCGATTGCGAAAATATTTACACCCGCCCGACCTAGGGCTGAGAAAAATCGTCCGGCAACGCCTGGGTGTTTTGCCATATTGTCGCCGACTGCGGCGAGAATACTCATGTGCGGAACGACTTCAACAGGATTAACATGCCCGTCGCGAATTTCGGAATGAAACACTTTTTCGATCGCTTCTTTGGCGTGTGACGCTTGCTCGTCCGAAACGGCGAGACAGATCGAGTGTTCCGAACTTGCTTGAGAAATCATGATGGCCGATACTCCGACTGAGCGAATCGCACCAAAGAGTCTTTCGGCGACGCCGGTGATGCCGACCATACCGCTGCCCTCGACGTTGAGGAGCGCGATCTTGTCGATAGCTGAGATACCTTTAATGATTTCGGAAGATTTTGCGTCAGCGTGAATTTTGGTGCCTGCGCACGAGGGATTGAAAGTATTGCGAACCCATACTGGAATGTTTTTACGGACGGCCGGTTCCATGGTTGCAGGATGAACGACCTTTGCACCGAAGTTCGCAAGCTCGGTCATTTCGTGATAGGTCATTTCGCTTAAAATTTTTGCTTCGGGCACTAAGCGTGGATCCGCCGAGAGCACACCGTCGACGTCAGTCCAAATAATAATTTCAACGGCGTCGAGAAGCGCGCCGAAGATCGAAGCGGAAAAATCACTACCGTTACGTTTTAAAGTTGTGGCAATACCGTCTGCGGTGGAGGCGACGAATCCGGTAACCGCAAGAACGGCGTCCGCTGGAACGTGCGCGAGTAGAGCGTTCATTTTTTTCTGTGACCCCGGCCATTGCACACTTACGGTTTTTTCGTGTGGTTTGACCAAGATTACTTCGCGAGCGTCGATATAGTGAGCTGGCGTTCCTTGCTTATTCAGAAATGCACCGATGATTTGCGCCGACCAAACCTCGCCGTGACCCGAGACGAATTCGATATTGCGTTCGGAAGCGGTTTTGGTGATTCGTAGTCCGCGAAGCACTTCCGCGAGAGCGTCGAAGTCACGATTCAAGGCAGGTGCAAGGTCGTTCACCCCAAGCGCGGCAATCGTATCGTGGTGTCGCTTCTTGATAGCCTCGAAAACTTTAAGATAAGAATCGTCTTGGGCGGCGGCTCTCTTAGTGATGTCGATCAAGTCGTCGGTCACGCCTTTCATGGCGGAAACAACGATGGCCTGCCGGAAACGAGGTTTCAGGGTACGTTCGTGAGCGAGAATACGCACGGCTTCGCGGTATCGATCGGCATTTAAAACGCTCGTTCCCCCGAATTTATGTACCACCCATTGTTTTGTGTTTTCTCCCGATGTCGCCACATCTAATAGGAGAACATATCCGGTCTGAGTTTGCAGAAATTATTAATAAAACGTCAAAAATATCACATGTTTATCTTAATTCTTTACTTATTTACTCTAGTATTTAAGAAAAAAGCCGATACGTTCTATGTATGGGAGGTCACATCTATGGGTAACAAACCAAAGAAAGAAGAAGGCGGTGGAACTGAACACTGCAAGTGCGAGGGTTGTAAACAAACTCAATCGCGCTTTACTTTTTGCGCCAATCACTATGAATGGTTCAAATTTGGTCTGATCACTAAAGAAGGCAAAAAAGTCGGCGATTTCGAAAAGAAATGGGGTCACTTTGAAGCTTACACTGAGCGCCAAAAAACATATAAGGCCGCCTAAAAAAGTCTTCGGATGCGTTTGGGGTTAAGCGTATCCGATCCAAGTTGCTCTTTCGCCTAATGGGGGTCAGAGCAAAAATGCTGTACCCACCACCTCCTCAGAGATGGGCTCGAAATTGTGTGAAAAACGGTTTCGAGCCCACGTTATTTTCCGCGTTTGAAAGACTAATAGCCGGGGATGCCTTGCCAGTCCCACCAGTCTTTTTCATCGTCGAGTTTCTTGGTGGCGTTGACGTTGTAAGGTTTCCAACGAACTCCGCGAGCGGTTTTCTTGACCATGATTTTATCTTCGTTTTTATTGTGGCCACCCAAATCCAACGTCTCGGTAACGCGGTCGTAATCACTTATAAATTTTATGAGTCCGTGATCCTCGAGTAGCTTTTGGAACTCGCCAGGAGGTTTTTTCAGAGTGAACTCGAATTTAAAAAACTTCGGTTGGTAAGGAATTTTGACCTGATCCGAGAGAGGTAAAGTACAAAGTGTCGGCGCGCGCGGCGAGGGCATTTGTGGCGGACATTCGAGGGTACCCATGTTTTCGCGAATATCCGCAGGCACGCAAAATTCAAAAAACCGATTTTGGATTTCTTTCAACTTAGCGACGTGTTTGGTCTCGCTGCTCTCGCGTTTGTAGAGTAAGTGATCATAGTGCCTGCCGAACCTTCCGATCGGTCCATCGTATTGCTTACAACTTCCGAAGCCGGGAACCAAGGCGTTTTTGAGGTCCGCGGGCGAGAGGTGCCAAAGCACCTCCGGATCGACGAAAAACAATTTCTTCATCTCGGGATGATCGATCGCCATCGTCCGGCCGTCGGGAGCGACTCGAAAATGCCAATCCGTCGAGACGATCTCGTCTTTGTGGGTTTTTTTGTTTTCAACGGTACGAGTGGCCTGAAATCTTGCGAGCCGGCCGTTGTCGTAAGTGATCATCGAATAAGGCTCAGTCTTGGTCCAGGTTTTAAAGAGAGATTGATCGCCATATTGCCGAAACGCGAGCCAATCGGCCGCGGTCAAAGGCTTTGGAAGCAACTGATGCAGTTGAGCGGTGTTTTTAAAAAGAAACGAGACTCCTTGCAGATGACCGTCAGAATAATGTCGTTCCTCGTAAGTGCCGACCGCGCCGGCCCGGATCTCTTTACCGTTACGCCGCGAGTTTTTTACGTTCGCGATGCGGATGATCTCGGTTTGGTTCGAGAATTGAATAAGGAGACCTTGATATAACCCGGCCTTATCCACACATCCCGTCCAGAGCGGTTGATTGCTGCTGGGATGAAACACGCGCTGTGTATTTTCCGGGCACGGAGGAACTTCAATCTTTTTTGCCGCGTGGACGGAGTCCGTCAAAAACATGACGAGTGCCAAGAAGACCATGAACTCATTTTGACTCGATTCGTGATGTATGAAAAGATATTAGTGTGGCGAACTTACGTCTATGGAGGGACCGGTTCAATGAGTCAGTTGCAGTCGAATTCGAATTCCGAAAAAAATTTGCAGGCGAGCCAATCGCTGTCAAACCTTGAACAACGCGTGTGGGTCAAGGAGCAGGAAGTCAGCGCCCTGAAAGTTCAGAACCGGCACCTGCTTGCCAAGCTCGACGAAGCCGAGAAGACCGCCCGCCCGAATCAGATCAACACCCAGTTCGTCGCGGTGGAGGTACAGAAGTCCCTCCAGCCCGTAATTCAAGAACTCGAGAAGTCGATCAAAGGCGCGTTTGAAATTCTCCAGAGTACGATGCGCGGGATCTATCAGCAAAGCCAACGCTGTCAGCAAGCGGTGGAAGAGATCGGCGCTCACTCACGCGATATCGAAGTCCGTGTTAACGAACAACGCAAAGCGGACCACGTGTTTTTCCAAGAAAAGATTCTGGGAAGCGTTGCCGCGTTCTGTGACCGCATGGAACGCCAGATCGAAAACCGCCTAAAATCCCTGTCGGTCATCGACGTCCTGAACTCCAAGCAAAACGAGATGCTGAACGACATGGATCAAATGAAGGCGATGGTCAGCGGCATCCATAAAAATTCGGACTTGAACCGTTCGGACCTCGGCCGTATCGAGAGAGACTCGGCCGAAGTCGGTCAGAAGCTCATCGAAGTGCATGCTCAGACCAACAACTCCGAAGAGTTGTCTCGCGATGTTCTCCAGCAAGTTCAAAACCACCGTTCAGAGTTCAAACTCCTTCGCGGCGAGATGCGCTCGATCCTGGACAACGTCGGAAAACTCTCGGAGAAGATCAGCTTGATCGAGGAGCGCGTGACCCGCCACCACGAAAACAACCTCGAACAGGAACTCAAAGAAATCGAAACTAACGATTCGATCCAAGAATTGATCGATATCAAGGAAGCCGATATCAGCAACATTCAGAACGTTCTGAACGCGGCGGAAGCGTCTCAGAACAAAGAAGACCTGACGCTGATCCTCGATATGCTTCGTTCTCAAAAATCCGATCTCAAAAAAGTCGCGAAAGAAGCCGAGACCCGTTTGCGTGCCGCAAAGATTACCGAGCTTGCTCGTGACTCCTCGATCATCGACGCAAGCGACGATACAGCCGGTCCAATTAACAACGAAGTACAAGAAATCTCACTCAATAACCAAGACTCCAACACATGACGAAGCCGCCGCAAAGGCCGATGCCGAAGCCGCAGTCGCCCATGAATCGGTCACGTCCAGGAGGTCCTCCTGGTAGCGCAACCGGTCCTTTGTCTCCGGGTCAAAGTCAGTTGCGTGCGCCTCAGGTGCCGGAACCGCCGCTCGCAGGCGCATCCCTTCGCCGCCGCCCGCCTTGGTACAAACGCAAGTATCTCGTTTATCCCAAATTCCAGCTAACGCTTATTGTTTTGAACTCGATCGTGACGATCGTTCTTTTTATCCTGACCGCGCTCCTTGTGGTGAGAAGTCACATCTACCTTGAGGAACTCGTCCGTCAGACTCGTATTCCGGCCCAGAACTTGTTCTCGCAGCTTCTCACGCAGCAACTCCACACGCTCCTAATCTACATGGGAGTGGGTCTCGTCGTGGGTGTCGTCACGACGGGGATCGCAACCTTGCTCTTGTCTCACAAGATGGCGGGCCCGATGATCCGCTTACGGAACTTTTTTACCGATATTTCTAAAACCGGTGATTTCCCGGAAAGTTTAAATTTTCGGGACGGCGATTTCTTTCAAGACCTACCGCCGATGATCAACCAGGCGTTTAATGCTTTGAAAAGGAAATGGCACCGCTAAGGCGAAATCGAAAGTGGCTTTACCCGCTTTGGTTTGCTGGTGCGATCACCCTCACGGGTTGTTCGGAAGTCCGGACCCTGTTCTCCGTTTTATTCAACGGCGCGAGCTCGCTCTCGACTTCTGCGTTTGAAATCGACGAAATTAAATCAGGTAACAGAGTCACCTGCAGTATCCTGGGTGACAAATCCGTACGCTGCTTGGGTTCGGGTGATAAAGGCGATTTGGGGCGATTCTACGGCGCCCCCGTCACCGCTCTCAAAGATGTAAAGCAATTGGCGGCCGGCAAGGGATTTACCTGCGCCATCGTCGGCGATAAGGGCGAAGTTTTTTGCTTTGGTCGAAACGACAAAGGGCAGCTCGGAGTGGCGACGCTTCCGGATGGAGGAGCGGCAACAACCGAGCCGGTTCAGCTCATGGACAACGAAGGCAATAAAAAAGAACCTGTCATCGATGCCAAACAGCTCGCGGTGGGTGACGATCATGCGTGCGCGATTCTAAAAGGCGGTCGAGCGATTTGTTGGGGCGACAACAGCTACGGCCAGGCGGGTAACCCGGAACAGACCAGGTTTGGCGTGAAGACGGTTTTCGAAAATGAACGAAATCAAAAAGCGTTTCAAGGCATTCACGAGATTTTTGCCGGCGCGAACTCGACTTGCATCATCGCGAAAGATGATTTCGCGGTGTACTGCTTCGGCGAGCGCTACGGGTCGACCCGCAAAATGAACTGGATCCCGGAAAAAATCGACCTTGCCGGCAGCATCGGTACTTTGAGTAACATCAAGCAAGTGGGTTTAGGCCGCGGCTTCGGTTGTGCACTCAGCAAAGGCGCTCAAGTTTATTGCTGGGGTCGAAACGATTTGAACCAACTCGGTGCGCTTTTAAATTTGCCGGGTGTGACTAAGGCAACCGCGGTAAAAGTGACTTATCCGCAAGAACAGCCGATCACAAAAGTAGATGCGCTTGCCGTGGGCGAGACCCACGCTTGTGCGTTACATCGGGACGAAAAAACTTTGTACTGCTGGGGCGATAACCGTTTCGGACAATTGGGCAACACCTCGGTCCGAGGGCTTCCGGAGCAAGTGGCGCTTGGATCAAACAATCTCACCCTTAAGGGTGTACGCGAAGTCTCCGTGGGTCCTGATCGAACCTGTATCATCTCTTCACGCGACGAAGTATTTTGTTGGGGTAATGGAGCGCACGGAATTTTAGGAAGCGAGAAAGTGCTTTCTCCTTACCCGGTGCGAGTACTGGATGCCAACGGTGAGATGCTCGGTGGCGCGGTCACGATCAGCGTCGGGTTTGACCACACCTGTATTGTCGACAGCGGCTCCAAAGTCTATTGTTTCGGGATCAACGATTACGGTCAACTCGGATCTAAATTCGTTTCGGGTGCGGTGATCGCCGCCGACTTTAAACCGATTACCAAAGTCAACGCCATCGATACCTTCGGCATGCGCACTTGCATGGTGTATGGCGACTCGCAGTCGGTTGCCTGCTTTGGCGATCGCGAGATCGATAACTTAAACCAAAAGTACGAAAACAATAGCTTTGTGCCCGAAGAAATGCGCCGGGGAATGGCACCGTTTAAAGGCGCGCTTGGTGTATCCGTCGGACGAACCCACCTTTGCGTGATCACGGCAGAGCAAACCGTCGAGTGCCTGGGCGACGGATCGAAGGGACAGTTGGGCGGTGGCGATACTCAATCGGTGAAATTCGCGACCGTTCACGACGAAAAGAAAGCGATCCTAAAAGACGTTTGGCAGGTTAAAACGAAAGAAGACTGGAACTGCGCGCTCAAGCAGGAGAACGGCGCGATCTGGTGCTGGGGCCAATGGAAGAACGCTCACTGGCTGAATGCTCGGCAGATCACGATGAACGGCAAGCCGACTGCCGACTTCATTCAAATTGGGATGAGCGAAGATCAAATTTGCGGGGTTCATGGTGTCGATCGCAATGTGTTTTGCTCGACCGCAGCCAGCGTCGGAGCCGAGAAGATCGACCTTCTCCCGCTTCAGGACTTCGATGGGCGTCCTTTGCGTAAGATTCTTACTCTCAGTGGCGGGAAAAAACATTCCTGCGCCCTCGATGAGGAAGGTCGGGTTTTCTGCTGGGGCTCGAACGAGTTCGGCCAGCTCGGCTTGAAAACCGTGCGAGAGGCGCCTCGGGCGATGAAGCTTACGTTTGCAAAAGAGTCGCTGCATAAGATCAGCCGGATCAGCGCGGGCGAGCGGCACACCTGCGTTGCTTCAAGCGAAGAACCAGCCCTTTACTGCTTTGGAGAGAATTTCTTTGGTGGCCCGAACTCTACCGACCCGGTAGAGTATCCGCTATGATGGCCCAGTCCTTCAAAACTTACGGACTCATTTTAATCGCTTATCTCGCCGGACTCTGGGCGATGAGTATTCCGCTTACCGGCGATCAAAAGGTGTATCTCTCGGTTGCGCTCGAGATGCGTGAGCGGGCGGAGTGGATCATTCCGTATCTGTTCGACACCCCGAATTTCTTGAAGCCTCCACTTCAATATTGGGCGACGCTCATCGGATGGAACGTTTTTGGATTTAGTTTGTTTGGCGCGCTCGTTCCTTCGGTACTCGCACTCCTCGGATCCGCTTACTTGGTGAACCGTCTTTTTAAATCTCCGAGCGGTCTCGCGGGAGTTTTATTTGCAGCGTGCTTGGGCACGATGACTTATGGAACGACGGCCCAGATGGAAATTTGGATCGTTCTTTTTTATGTGTGGGCTTGGCTTGCGTGGAAGCAAATACACATTTGGAGGGCTTTCGCTATCGTCGGCGTGATGGCCTGGGTCAAGGGCCCGCTCTATCCCGCGCTTTGGGTAATGAGTGTCGCACTCGAAATGTTTTTGGAAAAACGCCGTCCGAAACCGGCGCACTTTGCGGCGCTCGCGATGGGCATCGCGATCGGCGTTCTTTGGTACGGACTTGCCGCAAATACTCAATGGGACACGATGAAAGCCGTATTCTTCGAACGCGAGAACCTAGGGAAGATGCAAACCTCGCAAGGTACGCCGTGGGGATTGTGGGGGGAATTTCTTTATTCTCTCTATCCTTGGTTTCCGATTTTGATTCTAGCCGCGTTTTCAGCGCAAGTTCGGGCACGCTGGCGCGAACGCAAAAATTTTATCATCGCGTATGCACTCATCCCCGCAGTGTTTTTTACTTTCTTCCCGTATCGGGTCAACACCTACCTCTATATATTAACTCCGCTCTTTGCTTGGCTTGCAAGTGTGATCGCCGAGATCGAGTCTCAGTCCGCCGTGCTTAATAGAGTCAGGTTGCTCCTCGGCGGATACATGGGTGTGCTGACTATTGCGATCGCCGCGGCGATGATCCGTCTCGCGCAAGGTGGATGGCTCGGAATTGAAATCGCGGTCTTAGTCGTTGTCAATCTCATTCTCTGGAACATGCTCTTTATCCAGCGTAAGTGGATGGCGTTTGCGTGGATCTGTTTGATGTTGGTGAGTCTCGTGCGCGTGAGCGCGATTCAAATCGGTGAGCTCGATCTCGCCGGCCTCCGCATCTATCAGACAGCACATTCCGATTCGAAATTTGGGTACTGGCTTCAAGAAAAGGACATTTGGCATGAGTTTGGACTCGTTTCTGCCGCTATCCGCCAAGATATTTCGAGAATTGAAGAACCGGGTCTTGATGCTTTTGTAAAAAGCTCAGGTGTTCTACTTTTGAGCGAAGAACAGCACTCAAGTTCCCTCATCGTTGGAATGAATCTGGACTGCGCTTCCTGGCCAAGACTCAAGCGGCGCCTTAAATTTCCGTTCAAGCGGCTGCTTCGAGAAGGTCTAGCCGCTGACGATGCAGAGGTGATTCGGTTCTTTTTCATCTGTAAGGCTCGACAATAACTGTCATATTCGCAATACTTCTAGGATATGGCATTTCGCGCAAATGCGCTCATTATCGCATTTTTAATTTCTGCGTGTACGCATCCGATGATGAAGGATGAGCCCGACGAGGCTCTACTTCGAGCGCTGCCGACCGCCACGTCAGCCGAAACACAATCGGCCAAGACCGACGTCGCTCCGCGCACGAGATCCGTTTTTGATAGCGATGAAGTAAGCTTTGAACTCAACGAAGACGACTGGAAAAAAATATCCGATCAAGAAGGTATCCAAGCTTATCAACGTCGCGACGATGGAAAAAATCCTTACGGAGACATTGTGGCTTTCCGCGGTGAGACGATCATTCCCGCGAAATTGGTGAAGATCGCGACAATCCTAAATACTCCAGGCCTCCAAAAGGAATGGGTGGATGCACTTCAAGATGCGCACATCGTGGAGCAAATCTCGAAATTCGAGAGCGTCAACTACAACAAGACCGATGTGCCTTGGCCGTTTCAAGACCGCGACTTCGTTTATCGAGTCAACGTACAGGTGCAAACTGACCCGCCTGTCATGCTCATCAAAATGAAGTCCGAGCCAAACGCTAAGGAACCGGAACACGATGGGGTTGTACGAGGAGCTATTTTGAATTCATACTTCTATATGAAGGAATTACCCGAATCACAAGGAACAAAAATGGTCATCGAAGCCGCTGTCGATCCGAAAGGGGCGATCCCGCTTTGGTTGGTCAATGCATCCCAAAAACGTTGGCCGCACAATACGCTTTTGAAGTTGCGTAAACTAGCCACGGACGCTTCGATTCCGGTTTCAAAAGACATCGAAGAATTTTTTATTAAAAAACGGGTGCAAAGTGCACCTAAAAAAGGGGGAAAGAAAAAATGACTAAAACATTAATCCTGTTTTCCGTCATGTTTGGAATGTCAGCTCAAGCCGGCTTCCATTATACGCAAGAAGTGAAAGTCATCGATCCGGCTCACCGCTATTTGAGAGCTTTGTCGAAACATCCGGAGTTGATCGTCGATCACCCGACCCATTTGGGCTACGAAGTTTACGGTCCGAACGGCCTTCAGGCTTTTTTGACCAAATATAAAATTAAATTCGTAAATGTCGAGCCTCTCGCGACGAAGCGTCTGCTCGACAACTATCCGTCTGCCGAAGACACGGTCAAAAAAGAACAGGACCTACAGAAGCAATATCCGAGTCTGATCACTCTTATCGAAATCGGCAAATCGGTCGAAGGCCGATCGCTGATGTTCGCCCGTATCACCGCCCCCGCAACGAAAGGTCGCGCATTGGCTGCACGCCCTGAATTTAAGTTCATCGCCAACATGCACGGCGACGAGATTGTCGGCCGCGAGTTGATGATCAAGTTGATCGAAGACTTGGCGTCAAATTACGGTAAAGATCAACGCATCACCCAGATCCTGGACAACACCCAAGTTTACATCCTTCCGTCGATGAACCCAGATGGAGCGACTCACAAAGTACGCTACAACGCCCACGGCGTGGATTTGAACCGCTCGTTCCCGGATTTCACCACGTCAGACAACGTCAACGACTGGCACAATCGCGAACCCGAAATCCAAGCCGTCATGAAGTTCCAAGCTCAACACAATTTCAAATTGTCGGCTAATTTCCACGGCGGATCTGAGGTTGTAAATTATCCTTGGGATACCGATCAAAAACGCCACCCATTGGATAGCTACCTCCAACAGATCAGTTTGAATTACACTCGTGTGGTCCCTTATCTTTGGAACTCGACCGAGTTCAAAAACGGTATCACCAACGGCTATGATTGGTACGAAGTCGACGGCGGGATGCAAGATTGGAGTTACTACTGGCACAAAGATATCCAGCTTACGATCGAGCTCTCCGGCACCAAGTGGCCGGACTACTCAACCGTGGCGAACTACTATCAAGCCAACCGTCCCGGTCTACTCGAATATATCGAAGAAACACAGCATACCCCGACGCCTAAGATTAGATATTAAGCGTTCAAGTTCTTGAGTCTTCAAACAGCATGCGCTATCTTGACGCTAATTTGCGGGGGGATAGCGCATGTTGCTTTTAGGAGTTCTGTTATTTTTGGGGAACGCTCAGGCCATGGTTTACGAACCGGTGTTCAACTTACCTGATGCAAGGTTCGGCACGGTTCCATTTCAAAATATCGTTCAGTTTCGGGTTTTGGTATTTCCACACATGGGGGCGTACTCGATACCGCAAGGTCGCGAAGCTTCGGCTGCGTCGGTTAAGATTACGTCGTCCCAACCTTGTGATGTTTATGCGGCGCTGTTAGACGCAGACGATAATTGGGTCAAGAGCGGCGATAAGATCACAAGTCTCTCTGAAATTTCGTTGTCTTCTGCGAAGCTCTCTAAGTTCCATAAAGAGATGAAACTTGCGGCAAGCGATGTAGATACATTCTATTACTCGTGTCCGGCTCCTTTTAAAGTCAACCGTGCGAAGCCGCTGACTAGCTTTGAATACAGCGGAGATTTTGTCGCGTATGTCCAGAAGGGTACAGTTCAAATCGTAAACATCGTCGATCCCGATACCTATTTGAAGGGCGTGATTCCGTCCGAAGTTCCATCCGGATGGCCTGCTGAAGTTTTGAAGGCTCAAGCGATCGCAGCTCGCACCTATGCTTGGTGGAGCGTGAAAGCGGCGCGCGTGAAGCCTGCCAACTATGACATGGATGACACGGTTTCATATCAAGCGTATTCGGGTATTTCGAGCCGCAAAGCGGATACCGATGCGGCATCGGATGCAACGGCAGGGCTGATCATGAAGTTCGCGGGTAAGCCGATCAAGGCTTACTTCTCGGCGGATGCGGGCGGATACACCGAGTCGGCAAAAAACTATTTCGATACTGAACTTCCGTACTGTATCGCCAAGAAAGAAATGTATAACCTTGCAACCTTGAACAAACCCACCGCGTGGACTGCCTCGTTTACGATCGCCACTCTCCAATCAAAATTGGTGGGAACTTTGCTTCCTCACGGGGTAAAAATATCTTCAATCAAGGTCAGCGAAAAATCCGAGAGCGGTCGGGCAGTTAAACTTGCAGTGACGGCAGCGACTAAAAAGGTCTATACCGTCTCAGGCCCCGACTTCCGTTATCAGACTAAACTTCGAAGCACGTTGTTTGATATCGCGGTAACGGGCACAACTTATAAATTTAACGGCAGAGGCTATGGGCACGGCGTCGGAATGGCCCAAATTGGGGCGATGGAGCACGATAAACAATTGGGTTGGACCTACGATCAGATTCTGAATTTTTATTACGATGATGTTACAATCGAAAGGCAATGAGCGTCGCCGTCGTCATTACGACTTACAACAATCCTAAAAGCCTCGAGTTGTGTGTTCGTTCGTTCCAGAATCAAACCTACACCGACTTTGAAGTCTTTATCGCCGACGATGGCTCTAAGGACGAGACTCGTGACCTGGTAGCGCGGTTGAAGAAAGAATGCTCGTTTCAAATTTATCATTACTGGCAGCCGGACAACGGCTATCAAAAAGCGAAGATCAACAATAAGGTTTTTGCCGATATCACGCCAGAAAAGCACACGATCATCATCTGTGTCGACCACGACGTTATAGTGCACTACCGATTCGTCGAAGATCATTACCGCGCGCACGAGCGAGTTTACTTCGCTCCGTTCCTGTTTATGGGACGCCGGGTGGATTTGAGCCCGGAGCTCACGGCTAAGATCACGCCGGAGAACGTCCTTGAGTTCAATCACGGTTTATCCGGTGAGTTAGTATTTAGCGCTTTGAAAGGCCAGACCCAGAACGTTTTGCGTTCGGTACGTTTGAATACTCCTCGTTGGCTCACGCATTTTCTCAGGCGCGATCGAGTGTATGATCTGCTCGGATCGAATTATTCGATTACGACCAAAATCATGCACGACGTGAACGGATACAACGAAAACTTTAAATCCTACTGGGGTGAAGACGGCGATCTCTTCGTGCGGGTCCGGAACTCCGGCGTTAAGATCGACGGCCAGATCGGCTATGCGGTTCAGTGGCACCTGTATCATAAGCGCCTCGAAGAAACTCGCGATCAAGTCGACAACTATCGGCAGCTACTCAAAGATATCGAGTACAAGCGTTGTAAAAACGGGATCGTAAAAGATTAGTTACTGTTAATCAATTTTGTTTTGGCGATCAGCTCAAAAACAGCATTTCGCGATACTTCGGCAAAGGCCAGAAGTGATCGGCGACTTGTCCTTCGAGAGTGTCGGCTTGCTCGCGGAGAGACTCCATTGCGCCTTTGAGGTCGACTGCAATTTTCGCAGCACGCTTCTCTTCGTCTTCGATCGCGTAAACTTGCTCGATCGTGCGGCCGAGTTTGGTGAGCTCGGTTTGAGCGGTAGCGAGAGTTTTATTGAGAGCGATCAACGACTCGCTCGGAGCCGCAACGCCCGCTTCTTTAGAAGCTGCGATGCCGCTCGCAAGTGTGCCCATGTATTGATATGCAGCTGGAAGAACGATGGTCTCAACGATCGACTTCATGGTTTCGGCTTCAATCAAGACTTTTTTGTTGTAGATCTCGATACGAACGTGAAAACGAGACTTGATCTCGTTTTCAGAGAACACGCCCAAGCCCGTGAGAAGCTTGATCGATTTTTCAGAAACAATTTGATGGAGCGCGTCCGGAGTCGTCTTCAGGTGGGGAAGACTGCGCTTGTCGGCTTCACTTACCCATTCACCTGAGTAACCGTTACCTTCGAAGCGAACTTGCTTCGACTCTTTAATGACGTCTTTCACGACCGCGAAAATAGCTTCTTCTTTAACCTTGGTGGTCTTGAGACTGGCTTCGAGCAGTGCCGTCACTTCTTGAATGCCGTCAGCAACTGCTGCGTTCAAGAAAGTGATAGGCAGAGCGCATGAAGCAGAAGCACCTACCGCGCGGAACTCGAACTTGTTGCCCGTGAAGGCAAACGGAGAGGTCCGGTTACGGTCAGTGTTGTCTTTCATGATTGTTGGAAGCTTGCTTACGCCGAGAGCGATGACTGCCTCGGTATAATTCAAGTTTTTGTGCGCGTCTTTTTCAATCTCATTCAACATATTGTCGAGCATGTTGCCCAAGAACACGGAGATGATCGCAGGAGGCGCCTCGTTCGCGCCCAGGCGGTGATCGTTACCTGAAGAAGCGATCGCCGCGCGGAGAAGACCCGCGTGCTTGTTTACGCCCTTGAGAGTTGCCGATAAGAACAACAAGAAACGCAAATTCTGGTGTGGAGTTTTGCCTGGATCGAGAAGGTTCATTCCTTCTATCTCGGCACCACCTTGAGAAACCGACATTGACCAGTTGTTGTGCTTGCCTGATCCGTTCACGCCCGCGAACGGTTTTTCGTGGAAGAGAACTTCGAAGTCGTGCTTCTTGGCCACTTGGCGCATGGTCTCCATCGTCACGTGGTTGTGGTCGATCGCGACGTTAGCCTCTTCGTAAATCGGAGCAAGTTCGAACTGCATTGGCGCCACTTCGTTGTGGCGAGTTTTTGCGGGAACACCAAGTTTAAAGAGCTCTTGCTCGACTTCAGTCATGAACGCGAGAACGCGTGCCGGGATTGAACCGAAGTAATGGTCTTCAAGTTGCTGACCGCGTGGAGGGCGGGCACCAACGAGCGTACGGCCCGACATGATCAGGTCCGGACGGAGGGCGTAGAGCGATCGATCGATCAAAAAATACTCTTGCTCAGGCCCAAGGCTGGTGGTCACCGCTTTTACGTCGGTATCACCGATAATATGGAGGAGTTTTACCGCGCGTTCAGAGAGAGCTTCGTTTGAGCGGAGAACGCCGGTTTTTTCGTCGAGAGCGTCACCGTGATAGCTGATGAACACCGACGGAATACAAAGGGTTTTGATCGATCCAGATTCAGAGATGAAGATCGGAGAAGTCGGGTCCCACGCGGTGTAACCGCGCGCTTCGAAAGTCGTGCGCATCCCGCCCGAAGGGAAGCTTGAAGCGTCTGGCTCGGATTGAATGAGCTGCGCGCCTGAGAAACGTTCGATCGGCTGGCCCGAACCATCGATCGTCATGAACGCATCGTGCTTCTCGGCGGTTGCGCCGGTTTGCGGTTGGAACCAGTGACAGTAGTGAGTGACACCGTTTTCAAGCGCCCACTCTTTTACCGCGTGAGCAACCGCAGTCGCTACGTCTTGATCCAATTTTTTACCCGTCTGAGTGGTTTGGATGAGACGTTTGTAAATATCGTTCGGAAGCTTTTGTTTCATTTGCTTGAGACTGAAAGTATTGACTCCGTAGAAGTCGGAAATCTTAAGCGTGTTGCCACGCTCGTCCGTCGGCGCTGTTACCGTTTTTGGACGGCGTGAAATGACAGTTTGAATCGCACTGAATCGTGGATTTTGACCTTGGGTTGACATCTGTTTCTCCAGTTTTTGATAGATGTGTTAGCGAGAGCTAAAGCTCACGGCTATTTTGCCACTTTTTCGTCTCGATATAAATCAAAAAGAAAGAAAGAAGAGTCGAGTCCGCCATTTTTTAAATTAAATTTTTTTAGTGGACGAAGTCCGATGGACTGCAGCAGTTTTAGCTCAGAGCTGATGACGCCGCACCGCCAGCCGACGTATTTATGCTTGAGAGTCGTGCCCATTTTTTTATAAAGTTCGAGGAGTAAATCAAATTCGTTGAGGCGGACTCCGTAAGGCGGGTTTGTTACGATCACCCCATTGGGTTGTTCCGCTTCTGTGTTTTCGAAAGCCGCCGTGCTTAGTGTAATAAAATCCTGAAGGCCCGCGTTTTCGATGTTGCTTTGGGCTAGCGCGACCGCCTGTTCGTTTTGATCTGAACCGAACATCAAGGGCAGTTTTTCGGGATCGAGAATCCGACGCGCTCGGACTTTTTCCAAAACGGAATCGAACAAATCGGCATCGTGATTCTTCCAAGAATAAAATCCGAATCGCTGGCGGTATAAACCCGGAGCTGTGTTCGTCGCGATCATCGCGGCTTCGATCAAAATCGTTCCAGAGCCGCAAAATGGATCTAAAAAAGCTGTTTTTTTAGCTGCCGCTTTCGGCCAACCGGCGAGAAATAGCAGGGCCGCAGCCAGGTTTTCTTTGATGGGTGCTTCGAGTGTGCCTAAGCGGTAACCGCGCTCATGCAAACTCTGACCGGAGAGATCGAGGTAAATTTTCAAGATCTGATCGTGCCAGTGCAAGCGGATGGTGATCTCGGGGTCTTCGCGGCTCACGCTCGGACGGTTATCGAATTTTTCGCGGAAGCGATCGACGATCGCGTCCTTCGCTTTCAAAGCAAGAAACTGAACGTTGGCTGGTTCGCGGCGGTCTTTGGAATTGGATTCCGTAAAATAAACCGCGAAGTTCGATTCAACGTCGAACACCTCGGTCCAGTTGATCGCGCGGACAGCGTCATATATTTCTTCGGGCTTAAAAATTTTCTTCGTCTCTTTAAGTTTCAAGAGTATGCGCGAAGCGGTTCGGAGACTCAAGCAGGCGAGGTACGCGGTTTCGAGCGTTCCCTCAAATTCGATGCCGCCCGGATAACGATGAATGACCTTTGCCGGCAATGAGATGATTTCTTTTTCGAGAACTTCGTCAAGACCACCGGGACAGATTGCAAACAAAGAGTGTTTGACCTTGGATGCTTTGCGAGGAGTGATAACGAATTTTTTTACATCGTTCATTTTTTAGGGCTCGGAGTCGGCGTTACGTCTGGTGCTCGTGCCGGTTCTTCAAACGACGAAGTGGTGTAGATCGGAGTCGGCGGCTTTTTTACGCCGCAAGCCGACCAAACTATGGGAGCGGAAATTACGAAGAGGATTAAAAGTTTCATTACCATCTCACACCTAGACCGAGAACTAAGCGGTCCCATCCGAGATCGCTACGAATATACCATTGTGGCCCGACATTAAAGATCAAACCTAACCCGACCGTCACTTGAGGACCATTGAGGTTTTGAACGGTATTGGTCATACCAACGTTGTTCAGGTCGACGTTATCCATGCTCATGATCCAGTTGTATTGGAGCCCGGTATAAAGTTCCAAGGCAAGCGTACTCGAGAAGTTGAGTTCCCAGCGGAGTTCCGCGTGAAGCGGAACAACGGTGTACACGTCGTTAGTAAGGTTGGCTTTGCGATAGTATCCGAGAGCAAACTCGACCCAAAGCGCGTCTTGTGGCGCCGGTACCTTGCTGATGAGCCAGTCGTCGCGGAGTTTGCGCGAGTAGGCCAAGGTGAATCCGCCGAACATTTCGCCGCCCAAAACAAAGTTCGAGGCGTTTCGGAACGATCCGGTCGTGATCGAGATCATGTTTTTGAACGGATCGAAACGCTTGCTCTCGTTAATCTCGTAAGGCGAAGTCGCGTCGTCGGTATTGTCTTTGTCAATCACTTCGATGTTGCTCTCGTGATTTTGCGGTGTCGTGCTCTCGTCAAGACGCTGATCGAGCTGAGTGACCTCGAGCGGCGGCTCTATGGTTTTAGGGACTTGAATCTCGGCTACCGGTTCAGGTGTTGGCTCAGGTGTTGGAGCCGGAGTTGCATAGATGATGATCGGCGTTGGAGTGGGAACGACTTTCTTGATCACTGGGCGTACGACCAGGCGAGGAGTCGATTTCGGTACTGGAGTGGGTTCGGGTGTCGCTTGAATGACCGGCTCCGGTTCGGTAACAAGCGCGGCTTGCGCGAGCGGCTCACCGTCAATCGGTTCTTGCCCGACCGGAGGTGTATTGATTTTATCCGCAACTTTTTCCACGCTTTCGTAGTTGCGATTCACGATTAAGGTCTGATGGTCGTCGTAGCGGCGAACCCGACGGGCGATGTATTCCATTTTATTCGGATCGCTTTTGATCACCCGGAGAGCCATCGCCGCTTTTTTCTGTTCCTGGATGAGGACAATGTTCCCGACACGCGGGACGTCGGCAGACTTCATTGAAAATTTGTACACGCGACCGGACGAGCTGACTTCGACTGGAGTGGATGTAAAGCGGTGCGTATCGATGGGTGGAAGGTCCTGCGCCTTCACGGTGTCGGAGGCATAAATTGCGAGGAGCATTAAAAACAGACTTTGACGAACAAAGCGTTTTATCTTCACACTAGATTTAAGTGTAACCTATGGTTATTTTAGCCGCTATTCTTTTGCAGTCTCTCCTTATGACCTCCTCGAATGCATCGGAGATGAACAGCCTTTTGCAGCAAAAGGATTGGCCGGGACTCGTGCTCCTCTTGAAGCCTAAAGAGGGTCAAAATTTTGATCATGACCTGATTTTGTCGAAGGCTTACATCCAACTGGAACGTCGACCCGAGGCTCAAAAACTTTTAAACACTTGGCTCGACGACAGCAAGTACGCCGAGCTTGCAAAAAAACAACTCGATCTCGTTTCGAACATTTTTTTTAGTCAGGAAACTTCGAATCTCTACTTCGATGCCGTTCGGTTGATCAGTATTCGAAAATGGGCCGAAGCTAAAGATCGTCTCGATCAGGCGATCGTCAAAGAGCCCGGAAATATTTTGCTCATCAGTCGTCTGGTCCAAGTCGATATTCAGCTCGGACTGAAAGATGCCGCCGCCGAACAACTGAAAGTCGGCCTCGACCTCAATCCAAATCAAAACGAGTTGAGTGTGTTTTCAGCGAGGCTCGCCCTCGATGACGAGGAAGAGAGGGATGCGCAGCGCACGCTACTGAATCAAAAGAGCTGGATTTTCGAGCACGAATTGCCGACGATTTGGTATTTCGATTCGCTTCAGTCGCTAAAACGCTCGAGCGAGATCCTAACGATGCAGAAGGGGATTCTCAAATCCCATCCGAACTGGGCGGAGCTTCGCGTTTGGCTCCTGAAAAACGGGCTGGTGCCGAAAGATCAAATTGCTCAGGTCAAAACGCAAATAGAAGAACTCTTCAAAGATCCCGAGAAGTTCAATCAGACGCAAGAATCCGAATACCGCAAAGGTCAGTACTACTGGATCAGCAACAACTCGATCGATCAGCTAAAGACGATGTACATTGCGGCCACGGCAGAAAAACATGCGGAAAAACCCATGGATAAACCGGCCGAAAAGTCGGCTTCAACTAATCCGTGACGAAAGCGATCAGTGCAACGATTCGGCGGTGGGGCTTGGAGCGCGGATAATCCGCTGGGTCGGTCCGAGTTCGCGTTCCATCGACTCTTGGCAGTTCAAGCAGAGTGCAGCGTCCGGACGAACTCGAAGACGTTTCACCGGGATATCGGAATCGCATTCTTCGCATACTCCGAAAGAGCCGAGGTCCATTTTATAAAGAGCGGTATTGATTTGAGAGAGTTCGTGTTTCCAATGCTGGCTCATGCGTTCTTTGGTAAACCACGCCTCTTCGGCGTCCGAACGATCGGCCATATCTTTAAGCTCAGACTCGGGCTCACCTTCGAGTTTTTGATTCAATTTTTGAAGATTCAGCAGTTCTTTTTGCTTAGTTACGAGTTCTTTTTTGAGTTGAAGAGCCGTCTTTGGATTCATTTACTTCCCCTTATAATTCCTGATAGCGGAGCGCATTTTTAAACGCCGAGCCTCAATAAGTCAAGATGTGCGCACCGCGCATAATGAATGTGCGCTGCGCGACTAAAGAAAATAAGCCTTTTTGGGCTTCAACTCTGGACAGAAATGGGGGTGTCGTCCTAGAACCGATTGAATGTCAGTGGGGAGCCAGAAAATTTTTATCGCCGTTGCTGGAAATATCGGCACGGGTAAAACAACGCTTACACAAATGTTGGCCGATCACTTCAAGTGGGACGCTCATTTCGAGTCAGTGAGTGATAACCCGTATTTGGCCGACTTTTATACCGACATGAAGCGTTGGAGTTTTCCGCTTCAAATTTATTTTATGACCCATCGAGTCAAGTCTCATCAGCAGATCACGGACGAGGGTGGTAGCGCAATTCAAGACCGCACGATTTACGAAGATGCCAACATCTTTGCCCGTAACCTTTGGGAACAAGGCCTGATGGAAGATCGGGATTATCGCAACTACCTCGAGGTTTATAAAGTCGTAACCGAGCCTCTCCAGGCGCCAGATCTGATGATTTATCTGCGTAAGTCGCTTCCTCGTTTGAAGGAGCAGATCAAAAAACGCGGTCGGGACTACGAGCAAGACATGCCGGAAGATTACCTTTCGAACTTGAACAGGTATTACGACGACTGGATTGGTAACTACAGCATCGGCAAGAAGTTGGTGATTGAGAGCGACGGGATGGATTTCGTAGCCAATCGCCATGATTTTGACGTAATTTGTCAGCGAGTCACAGATTCGCTTGATCAGCAGGACCTTTTCGGACTCAAGGGCGCCGAATAGAGATATCTGCTTATTTTTATTGAGATCCGCGTCATTTAATAAAATCTATAAAATGCGGTGATTTAAACCGATAAGCCAGTGATGGGCTTGGCGCGGTTTCATCTGCTTTTTTTGCTAACAGCGGGGGCAATCCTCATCGTGCCCGCACGCGCGCAAACTCCAGTAGCCGCAGATAAGGGTCTCACCTCGAAACAAATTTCTCAAAAGCTTGCGGTTGCGAAGAAAAAATATTTCACCGATCCCGATCTTGACCAACTCTACAAAACGTTGAACGAGCTTTCGGGGATCAAGAATTCCACCACCTGGATTAAAACTCATCCGAACGATCCGGCGACGCTCGCGTTTAAGGAATTCCAACTGAGCTTGATCGAACTCGCACAGGCCGATGCACTGATGAACAAGTGCACAAAGGGCCAAGCGATCCTCGAGCGTAAAGCCGATGGGATCTTGAACAAACTCGCGGCGGCGAACAAAGGCAAGAGCTCGCTCGGAGTTTGCAGTGCGAACGACAAAAAAGACGCGCTCGCCGAGCTCGATCCCGAAACTGCAATTTTGTACGAGGATCACAAAGCCGCCGACCAGGTTAAAATCAATCCGGCGGTGAACATGCCCACATCGATGATGCTTGGTATCGACGAAAAAAATATCCGTAACCTCGTCTACAACAACAGCGTGCAGGCGCATTCTGATTTTTTAGGCACGAAGAACGTCTATCAAGATCCGAAAATGCGGGAGCAGTTCGGCAAGGCTCAAGAAAATGAACTTCAAACCAAGGTCGACAACGTGAAGTCCCACGTAAAGAAAACCCGTGCCTGGATCGACGCTCACGAATCGTCGGCGCAAACCGACGAGTACGTTCGTAAAAAATACGGTTTTGACATCAAAGACAACGAGTACAGTTTCGAAGCGATCAAACGCGCGAAACAATTGCATCAGGAGTTGATGGACGGGAACCGCAAGAACTCGCTTCGAAACTATTTGTACTTTTCGCAACGGTTTTCTTTTTCAGGGGAGCCGGATTTGAGCGGTTCAGATAACTATCGCGGAATCGAGAGCAAAGCGCTCGACATGTTCGGAAAAGCGCAGCACCTCACTTCCAGTGCGCATCTCACTCGCAATCTTCCGGAATACGAGGAACAAGAACTCGGACGCTTCGGGCAAGGAGCGATCAAAGACATGCAGAAGGCGTATGTGGGGCACTACCGCATGGGCGAAGACGATGTATTGAAAATGCTCGCACCCGCGTTGAAAGAAGCGGGGGTGTCGGTCGCGGCCGACCATATGGTCTTGCAGGAGCTTCAAAACGAGAAAATCGATGCGCATATGGATGCGGGTCTTACTGCTCCGAAGCAACAGCTCAATCGTAACGCACAAATGAGTATTATTTCCGGAATGACAGGTAAAGCCATCGAAGCCGCTAAGCAAAAGTACATGGGTACAGAGGTGGGGTTTGTTCTCCACACGGATGCATTCAAAAAATACGTCGCGTCTCTGAGCGCGGGCGGCAAGAACGCAGATCCGAAGGTGATGATTCGCGATGCGGTCAAAGAGATGATCAAACAGACCCAGGATTACGCGGGTTGGGTTGACGTCAATCAATCTGATAAAAACTTTTTTGCCGACGATAAGGGAGTGTGGGATTACTCGAAGGCAGCCGAGCTCATGATGTATTCCGCGCCGAACACGGTTCAATCCATCATCACGAAAAATCCGCAGCTCTTGGGATCGATGTGCTATCCGATGCAACAAGCGGCTAAGAAACGGGATATGAGCCCGCCAAGTTGGGTCGTCTGGGGTGGAGGCGCGATGTCGGCGATTCCTGGCCCGGCCGGAATCGCTGCAAACCGCATCTTTGGTGCTGTGAGTGCGGGCTTCGTGATCGCCGAGCACAAAGAGAAGGCAAGCGCGCTTCACAAACAAGATAAATACACCGGCCTCGGTGATTACATTCTTGAAAAAAACCGGGTTGAAGCAGACGAAGACAAGAAAGAACTGAAATCAGTCGTCAAAGCTCACGAAGAAGAAATCAATGGCGCGATCATCAACGTGGTCGCGACCGAAGTCATTGGGCATGGGATCAACCGTGCGGTCACCAAAGGCGTGGCCCGCAAGCAAGCCTCTCCCGAAGCCCTTGGTAAAGACGGCAAGCAAATGTACGTCAACCCGAGCAACATCGAGACCAAGGTCGGTAAAGACGGTCTTTTCGGAACGGGTAAAAATACGACGATCGATGCGGGGTCGAAGACCGTTCCCTATAACGACATGGCTAACGTCGTGACCGAGAATGGTACGGTAAGCCGCGATCTCGTGGGTACTGCTGGCGAAGTCAAGGGTTCGATCGAGGCGCCGATCAACAGAGTTGTCCCGGATAGCCGGACTCAGCTGGGTATGTACGCAAAGGCAATGGAGAAGAAAGGAACAACAGTTTACTTGCAGCCGGATGATCCGAATTTTTCGTCAGCCGGATACTCGGGCGAAGCTCGGGTCATTGGAACATCGGTATCCCAGCAAAAGGGCAGAGTGATCGCGCTTCGCGAAAACGACGACAATTTCGTGTTCCGTCAGCGCATTGTAAGGCATGAGGGGTTCCATAACGAGGTTAAAGTAAAAATCGAGAGAGGTGAGGATACTCCTTGGGGTTCGAGCTTTAAGTCCGTTAACGGGAGGAAGTCGCTTTACGCAGGACCGCGCGAAACTATTAACATCGGTTACAACACGCGTCTTTCTCCGGAGGAGATTAACACCTACGGCAAAGATTTTATGTCGAGTACGGTGATCGCGCATAACCGCGAAACTTCTCATGCGATCGATCAAGCGATTAAAAAAATGCCGAGTTCGCTCTCTCAAGAAGAAAAGCTCGCGAGAGTGAAGATTAACTACAACACTGTGATTGACGATGCAGCTTATAGGAAAGAACTCGAATACTTCCGCGAGATCTCGGACGATGCCGAAGCCAATTTGAAGCCGTTCTCAGACGCGCTTCAAAAACTGAAGGCCGGTGACGCGTCGGCGGTAAGCATGGTAAAATCGGCAGATGGCAAATCATTGATCCTGACCGCAAATAATATCGAATACACGATTCCGGCGAAGGGTGTCCTGCCTGCGGATTACACAAAATACGCCGAGGATCACGTGAATCGTATTTTAGATATTAAAAATAAATCGATGGGTGTGACGGTCGAAATTGAAACTTTGATCGAAGCGGCCAAGAAGCAAAAATATTTCGACGGTAATCAGTATCGCGAGTTGAAGGATAAAATGGCGGATTTAACTCGAGAGTTAAATGGCGTGCCGAGAGTATCGAATACCCAGCGTCTTGAAAAGCTCAAGAACGCGAAGGATTTGGAAAAAGGCGTGGTGAAGCCCGTTCAGTTCAGATCGCTTGATGGTCCTAGTGGGACGGTCGACGACTTGGAAAACGTCGCAGGCAACACTGCAAACGGCACTGGCAATCCACAAGCCGGAATGATCACGGCGCCTAAAAAGGGGTTCACGGTTGAAACGCGTAAAAATGTTAAAACGGTGCACGGTACGGTTGAGGGTGAGTTTGACATGAAGTCGTTCGAAGCCCAGAAAAATGATGCCTATTTAGTCGTTCCGGATGACAAAACAAAAATAGGACGGATGGCTAAGAAATTAAACGAGAGAGACGACACCCAAATTTTATTTTCGGATAAAACTTTGTCGCAGGAACAGTCGATGGGTACGGTTGGGAACCGGAAATTTATCGCGTATGACAACGTCGTATATAAGCGGAACTCCATGATGATTAAAAGCAGTCACCTCACCATGCATGAACAGCAGGTGGTACGATCGCACGAGGCGTTTCACGTAAGGATGATGACGTGGGTAAAAGAAGGTAAAGAAACTCCATATAACTCATTCTTTCGAGCATTGGGTAAAAAGGAGCTTAGAGCTCCGTTCTCGGTATATAGCGGGGAAATGGCTTCCGAGGAAGTGCACGCTTATGCAAAAGATTTCGTGAACGCTACTATTAAAGCCAACAACAAGCAGACCACACAGTTGATCGAATCCCAAGTCAAGTCAATGGATGACGGACTATCGAGAATTGAAAAGCTCGATAAAGTTCAAATAAGCTATAAAACCGTAACCGACCCGAAAGATTTTAAATTCAGATACGAGAGCGTTTTGGGCGTCACAAAAAGCCACTTGGAAAACGTCGAACATTTTGAAGAAAACATTAAACTTTGGTTTAAAGGAGAGGCGGACAACGTAAAAGTGCTCAAACTGGGCGAAGATGGTTTTGTGAAGGTCGAGGTGGAAGGAGTAGAGATGAACTTTACTAGTGTTCCGTTTGATGCGATGCAATCAAACGACGCGTTAGAGAAGTATCTCATCGGTCAAACGACAAAAATGAAAGAAATCGACAAAGCCGTTATCGAAAACGTGAATACCGTAAACGCTGTCCAAGCCGCAGCCAAAAAACGCGGTTATTATACGGGTACTGAATACTACGATCTCAAAAATAAAATGGGCAAGATCGGCACCGTCGTCGACGTCAATGGCTGGGTTCCGACCGCCGATCGCCTTAAATAAGTCGAAACTGATCGCACGAATGGCTTTATTCAGAACCCGTAGAAAAACCCACAAACGATCCCAAGTAAATAGACCGTCAAAATTCCATCTATAATTACACAAAGTTAATGCAAATGCTCAACTCGGGACAAGAGGAGGGACGCTCTATGATATAGAGACGTTTTTTTGCTCTGTTTCCACGCCGGAAAGGCGTCAATTATTTTTTAAATTGGAACTAAAGAGTTTCGGTTCCCCAGCCGAAACGCAGTATGGAGGCCAATTATGGACCTAAAGAATAAATTTTTTGCAGGCTTGTTCGCGCTCGCACTGGTTACCGTTTCCGGTTGTTCTTCGGGACAAGTTGACGAAACTGGCGCACCTCTCGAGTCGGTAGACGAAGGAAGCGATCAGGTTACGGCGGATGCAAGCACCGATGCTGCTCCAGTGGGTGAAGACGCGGGTCTCGACGATCCGAATGCGGTTGCTCCACCATCGGATACAGTGATGGCAACTGGCGATGAGCCCCCAGCTGACACCGTCATGGCAACAAGCGAAGAGCCAAACCTGGACACTGCTCCGGCCCCGATGACCGAATCAGGTCCGGTTGCGGATGCAGCCCCGGCCGAGGTCGCTCCACTCGCGGACGCGCCTCCGACAGCTGAAACCAGTGCCGAAATTCCAGTCGATACCGCAACTGTTGCTGAACCGGCTCCAGTCGCCGACAGCACTATTGATATGGCTGCTGCGACCGACACTTCTGCTGCTACCGACGAAGACACCGGCAGCAAGAAGAAGAAAAAGAAAAAATACGGCGGAGCATCTATGGCTGCTTCGGGCGACGGCATGAGCTACCAGGTTCGTAAAGGCGACACTCTCATGAAAATCGCTTTCGAGAATTACGGTGACCTCTACCGCTGGCGTGAGATCTACGAAGCGAATCGCGATCAGATTCAAGATCCGAACCACGTTCCTCCGGGAACGGAGCTCACGCTTAACGGCGCGGGCATGGTCACCATCGAACGTAACGGTGAACAATATTTGATTAAGCACGGCGATACTCTCGGTACGATCTCGAACGACGTGTACGGCACTTCACGTAAGTGGAAGCGTCTCTGGGAAAACAACCGTCAACTCATCAAAGATCCGAACAAGATCTATGCGGGCTTCTATCTCTATTATCAACCAGACGGTAAGCTCACGAACGATGCGGGCGGCGGTGAAGATAGCGCACAAAACGTCCCGGCCGAAGCTCCTGCTCAGGAAATCGTGCAACAAGCTCAAGCTCCTGCTCAAAACGTAGCGGCCGCCCAAACTCAACCGGCTGCTGCTCAAGAGAGAGCACCTGCGTCAGCGCCTGCACAAGCCCCTGCTCAACCTGCGACCGGCCAATAATTTTGGCGGCGGGTTCTAGACTCTAGAAACTCAAGGTGATTCCTGGTATTCTAGAGCGTATGAATCCACTTAAGTCACGCAACTTCAATCCAGGTTCACTGGAAGGTGAATACAATCTCGTAGAAACTTTCTGTAATTTCCGAGCAGTCCGGCTTAAGGCTGGGGTGCTCGCCGGCATTTTTGCTGGTGTGATGATGATCATCTTTGGGATGATTTATTGCGCGACTCAAGGGATCGACATTACCGCTCCGATGAAGATCGCCGGTCTCCCGATTTTGGGGAACGAGGCGCTTCAGTACGGTTCAGCGAAAGCAATCATCGTCGGCCTCGCGGCCTTCTTTGCTTACTCGATTTTCCACGGTATGACCTACGCTCACGTCACCGGTAAAAACCACAAAGGCGCACTCTTCGGAATGGGCCTCACTTGGGCGGCTTGGTCTTGGGTGTTCGTCACTTGCTTGTTCATGCCTGCGTTCCAACACTACTACGAAGCCGAGATCCCTCGCGGCGTGATGTTCTTTGCTTGGATCGTGTGGGGCCAATCGCTTCGCTCGGTCGCTTGGTTTGATAAGAGCCAAGAGAGCAATACTCCGCAGAAGCGTTAGCTCGCTTTGTCGCGCAATCCAGGAATTTTTAAAAAAGGCGATATATCACCAAATCGTGATATCTATCGATTTCGCTGAACTCGTTCGATAATACCGGTCGTGCTCCGGCCTTCCAGGAACTTAATGACTTTGACCTTACCGCCGTTTTTGACGACGTGATCGTAGCCCACAATCTTACGGGGCTCGTAGTCGCCGCCTTTGACGAGCAAGCGAGGCGTGAGCGACTCGATGAGCTTAAGCGGCGTATCGTCGTCAAACCAAGTGACGTAATCGACACTCTCGAGCGCCGCGATCACCTTGGCGCGATCTTCGAGAGGATTGATCGGACGTGATGGCCCTTTTAAACGCGAAGTCGATGCATCGGTGTTTAAAGCCACAATGAGGAGATCGCCGAGCTTGCGCGCGTTCTCCAAGTAAGTCGCGTGACCGGCATGCAAAATATCGAAGACGCCGTTCGTGAAGACGGAGACTTTACGCTTTTTTGTTTTCAGGATTTTTTTGAGAGCCGCGGGGGAGACGATCTTTTTTTTGATCATTGTCTTGGTCGCCGCCGCTTACTCTGAATAAAGTTTAGACTTCAATTGAAGTTGGCCGAGTTTATCATGCGGACGATAGTAAAGTCCGAGACCGAAGGCGAGAAGTCCGATCATGAACACGATCGAACGCAAGAACAGGGACTTGTGGTTGCGTTTGAATTCGAGATTAAAAAACGCCTTGCCGATCGTGGTTTCAAACAGCATCTCTTGAAGCGCGATGAAGAGCCACTGAGACACGATAAAGAAGAGTAAGAACTGCGAGAGGTGCTCTTGCACGATCTCGGCGTCGACTTGGAACTTAAAGAAAAACAGAGCCGTGAGATTGGTCGCAAGCCAGAAGCCCGCGTGAATCACGGTATCCATCAAGTAAGCAAAAGCACGCCGGCGGAGAAGTGATTTTTCCTCGGCCGGATTGATGGGAGCAGCCGGAACCTTTACCGGCTTTACCGCAGGCTCGGTGCCGGAGATCTTGGTCGAGATGATTTTAGGAGCGTTTGGATTCGGTGCTCGGGTAATGACCGGAGTGATCGAGTGCTGTTCTTGAATCTGTTTAAGTTGGCGAGCGGTCGCAAATTGCGGACGGCCCGCTGCCATCGCACCGGCACCCATCGATGAAGTTTTTGGTACCGCGGTCTTTGGCGCTTGCTTAGAAGTCGTGGTCGAAGCTTTGCTTTCAGGGGCGTAAGGTAAGCCGTCCGAGAACGGGTGGAATCCCATTCCTTCGTGAAGCGGCTTGAAGCTGATCTTATCTTTTTCCATGTCCCACCAATAAGGATACACCAAAAAGGGCTGCAGTTTCAGCTCTTAAAATGGGTGCTCCCAGATGCACCCTTCTTATCCCTTTGTTGGCACTTCCCGTCAATTCTAAAAGGCGCTGGCGCTCGGTCTGGCTAAAGCCGCCTTCGGGGCCGATGATGAGTGCGCCGAATTCTTCAGTGGTTTCAGCACGGGCCAAGTGCTCGGGATCGGCTCCCGTTTGGGCCAAAGTCTCATCCATCCAATAGAGCATTTCCTTTTGGCCGCCCTGATTGATTTGGGAATGCTCTTGGAGAGCGCCTTCAAAGGATTGGACCGGTTTCACGATCATGCGATCGAGGCGGCCGCATTGTTTGAGCGCTTGATCGGCAATTTTCTGCCAGCGTTCTTGAAAGGCTTCGGATCCCTTCTTTTCGACCCGGACGACGGTGAACTCGGTCTCGACCGGAGTGAGGACTCGTACGCCAAGCTCAACAGCCTTCTCCACCATCCATTCCATCGCGTCGCCCTTGATGATGGACATGTAGAGATGAATCGGTTGCGACAAAAGTTTTGGATTAGTTTGCGGGAGTTCGAGCGTTTCGGCGGTCGCACCGCGATCTTGAAACACGATTTTCGCGCGCGCGTAGCGGCCTTGACCGTCCAAGATTTCGATTTCTTCGTTATTGCGGAGGCGCAGGACCTGAGTCAGATGGCGAGCCTCGCCCTCGGGTAAAACGATTTTATGTCCGGGATGAGTTGGAATTTGTGGAACCAGTGCGCGACGCATTTGCCTTTATTTTAACTTAAGCTCGAGCAAAAAGCGAAACGTTTCATCGAGATTGGCTGAGAGGCGAGTCTCGTTTTCAACCCACACGCGTGGTTGCAAGATAACCGCGTGTTTCCAGGTATAAAGCGGGAAGAATGGAAAATCTTTTTTGAGTAAATCGGCAAGTTCCCGCTGCGTGAGGGAAGGGTTTTTCTTTAGTTTTTGATCGAGTTTCGGGTTCGAGTAACCCAGGTAGTTTCGGGTGCCATCGGTCGAGAGGTAGGGAGCGATCGGCTCCTTTTCATCGAAGCGAAACCAACGAGTGGAGAAGAGATCACCTTCGCCTTTTTTCATTTTTTGGAAGTAGAGGAGGGTGTCGAGCGTGACGACTTGGACCTCGATACTGATTTTCTTGAGCGCTTCCTGCACCATCAAAGCGGTATCATTGCCCTCACGGACTCCGGTGGTAAAATAATTAAGCCGGAGCCTTACGCCGTCGGCCTGCACCGGATAGCCTTCTCTATCAAAAATTTTGGCCGCAGCTTCGGGGTCGTAGTTGATTTGCACGAACTCGGTCGAGAGATCGGCCCAGTCGAAGAGCTTGTATTTGACCCAATCCCGAACCGGGAGCGCCATCGCGATCGCGCGGCGGACGTCGACATCTTTTAAGATGGGATGGCGATTTGAGAATCCGATGTACGAGAGGTTTAAACCCGAGTGGACAAAAATGCGGTACTCAGGATGATTCTTCCGGATCCATTCTGTTTTTGAGATCGAAAGAATGTCGTAGAGTATATCGGTTTCGCCCTTCAAAAATTTTAACGCCGATGTGGTCTCGTCTCTTACCACGGTAAACTCCAAATTCGGTCGCCCGGCATTGGGATTCTTGGGTTTAAAACCAAAGACGTCGTTCTTGGTTTGCGGTTGGATTTCGTACTCTTTGAGGAGCGGGAGAAAACGGCGGCCGGTCACGTCCAGCGTCTGACCCGGGAACAAACCGTTTGGCGGCCGGTCGATCGCGATTCGAAGCGTGGTGTTAACTTTTAGTGCGATTTTTTGTTGGCGTTCGGCGCCGAGGCGAAGGAAAATGAAGAGCAGCATGCAGCCAAAGACAGTCGCGCCAATCGTAATTTTGGTTTTTGGGTTTCTCTTCACACAGTCAAGTGTAGCCGATGCAGATCGTTTTCAAAAGCTTGGGATGAAGCTCGATGATTGGTCCGAGGCGCAAATCCGCTTCTGGAAACGCGTCTACACCGAGGTCGATTCCGAGAAAGCGCTCATTCATGATTCGGTCAATTTGGCGCATGTGTACCAGACGGTGTCGTCGACTCCCGCAAAGATCGAAGCGGCCAAAAAGGAAGTGCACGACTCCTTGATGAAGATCTATAACCTGAATGCCGGCCGCGCCAGCATTGATTCGTCCCGGTTGAGCTTGGGCGAGCAGGTGTTGTTTGAGATCTTGGATGCAAACGAAGACCCGCGCGCTTACCAATTTGCTGCCGACATGGATCGTATTCGCGCTCAGATCGGACAGCGCGACCGGTTGGAAAACGCGTTCTCCATTTCAAAACGTTACTTGCCGCGCATGGAAGAAATGTTTATCGAAGAAGGCGTGCCGCCCGAGCTCACGCGCTTACCGTTCGTGGAAAGCGGCTTTGTATCGCAAGCGAGGTCCAAAGTAGGCGCGACCGGCATTTGGCAGTTCATGCCGCAAACGGCGGCCAAAGATTTGCGTGTAACCGCCTCGATCGATGAACGCTATGACCCGCTGAAATCCACGCGCGCCGCCGCTAAGTTTTTGATGTCCAACTACAAAATCTTAAAAAGCTGGCCGCTTGCGGTAATGGCTTATCATCACGGAGCGGGTCTCGTTTTAAAAGCGATGAAGGCTTTAAAAACCGACGATCCGATCACGGTTATCCGCACCTTTAAAGATTCCAACTTTCAATTCGCGTCTCGAAACTACCTTTTTGAGTTCTTGGCGATGTTGGATGTTAATGCTTCCAAAGAATTGTTTTTCAAAGATGTACCGGAAGCGATGGCGCTCCCGGAGTTCATCACCGTGAGTTTTCCGCGCAAAACGGACATGAAAACGATTCTGTCGCATTACAAGCTCAGCGAGTCGCTCACTCGGGTTTTGAACCCGCATTTTTTGGAGCCAATTTGGTTAGGCCGGGCCAAAATTCCGGCTCATTATCCTATCCGGATCACGGGGATTACTCTTGAGGAGTTTCGCAAGAATGAGTATCCTAAGACCCAATAAATATGTACATCATCGGCATCGCCGGGGGCTCCGGATCAGGGAAAACCACGTTCACCCAAAAAGTGTTGACGCAGATCAACGACAAACGGGTCGGGCTTCTTCATCAAGATGCATATTATCTTCCGCTTCCGCCTGATGACCTGAAGATCAACGACAAATCCAACTTCGACCACCCGGAAGCGTTCGACTGGGACTTACTCAAATCGCACCTCGAGCTCATTCGCGAAGGTAAAAAAGTCGAGAGTCCGGTTTACGATTACCATCGCTCACGCCGTACGTCGGATACTCAGCCGGTCGGCCCTTGTGATATTTTGATCGTCGAAGGGATCTTCGCTCTCTGGGACGAAGACATCCGTAATTTGTACGACCTTAAATTTTACCTTCATGTCGAAGCGGATATTCGTTTCATCCGCCGTTTGTTTCGCGATCTCAAGGACCGCTCGCGGACGATGGAAGATATCATTCGACAGTATTACGACACCGTTCGCCCGATGCACCAACTTTATCTCGAACCTACGCGCCAGTACGCCGACATCATCGTCGGTGAGGAGACGGATCCGGCAGCCGTGCTTTTAAGCGGCATGATTAAGCAAAAACTTTCCGAACTGGATAATTAAGAGATGAGCAAACTCACGATCACACCGTACGGCGGCTTGGGCGAAATCGGTATGAACTGCTTGCTGATTGAAACCGATAAGTCGGCGATCTTGATCGATTGCGGCCTCATGTTTTCCGAACTCGATCACTTCGGGGTGGAGTTCGTGATTCCGAACTTCTCGCACCTCCTCCGTAAAAAAGATAAAATCAAAGCGATCATCGCGACTCACGGACATGAAGATCACATCGGCGCGATCTCGTTTGCCGTTAAGGCGGGGTTGCGTGCTCCGATTTACGCCTCACATTTTACTTCTTTGATGGTGCGCGAACGTTTACGCGAGGTCGGAATGCACGAAGAAATTTCGATCAAAGTATTTAATTCCGGCGGACCGGTTCAACTCGGTGATTTCACCGTTACACCGGCTTCGGTCAATCACTCGATCATCGACTCGATGGCGCTTTTTATCGACACGCCGGCTGGCAAGATCGTACACACCGGCGACTTCAAGCTCGACGCCTCGCCGTTTTTTGGCGATGTATTTGAGTGGGACATGTTTAAGAAGGCGGGCGACGAAGGAGTGTTTTTGCTCCTGTCGGATTCTACCAATGTCGAGCGCGAAGATCACCATCTCCTGGACACGAACATCGCTCAACGCCTCGAAGAGTTGTTTGTTAAAGCCCAGGGCTTGATCGTGGTGTCGCTCTTTTCTTCGAACGTAGGCCGAATGGCAAATATTTTTAAAATCGCCAAGAAACTCGGCCGCAAAATCGCTTTGAGCGGCCGGAGCATGGAACAAAACGTACGCCTCGCTCACGAGCGTGGAGCGATCAATCTCGACAGCTCGCTGATGATCCCGATCGACGACGTTCATCGGTACGACCGTAATCGCGTCGTCGTCCTTTCTACCGGATGTCAGGGCGAGCCTCGCTCGGCCTTGAATCGGATGGCTCACGGCGAGCATGCGGATGTGACTTTGGGCGAAGGCGATCTTGTCATCATGAGTTCAAGTCAGATTCCAGGCAACGAGGTCGCAATCAGCCGTTTGATCAATCAACTTTTTACTTCGGGCGCCGATGTTTTGTACGATGCGATCGAAGATGTGCACACGAGCGGCCACGCCACTCGTCCCGAACTTAAAAAGATGATCGAGATGGTGCGCCCGAAATATTTTATCCCGGTTCACGGTGAGTACCGGCACTTGGTGCATCATGCGCGCCTGGCGGCCGAGACCGGCGTCGCCGAATCAAACATCGCCGTAATTAAAAACGGCGAGATCACCGAGATTGGCAGCAAAGTCGGTATCAAAATCATCGATAAACTCGAAGAGCTGCGGATTTTAGTGAGCGGCCGCGATGGAACGGAGGTCACTCGCGATCTTTTAAGGGATCGCCGCAAGCTTGCAGAAACCGGCGTCGTGTTTTGCATGATGGTACGCGAAAAAGACTCTGGAAAAATTTTGACCAAACCCGAACTCATGCTTAAGGGTGTTGTGAGCGAGTCGTTTGAGTCTTGGATGATGGATGAAGCGATGAGAATCGTGCACGAGCAAATCGGTGAGTACAAAAAAGGCTTGAAACGCGGGTTTATCGATCCGGAGTTCGGTGAGAATTTGCGAATCGAGATCCGTCGATTTTTCGATCGCAATACCGGTAAAAAGCCGATTGTAGTCCCGGTGCTTCTTGATGTTTAAGCGATTTTTTAGAGATGGGCGTTCATTCCAAAAAGTATTGCTAAGCAGAGAGCAAAAATTTGTTCATTTAAAAGGATCAAAGAATGTGGCTGAGTGTGACGCAATACGTTAAAAAATGTATTTTCAATTCTGATTTACACTCTTTACACATAATTAGTTGATCGAAAAGCAAGGGCCAATCTGCTAATTTCTGTCCATGGCTTACAATCCAAGCAAGATCGAGCCCAAGTGGCAAAACTACTGGGAAAAAAACCAAACTTTTAAAACCTCGGACGAAAAATCCAAACCCAAATATTACGTTCTGGATATGTTTCCGTATCCATCGAGCACCGGACTTCATGTCGGCCATCCGGAGGGCTACACCGCAACGGACATCATCGCGCGCTACAAGCGGGCCAAAGGTTTTAACGTTTTGCATCCGATGGGGTGGGACGCGTTCGGTCTTCCGGCCGAACAATATGCGATCAAGACCGGAGTCCATCCGGCAAAGACCACCAACGAAGCGATCACCAATTTTCGCCGCCAACTTTCGATGCTCGGGTTTAGCTTTGATTGGTCGCGCGAGATTTCGACCGCCGATCCGAAATATTACAAATGGACGCAGTGGGTGTTTTTGCGTTTGTACGAACGCGGACTCGTTTATCAAACCGAAGCACCGGTCAATTGGTGTCCTGAACTGAAAACCGTCCTCGCGAACGACGAAGTCGTCGACGGTAAATCCGAACGCGGCGGCCATCCGGTGTTTCGCGTGCCGATGAAGCAGTGGATGTTCAAGATTACCGATTACGCAGAGAAGCTTTTGCAGGGTCTCGACAAGCTTGACTGGCCGGAAGGCACCAAAGAATTGCAACGCAACTGGATCGGCAAGAGCGCTGGCCTTGAAATGAATTTCAAGATCGAGAATGCGCCTAACGGTGCAGATACACTCGAGATTTTTACCACCCGTCCGGACACATTGTGGGGAGTGAGCTATATGGCTCTCGCACCGGAGCATCCGTTCGTGGATAAGATTACCACCGCAGATCAAAAAGCTGCGGTACAGGCTTACAAGGCCGAAACCGCTATCAAATCGGAGATCGCCCGCCAAGACGCTTCAAAAGAAAAGACCGGCTGCTTTACCGGTGCGTACGCCATTAACCCGGTCAATAACGAGAAAGTGCCGATTTGGATTTCCGACTACGTGATGATGTCTTATGGAACGGGCGCCGTGATGGCTGTTCCGGCCCACGATGATCGTGATTTTGAATTCGCTAAAAAATTCTTACTCCCGATTAAAAAAGTGGTCGAAGGCGGACAAGCCGATGATGTTTGTTTTGCCGGCGATGGTGTCGCGGTCAATTCAGGATTCATTAACGGATTGAAAACCAATGAAGCGCTCGCAAAGACGATTTCTTGGGCCGAAGAAAATAAAGTCGGCAAGAAGACCATTAAGTACAAACTTCGCGATTGGTTGTTTTCACGCCAACGCTATTGGGGTGAGCCGTTCCCACTTATCAAAGATAAGAACGGAAAAATTATTCCGTTGAAAGACAATGAGCTTCCGGTTGCGCTTCCGGATGTTCAAAGCTACGAACCGACCGGCACAGGCGAGAGCCCGCTTGCCGGCATTACTTCTTGGCGGGATATCACGATCGGCGGCGAAAAGTTCCAACGTGAGACCGATACGATGCCGGGCTCAGCAGGATCATCTTGGTACTTCTTGCGTTACATCGATCCGCATAACGATGAAGAGCCGTGGTCCAAAGAAGCTGAAAAATATTGGATGCCGGTCGATCTTTATCTCGGCGGTGACGAGCACGCGGTCGGGCACTTGCTCTACTCGCGTTTTTGGACCAAAGTTTTGTTTGATTGCGGACTCGTGTCGCACGACGAGCCTTTCAAAAAGCTTGTTCACCAAGGCATGATCTTGGGCGAAGACGGCGAGAAGATGTCGAAATCTCGCGGTAACGTCATCAACCCAGACGACGTCGTAAAAGAATACGGCTCCGATACTTTACGTCTCTACGAGATGTTCATGGGGCCGCTAGATAAAGATAAACCATGGTCGACGGCTGCAATCGAAGGCACTTACCGCTTTTTGAATCGCGCTTATCGGATTATTTACAACGAGCGCCGCGACGGCGAGGGCACCGATGTCTTAAAGGTCGACGATGTGCCGATGAGCTTTGATGACGAGAAGATCCTTCACGTCACCATTAAAAAGGTTACCGAAGACATCGAAGGAATGCGCTTCAATACCGCGATCTCCTCAATGATGGTGTTTGTGAACCATTTTACCGCGCATGCGAAAACCCCGAAGGCGGCGATGAAGATCTTTACGCAGTTGCTTGCGCCATTCGCTCCGCACCTGGCCGAAGAATTCTGGGAAGCGATGGGCTTTAAAGAGTCACTTTCTTATACGGCATGGCCGACGTACAATCCTGAGCTCGTGAAGGCGGATTCGGTGACCATCGCGGTGCAAGTCCTTGGAAAACTGAGGGGAACTCTTGATGTTGAACCAGGCGCGTCGCAAGCAGCCCTGGAGGATCTAGCTAAGAAAGACGAATCGATCGCGAAGTTTCTCGAAGGAAAGCAAATCGTAAAAGTGATTTATGTTCAGAACAAAATTCTGAACTTTGTAGTAAAGTGACCCTATGATTTTGACGGATCAGGAAATTCTGAAAGAGATGGAAAAAGGCACGATTAAAATCGAGCCCTATCATCCGCACTGCATGGGCACCAACAGCTACGACGTACACCTGGGCAAAACACTCGCGGTGTATGAGTCCAAAGATCTGGATGCCAAAAAGCACAACACGATTAAAAAATTCACCATTCCGTCGGAAGGATACGTGCTCATGCCGGATGAGTTTTATTTGGGCGTGACTTACGAGTACACTGAGACTCACGCGCACGTCCCTTTCCTGGAAGGTAAGTCATCTACAGGACGTTTGGGGATCGACATTCACGCCACCGCGGGCAAGGGTGATGTCGGCTTCTGTAACTTTTGGACGCTTGAAATCACCGTCCGTAAGCCGGTGCGTGTATACGCCGGAATGCCGATCGGGCAGCTGATTTATTTTGTCGTCGAAGGCGACGTCAAGACCATGTACAACAAAAAACCTAACGCTAAGTATAATCAACGCGCACCCGAACCGGTCGAGTCCATGATGTGGAAAAATGTGAACTCGCCTTCAGGAAAAGTTTGGCTAGATGTTGATTGAACGCCGTGAGTGCGTTACAACTCGTAGCATGCTTAAAAACTTAATTCTCTCTTTGGGTCTTTCTCTCACTCTATTTGCTACAGGCGCACGTGCCGAGGACAAGAACGGGCTCAAAAACGAGTCTGAAGCGGGTATCGTGATCACAGGTGGTAACGCTCAAACCAGCACCATGAGTTTGAAACAGACCAGCACTCTCGTTGAAGATCTCAACACTTACAAATTTACCGCGAACTACCTTCGCACTTCGACTGCCGGCAACGAAACCGCTCTTCAATGGGGCCTCGGCGTTCGTTACGAGCGCGGCTTGAGCGACAGCTTCAGTTTGTTCCTCGGTCAGTTGCTTGAGAGCAACATTTATCAGAACATCCAACAGCGGTACGCAACCGACTTCGGTGGCAAGTACATCTGGCGCGATCTCGAGACCTTCAAATGGAACTCGGAATTGGGTTATCGTTTCGCTCGCGAGAATTATGTGACGGCTAAGCCCGACGCATTCAAGAACATCAACTTCATCCGTCTCTACAATGAAGTTCAGTACTTCTTCTCGAAGACGGTATCGACCAAGTGGTGGTTCGAATTCCTCCCGAACATCACCGACTCCGACGCATATCAATTCAACACCGAGTTGAGTTTGACAGCGGCGTTGTCCGATGTGTTCTCCGTGAAGTCCGGCTACTTGATCAAGTACAATAATAAGCCGGAAGGCGGCGTATTGAAAACCGACTCAACCTTCACGACGGCACTCGTAGCTAAGTTCTAAATGAATAGCAATTTTTGACTGCCACGGCTTGTGCGAACATAAATAGGCTAGGTAAAATAGCCCGTTTAAGGCTGGGTTTTGCAACCGACCTTTGTATCTCGAAGCGCGCGTAGTTCGGCGAGAGTGTCCTTTAAAAACTTGGCATTTTGCGGATCCGACAGCGAGCTAAAAAAGTTAGCCTCTTGTACTTCGTATTTGCGGGACAAAGTGTAGGAGCCGGGCTTGAGGTGGAGTTTGCGGAGATTTTCTTTAACGATGTCAAATGTGCTTGTCGGGATGGCGGGATCTGCCCATTCCGGCTTCGGAGATGGAATCAAAATTTCGATGGGCATGGCGTTTGGTGTGTTGATCACGAGTTTTGCGTTCAGAACCGGGCCGTTGCCGGTTCCGGACAAAATTCCTGTGATGACCGGTTTTCCATCCGCGTCTCTCTGAACAAGAGCCGAGCCGGAGTCGCCTTGTTGAAAAACGGTACCATCTCTTCTTAGAACTTCGATTTTACCGCTGTTTTCGCTAATTTGAACTTCGCGTGTTGCCACCGTCTGGATTGTTTTCGAAGTTCGCTTGAAAGAATCGATCAAATTTTGGAAGGACTGTTTTTTCGAGTCTTTTTTGCCACCATTCATAAAGCACTGGAAAACTTCGCCCGAGGTCGTCTGCTGTTTGTCGGTATACGTTTCGGCGCTGAACATCGGACGCACATTATCCGGGTGATAGCCCGCAAATTTGAAACCTGAACCACCATATGATGCGATTTCAAATTTTTTGTCTTTTGGTTTCGGAATAGCGCCCATGTTCAATGGGAACGTGTGATTTTCATTTGCATTGAGCTCGCGACAATTCCTGGGCTGAACCAAAACTAGTCCGAGTTCATGATTCGGGTCGACTTGTTCATTCGGCATTCCCTCGTTTGCAAGCGGAGGCTGGCGGCGCTTAGCCGCTACTTTATATCCAAGAGACGACCATTGAGGAATATCAACTATACCTTTCAAAATTCCCGTGCAATGACCGGCGGTAAGAATAATCTTGGGTTCAAGCTGAATGGATGTACAGGACCTCCCGAATGAATCGAATGCCGGTTTGATTTGGATGACGGCTTGCCGATGAGCCGGATCGAGAATCGCTTCATGATCGCGATCCGAATCCATAGGCGGAGCGGCCACCGCCGAAACGGTGAGTATCAGCAGTCCAGAGATCAGCCTGGAAATCATAGGGCAAAAGGGGTGTCGATTATTTTTGGTTTGTGCTTCGGAACCGACTGAGGCCGGCGTTGAGTCGGAGCCTGGGCTGTAGGTTTCGGAGCAACCGGTTTTGCAGTGACTGGTTTTGGAGCGGTAGCGGGAGTGCGAACTTGGGCCGGCTCGTCCGCAGGTTTTTCGCTCTCGATCGGTGCGAGTTTTGAATCCGGAATTTGTTTTGAGAACGATGGGTTTGTTTCCATCGTATCCATCACTGGAATCGACTTCGGAGTTTCCACGGTTTTTACTTCAGATGGAAAATCCGGAGCAACTTTAGTGACGTCTTCAGTCGGTTCCTCTTTAACGGCCGGCACGGTAGGCTGAACACTTGCAGGAGCCCGCTGCTCATCAGTGGGTGGAGCGCTTGCGCCGGCTTCTACCGGGGTTTCACCTGTGAGGTCGATGCCGTAACGAGTAAACACGGACGCCTTCTTGTCACCTTTTTTATTGGCGGTTGTCCACGTTTCCAAATCAGAAGACGCGCTCGTCGTGAGCGCTAAGGTGTTCTCCGGTCCTGGCACCACTTTTCGAAAAAATATTTGCTCCGAGATATTGCTGTAATACTGTGTCGCCCATCTCAGATATCGAGAGTCGTGATACACGCTTAAAAACGCGTTCGCGATCGGCGTAAGGAAGTCATAAGCGTCGAGTACGATCCGTTGACGTGCCGACCAAGAAGATTCTTTTTTAAGCGCGTCCTGCATGCGCTCCACTTTTCCGTAGAAGCACCAATGCATTTTCTCGGCGCTCTGAGTAACGAGCTCGTTCGCGCCTTGGCGGCGCTCCGATTTAATCGAGGTCGCGCGGATCAACATGCGGAATTCGCTATCGCAGGTGTCTGAGAATTCGGTGAGTCCGCCCTTCGGAGCGAGCGGGCTCTCGAAGAGGGCGCGGATTTCTGCGATCTCATAGCCGAGAGGATGTGGGACTTTTACATAGTCCGGCACTTCTGGCATCACGCTTTTGTCCGGTGCGATTTCGGCGCTCGAGCAGCCCAAAAGGGAGCCCACAAATGTCGCGAGGATGAAAAATCCGGCAGGTAATCGTTTAAGCGTCAACATACTCATCACTCTCGTCGTCAAAATTTTGAAAAAACTTGAGTGGAATGCATAAAAACGTCAATGAAATGACGAATGGTTTTTAATTTCAAGGATTTAGAGCCTGTGTCCGAAGAGTCCTACGTGATGAACTCCAGTGAACTCAAAAATCGCATTAGGAATCCGCTGATAGTGGTGATGTTGTTGGGTTTTGCCGCAGGAAACGGCCTGTTTTCGTCGTTAGCACAAGCTGCTTCCGACGACGAGCTCGACGCGCCGACCGCTACTCCGGTGATGCGATCGCAAGTCGCGCCTCCGATCGATAAAGAAGTGAATTCGCCGACTTCAGGCACCCGTAACTTTTATACCGTGATGGACGAGATTCTTTCCGACTTCGAATACGATTTGCGTACCGGACAAGTGATGGGCCTAAAAGACCTTTCTATCCGTAACGTCGTCACGAGCGAGAACATTCCGAACTCGTTCCGCTCGCACCTCGAACTCTTGATTTCCGAACGTATTTTGAAATCGACTAAAACCCGTATTGTTCACTGTTTGGCTTGCCGCTCGCGTACCGCGACTTTGAAAGGCGGCCAGATGGTGATTTCTTCGCCCGAAAACAACACCGTTGAAATGCAACGAATCGCGAAGATGAACGGAATCCAGAATTTTATGGACGTTGCGTACGCATATCAGCCTGCTGGCATGATGCTCTCGCTCCAGATCTCGGATGCGGAGACGGGCACGATGCTTTGGTCCAAAAACTATAACTCCGAAACCACCCGCGCAGCCGCTCAACGCCGCGGCGTGGATTTCAACGCGATCGAAGAAGCCAAGACGAAGATGGAATACACGCCGATGGTCCAGAGCAAACCGTCACTGAGCTTCGCGTTCTTGCCCAAAGCAGGAAGCGGTTACACGACCGCGCTCGGCATCGGTTACCGCATGATGGAGCGCTACGATAACCGCAAAAAAGAAGTAGGCTTCGAGATGAACTACTTCATGGACATCGGCAACCTCGTGAGGACGGGTACCCCTGATCCGACCAACCTGTGGACGGGCTTCAACATCACGCTCCTCTTCACGCATGGATGGGGTTTGTTCGGAGACGAAGAAAATTACAATAAACCTCGCGGCGTCGTTTACGCAGCGGTGGGTGGAACTTATACATCGGGATTCCTGGGTGGAGTTTTGCGTGGATCATACGAGTCTCGCTTGGCGAAGCACTGGGCAGTTACCGGTTTTTTGGGATACAGACCGACGGCAACATTAGTCATCGGGTCATCAAATGCAACACTCAATGGAGTGGAGGGAGGCGTCGGTGTCGGCTTCTTATTCTAAAATCTTTTTAGCCATCTTCTTAGTCTTAGTGGTGGGTGCATGCTCGACTGGATCCCAGAACGAGGTACAACCGATCGCAAACCCATTCAAGGGGTACGATCGTGAAGTTGAGAGCGCGAATAACGACATTCGTTTTAAAGCCACCCACGGCGATTCGAGCTACGAAGTCGCGGTACCGAACGACGGCGACTCCGACATCGTCGTTCCGTTCACGGAAAATGGCGCGAAGCTCGGCCGCGAGAAAACCGTTCAAAACGGAATCGATTATCAATATAGCGAATCCAAACCGACCATGGCGGATCGCGAGATCGCCTCTACTTTTACCAAGACCGCGAATAATGAAACCGACGACAAGCGCGAAGAGATCGAACAAGGCTTGGGTCTTCAGGATTCGCAAGAAACCGGCCGCATCGACGGCAGTTATCTCGCCAAGATCGACGTCGTGAAACAGCTCTTCAAAGCGGCCCGCTACGAAGCGGCGCTCATCGAGCTCGATCATTTGGTGCAAGAGTACCCAAATAACAGCCGTCTCTACGAGATGCGCGGAACTGTGTTGGATCGTTTGGGCTATACGGATCTAGCGATCAAATCGTGGAAACAGGCTCTGGAATTCAATCCGGGGCGCCTGGGTCTGAAGAAGCTGGTTGAAAAGCGCGAGCAACAACGCAGCATTGCTTCAGAGAAAGGGAAGAAGTGATGAAACACCCTATGAACAAAATCATGATAATTAAACCACTGGCGATAGTGGCCACGATGCTCTTAACGGCGCCGGCGATGGCGGGAGCGATTAACGGCTCCACCGGAGAAGTCAAAAAGAAGGCTGAGAACGACATTCGCGGACTGGTCCAACCAGTTCTCGATCAATACTGTCACGATCAATGCAAAATCATTCACATCGAATCTGAAGTAGATATCGCGGTTGACGACGAAGTCGCTCCAGGGTTCGAAGAAGAAATCGGCAAGGTCGCTCTTGCTCCGGCGAGCGGCAAGATCCGCCTCTTGATCGACGAGGGTATGGCTGTTGGGACCCGCAATAAAATTCTCACTCTCCTAAAAGAGCATCTCGATACTTTGGACTATTCGGTCCAGATCGATACCAAAGTCACGAAGTTTCCGAACCCGGTCGCATCCGGTTATCGCGTCGCCGATCTCCGCGAAAAAGTTGCAAAAGACATTCGCGCATCGATGCAGTCGTTTTTGGGCCAATTCTGCCCTGAACATTGCGTGATCGGCGAGTTCGACGTGCAAACCGAAGCCGTGAACCCGGAAGACGTGGATTACAGCTCTAGTCAAGATTACTTTCAAGACGGTCCCGCGGCCGTACGCGTTCGCGGCGTGAAAGCGACGATCGTCGTTGATCAGCAGCTTCCGGCCGAAGAATCAAACAGCATCGTCGAGATGGCTCGTATGAAGCTCGGCCAGTACAAAAACGTACAGGTCACCGGTCAGGTGATGAAGTTCCCGAAGCCGGTTAATGCAGACATGCTCGCCGAAGGCGCGGCCGACGGTGTTGGCGGCAAGGCATACAGCAAAGCGTTTAACTCTAAGGAATCGAAAGAAGCCAAGGAAGCGCGCGAGCTCAAAGAAAGCCGCGAGAACACCAATAATAATACCGCGACGGACAAGCACACGACGACGTCGACCGCGACCGATGCTCGCAACGAAAATAAACAAGAAAAATTCGAACGCTATGAAAAAATCGAGCGCGTGGAAAACGGCGATGCCGTCCAAGCGTACCTCGATAAATTCAGAATGTATGGGATCATCCTGTCCGCGATCATTCTCGCACTTTTGACCACGTTGGTTGCGATTTCATTCCGTAAGCATGTTTGGGGAGGAGCTAAAGACGGCGACTATCCTAAGTTCGACCACGCTCCGGCTCCTTCAACGAACACGGGCGGCGAAGGTCTCACTTCGGACGAGAAGGCGACTCTCATCGTCCGCCGAGTCGAAGCCGACCGGCTTTATGATGAACTCGTTGGAATTTATTCCGAACAGCCGAAAGTGGCGAAACACGTCTTCACTCACGTCTTGACCGAAGAAGGCGTCGAGACTACGGCTCAGTATTTGGAAATATTCGGTGAATCGGTCGTGATGGACCTCATGCGAGACCCGGGCCTCCAGTCGGATTGCACCGAGCTCATGGATTTCTTTGCCCGTAACACTTTTGATATCAACGAAGATGAGCGCTTGAGCTTGCTCAAAAAACTTCATCACCGTACAGTGACGGCAAAAATGCAAGTTCACGGCAGCCGCTCGGCGACTTTGTTTGACTTCTTGGCCGAAATGGACGCACCTCAGATCACTGAGATGGTTAAAAACGAGTCCAATACCGTGAAGGCGATCGTCCTTACTCAGTGCGATCAGAAGAAGCGTAATACGATCTTCAACGCGCACGACGACGGTACGAAGATGAAGCTTATGACAGAACTTTCGCGCATCGACCACTTGCCGAAGAACTATATCTTCAACGTGGCGACCGCTCTTCGCCGTAAGAAAGCCGAGAATCCAAAGCTCAACACCGAAGCGTTGCCGGGTACCGACGTATTGGTCACCTTCCTCGAGAAGGCAACGATCGATACTCAACGCACGATCATCCATCAATTGATGAGCAGCTCGGGTGCCGATGCCCTCAACAACTTGAAAACGAAGCTCGTGAGCCTCGAGACATTACGCTTTATCAAGGATATTCAGTTGACCGAAGTCATCACTCACATCAAGCACGATGAGATCGTGCAGTTCTTGAAAGGCTGTAACGCGGAAGTGCGAGAGTCAGTCCTCTCGAAAGCTCCGCAGGATCTCTCCGCCGAGCTGAGTGACGAGTTGCAATTGGCTGAACCGGTGAGCCGCGAGACTTATGCTGCGGTCGAACGTAAAGTCATCAACCGCATCAAAGTCTTGGCTAACCAAGGTGCGATCAACTTGTCAGAAGTCAACGAGCGTATGTTTGCTGAAGAGTTCGGATTTAACCATCAGAACACAAGCGAGATCTCGGTCGCGGATCTGACTCGGAAGGTAGGATAATCAACTTATGAACCCATCATCGTTTCTCGGAATTATCCTAGGATTAGGAGTGGTAGGAGCGGCACTGTCGGAAACCGGCATGGACATGAGCTTCTTCCTGAATTTCCACGGTCTCGTGATTGTTTGCGGCGGGACTCTTGCCGCGGCGGCGACCAGCTTCCCGATGTCAAAGATCCTCATGCTTGCAAAAGTGTTCGTTCTTCGGTTGCTCGGCAAGAATAACGTCGACTATCAAGGAACGATCGAGCAAATGCTTGAGCTCAATAAAAAGTTGTCACTGGGTCTCGTCGGTTCGCACGAAGCGGTGAACGGAATCAAAAACCAATTTTTGAAGGAAGCGGTGACGCTGGTCGCGGACGGCGTGCTTTCCGAGCGTGAGGTGCGTAACGTGCTTGAACAACGCCTCAAGACGGTCGAGCATCACTACATGCACGAAGCCAATATGTTCAGAACGATCGGGAAGTATCCGCCGGCATTCGGTCTCTTGGCGACGACGCTCGGGATGATCGCGCTCCTTCAAAAGATCGGTCAACCTGGCGCTGAAAAACTCATCGGCCCCGCGATGGCGATCGGTCTAGTCGGTACTCTCTACGGGATCGGCTTGGCCAACCTCGTGTTCCTCCCGATCGCGGAAGCGTTAACCGAGAAAACCGAAGAGGAAGTGACTTTGCGTAAAATGATCATCGAGGGCGCCGTGCTGCTCAAGCAACGCGTGAACCCGGTGTACATGCGCGAGAGCTTGAACTCGTTCTTGCTCCCTAAAGAGCGCGTCCGCAGGAAGGCAGCGTAACCGGATATGGCTGTCATTCGCAAACTCGAGACGCCCCCGGAAGAGCAATATCATCCTGAACCGCTGCCGCCGAAGCACAATCGTGTCGCCCATGATGATTCGAACTGGCTGATCAGTTACGCCGATATGATGACTCTTTTATGTGTCTTTTATATCATGCTTTTTAGCATGTCGACCGTGAAGACCAATGAGTTTGAGAAAGTGAAAAAACAAGTTGCGGAACACTTCGGTCAGCACTACACATCTCCGACCGAGGACTTGGGCAAGTTCATGACCAACGTGATCCAAGAAGCCGGCGTTCAAAAAGACACGTCGATCTCTTCGGACGGCACGAGTGTCAGCATCGTGTTTCACTCGACACTTTTATTCGGTTCGATGAGTGCTGAGATTTCAAAAGACGGCGAAGCGATCATGAAAAAGATTATCGTGAGTCTCGGTGAGAAGCAAAAAACCCTCGGCAAGCAATACAAAGTCGTTGTCGAAGGCCACACCGACAGTCAACCGATCTTGGGCGGTCCGTTCCCATCAAACTGGGAGCTCTCAAGCTCGCGCGCGACCCGTGTGGTGAGGATGTTTCTCGACAATAATTATCAAGCGGGCAATTTGCTAGCGATCGGATACGCGGATACGCAGCCAGTTGCCCCGAGCCGTAATCCGGATGGAACCTGGAACGAAGCAAATTTGAGCAAGAACCGCCGCGTGGTGTTGCGGGTTTTATTGCCGGAAGTGGATTCGATTCCGTGGAGTGGGGTAGCGAAACCAGATGGAGCACCAGCGTCAACGAATCAACAGCCGGCGAAGCCGGTTGCCCCAACCGGGCAAACAATGCCGGTCGCGCCGAAAACCGCTCCGTAGTATTCTATAGAGAAGGAGCGAACAGGATGTTTACTCTCAAGAGCAAAACCAAAGCAATTGCAAGAACGATCGAAAATTACCAAACCGAAAAAGCGGCGCTATTCGCCTCTCTCTTCTTGCTCGCGTTTGGACTCGGGTTGATCATGGACGGAAAAAAACTGTACAACCGTCAGATCAAAATCTCTCAGCGCGTAGATTACAAATCTACATTGAATCCTTACACCAATTGAAAAACCCCAACTTTGGTTTGGACCAAAACTGGGGTTTCTAGGTTGGATGATTAATCTAAAAGTTGTTTATAACGGCCAACACTAACATTTTGAAAAATAGTGTAATGGCTCAGGAGGAGGGATTCGAACCCCCGACCAATCGGTTAACAGCCGATTGCTCTACCACTGAGCTACTCCTGAACTTATTAACGTATTATTTTAAGTAACCAAAAATCGAATCGTTGTCTATAATTAAATTAATGCAAATTAGACGGGTATTCTCTCTTTTCATTGCGATGTATGCATTCGTGATTTCCCCCGACAATTCATATGCAAAGCCAGAACTACTCTCCGCATCATTTCCGAAGCCGAAAAAGCTGAATAAGATTCTTCCGCCGGAGTATCAAGTCTATTTAAAAATCAAACCTTTACTCGAAAACACGAAGGATCTTGCGTCGATCGAAGCGTCCGAAAGACAGCTTCTCACATATAAAATGGACGCCGAAACCCGGCTTCTCGACAAAGAATTCGACGAGATGTTCGCCGTTCTCGAAATTCGCCGAGCTGAAAAATTTTCTCAATTAAGAAAGTGGAATAAAGCGATGGAAAGTTTTCAGCGTGGGTATGCGAACCTCGCAAACTTTAAATTTCCTTACTACTGGCTTGAGAGCAGTTCGCGCGCACTCTCGGATCTCTGTAAACGCAACAAGAAAAAGAAAGACGAATCCTGCCTGACGATCGCCCGTAAAGTCGTCGACATGTTCCCGCGAAACGCCAAGGAAACCAAGGTTCTTCGTGAACTCCCGTCGATCGATACGCTTCCGTCTTCGGAGATGGGCACCGAGCGCCTGTCGCAAACTTATACCGAGAAAATCGAGAAAGACGAAGAGTCGTTCCAGCTTGTCCTCCAGGCTTTCTTGAAACCCCAGGATGCGGACCTGCTCAAGCTCGGTAAAGAGTTCATCGAACTCTATCCGAAATCAATCCTTCGCTATCGTACGCAGTTCTTGATGGCCGAGTATCTCTTCAAGAAAAACAACAAGGACGATGCAAAGCGTTTCTATGAGTCGATCATTAACGACACGCCACTCGGATTTTATGCGGTGATCGCGGCCGAGCGCCTCGGAGTCAATCTCCGCGACCGCGTAAAGAAAGATCCGATCAAGATCGATCGCGACGGATTCGGCCTCAGTCTAGGCGAGAAGCGCAGTCTCGAACGCTTACAGCAGCTTTACGACACCAAGCACTTCGAAGAAACGCAATTCGAGTTCGAAGCGTTCGCACGGACCCGCTCCTACAGCACGGACTTGTTGATTTACTTGATGTCACTCGCGACTCGCGCCGATCAGAATCTAAACGCGTTCCGGATCGCGAACGAGCTCATTCAACGTCGCTACGACGGTCTGTTGAATCAGGAAATCATCGAGATAATTTTTCCCGAGCGCTACATGAAGGAAATCGAAACTTCGGCGATTCAGTCTCGAATTGATCCGCTGCTCGTGGCTTCGCTCACCAAGCAGGAATCGGGATTCCGAGCGAATATTCTGTCGTCATCCGGCGCTTTGGGCTTGATGCAACTCATGCCTTTCACCGCGCTCGACGTGGATGATGAAGTTCCGCTCCACAACTTAAAAGATCCCAAGACGAACATTCGCCTCGGGACCCAGTATCTGGCTTCATTGATGGATAAGTATAACAACAACGTCATATTCTCCCTTGCGGCCTATAATGCCGGACCGAATCGTGTTTCAAAATGGCGCAAGGACTCGAAGGTTGATGCCGATATGATAGAGTTCATCGAGTCAATCCCGTTTCGTGAAACCCGGGATTATGTCATGTCCATTCTGAGGAACCGGTACTGGTACCAGTACCGCAAGGGATACCCATTGAAGAGTACTTTTGAGTATTGGACGACGGGTGTGGTGCCTGCGACTCCGTCGCCGTCCGTAACTCCAACTTCTACTGCAAAGTAACGCGTTCGACGATTGAGTCGCCGGTTGCAATGCTCAAATTCACTACGTAAATTCCCGGAAGCGTATTTGCGGGGAACTTCACGTCGACGGTCTGATTGCCCTTGAGGAGCTGAACGGTGTACTTGTTCACGGTTTGACCGCTGTAGTTCACGATTCTCAAAGTCGCTGTCGAGTTCTTGTTTGATGAAAGCTGAAGGCGAATCGCGTCGCTCGAGCGGGCAACGCTCGGATAGAGTGAGTGCGAACCGGCGAGGGCGGAAACGCGGATCATCGCTACTTTCGAGTACTCGATTTTTCCATCGAGATCGTTCATCTTGAGGCGGTAATAAACATTGTTGTTCGCGCCGGTCAACGAGTCGGTCGTGGAATACTTTTTAGTCACGCCAAATGAACCCGCTGTAGATTGAACCACCGAAATCGTGCTGAATGCCGCTCCATCGTTTGAACGTTGAACTTCGAAATTGCTGAAATTGATTTCAGTCGCCGTTTCCCAGTTCAAGGTTACTGATCCGCTACTTTCCGCCGCATTGAAAGAAATCAACGTAACCGGGAGAATTGTACCCGCACCGCAAGCGATGGTGATGTTCGCGAATTCAGCCGCGGTAATCGAACCGTTGTTTTTCTTGGTGGTGCAAAGATTGGCGGTAATGTTATTCGCGGTGACGCGATAGTTTTTAGCTGAATTACCGTTGTTGGCGAAATTGTAGTTCAAATCCGCATCGTAAGCGCCGTGACAATCCGATCCGATGTCTTTGACGCACACGAAAGTACTTGGAGTTCCAGTGACGGTATAGTCCTGTCCGGCGATAGCGGTAGTCGCCATCACGTAAGGGCGGGGTTGATGACCCGGATTGTTTTCGTTGGTGTAGCTTTTCAAGTAGCTCGGGAACGCCCAGTTGCTATTGCCCGAAGTGCGGCTCATCACGCATGAGCCGGTGAGAGGGAGTTTGTAGACCATTGTATACTGAGATCCGGTTCCGGATTGAGGGATGATGCAAGTGGTTTGCGGGATAATGTTAACGTGCGAGCAGTTCTCTTGCGCGAATACAACTGAGGGAATCATTCCAACAGCAAGCATCAGCGAAGAGAACAAGAATTGAGATTTCATGTTCCTGTCCTTTTTTCGGCATTATATTTTCCGAGTGAGCCGAGCAACTGCAATTTGCCTGCCAATCGCGGACTTAAAAAATCGGGTTAAATAGATGTTGTGGAAGAGATGGCGCTCATCGTGCGGGGGTGAACAAAACATCGACAAGTAAAACCTTCATGGGTGTAAAAGACTTGAACAAAACGAGCCGTATTTGGTGAGCGCAAAGCGTGAGTCCTGGTGTCCGATTTTCATCACCCTCGCCGCCAAATTATCGACAGCTAAAAGCGCTAAGATCGAGGGTTGATTTATTGAAACGCCAATTGTTCGGCGCAGCATTGTACACTTATTTTATTTAATTGTAAGGTGAGATGGTTAGCGACAAATCCATGACTTTGTCGCTCCATAAATATTGTATAAAAATTTTACATCCCCTAAAGATGTGTACTAACATTTCAATAGGTAACAAGCAGTTAAACCAAATCGATCGGGAGTATGGATGCGAACCCGTTTTGTCTATTTGTTGTTGGCTTTTGCTGTAAACCATCTGAGCAACGCGCATGCGGGCGCCGCCCTAGACCCGAACGTAGCCCCGAAAGGCGAAGAAGAAGTTTCTAACGTTTTTCGCGATATGGGCGTGGTTCAAAAGCGTGCGATGCCGAAAGGTGAGCGTTGGTTGGTCTCTACTTATGCGAGTTTCGACTTTTCAGACGGACCTTACTCAAATTATTCGTTTCACGTCAACCCAGGTTACGCGGTCAGTGATTTCGTCGAAATTTATTTGAATTTCGTTCCGTTTCATATCGTATCTCCTCGTTCGATCGTGGACAAACTTCAAACCCAAATCAGTCCGCCGGTAACGGTGATTGAGGCGAAACCGAAAATGCAATTCGGAGCGGAAGTCCTTTGGGCCCCGCTTTATGGAAAAGACTCGATGGGGATCAGCCGGATTATCCGATCAGATACTTTTGTGAAGTTCGGCGCTTCGATGATTTCGTTCGAAGGCGGGGACAGCGGGATGTCGTTTAACCTTGGCGTCGGGAAGACGTTCTTCTTCTCGAAAAATACGGGTTTCCGCTTCTGTGTGGATTGGGGCTACATGCAACAGATTATCAACTTTGGTGCGGCAGTACCGACGAAATCTTTTGCATCGATGCTGTTAACCGAATTTGGACTAACTTTTTATCTTTAAACTGACTTAAAAGGAGAGGAACTGAAAATGGGTGGATTGACGATCTTATTTACAACAGGTGGCTTTGCGGCGTACATGATTTTCTTCGCGGGGATCGTACTGGCGATCATCTCGATCGAGCGTCTGACAACGCTGTTCTTGCGTATGTCTTACAACGTGAAAGGCTCGGTCGTTACGATCAGGAGCTTGATCTTGGACAAAAAGTACACGGATGCAATCCAAGTTTGCAATAAAGAGCCGGGCGCTCCGGAACTCAATACCATTAAAGCGGGCTTAACCGCTGTGGAAAGCGGTCGGGAGGCGATGAAGTCGGCTCTCGGCGGCGCGGTTCTCGAAGTGAGCCACCGTTGTGAAAAGCGTATCGGTTACCTCGCTCTCATCGCGAACGTCGCGACACTTCTCGGTCTCTTGGGTACAATCTCGGGCTTGATCAAAACCTTCGCATCGATCGCGAACGCCGACCCCGCTGAAAAAGCAAAAATGCTGGGCTTAGGTATTTCGGAAGCCATGTACTGTACCGCTGCCGGTCTCTTTGTGGGTATTACGGCGATGGTCGTACACACGATTTGCGTCGCGAAGGCGGAATCAATTGTGGGTGACGTACAAGACTCGGGTTTGAAGCTTATTACTTGGATTGAACAATCAGAACGCGTTAAAGGCTAATTCCCGATGATTGAGGATATTCTACAGAAGAAACCGAAGAAGCACGTAAAGGATTTGAACATCGTTCCGATCCTGGACATGCTCACGACGGTGATCTTCTTCTTGCTGATGTCGACAAGCTTCATCGAGTACACGAAGCTGACGCTTCCACCGGCGTCAACCTCGAGTGCTCCGATCGAGAATAAGGATCCTCCGGTCGCACCGAAAGTGTTGGTCACCGAGAAGGATGCTAAATACTCGATTCGCTTGTCATGGGGTGGAGGGCACCCGGGCCAGAACGTTGTTCAGGCTGACGAAGCGACCATTGTGTCGCAAACTCAGACTTTGCTGAAAAACTTCGCGGCTCGGTATCCGAAAGAAAAAACGTTGCAGGTCTCGATGGGCAAACTGGTTAAATACCAGGCTTTGATCTCCGTCATGGACGGCGCGCGCGATTTCCTGCCGGACGTAGTGCTGACTTCCTATACGGAGGCTGGTGGACAATGAATACCGATTTTCATTCGAAACGTCCAAGGAAAGAACCGATTGAACTGCAGTTGACCGCAATGATCGACGTGTTTTCGATGATCGTTATCTTCCTGATTTTCGGTACGGTCTTCGGTGCCGCGGATATCGTAATTCCGACGGGTATCGAGATTCCGAACAGCTTGAGTAAAGAGGGTATCGAATCCGCTCCACGCGTGGTGATCACAAAAACCGATGTGTTTTTGAACCTGATTGAAGACGGAAAACCGGTTCCTCTCACCGATTTCCGTAGTCACGACGGTCGTGCGCGCGTAAAGGCATTGTTTAAACCGGCGCTTACCGAGTTCAAAAAGAAACAAAAGGAAAACAAAACAGAAACTAAGGTTGCTCCTTTGAACCTTCTTGCTGACCATGATGCTCCGTACGGCGATATTTTCGACGTCGTCATCGCGTTCCGCGAGATGGGTTTTAACACCATCCTCTTCGTTGCTAATGGAGTGGGCGGAGGAAGCAGTAATACGAATACTCCAATTCCAGGGGTTTCCGGAGGCAGGAAGTAATGATGAATTCACGTTTGGTGCTGTTTTTTGCTGTATGCCTGAGTTTGCCGGTGGCGCAAGCCGCGCAACCGGTGAAAAAGCAAGTTGCTAGACCGGCTTCCGCTACGGCGGCACGTCCGGTTCCTAGAAAAGCCGCTCCAACCGTGAAAAACAACCCAGCCGTTCAAGCGCGTCGGTTGGCCATGCTCAAGGATTACTTGGGTTTCCGGATTTACATCCGGAAGGCTTATTCCATGCCCCTTCGTTACGTCGAATGGTACGACATTAAAAACTTGATCAGTGCCTTTGCGGGCAAAGCGGGCTTCGACTTGATTCCGTTCTGGAACGCGCGAAACTCAGGCGGTAAGTCCGAAGCGGATTTCGCGCTAGATCAAGTGGACTCGCTGATGTTAGGCGGCAAGTTCGAAGAAGCCTTCGAAGTAGCGCAAAAAGTAGCGCAAAAATTGAAGTCGTTGGAGAAAACCCGTTACGACTCAAAGTGGCAGATCCCCTACGTGTATCACTCGATGGGCCGCGCTCTCTACGGCGCCCGCCGCTACGATGATGCGCTTACCGTGTATCAATGGATCGCTCCGAACTATCCGTTTTTCCGCCAGGTGCTGTTCGAGAAAATGTGGGCGGCGTTTAAAGCCGGTCGGGTCGAGCTTGCTCTCGGCGCGATAGCGTCTCAGCGTTCGTCTTACTTCTCGAAGTACCTGACGCCGGAAGCGTATTTGATCCAAACCTATCTTTATAAGCGTCTCTGTCGTGAGGAAGACCTCTCGCAGGTGATCGCGGAGATGAAAGAGTACGAAGCGCTCCTCACCAAGGGGGACGTAAAGGACTGGGTGTCGAACGATGCGAACACGCTCACGCTCTGGCACTTGGCGCAAACTAAGCCGAAAGAGACTGATGACAACCGCAGAATCACTCCGTCGGAACGTCAGCGCGAACAAAACGAAATCAAAGAAGCGTTGAACCAAGCGTACCAGCGCCAGAAGCCGAAAATCCTCCGTGACTTGAAAACCGCCCTCGCGTACGCGCACTTGGCGAAAGTCACCGATACCAAAGATGTTTTGAAACCGATTCGCCAGCTCACGAGCCGTGATGAGTTGCTGAAGCAAGACTTAGAGATATGGCCTGCCGACAGCTCCGAAGAGTGGATGGATGAAATGGGTAAACACGTGCTTATTGGAGACAGTCTTTGCAACAAACCAAAAGAAAACACATCCAAGTGAAGTTACTGACGTTCTTACTCCTCATCACCGCCGCAAACGTTCAGGCCGCGGATAACCGCATGGATACGGGGTTCTTGGGTTCAAAACCGGAGCCGACCGCGACTCCGAAGGCGGAAGCCGCTGGCCCTCACGGTAAGGTGGGTAGCCGTTCGAAAGCGATCGCTCTCGAAGAACGGCGCGCTGACTCGAACGCTCAAAAAGAATCCGTTGCGACGATCAACAGCTTGACCTTGATCTTGCGCAACACCCAACCGGGGGTTGCGCGTAACAAACTACTTTTGAACCACGCGACCGCATTGAACCTCTTTGCGCGCTTGAAGATCCTGTCGGCGAAAGCCGCGGCGCCGTCCGAAGAAGTTAAAAAGTACCTCTTGGCGTCGATCAAGGACGTGGATGAGGTTCTTGCGACTCCGTACGTGACCGGCGAGCAAAAATGGCGCGCTCACGACATCGCAGGCACGTCCGCGCTTTACTTGGATGACGAAGAGGCCGCTCGTCAGCACTTCCTTGAAGTCTTGCGTTTGAATCCGCCGTCTGATAAAGCGGGCCGGATCGGTCTCATGATCGCCGAGGATTTGTTCGACCGCCAAAAGTTTAAAGAAGCGACCGAGTACTACACCAAGTACTACTCCAAGATGACTCCTCAATTAAAAGAGCTGGCGCTCTACAAATTGGGCTGGTGTATGATCAACTTGGATGAACCGGACCAAGCCGAGAACTATCTCGCGCGCGTGGCCCGCTCGAACACCAATTCTGGCGTCGGTAAAGACGCGATTCGCGACTTGGCATACTTGACCACCCACCGCCAAAACCCGATGGTATCGGTTCTCCGGGTGGAATCGATCTTGAAGACCCCGGCCGACAAGCTCGCGTTTTTGTACGACGTGCGGGTGAGTTTGGAGACCCAAGGGTCGATTGCGGTTCACTCCCAAATCGTCGAGCGGCTCTTAAAAATGGAGACCAATCCAGAAAAACGTCTGGACTTGATCCTCGCGAACTTGCGTGTTCAACGCAAACTCTACGCTTCTCGCGACCACATGGTCGCGTTCATGCGCGTTCCTGAAGCGTTGAAGGTGTTTAACGCAAAGGATTTCCAGATCGTCTTCAAAAAGTACGAGTCAGTGATCGAACTTGAAATTCAAAATTTGATGCGCGCGTACATCGATACTTACGCTGGGCGCACCAAAACACCGGAGCCGATGAACCAAATGCAATTGGCCGACGCGCTTAAAAAACAGTTTCAATTCTACAGCAAATACTTCGGTAATAAGTCCAACTTCCCGGCCGTGGTATCGATCTGGCGCGACGTGTGCTTGGACAGTAAAGACTGGGTTTGCGTTGACGAAGTTTCGCAAATCATCATGGGTCGCGCTCAACAACTTCCGAACATGCAGGAAAAGGCATACCTCGACCAAATCGCCGCTCTCGATACTTTCTTGCTCGCGAAAAACAATCCGAAACAAAAAGAGTACGCCGAGCGTCGTGCGATCCGGGTAAAAGAGTTCATCGAAAAGTTTCCACAATCCAAAAGCTGGATTCAAGTCGCGAAGATCTACACTCAGGGTGAGATTGATGCGGGCAACTATAAAAACGCACTCCCGGTGCTTGCGCAAATCATGGATAAGGAACCGAACGACGATTCGTTCTACCGCCTCCAGTACGCGCGCTACAAGCTTGAAGACTACGAGGGTGTTCTCTCCGATCCGCGAAGTAAAAAATACGTCGGCGACGGCTCCAAGGTTACCGAACTCTATCGTGAGAGCTCGCTCATTATCGCCCAGCGCGCCAAGGACAAAGGCGATGTCGAGCAATATAAGTTCTACGTAAATAACTTCATCAATCTCAGTGACGATCCAGTCAAGGCCCGTATCGCACGCCTCGATTACCTCAATTTCTTGCTCAAAAAAGAAATGATCGACGAGGCTCGCAAGGATTACATGGCTCTTCCTAAGGACGAGCTTAAACTTCGTGATTACGAAAACTACCGGGTGGATCTCTGGAAGACCGCAGTTAACCTCGGCAAGTTCGATGTGGCTCACAAAGTCGCCGTTCACAGCGAAGAATATTCTAAAAATGAAAACGACTGGCAACAACGCCGGCTCCTCTCGTCGATGTTCCTGGGCTATGCTCCGAAATACGATGAGATGCACGACCTCGTTCAAAGTCAGCGCGAGTACTTTTTGGGTATCCTCGCTCTTGTGAAGCCGGGCTACGTGATCGATTATTATAAAAAGAAAGGCCGTGCTGCCGAGAAACCGATTCTCGAGCTAGCGTACAAAATCTACTTGAACCAATGGCCGCTGATCCGTACTCCGGGTCTCGAAGAAATCTTCGGTGCCGGCTATAAGTTCGGCGAGAAGGTATCGGCTAAGCCGCTCGCGGTAGAAAAGTTCATGGACACGATTACCTTTCCGGAGCTCGCGAAGATGTCGGCGAAGCGCCAGGGCAGGGTGGTCGGAAACAACATCGAGAACATCCGCGCCAATCGTAAAAAAGTGATTAAAGAGATCCAAGGCAAGGCTCAGGTGATCCAGCTTCGCGTGCTTGAAAAAGCTCGTGACTTGGAAGCCAAAATGGCCGACTATCTCGTGAACTCTCCGATGCCGGATAAACTTACTCCCGAGCAGCAGAATCAGTATAAAGACGGCGTGAAGCAAGCGGCCGAAGAGTTCTCGAATCAAAGCCAGCAGTTCGAACTTCTCGCCGCGAAAGCCCGCGAAGAATCTAAAAAAGAAGCGGCTTACATCGAGTCGCGCATTCTTCCGCAACCCGATATGGAAAAATGGGTTTATCCGACGGGTGCTCAAGGGAACGCACAGCTTCAGCATATCTTTACGCTCTCCAAGGCCGGAAACACGATGGGTGCGATCGCGCTTCTCGATTATTTCCGTCCGACCGTTCTCAAGGCCGAAGACGATTTCTTTTCGCTTCGTAGCGGGATCCTGATGTCGGGCAACTCTCCCGATGCGCTCCGGATCTACTTGCTTGAAGAATTGGAGAAGTCAAAACAGTTTGGCATCATCAAAATGTGGTCACAAATTACCAATAAGCCGATTCCGGGGGTTCAATGAAGACAGTACTCGCGATTTTATTGTTGATCTCAACCCAGGCGACCGCCCCAAATGCGAAGGCCGACGACTTCCTACCGAGCGCGGCTCCGGTGCAACAGGCTCATCCGGCTGGCGCGCGCAAGCCGGAGGTCCTCGACTTCGAAGGGGATGTCATCGAAGGACAAAAGAAAGCGCCAGAGCTTTTCTTGCAACTCGACGTGGAGAAGGCGGATTTGAGTTCGGTTCTCTACGACAGAAAAGATTTTAACGACTTCCATATCGTGGACAGTAAACGCCGCCCTAAGTTTTCAGACCCTAAATCGGGTCCTAAGTGAGGAGAATGCGATGAAAGTATTAACACTTTCTCGGAGCAAACTGGAAATAGCCCAATCACAGCTGCGCAAGCCGCTGATCGTGGTCGGCCGTTCCCCGACCTGTGACGTTGTACTTCGAGCTCCCGGCATCAAACCCATCCACTATATTGTCGAATGGATCGGGAGCGGGGTCTTCAGCCCAAGTAAAGGCACTTGGTCGATCGTCGACGTATCGTCGAACGCCGAAGCTGGCGAAGGTCAGATCCTCGGGCCCGAGGGCATCACGCTTGGGGACATTATCTTCCGTGTTATCGACAGTAAGCTCGAATCAAGCGAAGTCATCGGCGGTCAGATCGTTGAGGGCCTCTCTCGCGGTCGCGGGGGTGAACGCGAGATTCTCGAATTTGTGCAAGTTCGTACCGACTCCGGTGCGATCGAAGAAGTGCAGCATATTCCGGTTGCGGCATCGGGCGTGGTAACCTCGGTCAGTAAAGAATTCCAAATGTTCAAAGTCCAATCGAACGGCCTTCAATCGGACACGCTCATGAGCGTGCTCTTCGACGAGATGCCGGGCGCGGAACTCATGATGGCGGGTCGTAAAATCGATCCGAAAGGAGTGGTTCCTCTGAAGCCGATCGATTTCCTCCAAGTAAAATGGAACGGACGCGACTTCTATCTTCGTTTCGTCGAAGAAGTGGATTGTCCTCCGATCCCGCGCGACTTCTGGGGTGACCCGTTACTGAAGCGTTTGACGATCGTGGCTGCGTTGCTCGTGATCATCTTCGGCGCGGCGATGTGGTACGTGCTCAACAATAAAGAAGAAGAGAAACCACCGGAGCCTCCGCGTATCGCCCGCGTTGAAATTCCTGCGACTCCGGCACCTCCGCCGCCGCCGCAAGAAAACGTGGCTATGGAGCCTGTTAAAGAAACCGGCAAAGTGGCGAAGAAGACCGCCGTGACTGAAAAGCAGAAATCAGACAACCCGGTTCCTGAAAAAAATAAAAACCCGGCAAAAGCCGCGGCACCAACTCATGCTCATGCCCCGGATAAGCCGGTAAAGGCGGGCTTGAACATCAACGCTCCAACAACGGACGTAAACCAGGTCGGCGTTCTCGGCGCATTCAGCAAATCAGGCAAAAAAGGCGAAGGCGTGAAAGCTGATCAGCTCTTGAACCAAGGTCTCATTCGCGAAAGCGCGACTGCGCAAGATAACTCGAAGATCGTATTGCGTAACCCGCCCGCCGGCGTGATCGGTAGCGGAAACGGCGGTAACCCGAATGGGCACAAAAATGCCAGCCTCGGATCCGCGTCGACGACCCTCTCGGGGATCAAAAAAGGCGATCCGAATTCTCACGGTCTCATCGCTCGTAAGGGCGGTGAATCCGGCTACAACATGGGGTCGTCAGCAAGCGGCAACGGTAAAGGTTTGGGCGGAGATTCCGGCGGCGGGATCGGCGGGATCGACGGCAGCGACTTTTCGGTCGCGGGCGGCGGACTCGACAGGGAGACTGTAAGGCGGATTATCGCGTCTTATCGTAACCAAATTCGTACTTGCTATGAGCGCGCTCTCATCGGCACTCCGAACTTAGCGGGCCGTATCGTTTATCAGTGGCGGATCACGCCGATCGGTAACGTGATCACGGCTCAGGTCACCAAGGCGACGCTCGAGTCTTCAAACTTGAAGACCTGCGTCCTCGAAGTGATTCAGAAGATGCAGTTCCCGAAAGCACCTAACGGCTTGCCGACTACGGTCATCTATCCGTTCGTGTTCCAGGGTAAAAACTAGTTCCGACACTAAAAGCAAAAATAAAAGGGCCTACTCGACCGGATGAGTAGGCCCTTTTTTATTCGTTGTCGACTAGCCGTAATGGCTAGTGGCAACCTGGAATCGAGATCACGTCATTGATCGTAAAGTTCGTGGTCGTGTTCGTGTTTACAAACTGACCGCCGCCTTGAGTCGCCATCTGCGAGAGGTTGCTGATGGCAGTGCTGTCGTTTGCAGGTCCGAAGTAAACGGTACCCACGGCAAGTGAGTTGCTCGATCCCGCTGCGGCCAATAAGTCCGGCACGAGATTCGAGATCTGACTCCATGATTGGATGTTGCTGTTGGCATCGGTAGGCTTACCGTCCGACATGAAGATCATGATGTATTGGTAAGTCGCGCCATGCGCACCCTCGTCGGCGATCACTTCGGTCTTGGTCGCGTTGAAAGCGGCGCCATACGGAGTGTTGCCGCTCGGAGTGATGTTCTGATAGTTGGTCAAAGCGGTATTGAGCTGAGTCGAATTGCCAAAAAAGTTATTTGCGGTGATCGAGCCCGCTGCTTTGAAACTGTTCGAATTCATATCGTATACCTTTGCGGACGTTCCGGAAAAGTAACCGAAGCTGTAGGTGAAGTTCGTTTTGGTTCCATACTGCGTGAGGAAGTCCTTGATGGTTTGCGCCCGATAATGGAAGTTCGGGTCCGTGCCTGGGTCATTACCGCTTGGAAAGGTCGATCCTGAGTTATCCACCATGAACATAATTCTAAGATTCGCCGTGGTGGTATCGATCGTTTCGGTACAGGTCGGATTGGGAGTTGGATTCCCCGGGCCCACTGGAGGGTTCCCTCCGTTCTGTGCTGTGGTTCCCTGGACTAACGAATACTCCTGTTTACAACTTGAAAACAATGCGAGCGGAACTACCACTGTGAGTAATGCTCGCATCGCGTATTTACCTAACCCAATTTTCATACTATTTCCCCCGGTCTTATAAGTATTTTTACACGTCGCAGCAGAAAAACAATTGTGTCATTTGCGACACTACTAATAATTTCAAATAGTTAATGTATCTTAGTAATTCTCTTAAAGTGTTATCGATCTTTAACCGTTATGAAACTGTAGTATTTTAGACTTTTTTAATCAGGTATTCGGGAGCATAATTAAAGTATGAAGACAGGCTTACGTTGGAGATTCGTCAATCAGTCAAATCCGCAAGAAACCGTGCTCGTACACGATGAGGCTTCCGCCCGCACCCTTGCCGCTCTTTTACAAAAGATGAACGACGAGTGGATTATGCAGGAGGAAAGATCCCTCGGTGCAGGTAAGAAAGAACAGCAGGTCCAGATGACAGCGCAGCCGGCACCTCAACAAACTTTTGTCCAACCTCTGGTTCAGCAGGCTCAACCCGAATCGTTTAAAGCGGAAGAGTATGAAGAACACCATGAAGAAGAATCAGCCGAGGACCAACATGAAGAGCATCCGATGGCGGCAGCTGTCATGGAAGCCGTAGTTCAGGCGGCGCAACAGCATGTCCAGGCTCAAGCTCAGGAGAGCAAAGTCACGCCTCCTCCAGCCCCTAAAAAGTTGGAGAAGCAAGAAAAAAGAGAACGCCGTTCTCAACCTCGATATATGACTGAGTTCCGCGTGATCCTGATCTCAGGTTCAAGCAGTTTCCGTACAATGTCTCAGGACGTTTCTTTGGGCGGTATGCGTCTGAAGAAATCCATCCCAGAGGCGTTTATGAAGGAAAAGTGCATTGCCTACGTTAGTCATAAAGATCTCCGCGAAAACATTGAGATCGTTTGCAACGTCGTGGGTGACACCAGCGATCCATGTCGCATCAAGTTCGTATCTCCTAATCAGACCCAATTGAAGCGTCTGAACGACTGGTTGCTTGAACACAATCCGGTCACTCGCGGAAATAAAGCTGCAAGCTAATTTCCGTTTTGATAAAGTAGGCCCATGCAACGGAAACGCGATTGGGTCATCTTGTCCGGAAGCTCGAATCCTGATTTAGCCAAAAAAATTTGTGAGAGACTCGAGAGGCCCCTGGGGACGATCGAGTCTCGCCGTTTTAGCGACGGCGAGATCTTTGTCGAAATCAAAGAGAACGTGCGCGGTCGCGCGGTGTACGTGATTCAAAGCACCTGCGCCCCGGTGAACGACTACTTGATGGAGCTTTTGATCATCATGGACGCGCTGAAACGCGCGAGTGCCAAAGAGATCAACATCATCACTCCGTACTACGGATACGCTCGCCAAGATCGTAAGGTAAGTCCTCGGACCCCGATCAGCGCTAAACTCACGGCGGATCTTTTGACCACTGCAGGCGCCACTCGTGTCGTGTCGGTCGATCTCCACGCGGGTCAAATCCAAGGTTTCTTCAATATTCCATTCGATAACTTGTTTGCGCTCCCGGTGATGCAAAAGCACCTCGAAGACTCACTCTTGAAAAAAGACGAAGACGTCGTTGTCGTCAGCCCGGATGCGGGCGGGGTCGAGCGCGCTCGCGCGCTCGCCAAACGCTTTAACGCAAACGTCGCGATCATCGATAAACGCCGCACCGGTCCGAATGTCGCCAAAGCGATGCACATCATCGGTGAGGTTGCAGGCAAAACCGCGATCATCATCGACGACATGATCGATACCGCGGGCACGCTGACTGAAGCTGCAAACGCGGTCGCAAATCACGGCGCTAAACGCGTGCTTGCTGCCGCCACTCACGGCGTGTTCTCCGGCCCTGCGATTCAGCGGATCATGGATTCGAAACTCGAGAAGGTGATCATCACCGACACGATCCCTTTGTCGTCGGACGCAAAACGCTGTAAGAAGGTCGACCAGTTGTCGGTAGCACCGCTTTTGGCTGAAGCGATCTTCCGTATCCACAACTACGATTCGGTGAGCTCTCTGTTTACATGAAAATTGTGGTGGGCTTAGGCAATCCTGGCCCAAAATACGAGACGACTCGACATAATATCGGATTTTTGTGTGTCGACTATCTCGTCGACGAGTGGAAGGCCCAGGGACCCGAGATCAAAAACCAATGCGAGGTGTGGAAATGCAAAGTCGGCGACGAGCAAGTATTGCTTTTAAAGCCTCAGACATTCATGAATCTCTCGGGTCGCGGAGTCGCGCCCTTTTATCAATTTTATAAATGCAAACCCGAAGACTTGATCGTCGTGTACGACGAGGTCGATCTCACGCCGCTTGAAATCCGTTTCAAAGAGGGTGGGGGTAGCGGCGGCCACAACGGTATTAAATCGATCGATGAGTGTTTGGGAGCGGGCCAACTCAACTACGTTCGCGGACGTTTGGGCGTCGGTCACCCGCGCACGATCAATCCCAATATCGATGTCGCCGATTGGGTTTTGGGAAAAATCCCAGATGCCGAGCTCAACGAACTCGTCCCGATGTTCGGTAAAGTTCAAAAAGCGATTGAGCTCATCTTTCAGGGAAAGCTCAAAGAAGCGATGAACAAGTATCACGGAAAGCCGAAGCCTAAGGACCCGGCGTAGCCTGTCCGGGCCGCTGCAACCTCTGCCGACTTACAAACCGAGAAAGTCGAGCGCGGCTGCTGAGCTATTGAAAATGGCTTGAGCCCCGACGTTCTTACCTCGAGTCGAGAGATGCCAGCCATCGGTCGCGTTTAAGTTCTCGGGGTTGCCGTACTCGAGATTGTCGAGTGCGCCTGAGTACTCGACGCGGATGTTTGAAGGGATGTTCGCTTTGGCGATATAATCATTTACCGCGGATTGAAGTTTCTGGCTCATCGCTCGGTACATCTCGATTAACTTTGCACGATTTTCAGGCCGTAAAGACGGGCATTGTGAATACACCGGCCCTTGGCTGTTGGGATAGATTTTTGGATTTTGGGCGTGAAGCTTGTCGACGACCGGTCGAGCGCGGAGGAGGTACTCTTCAATGTTTCCGATTCCGTAAACCATGATCGCGACTTTCTTGTCTTCTTTTTTGAGTCCGCCTTTAAGCCCGCCGATCAAAAATTTAAGATCCGCCACGAGCGTTTTTGAAACTCGATCCAAAGTCGCGTTTTTGAATTCATCGAAGGTTTGATTCGGAGAGATATCGGCTCTCCAATCCAAGTCGTTATGTCCAAGCCAGATTCCGATGTAATCGGGAGTATCGAGCATGGAGAGAACGTTGTTGATCTGATCGCGGAGGTTTTTTTTACGAATCACTTTTCGATCGGTAAAGCTGAGCGGTCTTGCGATACTCGCGCCTGGCCGGGCGAGATTCACAAAGTAGGCGGGCTGCTGAGCCGAGACCAGTTCCGAGAAGCTCGTCACATCGTCGTTGGCTTGATCGAAAAATAAGTCGGACTGGTTGTTGTTTCGTACCCGACTCAGCGTGCCCAACAAATTCGAGCTCACGTAAAAATCCTTGGATAGGCTGTCTCCGATCCAGACAAACTTAGGCAGCTTTCGTATGAGAGCGTCGCATGAACCGATGCCGTCCGCGATTTTCTGGTATTTAGCGCGCGCTTCTTCGGGCCAAGCTTTCGAAAAGCGTAAATAATTTTCGTAACCGCTTAAACCCTCGGATATGAGTGAAGCCTCGTCTTCGAGCCACGTCGAGGAGGGGCGCTGACTGTAGGGACGAACGCAATCCGCAACTCGTTTTGCCTCCTTAACGTAAGAACGGCCTGAAACACTGATTTGATAAGGTTCGTTGCTGTCGCTTAAGTAGATTTGAACCGTTTTATTGAACATCCCTTCTTCGAGATACCGGCAAATGACCGAAATATGCCCGATCCCCCTTTGCATGATGGGCTTTGGGTCGAACGAGGCATCGCAATGATAATCGGAGGTTTGCGCGGTGACGATAACGAGTGGAGCGGATGCGGCGTTTTGAACTTCAAAAGTAGCCGACACGGTACCGTTAGCGGTAACGAGTTCCGCGGAGGGAGAAATGATAGTTGCAGCGTCGACGTTCAGCGTGAGTAGCGAGAATAAAAGGGCGATCATATTCCAGGACCTCAAGCGGGTTCATTGTACAAAGTTTGTGTAATTAGTTCAAGACTAAACATGTCGGGATATTTTTTTGAAACCGCTTTCGTTGAATATGCGCTCGTTGCCGCTTCTCCGTGGCCACCGCGGATCGAGGCCTTCCCGATTGCAAAATCTTGCCTTTTTTGTCGGGTTTCTGTACCTTAACGCCATGAGTTTACAGTGCGGAATCGTCGGTCTCCCGAACGTCGGGAAGAGTACTATTTTCAATGCGTTAACTAGCGCCAAGGCAGAAGCAGCTAACTATCCCTTCTGTACCATTGAGCCCAATACTGGGATCGTCAAGGTGCCGGATCCGCGCTTGGACAACATCTGTAAATACATCCCACCTCAAAAGGTGATCCCTGCGATCATGACTTTCGTGGATATCGCGGGCCTCGTTCGCGGCGCTTCAAAAGGCGAGGGTTTGGGGAACCAGTTCTTGGGCCACATACGTGAGACGGACGCGATTGCGCACGTCGTGCGTTGTTTTGAAGACGGCAACATCGTCCACGTCGAAGGGTCAGTAGATCCATTGCGCGACATCGGCACCATCGATACCGAGCTCGTGTTGTGCGATCTCGAAGCCGTGCTTAAAAAATTACCGAATGCCGTGAAGCAAGGTAAGCAAGGCGACAAGAAAGCCGCTGCACTCGGCGCAGTTCTCGAAAAAATTAAACCGCAACTCGATCAAGGCAAAACCGTACGCGCATGCGGTCTCACCGACGAAGAGAGGGCGACCGTTTACGAAATGCACTTCTTGACGATCAAGCCCGTTCTTTATGTCGCAAACGTCGACGAGGGTTCGATTGGTGATCCGATGAAAAACCCGCACGTTGCAAAAGTCGCGGCTCATGCTAAATCGGAGAACGCGGCGTTTGTTACCATCTGCGGAAAGATCGAGTCCGAGATTGCGGAACTCGCACCTGAAGAAAAAGTCGAATTCTTAAAAGAAATGGGAATGAGCGAAGCCGGATTGAATCGCGTGATTCGCGCGGGTTACGACCTCCTCGGTCTTCAAACTTATTTTACCGCCGGCGAGAAAGAAGTTCGCGCATGGACGATTCATAAAGGCGATACCGCGCCTCAGGCGGCCGGTGTGATTCACACCGATTTTGAACGTGGCTTCATCAGAGCCGAAGTTTATCACTACGACGATCTCGTAAAGCTTCACTCCGAGGCTAAGATCAAAGATGCGGGCTTACTGCGTGTTGAAGGCAAAGAGTATGTCGTTCGTGATGGCGACATCATGCACTTCCGCTTTAACGTGTAGTTATGGCCAATCGTAAGGTTATCGCCCGTCTCGACAGCGTCATCGAAGCTCAAGCGATTCAAAGTATCTTAGAAGGCGCCGATATCCAGTGTTTTATCGATAACGCCAATATCAGCAATATTCTCCCGCACGAAACGCAGGCTTTTGGCGGAGTGACCGTTAGCGTTTGGGATGAAGACGAGGAACGGGCGAAGAACCTGCTTGCGGGTGAACTTGAGACGATCGTCGAAGGTGCGGATCAAATGCCCGAGCCCGAGACCACGGATGATAAAAAGAACGGCGAGTTTCGTAAGCATATGAAGCGAGCGGTAGCCGGAGCGGTGATCGGTTCGATGCTGGTGCCGGTAATCTCAAACTTTTACTCGATCCATCACTTACGTAAAGCCTACTTGATCGACTCCAAGCAATTTTTTCAGCGCAAAGGTACAATCTTTTTTTCAATGATTTTTAACTTGGCAATCGCTTGGGGTGTTATCGCGATTATTCTTGAATTACGATTACAACGTTGATGTAACCGAGCGACTCACGCCGATCATCGCCATGAGGAGCGCCATGGCGGCCATCAGTTGCACCGTGGTCAGGTGCAGGTCGAGGTAAGTGGCGTTTACCCACATTGCGGCGAGGGGGAATGTGAGCTCCAAGATTGTCGCGATTGAAGCCGGGATTTTCGAGAGACCTTTGTAATAGATAGTCACACCCAAGAAACCCGAAATCAAAGCCATCCAGAAAATGGAGCGAACCACGCTTTGATCGGCCGCTACGAACGGGAGTTCGATCCGTGTCTGCGGATTGAAGCCCACGAGAGTAAGACATGTGATCAGGCCGAACAAAAATCGCCAAAACGATACGACGGCGCTCGGTGCTTTATTGAGGATCGCTTTGCCGATGATAGTCGAAATCGCCCAAAAGACGGCGCCCCCGAGAGCAAAAAACACTCCGATGCGGCTTGGCTGGGCGAGATCTCCGGTTGGCAGGCCTTCGGGAAAGCTCATAAAAAAAGCGGCGGTCATCGCGATAAATGCCCAGATAAAAAAGTCGATGGTTACTTTCTCGCCTAAAAAGATCACGGACATACAGATGACCAAAATCGGCTGAATCTTTTGGAGCAGGATCGAGACGGTCGGATTCACGAACTGGAAGCTTGCGGTAAAAAGGAGCGTTGCGACCGCGGAGCCGAGCGCGCCGACAAAGAAAGCACCGACGAATTGTCCGAATGAGAGCCGCCAGTCCTTGCGGTGAAATAACACCATCCACATCAAGCTTACGATGAATACGCAAACGTGTTCGACGGTCACGATCGTGAGCGGTGAGATTTGACGGATCATCGGGTGACGAAATAAAGTATCCGTGGCCCAGAGACCGGCACCGAGCATCACATAAAAAGCGTTGAGCATTTTTTCATCCAATCTTTAAAGTGCACGGGAGCTTGTTTAGACATCTGTTCTCTAAGCTGATCACGGTTCATCTTCTCGTCGAGGTCAAAGTAGCGCGGATCAAAGAGCGCGAACTGAATATTGTTGGGCTGATAGTTTTTGATCTCCGACGCCGTGACGTGTGAGAGAAGCGCACCCAGTGCCGTGTTGGATGGAGGCGCCAAGTGCGGACGGCCTTGAATGCGGGCGAGGATAAACATCGCGGCGAGCATTCCGCATGCAGCTGATTCCAAATAGCCTTCAACTCCGGTGATTTGGCCCGCGAGATAAATACGAGGATGACCTTTCAGGGACAGATCCGGGCGCAAGACTTTCGGTCCGCAGACGTAAGTATTGCGATGCATGGATCCCATCCGCAAGAATTCGGCATTATGAAGCGCCGGAATCAGCTTCAGCGCTTTGAGTTGTGATCCGTACTTGAGCTTGGTTTGGAAACCCACGATGTTGTACGCCGTCTTTGCCCGATTTTCCGGACGCAACTGAACCGCTGCGTACGGACGACGGCCGGTCGTCGGATCGGTGAGGCCCACCGGTTTCATCGGACCGAAGCGTAAGCTGTCTTTGCCGGTCTTCGCGATCGCTTCGATCGGTTGACAACCTTGAAAGAACTTTTCTTTCTCAAAGTTTTTGGACGGGACCATCTCGCCCGTCAGGATGGTCTCGATAAAGTTGTAGTACTCGGTATCGGTCATCGGACAGTTGATGTACGCACTCTCTTCGCCTTTATCGTAACGATTGGCGACAAACGCTTTGTCCATATCGATCGTCGATGCATCGATGATCGGTGCGATCGCATCGTAAAAATATAAATCATCACCCCCAGTCGCGCTCGCGAGCCAAGTCGTGAGCGGATCGCTGGTCAACGGTCCGGTTGCAAGTAAAGTGATTTCGCCTTCGCCCTCGAACGGTTCCGTGACTTCCTCGTTAATGAACGCGATGTTTTTGTGCGAACGCAATTTATCGGTGATGAGTTTTGAAAACACATCGCGATCAACTGCAAGCGCGCCGCCGGCCGGGACTTCAGCCGTGTCGGCCGAGCTCAAAATCAGGGAGCCGACCATTCTCATTTCGGCCTTCATCATACCGGGCGCGCTGACCGGATCTTTGGATTTTAAAGAATTCGAGCACACGAGCTCGGCGCAATCGCCAGTATGGTGGGCGGGCGTCTGTTTGATCGGACGCATCTCGTGGACCACGACTTTTACTCCGCGTTCCGCCAAAAAATAGGCGGCTTCAGAGCCGGCCAGACCGCATCCGATGATGTGGACCGTCTCTGTTTTGTTTTTTACCGCGTTTGTCATGATTCCTATCGTTTACCACAAAATTAGCCTTTAAAATAGGGATATGGCAGGCGAGAGCGTCCAGGACTGGATAACCGCTTTTATTGATTTTGGCCGCGACGAAAAGGGCTGGAGCGAGGATACGCTTCGCTCTTACGAATCGGATCTCGGCCAATTTGCCGGCCATCTTGCACGCGAGTTTCAATTCAAGAAGGCCGCCGATTTTACCAAGTTAACGGCACTTCACTTTCGCGGATTCACAGCTGATCTCTTGGAAAAGAACAAGTCGGTGAGTGTCGCTCGCAAGATGAGCACGCTTCGCACGTTCTACCGATTTTTGAAGCGCAAAAAAATGATCGATAGGCATTGGCTTGATTTCATCCCGAGCCCAAAGGTCGAAAAGAAGCTCCCGAATTTTTTAAAAATTGAGGAAGTACTAGAACTCGTGAAAGCGCCGGATACTTCGACCTGGATGGGTAAGCGCGATCGCGCACTACTCGAACTCATGTACGGCTGCGGGTTGCGCGTGAGTGAAGTGAGCGAACTCGATCGCGCCGGATTGAAAGCCCGCAAGGAGTGGGTCAAGGTCGTCGGTAAGGGAAGCAAAGAACGCTGGGTGCCTTTGACGGAAGTCGCAACAGATGCGATCTCACAATATCTCGCGGCGATCCCCTGGCCGAACGAGGAGCTTCCTGACGTCGATGCTGTTTTCCTTAATTGCCATGGCACCCGTCTGACTTCGCGAAGCATCGCCCGCATTATCGCCCGTCAGATTCTCCGAGCGGCCCAACTCTCGCCTGAGTGGGTCGAGGCCAATCGCAAGGTGTCGCCCCATGCTCTCCGCCACAGTTTTGCAACGCACCTCCTCAGCGCCGGAGCAGATTTGCGATCGATCCAAGAGTTATTGGGCCACTCCCGATTGTCGACCACTCAGCGCTATACTCACTTAAATCTCGGAGAGTTAGCTGATGCATATCGCAGCGCGCATCCTCTTTCAAAAAAGTAGGTTTTCGGGTCTAATAGATAGATCACATGGATATCATCATCGACTTCCTGATCGATCACCCGGAGTTAGCTTATCCGTCGGTGTTCTTCATCTTGCTCGGCTGTGGAATGGGTGTTCCCATCCCCGAAGATATCACGCTCTTCGCGGCGGGTCTCGCATCTTACTACGGCATCTGCGACGTCTGGACGATGATCGGAGTTGCGCTTGCGGGCGTGCTCATCGGCGATTCTTTTATTTTTTGGTTGGGCCGCAAGTTCGGCCGTCGCTTGATGAACAAGCGCCCGTTCCGTTATTTTTTGGACGAGACCAAGATCGAAGCGATCAAAAAGCGTCTGCACAATCACGGCGGTAAGCTTTTGTTTTCGGCGCGTTTCATGCCGGGTCTGCGATCGACGATTTTCTTTTCTTCGGGCATGCTGCACTTTCCTTATCGTAAATTACTCATGTACGACGGCGGTGCCGCTTTAATCAGCGTGCCTGCGATCGTGTTCAGCGTGTTTTACTTCGGCGACATCCTAGAAAAGGTCATTCACTGGATCAAAAAGGTGGAAGGCGGGATCGTCGGTGCGATCGTGCTTGTGATCGCGTTCATCGTCTTTCGCTGGTGGTGGAAAAAACGCAAAGCCGCGGCTCGAACCAAAGAAGAGGTGGCGAATGAACTTTAAAGTTCTGACCGCGATCTCCGTCTTGTCCTTGCTCGCGTTCACCGGACACGTCGTTTTACCTTCCGCCGCAGCCGAGAACATCGAAAAGGATTTGCCCACGATGTGTGTCGCGCTCGATGGCGCGTACAAAAAACGTAAATGGGGTCAAGATCCGTGTGATGCGATCGAATGGGTGACCGGCGGAAAGTCGGTCAAAGGACGCCCGTTAATCTACGCTGAGTTCGGCGCAAGAGAGTCCGATAATGTGACTTTGATTTTTGCCATGGTTCACGGCGATGAGATCACGCCGCTTTATACCGGATTTCAGATGACCCAATGGGCAAAAAAAAACATGAGTAAGTACCCGAAGGCGAAACTCGTGGTGGCTCCACTCGTAAACCCGGACGGTTTTTTGGATTTTCCGAAGACACGCATGAACGCAAATGGCGTTGACTGTAACCGTAACTTCGCGACAGCGGACTGGGAAAAGAGAGCGCTCAAAGAATGGAAAACAAAGCTTCACTCGGCGCCGCGACGATTCCCGGGTCACAAGCCGGAGAGCGAGCCCGAAACTAAATTCCAAAAAATGTTGGTCGAAAAGTTCAAGCCGCAAAAGATCGTATCGATCCACTCGCCGCTGAACATGACCGACTACGACGGCCCCGATCACTTGAAGCTTAATCAGTTTTCGAGCGAATACGTCAAGAGGTGCGAAGAGCTTCGTTCCAAAGTAAAAGCCAAATCGAGCGGTTTTTTTCCAGGTTCGCTCGGAAACTACACCGGGCAGGAGCTCGGCATCCCGACGATCACTCTTGAACTTCCAACCGCCGAGTATCAGTATGCCGACAAGTACTGGCAGATGTTCAAAAAAGGCCTAGAGACCGTCGTGAGCTACGAAGTACCGCCTAAAGACAAGAAGGCCGAAAAGGGACCGGGGCAGTGATTCATTCACTCTTTGCGACGCAGATTCATCAGGGATCGCTCGGGCTAGATGCCCGTGTACGCGCGGAAATGAAGAAAACGGCGCTAAACCTCCGCAAAATTGACGAAGACGGGATCGAGTGGTGCCGCACGAATTATCCGAACGGCTACACGTCTTACGGTTCGATCTCGAAGCTCCACGAGCAGTTTACCGCATTCGAGCGCCTGAAGAGGAAGCTCGACCCGACCGTTGCGGCGTTTACTCGTAAACTCGGCCTGAAGTTCGATACCGGTGATCTCGTGCTCTCCAATCTGTGGGTTAACGTCATGCCCAAGAATTGCTATCACGCCTTTCACTTGCACCCTTTGTCGGTGATCAGCGGGACGTATTATGTATCGGTGGGCAAAGGCTCGAGCCCTTTGCGGGTTGAAGATCCGCGTGCCTCGAAGTTCATGGCCACGCCTCCACGTAAGATCCAAACCGATCTCAAACCACGCGACGGTGATGTGATCTTGTTCGAGAGCTGGCTTAAGCACGAAGTTCCGCCACATCAAAACTCCGCCGAACGCATTAGCGTAAGTTTTAATTACGATTGGGTTGGCCGCTGAAAGATAAAAGTAGTCGGATACCTTTTTATTTCACCACGATGAACTCAACGCGACGGTTAGCCTCCATCGCTTTCGGATCGCTGTATGGGAGCTTTGGTTTACGGTAGCCGTAACCGCGAGCTTCAAGAGCGTTCGCCGGAGTACCGCGGCTGATGAGGTAAGTCTTGACCGACTTCGCGCGAGCGAGCGAGAGTTTCATGTTGTAAGCATCCGTGCCCAAGCGATTGGTGTGTCCGTCGACCATGATCTTGGTAAAGTGCCGTTTGTTTTCTTCTAGCACTTTCGCCACCTGATTCAAAATCGCTTTACCGTCCGGAGTGAGCTTCGCGCTTGCGTGTTCGAAAGTCACTTCACGCAATACTTCGACGTGAGTCGAGTGATAGACCACCACTTGAGCCGGTTCCGGAGTCGGAGCCAAGGTCGGAGCCGGGGTCGCAATCGGTGCCGGAGTGTAAACCGGACGCGGGGGAGGCGTCTTCTCTTCGTAAAGAGTCACGCGGATACCCGCGATCACGCGCAAGCCCAAGCCCGAAGGACCGCCGATCTTACCGACCGATGCGCCGAAAGTCCCGACCCAGTTCGAGAGCGGATCGTAGCGAAGACCCGCGTAGAATTCGTTCGGGTTCAACTGCTCGCTGAACGGAAGCGGAAAGTTTGCGTTGTACTCCGCGCTCATCCCCCAGTTATCGTTGAAAGGGAGGAATCCGCCGACGCCGATATTGAGGCGTTTACGCCAGTCGATGCGGCCCAAAGTCGGATCGTTGTAATCCGCGTTTGAGGCAAACATCATCCCGAAGTTCGCGTCGAGAGTCCAGGATTCGAATTGGCGCTCAACCGCCAAGCGTATCCCCGCCGAGGTCGAGGCATCCGACATAAAATTTTGAGTGTTACCCGTCGGTAAGCGGAATTCGGGAACAAGCGCGACTGACGTGTTGTTGTCGTCTTCGGTTAAACGGATTTTACCCAAGAGTTTAAGGTCGCCGACGCCCGATGCGCTTCCGCTCGGAAGACTGATTAAGCCCGCGGTGCCCGGATAAGACACGAAGTGAATTGGGAGGCCGATGAAGAGACCGAATTTTTTTGAAGCTTTGAAACCGAACATGAGGTCGAAAGTCTGAATCGAGTCGATCACGTTAAAAAGTTTCGCGGTTTGGGTCGGGTTCAGCGCGACCAAGGGCTCGCTCGCGTAGTTCCAGTTCGCGCCGAAATAGTACTTGGCTTGCTTTGGCCAATCACCGTTAAATCCGTCTTCGAGGAGAACGAAGCGATCACCGACCGAAGGGTCGAACGTTTGCACGTTAATGCTGTTGACCGCGCGTGCATTGGGCGCGGCGATCATTGAAGTGATAAGACCTAGCACTGCAAACACCCGTAGCGTACTGCCGGAAAGATTCATCTTCATATAAATCAGAGTATATATTGATGAATTTCGCCGATGAAGGACAAAATACTCAGTCAATAAATTGGCGATCAGAAAGGTTTTTCCGGAATGCCTTGGACCATGAGTGCGCGGTCGAAATGCCGGAAATTTTGAGCGGCATCATCCAGGATTCTGCGTCCCGGGCAAACGATGGCTTCTTCCGGAAAGTCGAGCTCGTCGTCGGGCGTGTTCACGAGCTGGGCTAGTGTCGGGAGTTTGTCGTTCACCTCTGTTAAACAGAGGTCAAACCAGCGCTTGTCACGTTCAGAGTCGAGGCCGATTTCCGCGAGACCTTCGGGAATGTAGCGGTAAAACGCCGGAACTTCGCGCGACCAAAGCAGCGGCGGTGAATGTTTGGGTTTGTGCGCGGGATTGCTGTGCGCGCGTTTGCGCATGGAAACCGCGGTATTGAGATCGACGACTTCGCCAAACTGGGTAGCGACCCAGAAGTGCGTGTGCTCGCCCCAGCACCCGGCCCACATGACACTCATGTCTTCCATTACCTCGATCCATGCAGCCTGACCGTAAAACACGTTAGCCTGAATTCCGATTTTATTGAGGACAGCCGCCGTGACCGATGCTACAAAGAGCGGGTACTCCGAGCGGTCGCCTGAGATCCGATCGGTGATCTTGGTCACGAGGCGTGAGATCGTCGCGATCGCCGCGATCGGAGTTTCAGTGAGTGGTGTGCCGACTACTTGTTCCATGCTTGTTTTCCGAATCCGATCCATCCCACGATCATGAGGACTCCGCCGACCGGCGTGATCATTCCGAATTCACGGATTGCCGTGAAGGTGATCGTGTAGAGTGATCCCGTAAAAATCACGATGCCGACCAGGAACGCGGTCGCGGGCCAGCACTTCGGGCGAGTCGCTGCGGGTTGTGAACGATGCCAGAGGCCGTACATCAGGATCGCGGCGGCGTGAATGATCATGTAGTGTGTGCCGGTCTCGTAGATTTGTAAAAGATCGTATCCAATCTTGCCGCGAAGGCCGTGGGTTCCGAACGCTCCAAAAATCACTCCAAGTCCGGACAGTAGTGCGCCAATGGAAATCGGGTTCATTTAATCAGCTCCAATCCGCGTTTGATCAGGTCTTTATTTTCAGGAAATTTTTCGGCAATCGATGCCAGGCTCTTTAAAATCTGAGCGGCATAGACGCTGTTAGGTGCGAGCCTTTTGTAAAGTTCGAGCACTTCCAGGCGCAAGAGCCAGTCGTTCTGATATGTCGAGTTTAATTCCAAATGAATCGGCTCAAGGAGATTCACGTCCTTCTCGCCGCTCTCGCGGAACTCGCGGACCGTACGATACAGGTCATTCAGGCCTTTGTTGTCGTCGGTGAGGTTTGTTTTGTGTGAATCCACTTTTTTGCTGCGAGTGGAGTTGCGGAGTGCAAACTCTCGGCGGTCGGCAGCGCCGCCGAACACGGAAGTTACGCGATGACCGACGATGAGCGGGTAGGGTTTTTGGAATTCTTCGAAAATCACCTTGTCGTTTCGATCGATGATCTTGACGTTCTCGAGCACGAGCATCTTGCCTAGGTGGTTACTGAAATCGGCTTCTTTAACAAACTGGCCCAAGATGCGGTGGCCGGCTTTAGTGTGCAGCCCGGTAGTGTGGAGCTTGCGCTTTAAGTCCTCGATGTTAGAGATGGAAATCTGCAACTCAAAAAGCGGAATGTAGATCGTGTTTCCCAAACGGTATTGAGTGAGCTCGTCGTGTGCTTTATCGTGGAACGCGATTTGTTTCGGCCCGGTGATGGTAAAGCCCATTTCTTCGCCTTCGGCGTTGCGCTCGAGGCTCACGATGGTACCCACGACTTGAATGCCGGTGTCGAGCACCGCCGTCACGGTGTTTTGCGCGATCACCGCGGTTTCAAGACCGTAAGCGCCTCCGCGACGGAACGCCATCGAATCCGCGAATTCGTTGAGCGCGGTAGTCAGCTCGGCAAAGTCTTTTGCGACAAAAAGCTGCGGCTGCTGGCTGGTAATGTCGTACTTGGTGTCGATCGTCGCCTGCAGCGAGAACGGAATTTTTTTAACCGTCGGCTTTAAACAGTTGTAACTCTCCGACACCGACGACAGCAAGCCCGCGCCGTAAATCAAAGGTCTATCCAACTTGCCGACGAGCCCGTACTCGGTCGTCCACCACGCCATGCGCGTGAGGAGAGCGGCCTCGGATGGAATCGATTCCTTCTTTGCGACGGTCTCGAAACGCGCCTGTGCGTCCGCGATTAACTTCTCGGTGGAGTTTGGATCTTCTTTGATCTCAGATAAATTAAAAATCGCATCGTAAAGTTCGACGTCGTACTTGGAGATGATCGCGTTTCGAGAGACTTCTCCATAAGCTTCGAGGTAGGCGCGGTAACCCGGATCGGCGACGATCGGCGCGTGGCCCGCAGCTTCGTGCACGATATCCGGAGACGGCGTGTAACCCAGGTTTTCGAGCTTACGCATGTCGCACGCGATGGCCAAGATTTTGAGCGATTGGAACTCCAAGAAAACCCCAGGCGGGATGAATCCATTAATCGCGACCGCGCGCCAGCCGATGCGCTTCAACGCACTATCCATCTCACTCACAAGCGGGATGCGTTCGGTCGAAATGCCCGTTGCTTCCAGGCCGTGTAGATAGAGCGGGTGAGCGGTCTCGGCAAAAAATTTTTTGGAGACGCGCATAATGTAACGCCAGGAAGCGTGATCGATAAAAGTGTAGAGATCGGGATTTTGATCCGTGATGTACTCTCTCAGGTGTTCCGGGATTGTTTCCAGCGCCTTCGGAGCCATCGTGATGGTTAGCTCAGCTTGTTTTGGTCGTTGTTGTTGCCGTCGTCGTTGTGACCTTTGCCCTCTAAGCCTTTCTTGAAGGCGTGAACGCCTTTGCCGAGAGCCGAGCCGAGTTCAGGAAGACGGCGTGAGCCGAAGAGCAATACGATGATCGCGAGAATGAGGAGATGTCCGCCACTTAATCCAAACATGGGCTCAAAATTAGCATAAAAGGCTGGCGAAGGCACCGGATATTCGCTAAGTTAAAAGCCCTAAAATCATGAGCAAAGCAATTACGATCGAGGCAAAACTCATTGCCAAAAAGCAGCTGACCGCCGACGTGATCGAACTCCATTTCGAGCCGGCCACCGCGTTTTCGTTCGCCCCTGGACAATTTATCTCCATTATTATTCCGGGCCGGGGCCCGGGTGGCCGTGACCTTCGTCGTGCTTACTCCATTGCTTCTTCACCAGAAAATCCAATCATGGAACTCTGCATTAAAGTCGTCGAAGGCGGCCCAGGCACGCAGTACCTGAACGCATTGAAGATCGGGGATGTGATCAAGGGAATGGTTCCGTATGGTGACTTTGTTTACAAAACCAAGCCACATCGCCACGCCATCATGATCTCGACCGGAACGGGCATCGCCCCTTTCCGTGCAATGGTGCTATCTGAAGTTTATAAAAACGCTAAGCCGCGTTCGACTTACGTTCTTTTCGGCGCACGCGTGCATGAAGATCTGTTGTACGTGGATGAAATGAACCACGAGTTGGGCTCCGCCCACTATGTTTGCACTCTCTCCAAAGTTAAAGGGGAATGGCAGGGGTTCAAGGGTCGGGTGACCGACTGGTTGCGCGCCAACGAGGCCAAGATTGATTTTAACGAGACCGATTTTTACCTCTGCGGCAACGGCGCCATGATCGACGAAGTTAAAACCTGGTTGGCAACCAAAGGCTTAGGCAAAGAATCCGTGTTCCAAGAGGCCTACTACAAACCCAAACCCGGCCAGACCCACGCGAGCTAGGCTAGAGGGATCAGGGGGCCTGACTACTTTTGGTTGAGATGCGCGTCAGGCCTTCATTGACAAATCCAAGGATTTGTTCAAAAGTAGCTGAGCAACTTTATATATTTATCACTAGCGGAGAGATGGCAGAGTGGTCGATTGCACCGGTTTTGAAAACCGGCAGGAGGGCAACTTCCTCGGGGGTTCAAATCCCTCTCTCTCCGCCATTTTCGGATTCTGATCTCCGCTAATCCACGCCTTGCGTCTAATCTTGTTTCGAGTGACAAATGAAGAGTCATGTTCATTCGAAATCTCATTTTGATTTCTGTCCTGAGTCTCTCGGCCTGTGTTACGACCGATCACTACAATAAGCCGTCGACCCCAACGCCAACTTCTACGCCTAAAAAGCCACCGCCGTCACCCGAGCCGCCCAAAGAGTACGAGTACGAATGTAAGATCCTGAACAACGAGGGTCGCATCTATAAAGCGCGCAACACCGACTCGTCGATCGCCGAACATCAAGCCAAGAGAGAATGCGGTCGCATGTACCGGCATTGCACGCTCCTCAGCTGCGATCTCGTTGAGATTCAACCGCAATGAGCTCCCTGGTTTTAAAGCAGCCCGAACTATTTGCTTACGGGTATTCACTCCAAAAATTTCCGGTTAACGTCGAGGTCCGTGATTGGGTCGTTCAAGAAAACTGGGATGCGATTTACGCGTATTTTGGCAAGTTAGCCGAACCGGGCGGGACGATTGCAAATTTGCTTCGTGAGTTCTGTGATTTTTCAGCAATCGAACTCATGCTGAGTATTCGCGATGCCGGAAATGATTGGGAAGAAGACGGAATATGGCACGACGACGGCAGTCGGGTTTTTGCATTTTCGCTGTCGCTGACGCCGGACCCGTCGGAGCTTGATGGCGGTCAGGTAGAGTTGCGCCGTAAGAGCGCCGAGGAGTCGTTGTTCGTACCGACCCCCGAGTTTGGAACGGCGATTTGCTTTTTAACGGGAAAGTGGGGTTATGAACACCGTACCCGAAGAGTGCTTCACGGAAAACGCGTTGTTTTAGTGGGCTGGTGCAAACAATGAAACTTCTAACGATGATCGCACTTAGCTTAAGTTCCGCCTATGCCGATACCGTATCGTTTGTGGTTGGACCAAGCGAAGATCGATACGCGCGTTCCGAGTCTTCAAGTTCGAAACGAGATAAACAAAAAAATTGAAACGATTTTGAAAGACCTTTTATGTTCTCCGAGTTTTTGCTTTCCCTTTAGAGTTAGGCTATAGTGGCATTTCAGCGGAGAGGTGTGAGAGTGGTTGAATCAGCACGCCTCGAAAGCGTGTATACGGCAAAACCGTATCGAGGGTTCGAATCCCTCCCTCTCCGCCACTGAGATTCTAAAGTTAAACCGTCTTCGGTTTGAACTTCGACAGGATCCAAAAGATCCCGACCATTCCGGCGAGGAATAGAAACAGCGGAATCATCAAAAGAGTGATGTTTCCGCGCTCGACTCGTCCAAATCCGACAGCTATTTTGACCGGTACGGTAAGACCGCGATTGATGACGTGTGTGCCAGCAGCGTCTGAGTATTTGATAAAAGTGTTAATCTTGTATTCGCCCGACTCTTTGGGTTCAAGCATGTCGTACACGTACCAGTAAGAGCCGCAGTCTTCGTGAACACAGGTCGAAATTTTTTTTGCACCCTCTGGAAGTTCGTTAAAGACTTTGACGGTATGCTGATTTGCTCCTTCCACAAGCGAGCGTCCGACTAAACTTGAAACAGGAAGCGATTGCTCCGTTCCATTTTCCACGAGCACGATATCCGTTTTAAAATCATCAAGCACGATCGGTGCTTTTACGTTCACGAATTTGATTTGATAAAGGTAGTGAGTTGGATCCGTCAAGTAGAGCGAGCCATGAACAAAACCGTTCTCGCCAGCCAGGGTTTCTTCAAAACCGGTGTGCGATTGATCAAACTGCGCGCCTTTACGAATGTGAAGAGTCACGAACGCCGTTGCAATGGCGAGAAAGCCCCAGAAGTATTTAACCATGCGAGGAATGTAGACTGACTTTGTCTAAAACTAAAGCCGAAACCGTTACTTCTGCGCATCAATGACGGTGATATGGAGTGCAATGCGGCGACTCCGGCGTCTGCCAGGTTTACCGCTGCATGAGGTCGGTGATTTCGGAATCCGAGAGGGCGCGGTTCCAGAGTCCCACGTGTGAGATCAATCCTGTGTAGGAGAACACCGTACTCATCGACCAGTATTGCCCGATGTATAGAATTGGGCTAGCGACGTTCATCGCGCGAGTTTCAGCGACGCTGTTATCCATGACGCCATCGATATACAAGCGCATGGCGTTTCCGTCATAAGTGCAGGCGACATGATGCCAGCTACCGTTGGTCACGTTGGATAACGACATTAAATTCACGGTGGTCGAGCTATTGACGAAGAAAATCAAGCAACTGAGTTTGGCGCCTTGAGTGCGGAACTGGAAATGACGTTGACTGGTGGTGTTGTTATCAGCGTTCAGAATCAATCCGGCGGTGTTCGCTGTCGAAGTCTTGATTCAGGCGCTCGCGGTCATTTGAGTCATCGTGTAGTTTGCGATATTGGGAATCGACACGAGCGAGGTCGTGCCGTCAAAAGACGCGGACGAAGCCGACCCGGTGTGACCAGCGTTACCGAAAGTCGCGGTACCGCTCATCGTGCCGTTATTTGCGAAGTTTGAAGAGTCGGCAGCGGTAGTCGCTCCCGCGGTTTCACTCAATTTCCAGTAGCCCACGTTCCCGACAAAGAGCGGATCCGGAGTGGGCGTCGCAGCCGGGGTCGCGGTATCGCCGACGGAGCCGACTGCAGGCGGAAGAAGCTGAGCGCGTATGGAAGAGCTGCAGCCTGCCATCGCCAGCGCGACACAAAGAATGATTAAATTTGCTCGGATTTTGAACATACGTGCTGCCCCGTTCCTCTTTTATTTTACCAGGCCGCACCCGATCTCTACAATTGTGTCAGGATAGACACCTGAAATCTGAATAAAATTAAACAATTTTAATTTAATCCGCATATGGCGTCATTGGTCTCAGTGGGGTCGATTTAATGCATTTTGGTTGTTTTAATGAGTGCATTTTTTATCCTTTTTTTATATAAATCCGCGCATGAGAGAGATTCTGCGTTCGTTGATGCCCGTCGTCGGGTGTCTTGCGGCGACCATTGCTTGGGCGGAGCCCCGGTCTTGCGAAAATATTTACACCGCTCAAGCAACGGAGTCTGCCGCCGCGGGTGCCGCCCACGATACCATCGACTACGATCTTTTTACCGGGCGCGTGGTATCGGTGACACCGTTCAAAGAAAACGACAATCGCAATTTTCTGTTTTTGATCCGCATCGAGTCTCGGAGCCCGTTTACGGGTAAAATTCGCGTGCGTGACGCTTTTTTTAAGCCGTTCCTTTGGGGCGACTCGGGTGGATACGCTCGTGCGGGCATGGAATACGCGGCTTACGCGTTCAATCGTTTACTCAAGATGGATTATGTTCCGCCGACCGCCTATCGCTACGATATGTCGATCGAAAGCAACGGAATACGCTTTACCCAAGGTGCTGTGATCTTCAAGGTGCCGGAATTTACGCCGATGGCAAATCTATCGGGCGAAGTTTTTAATGAAAGCGATGCGGATTACCACGATGCGGTTATCTCCGATCACCGGGTTCTCGCGGTGTTGTTGCAAAACGGCGATGGCCATCGTTGTAACCTCGGGCAGGGCAAGCATTGGACGGATGGCGGAATCCGCCCGGTGTTTATCGATTGGGGCGCGAGTTTGCGCCGTAACACCGGCGCGAGCATGACGACCTATGGTGCATGGGGGAACAACAAACCCGTGACCAGAATCCGCGCTCAAACCTACGGCGCATTGAAGGGGCTAAGGATCGAAGATGTCGAACGCGCGATCGGCGATTTTGTCAACAACGGTGAAATTCAAGGCATCATGGATCGTCGTGACAGTATCGTTGCGTATTTCGAGAGCCTGATCGCGCTCAACGGGCGCGAAGCGGTGATCATTGACTTCTAGTAGTGCCAGTCGTTTGAGTTAGTCGCGTTGCTGGCGCCTGCCCCGTATTGCGAGCAGTTTTCGCGCATGAGGAGCGGGCGGGGAGCGATTCGGACCGAGCATGTGACCCGATTGAGGCTTGCGCTGACGTAGTTGATCCAGGCTTCGCCGGTTTCGGAATTGAGATCGAGGCGAGTCCAATAGTATCCGCCGTCGAACACCCAGCGGGTTTTGACGTGGACGCTTCCGTCCATGTAATTGACGGGCTTTGCTTTCAATGTTTCAAACACCGCGCCTGAAATGATCATCGGCAAGCGGTCATTGAGTTCGGCCAACTCGTCGACATGGTCGTGTCCGTTGATGATTGCGGTGATTTTATTTTGATATTTGATGAGGAGTGGGCGTACCGCGTTTTGGAATTTTTGTTTTTCCTGCCAACCGTGACCGCTCAGCGTGAAAGACGGATGGTGGTAGACCACGAAAATGAACCGCTCTTTAGCCGTGCGAAGCTCTTGGTCTAAAAACCTGCCTTGGGCGCCGGCGGTGTTTTCGTTATCGGAGTTCAAAACAACGAAGCGAACCGTGCCGTCATGCTTCGAAAAGTACTCGCTCGGCATTTTGAAATACTTCATCTCCTGGTCGTAACCCTTGTTGTGGTTGCCGATCGCGACGACGGAGAATTTAAAACCGAGCTTGGACCAATTGCTCCAAACTTCCGAATAGGATTTGTCCGGCACGTAGAGATTGTCGCCCGGGAGAACCAGGTTTTGAACTTTGCCTTGAATGATGGATCGCTGCACGAGTTGCGCGGACTTGTTCCAGTCCCCCGCATCCCCGATGATCGCAAAGCTTAAAAGGACAAAGAGCTTGTCCTTAAAAAACCGATTCAAACGTGACCCCATGACTCGGTACCGTACCAGTTTATGAAGCGATTGCAATGGGGTTATCGGATGTGAACCCGCGCCCGCGGTATCTCTGTGCGCTCTACGTGGTGCGTTGAGCTACTGCTTCGACATTTGATTGAGTTCGTCGAATCCAGGGAGGCCCGAAAGATCCGGTACCACCACAATGGCGATGCGGCGGTTCTCGGCTTTGCCTTCTTTAGTATTGTTGTCGGCGACTGGATCGAAGCTTCCGTAGCTCGCGATACTCACGCGTTCAGCAGGAAGTCCTGCAGAAAGCATGGTGTTTAACACGCTGGTTGCACGCGCGCTCGCCAGTTCCCAGTTTGAAGTATAGGTCTTGGTCTTGATCGGCACGTTATCGGTGTGACCCTCGATTTGGTAGTTGCGGCCTTTCAAGTCTTTCAGGAGAGCGGTGACTTCAGTGATGGATTTTTGCCCCTCATCCGAGAGCTTTGCCGAGCCTGAAGAAAAGAGCACGTCGGTCGAGAGCGCGATCATCATACGACCGTTGCGTACCTTGATCGAGAGTTTGCCCGCATCGACAAGTTGCTTGAATTTCTCGGTCATCTCGCGGAACTCGGCCAAACGCTTTTCCGTTTCTTGGCGGCGGGTCTCAAGTTCTTGAAGAGCGCGCTTCATGTTGGCGACCGAACCTTCGAGATTCGATTTTTCGGTGGAGGTCACGCCCAATTTCTTTTCCAAATCTGCTTTTTGCGCTTCGCATGCGGCAAGGGATTCTTGCGTCTTCGCGTGCTCGTCTTCGAGCTCCTTGTGTTTACTTGCGCTTACACAACCGGAAGTGATAACGACTAACGACAAAACGGTCAATTTGGTGATGATGTTGTTCATTCGATGAGTTTAGGGCAAGGTGAGTGGATGAATCAAGAGGTTTGGATGCAGATTGCCCGCCATCAATGTGACACCAAACCAGGACAAAACGCCAAGCGCATTCCCGAGATCGTGAACTAATCTTTACTTAAGAACGTAACCCGCGTCGTTATTGTCGGACGGGCCGTCTTCTGGTTCAATAGTATCTATATGAGCATGATTATCCCTCAGCACAAGCGGGTTTCTGGTTTGTCCGGCAACGAAATTTTTTGTTTGAACAAGCTCGGCATGAAGCCCGGCCAACTGTGCGTCGGCAACAGCGTCGTCGCGATCGGTGTCGCTCGAGGAATCGGCGCGGGCTTATCGACTCTGGGTGGCGGCGAAGTCGTCGAAGTCACGAACCTCGTGCATGAAGGCCGTTTGCGCGCTTATAACCGCATGATGGAAGAAGCCCGCAAGTACGGAGGCGTGGGCTTGACCGGTGTTGAATTTAACGTGGTTAACCACGCGGGTAATCTCGAGTTCATCACGACAGGCTCGACCGTCCATCAAGCGACGGCAAACCGGCAAATGGCGTTTTCGACCTCGGCGGACGCACAGCAACTTTACTGTCAAAAAGATTCAGGCTTCGAACCGCTTCACTTCGTGTTCGGGAACGTCGCGTACTCGATCGGTCTCGGCGGCAACATCATGGGCTCGTTCCGGCAGCTCAAGCGCGGCGAAGTGCCTCAATATTCTAAAATCTTTGATGAAACCCGGCACCTGGCGCTCGAGCGTATCGTTCAAAACGCTAAACAGCATGACGCAAACGCGGTCATCGGGATTCAAACCATGATCTCGCCTTTGATGGGCACGCAGGAGATGATGATGGTCGGAACGGCCGCTCATCATCCGCTTCTTGAAAAATACCGCTCAAATCCGGTAACGAGCGACATGACCAACGAAGAGTTGTGGAACATGGTGAGCTTGGGATACATGCCGCTGAAACTCGTGATGGGAGTGTCGGTCTACTCGATCGGGCTTGCGAGCGGGATCATGTCTATGTTGCAAAGCTTGGGCGGCGGCGAAGTGAGCGGCCTCACTGAAATCTTGTACGAAGCGCGTGAGAAGGCGCTTGCTCGGATCGAACAGGAAGCCGAACGCTGCGGCGCGGACGAAGTCATCGGCGTAAAAACGCGTGTCTACGATCTCGGTGGCGGTATGGTGGAATTCATGGTGATCGGTACGGCGGTTAAAAAAATCGAAGGTGCTAAAACGGAGCACGATGCGCTCCCGCCACAGGCGATCATCCAGGACCGCGACACCTTTGTCGATATCAGCCAGGAAGGCGGTGGGCTCAAACTCACCGGCTCATCCGGAATGGCTTCAGCGACGCGTTCGCAGCGAGGACCTCTTGCGATAATTTGGATGATGGTCGTATTTGCGTTTGTGATCATGAAAGTCTTTCTTGGCACACACCGGTAGCTCGAAACTTCTTGGGGTTTTATGGGTTGCTCTCGCATTCGCCTTCACAATGGCGTTCGTGCTCGGTATTCCGTTTTTCGCTAAATCCGTGCCTTGGAGATACGAAGTCAAACTCGCCGATTACGTCGGCGATCTCCCGGATATGCAAGTGTGCAATGCACCTGAAGGCAAGGCCGCCTTTAAAAAAATTATTGATCGTTTGTATCCGGTTATGGATGGAGACAAAGATTTGCCAATCTCGGTTGAAATCGTGAAGGGCAAGGACGTCAACGCGTTTGCCTCCCTCGGCGGTAAAATCTACGTGTTTGAGGGTTTGATTAAGCAAGCGGAGTCAGGCGAGGAACTCGCGGGAGTACTCGCGCACGAAATCGAGCACGTCCGTCACCGCCATATTATCCAAGGCGTGTTTATCCGCTTGCTCACGGTTGAGGCGGTCAACCTCGCGCTCGGTCGCACTGGCGGGATGGATCCGAAACTTTTTAGCATGCTCCTCAACATGCGGTTCGGCCGCGAACAGGAAGAAGAGGCCGACGTCGAAGGCTTGAATCGACTGCAAAAAGCGAAGATCGACGTCTCGGGGTTCAGGAAGTTTTTCGAACGAATCGAGAATCAAACGAGTCTGCCCGCGATTTTGTCCGATCACCCGTCGCCCGAGAACCGCGCGGAACTTACTAAAAAGTATGACGGAAGTCCGATCGTCCCGATTTTACGAGAAGGTGAGTGGATGAAGATTCGAAAGATTTGCTCGCACTGAATTATAGGCGCGCGACATGTATGTTCGCCCTAAGGTTTGAGCAAAACTCCGAGCTATTTCGCACTTTGCCAGGGCCTGTCATGGCCAAAATGTAATAAAATACGGGAATGATGAGTCGTTGGTTGGTGGCGCTGTGTGTAGTGAATTTCTTGTCGGGTTGCTTCGCGAAAGAAGGAACGGATATGGCAAACGCGGATATGAAAAAGAAAAACGGAGAGCTCCTGAAGAAGCTCACCAAAGAACAATTTAAAGTCACTCAGGAATGCGCGACTGAAAACGCATTCAACAACGCGTACTGGAACAACCACGACCCCGGTATCTACGTCGACATCGTTTCGGGAAAGCCGCTGTTTAGTTCGGCCGACAAGTTTGACTCCGGCACCGGTTGGCCGAGTTTTACTCAACCAATTACCGACGGCGCTGCCGATAAAGAAGTCGAAGAACTCAAGGATACGAGCCATGGTATGGTTCGCACCGAAGTCAAATCGAAGGCTGGCTCGCATTTAGGGCACCTTTTTGACGACGGCCCGGGCCCGACCCACAAGCGCTATTGCATCAACTCGGCGTCGCTTCGGTTTATCAACGTCTTGAACCTCGATCGCGAGGGTTACGGAAAGTACTTGAAATTCTTTTCGCCGGAGCTGATCACGAAGGCAAAAAAAGATCGTGAGGAAAAAATGAAATCAGGAAAATATCAAACCGCTCTTTTAGCCGGCGGTTGCTTTTGGGGCGTCGAGGACTTGATCCGGAAAATTCCGGGCGTGGTCGAAACGCACGTCGGGTACACCGGTGGCACTACCGAGAACCCGGTTTATGAAGAAGTAAAAAAGGGCAAGACCGGCCACGCCGAAACCGTGCAGATCATCTATGATCCGGAGAAAGTAAAGTTCACGCAGCTCCTCGATTTCTTCTTCCGTTTGCATGATCCGACCACGCTGAATCAGCAGGGCAACGATATCGGTAGTCAGTACCGCTCGGCCATTTTCTACACGACTCCGGCCCAGAAAGAAGAGGCGGAGAAGGTGATTAAAGAATGGTCGGCAACCGGACGCTGGAAGAAGCCGATCGTTACGGAAGTGACGGCGGCGAAGCCATTTTATATGGCGGAGTCGTACCATCAGGATTACCTCGTCAAAAATCCAGACGGGTATACGTGTCATTACTATCGGGAGTTCTGAGGTATCCGCTAACTTATTGTTGAGTTGCGCGTTATGACCGATCGGTATGCTTGCGCGGTTATCGTGTCAGTGTAGAATTATATCTATATGATTAGCTTCGAACTTTCCGACGACCAAAAAGCGCTCCAAGAACTTGCTCGCAAATTTGCCAAGGAAGAAATGATTCCGAAGGCCGAGCACCACGACCACACTGGCGAGTTTCCTCGTGAAGTGATCAAGAAGGCGTGGGAACTCGGTTTGATGAACACCCACATTCCGGCTGACTGCGGCGGTATGGGATTGGGCGTTCTGGACGGCATCATCATCACCGAAGAACTCGCGTACGGTTGTACCGGCATCGCGACCGCGATGGAAGCAAACGGCCTCGCTTCCGCACCTGTCATCATCGCGGGTAACGACGCACAGAAAAAAGAATTCTTAGGCGCGCTCATTAACGAACCGAAGTTTGCCGCTTATTGCGTAACTGAGCCGGGCGCGGGATCGGACGTTGCGGGCATCACGACGACGGCTAAGAAAGTCGGCGACGAATACATTATTAACGGCGCGAAGATGTGGATTACGAATGCATCGGTTGCGGATTGGTACTTCGTTCTCGCGTATACCGATCAGACTCAAAAACACAAAGGAATGTCGGGCTTCATCGTTCCACGCAGCACTCCGGGCATCACCGTCGGCCGCAAAGAAGATAACTTGGGCCAACGCGCCTCGGATACTCGCGGTCTGACGTTTGAGAACGTAAAAATCCCGGCTAAATACTTGCTCGGCCGCGAAGGCGATGGTTTCAAAATCGCGATGGGCGCATTCGACCACACCCGTCCGATGGTTTCGGCCGCGGCGGTGGGACTTGCGCGTCGTGCGATGGACGAAGCGGTTAACTACGCGACCACTCGTAAAACTTTCGGTCAGCCGATTGCAGGCTACCAGTCAATCAGCTTCATGATCGCCGACATGGCGATGGAAATCGAGGCCGCTCGCTACCTCGTGTGGCGCGCCGGTTGGGAGATCGATAGCGGCCGTCGTAACACCAAGTACGCGGCATTCAGTAAAGCATTCGCAGCGGATATGGCAATGCGTGTGGCAACTAACGCTGTTCAGGTGTTCGGTGGGTACGGTTACTCGAAGGAATATCCGGTCGAGAAACTCATGCGCGACGCGAAGATCTACCAGATCTATGAAGGGACTTCGCAGATCCAGCGCCTCATCATCGCAAAAGAAATCTTCGATCGAAAATAAAGGTCACAATAAAGGTCACCCCGTACTTTTTGTTGAGGATCGCGTTAAGTAAATGAAAAGGCAAGCGGCCTGCGTGAGAACGCTGGCCGTTTTTGCTTCAAGCTGTCTTAAATTCGGATTTGTCGACGCGATCCTCAACAAAAAGTACGGGGTGACCTTTTAGCGGCCCTCGTCTTCGAGTGCAGACTTAATCTTCAAGTAGTTCTGATATCTCGGCATATGGTCGTAGGGCTCATGCTTGAGTTGCAGGTCGTACAGTTCCGGAAAGAACTGAATCAACTGCTCGCCATCGATATTGTGCAGGCCAAACTCTTTGATGCCGGGAGTATCGATAAATCGTGTTCCATCCGCGGTTTCGAGCATCAGGCTAACGGTCGTCGTGTGTTTACCCTTGCCGGTGGCTTTACTGATTTCTCCGACCTTTCCGAATACCGATCCAAAGAGTTGATGGAGGAGTGAGGTCTTGCCCACTCCCGAGTGACCGCAGAACACCGAGACTTTGTGTTTCAAAAAGGTCTGTAGCACATCGATGCCCGTGCCGTTTTTTGTCGAGACCGGAAAACATTGCACTCCGATGTCGCGATAGAGCCCCCAAGGGACGTCGTTGGCATCACTACGCAAATCGAGCTTGTTGATTACGAGTACGGGTTTGATCTCCGCTTGCTCGATCGCGACCAAAAATCGGTCGACGAGGCCGGGCGAAAACACCGGATCCGCGTACGCCGTAACGATCACGACGTTGTCGAGATTGGCGGCAATAGTGTGCAATATTTTACCTTCACGACCCGGAGCCCGACGCTGAATGGAATTGCGGCGATCGTAAATCTCTTCGATCACTCCGTCGCGAGATCCCAAGACCTTCACTTCCACGCGATCACCGGGAGCAACCGGCGATCGTTCGCGCCATTCTTGCTTCTCTTGATCGATGACTTGAGCGCGGCGGTAAGTGCAAAGTAGTTTTTTGCGTTCCTCGCCGGGCTGGAGTTCGCCGTCCATGAGGACCTTGGCCATTTTTGGGAACACTTCGCTGACCACGCCGGTTTGTTTCATTGGGTTCTCCGATTACTTTTCGGGCCGCTGCGCGAGAATGCCCACCACTTTAATGCCTTGATCGCTGTATTCTTTGTACGCTTTGATTTTGAAATCTTTCAAGCCCTCTTTGAGGTCCGAAGGTTTTACTAAAAATTCATCCGGAATGCTTGATTTACGTTTCGAAGAAGTATCGACCACGCGATTGTAAAACATGATGTAGCCGCCCTTGCGGACCGAGGCTTTGAATTTCGGTATGAGGGCTTTCGAATAAAAGAGCGAGACCAGGACGAAGTCATAGTAGTCTTCCGGAAAAGAATATTTACTGAGATCGGCTAAGATCGTTTTGATCATAACCTTTTGTTGCTTGGCTTCGCCGAGAGTTTTCTCGATCGCGACGTCCGAGATGTCGTTGCCGTCGACTTCAAATCCTTTCTTGGCGAGGAAGATCGCGTTCCGCCCTTCGCCCATCGCCGGAACAAAAGCACGTCCCTTCGGAATGAGATGAATATAGTCTTTGAGAAAACTCACCGGATCTTTTTCAAGTCCGTGATTTTTGTCGCGGTAAAAACTGTCCCACACGGATTTATCTTCGTCGGCGCTCTCGCCGGTGATTGCTTCGTAACTCACTTTATCGGAATTCTCGCCACGAATCGGCCCCGCGAGTAGCGCGCTGCTGTATAGCGCGTAACCCAGCACCGAGCCGAGCAAGATTATCAAAGCGCCAAAATTTTTTTCACGAAATTTCATCCTTCATATCAGAGTAAGTGATTTATAATACCTCAGCAACACTCGAGGCGACCGTCAAAAAATGATCACTTTACCGCTCACCGTAAAAAACCGAAATAAAGGAACAGGAATCGCCTTCGCTAATGCATTGGGACCGTCGCAAGAAAGACAAACGTTGAACCAGATCCGCTGCCCTAAGATGCTTTTGCTCTTCACTTTTTTCATGATCGGTTTCCCGGTCTTCTATCTCCTTTTTGCGTCCTTTATTTTCGAACTTAATTCGCAGGGGATTCTCAACGTCGTGCTTTCTCCGTTGTTTTATCTCGCCTCGTTTACCTGGGTCGTGACTGGCGTGGGCCTTCAGAGAATGCGTCATTGGTCGTGGTATGCGTTCGGATTCGCGCAGTTCTTTTCTTTGTACTTGAACGCGTTGAACCTTGTCCAGTATAGTCACTCGCAGTTTAAGGGGCTCGCGTTCATTGCTACGCTCCTAATTCAGTATTACGCGTTCCAGGTGGTGTCGCGCCACTTGCGCGTTCCGTTCTTGTTCCCCTACATCCGTTGGTGGGAGAGCGGGATCGCGGGAATAAACAACCTCCCGATCGAAGTGCTCCACATGAGTTCGGTCACCGGGATGTCGAAAGCGCAGATGCTCGATATTAGCCTAAAAGGCTGCTTTATCAAGTCGCCGTTCGATTTCGAACCCTTCGAGAAAATCCGAATTCGCCTCGATTCTTTCGGCCACCAAGTCGACGTCTCGGGTTACGTGGTGTGGAGTGCCCGGAGTACGGTGACGCACCCGAAGGGCATCGGTGTCCAGTTTGTCGATCTCGACCGGCACAAGCGCCGCAAGATGAAAGTCATTACCAGTCGCTTTATCAAACAACGAGATGAGTACGCTCATGCCAACAAAAAACTATCTCGAAAAAGCGCTTGAGCTTGCCCGCGAAGCCGCACTCGACGACGAAGTGCCCGTGGGTGCCGTGATCGTTCATGACGGGAAGATCGTCGGCGAAGGCCGCAACACTCGCGAGAGAGATCAAAACCCGCTGAAACACGCCGAGCTCATTGCCATTGAAAACGCCGCACGTACCGTCGGTAGTTGGCGTCTCATCGACTGCGATTTGTACGTGACCCTCGAGCCGTGCCCGATGTGCTTGGCGGCGTGCCAACAGTCGCGCGTGCGTAAGGTTGTGTATGGTGCCAAAGACGGGAAGGGTGGCGCGATTTGTCTTGGCTACCACATCTACAAGGACCCCAAGGTCAATCATCGCTTCGAAGTCGTTTATGAACCCAATGAAGAATGCTCGAGCGTTCTCTCGCAGTTTTTCGCCGCCAAACGCAGGAAGAAGTAGTGATTCCCCATCGAGCTAGTGATCACTCATTCCTGCGAACTAGCGAGGACGTGCGGCCCTCGAACTAGCAGTGGCGCGCGGCCCTGATTCCATTTAAACTTTAAGCATGGGTCCACGTCTTTGGATTGTGCATTTGCTGCTCGGATTTTCTAGCGGGTTGCCGCTCCTTCTGACGGCATCGACGCTTCAAGTTTGGATGACGGAGCTCGGTGTGCCACTGGCCATTATCGGCGGTCTTGCTTCCGTCGGGCTTCCTTACAATTTTAAGTTCGTGTGGTCGCCGTTCATCGATCGCTTTCCGCTGCCTTTTCTCACCCGTCGTCGGGGTTGGATGGTGCTCATCCAAGTTTTGATGATGCTTGCGATCGCGGGTCTTGGTTTTACGCATCCCGAGCAATCGGTGGTAATCACGTTCGCGGTGGCGGCACTCGTTGCGTTTCTCTCCGCGACTCAAGATATTTTGATCGACGCTTACCGCCGGGAAAACCTGCCGGACGAGAAGATGGGCTACGGCCTCTCGCTCTACACCACGGGCTACCGTCTGGCGATGCTTGTTGCGGGTGCCGTGGCGCTTTGGAGTATGCAGGCGTACCAACTGAGTTGGCCCACGGTTTATACCGGCCTTGCCGCCTGCGTTTTGATCGGCATTTTTGCGGCTTTGATCGCGCCTGAAAGCGCGGATGCGACAGCGCAAACGCCGAAGACATTTGAGGAAGCCATCGTCGGTCCTTTCAAGCAACTCTTCTCGACTAAAAATATTTGGCTCATTCTCGTGTTCCTGCTTTTGTACAAGCTCGGTGACAATTTATCGAGCTCGATGACCGCACCATTTGTGATCAAGCACGGCTACACCAAAGGCGACTACGCGAAGCTTGTCAAAGGCGTGGGCTTACTCTCGACTCTCGCGGGCGTTTACGTCGGCGCTTGGGTCATGGAAAAGATTACGATCGCACGTTCGCTATGGGTGTTCGGCGTGCTTCAAGCGATAGCGATCTTGAGTCTGTACTGGCTCGCGCAAGATTCTCGGGTGGCTTACATGCTTCCGTATGACGTGATCAAACAGAAACTTTGGTTTCTGAGTTTCGCGATCTTTTGTGAGATGTTTACGGCGGGGATGGCGGTACCGGCGTTCAATACTTTCGTGGCGCTCTTAACGGACCGCAAATTTACGGCCACTCAGTATGCGCTTTTGACGAGTTTGGTGGCCCTCCCGCGCACTCTATTATCTACTCCGTCGGGCTGGATTGCCGGCCAGTTGGGGTGGGAGAACTACTTCCTCTTCTGCGTTCTTACGACTATTCCAGGCCTTTTCCTGCTCTCGAAGGTCGCTCCTTGGAATAAAAACGCAGCAAATTCATAGAGTTAATGAGCGTCAAGAAACTACTAAAAACCGCTTAATTTAGTCAGAAATTAGGCCGATAATAGGATATGAGCGTGGTACACAAGTCAGTCTATATACGTAGGTTCGGAGCAGGCATCATCGATGGCATGATTGAGGTGGCCGGTGGGCTCTTGGGCTCTTATTTTGGCGCAATGGTCGCAGCCCTCGTGGTGGCGCTAAAGAACGAATCGCCAACGGCGATGCAAAGTTCGATCTGGAACGGAGTCGGCTTTGGCTTCGTGTTCTGGATGTTTTCGATCTCGTTTTTAAATCGCGTGTTGATCCAAGGCGTGTCTCGCGCGTCGATCGGTAAAAAAGTTTTCGATATCGAACTCGTGTCGGCGGTTGGGCCGCTCACCTGGGGTTCGGTCATCAAGCGCTGGCTCTTGGGATACGTTTCTCTGTTCGCGTGCGGGGCGGGCTTCATCTATTCTCTCTTCAACAAAGAAGGTCACACTTTCCATGACGTGATCACCGGCACGGATGTGATCCCGGTTTTCAAATCGGCGACAATGGAAATGGAACATGTGGAATCATTGGTCGGCGAACCACGCGTTCCGAACATGGCTCGCATCACGTCGCTTTCGTTTGTGCTCTCGAACGTTCAGTCTGAACGTCCAGAGTCGAACGTAATCCAATTGCCGGTGAAGTCTAAAGACGACAAGAAAGCGGCATAGAAAAGGTCGTCGCCAACTTATTGTTGAGACTCCCTTGAAGATCTTTGTCGTTTAAGCCAACCTCAACAATAAGTTGGCGACGACCTTTTAAATTTTCAGATAATCTAAAATTTTCTTGGCTGCGAAGCCGTCACCGTAAGGGCTGACCGATTTCTGGAATGACTCGTAATATTCCGGGTCCTCGATACAGCGGGAGATTGCGGTCACGATTTTATCGCGACTTGCGCCCACGAGCTCGCCCACACCCGCTTCAATACCTTCCGGGCGCTCCGTTGATTCACGCATTACAAAGATGGGCTTCTTGAAATAAGGTGCTTCTTCTTGCACGCCGCCGGAGTCGGTCAGAATCACCCATGAGTTTTTTAAGTAAGGCACAAATGCCGGGTAATCCAGTGGCGGAAGAAGCTCCACCTGCACGTTCGAACCCAACCGTTTTTCGATCACGGCTTTGACGTTTGGATTCAAATGCACCGGGATCACGAAATACAGATTCGGATATTTATGCGCGAGCTCGGAGATCGCGTCACAGATGCGCACGAGCGGTTCGCCATGATTTTCGCGGCGATGACAAGTGACGAGCACGATTTTCTTTTTGTCTTTGAGGGCGTCCATCGACTTCGCGCTCATGGAACCTTTGCCACCTTTTAAGATGATCTCGCTTGCAATGCGGAGACCGTCGATACCGGTGTTGCCCGTAACGATGACATTGTCGTGGACATTTTCGAGTAAAAGATTTTTGCGAGAGCCCAAGGTCGGCGCAAAAAAGTAATCCGCAAGCTGAGTGGTGAGCTTACGATTCATCTCTTCCGGGTAAGGGGAGTAGCGATCGTAAGTGCGAAGGCCCGCTTCGATGTGGACAACCCGGACTTTTTCGTAAAAGGCTGCAAGTGAGCAAGCAAACGTCGTAGTGGTATCGCCTTGAACAAACACTGCGTCGGGTTTGAATCCGGCGATCACGGGCTGGGCGCGTGAGAGAATTGCCGCAGTCAAATCCGAGAGCGATTGATTGGGCTTCATCACTTGAAGATTGTGGTCCGCCTTAATTCCAAAAAAATCTAAGAACGGTGTCAGCATCTCGTGGTGTTGGCCGCTCACGAGGACTTGCACGTCAGCGCCACGCTGTTTGGATTCGAGAATCAAGGCTGCGAGTTTGATCGCTTCAGGCCGTGTTCCGATACAAAACATTAGCTTTTTCATGGTATTAAACTTAGCATGAACCATATGCGCTGGGTTAAAATTCTTTTGAATGTCGGGGGCATCGGACTGATTTTGTCCCGGTCTTATGCGCTTCTTTTTAACCCGACGCTCATGATGGACGAGGGCTTCTACATCGGGGCGACGCGCGCCATCACTAATGGGGATATTTTCTTACAGCATTATAGTTTTGATAAGCCATTTTTGCTTCCGTTTTGGCCTTTGCTTGGTGTGCTGTCGTTTGGATTTACACCGTTTGGAATGAGGTTCGTCGGGCTTCTGTGCTATCTCGCGAGTTTTGTCCTCAGTCAGAAGATCCTAAACAAGTTAGTCGAGAAGCCGATCCTCAGCTTCTTTTTGAGTCTGACTCTCTACGCGCTTCCGTTTGTGCACGAGCATGGCGTCTCGGCGATGTCGGAGCCGTACTTGTTACTTGCGATGAACTTGTTTTTTTTATGGATGGTTCAGCGCAAGGATGAACGACGAGTATTTCATGCGTTCTATCTTGGGTTTATGACCAAGTTTTCGATGGCGCTTTGGTTTCCGGTGTTGGGTCTTGCCTGGTATCGTCAGAAAAAGTTTTTGTCGCAGCTTCGCAAGTTTATCGCGGTCGGAAAATACTGGATTATTGCTTGGACGATGTTTGGGCTCATCAACGCTACCAAGTTTGCGAGCCTGACTTGGTTTGCGGAACTCGGTAAAAATGATCAAGCATCGCAAGGTTTTTTTGAGCGCTTAGCTTATTGGTTTCCGACTACGAATCATGCCTTTGGTGGAACTTGGGTGTCGGCGTTTTGGTTGATTGCATTGCTGCTCGGTTTCGTGCGCCGGTCTTTGCGCAAGCGTGACGACTCTTACTTTGCGATCTGGCTTCCGACGTTTTTACATTTTTTGGTGATTGTGTTCTCGGGCAATCGCGGGTTCGAACGTTACTTGGTGACCTTGGTTCCAGGAGTTGCGATTTGTACGGCTTTGCTCATCAATGAGTTGCCCATACGGTTTTTTGCCCGCCCGATTGGGACGGTATTCTTTGCAGTACTTGCGTTTGTGGCTTTGAATCACTTGCGCGCGCCACTCGGCGGGGATCCAGCACTCGGTCGTCAGTTGATGTTTATCAACGACGAATACAACCGCACGGGCACGATTTTGCACACCGACTTCTTGTGGCAGTCGGCGCCGTTCCGCGACAAGATGATTGCGGTGGGTTGCACGACCGATAAGTGTATTCGGCAATATCGTGTGGGTGTGAAATCGCAACCCGATCAGTTTGTGTTGAAGGAAATCATGGGCGCGCCAGGATTTGAGTTTATGCGACTGCCTCCAGTCATGGATATGAAGACTAAGCCTGCGCCTCGTGAAATCGTAACCGTCGACCACGAGTGGATTCGCACGCAGCTTCAAGAAAAGCTTCGGATGAAGAAGTCTTTGACGGTGAGCAAGTTTGATGTGGCGGTTGATGGAAAATTTGTGCTCGAGGGCGAGATTCGTGGGCACCAGATTTCAGTCAATGGAGCCTTGCTCGTGAATGACCTGAGCGAGTATCCTCGCGAAATGAATCAACGGCGTTTGTCACTCGTCGCCCAAGTCCTGCAAGTCGTTGTCGATGGTACTGACTGGACGGACGCCGTGATGACGATTTTTTATCATGGATACTCACTCCATTTGGGGCCAGTCGACGTCAAGCGCGCGCAATATCCAGCTGATGTTGAGCTCAAGATTGGGTATCGTTGAAGGTAACTCTAAGAGTCGTCGTCTTCATCAAATTCATAAGTTGGTAAAGAATTATTCGGGTATTGTCTTAAGTTAGCTTGGCGAGTATCGATGATGTCGTTTAAAAATATTTCGATATTTCCGTTTCGCTTGATTTGAATGAAAAAGATCTGATAGTGGCCGCCGAAGCTCCATACCTGTTCGCCCGTACTCGGGAAATTCGACCGATGTTTGGATTTGTGCAAATCAGATTAACTGCGGATTGATGCTCATTGATGAACCAGCTAATCGCATTAATACTTTGGTTTGAGCTTTGGTAGATGAAGTCCTCGATAGCTCTAAGTTGAAGTTCGTAAGCGTCTGTTTTATGAGCTTGGCTGCGGTTCGGCGTCATTTCCTGAATCGATTTAATCTCGATTCGGCGTCGTTTGTCCATTCCTGTGTTTTTCCGTGAAGGATGTCAGTCATGGAAACAATTCTTCGTTGTAGCGAGCTGATTTCATTTTGAAGCCGAGCGTACTCTTGTTCGTTCAGAAGAATAAAGTGATCGCCTGATCGGCGGGAAATCCGAACGGGCTCTTTTGAAGCCATTTCTAAGTAGTCTTTCAATTCTGCGCGAAACTGCTTCGGATTTGTATTTTGCATAGGAGCTCCTACTCGTCATAGAAGAGTGTACCACTAGGTGTACACCTAGATCAATGTGTTAATTATACAATAAATACAAACGCTTAAAGGCTTGTTGGGTTGATGTTTTACGCTTTTTGAACCGCGAGCTTAATTTGCTCGGCGATGTAATCCATGTGTGCGTTTTCCAAGCCCGGCCAGATGCCGACCCAGAAACCATCGTTCATGATTTTGTCGGTGTTGGTGAGTTCGCCGGAGATGTTGTAGTTCACGCCCGTAAACGCTGGTTGGCGAGTCATGTTGCCTGCAAACAACAAACGTGTGCCCACTTTGTTGGCTTCGAGCTCTTGCACGACTTTATTCCGGAGTTCGGGCTTACGTAAAATCGTAAAGAACCCGAACCAAGAGGGCGTCGTACCCGGAGTCGCCTTCGGCAGAATCAGGTGCTCTTCCATCCCGAGATCGCGCAGACATTTTTCGAGGTAATCGTGATTGCGACGGCGAGCGGCCACAAAGCCGTCGAGGCGCTTGAGTTGCGCAAGACCGACCGCCGCTTGGAAGTCAGTGGACTTCAGGTTGTAACCAATGTGCGAGTAAATGTATTTGTGGTCGTAGCCCTTCGGCAAAGTACCAAGCGACCATTTGTAGCGAGCGTTGCAAGTGTCAGCCACGCCCGGAGCGCAGTAACAGTCGCGACCCCAATCACGGAAACTCATCGCGAGCTTGTTCAATGCGTAGTCGTTGGTGAGAACCGCACCACCTTCACCCATGGTGATGTGGTGAGCCGGGTAGAACGAACAGGTGGCAAGCGAGCCGAAGTTACCCACGTGCGTGTCGCCAATGCGAGCGCCCAAAGCATCACAGCAATCTTCAATGAGCCAGATGCCGCGATCTTTACAGAGTTTTGCGACTTCATCGGCGCGGAACGGGTTGCCGAGCGAATGCGCGATCATGATCACTTTAGTTTTCGGAGTGATCGCTCGCCCGATTGATTCGAGTGAAGCGTTTTGAGTGTTGAGATCAACATCGATAAATACCGGCTTCAGTCCCGCTTGAACCGCAGGCGCAATCGTGGTCGGAAATCCGCAAGCTGGCGTGACCATCTCGTCACCAGGCTTCAATTGTCTTTCGCGAAGCTTTGGACTCGTCAACGCTGAGAACGCAACGAGGTTCGCGCTCGAGCCGGAGTTCACGAGGAGAGAGTATTTCATTCCCCAGTGTTTTGGGAACTCGGCTTCGAACTGATCGGAGAAACGGCCGGCAGTGAGCCACATGTCGGCGGATGCTTGAAGCGCGCCAGCGAACTCGTCACCGCCGACGACTTTGCCGGATGGGGGGAGGTAATCGACGCCGGGCTTAAGCTTGCGACTCTCGATGATCGACGAATATTCTTGGGCCAGTCCCGCGAGTTTTCCGCGGAGCTGTTCCATTTGCGCTTTTTGATCGCTCATTTTGCGTCATGCTCCCCGTGATACCACTTCTCGTACCATTCAACCGTACGCTTGACGCCTTCTTGGAATCCGAGATCGGGTTTCCACTGAAGGAGTTTGACGGCCTTCGAGCTATCGAGAGATTGAACTGGGATTTCATGCTTGGATTCGTTCAAGATCGTTGGCTTCAGGCCGGAGTTCATGGCCTTCAAAATCGAATCCACAACTTCAAGCACGGTGAGTTTTAACTCGTACGAAAAGTTAAACGCCTCACCCCGGAACTTTGCGGGCTCAGCAGCCATCTTACGAGCGAGGTGACGATACGCCGAAGCGCCGTCGCTCACGTAAATGTAGTCACGGATGTATTTGCCGTCCGAGCGAATTTGCGGCGACTCGTTTTTGAGCGCCGATAAAATCGTCGACGGGAAAATGCGGCTTTCATTGAGATCGCCCGGGCCGAAGAAGTTTCCGCAGCGAGTGATGCCGATGTTCATTCCGTAAGTTTTTGCATACGACTGGCAAATCAAGTCCATGCAGGATTTGGAAACGTCGTACGGGTGTTCGCCGGCGAGTGGGAAGCTCTCGTCGTACTTTTCGCCCTTCAAGTTACCGTAGGCTTTGTCGCTCGAAGCGATGAGGAGGTTACGGACGTGTTTTGAATTGAGGCGAGCGGCTTCAAGTAAAGCCCAAGTGCCGCGAATGTTAACGTCGAGAGTCTCGGTCGGGCGCGCATTGGCTTGGCCGACGATGGTTTGAGCGGCCAAGTGGAACACGGTATTGATTTCGTACTCGTTGAGCACGCGATCCATCAAATTTTGATCGCGGAGGTCGCCGTTGACCGCGATCACGCGGTCATTCATTTTCTCCGCAAAGAATCGGCTCTTTGGCACAAAGTCGCGTACCAAGCAAACGATGCGGGAGCACTCGCCACTCGACAACAACTGAGCTACGAGCTCGGAGCCCAAGAGGCCGGTGCCGCCAGTGACAAATACGTTGCCGAAAACCGCGTTTTTAGCAGTGCCGCCTGCGTTTGAACCTGCCGCGCTCATTCCGCCCACCATGGAGCCTTTCCTTCGATCCAAAGATCGTTGAGATAGTTTTTATCGCGCAAGGTATCCATCGGATGCCAGAAGCCGTCGTGCTGGTACATGCAAAGTTCTTTATCGCGAGCGAGTTTTTCGAGCGGCGCGCGCTCGAGGATGCAGGACTCATCGTCACTCAAGTACTTGCGGAAGCCTTGATTGAAAAAGAAGAACCCACCGTTGATTCGGCCTTGCTTGGATTCCGGCTTTTCGAGGAAGCCTTGGACCATGTTTGAATCTTTGATCTCGAGCTCGCCGAAACGCGCGACCGGGCGAACGCCCAATACCGTTCCCACTTTTTTGTTTTCAAAGTGGAAGGCGAGTTCTTTGCGCAGATCCACGTCGCACAAACCATCGCCGTAGGTCATGGCAAACGTATCGATCTTTTCTTGGGCCGAGGCCACGTCATACGCGCGAGCGATGCGGGCGCCAGTCATCGCGTTCGCACCGGTGTCGATCACGCGGACGCGCCATTTCTCTTGACCCGCGTTTTTGCCGACGATGGTCGCGGGCTTGCGATCGTCTTGGCGGTGATCGATCTCGATGTGATTGCTTTGAAACGCGTAGTTCAAAAAGAATTCTTTGATCATCCACGAGCGGTAGCCGGCGCAGATCACGAAATCGCGAAAACCGTGAGCGTAGTAGCTCTTCATGATGTGGATCAGGATGGGCTTTTCGCCGATCTCGACCATCGGTTTTGGTTTTAGTTGGGTTTCTTCGCTCAGGCGCGTTCCGAGTCCACCTGCGAGGATGAAGACCGGGATCGAACTTTCTTTTTGCATAAGGCCAAGGCTAGCAGGGTTAGGTATTTTTTGCGACTTCAACGAGGCCCTGAGCCAAGGAAATCTGGGCTTTCCAGCCCGGAAGTGCCGGGTGCGGAATCGACGGCTTCATCTGCACGCCCGGGGTGTAGTCGCGTGCCCCCCATTGTGCGTTTAATTTTTTGCCGACGGCGGTTTCGACCATGGCGGCGATTTCTTTTAGGGTTGGAGCTTCGAGCGGGGCAAGCCCATAGCGAGCGACCGTTTTGGGTTCGCTGTCGCTCTGCTTCAATTTCAGGGCTTGCTCGATAGCTGAGCAAACATCTTGGACATGCAGAAGCTTGAGTTGCTGCTCGCCCGGCGAAAGTGGCGTCGGAGTGCCTGCGAGCGCCGATTTAATCAGGAAGTTAACCACTTTGTCGCGAGGGTCGTTTGGACCATAAGTGTCATAGAGATAAAGCTCGGTGATCTGCGTATTTGAAGTGCGTGCGTAGTAATCGAGGAGCGGGCCCATCGCAGCTTTTGTGGCGGCATAAAGCGAGGCCGGAGTCGGGAACTCGTAGTAGGTGCTGAAGGTGAGGAAATGCGGGGTGCCGGCGCGGGCGGCTGCTTCGAGGAGTTGTGTCGTTAGGGTGAGGTTGGAATCAATGAGCGGCGTGATTTGCGAGTACTCGTGATTTTTGAGGAACATCGTCGCCAAGTGGACGATCGCATCGAATTTTTCGCGCTCAAAGTAAGCGGGGAGATCGATGAGGTTGCCGTTTTTGCGGTCGAGTGTGGTGATGGAGTATTGGTCGGCCTTGGCGCTGTCGGCGAGCCGCTCGATGAGGCGTGAAGCAATAAATCCGCGAGGTCCGGTGATTAAAATTTTCATTTAAAGTATTTTGCGTCTTTCATCGCTTCTAGTGGCGGAAATGCAGAGTCTCGTGCGTTGACGATCGGCCCGATAATCGGCCATTCAGCCGGAACCGAACTCCAGAGGATGCCCTTATCGCTGTCAGCATGGTGCTCGCGCGACGTGTAGTAGGCGACCCAGGTTCCGTCTTTACTCACGGACTGGAATCCATGTGCGCAGCCCTCCGGAATAAAAAGCGCGTCGCCGGATTCGCCTTTGAGTGTAAATGCCTCGAATTTGCCGAAAGTTTTTGAGTTCTGGCGAAGGTCAACGACCACGTCAAAAATTTCGCCGTCCACGCAGGAGACAATCTTGTCGTGTCCGTGCGGAGGGATTTGAAAATGCATTCCTCGGAGAACGCTTTGCTTGGAGTAAGAGATAAAACTTTCACGGCATTCGAATTGGATTCCGTGTTGCTTAAGAAAATCGAGATGCAAGGGCTTGACGAAAACGCCCCGCTCGTCTTGAAAACGGGTATTGAATCGGAAGCGGAAGAGTCCGGCGATAGAAGTCGGTGTGAACTCGGCCGCTTTCGGAAAAGCGGTGTTTGAGATTTGCGTCATTTGTTGGCGTGCCTTTGGTTTAACGATAGAAAACACCGCTCGATTCTGCAATAGTGAAGGCTACATGTTCATGACTATTTTCCGCAAAAATCCCCTTCTGATCTGGCTTTTAGCCTTTTTGGGTCTGGGGCTTTTCTGGTTCTACGTGATGCTGAACCCGTGGCTCGGATTTGTCACGTCGGACGATGCGGTCCCGTACATTCAAACACTGACCGAGTGGCGGCCGCAGGATCTTTTTTACTGGGGCACATCACGGATGGGCATGCTCTATGAAGTCATGTGGAAGGCGGGGCTGTCGCTGTTTGGAATTCGCGAGGCGGTGGTGGGCTCGGCGTTGAACACGGAATTGTTTTATCTCGTCCACTCGCTTTTTATGTGGGCGGGATTTTGTTTTTGGTTGCAAACACTGCGTACGCGTACGGCTCGATGGGTGTTCTTCCTGTTTTTTATTCCAATTTCGAGGCAAGGCGTGGAGTTTTTTTTGCTGCCAGGTCAGCCCTACGGAGTTTTGTTTTTTTTAACAGGATTGTTTTTTTGGTACCTCTTAGAGAAATCCAAAGGAAAACAAAATCACATTATTTTCGGGCTCCTTATCGGAGCTCTTTGGATCCAGCATGAACTGTCCGGTTTGCTCGTGTTAGGCGTATACGCGTTTCGATATCGTCACAAGTATTTAAAGACAATCTTAATCGGACTTTTGCCGCTTGTAGTGGTGGGTTGTATTTGTAAACACGAGTCGCAAAAATGGTTCGAAGGAAATCATTATTCAATCAGCTCTTTTGGTACGATTTTGGACGGTCTTTGGTTTACTTTGCGTGACGGATCTTGGTGGGTCAGTATTCGTCGCCTGACCGGGCACGTCTTTACACTCGCGGTGTTATTTTATTTATTTGATTTGTGGAAAACGCGTCGGTCCGATCCTTTTTGGAACGATTCACGGCGAGTTGCTTTTGTAGGTGCCTTGGTGGCTATCTTAGCGATTCATCTTCCTGAATGGTACGTAACTAACAATCGGGCGCCTCGATATTTTACAAACGTAATTCCAGTTCTCATTTGGGCATTCTTATCTAAATTTGAAATCCTAGATCGGCATGTTTGGCAAAGATGGGTTTACCTCGCTGCCTGCTTGATTCCGATGTACAAAACCCAGGCCTATGATGTTTGGATCAATCCGGTCGTTCGTAGTCAGTTTACAATCTCACTTCCTCCGGACTACTCGTTCGTCACTCATTCGCTTGGGGCTTGCGACGAGGCTCTCGTACGAGACTTTGCGAAAACTTTAAATCCAACGATTGTCGAGTGGTCGCCAACCTGGCTTTCCGAAGGGTGTACAGCGCTCCGATTCCAAAAGGCTAAACTTCTTACATTCTACATCCAGTCTACAGGGTGTGAGTCTTATATCGATGACTATTGGGATAGTTACATTCTGACAGCGTTGAGTAACGGCCAATTGCTTGCCAACACCAATATGCAAATTCGCAACCCTGAACTCATGGCTTTGGCAAAATCTGCTCGCCCCCTTTGTTTGATGCCAAGAGAGGGAACTCCTTTTCAAACTTTGGTTTCTGAACTAAATTTAGATTGTAAAGCAAGCCCGAGAGGATTTCTATTTTGCTCGGACAATGCGACGGAAGCACATCCATAGAAACGCTACTTAAAAGCAGTGCGATTTATATTCCAGCTTATAACGCCGGCAAGACCCTGCCGGATGTGTTGGATCGCATTTATCAAACGCTCGGGCACGACTCGATCGATATTATTATTGTCGACAATGCTAGCATCGATCGCACTAGCGATGTAGTGCAAGACTACATTCGCACCAAGGGCATTAAGCGTATCAACTTGATTAAAAACCCGCAGAACATGGGCTACGGTGGAAGCCAGAAGATTGGTTATCGTTGGTGCATTGATCGAGGTTACAAATACGTGGCCATGGTGCACTCCGATGGGCAGTACGCACCAGAGTATCTCCCGATTTTATTTAACGCTTTGTCGACTCAGAGTGCAGGAATGGTTTTTGGTTCGCGGATTGCTGGTGATCCTCTTAAGGGCGGAATGCCACTTCATCGCTATCTTGGCAACCGTTTTTTATCCTTTGTGCAAAACACTTTGCTTGGGTTGCATCTGAGCGAGTACCACTCGGGTTATCGCATCTATTCGACGGAGATGTTGAAGAGTATTCCGTTCGAGCGTCTCTCGAGCGATTATCACTTTGATACTGAGATAATTATTTTAATGCTTCACTTTCGCCAAGCGATCGTCGAAACTGCGATTCCAACTAAGTATGGCGATGAAGAAAACTACGTCAATATCTGGAAGTACGGTAGCGACGTGCTGATGACGACAATCTCTTACTGGTTTCACCGCTGGCATTTGAGAAAGTCTAAGAACTGGGCGCGGATTTTGGGGGATTAGTTGAAATCGAAAGTCATATCCATTTATCAGTCTGTTGGTCCTTGGGGATTTTTTAAAGTTGGACTTCGAGCCTTGTACACTCGTCTGCTTCAAAGGGTTGCAGCTCTATTTCGCAAACTTGGTATTACGTTTCCAGGACTGGCTTGTCAGATTCTTTCGTTTCAATCTCCGGATAAAGGGTCTCAGGAGTTTTTCCGTTGGTGGGTGCCGCAAATTTTGAAGTCAAAGCAAACCTTCATCGCAGTTGTACCAAATTACTTAGGACCGGCCTTCAAAAATTTAAAGGGATTTGTTACATCTGGGTCTACGTTTCTAACGTACCGTGAAGCTGACTCTAATGCAGGTCAAGCGGATTGGATTGTCATCCAAAGAGCAATGCTGGGCTTAGTGGCCCAACACATCTATCCAATTTTCTCTTGGTACCGTGCGGTTTATTCGAATGACGTTTTTGTTTTGTTGGCCAAAAATACAACTCTTCCGGAAGTCTTGGATACAGAAAAAAGAAAAGAGCTCTTCTCGAGAGTTCAATCCTTGGCGACTAGTGAAGATATCGGAGTAGTAGAAAAGTACGGCTTCCAGTACATGATTCGATTAAAAACCATGGATGCCAGTATCGTCGATGAAGTGAAAGCCGAATATTTTGATTGGTTCTGGCCGGAAATGAAAAACTTTAAAACCGTTTTGGATATTGGTTCGCAGATCGGGTCTTTCGCGACCCAAGTGACTTCATTTTTGCAGCCTGGCGGAAAGGTTTATGCTTTCGAACCCGAGCCCGAAAACTTTAAGCTTCTTACCGAGAATGTGCGTCTGAATCAATTGGATGCAGAAATTAACGCCTACAATGCTGCGATTAGCGACAAGAAAGGTGAGGCGACGTTGTTCGTCTCAAGCGACAACACCGGTGGCAACAAGCTTGGAGTGCCCGAAACCTCCTCACACTCAAGCGTAACCGTGCCCACGATTGATATTGTAAGTTTTATCGATCAAGATTCTGGTCCGATCGATCTTTTAAAGATTGATGTCGAGGGCTGGGAATTGCCGATTCTGAGACATCTTCGCCCACGTCTTGCTCAAGTCAAATTTCTTATCGGTGAGCTTCAACGCTCTGAATTTGGAATGCCTACGGAGGCAATTAAACTTCTTACCGAAGAAGGTTTTGAAGTTGAAACTAAAGGCGACCCGTATCTGCTTCTCTTTAGAGCTAGACGTAAGTCTTAATCCCTACATTAAATAGTCATCGATAACATTTGGAAACGGAACTGCGCCGAGTGGAACCCAGCGGTTATTTTTTGGTTTGTATTTGAATCGAATCGGCTCGCGGTGAAAAACGGAGGTCACACTCGGAAACGATGTGATTGGTGTGAATCCTTCGAAGTCAATTTGCGTAAAACCATGGTCTCGCAGCATTTTGCATGCACCCGGGTACCATTCAGAATTGTCCAGAATGAGAAGTGCTCCCAATTTTAGATGTTTGAGGGCTTCATGTGCGCTATTGTAGCGGCGAGCTCCATCTATCATTACAACATCAAATTTTTTTCCGACTTCATTAATGTAGTTGGCGTATGAATTCTCGTCGCGGTATTCAACGTGTGCACGGCTTCCCAAAATTTCTTGCACCCTCTTTTGCCACATTGAATCATGGTCGACGCTTGTGACTTTGGCACCTTGCTCAAGCCAAAAGAGAGTCGAAGAACCACTGCCGAACTCAAACACATCAAGCCCACTCAGATCCCAAGATCGTAGAAAGTCCATTGCAGGATAGGTAATCCAAGGAATGTGGGCGTCTTGTTTGTCGACAATAAGGCCATTTGAGTCGGTCTTTACTTGGCCGCGGTACTTTACCAATATCCAACCTGCGCGAACTCCGCAGAGAAGCCAACGAGGCACGATTGATCGGAAAATATTCTTAAATTTTTGACGCCACATCGGCCTCAGTCTATATCAAATTTAATTGAGATGAGAGCTAAAAAAAGGCAATCTTAACAGGTGAGCGAGAAGAGCCTGAGTCCTAACATCATCCTGTTTTCGACCGCGGATTGGGACAATCCGTTCTGGACTAATAAGCAACACACGGCTCGTGGCCTGGCGGAAAAAGGTTTCACCGTACTCTATATCGAGTCGCTTGGGCTTCGTCAGCCACAGTTGAAATCAGCTGATGTTTCGAGGATCGTCAAACGGATCCTGAAGTTTTTCGGTGGGGTACGAAAAGTCGGCGAACGTCTCTACGTCTATTCTCCAGTAGTCATCCCGTTTCGATGGTTTCCATTTGCTCAGAAAATCAATGAGTGGATCTTGCACAAGCATTTGTCAAAGATCCAAACCAAATTAAAACTCTTTCGGCCAATTGTCTGGACTTACAATCCAATGATTTTGGAGTTGGGTAAGTTTTTGCATATGAGCAAGCTCATTTATCATAATGTAGACGACCTTGCGGCAGCACCAGGCATTGATTCCAAATCGGTTCGTTTAGCCGAGGAAGATCTTCTCGATGAAGCAAATTTGGTTTTTTGCACAAGTCGAAAACTCGAAGAAAAATCCAAGCAAATTGCTGGTAGTCGAGTCCATTTTTTTGGAAATGTTGTCGACTTCGAACACTTTTCAAAAGCACGTCGAGTAGAGTTAGAAGAGCCTGCGGATTTAGCAAAAATTCCTTATCCCCGTATTGGATTTGTGGGTGCCCTAAGCTCTTACAAGTTTGACGTGGGAATGGTTCGCGATGCGGCTCGAGCTGCGCCCGATCGTCATTGGGTATTGATCGGAAAAGTTGGCGAAGGTCAACCGGACACGTCGATGGAGTCTCTTAAGCTCGAGCCAAATATTCATTTCTTGGGACCCAAGAGTTACGAAGAGTTGCCAAAGTATTTAAAGTACATGAACGTCGTCACCATTCCTTGCCCGATTAACGATTACACACAGGCGATGTTCCCGATGAAGTTTTTTGAATACATGGCCGCAGGCAAACCAATTGTGGCTCGCAAGATCGATGCTCTTAAAGAATATGAGCGCTACTTCTATGGATATAACGATCAACGCGAGATGGAACTCAAGCTGGACCTTGCACTGAAGAATGGCGTTGAGCATCCGGACTGGGCCGACAAGCTCGCGCAGGAAAATACTTGGGACATCCGGTTGCTGAAGATGCTAGCGCTGGTGGAGAAGAGTTAAGACTTGGTCGAATCTTTGCATATGTAAAGGTATGCAAAGTAACCTCGTAGAAACAGAAAATCTCAAATCCCGCATTTATTTGATTAGAGGTCATCATGTCATGCTCGATTCAGACCTCGCGCATTTATACAAAGTAGAGACGAGGTCTATAAATCAAGCGGTTCGTCGCAATATCGAGCGATTTCCCGCTGATTTCATGTTTAGACTTACGGATGAAGAACATGAAATCTTAAGATCACAATTTGTGATCTTAAGATCCGGCGAATGGGGTAAGCATTCGAAATACTTGCCTTTTGTATTTACGGAACAGGGGGTGTCGATGCTTTCCAGTGTCTTGAAAAGTGAAGTTGCAATACACGTTAATATCGCCATCATGAGGACGTTCGTATCATTTCGCGATGCGATCTATTCCAATACGGCTTTGATACGAAAAATTGACGAGCTCGAAAAAAAACACTTAAATTATGATGAAAAACTTAAAGCCGTATTTAGTGCAATTCGGCAATTGGTCGAATCCGGTCTTCCAAGGCAAAAACGGATTAAAGGCCTGGGCAAATAATCTTTAAGTATCATATGTTGCTTAAACACCATTTGATTCACGTTGAAATCTAATTGCTTTAACTTCGTCAGCTTTTGGTTTCGGCTTAATGATCATGTGAATCAGAAGCCAGGTCATCATCTTCATGCTGACAAGTATGATGCTTCTCATCTTTGTTGTTCCCTTGTCGTAGCGGCACGCGACGTTGATTTCCGTCATCTTTAAGCCAACAAGAGAAGCGTAATATGAAAACACGATATCAAGCGGATACCCGCCCGGAAGGTAATCAATCAACCCTGCGATTGCCGGGACGTAGTAGATCTTAAATCCTGAGAGAACGTCTTCGATAGGCGAACCCCAGAATACGCGCGCAATGGTGGAATAGATTCGATTCCCTAGACGTCTGCCAATTGGTCCATATTTTTTACTGCAAATATGAAACTTCGAGCCAACCACGACATCCGATTGGGTCTTAGCTTGATGATCGATCAAACGAAGTACATCTGTGGCCTGCCGTTGATGATCACCTGGGAAAAGAACAAAAAACTTATAGTGCTGATCAATGGCGTATTTCAAACCAGTTTTGACTGCGCCACCGTAGCCTAGATTGATTTCATGGCGAATGACGTTGAAACCGTTCGACTTAATTAGCTCGCTCGTGTTGTCTCGGGAGTGGTCATCAATAAATAGAAAATCGCAACTCTTTGCAAGTTCAACGTCAGAAATATCACGGAAGAGATTCGGTAAATTCTCCGATTCGTTATAGCAGGGCACTACGCATAGAACTTTTTTCCGTGTCATTTGATGTATCTGGCCTGAATTCTAGCTATTAGAAAATCGATAAAAAATCTAGGCAAGAACCGGTTCAAAGCCCAAATGATTTTATCATAAAGTGTAAGATAGTGGGCGCCATCACGATCCAGTAGGCGGACACATTTGACAGCGATTTCATCTGGAGTAGCAATTTTGCTAACCATTTTTGGAATTCCTGCGCTCGGACCGAATTCTGTGGCCATCGCTCCAGCACAAATGATCGAAAACTTCATCGGCGTGTCTTTCTGCTCGAGTGCCAAAGTCTGAGCCCAAAGTGTTGCGAAAGTTTTGGCTGGAGCATAGGTTGAGAAATTTGGAATGCGCATCTCGTTACTGTGACTAGTAATGATTTGAACACGGCCGGTTGAGTTCATCGTCGGCACTAAATGATACGTAAGATCGATGTTCGCGATGATATTCAGTTCAATAGTTTTAAGGTGATCGGAGTATTTCGCTTCGAAGAATTTCTTAAACACCCCCGAGCCCGCATTTAAGATGAGCGTATCAATTCGCAGAGTAGCGAGATCCGCAATCAATCGTTTGCGGTGTTCTGCGATAGTCAGATCACAAAGGATGGGTTGAATCTTCGTTCTTGGGTTGGCTTGGCGGAGCTCAGACTGAATTTTTTGAAGTTTGTCTTTTGATCTCGCAATCAAAATCAAAGCTTTAGAGTCAGGCGCTATTTTTTTAGCAATAGCGGCACCGAGTCCACCCGATGCGCCCGTAATGACTACAACACCGTACTTTTGAGACTCAGGCGTGTTCAATCAGCCGTCCTTCAAGTGCTTCCAATACTTAAAATACTCCGCTGATTTACGGGAAATTAAAATTGGAATGGTATCGATCACTTTGCGAAGGTTACTGCGAGATGTATCGCCGAACAAAGTATGAATGGCTGCAACCCGAATTGATTTTTTGTAAGCCTTCATCGCAACGGGATCGAAGTCAAATTGTGGAACGGGATCATCAACGAAGTGATGGAATTTATCTTCACCTGAAACTAAAGTGGCACCACGCTTGAGCCATTTAAGTGTACGAGGGAAGTTAGATGTCGGGATGTACCGAAAGGCTATACCAAGCCGGGGCTGATCGCTTGGATTTGGTCCCGACGCGTGTAAGGTGCGTAAGTCGTGCATCGACATTTCGCCTGGCTTTAAAATGATTGGTTTGGCAGTGGTAGTGTCGAGATCTTTAATCATCTGACCACGATGGAGCATGTTGTCTTTTGAATTATTGATCTCGTGTTTAATGTCTGCGCCTTTATTTGAACCCGGAATATAGTTTACGCAGCCGTTGGCTTCATTGACATCAGAGAGAGCGAGCCATGCTGACAAGCCTTCTTCCTTGTTCATTGCCCAGTAAGTACTGTCTTGATGCCAAGGAACGAAGCCGGTGTTTTGAGGTGGTTTTACAAAAATTACAGAATACCAAAGTAACAAGTCTGGCCCCAGCACCTGTTTCACTGCCTCCAGCATTTTAGGGTGGCGACCGAGATCATTCGCCCATTTCAAATAGAGATGGGGTTTATGGCGATTGACAGCATCAAGCTTCCATTTGTAGCCATCAAGTAGAGAAAGAAGTTTTTCTCTATAGAGAGTTACTTCTTCCGCATTTAAAACGGGAATAGGGGATACTTGGCCATTCGTATCCATAGTAGATTTGATGCTCATTGGCACATATTAGCAAAATATGCGATTACCGACCATCATTTTCGGGTGCAAACGAGGCTTCCATAAGGCCCAGTTCCACCCAATCCCCAGAGCAATAGCAGTTTATTCGTCGGTATCGAATCTAGCGCAATGCTGCAAGCTTCCTCGTTTCTTTGGTCGGCCAAGACGAGTGTTTCAAGTTTGTCACTCAATACTTTCTTCTTATTGCAGCCATCGCCCATCCATCCGAGCACCGGCATGCACTCCGGAAACTGGAGGATTGGCTCTTTCTTAAACATGCCGTGCAACTGAACAAGGGAGTGGGATCCGCCTGAGTTCAAAATGAAAATATCACTGTCGTTAAAGTCATCTCGATGTTTGTTAATGAGGTTTTCTATATCTGCGCGTTGAGCACCCATGAAAGAGCCGGACCAAGCTCGCAAACTACGATAGTTAATATTGAGAACATTTATTGTAAAAATGAATGTAAACGACGCTATTGCCCACGTCGCTTTTCTCTCTGAAAAACGTCTTGCGATCCAAGTGTGGCAGGCGTAAACGCCGAACACCATAAAGACGACCCAAGAGGAATACAGAATTTCCGACATTCGCGGATAGCGATGATAAAAAAGCGAGCTCAAAGGATAAATTGATTTGAGCTCGAACGTTGCCACAAAGAGCAGCAGAGTCAAAGATGCAAAAACTAACAACGTCTGAATTTCAAATGATTTAAATTTTGATCGGTTTTTAAAGAAATAAAAAATACCTGAAAAACAGAGTAACGTTCGGAAGTACGGGAGTGCTCCAAATAAGGGATCTTCCCCAGACGGAAGATAAGCAGAACACAATAGGTCTTTTACTTTTACCATCCAATCCAAAAAAGAATAAGTTGGTTTGGGGTCAAAGAACTTAATGCTCTGAGGAGTTGTAATATGTTGAACTCCTACGCGCAGAGAAAAATAAAGGAATGCTAGCGACAAACCAATCGATGTGAAAGTAGTTATGCTTAGTTCTCGCATTATCGCCGTTTTAACAAAACGAACTGCTAAGAAAATACCGTAAAGAAATGCCACCCCAGGATGGGCTTGAAGGACGACCGGAAAAATTATTATATTGAGCGCCAAGAAACGACGATCGAACTCAACAGAAAAGAGATGTTGAAGGCAAAACAAATTGACCGCCGCATCGACTAAAATTCTATTGAATCCGCCCTCTTCTAGTGGGTGAATTGGAAAATTGTAGCGGAATAGACAAATCAAGGTTGCGCAGATGAAAAAAAATCCAAACTGCCTCGAATTTATATCAACAAGTTTTGACAACACAATTCGGACAAAGAGTGTCGAAGCACATGTGGCAAGTAGAGTGACCGCTAGTAAACTTTGGTTTTGGTATTGATCAGAAAAAATTCTCAGCTCACCAAAGAAAGATGCCATAAATGCATGTGTTACCGAGGGGTAGTAAATATATTGCCAAGAGCCAAACCACTCCTGACCTGCAACCGGGTTGAGCGCACTGAATAGATGATGATGACGAATGATTTTGTCGATGATGTATGAATGAACGCTAGTATCGTCACCTGAAGGTAGAGTGAAAAGCCTTGAACCGATTAACGCTAATGCGCATGCGGTAAATGAGTAGATGGCCCAGGTGAGTCTATCCCGCTTAAACCAGTCTAAAAGATTACGCGACTTTAGAATTCCGACGGCAACAGCAGCATTTAACAGTACATTGAGAAGAAGGAAGCTGGGAATTCCAAAGAGATCCAAAGTAAAGCAAACAAGCAAACTACAGGTAGTCCAATAGAATGCTGAAGAAATGAAGTTTAGTTCGATCGTCTTGAAAGTCTTTTCGAGGACCGATTTTGATCCAACTGCGAGCAATGCAAATTTAAGTATAAAGTAGAGAACATACGGAACAGGAGTAAAATGAATCTGCATTTACTTCATTGACTCGAGATATTTAGGGAGAATTAAGGAGGTGGGCCCATCTCCAACGATCTGATGATTCTCAATCCAAATGACTCGACTGCATAGCATTTCGATGTCCGGAGCATTATGCGAAACCATGACAACTGATACACCTTGATCTCGGAACTGTTTCATTTTAGCGATACATTTTTTTTGAAACGAAGCGTCTCCAACGGCGAGCACTTCATCAATCAAAAGTAGTTCGGGCTCCAGGTGAGCAACCACTGAGAACCCCAGACGCGCGATCATGCCGGTTGAGTAAGATCGGATTGGTTGGTCGATAAATTCGCCAAGCTCAGCAAACGCCACAATCTCGTCTAACTTTTCTGCAACTTGTCTTCGAGTTAGGCCAAGCAATACACCATTAAGCTGGATATTTTCTCGCCCGGTCAACTCGTGATGGAAGCCGCCACCAAGTTCAAGTAGCGGAGAGACTCGCTTGGAAACCATAACTTGACCTTTGGTTGGTCGGATCACTCCAGCAATCAAACTGAGCGTCGTGCTCTTACCGGCTCCATTTCTACCGATAAACGCTACGCTCTCCCCCTCGTTAATTTTGAAAGATAGGTCCTTCAAAGCGGTAAACCCTGAATTTAAGCCTTTGAGGGCCGAAGGTAAATTAAAGATGAACCCCTTTAATCCTGCGTGGAGATGATGATAGAGCGGATAAGTTTTGGTGACGTTTTGGAACTCGACTACTGCCATTAGAGCACCTCCGCAAAGCGCCAAGACAGTCGTTTGTAAATAATATTTGCTACAACCCAGATTCCTCCACACCAAATCAACGATGAGAGTAAATAATCAAAACGAATCTCGCCGGTCATAAAAAGATTGCGCCAGTTGATCATCAGAGGTGCGAAGGGATGATACATGATCAGAGGTTGATATTGCTCAGGTATCATTGTTTCTGAATACAGCACTGGCGTTAGATAAAAGAGAAATGCCATCCCAATTTGCAGGAATCTTTCAAGATCTCTGAAGAACACTGTCAGGGTGGCCAGCATAAGGTTCAAGCTGTAAGCGATTCCAAAATGTACAAAGATCATGAGAGGAGCGGCGTACAGCCATGCCCAAGTGACTTTTCCATTGAACAAGATCATGAACAAGATGATTACCGGAAGCGAGATCAAAAAATGGATTGCGTCCTGCATTGAAATCACAACTGGGATCAAGAATCTTGGAAACAGGGTTTTTTTGATAAGTTGATAGTTGGAGATAAAGGTCGTCGGCGCGGCCATGATGGTATTGGTCATCCACTGCCATGGAAAGAGCCCGGCAACCAAGAAAAGTGGGTAGTTTTCGGCATGGATTCTAAGAATCTTCGAGAAAACGACGTAGTAAAGCCCAGCGTACATCAAAGGGCTCATCACCGACCAAAGGTACCCCAAAGCTAAACGTTTATAGCGAACACGGAGCTCCTTTCGAAGAAGTTCGATAATGAGGTCTTTGTAATGATGTTTGACTGGTGCATTGGCCATGGGAATCAACATCAGATTCTCTTATTTGAACGATATTTTCCATTCAAAACTTCCAATCATTTCGGTAGTCTAAAGGCATTGTGAAAGTCGTTTTTAATGTCTACCCGACCGCGTTTGACTGCCCAGGAGGAGGAGAGATCCAACTTCTCAAAACGAAAGAGGCTCTGCTTGCGGGCGGTACTAAGATTCGTTTGTACGATCAGTGGAATCCAGACTTGAATTGGCCTCAGATCGTCCATCATTTTTCGGTGTACGGCGGCTCCAGCGTTTTTTGTAATTACATTAAGTATCAAAAGAAGTTACCCCTGGTCATTTCTCCGATTCTTTGGGTTCGAGGTGATACATCAAGATACCCAATGGACGAGATTCGCCATCTTCTGAATCTTTCCGATTTGCTTTTTCCCAATTCTGAGATAGAGGCTGACGCTTTGTCAGAGGTTTTCGGCGTTGATCGCAAAAAGTTTCACGTTACCTATAACGGCGTTGATTCAATTTTCATGCAAAACAAACAACCGTCTGGAGATCTGTTTCGAAAAAAATTCGGAGTCGAAGGTCAGTTTTTGCTGAATGTCGCGAATATTGAAACCCGTAAAAATCAGATCGCACTCGCTCGTGTGGCTGCAAAACTAAAGACACCAGTTTATTGTTTTGGCAATATTCGAAGCGAAGACTATTTCAAACAGGTGCTTGAAGGCGGAAAAGGATATTTTAAGCACTTGGGTTACTTAGATCACAAAGACGAACTTTTGCGATCGGCTTACCAAGCTTGCGATGCATTTGTACTTCCAAGCTTGCTTGAAACTCCTGGTTTAGCTGCGCTTGAAGCCGCATGCATGGGAACAAAACTTGCGGTGACACAAGAGGGAAGTACGCGTGAATACTTTTCAAGTTTTGCGACTTATATCGATCCAAAAAGTGAAGTATCGATTGAAAACGCAATTCAAGAAGTGATGTCGAAACCTAAAGATTTAAAATTGAAGGAGCAAGTATCCAGCCGGTTTCCTTGGTCAGAGACGGCAAAACAGTGCGTCGCAGGTTACGCTAAACTTCTTTGACCACGTAACGGAATTTGTCCCGCCAACCGATTCGAACCAGGTTCTCCAGTTTGACAAACTTTACTGGAATATCCTCTTCGCCAAAAAGTTCTTTTACTCGATTTACGATCGCATCCTGTTTGTCCAGTTGATCAAGGACAACGTTCAATACACGTTTTCCAGATGGACGAATGACAATTTGAAACTCGGATACGCCACCTACTCGGTCTAAGACGTCTTGCAAATAGTGAGTTGGATATGGGCTACCATTAATTTCTACCAGATCGTGCACGCGACCTTGAAGATGGGTTATATAATCACCTTCACCGCGTTGCTCAATTCGACCGATATCACCGCTGCGATATCTGATTAAAGGCATAGCAATGTTCGTAGTTGTAGTACCGACAATTTCTTCGAGGCCGTTGCCAAGAGCAACAGTTTCGTGATGGACAATGTAATCTAGAATTTCAAGCTCATCGGGATTGTCCCGGCTATGAGCGGTTACACCGAATTCCGCAGTTCCGTAACGATTATAAGCTTTGCATCCGATGTGCTCTTCGATTGCAGTACATTTTTTCTGATCCATGGACTCGCCTGTGGATTCAAAAACACGGATCACTTTTAAGTCCTTTGGTCCATTTGTTTCAATGTGCTTTGCAAGCGCGTACAAGGTCGAAGGATGACCTTGAATAAGGTAAGGTCTAATGGAACGAAGATTTTTCCAGATTTCATCGAGAGCTTTAGAGGTAAAAGAATGGGTGAGGATATTGCGTCGATTCATTGCCCAGCACTTTACTTGTTCAATCCACCTTGTTTTACGTGACTGCTGCAAAAAGAACTCAGTTGATAGATGGACTTCAAGATCAGTTTGATTCCTGCCGGTGAATGACTGGGCATAAAGATTCGCCGCCGCTGTCCAGTCTAATGATTCTTGGTCATAATAAATTAAGGTCGAAATTCCTGTAGACCCGCCAGTTTTACGAACATGAAGTGCGCTTGGATTTGCATCCGTATTCAAAAGGCGTTCGCCCTGTTCCTGAACAATCTCTTTCGTGAGGTAGGGAAGCTCTTGAAGGTATTGAATGTCCTTTAAGATCGAATCCGGGTAAAATTCGATTTTTTTAAAAAGATCCCGATAGTAAGGAACTTTATTCTGTGCCGTGGTCAGGACGTGATGAAGTTGTAGCTGTCGCCTCTTTGTTCGTATTTCGCGAGAGCATTCGCTGTCTTCCTGAAGCACGCGAAGTTTACTTCGGATATTGCGCCCCAAGTATTTTTCGGCAACTGGATATAAAACGTGCACATTAAAGTAGTTCAGAATCATAACGAAGTGACCTGGTCGAAAAATTTACTATACTGTTTGTATACTACAGAATCGCTATAAAACTGATCGAAAATAGAGCGTTGTTTGATAACAATCGACTCATGGTTATTTTGAAGTTCGTCATGCAGTTTCTGTATGTCACGGACGCTAAAATTATCTTCAATCAGGATTCCAGCGGCATGCAGTGTTTCAGGAATAGCGGCGTACGAGTGAGAAACGACAGGTAAGTCAAGTTGGAAAGCTTCGATAAATGGAACACCGAAGCCTTCGTGCTTACTGAAGTTAAGAAGAGCTCCCGAAGAAGCGTATAACGATAGAAGACTGTCATTCGAAAGATCAAATCTGAACTCGATCGCAGGATCATTGTTAGCAAGATTGCGAAGACGAGTAACATAATCTGGGAGTATTCCAGTTCCTGCCAAAATAATCCGATACTTGGGGTCGATTTTTTTAAGCTCTTGATAAACCTTAATGGTCTTCTCAATATTTTTATGAGGGAAAAACCGCCCTACGTAAATCAATTGATATGCATCGTGAGATGCAGATTGATTTTTTTGTGAATATTTTTTGTTGAATAGATAAGGAGGCAGCACGGCTGATATTTTTGGTTGAAACTGCTCTTTAATCTGATCGAGGTTAAAGTTTGAGTTTGCAACTACGACATCGAAAGCCTTCAATCTAGGAAGCGCATCCAAGCCTTTCTGGCAGTCATCAGCTGTGACGGGCATGAGCTCATGTAATAGTGAAGGAGTGGTGATGCCGTGGTAGTAGACAACTTTTTTGTTGGGAAGTTTCAGAATCAATTCAAGGTTTGGATCCCAAATCGAGTATTGGTAAAAAACGATTTCATCCGGTGCGATTGTTTGGGAGAGTTGTTGAATCGGTAAGGTCGTGGCTTTATATTGATCGGCAATTCCCATCGCGCAACACGACGCGATATGACCCGCTTTTTGTAAAAAAGTTTGGAGCTCTAGAATATGCGTCGAAACGGCATCATGGAGGACGAGATTCTGTGAAATGAGGCGGAATTTACGTGAATTCATTGAACTTAACCAGTAGGGTAGACCAAAGGATTACTTTATGAAAGGTATCATTCTTGCGGGCGGATCGGGCACTCGACTCTATCCGATGACGCAGATCATCTCAAAGCAGCTTCTGCCAATTTATGACAAGCCGATGATCTACTATCCTCTGAGCTTGCTGATGTTGGGCGGGATCAAAGAGGTCCTGATCATTAGCACCGAGCGCGATACGCCTTTCATTAAAACACTTTTGGGCGACGGTACCGATATCGGAATGAAGCTCAGCTACAAAGTTCAAACACATCCGAACGGTCTCGCAGAAGCCTTCATCTTAGGCGATGAGTTTATTGGCAAAGACGACGTCACCATGATTCTGGGTGACAACTTATTTTACGGAGACATTTCTTTTTTCAGAGACGCGGTTGTAGCACACCAAAAAAGAACCCACGGATTTAATGCCCGTGTGTTTGGTTACTATGTAGAAGATGCTCGTCGATATGGCGTTGTAGAATTCGAAAAACAAACTGGCAAAGTATTTAGTATCGAAGAAAAACCACTTGAGCCTAGATCGAACTATGCAGTACCAGGGCTATATATTTTCGATTCCCGTTGTGTAGAAAGAGCAAAAAATCAAAAACCATCAAAACGTGGTGAAATTGAGATCGTCGATTTGATTAAGACGTATCTGGCTGACAACGAATTGGGTGTTACTGTCATTGGCCGCGGCGTAAACTGGTTAGATACCGGCACACCGGATTCGCTACTTGATGCGAGCCAGCTCATTTCTACCGTGCAAAAACGCCAAGGTTTGATGATTGGATCGATTCACGAAATTGCATACAGGATGAATTATCTCGATAGCGCGCAATTTGGGACACTAATTGCGAAGACCCCGAAAGGGCCTTATCGGCATTATTTGGAAAGAATCGTTCAGGAAAGTACAGACTAATTTTTTCTAGGCGAGCAGACGAGTTTCATCTCGTTGCATGCGTTAAATAAAAATTTTCTACCAACTTCAAATGGGAAGAGTGTCTTAAACCAAAATGGCGCTTTAGTGTAAATGTCACTTTCTTTGTAGGTGACTGACTCGGTTTTGAAAAGTCTTTGATAAACTGGGCTTTCTTCAAACCAACGTTCGGTAAAGAAAATTGTATGTCCGGGATACATTCCTTCGGCCGAATTCGCATACGGAATAATAATTTCAAATCGTCCATCCGAAGTGAGAACGCGGTTCGTTTCGGTGAGAATGTGATCGACAAGAGAGTGTTCTAAAAAGTGGGATGCCCGCACGAGTTGAATCGAGCTGTCTTTAAAGGGAAGGGGTTCGGCGTTCAAATTGAGAGTGATATCAGGGGGTTCGCCACGTCCCTCAACTTGAGCAGCCAACCCTACGAAGTTATCCAGTCCGACAAACCCCTTTGGTTTGTATATTCCGCACCCTAGATCAATTCTCGGTGTATTCCCGCAAATTCCAACTAGTAGTTCATCGATGCCCGCATATTTAGAATTAATGATTTCCATTATATTGCTGATAACATATCTTCGTTGAGTTCGCAAAAGAGGCAGTTTTCAGACCTTAACTAAAGATGCGAGGTTGTTTAAATGAGTCAAAAAACTTTGGTGTTGAAAGAACAATTAGCAGGTTGCAGAGACAAGGTGAAGTTAGCGTATACCGACAATAGTTTTGACGCCGTCGAGGTCTCGAGAGAGATGCACTTTGTCGATCTTGACTCGTTATTTGTCGAAGTGAACCGAATTTTGGTAGCGGGTGGAAAATTCAAGTTTCGCTTCCCGCATCTCAGCTCAAGGGAAGCATTCGAGATTTGGAACGGACATTTTTTTTCCGAGAAGTGGTTTCAAGAGAACTTGGCTTTCAACCGTCATTTTAGAATTCAAAAAATTGATCGCCAACCTAACCCCATCGCAAAAGAACTCCCTTTGTGGTTAAAGATTTTTCCCAAACCAGTACTTGGGAAGTTCTTGATGAATATCTATTCGTCAGTTTCGGTAACAGCTGAAAACATCAAGCAATGATCAAGAAAGATTCAACTGTTTTAGTCACCGGTGGATGCGGTTATATCGGGTCACACGTCGTACGTCAGCTGGTGGAACAAAACCGTAGAGTTGTAGTGTTCGATAACTTATCGACAGGTGTACGTGATGCACATGATAAGAGAGCCACATTGGTTGAAGGCGATATCCTGGATACTGCTTTCTTAACTAGTATTTTAGTAGAACACAAAGTCTCGTCGGTACTTCATTTTGCTGGAAAAATTAGCGTCGAAGAATCAATTGCTAGACCTTCAGATTATTATCTAACAAATACAGCGGGCACAGCTTCGGCAGTTGCTGCGGCTTTCGATGGTCAAGTAAAGAGTTTGATTTTTTCGTCGACAGCTGCGGTTTACGCAAGCTCAAATACGCCCGTAAAAGAGAGAGACGTCGTTTCTCCATTGAGTCCATATGGAAACTCAAAGTTGCTAGCTGAGCAAATTATTGCTGACGTCTGTCCAAGAAGTAATATTCAGTTTGTAAATCTTAGATACTTCAATGTTGGTGGCGCACATTCATCTGGAACTTTGGGGCAACGAAATAAAAACTCAAAGCATTTGTTGAAAGCATTAATCGACTCTTACTTTGATAGTAGCGCTCCAATTCAGATTAATGGCGATGATTACAAGACGCGAGATGGAAGTTGCATGCGTGACTTTATCCACGTAATGGACTTGGCGGATTTGCACGTACAATTTCTATCTTATCTTGAAAATGGTGGAACAAGTCAGACAGTGAACTGTGGTTATGGGCGAGGCACCACGGTTAAAGAGATGGTCGACGTATTTCAAAAAGCTTCTGGAAAACATCTAAGTGTTACCGTTGGCCCGCGTCGACAGGGAGATTTGGAATCGGTAGTTGCGGATACCAATAAGTTGGAGGACCTTCTGCCTCACTGGAAAGCCAAACATGAAAACCTAGAAGAAATGTGCAAGTCCGCTTTAGCCTGGGAGTCCAAGCTGCGTTCTTAGTTCATTTAGTCGGGTCGCGTAAGCTTTTCCGACGGCGGTTACAGTATATTTCTCTGTCATCAGCGACTTCGCATTTTTTACAATCTCGTCCCGACGTACTCTATCTGTAAAGACGTCGCGGAACTTATCAATAGCAGAGTCAATTTTCACTTCGGCCCAGTGTGCACCTTCAGAGAATGGATATTCTCCGGGTTTTACGGGCACTAGTTTGTAGTCAACAAGGTAAGAGTTTTGATTGTTACAGAAATCGACGTTACCGGAGTAATTGGTAACGATCGTAGGGATGCCCATGAACATTGCCTCAGCGATCGACAAGCCAAAGCCCTCTGCTCTGTGTAAACTAACAAAACAATCCATAACAGAGAAGAAACTAAAAAGTTCATCTCTATCAAATTTTTTAGTGATAATTGAAATCCTTGTATCGTCGCCGATCACTTCTTTGATTTTCTCTAAACTGGATGTACGTAAGCTTTTAATAACAAGTGCAGTTTTCTCATTCCCAGTTGGGAACGCCTCTTTAAATGCTTTGATAGCCGCAAACGGATTTTTTCTTTCAACATATGAGAACGGGTCGTACATAAAAAAATATGTAAACGCTTCCGGATTTAATCCGAAGTCTGCTTTCTTTTTTGGTTGAAATGCAGGGATCTGTGTTGCGGACGGCATGACAAACACGGGCTTTTTCACGCTAGCTCGAAATGCTTTCGCGCAGTGCTCGCTAATTGCCCAAAGTTCGTCAACAAGGTCAAGACAGAAGGCTAGGTTTTTAGGCCACGTATCTAGCTCCCACGGAAAAAATCCTATTGTATACCGCTTTCCAAGAACTTTGCTTTTCGATCTGAGTGAATGGTTAAAAAGTTCGGATGCAGCTCCAGCAAAAAGATGCACTTCGGACGGTTGATCGAGTCTATCGAGGGGAATAGCAACGGTAGAGTTTTTCGCATCTTTGTGAACATCGGGGTTAATTCCAACGTCGCAAAGACCGGGATTGAGTCCGACGGTCTTTAAACTTTCGTACGTTTGTCTTGCAAGTTCGCCCACGCCCGAAGTCATTGAGGAGTAGCCGAGAACTAGAAGGTTGTGCGGATTTTTAATCGGAGTTTCTGTGTCGACAACGGCGTGAGAATTCTTTCCGATTAGATCGATTGTTTTAGCTATATCATTCGGACCTAAGTTGAGCTCTTCTCGCAGATAGGGTTTGATCTTTTCTGGATCTATTAACTCTGGTTCCAACTTTTCAGGAACACATAGCGAGGCAAGGGCGTGCTGAAAATACCATTCTCTAAGACCGATAACGCCTTCTCTTGTGTCGAGAGAGAAAGCTGACTTTACGGTTGAGATCAAAGCCCAATGGAGATACGCGATTCTTGGAAGTTTCTCGGTAACTTTGTCTGAGGGCGAATACGCAGAAAGAAATGGATTTAGCTTCGGGTTAATAATGCTTCGCGATATTTCACCGTATCCATTCAATCTCAAAGAAAATTGTACACAGATAAGCAGCTTGCCTTCTGCAGAGGTGAGCTCAGGGATCGCCGGGCGCAACCACTCATTCAGTTCCCAGTATTGAATCACGCTTTGCGGCAAAGAGAGGCTTCCCCATTCTTTCCGTTCGGCATCATTCAGAAAAAACGGTTTATGTTGCATATTCACCGGTGTATCTTAATAGTTTAAAAAGGTCGAACATGAAAATTGCCTTCGTTGTCCATGAAAACACTCTGTCTGGTGGTGCTTTCGTCATTTACCGGCATGCTCACTATCTTCAGTCCATCGGACACGATGTTTCTTTGCTTTACTATAGAGTTGCCAACGCTAACCGGATCTTCTACCCAAATTTTAAAGTTAAATCATATCTTTTGAAAGATGTTCATACCGCAAATGTTCGTTTCGACGTCGTTTTCGCGACCTGGTGGGAGTCGTTTTACTATTTTCACTATGTAAATGCAGAAAGATATTTCTACTTTGTTCAGAGCGATGAACGACGCTTTTACAATGAAATCAAAAAGAAATCAGAGCGCGATCGATGGAAGTCAATGGTGAGGTTAACTTACCAATTTCCAGAGGTGGGTATCATTACCGAAGCGAAGTGGATTAAAAAAGTGCTTGAAGACGAATTTAGATTGAAGGTTGAGTATGCGCCAAACGGAGTCGATGGAGACGTGTTTCATACGAATGTAAAAGCGCTCGCTCCGAAGCCGAAAGAAAAATTGAGATTTTTAGTCGAGGGGCATGGAACGTCACCGTTTAAAAGAGTGGATTTAGCTTTTGAAGCTCTGAAACCTTACCGAGATCAGATCGAAGTATGGCAAATCGCTGGGGATGGATATCGTAAAAAATCTTGGAATCCTGACCGATTTTTTTCGAAGCTAAGTTTAAAAGAGATGGCGCCCGTTTACCGCTCTTGTGACGTCTTGATTAAACTTTCGATTGTAGAAGGCGTCTTTGGGCCGCCGCTTGAAATGATGGCGTGCGGGAATACAGCGCTTGTCTCTCAGGTTACAGGGCACGATGAGTACATCGTTAACGAGGAGAACTCACTCTCTGTTCCTTGTGACGATATCGAGTCCACTCGTCGCGCAATTGAGAGGTTTATTGAAGGCGGTCGCCCGTTTGTAGAGCAGCTTTCAAAAAATGCTGTTGAGAAGGCTAAAGAAATGAATTGGAATAATCAGCACGAAAAATTTAACCAAGCTATGCTTAGGTTGAAGGATCGCGTGGATCCAATTTCCGAGGAAGTTAGATCTGCAATTGGTGTGATGGAAAGAATGAAATGGGCTCTAGCTGGAAAGCGGCCACCTAACATGTTGAATGCTCGAGTGACGACACCCAAACCTGTCAAATTTAAACCATGAAATTAAATGTTTTTCCGACAACTACGTTTGTAGCCCAGCCTGAGTACTTTAGGCAGAGCTATTATGATGCTACGAATTCGGGAAAACATTTTGAATACTCCATCACGTCAGGTGATTTAAGTGCGTTAAAAAAATTGCCAGACTTTTTGAAAGCAAATGGTTCTAAGGTCTGTGTGATTATTCGGCCCGAATGGATGGCGGGTTTTCCAGACGTCGTTTCACAAATTAAGAAAATGGGTGTGAAGTTAGTTGGTTACGCGACCGAGCCTGTTCCTTTAGATAATGGCGGTGTTGCACATCCTGATCAAATGGCTAGACTTGAAAACTTGAAGCGAGCCTGTGGTATTCCATGGGATTTGGTGGTTTTCTACGACGCATCTTCCAAAAAAACGGTAAGTAAACTTGGATTTGAAAATTTAAAGTTTCATCTTTTACCGATGAGTTTTGAAATGTTCAAACCAGCTGAACAGGGTGAAGCCAAAAAAGAGTTTGATACTGTTTTTATTGGTCGACCTACAGATCACCGGGAAAGATTTTTGCTTCCGTTGAAAGCAAGCCGGAAAGTAGTGCATGTGGCTCACGGACTATATGATGAGTGGGCAAGGGTGTTGATGATTCGGGCCCATTCTGTGATTAATATTCATAATTTGGAATATTCCAACTTTGAAGCTCGGGTGGTTCAATCGCTTTTGTGTGGTATGCCAACTCTTTCTGAGCCTCTTTCGCAAGACAAATTGAATCAGCACGAATTGTTTCATGTATTTAAGACTCCTGAGGAGCTGTTCGCCTTAGTCGACGATATGAAACATAAAAGTATTCAACGTGGGGATGTACAGCAGCACCGAGAAGTGCTTAAAGAATTTCATATTAACTCTTTATTTAAATTGATTGGAGATTCGCTTTGAAGTCAAAAGCTTTAAAGATCTTCCAAATTTACTATCTCGAATCACAGAAAAATACGCTAGACCCCGCCTTTACACCTTTTGATAACACTTCCAATCCTCATCCGGAACTCTACGAGACTTACATCTTGGAGAAAATTTTTAATCAACTGGACCATTACTCCGAAGATTTGATTGGGACGGTGTCGCACAAATTCGGAATTAAAATGAAAGTACCAGGAAGTACGTGGCTGGATGATATTGCCGCAAATCCTGGCGCTGATTTGTATATCTGTGACCCGTTTCCCCAAGACGGTTACTTCTTTTACAATATTTGGGGACGTGCTGAAAAATCTCACCCAGGGATCATTCCATTTGCCCAAGATGTTTTGGATGCAGTGGGAGTGAAGGTCGATATTAAGAACTTTCCACGAAAAATTGCATTACACTGCAATTGTAATTTTTGGGTTGGAACGAAAGAATTTTGGCGTACCTACATTCCGGTGGTGAGTAAGGCAAAAGAATATGTTTTGCAGTCGCCGAAAAGAGATGAGTTCCTTTTGCGTCATTCCGGTCCAGATGGCGATTTCGTATTTTACCCGTATATTATCGAGAGACTGCTTACGTCTTATCTAGTTACAAATTCGAATCTAAATGTTCACAAGTTTGTGCCAAGCAAACCAGACATCGAGTATTCAATCACCACGATGCAGCTGGAAGTCATGAAACAACTCGTCCCAGGCTGGTCAGCTATTGAACATGAGCTTGCCCAAAAGCCAATTAAAGAAGCCATTTCGTATCAAAAGGACGTAGTCCGTGATGCAGTGGTTCGAAGCAACTTGATTTTAGGTAGAGACCCCCAGGATTGGACATTGTTTTAATAGAAAGATAGGCTAAAGCATAAATTAAGGTGAACTTTTAATGGGTATCGATTCCTCAGCTCAACTTGCGGCAGTTCCAAACTTCGATGAATACAAGTTTGTACAAAATAAGTACATGCGTACAAAAGTCGTTTTTGGTCGGGGTCTTCATAAGGCGGCTGCTCAGTCTATATTTAACGGTGGATACAAAGACTCTCGGCACTTTCTTGTTACAGACAGAACCGTAAATAAATTTTACGGTGACCTGATGGAATCGGTTTTCGTGGATGCCGGCTACACTATTACCCGAGTGATCTGCGACGACTCAGAAATGTCTAAAAGCTTTGGCCAGTTTGAGCGTATTTGCACGGAGATGCTGGATGTCGGATTCGACAAGAATAGCTTTGTGATCAGCCTTGGCGGAGGAGTGATAAATAACTTAGCGGGCTTCATTGCTTCCACCCTCTACCGAGGAATTAATCTTGCTCACATACCTACAAGCCTGTTGGCTCAAGTTGATGCAGCAATTGATTTTAAGCAGGCTCTAAATACCAATCACGGGAAAAACCTGGTTGGCAGTTATTATCCGGCATCTGTGGTATTAGTTGATCCGTTTTTTCTTCGCACTTTAGAAGATCGACATCTCTACAATGGGTTGGCCGAATCTATTAAGCATGCTCTTGCACAAGATCTGTCTTTTTTTGATTATCTCTCTAGTTTTTCAGGTAACTGTAAATCGGATGAATTCGAAGATCGAATTATTCGAGACTCAATCGTTCTGAAGACAAAGTTGATGAGTAATGCAAGCGAAGAAACGATCGACGAAATCATTAAACAATACGGACACGCCATTGGTCATGCGATCGAGCACTTATCGAAGGGTGGTGTATTACACGGCGAAGCCATTTCGATTGGCATGTGCGTGTCGGCGGTTATTGCCGAAAATCTTGGTTTTGGTGAAAAGGGCATGGTCTCGATTCACGAAAGAATTTTCAAAAAGTATAATCTTCCAACAAAAGTACCAGCGAACATTTCAAACGAGAGTATTTTGAAGATCATCCGCTACGACAAGCACTTTAGAAAAGGTAAAGCCTTTATGGGATTGTTAAAGTCGGTTGCTAAGCCGGCTAGCAGCAAGGAATCAAGTTTTGAGATTCCTATTGATCTCGAGCAGATTGGCAGAGCTTTGACTGCTTGTAGAGGCGTATGAGCAAAAAAACGGTATTAGTTACGGGAGGCACTCGCGGAATTGGAAAAGCGATATCCAAGCGTCTCGCTCAGGATGGGTTCGAGGTTTTTTTTACTGGTCGATCTGGCGACTCAATTGACAGCGCTACAAGCGGGCAAGCAATCTCTTTGGATTTAGCTAAAGAAGAGTCAGTTGAAAAATTTGTTCGTGGGTGGACCAAGCCGTTATTCGCATTGATTAATAACGCCGCGATTTGTGAAACATCAAAACTTGGAGAGCCCACAAGTTTTTCGATCTGGAACAAAGTTATTCAAGTGAATCTTACTTCGACCTTCTATCTGACGAACGAGCTTCTAGGTCGTATTCAAAAAGGCGGCCGTATCGTCAATATCTCTTCTCAGTTGGGTGTCGAGGGGCGCGGTGGATACGGCGCATATTGTGCAAGCAAATTTGCAATCAACGGCCTGACAAAAGTTTGGGCGAAAGAGTTGGGAGAACGGGGTATTAACGTTAACTCGATTTGTCCTGGATGGGTTGAAACGGAAATGACAATGTCGGATTTGTCTAGAATTGCGAAAGAGAAAAACATTTCCGAAAAACAGATGTATCAGGAAATTTGCGCACCACTTGAGCTAAAAAGGATGAACAAACCCGAAGAAGTCGCAGGTTTGGTAAGTTTCCTTCTAGGGCCTGATGGAGGCGCCATTACCGGTCGCGATCTTTTACTACAAACCATTTGGAACGAGATGTAGACATGGGAAAAAAGGTTGTTATCGCAGTTCCGGTTTATAAGGCTTTATTCTCTAAGGACGATCTCCTGTCGCTGGGACTATTGCAGGAAGTGCTCAAAGATTATGAAATCAAAATCTTTAAGCCCAAATCACTGAATGTGCAGGTCAATGATTGGGAGGCTGTAAGCGTACCTGACCAGATGATGAGCTCACGGGCGAGTTACAGCGAGATGCTTTTATCAAAAGATTTTTACGAGGCATTCTTTCCTGCAGACAAAATTCTTATTCATCAATTGGACGCCCTCGTCGTTCAAAATACGTTGTCACAATGGGTTGATGCAGATTTAGATTATATCGGACCAATCTGGGTTCGTTCTTCGATCGAAAAGTGGGAAAACGTAACTTGGGATTACGTCGACGAAGGCGTGGGTAACGGTGGGTTTTCGCTCCGTGATTTACGCGGAAGCATTAAAGCACTTCAGATTGCCGAAGATCAGGCGCATCAAAAGTTTGCTGGATTGTCAGAGCTTTCGGGCGGAGCTCTGGTTAGGGAATTTACTCGAAGATATCTAGATAGTAAGGTTTTTGCTGACAACGAAGATATGTTTTGGGGCTTGGTCGCCGAAAATATCGATAAGTCTTACAAAAAAGGTTCTATTCAGCAGTCTCTTGAATTCGGGTTTGAGTACGATCCAGAATACTGTTTGCGTCGACTGGGTAAGGCACCTTTCGGATGCCATGCCTGGAATCGATTTCCGGAAACGAGAAAATTTTGGTTAGATTTTTTGAAAGAGCGCTTCGATGTTGAAGCGCTCAAGAAAAAAATTAAGATCAAATAAGTTTATCTGCGACCAACGAGAGTGTTGAACTTGAACTCTTTCCCATTCTCGAAAACTTGAATGTGGGTATTCATATCGATTTTATTGAATCCTAGGATGTTCAAGATTTCTTTCAACATTGGAACTGGCAAGAACCACCAAGTCTCGAAAGGTTCTTTCTTGGCAGCACGTGGGAGGAATTGCTGAAAACATTGATTGTTCGGAGAATCAACCTTCTCTTGGTTCCAGAAAAAGAATGGTTCGTTCAGCTCTGTAATCACAATCTCGTTTTTGCAGATCGAAGCTGCTTTTTGAATAGCGAGGAATGGATCGCGAACGTGCAAAAGCATGTTGTTGAGCGTGACAACGTCGAAACTACCCAGTGACTGATCAATTTCATAAACCGATCCATAAACCATTTTAGCTTTTGAGTTAAATTTTTGGTGCGCATACCACCAAGAGTTGTTCAATCTTCTAATATGCTCTTTGCGAGTCTTTACGATCGATTCGATATCGACGCCGGCATATGGAATGATGTCCCAAGATTGCTCGTGGCTCAGATCAAAAGAGGTAACTGTAGCGCCTTGTTGTTCCATCCAGAATCCAAGATGGCCACTTGCAGTCCCAATTTCAAACACTGACTTTCCCTTTACGTTGAGAGAGCCAAGGTACTCTTGTTCACGGCCGCGAATATCCCATTCACCTTTTGCCTCACCATGATTTGGAAGGTTCATTGAATGATAAAAATAGCAGTCAGAGAAATCATTGATGGTTCGAGTTGAGTAACGCACCGGGCCTCCAAGCGTAATTTGTTTTTTGCAGTTAACAATGAAATGAGCTTAAAGTCACCATTTTTCTAAGCATTCTCGGTATTTGACAATGGCACGAATCAAACGTAAAAATGCGATATTAAAATGAAATCTCTTTTGGTCACCGGCGCCGCCGGCTTCATCGGTAGTAACTTCGCGGAAATCGCACTTGATCGTGGATACAAGGTCATTGCCTACGATGCACTTACATACGCCGGACATCGGGAGAATCTTCAGGACCAAGATGGTTCCAACAATTTTCATTTTGTCCATGGAAAGATTCAAGATCGTAAAGCTGTCTTAGACCTTTTGCGCGAACATAAGATTTGTGGACTGGTTAACTTTGCTGCGGAATCTCACGTCGATAAGTCTATTACCGGTCCAGCAGATTTTATTGAGACAAATATCAGCGGTACTTTCCATCTGTTGACAGCAGCTAAAGAGTACTTTGACGCGCTATCTGACGATGCAAAAAAGAATTTCCGCTTTTTACATGTTTCAACTGACGAAGTTTTTGGCTCTTTGGGAGCGACTGGTAAATTCACCGAGACAACCCCATATGCTCCAAACTCGCCTTACTCCGCCTCCAAAGCAGCATCGGACTTGCTTGTGCGTGCTTGGCACCATACCTATGGATTGCCGACGATAACTACCAACTGTTCAAACAACTACGGTCCGAAGCAGTTTCCAGAGAAATTAATTCCACACATGATTTTTTGCGCACTTCAAGGCAAGGCACTCCCAGTGTATGGAAAAGGCGAAAACGTTCGCGATTGGATCCATGTCACAGACCATGCGTCGGGCGTATTGCTCGCTCTCGAAAAAGGCCGTTCAGGTGAGACTTACTGCTTTGGCGGAAACTCGGAGCGTAAAAATATCGATGTAGTGAAAGAAATTGCATCGATTTTGGACGGACTTCGTCCTCGCAAAGACGGAAAAAAATATTCTGAACAAATCGAGTTTGTTATGGATCGTCCTGGACATGATTTGCGTTATGCGATTGATGACTCTAAAGCGGAAAACGAACTCGGGTTTAAACGCAACTATGCACAGTTCGAAGATGGTCTTCGCGCCACTGTTGAGTGGTATCTCGATAATGTCGATTGGTCGCAAAAGGTTACTTCCAAGCCGGGTACTAAAGTGACTTACGATTGGGCGAGTTTGAAGTAGAGTTTATGCTTTGGTACAGCAAAAGACCTGAGATCCAAGCGGCGATGGTATAGCCACTGTTTTCCAGCCGTTTTTAGTCATGAGATCGCGAAAATAGGTTTCTTGAAACCCAAGTTCGAGCCAGCCATGCAAACGAATATGGAAAATAGATTCCCCATCAAGGCGTAATCCCCAAGGGTAGGGTTGCCCATCGGTGATCGGCTCATTGCAGAAATACACTTTCCCGCCGGGCGCGATCAGCTGGTCGAGATTTTTAATCATCTGTTGATGATCAGAGCAGTGGTGGAAAGAGGCATTAAAAATAACGGCATCGAACTTTTGTCCAAGTTTGTGAACCTCGAGAAAGTCGCGATTAATGAGTTTTGCTGTTTTGCCTACTTTACTGAGTCGGCCTTTGATCACTTTTAAAAAACTATCCGAAATATCTACCCGGTTGGCTTCTTGTATTTTTTTATTATTCTAAATGGAATCATTAAACCAAGGAGGGTGTCGATGAACCCCGAAGAACAGAAGCCCGAAAAGAAAACAGTTACGATCTACGTCGAGGGCACCCCTCACACCTGGCCCAAAGAGGAAATCACTTACGCCGAAGTGGTTACTCTCGAATTCCCGGATTATCCGCAGCACCCTGAAATCAGCTATTCGGTAAAATACACTCGTGGTCGTGGCAATATGAGTTGCACATTTTTATGTCCCCAAAAAGGGTATTTAACATAAATTATCCTGTATGTAACAATAAATTGTACTTATTGGACTGTTTTTGGGATTAATTTACATTTTTAATCCAATATATAACAATTAATGTGTTATACTGGACTTGATATGAAGAATATCGATATCCTCGAACTTGAAAAACTCGCTCCTGGGCCGGAAATCGATTACCCCTCGATCATCCAGTTTTTAGGGCAGTATTACGAGGCGCCGATGCGCAAGCTGCAGGAGCTACAAAAGCAAAAGTATCTCCTCCGGCTTAAAAAGGGCTTTTATGTGTTTAACCCCCAAAAGTTCGCACGCGCTTATCGATCCGAAATCGTGTCCAACTTATTGTATGGTCCTTCTTACCTTTCGCTCGAGTACGCTCTCGCCCACTATGGGCTGATTCCGGAGAGAGTCGAGGAACGAACGAGCGTCACGCTCTCGAAAAATAAAGTCTATCGAACTCAGATCGGAACGTTCTCTTATCAACATCTCTCGGCCGATCTTTACCCCCTGTTGATCAAGCCCGAGACCATGGAAGGAGGCGGGAGTTATTTGATCGCCTCACCCGAAAAGGCGATTCTCGACTTTTTAACCTTGAAGACCAAGGACGACGAGCTCGCCACCGCGGACGACTTAAAAGAATTTTTGAAGCAGGACCTCAGGTTGGACACGGACCGCCTCGAATCGATCGCGAGCCAGGAGAGTCTCGAATCCGTTTTGCCTTTTTATGTCCGCCGCAAGCGCTGCCGGCTGATGATCGAGCTGTTGCTAGGAGGCAAAAAATGAACTCCGCAGTCCAGGAAATGCTGGCGAGATACGCGCCCAAAGACAAAAAAGAAACCGAAAACGCGCTCAAAGAAATCGTCCAAGAGCTCGCTCTGATTGGGCTCTACCGTTCAAAGTTTTTTGATAAAGCGGCTTTTTATGGCGGAACGGCGCTGCGGATACTTTACGGACTTCCGCGATTCTCAGAGGACCTGGATTTTACCCTCTACAAGCCCGATCCTGGGTTTAAGTTGCAGGAATACTTCTCGGCGATCAAAACCGAGCTGGCTTCGTTCGGATTCGATGTGGAATTGGAGTCGGTCAAAAAAACCGAACAGACCGGCGTGGAATCGGCTTTTGTCAAGGCGAACACGAAGACACATTTCCTGAAGATCGAGTCTTCCCGGAAGTTCGCCCAACAGACGCAAAGTAACGAGAGATTTCAGATCAAGGTCGAAGTCGACGTCGATCCGGTGACGAGTTTCGAGCGCGAGACCAAGTATCTGTCTCAGCCGATCGCGACGCCGATCGTGTCGCTTAAGCGCGAGGACTTGTTCGCGGGCAAACTCCACGCCCTGTTGTTTCGGGAATGGAAGGGCAGGGTAAAGGGGCGCGATTTTTACGACTACGCTTGGTATGTTTCGCGAGGGATTGCCGTTCGCGGCGGATATTTCATGGAAAAAGCAAAGCAGAGCGGCAGCTTGCCCCAAGATTTCGAGTTAACCGTGGAATCGTTGCAGAAACTGATTGTCGATCGAATTCAATCGATTGATTTGGAACAGGCAAAGGCGGACGTTAGGCCGTTTGTTCGGGATTCCCGGGAGCTGGATTTTTGGAATGTTGATTATTTTACGCAAATCACCGAAACGCTGAGGCTGACATCGCCATGAAAATCCTCCTTCTCGGATGCAAAGGACAAGTCGGGAGCGCGATTTTAAAACACGCGCCGGAAAGTTGGGAGATCACTCCGTGGTCTCGCACCGATGTGGATTTTGCCGATACAAACGCACTCCGGGCAAAGATCAACGACTATGGCCGCGCCATGAGCGGGGTAGTGGGTCCGCCTGATTACATCATCAACACCGCTGCTTATACCAAGGTTGATCTCGCGGAGTCCAATCCTGTCGAAGCCGCGAAGCTCAACACCGATCTCCCGAAACTTTTGGCAGAAGTCGCTAAAAAGTGGGGGTCAAAGCTCATTCATTACTCCACCGACTACGTCTATGATGGGCTGGGAGAATCACCTCGACGAGAAGACGATCTCACCGACCCACAAAACATTTACGGCAAGACCAAGCTCATGGGTGATCAGGCGGTCGAGAAGAGCGGATGCCAATATTTAATTTTTCGTACTTCGTGGGTTTATGCTGCTACCGGAAAAAACTTTGTGCTGACGATGCTCCAGCACGCGCGCGAAAAACCGACGTTGAGAGTGGTGAGCGACCAAATCGGATCGCCGACTTCGGCCGATGATATTGCTCAAATGACCATTCAAGCAGTGAGCGAGGCGGAGCAAATCGTGAATTCCGCTAACGGTCAATTTCCATCTGGCGTTTATCATCTTGCAAACAACGGATTCACGAGCTGGCATGGATTTACCGAAGCAATCCTAAAAGTCGCCAAACAAGAGGGACTGGCAATTGCCACGACTAAAGTCGAACCCATCGCGACCAAAGACTATCCGACGCCGGCGAAGCGCCCGCTGAACTCGCGCCTCGATACCAGCCGACTTCAAGAGACTTTTAGAGTCACACCGCGCCCATGGCAAGACGCTCTCAAGGATGTGATTCGCGCCATCACTAAAAATCAATAAGTTCCGTTGTTTTGGCATAAAGCTGGCACGGTCTCTCATGACATAAAAATTGACTTACCAGTTATAACTGGTAAAATTAAAGGAGCGCGTCCAAATGCCGATAAGCGAGAGGTAAAATGAAATATCATTTTAAAGTTAAAAAAGAAAAGAAAGGCTATTCCGCAGTTTGTATCGAGCTTCGGGGTTGCGTGACTCAAGGAGATGACTCCGGTGAACTCCATCAAAACATGGCTGAAGCTTTGAATTTGTACATTGACGAGCCCTCCGATTCTCGGACTCTGTTTCCGATGCCGAGACAGCGACTTAAAGGCAGAAATGTTGTTGAGGTCGCGCTTGAGCCGCGTATCGCTTTTGCGTTCGCGCTTCGGATGACGAGGTTAAAAGCAAAACTGACCCAGCGTGAAGTGGCTGAAAAGATCGGCATTCAGGGGTCTTTAAACAACTATCAGCGCCTTGAAAATTCGGATACGGCCAACCCTGTATTAGAGACATTGGTCCAGATCAAGCGCGCGTTCCCTGATTTCCCGCTCGAACAAATCGCATCTTAAAGTCTAGCGTGATACACTCAATCGCAAAGGACCCGCGATGATTCCACAAGATCTTAAAATTCCAGGCCTAAAAGTTTTCCAACTCAAAATTCACCGTGATGATCGTGGGTTTTTTGTTGAACGCTATAAGGCGGAGTGGGATTTGCCGAAGTTCATTCAAGACAATCACTCGTTTTCAAAACCGGGAGTGATTCGCGGTCTTCACTATCAATCGAATCCTGCGGCTCAAGGTAAGCTCGTGGGTTGCACTCGCGGCCGCATCTGGGACGTGGCCGTGGACCTCCGCGCAAAATCGCCAACCTATGGCCAATGGGAAGGTGTTGAGCTTTCCGCCGAAAACGGCAAACTCCTCTGGATTCCGCCGGGCTTTGCTCACGGCTTTTGTGTGCTCGACAACGAAGACGCCGACGTCACCTACAAAGTCGATGCGCCTTACTCCGCGCCCCATGATGGCGGCATTCGCTACGACGATCCGACGCTCAAGATCCTCTGGCCGATCGATCAGACGTCGATGCCGCTCACGGTTTCAGACAAGGATCGCGCGCTTCAAAGCTTCGAAGATTACAAAAAGAATCCGTTGTTTTAATTCTCAGTTCTGGCATCAAAATTGAATTAGCTCCTTAGAAAATCATGCGAATTCTGAAGCTTGCCAAATTTGGCAAGTAGAGGTAAAATATGAGGAGCTAGATATGAACGGCAGACGCCGTGTCTACGGGCTAAAAATTTGGTTCAATGGTCGATTATATGAACGTGTGGAAATTGGTCCGCATTATCAGGAAAAACATCCGAATATTAACGATTTTTTGATTTTGGATTTGCTCATTGAGCTCAGTACTCGAAAAGTACAAGTCGATAGCTGTCGGAACGGGTTTAGTTATTTTTGTTTTGATGATTTTGAGTGGAAGGGCAAGCTCTATCGAGTTGTGGTCTGCGTTCCGGACCATCATCGATATATCGGTGTAGTGAACTGTTTTAGAAGGTAATATGAAAAAGCGCCAAAGTGATAATTTAGAGTTTCCGTCGAGCGCGGATTTGCGATGGGCGAGAAAAAAATTTTCAGATCCTCATTTCATCGGAACCCGCGTCTTAAGCAAAAATGCCACATTAGTTGAGCGTGCAAAGTATGATATTTGCGGCTTTTTTATAAACTATATGTATGACCGCAAGCTCGCTCAAAAGGATTTGGCGAAATTACTGGGAATTGATGCTTCAAGAGCAAATGAGTTGGTTCACTACCGCTACGAGAGATTTACATTGGATCGTTTGTTGAAGTTGCTCGAAAAGCTCAATCCTCGGGCTAGCTTTAAACTGGTTGCTTAGTTCAGTTGTTTATATAAGAGTAATAATATTATTACGCAATAATAAATTAATAATATCATATTGTTAATTTATTATTGCGTATATTTATCTAAAAAGGCCGCCTATTTTTGATAAATGCGTAATAATATTATTACGCAAATAAAAACAGTTAAAATCCCACGCCTTGTCAGCTTGAAGTACCCAAAGTGGTTTTTTAAGGCGTTGGATTCTCTTCAAGACGGCCATTCGATCCAACTCGAATTCGCGTCCAAGAAGCCCGTGATCGATCCGAGCGGTGTCGCGCTTCTCGAGCTTTTAAAGTGGAACGCAAGCGTTCGCAAAGCCGAAATCAGAGGTTGGCCGAAGCTGGAGATCACTTTCCCGTCTCACCAAAAATACTTCTCGATCGATTGGTTTACTCGTTCGTTAAAGCCGCCTTTCTTTGAGCGATTTAAAGAGCTGCGTCCCGAGCTTGGAGAGCGACTCTACGACTTGGAGCTTTTGTTCAACGAACTCACGCAAAACGCGCTCGACCATTCGGGTTCGGACCGGTTTCTGGTATTGCTCGAACCGAACGCGATCGGCGTGTTCGATCCTGGCGTTGGCGTACGGGCAAAACTCGCGCAGGCGTACTCATTCGAGAACGACTTGGCCGCGCTTGAGAGCGCGCTTAAAATAGGCGTGACCACCCGGACGGAGAGGCCTGGCGGGTTCGGTCTTTATTACACGTTGGACCAGCTCAAAAAAAACGGCGGCTACCTCTATTTCGCTTCCGGGCGAGCGCAGCTCCGGCGTTACCTCAAAAGCAAAAAAATCGAGCGTAAGAAGCTTGATCCTCCGCTGCGCGGGACGATCGTTTACTGCTGCTTGGAACAAAATCGGAGGAACGAAGGATGAAAAAAATCGACGTGTTCAAAGAGTTCACCGCCGAAGAGCGCATGACCCGGGTGGGTGGCGAAAAACTGCGATTGATGATTTTGAAAATCCATCCCGTAGCACTCGAGTTCGCCGGACGTCCGATCGCAAGCGTTTCTTTTTTGGATGAAGGAATCGCGAAATTGATTTTAGAAGGATGGACCGCGAAGGACGTCGAGGCTCGCTTGAAGTTCGATCGAATCCACCCGCGGGATCTCCAGATCGTCCGGGATTTAATTAAAGAGAGATCCAAGTCAAAAACGTAAAGAATTTGACGATGGTACGGCGGCTGAGGGCGAGATCCGGCATCATTCCCCCTTCCACGCCCCGAAAAATCCATTATCCTATCCATATATGCAATTGAGCACAGTAGAGTTGTGGAACCTGTTTCAGCAACAAAGTCGTAAACACGGAACGATCAAAGGCTTGATCCGCACGTTCCGCAAAGACCTTCAGCGTCTCTCGTCACGGCAGTTGCTTGCAAATTACATTCGCCCGCACGACTTGGGCGTCGAGATCGGTACCGGCGAGCAAACCATCGCGCCGCTGACTCGAACCAAGCTTACTGATGCGTTCAAAGATCACGCCGGTGCGAACTCGATCGCGACCGAGTTTTTTCCAGCCGAGAAAATTCCTTATAACGAACAAACCTTCGACTTCATCCTAAGCGAGCACGTGCTGGAGCACCTGCCGGACCCGATCCGCGCGCTCCGCGAGTGGTATCGCGTGATGAACGAAGGCGGACACTTGTTTTTATTCATGCCTCACCCCGAGCGTTGCTTTGATAGAGATCGCCAGACCTCGACGATCGAACAAATGAAAGCGGCCTATGATCGCAAAGCTGATCTCAACGACGACTCAGCATGGGCGGAGTGGGAAGAAAAAGTAATCAAACCGGGCCTTGCGCCACAATACCAAGGTTTTTCGAAGGAAGACACGCTCAGCAAGAACTTGCTTCATCGCTGGGTGTTTACTCCAAAGAGTCTAGAGCAGCTCCTCAGCCAAGAGCGCTGGGAAGTGCTCGAGGTGATGGAGACGGTCCCGGATCGTACCGACAGCTTTGCAATCGTCGCTCGCCGCAAGCGCGAGAAGAGCGGTATCATCGAAGTCTTGAAAATGCAGCAGGGCGAGGGGTCGGGGAATTAATCCGGCCTTGGTGCGGTTCATGCAGTGTCGATCTGCATGGAAAACACGCAAATACCCCTCACTCAAAAAATTCAGGCAAAAATCCATGTTATTCGTGGCCTTCGAGTCATGCTTGATATCGATCTGGCCGAACTCTATGGTGTGGAAACGAAGGTTTTGAATCAGGCGGTGAAACGAAATGTTGAGCGATTTCCAGCTGATTTTATGTTCCAACTGGCTGAAATTGATGGAAAAAACTTGAGGTCACAAATTGTGACCTCAAGTTTAGGTTATGGCGGTAGACGATATCTTCCCTTTGCCTTCACCGAACAGGGCATCGCCATGCTCTCTTCAGTGCTGAGAAGTGAAACCGCAATCCAAGTGAACATCGAAATCATGCGTGCGTTCGTAAAAATGAAAGCACTCGAGTCCGAAAACCACGCAATTTGGCAAAAGATCGATCAGTTGGAGAAAAAGTACGATGCAAATTTTTCAGGTGTCTTCGAAGCGATCCGACAAATTATGGCAGGAGAACCACCGAATCAACACCGTAAGATTAAATCTCCAAGTGAGTGACGATCTACCCCAGCTCCACCCTCTCCCCATTCCACCGCACAGCCAACTTCTTCGCCGAGCGAGTAGAAGCACGCGCAAATTGAACGCCGGCGCCATCAGCCGCAACCGTGACATCGGTGTGTGCGCGATCCCACAAGAAATCAAGCATGTCCGTCAAACTCGCAAACCACAGCCCGCGACGTGAGGCAACCAGCCGCAAGAACTCCTCATGCACGCCCAACCGCTCCTCCTCGGAAGTCCAGCCATACTGGTACGCCGAGAACGGGTGATCAAGATATCCAAAAAAAGTTTCGGTTTTGAGCGCGGTTTCAAATGCATCGACATACACTCGCGCCGAATTCCCGGCCTGATGATAGCAATCACCATGAAACATGCATTGCTCCGAGTGCGACACGGCACCCTCCACAAACGGTACCAAACCTGAGCGCGCCATCAAGTATTCCGGATCATTGCAAATGATCCCACCGACAAAAGCTTCAAGCCCACCGTCTTGAATCCCAAGCACGGCGCGCGGCGGATTCTGATGGAATGGAGACACGGCATAACGAACCTTGATTCCGAGTCCGAGTTCCAAAATCGATCGCGACGTCGTTGCTTCCCACTTCGCGCCGCTTGATCGCGGACCTGGACGAGAAGGTGACTCACCCCAATCACACGCGTGAGTGTGCGAATGCGACACCACTGATCCGCCCGCCGATAAAATTTCTTTCATGAGTTTGACCGCACCATCCGTGATCGGCTGATCAGTCTTGATCGCGACCGAGAACGGGAATCCAAAGCGACGATACAATTCAAACAATGGACGTCCGGATTCAATCGCTTCGTCGCAGTCGATCCGGAAAGTCAAAGCGCCCGAGAATCCGGAAGGCACTTCGGATAACACGGGCAGCGTGACCAAATCTCCAGCGCGATAATCCGAAATAAAATCTTCGAGCATGCGCCAATCAAATCCGTCGATCGGGCCGACGTTGCGGTTGTACCAAAGCACCGATCGCTTGGGCTCATCCCAAACGACGGCAAACGCAGCCGCCGTATCTCCAACGACCGATCCCACACCCCAAGGCGCTGACGGGTCATTCTCAATCCGTCCGTATCCCAGGTTGTTCCACTCGCGAGCAAAGTCGTAGCGTTCAAAGTGGCGTTCACGCAGATGCAATGACCGGGTCAACGCATGTGACTCAAACACAATCTTAATTCCATCTCCCGATGCAGCCGGGAGCGCCGTCGCTAAAGTCACGGCCTTCGAACCCAATCGCGGACGCGGCCCAAATACCACGATCTTTGCGAACTGAGCGCCATCTGCGGGCAGCATATCTCCGACATAAATCGACGCCAAACCCCGACCGGCTTCCTTCAAGCTCAGCTGCGCCGCCGACACCGAGCGCACGAGCGCTTTACTCACAAGTTCCTGAAGGCGGGGGTCTTTGAATTGGACGTGAATCATGAGGTTACCTACTATAAAATTGTTGCCAAATTTAGCGCGTTTCATCAAGATTTAGTTCATGAAATTGTCCCTAGTCGTCCCGGTTTTCAACGAAGCTCATCATCTTCGCGAAGTGATCCCGTTTCTCTACTCGGTGAAACTGCCACTCGAGCACGAGTGGATCTTCATTGACGACAAGAGCAAGGACAATAGTCTCGAGCTCCTGAAGGAACTCTCGAAGACTTACCCGATGCGCATCCTCGAGCAGCCGACCAATCAAGGCAAGGGTGCCGCCGTGATCCGCGGTTTCAAAGAAGCAACCGGCGATATCATCATGATTCAAGACGCCGACTTTGAATATCACCCGCGCGATATTCCGCCGCTTCTCGTTCCGCTCATGGATGGCGACGCCGATGTAGTGTACGGCAGTCGCTTCAAAAAAAGCGCGCAGCAGGTGCATCGGACTTATCATTACTTTGTAAACCGCTTCCTGACACTCATGAGCAATATCTTTTCGGGCATCTATCTTACCGACATGGAAACTTGTTACAAAGTGTTCCGTGCCGATTTGCTGAAATCGATGAACTTGCAATCCAATCGTTTCGGGATTGAAGTCGAACTCACCGCGTACTTGGGAATGGTCCGTGCTCGGATCCACGAGCTTCCGATCTCCTACAACCCGCGCACTCGTCTTCAGGGTAAAAAAATTAACTGGAAAGACGGCGTTGCGGCGCTGAGACACCTCATCTATTTCAACTTTATGGTTTCAAAAGAAAAGGCGTTCTCAAACCTTCCGGCGAAATACTCAAAGTGAATCGGGCCCAGTGAATCAAAAGAAGTTTTTCACGATTTTCCTGGCGTTCACGTTGCTCTACAAAATCTGCGACGCTTTTAGTATTCAAACCCACGGCGACGCCTTTTACTATCACCTCGCGGGGGCTAAAACTTTAGTCCATCACGGGCTGCAAGTCCTGATGAACGACTTGCAGATCTACGCGCAAGCCGGTTGGTTTGATTTGCTGTATGTGATCCCGGTCTGGCTCACCTCAAACGTCATCGCGATCCAGCTTATCGCGCAGCTGATGCACGTCTTCGCCGGTCTCATCCTGGGCGCTGTGCTTACTTTGAAATGGATTCCGAATCGTATTTATGGACTCTTGGGCGCGATTGCCATTCTCACGATCTCGCGCGATTCCGCTTTTTTTATCTACGCCAAGAACGACGGGGTAGTGGCTATGCTCACGCTGCTTGCCTGTCATGCGATGTACAAGCGCCAGTCGCCGTATTGGATCGGGTTTCTGCTGGGGCTGCTGCCATCGATCAAGATGAGCGGACTCGTCTCGAGTACGGTCCTTGGATTGATTTACGCTGTAGTCACTCTAAAAGAATCCGCGGGAATCAGTCCGGCCCTCATTGCGGGTCTGACGGCATTTGCGGCGTTTCTCCCGGCGATGATTAAGAATTACCTCTTCACGGGTGATCCGCTTTTTCCGGGAATGGTCAATCACTTTCCGGGAACGCTGTCGACGACGACGCAGGAGGTTTATCTTCGATATTTTTCGACGCCCGCAACCGTGAGTTCGATCCTTGCTAACACTAAAGAGTTGTTCTTGGGCAAAATAGTCTATCTGCTCTCGTTTGCGATTGTCCCTTGGAAGCTTAAGCGCAAAGATCATGACGGGCTTATTTTTTTCATTGCGGGACTGGCGATCTTCTTTGCGCATTCGGCGACGAACGGCACGCCTCAGGGCGCGCGCTTCTTTTTTGCCACGTTCTTTCTACTGATTTTCTTTACGTTCAACGAGCTAAGTAAGCTCAACTTGAAACCGAAATGGAACTGGGCTCTTTTGGCGCTCATCCTCGTCGATAGCAAAATCGATATGGCGCCGCGAGCGATCATCGGCAACTTCAAAGAACTGGCTACTCACACGACTGAAGAACTTCTCGAGCGCAATATCGTCCAAATGAAGTTCCTGAAGTATATCGATCCGAATCCTCCAGGCCCGCAAATGGTCTACAGCGATTCTAAGGTAGAGTTTTTCCATCTTCATCCGGCGTATCGCTTCGTTCATGCCGAGCTTTCCAGAAATGCAGACTTTATTATCAAATGTGCAGGGCCCGACGACGTCGCGAAACTCGATCAGTTTGAATACTTCATCCTCATGCGGCCGATTCAAAATCCTTGCTACGACAAGGTTCGTACCCAAGGTAAACTCCTGGGTCGTCCATTTATCGATGACGGGGCCTTCGTCGAAATTTATCGTAAAGCTTGGTGACGGCGGGCAGATCCGCAGCTAATCCATGACACGTCCGGGTTTTTGACCTATATTGATCATAGATGAAACTTCTCGTTACCGGCGGTGCCGGCTACATCGGGTCGCACTTTTTGGAATCGTTTATCGATTCCGAGTCCGGTCATGATTCAAAAATCTGGGTCATCGACGACTTGAGCGGCGGACACTCGGAGTTCATCGACGTGCTTCGGATCCAGGCCAAAAAGCGGGGGGTGGCCGAGTTCCACTTCGATAAGCGAAGCCTCCTTGAAGAAGAGTTCGTCACTCGTTTGGTTAAAGACGTCAACCCCGACGTCGTTTTCCATTTCGCAGGCAAGATCAGCGTCGGTGAGTCGGTTAAAAAACCGGATCTATATTTTAACAATAACGTGAAGACGGCAAAGATCCTGCTTTCGGCGCTCGAGCACACTCAGTGCAGGCAGTTTGTGTTTTCAAGCACGGCTGCGGTTTACCAGCCAAGCTTCGATCAGCAGCCCCTGCGTGAAGAGTTCCCGCTCGGACCGAGTAACCCTTACGGCGAAAACAAACTTCAAGTCGAAAACATGCTCGAGCATGCTGCCAAGCAATGGGGTTTAGGAGTGGTGGTGTTTAGATATTTCAATGCGGCTGGTGCAAGCCCGAGTGGCCGCTTTGGGGAATGGCACGAGCCGGAGACGCATCTCATCCCGCTCCTTCTTGCTAAGTACGATGAGACCGATAAGTTCAAAGTCTTTGGCTCCGATTACTCGACTCGCGATGGAACTTGCGTGCGCGATTATATACACGTCTCGGATCTGGCGAGCGCTCACGTCAAAGCGGTTCAATACTTGAAAGCGTGTAAGTCAGGATTTGAAATTTTTAATCTCGGTACCAATCGTGGCGTGACCGTGCTCGAAATGCTGAATGCAGCATCGGTGGCGGTTGGGCGCAAAATTCCATTTGATGTGGTCGCCCGCAGGGAGGGTGACCCGGCTGTACTCGTTGCCTCGGCTGAAAAAGCGCAAAAGATCTTAGGATGGGAGCCAAAACACAGCGAGCTCAATCACATTCTCATGACCGCCGATCGCTGGATGAAAACCCTGGCGGCGATTCAGAAGCGATAAGACAGGCGCCGGAGGCGGCTACTGCCGACAAGCCGACTTCACAACCGCGTAAGAAAACTGCGCAGGCTCGGAGGCATCATCGATCTTCGAGAGTTGCGGGTCCGACCAATACGGTATCAACTTCAATACCACTTTGCAGCCTTCAGGCGTCAGGCCCTTGTTTTTGATATTCCGAAACAATCCTTTTAGCGTGAACACCGCGAGCGAATCGTAACCGCGATCTTCGCGATTTGGATGATCGTAAAGATCCTGCTCGAGTTCCTTCAGGGTAGCCGCAATTTTCTCGTAAGCCTTGAGACGTTCGCTCTGGGTTTTAAGCTTCTTCATGTCCTTGTACTGCGATACCAACGTCGAAGGAACAGCTGGGAACGCTTCACCGGTGCTGGCCGCCGCCGCCGTCGAGAAACCAAAAACGACGGAGAGAATGAGTAGTGTCTTCATTGTTGGTTCCCTTCTTTTTTAGGTGGAGGCGGCATTACCGCTTTCGGCACCCGCACGGTTGGGTCGACGTTTGCGCCAGCAGGACTTGTTGCACTCGGAGTCTGATCGTCCTGCTCGCTTGGGTCTTCGTTTTTGTCGTTGATTGTCGGATCTTTACTTCCGTCTTCCGACGGCACCATGAGCGCCTTCGAATCAAAGCACTGACCGCCGACTTTTTCGTTGGTCTTGCTTAACTGGCGTTCGATCGCGGAATAGTATTTTGAAACCTCATAGGAACGCTTCGGATTGCCCTTGGGATTCGGGTATTTGCGGAGCAAGTGCACGCGAAACGCATCGATGAAATCGTCGACGCTCGCCTCGGAAGCGTGCTTGGACGGATACTTCAAAATTGTGACCATGACTTTCTTTCCATGCTTATCCTTCACGATTTTACCGTGCCGCTTGAGCGGAGTTGGTTCGCGCCGAGGATCGCCAAGGTCCATCGAGCCCTTCTCGCCGTAAATGTGATAAATAAAGTCTTCGAAGTGGTTGGAGAGCGTGCCCGGTCCGCCGTTGTACGCCCACAAATAGAGCGCACGAATCAGTTTTTCGCGTTCTTCGGGTTTAAATTTCTTGGCGAAATCCGGATACCGCTTCATCAGGTCCTTCAGGGTATCCGTCGCCAGTGCCAGGTTTTGCTTAAACAGCTTCGCCGAAATCAAAAGACTCATCAGCGGATTCTTCGGCGGAGTCATGACTTCGCAATCGGATTTCGAGTTTGTTGGAAACTCGTCGAGATACGGTTTAAGAATATCGCAAGACATGCCCGGCAGGAGACTCGGATATTTTTTCGTGGTGATCGCGTCGTCGACGTCTTTAAAAGAAGTATCGCCGCCGTTTTTGACGTTCAAAATCGCATCAGCCGTGAGCTGGCCCATTCCAGCCGCACCCGTCGAACTGATCACGTTCAAATTAAATCCGCCTTCGTGCTCAAGAAGCGGGAACATATCCGACTGTTTGAGACCTGAGCAATTGGCGACGAGTTTTACAGACAGAGCCATGAGTTCGGCGTTTTCGAGAGTGCGGCAAGGACGATAACCGTGCGACCGCTTTTGAACCGCCGGATCGACGGCAGACTTGCAAGCGCCGTAAAAGAACCCGTTTTTGGGAGCTTCGATTTTATCCGGGAACTCGCTTTGCGCAAGGAGAATGCATTTGATGTCGCGATCAAAATCCAGGTTATATTGAATCGAACTCGTGACCGCCTGCTTTTTAACCGTATCCGTGAGCGCGGTGAGGTCCTTTACGCTTTTCTCGCTCGGAATGACTTGGCAAGTGGCGGGATCGGCGGTTCCAACGGCATCCGCAAAATACTCGGCAGAACCGAAGTCGGCCGGCTTCTTCATCGTGGTCTTCAGCAACTTCACGAAGTCCTTTTGATATTTCATCCGTTGCCAAGTGCAGGACGCCTCTTCGCCGAATTCCGGAAACTTGGCTATGCGAGGAGGTTCGGGATTTTTCTTAGGAGCGGTTTTCTTAGTAGCGGCCTGTTTTTTAACCGACGCCTTCTTGATCTGCGCGAACGACGAAGGTGCCAAAAATGAGAACATAACTACTGACAACAATAGGCACTTTCCACGAGAGCTCATGGAATTCTTGTCGGTTGTATTTTGCGTTGTCTTTAAGCCGATTCGCCGTCGGTAACGACAGCGTCAGTTTTTTTACCGTCGCGAATTTGATTTAAATCAAACTGAGGGTAGTCGGAGAGCGAAGAAGTGGTGAGGCGCGCGCTGATACGCAATCCAGGAAGAGCATGAGCGACTTCGACGTGATGAGAGTTGTCTATTCCGACGTCAGACGCGGCTTGAACGCTTCTATCCGAGATAGAAGGGGGTGCGCCCATTGAAATACGCTCGATCATTGCCATAGCAAAAGCAAATTACGCCACGCGACCGGGCACGTCAATATTCTAATAAATATAATGTGTTAAATAAATTCCAAATCATTGATTTTATTTATTTTTTATTTAAAACAAAAAATCACCTCAAGTTCCGGCGGGGTCAGTCGATAAGGATAGTGTCTAAGCTGGAGGACTTTGGTGGGTGCGAAAGCTTGGACCTTGACTGGGGGCCGTTACACTTGATTTCGAGTCGTCTGACTGACTGAGGAGGCGATTCGGGGTACAGCGACAGGTAGTGACGGCCTCTTTTTTTTTCTATATCCTGGCTCCAGGATGATCACACTCAATCACATCGGAATTGCGACGAAAGCGGGCGACCAACAGCTCACAAAACTCTTTAAAATTTTAGGATTCAAACCGGGCGCGACCGAGCGGGTCGCCGACCAGGGTGTGAAGGTGCATTTCTTCTCCCTTCCAGGCGAGGCCCCTCATCTCGAAACCCTCGAAGTCGAGGATCCCGAGGGCACGGTTGCAAAGTTTATCGCCAAGCGCGGCCCGGGGATTCACCATCTTTCGTTTCAGGTTTCGGCCGGAAAGCTCGATTCTTTGACGGCCCAGCTGACCCAAGAGGGCTTTAAATTCACTTACGACGCCCCTCGCAGAGGCGCACAAAACATGCGCATCAATTTTATTCACCCGGCCACGGCAGGCGGGGTCCTGATTGAATTGATGGAAGAAAGCCGATAAACTATGTAAATCATGCCGATTAAGATCACGGATACGATCAAAAAGCTGCTTATCGTCTATGCTGTGGTGTTTATCGTCCAGCAAGCCGTCGATCAATTCATGGGCGGCCATTTCAAAATGTGGTTCGCGCTCATTCCGGTCGAAATTCTCTCCGGCAAAATCTGGCAGATCTTTACTTACTCGTTCCTCCACTCGGACGTCATGCACCTCGTGCTCAACTTGATGATCCTCGCTTTCGTCGGTGGTGAGATCGAGGCGATGTGGGGGCGTAGAAAGTTCCTCGCGTTCTACTTTTTCTGTACGACGATGGCGGGACTGGTTTATCTCATCATCCAACTTGCGATGTGGAATCCGATGTATCTCTCGCTCCCGATGGTGGGCGCGTCCGGCGGGATGTACGGACTTCTTGTCGCGTATGCCGTGATTTTTTCCGAACGCGAACTCCTCTTCATGATGATGTTCCCGATGAAGGCCAGGCAGTTCATCATGATCCTGGCCGGAGTCGAATTTCTCCAAGCATTGTTCTCGGGCCAGGGTGGCTTAGGTGCGTTCGCGCATCTGTCCGGCATGGGTGCGGGTCTTTTGTTCCTGTGGCTTCAGGCCCGCGGAATTCAGATGCGCAAGAATGGCGGCGGATCGAAAAAGAAAAACCAATCTCATTTGCGTCTCGTCAAAACTCAGCGCCCTGAAGACGAAGATGACGACGGCCCGACCACCTGGCACTGAGCTGAGGTTCTGAGGTAGGGCCTACTTTTATGTTTAGCGGTGCGTCTTTCGCGCGGGCTAGCAGCTATATTCCGATCAATGAATCAAATTCAAATTTTGGAGCTCGTTTAGGACTTGGCCTTGGGGTTCCCAGTCGGAACTGCCCCGACTCGAATCGCGAATGAGATACTCGCAGGATTTGGTGTCTTTGTTAAACCGAATCCCGACGATGGACATAGCGTGGCGGGAAACGTCATAACCGACCGCGCGGCCGGGTTCGCCGAACAACTGCGTGAGAACAGTCTGTTGAATTTTTTTTGCCCCCTTCTCACCGTCAAACGATTTCTTACCTAAAAAAATCGCGATCAGTAGAAGCGCTTTCACACCCTCTTATCGTGTTCCTAAGCCGGGATTTGAGATTCGTCAAAGTGATGACGAATCTCGACCATAAGGTGGCTGATACCTCAGAACATTCCCCAGTGATCTTTGATTTTGCGCCATCGGCGGTGCAAGCGGGCGGCTAGGGTATGATCACGCGGCCTGGGATCGAATCCCCATTTGTCTATAAAGAGTTTTAGGCCTTCTTGTTCGTACGCCGGTGGAAGCGAGCCCGGCGCCGCACGCGAAGCCATCGAGTGGTGCCAAATTAAACACGTGGCAGTTTGCAGCGAGCGCATGCCGAGCTCGCGCGCTCGTTCCCACAGATCCGTGTCCTCATACGTGACAAAGAATCGCTCGTCGAAGAGCCCCCCGTGTTCCGCGAACTTGAGTCGCTCGAAAGCTCCGCGCGAAATCATGAACATGATCGCCGCCCAGTGCACGCGCGTGCGGCCGAGGTTGCGCGTGACAAAACGAGCTGCGAGTGATTCCATCTCGTCGGGGCCCGAGAGCCACGGGCGCTCATAAAAATACGGCACCACAAATTCCACGCCTCGAGTGTCCATTACCGACACGAGCGCCTGATCCCAACCCGGCATGAGCCAAGTGTCGTTGTTGAGAACGACGAGGTGGGAGCCGGTACAGAGACGGAGCCCCTGATTGACCGCCCGACCGAAGCCCTTGTTCTCGGTATTGGTGATGACCTGGAACCGAACGGTGCCAAACTGCCCCGAAAACGTCAGGAGGACGCTTTCGGTGTCATCTTTAGACGCATTATTGATGACAAAAAGTTCTTTAAGATTACGGGAGTTTGCCGCGAGGGATTCCAGGCAACGACGGGTCAAATGAGATTGGTTGTAGACGGGGATCACGACCGATACGGCGTTCGAATTTGCTGATGGGGTGATCGAGTTATCCAAGAGGCTTCAACCTTGATCTTTCCTTAAAAAACCGGTATTTATATAGCACTATGTCATTACTTCACGAAGCAATCCAAGAAAAAAAACTCGACGTCCGCATGTTGGAAAAGAACCTCGTTCGTAACGTGGTCACCGACAAAGAAGCAAAAACTGCTATCGCAGCACTTCCGGACGACAGCGAGAACGCGGCTTACATCAGCCTCGACGAAGTCTCTGAACAAAAGTAACAGAGCAAAAATAATCCTCGCGCGTCGTGTGTAGGCACGAGCGAATGCAGGGGGGAATATGAGCGATCAATCCGTTGAAAACGTTGTCATCCTGGGAACAGGACCTGCGGGTTTGACTGCAGCGATTTACGCTGCCCGCGCAAACTTAAAACCATTATGCGTGGAAGGCACCCAGCCGGGCGGCCAACTCACGATCACGACCGAAGTCGAAAACTATCCGGGCTTCCCGAACGGCGTTCAGGGTCCGGAGATGATGGTGGGTTTCCGCAAACAGGCTGAGCGTTTCAACACACGTTTCAAGCAAGGCGACGTTCAAAAAGTCGATCTTCAAAAACGTCCATTTACTCTCACGCTCGCTGACGGATCAGAGATTAAAACCAAAGCTTTGATCATCGCGACTGGCGCGTCCGCAAAATTGCTCGGTCTTCCGAACGAAAAACGACTCATGGGCCGCGGCGTTTCCGCCTGCGCGACTTGCGACGGGTTCTTTTTCCGCAACCAAGACATCGCCATCGTTGGTGGTGGCGATACCGCGATGGAGGAAGCAAATTTCCTCACTCGTTTTGCAAAATCGGTGACCGTGATCCACCGTCGCGACGAGTTCCGCGCATCCAAAGTGATGCAGGACCGCGTGATGAATAACCCTAAAGTTAAAATCATCTGGAATACTGCGGTTGAAGACATCATAGGCGATCAAGAAGTGACCGGCCTGAAGCTCGTCGACACTAAGACGGGCGCGAAATCCGAACTTGCGGTGAGCGGTTTTTTCGTGGCGATCGGCCACCAACCCAACTCGAAGCTCTTTAAGGGTCAGCTCAAAATGACTGATGCAGAATACATCATCGTGACTCCAGGCACGACCAAGACCGAGATCCCGGGCGTGTTTGCCGCAGGCGACATTTCGGATCACGTGTATCGCCAAGCGGTCACGGCCGCAGGCAGCGGTTGTATGGGCGCGATCGACGCCGAACGTTGGCTGGACGAACAGGCTCATAACTGAGATGATTTTCAGCAAGCATGTTGCTGAAAAGATTCAAACTATCGCTTGAGATCGCGACAAGATTTCTCTCTTCGAAATCACGCGGAAACTTCCTCTCATTCATTACCGGCGTCTCGATCGTGGGTGTCTCGATCGGCGTGCTCGCGCTCTTGATTGTCACGTCAGTCGTCAACGGTTTCGAGAATCAGCTCACCAAGGTCATTGCCGGCACTCAAGGCGACATCCTTTTTTACACGCGCGGGACTCCGATTCGCGATCGCATGGAGATGGAACGCAAGATTCGCGAGTTCACTCCCGGGATCAAAGCGATTACCGGATCGTTTGTCAGCGAGGTCATGTTCAACGGCCCGAACGGCGTCGCAGGCGGCGCGCTCGAAGGAGTCGATCTCCAGAGCTGGGGCGAAGTCGTCCGCGTCGACGAGCATTTGATCGACGGCGGTAAACTACCGGAAGGCGAGCACGATATTATTCTGGGCTCGTCGCTTGCGGAGCGCCTGGGTGTTGGCGTCGGTGATTCGGTGCGAGTGGTGTTGCCGTTTACCGATGTCGATAACAACGGCAACTACGGAGCCCCACGGATTCAAGACTTCGACGTGTCGGGTATCGTTCACTTGGGCATGTACGAGTACGATTCTAAATTTGCGTACGCACCGCTGAGTTCGGTCCAACAGCTCGCGTTCGGTACTGAAAACGCCACCGACAAAAAAGACTGGCTTACGTCGTTCCGGATCAAGCTCGAGGACGGTTCGAAGTCGGTCGAGGCCGCCGCCGAGCTCTCGCAACACTTCGGATTCCCCTATAAAGTGCGGGATTGGGCGTCGCTCAACAAAAACTTGTTTTACGCGATCAAAGTCGAGAAGGCGGTCATCACGGTGCTCTTGACGGTCATCATGATCGTCGCCGCATTCAACGTGATCTCGGCCCTCCTCATGATGGTCTACGAGAAGGAACGCGAGATCGCGATCCTTCGAGTGGTCGGAGTGCGAAGACGGGATCTCTTCCTTCTCTTCTCCTGGATCGGTTCATTCTTCGGTCTCGCGGGCACTTCCGCCGGAATCGTTCTCGGATTTTTTGCCACGATGATTCTGCGCAAAACCAAGTTCATTCATCTTCCGGCCGAGGTGTATCACCTCGAATTCCTTCCGGTGGTGATTCGCTGGACAGAGTGGAGCGCGATTGCTTTAATGGCTTTTGTGATTTGTTTTTTATCGACGGTGGGGCCGGCGCTCAGGATTTCGCGTCGTGCGCCGGTTGAAGGGTTGAAATGGACAAGCTAGTTCTCCGGGCGCGCAATCTGCATAAAGAATTTACGAAGGGGAACGAACGAATCGCAGTCGTGAAGGGCGTAAACTTAGATATCCTTGAAGGCGATTGCATGGCGATCATGGGTTCAAGCGGCGCCGGTAAGAGCACGCTCATGCACTTGCTCGGAGCGCTGGATCCGCCGACTCACGGCGAAGTTTTTTTCGGACCCAAACAGCAAAATCTTTGGAAGATGTCGGACGAAGACCTCTCGGACTTCCGAAACCGCAACCTGGGGTTCGTATTTCAGTTTCACTATCTGCTTCCTGAGTTCTCCGCTTTGGAGAATGTGATGATGCCGGCACTCATTTCTGGCATGGAGCGTCCACACGCAGAAGCTCAAGCTCGCGATTTGCTTAAGTTTGTCGGACTGCAACATCGTATTAATCACCGACCCGCCGAGTTATCAGGTGGTGAACAGCAAAGAGTGGCGATTGCGCGTTCAGTGGTGCTCAAGCCAAAGCTTTTGTTTGGCGACGAACTCACCGGGAACCTCGATTCCGAGAATAGTAAAAAGGTGATCGACCTTCTTTTGGAACTGAATCAACGCTTCAAGATCGCGGTGCTCATGGTCACGCATGATCATGATGTGGCGAGTCGGATCGGCAAAGTATTGACGATGAAAGATGGAAAAATCGTATCTTCGTGATAAGACGAAGATCTAGTGAAATTCAAGCGATCTGCATTGCATCTTGTATCTGTCTTCATTCTGCTTTTTGCTTCTTCCATTTCTTACGCCGAAAAAATTACTGAAGTCAAAACCGTCGGGCTGAAGCGCATTGAACGCGATGCGATCTTGGAAAAAATTTCGTCAAAACCGGGCGTAGATTACGACGCCGATAAGATTCGCACCGACATTGAAGCGCTCTACAGCATGGGCTACTTCGATGAGATCGACATCAAGAAGGACGGCTCCGTCCTCACCGTTCAAGTCAAAGAGCGTCCCGTGATTAACGAAGTGATCTTTGAAGGGAACGAAAAGGTTTCGACTTCAGACCTCGAGGACGTCATCAAGGTCAAGAAATGGAACATTCTCGATATCAATAAAGTCCAGCAAGACGTGGACTTGATTCAAAAACATTACGAAGAGAAGGGTTATTACCTCGCGAAAGTGACCTACGAAGTTCGCGAAGACAAAACTGTATCTAAAGATGCGGCCGAGAAGGGCCAAGAAGTTAAACTCGTTTATAAGATCGCGGATTACGATAAAGTCGAAATCAAGCAGATCGCGTTCCTGAACAATAAGGCGTTCTCGGATGCAAAGCTCAAAAGCATTTTCGCTGAGACCAAAGAGGGCGATTCGGTCAGCTTCCTCTCCAGTTCCGGAACGTTCAAAGAAGCCTCATTCAAGATAGATCTCCAACGCCTGCAATACTGGTATCTCGAGCACGGTTATCTCAAGTTCCGTTTCGAGAATCCGATCATCACGATCTCGGACGATAAAAAATACGTCTATATCTCGATCTACGTCGAAGAGGGCGACCCGTACACCGTCGGTGGTTACGATTTCAGTGGGGATCTTCTGTTCCCGAAAGACGAGCTCAAAAAAGAAGTCAAAATGCTCGAGGGTCAAACCTTCAGCATTAGCGCGCGTAACGCCGACATCCTCCGTTTAACGGAGAAGTACCAAGACCTCGGTTATGCGTTCGTGAACGTCGTTCCGAAAATGGATTTCAACGAAGAGAACAAAACCGTGTCGATGGACTACAGTTTTGAAAAAGGCAATCTGGTTTATTTCGGCGAGATCCGAATCTTAGGCAACTCCAAGACCTACGATAAAGTCATCCGGCGTGAGCTCAGGATCTACGAGGGCGAGCTTTTTAGCGGTTCGAAGCTCCGTATCTCAAAAGAGCGCGTGGAGCGCTTAGGCTACTTCGCTCCGGGCGAAGTGCAGTTCAACCAAGTGCCCCGAAAAGGTCGCGACGACCTTCTCGATATCGAAATCCAGGTCAAAGAACGATCGACGGGTTCGGTCACGGTCGGTGCGGGTTACTCATCGGTTCAAGGCTTCTTCTTCCAAGGTAAAGTGCAAGAGATCAACCTGCTCGGCCGAGGTCAGAGCCTCAGTCTCGAAACCCAATGGGGTAAAGAAGACACCGTTCGCAGCTTCTCTCTTGATTTCATGGATCCGTACGCTTTCGACACCGAGTGGAGCGCTGGCTTTAGCTTGTTCATGTCGAACTCGCCGATCCCGGATCGGTACCTGGTCCGTCGATCGGGCTTTAACTTGAAACTCGGTCACCCGTTGAGCGACGACGTCAACGCGTACATCACTTACAAATTCGAACACCTTCGCGTTTTGCGTAATTACGCTAACGATCGCAACGATCAAAACTGGACGCTCACTCACGATGCCGATCCGATCAACGACAACTTGGTTCTTCCGGCGCTCTCCGCGGATGAGGATCTCGATAAAGGGATTCTCTCCAGCATCGTCCTGTCGGTCGTCCGCGATAAACGGAACAACCGTTTCGAGACCTCGGATGGTAACTATCAAAACGCATCGCTCGAATTCGCGGGCTTGGGTGGCGTTAAGAACTTCTCTAAGTTCACGTTCAACAACCGTTACTACAATAACTTCATCGGAAGCTTCGTGTTCAAGAACAGCACCGAAATCGGCGCCATGATCAATACCGGCGGTAGAGGTATTCCGCCGGCCGAGAAATTCTATCTCGGCGGTCCGTGGAACATGCGCGGTTACGAGGCGTTCTCGCTCGCGCCGGTCATCATGCGCGCGAACGGCTCGCTTGAGAAAATCGGTGGCGCATCCGAGCTCTACTCACTCTTCGAACTTGAGCATCCATTGATCAAGGAAGCCGGAATCAAATGGGTGTTCTTTTACGATATTGGTAACGCATTTGAGACGGTTACGATCTCTGAAATGCGCCAAAACTGGGGATTTGGTATTCGTTGGTTCTCTCCTCTTGGGCCGCTTCGTTTCGAGTGGGGCTTCCCGATCGGTCGTCGATTGAACGCGACCGAAGGGGCGCTTGAAGAGAGTCCGACGTTCATTTTCTTTATTGGACAACCGTTTTAAAGTAGTCTCGTGAGAGACAGAAAGGGCCGTAATATGAATCGTTTTGCAACCATCACCTTCGTCACCAGCGCTTTGATGTTGAATGCGGGAATTTCTCACGCGGACGACGCCATGAAAATCGGAGTCGTAGACATGCAGAAAGCCATCCAGACCTCCGAGACCGGCAAAAAAGCCAAAGCCGAGCTCGAACAGGCTTTCAACAAAAAGAAAAAAGAACTCCAAGCAGAAGAAGCTTCCCTGAAAAAAGCTCAGGAAGATCTTCAAAAGAAGGCTTCGGCTCTCAGCGAGTCGGCTAAAAAGGAACAAGGCCAAAAGCTTCAAGAGCGTTTCATGAAGTACCAAGAGCTTCTCCAGAAGTCTCAGGCCGAGATCCAAAAGAAAGAACAAGAAATGTCGGCTCCGATTATAACCAAGATCCGTGAAAAGATCGGCGAGCTCGCGAAGAAGAAGGGCTACACCCTCATTCTCGAGAAGAACGAGAATATCGTTCTCTTCAGTCAAGAAAAGGATGACCTCACGGCGGACATCCTCAAGGAGATCAACTAGTCCTGATGTTTAAGGTTTCCGAAATCGCAAACTGGATCCAGGCGAAGGTGGCAAACCCGGAGTTTGCCGATCCGGATGCGACCGCGGGAATCAACTCTGTTTCGATAAAGCGGTTAACCACTTTGAAAGAGGCGGGATCTGGCGATCTCGCCTTCTTTTTTTCCAAGCACTATCAGGACGATCTGATGGCCACTCGCGCGTCGGTCATCGTGACGGGCAATGATTTTGTAAAATCGCTCGAAGCGACAGGCCTTTCTCAGTGGAAGTCGTCGGCGTTCCTTGCCTGTGCCGATCCTTACGGCGCGCTTGCGATTTTAAGTTCTCACTTTTCACGCCGACAATCCGCGCACGATCATCAACTGCTTTCGTCCAAAGCGTCGGTGCACCCGTCGGCTGTCGTGCATCCCACCGCGAAGGTGGCGGCCAGTGCCGAGATCGGTGCGAATGCCGTGATCGAACACGACTGCGTGATCGAAGCGGGTGCCGTGATTTATCCCGGTTGTTACATCGGACCTGGATCTAAGTTGGGCGAGAGCTCGGTACTGTTTCCGAACGTATCTTTGTACGAGCGCACGCAAATCGGTAAACGCGTCCGTATTCATGCGGGGACCGTAATCGGTGCTGATGGATTTGGCTACGCGCCCATCATCGACCCGACAACCAAAAAACAAATCGGTCATCGCAAAATTTATCATCTGGGCCGGGTCGTGATCGAAGACGACGTCGAAATCGGCGCAAACTCGTCGATCGACCGCGGTACCATGGGTGACACCGTGATTCGCAAGCAAGCCAAGATCGATAACCAGGTTCAGGTTGGGCATAATTGCGACGTGGGCGAAGGATCGGTTCTTTGCGGCGCCGCCGGCATGGCGGGGAGCTCATCGCTCGGTAAGTTCGTGATAGTCGGCGCGCAATCCGGAACCGGCAATCAAGTGCACGTCGGTGATTACGTTAAACTTGGCGGATACACCGGCGCAGCCAAGGATCTACCGCCCGATACGGAATGGTTCGGAGTACCGGCGCGCCCAATGCGCGAGTTCTTCCGGCTATTCGCATTGCAAAGTAAACTATTAAAGGATCGCGACAAAGATCGCTAAAATCTTGCGCCGAGGATAGAATATGGATAAACCACAGTACATTTTAGGTCAGAAAGAAATCATGGAGTTCCTGCCTCATCGCGCTCCATTTTTGCTCGTTGATAAAATTTTAGAGATTTCCGGCCCGCATCCACTCGACGACAACGAGCTCAAGCACAAAGTCGGAATCAAAGTCATCGGCGTAAAAAATGTCACCGTGAGTGAGCCGCATTTTCAAGGGCACTTTCCGCAAATGCCGGTGACCCCCGGCGTGCTAATCGTCGAGACTATGGCGCAGACCGCAAGTTTTGCATTGTATCCGGCTTTCATCAGCCGTCTTCGTCAGGGCGAGACGCTTCAGTGCCTGCTCGTCGGCGTCGATAAAGCGCGGTTTCGTGCGCCGGTCGTACCGGGCGACAGCATGCGGATCGAGATCGAAGTGACGGGTTGCCGTACTTCAATCTGGGCGTTCGAAGGTAAAGCTTATGTTGACGGCAAATTGGTGGCCGAAGCGTCGCTGATGGCAAACATGGGCATGACTCCGAAAGTTGGGGCGTAAGATGCCAAAAATTCATTCATCCTCCATCGTTGTTCCTGGAGCCGAACTAGCAGCCGACGTCGAAGTCGGTCCGTTTTGTACCGTCGGGCCCAATGTTAAAATGGGAGCGGGGAACAAGCTGATCAGTCACGTCGTGATTGACGGTCACACGACGATCGGTTCAAACAATACCTTTTTCCAGTTTTCATCGATCGGTGCGGTTCCGCAGGATCTCAAATACAAAGGCGAGAATACCGAGCTCATCATCGGCAACCACAACTTGATTCGCGAGTGCGTGACCCTGAACTTGGGCACCGTCCAGGGCGGAGGCAAAACCGTGCTCGGCGATCACAACTTACTGATGGCTTACGTCCACATGGGCCACGACTCGGTTGTGGGTAATCACGTGATTATGGCAAACGCGACTTCACTCGCGGGCCACGTCATCGTTGAAGACTACGCCAATATCGGCGGAATGACCGGAATCACGCAGTTTTTGCGCGTGGGCACCAACAGCTTCGTCGGCGGGCAGAGTCTGGTCGATCGTGACATTCCTCCGTTTGCCGTCGTCGTGGGCCAGCGCCCTTGCGAGGTAAAGGGCGCGAACATCATCGGCATGCGCCGCAAAGGCTACAAAGCCGATGCGATCACCGCGGTTAACGAGTCTTTGAAATTGTGGAAACGCACCGACGTAGCGAGGGAGCAATGCTTGCTCGAGATTGAAACTCAGTACGGCGATTTCCCCGAAGTAAAACAACTCGTCCAATTCATCCGGAAAAGCGAGAGCGGTTGCCTCAGATGAAGGTTTTGATCTCGGCGGCCGAAATATCTTCGGATCAGCACGCCGCGATCGTCGCGCGAGCCCTAACCGAGCTCCGTTCCGGGATGAAAAAACCCGTCCAGTTTTTCGGGATCGGAGGCCCGGCGCTCCGGGCGCTCCCTAACTTCCGCTGCGTGATCCAGGCCGAGAGCTTGCGAGCGATGGGGATCACCGAAGTTTTAAAAAAGATGTCGGTGTTCCGTAAAGCACTCGATACGATGGTGACACTCGTCGCCGCCGAGAAACCGGATTTAATCCTCACCCTCGATTATCCCGACTTCCACATGCGCCTGCTGAAGCGCGTTCATGACATGAACTTGGCTCCGCAAGCAGCCAAGATTTGCGGGATCCCTCCGAAAGTGTGGGTATGGCGTAGTGCACGCGTCGAAAAAATCCGTAAGTACTACGACGGCGTGTGGGCGATCTTTCCGTTCGAGAAAACCTACTATCAGGCTCGCGGGATTCCGGTCATCGAGGAAGGCAATCCGCTGCTTTGGAAAATGATGCAGCAAAAGCCAGAAAAAATCGTCGATCCCGACCGCGAGCTCGTGGCGGTGATGCCGGGCAGCCGCGACTCCGAGTGGGTGCATCTGCTCCCGATTATTCCGAGCACGCTTGAACAGTTTGCCCATCGGATCGAGCGTGACGTGCGCGCGCTGGTACCCGTGCCCGAAGGTCTGCCGGTCGAGCATCTCAAGCAAGCACTCCGATCTTCAAAACGCGTGCAGTACGAGTTTTTTCCGGGGGGATCGGTCCAAGCGTTATCGAGTGCGCGCGTGGGTTTGATTAAGTCCGGGACTTCCACTCTTGAAGCCGTCATGCTCGGCTGCGCACCCGTTATTTTTTATCGCATGAATTACCTCACCGAAAAGTTTTTCGAACACGTCATGCGATACAAGGGTCCGGTTGGGCTTCCGAATATTTTACTCGGGACCAGGGACCGCACGCATTCCGTGTTTCCGGAGTTCCTCGGTCCCGAAGCCACACCAAAAGACTTGTCGACCGCGCTTCAAAAGACTTTGCAGCACCCGCACGATACCGAGAACGCCATCAAGAGTGTTCAAAGTCTGATGCATGCCGAAGGCCCGGTGCCACAACGGATCGCCGATCAAATGCTTCAGTGGCATCAATCGCGGCCGGTAAAGATATCGGCACCCGAGTCAAAATTGAGTTTTTGGTTTATGTCTCAACTTTGGTCAGTCATAAATTTTTTGCGTCGGCGCTTGTATCGCGCAGGGGTGTTCCACTCAAAGCCGCTACCGGTGCCTTCCGTGCTCATCGGTAATCTCCAATCCGGCGGAGCGGGGAAGACGCCTCTCCTCATCGAGCTTGCAAAAGAGGCTCTCGCACGTCGGTTGAAAGTCGCGGTCGTGAGTCGCGGTTACGGGGCAAAAAACCCGGACGAAGTAAAAGTCGCTTTTCCAGGAGATTTAAATTTACGCCACGATGAGTTCGGCGATGAGCCGGTTGAAATTAAAACTGCGGTTCCTGAAATCTATCTCGGAGTCGGCGCGGATCGACATCAGGTCGTGCGGAACTTAGTGCAGCGGTCGTCGGATCGGGGAGATAAGATCGATCTGGTGTTGTTCGATGATGGATTTCAGAATCTCAAATTCAAACCATCGATGAGTATCGTGCTCAAGACGGCGCTCAGCCGTTCGCAGACCGTGTATCGTGATTTCGATTCGCAAGGCCGTTACGCCGATTACGTATTTGAAAATCCGGGACCCCAACTCGATTGGGAACCCGAGTTCTTGCCCGCACAGCCGATTTGGATCGTGTGCGGTATCGCCAACCCGTCCCGCATTAAGAACTTTTATGAGAGCCGCGGCGTTAAAGTCGATCGCGTCATCGCTTTTCCCGATCATCATCACTATAGTGAATCCGAAGTCAAAAAATTGATATCCGAAGCGAAATCCAAAAACATCAAAATTTTCATCACTGAAAAGGATGCGGTGAAGTGGAAGTCGTTCAAGCTCGACGAAGCGGTCGGCGTACTGAAGATCAAGTTACGCAACCGGGAATGGATGAACGAAGTCTTCGACCGAATCGCTTGCATCCCATCTAACAAGTAGCTAAACTATTGTTAATGAAAAACAATTGGAATTCAGCCGCCTGTGGATTCGTCGCGTCGGTGGCTCTCATCGCGGGTTGTTCCTCTTCCAGCAATCTCAAAAAATTTGATGATGGGGACATCAGCAAAGAGATCTCCGCCGATATCGCTAAAAAATTTGAAGTGAAGGATGTCGCCGTGGTTGCAACTCCAGGCACGACCGCAACGGCGACCCCGAAGTCGACTCCGGTACCAAAAAGGAAAAAGGGCAAGGAGACCAAAGTGAGCAAAGCTCTTGAAGTATTTGCATGGCCGGCAAGTCGCCGTCTCCCGAAAATGCCTTTCGAGATCGGCGAGAAGCTCGAGTACGACATTCGTTTCATCGGCATCGATGCGGCTCACTTGAATGTGGAATTATTGCCTCCAAAAATGCTGGGTGATCGCCAAGTCTATCACATCAGTGCCCATGCCAAGACTGCGAAGCTGTTCGAACTCGTTTACCGCGTGGACGACCGTATTGAAAGCTTCTGGGATTATGACGGACTCTTCTCACATAAGTTTATGATGGATCTCGACGAGAGCAAGCAATCGCGCAAGCTCATCGAACTCTACGATTACGAAAAGAAGAAAAGCTTTTTTTGGAACCGTGTCGACCATGTCGAGAAAGGTTTGAGCGAACAGAAAGAACAATACGATATTGCGCTGTGGTCGCAAGATCCGATTTCGTCGCTCTATTATCTGCGGATTGCGGATCTTCCGAAGAACCCGGCTAAAGAGTTCCGCTATCCGGTAATCATCGACGGCAAACCTTGGGAATCGGTGTTGAAATTCCAAAAACAAGAAAAAATTTACGCCGGCGGTAAGGATTTTACGGCCAACGTCTACAGCCTCGACAACTACCAAAACGGCGAACTTAAAAATAAGGACAACAAAGTTTGGATCTCGGATGACGAGCATCGCTATGTTTTGCGTATCGAAGCTAAAGTGAAAGTCGGCTCGTTCGCGATCGCACTCAATAAAATTTTATGAACCGTATTTTAGTGCGAGCACCCAACTGGATCGGCGACCAGGTACTCGCATACCCCTTCTACCGAGAACTCAGGCTCGCCTACCCGGAAGCCCGAATCGCGGTCGTTTGCACTTCATACGTGGCGGACATCCAGTTCAAAGGCTTCATTGATGAGGTGTTCGTGCTCCCAAAGAAACACGGCGATTCGATACTCAAGCGCACTCTCGACATCTTTAAATTCGCAAAGCACATTCGATCGCGTGGCCCTTGGGATTTGGGGATCTCGCTTCCGAATTCGTTCGGCGCGGCACTTCTGTTGAAGCTCGCGCACGCCCGCATCCGTCGCGGTTACGAAACCGACTGGCGAGGATGCTTGCTGACGGAGCGGGTGCGCTGGGATGGATCCTCCGACACCCATCGCGCTCAGGCTTATCTAAATTTGCTGCTCAACCGACCGGTCGTCGACGTGCGCGGCTATTGGGCCACCTCAAAAGAATCGGATTTTGACGCCGTTAAGCATTGGCCCGATGTAAAACCGATCGATCCGCCGGATAGCCCGTACTTTATCGTAGCACCCGGCGCGACCGCGGATTCTCGCCGTTGGTCGACCGCGCAATTCGGCGAGCTGATCGTTCAAATTCAAGCAAAACATAAATGGCGAGCTGTTGTGATCGGCGGACCTGCTGAGCAAAAATTGGCGCAGGAGTTCGAAAAAGCTGGGGTTCCGGTTGAGGATTTTACCGCGCGTGGGGCGGTTTCTTCACATTGGAAGTTGTTTTGTCAGGCAAAATTCGCGATCACGAACGAATCCGGCCTCGCTCACGTTGCATCCCTATGCGGTGCCAAGGTACAAATTATATGTGGGGCCGCCGATCCGAAGCGGACGCGTCCGATCGGGCCGGGCTTAGTGCAAGTTGCGTTGAACCCGGTCGAATGCTGGCCCTGCGAGCGCAATCAATGCCGTTGGAGAGATTCGCGTTACAACCAATGTTTGAATGGAATCGCACCCGAGCGGGTGATCGAGGAAATGAATGTCGGATTCTTCAATCAACTCTGAGAATCGAGATGAGCCGAAAGTTTTATTCGTCTACTTGAGCGGTTCTTACGGAGACGACGAGCAGCTTGCGCTCGAAGATATCTTCGAACTCAATGCGCAGGGCTTGAACTGGCGCGCGCTCTGCTTGAATGGTACGACCCTGCATCAGCGATTCCTCACTTTCGGCAAGAGTAAGACCGTCACGGTCGATGCAGTCCCGAATTTTTTCTTGGATCGCGATTTCCGCGACGTTCTCTATAAAGAGATCGAGAACGGAGTAAATCTGATCCACGTTTATGGAAGCGAGCACTTGGGTTCGATCTTGCCATGGATGCTTAAGTATCCGCGCGTATCGGTTGTCGTGAGCGAAGGCCCGAACGTCGAAAAAAACATTCGTCACTTCTTCCAGTCGTTCTTCTATTCGCGGATCGATTCCTTCCTGGTTCCTTCGAGCGCGATCAAGCGCCGGATCCAGGCCATGCGCTCTTCGCTTGGGGGTAAAGTCCGTGTTGTTCACCCTGGTCTTGATTTCAACATCTTTAATCCCGAGCACTTCGACTTCACCTTGCTCCGCCAAAAATGGCAGATCGACCCGAACACCTATCTCGTCGGGATGATCGCCGGGCGCGAATACGTCAAAGCACAAGCAGCTTTCATCAAGGCCGCGGCTTCCTTCCTCCGTAACGAAGAGCTCGCACGCCGGACCAAGTTCGTGATCATAGGATTCGAGAGCGAGGGAAACAAAAATTTGATCGACTTGATCGATCAGTTCCACCTTCAAGATCAAATTTTGCTCGTGCCGGAAGAAGAATCGATCCCGAAGGTTTTAGGGACTCTCGACGTTTACGTCCTTCCGTCGAGTAAAGCGATGTTCGGGATTCAAGCGATCGAATCGCTCGCGATGGGTACGCCGATCATCTGCGCATCGAGCTTGGATTCGCTTGAGTGGATCGGCAACTCACAAGGCGGATTGCTCATGCGTTCCGGCGATTCGTTTGACTTGCAACGTAAGCTCCGCATGATGCTCGAAGATCCCGAAGAACTGAAAGTGATGGGGGAACGCGCGGTACAATACGCTCGCGAGCAGTATGATCGTCGTACGCGCACCGATCGCTTGCTGCAGATTTATGAGCGGTCGCTTCGTCGCCGCGCACTTCGCGTCAAATCAGCTAAAAAAACCACCGAGAAAGTCTAGTTACAGATGGTAAGTTAGCGCGAACATGAACTGAAGAATCAAGGCTTCTTCGACCATGTCGCCGCTCGTGGCGTGAGAGAACTTCGCCGGGAAGGCTAAGTTTATGTGTATCTGAGGTCCATAAGAAAGGTGAGTGGTGAGTGGGACTTCGATGCCCCCGAAGACTCCACCGACGAGACCCGTGGCGTCGTAAGATCCGTCATCCGCCGTGAATCTGCGTATCCCGATCTCGGGACCGAAGTAGCCTGAAAAATTTTCGTAGTTTTTAAAAAAGATCAGCTGGCCGAGAATCGTGGTCTGGCGATCGGCGGCGTTACCGATGCTCATGGCGTAAGTGTCGTAATGAATGCCCAAACCGATGCTCGAGAACTCCGAAGTTTCCTCGATACCGTAGAAACTGAATCCGATCTCACCTCCGAATCCGAATACGGCCGTGCTGTCTTCTGTCGGCTGCAAACGGTTATGAACGGTAAAGCCCGCAAGCCCGCGAATATAGAACGGACGCGTATAAGGCTGAGGCTCGCCTTTTTCGACCGCGGCGTGGGCGCCCAAGCCGACTAGGGACAACAAAATCGTTGCTAAAATGAGGTGTTTTTTACCCAAAATTAAACCGGCTTCCAGTTCGCCATTTTATCGTGAATGTATGAGACGAGTTTGTCGGCGCTGATGCGCTCTTGAGTCATGCCGTCGCGTTCGCGAATCGTCACGGTGTTATTCGGCACGCCGTCGTAATCGATGGTCACGCAGAACGGGGTTCCGATCTCGTCTTGGCGGCGATAGCGCTTGCCGATGGTACCACTCTCGTCGTAAGTCGCGCGGTAATGCTTCTTCACGTCGGCGTAGACTTTATCGGTCATTTCGAGAAGCTCCGGTTTTTTCATGAGCGGGAACACGGCGACCTTGTAAGGCGCGAGTTTTGGATGGAGCTTCAAAACGGTGCGTTCGCCTTCCAAGCGATAGGCATCGCACAATGTCGCAAGCAACACTCGGTCGCAACCGACCGAAGTCTCGATCACGTAAGGCAGGTATTTTTCTTTTGCGGCTTCGTCGAAGTATTCGAGCTTCTTCGAGCTGAACTCCTGGTGACGACGCAAATCAAAGTCCGAACGGTTGTGGATCCCCTCGATCTCTTGCCAGCCGATCGGGAATTCGTACTCGACGTCGAACGCGGCCTTTGCGTAGTGAGCGAGCTCGCCCGGTCCATGCTGGTGGAACCGAAGTTTTTTAGCGCGGAGACCGATGCCATAGTGCCAGTCGACGCGCATTTGCTTCCATTTCTCGAACCATTCCATATCGGTGCCAGGCTTCACGAAAAATTGCATCTCCATTTGTTCGAACTCGCGGGTACGGAAGATGAAGTTACCCGGAGTGATTTCGTTTCGGAACGCTTTACCGATCTGAGCGATCCCGAACGGGACTTTTTGGCGCGCGGTCTGTTGCACGTTCTCGAAGTTGACGAAGATTCCCTGAGCCGTTTCCGGGCGGAGGTACACGAGCGCCGAACTGTCTTCGAGCGGACCCATGTGAGTCTTGAACATGAGGTTGAACTGACGTGGCTCGGTCAATGTTCCGAACTTCTCGCATTCCGGGCATTGATTTTTTTTTAAGAACTCCGGATCGAGCTTGTCGGCGCGGAAACGCGACTTACAGTTTTTACAATCGATGAGCGGATCGACAAAACCTTCGACGTGGCCCGAAGCTTCCCACACGCGCGGGTGCATGAGAATCGAAGCGTCGACGCCTTCGACGTCGTCTCGATTGGTCATCTCGCGCCACCAAGCTTCTTTAAGATTGAGTTTCAATTCAACGCCGAGCGGGCCGTAGTCCCAACATGATCCGATCCCGCCGTAGATTTCGGAGGATGGAAAAATAAAACCGCGGCGCTTACACAGCGATACGAGGTCTGCAAATGCAGTGAGTTCTTTTGATTCTACTGGTGCTGAGGCAGAGGCGTTGGTCGAAGGCGTGTCGTTCATATCTGATGAGAATAGCAGGTCCGATCTTGTCGAAAAAGAGCGAAAGATCCTATTTTTGCGACCAAAGTAGTTGAACGGTAGTCTGCGCAACGATCTTTAGCACGTCGCGTGAGATGTACTTGGACGTATCGTCGACGGTATGCCACTCGGGCGGGAACCGGCCGTTTGGATCCACGAAAATCAAATCCACCATCGGGATACCAGTGCCCTTCGCGACAAACACGTGATCATCGATGATCGAACCGATTTCGAAATCGGGAAAGGTATCGCCGTATCCTAAAGTTTTAGCGGCCGCGAGAATTCCGTTGATGACCTGAGGAGCATTCTTCTTGGAAAACGATTCGATCGGGAACATCGAGCCGATCCGTCCAACCATGTCGTAGTTGATTCCGAATTTCGGTAGTTCCGTCTTCGGTACGCGATCCTTGGCCCACATCTGAGTGCCGAGACAGTAGGTGTCTTCGGGGCCGCGTGGATTACCCCAGTCCTCCGCATCAAAAAAAGCAAAATCGATTCCGAATTCAGGCGGAGCCAATTTTGCCGCTTTTGCGATCATGAGGAGCACGGCAACGCCGCTTCCGCCGTCGTTCACGCCGGGCACGGGCTTCTTGCGGTTGGCCGCGACCGGATCCTCATCGGCCCAAGGGCGGTTATCCCAATGAGCGGAGAGAAGATAACGTGTCTTCGCTTCAGGATTGACTTGCGCAATCACGTTGTAGACCGGGATTGTTTTGCCGTCCCAGGTTTTAGCGGTTCCGTTTTGCTCGGTAACGGGGATGCCGATATCTTTGAGCTCTTTGACGAGCCAGTCGTGAGCTTTTTTGTGAGCGTCGGTGCCGGGAACTTTCGGTCCGAATTTTTCATAGGCGAGAATGATCGACCAAGCGTAGTTCTCGTCGACCGTCGGGCCGACTTTCGCCATCGATACCGGCTCGGGCGCTTTCTCGGCAACGGGAGCAGCGGGTTTGTCCTCAGATTTAGAAAAACATCCGGACAAAGCTAACAGAGATAAAAGGAGCGCGGACTTCATTAGGCGGTCGTCGTCGGCTTATAGTAACCGATCACCCACGAGAAAATCCAAAGTGGCCCAATGAAGAGATGCTCGAGTGTCGTCAAGAACGCGGGAGACTTTTTTTCGTAAACGTAGTGACCCCAGAGTTGGAATATCCACGCGATCACTTGAAGGGTGACGAGTACCGGAATGGTGAGGTGACGCGCGATCAGGTAATTAAAGATCGTGTAGAGCGTGAATGGGATCGCGAGTTTCTTATCAACCTTGAAAGCAAAAACGCAGCCCCAAAGCGAGAGCAAAGCTCCGAGATCGATTCTGAACAACGACTCGGGAGCCGGCGTCCAGAGCACGACGTAAGACAAGAGCCCGAGAAGGCTGAACATCACCAGTGGCACACCGATCAGATGGGTCATCTTGTTACCCTTGGTGCGGTGGTACTGTTCGTAGTCTTTGAAGTAAATCATCAGCGCGGACGACGGTAAAGTATTCATAATTTAAGCCTAAACCTAGGGTTTTCCAGAAGCAATGTCAATTGACTGGTGGCATTTTGACGGACTCAATCGGTCTGTTTCAAGAAGGAAATAATGTCGCTTCTCAGCTTTTTAGCGGTCGCTGGGACCTCGTTGTCGATCTCATGAAGCGCCTTTGGATACTAGACGACCTCAAAGCGACCCGAAGTCTTGTTTGCAACGGCCGTACGGGTTTCCTCGGCGTTGACGTACTTGTCTTTTGAGTCGGAGAGGAGAACGAGCCCGTCCACGGAGGCCGGGATCGACCACGTTTTGCGCGAGGCTTTTGCTTTTGTGAGGAGGTCGTAAGCAAAGAGAGGAACAAACGTCGGTGAATGAGGCGAAATGCCGTCGGGATGATTCTCACGATAGTCTTGGGTGTTCCACGCCGCGCTCAAAGATTTTGCGGTGATGGTGATGGCGTTTTTCGGGCTGATTCCGGGCGCGATCAAGATCACACGATCCGCTTGTCCCAAGCTTGCCGCATAGTAAGCCGCTAGTCCGCCGGTCGACCAACCGATGATCGTGCGCTTTGAGTGAGCGGCGAGATCGGTCGCATACTTTTTCCAGATTGCGGCGCCGATCGTGGGAATGCCTTCGATGCGGGTGTTGTTCACTTTACCTTCTGAACCGCCCTGACCCATGTAATCGAATGCGATCACGCGATAGCCTTCATTTGCTAAAGTTTTGAAGAGTGGATCATGATTGCGCATCGAATCGGTGAGGCCTTCGAAGTAAATAACGTTGCCACGAAACGCGACATCTTTATTTTCTTCAACGTAGCCCGCGCGAATCTGTACGCCATTGACTTCGACTTTCTCGCACTTTCCATGCATGCCCGCAGTTGAGGGCCGCGATAAAGGCCAAGTATGCGCCTGTAAACATGATACGTCTCCGTTGGCCTAAAAATTAAAGATCTTGAAGTGGAGCGCAGTCGCCGCCGTTTTTCCAGCACTTGATGAAATCACTGCCGAGATACACGACTTTCTTGCCGGTTTGTTCAATCGAGGCGTTGTCGTTAGTCAGAGTGGTCTTGCTCGTACCGTCGATCGAATCGTATTTGATTTTTGCAGTCGCAAAAATGACTTTGAAATATTTCACGGTCGCTTTCCGGTTGAACGGATTCATCGCGAGTTGGTTGTCGTTGTAAGGAGTGGTGAGGAGCGATTGCGCGCGAGCGATACAATCAGCCAACGTGATTGCGTCGGTGATTTTGATCCCGATATTGTGCCAGCCGTTTTTAACGGTGACAGAGCAGGTAGGTTTAGGGTCTTTGGCGTAGGCGACGGTTGTTCCAAGAATGGTGATAGCGGTCACTAATGCAGCAAAAAGGGGCTTCATCGTAAGGTCCTCCAAGGTGAGGGGAATATAACTTACGATGATGCACTTAGTCAAAAACCTGAAGACGATTCAATTAAATCCGTCGATCGATCGAATCATCGACGGATGCGATCGATTCAAACATAGAATTTAGGCCTCGAGTCCGGTAAACTCATTGCACTATGAAAGGCGCACAAATTCGAAGTCACTTCATCGAACATTTTAAGAAAAACGGCCATACTCACGTCGAAAGCTCGTCGCTGGTTCCATCCAATGACCCGACCCTTTTGTTTACCACGGCCGGGATGGTTCAGTTCAAAGACGTGTTCTTGGGTAAAGACCCGCGCCCGTACACTCGCGCCACTACCGCACAAAAATGCGTCCGCGCCGGCGGCAAGCACAACGACCTCGAGAACGTCGGCTTCACCGCGCGCCACCACACGTTCTTTGAAATGCTCGGTAACTTTTCTTTCGGCGATTACTTCAAAAAAGACGCGATCCACTTTGCTTGGGATCTGATCACCAACGTGTGGAAGTTCCCCAAAGACCGTTTGTACGTCACTGTTTTCCGCGAGGACGACGAAGCCGCGAAAATTTGGCACGAGCAAGAAGGTGTGGCTAAAGACCGTATCTATCGCTTCGACGAAAAGGACAACTTCTGGTCGATGGGCGATACAGGACCCTGCGGCCCGTGTACCGAAATTTATTTCGATCGTGGCGAGCAATACACCGACAAAAAACTCGGCGGAGCCGACTTCAAAACTCAGGTGGACGGTGGCTCCGATCGCTACATCGAATTTTGGAACTTGGTTTTCATGCAATATGATCGCGATGCAAGCGGCAAGCTGAATCCACTTCCTAAACCATCGGTCGATACCGGCGCGGGCTTAGAGCGGATCGCGATGCTCCTTCAAGGTGTCGCCACCAACTACGATAGCGACCTTTTTACCGATATTCTCGCGCAAATTTCTAAACTCGTAAAACGTCCGTACACGTCCGGTGACGTTTCTGGTGGCGATGAGTTTACCGCAAGCTTCCGCGTGGTCGCGGACCATGCCCGCGCAACCACGTTCCTGATTGGCGACGGCGTGATGCCGTCTAACGAAGGTCGGGGTTACGTTCTTCGTCGGATCATGCGCCGGGCGATTCGTCACGGCCGCAAACTCGGCTTCAATGGTCCGTTCATGCACAAGGTTTGCGGGTTCGTGATCGAGCAAATGAAAGACGCGTATCCGGATCTCGTCGGTAAAAAAGCGTTCATCGAACGCGCGGTGATGGCCGAGGAAGAGCAGTTCTTTAAAACGCTCGATCGCGGTTTAGGGCTCCTCGACGAGGAAATCGCAAAACTCGGATCGAAGAGACAACTTTCCGGTCAAGTGGCGTTCACGCTTTATGATACGTTCGGATTCCCGCTCGACCTCACGCGTACGATTACCGATGAGCGTGGAATCACCGTCGACGAAAAGGGTTTCGAAGAGCACATGGAAAAGCAGCGCGAAGAATCGCGCAAGCACTGGAAGGGTACCGGCGATCAGGAAACCGATGCTCAGTGGTTCCAACTCGTCGATCAATTCAAGAAGGCAAACTCGCTTCCGGAGTTCGTGGGTTACGAGCATCTCGAAGCGACCGGCAAAGTTTTATTTGTGTCTCCGGACGGCACCAAGGTGATCGTGTCTAAAACTCCGTTCTACGGGGAGTCCGGCGGTCAAGTCGGCGACCAAGGCCACATCAAATCACTTAAAGGTGATTTCGAAGCGGATGTTTTTGACGTTCAAAAGCCGGTACCCGAGCTCATCGTCGCGCACATCAAGCCTAAAAAAGGATTCTTGAAAGTCGGCGACGAGGTCGCGCAATACGTGCATGGCGAAACTCGCGCTCTCACGGCGCGGAACCACACGGCGACCCATCTTCTGCACTGGGCGCTCAGAAAGGTTCTCGGCGAGCACGTCAAGCAAGGCGGCTCGCTCGTCAACACCGAGCTTCTGCGCTTTGACTTCTCTCACTTTCAAGCGATGACTCAAGATGAGCTCACCCAAGTCGAGAACCTGATCAACCAAAAAATCTGGGCGGGCGACGGCGTTAAAAAACAAATCATGAAAAAAGACGACGCCGTGAAAGCTGGCGCAATCGCGATGTTCGGCGAAAAATACGGCGACGTCGTCCGCGTGGTATCGGTCGGTGATTACTCGACCGAGCTTTGCGGCGGTACTCACGTGGATTCAAGTAACGATATCCATCTTTTCAAAATCGGGTCCGAAGCCGGCATCGCAGCCGGTGTCCGCCGTATTATCGCGCACACTTCAAAAGGCGCGTTCGAATACTTGCGCGCGCAAGACCAAAAACTCAAAGCGATTCGCGATCAGATCAAAGCATCGACCGTGGATGAGATCCCGAACAAGATCGACCGCAACGCGGCCGAGATGGTCGAGCTCCGTAAGCAGCTTGAGAAAGCATCGTCCGCGCAGCAAGGCGTGGAGATCGACGAACTCCTAGCTAAGGCTGAAGTAATCGGCGCCGCTAAACTCGTCGTGGGTGTCGTACAAGATTCGTCGGATGGTATGAAAAAACTCCGTGAGATGGCGGATCGCATTAAGCAAAAAGAACCGACATCCGTGATTGTTTTAGGCGTAAAAGAGCCTGAATCGCAGAAGCCGTTCCTCATCGTCGCGACCGGACCAAAAACTAAGGGTATTGTCGCGGGCGAAGTGATCAAAGCGTCGGCCGACAAGTTCGGCGGCAAGGGTGGCGGTAAACCTGACTTCGCACAAGCCGGCGGAACAAATGTCGCCGGCTTGCAAGATGCGGTTGCCACGGCACGCCAGTATGTTGTAAAAGTTCTGTCAAGTTCGTAGGGGTATTGGGATTTTCTTACGCTTCCACAGTAGAGAAAGAGAGAGAAATATGAAAAAGCTCAATCCGCTTTTTTTACCCGTTATTTTAGCGCTCACGTCCTTGGCGATTTCGAGCTGCACCAAGAAAGAAGAAGAGCAGTCCAATATTCTTCGCATCGGACTCAAAGACGACGTGAAAACTTTGGATCCTGCGAATATGTACGATTCAGTCGGCGCGGAAGTGCTTCCGCAAATCATGGAATCTCTTCTTCAATACAAATACCTCGAGGACAACTTGGTTCTCGAACCGAGTCTTGCCGACGGCATGCCGATCGCTTCGAAAGACGGCCTCACTGTCACGGTCAAGATCCGCAAAGGCGTGATGTACGCCGATGATCCTGCGTTTAAAGACAACGGCGGCAGAGGCCGGGAGTTGAAAGCGCAAGACTTCATTTACGCGTTCAAACGTCTCGCGATCCCTGCGATTCAATCGCAAGGCTCATGGATTTTCGAAGGTAAGGTTGTTGGCTTCAACGAATTCGAAAAGAAACTCCAGACCGCCAAAGGCGACGATTTCAAAAAAGCATTCGATGAGCCGGTCGCAGGCTTTACAGCTAAAGATGATTACACGATCGAATTCAAGTTGACTCAGCCTTATCCGATTTTGAATTACATCCTAGCGATGACGTTCACTTCACCGGTCGCAAAAGAAGCGGCTGAAGCTTACGCCGATAAAGACGGCAACCTTCGCGATCACCCGGTCGGCACCGGTCCGTACATCCTGAAGTCTTGGGAGACGAACCAGAAACTAACTCTGGTGAAGAACCCGAACTACAAAGGGACTTATCCGAGCGTTTCGACTTCGGCTAAGTTCAAGGCGGCGGGCTACCTCGCGGATGCGGGCAAACCGATACCTTCGATCGATACGCTCCGTTTCGACATCGTCAAAGAAGATCAGCCTCGTTTGCTCCGTTTTGAAAAATCGGATCTCGATACATTCGAATTGACCAAGGACAGTTTCCGTTCGGCGATGGTCGATGCCACTCACGTACGTGACGACTTGGCAAAGAGAGGCGTGACCGCTGAGCCGGACGTTTCTTTGATCATGTACTGGGTTGGATTCAACATGAAGGACAAGCTTCTTCAGAACAAATACCTCCGTCAGGCGATCTCGTCCGCGATCGACCGCGATAAGTGGGTTGAAGTGTTCGAAAAGTACACCGGCTCGAAACAAACCCAGGTGTGCCCTCCCGGTCTTCCGGACCGCGCGGACAACGCTAAGATCAAGTACGATTACAACGTCGGCAAAGCAAAAGAACTTCTCGTAAAAGCAGGTTACCCTGAAGGCAAAGGTCTTCCTGCGATCAACTTCGACTTTCGAGGTGCCGAAACCCGCTATCGTCAGATGGGCGAGATGTTCGTGCAGCAGCTTGGCGCGATCGGCATTAAAGTCAACGTGATCTTGAACACCTTCCCGGCCTACCTCGAAAAATCAAAACAAGGCAACTTGCAGATTTATCTCGGTGGTTGGAACTTCGACTATCCTGACGTCGAAAACGGTTACGCGCTTCTCTACGGGCCAAACAAAGCTCCGGGACCAAACGATGCGAACTGGGAAAATGCCTCGTACGATGCCCTCTATAAAAAGATGGCATTGCAGCCGGCTGCTTCCAAAGGTCGCAAGGAACTCGTTCAGAAGATGGAAGACCTGATCCAAGAAGAAGTGCCTTGGGCTTATGGTTACTACCGCAGCGAGTTTTGGTTGAAACAGCCGTGGGTTAAAAATTACCGCTCATCTCAAACACTGACCGGTCGTTACAAATACATGAGAATCGACAAACTGGCTAAGTAAGCCGTCAATTCTCAAACGATCAAATGAAGTTCAAGGAGCCTGTAAAAAATCAATGAGGCCTTTTGATTTTAGTTTGCTACTATTTTTGTATGAAGCAATGGATAAAACGAATTTCAAACGCCGTCCTCTTTGTCCTTCTTGGGTTGCTTGTCACGGCTTGCGGACAAAGCGACACTGTGATGGTGAGACTCCTGACTCCGTTTGATTCAAATCCTGCGGGACAAAACCTCATGGAGTCGTTTGCCCTGAACGCAAATCCCAACGTGATCGACTGCGAGCAGGGCCAGGTGTTCGCGGCTGTAAAAACCGGACAAAATGATACGGATTTTGCAACGTATCCAATTCCGATTCGGCTTGCGTCTACCGGTTTACCTGGAAGCGCACCTCACTATGATTTCGCCAGTTGGTTGCAAGGCTCCAGTTCTTTTCCTCCGATTCAAATTCCAGTCCCTCGCGGAGCACTTACAGGCTTTGGTGTGGGTGGCGCGGTTTATGCGTCCGGCACGCTTGAAGACAGTGGGCATTGCGCACGCAAAGTGGACACGGCGGTCAATCCAAGTGCAGCGCTTTTCGGTCACGTCAACGCCGTGATTAGTGAACCGACCAGTGTGCCAATCAATATTTGGGTTGTGGACGCGAATCCGTCGCCTACGCCCGCAGTGAGTGTGGGTTGTGGGGTGAGTGTCGGTGGTGGCGATCTGCTTAGTCAGCGGTGTTGGAACAAAAATTATTATTTGCTCAAACTGTCTTGCACCGGTTCCTATTGTACGAGTCTAGAGTCCACCTATTCGGTAGTGAAGGTCGAGTACTTCATAAATAATACCGGCAGCCGGACTGCCGTCCAATTCTACTCGATTGCTTCGAGTCATTCAGGATTGTATGTGCCGAACATCGATCTGATTCGAGTTTCGATCATGAAATCAGGCGACGTTGAAGGCGCTGGAATTTTATTTGCGGATAAACATGCGAACTGGAGTGGGGCGATTGCTACTGCTACTCTCACGAACTCAAATGATGTTAACTTATTCTATTCTCAGCCAGTGCTCTCGTTGGATATTAGTCGACTTTAGACGAGTCAAGATGTGCTGCCGCTATATCATCAACAAAACGCACACCGGTAAAGTTGATTTCTGGAAGTTTAGAAATTGTCCTCAGTACGAGAACGCTCCACGGCTGACTTGTTTCGAGTAAAGGATGTGCCCTGCGAGGTCCTCAAACGGGATGTTCACAATAAGTTCCCCATCCTGGTTGCCGATTGATGATCCGGTCAGACTGTAGTTTCCGTTTTGAGAACTAGTAAAGCTAGGCATGCCCCACAGGTCCTTCGAGTGGCGCGAAATCCACCTCGAATTCCAGTCAGTCGCATCGATAGTGACGGGAACTTGCTTTCCATCGACACCATCCGGGAAGGTCTGTAGAGACTCCCCGGTGTCAGATGCGTTGGAAAATTTTACCCGCCACTTGTATCCCGAAGTAAAGATAATATTGCTGTTGAAATCGAAGGCTCCGTTAACTTCCCATGCGTATGGAATTTGTTGAATCACCTCGTTCGAGAACGCTCCTTTCAAATCGGTCGCGTAGTCGCGAAAAACAATCCGTATTGGCGCTTCTCCGGTCCCGCTTCCAATAAAGATATTATTCTTGATCACGTTTCCAAGAATCTCCTGCGGACGGTTTTTTCCCGATAGGAGGATTGCTCCATACCCTTGCACTCCGTTATCAATCGTATTGTGAACAACCTGCCCGTTCTTACTGTCCTCAAGCGCCAATCCGAACGTCATGCATCTCCGGATGAGATTGAACCGGTAAATGACATTTGCCAACGGATAATATTGACCGTGAGCTTTGCTGCCGCCGGCATTTGTGGCGCCGGCGCAGTCGATCGTATTGTACTCAATGACGTGATTTAGTCCGCCCGATACGTCAATTGACTCACCCGAGTTTCCGTAAAAAGCATTGTGGTGGATATGTGCCTTGCTGCGCACCACTTCGACCCGGATGCCGTCGCTGTTCCCAGTTCCGTTTCCGGCATTGCGGATGGAACTAAAGGCTACTTCGACGTCATCGATAAAGTGTGTTTGAGTCGGAGCGGGTCCCAAGACGGTCGCTTGGGTACTGTCAAAGACGATGTTTGGTGATCCTGGAGTTGATGTTGCACCATCCGTTTCAACGTGAAAAAACCGCACCCCTTGAAAGGACGCCAGTGATGAGATGATGGCGACCAATCCGTTCACGGAACCCGAGAATTTTAGATGGGTGAACTGAACGTGGCTCATATCTCGGATTTCGAATACGCGCTCGCATTTCTCGCATTTCAGTTCGGCGACGCCTGAATTGTAACTTGTGAAGACGATTGGATTGGTGGCGGTACCGTTACCATAGACGTTTGACCAGGTCGCGATTAGGAATTTCTCCGGTAGATTGTGGGTAACACCACCTTCAAAGCGGATCATATCACCTGCCGCAAGCTTGAAGTGGTCCGCAAAATACGCCAAAGTCTTCAACGGAGAAGAGGGGGAGAGTCCTTGTCCCGTCCCATCGGATCCACCCGGACTGATGTAGAAGACGCGTCCTGAAAGTGTGACCGAACCGGTGGTGGTCGCAATCACGGTCCCAAGGCTGAGGAGTGAAACTCGGTATCGGTATGCACCAGAGGGTAGGAGGTCGTCGTAGTATTCGGCATAAGGAAAGAATTGACTAGGTTTGAAGTTAGTTTGAACGACAGAGTACGCCCCATCATTGAATGCGCGCTCTATCTTGAACCCCGTGATAGGTTGAGAAGAAGACGGTTGCCCATTTAAAGAGACAGTGAGACGGATACGGTTTCCGCTTGCTTCAAGGGTTGGGGTGTTAAGAGAGACTGGATTGGCTGCTGGAGTTGGAGTAGCAGGTACCGGCGTTGGAGTAGCAGGCTTCGGTGTTGGAGTAGCAGGCTTCGGTGTTGACGATGATTTTGGTTTTACTCGATCGCCATTGCTCGTAAACTCCGTGATTGAAGTCTTTCCGATGTTTAAGTTACAACCGCTGAGCGCAATGATTGTAGCGGGCGTCAGAAATGCATAAAGAAACGCATTTTTGAAATTTTGATGAACCATAACAACCCATTCCTACTGTCTTAATTATCTCAAATTGCACTCGAAGTCGTAATGTGTCGATTTCGACACTTGTATTGCGCGAGTTGATTCATTAAGGTGTTACCGAAAATTTATGGCCATAGCACATTGGAATACAGGTTTTCCCCTAGGTTGACCTATTGTTTATTTTTTATACAATTTTAATATATATAATCTTGACCATCGCTCGAGGAATAATTAAGTGACAAAATCTTTTAGCAGGCCGAAAACTTTGAAAAGGAAATGCGCAATCGGCTTTGTCGTTTCTATCCTACCATTGATCACGTCCTGTAATGTGGCCATTCGCCACATCGAGTTGCCTTCCAATCATGGTGAGATGATCAATGTAGTGAATGCACCCACAGTGGTTCCTGGTTTTCCACTGACACTTGTATCGCCTGTGCAGGCCAATATTTTGAGTCCGACGTTTAGTGCGACCTCACAGAGCTTTATTGCGATCCACATAGGTGGAGCGACAACCGGTGGGTTTGGACACGTTGTTCAGTGGGCAGGAGGGACTCCGGCAGGAGCCACGGCATTTACGCAAGTTGCAGCGGCATACTTTAACGATGGTTGGAATATCTGGGGTGAATGGTGGATTGCTGAAGTTTCCATGGACCAAGCTAACGTTCAAGCAGAGTATCACGAGACCACACCGTCAAGCGGTGGAGATGGCATCGTAATGGCTGTTTACGTTATCTCCGGTACATCAGGAGTTGGAGCGATTGGGATCAAAAATGACCAGGCGGGCTTATCCACCTTATCACTCGATCTACCGTCTCTTTCCGCAAAAAGTTTGGTTCTCGTCGGAACATATCTCGAAGATAGTTATTCGCAGCGGCCGGCGAATACCGACCTGCTGCCTGGTTCCGTTGAAGACGCGAATCTTATCGATTCCGCAGGAGCAAGCCCATACAATTACGCGCATGCTTTTACGTCTGAGTCTGGCAACATTTCCGTCGGATACACTACTGTAAATTACAACGGAAGTTCCGGTTCGAAACTGGCTGCAGGCATAGAATTGCTAGCTCGATAGAAGCAGTTGTCACTGAGTAGATATAGTCCGGCAGTCTCCGTCAAAGACTTGAGACTGCCGTTTCGTTCAGTCCAGTAAATAAATTTAATTTATTTTTGAACGCGTAGTTGCAGGCGTTGTCAACTTGATTACACTATATAATCAAATTTATTGAAATATTTATGCGCTGCGTATAAATTCCACGCATGACTTTGTCGCATAGTAGCTATCGCAACTTTCTTCGTTCTAAGTTAGTTGAAAAACAAACGAAGAATCCAGGGTATTCGTTGCGTGCATTTGCCCGTCAGTTAGGCGTTGAGGCCGGATTTCTATCCTATGTTCTCAATGGCAAAAGAGACATTTCAGAAAGAATGGTTAGTCAGTTTTCGGAAAAACTTCAGCTGGATGAGGAAGAATCCCAAATTTTTGAACTCCTGGTCCGCAAGGAAAAGACCGTTTCAAAAAACCTCAGGGAGCGGCTTGAATCACAACTCAAAAAGAGTCTTTCAAGCGATTCGAATCGGCGCGACCTATCGTTAGATCATTTCAAGATGATTTCGGAATGGTATCATTTTGCCATTTTAAGCTTGATCGATTTGCAAGAATTTACCTGGACGGAGCAAAATGTGGCCGAGAGCCTTGGTGTGCCTCTTGAAACCGTTCGCCTCGCTCTCGAAAGGCTGAAGATGCTGGAACTCATTGAAGTTACGTCATCAGGCCGTCCTCGCCGCACGGATGCCTGCGTTCATGTCGAAGGCACTAGTCCCAATGAAGCGCTTCGTCGCTATCATGAAACCTTGTTGACAAAGAATATCATCGCACTCTCTGATGTGGGACCTCAAGAGAGGGTCACTCGCACTCAAAATTTTGCTTTTTCGTCTGAGCAGCTCCCTGAGGTTAGGAAGTCAATTGATCAATGCATCCGAAAGCTCGAATCGATCTCAAAAGGAACGAGAGTCTCGCCCGAGATTTACCACGTTGGTTTTCACGTCTTCCCTATTTCAAGAATTAAAAACACGAAAGGACCTAAAAAATGAAACATATCTATACAGTTCTCAAAAGTTCGGCGATGCTATCGCTCCTGGGCTGTCTTCAAATCACCTTGAGCCCAACGCAAGGTTGGGCTCAGAGCACCGGCGGGGGTGGCACAGGCTATCACAACCGTCCGGGCGACGAAATACAACTCCAAGATCTTGTCTCAAGCGCGGTATGCGACCCTCGCAATCGCACGACCGATGCTGTGATGCAGACTCTCAAGCTTGGACCGAAGGTCGACGCGATATTAGCTGCCACTTTTGAGTTGCATCCATACATGGGGTACCTCATCCGTCAAGAACTTGCGAGTATGACCTGGTGTCTCAGCCAAAAACATCTACGTCGAGTTCAGACTGAAGATTCCGATAGCGTGTTTGCTGGCGATTATCTGCCTAAAGCTCAGCTTGGGATCCGAGACATCGCTAGAAAAATCGTGTATCTCGACATGCCCAATATCAAGAAGATGCGGGAAGATCATGTTGCCATGACGCTAATTCATGAAGTGATGCATTCGTTCTTGAGCCCGATGTTACCGAGGCGGAACGATACGCTCCGAGATGTCACTCATTCGATGTATGACATATATCAAATGACTTTGGAAAAATCGTCCACCTCTTTCGAAATCCGGCGTCAGCAGCTGGATCGATTGATCTATATGGCGGGCTTGGGTTTCGGCACCAGTGAGTTTGGTCTCGCGTTTGGACGAACGGTGCAGAATCCTACAGCTGCATCCGAAGCTGATCTCAGCAGGTTAACTGATGGCTGGCGATCTACGTCGATGCTCAAGCTTATCGTCAACGAACTAGGTCAGGCTAAACTCGCAGGGCGAATCTATCAACTTGGACATCAGGTCTTCTTGAATACCAATTCTGGACGGGAAGCTTATCTGGCAAGTGTTAAAGAACGACTCAGATGGTGCACGCTGGGAAAGCATCTTAAGCTCGAAAGGTGCATACCGAGAGACTGGTTTCAATCCGATGAAGACAGTAACGTACCGCTCGACTTTGGCGCTTGTCACTATACAAGCTGGGGTTCAGTAATGGTCGACTCTGCAGGATTTATGTCCAATGCTGGCTTCAAGGCCAGTGTTCAAATTGAAACCAAATTGACTTGGCCGGGTGGCGGAGTTCAAACGAACTACGATCGAACGGTCAGGAACCACTCGATTTTGTTTTTTGTTCAGTTGGGAGAGTCATTCCCAGAAAAACTGGCGGCAGCATTTAGAACCTACGATAAGGATTACCAGCAGATCCTGCAAGCCGTGCTTGCAGGTCATTGCGATATTCCTAATTCTCCTTATCGAAAATTTTTTCGTTAATCGACAACTTTTAGGAGCAACTTTATGAAAACAAAAATCAGTTTGTTTTTCTTGGTCTTAAGCGCGTCTGTGGCAAGTTATGCATACCCTGCACGGTATTCCATCAAAGGTAAATGCTATTCAATCCCCGAAAACACCGCGTACTACACCGCTTATTTTTTGGGATCCGCAGTTGGATCGTCGGGGTATGATTGCGATAATGCCGCCGAGATCCTCGATAGCATTTGTGAACACCGGGCTAAGGAACAGGGCTTGACTGGCTCGAGCGTCTATAAGGATCTCTGGGTACTCGGCAAGAGCGCCTCGGCCGCGGGCGGATATTCGTTCGACACTAGGAGGTCCAGGGTTTTATTTGGTCTTCTTTATAACGCAAATGGATATTCGGTGTCTAGCTACCGATCTGTTTCAAAGTCCACGAATGTTCAGCCTGTCCCTTTGGACGCGAGGGAAGGCAAGGACTGCAAACTTAATAAAAAATATCCGCAAGAAGATGAACCCTCGATCGTCGATGCTGGTTTGATGGGATAACCCTTCTTGAGTAATGCCGTTTTTGAAATAGCGGCTCGTCACTTCGTCAGAAGCAGGAATTCGATTCCGATGCAGGCCGTTTGATTGTAATCATTGAAGAATCCCGGTCAGTCTAAAGACTGACACTCGATTTGCCGATTAGACAACGAATGGGCTCTCTTATGACTATGCCTCGTTTGCGAGGTATTGCATTCGTTGTTGGAGTATTACTCGTAGGTTCGGCGCCTGCGTTTGCACTCACACGTGCTCCGGCCTCCGGGACGGGCGAGTCCTCTCTATTATATTGGCGTTATCTCTGTCGAGGACAACCGCAGGACCAAACTCAAAGTAAAAACAGACGCGAGCTCAGCTGTCCATCTCAGAGGTGGAAGGTAAATACTCGTGTCGGCGAAGACAAAGTCATCGAGGTGATCGAAGATGCTTCGTAACCAGCTCCGCACCGTTACATTGCTCTCAGTGGCGACGCTGATGTTGTCGTCGTGCGCGCCGATCCTATCCAAACGTACGGACGAGCAGGCGTGGATCGAGTATATGCAAGATCTCAAATCCAAGCGCGAGCCCGCGTCGAACGCGCAACCCGAAAAATTCAGCGAAATCTCGGTTCGCGGGATTCTACTGTCTTGTAACAAGAGTCCCCAGATTGAGGCTTGTTACCGCCAGAAAGTAACGGTGTCTTTCGATTCGGCGTTTAAGAACGATCCTTCGTATAGGAAACTGCAAAAAGAGTTTTTGAGCCAGTACTCTTATGACCGCGTATTTGCGGAAGTTCAATCATTCCATCAAGTGTTGCTCTCGGGCATGGAACTTCGTGCGGTCGATCACATCCGTGACCTCCATGAAAAATGCGGTGATCGCGACGAGATCGGCGTGACGATTCATTCGTTCGGACCGTTTTTAGGCGGGGATACCGAAATTCCAAAAGGCTATTACAGCTGCTTGAACGACGAGATCGAAAAGGACGAAGATCAGCTCCTCAGCGAAACAACCGAGCGTCTCGGCCTCACGATCGTCACTCCTGAAGCCAAGCAATGGATTCGCGAGCGCCAGATTGATCCGGTGTACGAAAAGTACACGCATGATTTTTTCCAAAAACAGATGAGCCTCGAAAAAAAGGAATGGGACGCATCCGCGGACGAGATCAAGGACCGCATTGAGACGCACGAGTCCCTTCACTCGGCGGTTAAACGCTTGAGCACCGAGTTGCGCGGCCAATACAAGTTTTTACCGGTCGAAATTTATCTAACCAAGCTTTACAAGGAGACGAAGCGCCAATGAAGAACGTATTATGGCTGGGTTGCGTATTTGTCGCCCTGTCGGCGTGTTCACCGGCAAAGTTCGACGTCAAGCACGCGACTTTCAACGGTGAAAACGCTTTTGTCGCGACTAAAGACCAGATCATCAATAAACTTCAGCAAGACGGGGTGCTTGAAGGCGTACAAACTTCAAGTATTGATCGGACGTATGAAATCGCCGTAACCAACACGAGCACCCGGTATTTTATTAAAGACAACAAAGTAGTATCGATGATTCGCAATCCGCAAGGCGATGAGACTAAGCTGATTTACTGGCGTTACAAGTTCCAAGGCAAACTTTATCGAGACGTTGAAATGCTAAGCGATGGTCTGATGGGCCACCGTCTGCCGCTTCGTCAGATCGCATGCGACGACTGCTCGGTCGCCGAAGCGGGAAAGGCTCCGGACTCTGGCAACGGCGTCGGCGTGATTTACGATCCAAGTTCGGAACAAGTGAAGAGGGTTTTCTATTATGACTCTCACTAAAACCCGGTTCAAGATCGTCATTCTTGCGATGTTCGCGCTAAGCTCTTGCACGCAGGATGAGCATCGCCTGTGGATACAGGTTCAAAACGCGAAAAAGGAAACGGCATCAAGCCGCAAGCCCGCGCAAAATCGTCCTCAGTGTTTTTCGGACCGTTATCGCCAGGACCTCATTGCAGCCGACATCGTCGATTTTGAAAAAGATTATTACGCCAAATATAAAGATCAAAAACCGTCAACGTTTCAATTCGGTGATCAAAACTTTTCTTCTCTCCATCCGTTGACGATTGCGTTCCTGAGCCATAAAAGAAATCTCGATAAAACTTACGGTTCAAGCTGGATCGCGACTTCGCCGGCACAAGCGGCATGTAACGGATCTGATAAAACTGGCAACTGCTTCGTCGAAGCGCTTTACGGCGGCAATGGTGCCGGTGTCGATGAAGGTTTGATGCACTACTGGTTTTTTCTGAAAACCGGATATGTGATGTCGGCTCAGAAAGTTTATCCTTGGTTCAAATCCCCAATCATCATCGACGTTTCGCCGAAGGATGTTCCGCTTCAAAACTACCTCTTTGATGCAAACGAGTGGAGAGCTTGGTGGAAGATGGCCAATTTGCTTCCGGCATCCATGATCCAAATGCCTTCGTTGCAGACGATCCATCGCTTGCCTCGAGGCGCGCCGCCCGATGAGTGGAAGGGCACTTTGACCTGCGGATTGTCGACCGGTAGGTGGAACGCCGGTTTCATCACTCTCGGCGAGGGGTGCTTGACCGTAAATAAACGTGCACCACTGGATCAAAAAGCGTCTTACTTTTATTCGGCGACGACTCATGAATTTGCTCACCGCCTTGCGGCTTGGAACTTCAGCAAAGACAAAAATGGGCCTGAGGTGAGTCTTGCCGAATCTCCCGAGTTCATGGCGCTTTCGGGCTGGAAAAAAGAAGAGCTGGTCGAGAAAACGACGGGCAAGATTTCGATGGTCTGGAAAAATAACGAAAATGGCGAGTACGTGACAAGTTATTCGCGCACGAGTCCTGCCGAGGACTTCGCCGAGAGCGTCGGCTATTTCCGCATGAAGCCGGAGTGGGTGCAGGAAAAATCGCCGCTCAAGTACCGGTACATCCGCGAAAAAGTTTACGGCAAGCAAGGATACACAGCCACTGAACTGAATGAGACGTACACGCGGATGATTAGCGACGATGTGATCGAAAGTATCGATACCTGGTTAACGCCTTGTACGGGTGTCACGCCGGAATCGCCTGCGCTCGATAATGCCGCGTATTCCAAAATTCCAGGCACAATCCAGATTACGGTTCCGATCGACAAAAGTGCCACTTCTTGCATTCAAGTCAAAGTCACGAACAGAATCGCCAAATCGGTCGCCGACATTCGTTACGATGAACCGGAAGGCTGCGAAGTCATGAATAAGTCCGAAGCTGACATTGTTCAGGGCGTAGCCAAAACGATTGGATACAAACTCGATCCGTATTTGAAAAACGACGCTAAAGTTACCGACATGATGAAAAACGTGACGGAGTTCCGCAAGGCGATGACCGAGGAGTTCGATGCCCGCACCCTCGTGCTCGCATGCTGGCGCCAGGACAGTCCTCAGGCTTGTTACGACTCGAAACTTGAAACCCGTTACAAAGAGCTCTACGAAAAAAATAAAGCACTCATCACCGCTGGAACCGAGGATGTCGCCGAAATCGAGCACAGCCGGTTCAAGCGTAACTTTAGCTATGAAGTTCAGATGGGGAAGGTGAGCGAGTTCTACGAGAACCTCATGTTCGCGGAGACGGCTAAGATCCCCGGTCTTGTCGACAGAATTTGGAACGATTGCAAATCGAAAGCCGGGCCGATCACCGCGACGAAACTGAGCCCGTATACCCCAGGAGCGGCTTACATGCCTCCGGAGATGCTCAACTGCGTGAACCGCTCGCTTGAGGACGATCAGTTCGTTCAACTCCGTACTTCAGCCGGCGCGGATCGCGATCCCGCGATCACCATCGTAGCCGCCGATGCTCGTGAGTGGATCGATCAACGTGTGCTCTTACCGCGCTTTAAAGCGGCGCTTGATCAAAAACTCGCTGAAGCGAGTAAAGCCGATCAGGACCGTTTGGCAGGCATGAAAGCCCCGCAAGCCGATCGGATTGCGAGCGCAATGACCAAGGACTGGTCATGGCAACCGGACGGACAGTATTTTAGCTACGTCAACTGCCGCGCGGAAGCCGGCAAACGTCTGAACGGTGTTTTCACGCCTTCCGACTATCGGTTTGTGAGCCTCGGCGCTGAGCTCGACGGACTTGGAAACCAGATTTGCGAAAAAGTCCGCGTGTACGTCAACGCGAATGCAAACAAGCCGGGCCCGGGCAAGCCCCGGACCGAAGCCCGTGCTCCGGCTGATGCCCCGGCGATGGTGGTGGAGCAAACTCCGGAAGCGCTCTGGAAAAAGCTCTCGCCGGCTTTGGTCGCTCAGGCTCAGGGACGTTTCAATCACTGCCGCAATAAAGTGTACTTTGCCAGAAAGCTTCGTCGGTTTTGCCTCTTTACCGAGCCGGTTGTCGATGATCAGGACCAGTATAGAAAGAACGCCTGGAGCTGGACGCGCGACCGCGGCGTCCACGCTTGGATGAAGGATCCCGAAGTTCAGAAGTACTATACGTCCAAAGGGTATTCGGAAAGCGCGTTTTTTGACGCGGTTCAGGCCCGCGTGGACGAAGAAAGTCAAGAGTTTGTCGATGCGATCAACGCCGCATTCTTCGACGAAAATTCTGATCAATAAAATTCAAGCTGTGTCCGCCAAGACCCGATGAGCGGATAAGACAAGGAAGTTGCGCAGACCAGGGATGAGGTCGTAGGCGAAGTCAACGCCGGAGCGTAAACGGAGAAAAGGTCATGCGCACGTTTAAAAGAGCAGGGGCAGTGCTCGCAGCACTCGTTGGTTTCACTTCCGCCACTCACGCAGCCGAAATTAACGTCTATCAAGTTTATCGTTCGATCGATCTCGGCGAGTCCGAGACGCTTCCACCGAAAGACATCTTTATCAGCGCCGGCTCCACACAAGGCGTAAAAAGGGGTGCCGTTCTTGACGTCTATCGCCGCATCTCGAGTTTCGATAACCTCACACAAAAGCACATGGGTGACCACATGATCCCGGTCGGTCGATTGAAAGTGATTCATGTCGACGAGCAAACCGCGATCGCACGCCTCGATAAGTTCGTATCGACCGACTCCGAACCGGCATTGCTTCCGCAAGCCGTGATGATCGGCGACGTCGTTCGGCTCTCCCAATAGATTGCTTAAATAATTTTAAAACTGGCCCGCGAAGCTTCAAACCTCGCGGGCGTTTCTATTTGAGCTAAATTGGCAGCGAGCTCAATCCACTGTTGATCGACGAAGATCAGATCTCAATTCGCGAGAGATTCTTCAGCTTCAACCGCTGAAATATCCGATTCGGAATTTTTCCGGCGTGCATGGATGAAGTGCACCTGATCCGTGTGGATCTCGGTCGTATAGCGGGTCTTACCTTGATCATCCTCGTATTTGTTCGATCGGATGCGCCCCTCAATGAGGAGCGGCATGCCTTTTTGCAGCTGTTGCTGGCACCACTCCGCGGGTTTTCCCCACACCACGATTCGATGCCAAGTGGTATCGGATTCTTGTTTGTCCTTGTCTTTGGACAGTGGATTCTCGGTGGCGAGCGAAAAATTAGCGACCGATGTCCCATTTTGGGTTGTTCTTAAGATCGGATCGACACCGAGCCGTCCCATCAAAATGACTTTGTTAATATCACGCATAACTATCTATTCCTTTCGTGTTTGTGCTTTCTTTTATCGGTGCATATTGCGATTCTTATGCCAATGAAGAATTGGAAACTGAGAGACGGATTTGCATTGGGCGGTCGACTGGATCGCACGCTCTCAGACCGAATTCAGCCGCTCTTTCCCGCTCCGAACGCTCCAAACTCCAACGATCCTCAACAACAAGTTGGCGACGACCTTTATTGGATGGAGCAGGCGCTGCTTACCGCGATGGAAGGAGTCGGTTGGACCTGTCCGAATCCGAGCGTGGGAGCAGTGATTATGGATCCCAAGACCGGAAAAGAAATCAGCCGAGGCTTCACGCAAGCTTTTAGATGCGAGCACGCCGAAAGAATGGCCGTGCTGAACGCAAAAAATAAACCTATGGACGGCGCGACACTTTACGTGACGCTTGAGCCTTGCAGTCACACCGGAAATCAGCCGCCGTGTGCGGATCTCGTCATCAAGCAGGGAATCAAACGCGTCGTGATCGGCTCATCAGACAATGATCCGCGTGTAAACGGCGGCGGAATTAAAAAACTGCAAGATGCCGGAATCGAAGTCGTGACGGGTATCTTCGAAGACGAATGCCAAGCTTGGCATTTTCCGTTTTTACGTTCGCGCGAGCCTTTGCATAAAATCGTGTGGATCGCAAAGTGGGCGCAGACATTGGACGGCGACATGGCGGATGCAAAGGGTGATTCGAAATGGATCACCGGTCCTAAATCCAGAGCTTATACCCACTGGCTCCGGCAAAAGTACGACGTCATCGTGATCGGCGCCGAAACATTTCTTAAAGATCATCCGCGTCTCACTGTAAGAGACTGTGCGCAACCGCACCGACGTAATCCGATGCGAGTGATCGTTGATCCTAAAAATAAACTCGCGACGCACAATCTGGATCCCGAAATTCGAGTCATCAAGTCTTGGGGTAAAGATCTCGTGAAGGAAGTTGAATCGATTCAACTCGAACCGCCTCTTCAGAGCGTGATGGTGGAGGGTGGACCGGCGCTTTTGAACGCGCTGATTCTGGAGGATGTTTTCGATGCAGTCCATCAGTTTGTTGCGCCAAAAACTTTTTCGCCCATCGCAGGTGCGAATTCGAGTCGCTATCGCGTAAATTGGTTACCTTCTACCAATTGGTATTGTGCGGCCCATCAAAAAATCGACGCTGACGACTTGCATGAATGGGTAAAGTGCTTTTAAGATAAGGAATACACATTATTAAGGAGACATCTAAAATGAAAAAGTGGTTTGTCGTGATGCTTGCAGCAACTGTCGCTCTCTCAGCCTGTTCTAAAAAGAAGGCGGAAGATGAAAGCACCCTCCCGAGCGCTGCTAACGCAGACGAAAACATGATGGGCGACTCCGATAGCGGTAAGGCGATGGGGCTTCAAACCGTTCACTTCGGTTACGATGCTTACACCTTGGATGACAGCGCGAAGAATGTTCTCAAGAACAACGCGCAGATCATGAAAGACAAGGCTTCCGCAAAAATTCAGATCGAAGGTCACTGCGATCAACGCGGCGGCATTCAATACAATATCGCGCTCGGCGAAAAACGTGCGAACGCGGCTAAGAAATTTATGGTCGATCAAGGGATCAAAGCTGAGCGCATCTCTACCATCAGTATGGGTAAAGAAAAGCCGGTCGACAATGGAACGACTGAAGACGCTTACGCTAAGAACCGTCGTGGCAACTTTGTGGTAACTTCCCGCTAGTGAGTAATTGCGTGCGGGGTTTTTTCCAATTGCATGAAGCAAAAGGGGTACTGCTTAAAAGAGCAGTGCCCCTTTTGCTTCTGGCATTTTCCGCGTGTTCTATTACCGCTGTCCGTCCCGCACAAGAAATGTCCAACATGGAGGTCGCCATTCGCGCGGCTAAAGAGGTGAGCGCGGATGTCCTGGCCCCGGAGTTGTTCCGCATGGCCCAGGAAACGAGTTTGAAAGCCCGCCGGGAATACCGGCTTAAAAATTTTAAAGACGCGAAGGTTTTCGCCGATCAAGCCCGCACTTACGCCGAGCGTTCGGAGTTCGAATCCATTCGTAACGGCGGTAAACGTGAAATCGTGCCGACTGATCCGTTGGCTGAGCCTTCATATCCGGTCGAGCAGATTGATCCCAACAGTCAATCCTCATCACCTAGCGGCGCAGCCGGAGCGGCGGGCGCCACCGGTGCGATGCCTCCAGCTCCAGGAAAACCTGGCGCAAATCAGTGATTTTTGAGAGGATCTTTGTATGAACTTTCGCCAATCGAGCCTCATTTTTGCCGTGGTGTGCACATCAGTTGTGAGCCTGATTTCTCTCAGTTCTTGCGTCACCACAAGACAGCAAATGAACGAGGAGAAGGGGATCTCCGACGAATCGGCAAGTGCGACCAGTGCTCAGCCGCAAAGTAATTCCGTAAAGAGCGAAGACATCAGTAAGCCGGACCCTGTGGTTCAAACTTTTCCTCCGAGCCCGGTCGCTCAAACTCCACCGGTCACAGCACCGGTGCCTTCCAATAATAATGGTGACGGTAAAAATCAGACCGTACTCGTACCGGCGACTACCGCAGCTTCTACTCCGACCGTCGCAACCGGTTCAGGCGGTAGCTACACAATGGACGAGATCCGTTCGGAAATGGCGCGCTTGACTGGGAAGGTCGACGAGCTCGAGCACGAAAAGCAAATTCGCGAAGTCGAGCGCACTGAAGAGCAAAAAAAGTTGCAAGAAAAGATCGCCACTCTTGAAAAGCAACTTCAGGAAAAGGCCGACGCGTCGGTTCCAAAAATTCCTGAAGGCAAGACTCCTTTCGAAGCGGGTAAAGACGCTTACTTCAACGAGCACTACGAAGAAGCGGTCGTGTATCTAGATAAGGCGATCAGCATCAAAGATACCGGCAAAGAGGCCGAGGAGGCGTTTTACATCCGTGGTGAATGTAAGTTCAAACTCAAAAATTACCAGGCGGCGATCATCGACTACTCGAAGTTCCCCGAGAAATTCCCGAAGAGCTCTTACCATCCGAAAGCTTTACTCCGGATCGCTGAGAGCTTCGATGCGATGGGACTGAAGGACGACGGTAAGGCTTTCTATCAAAACCTGGTGGATCAATTTCCAAAGACCGCCGAAGGCAAACTCGCCAAGAAGCGCTTGAGCGCTCCGGCTAAAAAGAAATAGCGGAAAAGAAATAATTAAAATGAGTTTGGTGTTGGGTATTGAAACTTCGTGCGACGAGTGCAGCGCTTCGGTGGTGCGCACCTCGGCGCCCGCATCGACCGGTACGACTTACGAGCCGCTCAGCACGTCGACGTTTTCGCAGATCGAGCTACACATTCCGTTCGGCGGAGTGGTGCCCGAAGTGGCTTCCCGCAATCACTTGGAGCAAATCGAACCGATTGTTTTCGATGCGATGAAAAAAGCAGGCGTCGATTTTAACGCTCTCGACGGCATCGCGGTAACGAATCGTCCGGGTTTGATCGGCGCGCTCTTGGTTGGCGTAACTGCTGCGAAGGCAGTTGCTTACGCGCGCAAGAAGCCCTTGATTCCGGTACACCACCTCGAAGGCCACCTGATGAGCGTGTTCTTGAATCAACCTAAAAAAATCGAATTCCCCGCCGTGTTTTTGCTCGTCTCGGGCGGCCATACTAATTTGCACTGGATCGAAAAAGAGCCAGTCGAGTGGACTCTCGACGTGCTCGAGAAATCGCTCATCGGCCGCTCGACCGATGATGCCGCGGGTGAGGCGTTCGACAAGACTGCAAAGGTCATGGGTTTCCCATACCCGGGTGGAAAGTGGATCGATCAAAATTCTAAAGGCGGCGATCCCAAGGCATTCGCATTCCCGCGCGGACTCGCCAATGTCGGTAAGAACAAAGACAGTCTCGACTTTTCTTTTAGCGGCTTGAAGACCGCCGTGATGTTGCAAGTACAGCAGCTTCAAACCGAAGGCACGTTTGAAGCTGCGCGCGCCGATCTCTGCGCCTCGATCCAAGAGGCGATCTTGGATTCGCTTCTTACCAAAACTTTGTTACTCGCGAAGCAAAAGCCAACACGCTCGCTTGTTATCGTCGGCGGTGTCTCGGCTAATTCCAAACTTCGTGCACGGATGGCGAATGAATCGCCGGTTCCGGTTTACTATCCAGAGCTGCAGTATTGCACCGATAACGGCGCGATGATTGCGGCAGCAGGGGCATTGAGATTATCCCAAGGACACGGGTTGCAATCAAACGAGTTCTTGAGGTTAAATGCCTATGCCATTTGATAAGCGTAAGGCGTTTGGACAGCACTTCCTTCACGATCAGTCCGTCATCTCAAAAATCGTCCAAGCCGTAGCCGAGGCAACTCAAAGACATCCCGAGTGCTCGGTCCTCGAAATCGGCCCGGGAGAAGGCGCAATCACGCGTCCGCTCCTGCAAGCCCTCCCGATCGAAAAAAAGTTTTACATCGCCGAACGTGATCGCGAACTCATCGAACTCTGGAAAGGCGAGTCACGTGTCGAGAAGATTCTCGAAGGCGACTTTGCTCGCGTCGAAGACGCGACATTCTTGGGTTTTGGGCCGCTTATTGTGGTATCAAACCTGCCTTACTCCGCCGGTACGGCGATTACCGTGAGCTTGTGTGAGCGCTCAAAGCAAATCCCGGAGATGGTCCTCATGTTCCAGGCCGAAGTCGCAAAGCGCCTTTACGCCGAGCCGTCCACACCGGATCGCGGGTCGCTCTCGCTCTACATTCAAAATGAATGGGATGTCGAGCGCCTGATCGAGGTCAAACCCGGCGCCTTCAAACCACCGCCAAAGGTGATGTCTGAAGTCGTTACGCTCACTCGTCGCGACAAAACACGCGTCGACGTATCTTTGCCAGAACTTCGCGATCGTTTTAGCGAGCTTCTAAAAAAATCTTTCGCCCATCGCCGCAAGATGCTTCGCGGGAACCTTTCCGCTGAACCATATAAGAGTGCGCTAGCACGGAGCGGAGTCGATCCGACTTTGCGCGCGGAAAGCCTCACCTGGGACGATTGGACAAAACTCTGGAGTCAGCTATGAATTTTTCGAGCTTTACTTTTGTATTGACCGCGGTCACTACCGCCACTTTATGTACCGCCGTCGCCGAACCTTTCGCAGGCGAGCTTACCGCGCCAAGTACGCTTCACTCCGGATTGATCGGCGGTAAAAAGTACGTCATTGAAGTGGGCTTCGAGTATTTGCATCCGATGTTTCAAAATTTTTCGAACATCGTGATTGAAAATCCGACAACATCGTCTAATTCGTCCACCGTCACCGGAGATGTTAAAAATGATTATCCCGATGCGTTTGCGCAGACGCTCAAATTCCAAATGCTTCTCGACGAAAAAAATAGGACTTCACTCTCGGTAAAAAGCTATTTGCCTCTGAACGCGCTCTCGCAGCTCGATACCGGATATATTTACCTCCCAGAGTACGTATTGTACCGTGCCGAAGCCCAACGTCCGCGCATTCAAGTGGGCTTGGGCTCGAGTCTCTCCGATCAGATGAGGGTCGGGCTTGGAGCCGATATTGGATTCTCGGTGAGCGCCAACGCCAATGTTTTCCTTCAAAACGGATCCGGAAAATACTCCGACCAGCGCATTTCGGCAAAGCTTAAGCCCACGGTTGTTCCGCAAGCGAGCCTTCAAGTCAGCGATTATCAATTCGTCATTCGCGCGGAAAACAAAAGTAAAATGGATCTCACTACAAACGGGGGAGCACGCGTATTCAGTGGTGGGGCCGGGGTGGATTTTACTTACAACACCGAGAGTGCGTTGTTTTTTGACCCTTGGTCCTTTGAGTTGCATGGAAAGAGCGCCTTGAGTTCCAAGCTTAATCTTACCTACGGAGTGGCTTACCAACTGTGGAGCCGTTACCAGGCTCGTGCGGCAATCATCGCAAACGATATTCAAAACAACTGTAACGGTAATGCCGGTTGCTCGACCGTATTTTCCAAAACTTTGACTCCTTCTTTTACCGCTCGAAACTTGTTCGTACCTCAAGTGGGGATCGAGATATTGAGTGGTGACGACCGTTTTGAAGTGGGTTACCGGTTCAAAGATAGTATTTTCGCGGGAGTTCCGACCGGAACGGGGAACTACCTCGACCCACCGAGGCACGATTTCTGGTTTGGAGCGACGTTCGTGCTCAAAAATGGCTGGGAGTGGGGTGCGGATTTGCAGGTTTCGCAACTTGTGGCTCAAACTGTGGTAAAATTGTCTTCAGGCGATATTGGGGGACCGGGCTACACTACATCAGGGTTTTTGATCGGTGGTGGAGCGAAATTGGTCGTCCCGTTTTAATCTGAAATATGAAACTGGCGAAGCTGCAGAATATTATCAAGGAACACTTTCTTTCGGGGCTTCTCGTCTTGGCGCCGATCCTCATCGTCGGCATCGTGTTTCAGTGGATCTTCGGTGGTCTCCTCAGCTGGATCGAAAACGTTCCGCTTCATTGGTTCTTCGAAGACTTCGGCGGACTGGTCGTCGCGTTCGTCCGGCTCTTGATCATGTTCGGGATCATCTTCGGCGGGATCTTCGTTATTTCGAGTGTCGGATTCTTTTCGCGCCTCTACTTCGGACGCAAGCTTTTTCAATGGCTCAAAGAGGGGATCGAAAAAATTCCGTTCTTTGGCGCCATCTACAGCTCGCTTGATCAGCTCTTTAGCGCGATCTCGAGCAGCGGCGGCAAGCAATTCAACCGCGTTGTGTTTATCGAGTATCCGCGCAAGGAAGTGTGGGCGGTCGCTTTCGTCACGGGCGATGCCGACTTCAAAGGGATCCCTCAAGGATATATCAGTGTGTTTGTTCCGACCGTTCCGAACCCGACATCCGGGTTCCATTTGATGGTGCGTGAGAGCGAAGTCAAAGAAAGCGGACTCAAGGTCGATGAAGCGTTCAAGCTGATTTTGAGCTTGGGTGTGGCTGCTCCCCATCATGAAGAACCGGTCATCGCACCGTAGGAACCGATCATGGCCGAGACTACGGGACAAAAACTCATTTCCAGCAATTCCAGCGCACGAGGCGATTACTTTCTCGAGGAGTTCGTCGAGGCCGGCATCGTGCTTCAAGGCACCGAGATCAAAAGTATTCGCAACTCGGCCCCGAACTTGAAAGAATCGTTCGTCGAAGTGACGAAAAATCGCAGCGGACGACTTGAAGCTTGGCTTGTCAATCTTCACATCGGTCCGTATTCGCACGGAAACATCTGGAACCACGAACCCCGTCGCCGCCGGAAGCTGTTGTTGCACGCGCATCAAATTCGAAGGATGTTCGGTTACCTCACCCAAGACGGCAAAACGATCGTTGCTACTCGCATGTATTTCGTAAAAGGCCGCGCCAAAGTCGAGGTGGCCGTCGCTAAAGGCAAAAAGAAGGGCGACAAACGCGCCGATGATAAAAAGAGGAGTCAGAATCGCGAGATCGACCAAGCGATGAAGAGGAGAAACCGATGAAAAAGTTTTTTGTGTGGATGTTGTTGCTGACGGTCGCTTTGCCGGCACGAGCCGAATCTTCGGGTAGTGTTAGTCAAGGTGTCGACGTCGGCATTAATTTTCCGCATATTTACGGCATCACCTATGAACGCCTTCATAAAAGCGCCGGATGGTCGTGGGGCGTGGGACTTGGCGTGATTCCGACGATCAACTTCACCTCGGGTTCAAGCCAGGTCGGAATCTCAAGTTTTAACTTCGATGTTCGTGGGCGTTGGCATCCTTTCTCAGGTGGGTTTTTCTTGGGCGCCGCTCTCGGGTTTCAAAACGTAAAAGGCTCAGGTGCGCAGACTATTGACGTGAGCGGTCAGCCTGTTCCGACATTGGTTGCGGTCGGGATCAACAACCTTTATCTTACTCCGCACGTTGGATGGTTGTGGGAAATCGGCCCAGTCCTCTTCGGTCTTGAGTTTGGCGAGCAACTGGGTTTCGGCGGAACGAGCACGCTTGATTTATCGATCACCGATCCCTCGATGCAGAGTTATTTGGCGCAGGTTCAGGCGACTCAGCAGTATCAGACCTTCAAGAGAGAAGTCGAAGACGGGTTCTCCAAGCTCGGAAACTTGCAGATTTTCTACGCGGCTGTACGATTGGGGTTTGCGTTTTAGTTGATACTGAAGATGCCGTCGCAAGGCCCTTTGTCGCTAAAACCGACGTTGCAAAAATAGAACAAAAACAAGCTGCGGTAACAATCTTTAAAAAATATCTCTTCTCTCCTCGTAGGGCTTTATGCGCGAGTTAGACGTTTTTTAATACGGTTTATAGAACGAAGTGTTCGCTACCGTTCTGGTCATATATTGAATGCTTTTTATTGACAGTTTTAAATAATTGAAATATAAAGCGCGCACTATGGAACTTGCAGCACTTATCGCTCTATTGATCGGAAATACGTTCGTAACTGATTGTGTACAGACCCAGGACAACGGTCACTCGGGTTTTGCACGCGACTCCATCGCTTTCGCTAAAGTCGACGGCGCTCCTGCGAACAGCCTGAAGGTTAAACTCGAGCGTAAGATGTACGCGGCTCAGGACTGTACCGGTGCTGAGACCTATACCAGCGAGGCTCCGGGCTCAGTGGAGATCGGTGGAAAGGTTCAAAGCTTCTTTCAAAGTACAGGCGGCGAGACTGTTCTAGAAGCCGACTGGCTCTTCGAGTCCGATAACGGCAAGAAGGAGCTTGGTGCCATCGGCGTAAGCGATTCCACTAAGACCGTCCGTATTGCGCGCAATACTCCGGGTTTTAGCCGGAATACGATGCTCAATATCATCGGGTTCAAAGGCGGTCGCTAGCCCAAGGCGTTATCCAGAGTTTTTTAATCAGTTACTTTTGAGAAACTCCTAGACAAGTGCCCCTCAAATTGAGTAAAACAGACTGTCATTACAGCAATTTATTTAAAGAGGGTACCTATGGCACGCGTGACGATTGAAGATTGTTTGGACTACGTCGAAAACATGTATGAACTGATCCATCTTGCTACTCGTCGCTCACGTCAACTCTTTAAGGGCGCGGATCCGATCGTAAAGTGCAAAAACCGCACGATCGTGACTTCACTTCGTGAAATCGCAACCGGCAAAGTAAATCCGGTCTACAAAGGCGAGGACGAAGCTCCTCTTCCAGGCGAGTTGTAAAAATTGTCGGAACAATCCGGACACTATGTTGTGAATAGCACTGCTAATGGGGGATGGCGTGAGGATCACTTTTCTTGTAGTACTTTCCGCGGTTCTCTTTTCTCTCACATCGCAAGCTTACGTTGATTACACTCCCAACCAGAATTTGGCTGAGGAAGTTCGGGATAACCCGTATCGAATCCTCCCGCGTAACTCGCATTACTCGCTGGCACTCGATGCCGATTTCTTCAAACCCACTTTTGTCGGTGGCGACAATTTTCTCTACTACAAATGGGACTTCTATCACGGTAACGGTTACTGGCTTACGGCCCGAGCCGAGTTCAAACCGGTCGAAAAACTTTCGATCAATTTAAAGACCCTGATCACGCAAGGGACATCGAGTAACGGTCCGGTGTACAACGCGATGTTTGTTCCTCTCCTGGCCCTCACTTATCGTGAAGAATTGGCCGGGTTTGATTGGGAAACACGTTTAAGCGACATCGGTCGCCTCACTGTCGGTACCGGTCTCTTCATCGAGCAAAAAGACACAATGGGCGGATACATCATGGCTCGCCGGGGGGGGTTTGCGGCGGCATTGATGGTTGACGGCACGGGGAGTTGGCGTCTCGACGGTGGCGTTGCCGCTCTCGATTTTTCTTTCTGGGACGGCATTGTCGGTGCGACTGCGTATATTCAGGAAACCGCCGCTGCAATCCAGCCTCCGGAATTTACCTGGTCGATCTACTCCAAACGTAAGATCGACAAATATTGGACTTACGGGGTTGAGGCCGCCGCAAACCAAAATACCTGGGCGGGCATGAGCTTTGTTTCCTACGATAACTGGCTTGGAGATCCTCGCGAAGCCGGATTCCACTACCTGTTAAAGCCGCAAATCCGTTATTACGGTCCGCACATCATGGGTGACCTTGCCGGGAATGTGCAACACAACTACGTGAGCTACGAGCAAAACGACAAGCCTTTTACTAACTTTATGGACATCATGTCCTACGGCGACGACGTGATCGCTTCAGCGGCACAAGTCAATTTGGAATATGTGTTCAATATTTTCTACCGAGTCTATGCCGAGACCGAGTTTGTCCATTACAATTATCGCAAGGAGCCGGACGTGCAGATGATGTTTTTCCGCACAGGATTCAAGTTTTTTCCGTTCAAAGAGCGCCAAGATAATTTTGGTTTCATGATCGGCAACAAGTACTTGATCTCATCGAGCTCGCAAATCGATAACAATACTTCGGGCACCGTTCGTACCTATACGGCACCCAACAACGCCGATCTTGAAAACAAGCCTTCGTTCTTGCAACAGACTTTTTTCATGATCAACTACAACACTAAGTTGTAGGGATTGATGGCTTCGCGGCCTATTTTGCGAAGCGCATGCGCTGACTACGGCGAGTGGCCGCGAGGACGGCCTTGATAAGCGTCACGCGCAAGCGGCCTTCTTCGAGAGCCATTAGGCCGTCGATCGTACAGCCTGCTGGAGTAGTGACTTCGTCTTTCAATGAGGCAGGGTGCTCACCGCGGTCAAGCACCATCTTCGCGGCACCCATCATAGTTTGGGCCGCAAGCATTGTCGCCTGTTTGCGAGAGATCCCGACCTTCACGCCAGCTTCGCTTAAGGCTTCGATCATCAGGTAAATGTAAGCGGGCCCGCAACCACTAAGGCCAGTGACGCCGTCGAACAGGCTTTCTTCGAGAATGGTGACTTCACCGAGTTCTTTAAAAATCTTTTCAGCTTCGCGCAGGTGAGAGTCTTCACAGCGCGGACCTTTGCAGATCGCGGTGACGCCGTTTTTGATCAAGCAAGGCGTGTTGGGCATCGAGCGGATGACGGCTGCTTTTCCACCGCTCCATTCCGAGATTTGGTCAGTCGAGATTGCGGCACAGATCGAGAGAATGAGTTGGTCAGAACGAAAGTTTTTTTGATTGGTTTGGAGCACGGCTTCGACTTGATGAGGCTTGATCGCAAGCAATACAATGTCGGCTCCTTTGATCGCCGCCGAGTTATCGGTCGAACAAGAAATTTTCAGGGAGTCGTGGACTTCTTTCGAGGATTCTTCCGATCGCGTGGTCCCGGTAATTTTATATTGGGATGCGAGTTTGGATTCCATGAGTCCTTGAGCGATCGCTTCGCCCATTTTACCCATGCCGATGATTGCGATATGCTTTGCCGAAACCGTAGCTGCCATAGCGTCTGCGCCTCAGATACCTATTTTGAACAGATCAGGCGACTTTTAAAAGTTTTTTATAGGTCATCGCCTGATGGAAGGCTCTTGGACGATCTCGAAAACCTCGTTCCCCGGCGACACAGTCATGCCATGGGATCTCCATAAGTATTAAGAAAAGTTTACGATATTTGGTTAGGTTTGGGTAGTATGTACTATTCTAATTCTTTAGGTCGATGATGAGTCGAGCGGGCTCGGAGAGGTCGAAAACCTCGGCCTTCAGTGCGCTTTTGCCTTCGAGAGTGAAGGTCCAGCGATCGTTATTGACCATCGGAATGAAGTCCACCTTGGCCAAAACTTTGGTTTTTTTGGCCGACTGTAGAGTGGCTTGGGTCGAGAAATCGAGCTTTGGTTTACCGTAAACCGTGATGTTGACTCGCTTATTGAGGTGGTCGATGTCGACCATGTAATAAGGAGGGCGAGCGAGCCTGGATTTTTCGCCTAAGTCGTTACCGGCAAAATCCACGACGACGCGGTCATAGCCGGCAGGGTTTGAGGCGATGCGGATGTTTTGAACTCTAAAATCGGAATGAGCACGGTCGCCGCCTGTGAAAGAGCCGTCACTGATGTAGGCTCCCTTTTTTACTTTCAAGGCTTGCTTGAAACCCGAGTCGTCGAATTGAGCGCGAGCCTGGAGTGTGAGAGCCAATCCGAGAGCGATTAAAAAGAGACTGGTTTTGATTTTAAGGTTCATAAGGAAATTGTACGTTATCCGCGTTTTTTAAAAAAGAAAAAGATCCCAAACGCGATGAGTGCCCCAACGACATACTTCATGGTGGCCGTTGCGTGTTTTACTTTGTCGTTGGGTTCGGCTGCAATCTGTCCGTGATCGGCGTCGGCAGTGGAGGGTGCGTCGGTTTGACCGACCGCAGAGTTGTGCTTTTGAGCCTCACCATTGGCGGGTGCGCTCTGAGTAGTGGCACTTGTGGTTCCCACCGAGACTTCGTCTCGCGTTAAAGCCCGAAGTTGCGAAAGAGTCCAGGTTTTCGAGTTTTCAGCATAAATCTGACGGTCGCTCTCACTGGCGCTTGGGCCGGGTTTGGATTCGGCCGAGTACCCGAGGAGTCCGCCCGTGAGTTTAAAATCATCTCCGGTGGGTTCAACTCCGAATTTACCGAGCTCCATGGATGCAACCTCGTAACTTTGATCCTCCTGGGGCTGGCCTAAGAATAGAACCGCGTCTTCGCCCGTAGCGAATTCGGGTGAGCCCGGGACTTCAAGCGTAAAGCCATCTTTGGTGCCACCGGACTTGCGAATCTTTACTTCGGTCATGGATAGATTGCCTTTGAATACCTCTTTGATCTCGAAAGTCGCATAGGTGTAGATCGTTTTTTGACCGTCGGCGGTGATTCCGTTTTCGACGAAAATGTTATGGATCTCGCCCCTCGCGATGAAAGGACTCTCGTTGACAAACGTGCTGAATTTTTGAAGCGCGAAACTCGTCGCGCTGGCCCACGGCTGAAAAGCAAAAATCGCGGCGACCAGGGCCAAAAGCGAGTGCAAGTTCATACCCGATATTGTATCAATAAAAAGAAAGCTTATGGCACTTGTTCCACGTTCCGTACTTGAGCGAACTAAAAATAGCGTCATTTATTTGGTACTTTTTTTAGGACTAGTCATCGCGATGATTGGCATCTATCGCGGAGGCGTCCATTTGTCCGAGCTCAAGGCGGAGACGGTTTTTTTGCCGGACCTTCCGGGTGCGATCTTGCTTTCTTTCATGCGGATGTTAACGTCTTACATCGCATCGCTGCTTTTTGCGTTTATTTTTGGAACGCTCGCGGGGACCACCCACACGGGTGAGCGCCTTATTCTCCCGGTCCTCGATATTCTACAGTCGGTTCCGGTCGTCGCGTTTTTCCCGCCCGCGATTACTTTCTTTATCGGTATCTCGCACGGGCATCGCATCGGTGTCGAGATGGCGGCGTCGTTTTTGATTTTTACTTCGCAAGCCTGGAACATCGCCTTCTCGGTTTATGAGTCAGTCAAGGCGATCCCACCTGAAAACAGCGAAGCGGTTTCAAGTTACGGGCTCTCGCAGAGTCGCCGGTTTTTCCGACTTTACCTTCCAGCGTCGATTCCGCGCGTGGTGTACAACTCCATTCTTTCCTGGTCGAACGGCTGGTTCTTCTTGGTGGCGTGTGAGATCATCGCAGTCGGTCCGGTCAAATACAATTTACCGGGCATCGGTAGCTTTCTTGCACGTGCGGCAGAAGACGAGAAGCTTGAACTCGTGCTCTGGGGTCTTGCTGCACTCGCGACGGTGATTCTCGTGATGGATCTTTTTATCTGGCGTCCGGCGCTCAATTGGGCACAACGGTTTCGTCAGGACGTGACCGCCAACCAGGACGAAGAAGACTTGGGTATTTTCCTCGATCTTCCGAAGACGATCGCTTCGCGCTTGTCATTTATCATCGATCCGATCATGAGAATGTTTCAGGCGCTGAGCTTTCCGGTGCGCTGGACATTTCAAGAGGTGATTTTTCCGCTTGTGTGGGACTTGCCGTATGCGATTTGCACGGGAGTGTGGCGTGAAGTTTCAAAGCCGGTCGAACCTTTGATCGAGCGGACGGCGACGATCCGGATGGCGGTGGGGTACTTCGCGCTCGGATTCCTCATCGTCTTCGGCGCGTTCTACACCTGGAACTCGTTTCGCGGGCCGATGCCTTCGGTCATCAACGAGATTCCGATGGCGATTTTGTATTCCACCGGCCGGATTGCCCTGGCGCTTGCGATTTCGTTCATGTGGATTTTGCCGCTCGTTTATTTTACGTGGAACCGCCCGCGCCTCCGCAATTTGCTGACCACCGTAGCGCAACTCGGGGCTTCGCTTCCGGCGACGGCGCTGTTCCCGCTCATCGTCCTCATCGGCGTTCGTAAGCTCGGCGGCGGGATGGATATGGCAACTTTGATCCTGCTCACGTTTGGGATTCAGTGGTACGTACTCTTTAATGCGATCGGTGGCGTGGCGACGATTCCGTCTGATTTGATCGATGCCACCCGCTCGTTTGGCCTTTCTAAGTTTGAGACATTTAAGCGTCTTGTTTTCCCTTCGATCCGTCCGGCGCTCGTGACCGGGGCGATTACAGCCTGGGGTGGGGGATGGAATGCGCTCGTCGTGTCGGAATACATGAGCGTGAAAGACCAAGTGCTTCAGGTCAAAGGCTTGGGTGCTCTGTTATCGCGTTCGGTTTATGAGCTGGGTGACGGCAAGTCGATTACTCTCTGCGTGATTACGATGGTCGCCTGGATTTTGTTTTTTAACCTTTTGATGTGGCAACCGCTCTATCAAAGAGACTTAGAAAAGTATAAGCTGGCCGGGTAACGGATCACAAATGACAGAACAACCTCAAACATTGATTGAACTCGATCACGTCACGAAGCGATTCACTCTTCCGCAAGGTGACGTGACCGTGCTTCAAGACATTTCTTTCAAGGCCGTCGAGGGTGAGTTTATTACGATCGTCGGTCCGTCTGGCGCGGGTAAGTCGACGCTTTTGCGCTTGATGAACGGACTTTTGCATCCGAACGAAGGCAAAGTTTTATATCAGGGAAAACAAATGCGCGGAATCAACTACGAGACCGCGATGGTGTTCCAGAACTTCGGACTACTCCCGTGGCTCACCGTTAGCCAAAATATCGAACTCGGTCTTGAAGCGCGTACCAAAGACCCGGTGTTACGGAGTGAACGCGTGCGGATGTACACCACGAAGGTGGGTTTGGAAGGTTACGAAGAAGCCTACCCGCGCGAGTTGTCGGGCGGGATGAAACAACGCGTAGGCCTTGCGAGAGCGCTCGCGATCGAGCCGTCGCTGCTTTTGATGGATGAGCCGTTCTCGTCTCTCGACGTGTTAACCTCGATTAACTTACGGAACGAATTGCTCGACATTTGGAGCGATCGTGACAACGTCGTGAACACGATGATTATGGTCACCCATAATATCGAAGAGGCCATTGAGCTCTCCGACCGAATTATTGTGCTTTCAAACCGTCCAGGACGCATCGTAGGCGATATTCGCATTGACCTGCCGCGTCCTAGAAAAAAAAGGGACAAGGGGTTCATTGAATATGTGGATCGAGTGTTCTCACTTCTTGCTTAACAGACGGGTAAAATTTGATTAAACATAGGGGAAAGACAGGATTATGAACTCACCGGAGGGGCCCAAGGGGTCTCAAACAAATACACTCCCCGAAATTGGAATTAGCCAGATCTTAGGTCTGGTGGAGCTGCTCATCAGCAAAGGCGGACGCGACGACATCTATAAGCTCGCAGCCGAGCTTTCGATGGAGTTGGGGGAGACCCTCACCGTAATTAAAGCGGCCGAGCTTTTGGGCCTTGTGCACACGCCGGGCGGCGACGTGGTTGTTGAAGGTCCGGGTCTCAAAATTATCGATGCATCAATTCCGGAGCGCAAAGAACTGATCCGCTGCAAACTCGAAACACTCCCTGTTTTTAAATCGGTTCGCGATTATCTCAAAGAAACCGTCGATCACGAAGTGACTCGCGAAGAAGTTTTGGAAAAACTCGCGGAACTCATCCCAAACGAAGATGCCGAGTCGTCATTCAGCACTCTTGTCAACTGGGGCCGGTACGCCGAACTCTTCGGCTATAACGACGACTCCCAAACTTTTTACCTGGATTCAGGCGAAACGACTGAATGAAACCGGCCGTCGGTGGTAATACGACGGTGGTTGTCGTCGGCGGAGGATTCGCAGGGATAAACGCTGCGAAGAAACTTTGCCGGATGAAGGGTCGCGACGGTGAACCCATTCAGGTCACCATCATCGATCGCCGCAATCACCATCTCTTTCAACCGTTGCTTTATCAGGTCGCCACTGCAGGGCTCTCGCCTGCGGACATCGCGATGCCAATCCGCGCGCTTTTTAAAGAGCGGAACGTTCAAGTTGTGCTCGATGAAGTTGTCGCGGTTGATGGTGCTGCCAACTTAGTAAGGGGTCGGGCGAGTGTTTACCCTTACGACTACTTGATTGTCGCGTGCGGAGCGAGCCACAGCTACTTTGGCCGCGATGATTGGGAAGAGTTCGCGCCCGGACTAAAAACTTTGGAACAGGCGACCGAGATTCGTCGCCGGATCTTGTCGTCGTTTGAAGAAGCGGAGAAATCATCAACGGTCGCAGCGGTTGCACCTTGGACGACATTTGTAGTTGTCGGTGGGGGTCCAACAGGCGTCGAGATGGCTGGAGCAATTTCGGAGCTTGCCCGCAATACGGTTAAAGGCGAGTATCGGCGCTTCGAACCGGGAGCTTCGCGGATATTATTGATTGAAGCCGGTCCGCGCTTGCTTGCAGGCATGGATCCGTCGTTGTCGGTACGGGCATTTGCTGATTTGCAGGAACTTGGCGTGGAAGTGCGTCTCAATACTCGAGTCGAGGGTATTGAGGCTCAAGGCGTAAAACTCACGCATGAGACCATCCCGTCGCGTACCGTGGTTTGGGCGGCAGGAGTAGCGCCGTCCGCGTTAGGCAAGACGCTCGGTACTGATCTTGATCCTGCGGGTCGAGTGATCGTCCAGCCGGATCTTACGCTCGCTAAATTTAAAAATATTTTTGTTCTCGGCGACCAGGCAAACTTTAAAGATCCGGAGACTGGCAAGCCCTTGCCGGGGCTCGCTCCGGTAGCCATGCAACAGGGGCGCCATGCCGCTCGCAATATCGAGAGACTGATTCAAGGTGCGCCGACCGAAACATTTACCTATCTCGACAAGGGCTCCATGGCGACGATCGGACGTAGTCGCGCCGTCATGCAATCGGGAGGAATCAAAATCGGTGGTTTCATCGCCTGGGTAGGATGGCTCTTTATCCATATCTATTATTTGATCGGGTTTAAAAACCGTCTCTTCGTCCTCATGCAATGGGTTTGGTCTTATTTGACTTTCAGCCGCGGGGCGCGTCTTATCGTGGATAAGGATTGGCATCTTAAAAAATAATTTATGCGCACTCGTCATCGGTAAAAATCGATTTTTCGGAAAGTAACTTGTTCATCGACTGATCACCGAGGAACTATGTACTTCTTAAAATGTGGTGAGTGATCTCGCTCGGCTTGCCTAAGCGATTCGGCGGCCCCCAAAATCCGGTGCCGCGATTTACATACAATTGCATTTTGTCGTTCACTTGGTACAGGCCTTCGCTGTATTTGAGGGCGAGTTTCACGAGGAATGCAAACGGATAGAACTGACCTGCGTGCGTGTGGCCCGATACTTGGTAGTTCCAATCTGCGGTCGCGGCGACGGTAGTGCTGAATGGATTATGAGCCATCAAAATTTTGCAGCTCACGTTCTCTCCGGTGATCGCAGCCTTGACCGGATCCGAGATATGGCTGTCGAGGTAGCGCCCGCCGGTGAAATCGTAAACACCACCGAGCAAAATCTTGTCGTTACCGCGAGTAAAGACGGTATTCGAATTGCGGAAAGTGTGAATACCCATTTCTTCCAGATGAGCGAGCCATTCCTCAGCGCCTGAGTAGTATTCATGATTTCCTGTACAAAAGTAGACACCTTCGCGCGCTTTCAGGCGTCTAAGCGGCTCAACCTGCTGCTTGAGCTGCTCAACTGTTCCGTCAACGAGGTCGCCCGAGATCAGGATTACGTCGGGATCGAGCGCAAGAATGTCGTCAACGACTCCGCTCAAAAATTCTTTATGAAGGAGAGGCCCGATGTGCACATCCGAGATTTGCGTCATCGTGAACCCATCGAAGGATTTAGGAAGCATCGGGAGTTTGACTTCGACTTTGTCGATGCGTGGCTTTGCGCTCGCTTGGAGGTAGCCTCCCAGAGTTGCCGCACTCGTCGCGGCGATGAGGCCTTTCGTCACGCCTTCGGTGAGGAAAATGCGTTTCTCGCCTTTAAACGGAATCGCCAGGATTCCAAGAAACGACTGGACGACTTCGAGTGCAAAGAAAGTGAGAAGCGTCATCGCCACCCAGCCCATTAAAAAGTATTGAGCGAATTGGAGCGCTTGCTGACCGATATTTTCGATGCTGGCTTGCCCATAACGATAAGCGAGCGGACCCGATATCATCAGGATCGCAATACCGGTAAAAGTCATCAGGAGCCAGAAACTCTTTTTCTTTTCGAGTTTGAGCCGGCGCTTGAGTAGCGAGTAAGTCAATAAGCAGATCCCGAATGAGAGTGCGCTAAAGATAAAAGCGAACTTCAGGAGCTGGTTATTCGACATATTAGCCGACGCTGATCATTTTCATGAGACGTTCTTTACGGTGCATGAGCTCTTCTTTTTTAAGAGTCTTCAAGCGACCGATACTGAAGTCTTGAATGGTGAAGCTCGCCATGACGGTACCGTGAATGACCGCGCGGCGAATGAGTTGATCCCAGCCTGCCGGATCGGATTTGATCATCGAGCGAGTTGCGCCGTTTTCGGCAAGGTAGCCGATGAACGCGCCCGCAAAGCTGTCGCCTGCGCCTGTCGGATCGACGACTTCGTCGACCAAAAAGGCAGGAGCGAGGAACGCGCCGGTTGGAGTAAAGAGTGCCGAGCCGTACTCGCCGCGTTTGACGACGACGTTTGACGGGCCCATTGCTTGGATTTTTTTAACGGCTTTCTCAAGGCTCTTCTCTTCGGTGAGGAGGAAAGCTTCTTTTTCGTTGATGCAAATGATGTCGACGCGTTTCAAGGTCTTTTTGAGTTCGTCGAGTTTGCTCATGATCCAAAAGTTCATGGAGTCGAGAGCGACGAGTTCGTGGTGTTTCATTTGGTCGAGGACGTTTTGCTGGAGGACCGGATCGATGTTGGCAAGGAATACGACCGGGCACTCGACGTGAGTGACCGGAAGCTTCGGATCGAAATGCTCAAAAACGTTAAGCGCTGTAGTCAGAGTCTTCGCTTCGTTCATGTTGCCGTCATACTCACCGGCCCAGTGAAAGGTTTTGCCTTTAACGACTTGGACGCCGGATATGTCTATGCCTTTCTCCGAAAGGAATTTAAGATGGTCCTTTGGAAAATCTTCGCCCACGACCGCGATCAACTTGGTTTGGGTAAAGAACGATGCGGCGAGGGAGAAGTAATTGGCTGATCCGCCGAGAACGTTATCGGCCTTGCCGGATGGTGTACGAACGGAATCAAAAGCCATCGAACCAACGGTCAGAATAGGACGAGTTTGTTTTTGGATCATGGGGGGCAGTCTAGTATCGGATCTCCATGGGGTCAAATGTATTGGAATTTTTATGTGTTTTTACAGGTGCAGACGGGATTTTTTGAAAGCCCAGGAGCCCTGAGCCCAGATATATCCATCGTTTGGGTGGATTCGGGGTTGGGGTACAGTTCCAAAGCTCGCTGGAGGTATTTAGGGGCGAGGCGGTGAGGTAGATCAAACAATGGTCGTCGCTAAGCCAGATGCCGGGTTTGGCACCGAGGGTGGGCACAAGAGTTTGGGCGATTTTGAATTTTAAGTTGCTATCCTTTTGAAGTTGGAAGCCTAGCTTTTGAAGGGAACCATCCCAGACTTGGCGAGAGGGCCAATGCCCGGAGAGATGCTCAAGTACGCTTTGCTCCGCAACCGATTGTTGGGTAAACCAAGCGAGCACCAACGAGATCGCCACCAAACATCCACCATGAAGGATTTTTAATTTCTGAGGGTCTGGTGTTGAAGCTTGATCGTCGTCGCGATGTGGAGATAACTTTTGTCGGATAGACGCGAGTAAAGAACGACCGTAATGAAACCGAGAAAAATCCATAAACACACCTCGAGGGTAATCATTCCTTTATTGTTATCGCGTCCACGCCACCGACCACCCATGACCGACCCTCCCGACAGTAGATTGAGAAATGAGATTTCCGTCCCAGCCATCTAACCGGTATTCTGGGTTTACGCGTGCTTCAAACTGAGCCGTCCATTTTATCGTAAGATCAGTAGTGTCGCCTGCGGCTGTTTGAAAATTAAAGTCGGGATAGTCGCTCATGAATTTTAGGCGCTGCTCGTTCCACTTTAGTCGGACCGACTCTTCGATGAGCCGCTCGGTCATAGCCGCGATCTTGAAGGCTTGAAGAGCGGTCGGACAACTCGGGGTTGCCGGGCAAAGCGAAAGCGTGATGACTCGGTATCGATCGAGCCGTTGATACGAAGCTTGGAGAGTGATGAGCGCCGCCCTTAGGAGTAGCGCGGCCTCCCCGGTGTTGCGATCAAGAAGGACTTGTCTCTCAGTTCGGTGTTCGATCGCTCGCCTGACTTTGATTAGTCCGGCGCCGCAGAAGGTGACTGCAAGGACGAGAACTGGGCCGAGGAGCGTGAAACCTCCATCTGAAAGTCGCGAAGGTCGAGTCCGCCTTTGTTGGCGTCGAGTGTTTCGAGTGGTACCAGCGTCAGGCGTTCCTGGGTTTGTTGACACGATTTTTGAATTGAGGCTGTCTGTCGAGTGGCAATGAGATGTTCTCGCGCTTCGTTGAAACTTTGATGGACGCATTTTGATTTCTCCCAGTTCAGACGGTAGTAGAGTCCGGCCGAAACCGCGAAGGGCAACACGAGTAGCCCAAAGACAGTCAGAAACTCGACCGTGACCTGACCGCGCTCACTTCTTCTGCACGCTTTCAATTGTCACCGTCTCGAGACTGTCATGGATTTGGTCGAGTTTGTTGTAGACGCTCTTTCCTACCGTGCGGGTAGCTGCAATGGACGCAATGGCAATGAGCATCACCAGAATGAGGTACTCGCTCATGCCCTGGCCGCTCTCGTTTAGTTTTGTCTGATTCATACATTCCTCCGATTGAATATTGACACTTCAAGTTTCAGGCCAGCTATGCCAGACTGATATAGACATGCAAAGATCCGAAAAGTTCTTCATCTTCACGTGGAAAGAGCTGACCGTGATCGGGCTTCTGGCCTTGATCTCAATGGGTTTTTTTTTCACGCTCGGTCTGCATTACGGTAAAAAACTTCCGAGCATCGGCTTAGGTGAAGAGTCTCACGAGACCGCCGGAAAATTGGAAGAAGGTTCGGAAGTCATACCTCCGCGCGAAGCTCTCGAACAGGGCGCCCAACACTCGGGTGGTGCGACAGAAGAGTCGATCAAAGAAGCGACCAAAGAGGAATTGAAGCAGACGAACGTAAAGCTCGAATCACCGAAGCAAGTGGATCTTCCGACTGATAAAAAAGTTGAACCAAAGCCTGAGACCGCGAATCCAGAGTCAGCGCCGGTAGTCGCTGCCGCGAAAAAATACGCGATTCAATTAGGCTCATATCCAAGCAAGAAAGAAGCTCAATTAAGGATTAAGGCGCTTGCTCTGCGCGCGCTCCATACCGAAATCCGGACCGCCGAAGTGAACGGTCAAACCCGTTACCGCGTCGTGATCCCTGGTTTTACCAGGAAAGCACTCGCCGATAAAACCGGCAAAGATCTGCACGCGAAGCATAAGATCGAAAGCTTCATTACGATCAAAGACTAAAAGTAAAAGGTCACCCCGTACTTTTTGTTGAAACTTGCGTCAAAATTTGTCGTCGAGTTCTGCGATTTTTCTCGTGTTTAAATTTAGTGGTGGCTTGAACACAGTCTTTTTCAGCGCGAATCGGATGTGATTTTCTGTTTCACTGGCAAACGGTCGATTTAGCCATTCCATCCATTTGTGGGGCTCGATTGAAGGTAGGCGACGTTCCATGCCTGCGCGCGTGTAACTGATTGGAAACGGCAGTGGCGAGTTTCCGACCAGGCCGGAGTAAGTACTGAATCGATAGTTTTCTACTTTTTGGCATAGCCGAGCTCGAACTGGATTTCGATAAACATATTTTAATACCGTGTTGTAGTAGTGTGAATTATTGATATGGGTCCAGTGATAAGGCCCGCCGAAAACATGACCGCATAGTCCCGTAATTCCATGGATGTCTTTAGTGATGTTTCTCATGAATGGATTCATCACTTGTCCTAGGTCAAAAGTGGGAACAGTAATGATCATATGAAAATGATTCGGCATCAGAACGAATGCTTGGATTTCGGACTCTCGTTTGATTGAAATCGAAAGGCACTCCAAGGAGATAATTTCCCATATCGTCTCCATCGACAATGGAAACAAGGCTCTAGCATTGGTTCTGGCTGTAACGTGGTATGGATAGAAATCGGATCGAATTAAGTTGTTTCTAGGCACATGACTGTCTTAAGCAAATCGTACGCCAATGACGCGTTTCTCAACAAAAAGTACGGGGTGACCTTTTCCTTTATTTCTGGCGTTTTTGCTCGTTCAGTTTTCCGAGTTCATTCAACAGCCAGAACGTACGGTAGTCGAAGGTATTTTTGATCGGCTCGTACTCGGCCCAAATCTCTTCCGACGAAACAATCATGATGCTCGCCACGAAGTGGTGGTCATAGAGCTCTTGCAAAGCGCTTGGCTGAAGCTTAGCCGCGCGAAGTGGCGCCGCCATGTTTACTTTCTGAGACTTGTCGTTGACCGGCACCGCGCCCGGGCGGGCTTTCACCAGAGCCGAGAGCGCTTGAAAGCCGAGCTCGCTCAATGTGCGCTTTTTGCTGGGCTCAAGAATGTTTTGCTCGTTCAAGAACTGGATCATCTGATCCAGGAATTTGATGTCGGTGAGAACGAGGTCGTCTTTAAAAATCTCGACTTTTTTGAAGAGCTCGATCAGCGAGATGATCTTGCTTGCCGGCACTTGCAGGATACCGGCAAAACGCTCGAGCATGCCCACGCTGAATTCGAACTGCGCGCTGTCCGCGCCGAGAGGTTTGCCGTAACGGGCAGCCACGGTGAGAGCGGCGGTACAAAAGCGCAAAAGCTCCGCAGTATTGACGAACACGTACTCACGCGAACGGTTACCGTGCTTGTCGGTTTCGTATTCAGTCGAGAGCGACTCGAGCAAGCGAATGCGGTTGTTTGCGGTACGCAGACGCGAGGTGATCGTCTTGGTCAAAGAAACGAACCACTCCGGCAGCTTTGCCATCGCGTCGTCGAGAGCCGTCTTCGAAATCTCGATCACCGTGACTGAAGTCAACGCTTCGCAAGAGGCCGAGCGAGGCTGATCGTCGAAGAACGCGAGCTCGCCCAAGATCTGACCCGCGCGTACGGTATCGATTTCGATGTTGCCTTCGGCTTTCCGTTTGAAGATGCGGATCATGCCTTGTTTTACAAAGTAGAGGTTTTTGGACTGGTCGCCTTCTTCGAACAAGACGTCCTGAGGTTTTAGGTTTAGTTCTCTTGCGCCCATATTATTTCGTCCTCATTTCAACTGTGCCATCCCACTTTTCCGGTGGAGGGGTAATCCGGTAGGTTTCAACGCGCTCCAAGAAAGTTTCGGCCACTGTGTCAGACGAGCCGTGGTATTTTTCGTGGAGTTCTATACATTTTTTAAAAAATTTCTCGGCCTCGTCCCAATTACGTTGACGAAACGCGTCCCGGCCGAGGTAGTACATTTCGATAATGGATTCGTGCAAGTCCGTGACCGCGATTTGAATGATGTCGACTGCTTGGTTTTTACCCTTCACCTTCACTGAGTCGATGATTCGATACGGAAGTTTTTTGCGATCTTCTTCGGAAATCATCTCGAGAGAGTTGCGTGAGGTAAGAATTTTCGTGTCGTAAAGGCTGTTCAATCCCTCGAGACGTGACGCCAAGTTCACGTGGTCGCCGATCACGGTATATTCCATAATCTTCTTGGAACCCATGTTGCCGACGATCACGACGCCCGAGTTTACGCCGATCCGCACGCCGACTTCGACGCCGTACTTTTCCTTGAAGATCGGAGCGATCTCAAGCAAGCGCTCTTGCATTCGTTTTGCCGCCATGCATGCGCGAATTGCGTGATCGTTTTGGTGGATCGGAGCTCCCCAGAACGCCATTACTGCGTCGCCTATGTATTTATCGAGGGTGCCGCCGTATTCGAAGACGATGTCAGTCATCTCGGAGAGGTACTCGTTCAAAAACTGCGCGAGTACTTTAGGTTCGAGACCTTCGGAGAGGGTGGTGAAGCCCGCCAAATCCGAGAAGAGAATTGAGATCTCTTTACGGTCACCGCCCACTTGCAAGGCTTCCGGATCTTTCAAAACCATATCGACGACCGATGGAGCGAGGTAGTGGCTGAAGACGTCGCGAACGGCTTTTTTATCCTGTTCCTCGATCCAGTAACGAACCGCCAAGATGAACATGAAGATCATCACCGTTTCCAAAAACAAAAACGCGGTCGGGATGTTGATATACTGCTCGAATAAAACTTTTACGTCGATCGCGCCGAAGATACCCGCGAAGCCGATGAAGATAAGCAAGCTCGGGACCGCTTCGAAGCGCGAGAAGAGAACCGCGAAAATTAAACCGAGACCAATGATCAGCGCGAGCGGAAGCCAATCATACTTAATGCCAGTAGCAGACCGGAGAGAGTCGTTTGAGAGCAAGTTGTCGAGAGCGGTAGCATGACCTTCGACTCCGGCGGTATTGGTGTCGAACGGAAACGCCCGCATATCGTAAAGACCGATAGCGCTGACACCGAAGAGAACGACCGCATCCCTAAGCGCATCGTGAATCTCGGTCTCCGCCGGATCTTCGGCTGCCCTCATCACCTTCGCGGCAGAAATGTACTTGAACGAACGAGATGGTCCACGGAAGTTCAGATCCAAGCAGCCTAAGTTGGTTACGGGAATCGACTCATCCGGAGTCTTTGAAAAGTACATACGCTCGACGCGCGCGTCGCTTGTGAAATTGATTTTAATTTGGTCTTGTTTGGCGAGAGCCGCCAACTGAAGCGCGAGCGACGGGTAAATTTTTTTACCGTTGATCATGAAGAGTTGGTAACGGCGAATGTAGCCGTCCGGGTCCGGCTGGGCATTGAAAAGACCGGAATACTTTGCCGCATCATGGAGTACAGGGATGTTTGCGATCATCTCGATAATGTACATGAGCGGTGATTTCTGGATCACGTCGAGCGATAACGGGATTTCATCCGCGAGCGCGAATTTGCCCGCCATTTCTTCGATGCGCTTGTTGTTGTCGATGCTGGTGACGGCTTCGAGTTCGTCTTTGGTTGCGTAGGCCGGTTGTAAGCCCACGGTCATGGATTCACCGGTAACGATGCGGTCTTTGTAGGCTGAAAACACCTGTGCAAGGAGCGGATCACCCTCAAAGCTTCTCACGTCTTCCAGGAGCTGGGGTGAACTCTTTTGAATCAGGTCGTACACTTCGGCTGGAATCCGCTCTTCCGGTTCCGAGAAGGCCACGTCGAGTCCGAGATACTTGACCTTCATCTTCGAAAGCAAAGTGTGAATCAAGCTGCCGTACACTTCGCGGTGCCAAGGCCAACGACCGAGCATTTCGACTGAGGCGTCGTCAGCGTCGACGATGACGATATTGTTTTTAACGGGTTCGGGTCCGCGTGCGCGGAATTTAATGTTTGTCATGGTTCCGTTCAAAGAACGCGCGATCGGGTAAATTTTTTCACGCAACAAGGTGTTTTGAAGCTTGCCTTGCTCGCCCAAGTCAAAGGTGAGCTGGAACAAAGCCGCGGTTGCGATAAACGGGATGGACAGCATCCACAGGTGCTTTTTTAGGAAGCGTTTCATGCGAGGAGCGTTCCCTTCTCGCGAGATTTACGACTGCGTTGATAGGTAAAGTAAATCGCTGCGAGAATAACGATGCCAAGCAGGCCAAACTGGAATTTTTTGAGGGTCGCGACGACTTGATCAATGTTCTCGCTCGCGTAAAAGGACGCACCCATGAGCACGGGCAGATAGATGAGGGTCGCGGTTGCGTCCATGATGTAGAACGTGCGGGGGTTTACCTGCAAGCTTCCTGCCGCAAAAAAAAGTGGTGTACGGATCAGCGGAAGAAAACGCACGATAAACAAAAACTTTTCGCCCTTGGTATTGATGAAGTTTTCGGCCATCGTGATTTTTTCTGGCTTGAAGATCCATTTGAACGGCGCGATGTTCAGAAGCGACTTGCCCCAGCGCCGACCGACGAAAAAGATCACCGTGTCGCCAGTCATGATCGCGAGGAAAGCGAGGACGATTAAAATTTTAAGATCGAAGTAGCCGAGAGCGGCGAGTACCGAGGCGGTGATCAGTGTGATGTCCGAGTTCCAGGGAAACCCCATTCCACACGCCGCGATGAGTGTGTAGAACAAAAAATATCCGGTCGGTCCGGTGAATTGAGTAAGGAGTTCTCTCGCTTGATCCATAAGTTTAGTTTAAAGAGCGAGAATGAAAAAAGCACCTGAAACCCATTGGATTTCAGGTGCCAAATTTTTATGCGTCAAATTGGCTTCGCGTCGACCAGCGAGCAACTTTTGTTATTGTTTCAAGCCGCCGATGGTGGCGATTTCGTCCTTGTACCATTTCGAAAGAATCGCTTTCGAAGTCTCAGGACTGGTGCCCCAGTGAGCGGCGACGTCGACGTTGAGATCAACGAGGCCCGCTTGATCGCCTTTCATCGCGTTCATGATCGCGGTTTGAGCTTTGGTTGGATCGACACCATAGAGGCGTTTGCCGATATCCGCCATATCTTGTGCCGTTCTTGAGCGATCTTTGCCGATGGTCGCCCAGTCTTGGAGCGTTCCGGCGATTGCGATGCCTTTGTCTTCAGCAAGAGCGTATTCTGACGCAAATTTCTTACCTGCGGCCGCAGTGATCTGTTGCTCTTTAGCGGCAGCCATCGCGATGATGTCGGCAGAGTTAGCATCCGCTTGATCGAGTTCGTTCAAAGCGTTTCCGTAGGAATCATAGAGAATCCCGGTTGGGCTCAGCCATGCAGAGCCGTAATAAATGGCCGCGTATCCGTAAGAATCGGTGTAAGTCCAAGGACCTGGCTGCATGTAGGCTTGATTGTGGTATGGGTCCGCGCCTAATTGGATCTTTGATCCGCTTGCGTAGAAATTACAACCGGACATTGGATACCCATAGCTAATGCACTGAGTGCCATAGACGTCGTACCATGCGCGTTTGTAGGGATCGGAGTAACCTCCGCCACCTCCTACTGTCGTCACCGAACAAGCTGACAGCGAAACTGCGAACAAAGCGCCCGCGGTAATCGATAACATTATATTTTTGATTCGAACTAGGTTCATAGTGTTGCCCCCTCATTGGCATTCATTACCGCTCTCAACAGCAAGCGTTGTGCCAAATAACCGGTTTTGTAATCTAATGTAATTTCCATTGCATGATGCATAGAGTTAAACCCCAAAAACGTCCGGCAGACGGATGTGGTGGCGTTTTGCGTCTGCAAAAACTTCTATATTCCCTAAACTTGCGGGGATATTTGTTCAAACCCATGGGCGTTGGAGTATTTGAAATAAGCGTCACGACTTGAGTTCACGGCGAAGAAGATCGAGAGCGGCCTGAGCTGCGCGTTCTTTGGCGCGTTCGCGATTGGCTTCCATGTAGAATGTTTTTGCGCTCATTCCATTTGGTCCTGCAAATCCCAGGCAGATGGTGCCGACTTTTGCAAACTTGTCACCGCCACTCGGTCCGAGGTATCCGGTCGTGGAGATCGCGTAAGTCGTGCTCCACTTTTTTTGGATCGCCCAGGCCATCGCTTTTGCCACTTGCTCGGATACGACACCGTGAGTGTCGATCGTGCGCGGTGGAATTTCGAGTTCCTCGTGTTTGAGAACGGTTTGGTAGGGCACAATCGTGCCCTTTAAGACCGAAGATGCGCCGGGAACTTGCGTGAGCCGGTGAGTGACGAGCCCGCCGGTGCAGCTTTCGGCGATGGCGAGGGTTGCTCCCTCAGCCTTGAGTTTGCTGAGCACGATCTCTTCGAGCGTGATCGGGTCGAAGCCATAAAAATCTTTGCCGCAACAGTTTTTGAGTTCGTCAATAAGCTTATCGAACTCGGTATCCTGCTCATGTTTGGTCGCGGTCATTTGCAAGCGCAGCTTAACGAGTATCGAACTCGGGAGGAACGAAAGCGAAACGTTTGGCATTGATTTGATCTTTTGCACGAATGGATCGCAACGCTCGGCGAGCATGCTCTCGCCAATGCCCGTGGTGAGGAGAGTTTGCTTTAAGATGTGCTCTCCGGTTTTAGTGAGCTGCTTTTGCAATGTCGGTGCGATGAACCGCTCCATCATGCTCTTCATCTCGTGCGGAACACCCGGGAACACGAAGTACTGGACTTTATCGCTCGTGAAGTATTGTCCGGCCGCGGTTCCGCAGTCGTTGTCGATGCGAGTGGAGCCTTTCAAAAGCAATGCCTGCTTTTTGTTGCTTTCGGCCATCGGGCGGTTGCGCGACTTAAAGTACCCGGTCATTTGTGCAAGCCAGTCATGATCGTACTCCTGCGGCATCTTCAAATATTTGGAGAGCACTTCGAGAGTGATATCGTCGTGAGTGGGGCCGAGTCCGCCGCCGATTAAGATGACATCGGATCGCGGCCGAAGATAATCGAGAGCCTCAGTGATCGCTTTAGAATTATCTCCGACGGTGAGCTGCTGAGCCACGTTCAAGCCCAGATCCGTCAATTTGCTGCCAATCCATTGGGCATTGGAGTTTAAAACCTGTCCAATGAGGAGTTCGTCGCCGATGGTGAGTATGCTTGCTCGCATGGTAATTTTTGTCGACCTCTTCATCACTATTTATTTATTACCGTGGCCTGCGATATTATAAGTGAAGGTTAGCTCAAACGCCTCAATTATGAAAGGGTCGAAGCAAGATGAAAAATCTGAGTTTCATTTTAGCATGTTTGTTCGTGGTAACGGTTTCGAACGCACAGGAAATTACAAAAGATTCCGGTTCGTGGGTTTGTGAGGCGCAGTGTAATCCTGTAGACGTGATGAACGCGGGTAAAACTGCCGGCACCAGCGTGAAGATGGCTTTGCCAAACCAGAAGGTGGCAGGCAAAATTAAGGGTGTAACGAAAAACACCGGAGAGAAAAAAATCGAAGTAGCCGTTCCAGGAAACGACGATGGCGGTTGTACTACTGTGAATCTTTGCAAGGCTCTCGGTACTTCAGCGGTGGACGCGGCAACCAAGCTGAACAATCTTTTCAAAGCCGAGATGCGCACCATCGCTTCGGCAAATAACGGTGTCTGTAAAAATCGTAGTTTTTCAAATTGGGTTTGCGCCGGGCCAAACGGTGCCAAAACCGATAAGAGCGTGCTCACTGCAGACGCCGATTACGGCGGATCGACTGACGCCAAAAAAGGTAGTCAGTGATCTAAATGTTTCTTAGGATTAAGATGAAGTGAGAATCCGAATTCCGGATTCCAGATTTTTTATTCTTCGTCTTGACGCAATTTTTCGAGTACCGAGAAATCTTCGAGCGTCGAGGTATCGCCCGAGGTTTTGCCGGTAGTCACCATCTCGCGCAGCAGCCTACGCATGATCTTGCCCGAACGAGTTTTTGGGAGCGCATCCGCAAAACGAATGTCGTCCGGTTTCGCGATCGGGCCGATTTCTTTCGCAACCCAGTTTTTGAGCTCGGTCTTGAGTGCATCGAGGTCGGGGTTACCGGCCTTCGCGCCGGCTTTCAATGTCACAAACGCCACCAGCGCCGAGCCCTTGAGCTCGTCTGGACGTGCGACGACTGCGGCCTCAGCCACTTTATGATTTGAAACGATCGCGCTCTCGACCTCGGCCGTGCCTAAGCGGTGTCCGCTCACGTTGACCACGTCGTCCACTCGACCCATGATCCAGATGTAACCATCTTTGTCTTTGCGGGCGCCATCGCCCGAGAAGTAAAATTTATTTTTCTTAAAATCCGCCCAATACGTTTTGGTGTAGCGCTCTTTGTCGCCGAACACCGTACGGAGCATCGCCGGCCAAGGATGCTTTACGACGAGCAAGCCGCCTTCGTTGGCTTTGCAGGATTTACCATTGCGATCGACGACATCAGCAAGAATGCCAGGGATCGGAAGTGTCGCCGTACCCGGTTTAGTCGGTACCACGCCCGGCATTGGAGTGACCATGATTGCGCCGGTTTCGGTTTGCCACCAAGTATCGACGATCGGACAGTGTTTGCCGCCGATGACGTCGTGGTACCACATCCATGCTTCCGGATTGATCGGCTCACCGACGGAGCCAAGGAGCCGTAGCGAAGTCAGGTCATGCTTGCGTGGAAGGTCATCGCCCGAACGCATGAATGCTCGAATCGCGGTTGGAGCAGTGTAGAAGATCGAGATCTTGTGTTTTGCGATCAGCGACCAAAAACGGTCCGGTCCCGGATAGTTTGGCGCGCCTTCATACATGAACACGGTCGCGCCGTTCATCAGTGGCCCGTAGGTGACATACGAATGACCAGTGACCCAGCCGATATCGGCAGTACAAAAATAAATATCTTCATCACGCAAATCAAAGGTGTAGTGGGTGGTGTACTTGACCTGGGTGAGGTAACCGCCAGTCGTGTGGAGAATGCCTTTTGGTTTTCCGGTTGAGCCGCTGGTGTAGAGGATGAACAGCGGATGTTCGCTATCGAGCGCTTCGGCTTTGCACGAGTCCGATTGTTTACCGACAAGATCCGACCACCAAATATCGCGGCCATCCTTCATGGGCGTATCTTGATTGGTGCGTTTTAGCACAACGGCTTTTTCGAGAGTCGGAATCTGGTCGAGGATCGAATGCACGTTGCCTTTGAGCGCCGAGGCCGAGCCCCGACGGAAAGCCCCGTCTTGCGTGAGAAGGACTTTTGCTTTTGAATTATTAAGCCGGTCCCGAAGCGCTTCACCCGAGAATCCGCCGAAGACCACGTTGTGAGTGGCGCCGATACGCGCACAGGCGAGCATGGAGATCACCGCTTCGGGGATCATTCCCATGTAGACTCCGACGACATCGCCTTTTTTAACCCCGAGAGATTTCAGTCCATTGGCGAGTTTGTTAACTTCAAGCGACAACTGCAGGTAAGTGAGGGTGCGGGCGTCGCCCGGCTCGCCTTCCCAAATGATCGCGGCCTTGTTTTGGCGTTCGCTGCCGAGGTGCACGTCGAGGCAATTTTCAGCAGCGTTGATTTTGCCGCCAATAAACCACTTCGCGAAAGGAAACTTCCATTCCAAAGCTTTCTTGAACGGTTTTTGCCAGTAAAGGTGCTTGGCTTGATCGGCCCAAAATTTATCCGGTCTCTTCTCGGCTTGTGCGCGAAGCTTTTTGTAGGCAGACGGGTTGTGAAAATGCGCGCGCTTGGCAAAATCGGTTGACGGCTTAAAAAGGCGGGATTCCTTGAGAACGGATGAAATTTCACTCATGCCAAAACACTACAAAAACGTACGGGGTTGTGAAAGACTAAACCCATGAAAAAGTACCGCCTTTTGACTCCGGGCCCCACTGCCATTCCCGAAAACGTGCTAGCAAAATTCGCCGAGCCGATCATCCATCACCGCACGTCGCTCTTCGAGGTTCAGTTCAAAAAAGTTCAAGACAACCTCCAGTGGTTGTTTCAAACCAAGCAGCCGGTATTGACGCTGACCGCAACCGGTACCGGTGCAATGGACGCCACCGTGACCAATTTGTTTAGCCCGGGAGATGAAGTGATCACCGTCAATGGGGGCAAATTTGGAGAACGCTGGACCAAAATCTGTAGAGCTTACGGAGTCAAAGCTCACGAGATCGTCGTCGATCGAGGAGCCGCCGTGGATGCGGTCGCTATCGAAAAGTTACTGAGCGCAAACCCACACACCAAGGCCGTGCTCTTCCAAGCATCCGAAACGTCAACCGGCACGCTGATGCCGATTCAAAAAATCGTCGAGCTTTGCCACAAAAAGAATGTGCTCTCGATTTGCGACGGCATTACCGCGGTCGGTATCTTTAATGTCCCGATGGACGATTGGGGACTTGATGTGCTCATCACCGGAAGCCAAAAAGCCTTGATGCTCCCGCCAGGACTTGCGTTTATCTCGCTTTCCGAGCGTGCTTACAAAGCCGCTGAAAGTTCGAAGCTTCCGAAATTTTATTTTAACCTGATCAAAGAACGCGATAGCCAGGCCAAGCAACAAACCGCTTGGACTCCGGCGATCTCGCTCGTCACGGGCGCGGTGGAATCGCTTCAAATGTTGCGCGATCAAGGCCGCGAAGCGCTCTTCGCCGCCCACGAAAAAATGGCCGAAGCCACTCGAAATGCTGCGCGTGCGCTCGGACTCGAACTATTTTCGTCTGCGCCTTCTCCGGTGCTCACTACCGTGAAGGTGCCGGCATCGTTTAGCGTCGATCAGGGCAAGAAAATCACGAAAATCATGCAGGAAAAGTACGGTGTGATCATCACCGGAGGTCAAGACGAGCTTGCGGGTAAAATCTTGAGATTTTCGCATTTCGGTTACACCGACTTGTTCGACATCGTGAACGGAATTTCTGCTTTGGAATTAACACTCCATGAATTAGGTTACCAGGTAGAGTTCGGCACCGGGGTAGGTGCCGTGCTCAAGACATATCAATAAAGGGGGAATCAAATGAAATCATCTGTCACGTCTATTCTTTGTGGGCTGATGCTCGCGACTGGCGCGGTCGGCAATGTCGCCGTCGCTGCGACTCCTGAAGTTGCGCAAATCAGCAACGTCGTCAAAAAAGAACTCGCCGAAAACGGCAAGGCTGAAGTGCTCATCGTCCTGAAAAGTCAGGCTGACCTCAGCGGTGCCCGCGCGATCACCGATCGCGTGGCTAAACTCCGCTACGTCTATCAAACACTCGTGGCTCACGCCAACAAGACACAACCCGCGCTCTTGAGCTTGCTTGCTCAAAAAGTTTCGAAACAACAAGTTCAGCGCTTCTTCATCACGAACGCGATCTTAGTGAGAGGCGCGGACACGGATCTCGTGAAGACCCTCGCTGCCCGCCCCGATGTGCATCGTTTGGCAGGTAACCCAGCGACTCAAATGCAACTTCCTTGGGAAACAGAAGGCCTCGGTGCCGCGACTGTTTTGGGTGTGGGCGACAACTTGACCGCAACCGGTGCAGACCGCGTGTGGAAAGAGTTCAATGACCAAGGTCAAAACATCGTGATCGGTGGACAAGACACCGGTTATCAATGGGATCACCCGGCTTTGAAAAATGCATATCGCGGTTTCAAAAACGGCCAAGTCATGCACGATTACAACTGGCACGACTCGATTCACTCGGCGTTCAATAAAGACGAACTGAGTGGCGCAAAGAAAAACTCTTGCGGTTATAACCTCGCAGCTCCTTGCGACGATGACAGACACGGAACCCATACCATGGGCACCATGGTCGGTAACGACGGCGGCGCTAACCAAATCGGCATGGCGCCACAAGCGAAGTGGATCGGTTGCCGTAACATGGACGGTGGCGTAGGCAAGCCAGCGACTTATCTCGAGTGCTTCCAGTTTTTCTTGGCCCCAACCAAAGTGGGCGGCGATCCGTTCACCGGTGGTAAGCCAGAGTATGCTCCACACGTGATCAACAACTCTTGGGGTTGCCCAAGCGATGAAGGCTGTAAAGGCGACGAGTTCCTCCCAGCTTTGAAGGCGCTGTATGAAGCAAACGTGATGGTTGTGGTTTCTGCCGGTAACGACGGCCCAGGCTGCAGCACCATCAAGGATCAACCTGCGACTCACTCTCAGTACACTCTCACTGTTGGCGCGTACAACCACCGCAACGGTAACATCGCTTCGTTCTCAAGTCGTGGACCGAGCGCTTACTCGAAAATGCTCGGACCTGACGTCGTTGCTCCAGGCGTGAGCATTCGTTCAAGCGTTCCGGGCAACGGGTACGACCAAGCCATGTGGAGCGGAACTTCAATGGCAGGCCCACACGTCGTTGGCGCAGTTGCCTTGATCTGGTCAGCGAACCCTAAATATATCGGCAAAATCGATGCGACGAAGGATCTTCTCCACAAGTCGGCGCTCGGAAAAACAACTTCCGAGAATTGCGGTGGGGTTTCCGGCTCACAGGTGCCAAACAATACCTATGGCCACGGAATTATGAGAGTTTATGATGCCGTGAAGACCGCGCTGGGCCGCAAATAATCCAATTCTAGATTAAATAAGTCTTGAACGAGAGATAAAGATCTGATAGCTCTTTATCTCTCGTTTTATTTGATAGTGAGTCCATAGCTCAGTTGGTAGAGCATTTCACTTTTAATGAAAGGGTCGAAGGTTCGAATCCTTCTGGACTCACCACTTTCAAAAGCGTATTCCCCAATTTTTAAATTTATATACATAACCGCGCTCTCCACAATTGTGAGTGTTTCGGCGTTTCCAAGCGCCTGAACAAGGATTATAGTTTTTTCCATGCTACAGGACATTTTTACCATCGGAGCGCTGATTATCTTGGAAGGCATATTGTCGATCGACAATGCGTTGGTCCTGGCGGTCCTCGCGCGCTCGGTCGATGCGGAACGCCAGCAGAAGGTCCTCACTTACGGTTTGATCGGCGCGATCGTTTTACGCATGGTTGCAATCTATGCCGCGAAGTCGTTGCTCGAGAATCCGATTCTTAAAATTTTTGGCTCACTCTACTTGTTGTACCTCGCGGTAAAATTCTTTTTCTTCAAGGAAACCGAGCACGAAACCAAAATCGCGCAGAAGGCGCGCAGTTTTTGGATAACGGTCGCATTGGTGGAGATGACCGATCTCGCGTTCGCAGTCGATTCGATCCTTGCTGCCGTGGCCTTAACTTCCAAGTACTGGCTGATTGTGACCGGTGGTTTGCTCGGTACGGTGATGATGCGGTTTGCGGCCAAGGGAATGATCACCATGCTCAATAGGTATCCGAAGCTTGAAACGACCGCCTACTTATTGATTGCAGTAGTGGGGCTGAAGCTGGGGCTTGAGGCCTGCCATATTCCGGGTGTGGATTTTCATTCCACGACGGGTCCCTGGTTCTGGGGGCAGTGGATCAGCATGGCTCTCGCCATCGCTTACGGTTTTAAAAAGCAGAAGTCCGCAAATTAAGCGGGCTACTCTTTTTGAAAATCGACGACTTCGATGTCTTTTTCAGGCATGTTGAGCGCTTTCGCGACGTCCGCTTTGCTGGTTTCGGCGGTCGCGAGAATCGTCACAAACAAGTGATTCGGATCGATGAAGTTTTTGATCGCCTGATTGACTTGCTCGTAGGTCAGGGCGGCAATGCGTTTCGCGGTATCGCGGTAATAGCCTTCCGGCAATCCGAAAAGAATCTCGTTCATCCGGTTTTCCATGCGTTTGGCTGGAGTATCGAACGCGAAGCCGGCACTGTTGATCATGCTAAGCTTTGAGAACTCGAATTCCTCCTTGGTGATGCCCTTCTCTTTGAATTGCCGGACGAGGTCCAACGCTTCCTTGATCGCCGGCGGAGTGTTTGCGTTTTTCGGCGAAAAACTCATTTTCCAGCTGTGAGGCTGAGTGCCGAACTTGAATCCGCTTCCGGCACCGTAAGTCCAGCCACGCTTCACGCGCAGCTCGACCATGAGGCGTGAGCTGAAACCGCCGCTGCCAAACGCGAAGTTTGCAAGCTGGAGCGCGTCGATATCCGGTGAATTAAAAGCGATGCCCCGTTGGCCGATCATGATTTGCGTTTGAGTGCGGTCGGGTTTATCGACCAGGATGAACTTGGTTTTCTTCAATGGCGAAGAAAACTGCGGAAGGGGAGTGAGTTCGCTGTTGGTCCATTGTTTCTTTTCGATATTGCCGGCGAAGCCTTGAATCACGGACTCCGAAGTGTCGCCGTTAGCGAGGACGAGCATGCGTTTCGGGTTCACGATTTTTTGGTACTGGGCTTTCATGTCTTCGATCGTCAGGTGTTGGATCTCCTTGATCTTACCGACGTTCGGACGGGCATAGGGATGGCCTTTAAAGAAGTTTTGCTCGAAACGAAGTTTTACAAGTGCACGATCAGAGCTTAACTCGTCTGCGATCTGGGAGATTTGCTCTTTCTTCAGCTTTTCGAATTCGGATTTTTGGAACGAAGGTTGAGAAAGGATCTCTTCGATCAGAGAAAGGAATCCGGTCACGTTCTCGGCAAGAACGTTGCCGCGAAACGCAACGAACTCAGCGCGTGTTTCGACGCCCAAGTTAGCGCCGAGTTGATCGAGGGCGAGGTTGATCTGCTGCTTGGTCTTGTTTCTGGTTCCGCGCAGAAGCAGGCGAGCCATGACATCGGTCGCGCCCGATTTTCCATCCGGATCCTGCGTGCCGCCGCCGCGAAGGACGACGTTGACGTACACGAGCGGGAGGTCACGGCTTTTCTCGAAGTAGACCTCGGTAGCCCGTGCTGCGTGGTTCAGAACGGAAGTGACGACTAAGAGTGTGATAATCAATTTGTTCATAGATTACTCCCGTTCTTTTTTTCGATGGTTTTTTTAGGGACGCCGACAACGACGGTGACGCCTGACGATTTAAAGTATTCTTTTGATGTTTTCATGATCTGCTCGGGGGTGACGGCCTGAATCTCGTTTTGAAGAGCGACCAAACGTTCCATGCCGCCCGCTTCGGTTTCGAACTCGCCGTAGCTGTAAGCTTGGCCTCCGTGAGTCGCGAGTCGCTCCAAGAAATGAAAACGGATCAAATTTTTTGCTCGCTTCAACTCATCTTCGCTGACCGGATTGTTTTTTAAGCGCTCCAGTTCGCGAGTGATGATCGGTTCGGCAAGAGTCACGTGTTTTCCTTTTTGCAAATCAGCCATGATGGCAAACAAGCCCGGATCGCGAAGTGAGAACGAGCCCGATCCGACCGACGCCGCGATTCCGTTATCGACGAGAGCGCGGTTCAAACGGGAGTTCATGCCGTCGCTCAAAATCGCTTGGATCACTTCGAATACCGGCGTGTCGGCGGTGTTGCTTGGTCCGATCTTGTAAGCCATCCACAGTTTTTCGACCTGGATGTTGAGCTCAAGTTTCTTGCGGCGTTGAGCGACTTGAGGCGTTTCCGTCTTGTGCTCGACGTTAGGCGTGTTCTTGGCCTGAAGGTTGCCGTAATATTTCTTGGCGAGCTTCAATACTTTATCCGCATCGACGTCACCTACCACGACGACCGTCGCGCGGTCTGGAGTGTAGTAGTGCTCATAGAAGTCGCGAGCGTCTTGGGCGCTCATCATGTTCAAGTCTTGTTCGTAACCGATGACCGGCCAGTGGTAAGGGTGGTCGATGTACGCGGTTTCAAACAAAGTTTGATAGATCATTCCTTCCGGCGAGTTTTCTTTGCGCATACGGCGCTCTTCTTGAACTACTTCGCGTTCGGTTTTAAACGAGTCGTCGTTCACGACGAGGTTGTTCATGCGGTCGCTTTCGAGATTCATGATCAATTCGAGATGTTCTTTAGGGAGTTCTTGGTGGTAAACCGTGTGATCGGTCGAGGTGAAAGCGTTTTCGCCTTCCACGCCTGCTTTTTCGAGTATAGCGTCGAACTCGCCTTCCTTGTGATTCTTGGTGCCTTTGAACATCAAGTGTTCGAAAAGGTGGGCAAGACCCGTCTTGCCGAACACTTCGTTGCGGGATCCGACGTCCATCCAAGTGTAGTAAGCAAATGTCGGAGAGGAATCGTCTTCGACCACGATGAGCTTCAGTCCGTTGTCCAACTTCGTCCGTTTGGCGACAAATTTGCCCGCGATCGGGATCAATTCGAAGTTACCGCTCTTTTCGATGACGACGGCAGGAACGACACCCGGTTGGGCGGGTTGAGACGTCACACCGGCGGTCTGAGTGGATTTAGGAGTGGAGCTGCAGCCCGCGAGTGTGCCTCCGAGAGCAAAAAATGCGGTAATTACCGCAACGTTTTTTTGAGAATTGATCATCAGAATATTATGATTCATACTATTTCTAAGGCAATGAAATCCTCGAAAAACGCGCTGCATTTTGTAGTTTCCGTTCTAGTCCTGACGGTTTTGGGTTATGCGGGCTACAGCGCGGTTCATTCCAACCTGTTCGCGCTCCAACGAATTGACATTCAGCCGTTCAGTGACGGTTATCCGCTCCGAGTCGACGAAGTAGAAGCCCTGTTGCAGCTTCCCAAAGGAAATACGAATTTATTTGAACTCGATTTAAAACCGATCGAGACCCGCCTCCTTAAGCAGCCATGGATCAAAGGCGTGATTTTAGGGAAGCAGTTTCCGGGTCAGATCTCGGTTCAGGTGATCGAGCGGAAACCCGTGGCGCTCGTGAATTCGGGCAGTCCGGACAGCCAAGGCAAAATTTTTTATCTAGAAGAGGACGGGACTCTCTTTGATGAACGGTCGGTGACTTACGCGCGAGAGTTGCCGATTTTAAGCGGATTTTCAGCGCAAAATAAGGAGCTTTTGCAACGCTTGAGTTCTTTTGTGTCGACTTGGTTCGACCCTTCCAAACTCCCCGGCCTGAAGTTGTCGGCGCTCAGTTTCGACGCCAAGCTGGGCTTGCGGGCGATCATCGTCTACCCGATGAAAAACAAGCAATGGATGCGTTCGGTGCTCGAACTTGGGCTCAACGTTGAAGAGGCCGCGCTTGTTCCACAAGAGCGGTTGAAACGGGTTCTCGACTACCTCGCGGATAAGTCGATGACAGCGTCAAAAATTTGGCTCGGTGACGGAAAAAAAATCGTTGTAAAAATAGCGGGCCGTTCATAAACTTGACTTGTAGAGTTGCGTCAGTCGATTTTTTGTCGCGGATCGGTATCGATCCGGGTTAAAATCATGACTGAAGTATAGCGGCATCTACTTTTATAAGCCCATGGGAGGGGCGTGGCGTATGTCTAAATACGTTTCGAAAAAGGATTTCGTTGTCGGTCTCGACATCGGTACGACAAAAGTTTGTTGCATCGTCGGAGAAGTGAATCACAACAAGACAACAGAGCCACCGACGATCGATATCGTGGGCTTCGGTCAAGCGCACTCGACGGGCTTGCGTAAAGGGGTTGTCATCAACATCGACTCGACGGTTGAAGCGATCAAAAAAGCCGTAAAAGAAGCCGAAAACATGGCTGGGATTAAAATTAATTCCGCGTACGTCGGTATCGCCGGAACTCACATCAAATCTTTTAACTCCTCGGGCGTCGTCGCCGTTAAAGACAAAGAGATCCAAGCATCCGACGTTCAGCGCGTGATCGACGCGGCGAAGGCCGTGATGATTCCGCAGGACCGTGAAGTATTGCACGTCATCCCTCAAGAGTTCATCGTCGACGATCAGGATGGAATCCGCGAACCGGTCGGAATGAACGGTGTCCGCCTTGAGGCAAAGGTCCACATCGTGACCGGCGCGATCTCGAGCGCTCAAAACTTGATTAAATGCGCAAACAAAGCCGGTATCTCGGTGACTGAGCTTTGTTTGCAGCCAATTGCCTCAGCCGAAGCGGTTTTGACTCGCGACGAAAAAGAATTAGGTGTAGCTCTCGTCGACATCGGCGGCGGCACTACCGACATCGCGATCTTTCGAGAAGGCGCTCTTCTGTATACGAGCGTGCTTCCGGTCGGCGGTGTACATCTGACCAACGATATCTCGGTTGGCATTCGCGCTTCTCTCGATCAAGCGGAGAGAATCAAAGTTCAACACGGCTGCGCGATGGCGTCTCTGGTTAAAGACGACGAGACCATCGAAGTGCCGGCGGTCGGCGAAGGGAAAGTCCGTGTGGTTGCACGCAAGATCTTAGCCGAGATCGTCGAAGCCCGCGTCGAAGAGATGTTTTCGATGATCCAAGCCGAGATCAACAAGTCCGGCTACGCTGACTTGCTCGCCGCGGGCATCGTGCTCACCGGCGGAACGACTTTGCTCCAAGGCATGGTCGAGCTCGGGGATTTCTTGTTCGAAATGCCGCTCAAGCGGGGTGTACCGATTCGCTTGGGAGGTCTGAAGGAAGTGGTGAATTCGCCAAAGTATTCTACTGCGGTGGGGTTGCTGAAATACGGTGCGGATCAGCTGGCGCGCGGCTCACAGCCGGCATCACTGGGAGCGTCGCTCATGGGCGAAGACGGAGTGTTCGGCAAACTTGGCGGTTCAGTCAAGAACTGGATGAAAGACTTGTTTTAAACTAACGTAAGGAGGCGTTGTACATATGTTCGAAATTCAAGAAGCAAAAATTTTAGGTGCGAAGATCAAAGTAGTGGGCGTTGGCGGCGGTGGATGCAATGCCGTAAACACCATGATTCGCGCTGGTCTCAGCGGCGTTGAATTCGTTGCTGCAAACACGGACAAACAAGTTTTGGAAAGCGTGCTCGCTCCAAACAAAATCGCGATCGGCCAAGAGCTGACACGCGGACTCGGTGCTGGTGCTAACCCAGACATCGGCCGTAAAGCCGCTCTCGAAGATTACGCTGCGATCAGCGAAATGCTGACCGGTGCCGATATGGTGTTTATCACCGCAGGCATGGGCGGTGGTACCGGTACCGGTGCCGCTCCGGTGTTCGCGAAGATCGCTAAAGAAGTCGGCGCGCTCACCGTGGGCGTCGTCACGAAACCTTTTTTGTTCGAAGGCAAGAAGCGCATGAAGCAAGCTTTGGAAGGCATCAACCAACTCCGCGAGAGCGTGGATTCGTTGATTATCATCCCGAACAACCGCCTCCTCAACATCTCGGGCGCGAACCTCTCGATGATGGAAGCATTCAAGAAAGCGGACGACGTGCTCTTGAACGCGGTTCAAGGGATCTCGGACTTGATCAACCACACCGGTTACATCAACAGCGACTTCGCCGACGTTCGTACCATCATGGAGAACAAAGGCTTGGCGCTCATGGGTATCGGTTTCGGTACTGGCGAACACCGCGCAGTAGAAGCAGCGACATCGGCGATCTCTTCTCCGCTCCTTGAAGACATCTCGATCAACGGCGCGACCGGCATCATCATCAATATCACCGGTGGTTCTTCATTGACCCTTCACGAAGTGAACGAAGCGACTTCGATCATTCAGGAAGCGGCGGATGAAGACGCACAAATCATTTTCGGTACCGTGATCGACGAGAACATGAACGATCGCGTGAAAGTTACCGTGATCGCGACGGGCTTGGGCTGCGACGCGAGCACTCAGGTCATGGCAAGCTTGACCGGATCGAAGCCGGCGGTTGCGAATACCGCAGCATCGGCTGAAGCTCCGGTTGCTGCGAGCAACCCGGCGGGTGCAAGCGCAAATCCGGAGACGCCTGCAGCTGCTCAAGAAGCAACCCCAGCGGTGACTTCGGATCTCGCTCGCGCGCGCGAGATTGCAAAGCGTCTTGGTATGATCAGCACTGAAGGACAAGACTTCGACGTGCCGGCTTTCATGCGCCGCTCAGGCAGCGATCAATCGAACAACGCCTAGTTTTCAGGCGTCGCAAATTCAGTTTCAATGCTCCCGGGTATCTTTGGTGCCTGGGAGTTTTTGATTTCTGCGCCGACCATTTGATAGAGGACTTGGGTGACTTCGTCGGTATAAAGAATCATGGCGTGCTCGGTGTCGAACTTCTCGTGATTCGGATAGAGGCGTAGATCGACATCGGCGCCTATCACGCTGCTTCCGCGAATTCCAATCGGCACAACAATGCCCTTAGTAAGTGCCGTATGGTCGTCGTGCTGATAGAAATTGATCCAGTACTTCACGAAGCTTGGGCGCTTGAAAAAAGTGGTGTCGCCATTGCCTAAGACTGCTTTTGCAGCGTAAAGGTTACGTCCGACCGGGTCGACCGTAACGACAGTGTCGATTTCCGCACCGTTATCATGCATTGCTCTTGCTGTGAGCAGAGTGGCCGAACCACCTAAGCTGTATCCTAAAAATGAAATGCTGAATTTCTTGCCCTGGGCCTCGGTCTTTTCTTGAAGCGACTTCAAGCACTTTGCGGCCTCGTTCGCGCCATGCAAAGAATAGTAAAGCATTGGCGGAAGATTTTTCGACGCTTGGATGGCTTCTACGGTTGGGGTCAATAGATAGCACTCATGAAAAAAGTTTTGCTGGCTATCGACCCACCTGAAGAAATCAGTGCGAGCTTCGCCCTTCAACTCTTTGTAAGCATAATCCACAAGTCGATTCTGCTCGTTCCACAACGGAAGCGTGGCAGAGGCAATGCGCGGACAAAAGCCTTTCATGCCATCGAACACGACGAGAACTTTTCCGTCCTTCGGTGCAGTCGCCGGACAAGCGAGCTCTCTACTTTGCGGAAGCGTTCGAATCGCGTCAAATTGCGCTTGGTGAGGAGCAAGCGGGGTCTGCGCCTGTGCCGAGAGCGAGAGAATTGAAAGAAGAACTAACATGCGTCGAAGTTTACTCCTCTTGAGCGCGGGGTCAACGATCAGCCTTTCTCAACCGTTGGAGTTAACTCGCTTTCAGGGATTCTTCGGCCGCGCTCAGGTGGCGCAAGGTTTTATGCTTGAGCGAGATCTTCTTGGTCTGAACCATATCGCGAACTTTAGCGAAGAATAAGCGCATAGCTTCTTTTTCTTCAGGTGTTTTCAATGCTTTTGATTGAACGCGAGCAATGTTGGCTTCAACAATGGTATCAACCGTGATGAGGTTTGGTTTTGATCCGCCGTAACCGTCTTTCAAGTTACCTTCCATGATGCCGACTGCTATCACGCCACCCCAAGAGAGTGGGTCGATGGCGTTGGCGGCAAAGCCTTCGCCCCAAGCTTGATTTGCCGCTTGGTCTGCTGGAATTCCGCGAAGGCGTTTTTCAAGCATGTTTGCGAGGTAGAAGTGAACCGCCCAAGATGTTTTCTTTTGTCCGAGAGCGTTCTCGCCTTGCACAAAAGCAGACGGATTGTCGTAGCAACCGATCGAAAGAAGAAGCTCGATGCGAACACCTTTGGTGCTTTGCGCGTATCTTGCAAATTGCTCGGACTCATCGATCCCGCCCGAGTGTTGTAAGCTCACGATGTCGAGGTATTGGATGTTTGATGGCATGGCATCGATGCATTTATTGATATTGTTGGGTTCGGCGTTAGTGCGGATACAGTAGTAATCGGAGATGCTTTTTAGCTTCGCGCGGACAATCGATTCACCGTAAGTGTCGACCATTCCATCGGGTACGGCCATTCCGAAGCCCGAGTCGACGAGCACGATCACGGCACGTTTGCCTTTGAGCGCCACGCGTTGGCTTTTTTTGCCGCCGAAGAGACGATAGATCGGATAGGCAACTACGGAGACCGCTGATTTGATGACTCCGAGTCCAGCGCTACCGATTTTTACGCTCATATCGAGAAGTTCTAACGCGCCATCGAAAAAACGCGCGCGGCCGGGATGAGCGATCCCGAGCCCCATGTCCTTAACGCCGTTCAAGAAGAGTTTTCCGGCACCCTTGAATTCATCGGCAGTACCTGCCAAGTTTTGTCCGGGTGAGCGCATGAATGATTCGGTGACGGTGCTGGTGAGCATCGTCGGGATCTCATAAAGAATCTTTTGTGTCGGCCAAGAGAGGAGACGAACCGGCAAGTATTCCCATTTTGATCCTTCAAACTGGCCTTTATCCACCCATTTTTCAGCGACGGTGAGCTTGAGCTCTTGGGGAGAGTTGTCGGAGTCGACGGTGACCGGATGATTCTCAACAAGGTACTGGGATTGATATCCGCGTGAACCCAAGACCTGATCGAAAATGTCGTTTTCAATTTTCGCGATCTGAGAGGTAGTCATGTTGGGTTGTTCATCGCTTCTTCGGACTAAGTTGATGTTGCCGCGCTCATAGTGAAGCGACACGTCGGTTTGAGAGTAATACAAACGGGAGCCGGTAAGTGGAATCTCATAGTTGGCGCGATCGTGGATCGCTTTCATAAACCAAGCGGAGTGGTAAAACAGAGCTTCGATTGCTTTGGCGTTTTGGTACGGGATCTTGCCGTTGGCACGTGCAGTTTCATCCCGGATGTCTTTAGCAAAGAGTACGATCGTCATTTTTTCTTCGGGTGTCCCCACATAGTCCGCGCCGGCCATGTCCGCGTGAGAGGGTTGAGAAACCAGAAGAGCGAGAGAGAAGAGAGTTGCAATCATATAAACCTCCGGAGTTGAGTTTTAATGGAAAGTATTTATTTAATCAACAAAATATATGTAAATAGTGTTTACGGGAGTCGTTTTCAACGATTTTCGTTGAGGTGCTTCAACTAAAAACATTTACGGATTGGCGCAAGTTCTGTTAAGCTCAAGCGCATGAGCACCTTCGCATCAAAGCTAAAAACCTTCGGCGTGACTACACCTTTATTTCATGTGGTGCTGGGTTCGGGATTTAAGGATGCGGTCACGGCAGGCGGTGTTCCGACCGGCTTCGATGTCAAAGGCGAGATGTTCTTCAAGGACATCCCGGGTATTTTTCAATCGACCGCGCCCGGTCATGCCGGCAAGTTTGTCGTGATGGAACATCGTGCCACTAAAAAGAACGGGGTGATTCAGGTGGGGCGTTTGCACGGCTACGAAGGCCTTGATCCGCGCGAAGTGGTGAAGCCGCTTTATCTGACGCGTGAGATGGGCAATGAGCTTTATTTTTTAACCAATGCCGCGGGTGGAATGGATCCGAAACATGCGGTCGGCGATGTGATGTTGATTCAAGATCAGGTCAATCTCACCGGTACGAACGCGCTTTACGGCGAGAATCCGAAAAAGCCGGACGGCTCGGCGTGGGGCCCGAGGTTCCAGGATCTGACTCTGCTTTATGATCGCGAATGGAACGCCAAGCTTACTGATGCATTCAAGGCTGAGGGGCTTCAAGTCCATAAAGGCATTTATGTCGGAGTCACCGGGCCGATGTTTGAGACTCCGGCCGAGATTCGTTTCTTTCAAAAAATCGGCTGCCATGCGGTGGGAATGTCAACCGTGTGGGAAGCCATCGCAATGAAGCACTCGGGCGCGAAAGTTGTCGGTGCCTCGTTGATTAGCAACCTAGGCGCCGGCATGAATGGAGATCAAGAGCTGGATCACTTTGCGATTCTGGATGCGTGTAGAGCGTCGTCAGTAAGTATTTTGAAGGGGATTCTTCTCTCCATTGAGCAAGCGTTAAAAGGTTGAGTTGCATGCAGTTTGATTTAGGAATTCGAGCAGGACGGTTATTGTCGATGAAAGGCGGCCTAGGAGAGGTCGACAAGGATTTTTTCATCGGCATTCAAAATAATGTTATCGCCGTGATTGAAGCTTTCACCGATTCTCACTCCAAGCAAAGCAAAAAATTTATCGATGCCAGTGAGCAGATTGTGATGCCGGGTCTCATTAATGGCCACACGCATCTCGCTATGGTGATGTTCCGCGGCTTCGAAGACGATCGACCGTTTCACGAGTGGCTTTTTAATCGTATTCTCCCTCTCGAAGCGAACATCTTGGATGAGGATTTTGTCCGCATCGGCACTGAGCTCGGCGCGCTCGAATCCATTCGCTTTGGAACGACCACCGTTAACGACATGTATTACTTCTCGGAAGCGACGGCTGATGTTCTCGATAAGGCGGGAATGCGCGCGATCATCGCGAAGCCGTTTATCGATTTCGTGGTACCGGACGAAAAAACACTCTCCAATCCGTTGCAAACTCGAAGCGAGCGTTACAAAAAATTCCACGCACAGTACCGCAAGCATCCGCGGATCACGCCGGCCCTGGGGCCGCATGCGCCGTACACTTGCGGCGACTCTCTTTTAAGGCAAGTCGCCAGTCTTGCGGGTGAGACTCAGTCGCCGATCCACATGCACGTGTGTGAGACATCGGGCGAAGTCAAAGAGTCGCTCGAAAAATATGGAATGAAACCGGTGCCCCGTCTCGACGGACTCGGAATGTTCGAGGGACTTTTGATCGCCGCCCACGGTGTTCATCTCGATAATACCGATATCGAAATCATGAAGCGCAAAATTGTCTCGGTCGTCTACAATCCGGATTCGAACGCAAAACTGGGCTCCGGAGTGTGCCGCGTGCCTGATCTGCGCAAAGCGGGGATCCCGGTGGGTTTGGGCACCGACGGTGCGGCTTCTAATAACGATCTGTCGCTTTTTGGAGCGATGGATTTAGGGACCAAGGTTCAAAAGCTTTCCCATCAATCCAACACCGTGATGGTCGCACTCGATGCGATCAACTTGGCGACGCTTGAGGGCGCGCGTGCGCTCGGCCTCGAAAAGGAAATCGGTTCGATCGAAGTGGGTAAGAGAGCGGACATCATCACTCTGCGCACGGACTATCCGCACACTCAGCCATTGTACTCCGTGCTCAGTCAAATCGTGTACGCCTACAATGGCACTGAAGTCGACACGGTTGTCTGCGACGGCAAGATCCTGATGGAAAATCAAAAACACCAAACTCTGAACGCGCGTTCGATCTACGAGCGCGTCGGAAAACTCAAGCTCCGCGTGCAAGAAGAGCACAAGAAAATGAAAAAAGCGCCGGGTTATTGACCGAATTATGCTTGGTGTTAGCCGGTCTGTCCGTGCTTCTTGCGATATCGGAGATTTAGCATCTCGACAGCGAGGGCAAAAGCCATGGCGAAGTAGATGTAGCCCTTTGATACGTGAGTACCCATGCCTTCCACTAAAAGCATGACCCCGATGAGGATCAAGAACGAGAGAGCGAGAATCTTGATCGTCGGGTTCTTTTCCACGAACTGACTGATTGGGCTCGAGACCCAAAGCATGATGAGCATCGAGAGTATGACGGCTGTGATCATGACGGACAGGTGTTGAGCCATCCCGACCGCTGTGATCACCGAGTCGAGTGAGAACACGATATCGACGATCGTGATTTGCAGGACAGCGCCCATAAAGCTTTTGGCTTTCTTCATCGGAGCTTCGGAGCCGGTATGGTGCGCGGCTTCGTCGAGTTTGTGGTGTATTTCAGTGATGGATTTGCTCATGAGAAAGAGGCCGCCACCGATCAAAATCAAATCACGGCCGCTGAACCCATGCTCAAATATCCGGAAGAGCGGTTCGGTGAGACCCATCATCCATTTCAGCGAGAGCAAAAGGAGTACGCGAAAGAAGAGAGCCAGGAAGATCCCGAGGCTCCGAGCCTTATTTTGGACTTCCTGCGGTAATCTTGCCACCAAGATGGCGATGAAGATGATGTTGTCGATACCCAGGACGATCTCCATGGCGGTCAACGTCAAAAGCGCCGTGAGGTTTTCGATCGTGAAAAAGCCTTCCATGATGATAATCTATCCGAAGATTCATGAAGAATACAGATCGATTTATCCAGCCGCAGTTCGCGTTTCCGTATAAAAACCAGGAGCTCCATGTCGAGAAGGTTCCAGTTTCAAAATTGGTAAGAAAATACGGTTCCCCGCTTTATATTTACTCTGCGGCGGCGATTCGTGAGTCCTATCGGCGCCTCGCTCGGGTGCTCAAGGGGTTACCGATTCAAGTTTGTTATGCGGTCAAGGCCAACTCCAACATTCACATTCTAGAAGTGATGAAAAAACTCGGCGCGGGTTGCGATCTCGTCTCCTACGGCGAATGGGTTCGCGCCGAGCTATCTCGAATCCCGAGAGCGAAGCGCGTGTTTTCCGGCGTCGCGAAGACGGCGCAGGAGTTTCATCAGTTGTTTCAATTCGACCATGCGGGGGTCGGTTCGATTCACGTCGAATCGGTGATGGAGCTTGATCTGATCGTTTTGCTTGCGACGATTTACAAACGCCCGGTCAAGGTCGCGTTCCGGTACAACCCGGATGTCGATGCCAAAACGATCGAGCAAATTTCTACCGGTCGTAAAAAAGATAAGTTCGGACTCACGCGCGAAGAAATTTTGTTTTGTGCGCACCATTACGGAAGCGACACCTATGTGCGCATCGATGGGATCAGTATCCATATCGGGAGTCAGATCACGAAGACCGGCCCGTACGCAAAAGCATTTAAGCAATTGTCTTCGCTTTGCAAGGAAGTCGAAAAGCATTTAGGGTATCCGTTAAGCTACGTTGACATCGGTGGCGGGATCGGAGTCCCTTACCGTAATGAAGAGACCATTTCGCTCAAGGCGTACGGCAATCTCATCCGAAAGTATTTTAAGGGATACAAAAAGATTTTGCTCGAACCCGGCCGAAGCTTGGTTGCAAACTCCGGAATTTTGGTCTCCGAGGTGGTTTATTCCAAGATTCGTCCGGGCAACCGCACTTTGATCTTGGATGCCGGGATGAACGACTTGATGAGACCCGCGCTCTATTCAGCGTATCATGAGATCATCCCGACCGAACTCAGTCGCGAAAAAAAACCGATAAAGTGGGACGTAGTTGGCGGAATTTGCGAGACGACGGATTACTTTGCACGCGGACGCCCGCTCGCGGTCGATGGAATGCCGGGCGAGTTCGTTGCTTTTTTGTCGAGCGGAGCATACGGGTTTTCGATGAGTAATACTTACAACTCGCGTCCGAGAGTGGCTGAGGTGCTCGTTGACGGGTCGAAGGTCAAGCTCATCCGCGAACGTGAGACGATTGAGGATTTGATCTCGCACGAAATCTTTAAGGCTTGATCAATTCAGCGATCAGATTTTGAATCTGGAGCTCGCGCTGATAGTTTATGTACGAGCACTCGTCGTCGTAGTTGATTTTGAATTCGTCGCTCGTCACGAGACCGTTGAGTTTGAGCGTTTTGTGGTTTTTCACGCAGTCCGCAAGAACGCCGCCGGCTTTGCGGCTACCGTTCATGAAACCGCCGCCTTCCGAGACTTCGGCTAAGGTCGGAGCGTACAGAGCGCATAGGTGTGCTTTCAGTGATTCCAGCACCGGACCAAGATCGTAAACGTCTTCATGAATGAACGGACAACCTGCGAGCGATCCACGCGGCAGCTCGATATCCGCACGAGCGAATGATGTGATTAACAGTAGAGCTGTTCCGAATGCGCGGAAGGTGGAATTTAGCATGGCCGCGCAAGAGTACAGGAAGTTAGATATTTATTAAATTGATTTAGTTTAAAAAATAGAACAAAATGTTTGCTCTTGGAATAGCGGCATAGAGGATTGAAATTGTTTAGGATTTTGAAATAGCACTCCCCGCAAATTGGCGAGGCTTTTCCAAGTTCAAGATTCATTTATTTTCAATTCGTTGCAGATCCTTCGACAAAGAGGACTTATTAGTAAAAAAAGCCACGTGACTAAGATGAATGGTAAAGTCATCACTGGAACATCTAGGGGTTTAAAAATTATTTCCATTGCCACATGTGCAACCACAGTGACAATTAAGCCTAAAAAAATATACGTGAGCGTGATGAAATTAAGCGTGGCAACGGAGTTCCCTAAAGCAATAGATGTGAGAGCGGCATTAAATCCAAATACTCCTGCACTCAACATATGATCTGGGACGTTCATTGTTCTTGCAATTAAAGTTCCAAACAGAGAACCGAAAAAAGCCATAAGACAAGCTCGGCGCGAACCAATAAACAACGCAACTATAATGAGAATTCCGGTTAATAAATTTGTTTGAAAGAATATTTGAGAAATACCTAAAATCGCACATTCAACAGCACTCTTAATCGCGAAACTGTTTTTTATATAATCGATCTCAGTTAAAGTCGAAAGGCCCAATATATTCGATGTGTTTGGTGTTTCAAGTATACGGCTAATCAATAGAAAAATATAAACAGCTGCAACAAATGGAAATGTTAATGCTGAGATCCCCCATTTTCTAAGCGCATTCGTAATTATTAACATAAGAACCGTTGACAGTGCCGAAGCCAAGACAAGATAGAAACAAGTGAATGCGGTAGGCTCGAAAAAATTAGTGAATGCTAAAGCGACGAGTGCGCCATTATATCCATATTCGCCATCATTTAATGCCTGTTTATTTGTACCGATGATGTAGGCAGTAAAAGAACTTACAGATGCTCCCAGAGTGGCTGCAAGGCCGGAAAAAACTGAAGCATAAAAAATACCAACAAGTACAACTGCACCTACATAGGCATTATTCTGCAACAAAACTTGAGAGATGCCACAAAATAAAGTTCGTAACGAAAGCGGTAGAACCGATGAAGCCGCCTTCACTCAGACTTTTTTGGATAACTCAGATTGAAAAACCGAAGTTACTTTCACCAATCTGCTTTTCCCGTTTGGTACGGGCCACTGAATTTCTTGGCCTACGCGTAAGCCAATGAGTGCCGCCCCGATGGGAGCTAGTATAGAGATACAATGGTTATCAGAGTTCGTTTCATGTGGATAAACAAGGCGAATAATGGTTTTGTTTTTCGTATCCATATCTTCAAAGGTAACTTGAGAATGCATTGATACTCTATCTGCAGGCAGGTCTGAAGCCGCAACAACTGTGGCTCGGCTCAACTCTTCTTCTAACAGGTGTGCGAGATCGGCGTCTGCTTGAGACAGAAGTGATGTAATAGCGTTAAAGTCATCCTGACTAATGATTAGTGATGGGCTTTTTGTCATAATTCTTCCTTCTGGGATTTTATAGAGGCGGAACCCAAGATATCAGCGTACCAAATTCGTATTATTTTTCATCTCGCGTTGCCAAAGAATCTTAAATTGGTGCACCCGGAGGGACTTGAACCCCCACGCTTTTGGCACCAGATCCTAAG
>JAFEAO010000006.1 GCA_018266375.1 Bdellovibrionales bacterium
TCCTAAGTCTGGCGTGTCTGCCAATTTCACCACGGGTGCACGTGTAAAAATTGTAGCATCCCTCTAACGGGAAATCGAGATGATTCGATCCAATGCGGTATGCATTGATGCCTTGGCCCAATTTAGCGGTGTAATCGGACTTGGAACGAATTTTCACGCGCCGGTTTTGAGATCGACCAGCGTGTTGTAGCTTTCGGGTAAGGCCGCCGGCGAACGAGCTTTCCGTATACTCTCATGTGGCGAAAATTCAAAATCAGAGGTAAAAGAAACGGGTATTCGTTTCGTCATGAAAATTTATTTCGGATTCCAAAAAACAGACTCGTCTTATCCAGCGCAAGCCGTCGTCGCGATTGGGAACTTCGATGGCGTCCACCTCGGTCACCACGAAATTTTGAATCGATCGCGCGTTTATGCTCGCCAGATGAAGCTGCCGGTCACCGTTTTTACGTTCAATCCGCATCCGACGATCGAGCTGCGTCCCGAGACTCCGCTCAAACTCCTCATGACTTACGAAGAAAAACGCCATCAGCTTGAAATTCTTGGCGTTGAGTATTGCGTCGAGGAGCCCTTTGACTCGGATTTTGCGTCGACCAGCGCACATGATTTTTTTTTCGAGATCTTATTCAAACGCCTGCACGCCAAGGTGCTCGTGGTGGGCGAGGACTTTGCTTTCGGCCGCAAACGCGAGGGAACTATTGCGATGCTGCAAAAGTGGTGCGACGAGAGCGGAGTGCTGCTCGAACGCGTGTCTCCGTTTAAAGTAAAAGGCCAGTCAGTATCGTCGTCCAAGATTCGCGAGTTCCTCCAGGATTCGAAACTGGGTGACGCGGAATCGATGCTCGGTCGCGCGTTTTTCTATCGCGGCGAAATCGTTCACGGCGATAAGCGTGGCCGCGCAATCGGGTTTCCGACCGCGAACATGAACTGCGCCGAGAAGTTCCCGCTCCCGATCGGGGTGTACGCAACGTCAGTCGTTTGGCGCGGTAAAGAGTTTCCGAGCGTAACCAATATTGGGCGCCGTCCCACGTTTACTTCTCAGCAAAACGTCAATTTGATCCCGGTTAAAATCGAAACCCACATTCTCGATCTGACACTCGATCTCTACGGCGAGGTGCTCGAGGTCCGCTTCTACCAACGATTACGCGAAGAAAAAAAATTCGCCGGGATCGATGCGCTTAAAACCCAAATTCAGAACGACGTGATTTTGGCACGTCAGGTTCTAAGTTCCCGGAATTTTTAAATATAATTGCTATAGCTCCAGCCGATAAGTAAACTGAAACTAATGTCTCGAAAATTGGTCGAGCTTTTAATGAAGGAGCGGTTGATCACACAGAACCAACTCCAAGACGCCGAAGGCGTTTTGAAGAGTGGCGGGGATCCCATTCGCCAATTTATCGAGAAGAAAGCTCTTTCAGAATCGAAGCTTGTTTACTTTCTCAGCCAAAAATTTTCCATGCAAAGTATTAACCTCGCGAAGTTCGAGGTAAAGCCCGATGTCATCTCCATCGTCAGCATCGACTTGGCCCAAAAAACCCAAGCGATCCCGATTCAGATGAACCGCGGGATCATGGTCGTCGCGATTCCGGATCCGACCCAACTTCACAGACTTGAAGACATTAAATTCGCCACCAAGCTCAACGTCGAGGCGGTGTTAACCACTTTTACTGCGTTCGATGCCGCCATGATGAGGTACTACGGCGGTACGCAAGGCATGTCCAAGGCGGTCGAGCAGTTCAAAAAAGACGCCAAGGAATCCAAGAGCGACGAAGTTCAGCAAATCGATCAGCATCAAGTGCACGAAGTCGCGGCAGGCGGTTCGACCGACGATGCGCCGGTGATCTCGGTCGTGAACAGCATCTTAACCGAGGCTATCCGTCGCGGAGCTTCGGATATTCACGTCGAACCGTACGAAAAGGATTTTCGAGTCCGTTTGCGTATCGATGGTACGCTCGTCGACATCACGCACATCCCGACCGAGATGAAACGCGCGGTGATCTCGCGTTTCAAAATCATGTCCCGTATGGACATCGCCGAATCGAGGATTCCGCAAGACGGTCGTATCAAGATTAAAATCGGCAGTCGCGAAGTCGACTTCCGGGTGAACACGCTCCCAACGCTTTTCGGCGAGAAGGTCGTGCTGCGTATTTTGAGCAAGGGTAACCTCCAGCTCGATCTTAAAAAACTCGGCTTCGAAGAAAAGCAGCTCGAACTTTTCCGAAAAGGGATCTCGCAACCGAACGGCATGGTGCTCGTCACGGGGCCTACCGGTAGCGGTAAGACCACGACGCTTTACTCGGCGTTGATGGAATTGAATCAGGTTAGCGACAACCTCTCCACCGTCGAAGACCCGGTCGAGTATAACTTGGAAGGCATCAACCAGGTTCAAGTTCAAAAGGAAGTGGGCCTCAGTTTCGCAAGCGTTCTCAGGGCGCTTCTCCGCCAGGACCCGGATACGGTACTGGTAGGGGAGATCCGGGACTATGAAACCGCCGAAGTCGCCGTTCAAGCCGCGCTCACCGGTCACTTGGTCCTTTCAACCTTGCACACCAACGATACCGTCGCGACCATCACCAGATTGATCAACATGGGTCTCGAGCCGTTCCTCGTCACCGCATCGGTGAATACGATTCTCGCGCAACGCCTTCTGCGGACACTTTGCTCTCATTGTAAGACTCCGGCGACGGTCCCGGAAAAGCAACTCGAAGATCTGGGGATTCTTGCGTCGTCGAACGAAGCGAGGTTCCACACGGCGCCGGGCTGCTCCGAGTGCAACAACACCGGTTACAAAGGCCGGGTCGCGATTTACGAAGTACTGGAGTACAACCAGCAGCTCAAAGAGATGACGCTCGAAGGCCGCTCCGCGATCGAGATCAAACGCGCGGCCGTGCAGGAATACAATTTACAAACACTGAGGATGTCGGCGCTGAGAAAAGCGATGGAAGGCCGCACTTCGATCGAAGAAGCGATTTCGATGACAACCGACCACTAAGGGGTGACCGATTATGAGTAAACTTACGCTAACGGCGTTACTGAGAGCGATGGTGGACCAGGATGCGTCTGACTTGCACCTTTCTACGGGGACTCCTCCGCAGTTCCGGATTCACGGCCGGTTGTTTCGTGCGAAGTCGGATGTACTGACGCCGGACATGATTAAAGAACTCCTGTATGATATTTTGACCGAGCAGCAAAAAAAAATGTTCGAAGCCAACCACGAGCTCGACTTCTCGTTTGGCGTGAAGGATGTCGCCCGTTTCCGGGGTAACTTGCTTTTTCAAAAAGGATCCATGGGCGGGGTGTTCCGCCGGATTCCGGTAGAGGTACCGGACTTCGATATGCTCAAGCTCCCGGACGTGATTAAAAAGGTCGTGCGTCAGCCCAACGGACTCTTCCTGGTGACCGGCCCGACTGGTTCGGGTAAGTCGACTTCGCTTGCGGCGATCATCGACTATCTCAACCGCGAAGAAAACGGCCACATTCTCACGATCGAAGATCCGATCGAGTTTATTCACCCGCACAAAAGTTGCATCGTCAATCAACGCGAAATCGGAGCGGACAGCCACACGTTCCATGACGCGCTCAAAGCGTCTCTCCGACAGGACCCCGACTATATTCTGGTAGGCGAGTTGCGGGACTTGGAAACGATCGAGATGGCGCTCACCGCGGCCGAGACCGGTCACTTGGTGTTTGCAACCATGCACACCAACAGCGCGGTTCAAACCATCGCTCGGGTGGTGAACGTGTTCCCGCCGCACCAGCAGCCTCAGATCCGTCAGCTTCTCGCGGCAACGTTATGTGCAGTGATGACCCAACAGCTGGTTCCGAACTCCGGCAAGTCGGGCCGTTCGCTCGCAGCCGAACTTTTGATTCCGAACCTCGCCGTGAAGAACCTGATTCGCGAAGATAAGATGCACCAAATTTACGGCGTGATGCAGTCAGGTCAGGGCGGTACCGGGATGTTGACCATGAACCAAAGTTTGGTCGAACTCATTAAAAAAGGTAATCTCACCAAACCCGACGCGTTGAACTTGAGTTTGCTCCCGGAAGAATTGTCGAAAATGGTTTAAAGGTAAAAGATGGCAGAATTTGTCTACATTGCCGCGGATCGATCCGGCAAAAAAATCGAAGGGAAGATGGAGGCCGCCAGCGAAGGCGAGCTTCGGATGACTTTGCGCGGACAGGGATTGCGCCCGCTCAAGATCTCGCGCCCCAACCTCAGTCAACAGGATCTTGGTATGGCCATCAAAGAAGCGCTCGGGATCAAAGGTTCGGTTCCGATCGACCGTCTCATGAACTTCATCCGTCAACTTCAAGTGATGATCAACTCGGGTGTTCCGCTCGTCCAGGCGATCGACCTCTTTTACGAGCAAGAAGCGGATCCGACGTTGAGAGGGATTCTTGCCGCCTCAGCGCAAAAAATTAAGCAAGGTAGCTTCCTGTGGGAATCGTTTGCGGCCTATCCGCACATTTTCGAGAAAGTCTTCGTGGCGTTGATTCGTGCGGGCGAGAGTTCGGGTACTTTGGACGTGATGTTAAAGCGCGTCGGCAAGTACATGGAGAACGCGTATCGATTGAAGAAGCTCATCAAGAAGTCGATGACTTATCCGATTACCGTTCTCGTGATCGCCACCGGCGTAGTCGCGCTCATGCTCATTATCGTCATTCCGAAGTTCGAGGAGATGATCACCAGCGCCGGCGGTACGCTCCCGCTTCCGACTCAGATCGTGATCAATATGTCCCACTGGTTGATAAGAAACTTTTTTATCATCGTAGTCGGCGGAGCCGCGGCCGCGTTTATTGCTCGGACCTATTTAAAGAGCAGAGAGGGCCAGATCGTCTTTCAAAAGACGATGCTCAAGCTCCCGATTTCGGGTGATTTGATCGTCAAGAGCGGCGTAGCGCGGTTCTCTCGGACGATGTCGACGCTTCTCGCGTCGGGTGTTCCGATGGTGGATTCCCTCGAGATTTGCCGTTCGGCGTCTTCACACATTGCGTTCGAAGATGCGATCGGCGAGATGAAAAAGGAGGTCGAACTGGGCGCAAGCTTCGCCACTGCCATGGTTCGGCAGAAGGTTTTTCCTAAAATGGCGACACAGATGGCCGCCGTCGGCGAAAACACCGGTAACATGGATAAAATGTTGGAGAAGGTCGCCGACTTCTACGAAGAAGAAGTCGAGAACGCGATCGAAGGGATGATGAAGATGATCGAGCCGCTCATGCTCGTGTTCCTGGGCGGCGTTGTCGGTGGACTCATGATTTCAATGTATCTTCCAATCTTCCAAATGGCAGGCAACACAGGCGGATAAAATGGCATCTCAGATTCTCTCGATCGATCAAATCAAACGGCCCATCCTCGGTGCTTCGCCTCAAATCGAGGCGTTGAAAAAGCTGATCGTTCGGGTCGCGCCGTCCAAAACAAACGTGCTCATCATCGGCGAGAGCGGAACGGGCAAAGAGCTCGTCGCGCGCGCCCTTCATGAACTGAGCCCGGTCCATGATCAGGCTTTCATCGCAGTCAACTGCGGCGCGATCCCGGAGACTTTGATCGAAAGCGAACTCTTCGGTCATAAGAAGGGCAGTTTTACCGGCGCGATCGCCGACAAGCCGGGGCTCTTCGAGGCGGCCGCCGGCGGAACGCTGTTCCTCGATGAGATCGGCGAACTTGCGATGTCGATGCAGGTTAAACTTTTGCGCGCGCTTCAGGATCGCGCGATTCGCCGCGTGGGAGGTAACGAAACGATCAAAGTCGACGTGCGTATCGTCGCAGCGACCAACCGGAATCTGGAAGAAGGGGTCAAGAACGGGACTTTCCGTGAGGATCTCTATTACCGCTTGAACGTGATCATGCTTGAGACCCCGCCGCTTCGCGAACGCGTGGGCGACGTGGAGATGCTGGCAGAGGGATTCCTGAAAAAATTCAGTGAAAAACTGAATCGCAAACCGCTTACTTTTTCGAAAGAGGCGCTCGAAGTCATTTTAACCCACCGCTGGCCGGGCAATATTCGCGAACTTGAGAACATTATGGAGCGGGTCGCAACGTTGGAGAGCCAGGCCTCGGTTCAAGCATCGAGCTTACCCCCTGAAATGGTGGCCGCTGCCAGAAAACAGGCCAATCAACCTCGGGAACTGACGTTGCGCGCGAACTTCATGGCAGGTGTCATCGATCTGGAAAAAGTTCTCGATCAAGTTAGGACGTTTTACAAAAAAGAAGCGCTCCTCTATACCAAGGATAATGAAGACGAAGCGAAGAAGCTCCTTGGGATTAAAAAATAAGGGTCAGGTCGAATGATTCAGCTGCTCGATGACTTTACCCACATCGGGCAGTCGTGTCTGCGCCTCGATACCCAGCCCATGGATCGCTTTGCCGTCGTCGCGATCAACTGCGCGCTTGGGGAGTCGGTCGATCATGCGCGTTTTGCTTCGCTTGCGTTTATTTTAGCGACGCTCGTTATTCTGGACCGCGTTTTCTTTAGAGACCGGGATTGGAAGCGGGTATTGCTTTGGGCGGTTCACCCGCTCGTTCTCATCCCGTTTTTTTGGGCTTCTCAGATTACGACATCGATGACCGCGTTTTGGGCGTCGGTCTGGACTTTGATCTTTATCCGTTGGCTCCCGCAGCCTCGCGATCCGAAGATGATCGCTTGGCTGGCAGTTTGGTCCATTCTCGGAGCGGCGGTGCGATTTGAAGCGCTGGCTTACGGATTTGTTTTTCTCGCGCTCTTTTTTTGGTTCAACCGTACTTGGCTTGCCGCTCGAAAACGGGTCGCTACGGGGTTGGCCATTTCGACGGCGGGGATGCTATTGGGTAAAGTTCTCGTTCGTTTGATTCCGGCGCATGCCCCCCATATGGTGACCGAGTGGGGTACCGTCAGCGACGCCCTTAATGAGGCGCATTTTTATCCGTTGGCGACCTATCCGTTTTTACAGCTCGATTCCATCGGTCGATATCTCGAGGGTTTTTTCTTACCCTGGAAGATTTCTTTTTACGGGGATTGGTACCAATGGTGGTCGATTCATGAGGCCCTTTGGATGTCGCCGCTGCGTCTTGCATTTTGGTCGGCAGCGATCTTTGGCGGATCTTTTTTGATTAAAAATCGGGAGTGGCGGGGCCGGATTCGAGTCGGGCTTTTATTTTTTGTCGGCTGTACGGCGGCACTCTCGTCGCTCCCTCGTAACGACTGGTATTATCCGGTGCGGGCTTATCTCGGCACCCTATGTTTGCTCGTGTGTCTGACACCGCTCATTCTCCGGCGCAAAGTCGTATATGGAGCGACTGCATTGCTCTTTGCCGCTTCGAGTCTGGCGCACATAACGATGCACTATTCGGACGGAAGCAGCTTCGTGGCCTACGAATCCGAGATTGCGGGCGGGGCTCATCCGTTTATGGCATTTGATGAAGCGAAGTTATTGCTGAAGGCGGGTAAACCCGACGAGGCCATCAAAGCCCTTCATGAAGTGTACGAAAAAATCCCGGTGGAATCCGCTCGCACTTCCGCGCGTGCCGGTGCGTTTTGGTCACTCAGTCTTTATTACGCTTGGATCATCTATGAAAAGCAAGTGGATAGAACGAAGGCCGACGAGGTTTTAAAAGTCTTACGCGATTCCACGTACTATCCGGCGGTCCACGCGTGTCTTCAAGCGGATTACTCGACACCCGAGCAATGTCTCGACGGAGAGCGGAAGGGGAATTTCTGCGGTTCGCTGACTTATGCGATGCCGAGGCTCGAGACGGTTCGTCCGTATCGAGTCGATCCCGAAAAGATTTGCGGCTTCGAGCCTTATCGGCATTGAACTTCGGGAGCGCCGAAACCGAAGACCCGTGACAAGTCACGCCTCGATTGCTAGTTTTTGGAAGAATGGACATGAGTTTGAATAAACGGCAAGTTCGGTGGATTTTTCTAAGCGGGTTCGTCACTTTTTGCGTAACGGCCGCACCGCTGCTTTGGGGGCTTGTGTATTACGGGGTGGATTTAACCTGGGTGGATACCCCGTTTATCTGCGAGCTTAAAAATCACCTTGCCGCCAGGGATAGTTTCTTTATTTCGAGGTATTTCGGAAACGGCGAACCTCTGCTCGCCAATCCGCAGTCGCAGCTCTTTTATCCGATTCGGTGGATTCAATTGCTGTTTTTTTCGAGTGATCTTGGACCGTCGGTGGGAAACGTACTGCACTGGTCCCTTGCAGCGAGCGGGGCGGCGGCTCTCGCGCTTTCGTTCGGAATCGAAGGGTTTTTTGCGTTTTTGGCCGGATTATTTTTTGTATTTTCCGGAACGGTTTTGAACCTTGGTGAACATACGACCTACATCTTGGGAGGGGCATGGTTGCCGTGGATCTGGATGTTTGGCCGACGGATTTTGGCTGCGAGCAAAATCGATCGTAATTTTTTCGGGCTCGTATTTGCATCCGGATTTTGTCTGATTGGAGGCGATCCACTCGGATTTTTTATGGGTTTTATGTGCTTGGCGACAGAATGCCTGTTGGTTCTCGCGCGGAGAACGTATTTTCCGGTATTCCGGGTAGCGGGCGCTTACGCGTTAGGAATGCTTTTGTGCGCGGTTCAATGGATTCCGTCTTTAAGTGAGCTGGGGATCTCCATTCATGGAGTCGGTCACAATATGGGGATGAGTTTGGATTGGGCTATGGAAACCCCTCATTGGCTGGGCGTGGTGCTTCCGGAGTTTGCGGCGAGGATAGTTCGCAGCAGCGCGACTGTGATGGAAGTGATGGGAACGGCCTCCGGACTTTCGCTCCAAAACGCGGGATGGAATTGGAACATGAGACCTTATCTCGGTCTTTTGCTCGTTTGCTTCGCCGCCTCGAGTTTTTTGGCGCGTCGATATCGAACTCTATCGATAGTTGCCGCAGTGGGCGCTGTATTGTGTGTCGGAGGGCATACCCGGGTGCTTCCGTTCCTGTTGGAGCATGTAGCGCCGTTTGGCCACTTTAGATACCCTCAAAAATATTTTTTGCTTTTCAATCTCGCCGCCTGCATTTTGGGTGCCGCAACGCTGTATCGTGCCAGCCGCGAACCGAAGTACCGGAGAAAGCTCGGCCTGGGCTTTGGAGTCATGGTCGTTGCCTTGATCGGAACGATGGTCGCGGCCTATCTTCACGGGGATGCGATCGATGCTTGGAGCGTCGATATCATCCAGCGGCTTGGGCGCAATAAAACCGGACTGGGCGATTCATTCTCGCATGTTTTATTGAAATCGCTTCTTACTCCGGTTGCGACCGCTCTCGCCGCCGCTTTGCTGCTGCTTTCAAACTCGAGAGTGCATCGGTTACTCCCTTTCGTGGCCCTTTTGGATTTGATGATACTGACTCCGGCGCAGTTGATGTTTTCACCGAGTTTCACTCAATCCCGATCACCGCTGACTAAAGTCAAAAAGACTCCCGGCATCCCCGGTGAGCCCGTCTACTGTTTCAACAGAAAACTTTACGAAATCAGCATCGGCTACAAAGAAGACGACCCTGAAGAAAAGTGGGGACAGTATTTTTCGACGAAACTTCTCGGTCTACCGAACTTGAACGCATGCGATCGATTGATTTCCGGATCGCCGTATTCGGTAATGACGTCCGCTTATCGCTATGAATTCGAGAACGGAGTCAGCAAAAACAGGATTTCAGCCGCACGGGCATTGGGATGTACGCATATGATGACGCCGGAGGTGCCTCAAGAAAAGGATGCTCGTATCGTTGACGTACCCGGATTCGGAGAGTTGGCGGAACAGTTTGGATCCGGCCCGGCCCTCTATTTGGTCGATGATCCGGTACCGCTCGTATTCGCTTCCAAGTCGCCGCGCGTATTTTCGGATCCTCGCGATTTGATCGTGGGCGTGAGTCAGAGTCGTTCCGCGGCGGACGTCTTGAGCTGGATCGATGATCCGGTCGGCTTGAACGCAGGCGGAGTAGCGCTGCCAGACTCTAGCGGCGTCGCAGATCTGCGCGTGCAGTGGACGGGCGAAGATTTCGCTCAAGTCGACGTTCGAGGATCAGGTGGGAGCATTGTCGGATTGCGTTCGACCTATGCCGTGGGATGGGAGGCCTATCAGGCTGGAAACCGGCTTCCGACCGTAAGGATCGCCGGTTCGTTCATCGGCGCGATCGTGGCGGATATTGCGGCGGGGCCGGTTGAGTTCCGGTATCGTCCCCCTTATTTTACGCTTGGGGCGTGGATCTCCGGTCTGTCACTGTCGTTGATTGTTTTATTATTATTGTTCATCAAAAAAAAACCCCGGAACTTTACGGTATTCAAACCGGCTCCGGGGCCTTGAAGATGCGGTCAACAGCAATAGATTAAATGCCGCTTGTTGTGTTCAGCGTTTGCTTTCTTTGGTCAACGGTCCATACGTCGTTAGCTGTTCCCAAAATGTTGCCCACCGCGCTGGCAGTGTACGCGCCAGTGGTGAACACGCTGGCCGCTGGAAGATCGGAGCCGACCGCTACGGCGCCCTTGTCTTTTACGTTGGCATTGAAGAAACTAAATCCGTTGCCTGTGGCACAGGTATTCAATACGGTCCAGGTTCCCGCCGTATCGGATTGCCAGCTGTATCCGTTACATGCCATACCACCATTCGGCCCGCATTCAGTGGCGGAGATGGCATTAAATCCAACCGCATAAAAAAACCGAGCGCCATCTCTGGCAAAACCGATGTTACCCAAGCAGCCCGAGTAGGAGCTGTTGTCCGCCAACCAGGATGTCTCGAGAGTATAAATCGAACCGAGCGCAATCCGAGCCTCGGTTTGCTTACTTCTGGCCTGAAACTTTTGATATTGCGGTACTGCGATCGTCGATAAGATACCGATAATCGCCACGACGATCATCAATTCGACGAGTGTAAAACCCTTTTGTGACATACGGACAAGTTTATTTAGTTTAGTCATACCATTCCCTCTCTGAAACTATAAGAACTGTGCGGACCCCCTCGGTCCTGTACAAATAACCTGATATCTATAGTATAGCTTATTGTATGCACAATCGGGCGATAATAAAGTTTTTTTTACATTGTCATGGGCTTGTCGCTTCAATCCTGGTAGCTCTCGCGTGTTTTGCTAACACGAATATCGTTCAATCTACGAACTTCTTTGATAAACCAAAATCGTTTAACGCTTCATATCAGCTGAGTGCACGCTTCGTGAAACTGATCTCTGCAGGATATTGGGCAGCGGCGGTGGATTATCTCTGGATTCAAAACCTCGGCATGATCGGATCCGGAAAATACTCAAACGAAACTCTAAAATTAACACATGATGATTATCGGCTGGCCTTGGATCTGGACCCCGACTTCTACGAACTTTACGAACAGGCTGGAGTTCTGTTTTCGTTCTTTCATGAGTCACCGGACGATGCGATCGAGTTTCTCGCCGCGGGTATCCGCCGCTACGAGAGTGGTCTGGCTCCCCCGGATTTTTGGACTCATCCGGCGACGCTCTACATTTTTTTGGCCTACACCTACGCCTTTCAAAAAAACGATTGGACCCGGGCTCGCGAAACGTACCTTCGCGCCGCAGGCGTTCAAAACTCGCCGCTCTATCTTTCGAAGATGAAGGAATGGTTGAAAGAAAAAAGCTCGGAGAGGATACTTGCGATACGGGTTTTAAAAATACTGATCGCGAATACCAAGGACGATTTCATCCGTAAAAAGTACGAGGAAAAGCTGAAGCAATATGAGCCCTGAGCTATTTTCAGCCAAAAATGTAGATTTCGAAATTCATGGAACGCGGATCTTAAGCCAGGTCAGTCTCGACATCCTGTCGGGCGAGACGGTTTCGATCGTCGGCCACAACGGTGCCGGCAAGACGACCCTTTTCCATCTCATTCTCGGCTTAAAATTCCGTACCGGCGGCGATCTGAAGCTGGATACCCAGGATGTGATTTTGCCGTCGGCCAGGCGTCAGGTGGGATTCGTGCCGGAGCGGCCTTACCTAAACCTGGAGCTGACGTTTAGAAAGATTCTGCGCTATTTGGGCGAGCTTAGTGGAATGAGCGGCCCGGAACTTCAAGATCGAATCATCAGTCTCGCCAAAGAAGTCGAGTTGTCCGAGGTCGTCGATAAGCAGCTTAAAACGTATTCAAAAGGGATGCTCCAGCGCACGTTGATCGCGCAGGCGCTCCTTCATGGTCCGAAATTGCTCATATTGGACGAACCGATGAGCGGCCTGGACCCCGAAGCGCGCCTGTTTTTGAAAAACAAAATGAAACAGTGGAAGCAAGAAGGAAAGTCCCTTTTGTTTTCCAGTCACGTGATCGAGGATGTACGTGAACTGGCCGATCGAGTGGGAGTGCTCGACAAAGGCAAGATGACGTACTTTGGCCGGGTCCAAGACTGGAGTCCGGCATGATTGCGGTCATCAAACATACGTTCCGCGAACTTTACCGGGAGCGGATCATGTACAACGTGTTTTTTCTTTCGTTATTTTTAATCTTCGTCGGTTATCTCGCGTCTTTGCTGGTGTATGGCCATCAAGACAGGGTGATGTTGCATTTCGGGACAACCGTGGTTTCTGTTTCGATTCTTGCGGTGTCGATGGCGGCCGGCAGCCGACTTTTGCGGTCTGAAATCGAGCAACGGAACATCTACCTGTTTTTGTCGCGTCCGGTTTCCAGGCCCAAATATTTCGTCGGAAAAGCGCTCGGGATCGCGACTTTTGCGCTCGTTAATTTACTTGTTCTCACTGCCGTCCTGATCGCCGCGATTTACTTTGTCGAGGGGCCCTTCAAGCCAGTGCTGTTTCAATGGTTCGGCCTGACGTGGGTGGAATCGCTCATGGTTCTCGGACTGTCACTTGCTCTTTCTTTCGGCGTGAGACCGGGTCTGAATATGATGATCGGGCTTTCGTTTTTGTTTGTCTGCCATAACCACGAACAGATGTCGTTGCTCTCGAATGACGTTGAATCGGGTAAAACGATCTTTAAGTTTCTGTCTTATTTGACTCCGGATGGCAGTGTGTTCTTTCTCGACACTCGTATTTATTACGACCAACCGTTGGCTTGGTCGGAGTGGTTTCTTCGGTGCGGATATGGGATGCTGTGGGCAGTGGCTTTCTTGTGGCTGGCCAATGCCATCTTCTACCGGAGGGACCTATAAATCCGTTGCTCGATCATCCTGTATTTTTGAATTTGATCATCATCGCGTTCGGGCTCATTTGGGGCAGCTTCTTAAACGTCGTGATTCATCGGTTGCCGATCGGTCACTCGGTTGTTAAGCCGCCGAGTTCTTGTCCGCATTGCGGCCGCAAAATCCGCCCGTGGGAGAACATCCCGCTCCTCAGTTACTTGCTTTTGCGCGGAAAATGCAATTCCTGCGGCACGAAGATTCATTGGCGCTATCCACTGGTCGAATTCATTACCGCATTTTTGTTTTGGGTATCTTGGAACGGCGTCGACTTCGCCAGTCTCGGAAGTATCGTCACCCAAGTGAGGCTTTGGGCTTTTATCGCGATCTCAATCGCGATTACCTTTATCGATCTTGATCACCGGATCATTCCGGATGAATTGAGTCTTGGCGGTTGGGCATTCGGGCTTGCGACCGCATTCTGGGATTTCAGACATCCTTGGTCCACGCTTTGGATTGCGTCCTTTATCGGATTCGGTGCCTTCTACCTTTTTGCTTTGATCTACGAAAAACTCACCGGACGGGTGGGTTTGGGCGGCGGCGACATCAAGTTTATGGGCACGATCGGAGTTTTTCTGGGGCTCGGGGGAGTTTGGGCGGCGATTCTGATCAGTTCCATCTTAGGGAGCGTCGTCGGTCTTACTGTTGCGGCATATCAAAAACGCAAAGCTAAAGATGAGGGTGCCGGGGTCTTCAAGTTTTCGATTCCTTACGGACCTTTCTTGGCCGTCGGAGCTTTGGTAGAGTTGTTCTTTGAGGTATCGGCATGGATGAGCCCTTAGACGCGGAAGAATGGAAGACGTTCGAGCTTTACGAGAAAATCCGCGTTCGCAAACGCAGGCAAAAGTTTTGGGTTTCAGCCCTTGTTTTCTGTCTTTTTCTAGTCCTTTGCGCGGTCCCGGTGATTGAAGAACAGCTCCCGAAATGGAAGAGTTTGGAACTCGCGCGCCGCCTCGCGGTTGAGATCGAGAAGATGAAAACACTCTCGATTCAAAGGAAGCAACCGATTCGGATGACCTTTCTCGATAATGGAGAGATGAGGGTCGAGATCGTCTCGAAGTGTCAAGATCCGGCGAGCGCTGGGACCGTGATCCATCAAAAACAATGGATCGGCGAGCCCGAAGATCTAAAAGTGTTGCATTTGATGGAAGCCCAGGCTTTTGAGCTCCGAATGGCGATGGATCAGGTTTGTTTCGACCCGGTTTACGGTCTTGACGACATCAAAAGTAAAAGAGTGGTGGTGATCGCCCCCGTCAAGGATTTGACGAAGCAAAGACTCGATCGAGCATCGTATGTGATTCTCGAAGGTGAGTCGGCAAAAATTTCCATAAACTAGCGTCAATTCTATCGACACTGTGTAATGAACACGCTTAAAATAGTGGAGTAATGGCATCCGCTCATGGAAGGGCAGGGAGTAGTTTTTTCGCGCGCCTTTTTAAAGGGTTCAGCCTCAGTTCGGGCAGTAAAAGCTCAGCTGTAGGTTTGAGCATCGGTGCGTCCACGATCAAGGTTGCTCAACTCAAAAAAACCAAAACAAATTGGAAACTTGAAAAGTTTTCTTCAGTGCCGCTGACCGAAGCGCCGAGCGAGCACCGGGAAATTTCGAACGTCGTTTCGACCGTGCAAGCGATCCAAGAAGCGATGGCTCAAGCCGACATCGGTTTAAAGGACGTTTGCTCCGCGATCGCGGGCAGCGGGATCATCATCAAGAACCTCACGATCACCGTCGCCGACATGAAAGAACTCCAAGACCAAGTTTTCTGGGAGGCAGAACAGTACATCCCGTTCGATATCAGCGAAGTCGTGATCGATTACCAAGTGACCAAACAGGGGCAAGATAACCAGGTCGACGTGATTCTCGTCGCGGTCAAAAAAGAGTACCTTGAGCAATACATGAGCGTAATCGAAGAAGCGCTTTTGCAGCCGAGAATCATCGACGCCGAAGTATTCGCGCTTCAAAACTCCTTCGAGACGAATTATCCGGTGACCGACACCGAGGCGACGTTGCTCGCCGACATCGGCGCTCTGAGCACCAAGATCATGATCTGTGCCGGCGGGATTCCTTATTTTACCAAGGACGCGCCATTTGGCGGCATCGCGATCACCAACGAAATCCAGCGCGAACTCAAACTTCCGACTCCGGTAGACGCCGAGTCGCTCAAAGTTTCGGGCAATCTTCCGCACGAGGTGAGCGAGATCGTCGCGCGCATGTGCCACGTGCTCGGCACCGAACTCAAAAAATCCATCGATTTCTATTCCGCCTCCTCGCTTGGGCCTCCGATCAGCAGCATTCTTCTTTCGGGCGGCGGAGCTCGCGCGGCGCACATGACTAAAATTATCGAAGACAATACTGGTATCCCGACACAGCTCCTTGATCCGTTCGTGCGTCTCGAAATCGATCAAAGCCAGTTTTCGCCGGAGTACCTTACTTCAATCGCAGCCGAAGCGGCGATCCCAATCGGTCTCGCGCTTCGAGCGGGGGATAAGCCATGATTCGGATTAACCTCGCGGTCCGCAAGCAGGCGTCTTACGTCGGTGGCGGTACCACTCGTACTGGCACTCTCGTTTCGTCCGGTAGATCTTCGAGCTTCGCGGCTCTGAGGATGTTCAGCGGTGAGACTGGCCAGTCGCTCATCAAACGGATCATGATTCCGATCGTGCTCAGCATCGTCGTCTACTTCGGCTCCGAGTACTACATGCAGCAAGAACGCGAGCGTATGGCGGCCGAACGGACCCAGGTCGAAGTCGAACGCGGCAAGATTCAAGACGAGTTGAAGCGCATAAAAGGTTTCGAGTCGGTAAAATCCGAGCTCGAGCGGAACGAACTCATTCTTCGCACCAAAATCGCGACGATCGAAAAATTGGTCAAAGGCCGCGACTTCACTTTGAAATCGCTCGTCGCTTTGACTCAGGCGCTTCCTCGCGAAGTTTGGTTAACCGATTTGATTTCGAGCGACGTGAATTACAACATCAAAGGGTCGACTACCGATATCGGGCTCATCTCCGATTTGATGACCCGCCTGGGTAAGACCATTTACTTCAAGGACATTACGTTAAAGAACTCAAGCGCCGATCCGAACGGGAAGATCGCGACCTTCGAACTGACTGCGAGGAAAGAATGATTGAACGGCTGAAAAGCTTTCCATTCATGTTGATCTTCATGGGCTACTTTTTTTACGTAGCCTACGTGGTGTACGAGTTCAATTTCATGGCCGACGGTCAGGTGTCGCAACATCAGGCCCAGATGTCTTCAATGAACGCCGATATCGACGGTCTGAAAAAGAAATTGGCCGAAGGTCAAAAGTTCTTGAAGTCCCTCGAAGTCAAGAAAGCCGATCTTCAGGCGCAGGTCAGAAAACTCTCCGAGTACCAGGGCGCTCTTTCCGAGGCGCCGGACGTTCCGAACTTGATCAAGACATTGATCTCGGAAGCTAAAGTCATCGGTCTCAAAGTCAGTAAGATCGAGCCGGCTAAGAGGACGCAAAAGGAGTATTATCTCGAGCAAGAGTTCAAGGTCGAAGTTCGCGGTACGTTCAATCAGGTCGCGCTCTTCACTCAGCGAGTTTCGAAACTTCAGCGGATCTTGCGTATCGAATCGTTCAGCATGAGACCGTCCGCGGCCGCGACTCCGGGCTCGCTTGCCCCGATCGTCGGCGATCTCTCGGTTCGCGCTTACCAGTACACGTTGTCTAAAGAGGACACGATCGGTAAGACTACTGAAAACATCAAAACTTCGGGTCAAGCTCCGGGGGGTAAGAGATGAGAACCTTTCTGATCCCTTTCACGCAGATTTTATTCTTGGCCCTGTCGGCTTCGGCTCAGCAAGCAGGCCAGTTGCAAATGCAGATTCCGCTTCCGGGTGCAGCCGGCGTTAGGCCGGGCGCACGCCCGGGGCAACCGGTTCCATCGGGAGTAGATCCGTTTGCTGCCGGCCAAAATGTTCCGGCGGCACCCGTGTCGCAAGTGTTTTCAAGCGAAGGCATAGCGGGAGTGGACGCGCTTTTGACCGAAGAGATCATCCGCAGCTTGCGCGATCCTTTCTCGCCACCGGCTTCGCTCGCAAAAAAAGAAGCGCAGAAATCGGAGCTCGAAACTTTTCCGCTTAAGGCCATCCACTTAAACGGAGTGATCACCGGTCCGAAAAAAGTTCGCGCAATGATCACCGGTCCGAACGGGAAAGTTTATTTCATCGCGGTCGGCGAGAAGCTCGGCGTCCGCATGGGGCGCGTGATTTCGATTCAATCCGATCTCATCAAGGTCGTAGAATACGACGTCGACGATCAGGGCAAACGGATCCCTGAAATTTTTGAAGTACGACTTACCGGAGAGCTTGTTTCACTCTCCAAGAAGGAGGATTTATAAGTATGAATAAATTTTTAACCCTTTCTTGCGTAATGAGTTTACTGGCGGCTCCGGCGATGGCCGCGCAGATCAGCAAAATCAATCTCAAACCCAAAAGCGGGTTGGAACAAAACGAAACCTGGATCGAAATCCTGGGTTCAGGTTTGCGTGGATTCGAGCGCGAAGACCATGATGCGCCTGCTGAATTGGTTTTGACCTTTTTAGATGTCTCTCTCGACAAGTCCGCCGCGAAGACCGTCGATGCGACTCAATTCAAGAGTAATGTCATGCAACTTTCGGCCTATGCTCTGAACGGAGCCGTTCCGCAATCCAAAGTCGTGGTGGACTTCAAGAGTTCGGGCAAATACGTGATCGAAGAATCCGATGCTCGCGTGCTGATTAAAGTTAAAGAAACGGTCATTCCCGACGTCGCCAAGCCGGTCGTGGCGCCGATCGCCACTAAAGAAATTTCAAGCGTGAAAATGACCGCATCCGCCGCCGAAGACGATAACGACGACAGCGCGCTCGAAACCGCCGCTCGCGCAAGCGAAAAGAAATTCACCGGTTCTCCGATCACGTTAAAACTTAAGGACGCCGATGTGCACGAAGTGCTTCGCTTGATCAGCGAGGCAAGCGGGTTCAATATCGTCGTTCATCCCGCGGTTAACGGCAGGCTCACCGTCTCTCTCGAGCGGGTACCTTGGGACCAAGCGCTCGACGTCGTCCTCACGACGCTGAAACTCGCTGCCGAGCGCAGTCAGAGCGTACTTCGGGTCATGCCTCGCGAGATGTTGATCGCCGAAAAGCAAGCCGAACTCGAACAGAAGAAGATTTCGCAATCGACCGCTCCTCGGATCACGCGCATTTTCCCGATTAGCTACGTCGACCTCGGGCAGATTTCCTCGATCTTGACCACGTTCGCGAACGCACAAAACTCGGGCCCCGGCTCCGCCGGCATTCCGGCGACGATCATCGTCGACCAGAACACGCAGAGTTTGATCGTGCGTGAAACCGCCGATAACATCGAGCGGATCCGCAAGATGATTCAACTTCTCGACGTTCAAACTCCTCAAGTCTTGATCGAGGGTAAGGTGATTGAGGCTTCGAGCGACTTCTCTAAGACGCTTAATGGGACTTTCGGTGCAATGGGCACTCAGTTCGGCGGTGCGTTTAACGGAACGACTGCGACTTTGGGTAACGCTAGTATTGGATCGGTTGCAAGCTCTGCAGGCGGAGGAAGTTTTGCCGCGACTCAGGGGCTGAGTATTTTTGATAAGCCGATTTTTTTGAACGCGCTCCTGAACTTCGCCGAGAAAGAAAGCCAAGCCAAAATCGTATCGTCGCCGAGGACGGTGGTTTTGAGCGGTAAGTCGGCTAGCATCACTCAAACTAAGTCCGTCGCTGTCCAGAGCTTGTCGACGGTGAACACGACGTCGACCCAATCACTCCAAACCGTCAGCGCCAACACCAAGCTCTCGGTCACTCCGCGTGTGACCAACGACGGCTCGGTCTTCATGAAGCTCGATCTGAGTCGCGATATTATGGATTTAACTGATCCGACAAAACCGGCGGTTAACCCTCGCACGATGAACACCGAAGTGATCGTCGATAGCGGCAGTACGCTCGTTATCGGCGGGATCTTGAACTTGGACGAAGGTCACGTCGAGCAAGGTATGCCGTTTTTGCGCAAGCTTCCGCTTTTCGGATGGTTGTTCGGCCAAGAAACTTCGACCAATACGAAATCCGAAGTCATGTTCTTCGTCACGCCTCGCGTATTGAATCCACGCAAACAAGGTGCAACGATCACCGAGGAACCGGCATCAGTACCAGCCGAGAAACTTTAATGGCAAAAGAAAAGGGCCCGAAGGGCAACCCGATGATTTATCACTACCTTCAGCGGTATCAAGAAGACCCGACTTCAAGGGTATTCGCGCCACTCGCCGAAGCGTATCGTAAAGCCGGGTTGATCGACGAGGCCCTGGACATTGCCCGCGACGGAGTTCGCATTCACCCGCATTTTATCGGCGGCAAAGTCGCTCTCGCTCGGGCGCTCTTCGACAAAGGCCAGTTCAATGAAGTCGTAAAAGAACTCGAGCCCGTCATGCTCGATGCTCCGGACAACCTTGTCGGCCAAAAGTTGCTCGCGGAGAGCTATCTTATATTAGGACGAGTCGCTCAATCCCTAAATGCCTACAAGACGCTCCTGTTTTTCATGCCTCAGGATCAGGAAATCGCTAAAATCGTTCAAGAAATTGAAACCAAAGCCTATGAAGACGGCGCTCTGGTTCTCCAAAATGATCCGGTCCCACTCAAGAGTTACAGCGTGAAGGGTGTCGAGCAGGCAATCTCGCAAGACCCTGATATTAAAAGGAGAGAATGGATGAAGAAGGTCGAAAAGCTTCAGACCATGCTCGTGAAGGTCCAGCGCTTTAAACTTGCGAAACCATAGTGTTTTAGGGTAGTTTTAGCCTTCTATGGCATCGGTATATCCTACGAATGAATTCAAAAAAGGCGTTAAGCTTGAGATCGATAATAACCCGTTCCAGATCGTGGAATTCCAACACGTCAGTCCGGGTAAAGGCAGCGCCTTCACACGTACCAAGCTAAAAAACTTGCTCACCGGCAACGTGATCGAGCGCACTTTCAAGTCGGGCGATAAAGTCCCGGCCGCGGACGTCGACCTCAAAGAGATGCAATATCTCTATAAGGATGCCGAAGGTTACCATTTCATGAATACCGAGAACTACGAGCAGATCCGTTTGAATCCCGAGCAGATCGGCGAGAACGCGAACTATATGATGGACAATATGCAAGTCCAGGTCATGATTTATAACGGTCTTCCGGTTTCAGTCGAGCTTCCGACCTTCGTCGAACTCGTCGTTAAAGAAACCGCTCCGTCTTTCCGCGGTGATACCGTTACCGGCGGCACTAAACCAGCGACGATGGAAACCGGCTGCGTGGTCAACGTACCGTTCCACATCAGTGAAGGAGATAAGCTCCGCATCGACACCCGCGACAACGCCTACGTCGAAAAAGTGAATAAGTAGTTAGGGAAGAGGGGATAGATGAAAAAGAAATCCAAAGTCACGAAGTCCTCTACAGCAGCTCCGAGTAAAAAACCAGATCTTCCACTTTCACTCGATTCATTGAGCGAACTCAGCTCGTTCATGAAATCAAATGGCATCATCGAGTTCGCTTGGTCCAAAGGCGACCACCAAATTTCGATGAAAACCGGTATCGCCGGCTCGGCTCCAGTTTATGCCGCCGCTCCGATGATGTCGGTGCCGTCGACCGGTGGGTCGGCACCGGTTGCAACTGCAGTCGCAAAAGAGCCGGAGAGCTACAAGAAGGTCCTCTCTCCTTTCGTCGGTACTTTCTACCGCGCGCCTTCTCCAACCTCTCCGTCTTATGCCGATATCGGCAAACGCGTGAAGATCGGTGACACTCTTTGTATCGTTGAAGCGATGAAACTCATGAACGAAATCGAGGCTGATTTCGCGGGTAAAATTGTACAAATTCTTGTGGAGAACGGACAGCCGGTCGAATTCGGCGAGCCACTCTTCGTGATCGACACCGCCAACTAAAGGCAACTCATGAACAAACCGCCTTTTAAAAAGATTTTGATCGCGAACCGGGGCGAGATCGCTCTCCGGATCATTCGCGCTTGTCGCGAGCTCGACATCAAGACCGTGGCTGTTTATTCGAGCGCGGACGAAAGCTCTCTTCATGTCAAGCTTGCCGACGAGGCGATTTGTATCGGGCCTCCGGCTCCGAAACTCAGTTACCTCAACATGATGAGCATCCTCTCCGCCGCGGAAGTCACGGGCGTCGAAGCGATTCATCCAGGCTACGGCTTTTTGTCCGAGAATGCTGAGTTCGCGCGCCTCGTGCGCGAATGCAAGCTCGCTTTTATCGGACCGACTCCGGAGAACATTGAAGCGATGGGCGAAAAGACACGGGCGCGCTCGAAGGCACGAGAAGCCGGAGTGCCGATGCTCTCCGGAACATTGGGTGCGGTCGCCGGTGTTGAAGAAGCGGTCGAAGCCGCGAATAAGATCGGTTATCCGGTGATTTTAAAAGCCGCGGCAGGCGGTGGGGGACGCGGGATTTTTATTATTCGTTCCGAAACCGATCTTTCCGAGTCGTTCCAGCGTTGTAGCGAGGAAGCTCGCGCCGCTTTCGGCGACGGCTCGCTCTACGTCGAAAAATTTTGCGAATACCCTCGCCACGTCGAAATTCAAGTCGCGTGCGATAAGCACGGTAACCGCGTGTATCTCGGCGAGCGCGATTGCTCGGTTCAGCGCCGTCACCAAAAGCTGATCGAAGAAGCTCCGTGTCCGGTTTTAACGCCTGAAATCCGCAAAAAAATGGGTGAAGCGGCGATGTCGCTTTGCAGACTCGTCAATTACGAGAGTGTCGGTACGGTCGAGTTCCTGGTCGATCAAGACCTTAGTTTCTATTTCATGGAGATGAATACCCGCATTCAGGTCGAGCATCCGGTCACCGAAATGATCACCGGCGTGGATCTCATCAAAGAACAAATTAAAATCGCCGCTGGCGAAAAGCTTTCGTTCACGCAAGACGACATCAAACTTCGCGGCCACGCTTTCGAAGTGCGCGTGAACGCCGAAGACCCGGAAACGTTCCATCCTTGTCCGGGCAAAATCACGGCGCTTCACATGCCGGGCGGATTCGGTGTGCGGGTCGATTCGTTCGTGTACGACGAATACAAGGTTGTTCCGTTTTACGATTCTCTATTAGCAAAACTCATCGTGCACGGCCGCGACAGAGAAGAGGCGATACTGAAAATGCGTCAAGCTCTCGACGAATTCGTCGTAAAGGGAGTGAAAACCACCATTCCGATTCACCGTCAAATCTTCGCAAGTCAGCGCTTTGTCGAGAGCGATTACACCACTCGTTTTATCGAAGAGTTTCTCCAAAAATAATATTTTTCAACGTATCCTATTTAAAGAAGGAAGCGCTGAAAAGTGGCTGATAATACACACGATTCGTACAAAAAGTTGAAGTCGTTGGAACCAACCCGGGCTCTCCCCGAGGACGAAGTCGAGAGCGCTAGAATTTTGCTTCGCGAAGGTTTGATCGAAGAGGCAAAAAAAACGTTATACCGAGTTCTCACTCAGAAGCCGAGATACGCCGACGCGATCAAATTACTGAAGCAAATCGATGAGCTGGAGATGCACGCACTTTTCCAACCGAGTCGCCGCGCGGTTCAACGTCATCCCAAGTTCGAAGATCCCGATCCGATCATCGCGAAGCTTGAGCGCGATTTGAATCTCGAGCCGGAAGCCGCCGCCGGTCACGACGAGCGGTGGGTGACTCCTCAAGCGCTCAAGACCGAAGATCGAGTCGATCTCGCGGTCGCATTTTTCGAAATGGGTTGCTACGCGGATGCGCTTCGCGAGCTGATCCGAATCGAAAAGAAGATCAGAATTGAAAATACGTTCCTCGGCTCCCAAGGAGTGGCTGTAGTCGGAATGATCGCGCAATCGCTGGTGAATCTCGATCGTGCCTATGAAGCCAAGATCAAGCTCGAACCTGTTCTCAATGAAGCCGATCTCAATCACGAAGATAAGCTTACGTTGTATTATTGCATGGGGATTTGCGAACAAGCGCTCGGTCATCCGAACTTGGCGCTTGGCTGGTATCAAAAAATTTCAGAAACCGACGTCGATTTCCGCGACATCAGGGTGCGCATCAAACTGATTACATGATCATTCAAAGAAGGCTGAAAACCGCTTTCTTGATCCTTACCGGCATCATCGCGGGCACCGTGATCGGGGGGGTGCTCTACCTTGAGAGCGAGCGTTTTGCCTCAGTGGTGAAGCGTTTGATCTCCCAGCGCTCGCCCGAGCAGCTCGGTATCGTCGGTGATTTCAGTAACCTGAAACTATACTTCTTTCCGCCGGGCGTGGGTGTCGCGAACCCGAAGATCCATATCAACAAAGAAAACGTATCGAAGCTTCCGATCGAAGGCGACATCGAAGCCAAAGAGCTGCGCATCCGGTTCGCGCCGATTCAGATGCTATCGGGCACCCTTGTCGTTTCCAAAGTGGAAGTTAACTCGGGCGCCGTTCAAGGTCACGTTTTTGCCGAAGCGTTCAAACAGCAAAAGAAAGCACCGAAACCGAAGACCGAAAAGTTCACTTGGCAGGATTTAATCCAGCTCCAGATCAACGGGTTTCACTTCGAGGACACGTACTTGAGCGTCGAGGTGGAGTTACCGCAAAACGACCACCCGCTCGCGAGTGCGGAGTTCGTCGTCAAAAACCTCGACCTTGAAAAAACTTCGATCGACGGCAAGACCGCCATTGTCTCAACCGCATCGGTCAACGCTGTCAAAGTCGAAGTGCCCGATGACGTGATGAAGCTTCCGATCAAAGAAGCGCATCAACTGCAGTGGGGGCTTCAACTCACCGATGAGGGCCTCAAGCTCGAACCGTTCGATGCCGATCTCGCCGGGATTCACGTCAAACTCGACGGCTTAGTCACCGGCAACATCTTTGATCCAAAGAGCGATCTCAAGCTTTCCGCCGATAGCCAGATCGAGTCCGACCTCGGCACGTTTTTTGGCTCGAACCTGAACGACGAGAACTGGGGTGGGAACGTGCTCGTGAACGCTAAAGTCGAAGGTAAGCTCTCCGATCTCGCGCACTCTTTGAAGGCGAGTTACAGCATGCATGGCAAAGACATCGAGTGGAAATCGGTACACGCATCGAAGCTCGACGGCGCGGGGACGCTTGATCTCGCGCGCGGACGCATTGAGTTGCAAAACTTCGATATCGAAGACCAGGCTAATCCCGAATCGGTCGGAAAATTGAAAGTCGAGAACTTGCTCATTCCGCTCGAGTGGGATGAGGGTTTCCAAGCAAAGCTGCAGCTCGAAAACGCGGATATCCATTGGCTCGGAGGAGTCGTGATCAAAGATGTCTTCATGCTCGACGGTAAAATCACCGGCGATATCAAAGCAGCGTTCAATCCCGGACAAAAGGTCGCAAGCAAGACCGCAAAAAAACTGAAGTGGAAGCTTGGCCTTGATACGGATCTCCATGTCGGAAATTTCGCTTTGACGAACCAAAAATACGGCGAGTTGCGTCCGAAAAAATACATTCTCCGTCCGACCGCTCCGCTGCATTTGAAGGGCGGACTTGAGATTTCGTCGATCGGCCTTGAATACAAAAATTTTTCGGTGTCCATGCCGCATTCAAACTTCAACGTCACCGGCGGGGTGTATGGCGGCGACGGCTACAGTTTTGAAGCTATCGGGCCGATCGATCTCCGGGACATGGGCGAAATCGCGCAGAACCCGATCCGTGGAACGGGCGAGTTGCACTTCGCGATTCACGGGCCAGCCTCCGGCGTTATTCTCGATTTCAACACAAAACTCAAAGATGCGTCTTACATGGGCCTTCTCTTTGGTGACATTCAGGGGATGGTGACCTATGACGACGGGATTTCTGAGCTTCGTTTCACCAACATTAACGCTAATCAAAAAAATACTTTTTACTCGATCAAATCGGGCTTCATCGATCTAAGCGGCGGTGATGATGTTCACTTGCCGTTCCAAATTCACTCGGGCAAAGTGGAGGACCTCGCGACCGTGCTTGATCCGCTGGTGCGCAAGATCAGTTGGTATCCCAAGACTTTGAGCGGCGAGATTCACGGCGGCGTCGAACTCAGCGGCAAGATCGATATGCCGAAACTGGAGATCCATTCTTCGCTCGAAGGGTCGGACTGGACTTGGATGGGGGAACGCGCCCGCAAAGTCAAAATGGATTTTGGCTACGACAAAGGGACTTATTTCGCGCGCGAAGTCGATATCTCGAAAACCAACGGCTCGATTAAAGGCGACATCGAGTTCAACAGCAATAACGACGAGATGGACTGGGACTTCGTGACGGAGAACATGAGTTTCGCCGACATCGATTTCATGGATCGCCTGGAGATTCCGGCTCGTTCAAAGTTCGAAATCACCAGTAAAGGCTCGGGCACAATGGACAAGCTCAAGTCCAAAACCGAAGGGCGCTTTTACCAAACCGAAGTGAAGGGCGAGACACTCGACTCCTCGCACTTTAGCCTTGAGATCGGCGAGAGTACGCTGCGGGCCAACGCCGAAGTTTTTGGCACCCGCGCCGTCAGCCAAATCAAATATGCGCTGACCCCGAAGCAGCCGTCGTCGATCAAAATCGATTTCAATAAGTTCGACTTCACTCCCGCCCTTCTCGTTTTGAATCCGAAACTTCTTGATGATCCGGAGCTCGAAGGTAAGATCGACGGTAAAATCCAGCTGGATTTCTTGAGCACTCAATCCGAGCTCGCGCGCGGTGAGGTCCAGATTCAAAAATATCACTTGGCAAAAACCGGATTCAGGCTCGATCTCATTGATCCACTCTCGGTTCCGATTCAGCTCGGTTACTTCAACTTCGCGCCCGCTCGCTTCCAGTTCAAAAATGCGACGCTCGCCGTTTCGGGCGAAGGCCAGAAGGGCGAGGTCGATATTCGCGCCAAAGGCCAGACCGATCTCGCGCTCGTGGAATTCGTTTCGTCGACCATTCAAAAAATGGAAGGTCAGTTGAATACCGAGCTTAGTCTCACCGGACCTCTTAAACAACTTCGGGTTAACGGTGATCTTGATTTCTCGGGCGGGCGGGCGCAGCTCCGTGTGGTTCAAACTCCGCTCGAAGATATGGATGGCACAGTACGGATCCGGCAAGGAACCGTTTACGTGCAATCGATCGATTCAAACTTCGGCGATGAAACCTTTACGATGAGTGGTAAGGTCGAGACCTTCACGGATCGGTTCCCGATCCTGGACATGAAGATGCAGTTCGAGAACAACAAAATTAAAATGCTTCCGCTGAGTCTCGTGCAACCGAGAGGCACGGCTTTCATTCGCGGCGATCAAGCGCCTTACACCATCAGCGGTAACTTAGAAATCATTCAAGCCCTTTGGACTCGAAGCTTCAGTCAAGGCGGAGGAGCCTCTGTTCGCGGCGATCGCTTCGCGCCGACCGCGAAAGAAAAGCAAGCCGCGACCGGGCTCTTCGCACTCGACTTGAACGTGGTCGCGAACCAAGGATTTTTCGTTAAGAACGAAATTCTCGACGCCGAATTCAAGGGCCGCTTCAGGCTCATCGGACCTCCCGACAATCCGAAGCTGCTCGGCGAAGGATCGCTCGTTCAGGGTAAGGCGCTTTTCCGAGACCGTCCCTTCGTGTTCGACAGTATCAAAGTTGATTTCGACGATCCGTACGAGTTGAATCCTAAATTTACCGCATCGGCGGTATCCGAGGTCAATCAATACAAGGTCCGTGTGCTCGCGTTTGGCCGCGCTGATTCCTGGAAAGCGGAATTCAGCAGTACCCCGTACTTGGCCGAGAGTGAGATCTTCTCGCTTCTCGCGTCGGGATTGACGAGCGCCGAGAACAGCCGCTTCAAATCGCGCGACCGGACTTACGTCAACCAAGGCGAGGCCGCCTCGCTCATTCTCCATTCGATGGATTTTAGCCGCGACGTTCAAAACCGCACCGGGCTTCAGTTCGACGTCGCCGAAGCGGTCGATTACCAGAGCGCCAACTCCATTTTTAAACCGCAGTCCGTGGGCGAAAACGTCGCCGCGCCCAAGCTCGTGATCAAACGCAAACTCGGTGCTAAGGTCGACTTGTCGTTCGGCAGTACCGTAGGAGTAGGCAATCAGAACCAAAAAGAAGTGAGTGCCGAGTATAGCATCACTCCTGGTATGTCGGTTCTGGGAGTGTGGAACAACATTGAAGACGCGACCGCGCGGGAAGAGCGCACTTCGTTCGGGATGGATTTGAAGTTTAATAAAAAGTTTAAATAATGAAATATTGTTGGATCATAGCGTTGTCTGTCCTGAGCTTGGCGATCAGTGCGACTCAGGCACGCGCGAGTTCCATTCATGAACTCAAGATCGAAGGTTTGCCGTCGGATCAAGTCGAGACGGTCAAAACGCTGAGCGGTCTCTTGCCGGGTGACGAAGTTGACTCCAACCGGATCAACCGCGGTGTGGAACGGATTCACGATTACTTTGAATCAAAAGGCTTTCCGCAAGCAAAGATTACTCCCGAAGTTTCGGCAAAAGGAGATAAGGCCAGCGTGCACATCAAAGTGGTTCCAGGCGAACCCGTGCGCATGCTCGAAGTGGCTTACCTCGCCAAAGAAGGCAATCTTCCGGATGACCTTAAGCTACGCCTCTCGCAAGTCATTGAAATTAAGCCCGGCGAACCAATGGACCGTGATCGCTTAAAAGATATCAAGCGCACGATCGAGTCCACACTCGCAAATTTGAACTTCGTCGATTCACGCGTGGTGGACGTGACGACCGAGAGCCTTGAAAAGGGCGTACGCGTCGTGTTTACGATCGAGCTTGGCGAGCGAGTGATTTTCTCGGTGTATGGTAGTGAGTATTTTACACGTACAGAGCTCATGACGATCATCGAGGAACAAACGCTTCTAGGCTTGGGACGTGACTTTATCAGCGTGATTCAAAGCAGGCTTCTCGACCATTACATTGAATACGGTTTTCGACACGCGGAGGTCACTCCCTATGTCTTCGAAGCGAAGGGCAACACTCCAAGAAAGGTCGCGTATAAGATTCACGAAGGTTCGAAAGTTTTAATCCACAGCGTGACCTTCGACGGCAACGAAGCTTTTACCGATGATCAACTTGAAAATCTCTTTTACAAAAATGCGTCCGACCGGATTCAAGCCCACATCTACAACGGGAAGATGGTGGAGTCAGCATCGGCTCTTATGATCGAGGAGCTCAAGCGCAGAGGCTACCTTTCGTCAAAGCTCATCGCCGTGAAATCCGAAGAGAGCAAAGATCAAAAACAAATCGACATCCGTCTCTTCGTGAGCGAGGGATTGCAAACCAGAGTGCAGGCGATTGAGTTCCATGGAAACCGCGCGATCACGAGCGACAAGCTTCTCAGCTATCTTGGTATGAAGGAAGGCGATCCGCTTAACCTCTCGCAACTCGAGGATGGCATCGACCGGATGAAGCGTGAGTACCGCAACTTGGGTTACCTCGACGTAAAGATCTCTAATGAGACCGGCGGTCAGCTCGTCACGTACTCCGAGAAAAACCAGTACGCCTATCTCACCTTTAACTTCGACGAGGGTTCGGAGCTCCGTCTCTCCGGGGTAAAGATTTACGGTAACGAAACCACTCGAGCCGAAGTCATCCTGCGGGAACTTCAGATTCAAGAGGGCGATCCGCTCGCGGAAGATAAGATGCTCGAGACTGAAGAACGCTTGCGCCGGCTCGGTGTCTTCAACCAAGTCAAACTCGAACTCACCAGCGATACGGGATCGGAGCTCACGCGCAACATGAAGATCTCGGTCGTTGAGGGGATCCCGGGGAACGCGGGCGTTGGTTTCGGGTTTCGAAATGACCTGGGTCTTCGAGTGTTCGGCGAAGTTTCTTACTCGAATCTTTGGGGTCTGAATCACGGTTGGGCGCTCAACATGAGTGCGAACCGTCGCTTGGGCGGATTCCTCTCGACCGCGACCAATCGTTTGAACGACTTCCGTTTCTACGAGTTCGAAGCTCGTCTCAGTTATTTCTGGCCTTATGTTTTCTTGGGCGAAACCAACTTCCGTCCGAACATCAGTGCCGAGCGACGTCAGTACATCAATTTCGACGCCGAAACCTACGCGTTCAATCTCGCTCTCGACCGAATGTTCTACAAACCGGTCAAACTCTCGGGCGGCTTGGGTTACACACTCGAGCGCGTGAACCAATTCAACGCCGTAAACCCAATCGACAACCAGCAAGTGCGCATCGGTTCGATCACACCGAGTTTGCGTCTCGATCTTCGGGATAACCCGCTCGCACCGAGAAAGGGCTTTTACGCCTTCACCTCCTTTGAATTTTCGGATGCAATCTTTGGCTCGCAGACTGATCCGGACGTGGCCTATGGCAGATTCCAGGTCCGAACGGACTATTATATAGATTTTATTCCCCGAGTTATTTGGTACACTTCTCTCCGGGGAGGGTGGTTGAAGAACTATTCTAAGAATTCGGAAGTGGGTGTGCCACTCATCAAACAATTCGCTTTAGGGGGCGTCAACTCGCTTCGTGGATTCCTCGATCAAGAGCTCAATATTCAAGCGGGCGATGGGAACGCGACCAAGGTCGTTCAGGGCTCCTCGACGTATGTTAACTACCGGGTTCAAATGGACTTTTTAGCGTCCCAAAACCTGACTTTTGGACCCTTCCTCGACGCCGGAAATCTGCTTTTGGATGACTTTTCGTTCGGTAAACTCAGATACGGAACCGGCGTCGGACTTCGTTACATTACTCCGGTTGGACCCGTCAATTTTGACTGGGGATTTAAGCTGTTTCCGCATCCAGGTGAGGAGACAAATGTCTTTTACTTTTCGCTAGGTGTAATCTGAATCATTCATTGACTGAATACCCCAAGTCAGGTATTTCTTTACGACTATGTTACAAACTCAAAAGTCTTATAAGGCTAAAAAAGCCGGGCCTCACCATTATGAAATTAAAGGCCCCAATACCCCTAAATGGTACGTGGTCGACGTCGCTGGACAAGTCGTTGGCCGTATCTCTTCGATGATTGCAAAAATGATCATCGGAAAACACAAAACTACCTACACTCCTAACATCGACGCAGGTGATTTCGTTGTCGTGATCAACGCTGATAAAGTTGTTTTGACCCGTACAAAAATGGACACGAAGCTTTATCGTGATTACTCCGGTTACATCAGTGGTTTGAAAGTTAAAACGGCGAGGGAGATGCTCAACCACAAGCCTGAAGAGATCATTCGCCGCGCGGTTTGGGGCATGACTAACAAGTCATCTCTCGCCAACCACCAAATGAAGAAATTGAAAATTTATGCTGGTACGGAACATCCGCACAAAGCACAAAAACTTCTCGAGCTTCCGGTGGCCGCTAAACGCCGCTCTCACCTCGAGCAAAAAAACAAAACTCCGAAAGCTTGATAGGTAAGAATTCATGGCAACAATGACAGAAAAAGAAATGTCTAACGTCGGTAAGCGTAAAACAGCGGTTGCACGCGTTTATGTCCGCCAACGCAAAGGCGAACTCGGAACTCTCAACATCAATGGCCGTTCTTTGGAAGAATACTTCCCGCGTCCGGCTCTCCAAAAGATCGCATTGCAATCTTTGGATATGACCAACACTAACGGTCAATACGACATTTACATCAACGTCGCCGGCGGAGGTATCTCGGCTCAAGCGTCTGCGGTTCGTCACGGTATCGCAAAAGTACTGAACGACATGGACAAAGCAATGCGTCCGGCGCTCAAAAAAGCAGGCTTCCTCACTCGCGATGCACGTGAAGTCGAGCGTAAGAAGTACGGCTTGGCTGGCGCACGTCGCCGTTACCAATTCTCGAAACGTTAATTACCATTCGAATCTTCGGATTCACAGAACGGCCCGGAACAACAGCTCCGGGCCGTTTTTGTTTTCAGCGATAGCGACTTAGGTTTTATCGTCAATTCATTGTCGCTTCCATTCATATTTCGCGCTGATTTCTATCTATATTTAATAGATGAAATGCGGTTTCTTCATGGCATAATTTTTATATATGAAGAAACAAACACAGATGATGATTGGGTTTTTCGCGATTCTTGGACTCCAGCTTGCTGCTAACGCGACGACGGTTGCGACAGTGAACGGTAAAGCCATCACCGATGAGGATGTGAAGTCTTCGATCTCGACGCTGCCGACTCAGCAGCAAGAACGCGTGATGAAGGATCCGATCACTCGCGGGCAAATCATCCAAAGCCTCATCGACCAGGAGCTCTTGGTTGACGACGCCGTGGCCAAGAAACTCGAATTTTCAAAGGAATATAAAGACGCACTCGCGAATTTTCGCAAGCAAGCGCTCAGCAATCTGCTCGTGAAGCACCAACTCGCTCCTAAAGTGACTGACGCGGCTGTAAAGAGCTACTTCGAAAAAAATAAAGTTAAATACGGAGGTGACCAAGTTCACGCCATGCACATCCTTCTCGGCTCTGAGGGCGAAGCTCAGCAGGTTCTCGCTGAAGCTAAAAAGGGTGCGGACTTCCAAAAATTAGCCGAGTCGAAATCAAAGGATCCGTCCGCGAAGAATAATCGCGGCGACGTCGGTTTCTTCGGCCGTGACACCTTTGATCCGGCGTTCACGGATGCCGCGTTCTCGGCTAAGGTTGGCGATATCGTCGGCCCGATTAAGACTCCGTTCGGCTTCCACGTCATCAAAATCGTCGACCGCAAAGTAGGTAAGACTCCGGAGTTCGCCGAAGTCGAACAAAAGGTACGTGGCGACGTTCAGCGTGAAGTTCTGCAGGCTTATCTCAGCGGTCTTCGTAAAAAAGCAAAAATTAAGCAGTAGGCATGCAGCGGCTTGGCGCGTTTTCATGTCTCGCGATTTTCGTCGGTCTTTTTCTGGCGGCCACAGCGGTCTACTATACGCAGGTTGTGCATGAACCTACCGCCGAAACAGCGTCGGTATTCAAAATCTTAGCCCTTGCTTCGCTTGCAGGAACGGCACTCGCTCACTTCTTGTATCGTCTGCACATCATCCCTTTCGACAAACCGGTGGTGCGCGTCTCCGTGGGAGCGGTTCTGGGTTTGGTTGTATTCTCCGGTATCTTTTTCGTGGAACATATTATGTCGACCATCCAGCTTTCAAAGGCGACACGCGATTCGGATCTGTTCTCGGTCGTCAAAGGGCATTGCGGCGTTTATTCCGGCCACGGTCTGATCCGCTGGTACAAGACTTCGTGGAATCCGACACTGCAAAACCGGATGGAAGCGTTTTTATTCAGCAACCAGTGTCGGATCGAGCACTTCGTTGATTTGCGTCACCGCCAGCAGATCCCATGCAATGCAGACGAAAACTCATACGCTTGCCTCGAGCGCTGGATGACGATCTTTTCCAAGAGAGGATTTTGGAACATCGAAACCCGTAAAATGTTCTTCGAAGCGATTAAGCAGACCGGAATCAAAAGCGGCGACGACGACGCCGAAAAGAAATGGATCCAGTACGCGTTTAAAGATCATGATCTCGAGCAAGCCCGCCCGACACTTGTTCAGCAAGCGGGAATCGGCGGAGAATTCAGCGACATGAATCTTTACTACAAAACCAAGGATGAATACGATAACCTCACCATGACGAAAACGGTATTCGATTTCGTGGAGACCCAGCTTAAAAAAGAAGACAAGCCGTCACCCGACGTCCTTAAATTCAAGGACATGCAAAAGGAAGTTTCCCTTCAGCTCGAGAAACTCCCGGAGCTGGAAGAAAACCTCCGCAATATTCGGTCAAAAGTCAGTTATAATCCTTCGCTGTAATCCCGTATTTCTCAAGTTTACGCAGCAAAGTCTTCTTCGGAATATTCGCGTGCAACGCTGTCTGATTGATCTTGCCTTTGAACGCTTTGAGCGCGCCAATGAGGAATTGCTTTTCGAATTCCTCCTTGCTTGCTTGGAAGTCGAACTTCTCGACGTTGAGCTTGAAGCTCAATGAGGTATCACCGTCCATCGGGACGAGACCGTCTTCGATGGAGATCTTGGCACTCGGCTTCTCAAGTACATGGTGTTCGGCGTTACGGATCTTTTCCGGTAATGAGTCCACCGCGATCATGTCGGACGGCTCGAGGACGAAAGCGTGCTCCATGACGTTTTCGAGCTCACGGATGTTGCCGGGCCACTTGTGTGACTTGAGCAAGTTCATCGCGTCGTCGGTCAGGCTCTTCACGTTCTTTTTGTAGCGGGCGTTGAAGCGCTCGATGAAGTATTTAGAGAGTGCTTCGATATCGTTTTTGCGCTCGCGGAGCGGCGGCAATTGGATCGGGAGAACGTTCAAGCGATAGAACAAGTCTTCGCGGAACGTGCCTTCTTTAATCATGATCTCGAGGGGGCGGTTCGTCGCTGCGACGATACGCACGTTCATCTCGATCTCGCGGTTCGAGCCGACCGGAGTGAACTTTTTTTCTTGCAGCACGCGGAGGAGCTTTACCTGCATGCTCGGTGGGATCTCGCCGATCTCGTCCAAGAACAGGGTGCCGCCTTCGGCGTATTGGAACTTACCGATCTTACGGGAGTCCGCACCAGTGAACGCGCCTTTCTCGTGACCGAAAAACTCGCTCTCCATCAATGACTCCGGGATCGCCGAGCAGTTTACCGCGACGAAGCGGTTGTCTTTGCGCGGGCCGTTGTAGTGAAGCGATTGAGCGACTAACTCCTTGCCGGTACCGCTTTCCCCGCGGATCAACACTGCGGTATCGACACGCGCGAGACGATCGATCACGCTGAAAATCTTTTTCATCTCGCTGCTCTGCCCCACGAACTCGTGGTTGCCCGGTAGATTAAACACCGGAGCGGAATAAGAGAGGGTTTTAACCATGTTCTGGCTCTTGAACGCGAGGTCGATCATGTACACGAGGTTATCTGATTTGATCGGTTTCTCGAGATAGTTATAAGCACCGAGGCGGGTGGCTTCGACTGCATCACGCACGTTCGAGAACGCGGTAAGCATGATCACCATGATTGACGGATCATGCGCCTTGATTTCTTTCAAGGCTTCGATACCGGTCATACGGGGCATATTGACGTCCATGAGGACGAGATCATATTGGCTCGCTTTTACGCGGTTCACGGCTTCCTCGCCGTCCGACGCTTGATCAACTTGATACTGACCTTCGGTCAACGCTGACGCGACCGTCGTTCTCAAATCGCTATCATCATCAACAACTAAGATTTTACGCATTGGACTTCTCCTTAATGGAATGTGGTTGAACCGCATGATTTTTTGCAGTCGTATTTTGAACGCTTAAGCCGACCTGCACGAGGTTTGCTTCCGTTAAATCGATCGGGAGTCGGATCGTGAACTTCGTTCCGGCCTTTTGAGCGCTATCCACGCGAACCGTACCTTGGTGCGCTTCAATAAAAAATTTCGAGAGGTAGAGGCCGAGACCCGTACCTTTGACCTTTTGAGTGGTGTCGTTTTTCACGCGGTAAAAACGGCTGAAGAGGTTCGGAAGTTCTTCTTCCGGGATGCCGATGCCTTGGTCTTGAATGGTGACTTCCACGAACGAATCCACTTCGCGGGTTTCAATCGTGACTTGCGTTCCGCTTGGCGAATACTTGATCGCGTTGTCGATCAGGTTGTTCAAGACTTTACCGATCAGGTTTGAGTCAAATTTGATCGGGAACATCGGTTCAAAGTGTGTGACGATTTGGATGCTCTTGCCTTGAGCCGAGAATCGGTGCTTCATCAGGATGCTTTCAAGCAATTGATTGATATCCTTGGCCTGAAGTTGGACGCGAACCCCTTGGTTGTCGATTTTAGTCAATTCGAGGAGAGACGAGATGAAGTGATTGAGATCTTCGTTGGCTAAGAGGATGTGGTTCATCATCTCATGGTCTTTGCTGGTGAGCTTATCGTTCAGAGCACGGCGCAAAGACTCGGTGAGGCCTTGGATGCGCGCCACCGGAGTTTTCAAGTCGTGCGTAACGAGTTGGAGGAAGTTTGTCTTCATTTCCTCGACTTCGAGGAGCATTTTGTTCTGCTTCTCTAGCTCGAAGCGTTTGCGGTTTTCCGAGTAGAGCCGAAGCGGAATCATCAAATAGAAACTGAGTGCAAGCGACAAAAGCGGAGCGCCGAGCGGCAACCAGAATCCGCCGATTTTCGGTATGGGTTGGAACAAGAGGAATGAAACGCCGAATGTACCGACAATGAGATAAAGCGTGAGGAGGATCAAGCGGCTCGGACGAACGCGGAAAGACGCGATGATGATCGAAAGTGATAAGATAAAGCAGAAAATCGCGAGCAATGGTGTCGGAATGCCGATGATGCCCTGATGATTGATGATCGCATCCAAGGTGTTGGCTTGGACGAGGATCTTCGGTGTGAGACCGAAGTGCGAGAAAGAGTTGATCAACGTAAAATCGTTCGGGTTTTCACGCTGGAAAGTACCGACGAGCACGATCTTGTCCTTTAGCGTGCCTTCAGGAATACGGCCCTCGATCAAATCGACAAACGAGTAGCGCGGGTATGAGAAAGTCTCATAGTTTGCGTCGTAGATCGTGCCGTTGTTTTGGTGCCAGCGGAGCAAGAAGTATTGAGCGTCGGCATCGACGCTGCGATAGGTGCCCGGAGGGTTTTGAATGCTTTCGATCGCGTAGATCTTGTTGGCGAGCGCCATCTCAAATGCTAAGCGATCGTACAAAGAGACGAGAGCGCGACGAGTGACCCTATCTTTACCGAATATCGTTCCATCGCGATGGGTGATGGCAATCGCTTGCGGGACTTGGTTCATTGGATATGGTGCGGTGACTTCACCGTTCAAATCAAACGGGATGCCGAGCATGAACGGTGAGCCTTGCGCGTTCAAGCGTACGGTCGAACGATAGAGATCCTGGACGAGTTCTTTTTCGAAGCTGCCCGGATCGATGCGCTGAACCTTATTGAAATCGATGTAATAGCCAACGGCGCCGACACCGTGCTCTTCCAATTTTTGAATGGCTTGGAGGTGATATTTGACCGGGAGAGGACTCATTTCATTAAGTTGGTTTACGGTTTGGTCGTCGATGGTCACGATGACGATTCGGTCATCGATCGGAGGTTTGACCGAGATCCATTGGCGAAGGTCGTAGAGCGGAGCTTCGATAAAATCGAGTGGGAAGGTCATGACCGATGCCGTGATGACGAGCGCGAGAAGGCCATGCAAGAGAGTCTCTTGCAGAGTCGGCAAAATTTTTTGAAATTTTGGGTTCGACTTCAACTTCACCGCGAGCATGGTAGCATGTTGGCCCCACTAAAGTCAAAGTAAAACACTCAGGTAAAATGCATTCTTGCACCAAATTCATTAAATTAAAATTGTTTAAAAATTACGCTGTCTATAAATGTATGGCGGTTGGAGATCGGTGCTAGAGACGGACGTCTTTCAGGATCGGAATGCCCATGTGGTTGAAATAGATGTTCTGCACCTTTGGACTGACGAGTACGCCACGAAGTTCGGTAAAGAGCGGGGATATGATCGCCTCGTCCACGCAAACCACTTTTTGAGCCTGATAATAGGCGTTTGAGCGATCGGTGTGGGATGAAGCCTTCATGCCTTCATAAATCCATTGATCGAAAAACGGGTTCTCGAAGTGCATCCGATTCTGGCTGGCGTCGCCGCTATAAGGAAGCAGGAAGTCTTGAGGTGAGAGCACTTTCGCCGTCCAAGAAAGGAGAGTGGCGTTGTAATCGCCGAGGTTCATGTACGTCGTGTACTCTTGGTTTTGAAGAGCCGCGAGTTCGACGTTGATTCCGAGATTTTTTTGAAGTTGCGTTTGGATTTTCTTACCGATGGAATAGAATGGCTCTACGATTTCGGTGAGAAGGCGGAGTTTGAACTTTTTATCCGAGACGATGCCGGATTTTTTCAAGTACTCTTTTGCCTTCAGGATGTCAAACGGCAAGAAGGCGTCCTTCTCGGAACCCGGTAGTCCGCGCGGAATCAGTGTCGGGCTCAACTTAAAGAGATCGGAATTACCCTCGATGAGCTTTTTGCGATCGATCGCATGCAAAACGGCAAAGCGAAAGTCTTTGCTCGTCATCGGGTACTTACTCAAGTTCAATCCGAAGAGGTTGATCCGACGGAACTCGATCCACTGAAAGTCTTTTCGTTTTTGAAGTTTTTTGTACTGGTCGTTAGGCAGACCCACGAGGAAAGTAAAGTGACCGGACTCGAATTTCTTCAGCGCTTCTTCGTGATTGACGACGACTTGAAAATCGATTTCATCCACGTTGGATTGATGACGATGATAGTGCGGGTTACGCTTGAAAACGATTTTCTTGCCAGTCTCGTAGGAGTCAAAGGTGTAAGGGCCGTTCGAGAGCATGATTCCCGCACGCCACCAGTTGTTACCGTATTTTTCGATTTGATCTTTACGGACCGGAAACAGCGGCCAGAAGGCGGTGTTCACTTCCCAGCTTTGCATCGGACGTTTCAGCTTCACGACCAAAGTGCGATCATCGGTCGCCTTGATGCCGACGCCTTCCCCTGCCTTCATGGACCCGGCGTTGTATTCTTTCGCGTTTAAAATGTCGAAAAGGTAGTACACGTAAATCGAGGTCGATTGCGGGGAGAGAAGTCGCATCCAACTGTCCACGAAGTCCTGCGCAAACACCGCACGGCCGTCCGACCATTTAGCGTCGTCGCGGATTTTAAATGTATACTCTTTCATGTCGGTTGATTTTTTCACGCCGACCGCGACTGCCGGCGCGATCCGCTGAGAAGGATACTCGTAAGCATACAAACCCTCTTGAAGATTTTGAACGTAAGGCGCTTCAGTGAGCGTGGCTTGACCGTTCCAATCGAGTGATACCGGAGCCGAGGTCACGCGGACGTTCAGGATTTTGAGTTTCGGCGGTGAAGCCGCGTTCGCGCACAAAGACACCGCAATGAGGATCACTAGCTTCAACTGTTTTTTCATTTAATCCTCGACCTTCTGGTAGTTCGGAAGACAAGTTGATTTTTTAGGTTCGCGCCCGACGATGACTTTTTCAGTGGTGACCTGCGATTCAGGGCAGCTGCCTTCGGCTTTCTGTCCCGAATGCAAGTCGAGCCGCATATCGACGAGATGCTCGCTCTCCGCAAACGGCATAGCCGGCTCGTACTGAAGAGCGTGGTTCATGATCTGAATCCAAATCGGGAAAGCCGCGACCGCTCCCGTGAGGTGGATTTTCTTCGGTGCTTTGGGGTCTTTCTTCAAAGCCTCTTGAATCAAGCCTTGATCGAGGCCTACCCATACGAGAGTAGTGAGTTGAGGCGTGTAACCCACAAACCAAGAGTCGCGGTAATCATTGGTCGTGCCGGTCTTACCCGCTGCAGGACGATCGAACCCGAGGGCAGCTCCGAAAGAGGCGGTTCCGCCTTCGGCAAACACCGCCTGCATGAGATTGGTCATCATATCGGCGATACCCGGATCGATCCGATTGCGCGGGCGATACTCCGTGCGGTAAAATTCGGATCCATCCGGATTTTGAATCGCTTTGATCACAAACGGCTGGTCTGCCTTGCCGTGATTGGCAAAAGTCATGTAGGCGTCGAGCACCTCCATCGGACTCAGCTCCACACTTCCGAGGGTCATCGATGGAACGAGCGGAAGCTGCGTTTCGATCCCGACCTGCGATGCCGTTTCCGCGATTTGCTTCAGGCCGATGCGTTTAGCCACGCGAGCCGCGGCCGTGTTGATCGACTTTGCAAGCGCGGTTTTTAAGGTTATCCAACCAAGCTTTTCTTTTTCATAGTTTTGAGGCTTCCATTCGGGTTGGCTTTTGTCATAGGCCCATGCCCATTGCTCATCGAGGAGCGGGTACGCGGGTGTAAAAGCGTTTCCTTCCGGATCTTCAAACACGCGGAACGCCGTCGCGTACACGATCGGTTTAAACGTCGAACCAACCTGGCGTTTCATGTTCAAAATACGGTTGAAGTTACTTTGCGCGTAATTCCTCCCGCCAATCAGGGAGCGAATCTCGCCGGTCGATTGATCCACGGCTGCGACCGCACCTTGAAGTTCGACGAGTCCTTCGATCTTCAGGCGCTTTTCAAGAGCGATGAGTCCTGTTTGCAAATCGCTTTGCGCATTCTGATTCAAGTCGAGATCAAGCGTCGTGAACACTTGGAAGCCGAGTTCGGGCACCTCTTTTTCTTCAAACGTATCCGACAAAAGCTTGATTAACTCAGCCTTAACGTAGTCGACGAAGTAAGGCGCACGATTGCCGGCCTGAGGCGCGTTCGCCAGACGTATGGGTTGAGTCAACGCTTCTTGGAACTGCGGCTCCGTGATTTTTTGGATTTCAAGCATGCGCTCGAGCACGTAACGTTGGCGAGTTTTGGCGCGATCCAAATGCTTGTACGGAGAATAAAATGCCGGCCCCTTGATGAGCCCGACGAGCATGGCGATTTCGCCCATATTCAGGTCACCCGGTTTTTTCCCGAAGAAGTATTTTGCGCCTTCGGAGAATCCGCGGATCTCGAGCGGTCCGATTTGACCGAGAAACACTTCATTCAGGTAGCGCTCGAAAATTTGTTTCTTGGTGTACTTGAACTCCAGCACCGGTGCCAGGAAGAGCTCGTTGATCTTCATGAAGATGTTGCGGTTCCGGCGCTTCATCAAATTCTTCACAAGCTGCTGGGTGATCGTGCTTCCTCCCTGAGAGAGCGAGAGCGTTTTGATATCCATCAGGATCGCGCGGGCAAATCCGCGCGGGTCGATCCCGTGGTGTTCGTAAAAGTGATGGTCCTCGGCCGCTATGATCGCGTCCGGGATGGTCGGAGGGAACTCTTCGAACTTTAAGACTTCGCGAATCGGCGATCCTTCGCCGCTGTCGTTGTCCGAGTTCAAAGTCGCGATGAATTCGGGTTCGAGGTAGAAGTCATTGACCGAGCCAATTTCGGAATCGACGGTTTCGAGGCCCGACGTCGGCTCCAATCCTTCAAAGTGGAGAGTGATCTTCTTATCCTTGAGCTGCAGAGTTTGATGCTCGGGCGGAAGCAGGTAATCCGGATAGGTCGGGGAGTGGAGGGTGAAGCTCATGTCATTGCCCTGAATCGCCGTGGTGTAACCCAGTGCGCGAAGCTTCTTTTCGATGTAGCCGCGAGGCATGGGTGGCGCGATCCGAGTGACCTTGGAATAGATCCGGGTAGGAATGAATTCGGAGGGGCTATCGAAGGCCACTTCCACCTGTTTCAAGAGGTAGAAAAAATAGGCCACGAGGATCCCGATGACGCCCACCGCAGCGATGATCAGCGGAACCCGCTTTTTCGATAATTTCCTAATTAAACTCATTCTTTATCCTTGACCAAGATAGTATACGCCTCGTATTTTCGGCTCTCAAGGAGAGATCGACATGTTCAAGTTACGCGCAGCAGTATTTCCATTTGTTTTTGGCTCACTTTTGATGGGGTTCTCGATGTCGGCGATGGCACTCGATCTCGACTGGCACGGACAACTGAGAGCGGAAACAAATTGGCTCTGGGGTTATTCCAACGGGAATTTAAAACCGAACGATACTTTGGATCACGGCTATTCCGTTTATCTGAACGGCGACACTCCTGCTTCATTCCAAAATTTATTCTTCGATCTTTCTCCGCGCGTGATTGTCAACGATAACGTCAGTATTAAGTCGGACCTCTGGCTCGGCACTCCGGACACCGGAATGTTTGGAAGCGATCAAGGATTCACCAGCTACTACTTTACCTCGCACACCGGTAACGCGACCATCGTTGCAAATACTTTCTACGCCGAGATGGCGACCGACTTCGGTACGATCACCGTCGGCCGCGCTCCACTCAACTGGGGCTTAGGCGTGATCTGGAACTACGATGCATCCCGTTTCTACCGCATGCCTTCTACCGGCGACATGATCAAGATGACCACCAAGCTTGGCGCGTTCCGTTTCAGTCCGGCAGTCGTCAAATATCGCCGAGGCACGAACTACGGAGGTTCGACCAGCGGTAACGGCACGATTCAGGGCAGCTCGGGCGTATCGGATTACTCCGTTGCACTTCAATACGCCAACGAAGACGATCAAATGGACTTGGGTGTTCTCTTCCTGCGTCGCCTCGCGGGTCCAAACTCAATAGTGACTACTCCGTATATTTCTACCGGCTACGCGTACAACGTATGGGACTTCTATGCCCGTAAGAATGCAGGCGCGTTCACGCTCGCGGCCGAAGTGCCGCTCGTTACGGGTTCGGTCGGCGGTCAAGATTACAGCACCGTTGCAGGTGCGGCAAAAGTCGACATTAAGCTCAGCGAGAAATGGAAAACAAAATTCAATTTCGGTATGGCAAACGGTCAAGGTAACACTTCGACCGTCAACGGTACCAAGTTGACCGCATTCTATTTCCACCCGGACTATCGTCCGGGTCTGGTGATGTTTAACTACAATTTGCAGAACTTGTCGGATGGAGTCAAGTCTCCGTACGACAACCCGGTCACCAACGCGACTTTTTTCTCGGCAGCGATCGACTACGCTTCCGGCAAGTGGTCGCATGAACTCCTCGGTCTCTTCGCAAGCGCGGATAAGACTGCTGATGGCGTGAGTGCTTTCTACTTCAATAACAACTCGCACACCTATCAAGCAAACGCAGCCGGCGCAGCTCAGGAAAAAGGTCTCGGCTTTGAAATCGATTACTCTTTGGGATACGAGTGGGATGAAGCGATGCAACTCGGTTTGAATATGGGTCTCTACTTCCCGGGCAACTACTATAAATTTGCCAACGATGCGGTTAACACCAATAACCTCTCGACGATTTTCGGTAGCAGCGTAAACGTAAGAGTGATGTTCTGATTCGTAATAGGCAATGGGTCGGTTTCAGCCAGCACTTACGATACTTGGATGTGTAGCAGTCTTTTACCTGCTCAGCTCATTGCCAATTCAAAATTATTTTGTTTTTGCCGGATTCATAACCCTACTTCATTTCATTAAGAGGAGATGGATTTGGGAGTCTTTGATTCTCGCGTTTTTTGGTGCATATCTTTGCTTTTCGGTGTTTTCCGAGCAATTAAACATTTCGATTTCGACTCGGACGCCCGACGGCGTTTACAATCAGCTCGCGACAAACTTGCTCAAAGGCAAGCTGTACGTTCCGACTGAACCCGTCGACGCTATCAAGAAGCTGAGCAATCCTTACCCGCCTCAATTGCGCATGGGTCTTCCGTTTGCTTGGGACCAAAGCTATTACAACGGACATTACTATCTTTATTGGGGCATCGCCCCCGTACTGACGTTTAATATTCCTTACTACCTTCTTACCGGGTCATTTCCGGCTGAGCGAATACAGGGTTTGTGGTTCGCGCTACTTGCCTTTATTTTCGCGTATTTTTTGATCAAGGAGTTGATCAAGAAACATACTGGTGACGATCCGGATCGCTTCGCTTCGTTTCTGATCGCGGGCGCATTCATTACCTGCACGGATTATGGCGGAGTCTCAAGACGGATCAACGTTTATGAAACCGCTATTTTTGCAGGTGTTGCGTTTTTGTTTGCCGGGTACTACGTGTTAGCGAGACGGGACGCGTCTCGAAAAGCGCCTGTTATCGCGGGGGTCCTGTTTGGGCTTGCATTTGCGAGCCGACCGACCGCGATATGTGGTGCACTAGTTTTGCCGGCGTTGATTCGAGATTGGCGCGCGTTTTTTAAAATTTGTGCGGGATTCGCTCCAGTTGGGTTGATGGTCGCTCTTTATAATTACCTGCGTTTCGAGAACCCGTTTGAGTTTGGTTTTAAATATCAAATGTGCAATTTCGATATGTCCCAGTGGGGTTATAAAACCACCAATGTTCTGTATGCTTTCGGATCGTATTTGTTTCAGCCTTTTTTTTCTCGTACTGATTTTCCGTTTTTGCGTAGAGAAGTTTTTGGCCAAAGTTGGCTAATTCCGAGACACGAATACATGAATGAGCCGATCGTCGGATTGCTTTTTCTGTGTCCGATGATTCTATTGACCATCCCGGCGCTGAACCGTGCGATCAAATGGAGAGAGCATGCCGTTCTCTACATGTTCATGCTGGCGGGTTTTGCGAGCATGCTGATCAACAGTATCGCGGGCGTGAGTCAGAGGTATTCGGCGGAGTTTGCATCATTTTTTGTAGCTGCTACACTGATCGCTGTTTTTGTGGCTGCTCCGCGGACTCGAAGTTGGTTTTGGCGGATACCGGTGACGGGCCTCATCCTCTATTCGATCAACGCGTCTTACTTTGTTTCGTTCTCAATTTGGCCCACGCAAATCGCTTCGATGAGTCCGCGGGCCTATGCCGCCTTGGTCCGATTTTACTCCCCCCGAACTGCATCACAGCAGCCACCCGTTCGATCATATGTCCCCGCATGGTATACTCCCGAACTATTGATGCGACGTGATCGGTGCGAATCTCCGAGACAGCCACCGATGAGTAGGATTTAAGAATTTATCCCCGGATTTTTTTGTAACTTCGCGCCGCGAGTGATTCGAATAACGGCCGCGGAAGCATCTTGATAATGGGATAGATCCATCTCCAAGTTCTTGGAGCGGCGACGAAACGTTTTTTATTCAAGATGCCGTCCACGAATACCACAGCCGCATCGCCGGGTTTTGCAAGCAAAGGCATTTTACCTTTGTTCTTCTTGGTCATCTCGGTATCGATAAATCCGGGCGCGACGTCGACAACCGCGACACCGTAAGGAATAAGGTCGAGACGCATCGTCTCGAGATGGACCGCAAGTGCCGCCTTTGAAGTCGAGTAGGGGCCGGCGGTCGGCATCCCGCGTGCGGCGGCGATCGAAGTCACGCCGCAGAGAGTGCCTGACTTGCGTTTGACCATTCGGAGTTTCATAAGCTCTAAGCCCTGAATCGCGGCCATGATGTTGACCTGGAGGCATTGCTTGGTTGTGGCCCAGGCATCGTCGTTAAAATTCGAACGACCTGTTACGCCCGCGTTTGCGATAAAAATAGTTGCACCATCGAGCACATCGTCGGTTTCGAGCAATACTTTCCCGAACTTTTCTTCGTCGGCGACGTCGATTGGCACGGTCAAGACTTTCGAAGCGCCGGCTTGCATGCAAAGTGCTTTTACTTCTTCGAGCTTTTCTTGACGGCGCGCCATGAGGGCAAGGGTATGGCCGCGTTTCGCGAATTCAATTGCAATAGCTTTGCCGATACCATCGCTTGCACCGGTGAGAATTACCTTTTCCATCAAAGCCATCCTTGTATTTTGTACCAGGCTACCGTTTGAGGAATCCCGGTTTCGAGAGTATTTTTCGGTTTAAAATGAAGTTGTTCAAAAGCTTTTTGAGCCGAGCAGATCCAGTAGTCGGGCGTTATCTCGTGGAGTTTGTCGTCGTTGATCGAGAAATTTTTGTGTAAAATTTTACCGAGTACTGTGCCGCCCATCGCAATCGCGGAAAGGAGTAGCGGTGGGACTTTGATCCGAATCGGTTTTGTTTTTAACTCTTGCGCGATGAGAGCCATCACACGCTCGAAGGTGTAGATCTGACCGTCTGTAATAAAAAAACGTTCGCCGTGTTGATACAGTTCATCCGGCGCATCAAAGCTCTGGATGATCGCATCGATAAAGTCTTCAACGTAAATAAAATTGTAGTACTTGTGACCTGTTGGAGTGCGGCAAGGCAGGATCGGTACCCATTGCTTCTGGATCATCTTGAAGAACATGAAAATATTTCGGTCACGCGGTCCGTAGACGGCCGTCGGACGGAGAACGATGAAGGGGAGTCTGCCCTTGAACTCATCCAAGTAGAGTTCACCGCGCAGTTTGCTCTCCCCGTACATTGATACCGGACGATCGGGTTCTGCCTCGGTTTTGGGAGAGAGACCGCTGCTCGGACCGCCTGCGGCCTGAGTCGAAACGTAGACAAATTTTTTTAAACTTTTTGACTGAACCGCTGCCGTTGCAAGATTTTTGGTTCCTTCGGCGTTGAATCGAAAGTATTCCTCACGATTTTTTGCTGCAGTGAGACCCGCAAGGTGGATAACAACTTCGGCGTTCCCGCAAGCGCGAACAAGCGAACCCATGTCCCGAAGATCACCAGAAAGGCGGGTGAACCGCACCCCATTCAAGAACTCACTCGACGCAGTGGGGCGCATTAACGCACATACTTCGTGGCCTTGTTCGGCGAGCTTTGCAACGAGCCCGCTTCCAATAAATCCACTTGCCCCGGTGACTAAAATTCTCATAATTACTGTTTATATCATGGATAAATCAAAAACGCGTATCACTGTTTTAGGATGTGGCACCTCGACCGGAGTTCCGATGATCAGTTGTAAGTGCGTCGTCTGCCGATCCAAGAATCCGAGGAACAAGCGTCTTCGGGCTTCGCTGCTCGTCGAGACGCAAGGCAAGAGCTTTCTCATGGATACGTCGCCCGATCTCCGTCAACAAGCGCTCAAGTACAAGATCACCCATATCGATGCGGTACTGATAACCCATCCGCACGCAGATCACGTGGGTGGGCTCGATGAGATTCGCAGTTACAATTTTATTCAGAAACAGCGGATTCCGCTCTACGGTCATGACTGGACTCTTCGAGAGCTTAAGGTTCGCTTCGACTACATATTCCAACCGACTTACATCGAGGGAGGGGGAGTGGCACAGATCGATCTTCACGAGTTCGACATAAACGAGGACTCATTCGAGGTGCAGGGAGTAAAAATTGTTCCCCTGGAATTGAAGCATGGCAGTGCAAGCGTCGCGGGTTTTCGAATCGGGAGTTTCGCTTACATGACGGATTGCAATTTTATCCCTGAGACTACACTAAAAAAGTTGAACGGAATCGAGACGATCATCTTGGATTGCCTCCGTATGACGAAGCACGGCACTCATTTTTGCTTCGAGGAAGCATTAGACAGCGCACGGCGAATTGGAGCTAAACGAACTTACTTTACTCATCTCAGCCACGATTTTGACTACCAAAAACACTCAAGGGCTCTCCCGAAAAAGACATATTTCGCGTATGATGGGCTGATCATTAAAGCTTGATCATCAAGTCTAAGTAGCGAAGGAGCTGTTGAATATGATCGTTGGCGTACCGAAGGAAATTAAAAATAAAGAAAACCGCGTATCAATGGTCGTTGCAGGCGTGAGAGCACTCACGCAAGCAGGACACAAGGTCATCGTGCAAACTCAGGCAGGTATCGGTGCTGGGATCACCGATCAAGAATATGCCGCAGCCGGAGCGACCATCGCTGCTGACGCGAAAGAGGTTTTCGCGAAAGCCGACATGATCGTGAAAGTCAAAGAACCTCTTCCAGAAGAATACGATCTTCTTCGTGAAGGACAGATCCTTTACACTTACTTGCACCTGGCTGCGGACGAGCGTCTTACAAAAGCGCTTCTCGAGCGCAAGATTGTCGGGATCGCGTATGAAACGATTCAACCTGCGGATGGATCGCTTCCTTTGCTGTCTCCGATGAGCTCGGTTGCCGGACGTATGGCGACTCAGATCGGCGCGACGTATTTGCAAAAAGATCACGGCGGTAAAGGCATGCTCCTCGGTGGCGTGACCGGTGTTGCTCGCGGTAACGTGACTATCTTAGGCGGCGGTGTCGTCGGCGTGAACGCGGCGAAAATGGCGATCGGGTTGGGCGCGAAAGTGACCATCCTCGATGTCAACGTAGACCGCCTCGAGTACCTAAACGATATTTTCGCAAATAACGTGCACACGCTTTACTCGAACAACGAACAAATCGAGAGATCAGTGCTTGAGTCGGATCTCGTCATCAGCGCGATCTTGATTCCGGGTGCAAAAGCTCCGAAGCTCGTCACTCGCAGCATGATCTCCCGCATGCAGCCGGGCGGCGTCGTGATCGACGTTGCGGTTGACCAAGGCGGCGCGATCGAGACCTGCCGTCCGACCTCTCACGAGCATCCAACTTACGTGCTCGATAACATCATTCACTATGCGGTTCCGAATATGCCAGGCGCGGTGCCTCGCACATCGACCTACGCATTGACTAACGTGACCCTCAAGTACGGCCTCATGTTGGCAAACTTGGGTTGGAAAGAGGCGATCGCGCGCGATCCTGCTCTCTTTAAAGGCGTGAACCTAGCCCATGGTAAACTGACTTACAAGGCTGTTGCTGACGATTTGGGATTGCCTTTCGACGCGCTGAAGCTATAAACTTATCCTTAGATGGATAAGCTCGGTAAGATTCTTGGTATCGCAAACACAGTTGCAATCGCAGTCGTGCTCGGCCTTTTTGCTTACACCAAACTTGTTTATAAACGCCCAGCGATCACCGAGAGTAAGGAACGCGCGAAGCTTGCGACCAAGAAGCCGGAGTTACATGACAATGGCAAGAAAGTCGTTCTCGTTTTGGATCCGATCACGGCTAACCTCGATCCGTATACCGACCCGACTGACAACAAACAGAAGGTGCACTACGTGAGCATGACTCTCGCTGTGGAGATTCGCGATGAGTCTGACGTTAATAAATTTAAAGACGCTGAGCCCGTGGTGATGGATAAAGTCCTTTCGAACTTGGGCAAAAAGAAGTTCGAAGATTTAAACCAAGTCCAGGGCCGCTACGTATTTCGCTCCCAAATTATCGACGCCGCGAACGAGTATCTGAATGCACCCGTTGTGACAGAAGTCTATTTCAACGACTTTTTGCTGCAGTAACTACGGGTTTGTCGGCGGGATGAACAAAAATTTAAATTTCATTCGTTAAAAATATCGGGTGGCGACATCGTTTTGACAGACAAGCAGGCAATTTCTGCCGATTCCCATCCGGTCGCGCCTCGCGCTATCCTCTTATATAGATGAGGGCACTAACTCAACTCGCATTGGTCATCACGTTTGCAAGTCCAGCATTGGCGCAAGTTCCGCCAAGTAAAAGCGCGACTGGAGGTGCGAATACCGGAGGCACAGTAGATCTAATCGAAACTTATAATAAAATGAAAGCGTCCGTCATGTCGATGCAGAGCGCGAATTCTTGTGGATATGATTTTGCAGGTTCAAAAGACAAGCTTTGTGATTTCAAGTCGGTTTGTGACAAGCTCAATGCCTATGGGACCGAAGGTGTTCTTTATCAAGGCAAAGACGGAAAAGTAATCCCGAATTATGCGATTCAAGGTGCAGAGGATGTCATTAAAGGTTGCTTGAATCAACGTAATGTACAACTCAATCTTTCAAAGAAGTCATCGGGCGAATTGATGAACTCGACGATGGGTGGTTCTTCGTTTCAAAAACACATGGAGAGAGTGAACCAACTCAATAAGAAATTTCTCGAGTCCGTAATTTCAAATAATGAAGGTGACACCAAGACTGCGATCGAACTTGCTTCTATAAATCAGGTATTATCCGCCTCTGACAAAGCCAAAGAAAGTAAGGGCCAGGACCAAAGCAAGGCTAAGACCGACGAAGACGATTTTAAGCCACCGCCAACTCGCGAAGACTATTCTCAGATGCTCGCTACTCTCGAGAATCAGGCAGGTAAAAAACTGAGTGATAAGTCTCGCGGCATTTATCTAGACCTCATGGTGGAAATGGCGGACACAAGTTTCTATTACCAGAACGACGAAAAAAATGATGCAGTCAAGGATACTTTGAATGAGGTCGTGAACCAGAATCCGTTTATGAATGGCGAACTTTTCACGAATTCAAAAATAGTAAAAGGCGGTAAAGACCAGGTTCTTGTTAATCAAAAGATCTTTCAGCAAGAGTTGGATCGTTCGTACAAAATATTTGGCGAAGCAAAGGCATCGATCATCAAAGTATTGGAAAGTCGTCGTACGCCTGGAACCAGCGCATCGGTCGATGCGATGATCGCGCGAATTAACCTCATTCGCATGACTAACCCGAGTAAAGACGGACTTTGCGATCTACCAAACGCCTACTACAACCCTAATTCACACACTTTCACCGTGTGTACAGCCGTAATGCAGTTGCCGGATGAAGCGATTAGGTCAATCATCTCGCATGAGCTTGGTCACTCCATCGACCCATGTGTAATTTCAAGCGAACTTGTTGAAGTTACCGGCATAAAGAAGCCGCTATACGCGGAAAGTAAAAAAAGTCCGAAACGCGACGCTTACTATAAAGAACTGAATGAAAAAAACGGCCAGTATGTGTTGGATTTGAAGCTTCCCAAGCAGGACACTGAAGACCGAAACCTCGTCGTGGATTTTTTTCCGAAAGTTGCGGAAAGGCATCGAAAAGGTGTTTATGAGGCTTTCGAGACAAAAAAACTCTCGACGGCTGTACCACTCGATGCAAATCCGTTTAAGTCGGTAATTTCCTGTTTAGGTACACCTAGATCGGTGAACGCCCAATCCGCTTCGGTAAAGCGCTTGAAAGCGGCGGTTGATGAGAAGATGAAGCAGTTGATTAAGTCAGGTTCTGCAAAAGATTCATCGGATGTAAAAGAACTTCTCGATGCAAAAGCGGCAATTCCCGATTTGATAAAACAAAAAGGATTTTGTTCGGGTTTCCTGCCGACTGATAAAGGCGGAAACTCGCAGTATCAGGAAGCATTTTCGGATTGGTTAGCGGGAGAGGTGGTTGCGACCGATTTGGCAAATAAATCGTCCGAGAAACAAAGGACTTCCGCATTCGAGGGGATTGGTTTCTTTGCGGGGGTAGGATGCACATCGATCAACGAATCCGTTACCTACAAACTTAAAGATATGGTCACCAAAATGGGTTGTGATATCAAAAACGATAAAGATTTGGATAACCTAATCGCCATTAACAAGGCAGTTGGACATGTAGCCGACCCTCATCCCTACACCGCTGATCGTATCGACGCTATATTCTTTGCCAACCCTAAAACGCGCGAAGCCTTGGGCTGTGGCGGCAATTCGAAGAAGAGGCACTGTGAATAAACTTGTTCTTTTAGTTTCAATGTTTGTGGGTTCCATATCCTTTGCGTCAAAATCGGCAACGGCACCCGATTTGAGAGTCACGTTTGAGTACGAGACTAACCTCAAATTTCGCCAAGCGCGTACGCTCGAAATCGACAAACGTAAGGTCTACGTCAATGGAGTCGCCCTGGATCCAGTTCGCGTGATGGTGCTTCATCGTTACCTTCGGAATGCCGTGATTACTCCGGTCGACGCTACCGACGGAATCTGTGCTGCGGGTAAGTACATCTACAAAAAAACTCGAAACAGGAAAACCGAGACTTTTGAGGGCTGTGTCGGCTCAAAAAGCTTTGTGACCCTGAACGACACGTTCAAAAAGCTCTTTTAGTAGACCCGTCCAAACGCTAATTCGGACTCGTTTTACCGAGGTTAAGTCATTCCGACCTTAGCTTCAAAAACGGCGCCTGGATCAACTTGCAAGCTCGGTGTGTGTATCGAGCCCACGAGTTTTCCTCGTCCGGTGATCCAAACTTTTTGGTGAGCGTGGACGTCGCCTTTGACGAAACCTTCGATAACGAGCGTGTCGGCGTTCACTTTGCCTTCGATGAGCGAACCTTCCTTGAGGTGAATCACGCTGCCGGTCGCGCCTTTGATCTCGCCCATGAGCTGGCCATAAAAGTGAAGTTCATTTTTAACTTCGAAGTTGCCGATAATCTTTGTGGTCGGAGAGATCAAAGTAATTTCACTTTTTTCCATAATGAAAGTTCTGCTGCACGATGAGTTTGTTGTTGAGGTCGAAAAGAAAAACCTGGATCTCCGAGAGCTGGCTCTTTTGCTCGAACGGTCCGAAGCGGGCTTTCAGCACCCGAAACCGAGCGACCGAGAAATACTCACCGCGGTTCGGGTCAAAAAGGTAAGCGCCGGCCGGTGAATTCAGCACGCCTTCAGGATGAGCAAAGATGCGGTCGTTCGCGCGGGAGATCGCGACGATGTGACCTTGCTGCGACCCCTTGCCCGGATCTTTGTACAAAATATTTAGCGAAAAGTTCGCATATTTGCCTTCCCAATCCACGCGAGGCTCTTCGGTTTTGACTGTGGGCTCGGCGCCGGCTTCAGGGAGCGCGATGTTTTCGGCCAAGCCGGCCCAAACGCCATCCTTGCCTTCCCATTCGTCGCCTTTAGCCGCGGCAGGCTTTTGATCGGTCGCTTTTGGATCGAGCGGTACTGCAGGCAAAACCGTGGAGCCGCTTGAAGGCGCCGTCACTGTTGTGACGATCGGCGCTGTAGCGCGCTTTTCGAGAGCGATTTTAAGCTCTTGGATTTCGTTTTCCAGCTCTTTAATGAGCTCGGGACGGGCTGCGCGCTCGGAGAAGTACTCGCGGATGGCGTAAACGCTTGAAAAGAGAGCTATGCCTGCCAGTACCCAGACGGACAGTGAGGCTTGAAGAATCCAGCGCTTGGGTACTTTAAAAGTACGCGGGCTCAAGTTGTCGCGATGAACTTGAACCGTCAAAAACTTGTCTGGTTTTCCCTCGATTTGCATCATTCAAAAGATACCAAAGTTTTAAGATTTTGGGGGTTTATTCCGATTCGAGAAGTGATGAAGCTTCTCTTTGTCGACAATAGTGCTGAACTGCAGCAAAAATGGATTGAGCCTCTCCGCGCTGACGGATGGGGTGCTCTTCGCGCTCGCAGCGCTGAAGATGCGGATCGCATGCTCATGTTTCACGGTGACAGTATCGAAGTCGTCGTCGTGCACGAGTCGATGGTCAAGTGGGCCGAAGCTCACGACTACGCATTCGTAGTTCTCACTAAAACTTGGGGCGACAAAGAAGTTATCGCTCACCAAAACTCAAAACGTTCGGCATTTTTTTATCAGAAGATCGATGGTCGCGTGCAAGACTTGCAAACCGCGATTCATTCGTATCGCAGCGGTGGTCCGTCCTCGGGCGATAAAAAAGAAGCGACGAAGTGGGAAGCGACCAAGACGATCGCCCTCGAAGACTTTACTTCAACGCTCACTAAGCCTGAGCAAACTCTGCGCGGGACTGCAAGCGGTGGTGAGAGCAGCATTAAACTCGAAGCGCCTCAAGTGATGTTCGGCGGTGAAAAAACCAACACCGGCTTGAATACTCCGAAGCAGGAAGCGTCTGCACCGGCGGCTCCGGCGGCGATGAAAGTCGAACTTGCAGCTCCAGAAGCACCGAAGAAAGACTTTCCATCGATCACGCTCGAAGATCCGCAGATCACCGCATCGGGAGCGCATACTCAACCCAAGCAATCGGGCAAGTCCAAAGAAATTCCTGTGCCTGTCGTGTCGTCCATGACGATTGCTCTCGAGCTCGATAACAGCAACGGCGACAAAACCGCCATTCGTCCAGTCGATCGTTCGAAGCTCCAAGAAGCCGCCGCGATCAATACCGCTGTCGACAAAAGCCTACCGGAAGTCACGGAAGTCAAGCTTGATGACGTCAAGCTCGACCTCGAAGCGCCGACCCGTATCTACGAACCGGCGGAAGATAAAGATCAAGCCACTCGTATCTCGATCGAACCGCCGACGAAGTCGATGGCACTCGACCGTAAAGCCGCCGATCCGACGATGGTGCTTGAAGCGACGAAGCTCGAACTCACGATCGAAAAGGGTGAGGAAGTTCCGGCACCGCTTAATGCGCTGACTGGCGAGCAAGAATTGATTGACGAGCTGTCGTTGAACGAAGCGGTCGGCATGAGCCAAATCGTCAACTCAAATCGTGTTTCTTCAGGTCAGAGTTATGCTCCACCTCCTCCTCCGGTCGTGCGCGTTCTTGAAGGCGATGAGGCACTCAAAAATTATCTCGCTCTCCGTGAGCAAGACGTTGCGGTGCTCACCGGCCAAATTCGTTCTGGCCAAGAGCGTATTCAGCAGCTTGAGCTTCAACTCAAGGTTGAGAAAGCCCGCGCAATCGAGCTTCAGCACACGGTTCAGAAGCAAGAGCAGACGCTAAAGAACTTCAACAACGACAAACAAGTCGAAGTGGAAGTTCTCTATCGTCAGGTCGAAGATCTCAATCAGCAGTTGCAAGAGCGTTCGAACAAAGCCCACACGATCGAGGCTAAGCTTAAGATCACGACCGATGAAGTAAACAAGGTTAAAGAGCGCGTGCGCGTGGATATCCGCCGTATTCGCGTTCGCGAGAAGGAGCTCGAGAGTCAACTTGAAGTCCTGAAAAAAGACTCGACGGCGCTCCTACAGGCTCGTGATGAAAAGATTCTGGAACTCAAACGTAAGCTCGATCTACTCGAGTTCAACATGGAACTCATCCAAGAGCAGTACAATAAAGAGCGCCAGCAATCCGAAGATCTCCGCAACCGCCTCAAAGACGCAGCCAAAGCGATGCGCCAGGCGAACGGACTTCTCGAACAATAATCAAAATGAAACTCGAACTCGCCGATTTCCAAAAAGCGTATTTGGACATGTATCGTGATGCCTCGGCAGCGCCCGGCTTAAGCGCCGAAGAAGACGACTTTGTCATGCGTCTTTGGGGTCCGGGTACGGAAGGGTACAATTACAATTGGGTTCTGAAAGAACCGGCCCGCGATTACGCTCAGCTCGTATTCGACGAGAAGGAAATCATGCTTGATCGCGACAAACGCAAGGGCTGGTGGAAGGTCCATGATTTTCCGGCTGATACTCGCGCGGAGATGGAGCAAGCTCTCGGCGAAAGTGGATTCAGTCTCCTTCGCAAGACTCGCCTCATGTATTTGCCGGTCGACGGCGTGGTGAATCCAGCAAGCTCGGTCGAGGTAATGAGATTAAAACCCACCGATTCGATGGATCTGGTTCGAGAAGTCAGTATGGACGTTTGGGGCGAAGTTTCGGATTCGCTTATGGAAGGTCTTCACAACGGGACCCAAGGCGAGAACCCGAAGACGCAGGTTTTTTTGTCCCGTCTCAAAGGCGACAGCGAGTGGGCGTCGGTAGGCTGGGTGAACTTCGCGGGCAAGGTCGGGCATTTCTTCGGTGGGTCCACTCGCGAAAAACATCGTGGAATGGGCACTTACCGGACGTTGGTTGCCGCAAGACTAAAAGCCTCCGCTGAAGCCGGAATGCACTTCGTGGTGAGCGAATGTAATGCCGCAAGTGAAGACGTTCTCCGTAGCCTCGATTTTCTCGATGGTGGTTTAGTCAACGTCTTCGAATTTAAAAGATAACGCTACGCAAAAATCCCAGCTCGTTCCGAATTCCATATCTTGTCACACCCAATCATCTATAGACTCAGAATACATGATGGTCGTGGCAGTTATACCCGCCCGTTATGGATCAACTCGTTTGCCGGCAAAGCCTTTAGCCGATATTTGCGGCAAACCCATGATTCAATGGGTTTACGAACAAGCAAAAAAATCAAAACTTTGCGGTCGTGTCTGTGTCGCTACTGATGACGAACGTGTCGCATCCGTAGTCCGCGGATTCGGCGGCGAGGCCGTGATGACGTCATCCGATATTCAAAGCGGGACGGATCGCATGGCCTCGGTTGCGTGCCAAGTTCAGGGCGATATCTTCGTAAACGTCCAAGGCGATGAGCCGTTACTCGATGGCGCGTCGATCGATCAAGCGATCAAGCCCGTGCTCGATGGCAAGTTTGAACTCACGTCTTTGCGCGTGCCCCTCAAGTCTGTCGAAGATCTCGAAAACAAAAACGTAGTGAAGGTGATCGTCGACGATTTCAATCGAGCGCTCTACTTCTCACGCTATCCGATTCCCTATACTCGGGTGGAACCGGCAGCGGCCCGTGCGCCGTTTTTGTGTTCTCAACACGTGGGCATCTATGTTTACAAACGCGAGACGCTCCTCAAAGTGACGAGCCTCGCTCCAACCGATCTCGAACGCGCAGAGAGCCTCGAACAGCTCCGTGCGATGAAAGCTGGAATCGGTATCGGAGTTTTTGAATCAAATTTTGAATCTGTGGGTGTCGACACTACGGAAGACCTGGAAAAAGTGAGGAGGATCCTGAAGAATGGCTAAGCCGAAGAAATACATTTTCGTGACCGGTGGTGTTCTCTCCAGTATTGGTAAAGGGATTGCAGCGGCCAGTATTGGCATGCTCCTCGAACAGCGCGGGATCAAGGTAACGATGGTTAAGATGGATCCGTACTTGAACGTCGATCCGGGCACGATGAGTCCGTTCCAGCACGGCGAAGTATTCGTCCTCGACGATGGCACCGAGACCGACTTGGACTTGGGTCACTATTCGCGTTTTGTGCAAACCGCAAAGTTCTCGCGTAAAAACTCTTTCACCGCGGGCCGCGTGTATGAATCTGTGATCAAGAAGGAACGCGCGGGTGGTTACTTGGGTAAGACCGTGCAGGTCATTCCTCATGTGACCGACCAGATTAAGCAAAACATCAAAGACGCACTCGAAGATGCGGACTTGGGGATCATCGAAGTGGGCGGCACCGTGGGCGACATCGAAGGCCTTCCGTTCTTGGAAGCTATTCGTCAGATTCGCCATGAAGAAGGCGCGCAGAACGTCGTGTTTGCGCACTTGACCCTCGTGCCTTACATTCCAACCGCGGGAGAACTTAAAACCAAGCCGACTCAGCACTCGGTCAAAGAACTTCGCGAGATCGGGATTCAGCCCGATATTTTGATTTGTCGCGCGGATCGTGCGATTTCAAAAGACATGAAAGAGAAGATCGGTCTCTTCTGTAACGTTCCGGGTGATTGCGTATTTAGCGCGCTCGATGCTCAAAGTATTTACGATGTTCCACTCCATCTCTCGGCGGAAGGCGTGGACGACAAAATCGTCGACAAGCTTGGCATCTGGACGGGAGCACCCGATCTTTCTAACTGGAAAAAGATGGTCGATACGATTCACAAACCAAAAGGCGAAGTGAAAGTCGGGATCGTCGGTAAGTACACCGACTGGCGCGACACCTACAAATCCATCTCGGAGAGCTTGGTTCACGGTGGGGTCGCAAACCAAGTCAAAGTCACTCCGGTCTACATCGATTCCGAAGAAATCGAGAAGGGCAACCTCTCGGCGCTTCAAGAGATTAACGCGATCCTGGTTCCGGGTGGCTTCGGCGAGCGCGGGATCGAAGGTAAAATCAAAGCAATCGAGTACGCGCGTACCGAGAATGTTCCATTCTTCGGAATTTGTCTAGGGATGCAGCTCGCGACGATCGAGTACGCGCGTAACGTCGCGGGATTGAAAAACGCGAACTCAGCCGAATTCAAGCCGGACAACAAAGAGAACGTCATTGACCTGATGGAGTCGCAGAAAGACGTGAAGGATCTCGGCGGCACCATGCGTTTGGGCGCATATGATTGTAACGTGCTCCATAAGCATAACGGTAAGACTACCCATGCTTATCAGGCCTACGGCAAAGAAAAGATTTTGGAACGTCACCGCCACCGTTTTGAAGTGTCGAATCACTTCAGATCTCGCATTGAAGAAAGCGGGCTCTTGGTTTGCGGTCGCTACAACGATCCAAAAACCGGCATTGAACTCGTCGAGATGGTCGAGCTCCCGAATCACCCGTGGTTCTTGGGATGTCAGTTCCATCCGGAACTTCAGAGCAAGCCGCTTGAGCCGCATCCGCTCTTCGTACAATTTATTAAAGCTGCAGCCGCTGCTGCAAAAAACGGCGCACAACCGAAGCTTAAAGGAATCAGCTAATGTCTCAACCGACCTCTCAGACTAGCCCAATGGTTTTGATCGCCGGTCCTTGCGTGATCGAGGACGAAGGCCTCGTGATGGAAGTGGCCACCGAACTCAAGAAGCAACTTGAGGGCGTGCACGTACAATTGTTTTTCAAAGCCTCGTTCGACAAGGCCAATCGCTCGTCGATCGATGGCTTCCGCGGGCCGGGCCTCGAAGAGGGTTTGAAGATTCTTGGCAAGGTCAAAGACAAGCTCGGGCTTCCAGTGTTGACCGATATCCACGAAACACAGCAAGCGGATCGCGTTGCTCAGGTTGTGGATTTTCTCCAGATCCCGGCGTTCCTTTGCCGCCAGACCGATCTCATCATGGCGGTGACTGAAGCTGCGATTAAATGGAACCGTAAGGTCAACGTCAAGAAGGGCCAGTTCCTCGCTCCTTGGGACGCAAAGAACATCGTCGATAAGGTGCGCGCAGTAGAACATAAATACCACGCAAAACAAAAAACCGATTTGTATCTCACTGAACGCGGATCAAGCTTTGGGTACAATTCACTCATGGTGGACATGACTTCGTTTCAAACGATGTCAAAGTTCGGCGTGCCAACGATTTACGACGCCACTCACTCGATCCAGATGCCGGGCGGTGGCCCAGGCGGTAAGTCCACGGGTGGCAAGCGCGAAAACTTAGAAGTACTCGCGCGTGCGGCGTTCGCGGCTGGGGCCGATGGTCTCTTTATGGAATGTCACCCACGTCCTGAGATTGCAAAGAGCGACGGACCGAACGCGTTCTACCTTGAGCATGTGGGTGAGTTTGTAAAACAGATTCTCGAATTCCGCCGCTTGGCGCAAACGTTTCCGAAGCTTTTGCCTGAGGCGAACAAATGAAAAAATCGAAGAGCGTAAAGCTGACCCGCGCCGTTTTCGAAGCCAAGCTTAAAAAAATTAGGATGCTGCTTCTTGATGTCGACGGTGTCCTCACCGCGGGCGAGCTGTTTTATACCAAGGGGCAAGGTTGGACTCGGATTTATCACGTGCACGATGGCTACGGTATTCGCCACATGCTTCGCCAAGGGTTTCCGATCGGGATCATTAGCGGCGGCCGCTCCGAGGAGTTGTTTGAACGCGTGAACGTGCTTGGTATCGAACACTACGTTCTCGGAAGTGAAGACAAGCTTAGTTCTATGATCGAACTCAGTAAGAAGACAGGGATCTTGCCTAAAGAGATGGCCTTCATCGGAGACGAGCTTTTCGATATTCCGGCACTTCAAGAGGTGGGGCTTGCGATTACCGTTCCAACTTGCGCTCCCGAGGTAAAAGAAATCGCTCACTGGGTGACGACCAAAGAGGGTGGTCGAGGCGCGGTTCGCGAAGTGATCGACATGATCCGTAAAGTTCAAAAATTGAACTGATTCTTGTACCTTTCTTTAGCAAAGTTCACAGCCGAACCCCATGATGAAAGAGTGAAGTCACTCTCTCATGCCGTTACTCTTCTCGCAGTTTTGATTTGCACCCTCATGTCGCATGAGGCACGCGCCAATGGACTGAACGCTCAAACATTGAATCCGTCGGCGTCGGATCACAAAGCCTCGGCACCGATTGCTTTTACTTTACATCTGGAGTTGCACTTGCCGACCGGTAAGTCGCTTCAATTCGGAACAGACGGCGCATACTACCTGTTTTGCACGGATACGGCGATACTCGTCCGGTCGTACCGATCACGAAGCCGGAAGCGATCGAGCGTAACCGCCGGACTGAATTCGTTACCAAAAGCAAGCAATTGATACTATTATATATTTCCGCTTGCTACGGACAGAAGGCCTGTTTTCGGGTTATAATTGACGCTATGTGCAACAAATGTTACTCCATCCGCGTTACTAAATTTTAAAGGAGAGAGTTTATGAAAGCACTATTCGTTTTAGCGGCGTTGATTTCTATCAGCGCGCAAGCAGCGGACCCAAAAATTTTCTGTCAATTTGAGACTCCAGTCGCGGATAACACCAGCGGCTCGTCTTACGCTACCGAGTACGTCGTGAAAGGCACTTTAGCGTCTAACGTCGGGATGATGAGCGTGAAACGCACTGAGTACGGCGTCGTTAAGGTCGGCGGTAAGTGGCGTATCAACCGTGCTGATGTTCGTAATCCGAATACTGTTGATGTTCACTATCGTGGTTGGATTCGTTCTCCGAAGAACAACAGCGCAGAATGGCGCACCTACACTCCGCAAACTCCAGTTAACGATGGCTACATTGCGGCAAGCAGTTTGACAATTTCAAACAAGCGCGTGTCTGACGAGATGTATAGCGACAGCTACAAAGCGATCTTTACTCTGACCACGATGGGCGATGAGAGCAACTATACCCAGAAAGTTTACGGTATCTGTACGTTCTCGAAATAGTTATCGATTCGAATAAAAAAAGGGATATGGTTTTTCGGCCATGTCCCTTTTCTTATTCTTGTTTTTTTGGGTAAAATCAAACCTCATGATCACTCGTTATCTTAAACTCGCGAGTTTGTGCCTTCTTTTATCTTCCTGTGCGGGCCCGGCGGGTTGCTCACCGCGTTTTTCGGATCTGAGGACTCAGTATCCTCACGTGATTTATCATGGGCCGAAAGATCCGAGCGAAGTGGTGATTAAAAAGACGCCGCCTCCAAATTGGGTCAGTTTAAACAATATTTCAAAACTTGCTCAAGAAGCGGTCTTAGTTTCCGAGGACTGGGCATTTTATCAGCACCCGGGTTACGATGAAAAACAGATTCGTGACGCGATTGAAGAGAGCGTCGCCGCCGGAAAAATGAAACGCGGAGCAAGTACGATCACTCAACAAGTTGCGCGCAATATTTATCTCAGCAAAGAAAAGTCGATCGTCCGTAAAGTTCGTGAGATTTGGATCGCGACCAAGATGGAAAAAGTTTTGGGCAAAAAGAAAATCCTCGAACTCTATCTCAACATCGCGGAGTGGGGCGAAGGAATTTTCGGAATCGGGCAAGCGTCTCAAAAGTATTTTCAAAAGCAACCTTCGCAATTGACCGCGAAAGAAGGAGCTTTTCTCGCGATGCTCCTTCCATCCCCCAAAAAATATTCGATTTCGTTTCGTCACAACGAGCTCACTCCGTACGCTCGTCGCACGATTCGATCGATCTTAGGCAAAATGGTACAGGCTAGATTTTTGACACCGGAAGATCGTGATCAAGAGTGGAGTACTCCGCTTGTATTCGAGACCAAGTTCGATCCGACGTTGAATGCGCAAGATACGGCAGAGTCCGGTGCGGATGAAGTGCTTGATGCGGAATCAAAAGACGAAAACTCTGTCGATGGCAGTGATACTCCTCCTGCCGACACTGACAACCCTTAGATATTTCGTCTAAATTTAAGTTTGATCTGACCGAATTCTTCAGTCAGAATAAGAAGATGCGATGGAATGTATTTAAAGCGGTGCTCTTTACCTTTCTGATGGGCGCGGTGTTTATCGGGGGTTGGGCAGTAGGTATTCGCTCTCTCAGCAAACATTCCGTCTTTCACAGCAATCTTCTTTATCCTTACCTGACTAAAGATCAGATTCAGGCCAAGATCTCGAAGTTGAACGATCCGGAAGTCTATCAATTTAAAAAGAACGAAGTCGAACTCGACGGTTTCAAGGAACCGGTCGTTTTGGAATACGGTTTCGATCCGTCACTTCAATCCACTGCCGAGGATCTTCTTGCGAGATTTAAACCTGATTTGGGCGCAATTGTTGCCATGGATGCTTCTACCGGTCGCATTCTCGCCATGAGCAGCATGAATCGCGTGTTCGAAGAGTTTAAGGGCAATCCCGCATTCGAGCAGCTTTATCCATCGGCTTCGGTTTTCAAGGTCGTTACTGCCGCAGCCGCAATCGAAAACCAAAAAATGACTTCCAACTCGGTCATGGAATATGCCGGACGGAACCACACGCTCTACAAGTATCAAGTTTTAAAAGAGCGGGTGACCGGATGGAAAACCAAATCGACGCTTAAGGAAGCCTTTGCCCGTTCGATCAACACTGTCTTCGGACGCGTTGGTGTTTTCGCCCTCGGCAAAGGACCTTTGAAGAGTTTTTCAAACCGCTTCGCGTTTAATGAACCCATTCCTTCGGAATTTCCGATCGCTGAGTCGCAGTCGGCGGATCCGAGCAGTGAATACGAGCTCGCGGAGATGGCATCGGGCTTTACTCAACACAACGTAATGAGTGCGGTTCACGGCGCGATGATCGCAGCAGCCGTCGCCAACGAGGGCGTGATGATGGAACCTTACTTTTTGAACGCGGCCTATACCAAATCGGGTAAGCCGATCTATCACTCCGAGCCGATGACGTTTAAAACGGTGATGACTCCGGAAACCGCGCAAGAAGTTCAGAAGCTGATGCAGGAAACGGTCGCAAGCGGGACTTCGCGTAAAAGTTTTCATGGGTTTTTTAAAGGTAAATTCAGCGAACTCGAAGTGGGCGGTAAAACCGGGCACCTGACCGACAAGACATCGGGCGGACGGATCGATTGGTTCGTCGGATTTGCTCAGGCTTACGGCCGCAAACTCGCCGTTTCGGTTATTACCATGCACCAAAAGTATTGGACGGTGAAATCCTCGTATTTGGCGCGCCGCACATTCGAGAGCGCTTTTGCACCAAAGACACACGCTTCGAATCGTCACAACTAGCTGTAAAGTAAGACAAAAACATCTCACATTGAAAACCGTACATTTTTGTCGTATTTTAAGGTGTGATTTATTTGGATCATCACTCAACCACTCCCCTCGATCCTGAAGCCTTTGAGGTGATGAAGCCTTACTTCATGGAGAAATTTGGGAACGCATCTCACGGGATCCACCGCTTTAATTGGGAAGCGGAGGCGGCCGTGAATCTTGCGCGTGCGCATCTGGCGGCGTTTATCGGTGGAACCGAGCAAGAGATCATCTTTACCAGCGGAGCCACGGAGAGCAATCATCTCGCGCTCTTAGGTCTCGCTCCAGAGCTTAGAAAATTAGGTAAGACGACGATCCTCTCGATCGAGATTGAACACGCGAGCTTACTTGGGCCTCTCGAAATGTTGACCGAACAAGGATTTAAGGTCTTGTGGGTCAAGCTACAAAATGATGGACGTGTGGATATCGATGATCTCAGGCACAAGCTTCGTACCGAGCCCAATGTGGGCCTCGTGAGTATTGCCTACGCCAATCATGAAATCGGCACGATACAACCGATCAAAGAAATTTCAGAACTTACGCACGCCGCAGGCGCGATTTTCCATTCCGACGCGGTTCAAGCGATCGGTAAAATCCGTGTAAACGTGCAGGTCGACGGCATTGACATCATGACGATGAGTGCCCACAAGATTCATGGGCCTAAGGGCATTGGTGCTATTTATGTACGTCGCAAAAAGCCGAGAGTCGAACTCGAAGCGTTGTTTCGAGGTGGAAACCAGGAACGCGGTCTTCGTGCCGGCACTCCGAATACCCCGGCGATCGTCGGGTTTGGTAAGGCGGCTGCGATTTTGAATCAGACTATGGAGTCGGAAGTGATGAAGTTGCGCGAAATGCGCGATGCTCTTTGGGGTGAACTCAAAGTCCGCCTTCCTTGTGTGATTCGGAATGGATCGATAGAGAATGCGCTCCCGCATAACCTCAGTGTGAGCGTGGTCGGTGTCGATGGAGCGGCGATGCTGTCGCGTTTTAAAGGTTTTGCGGTATCGAGCGCCTCAGCCTGCATCAATGGTTCTCAGGACTATTCGCAGGTGTTGACGGTTCTTGGCGTAAGCAAGGAACTGGCAAGAGCGACGATGCGATTTGGTTTTGGCCGGTTTAACCGCTTGGACGAGGTTCCGGCGGTGGCCGCGGAAGTAGCTCAAGTCGTGGAAGACTTGAGGCAGATGGAAAAAGAATTTGCCGCTCAGGCGGGCGAGTTAGAAAGTCAGGACGGAGAATGTTACAAATGATAACTTTAACTGGAAAAGCGGTCAGCGAGATTAGAAGACTTCACGCAAGCAAGACCGCGGAACCGACCGCGGGTGAAGGGGCTCATCTTCGCGTACAAGTCGTAGGCGGCGGTTGCTCAGGCATGAGCTACAAGCTCGGATTTGAGAACGCGACTCCGACGAATACCGATAAAGTATTCGAGAAAGACGGCGTAAAACTCATCATCGATTCGAAATCATTTTTATATCTGACCGGCACCGAACTCGACTTCTCGGACGGTTTGAACGGTAAAGGCTTTGTCTTCAATAACCCGAACGCGAAACGCACTTGCGGTTGCGGTTCGAGCTTCAGCACCTGATTCCGCACGCGTGAGTCCATACCTATGTCGATCAAAGTTAAATTCCTCCCGTCTAATAAAGAAGTTACCGCTGATAAAGGCGAGGTACTTCTTGATATCGCTCTCAATCACGGAATCGATATCCAGCACGCTTGCGGCGGCTTCTGCGCTTGCACGACTTGCCACTGCGAAGTGATCGAGGGTATGACTAATCTCGAAGATCCGGAAGGCGATGAGCTTGAGCGCCTCGATGTCATGGATGGCAGAACCGAAAAGTCACGTCTCGCGTGTCAGTCCAAAATCAAAGGGCCGGTCACGGTTCGCGTCGTTAACCAAGATTAGCGATTACCAGGTCGCCGTTCCCGGTTTCGGAATAGTGACAACTTCCAGCACGCCTTTAAAGGTATCCGTATTTTTGTAGTGTGCGCCGCTCAAAGACCAATCGTGCCCGCGCATCGATTGACGTTGGCTGTCGGTCAGACGAACGAGCTTAACCGGATCGGAGTACCTTCCGTTCGCATTTGGATAGCGTTCCCACGGATCGGTGACCATGACGGTGTTGTCTTGGCTTTCGCCGTAGCCGTAGATCACGACCATGTGGCCGCCAGCGCGTTTCCACTTTTTGTCTTTGCCCAAGACATACCAGCCAATTGAGGTCAACACCGGATATTTTTGATCGATGGCATTGCGGATGTCTTGCATTGTGATCGCACGCGTTTGGCGATCGGCTTTGAGATCGTAGCCGCCGCCATTGCCGGTGTTCCCGCGAGAAATGATTTTTAAGTTCGGGTTCTTGAGATGCGAATGGATAAAATAAGTTTCAACGCAAAGACCAGTATCCGACCAGTAAGTGCCGTCCGATTTGCTACTGCCGCAAAGATCGACGAAGTAGCGGATCAGGTCGTAGCGGGAGGTGCGTCCTCCACCGTTTTGATCATAAGGGACCTTCAGCGGAATCGCCGGTTTGCGGTACTCTCGCAAATAGATCATCGCGTTTGCGATGGAGGTATTCGCACAAAGCTCGGATGAGTTCCCCTGACCGTATCTTTCAAAAAGATCGGAAAGCGCCGAGGCCCTCTGATTGAGCGCGAATGGCGGAGTAATATCCTTCGCCAAGGCAGCTGATTTTGCCAATAACAGTAAAATCCCAATACGTAGAAGCATGATCCATCACTTCCTTTATCTGATCGGAGGTGTATCGAATTTAACGCACAATGTAAATATAAATCGCTTGTATTACGAATGTTTAGCTGATATGACAATTCGCATTATGCTAAAGGTGGTTTTAGGTACCTTATTACTAATGGGGGCTTTCGCGTGTGGCCAGGACCATAATACGGGTTTTGAAGAACATACGGTTCAGGGCGTTCCGAACGGGAAGTGGTCGAACACCGGTAACAATCGTCCGCCTTTTGCCGGAGTATGGACGTCGAATTGTTCAAACGGCAGCGGGCAAAGCACGAATGTGGAGATTCGCATTTTTGACGACCGTACACTGATGCTCTCGACGATATATCGGGATGAGAAATGCATAGTGCCGAACGACGAGCTTATCTTTGTTTTCAATTCCATCCCGCATGCGACTGGTGATGGTGTCTGGTCGACGATTTCAATCCGTCCTGAAAATATGGTGGATGAAATGAGAGTCGCCCTGTCTGAAGGCGCCGCGAGCGGCATGAACTACGAAAAGGCCTGTGGCTCATCGGCTTGGAAAAAGAATCGTGCTCGATCGGTGCGGGGCTCCCGTTGTGAAACCAAAGAGATTGGATCCCCAGCGCTGTACATCAAGCTCGATGCGGACTCAAACTACGCATGGATCAAATTTTACAAAGAAGGCAAAGAGCAACGCTTTGTAAACCGGATGACGATTCACTAAATCTTCGGATCGTAAACTCGGCCGATGAAGTACAGATGCCCGTTTGCGTGACGGAGCATGAAGAGGAACGGTTCGTTTGCGTAGAACCGTTTTGGCTTCTGTAACTGTGACGCACTACCCAGTCTCATTTCGATCGCGGTAGCCGCTGCACCTTCGGTTCCGTGTTCGTCGACATTAAGAGATGTCGCTTGGAGCACTTCCGTGATTTTAACGTCCGGGAGGAGAGTGAGCCTCGACCAATCACCGACCTTAAAGAGGTCCGCGTATCCCATGTCGGCTAGCACCTTTTTGAAGCTTAGGCTGGATTCGATCTTAAACTTCGGGAATTTTAAATCGACTTTCTCGTACCTAAGTCCGTCGAGGACGGTCTGCACGTACTTGGCACTGAGACTGTCCTCAAGCGTACGCAGGTCAAATTTTTTCTTTGGGAGCGCCATGAGCATGGTCATGCGTCCTTTGTAGGGAATCTCGACCCAGATGCTGTTTTTGTCTTCGTAATATTTCATCGAATCGATACGGCTCAAGTATGTTACCTGAGACGACATGCTTGGATTGGATTGGAACGGTCCGAAGAGCAGCTCCTCCTTTTTGAACGGCTGTTCCCAAGGGGCGTTGATATAAAATGCGTTCACCAAAACCGTATTGGTCTCAAGCGAAAGTTCATGGATGATTTCTTTTATCTTACCTTTGGTGGTTTTTTCGACCCAAGCGTTAATTTTTTTAGGATCGATCGAATTGGCGTGATAGGTATCGAGTTTACTTTTGACATTCTCCAGATAAGAAGGGCTGAGAGTTTTACCGGGCTTGCTCCAGATCGAGTTGCCCCAAAGAAATTCAACGTTGCCGCCGAGATCTTCGTTCTTGAGTGACCGGATTTCATCGTTCTTGAATCCGAAAAGTTTCTCGATTTGCTCTTTGGTTCTACCGCCGGCACCTAAGTAGGCCATGCCGAAAGCTTGTTCGAGGCTGAGGGGTGAAATGCAAATGTTCTTCGGATCGGCCGAAAGAAATTGATATATTTTGTACGGAGTATCGACTGATTCTACTTTTTCGAGCACCTTGCCCGCAGTTAGCAGAGTTTCATTGACGATGGGGGTGGGAGTGGTGATCGTCTCCGGCTCTTTTTTGGTGCAAGCACTGAAGGCAAACGCGGTAAACACTGCGGCAGCAAGAAGATGTTTCATGCTGCGATTTTACTATTGGCCGATGCTTGAGCCAAGCGAACTTTTAGGATCGAGGATATCTCGAAGCGCGTCACCGAGAAAATGGAACGCGAGCATCGTGATAAACAGGGCGAGGCCCGGAAAAATCATCAAATGGGGATAGCTTTGAATTCCACGGAAGCCTTCGTTGGCAAGCGTACCCCAGCTTGAATAGGGCGGCTGCAGGCCAAGGCCGATGAACGAAAGAAAGCTTTCGGTGAGAATGTTGTTTGGGATCTGAAAGGTGAGCGACACGATCATCGGGCCCCAGAGATTCGGGATGATGTGACGGAAAATAATCTCACCGTGAGTGAGGCCGATCGCGCGACCGGCTTCGACGAATGGAAGCTCGCGAGCCTGAAGGACAAGCGCGCGCACCAGACGCGCTTGGGATACCCAAGTCGTCATTCCGATCGCGAGGAAAATCCCGAAAAACCCGCGTCCAAACATGAGTGTGAGCAGGATCGCCAGGAGGAGCATCGGGAAGATATAAAACATATCCACCAGACTCATCAGAATTTTATCCCACTTGCCGCCAAAGTATCCCGCAATCGCGCCAGTAAACGTACCGAGAAGGAGCGAAAAGATCGCCGTGCAAAATCCGACCGCGAGCGAGAGACGAGCACCGTAGAGAATCCGGCTGTACAAATCCCGTCCGAGGACGTCGGTGCCCATCCAAAAATCACGATTCGGCGGAATGAGGTTCGGTCCGGCGGAGACGGCGTCGTAGTCGTAGTGGGTAAACAGCGGAGCACCGATCGCAAGCGCGCAAAGAACGAACAAGACGATCGTGCTGATGACAAAACGCTTATCCTTTAAAAAAGAGTTCATTTTGTACCGTCCACTCGAATGCGCGGATCAATCCATCCGTAAGCCATGTCGACGAGCAAGTTTGAAGCGGTGAGCACGAGTCCGTAAGTGAGGGTCATTCCCATCACGAGCGGGTAGTCTCGGTTGATCACCGAAGTAATGAAGTATTGACCCATGCCTGGGATTTGAAACACTGTCTCAACAACGTAACTGCCGGTGATGAGCGACGCGGCGATCGGGCCAAGCATCGTGATAACCGGGATCATCGAGTTTTTAAGCGCATGCTTAAAGAGGACCCGCGATTCGGTGAGGCCTTTGCTATAGGCGGTACGAATGTAGTCGGCGTGCATCACTTCTAGCAGGGTCGTGCGGGTCATCCGCGCAATGATCGCGAGAGGACGTAAGCCCAGCGTGATCGTGGGCAGGATCATGGATTTTTTATCTTCCCACAAAGCGGGAGGCAACCAGCCCAAGTAGTTTGAAAATAAAAGAACGAGTAGAGTGGCTACCAAATACGAAGGGAGCGTGATTCCGCTAATGGCGATGAACATCGACGAGAAGTCTAAAATCGATCCGCGTTTCCACGCGGACAGAACGCCTAAACCCACGCCGAAGACAAATGAGAATCCGAGTGCAAGAAGACCAAGCTGCAGCGAAGGCGGAACCGCGTCTCGAATAATCTCGGTCACCGGCGTACCCATGTAATGGAACGAGTCGCGGAGGTCGCCATGAAGCAAATCGCGAAACCAAGTCGTAAATTGAGTGGTGAGCGGAAGGTTCAATCCGTACTTGGCATCGATGTTGGCTTGAATCTCGGGTGGCCAGACCTTGTCGTTATCAAATGGCCCGCCCGGAGCCAAACGCATCAAGAAAAACGTCGCGACCGCCAAAAAGAGCAACGTCACAATCGTCTGAATGATTCGTTTGGTGAGGAACTCCAGCATTACTCTTCTTCCTCCTCGTCGATTTCGAGGGGGCCGATATCGTAGCGTGGATCAAGCAACTGCGACTTCGGATAGTCGACCCAGCCCGAATCTGCCGGGAACCCCCTTGGTGGAGATACGCATTCGCCGCGGTCGAGTAACATTACGGTGTACGCACACAAGAACGCATCGAAGGCGTTCAGATTGGTCGTGAGCTTTTTCATGTCGCGCTCGTAGATAAAGATATCCAGATGCTCGCACATGCGTTCAAGAATGGTCTGGCGGGCGAATGCACCGTCCTCAAGAGAGCGATACATGCGCAAAGTGCGGAAAGTGAGCCTTAAGCTTGGCATGAGAAGCGCTACGGTGAGCTTCGGTAAAACTTCGTGCATTTGGAACGCATGCAGGTGACGTTGCAAGAAATACATCCGCGCAGTGAGCGGTGCTTTGTTGCCCCCGAGCGCCTCGTCGAGCTCGAAGTGAATTTTTTTTGGAATATGTTTCATCACTTCGTATTTGAGCCATAGTTCAACCGGACGTTGGGTATAAGGGGTAAAGAAATCTTTTTGGCGCGCGGTCTTCTTGGAGATCGGCCGTTTGACTTTGGTCTGCGCATGCCGCTGCCAAAAGCTATGCATCCATTTGACTTCGGGAGTGTTGCACATGTTCTTTGCATTGCAGATCTTGCGGTTGCAAAGTAAACACGGCGGAAGCGTGAGAGGAACGCTTACACCCATTTTCATCTGGGTTGAACCTTTAGAGTGGTCCAAGATCGTGTCGATCAAAGCCTCGTCCGAATTGACGGTTTGATCGGCACCGATGCCTGAATGGATGTCGAGCAAGAAAACTTTCTTTTCTTTCGGATAATACTCGAGGACCGCAATCGTTGTTTTTGCGTTCTTAGCGCCGGAAAGCTCGAGACCCAGGTACCGCTGATGGCTCATACCGTCATTTTGACTTTCAACCCATGGGGCACGGATTCGAACGGGAGAGAACGAATGGAAGCGTCTTGAAGAACCGCTGCTTTAATTTTTTCCTTAAGTGCATCGTTTTTTTCAGGAAGGAGAATAAAGAAGCAACCTCCGCCGCCCGCCCCGCAAACTTTAAAGGCGATATCGGAGATGCTCTTAGCGCGAGTGTATGCTTCGTCCATCTCAGGAGTCGAGATGCCCGGAGCAAGACGCTTGCGGGTTTCCCACTCTTCACGCACCGAGGATACGACCGCCTTGAAGTCCTGTTTGTTGAGAGCTTGCTCGAGTTTTTCGGTCGCAGTACAGATTGCGCGGAACTTACGATCCACTTCTTGGTCTTTGTCGATCAATCCTTTGAAAAGTTGCCAGTTGTTGATGCCGGAGTTACGTGATTTGCCCGAATAAAACAATAAGGTGCGGGCTTCGAGTTCTTTAAGCGTCGTAATCGACAGTGAATGGCGCTCGTTGCGAGCGATTTTCCAATCGAGTACTTGGAGACCGCCGAAAGCCGCTCCGTAATAATCTTGCAATCCTGCCGGGCCGTAAAGCACCTGGCTCTCGACGTCACGGACGAGCGAGATTAAAAACTCGCCGTCCTTTTCGAGATCGAGCGGCATGCGCGGATGAGTCCACTTCCAGAGCGCACCGATGATCGATATACTGAGCGCCGATGAGCCGCCGAGCCCCGCGCCGGCCGGGCTCTTGGCTTCGGTTTTAAGATGGAAGCTGAGTGCGCGTGGGTGTGGGTGCAGTTTTACGAAATATTGAAGCAATCGAATCGGGAGCACGAGCTCCGGAATCATTTGCGTCTTCGAGTCCAAGATATCGGCCCAGCTAAAGGTCTGAGATTTCTTTTGATCGATCGACTCGAGCTTTACTTGCGGAGTCGGCGACGGGTTAGCGTCGATTGTCGTCGTGGCAAACAAGCTGATGCCGAAGTTGATCGTCTTTGGAGAATCCAGCAGTAGGTAAAGCGGCCAGATGTCGACGGTTCCGCCCGCGAGGTCGACACGGACTGGAGCGATGGATTCGATGTGAATGTTCTCAGTGCTCATTTTCAAGATATCCAATGTAAGGGAGTCCACGGAATTTCTCGGCATAGTCGAGGCCGTATCCCACCACGAACTTATTTGGGATTTGAAATCCGATGTAATCCATTTTCAGGGTTTTGACTTTCAATGTTTCCGGTTTGTGTAAAAGCGATACCGTCCGCAGAGAAGCTGGTTTGCGAACTTTAAGATAATCGATGAGGTAGGCAAGGGTGAGGCCTGTATCGACGATGTCTTCGACGATCAAAACGTGTTTGCCGATCAGAGGCTCGTTGAGGTCGAGCGTGACTTTGATTTCGCCGGTGGACTCGGTGTGATTACCGTAGCTCGAGGTGCCGATAAACTCGCAGTGGATCGGCATGCGCAGCTCGCGAATCAAATCGGTAAAGAACACGATACTGCCTTTGAGCGTGCAAATGAGAGTGAGATCGATGCCGGCGTAATCATCGTTAATTTTTGCGGCGAGTTCGAGGATCCGTGCTTTGATGTCGGCTGCCGAAATATAAGATGGCGGTTCGAAATATTTTACGTCGGGCGCTTTAGACATCAGTACTCCTACACATAAGCGTTATTCAGCACTTCGCCGAATCCCCCGCCGCCCGGAACGATGTATTGATTCTGATTGAGACCCTTTTCTTCGGCCCAATAAGTGCCCGGTACCGAATCCAAAACTTTTTGCGATGAGAGGCCGCGGTCCAAGCGGATCGCATACACGATCAGATCGGGATGCTTGGCGGTCACGTTCTTTAAGTACTCGGGAGTGACGATGCAATGAATGGAAATAAATTTGCAAGCCCTACCGTGTTGCTTAAAGAGATCGAGTGTTTCGATCAGCGTACTTCCGGTCGCGCCCATCGGATCCGGCACGAGTACGATCGAGTTATCGATGGTACCGCCGATCTTGTGACCGGAAACGGCGCTGCCCGTGACCTGATGATCTGCACCTGTCTGACGAGCGATGCTGATGTGGTCCTGGCGTACCATCTTGGGATTCATGAAATAATTGAGGGCGTTGTAACAAACGTGAGACGGAAGAGTTCCCGCGCGTGCGAGGTTAACGCTCACGACCGGAACGTTTGGATCGATAATCGGGCTTTCGAAAATACCTTCGGGATGCATCGTCGACATCCTTGAATGCGTAGTCGAGCGCATTTGAGGGAACTCATTGTTGACGACGATTTGGATCAGCGACAGATAGAGCGTCGTGACTAGCTCATTGATCATCGGCTGATGCGTGTCGATTGAGCAGAGCTGCGCCAAGTGAGAATGTAAAAAAGGGTTTGAGAGAATGTGGACGTTCTTCCCGTACTTATGTTCGCGTTCGGACGTATGGTAGGGGATTATTTTAAACTGCGAGTCATTGAGTGCTGGCATCCCGTAAAAATTATCGAAATTACAGGGGAAACGCAACGAAATCGAAGATCAATTCGTCGATTCTTTTCCGAGAATTTTTGAGCGATTCGCATTCGGAAAAAGACCCGGTTGAATCATCGTGATCGGGTTTGGTTCGTGACATAAGCGGCAGCGAGCTTCGTAGTAATCGTGCGCACCGACGAGAACCTGTTCGTTGCTGCTTCCGGCATTTTGATCCGAAGTCGCGATCATGCGTTGAGAGCGGGTTGCGGGGCTGCCACAGACCACGCAAACCGCGGAGAGTTTGGTGACGCTTTCGGCAATGGCCAAAAGTTTTGGCATCGGGCCGAAAGGTTGCCCACGGAAATCCATATCCAGGCCCGCGCAAATCACGCGTTTACCGCTATAGGCAAGTTTCTGAGCAACTTCAACGATCGAATCGTCGAAAAACTGAGCTTCGTCGATACCGATGATGCGGGTATTATCGTCGACTTTGTCGAGGATTTCGCGCGCGGTCGTCACGGGTGTGGAGAGAATGCGGTTTGCATCGTGACTTTGCACGTGATCCACGCTGTAGCGTTGGTCGATGACCGGCTTGAACACTTGAATCTTTTGCTTTGCGTATTGAGCACGTTTTAGGCGGCGCATGAGTTCTTCGGTTTTTCCGCTGAACATGCTGCCGCAAACGACTTCGACGATCCCTGATTGATTGTAATTCATGATGCGAGTTAATCCCCACAGAAGGTGTATCGGCTTGGTCTGAATTCGTCAATAAATTGAGCGTTGTGTCGTTAGAGTTGATGCATTGCATTGTTTGCGGAAAGTGGAAATTTAGCGGATGTTGTCCACGTTCCAGCAATTGTAAGCATTCCCGAAGATTTTGGTCGAGGCGGAATTGTCGTAGCCTTCTTTCTCGTTTCGAGTGTGGCGTTCGATGCTCACAATCACGACGGCATTGGCCTTTTTAGCGAGGGCTTGGTTTTTCAGGAGAGTACGGGCCTTCTCATCGGTTTCTTCGTATTGCTCTTTGGCGACGTAGTAGCCGGTGAGTTCTGAAATGAACTTGCAGTTTTTTTGCTCGCTCATGAGGATACGGACCTTTTCGGCACCCGGATCGAGCTTGATTTCTTCGACTTCTTCCATCGAAGCGCAACCTGCAAATGCCGTCAGAGCCGCAAGCGCGGTGATCGCGAGTTTGTTCATTCCGGTTTTGCAGACTCCATGCGTGGGAACAAAACCGGCGGATCCACCAGGTTGTAGGCGCGCGGAATAGTCGTGAGCACGCCAGGTTTCATGCCGAGAGAGGCAAGAGCCTTTGCTCCGGTTTCAGGCAAGAACGCGGTTAGGACTTGCGACACCACGTCGATACCGTAGAGGCCGTTGTAGATCACGGTTTTGAATTTCGTTTCGTCGTCTTTGATCGCCCAAGGAGCTTGATCGTTGATGTATCCATTAACGGCGTTCACTTCCTGCCACAAGCGATCGAGCGCGCGATGGTGCTCACATTTGAACATCGATTCTTTGACGTCCGAGATGAAGCTTGTGAAATTGAACGCGATTTTTACGCCTTCCGGAGATTGCGGATCGCCGATACGTTTGCGCGCGAGTTTCACGACGCGCATGAGGAGGTTTCCGTAGTCGTTACCGAGCTCGCTCTGGTGACGCTTCAGCAAGTCTTCCATCACGAAAGCGCCGTTCCCGTTCGACGGAATCGCGCGCAAAATATAGTAGCGAAACGAATCCACCGGAACTTGGTTGATGACGTCAACCGGATCGACGCCGTTATTCAAGCTCTTGGACATTTTTTTACCGTCGGACGCGAGGACCATGCCGTGAACGTAGACTTGTTTGTGAAGCGGGATCGAAGCTGCGTGGAGCATGATCGGCCAAATCACGGCATGGAACCACAAAATGTCGCGTCCGATGACGTGAGTGTTGTTAGGCCAGAATCCGCGAGGTTGCGAAGCCGTGTAGTAGTTGATAAGCGCATCGAACCAAGTGTAGATCACGTATTCCGGTTTTCCCGGCACCGGAATACCCCAGCCCTTGTTCGGGCGGGTGATCGAGAGATCCTTCATTGGTTCGCTCTCGAGACGTTTCAAAATTTCATTGCGCGATAGATCCGGCATCACAAATGTCGGATTCGACTTGATGTGATTGATTATCCACGATTGGTATTGGCTGGTCTTTAAAAAGTAGCCCTCTTCTTCGACGATCTCGAGAGGAGTATGGTGTTCGGGGCACTTTTTGTCCACCGCCTGGAGCTCGGTGTAGTACGCCTCGCAATTCAAGCAGTACTGGCCTTGGTAGCGGTCGAAATAGATATCGCCCTTGGCTTCGAGTTTTTTCCAAACTTCTTGTGTGGCCTCGATGTGGCGAGGTTCAGTTGTGCGGATGAAATCGTCATACGAGATATTGAGGCGAGCGCAGAGTTCCTTGAACTTTACGACGTTGTCATCGACATACCTTTTGGTATCGACGCCAGCCATCTCGGCACTCTTCACGAGCTTCTGCCCGTTCTCATCCGTGCCGGTGAGGAAGAACACTTCGTTGCCCATCAATCGATACCAGCGGGCGTAAGAGTCGGTGACGATCTTTTCGTAGGCGTGACCCAAGTGGGGAGCGCCGTTCGGATAATCGATGGCTGTTGTGATGCTGAAACGGTTGTTTGTTTTATTCATCTAGTTTAATCATCTAATTTTTGTTCTTCTCGGCAGGGTGATCCCATTCCACCAAACCAACTTACTGTACCGATTGGTGTTTTTAGACATTTGTAAGCCCAGCGTATCACCGAACATGCAAAAATACTTTTGACCTTTTAATAAATTTTGCATGTCTCTGTTGATGTCTTTGCAGAGATGATTTGTTCCGTTAAAAACATACGAGTAAACCGTTTCAAAAAACGAAAGGGCCCAAGATTTTTTCGCGTCTGGGTTTTTGCCTGAACGTAGTGAAGTAGTTTTTTAAAAAACGCAAGTAAGCTTGTCCTGAAATACGGCGATGCAGTGGAGTCATGATTGGTCCTTTTTGATAAGCAGCGCCTCGATCGTGGGCCATTCATGGAAGTGGTCCGCGTAAAACTTAAGCTTTTTTTCGTCTAAGTCGGGCTGGTTTTCGATGAGTTCTTGAATGTCGGCAAGTTCTTTATGTTTACGTTTAGGGTTACCAGCGTAGGCTTGGATTTTCAGTCCGATCAAGTCTTCCGCTTGAACGACTGGTAATTGCAGTGGAGCGGAGTATTTTGCGTTTTGGAGCATTGCGCGGCTGATCGGACGCCGAGCGATGAGGAAGTCAATCTCGGCTTTACCTGTAAATTGCAATACGTCGGCCGACTGATGAAAAACCTGAAAACCCTCGTTTGTGAAGTGCTGAAACACGGCAGAAACGGACTCTTCTGGAATCAGCCAATCCACGTCCTGGGTTCCGCGCGCATATCCATACTCAGAGAGTGCCATGCCGCCGATGAGGGCATGGGGAACCTTTAAGGAAACAAGTGCCTGATGCGACCATAGCAGTGATTCCGCGATATCCATCCTTGCCATGTTAGCATGAATTGGACTTGTAGCGGGAAATTAAGCGTTCCCGAGTAAAGAGCCAATTACCGCTAAAATCATCGCTCCAAAGATGCCGAGGAAGCAAGCCCCGACCAAGCTGAGTGCCGCCCAAGGCGTAACGATGACCGCGAACGAGCGAAGTTTAGACACGCGATAACGGATGGTAATTGCAAAAATCAGCATGCAGAAGCTGTAAAGCGCTCCGACAAAGGCGCCGATACTGAGAGGGAGGAAGCTTAAGATGGCTCCCACCAAGACCGGAGTTGATGCAACCGAAACGAGCTTCATGAAGTGCGTAATGCCGGTTTTGTCTTGAGTCGGATCCGCGCGGTTCCTGATGAAGAGAGCGGATCCGATAGTGATCGCGAGTGAATTGATCGCGACACTGATCAAAAATGAAAACGGAAAGAGCGCGACTGAAGACACTTCGGCAATCCACGCCGGAAATACCGATACGTGCTGGTTTTGCGCCCAGATGCTCGGCGGAAGGTCCTTCCAAAGCGGAAGCTGTTGCAATTGATCACGGATGCGCAAGAAACCATCCATCAAACTCTCGTGACGAACCACGCGAGTCAGCCACTTGAGGCCCGCCGCAAACCAGCTCACGACCAACCCGAAAGCGATTGCATAGTTTTGCGACATTTGCGGATAGCGTTCGGTATAAAATCGGCGGGGTTCGGTGATGCTTTGAACGGCGTCGATATAAAGCTGCTTCAACCATCCGTTTTGAAGCGGCTGAACCAATGGGTCCGGCGGCAGATGCGAAGGAGGAATGTCGTCGTTCACTTAGCCATCTTCCATGACTCTTCAGTGAAAGGTAAAGCACTTTTCATCGCTTCGTTCATTTCAAACGCTTCTTTGCGTTTTGAATTCAGGTCGGTCGCGAAGACCTTGTCTTTGGTGGCGGTAAAACGATAGTGGAACTTGCTCGGGTTTTTATCATCACCCAATTGCACCGTCATTTCACCAACGGATCCGCCTGGAACGGCAGTGAGGAAATTCACGACACGAGTCGCGGTCAGGGCATCCAGCAAAGATTGGACCTTTTTAAGGTCGACATTGTTCGAAGTATCGTTCGTTGTCCAGGTTCCGTTCTTCAGTTCAAAGTGAAAGGGCTTAGGAGAAGCGCGGAACGACACGTTAGCGAGCGTTGTCGTGACCTTCTCGGCGTCGGTAAAGATCGTTTGTTTGCGGAACTCGTTTAGCTTCTTGTCAATTTGAGTAACGAGTACGGAATCGATTTCCACGACTTCAGGACGAGTGGAGACTTTCGCGAAATATTTTTTGGCACCTTCGGCCGGATGCCCGCGTTGGTCCTTGTGGTCTTTGTCGAGTTCTTTGGAGAGAACTTCGATCGTAAAAGACTTGTCCTTGGTTTTTAGATCGTATTTTACGATCGACTTCGCGCCCTTGTACTCATCCGGTCGAGGAAACTCCTTGGCCTGAGTCTTTGCGATCGAAGCAAGCGCGGTTTCGATGCGATCGTGTTCGCCCGGAAGACCGTTGATTTCCCAAAGCCCGTTCACTTTTTTGCCGGAGAGTTTTCCGTCCGAGGTTCGCGCTTCGAAGCTCTCCACGTCGCCGCGTGCAAAGGTAAAGAGCGTCTTGTCGCGGAAGTAGGTGAGGTCCTTCGCGAGATTGTTTTTGAAGTAGTTTGAAATCAGGAAGATGGTTTGATCGTTAACCGTACCGTCGACCGAACGCGCGACAAAAAATTTATCGCCGATCGGATGCTCGGTACCGAACCAAGCGGTGTAGCGCTTTCCGTCCGAAGTCACGAGTTCGACAAACTGGGTATTCATCGCGGTACGGGTATCGTCGTCGAGGCCGTACTCTTTCATGAGCTGCTTGCGCCTATCCGGAGTTTCTTCCTTCAGGTCCACCGTCTCTGTCGCAAGCAGGCTTGTGGCGTTGTGGAGGAAGTCCTTGACGTTGTCGGAATCGCCGTTGAGTTCGACCGGGTGAGTGATCTGCCATTTAGCGTTGTTTTGCTCGGCTTTGCAGCCTTTGGTTGCGAGATCGAGACACTTGAGTTCGATCAGGCCTTTTGCAGTCTTGACCTTGATCATCGCGATTTGAGTGTCGTCGCTTGGAAGTCCGAGCGGCTTCTTGCTCAAAGTATCGACTTTTTCTTGCTTCGGTTTATGCGAGTACTGAAGCCAATAAATGAAACTCCCGCCGATCGCAAGGACCGCCGACAAAATAAAAGGTATTTTCCAATTCGGTTGCTGATTCACGATGTCTCCGTCGCACTGCCGGGTGCGTAATTCGTTTAGAGTTTTTTGCGTCTTACCCAGATCACGATACCGAGGGCGGCGATCATGAGCGGAATGATCACCACCGCGGTCCAGAAGATCGCGATGCCTTGCTGTTGTGAAAGCTCCACGTGGCCGGCTTCGTCTTCTTTGGTGCGGATCGAGATCATGCTCTCGTCTTCCAACGTCCAGCTGATTGAGTTCAAGATCAGATCGGCGTTACCGCCGAATCGTGAGAACTGGTTGTTCGCGAATTGAGCGGAGCCAAACACCACAAGACGAGTTTCTTTAGCCGCTTTCGGATCTTTTTTGCCCGTCACGACAACGGCGCCGGTAAGCGGGCCTGGAATGTCGGTGCCTTGATTGAATTGCACGGCTCCTTTCGCGATCGAGTTCATATCCATCTCGCCCCACGCCTTAGGAGTGGTCTTTGCAAGCCACGTAGTGGTGAGACCGCTTGGCGCCGGATTCACGAGATCGACCGGACGGGTGAACGGGAAGTAGCACTGCTGCTTGAAGTCCTTGCCGATGGTTTGATCGTTATTGAAGGTAACGAAGATCGGTACCGAAGCCTCTACTCCGAGCATGCGCGACACTGGATCGATGATAAGGCCGCCTTTCATGTCGACGCCCCAGTCATGGAGGAACGCGCGTATTTCTTTGGACTGATCGACTTGGGCAACCGCCGCTTCAAGCGCGATGACCGCGCGTCCGCCTGCGTTCAAGTAGTCGTTCAGGATCTTGATCTCGTTCGGGAAGAATGCTTTGTTCGGTCCGAAGATCGCGATAGCGGTACAATCAGCCGGAATTTTAGCTTCTTGAGAGAGTGTGAATTCCTTTACGGCGTAGGATTGGTCTTCGAGACCTTTCTTGACCGAAGCGTAACCGTCTTGACCGGCATCGGTGATGCTCTTCTCACCGTGACCGGTGATCGCGCATACCACTTGCTTAGTGTCTTTGGTGAGCTTGATGATCTCGTTCGTGACCTTTTCCTCGGTGATTTCCTCGATCTTCGAAGTTTTCTCGCCGTAAGTCAGAACGAGGGTCTCCATCTTCTTGATGCCCGCGGTTTTGGCGCGAGTGGGCTCTTTGTTCGGATCGACGAGCTCGAACTTAAATTTGTTGCTGAGCTTTTTATAGTTGTCGATCACGGGACGGTATTTTTCGCGAGTTCCGAAATCACCGTACAAGGTCGCGTGAAGCTCTTTGGTAAGGCCTTTCATGACCTTTTCGGATTGGTCCGAGAAGGTGTGGAGCTTGTTCTTGGTGGTGTCGAGCTTCTGCGGATATTGTTGAGCGGCGAAGTTAACGACGCCCACGATCGCAAGAACGACCAACGTAAGGAATGCGGAGTTCAGTCCGAATGAGAGTGCACGATTTGATTTTGCGCTGTTCTTTTTCATGTTGTTATCTCCAGGTGGTTAACGCCACCGATAAGAGTCCAAAACTCGGTGAGAGAGGAAAAGGCTTACGAATACAAACGACAGGTAAAAGACGATGTCGGTCGTGTCGATGATGCCTTGGCTGAAATTGTTGTAGTGTTGAATGAGCGACATGTAGTCCAGGATGTCGCTAAACACCGGACCTGCCGATTGCGACGCCCAGTTGATGAGCCAGAAGAAGAGGCCTGCCGCGAAAGTAAGCGCGCCCGCGACGATCTGGTTTTCGGTCATGGAGCTAAAGAAGACGCCGGCCGCGACGTAGCAGCTCGACAGCATCAGCGTACCCATATAGCTCGTAAGGATCGGGCCGTAATCCGGATTGCCGAAAATCCAGAGGATGATCGGATAGACGACGGTGAGCATGAGCATCGTGAAGACCAGGAAGAATGCGGAAAAGAATTTTCCGACGACCATCTCGGCGATACTGATCGGTGAGGTCATGAGTAACTGAATCGTTTGTTGCTTACGTTCCTCAGCAAATAAACGCATGGTGATGAACGGAACCAAAAACAAGAAAATCACGTTCATGTTTCCGTAAAGAGGGCGAATGATGCCTTCGGTGATGCTCATGCTCTTGCCCATTCCCATTTGCTTGTACTGGAGGGCTTGCATGTTGAAGTGGCTCAGGTTGAAGAAGAACATCCAGCCCATGATGATCAGGAAACCCGCGATGATGATGTACGCGATCGGCGACGTGAAATAGGTGCGGAAGTCTTTCCAGGCGATGGTCCAGATTTTTTTGGGTTTGAAGCTCATGAGTGTGCCCCTTCGTTGGTGGTGAGTTGCAAGAAGACTTCTTCGAGGCTGAGTTTCTCCGGTGCGAATTCAAGTACGCCCATTTTCTCAGACACCGCGATTTCGATGATACGGTCGCGAAGCTCCGATTGGTTCGGCTCGATTTCGATGACGAGCTTCGAACCTTCGTTGCCGACGGATTTCACGCCCGAGATCGATTTGATCGCGTTGATCCCGCCGGCACTCGCGTTTTTAACCTGAAGATTAAAGAGTAAACCTTGGCGCATGCGAGTCGTGAGTTTCTCGATCGTGTCTTGCGCGACGATATGACCTTTGTTGATCACGATGATGCGTTGGCAAGTCGCGGTCACTTCGGGCAGGATGTGTGAGCTCAGAATCACGGTGTGATGACCCGCGAGACCTTTAATGAGTTCGCGAATCTCGATGATTTGAACCGGGTCGAGTCCGACTGTTGGTTCGTCGAGGATGAGAACTTGCGGATTGTGCACGAGTGCTTGAGCTAAGCCCACACGTTGGCGGTAACCCTTCGACAAGTTGCCGATGATGCGTTTGCGTACGCCGGTGAGCCCCGTGCGTTCGATCGCGCTGCTGATCGAAGAGCGGAGTTTGCCGCGCTCAACATCGTGAAGCTTCGCCGCGTATTCGAGATAGTCTTCGACGATCATCTCCATATATACGGGCGGGTTCTCCGGGAGGTAGCCGACATTGCGTTTAACATCGATCGCTTGGGAGAAAACATCGAAGCCCGCAACCTTTGCGGTTCCCGATGTGGCCGGCATAAAGCCGGTGAGGATTTTCATCGTCGTACTTTTTCCCGCACCGTTTGGTCCGAGGAAACCGACGATTTCACCTTTACCAATTGTGAAATTCAGATTTTGAATTGCTGCTCGAGGACCGTAAGCTTTTGTGAGATCCGAGACTTCAATCATGAGTTGATTCTCCCTATATATGTGTCTTCGAAATTTCGATCTCTTTGAACGAAAAGTCAAGATTTTCAGTATGTTGGATGCTACGCTTATTTCCATGGAGAGAAATATGCTTCGGTTGATGCTTTTAAGCTGTGCGTTAGGATTGTCGGCAAATGCGGATAGTCTCTATTCTAAGTACGCAGGACAAAGTTATGCGTCGTTACCTACTGCGCAGAAAGGTGGAACGCTCTACACGCGCATCTTAGGGAACCCGAAGGTGTTGAACCCCCTCACGAATAAGGATCTCGATGTGCGTAATCTCCTTGATGGTCTGGTGTTTGCTTATCTGATGCATCCAGATAAAGAGACGATGGAATACTTTCCATCTCTTGCGGAAAAGCTCGACGTTTCCAAAGACCGCAAAGTCTATACTTACACCCTTCGCAAGGAAGCGGTGTGGGAAGACGGCACTCCCGTTACCACAGATGACGTGGAATTTACTTACAACACGATGTGGGATGAGAAAGTGGACTGCGCCCCGAAGCGTGCATTCATCGGCCCGTTCAAGTTTGAGAAAGTTGACAAGCAAACTTTTAAATTCACCGTCGAAAACCCGAACGTCAACACCGCGATGAACTTCAACGAAGACGTCATCATCATCCAGAAGAAGCAGTATGAAGGAGTGACCAACTTTAATGCGTCCAAAGGCATCATGAACCCGATCGGAAACGGCCCATACAAGTTTAAGACCTTCTCGCGCGATCAAAAGATCGAGTTTGAACGCAATAAAGACTGGTGGGGTTACAAGCTTCCGCAGTTTAAGAACCTGTTTAACTTCGACAACATCGTCGTGCGGGTGATTCCGGATCCGGCTCTCGGGTACGAGCGTTTTATCAAAGGCGAGATCGATGTGATCGAAATGAATGCCGAGATGTTCGGAACGAAAGTCAAAGGCGTCGATAAAGACAAGTTCGGTCGCGGGCCGAACGCGGGAAAACCGGTCTGGGCCGAGCACTTTAAAACCGATGCGCCCGCTCCATGGACTTTGATCGGTTGGAATAACCGGAATCCGATGTTCGCGAGCAAGAAAACCCGTCAGGCGCTCGCGCAACTCATCGATTACAACGAAATTATTTCAAAAGCGTATTACGACGAGGCAACTCGTTGTGTTTCTCCTTTCGGGTCGGGCACTCCGAACACCGCGCCCGACATGAAAGCGAAGGCATTCAAGTTCGATATCGCCAAAGGGATCAAAGCGCTCAAAGATGACGGTTGGAAGGATAACGGCGCCAATCAGCTCGTGAAGACGATCGGCGGTAAAGAAGTTCCGTTCGAGTTCACGCTCAAGTACAACTCCGAAAACATCATGCGCTCGAAGATCGCTCAGATCGTGAAAGAAAACTTCAAGAAGGCCGGCATCAACGTAAAAGTGCAAGCGCTGGAGTGGAACACGCTCACGACCGACGTCGACAACCGCAACTACGAAGCGATGGTGTTCGGATGGGGTAAGGGAAGCATCTATCCGGATCCGAACCAGCTCTGGCATACCAAATCTTTCGAGAACAAAGGTTCAAACCTGACGGGATACAGCAATCCTGAAGTCGACAAGCTCATTGGCGACGTTCTGAAAGAGATGAATTTGAAGAAGCGTTTCAAGCTCATGCAAAAGATTGGCGCGATGATTTACGATGATCAACCGAACGCATTCGTACTCGAAATGCCGGGCTTCATGGTGGGCGTACAGTCCAAGATCAAGTCCAAAAAGTGGTACATGAAGTACGACGACGCGCCACCGCACTGGATGTTTACGGCGCAATAGACTTCGGACGGATTTGATATGATCAAAACGTCAGAGCGTTGACGTGACCAAGTAGCGGTTTCCGACGCTTACTCCTTTGGGGTTTTGTGTATAATTAAACACACATGTTCCGCTATCTCGTACGGCGCCTGCTCACCATGATCCCGATGTTCTTTCTGATGACATCGGTTTATTTTGCGGTTCAGAATTACCTACCCGGCGGTCCGGTGCAGGAAATGCTCTCGCGTATTCAATACGGCGGCGGCGAGGGCGGCGGTCGTACGATGAACGTCGACGACATCGCCAAGCTCAAGGCGGAACTCGAAAGACAATATGGGCTCGATAAACCGATTCCCGTTCGATACTGGAACTGGCTCAAAAAAATTTCCGTACTCGATTTCGGTGACTCGATGACGACTCGCGAACCCGCGCTGAAAACCATCGCGGAACGCGTGCCGGTATCGATGGGCTTCGGAATTCCGGGATTTTTCTTGACGTACTTTGTTTGCATCGTGCTCGGGATGGTCAAAGCGCTCAAAGACGGTACGAGGTTCGATGTGAGTAGCTCCGTCGTGCTCTTTGTCGCCTATAGCATTCCCGCATTGGTGCTTTCGGTCGTATTCCTGCTTGTGCTTTGTACCGACCGGGTTTTGCCCGGGGGAGCTCTCTTTCCGTTGGGTGGGGCCCGTTCCGATGATTGGGATACTTTCACGACTCTGCAAAAAATTTGGGACTATTCAAAGCACATGTTTTTGCCGGTGTGCGCTTCGTTGCTGGGTGGATTTACCTTTCTCACGATGCTCATGAAAAACTCGCTCCTCGACGTATTGAGCGCCGATTTTATCCGTACCGCCCGCGCGAAAGGTTTGTCCGAGAAGCGAGTGATCTTCAAACACGCGCTTAGGAACGCGATCCTGCCCCTGATGGTGGGGATCGGCGGGTTCCTCTCGGCGTTCGTCGCGGGCTCGATCGTGATTGAGTCGGTATTCGGGCTGCCGGGCATGGGCCGGTTGCTGATCGAGAGTCTGACCTCGCGCGATTACAACGTGCTGATGGGTGTGGCCGTGATTCAATCCGGCATCGTCATGTTCGGTCAGTTGGTGAGCGACGTCGCTTACGTGCTTGTCGATCCGAGAATTGATTTCGAGGGAAGAGGGTAACATGGCTTTTTCTCTCGCCAATTTTTTTAGTCCCCTGACTCTTCGCCGATGGAAAGGGTTTTTCCGCCAAAAGCGCGCTTGGGTCGGACTCATCGGTTTTAGTTTTGTTTTCATTATCTCGATGACCGCCGAGGTCTGGTCAAATAGCCGGCCGATCCTGATTAAGTATCAAGGCAATTGGTACTTTCCGGCTGCGGTAAATTACTCAGCGGCAAAGTTCGGCGTCACTGACTCGTTCGTGGTGGACTATCGTGAGCTCGCCCAAAAAGAAGGCGTGTGGGCGGTGTTCCCGCCGAATCCTTGGGATCCGCTCGAGCAGACGTCCGAAGTCATGGCTAAGCCGTCGGCGATGCACTGGTTAGGCACGGACTCTCTCGGCCGCGACGTGACTGCGCGTTTGATTTACGGCACTCGAGTGTCGCTCTCTTACGGGTTGATGTTCTGGCTACTGAGCTTTTTGATTGGGGTGACCGTGGGCTGCGTGCAAGGTTACTTTGCCGGGAATATGGATTTCTATACCGAGCGCTTAAAAGAGTTGATTGAGATCCTTCCGTTTTTGTCGGTGGTGATCCTGGTCAACGGGCTCATGAAGTCGGACTCGTTTTGGGTCACGCTCATGGTGGTCGTGCTTTTTTCTTGGGCGGGTGTTTCGTCGCAATTGCGGGCGCAGGTCTTAAGTATCCGCAATCGCGAGTACTGCGAAGCCGCACGCGCAGCGGGCGCGGGCCATCGCAGAATTATCTTCACGCACATTCTCCCGAACGCGATTACGCCGATCTTAACCTTGACGCCGTTTGCGGTGTCGGGCGGGATCGCGACTCTCGCGATTTTGGATTATTTGGGCTTCGGTCTTTCGCCGCCGACGCCGAGTTTAGGCGAGCTTCTCCAACAGGGTCGCACTTACATCCAAAACGCCGTTTGGCTTTTGATTACTCCGACCGTGGCGCTCTCTTGGATGCTCATCTCGATCAACTTGATCGGTGAGTCGCTGCGCGAAGCGTTTGATCCTCGTCGCTGAGGTATCTCCTGTTCGACGTAGGTCTTATCGTATTCTTTCTATGAGCGGAAATTCGTAGTTTTCACAGGGCGATCAATTTGATTCATGTTGCTTTAGGTCGCAAGAGTCCGAAGTAGCGGCGACATGTGCTATTTAGGTAGATTTATTACACTTAATTGGTGTAATATACAGAACACTATGAATACTTGTAAGATGCTGTTTGGTACCGATTGGCAAGGTAGTTAGATGAAGGCGTTATGCAGGATTTCGGTTGTTCTCGCCATTGTTGCAAGCGCATTTGCAGCGCGTGCCGAAAACCCCTGCGAGAAGATCTGGAACCTAAGCGTCGGTGATCACCGGGTGATCAGCGAGTTCTCGACCGAGAATTCCCGTTTTGCGGATGAGGGCAAAAAAATCGTCTCCGTTGCGGTATCGGGCGAGGATAGCCACGATTTTCTAGTCGTCACTCAACCCGGCACGACCGAAGAAAAAATCATTGATCCTTTCCCGGCTCGCGTCTATCCGGGAACCGAAGTCCGTCTGTCCGCGGATGGCAACTATGCGGTCTTTATTCCTCCGGCAAAATTTCAAACTCAGCCGTCCGTCTATGACGTACAAGCCGACAGTTTCCGTAAGCTGAAGGAGTTTGCCAAGGCGTCGGATGTTTGGATTGTCAAAAACTCTCGCTATGTGATCGCAAAACTCCCGGATATGTCGGTCGGTGTCTATAGTATGGAGACGGATCGCATATCGATAGCCAAAGTCTTTAAAGATGATTGGGATTTGAACGAGATGGGAATATCGGATCAAGTCCTATTGAGTGCCGACAATGGATACAGCCGTATTCTGAATTTGGATACATTAGTTTCGACCAAAGTAGAGCTCTCGAGCCGCGTGATGCGTTCGCAAAGCTCGCTCGACGGACAGACGCTCCTTCTTTACGGTGAGTTCGATCAAGACCGTGAAAACCTATATGTATACCAGGCTCAAAACAAAGCGGCGAAGGAAGTGAAACTCGATTCGCCGACCGAGGTGCAGCTTCTTCCGAGTGGTCGTGCGCTCTTGTATGTTCAGAAATCAAATCTTCGTGCTTTGAGATTGCTCGATCTTGAAAATGGCTCCGACGTCGCGATCAGCTCTAACTACGGCGATGGGTATAGCGTCTCTCTCGATGGGTCGAACATCTTAGTCCGTGGTCAGGATCAGAGCCTCCAGCTTTACAACGCTTATTCTAAACAAGCGACGCCTTTGAATCTCGGGCATGGCGCTCAAGTGATCGAGTTCTTCTTCGGAAAATACGGCCAAAGCGCTTATTTGCAATACAGCCGTGACAGTAAACTCTACTTTGGGATTTACTCGGTCATCTCTCGCTCAACTCGAGAGTACGAGGTTCCGTTCAATTCGATACCTGTAGTATCAAGCGACGAACGCCGAGTCCTGTTTTCATTCGCGGATCTTGACGAGTTTCGTGGTGGCACGACGGTGCTTTACGACTTAAAGGAACTTTCGGTGCAAACACGGACGGGCAGAATCGCCCGCTCTAAACTCGAAAATCACTTCAGCAAACTCGCCAAACCCGGACAATTCAAGGTGGCTACTAACTTAAACGAGGTTTTATACTTCTTCCAGTCGGGTGCGTTTAAGAAGCATCGTGTGCTCGCGCAGAAAATTTTGATGAACGTGCTGTCCGAGTCAATCGGCTTATACGAATCAATCATCGCGAGATATCCGGAGTTCACCCAAGACGGCGGCTTCTTCGCGGATGCGGAACGTTCAGTTATTCCGGAAATTTGGAAGAAGGGAGTAAAACGTTACTTGGATTACTTTGTCGCCGCTCGTGCGAACGCGGATTCCATCGTCGAGAGCGTGAAGTACGTTCGTCCGGTGCATAATTATGTTGCATGGATGTCGGGTGATCGGCTTGATTTCTACGCCGATGCATTAACCGAAGCGATGGCGGATGCCGCAGTGAAGGTCGACTTTAAAGACGAATTTAAATCCGAGATTTATAAACTTTGCGAAGAATACATCTACCCGATTTTCTGGATTCCTTATCATACGGTGGTCGATCATCCGTATGCGCGCCATCCCTACCAAGTGAGCCGTACCTTCTTTGCCTCGGAACCCATCAATGGCGATCCGAGCACGAAGACCAAATATGGATTTTATGCGAAACATTTCGACGATATCATCATTCCAAAGGATGCAAAGCCGGGTGATGTGATCAAAAAAAACGAAAAGCTTACCATGACTGTCGGCAAGGACGTGTATGAGTCGACGTGGGATATCGTGGTTCAGGCCGAGTCGATTGATCCGGTGACGCCGGAGTTGAAAAGCTTCTCGCTCGCCAAATATCGCAAGGACGGAGTACTCTCCGGCACCGTGATGGTCGGATCGAACCTGGCGGCCGAAGACGCGAGCACGATTGCAGCTTACCTGAAGTTTTTCCGTAAGGCGGGCTATGTGCAAGATCGTCCGAGGAGCGTACACGACCTGAAAGCGTTTTTTAGAGAGCAGGTTATTACGGGTAAAATGGATTACATCGTGTTCGAAGCTCACTCCGATGGAGACGCTACTAACGTGATTCGGATCAATACGCGAGATAAGATTCTGACCTTGAATCGCAACAAACGCGGAAAGATGGAGACGGTTAATATCATCGTGCCGTCGGGCAAGCCCCTCGACAATTATACCGACCCGGCCCGCACGGCGCTGGTGAGCAATCAAGAGCTCGCGGAGTGGGTAAAAGTGCGCACTGACGCCGGATTCCCGCCGATTTTGATTATTCGCACCAACTGCTGGTCGGTGAGTAAGATGGTTAACGAGATCGAAGCCGTGAACTCAACCGGATTGCAAGAAATCGCATCTCTGACGCCGGTTACATTTTTTGACAACACCAAGGACAATGCCGAGGTGATTCTCCTCAATAACTTCTTTACCGGAAAACTGTTCCGCAAGTATCGCGAGCAGTTGATGCGCAACGCTTCGTATGCGCACAAGATCGGCAACAACTTTATTTTTCCGGACGATGAAGACTTCCAGCATTACATCCGCGACGTGATCAAGCCGGTATTGCGGATTACTCATCCTTTGACTAAAAACGGAAAGCCGTACGCGATCGATGAGTAAGCAGTGCGCCTGGAAATGGCTTAACGAGAATCGAGGTGGAGCTTTGGTCCGAGTTTCTTCTTCGGAACATCGACGACGCTACGACCGCTTTTGAAGCGATCTTTGTTTTTATTGCGAAGCGCGACCGGAGTACGGGTGTCGCAAGTACCGAAATCTTTTTTGACTCCGCCGGTTTTTTCCTGGATGCGCTTCGCGCGCTCGTATTCACGAATGATTTCACGGTGCTCTGGCTTATGCGGTTGCAACAAAGCCTGCTGAATCTTGCGGTCCTTCCAATCTTTGGCAATGTAGAGCGGCTTCATGCCCATCGGGTTGATGCCAGTCCAGTACATGGCTGTCGCCAAAGTCATCGGAGTCGGAATGAAAGCTTGAACCTGTTGCAGATTCCAGCCTTTGTCCTTCATGTAGTCGTAAACCTTTTCCATCTTCTCGTGGGTCGTGCCTGGAAAGCCTGAAATAAAGTAAGGAACCACATACTGTTCCTTGCCGACGTCCTCGGAGACTTCTTTGAAGTAGCTGACGAACTCGTCGAAGTTCTGGAGGCCCGGTTTCTTCATCAAGTGGAGGACTTCTTCGTCCAAATGCTCGGGAGCGACCTTCAGGTGGCCACCGACGTGGTGAGCGATCAGCTCGCGTAAGTACTCGTGACCCGCTTTTTTGTCGGAGAGCGCGAGATCGTAACGGAGGCCTGAGGCGATATGGATCTTGCGGATGCCCGGAATTTTTTTCGCTTTGCGGAGGAGGTCGATCTGCGGAGTGTGGTCGTGCTGGAGTTGCGGGCACACTTTCGGGTGCACGCACGAGAGCTTACGGCACTTGCTCTGGATCTCGGCGCTCTTGCATGAAGTCTTGTACATGTTTGCCGTCGGCCCGCCGATATCGGAGACGATGCCTTTAAAGCCCGGAACCTTGTTGAGGCCTTCGACCTCTTTTAACAAGCTGTCGGTGGAACGAGACTGCACGATCCGGCCTTGGTGCAAGGTAATCGCGCAGAAACTGCAACCGCCGTAGCAGCCGCGAACCGAGTTCACCGAGAAGCGAATCATATCTGCCGCTGGAATACGGTTTTTGTACATCGGGTGCTGCTCTTTGGTGAATGGCATCTCGTAAACCGAGTCCATTTGCTCGGTCGTGAGAGGGAGCGCGGGTGGATTGACGACCGCAGCACGGCTACCGTGATATTGAACGAGACGCTTGCCATTGTAAGGAGAGGCTTCGTACTCAATAAAGTAAGCGGCTTTTGCAAATTTACGTTTGTCGTCGCGAACTTCGTCGAAGCTCGGGATCGAGAGACGTGGCTCGAGTTGGCGGGCGTGATCTTTGCTTGAGCAGTACGCAATCCCACGCTGAGTCTTGATATAATCGAGTGCGCGAGTGGTTGCTTCGTGACCGAGGGTGAGGGGTCCACCGATCTCTTGCTCGGCGAGCTTGAATTGCTCCACGATCATTTCGATCGTGCGTTCGCCCATCCCGAAAACGATAAACTCCGCATCGAGCTCGGTCAGGATCGACGGGCGGATGCGATTTTGCCAATAATCATAGTGCGCAAGCCTGCGCAAAGAAACTTCCACGCCGCCCACCACGACCGGTGTGCCCGGAAACGCCTTGCGAGCCATCCCGGAGTAAACCACCGACGCGTAGTCAGGGCGCTTTCCACCGACGCCACCTTCGGAGTACATGTCGTCCGAGCGTTTCTTTTTGTTCGCGGTGTAGTTGTTAATCATCGAGTCGACGGTGCCGCTCGATACGCCGACGAATAGGCGAGGTCGACCCATCACGAGCAGAGAATCGATGCTGCCGTCTTTCCATTTCGGTTGAGAAATAATTCCGACGCGGAGTCCGAGCTTTTCAAGCCAGCGTCCCAAGCACGGAATGCCGAATGTCGGGTGATCGACGTACGCGTCTCCGTTAATGAGAAGGACATCAAGCTCGTCCCAACCGCACCACTGCATTTCTTGGCGAGTGGTCGGCAAAAACTTTTTACAAGCTTCGCGATAGACGACTTCGTTTGTGATGGGTTGGCTAACAGGTTTCACGGCGACTCCGCCGCGAATGTTAGCAAAGTTGAGTGTTTTCTACAAGTTATTAAGCAACTAGGACTAAAATCAACTATAGGCGATTATACGCCGTTTTCTCTAGATTTTATCTTGTAATTATTATATAAACTTTGTTTAAAATGAAAATCGCCGCTGCACTTCTCTCGTTGTTTGTCGTTCTCGCTCTGCCTGCTTACGCGCAAGGGCCGAGTGCTGACCTCACCAATCTGGTTAAAGAAGTAACCACGCAAGTGGATGCGATCGCGATCACCGCCCAGGACATTCAAGCCGGCACCGTAAAGGCCTTGGAGAGTATTTCAAAAATCAACCTCAACATCTTCAAGAAAAAAGATTTCGAGGACGCTCGTAAAGAACTTGTTCCTCTTATTTATAAAGCACGCATCGGCCTCCGCAAAAAAATGCAGGACCTCGATGCCGAAGGCAAGTTAGACGAGGCCACCGCGCGTTCGGTCGAGCGCACAATCCGTTACATGCGCGGGATAGAAGACTATTTGGGCTACGTGGATTCAGATCAGAAAAAAACGAAGCCGCTGATCGGAAAGGCAATTCGGTTCCTCACTCCTGCCGGGATGATGGCGGGATACGAAAGTCTTCTTCCGGCGGATAACACGCTGATCAGCCCGGCATTCGATAAAAAAATTCGTGATGATCGAAGCAACCTCATGCTTAAATCGGGCGATTTGATTCTGAGTCGAGGCTCCGCTTCCACCAGCAGCGCGATCGCCCGTTTGGCCGATGAAGACACGCAGTTTAGCCATGTCGCTCTCGTTTACATCGATCCAATCACCAAGAAAGGCTATCTGATCGAAGCACACATCGAGCTCGGTGTTCTCACGTCTCCAATCGAAACTTGGCTCAAAGACGGCAAAAAACGTTCGGCTGTTTATCGCTATAAGGACACTGCGCTTGCGAAGACCGCGGCTGAAAAAATGTTTAGATTCGTTTCGGATTACAAAGCCAAAACCGGCAAGAACATTCCTTACGACTTCAGTTTCAACATGAATGACGGCACTTCGGTGTTTTGTAGTGAAGTCGTACGTATCGCGTATGCACTCGCGGATGAAAACACACACATTCCTCAGTATGCATCGTCACTGAATCCAAAAAATCGCCTGTACTTGGATCAGCTTGGCATTCAAGAAAAGAAGTCGTTCATCCCAGCCGACATCGAGGCTGACCCTCGCTTTACTCCGATCGTCGAGTGGCGCGATTTTCCTCAGATTAAAGATAGCTGGCTTCGTGATGCGATCACGACCAAAATCTATGAGTGGATGGAGCGCGATACTCTGAAGTACCGTCCCAATGCCCTACAGCGATTCGCGGCTAAGGCGCTCGTGGGTCTCCGTCACACTCCGATTTGCGAGTGGGCGTTTAAAGATCGCCTCGCCGACAATGCGTCATCCGAAGTTGTTGGCGTCATGTTCGCGATCGAAAGTCTCTACGCTAAGGTCATGAACAAGCTTCTCGCCAAGGAGGCCGTGGTGATCGCCGCTCGCGGTACGCCATATACGCTTTTAGAGGCGGAACAGGCGCTTGAGCAAATGCGCCAGGAAGCTCCTGAGATATTCTCGAAGCTCCTGCGTTGACATTCGTAGTGGCGTCGATTGTTCGCCCGTAGTTTACGCGGACTTTGCCAGGAAGCCGGCTGTGCTACACTTTCTCTATGGCAAAAGCTTACCTTCCGACTGTCTCAGAGTTGATCGATGCTATCGAATCGCGCATTCCTCCGTCTTGCTCCGAAGGCTGGGACCAGGTGGGCCTCGTCGTTGGTAATCAGAAGGCAAGTGTCACCGGCGTGGTGATCGGTGTGGATCTTACCGAGCGGCTGCTCGAACAAGCCAAACGCAATAAATGCAATTTCATTGTGATCCATCATCCGCCACTTTTTCCGCGCGGACGCGGGATGACTCGCTTGATGAAGGGCAAGAGCAATGATCTTTCGACATTGCTCCTCGAAGCCTACGAGCAAAAAGTCGCCGTCTATGTCGCTCACACTAACTTCGATCGCTGCGCGCTCGATGGCATGATCCAACTCGCGAGCGATCTAGGCGGGGTGGTGGTCGGCCGTGTGTGGGAACAGCCGGATGAAGGTCGGACGTTGCTGAAAAAGCTGGTGACTTACGTTCCGGCTCACTATTTCGAGAAAGTTCGCGACGCGCTTTACTCGGTGGGCTGCGGACATATCGGCAATTACGATTCTTGCGGTTTCGGTTCGGCGGGCATCGGGAATTATCGCCCGCTTCAAGGCGCAAATCCATTTCATGGCGAAATCGGGAATCTCGAAACCGTGGACGAAGTCCGCTTTGAAACGCTTGTCGTGACTGGTATGGAAGACATCGCTCTTGAGACTCTGAAGAGCGTACACCCGTACGAGGAGGTCGCGTACGATCTGTACCCTGTTCTACAAAACCCGGCGAAACTCGGAATGGTTTGGGGCCTAGGCTACGGTTTTGTCGCTAAACTCAAAAAGCCGATGAGTTTCTCTGTGTTTACGTCTAAAGTTAAAAATGTTTTCAAATGCGACACGATTCTCACTTCTCAGCATCAGCCAAAAATGGTTTCAAAGATCGCGTTCACGCCGGGTAAGGGGAGTTCGTTCTTGAAATCCGCGCGCGCACACGGGGTCGATGTCTACATCACCGGCGAAGTCGGTTATCACGGGAGTGTGGACGCCGCACGCCAAGGTCTTTCGGTATTCGAACTGGGCCATCGCGAGAGTGAGCACTATTTTTTAAAGACTTTTGCGGCTTGGTGCAAAGAATGGGGACTTAAGCACGCAACTCTGGATGAGCGGACGCAGAGGTTTTTGTAGACTTCTCTTCGTACAAACTTGGCCCCACTTCGGAGATCACGCCGCCGCCAAGGCAAGCGTCATCTTGGTAAAACACCACATACTGACCCGGAGTGACCGCACGCTGAGGATCTTTAAAGTCGACGCGCACGCGGCCGTCGCTTTCGAAACTCACCGCGCACGGTTGATCGACTTGGCGATAACGAGTCTTCGCGGTGCAATCAAACGACGCAGTTGGTGCAAGGCTTGCCATCCAATTTAATTCTTGTGCAAACAAGTAGCGGCTATAAAGAGCAGGGTGTTCAACCCCGCGAGCGACCACAAGCTCGTTGTGGGCTTTATCTTTCGCGACGACGAACCATGGTTCGCCTTCACCGCCTAAGCCCAAGCCTTTGCGTTGTCCGAGGGTGTGGAACGCGATCCCGTCGTGGCGACCGACCACTTCGCCGCTCTCAAGCTCTCGAATATCGCCCGGCTTGGCTTGAACGTATTGATTCAGGAAAGTTTTGAATTTACGCTCGCCGATAAAACAAATACCGGTGCTGTCTTTTTTAGCGTGGGTCGCAAGACCTATCTTTTTGGCGATTTCGCGGACTTCAGGTTTAGTAAGATGGCCGATCGGGAACAAAACTTTTTGGAAAATCTTGCCCGGAACCGCCGTTAGAAAATAAGTTTGATCTTTATTGGCGTCGATCGCGCGGCGGAGCGGCCCCTTAGAATCGCCTGCGATAGTATCGTGCGCCACTTGGCAGTAATGTCCGGTCGCCAAGTAATCGCAGCCGAACTCTTCGGCCTTCTTCAAAAACAAATCGAATTTGATTTCGCGGTTACATAGCACGTCCGGGTTCGGAGTGAAGCCGGCTTCGTACTGTTTCAAGAATTCGGAGAAGACGTGATCGCGATACTCTTCGACAAACTCGATCGAGTAGCAGGGGATACCGAGCTCGGCGCAAACTTTTTGCACGTCTTTGTAATCTTCGTTCGCCGAGCAGTTACCGTTTTCATCGGTTTCATCCCAGTTTTTCATGAAAAGACCGAGCACATCAAAGCCTTGTTCTTTGAGTAAATACGCGGCGACGGAAGAGTCCACCCCTCCCGACATTCCGAGAATTACACGCTTTTTGCCGGTATTTTGCACGTTCCGACGGTAGCATATGTATATTTTTTAGTCACGGTCTAAGCCTTAGACACTTTTTGGCACCCGAGCGGCTTGATGTCGCATAAAACTCATGAACGCGGGCATGGGTTATGCACCGATATAGGGGTAGGACAGGGTAAGGGGTGTTAAACATGAACACTAAATTCGTTTATTTTTTTGCAATTCTCGCGCTTGTTATGTCGAGCTTCGCGCTCGGCTCCGAGAGAAACCATTATAAGATTGCCAACTCCGAGAGCGGTTCTTCAAGCGACCAGTTCGCACTTTGCGAACAAGCGAAGACCCGCGCACGTGCCCTGGTTCAATGCGTTCTCGACGACGAGAAGAAGTTAAACCGCTCTCCGGGCAAAGCCGGGGTTGAGATGGATTCAGCCTGCGACTGCAAGTTGCACGAAAATCAGTTCAGTTGCTCCGTCGGAGTCAGCTTCTCCTGCGAATACAGCGCTAAGTAATCAGGCCGATTCGTGTCCGCGGCTTTGAAAAGGAAATCTTTGCCTAGCGATTGGGGTCTGACGAATCGGACTGAACCGGCTCGACGATCGCCGCCGGGTGTTCAGACGCGATCTCGCGTTTGGGTTCAGGCGTCTCGGGTTTTGTCGAGACAAAGTAGAACGTCGCAACCAGCATGAGCGCATAGGCGCTTGCGACCTGCAAAACATGACCTTTTAAGAACTGCTCTTGTGGAATCTCTCCGGTGTGAATCACGTTAATGCGTTCTTCGAGGGAGGGATGAGCCTGACTCAACATGAAGCGGGTGAGGAAAGGGCGCTTCTTGTAGTTCGTGCCGTGATCATCGGTAATTTTTTGGAGCGCACCGATCATGGCTTCAGACGAAGACCCCATCTTTACCGCTTCGACATCAGCTTCGTGCTCGTGCCGATGAATCGCATTGTAAATCATCCGGTTCATGCAATAAAGCGCGCCGAGGGCGGCAAAAATGCTGGCAGCCGCTTGTAGCTGCAGTTGCTGAAGCTGGAATTTGATCATCACCGACACGAGCAAGATCACGGGGATTGAAGCAAGCGCGACGCTCAAAAGGTAGGAGTAAAGCACGGCAAAAACGCGTTTGCGAATATGGTGCAAGCGAAAGTGCGAAGCTTCGTGGCGCATGACCGCGACGAATTCCTCCTCGCTCAAACGGCTAAAGAGATTATCCGTGACCAGAAGCGTGCGCTTCAACGGACCGAAACCCCACTTGGTTCCGCAAACCATGGCGTTCGTGGTGTTCCGCTTTTTAGTTTGAATGATGCGAATGTGCCCGAGGTCAACACCGGCTTGTTTGAAGACGGCGCGGATTTCATCTGTCAGGCGGCTCTCCGTCATCGGGAGCGTATCGAAAAGCACGCGAACAAAAATCGGAGTCGCGTAAAAGAAGATCAAAAATCCAAATACGTTGAAGAGATAAACGAGCGCCCACATGCACAGGAAAAACGCGAGCGTACGAAGCGTCTGAACGAGAGAGTGAAGCGCAGAAAACGGTTGGCGTAGGCCGTTCTCGGGAGTCGGTTTCAAGCCGTCGATCGCCTTCGAATAATCGTAGTGCACCCAAAGATAAGCCATCAGGCAGAGTGCAAAACTCAACTTTGTAACGCCTTGTGTTATCGCGGAATTAGGAGCGCATACACCACCCAAACAAACTCCCATTAACCACAAAGTGACTCGGGTATAGGCAGTCTCGACGTATTCGCGACCCTGTTTACTGTTTTCCTGGAGCTGTTTACGAAAAAACAAAGTCGTCAAAATTGGCGCAAAAACCAGGGCTGTTAAGTAAAAGTAGCTCATCCGTTAGCCACCCTCCGTTACTCTTTTCGGCGCGTTCAGGACCGTACAATAGAGGCAAAAATTGCCCTCAAAGTGGTTAAGATCAATTCATATTCAGATGTTTTGACGCGCCGCGCAAAGTTATAGACTCGGTTTATTCGAGCTGGTTATGACGCACTATGAAAACTTGAAGTTCGGGCAGATAGTGCGTGCACCAAAAAGGGAACGATCCACGGGGACGGGATGTGGATCAGAAATTTGTGAGGGTATGAAAATGAAACAGAGACCAACTTCCGTTGTAGTAAACGTGTTGCTTGCGGCGAGCATGATCGCTCTCGCGGGCTGCGAACAAGCTTATCATCTGAACCGTAACCAGAACGCGATGTCGACCGAGAATTTTACGCCAACTAATCCAACCGGCGTGACTCCGACTAATCCGGAGATTCCAACTCAGCCGATAGTGAGGGGTCCGAAATCTGCGATGAATGTCGAGACGTTCAATGCGGCCGCAAACCAGGTTAAGAAGATCGACTTCCTCTTCGTCGTCGATAACTCAGGCAGTATGTACGATAACCAAAAGAAACTCGCGGCTGGCTTTAAAAACTTCGCGAACGCTTTTTATCGCCGCGCGGATCTCGATATCTGTACTGCGATCATCACTTCGGACCGTTATCTCGGTCGTACTGACGAATATAAGAGCGGCACTTACTATCGTGAGCGCAAGCTTCCTTGTACTAAGCCGGCGGGTTCCACGGCGTGGAGCGCGGAGCAAATGCAAGCGCACATCGATTCTTTGATTTCAAGCTTCGAAGAGCAAGTGTACGTCGGTACATACGGCGACGGTTACGAGTTGATGGGTAAATCACTCGTTAGTTTCTTGTACAACTTGAACGCATGGGGCGAACCGATCGATCCGGCGAAGCGTAACTCGTTTTTTCGTAAAGACGCGGTGGCAAACATCACATTCATCACCGATGAGAACAACTACTTCAACTCCGGTGTCGTAGCGACTGACGGTAGCGTCATCACTGAAGACAAGAACGATCTTCCATACGTGACCGGCGCGATGGATCCGACCGATAAACGCCAAGGTGTTAAAAACTATCTCGATACCTACTTCGGTGCGGTGAGCCCGACACTCAGCTACTCAACGACTTCGATTCTTGAAACGACTCGCCCGGCGAACATAATTCCCGGATTGAACACAAACCTCGATGCGCTCGTGAAGGCGGTCGGACGCGAATCGACCGAGAGTAACATCAACGACAGCGTCAGCGGTTACACCGACGTGTACGCAAAAATGGCCGACGCGATCGTGTTGCGCGCCTCTGCCTTCAATCTTTCGCGCCCGATCGCTGGTGATCTCACCGTACGCATCGTGCGCTTGAACGGCGAAGTTGTGACCTTGTCGGTCGCCACGGATTACACGCAGCAATCACCGACTAGCATCGCGCTTAATCCCGGAATTCTTCCGGCGATTCAGACCGGTGACAAAATCCAAGTGTCTTACCGTTATATGCTTTAACCCGAGAACTGAAAAGGAGACGCTATATGAATAACCAAAAAATCAGTTTCGTGAACCAGACGTCAAATGAACGTATCACCGTCGCAGACTTTGATTCAGCAGCGGTTCTCGCCGACGTACTCAAAGAAGTATCGATCGATTGGGTGGTCGAGGGCCAAGAGAGAGAGAGGCCGGCTCCAGTGATCGTAGCGCCAATCGCTTCGATTGCGGACGTGACTCCGCTCCCGGTTATCCTCGGCGCCGCAAAAGAAGAAAAGCATGGTAAAGAGTTCCGCGTGATTCTGATCTCCGGAACCTCAACTTTTCGTTGCGGGACTTGCAGCGCTTCGATGGAAGAAGTCGTTCTGAAGAACGTCGCGCCGGAAGCCTTCCAGCAAAAGCAATGTACGGCTTATATCAGTCACAAAGACATGAGCGAGAGCATTGAGGTCACGTGTAAAGTCATGACCAATGCTAGCGGCGAATGTCACCTTAAGTTCGTGAAATCAGCGTCTTCTGAAATGAAACGTTGGTCCGAGTGGATGTCAGAAAGCGTAGCCTCTTAATCTCTGTTTCAAGGCCGCTTCGACATTAGAGGTTTAGGTGGTGGGGTATTGATCAGGTCTTCCAGGCGGGAAGTCACCGTCTCCACCACCTGCTCGAACGGTACGTTCAGAGCAAGACCTGCAGCATAATCGTGTCCACCCCCGCCTAACTCCATCGCAATCTTGTTAATGATCACGCGGCCCTTGGACTTGATCGAAACTCGGGTCATCTCCCCGTCATCCTCTTCGCGGAAAATGCAGACCACTTCCGCATCTTTCAAAACCAACAAAATATTCAGAAACGACATCGTATCGTCTGCCGAAGCCTTAAATTTCTTCCGGAGATCGAGCCGCATTTCCATCCAGGCCAATCGACCACTCTTAGAGATACGGGTATTTTGCAATAGCTGTCCGAGAAGTTGAACGTGCGAGAGTTCCTTCGTCGAATAGATCGCCTGATAGACCTCTTCGGGATTCACACCGAGTTGGATCATCTCGGATGCGATTTCGTGCGACTCGGGTGTTGTACGCGAGTAACGAAAACTGTTAGTGTCGGTCATGATCGACACGTAAAGACCGAGCGCCATGTCTTCGTTAAGCTTCACGAGATCGAGCTCGGTAAAGAGCTGGTACAGGAGCTCGCCGATCGAACTGGAGTGCGTATCACTCACCACCGTTACGTTAGGCGGGTAGTGCATTTTTTCGGGAGGCTCGATGTCGGGGTGGTGATCCAGAAATACGATCTTGCGCGACCGGAGCGGGAGCTCGTTCCAAAGTTTGCCTAGGCGGCGCGGATCGTTGGTATCGACGATGATCCAGAGATCGCACTGATCCCAGAGTTCGACTTCACCGGGTCCGAGTAAAATGTTGCCTTCCGGATCCAAAAATTTGTAACGCTTCGGAAGTGGATCCGGATTGTAGATGCGTACGGATTTGCGCGCGCGCTTCAAATAGTGAAAGAGAGCGGTCTCAGCGCCGAGCCCGTCGCCGTCGGGTTGCACGTGCGTGGAAATGAGAATTCTCTTGGCGTCCGAAATCAGATTTTTGAAATCCGTAAATTCCCGACTGGCGGAAACGGCCTTTGTTTTTTTTTTGCTCAAGATTCGTGTTGATCTAGCCGACTTTGACTAAGACATGATGACAGCTACTCCGATCGATCCTTTATATACTATCTTCGAGCAACACCTGTTCAACTTTCAAGATCCGAATTCTGACAGGAAGGCTTTCATCGAAGCGGTCGTCAAAGATTACCTCAGTCAGATGCGCCGTATGGGTTTAAACGTGCCTGGCGAGTGGGAAGGTCACATTTCCGAAGAATTGTCCTTCCAAGTCAACACGATGCTCGTTAAAAAGATATACGGATGTCTGACGATCAACGAGTATCAGGAGAAGGTAACGCCAACGCAAAAGAAAACGGCCCGCACGCGTTATCGTCGTCTTCAAACCGCCAAGAAAGCGGCTTAATCTACAAAGGCTCCCGTCAAAAAATCGCCATTGTTCACGACTGGTTGAACGGAATGCGCGGAGGCGAGATCGTCTTCGAAGCGATTCTCGATTTGTTTCCAGGAGCGGAAGTCTACACGCTCATCTACGAGCCCGAAAATCTCAACGCTCGTTTGCGCGAAAAGCTTTCAAAACACACGGTGCGCGCGTCTTGGTTGAATCATCTGGCGCTCACGCGCAAGTTCTACCGCCAGCTTTTGCCACTTCTTCCGTTCGCGATCCGCCAGTTTGATTTGTATCCCTACGATCTCGTGGTGTCGTCTTCGCATTGTGTGGCGAAGGGAATCCGTAAGCATCCCGAGTCGTATCATTTGAGCTACGTCCACGCGCCGATGCGCTACATGTGGAACAAGTTCGAAGATTATTTCGGCAAGGGACGTTCGAGCGCTCTTGTCCGGCTCGCTGCAAAAATTTTTCGTCCGTTTTTGCAGGCATGGGATCGCTCGACATCCAGAGCCGAACGCGTCGATAAAATTCTCGCCAATAGTCAGTTCATCGCGCGCGAGATCAAACAATTTTACGGTCGCGACGCAAAGGTGATTTATCCATTCGCGCGGCTTGAGCGATTCACGCGCTCGCGCCAAGTCGGCGGGCATTACTTAATGGTCGGGGCATTTGCCCCGTATAAAAGGACGGATATCGCGATCGAAGCATTTGCGCGTTTGGGGCTTCCGCTCAAAATCGTCGGGCATGGGCAAGATGAACAAAGGTTAATGGTGCTCAAACAAAAGTTAGACGCGCGCAACATCGAGTTTCTCGGTAGTCCGTCGAACGACCAAATTGAGAGTCTCTATTCTTCGTGCCGCGCGTTTATTTTTCCGGGCGAAGAAGATTTCGGCATTACCCCCCTCGAAGCGATGGCATCCGGCGCTCCGGTCATCGCATATCGCTCGGGTGGCGCGTGCGAGACGGTGACGGATAAAACCGGAATTCTATTTTCCCCGCAGACCGTTGATGCGCTCTGCGAGGCGATCATGGACGTCGAGAGCGGGCGCAGAAAATTCGACGAAGCCGAGTGCCGTCGTCGCGCCGCTTTTTTTAGTCAAGAACGTTTCAAAAAAGAATTCTTGTCAGAACTTTAAATCCCTCGATAGCATGAGCACTACATTCACCGCTAAACCGAACCGACGGTGAAACTTCAGGGGGACCTTATGATTCGTATTTTCGCAATTCTTACTCCGTTCTTATTCATTCCGCTTCTAGCGAGCGCCCAACACCAGCACGACTTCGCGGGTCTTGAAACCCCTGAAACGATGTCGGCGATGCGCCTCATAGATCGCGGCGATGGCAGCGCTCCGCGCTGGATGACGTTTGCCGACGCGATGAAACTCAGTGAAAAGTCGCATGCTGAGGGCCGTTGCGCGGGCTTCATGGATATCACTGATTTCCAGGATCTCGACCAAGAGCCGATGCCGATGGTGGAGTACTTCAAATTGAATCTCGGCGACCGTCCGTTGAAACAGCAGGCTTATTTGAGCCGTGCGATCAACGAGCTCGATTCGCAACAGCTTTTCAAGACCGTGTCTGAAATGTCCGCGTTCAAGAACCGTTACTATAAATCGGACCTCGGAGTGCAAGCTGCGATTTACATTTCGGATCGTTTCAAAGCGATCGCCAAAAACCGCACGGATATTGAAGTCAACCTCTTCAAACACAACTGGCCTCAGCCGTCCGTGGTTGCGGTGATGAAAGGGCAGGGCCCGCACGCCAATGAAATCGTGATCCTCGGCGGTCATGAAGACTCGATCAATCAGAGCGCTTTCGGCAGTAATAATATGACCGCGCCGGGTGCGGACGACAACGCGTCAGGCACGGCGACCGTGATCGAGGTGTTCCGTGAGATCGTGGAAAGCGGCTTTAAACCCGATCGTACTTTGATGTTCATGACTTATGCGGCGGAAGAAGTCGGCCTCTACGGAAGCCAAGATATCGCTAAGAAATTCAAAGAACAGGGCAAAACCGTTGTTGGCGTCATGCAGCTCGATATGACTGCATTTCCAGGAGCGGGTGATCAGATTGTTTTCATGACGGACTTTACGAATCCGAATTTGACTCAATTCGCGCAGAAGCTTGTCGACTCGTATGTCAAAGTCAAGTGGAGCACGGACAAATGCGGTTACGCCTGTTCGGATCACGCGTCTTGGACCAAAGCGGGCTACGCGGCGATCATGCCGTTCGAAGCGACGATGAAGAATGATAACAAAGACATCCACACGGTTCGCGACGTGATTCAGAAGTTGGATTTCAAGTTCGGACTGCACTTTGCCAAACTGGGTCTCGCGTTCCTCACGGAATTGGCGAAAGACTAATGGTAATGACTCGCCATATATGCGCGTTGTGTAATATGGCGTTTTGGTGGAAAAACCGGTGAAAAAACTCTGGAAAGGTCGAGTTAAGTACCCGATATCACAAAAGCCAAAATAGACGAAAAAGGCCAATTTAGGCTTAATTCAATAAAAAATTACTGGGGGCAAGTCACTGACTTCGTCTCCAGTTGTATTTTGGGCGTGTCCGGGTCCGGATTTAGCGGCATCATGCTGCACCCGTCTGGAGCGTCAGGAAAATTGACAAAGCAGACCCAACCCTTATTCTTGAGTTATAGGAAAAAAACCGCGAGGGATTCAATGGTGAGTTCCTCCAACCACAACAGAAAGTAAAAAAGGAGTGTTCTCAATGAACAAACTATTTTTAATCCTGGGCTTGATGATTATTGCAGCACCAGCATTCGCATCACGTGCCCGTCTCGAAGCTTTGGGCGAAGGAAAGAACGGATCTTATTATATTCAAGATAACCGTGACATCTTCTTGAACCCTGCTCACATCAGCAAATATAAGAAGAAATTGTACCTCGAGCTCGGCGGCGCAAGCGGCACGGCAGCGACAGGTGCAGGTGCAACTGACGGATCAGGTACAAGCGGGACAGCTCAAGGCGGTTTCACCAATACCTTCGGTGATTACACCTACGGTCTTTGGATGAACAACAACAACGACTTCTGGCAAGCGGCAGCTACCGGTTCAGGCGGTAACGGCTTCGCGGCTCCGGAAAGTCAATTGGACTTCTTCCTCGGTGGAGAAGGCTCGATGGCTTGGGGTTTGAACTTGTTCTACGCAGGTAACGCTGCAAAAGTAGCGGGCATTAGCTCTTCTGCCTCTACATTCGGTGTCGGTTTCGGTATCGACATGAACAATTTCCAAGTTTGGGCAAACGTTGACATCCTCGGTAAATCAACAATCGACAACGGTGCTACTAACGGCAACGAACTCAAAGAAAAAGTATCTTTCGACGCAGGCTTGTCTTACGCGCAAGAAAACTGGACATGGTTCGGTAAATTCATGAACTTCGGAACAGACACTAACACTGTCGTCACTACTGAACGCCGCTACTCTATGTATGGTATCGGTGGCGGTTACAAGCACGAGATGAGCAAAGCGACTACTATGTTCGCTCGTATCGAAGCTGACATGGATAAAGACGACACAAACGGTGTTGCGACTCAGTCATACGATATCCCAGTGGTTGTCGCTGCTGAATCACAAGCACTCAGCTGGCTCGCGATCCGCGGCTCTATCGCTTACAGCCTCTTTGGGCAACAATGGACTGAAACTACCCGCAACAGCTTCGGCGGTTCTACTACCGTTGCAGCCGGTGTTGGTATGACTTTCGGCGACGTTCAAATCGACGGTCTCGTTGCTTCTTCTGCTGCTAATAACGGCGGTGCTGCAACTGGTTTCGGTACTGGTAACCGTGCAAACCAAACTTTCGGTTTCGGCGACAACATGATCAGCCGCATCGGTTTGACTTACAACTTCTAATTCATTCTTGAAAACGAAGCCCCTGGGGATATTCCCTGGGGGCTTTTTTAAAAAACCACCACCACAACACACATTCGACTGCTCGTTTAACTACAGAGAGGGAGTAAAATGAAAAACATCATCCTGGGATTGCTGGTAATCCTGACCGCTGCTCCTGCATTCGCGTCCCGCGCCCGCTTGGAAGCGCTCGGCGAAAGCAAGTTCGGCTCTTATTATATCAATGACGACCGCAACATATTCTTGAACCCGGCGCAAATGATCGACTACAAGAAGAAAGCCTTCTTCGAGTTCGGCGGCGACCCGCAGACGCCGACGTCCTTGCTGGACCGTTCGGTGCTTGCCAACCGAGCTCAAGGTGGTTATGTCAGCCCGATCGGCGACGATATGGCGATCGGCGTGTACTACAACAACACCACTGACCGTGCCCTCGACTTCGTCGGGCAAATCAACGGTTTCATTTTCGTAACTGCAGGTTCCGCAACCAACACCTTCATTGCTCCGGATAGCCAGATCGAAGTGTTACTCGCAGGCAAAGGTGGTATGGGTTGGGGTTTGAGCCTTCTTTACGCAGGCAACAACACCAAAACAGCTAACCTGGAAAAAACAGCTTCAGTACTCGGCGCACGCTTGGGTTTGATCTCTGGCGACCTCCAATTGATGTCGACAGTCGGTCTACTCAGCAAATCCGAGGTTCTCGTGGCCGGCGCGACCAATGAATTAAAGGGTAAACTTTCAATCGATTTCGCAGCGACCTACAAAATGGACGATCAGACTTTGTTCGGTAAATTCACCATCTACGGTGCTGACGTCACCAACCAAACCGTTTTCGCGACTACCACTCCAACCGAACTCCGTAACATCGGTTTCGGCGTCGGTATGGGCCGCAAGCACGAGATGACTAAATCCACTAACATGTACTGCCGTTTCGAAGCGGACTATTTGAAGCAAGGCGTGGAAAAAGTACCTGCGACTTTGAGTGCCGCTCTCGCGGCTCCTGCGGTCACTTATTGGAACGTTCCACTCGTGGTCGGTGCTGAGTCACAAGCGCTCGACTGGCTCGCGATCCGCGGCTCAATCCAATATAGCTTGGTCGGTCAGCAAATCGGCGCACGCGGTTTGATCTCGTCAGGTGCAGGCGAGAACACCATGAACAGCCTCGGCGGAACAACTACTGTTGCAGCCGGCGTCGGCATGACTTTCGGCGACCTTCAAATCGATGGTCTCGTCGCGACCAACGGTACCCAACCTGCAGTGACCGGTTACGGCACACAGCCAGGTTTCGGTACAGCCCCGATGTCGAACACCTCTTTCGGTTTCGGCAACGGTATGCTTAGTCGTATCGCAGCTACCTACAGCTTTTAAGTTGTAGGACAAAATATTCGCAAAATCCTTACAGCTCGCAGTTCGAGGCGAGGCTCATGCTAAAGCAGTCGGAGTTGCTATCGTTCGGATCGCAACCGACGGCCGCAAAAGGCGCGCCCGCGCGACACTTGCAAAACGAGCCTGCAGGTATCGAAGCGGCCTGATCGCAGCTTGGAAACGCCACTGGAGCCTTGCACATGCCACTGCTTACGGCAACGTTGCCGAATTGAATCGTGTAGTTAAGGTCGAGAAACTTCGACATGTTTCGATACATTCTCGAGCAAGTGATGTACTCGCTGAAGTTCGCATCGTGCTGAAAAGATTCCAAACATGATTTTTGGTCCGTGGCGCTAACCTTGGTGTACCAAAATTCGGAACATTTCGTAGTTCGACTTTTACTGACGACTCCGCAGCTTGTTGCAGGTAACTCCGCACAAGCTACGGTCGGAATTGCAGATCTACCGTCCATCCCTGATATTGCGAAGGAGTCCTGTACCACGCATATCATCCCTAGTAACCAGCTTAGGGAAAGCCAAATCCTTTGACATTCCATAAAACCTCCCTTGAGGATATAGATCCATTATAGTTAAATAACTTTTACATAAATAGATGTGTCTTCTTTGAATCACGCAAATAAGAGGCACAGAATATGCGTGATGTGTTTGTTTGAAATGCACAAAATCGATCCAATTCTTTTGATCTAAAAATTAAATAGTATCATACAGTTACATCATAATTCTTGACTGCATATTAGTGCGCCGCTAAAGTCGTTTTTATGCTCTATCACTTGCTCTATCCTCTGCACGAGTCCATTGGAGTATTCAACGTTTTCAAATACATCACCTTCAGAACCTTCGGCGCGACTCTGACCGCAATGGTGCTCTGTCTGTTATTGGGCAGCCGCTACATCCGCTGGTTAAAAGAGAAGCAGATCGGACAATCGATTCGCGAACTCGGGCCTCAATCGCACATGTCTAAAAAAGGCACTCCGACCATGGGCGGGGGATTGATCTTGGGGTGTATCACTTTGTCGACGGTCCTTTGGGCGGATTTGCGTAACCACTATGTTTGGGTGGCGCTTTTTGTCATGGTCGGAACGGGCCTCATCGGCTGGGTCGACGATTACCGTAAAGTCGTGCAAAAAAACTCCAAGGGTTTGAGCGCCCGTCAAAAGTTGATTTGGCAAACCGTGGTTGCGCTTGCGGCTGCGATCTTTATGTACTGGATGCGCGACACGCCGCCGGTTCTCAAGTTTCCGTTCTTTAAAGACCTGGCGCTCGATCTCGGCATCTTCTTTATTCCGTTCGCCGTGCTCGTGATCGTGGGGACGTCAAACGCAGTCAATTTGACCGATGGCTTGGATGGTCTCGCCGTGGGCCCGACGATTACCACCGCACTCACGTTCGCGGTGCTTGCCTACAGCGCGGGTAACTTCGTGATCGCCGAGTACCTTCAAATTCCATTCGTGTCCGGTGCGGGCGAGCTCGCGATTTTCTTGGCGAGCACGGGTGCCGCATGTTTGGGCTTTTTATGGTTTAACGCATATCCGGCCGAAGTCTTTATGGGCGACGTCGGGGCGTTGGCATTGGGGGGGGCGCTCGGTGTATCAGCCGTGATCACCAAAAACGAATTTCTCCTCGTGATTTGTGGCGGGGTATTCGTGGTCGAAGCATTGAGCGTGATGCTTCAAGTGGCTTCATTCAAGCTCACGGGTAAAAGGATTTTCAAAATGGCCCCGATTCACCATCACTTTGAACTGAAGGGATGGCCGGAGCCGAAAGTGATCGTACGTTTTTGGATCGTATCGATCATGTTGGCGCTCGCGACTCTCGCGACATTGAAATTACGTTAATCACGATTTAAATGACAGTAGGAGCAGTTAGATCTTATGAGTAAGTACAAAGGCAAAAAGGTGCTGATCGTTGGCTGTGGAACTTCGGGCACCGCGGTGGCGAAATATTTAGTCAAGCAAGGTGCGCGCGTAATGATCACCGACACCAAACAACGCACGGAGCTCTCAGAGGTCCTGAAAGAAATCGGCGACATGAAAATCGAGTTCGAATTCGGCGGACACCAGGAGCGTTCGTTCTTGGGCGCGGAACTCATCATTGTGAGCCCGGGGATCAACACCGTGAATCACCAACTTGTTCAGGCTGCCAAAGCCAAAGGTACTCCGGTCACGAGCGAGATCGAGCTCGCGGTTTCCGAACTCGAGCAGCCTTTGATCGCCATTACCGGCACGAACGGCAAATCAACCGTGACGATGATGGCGGGCGAGATGTTCAAGTCTGATAACAAGCCCTGCTTTGTCGGCGGGAACTTGGGTACGCCACTCATTGAGTACGTCAACGCCGGCCAGCCGGGTCAGGTCGCAGTGACCGAGCTTTCCAGTTACCAGCTCGAACTCACCGACAAGATGGTTCCGGCGGTTGCGATCTTTACGAATATCGATCAAGACCACCTCGATCGTTATGGCTCGATGGAAAATTACATTGCGGCTAAGAAGCGCTTGCTCAGGGTGTGCGATCGCAACTCTTGGGTAGTCCTCAACTACGATGATCCGGTCTTGCAAGGCTTCGCCAACGAGACGGTGGGCAAAGTCGTGTGGTTTACCATGAAGAATCCGATGCAAGTCGGTGGCGAGTTTGCCGAGAAGTTCTTCGGCGCCTATTATGACTCCGCTAAGAACGTGATCGTCGCAAAAGTGACGGGTAAAGAAGAGGTCTACACCCTCGATCAGTTCAAACTCTTCGGAGAACATAACAAACAGAACTTGATGGCATCATTGTGCGCCGCTCGAGTGATGGGTGTGAGCCAGCAAGCGATCCAAAACATGATCATTTCTTACAAGGGACTCGCGCATCGGCTCGAGTTTGTCCGCAAAAAGGATGGGGTCTACTTCTTTAACGACTCGAAAGCGACCAATATTCAGAGTGTTCAAGCCGCTTTGACGTCTTACAAGCGGTCTCCGATCATCCTGATCGCCGGCGGTAAGGACAAAAACATGGAATTTGCGCCACTGGGGCCTCTCGTGAAGCAAAAAGTGAAGCTTTTGATCCTTGTGGGCGAGGCAAAAGAGAAGATCAACCGCTCTTTGGGGGATTTCGCCGAAACTTACCTGGTCGGAACCTTTGAAGAGGCCGTATTGATGTCGTTCCAAAAGTCCAGAAATGGGGATATCATTTTATTATCCCCGGGATGTTCGAGTCAGGACATGTTCAGGGACTTTGAAGAACGTGGCGACTATTTCAAAAAACTGGTTAACCAGCTTTAAGCTTTTCTTTTCAAAACAACGGGGTGGGGATGTCCTCTTGATCATCCTCGTCATGGCCATGGTGCTCTTTGGGCTCCTCATGGTCTATAGCGCTTCGTACATCTTCGCCGAAGAACGCACCGGAGACGGTTACTCGTTCATTCGCAAACAACTCTTTTATGCGTTAGCCGGGTTCGGGGCCTTATTTGTCACGTCTCGTATCCCGCACCAGAAGTGGTATACTTGGGCGCCGATCGCGCTTGGTGTCGTCCTCTCGATGCTCATCCTGGTGATGATCCCGGGAGTGGGCGCGCGCGTGGGCGGGGCTCAGCGCTGGATCAATCTCGGGCTCTTTCGTTTTCAACCCGCCGAGCTCGCTAAGATCGTGGGCGTGATGTTTGTCGGCCGCCAGTTGGTGAGACATCAGCGTGATCTTCATGATTTCAAAAAAGGTGTGATCAGCCCGGTCGCGCTTCTGCTCCCGCTTATGGTGTTGTTGCTCTTTCAGCCGGATTTCGGTTCGACGGCGTTACTTGCTGGCACGACGTTTATCCTGATGTTTATTGCCGGCGTGCGCCCGCTTTATTTGTTCGGTGGATTATTTGGCGGTTTAGGTGCTGCAGCGATGCTCGTGATCACTTCTCCGTACCGGATGGCGCGTGTGATGACCTTCATCGATCCTTGGCGTGATCCTGCGGGTAAAGGGTTCCAAGTCATCCAATCGATGCTTGGACTCCACAACGGCAGCCTCTTTGGTCAGGGTCTCGGGAACGGAAAAGAAAAACTGTTTTTTCTTCCGGAAGCGCACAACGATTTTATTTTTGCGGTGATCGGCGAGGAGCTCGGCTTCATCGGAATCGCCGCCGTGATCTGCGCGTATATTTTCTTTATCTATCGCGGACTCCGGATCTCCTGGAGTGCTTTGCAAGAACGTCACGACCGTTTCGGTTTCTACCTGGGCTGCGGAATTTCTCTTCTCCTCGGGATGCAGGCATTCATCAACATGGGTGTTGTGATGGGTTTGCTTCCGACCAAAGGTCTCACGCTCCCGTTTATCAGCTACGGCGGATCGGCGTTGACGTTGAACCTCATGGCGATCGGTATTCTCTACAGTATCTCTAAGGCCAACAAAGGTGCGTTCTATGAGCAAGAGTAACCGCTTGTTGGTCGCGGGTGGTGGAACCGGCGGCCATATATTGGCCGGTATAGCGGTTGCGGACGAATGGATAAAACAATTTGAAGGCCAAGCGCAGGTCTTGTTTGTCGGTGCGGAAAATGGGTTGGAGACTCGTCTAGTCCCGAAGTACGGTTATCCTCTGAAAGTATTGCGAATCGGAGCGCTGAACCGCGTGAGTCTAAAGACCCGCGCAACCACGATGTTTTTGTTACCGTTCAGTTTCTTGAAGGCGCTCTGGATTATCGTAAGTTTTAGACCGCACGCAGTACTGGGCGTAGGCGGATATGCATCGGGCCCGATGGTACTGCTTGCGCACGTGTGCTCGACTGCGTTTGGCTATCGTACGGCCATCCTTGAACAAAACTCGGTGGCGGGATTTACCAATCGCATGCTCGGACGATTCGTCCATCGCGTGTTCTGCGCGTTCGACGACGGCAAAAAGTCGTTTAACGTCGCCAAGGTTAAAGTCACGGGCAATCCAATCCGTTCCAGCTTGAAGCGCTTGCCCGCTTCACCGATCGAGCCGTTTACTCTTTTTATCTTTGGCGGGAGTCAGGGTGCTCTTGGAATCAACACCATGATCCTGGACGCTCTCCCGTTTTTGAAAGACCAGGGCGTTCATTTCATTCATCAGACCGGCGTAAAAGATTTCGAACGGGTGGAGCAGGGCTATGCCCGTGCGGGGGTCCAGGGTCGGATCGAAAAATTTATCGACGATATGGGTTCGTGTTACGCGCAAGCAAGTTTAGTGGTTTGCCGCTCGGGAGCATCGTCGTTGTCGGAGCTTGCATCGGTGGGACGTGCCGCTATTTTCATCCCGTTGCCGACAGCAGCCGACAACCACCAGGAAGTAAACGCCAGGATTTACGAACGAGCCGGGGCGTCGCTTGTTGTTCCGCAAGGTTCAATGGACGGGCGTGCGTTTGCCGATTTGATTTTAGGTTTCAAGAAAGATCCTTCCCGTATCCGCTCGATCGAGGAAAAGATCACGGCATTTTACCGCAGTGACTCGGCCCAAGCGATGGTTCAGGATTTGCGCAAATGACGGACCAGAAGAAGTATCGATTACATTTCATCGGTATCGGCGGCATCGGTATGTCCGGTATCGCCGAGATCTTTTTGCGTCAGGGGCACTTGGTGAGCGGTTCGGATTTACAGTCGAGCGAGCAGACCGACCGTTTGATCGCGAATGGCGCGAAGGTGTTTATCGGGCACACAGCCTCGAACGTCACCTCCGGGATTCAAACCGTCGTGGTGAGTTCAGCAGTCAAGTCCGACAACCCGGAGTACGCCGAAGCCAAGCGCTTAAAGATTCCGGTTGTCCCTCGCGCTGAGATCCTAGCCGAGATTCTTCGCGGTAAAAAAGGAATCACGATCGCTGGTACGCACGGCAAGACCACCACCACATCGATGGTGGCGCAGGTACTGATGCAGGCGGAGCTTGATCCTACGGTTGTCGTTGGCGGTAAGGTCGAAGCCATGGGCAGCAATGCCAAATACGGCCAAGGCAATACAGTGGTGGCGGAAGCCGACGAGAGCGACGGGTCGTTTTTACTCTTGCCGGCGACTTACACCGTGGTGACCAATATTGATTTCGATCACATGGAGTACTACCGCACGCAAGAACGTCTGGACGAAGCATTCGTGCAGTTTATAAAAAATATTCCCTTCTATGGATGCGCCTGGCTTTGCGGTGATGATGCTGGCGTGCGCCGGATCTTGCCGGAGCTCAGCAAGCCTTATCAAACTTACGGGTTTGAGTCGAAGAATGATCTCGCTGCAACGGGAGTCAAGACGGACGGACGCATTCAGAGCGCTTCGTTGTTTTACTATGGCAAGCCGCTTGGCGATGTGGTGCTGAACGTTCTCGGGCGACACAATCTTTTGAACGCAATGGCGGCGGTCGGGATTGGACTCAGTCTCGAGATCCCTTTTGAAACCATTAGAGCGGGGCTCGCGCAGTTCCGCCATGTTCGTCGCCGCTTTGATGAGCGTTACTACGATGCCGCTCGCGGGATCCGTGTGATCGACGATTATGGGCATCATCCGACTGAGATCAAAGCCGTACTACAGACCGCGCGCGATACTCGCGCAAAACGGGTGGTGACGGTGTTTCAGCCGCATCGTTACTCAAGAACGCAGTTATGCTGGCGGGAGTTTCTTAGTTGTTTCGAGCAAACCGATGTTTTGTTGATGGTACCGGTGTATTCGGCGGGTGAGGAGGCAATTGAGGGAGTGACGACGACGGCGTTATTGCGTGAGATTAAAAAACTGTATCCGTCGAAGAACGAAGTTTATCTTGAAGTTGCATCGCTTGATGCAGCTCAGGATTGGGTCGCAAAGAACAAGCAGGAAGGAGATTTGATTCTCACTCTTGGCGCGGGATCCATCACCAAGCTCGCCCAAAAGCTCGCCCAAAAGCTCGCGACCAAATAAAAAACCCGAAGTGGTTTCCCACCTCGGGTCTAGTCCGCCGGAGAGCTTCCGGCGGAAAACTTGAACAGGAGATCGTCGTTAGCCTTTCTTTCGGAGCATTTTTTGGACGTCTTCGATGTGAGTCGTTTCGTCCAACACGAATCCGCGTGCCATCTCCTCAAGCGCGATATCATCGTCTGCAACTGCGAGAGCTACGAGTTTTTTGTACAAATCGAGAGTCTCTTCTTCGTAGTGCAGGCTTTCTTTCAGAAGCACGTTGACGTCGTGATCGTGTGATTCGCGTACGTCGAGAGATTGCATCGTTGGGTGACCACCGAGAGCGGTGATTTTTTCGCCGACCTGAATCGCGTGCATCTTGGTCTCGTCCGCCTGATCGCGAAACCATTTTTGAATCGGAATCCGGTTGTGTCCCATGATCATGAACGAGTAGTGGAGGTAGCGCATGACGCCGGACATCTCGGCTTGGAAAATCTGATTCAAACAGTCGATGATTGGATTGTGTTTTGCCTTGGTTTTAGATTTTGACATGCCTCTATTTTACACGATTTTAGAGCCCGGTGCGAGCAAGAAACTTCTTTCTCGCCGCACTCGTCAAAGCCTTAACTGCGTAACGAACTTCGTCTAAATCCCATTCAAGCGAGGTTTTTAGCCCCTTCTCGCGGGCCTCAACGCTCTTCGGAAATAGGTCGTACATCGGTGCCCGAACGATATAGCAGTGCGCCGCTTTGTTGTAGGATTTGCCTTCGTTGCTCACGTCCCCCTCGAATTCACTGAAGGGAACATTTTCGACGCAGGCTTCTTTAGATTCGATGAAGATATCGGTCCATTGCTTCATCGTTTGAGGTTTATCCGCGAATGTACGATCGATCACGCGTTCTTCTGGCGCACCATTTTCGCCTTTGACGAGCAAAAAGGGTGACACGTGAAACCACCATTTGAAGTATTTACCGTGAGTTTTGTAGTAATAATCCTGATAAGCGTGGGTGTAGAACACGAACACTTTTTGGAGGCGCACATTTTTAGTGACCGCCAGATCGTAGCTCCAGGTCTCGGCGCGCTGGGTGCACTCCGAGCCGGAACGTAAAAGAATCGGTTTAAGTTGCTTGAAGCCGGTTTCCATTCCGTTAAAAATGTCCGTCACTTGAGAATCGTTCTCGAAGACGGTGGGTTCGTAAGTCGTCGCGTACGACGAAGCGGACGTGAGTAGAGCGATGAGGGCGAGGGTCAGTTTACATGTGAGTGAGGTTGGGGTTTTCATATTTCTCTCCTGTTCGGCCTGTTTTGTATCCAAAAAACAGGTATGAGTGAAATTCAAAGTTTTAATATACCTATGAATACCGTTCATGTTAAATTGTGGTACTATATAAATATAAGGCGAGGACATGGATAGCCCGAAGCTTCACACCATCGTATTGAGTGATCTCCATTTAGCGGACGCTGAGCTCGGACAGCCTGGCCGTTCTTTATGGAAACGTTACAAGCGTCCGAAATATTTTATCGATTCGAGCTTCGGACGCATGCTCGATTACGTTCAACGCGAGACTCAAGGCGATCTGGCCGAGCTGGTCTTAAACGGAGATATCTTTGACTTCGATTCCGTGACCCGTCTTCCGCTTCATACGAGGTTTCATGTTTCTTGGCTCGAAAAAAAACGTGGTCTGTTTCCGGAGGAAGAAAAGTCCCGATTTAAAATCGAGACCATTTTGCACGACCATCCTGTCTGGGTGGATTCACTTAGAAAGTTCATTCAAAACGGAAATCGCATCGTTTTCATCATCGGGAACCACGATATTGAGATGCATTGGCCGGTAGTTCAAAAAGAAATCGTGAAAGCGCTTCATCTAAACGAGGAAGAAGAACTGCGAGTCCGCTTCTGCGAATGGTTTTATATTTCCAACAACGACACGGCGATCGAGCATGGCAATCAATACGACGATTATTGTGTTGCCGCGAACCCAATTCACCCGCTAATTAAAAAAGGCAAGAGCGTGCAAGTGCGCCTGCCTTTCGGGAACATCACGAGCCGCTACATGATTAACGGCATGGGCCTCTTCAATCCACACGTTGAGGGCTCGTTCCTGATGGCACTACCGGATTACTTTAGATTTTTTTACAAGTATGCGTTGAAAGTGCAACCATGGTTACCCCTCAGTTGGCTCTGGAGCTCTACTGTCTCGTTTTGGATGACGATGACCGATGCGATTTTGCCGTCGATGCGCGATCCGCTCTTCATCGAGCAAAGGGTGGAAGAAATCGCTCGCAAAGCAAACGCCACTCCGACGATGGTACGGATGATGAACGAGTTGCGCACCCATCCGGCGATTTTCAATCCGATCAAAGTCGCGCGAGAGCTTTGGCTCGACCGTTTCTTGCTTCTCATGCTTATCGTGTTCGTGAGCTTCGAGCTTTACGCGACCATCAACATGATCCGGCCCCTGTCTTGGATTTGGTTCCTGCTGTTTTTTATTCTTTCGGTGCCTCTGTTGTTTTTCTACTCGCGTAACATTAAAAGCGAGATCATCGCGTCTACCGAAGAGGCGTTAAAACAGGCGCCACTCGTGATCCGTATCACCGGAACGCAAAGAGTGATTTTTGGCCATACCCACCGGGAGATGCACACTTATGTGGATCAGACGGAGGTCATTAATACAGGCACTTGGTCGCCGGCCTTCAAAGACCCGGAATGCCGCGAATCCTACGGAAGTAAATGCTTTGCATGGATAAAACCGACCGAATCGACCCGTGAAGCCAAGCTTTTGGTCTGGAAAGACCCTGGAGTTGAGCCCATTCCTGTGCGAAAATAGTGCTCATGGAACCCATCACGTTCGCCTCAATTGAAACCGCTTGGAAGGTGTTGCATCCTATCCTGCCGGTCACGCCGCTCATCCGTAATGAGTGGCTTTCCAAAAAATACGAGTGCGACGTTTATCTCAAGCTCGAGATCGCGCAACCGATCGGTTCCTTTAAGATCCGCGGAGCGACCCATCGGATTTCGCTTTTGTCTGAAGCCGAGAAAAAGAAAGGCGTCATTGCCGCAAGCGCGGGCAACCACGCTCAAGGCGTCGCGTGGGGCGCTCGTCATTTTAACACTAACGCGTTGATCGTGATGCCGGAGACGGCTCCGCTCATGAAGATTCAAAATACCTCCGCGCTCGGAGCGACCATTCATCTCGAGGGCGAAAACTACGACGATAGTTTTCAAGTGGCGCTGAAGATCGCCAAAGAAACCGGCCGCACGTATATTCACGCATTCCATGACCCGGCAGTCATCGCCGGACAAGGCACGGCGGGGATTGAAATTTTACAGCAACTTCCGGACGTAGACTTCGTTGTCGGTTCCATGGGAGGCGGAGGAATGCTCGCGGGTGTCGGCGTCGCGATCAAAAACTCCCGTCCAAAAGCCAAGGTCATCGGCTGTCAGGCAACCAATGCTTCATCGATGGTGGCATCGCTGAAAAAACACAAACTCACTACGACCGATTTCTTAGGCACCTTCGCCGACGGGATATCGGTTAAAGCGGCGAACCCTGATCTTTTTAAGGTTCTTGAAACCGTCGTCGACGAAGTATTCAGCTGCGAAGAGGAAGAGATCGCGATGAACGTCCTCCAGTTCATGGAGACGGCGAAGATCGTCGTCGAAGGTAGTGGCGCCGTTGTTTTGGGCGCGCTCGATCGTTATGTCGAGCAGATGCACGGCAAGAAAGTGGTCTTAGTGGTAAGCGGCGGGAACATCGACGTGAACCTAGTCTCCCGTATTATTGATCGCGGATTGATCCGCTTGGGACGCCGGATCCACTTGAAGGTTCAGATTAGCGACCGCCCCGGTTCGTTATCAAAGCTCACGTCCTTGATCGGAGCGTTGAAAGCCAATATCTTGCAAGCGACACACGACCGATCGGATCGCGCGATCAAGTTGGATGAGACGGAAGTGGAACTTATGCTTGAAACTCGCGGACCGGAGCATTCGGCGGAAGTAATCGACGCGCTCGAGAAGCATTGCAAACGCGTTGAGATGATGGACTAAAGCCCCATGTCTAAAAAGCGCTTTTATAAGATCAATATCGAGATCAGCAACATCTGCAACCTGCAGTGTTCGTTCTGCCCTAAAGTCATTCGATCGAAAAAACTCATGGATGTCGCTTTGTTCGAGCAAGTGATCAGGCAAGTGGCGCCTTTGACGGAGATGGTGTGCTTTCACTTGATGGGTGAACCGTTGTTGCATCCCAAGCTGGACGAGTTGCTGGAGATCTGCGCGCGCTACTCGACACCGGTGTTTTTTGTGTCAAACGGAGTTCTGCTCTCCGATAAGCGCTCGGAGTTGCTGTTGCACCCGGTGATCCGTCAGGTGAATTTTTCCTTGCACAGTTACCTCGATAACTATCCAGACAAGGACCCAAGCGAGTATCTGGTGCGGATTTTTGCATTTACGGATATGGCGCTCGAACGCCGCCCGGATCTTTATGTGAATTTCAGGTTGTGGAACTTGCAAGACACAATTGGCAAATCATCCGAGAATGTTTTGATCCGTGAAAGGGTCGAAAAGCATTACGGAGCGACCTTGCGTACCGACCCGAACGTGCGAGTGACGAAGAGCCAGAATCTTCGCGGACGGCTGTACGTTCATTACGATACCGAATTTACCTGGCCTTCTTTGGATCTGCCTGTGATCGGTTCGAAGGGGACCTGTTACGGACTCCGTAATCACTTTGGAATCCTAGCGGATGGAACGGTGGTCCCTTGCTGTTTGGACAAAGAGGGTCAAATTCCGCTTGGCCGCGTGGGCGAAGCGCCAATCGAAGCGATTTTGAGTGGTGAGCGGGCCACACACATCCTAAAAGGGTTTCTTTCGGGAATGCTTCAGGAAGATCTCTGCCAGCGTTGCGATTACATGACCCGGTTTACCGAAAAGTCGACCGAGTCCGTGGTTCAGAGATAAATATTTCGTCCAGCCGTGGATTTTTCATGAGGCTTGTTGCTTAATGGAAGTATGAGCTTTCGCGTCCAGAGAGTCATCCCGTTCGCTCTGTTAATCATTATCTGCATCATTGCCGCCTTCTTTGCCTTGCCTGATCCGGTCGCGTCCGGCACGACACCGGTCGTGACTGGCGATGTCGCTTGGATTCTCACCGCGACGGGTTTAGTGCTATTCATGACCCCAGGGCTTTCGTTTTTTTACGGCGGAATGGTTCAACGCAAAAACATCATCTCGACGATGCTTCAGAGCTACATCTGCATGGGCATCATCAGTATCATTTGGGTTGTATTTGGTTTTAGTCTCGCTTTTGGCGAGAGCTTTCACGGTTTAGTCGGAAATCCATTTACCTATTTTATGTTTCGAGAAGTGGGTGGAGCGACTCATCCCGACTTGTCGCCCACAATCCCATTCGCGCTCTTCGCGCTATTCCAGCTGAAGTTTGCGATCATCACCCCAGCCCTCACCACCGGCGCTTTTGCCGAACGGGTTCGCTTTAACAGCTACTGTTTGTTTTTGTGTTTATTTACGATTTTTATTTACGCACCGCTCGCTCATTGGACGTGGCATCCGCAGGGGTTTTTGCGTCAGATGGGGGTCCTGGATTTCGCCGGCGGTACGGTCGTCCACATGTCGGCGGGCCTTGCCGCCCTTGCGGGCGTGATCATCATGGGCCCAAGGATTCCGAATCGAGCGCCGTTGAGCTCGCATTCACCGCCGAGCAACCTGACTTTAGTTTTAGCTGGTACGGGCATGCTTTGGTTTGGCTGGTTTGGTTTTAACGCGGGCTCGGCACTTGCGGCGAATGACGTCGCAGTCGCGGCGTTTTTAACAACGAATACGGCTTCGGCGGCCGCGATGCTCGCATGGATCTTTTTTGACATGGCCAAAGGTCGTAAACCTTCGGCGCTCGGTGCTTGCGTAGGCGCAGTGGTCGGACTGGTCGCGATCACTCCGGCCGCGGGATACGTCAGCGTCGGATCCAGTATCTTAATCGGCGCGATCGCGTCGGTCGTCAGTAACTTAGCCGTGTATTGGAAATCAAAATCCAACTTGGACGATACGTTAGATGTGTTTCCGTGTCACGGTCTAGGCGGGATTGTCGGGATGATTTTGACCGCCGTTTTTGCCAAAGAAGGCGGACTCATTACCGGTCAATGGACCTTGTTTTTGCATCACCTTCTCGGGCTCGTGATCGTCATTACCTTTGTTTTCATCGGATCGTGGCTCTTGTTTAAGCTCACTAATAAAATTATTCCACTCCGCGTGGACGAAAAGGACGAGCTCGACGGCCTTGATCTGAGCCAGCACGACGAGCGAGTCTAGGGCAAATTTGCCGGGTGACAAAAACCCGTCAGTTGCCTCTTGCCCTACGCGCCAGGTATTCTAGACGGGTAGTCTAATAGATGAGGTAACTATGTCCGAAGCACGCCTATTGCCCTTGTTTTTTATCGCTCTATTCAATCCGGTCGCTCACGCGGGGACGGTCTCGGTCGGAGATGCGTACGATGCCTTCAACCAGTTCATGGTCACGGTTCGAGTTTTCGATGCGTTCGAAAAACGAGACGGTACCTATTCGAATGCGGGCGGCGCGGTAAATAATTCTGCCAGCGGTTTCGCCGCGCTCATCATGAGCGAGGCGTGGGCCGTGCCGGGTAAAGACGACACCAAGTGTTTGCTAGCGGGATATTACGGCGTCGTCAAAGGCACCCGTTGCGTGCCGGATTCGGGCATGAAGATGTTCGATGATAAAGGCAACATCATTTGCAGTCCGACAACGTTTGGCGTTGGCATCGTCATTTCACGCCCTAGAGATTCTCGTTGGACGATGGCCTGCGCGACCGAAGTCATCCGAAAGGCCGGTATCGCCGGAAAAACCGCTGAATCTATCTTCAGCGCCGATGAGATTAAAAAACTTGGAGAGTTCCTGCGGCTTAAACAAGGTGTCAGCTTCGCGAATAACATGTACAACAGCATCCTAACGGATTGCGAATTTCTTAATCCGAAATCGCAAGACGCCAAGGACTGCGATCGCGTCAGCGATATCGTCGCGGATGCATTGATGGCCTACGTACCGGCCGAGCCTGCAGGAACGAATACCTCGGCGAACAAAACCCCAGCCGCCAAAGGCGCCGACAAAAGATTTGAAGACTGCTGGAAAGAATGGACGAAGAAGGGTGCGAAACTCAGGGTAAACGCCGAAGTCTCCATGAGGTCCAAGTTCGATGCTTTAAGTAACATCAAGGGCAAAGTGAATATTAAGGCTTTATCGGGCTGCAGGCTCAAGGCGATCGACGAGAGTGCTTGGAAGAACGACGGAATCAATCCTGACGCATGCAAAATGTCCGTCGGAAGCGATGCGACTTTCGAGAGTTATACGCCCGCAACGGCAAGCGACCTTCACGCCTATTTTGTTTTGAATGGGTCGGTGGATTGCGCAAAAGCCGACAAATCCACCATCAAGAAAACGGGAAAACTTAGAATCGATTGCTCGACCGCAGGTACGACGAAGCCGCAGGTGGTTTACCGGATATTGCGCGTGTTCGAGCGACACTTTGATCTGAATCCGGCGTGCGCTTATGTTTTGAAAAAAGATCAACGCGGTAACGATGTTACCGCCGCTGAAGAAAGCGGGAAGAAAGCTCGGTGATTCAGAAAACGCCGATCAAATCATTGATTTGCCGATGTTGATGGGTCTCGTGCTTTTACGCGGTTACCCTCGGACGCGATTCAGGCGGTTCAGTTCCAAGAAGCCTTCGGATACGGCATCTTTGTCCGAAAACTCGTAGCTCACTTTACCTTTCTGCGACCCAGGCCCCCCGAGCGCAAGTGTGACTTGTGCGGCGACAGCGCTTGCGGAGTTTAAAATTTTCCAATTCGGAAGAGCCAGTTCAAATTGTTTTTTTATCCACGGATAATGCGTGCAAGCGAGAAGCGCGACGCCGGGTTCAAGCCGTAAATAAGTTTCAGTGTATTCTTTCAACACGAGCTTCAGCACCGGGTGGTCATTCCAGCCGCCTTCGATCATTGGCACGAGGAGCGGGCAGGCTTGCTCATGGACTTGAAGCGAAGGCCGATGCCCTTTGATGAGTTGACTGTAAACTTTCGAGTGAATCGTTGTTTGAGTGCCGAGGATGAGTACGTTCTTTTTATCGTGGATATTGGTTATGATCGACGTGACTCCGGCTTCGACGACACCGATTACCGGCACTCCCGGAAGCGCGGCTTCGATTTCGGGGATCGCGGTGCAAGAGACCGTGTTACAAGCGACGATGAGGAGATCCAACCGCTTATCTTTAAAGTAGGCGGCTGACTCCACAGCCAAACATTGGATTTGCTCGACCGACTTTGAACCATAAGGAACGTTAGCGGTATCGCCGTAATAAAAGTAATGGTGCTGAGGATGCTGCTCTAACAGTTCGCCCAGCACGGTAAGGCCGCCGACTCCCGAATCGTAAACTCCGACACGTTTTTGAGCCGCCTGAGTCACCGGAGTGCGTTCCTCGCTTCTTCGCGGTCATCAAAATGCCTCTTCGTGGTTCCGATAATTTGATAATCTTCATGGCCCTTGCCCGCGATGAGAACGATCTCGCCTTTACCGGCTGCGAGGATAGCGGTTTGAATCGCGACGCGGCGATCTTCGATCACTTGATAACATGTCGGAGTAATACGAGCCTGACCGTTACGTATACACTCGACGAGCCCGGCTTCGACCTCTCGAAGGATTTGCTCTGGATTTTCGGTCCGGGGGTTGTCGCTCGTGATGATCACGCGATCCGAGAGGCGAGCCGCGATCGCACCCATGAGAGGCCGTTTGCTTTTGTCGCGATCGCCGCCGCAACCAAAGACAGTGGTGATCCGTTTGCCTTGAATTGACTGAAGGACTTTTTCGAGCGCCTCGGGCTTGTGCGCGTAATCGACAAACACCAGAATGTCCCGATTGTTGTGAACTTGTTCCATCCGACCGGGCACACCCGGAAAACTTCGGAGAGCGACAATGATTTTCTCAGCCGGAATACCCAGGTGAGAGACGACGTTGACTGCGGCTAAAATATTTTCATTTTGGAATGAGCCATAAAGCGGGCAGTAAAACAAATGGAAAGTCCCGCTGATATTGATCGTTTGGCCGCGGATCGAGTCCTTGACCGAATAGCTCATGACCCCGACGTGTTTCAGTAACTTAGCGCCGTACTCGTGATCCAAACGGGTGAGAAGTACCGGAGTTTTATTCAATGAGCGGGAGTAAGCCGCGTGGTCGGTGAACAGTCTCTCTTTTGCGGCGAAGTACTCGTCGAACGTCGGGTGATAGTCAAGGTGCTCATGACTCAAATTCAAAAATACGGCCGCGTCCCAAACAATGCCCCACACGCGGTCTTGGTCGAGCGAGTGAGACGAGACTTCCATGACGACGTGACTTGCGCCGGCGTCGAGGACTTCGCGAAACCACTTTTGCAGGGAGAGCGCATCAGGAGTGGTATTAAGTGTATCCATCTGCTTGCCTTCGAACTCGGCGCCATTTGTCCCCAGGCGGGCGCAGCGGGCACCTGACGCATTTAAAAGATGTTGGATCAGATAAGTAGTGGTGGTTTTGCCGCTGGTGCCGGTCACGCCGATCATCTTTAACTGACGAGTAGGGTTGCCGTACATTTCGGCCGCGAACTCGCCTAATTTTTTGCGAGCGCTTTTGCCGACGCATTTTACCCGTGTATCGGCAAAGGGTTCTTCGGAGTAAACTTGGGACGCTCCTTTGTCCAAAGCTTCACGAATAAATTGATGCCCGTCGAACTTTGCGCCCTTGAGAGCGAAAAAAACGGAACCTGGTTTTACCTCTTTGGAATTTGCGGTGACGTGGATCATCTAAAGCTAAGCTCCCGGCTATTCGCTGAGGTAGAGAGTAACATGGACATTTGGCGAGAGGATAGCGCCACTTTGAGGTTCTTGTTTTTGAATCAAACCGAACCCTTTGATCTGAATTTGAGGGGAGAACGGACGAAGCGATTCCATCGCCTCCTGCGGAGTGAGACCCATGAGGGAAGGCATGACCGGGTGGTCAAAGTTGACTTCCCGAGCGCTCCGCGCCGACTCTGCGGCCACTTCGGCGCTGGACTGAGTAATTTGCACGGCTTCCATTCCCCCGACAGGTTCGATCTTCGCCGGTTTCTCTTTTTTGTTTTCGACCAACGGATTCACGACTTTTTCGGTCGCAGGAATCGAGAACCGGCTGACCACTTGTCTCATCACTTCTGAAAATAGAGGCGCCGCAGTCTCGCCCGCATAATAGACGCCCTTTGGATGATCGAGAAGCGCGAGCACCACTACGGGAGTTTTGGTGCCGACCGGGAAGCCGATGAACGAAGCAATGTAACGAGAGGTAGAGTATTTTTTAGTTTTCGGATCGACGGTCTGAGCCGTGCCTGTTTTGCCCGCGATTTTATAACCCTCGACACGCGCTTTGTGGCCGGTGCCCTTGTCGCCTTCGGTCACCAAGAGGAGTGCCGACGTGACGTCTTGAACGGTCGACGATTTGAAAATTTCACGGCGAGCGATTTTTTCGTTCTCACGGCGTTTGAGCAGCGTAGGCTCGACCAAAAACCCGCCATTAGCCAACGCCGCGTAGCCGCGAATCATCTGCATCGGAGTGACGAGGATGCTTTGCCCGAAACCAATCGTCGCCATCGTGAGCGGCTTCAAGCTTTTGGACTGCGACGGAACCCACCCGTTGATCTCGCCCGGGAACGTGGTACCCGTCCGTTTACCGAATTCTAAGTCTCGAATGCTTGAGATCAAACGCTCGGGACCAATCTTCAAAGCGAGTTCGGCCGCGACGATGTTGCTCGATACTTCGATCATCTTTTTCAATGAGATGTAACCGAATTTCTCATGAGCCTCGGCTTCACTGATCGTGCGGTTTGAAATTTTGAATTTACCGTAGTGACCGAAGAGCGAGTCAGTCGCGTGAACGACACCTTGCTGAATCGCTTCGGCGAGTATGAGCGGCTTGAAAGTCGAGCCCGGCTCGTAGCCGTCGGTCAGGGCCGGAACTTTCTTTACGGCTTTTGAGTGCTCGCCGTAACTTGGGCCTTGAGCAAGCGCGAGAATCTCGCCGGTGTTGGAGTCCATCGCCACGACCATACCACTCGCCGCGCGGGTACGCATGATGGAGTTGTTCAAAGATTCTTCGATTGCGTACTGAAGGGAGGCGTCGATCGAGAGCTCGACCGCGTCGCCGTCGCGAGTCGTGATCGAACCGTTACCGTTGCTACCGGCACTCATGAGTGCGGGACGTCCGAGGGCGTCTTTTGTAACGTTAATTTGAGCGCTTTTACCGCGCAAAACGTTGTTTTTCCAGAGCTCGACACCTTCCAGGCCTTCGGCATCGATATTCACGGTGCCAAGCAAGCTATGTGCGAGGTCACCGTGCGGGTACACGCGCTTCATCTCTTTGACGATCCACAACCCTTCGGCCATATCGCCGGTCGGGAGGATGATGCCGTTCTTTTTGAGCTTCTCCATGCGCTCATCGGTGAGATGACGTTCGAGCCAGATGAAGGATTTTTTGCCTTCGAGACGCTTCTTCAAATCTTTGGGGGTGACGCCGAGCGCGCGGGCGAGCAAATGCAAAGTGGTTTTAGATTTCAAGACTTTTACCGGGCTGCCGGCCAAGCTCGAAGTTTCGAGGTTGATCGCGAGCGGCTCGCCAGTGCGGTCGACGATCAGACCGCGTCGAGGCTTCATGACCATCTTCGATTCGAATTGTTTTTTAGCGAGGTTCTCGAGTTTTGGATCGCCGATGATTTGAATCCAGGTCGAGCGTCCGAGCATGCCGAGAGCGATGACGGCAAACACGCCGATCACGAGACTTAAACGGATGCGGATAGAAGGCGTTTGATAGAAGGCCGTCGTGGCCGCCATGCCTCGGCTATTGACCTTTCAATTGGATGACCCGGTCCGGAGTCGGTGGGTTCAGTTTGTATTTTGCGCGTGCCAAAGCTTCGAGACGGCGAGGCGAGCGCAGTTGCGCGACCTTCAATTCCATTTTTTCGTTCTCGAGTTTGAGATTGTGAAGCGTGCGGTTCGCTTCATTTAATTCGTACGTCGTTTGAAACACCGTGAGCCGCAACCAGACCGTCGTAAACGCGAAAACGATCAACACGGGAATAGTCCAAATGGGGAAAAGCCGTTTCATCTATTTAAGTGTAACGCGCCCGCGCTTAATTGCAAGACGAAGGCGAGCCGATCTGGATCTGGGATTTTCTTCAACTTCTTGATCTGGAGCCTGAATTGCTTTGCGTGACGGGAGCTCGTAGAGCTCGCGCTTGCGGAGTTCCTCTTTAACCATTCGGTCCTCGAGCGAGTGGAACGAAAGGATCGCAAGGTGACCCCCCGGTTCGACCGCTGGGAAAATTTTGCCGATCAAAGTTTCGAGTTCATCGAGTTCGTGATTGATCGCGATTCGGAACGCTTGGAACGAGCGAGTGGCCGGATGAATACGACCATGGCGTTGGGCAGGTGGAAACGACGATGCGATGAGCTCTGCTAAGCCCTTGGTATTTTGCGGAAGTTCGTTCGTTTCACGGCGATCGACAATCCGGCGAGCGATTTTGCGTGAGAGACGTTCCTCGCCGTATTTAAAGAGGAGGTCGGCGATTTGAACCTCTGACCACGTCTGGAGCATCGTCGAGAGCGGTTGGCCTGTGGTCGTGTTCATGCGCATGTCGAGCGAAGCCGGGTAGCGAAAGCTAAAGCCGCGTGACTCCGAGTCGATTTGATCGCTGGAGACGCCTAAGTCAGCCATCAGCCCATAAATCGGCCGATTGCCAATAGCGTCAAGTGCATGCGAGAATGGGATGTGATGAATTTCGAGAAGCCCGCTTTTGATCTCACGCTCGAATTTTACTTTGCCGCGGCGAATCGCATCGGGATCTTGGTCGATCGCAAGTACCTTATGTCCGACTGTGTTATTTAACGCACGAATTTTTTGAAGGAGCGATGCCGTGTGACCGCCGCCACCGAGTGTGCAGTCGACGACCACTCCGGCTTTCTTGTCGCTCGACAGTGCAGTGAGACCTTGGGTTAAAAAGTCAGTAATCGGGTCGAGCAAAATCGGAATGTGTCGAGTCGTTTCGCTCATGAAATCTTAATCATTTCGCTTGTTTCACTTAGCCGGCCTGAGTAACCTTATACAGTGGAAAAAAACCCGTATTTAATTCCCAATACTAACCGGATTTACACGAATACGCGAAAGCAAAAAATCGCCCGCGACATTCTTGAACGGTACACGGGATCGCACATCAAAGATTTCCAGAAGCAGGTCATTCTCACGAACTTCGAATACTACCTCGACCGGTTCGCGATCTTAACCGGAGGCCAGAAAACCCGCGGCTCGGCGATGGGCGCGGTTCACTCGGCTGAAGAAGGCGTGTCCATCATCAATTTTTCGATCGGATCCCCGACGGCGGCGCTCATCATGGAATGTTTGTCGGTGATCAACCCGAAAGCCGTTCTCTTTTTGGGAATGTGCGGAGGCCTCCATCGCTCGCTCAAGAAGGGCGATTTCATCCTTCCGACTGCGGCAATTCGGGACGAAGGCGTGTCTCACCACTTCTTGCCTCGTCAAGCGCCGGCGCTTCCAACGTTTAAAATTCAAAAGTTCGTGTCGGAAGTGCTCGTCGATCGCGGCATCGATTATCGTACCGGCGTCGTGCACACGACCGATTACCGATTCTGGGAGTTTAACGACAAGTTCAAGGCGGATTTGTATCACGAGCGCTCGCTAGCGATCGATATGGAAACCGCGACTTTGTTTGTGGTTGGCTTTGCTAGCAAGGTACCGATCGGCGCGCTCCTGTTGGTATCGGATTTACCGCTTAAACGCGGCGGAATTAAAACTAAAAAGTCAGCGTCCGGCGTATTCAAGCAATTCACGGACCAACATTTAGAAATCGGCATCAAATCGATGAGTGAGATCGCCGAGAAGGGCGAAGAAATTCGTCACTATAGATGGTAACTGCTGCGGTGATAGAGGAAGCAACGGAATGATTCAGAAGGTACTCGATTTTTTTACAAACGACTTAGCGATCGACTTGGGCACGGCGAACACGCTCGTGTTTTCCAAGGGGCGCGGTCTCATCATGAACGAACCCTCTGTGGTTGCGATCCACCGGAACGCACGCGGACAGACCCGAGTACTCGCCGTCGGCAAAGAAGCAAAAGAAATGCTCGGACGTACTCCGGGCTCGATCTCGGCGATTCGCCCGCTGAAAGACGGCGTGATCGCCGACTTCGAAGTCACTCAGGCGATGCTCAAATACTTTATCTCGAAAGCGTCCGAAGGCCGCAGCTTCATCCGCCCGCGCATCATGATCTGTATCCCTTACGGGATCACGCAGGTCGAGAAACGCGCGGTAAAAGAATCGGCCCAATCAGCGGGCGCACGTGAAGTTTATTTGATCGAGGAACCGATGGCGGCCGCGATCGGCGCGGGTCTCCCGATCCGTGAGCCATCGGGCAATATGATCGTCGATATCGGCGGCGGCACTACAGAAGTCGCGGTGATTTCCCTCGGCGGTATCGTGTACTCGAAATCAGTGCGTGTCGCGGGCGATAAATTCGACGACGCGATTGTGAACTACATCAAACGCAAGTACTCGCTTCTGATCGGTGAGCGCACGGCCGAGCAAATCAAGCTCGCGATCGGTTGCGCTTATCCGTTCGACGAAGAAAAAACTTTCGAAGTCAAAGGCCGCGATTTGATCTCTGGAGCGCCGAAGACGATCGAGCTCAACTCTGAAGAAATTCGCGACGCGCTCGCGGAACCAGTGGGTGCCGTTGTCGATGCGATCAAGATCGCGCTCGAGCGCACGCCTCCGGAACTCGCTGCCGATATCGTCGATAACGGGATCGTGCTCGCGGGTGGGGGAGCGCTTCTCGCCAACCTCGACGTCCTCATCAAAGAGAAAACCGGTCTTCCGGTCACGGTTGCCGAAGATCCCCTTACTTGCGTCGTTCGTGGCTCAGGCAAGGCACTCGAAGATCTGGATCTGTTGCGCAAAGTTACGGTGATGTAATTTGAGGAAGGACTGAACCCGGGAGTCTAAGGCTTCAAAAAATTGCGAATGTCGCTCCAGCAGCGCGCATATTGCGTATGCCATGGCATTGCATAGAAGGAATGCGGCGCCTGCGGATAGATTTCGATTTTGGATTTCAATCCCAATCGTTGGCCGGCCTCGTGTAAGCGGACCGAATCCTCTAGCACCGGATCGTTCTCGCCGACCGGGATAAAGAGCTCGGGAAAAGAGCCTGCGACTTTTGCGCCGCTTGCCGCGAGCTTTTCCAAAATACAAAGTGGATCGGCCAAACCCCAATCCGCGCGTGAAGGATCCACGAGTGATTCAGGTAAGTAATTTTTTTGAATCATCCGAATTCGACAACGAACCAGCGTCGAAACTTTTGCGTCGTAGCGGGCAACGTTTGAAACTTGGTGATATCCGCAATGGATCATCGCTTTTTTGGGAACGCGCCAATTCAACGTGCGCGACGCAAGCTGCGGGTGCGGAACATCTTTCATGGTTGCCACGCCTGAGGCGAGCATGCTGATCGCGAGCGCGAAGCTTGCGCCTGCGGATTCGCCGGCTACCGAGGCGTGATCGAGATCGATTCCGAGGGTGGACGAATGCTGATGAATCCAATCGTAAACCGAAAGTACGTCAATGAGGCCATTCGGAAACGGGTGTTTCGGAGCCAGACGATAATCGGTATTGATCGTGAGGTAACCGAGTTCGGCAATTTGAGCGGCAATGAGTGCGTGGCTGTCTTTGGAGAAAAACCTCCAGCCTCCGCCATGAATCATCAGGCAAACCGGCCAGCCCTTTGCCGGGCGAGGTGTTTTTGGTGTGTAGATATCAACCGGGATTTGAACGCCTTCCCATGAAGTGACAGTGCGATCTCGTTCCACCTGAACTTGACGCTTTTTAGCGTAGTAGGGCCCGATCTTGCCGCCCAGCCATTCCAGCGTGGTCAGAGAACCCACTAAAGTGGCGTTTACGACCTTGGATTGTAGGATTTTTTCGAGGTTCACCGTCAGTTAGGATAGTGGTATGGTGGTCAAAAGTCCATGGCTTACAATAAACGCGACCACTACTATCATAAGGCAAAAGAAGATAATTTTGCCGCTCGTTCGATCTATAAGCTCGAAGAGATCGATCAAAAGTTTAAGATTATCAAAGCTGGCATGAAGGTTCTTGATCTCGGTGCTGCGCCTGGATCGTGGTCGCAATATCTGTCTCAAAAAGTCGGCGAGAAGGGGCGAGTGCTTGGTGTTGATTTGATCCGTGTGGAACTCTCGCTTCCAAACGCCATCTTTATTCATGCGGATTTACGCGATTTGAATCTCGATAAAATCTTCGTTGAAAATGGATTTGAGCCGACTTTCGACGGTGTTTTTTCGGATATGGCGCCGAAGACCACCGGTATCCGTATTACCGACCAGGCGCGTTCGATGGAACTGTGTGTGCTCGCGCTGGAAGTTTCGGACCGGTTTTTAAGACCGGGCGGTAATTTTGTCTGTAAGTTCTTTCACTCGGATGACTTCCAAGAGCTCAAAAAGATGATGGAACAGCGCTTCGGTAAGGTCGAAGTGTTGCGTCCGAAGAGTACACGTAAGGAAAGCAAAGAGATTTTCCTGATAGGTATTTCAAAAAAATCATTTAAAATCATATAGATATCGATTTATCTCTGATTAAACTATTTTTATTTAATTGTATTGACACATTACATAATACTGGTGTACTTTGGCCGCGCTTTAGAGAGAAGCACAGGAGAGAGAGACCATGAAATTCCTAACTGCCCTTGTTGCCATATTCGTATCCATTTCGGCGTCGACAGTTTTCGCCAAGGACATGCCTTTGATCGAACTTAAAGGTGAAGGTTGCAGTGTCACGATTCCACTCGGACTTCAAATTTCAAATGATAACCCGCGCGTGATTGAAGGGATTTACTTCAACGACGACGACGGCAAACGTCACTTTTTTTCGAAGGCTACGCTTCGCGAGATGACCGTGGTCTATACCGAAAGTGGTTATGACGTGGCGTCCCTTGAGCTCAAGCAAACTTCCAATGCAAACGTTCTGACTTTGACCGTTGAATATTTGAGAAGCGCGATCGCAGTGATGAACCGCCACAAAGAAATCGAGTTCAACGTAGTCTATAACGCTCACTTGAGCCGTTATGAAGTGATCAACCCAAGCAACAATCGTGCGGTGACCCAAGCGTACGTGGTTCCGACTAAGCGCTTCGGCAAAATGGTTGGAATTTCTTCAATCACTTTCCAATAAGCTCAATCCTGCTGCGAATTTGTACGGGTAATGATAGCGTTTGGGCATGAGTCACACCGATATTCATGCTCCAAAAGGTAACCAAAAAACTTGCCAAGGTTGGGTTCAAGAAGCCGCGATGCGGATGCTGATGAACAACCTTGATCCAGCGGTTGCCGAAAACCCGGCCGATCTTGTTGTGTACGGCGGGATCGGTAAAGCGGCGAGGAACTGGGATTCTTACCGCGGGATCATTGAGACACTCAAAAAATTAAAGAACGACGAGACCTTGCTCGTCCAAAGCGGTAAGCCTGTCGCTGTTTTCAAATCGCACGAAGATGCGCCACGAGTGCTTCTCTCAAACAGTATGCTCGTTCCGAACTGGGCCCACTGGGAACACTTCAACGAACTCGATAAAAAAGGCCTCATGATGTACGGCCAGATGACGGCTGGGTCGTGGATTTACATCGGTACTCAAGGCATTATCCAAGGCACCTACGAGACTTTTGCCGAAGCCGGCCGCAAGCACTTCGGAGGTACGCTCGCGGGTCGCGTCGTCTTGACCGCGGGGTTAGGCGGAATGGGCGGGGCCCAACCGCTCGCCGCTTCGATTGCCGGAGCGGTATCGCTCAATATCGAAGTCGATCCGATGCGTGCGCATCGCCGGATTGAAACTCGCTACATCGACGAGCTCCACAACAACCTGGACGACGCGCTCAAAGCCGTCGAATCAGCCAAATCTAAAAAACAAGCGCGTTCGATCGGCGTCATCGGAAACGCGGTCGACGTTCTCGCCGAACTTCTCAAGCGCAATTTCACTCCTGACCTAATGACCGATCAAACGAGTGCACACGATGAATTGAACGGTTACATTCCGCAGGGCTTGTCGATCGAAGAAGCGGAAGAGCTCCGTGGCCGCGACCCGGAAGAATACAAGCGCCGTGCGATCTCGAGCATGGGTAAACACGTGTCGCAAATGCTCGAGTTCCAAAAGCGCGGAACGATCGTATTTGACTACGGTAACAACATTCGCGCGCAAGCGGTCAAAGCGGGCGTCAGAGCCGCGTTTGATTTCCCGGGTTTTGTTCCGGCTTACATTCGACCGCAGTTTTGCGACGGCCGAGGTCCGTTCCGCTGGGTTGCGCTCTCGGGCGACCCCGAAGATATCGCGACGACGGATCGCGAGCTCAAAAAACTTTTCCCTGAACACGAGAGTCTGCACCGCTGGCTCGACGTCGCCAAAGAGCGCATCGCGTTCCAAGGGTTACCGGCGCGCATTTGCTGGCTTGGTTTTGGCGAGCGCTTAAAAGCAGGCCTCATGTTTAACGAGCTCGTACGCACCGGCAAAGTCAAAGCGCCGATCGTGATCGGTCGTGACCACTTGGACTGCGGTTCGGTCGCAAGTCCGAACCGCGAGACAGAGGCGATGAAAGACGGTTCCGACGCGGTTGCCGACTGGCCGATCTTGAACGCGATGATAAACGCCGTCAACGGCGCTTCGTGGGTGAGCGTACATCACGGCGGCGGTGTCGGGATGGGTTATTCGATCCACGCCGGTATGGTGATTGTCGCCGACGGAACCAAAGAAGCCGACAAGCGTTTGCAACGCGTACTCACGAGCGATCCGGGAATGGGAATCGTACGCCACGCTGACGCGGGCTACGATCAAGCGATTAAAAACGAACCGAAAATGCACGAATATGGCGCTTACATGCCGATGATCGGCAAAAAGAACGGATAGGCCATGACCAAGAAGACTGGAACCACCAAGAAGTCGCCGGCCACGCCCGTTCTTTCCGCTTTTACCCATGCGTCTTACGTCTACACCGGCGAGATGATCCGCAAAAAAGACGGACGCAAGCTCGAGCCTGCGGATGTGAGCGCGGTTGAAGACGGCGCGATCGTATTCGATCAAAAGAAGATCCATTGGATCGGTCCGGCGCGTGAGCTTCCTAAAATATACAAATCAGTGAAAGCGACCGATCTCAAGCGCAAACAGGCGATTATGCCGGGTCTGATTGATTCGCACACGCACTTGGTGTTTGCCGGCTCGCGCGCGCAGGAATTTGCCCGCCGCTGCGCCGGGGCGACCTATCAGGAAATCGCCGACGAAGGCGGCGGAATCCTCACGACCGTCAACGCCACTCGTGAGGCGAGCGAGGCCGAGCTCTTCGAGCTTGCGCTGAAACGCGCGCTCATTGCCTATCGTTATGGAATTCGGACCATCGAATGCAAATCGGGCTACGGTCTCGACCACGATGCCGAGATGAAATGCCTGAAGGTCGTAAAGCACCTGCGTGAAGCGCTTCCTCAGATGACGTTTGTATCGACGTACTTGGGCGCGCATGCGTTCCCGAAAGACCGTCGTCGTACGGAGTACATCGACGAGATGGTGCGGAAGACGATCCCGGAAGTCGCCGAGAAAAGCCTTGCCGAGTTTTGCGATGTCTTTATCGACGAAGGTTATTATTCGATCGAAGAAGGGGAGCGCGTGCTTCGTGCGGCTAAAAAAGCGGGAATCAAAACTAAAGTCCACGCCGACGAGCTTGCCAACACCGAGTCCGCACACCTAGCAGCGAAACTCGGCGCCAATTCCGCCGATCACCTGCTGAAGATTTCGGATTACGGAGTGGAATCACTCGCGGAATCAAGCACTGTCGCGACTTTGCTTCCCGGGACCGCTCTTTACCTTAAAGAAAACTTCGCTCCGGCACGCGATCTCTTGGATAAAGGCGCGAAAGTCGCGATCGCTACCGATTTCAATCCGGGAACCTGCTATTCGCTGAACCTTCCGCTCATGATGAACTTGAGCGCGCTCTATATGAAGATGAATTCGGCCGAAATCTTCGCGGGTGTGACTTACAGCGCAGCTTGCGCGCTCGGACTTGAGGCGACGAAGGGAACGCTCGACGTTGGAATGGATTCGGATTTCGTGGTGTTACCGTACGATTGTTTTGAAGAAATGTATTACCGCTTGGGATGGTAAGCTCATCAGCACGAAGTGAGTCGGTACTTTGTAGATTCGAACTTCGATTCCTCCCACTTCGTACATGTCGGGAGTGACTCGCACCAAAATTTTAGCGACGGTTTCATCATCCACTCTGACTGGGGCACTGTACAGATAGGGCGCGTAGCCGGGCAGGGTCGTGATGTTTTGATTTTGAAGCACGACTTCGACCTTCTTACCGCGAGTTTGAACTTTTAACTCCTTTACACCTACGTCGGTCGTGACGGTGTAAGTCCATTGATGCGGGGTTTGCTGACTGAGCGAAACTTGGTCGGTAAGAGTCTGAGAGTAGTAAGAAGGACTAACTAGGTTCATGAGCTGCGTGGTGAACAAGTTTTCGCAAGGGAGATCCGCGAAACACCGAGTTCCTATCAACGTTGAAATAAGAATGACGAATAGTCGTAAAAAGCCCAATCCGCTGCTAGGTTATCATTAACGAGCAGTTTGATCAACAATTCGTGTGTATAAACTTCGCTTCGTTGAGTGGCGAGTTATGGCACAATAAGGCCTAGCCCCTGGCCGACAAACGGCGTACAAATATCGAGATCGAGCGAACCCAATGGAAACCATTTACACCCATCCGAGCTCCCGCCATCCGAATCAGTCTTGCAGGGCACACACGTCGGTAATATCGCATGATGGATCATGCCCGTGAGTTCCAGGATAAGCGGCTGGCCTTCGGGCGAGAGGTAGTCGTAGCGATTGGTAAAGTCGCGAAGGTAAACCGGTTCGACGGATAACGTGATTCCCGCTTCTTCCATGAGCTCGCGCCGCAAAGCTTGAAGCGGTGTCTCGCCAGCTTCAATTCCACCACCGACTAAGCTCCATTTACCTTTGCGCAACCCGCGCGCAAGCCGAGAGAGTAAAATCTGGTTCTCGGCGATGAGGATGGCGTAAGCGGAAGTGCGTTTAATGACTTCGGGCATAAATTGAGCGTTTCTCTACCAAAAGGTGCTCCTCACCTTTGCTAGTTCAGCCAATTATCGAGTAGCTGGTGCATTTCGTCGTCGTCCCACTCGCGGCTGCCGGATTCGATCAACAAAATCTTACGATTGCTGTCGAAGATCACGGTAAGCGGGATCGCGTGGACGTCAAACAACTCGGTTAAAGCGTTGGTCGGGTCCATGAAAATCGGAAACTTCATTCCGAATTTTTGAATCGTCGGGGGAACCGCCTTCGGCGGATCTTCGTCGACGTTCAGGCCCAAGATCTCGAAACCTTTTGGAGCGTATGCCTCATGCAATTTCACGATCGACGGCATCTCTTCCATACAGGCTTCACACCAGGTGGCCCAGAAGTTAAGCATCGAGACTTTGTTTTTGAGGTCGTCGACTTGCACTTTGGTGCCGTCGAGCCTGGTCATCGTAAAGTTTGGAAGTTCGGCGCCTTCAGCGAGTTCGACCGGCTGAAGATTCAAGCGAGTTTCTTTTTGAACGCTGGCCTTAATTGCCATCAAAACGCCGATGATGATGATCAAAATCGCCGCAACCGGGATCAGGAGTTTTTTACGGCTTCCCCCGTCGTTCAGGGAGCTATCGATGGGAAGGCTGCCTGGGACCGCGCTTTCCGGCACATCATTGTGTTCAGAATCTTCCATATTCCAAGAGTTTATCCTAAAGTAAAAGGAGTGAGCAACCTAACAAACATCGGATCTCGATCTCAGCGCCGCCGCCATTCGGAATCAGGCCAAGCCATCATTGAATATGTGATCTTGCTCACGATCATCCTCACTATAACGGGGCTCTTCGTCGCGGCGGTACGTTCCAGCCGGGACAAGATGTGGAAACAAATGATCTGCGATATTAGCGCGGCATGTCCAGATTGCCATTCGCCGCAGTCGGCGCAGGACGCTCTCCCGAAGTCGGGAGTGAAGTGTAAGAATTAGTGGGCCATGGAGACTAAACCTAAGCACGGGAAGACGTGGGTCAAGACGTTCAGTTACCCGTTGGTGTCGGTTACAAACTTGAACCCATCGACTGCCCGACTTTACATCCTTAAATCCTAGATTCAAACTTCCTCACCCCGCCGGTGGAAAAACAAAAAACTCCGCCGTGGAAATTCCACCAGCGGAGTTTTTTGAAATCAATTTGTCAGATGGTTGCCTTGCGCTCTCAGCGCACCAACTACTTTTTCGCGCCCGCGTGAGTTACGTGTTTCGCGCCTTCTTTAGCGGCACTTGCAACGGTCTTGCCGTTAGCAGCTGTAGTTACGCCAGCAGTCGCGCCTGCGCCGTGCTTCATGTCGAGAGCGGATGGTTTGCCAGCCGGCGCCTCAGGTGCACCTGTAACTGGAGCTGCCGCTTTCTGGCCGATGTTTGCTTTCTTGAATACTTCAGCACGGATTTCTTTGACCGCTTCTGGGTGTTCTTTGAGCCATTTAGAAGAGTTGTCGCCGCCTTGTCCGATACGCTCGTCTTTGTACGAGTACCAGGTGCCGCTCTTCTCGATGATGTTGAGGTTAGACGCCGTATCGAGGAGATCGCGTTCTTTCGAGATGCCTTCGCCGTACATGATGTCGAATTCGACTTCTTTGAACGGAGGAGCCATCTTGTTTTTCACGACTTTCACGCGAGTGCGGTTACCGACCACGCTCTCACCGTCTTTGATCGCTTGAATACGACGGATGTCGAGACGAACCGACGCGTAGAACTTAAGAGCGTTACCGCCGGTAGTGGTCTCCGGGTTACCGAACATCACGCCGATCTTCATGCGGATCTGGTTGATGAAGATCACGAGAGTTTTAGAGCGGTTGATCGTGCCGGTGAGTTTACGCAAAGCTTGAGACATGAGGCGTGCTTGCAAGCCCATGTGTGAATCGCCCATCTCGCCTTCGATCTCCGCGCGAGGCACGAGTGCCGCAACCGAGTCGATCACGAGTACGTCGATCCCGCCCGAGCGAACGAGCATGTCGCAAATCTCGAGAGCTTGCTCGCCGGTGTCCGGTTGAGAGATCAACAAATCGTCGGTGCGAACACCGAGTTTACGTGCATAACCGACATCGAGAGCATGCTCGGCGTCGATATAGGCAGCGATGCCGCCTTGTTTTTGCAACTCTGCCACCGCGTGAAGCGCCAGAGTGGTTTTACCCGAAGATTCCGGTCCGTAGACCTCCATGATACGGCCGCGAGGATAACCGCCGATCCCGAGTGCGAGATCGAGGCCGATTGAGCCGGTTGGAACGACAGGAACGTCGGAGTTAACCATGGTCTCTTCGTTGCCGAGACGCATGATCGAGCCTTTACCGAATTGCTTCTCGATCGTTTGGATCGCGAGTTCGATTGCCTTGTTCTTGTTTGCGTTGTCTGGGGTATTCGCTGTTTTACTTGTTTCCATCTTTATTACTCCTAGTTTCTTACTGCTTTATTGATACTGCGTTGTTTGTTCAATTTTCGTGCCGTCGCTGGTTGCCAAACTATTGTTTGAGTAATTTCGCGCAAGCTGCCGGCATAGCCTTGATACCTGAGTCCACCGGTTTAAAAAATTGGTTTAAAAGTTGTTCGTCAACGTATTTGTCTTCGGTACCATTAGCGTCGATCTCGGTTTTATGTGGAACCACTTCCGCGCACCCGTCGCCCGCAGGCTGCTCGTCTTGATGCGTACATTGCTTCTCGTCGGCTGGGCAGTAGAGACGGACGTGAAAATGCTCGTCATGTCCCGGCCAAGGACGCAGTTTGTGAAGCCAATCGCGGTCGCCTTCGCCAAGGGTCGAGCACAAGTAGACTTTGATCGCCGGATTTACAAAAATGCGCTGAACGAGATCATTCTCAGCGGCGACTTTCAGTTTCAAAATCTGCTTCTCGCCGAATTTCTTCGGGTCGACGATTCCGTTTTCATTGAGGACGGAAAGAAGCGGAAGTTTTTCGCGCTCGTCCAAAGTGAGAGAACGTTGCTCTTGCTCTGGATGATTCCAGAACCAAACGTCGACATCCAGACCGATCTGATGGCTTTTGTGGCCGTAAGGCATGGTGCCGCCGCGAGGCTGGCCCATGTCTCCGATCAAGAGTGGGGCGTCCATCGCTTGAAGTGTAGCGGCCAGATCCTGGACGTATTGAATCATTATCGGATGTCCGTAGTAACGATTGCGAGACGGACGCATCACTTGGTAACCGTCGCCATCGAGGGGCAGAGTGTGCGCACCTGCGACGCAGCCGTTAGAATAGAAGCCAATCGATGAGGTATCGCCACGAGTTGGGGCCGCGACCCGGCTCCACGCATTTTGCGGTAGTGGTGTCGGTGCGGCTTTAATCGTGCTAATTGTTGCTGCTTGGACTGGCATGAGGCCAGTATACATGAATACCGAACAAATACCGAACAAAATATCCCTAAATCCCATCTTCCTGAAATAAAAGAACGCCAAGGAGATGTAAAGAGGATAGGCGACAAAAGTGCCAAAATCTCAACGTGATTAACGCGATTGGTCTTAGATGTTATTGGAGTTTTCGATCTTCACGCTGTCGAGTTGTTCGGTGTCGAGTTTCAGCTCACCCGGATTTGAACCGAGGTTCTGGAAATATTCGAGGACGCCGGTTGAAATCCCCTGCGCGACTTTTTCGATGCGAGTTGGATATGTGAAAGTCAAGGTCTCGCGAGTGTACTGATCCGTGTAGGTAGCCTCGCCATCCTTTTTAATGAGTTCGAAGAATTCGCTCAGCGTGTCGTAGTGCAGGCACTCGAGATAAGCCACGAGGCCTTGAGTTGAGCGACGGGTCACTTGTAAATTGCGCGCGTAAACGCCGTCTTTAACGTTGACCGCAACAGTCTGACCGTTGATGACCATCTCGGCGCTGTTCAACAATGAAAGGTCCAAGCTTTTAGAGACGGAAGTGGCGATCGTGCTCGTGAGGTTGACGGATTCGTTCCACTTTCGTGAATTCAACGCGTGATACATGCCGTAGGCTCTCGATAAACGCGAACCGCTTTCGTTCATGCCGAAGCTTCCGGGTACGAAGCCTTCGACTTTGTTTTCGTCGGACGCGGCGACGTACCTGCCTTTGTTGTCCAGGTAATAGAGCTTGTTGTTGACGAGGTAGTATTCGTTTTGGACCGCATCGTAGTGGATATCGATCGTGAGATGTGGATGAAAATCATCGATCGCGTTGACGCGAGCTTCGAGATCTTCGCCTTTGAGATACATATTAGCCATGAAAGCTTGTTTATCTTTCAGGCCTCTTGCGGTCAAAACTCCATCCGCACCGGTCTCAAACTTCGGAAACATCCTGCTAACCGACGGCGAGGCGAGAAGTTTCTTTTTGAAAGCGGCATCGCCCAAGGTGAGCAATCTTTCGGAGCGCATCCAGCCGTCGAAGCTGTCGTAGAAGTATTGATTGCGTGTCGCAGTGTAGTTGTGATCCAGGTAAGGAACATTACTGACCGGGCCCATTTTATTGCGGGTGATTTTAACGTCAGCTCCGAGGTCTTTCAACGCATTCGCTGTCAGGAACGCGGTCCAAAGGGTGAGCTCGCCTTCGCGAATGTGTCCCATCAGCTGCTTCTTACCTTTACCGTTATAAATGGAGACCCATTTTCCGTCGTAGTCTTCCCATTCTTCGGTTCCCATGTGTCCGGGATCAATGATGATTCGAACTCCGGCGAGAGGCGGGTTTTCGGAATTGCTTTCCTTGACTTGTTCGCTGATTCTGGCGAGCGTGCCCATGAGGTCGCTCGAGTCTTCGCTTGGTCCGTTAGGCTTGACATCGATTCCGAAATCCAAATATTTAGCCGGGAGAAGACCGCTGAAATAGTCGCGGAAAAGTTCGAAGCGAGTCGTGCTTTTAGAAAGGTAACGCTGAATCGCGCCATCCGGATCCACGAAGCGTAGGGTATCCATGAAAGATTGTGCTGAAGTCTCGCGAGCTGACGGGAATTGTTTGATGACGGTTGGTTCCGGCTCGAGAGGAATACCGAGAATTTTCAAACCGAGTTCGAATTTGACGAGGTTGCGGCCGTCTTCGACTCGCGTAACTCCCGATTTTTCTGTGCTGTCGGTGTGGAGAGAGAACTCGTAACCGAATCCTTCGTTTTCGAAGGCGTGAACGTTGAGACTTAAACCGAGGCTCAAGCCGTAGAGTAGAGTCGTGAGAGTCGCTGCTGGATACCGCTTCATTGCGGTCATATATTGATGGAGACTCGTTTGTTAGTCAAGCGCCGGAATAAAGAATGGCTCGTGAAATGAATACCGTTTACACTGGAGTTATGAATATTAGTTTGCGCAAGGAAATCATCGGTGGGATCACAACTTTCTTAACGGTAGCGTACATCATCTTCGTTAACCCGAGCATCCTTGCGACAGAGGGCACGGGAATGAGTTTCAGCGGAGTGATGACGGCGACCGTGATTCTCTCGTTCTCGATGACTTTGCTCATGGGGTTGTATGCGAAACTTCCGTTCGCGGTCGCGCCCGGGATGGGGATCAACGCGTTTTTTACCTTCTCGGTGATCTTAGGGCAGCAAGTGCCCTGGCAAACGGCGCTTGGGATCATTTTTTGGGCGGGCGTTTTGTTTTTGATCACGTCGATCGCGCCGATTCGGATGAAAATCGCGACGGCGATTCCGTCTTCGCTTCGAATCGCGGCCGCATGCGGGATCGGATTTTTCCTGACGTTGATCGGGCTTAAGAACGCTGGACTCGTGGTGGCGAATCCCGCGACTCTCGTCGCACTCGGACCGCTCACTCGTCAGACCCTGATCGTGGTGCTTTCGATTGTTTTAATCCTGGTGCTCATGCGCCGAAAAAGCCCGCTCGCGTTTTTGGCGGGCATTGCTTTTGCGACGGTCGTGGCGCTTGCGACCGGAATGATTCAGATGCCCACGTCGATGTTTAGCGCGCCCGATTTTTCGAGCGTGTTCTTTAAACTCGATATTTGGGGGGCGTTGAAGCTGAGTTTGATTCCGACGATGGTGTCGATCTTCTTTACTGATCTCTTCGATTCGATCTCGACCTTTGTGGGCGTCTCGCACGCAACAGGGATGCTTGATCGCGACGGCAATCCTAAAAACTTAAAAGAAGGGCTCATCACCGACGCGCTCGCAACTTTGTTTGCGGGTTTGTTCGGAACATCTTCGGGCACCGCTTTTATCGAGAGTGCCGCGGGCATCGAAGCCGGCGCCCGTACGGGTACGGCGTCGATCGTGACCGCGCTTTGTTTTTTGCCGTGTCTATTTTTGGCGCCGATTGCAGGAATGGTTCCGGCATATGCTACGGCGCCCGTGCTCATCGTCGTTGGTGGGCTCATGTTTAAAAGTGTGACGGCCTTGAAATTCGATGCGCTCGAGGATTTGATTCCGGCGTTTCTGACGATCGTGCTCATTCCGTTTACGTTTTCGATCACGCAAGGCATGCTCTGGGGGTTTATCGCGCACGTGGTTTTGTACGCGCTTGCCGGTCGTCGCAAGGATTTATCGCCCTGGATGATGGGAATCGGCGCGCTCTCGCTCGCGCTATTGATTGCGCAACACTCTTAATAACGAACTTTGTCCGCCTTCGCTTTCCAGTTTTTGAAAACCTTGAGTGCTTGATCGCGCATGAGCGGCTCGCGCGGGATGGAACGCGATTCGGGCTCGAGTGCGATCTCTTTGTAAATAAAGTCGTCGTCGAAATCGATCGCGGCAGCGTCGTCTTTGGTGTTGCCGTAGTAAATCTTTTTGATCCTCGCCCAGTAGATGGAGGAGAGGCACATCGGGCAAGGCTCACAGCTGGTGTAGATCTCGCAATCGGTAAGTTCGAAGGTCCCTAAGTTTTTGCACGCGTCTCGAATCGCGGTCACTTCGGCATGAGCGGTGGGGTCATTGGTCGAGGTAACCTTGTTCCAGCCTTCTCCGACGATCCTACCCTGACGGACGATCACTGCGCCAAAGGGTCCGCCGGCGCCGCTATCCATGTTTTTTTGAGAAAGATCGATTGCCCGCTGCATGAATTGATTTTTTGATTCCACGATTCGGTTTTACCCTCTAATTTTAAGTCATGCAAACAGAGACCGAGAATCGAGTCGCGAAATACGCTTCCATCCAAGCCATGGCCGAAATCGGGCTAGGGAGTTTTATCCATGCGCTCCATATTCCGGTCGGAGGGCATGTCCTCTCCATCAACCAGTTGGTTTGCTTGGGGCTGACTTCGAGGAATACTCGCATTCGCGGTGTTGCGGTTACCGAGTCCATGTCGGTGACGACGATTGTAACTTTGCTCAAAACTTTATCTCCGGCGGGTAAACGTTTGATGCCGATGCTTGCGATTTTTATGCAGGGAATGCTTTTTAGTCTAGGCTTGGGCGTGCTTGGTGCAAACGTCGTTGGGATCATCGTTGGCTCAGCGATGTCGTCGCTCTGGGCGTTTATCCAGCCTCTCACGATGGCTTACTTACTCTTTGGTCTTACGTTCTTCCAAGCGTTTGTGCGGATTTGGGAAGACTTAGCAAAGCAACTCCATATCAACCCCGAGATTGGCATTTGGTTTATCAGCGCGCTCGTGATCGGGAAGATGGTGCTGGCGTGCGCCGCCGGTGCCGCTGCTTGGACGGCGGACGAACGTTTTGAAGCGCGCTATTTGGCACGCGTCGATCAGTGGTGGAGGCGAGCCCGGGGGAACGTGCCTCAGGCGGCAGCGCGTACGCGGAAGGCGGGTCCATTTATAGGCGCATTTCTCGATTTGCTGAGCCCACTGTTTTTGGCGTCGCTCTTGTTGTGCGTGATTTTCTTGAAAGCAGAAGGCTGGCCTTTCGCTGCTCGCACCGTTGGCGTGACCTATATGTTTTTCCTGGCGCTGCGATTGATCCCGGTTGAAAAGTTGCGTAGAGTGGTCGCTCGCTATCCGAGCCTCGATCGCGCTTATCGTGCGGTACTGAATAAAACGGAGTAGATTGTCTTGTCTTCGCGGCCGATGGATTCGTAATGAGTAAACTCGTAGATGGCCGCCGGAGTCGTCAGTGTTGCACGGGCTTTGGCGATCTCAGCATCGGATTTGTTGGCGAGTGCGAGCGACATCAAGCGAACGTCGATGTCTTCTCCGGGAGCGGGCTTTGAAATTTGCTCGCACGGCAAAGTAAATGAAGCTTTGGAATGGCCGGTGCGGATGGCACCGACGTAAATGCCGCTTACAAAGATGCCAAACTCGTTGGTGGTCGGTGTCACGCCTTCGATGGAGATGAGGCATTCGTTTTGCGGACGGGCTTTGAGTGCTTCTACCGGAGTCGGGATCGATTCACGCGAAGCGAGGGTGTCGTCGATTTTTTTCAAGAAAGCTCGGAAGACGGGAGGTTCCATCGGTGTCACGTGTTCCATGCTGAGATAAGTAAATTCTTTTGAAGTCATGAGCAAGCGATCGGGACGATTCGCAGATTTAAAGTTGCGCTCGAGTGAATAGACTTTGCGGATCGCTTGATTGTGGCAGGCAAATATCGTGAGCGAGCGAAGCGACGGCGATAAAAACTTAAAGAAGGAATCGGGGTAGCCGTTTCTGGCCGAGTCGACGAGCTGTCCGGATTCGGTTGAGTGTTGAAGAATAATGACGTTTCGAACTGCCGGATTATTAAGCGCGCTCTTGAGATCGTCGAGATGAGTGATCGGCACGAACGTCCAGTTGAGCTTGAGTTCGCTTTTAAATTTGTAGAATTGACGATGCAGGACTTTGGCCTGCGCATCCATCTCGGCGTCGAACAAATCAAATCTGCGGGATATTGATGTTACGAGCTTGTCGAGATCGAAGCCGTCTTCTTTGGCTTTTTTTACGCAAGCTTCGGTACTGCCGGTTTTACGGAGGCGGTACTGTTCGTTACGCATCTTATTGATGGCTTTGTTGAGCTTCTTATATTCGGTGATGTCTTTTTTAAGTTGCTCGGGATTCTCTTTGGCTTCGATCGGCGAGAGCGAGAAGATAATGTTTTCTTGGGATGCCTGCCCGTCAGCTGCCGTGGCTTCGACGGTGCCGTCGTTTGACTTGACATCGGTGGTAGGCGCCTCGCTCAAAAACGAGTCCACCTGCGCGTAATACTTGGGATTAAACATGCGCCGTAACATATCGCCACCGATTTTCCAGAAGAGGCCCTTTTGCTTGGGCGCGTGGACGATGCCGGCACAATACTCGGTGAGCTTGTCCTGACTGCCCGGCATTTGCGCGAGCGCCGAAACGGGCAGAGAGAAGATGAAAATTGCGATGATGGCCAATTTTATTGAGCGTACAGTGTACGCTTTTGCTCGGATTTTATGCACATTCAAAATCGATTACTGAAGGTCGATCGCAAGTTGCTCGAAAGACGCGCGGTTATCGTCGTTCTTGATCGCTTTGCGAAGGATTTTTGCAACAACGTCAGCTGGAAGTTTCACTTCCACTTTGTTCACGCCTTCGTTAGCTTTGAATTGTTTGTTGCCCTCTTGAGTGAGCGCCGTAGCGAGTTCGTCAGCGATCGCCGGTTGAGTCGCAAGAGCGGTGTACTTGCTCTTAAGCATGTTGCTGACGTAGTTAGAAGCGGTATTCGCGTCGAGGACGATCCACCCCGGTCCCCAGCCGAAAAGGCCGCCGACGAAAAAGATAATGCCGAGCACTTGGAAAGTGTGGCGTGCGTCGTCGTTCATGTCAGTGTTGGTGCGGCCGACTGCATAGAACACGATGCCTGCGTTTGCTTTTGGCGGAGTCGCGATGCTGGCTGCGAACGTAAGCGTGAGCGCGAGAACGATCGTTTTAACGACTTTCGAATTTTTCATGAAGAATCTCCTGTGTCGTGGTTTATAGCAAAGAGAGATTGCCATGTAAATAAAGTTTGTGTAAATAACAAGTTGCGGGTTCGAAGATCAACCTTACTCGTCGATCCTCTGACTGAGTCGGTCGCGTACTTGGATGAGTTCTGAGATGATACTGAGCGAAATTTCGGCCGGATCGTTCTTGCCGAACGGCAAACCCATCGGGCAGCGGAGACCGTCGATCGCTTTTTGCGGATAGCCCTCGGCCTTCAGTTCGTTCCGTATCTTCAAACCTTTGACTTTGCTGCCGATGATTCCGTAATAAGAATCCGGAAACAGTCTCAAAACTTCGCGTAAGACCGGCATGTCGGTCGCGTGTCCGCGAGTCATGATCGCAAACGACGGCCGGACATTCGGCTCCTTTGCAAGCTCGGCGAGGTACTCTTTGGGTTCCGGCATGCAGATGTATTCGAGGTTCGACGATTTTGGAAATTTTTGAATCCACTCCGGCCGTGAGTCCACAAAAGTAGCCCGACAATCGAGCATACGAAGGATGCGCGCCATTTTTTGCGCCGTATGCCCAGCGCCGAACACGATCACGCGCCATGCGGCCGCGGGCGCGATCTTTTCGAAGAGATATGTGCCTTCTCCGCCGCAGGTCATGCCGATGTCGCGTTGTAGATTCCAATTGAAAGTTTTTGGGTCGATGTGGCCGGGCTCGGCGAGCATTTTCTTGGCTTCTTCGATGCAACGAGCTTCGACTTTGCCGCCGCCGACGGTTCCGGCATGAATTCCGTCCGCAGTCACGATGGCTTTTGCTCCCGGATCTTGAGGAGCGTGTCCGCGCCCTCCGATCATCGTCACGATGACAAACGGCGTTCCCGAACGTTCAAGTTTTGCGGCTTCCGCCCAAGGATGTTTCATTTGAATTGCTCCGGGTACATCGCGCGTAAGACTTCCTCCTGCGTCGCCGGAAGCTCCATGCGCGGATAACGTTTTTGATAAGGCTCGAGCGTTTTCAACGCGTCGTGAATCGCAGTCCACACGCCGATAGCAAGGAGGAGGGGCGGCTCGCCGACCGCTTTCATTCCTCTCAGCGCCATGCGGTTTTCATCGTTGACGAGGAGCTCGACGTTAAACTCGCGTGGCGTGTCTTGCACGCTCGGGATCTTGTAGGTGCTCGGTGCGTGCGCAAGCAGTGCGCCGTTTTTACTGTAAAATAATTTCTCCGTGGTGACCCAGCCCATCCCCTGGATGTAGGCGCCGACGACTTGACCGACGTCGAGGCCCTCATTGATCGGGCGGCCGAGATCCATCAGGATATCGCTGCGAACCACTTTGACTTCGCCCGTGTCGAGATCGAGTGTGACTTCGTTGCAGCCCACGCCTTGAGTAAAGTACAGGAACGCGTCGCCCTTGCCCGTGAGTTTGTTGAACGAGAGGCCCGGAATCCGGTAGTGAGCGTAATCGGAGAGCGACACGCGATTCAAATACGCTTCGTTGACGAGCTCGTAGAAAGCGATTTTTTTATCCGGATTGTCGACGTGGTAAACGTGCTCGTCTTCAAACCGGATGCCGTGGTAAGTAGCGATGCCGGTTTCCCACTTGGAGTCGGCGTTTGGATCTTCGGGATCGGCGTATACATCACTGGTTGGGATTTCGTCTTCGGTCCCGAGGCCCGCGGTGTTTTTGGCCCAGCGGTCTTCAGGAAGTTGTAGAATTTTCGCGGCAACGATGCTCAGGCGCTCTTTGATTTTACGAGTGGCAAGGAGTGCCGCCGATCCGTTCAGGTCGGTGCCGGAAGACGCCGCGGTCGGCGAGGTGTTGGCGTTTTTGTCGGTCGCGGTCGGCATCATGCGCACCGATTCGCGCGGAAGGCCGAGCTCCTCACATACGATGGTTGCGATGCGCGCGTTGGCGCCTTGACCCATCTCGGTGGCGCCGGTTGAAACTTGTAACGAGCCGTCGCGATGGACGATCACAAGCGCGTTGGCTTGGTTCAAAAAGCGGGTGGTAAAAGAGATTCCGAATTTGACCGGCGTGAGCGACAGTCCGCGAAGCAAAGGCTTGGTCGCCGTGTCTTTATTTTGGAGGATTTCGCGATTGTGCTCTTCGATCTCTAAGCGACGGGCTTGGTAGTTGGATTTGTCTTCGAGCTTTTGAAAGAGTTCCGGCAGGACGTTGTTGTCGACCTTTTGATCGTAGTGAGTGACGTCAAAACCCGGGCGGTAGCAATTGAGTTTGCGGATCTCGAGCGGATCTTTGTCCAGTGCGTGCGCGACTTCTTCAATGACACGCTCGATGGTCGCCACGCCTTTCGGGCCGCCGAAACCGCGGAACGCCGTGTGCGGATGATAATTGGTACGGCAGACGATTCCCTCCACCTTCATGTTCGGGATGTAATACGCGTTGTCCGAGTGGAGCATCGCGCGCTCCATGATCGAAGTCGAGAGGTCGGCGTAGGCACCGCCATCGGAGTAGAGGTCGACGATCAAAGAAATGATGCGGCCGTCGTCGTTGAATCCGACTCGGTAGATGTTTTCAAACGGGTTGCGCTTACCGGTCATGATCATGTCGTCGTCTTTGGTGATCACGATCCTCGCCGGTCGCTTCAATTTATGAGCGACAAGTCCGACGTAGGCCGCAAACGGCGCTCCTTGCGATTCTTTACCGCCGAAACCGCCGCCCATGCGCTTGACGATGCAGGTGACGTCTTTGAGGTGCAGGCCGATTCCGTGCGCGACGACGTGCTGGGTTTCGGTCGGATGTTGAGATGACGTGTGGATCTCGATTTGCCCGCCCTCAAGTGGATAAGCGATCGAAGCCTGGCTCTCCAGGTAAAAGTGATCCGCGCCACGAATGACGATCTTGCCTTCGATCTGATGGGGCGCGGAACGCATGGCCTTTGTCGGGTGTCCGCGCTCGATCCCGCGCTTGACGCCGATATACGAATTTTGAGCTTTCGCTTCGTCGATGCTCAAGATCGGTTTTAAGATTTCGTAATCAACTTCGACGAGTCCGCGCGCCTTGCGAGCGATCTCCCGGGATTCAGCAACGACGATCGCGACGCTCTCGCCGACGAAATTGACTTCGGTAGAAGCAAGCAGAGGCTGATCTTTGAAGATGGTTCCCCACAGATTGAGGTGGAAGTCTTTGGCCGTGTAAACCGCAATCACGCCGGGATAGGCGAGTGCCTTCTCGGTGCGAATGGACTTAATTTTAGCTTTGGCGTGCGGGCTGAAGAGGATTTCGACGTCGACTTCGGTCGAGAGTCTTGGACGGTCGTCGATGTACTCGCTCTGGCCCGTGACGTGGGTATGGGCGCTGTCGTGTGGGAGACCTTTTAGCCCTTTCCCGCTCATGACTTCAGTTCCTCGCGGAAAAACTTCAAGAATAGGTTTTGCGCCAACACCCGGCGAAACCGTCCGCTGCCGCGCAAGTCATCGAGCGGCGTGATTTCGGTTTGAATGAGTTCCACCGCGCGTTTCAGCGTTTCGTCGTGCACTCCGCCTGTGATCGTTTTGCCTTTTAAAAAAGTTTCGGTTTTTGGCACGCGTACCGGAGTGGCGGCGACTCCACCGAATGCGATTTTGATAGTGTCGATTTTTGGCCGACCTGATTTTTCCCATTCGACGTGGATCGCGGCGTTGATCGCGGAGATGTCAAGGTCCTTGCGCTGAGAAACCTTGTAGAGCTTGAGCGTGGAGTTTTTGCGCGGAATCTCGAACTCAATCGACGAGATGAGTTCGCCCGGCTTGAGTGCCGTCTTGCGATAACCCAAATAAAATTTTTCGAACGGGAGTTTGCGTTTTCCTTTTGGCCCTATGATATGGAGGACGGTGTTTGTGGTAAGGAGGAACGGTGGAGTGTCCGCGATCGGCGAGGCGTTGCCGATGTTGCCGATTAAGGTCGCGCTATTTTTAATTTGCGGCGAGGCAAAGAGGTCGAGGAAGGTTGAAAACTCCGGTACGAGTTTTTGGACGAACACTCGAAGCTCGGAGAGGCTCACGCGAGCTCCGACTTTGACGGTCTTCGCGGATTTTTGAATTTGATAAAGCTCAGGGATCAGGTGCAAGCTCACGAGGTGGGTGAGTTTTAGTTTACCCTTGTTGTGGACTACGCCAAGATCGGTACCCGCGCCGATGAGACGCGCGGTTTTGTTTTTGCTCAAATATTTGGCGGCATCCGCGAGTTTGGTCGGCGCATAGAAGCTAAAACGATCGTCTTTAAAACAGATCGGCTTCGTGCGGCTGGCAGCCAAAGTTTTTTGCTGATTCTTGCTTAAGAAGCGTTTGTTCAGCGATTCGCATTCGCCCAGATCAAGCCGGGTCGCCGAATCGATGATGGGTTGATAGCCGGTGCAACGGCAGAGGTTGCCGGTTGTGGCGTTCATCGCTTCTTTAGCAGTGCAGGTGCCTTTCGTAATGCCTTGGCACAACTTCTTTTCGACGAGGCCGGTGAGCGCAACGACAAAACCCGGCGTGCAAAATCCGCACTGACTGCCGTGGGATTCCATCATACTCTTTTGGACGGGCGAAAGTTTAGCGCCGTTTGAGGCATGAGCCTCATCCGACGGCATCGCCAGGGCGTCGACCGTCACCAGGCTCGATCCATCCATCTGAGCCACGGTGGTGATGCACGAGTTGATGGCAAGAAAGCGGCCTTGCCGTTTGGATTTTGAGAACTGAGGTTGCAAGCGCAATACGGAGCATGCACCGCAGTCGCCCTCGGCGCAGACGATCTTGGTGCCAGTAAGTCTTTTTGCTTCGCGTAAATAGTCGGCTAGCATCATTCGGGCGTGTTCCGCCCCGACTTCTTCAAGTCGACCGTTCAGGTAAAACGTAATGCGATCCCGAAACTTGGTTTTCATGAGTTATGCTTCCAGAATATATCTTTCAATATGGAGTTAAGCTAGGCTTAAAGAATCGGCAAATTATCCATGTTTTCCCGGAAAATTTAAGAAGAAGTATCTCCTGAGTTTTCGTGCCCGCAGCCGAAGTGATCACTTTTTGAAATTATGAAATAAGGCCGACTTTAAATCCGACAAACAAGATCAACCATGACCAGATTCCCGCAAGTAAATCGTCGAAAATCACCATAAAAGCCTGCGCTGGACCGATCGGAAGATTTTTTCCCCAACGATCGAGCGTGCGTATCGGCCAAGGTTTCCACGCATCGAAAATTCTAAACAGCACGAATCCGACGAGGAGGACGGTCCATGAATGCGGGAAGAAACCGAGGGTGACGAAATAACCCAGAACTTCGTCGATCACGATTTGCTGGCAATCGGTTTGGTTTTTGTAGCGGCTCCAGTAGAGCGATGACCACCAACCAACCAAAAAAAGCGCGAACGCGAAAATTCCAAATCCCGGAAGCGCAAAGTAATACCACGCGACGACAATTGCAACGCCGACGACGGTTCCCGCTGTGCCCGGAGCTTTCGGAACGAAACCCGATCCGAGTGCGGTGGCGATCAACATCGCAAGCATGTGCGTTGCGGTTTTTTTGGGGGGTTTGTGCCCTGTGTCCTGCATGGGTTTGATGTTAACTGACTGGACGTGATAATCAAGACACGGTACGGTTTGATTATGAGCGGCATAGATCCTCTAAAGTGGAAAATCGGAGAGAGTGTACTCGATGTGCTCATCGGCGGAGTGTCGTTTCTCGACTCCAAAGAAGGCTTCAAAGGCGCGTTCCCCGACTTAACGGCGACCGAGCGGTTCCTCGGTGCCTACGGCTATGATGAATCCGACCCGATCGAAGCGGCCGAGCTGCAGGGCAACCTTCAAGAAGCCATCCGCTTCATCAAGAAGTATTTTTTGAAACCCGAAAATCCGGAAGGGCTTGCGCTTGAGATGCCGAAGAAGATCATGGACGTCACCAACGTGCATGATTTGCTCTTGTACGCCAACGGTAACGGGCCCGCCGAACTCCGGAACTGGGCTTGCGCGATTTTGCGCGTGGTCCACATCATCAGTCACGTCGACCGCGACATGCGGAACAACTACTTTGGCGAGATTCAAAAACAAATTTTCGATCGTTTTTACCGTTTCATCCATCGTGACGAGTTCGGCCACCTGTACGTCGGGCGCAATACCGAAGATCCGTTGCGCGTGAACCTCGTCGAGTTCCAAGCTAAACCCAAGAAAGCGCGCGACAGTACGTTGATGAAGCTCCTGCATAAGCCGGAGAGTGTCGCCGAGGAAGTCTTCGACCGGGTCGGGGTCCGCTTTGTGACCAAAACCCGCACCGATGCCGTGCGTGTGATCCATTTTTTAGAGCAAGCCAACGTCATCGTCGCGGCTAACATCAAGCCGTCGCGTTCGCGCAACACTTTGATCGATACGTCGGCGTTCCATCAGGCGCTCGAGCTCGAACTCCCGCGGATGAAGTCGGGTGAAATTACCGAAGATCAACTATTGTCGGAGCTCGACAAGGTACCATCGACTCATGCCCGAGCCGGTGAGAACCCGTTCAGCTCCCAACACTATCGCGCGGTCCAGTTTACTTGCCGCCAGTTGATCAAACTGCGCAATCCGCTCTCGGATCAGATCCGGGACGCGAAATCGGCCGCGCGCGGGCAGAAGGAAATCGATCCGGCATTACACGCGGCGATCGACCGCTTGGATCACAAGCTCGTACAGCGCGTAGTGCGGTTTTTTTATCCATACGAGATTCAAGTCATGGACGAAGACAGTTACGTCGAAAACGAAAAGGGCCGCAGCGCTCATGGTGAGTATAAAAAGGCGCAACAGCGCTCCGCAATGTTGCGAGTGATGGGAGCGCTCGCCTCGAATGAACCAACCCACCAAGCGCCGCACTGATTATCTCCTCATCGGAACCGGTGTCGCGCCTTTGATGGCGGCTCAGAGCCTGTCGGCGAAAGGTCACGCGGTGACGATTCTCAATCCCGATTCCGACTTCTTTCTTGAAAACTCCGAACTCCCGCTCGACCTGATGAACTTCGAGTCGCCGACGACCGATATCTCAAAGCGCTTCAACAACAACTTGCCTGAGCAGGTTTACCGTGACCTCATCCCGGTGTTTCCGGGCGCGCTCGAGATGTGGAAAGAAGAAGACGACGAGGTCGAGGACGCAAAGCAATTCAAGGTCGAAGCTGCTCCGTGGATCCGCTATCGCCACCGGATGTGGGTCGTGCCTGCCGGAAGCCCGGGCGTCGATCGCCTGGAAAGTTTGTACTTGCGCGCGCTCGACTTGGGCTGGAAGCCCAAGTGGCTCGAGGGCGTCTCGCTTGCGAAGCGGTTTCCGGGATTCTCGGCTCGAAATCTCGAAGACCGCAATATCGATCGCTGGGTGGGGTTCATGGGCCCGCGGTTCGGCGACATCGACGTCAGTCGCTACCGTTCGGGTCTGTTTGAGTTCGTTCGCGAAAAGCTCGGCCGCGACAATATTCTTACTTCCGCGCACGTTCTTGATATCGATTCGAAGGGCGTGCGGTTCCAGCTCTCGAGCGGGCTCCCGATCAACATCGAGGTGAGCCGGGCGGTTTCATTTTTTTGGACGCCAACAATGGAACGTTTCTTGCGCGGGCAGCTCGAAAAGTATCAGCCGCGCATGCTCGACAACTTCGAAGCTTCGGTTAACCGCCAGCTTTGGGAGGAGTGGAACGTGCTTTCGCGCGATCCGGTTAACCCCTATGTGGTGGCGCAGATCGAAGGTCTGCGGGTGTGGTCGCACGGCGAGGGCATTCCGCCGGTCGGCGGATGGAACGGAATTAAAATCATGCGCCGCGAGCAGGGTGCGAAGCTGCTTGCGCAGGATTCGATCCAAGACGTATCCAGACTCGCATTCCAAGTTTTAGGTTGGGATCGCTTTACGGTGAGATCGGTAACACCGCGGACTTTTTATCGCTGGATTACGACAGCACCTCTCGAATACGACTCCGATGGTCTGCGTACGTTTATCATTCGCGCTTGCGACGGGCCTTTGCACTGGATTGCGGGTAAGATCCGAAGGGCGGTGGATTTGTGGAGCTGATTCGGGTGCGCGAAGGACAAATCGATGTCGCGATCGTCGCGGGTCCGCGAATCAAAGCGTGGCCGACGCTCGGCGTGCGCATGCTCAGCCGCTGGTGCGCCGATGCCGGACTCAAAGTCGGTTGGTACGGCGGCCCTGACTTAAAAGTCCGCGGCGTACTGCCGCTTGAAGGCAGCGGCGGGATCGTCATCGTTCAAGACTTACAGAACCGGATTCATCGGATGCAAGCCAAAGCGATCGTGAAAGTCACGGCACCGCTTAATTTCCCCAATCCCTTTCCGGGTTGGTATTCGCCGGGGTTAGTTCCGGAGTCGACTGCGCGCAAGCTTTTAGAGGAGGCAAGCCTCAGCTGGCAGCCGGTGGTGGTGATTCTCGGCACCGGAAATCGCGCGCTGAGATTGGGTTCGGAGATGCTCCAACGTCGGATCGCCTCACGCGTGGTGTGTCTCGAGTCCGTTTTTGATCACGTACAGGGTTGGGAAGTGGAGAAGCGTCGCTTTGAAGTACTTGGCGGACGCTTTGTCTACGGTCAGCTTTCGAGCCTTACCGCGAAGTCGCCGTTTTTGTGGGAATTGAAAATCCAAGATCAAAACGGGATTCGCGTGATCGATACTGCTCGCGTGATCTCGGTCGGCCCGTTTGAATCCGATCCGGGCTATAAGGAATATCCGGGCGGGTCGTATCTCTTCGAGTGGCGAAACTCCGATCAGCTCGCGTTCGTCAATGACGTCGAATCGATCATGCTCGATGAAGCACGTGCAGTGGTGCTCGCGTCGCGTTTGTTGAAGGGCTTGGCGGACTCGGCAGGCGACGTCAAGTTGCAATTGGAACGCGCGCTCTGGATCGCAAAACAAAAGCTGCGCGAACTCGAGACTTTGGGCGAACATCGCTTCGCTTGGAAGCACGAGGGCAAGTGGCTTTCGCCGGAGAGTAAGCAAGTGTTGACCGGATTCCCCGGAACTCCCAAGAATTTGCAGCCGGGCAAATGGCTCGCTTCGATCGAGTGCGTGGAAGCGATCGGCTGCCGCGCGTGCGAACGTTCGTGCCCGACAAACGCGATTCAGATTGAACGTGATGTTTACGGTGGTACCAAAAGTTTCTTGATTGAAAACGACTGCACCGGCTGCGGCCAATGTTTGATCGCTTGCCCGTCTCAGGTGCCGGTGATGATGGACGGCGACCACACGAGGAGTTTTTCTCACCTGATCCTGCCATATCGCGAGCGCGTGCCGCTCAAGAAAGGCGATAAAGTCACGCTCTTGAACCGCAAGGGCGAGGTGCTTGTGCAGTCCAAGATCGTTGATTTCTTTATCGAAGGCGACGTCATGAAGAGCGAAGTCCCGCTCTACAAAGTCGAAGTCCCGACCCACCTGGTGTGGGAAGTCAGGGGCATGGTCGGGATCGCGCCGAAACCGGAAGTCGAGAGCCCGGATGATTTGTACCAAGAACGCGGACTTCGTACTGAAGTTCAGATTCAAGGTGATATCCGTCGCGTCCGTGAAAATCAAACGATATCGATGTCGTTGTTTGAGCTCGGAGTCGCGCGTCCGAACGATATTTTGGTTTGCGAAGACGGAAGCTGCGGCCTTTGTCAGATCGACGTCGATGGAATGAAAAAGTTCGCCTGCGAGTCGACGATTCACCAAGGAATGGCGATTCGTTTTACTCGCGACCACCATCCGTCGTCCGAACTTTGCCCTTGCTCGGAAGTCACGGTCGAATCCTTCAAAGGAATGTGCGCGGCCGCGAAGCCCGAGACCGTCGAAGCGCTCTCGCCTTTGAGCGAAGCGGGACGTGGCCGTTGTCATGGGATCATCTGTCGTGAGGCTTGCATCCGTACGGCTAAAGAGTGCGGAATCCGTACCGAGAATCGCGAAGTCGATTGGTCGTTTCCGTGGAGCGACTGGGTTTTAAAGGGGTAACTATTTTAAGCAAATCACCCCTGGTGTTGGGTTGTCCCAGCAATGCGTGTCTTTGTCTTCAATCACTTGAACTCCGGGTTCAATGGCGCCGGTTTGATCTATGAATTGTAAATGGGGTTCTGCCAGCGGACGTGGGTTGGAACTCGGCCAAGAACTGGTAGGCCTTGGTTTTACTTTAGGCATCGGACCTCGTCCGACATATACGGCCACCGCGCTTGAACATTCTCGCGGTTGTCCCGCCAAGATCGAAGTAAATTTGTATTGGACCTGCACATAAGCGTCGATGGAATCCTCTCCGAACAGGGTTCCCATGACGTTACTCGCTTTACGAATCGATCTGCGGCTGGTCCCCGAGTAGAGGCTCAGGCGGTAATGTACATTTTCTGAGAATCTGCCCGGGTCTCCGAGAACTTCGATCTTAGGATCGTAAGATTCGTACATGTCGCGCAAGGACATGATCGAAGTTGTAGCGTTCAGACCCTGAAACACGCGAACCTTCGGATCTGAGATTCCTTTTTGCTTGAGGAGTTCAACCACTTTGTCGATTTGGATATTGCAAAGGCCCACGTCGAAGGTCGCAAACAAACGGTTGGCTTGTTGGATATCGATTTTTTCGGTGTTTCGGCAGAGCTCCTGCGGAAAAAAATAGTACCAGCCGGGATCAGTTGCCGACGCGTAGATTTGGTCGCCCGCACCTAGCATGACTGGTTTGTCTAGATTGATTTGCGCCTGAGCACCGATCGATACTAGTAACGAAAAAAATATTAAAATACGCATGATTTACTCCTGACAAATTGAGCGCAAAAAGCACTCGGTTTCTTGTTTGCTCAGCCCGGGAAGTTTATTCCAGGAATCGAGCGTAATGATTTCTTTTGGCACTTGGCCGCTAGCGGTTCGATTGGCGATGAGCGCTTTCACGTATCGGGTCAACGATGGCGCGGTTGCTTGGGAATGGGGGCAGCTGGATTGTAATTTTTGGACAGCTGAACTCACCACCGGACCAAGATTACAGTATTCAGCCTGATCCGTATCCGGATTCGAGCCTGAACCGCCAGTCTCCGATTTGCCGTCTTTGCCGCAACCCTGCAGCAAGAGGAAGGCAACAACCATCCATTTAGTTTTCACGAGACTCCTCGCATTTCTCAATCATTTCGGCTCCTCGTTTGATTTCAAGCCGCGCGGTACAATTAAGCCGCGAGGATAACAGCGTCTCGCCGATGCTGACCCGGTTCGGCAACGTTTTAAGAAACCGATCGACGAGCACTGGATCCATCTTTAACTTGCCTTTTCCTGCGCTTTTCATGATCAGCGATCGAAAATAGTAGGCGAGAATCGTCACTGTGTCTTCGTCGGTGTATCCGTGAATTTCGAAACTTTCGAAAACGCCTTTTGAAGAAAGGGTTCTTTTGATCTCTGCGAAGGTGACTGGATTCTCTTTCCAAGTGTCCAGCAATTTCGAAATCGACTTACGATTGGCTCGAATCGAATAGTCTCGAATGGCACCCTGCAGCTGATAACTGACCTCGTACGAGCCGATGCCTTCGTTGTCATACTTCTCAGTGAGGGCTTGTTCATCCTTGGCAGAGACCTTGATGACTTTGCTTCCGTATGGGTTATCAAGAATGGCCAAGTTACCGAGCGTCTGAAAATTGCGGAAGTAATCCGCGACTTCTCCAGACAGAGCCTCCCGCTGCACCTGAATGGATTCCTGAAATAAATCAGGTCGCATCGACATCGTTTCGAATCCGCTTTGGCGGAGCGAGATGATTGCGCTTTCTTCCTGTGGGTCCATCTGATTGTAGATCAGGAGCGTGCAAACGCTATTTTTGCATTTAAAGTCCTGACTCAGCAGTGTCGGTGCATAGAGAAAGGATCCGTCCTGTGTTTCCATTAAATGGAGACGATGAGTGATTTGATTCGAATCCAGGAGCACCGGCCCACGCGTTTGCGCGTGGGCCGCGCCGTTCAGGAGGGGTAACAACAAGATCGTAAGTTGAATTGTTTTCATTTTCTCCTCCTATTCCTTCAGTGGAGCGACACGGATCTGAATTTGAGATTCGTGTAAACGAGTTCCTTGCATTTTGTAATCGCCCTTGAAACCGAAGTCTTCCTCACTTCTCACGTAACCCGCGCGTAATCCAAAAGCTGCGCCTTGGCCCGGCGCCGGCAGCGCCTCGCCTTGTGGAATCTTGGTTTTACGTTCGAAGATTTCTTTGATGACGAGATCGAAAACCTGGTCGAACATGTCGAGCGTGCTACGGCTCGTGTTGTTTGGATCGACCGTGGTCGGAGGCTGAGTCATGTCTCCGTCTTTGAATTCGGTCAATTTGATGTAGCCCATACGAGCGTATTTTTGGAGTAGCGTTTTGATCGCTACTTCAACAAACCAGTAGCGAGCTCGTGCCTCCATCGCGAACTCGGTGTAGACTTGGTTCATGTTGACTTCGTAATGAATCGTGTGAGCGTCGGCTGCGACTTTATATTGCACGGTCGCGGAGCAGTTTACCCCGGAGCCATTTGTCATGGCCTCTTTAAGAATATCGATCGAATCCGGATCTTTGCTCGTCACGGTGACCGGGAGATGCTCTAAAAACGAGCCTACCTTGAGCGGGATCTGGATTTTTACATTTTCGCCGTCCACGTCCATGCACATGGTCGAATCCGTCTTTTCAAACGGAATAGCTGAGATATCGTTCGGCGAGATGTGCATTGTATCCGCGAATTGCTGCAAATCAGCTTGGCGCACCTGAGCTTGCCCACTGTATGCAAAGTAGAACCGGTTGGAGCGGATGACTGGCTTCGAAACGCTTCCGTCTAGGTTTGTGACGGGGTCGATTACGTTCGAGAAATACCAGTACTTGTCTTTGTTTTCGTGGTCTCGGTAGAACAACACTCTTCCGTTCACCGTTGTGGCAAACGAACTGAGTAGTGGATAGGCTTGAGCAGTTGCGCTCATCAAAACAGGAACAACGGACATAGCGATAAGTATGATTGATTTCATCTTTACGTCTCCTCTTCGGACGCACCAATGTGCAGGAGCCGTGCCACTAGATGAGATCGATAATAAGACCGCGTTGGTGCTTAGACTGTGGTTCGAAACCTACAGTGAAGCGAAATCACAACAAGATAGGCTCAGGCCTAGCGGCTAAAGATTAAAATCTTTTACCGCACCGAACTTGTCCGAGTATTTGCGGACTTCAGGAGTCACGTATTTCACGCGCACGCGGATCCGTCCGGTCATGCCGGCCGGGACTTCCCATGAGAACTTGTTTTGGTAGTCGGTGAGCTCGGTTTCTTTACCGGCTTCGACCTTGTACCAGTTCGCTGAGAGACCTTGAAGCTTCGGAGTCACGAGTTGCACCATTTTGCCGCGGCTGTTACGGTTCATGCCGACTTTGACGTCGTCGATGAGGCTCATGCGCGCGAGGAACCGTTGCCACATGTTTTCCTTATCCACGACGCAGAACTTCGGTGTCGTCATGTCGCGCATCAAGCACGAATCGTGAGTCGGACGATAGCCAACTTTATTATTGCCTTCCGAAAAGCTCACGAACGCGCCTACGTTATCCTTAGTAAAGTTATAAGTCGTTGGGTATGCGTACAGGCGGTAGAATGCAAGCACGTTATCGCCGTCGTGTTTGTTCTCGGTGAAAGTGAGTTTGTGCGAGCCCGGAGCCATGGGCTTCGGCCCAAGTTGGAAAAACTCACGGTCGTTAGAAAATGGGCCAGGGTGCTGAATCGTTTGACCGTCGATCGCGGAGATCACGTCGTCAGCGGTTTCCCAACCGACCGAGCTCATGTCGACGAGCACGTTGAAATCACCCGATGGAACCGCGAAGTTCGCGGAGACACCGCCGGTAGAAAGGTTTTTCCAGGAGTACTCGCCACCGAGGCTTTGAGCATCGTAAGCTTTGATGCCGCCGTTGGGTGCCCAGTGTGCCCAAGGCACGTTCGGAGTGCGGGAGTAGTTCGCGCCCGAATATACTTGGCCGCCGTCGTATTCTTCGCCGACGTCGCCGAAGTTGTGGCCGAGTTCGTGGCGAAGCACAATCATGCCGCTTTTTACTGAGCTGGTGCTGATCGCGTACTGACCGCCTAAGCCCCCGTAAAAGTTGTCGTTAGCAAGAAGGATCGGGTAATCGGTCGCTGGGGCCATGGCGATCGCGCGGTCAGCCGCGCTGGAGTTGCCGCACATGATGGCGCGCTTGGAGCCCTTTGGAGTGCGATACAATTTGAGTGCCGTGTTTTTTGGAGAGCCGTCGCCGATTCCGGATTCGGCCGACGCAACGAACACCGCGTACACGTTAAAGAGGGGGAGGTAGCTTGCGAAAGTACTGCCGGTGAAGAGGTTATCGGTCGTGCGTTTCGCGTCCGCGAAAAACTTTTCTTTCTCAGCGGCAGTGTAACCGTCGCCCACGATCGTGAGGTTGATGCGGTTCTCTTTCGGACCTTGCTCAACGATCGCGCGAACGTCATCTGATGCGTGCATTTTCATCGCGCGACTTGCGCGATACATGTTCAACATCTCCGGGGTCGCGTCCGCGTCGTTGATTAAATATTCTTGGTAGATTTCCGGAGACGGCTTCATGTCTTCAGCGAGGAAACGTGGGAAGTAGCGGAGGCGAATTTTCTGTTTCGCCGCGACTTTTGCGAGAGACGGATTGACCGAAACCACGCGAGCACCGGCGCGAGAGGTGATGTAACCCACCTTGTAGGAGGCCTGAGTTTGCGGGATGAAGAGGGCAGACAGTAATATAGGGAGAACGAGGTTTTTCATAGCTACTCCTGTGTGGATCGAGAGTAAGTTATAGACGAGCTATTCCGCTTTGCTTTTGTGAGCAAATCCTAAATAAGATCAATATCTTATGTTTGGGAAACTGAACAAATTGTAAAACCTATTGAATTCATTAAGCAATTATATCTATAGAATAACCAACTTTTTTTGTTGCATATTATGGCCTGATGTGTTAAACTAGCTGTATGGAAAATATGAATAAAAAAACTTTAGCTAAGTCTCCAAACTGGGTAGGCGCTTTCATTCGCCAAAAGCGTGAAGAAAAGGGCCTCTCGCAAAAAGAACTCGGACAGAAGTTCGAGCCTGCAGTGACGACACAATTCGTGTCTAACTTGGAACGCGGTATCACTCCGGTGCCGGCAGTCCATGTAAACGCTTTGGTTCGCGCTCTTGAAATCAACGAACAAGAACTCATGATCCTGATGGAGAAAGAGTACGCTGCTAAGTTGACCCATAAAATAGCGGGTCAGCATATGGAACCGAATTCCGATGCACCAGCGGTGATCGTTGTTCCACGTTCTGAGGAAGCATTTTTCAAAATGCTCGTTCAAAACTTCAACAGTTTGAGCGAACAAGACCGCGCGCAGTTTAAAGGCCAACTTAAAGGTATTTTTGAATTGAGCATCCGCCGCGCTTAATCGCGCCGTCGCGGTTCATGTTGATCGCTGATCAAATATGAGCGAAGAAAATTCGAGCGGGCATCCCAGAACACGGGGTGCCCGCTCTTTTTTGAATGACGATGTACCCGTCCGCCACGGTTCCGTGCTCAGCTTCGATGGGCACCCCGTCTTCTTTAGCGTGGAAGGTCCGAACGAGCCTCTCAAACCCACCTTGGTCTTTTGTTACGGGATCGCGTGCTCGACCCTCCATTGGACTTACCAGATCGATTATTTCCGTAAAAATTACCGCTGCGTTTGGATGGATTACCGCGGGCATTGCAATACCAAGCTTCCGAACGATTTATCATCGATGACCGTTGAGGCAAGTGCCCGAGACCTTCGCGCGGTCTTAAATTTCCTAGAGATTGAAAAGTCGATTCTTCTCGGCCACAGTATGGGCGTGAGCGTGGTTCTCGAATACACGCGCTTGTTTCCGGAAGACGTGATGGCGATCGTGCTCGCGAACGGTACGCCGAAGCGCCCGCTTGAAACTTTATTTGGGGGAAACTTTTTGATCCCGGCGTTCAGCGCTCTTTCCTTCCTCGAAAAGCAAAAGCCTGAATTCGTGTACAAGGTTTGGAAGCTCCAGCAAAAGACAAAAATGATTGGGAACTGGCTCGGTGCCCTCGGATTCAATCGTGCGCTCACGAACCCAGGCGACATTCGTACGTACGCGCGTCAGATTGCGGATTTACATCCAGCCGTGCTCACTCGCATGATGGATGATTATCAACATTACGATGCGACACCCTGGTTACACGAAATCAAACAGCCGACGTTGATCATTTCAGGAGAGAAGGATCTGATCACGCCCCCCGACACGCAAAAGTTATTGCATCAGCTGATCCCCAATTCCGAACTCGTGACGATTCAGCATGGTAGTCACTGCTCCACACTCGATTTGCCGGAGTACGTCAATTTGCTCATCGAGCGCTTTATCTCTAAGCTTTAGCTCCGGCCGATGCTCGGGCTCTTCCGCGCAGTATTAAATGAAAAACGTTTAAACCCACCCCGGTTGCTCGGTCGCTGTATCAATCCGCAACACTCTCCCGTCGATTTCCGCGTAAATATTTGAAATGCTTAAGGTACTGACTTGGCATCCACGATGCATTTGTTAGGGGTGAGAATTGAAAGGACCACAGTATGAAAACTTTGAATCAAATCATGTTCGCAGTCATAGCATTAACCCTCGTGAGCACAGCTCAAGCCGGTAACTTCAAAAAGAACCATCCACGCCGCGCTGAGGTCAATGAGCGCGTCCGTAACCAGCGTCAACGCATCCACGAAGGCGTAAAAAACGGCACGATGACCAAAGACGAGGCCAAGAAAGAACGTCAAGATCTTCGCAACATCAAAGCCGAAGAGCATGCCGAAGTAAAAGCAAACGGCGGTCACATCACGAAAGCCGAACAAAAAGATCTCAATCAACAGCTGAACCAAAACAGTAAAGACATTTACCAGGAAAAACATGACGCTCAGTCAGCCCCAGTTGCGCCAGCAACCACTGGTACTAACTAATTAACCCCATACCGAGGAGGTATATATGAAACGCACGTACTTAAACGCGGTAATCTTCGCCGCAATGATGGCCCTCGTGAGCAGCACCGGTTTTGCCCGTGCAGACGACGCGCTCCCGGCAGCTCCAGCTGCTTCGACTGACGCCACTGCAGGTAAAGGCACAGGTGCTCACATCGAAAAGCGTATCGATAAACAGCACAAACGCATTCAAAAGCTTGAAGAAAAAGGCAAGATCACCGCGGATCAAGCTTCTGATCTCAATAAGCAAGTAGATGCGGTCGCTACGAAAGAGCAATCTGAGAAAGCAAACGGATTGAACAAAAGCGAGCGCAAGGAACTCAATCAAGAGCTCAACGCTTCTAGCAAGGCGATCAAAGCCGCGAAGAAGAAAAAATAGTCGTTGATCCGCAACCAACGATAGAAAGCCCCTGGGACTACATGTCTCAGGGGCTTTCTGTTTTTTGGTAAGAAGGAGAGCGGCTGAAATCTTTTTGAAATTTTAGGACGTCTTCAGGTGCGCTGATTCGACGCGGCCTTTGCTCTCCACGTAACGTTTGAACGACACGTTCTCCGGTGTTTTTAGATCCGGATCGTTCTTGAGCAAGTCCAGAACGTCATCGCGCGCTTTGAGCAACCAATCCTGGTCGCGCACGAGGGATGCGATCTTAAATGGAAGCGCTCCCGACTGGCGAGTACCCAAGAATTCGCCAGGTCCGCGAAGCTCGAGATCGGCTTCTGCGATTTTAAATCCATCTTCGGTTTCGCACATGACTTCAAGACGCTCCGGCGTCGGAATGTGCGGAGGGCGTCCGGTCTTTAAGAAACAAGTCGACGCATGCCGACCACGACCGATCCGGCCGCGAAGTTGATGCAACTGGGAGAGTCCGAAGCGCTCGGCGTGCTCGATTACCATCACCGTTGCATTCGGAACGTCGACGCCGACTTCGACCACTGTGGTAGAAACGAGAACTTGCACTTCATTGCGACGGAAGCGTTCCATGATGGCCGCTTTCTCGTTCGCGCTCAGCTTGCCATGGAGAAGTCCGACTTTAAATTCAGGATAAGTTTCGTTTGCCAGCGTCTCGGCGGCACTGACCGCAGAAGTAAGGTGAGTGAAGCCTTCTTCCTCAGAGTCGTTGACGAGAGGGAAGATGTAATAGGCCTGTCGGCCTTCCTGAAGTTGCTTGCGGATAAAATCCGTCATCTTGGCATTCTCGCCCGCGTGCACCAGGTGAGTCTTGATCGGCATGCGGCCCGGTGGGCGATCGCGAATCGTCGAGACGGCGAGATCACCGTAAGCCGTGAGTGCGAGCGTGCGTGGAATCGGAGTCGCCGTCATCACGAGCGTGTGCGGCTGTTGTCCTGTCTGTTCAATAGCCTTCTCTCGAAGTTTGCGACGTTGATCGACGCCGAAGCGATGTTGCTCATCGATGATGACCAGGCCTAAACGCTTGAACTTTACGGGATCCTCGATGAGGGCATGCGTACCCACGATCAAGATTGCCTCGCCGGCATCAAGGCGCGCTTGAATCACACGCCGTTCGGCCGCCGGTGTTTTACCTACGAGCATTTTTACCGGTGCCGTCGCGCCGAAGAATTTTAAGATATTGTTGTAGTGTTGTTCGGCCAGGATCTCGGTCGGAGCCATGAGCGCTACCTGAAATCCTTGATCCATCGCCGCGAAACTCGTGAGGAGAGCGACAGCTGTTTTGCCCGCGCCAACGTCTCCTTGAAGCAAGCGATTCATCGGGTGGGGCTGGGTGAGATCGGTAAAGATGTCTTTGAGCGACTGGTCTTGGCCTGCGGTGAGCGTATAAGGAAGTTTCTTCTTGGCGCCGGCGAGCGAGGCCGCGAGTTTCTTCGCATCCAGGGTCGGGCCCTTTTCTTTTTCGTGATTCAGCTTCTGACGGATGACATGATACTCGAACTTAAAAAATTCTTCGTAAATTAGGCGCTGGTGCGCCGGCGAGCGGAAGTTCGCGAATGCGCCGGTTTCATCCTTCGAGTAGTTCTCGCTCGGAAAATGGATTTCGCGGATCGCAGTGCCGATGTTCGGCAGTCGATGCTTGACGAGCGCCCAGGAAGGCAGCTCTTCATTAAGCGCGTCAACTCCTAGGTGGATAGCGGAGTCGAGGATTCGGCGCAAAGTCTTGGTCGGTATCCCTTCGATCTCGGTGTAGACCGGAACGATACGGCCGACGTGAAGATCGTCTCCGGTGTCGAACTGAATTTCCGGATGAACCATTTCACGGCCGGATGAACCGAAGACTTTGATTTGCCCGATGGCGATGAACGGAGTACCGGATTCGAATTTTTTATCGAAGCCTTTAAAAAAACGGAACCACTTGAGCGAGATCCACTGGTTCTCTTTGTCGGTCGCTTTTACCTCGAGAAGTTTCGAGAACCGACCGCGCAATGGGCGCATGAAAGTTTGCTTCGCGGTAAGTTCGATTGAGACCGTGCTGCCGGGCTCGGCTGTGCGGAGCAAAGACATCTGGGAGCGATCTTCGTACTTTCGCGGGAAGAAGTAGAGCATGTCGCGCACGTTACGGATGTCGCGTTGATTGAAGACGACTGACAGACGGGGTCCGACGCCTTTTAAAAATTGGACTGGCGTATCCAGCGGGTTGTCACTGCGTGGAGGTGTTGAAGTGGTTTTAGACGTATTTGACTTCGATAACACTGTAAACGATTTTGCCTTTCGGCGCGTTCACTTCGACCTCGTCGCCTTCTTTTTTTCCGATCAAAGAGCGGGCAACGGGAGAGGTAATGCTGATTTTGTTTTTCTTGATGTCGGCTTCGTCCACACCGACGATTTGGTAAGTGATTTTTTCGCCGGTCTCATCGGCTTCGAGTTTTACGGTCGCGCCGAAAACGATTTTGTCGGTCTCGATCGTCGCAGGATCGATGATCTGAGCGCGCGCGATTTTTGAATTGATTTCTTGAACGCGACCTTCGATGAAACCTTGGCGTTCTTTAGCGGCTGAGTAGTCGGCATTCTCCGAAAGATCCCCGAGAGAGCGTGCCCATTCGATGAGCGCGACGACTTTAGGTCGTTCTACCATCGTTAAATTTTTAAGTTCTTCGTCGAGCAACCGTTTGCCTTCAACGGTCATCGGGACTTTATCGTCAGCCATATATATGGAGGAGGCTAGCATGGGCAAGGACGCAAAATAAAGGGGAAAGGGGGCAATCCCCGATTAACGAGGTTGGGTATAGAAGGAGCTATTGAACGTAGATATTGTCGATTCCGATCGGCTTCGAACAGACGACAAAGTTTTTCATGCGCGGTTCGACTCGGACAAGCGTGACCTTCTTGTTGTTTGCCGGAGTCGAAACTTTGCATGCGTTATATTGCGAATCGCATTCGATTTTCAATCTGAGCGTGAGATGAGGATCGGTGGTGAGCGCGTTTTCAGAATAGGTCAATGTTAGAGTCGATCCGTCGAACTTGATCAATGCAGCGTTGAAACCACCGTCGCCCATGAGCACCTGATTCGACTTTAAATTCTCGATCGGGAAGCGTTTGTCCCGATTTTCTTTCTTTTTCGCGCTCGGATCGTAAAAGTAAACCTCGTCTATGGTTTTAGATGGAGTCAGCGTGAAACCGATCTCGGCGACCTTGCCGAGATCGTTGGTGAAGTAGACGCCGAGAAGTTTGAGATGCGTGGTTTCCGCGAGGGATTTTTGCTGAGATTGGGCGTTTGCGCCAGTGAAAGAAACCAGGCTCAGTAGGAAAATTGTTAAATGAATCATGTTTAGTGGCCTCATGCTCCGCATGCAGTTACCGAGATTACAAAAGTTGACTAAAAAAGTCAATAATTAAATGCCTATTTTTTCTTAAATAATGCGTCTGCAGCGGCTTTTAACGCATCCGCAGATTTGGCCGAACCTCCGGCACGGCCAGACGGTTTGAAGTAATCGCAGAAGTTGGCTTTTTCTTTTTCGACCACGCGATCCGCGCTCGATTCGCGGCACATATTATTGTACGCGGTATCGTAGTGCTCGCAGTTTTTGCACGCATGAGTATCGCGCTTGCAAGATTCGCAGGTGTCCTGGCGATGAAAATTATTGGCGTTGATGGGCTTTCCGCAATTCCAACATCCTGTCATGTCAGAAGCTCCAGCCGGTGGTGAACTTCAGTTCGATTCCGTCGTTCGGCTTTTTGGCGTTGTAAGCGTCCACCGCTTTTGGGAGTAGGTACTCATTGGTGCGAAGGAGCGTGAAGCTGTAAAAAAAACCGCCGGCTGCGATCGCGAGCCCGCCCACTTGAAGCGCGGTGCGGGCTGAGTCGGCGCTGTCTCCACCGATCCATCTTGAGATGGGTACTGCCGCGAGCGCAAGCAAAATGCCGACCGTGCCGGTGTAGGCGCTGATCTTACTCTTGGTGCGGTTGGATTGATAATCTTCGAGAATGCTATCGGCTTCGGGTACGGACTTCACGAATTCCCGGAGCGTCGAAGCATCTTGCGCTTGAGGTGAGTCGGCTGAGTAAACTTCGCCTTTGTAAACAAACGGACGATCGCAACCGAGCGGAGTGATCGATGGAGGTTTTTTCATCGGATCGGGAATTTCGGCCGACGACTTCGTCGTGGTGACCGAAGTCCGCTCGGGCATTTGTGTACACGGAGCGATTCCGGCCATCGCTTGCGACGGGACCTGCACCGAAAACAAAGTCAAAATCATAATGGATTTTAGGCCGAAACGAAGCATGTTCTCTAAAATTAACGCATAAAAAGAATTAGGGCAGCAACTCTTTTCAGGTGTAAAATAGAGGCATGAAGACCCTCAATTTTTTCGCGATTTTAGGCGTAGCGTTATTGACGAGTTTTACTTCTGTTCCCGCGATGGCTCAGTCCGTTGGCGGAGGCTCTTCAGGTGGTGGTTACCTCGGATTTATGAGTTACAAGACGTCGGCAAAGAAAGCGACCCGATGGTCATTGAACGAGTGGCTCGAGACAAAGTCGCGTATGAAGTGGTCTGACATGTGGCTTTCTTTTCATTCCCCATCGCCTTACGAATTCTTTTTGCTCGGAGGTTATGCGCCGACGACGGGGAAGTGGATGTATGGTGTGGGAGCGTACGCGCAAGCCGTGGGCCTCGAGTTTGATCAAGAAACGGTTTTGGATCCTGCATGGAACGCGCGGATCAATTTGCGCATCCTCGGGGTAAACGTTCAGAACACCAACTTCACGATGTTTGCCGGGATACGCGGCCGTTCGAATCCGGATAGCTTTCGCCAGGGGTACTGGGGGCCAAGCCTCACGCTCTATCTGACACATTTATTCGGTGTTTATGGCCAGTACCGGTCTTATTTTAGCTCGACTCCAACGTCAGCGGGTTCGGTAGGCGGTCATCGGTTTGAAGCAGGTCCATTTATTGATTTCGGCGCGCTCCGTGTGTATGGATACTATCTGTACGAAACCGAATCCGCGGATTCTCCGGTAGCGGGATATTCGACGAATATCAACTATTGGAACATCGGCGCACAACTGTTCTTCTAAATAATCGGGAATATGAAACCAGACCCTCAACGACCGAGCACTTGGAAACCTTACAAATCGGGAATGTGCGAAGGCTGTTGGGGCGGATGCTGTACATTGCCGCTTGAAGCAAGCGCCTATGATCTGATCCGGCTCGGACTCACGACCGAAGAAGAAGCCGCGCAGTCACTGAAGAAGCTCGCGAAGCGATTGATGAAAGAAGGCGTCGTCCGCCAGTTCCAGCAAAGCTCCGGATTGTTTGTCATCGAGCAAAAGTACGGACGCGATTGCGTCTTTTTGGGCGAAGACCGTCTTTGCACGGTTTACGAGAAGCGCCCCGAAGTGTGCAGGATGTTTCCGAGGATCGGCCCGCGTCCGGGTCACTGTCCGGCGTTTAAAAAGACCGAAGTCAAGAATGGGGCGATGAGGTGAAGTACCTGCTCATCGCTTTGATTTATCCGCTCTCGTACTTGCCGATGCCGGTGCTGCATTTTTTTTCATCGTGCCTGCAGTTTTGGGTGTACACGGTGTGTGGATACCGCAAAAAAGTGGTGCGCGAGAATATTCAGAAAGCTTTTCCCGCGAAGTCGTTCGATGAAATCGTTCGCGTTGAGAAGGCGTTCTATTTGCACCTTTGCGATTTGATTTTTGAATCGATCAAGACTTTTACGATCAGCCGTGAGGAATTGAAGCGCCGGTTTGTATTTAAGACTCCGGAAGTGACCGAACGACTGGCTTCAAAGAGCTTGACCGGGATCTCCAGCCACTATGGAAACTGGGAGTGGAACGCGCTCGCTCTCGCGATGGAGTTTAAGCAAATCTCTTTTGGTGTGTATAAACCGCTTAATAGCAAAGTGTGGGATCAGCTCTTCTTTGACTCGCGCTGCCGCTTCGGGATCCGCATGATTCCGATCAAGATGGTGCGCGAGGTGATGGATACATATTTGAATCAACCGATCATGATGGGGTTACTCTCGGACCAAGCTCCGCACAATTACGAAAAAGCATTTGATGTGACGTTTATGGGGGTGTCGACTTATGTCACGCCGGGCCCGGCGGTGATCACGGTCCAGCGCAAGTACGCGCCGATCTGGGGCTGGGTTCGGAAGGTGGGACGCTCTCGTTACGAGTGGGGGCTTGAAGAAATCGAGCTGACCGACATGGCGTTGATCGATGCAGCGAAGGACTTGAAGCAAGTCGACCGGATCTCGCGCGTTCATTCGCTCACTCCTGAGCAAGCGGCTTACGCTCTCGCGCTCACTCGCGATTTTTCGGCACGTCTCGAACGGGAAATAAAAATGGCCCCAGAGTTTTGGCTCTGGAGCCATCGAAGATGGAAGTCTCGTTAAGATCTAGTTTTCTGCGTTACCAGAAGCGATTTTAGCTTCGCCTTTTTGGTAATCCATTTTGATCATGCAGTGGATACCGTTCGGGCGCGCCGTGAGAGTGCGGTAACACTTGAGGTTACCACCGGTCACGACGAGGGCGTCGATCTTGGTGTTCGCTTCTTCGCCCAGACCTTCATCAAGTTGTTGCTTGATTGGAGCTCCGTTTAACTTGATCAACGTGAGGTACAAGTTCTTTGCTGACCATGCATCAGTGTTTTCGGTATCGTACTTTGAAGCGTCTGTGCTTGCGATGAACAAGCGAGCTTCGGTGTCACCTTTAGTTTTGATGCGCAAGTTTTGAACTTTAGTGTAGTTGCTTGCTGGATATGGATCCGTGCTGGTTGATTCAGCTGTAGCGACTACGCCTTGGTTTTGGTTGACCGGCATTTTGCCGAAGATATCTTTGTCGTTTGTCGTGAAAACCGCAACGATACAGCCGTAATCTTTCTTGAGGCCGATCAATGTCAACTCTTTGTTGCACTCAATGTTTGGACCGCGACGGATATTATCGTTTTTCTTGTCTTTAGAGATCGCTAAACGCTCGTAAAGAACTCGCGCGTCGTTACCCGAGATCACGAACTCGTGGTAATCTTGGCCGCTCTTGCGCTCCACGATTGCGATTGGATCGCGTTCGTCGATTGGCTTAAGTGTAACAGCGTTGTTGTTATTAGTGGTATTGTTGTTAGCTGCGTTGTTATCAACGCTATTGTTATTATTGTTAGCCGCATTGTTGTTATTCGCGGTATTGTTGTCAGCTGCGTTGTTCGTTGTTGGCACTGGGACCGATGTAGTTGGCTTCAAGTAGCCCGCAGCCCCGCTGCCGTCGTCTACAACTGCGTTGTTGTTAGAAGAGCTGCCAACTACGCCGTTGTTGTCTTCGCGGCGGGTTGTGCTAGTGGTGTTGTTTGCGGCCGCACAATTGGTGCTCTCAACCGCGACCAAAATGATTTCTTCGCACTTGCTGTTACAAGACTTAATCACTTTGCCGCGTTTTGCACGTACCCAAGTGGTGCAAGACGATTTTACTTTTGCACGAACACAGGTGTTATTTGTAATACAGCTTGAGCTCACTACAGAAGCGCAGTTTTGGCGATTCTGCATGAGGTACGAATAAGCCGAAAGTTGGTATTGATATTGTGCCGTATTTTGTTGGCAAGCTGGGTTGAACACCGGTTGGTTGTTCAACATCGTTTGCTGCGCCGGAATCGGTTGACCTGGGATCTGACCCAGGATCTGACCGGGAATCTGGTTCACGTTATTGGTCGGATAGTAGGTTTGTTGGCCTTGTGGCGCCGGAGTGTACGGTGTTTCAGAGCAGGAACTTAAAAGTCCTGTCGATCCGATCAAAGCTACGGCAAGTAGGGTCTTCTTCATCATAAAAATTTCCTTTGTGTTAAAGTCCGGCATATTATACACAAAACATATGTATTTTGTCAACTATTTTTTGTGGTGGGTTTTCGGCATCACTCTCAACGAAAACAGTTGCCTCAATTTGCTTGTTTTTGCGCTGATTTGACGTTTGATCGATCGCCTGAATCATTGGACGATTTTTAGGGCGCAGCCCGAGGGAACCGGCACCGAAAACGCGTTCTCTTGCCGATTTCGCTTTCGACAGTCACCGTCCCCTGATGGCGCTGCATGATGTGCTTCACGATGGAGAGGCCCAGGCCCGTTCCGCCCATCTCACGCGAACGGCCTTTGTCCAGGCGGTAAAAACGCTCAAATAACCGATCCAGATTTTTGCTTGGGATGCCGGGACCATTGTCTTCAACAGTGAGAACGATTTCGTTTCCATCTTCCTCCCAAATAATTTTGACCGTCGAGCTCGGAGGAGAATACTTGATCGCGTTCTCGGCCAAGTTAGTCATAACTTGCTCCAGGCGTTTCATGTCGGCACGCACGGTGTCACATCGGATGTCGGAAGTGAGTAGAGTGTTTTTAGCTTTTGCATGGGGGATCAAGCGTTCGATCACGTGTTCGGTCGCTTCTTTGAGATCGATATCGGCCAAATGGAGTTGATCGGCGCCGGATTCGATCGACGAGAGATCGAGGAGGTCGTCGATGAGCGAGAGGAGACGGTTTGAGTTCTTCAGGATGATCTTCAGGAACTCGGGCTCGATCTTGCGGCCGTCTTCGATGTCATGGATCAACGTCTCGGTATAGCCTTTGATCGCGGTGAGCGGCGTGCGTAGCTCGTGCGAGACGTTGGCAACGAAGTCGATCCGCATCTTCTCCGCTTTTTTAAGCGCGACGATGACATCCATGGACTCCTGTTGTGACGGCTGCTGCGGGGTCATGACTTCAATCGATATCCGAAACCGCGCACAGTTTCAATGGCATCTGCGTCAGGACCGAGCTTTTTGCGCAATCCTAAGACGGTGGTATCGATCGTACGATCCACAACTTTGACGTCCGGGCCCTGAATTATTTTGATCAGCTGGTCGCGTTCAAATGTTTTATCCGGATTCTCAATCATCACGGCAAGAAGCTTAAACTCATGGGGTGTGAGATTGAGCTCTTGATCACGTAGGAAAATGCGCTTAGCCGCGCTCTCCAAGCGGAGGTGCCCGACTTGAACGTTTGCGGGAGTGAAAGGGGCCGCGCTCTCCCCACTTTCCAAGCGGCGCATGAGCGCGCGAACGCGAGCTTGAAACTCACGAATCTCAAAAGGTTTGGTGAGGTAGTCATCCGCGCCCACTTCGAGGCCCAAAACTTTATCGAGCGTGTCGGCACGAGCAGTGAGGAGTAGGATGCCGATCTTTTGCTTCCATCCTTCGCGAACATATTTCGCAAAATCGAGACCCGATTGGCCCGGAAGCATCCAATCGAGAACAATCAACGACGGCAGCGGGCCGGCAGTGAGTGCGTCTTTGGCGGCTTCCGCCGATTCGCAAGCAATGACATCGAAGCCTTCGCGCTTCAAATGTAAAGCGATTAAGTCACGGACATCCCGTTCATCTTCGACGACCATGATTTGTTTCATGATTCTAAGCGCCTTCCGGAGAGCAATTTCATTTAGTTTCCTCTCCATTCGATACGATCATTGAGCGCAATGCAAATCCAAAGTGGGAGAGCGGCGCCTTCCCGGAGTAAGCATGCGGTGAAGCGTTGCAAATTGGACCAGGTCCAGCCCCATGGAGTGAGTCGATTTTAAATTAAAACGCCCACCTGGAATGTCCAGACGGGCGTTTGTGGTTTAGTTCTACGGGATGATTTGCTTATTGCACCGATCCGTCATCCAGTAGTTCTTCGTCTTGATCTTTCATCCATTGTACCAAGTTGCGCGTATTGAATGTATTGATCGCGCAGATGGCCTTGCTGGTGAGCTTGGCGTTCTTACGAATGAAGTCGGTGTTGCCTTTGGCAGGCACGAAATCGTTGTAAGTCAGGTCAAGCGTATTCTTGCTTGTGCCATCGCTGTAATAGCTCTTGAGCCGCGTATTCCGACATACATCCCTGAAGAACGCGCGGTTCTCGAACGCGAGAGTTTGCGCGCAGAACTTAGCCATTACCTGTGCAGTTGATCCGTACACGTCGTCGATACCGGTCACTTTGTTCACGTTCGTGTGGCGGCTCTCGAACAAGCCAGGATGTCTCTTGTGTACCGATGGGGACAATAGCCAGCTGATGATGCCGGTGCCTGGCGCTGGATAAGCGATTGGGAGGTACAAGAAGGTTTTCGCGCGTGTCGAGCGCTCTTCCGCGATTTTCTTTTTGAGGGACTCGCGAACGCCCGCTTCACCCTTGCCGTCGACGATCGATTTCATTTCGATGATCATACGATACATCGTGTCTTGGAAAACTTCTTCGAACACGTGAAGGTTGCGGCGGTTGATCACTTGAGCTTGGTAAAGGTCTTGCTGAGAGTTGGTCGGATTCACGCCGTGAACCGAGATCAACTTATCGAGCAAGTGCTGTTGGGTGATTGTCAGGATGTCCTGTTGATACTGAGTCATGTTCTGGCCGTTTTTGATCCGCATTTGGAAATCTTTTTGGATCATGGTCGACAAGCGGCCGGTGAGAAACGAGTCCTTTTGGAGCCACATGTTGAACTCTTCGAACACGGTATCGATCACTTTTTTCGCCGCGGTTTTCACTTTTGGCGAGAGATCGTTATCGTTGATCTTGGTCGGAGCGAGAACCATCTGTTCGCCGAGCTTACGCAAATCATCGTAAGAGCGGAGTACTTTTTGGATCTTTACCTTGGTCTCGCGGATACTCGGGATCATCATGATATCCGCCCTGTCCTTGTTGGTCACGAGACGCTTCTCGAAACGGACAAGGTAATTGTACACGTTTTGAAGCGCTTTTTGAACGGTGAGGTACTGATCCGACATCGTTTGGTTGACCAAGTTTGCTTGGTCGACGATCAAGCGTTCTTGGAAGTACTTACTGGCTTTCACGCCGGCTTGTTGGATTACCCAGTTCATCTTGTCTTCGATCACCGACGCGAGAGCGACCGGATCGTTGAATTCTTCGATGTATTTGCCACCGACGCCGCCGGTTTTGATGTAGTCGAGTGGGTTCATGACCACGCCACCGTTCGAGTTCACGCGACACTCAGGTGGAATCTCTTTACGTCCGATCAAGAAGAATGGAAGGTAGTTCGAGTTGATCGTAGTATTGAAAAACAGCGCCGAGTCCGAAGCTTGAGTGTCGCCACCCGCACCCGACAACATACCGATCAAGTTATCCAAGATGGTATAAAGCTGGTTCTGTTTCGATTCGGTATCCGGCAATTCGCGGAGGAGGATCATCTGCTCGTTGAAGAAGCCGGCGATATCGTTTGTTTTGTTGGTAAGGTCCGTGACTTGATTCCAAATCTTGGTCTTAAACGACGCATCCGCGCGGAGGCGGGGAGTCGCGCCGAACTGAACCTTTTGCAACCACGTGCTGATCGTCGGAAGGTCGCGTACCATGAGGTAGTAACCTTCGAGCGGATTGTCGCGGTTAGGATCGGCAGCGTTCTTTTTCTGAGCCGCAATGTACTGGTCCTTGGTGTATTTCAGGATTTCTTGTGCGTTTTCGGCTTCGCAATAATTTTTAGAAGTCGACTCGAGCAAGCAAGAAACTGAGAACCAAAATTCGGTTTCGTCCGTTTCACGCAAAGCTTTTGTAAAACGCCGGTCGCGAGCCATGGTCGCGAGGTTCACTATCGCGTTGCCGAGCTTGTCGCCAACACCTTCGCCGGCCGCACTGAACGCAGCCGCGGTTTTCACGGCGCCGCTCAAGATCGCGAGACCTTGGCGCGGATGACCGATTAAACATTCGTCGTAATCCGGAAGCTTTTGCATGACCGCCGAGATCATATCCAAGCCTTTTGCGGTCGGAGCTTGAATCTTGTTAAAGAGCGCGGTAAGCGCTTTTGATTTCAAACCACCGCTAAAAAGTGTGGTTTTAGTCGCGGAAGTCGAGTTTGCGGCGAGATCCGAGCTGATCGAAGCCGCTTTCAATGTGCGGTTCATGAGCATCGCCGGAGCATCTTGATTGATCGCGCCGCCTTCGGCGATCGCGCCCTTCAATGCCTGCATCTCTTGAGGCATGCTCTCGAGTTGGCTCTCACGTTGAGCTTCGCCGTCCGGAGCGGTGTTTTGAAGATCACGTTGAGAAGTTTGCAAATCGGCTAAGACTTGGTCGATCCCTTTACATGCCGGGTTGTCTTTGAGTTGGCGGATCGCCTGTGCGATCTGCTGGGATTGTTGAAGGGCCATTTGGGTCCACGCGCCTTGGGACGGGCAACTGCCACCAAGGTTATAGACGCCTGCCGAGGCCAAATTCGGCACAAGCCCCATGGCGATGGCCACAGCGATAGGGGTACGGATAGGGGTGATCATCTCTCTCTCCTTTGATGAATCTGGTAACGAAGACGTTAAACCTGGCGGACTTGTATATTAAACTGATGTAATTGACAAATATTTTTTTAAATATGTGTAATTTATTGTAATAACAGGGTTTTTGGATTCCGAAAAACTATACATTTCCAAAAGTTTAGACGATAAGAGTTCGAGGATTTATGAGGGTAAATTCAGTTCCGCAAATCGTACAAGCTTTCGAACGAGTGACCGGTAAGCCCCAAGACAAGCAGGGTGGAGCGGGTCAAAACGCGTACGAACGCCAGCAAAAAAGAGAAGAAAAACAACAGGAACAGCCGAATGAATTCGAAGTGATTCAAGCGGCGGAATCCTATGTGGCGGACGAACTCAATCATGAACATGGCATCACTGCGACCACCGAAGGCCAAGGCCCGGGCTTGCGCGTGACTCTTAAAGACGCGCAAGGCGGCGTCCTTCGCAATGTTTCGGGCGAAGAGTTTTTGAAGCTTCGTGAAGCCGTTCGTAACGGCGCTCGTTCCGGCCGCATTCTTGATCAAAAAGCCTGATGGCCGCCCCTCTCAAATCGTGTTACCTTTGACCCATGAAACTTTGGGTGTTTTCCGATCTCCATCTGGAGGAATCGACACTCTATCATGAATTTTTGTCCTTGCTTGAAGTGGGCGTCGCGCGAGGCGATCAGGTCGTTTTCGCGGGTGATATCTTCGATTTGTTTGTGGGTAATTCCACTTATTTTAAGCTTAAATTTAAGAGTTTTTTTGATATTTTAAAAGTGTTGAACAGCCGCGGGGTCGTGCCCCATTACATTTTCGGGAATCACGACTTCAATCTCGATCATGCGTTTGAGGGTTTGCAGATCGGGCTTCACGACGAGCGTGTGACGATCGAGGTGCCGGCGCCCGATGGCCGTAAAAAAATCTATGTCGCTCACGGAGATCTTATCGATCCAAGCGATGTAAATTATATTCGAATGAGAAAGCTCTTCCGTTCTGCTCCCGCGCGTATTCTGTCCTCGAGTTTGCCCGGAACTTGGATCGAAAAATTCGGCCGGATGATCTCGCGCAAATCGGATCAAAAGATGGCGGATCTTCCCGAAAGTTGGTCAGCCGAGCGGCGCGACCATCTTCGAAGGCTCTTTCGCGAGTTTGCTTACGTAAAGAATCGGCAGGGCTTTGACTATGTGATTCTCGGTCATTGTCACGATCTTGACGAGCAGGAGCCCTTCTACTTCAACATGGGCTATCCCCCGGTTCATCGGCAGTTTTTGCTCTATGACTCCGAAATTGGCCGTGTTCAACGTCACAAATTTCCTGGAATTCCTCGTAAAAATTGAGAAAATAACAATTGAGGTCAAGGAGGACTTCGAGACGTGGGATTGAAATTTGACCCTGTCGGGGGCGGACAATTTAAGCAAGCGTTGAACGCCATCATTGAGGCTGAGAAGCAACCCATCAAGAGCCTCAACGACCGCAAGCAGCGCGAAGAGGCGAAGCTCAAGCTCTTTGGTGAGTTCAAGGGGAAGTTTTCCGCGCTCCAGGGCACGCTCAACTCCATGATCGGCTTCAACAAGTTCAAAGAGCTCAAGGCCGAGCTGGGTGACGGCACGGCGCTTATGGGCGTGAGCATCGACAAAGAAAAAGCTAACGTCGGCAGCTGGAACGTCGAAGTGAAAGAGCTCGCCGAGCGTTCGTCGATGATGTCGAACGGCTTCAGTGATCCCAATAAAAAGGTTTTAGGCCTGGGTTACATCACTTTCGACACTCCGAAAGGCCAGCAAGAAGTTTACGTCACTCAGGACGATGCCTCTCTCTACGGTATCGCGAACAAAATTAACGCGCTCCCGGAGTCTTCGGTCAAAGCGACCGTGCTCAAAGACGTGACGGATTCGGATAAGCCTTATCGCCTCGTGCTTTCCTCGAAGCAAGATGGCCTCGAAAACGAGGTCAAATTCCCGCAATTGTACTTCGTCGACGGCGAAGAGGATTTCTACATCGATCAGGATAAGGGCTCTAAAAACGCGCTTCTCAGCGTCGACGGATTCGAGGTCGAGCTCGGCAGCAACGACGTCCCGGACTTCTTGCAAGGCGTGGGTGTGCAGCTCAAACAAGCGAAGCCCGGCACCCCGTTCACCTTCAGCATCAAAGCGGACTACGCAAAAGTCACCGACAAGATGAAGAAGATTGTCGAGGGCATGAACGGCGTCCTTGACTTCGTCAACAAGCAAAACCAAGTCGACGAGAAGAGCGATACGCGCACAACGTTTGCCGGCGATACCTCGCTTCAAAATATCGAATTCCGTTTGCGCAACTTGACTCACGAAGGATTCGCGGCCCACCTCTCGAGCGAAGAATTGTTCAAGGTCTACCACTTGAGCGAGCTCGGCATCGAGTTCGACAAGAAGGGCGTGATCTCCTTCAAAGAAGAAAAGTTTACGAAAGCGCTCGAAAAAGATTTCGAAGGCGTCTCGGAAGCGATCTCCGGCGAGAAGGGATTTGCGTCGCAGCTCAAGAGTGTTATGGATGGTTTCAGCGCTCCGGGAACGGGTGTACTGTCATCGCGCGAGTCAGGTTTGAAAACCCGGATCAAACAAATCGACGACAACATCGGACGTAAGGAGATGGCGCTCGATAAAAAAACTCAAAGTCTTACCGACCAATTCAGCCGTCTGCAGGGTTCGCTCGCGAACATGCAGCGGCAACAGCAGTATCTGGCTGCCTCACTTCCGGGTGCGGGTAGCGGAAACCTAACCAGTCAGCTCCTAGGAGGCTAACCTAAATGTCTAAGTTAAACGCGTATCGTCAAACCGCGGTGACCACCGCTTCAAAAGAACAGGTGATGATCATGTTGTACGAAGGGGCGATTAAGCATCTTAAAATAGCGTCAGAATCTTGTCGCAAAAATGATTTGAGCGCGAAGGGGACCGCGGTCGGCAAGGCCCACGACATCATTAACGAGCTCAGCAACTCGCTCGACTTCAGTGTCGGCGGCGATGTCGCGAAGAATTTGGAGCGACTGTACGCGTTCATGATCGATCAAATCACTCAAGGTAACATTTCAAACGATGTTGCGAAGTTCGATCAGGCAAGAAAATTGCTTGAGACCCTTCTAGACGGCTGGAAAGGCGCAATTGAACAACTCAAAGCCGAAAAAGGGACAAAACGAGCATGAAGTTTGAGCAGTTGTTCGAAGACAAGGTCCGCCTTCTCCGCAAATTTCTCGAGGTTACGCAAGACTACAAACAGAGGTTTTCTCAAGATGTCGAAGTCGAGAAGAAGATGGACTGGGTGGATGAGCTCTCCGATCTTCGCGAAGCCCACATGAAGACCCTGAAGCTCCTCGATGTGACGATCGAGCAGGAGAAAAAACAGTTAAATAGGACCAGTATAGAAAAATTACAGGGTAACGAAAATTTCAAAAAAAACTTGGGCATTTTAGTGGATCTCATTAAAGAGATTCAATTGACGGATCAGTCGCTTTTTCTATACATTCAGAATATGGGGTTTGAGCTTCGTGCCCAAATCTTGAAAGGCCTCAAGGAGAAAGAGGCTGTGTCGAAGTTTAAAAGTGCCCAGTCCGGAACTGGGGAGGGATTGGACAAGACGGTATGAACATGATGTTTGACCAACGTAAGGGGGCTGCAACCGGAAATCCGGATCAAGAGATCATTCCCGTTACTTCGCTCGAAGAAGTCGCGATGCGTTTCAAGAACGATGATGATAACTACACCTACGAACACTTCTTAGTCCAAGTCCGGACCTCAAAACGCGCCTCTCCGCCACCTTTCAACCCGCCGGCCCCCACTGCTAAAGCCGAAACTCCGGCTCCGTTAGCTGCGGCACCTGCCGCTAAGGTCGAGGCTCCGAAGTCAAGCGCGACTTCTGCAGGCAAAGTCGATAAAGACGACATCTCTTTCTTAACCAACAATGCTGATCTACTGCTTCAAGCGGGCGAAGTCGAGCTTGCTCGCAACATCTATCGCGCTCTCCTGAAGTCGGGCGAAGCAAGTGATGTCGCGTATGCGGGTCTCGCGATTTGTGCCGACCGCGAAGGCTTGGTCGACCAAGCGATCCAGTTCGCTTGGGATTCGGTTGCGTTCGCACCGAATCAAAAAGGTTACCAAATTCTCGCGCAGCTCCTTGTGCAACAAGGTCGAGACCAAGAAGCGTCCCAAGCTTTGAATCGCGCTCTCAAGTCGTTGCGCCTCAATAGTCAAGAGCAAGCCGAGTACTATAAGATGATCGGTAATTGTCAGTCTCGCTTGGGTAACACCAATGAAGCCGAAAGCGCATTCTTGAGCGCGCTTCAGCTCAATCCATCGAGCGACGACGTTCAGTCTAACCTCGGTTCTCTGTATTTGGAGCAAGGCCGGATTAACGATGCTAAACGCCGCTACCAAGACGCTTTGGCCGCAAACGCCGCTAACGATAAGGCTTGGGTTGGTTTGGGTCTTTGTTACGTCGCCGTCGATGATAAAGAATCGGCTCACGAAGCGTTCGCCCGTTCACTCGAAAAAAATCTTCGCAACTCAACCGCTATTTTCCACCTTGTGAAATGCGCGTACGAAATTAAAAAATATTCTACGGCCGAGAAGATGCTCACCAATTACGTTGAGATCGCACCGGTTAGCCCGAGTCTTCTTTATAGCCTCGCGGGACTTCAGTTCCACGTCGGCAAACGTAAAGAAGCGTCTTCGACCGCGAAAAAGATTTTGCAAATTCGCGGAGATCACCAGGGAGCGAAGGATCTGATCAAAAGAATTGAATCGGATTCCGCTTCCGCTTAATTTTTAGTTTTTAAGATCTACTGTCATGGAGGACAGCAACTATGGTCGCCGACATTCAGTTACTTCAGGGCAAGGTCATCGACGAGCCTGAACGCCGCACTAAAAATATTTCGAGCTTGATTCAAGAGCTTGCGCTTGAGATTTTGTCGGATGACGATGTCGCCGTGGCCGCGACAGTGATCGCTCCCGTGACCTCCGAGGAGCCTGCATGAGCGCAGTGGTTGAATCCAAACCGCGTAAGCAGCTGGCGATCTTGGTCGTCCAGCTCGGCGATATCGAGGAGAGCTTTCGCTCCCTGATGGCGCTCAAAGCGGTCAAACACCTTTATCCCGACACGAAAATCCACATCATCGCGCGTGCTGAAGCGGCCGCGCCGTTTAAGCGCGTGGATTGGATTGCAAGTGTCCTTGAGACGCCGAGGATCCCGCAAGGCTCAGACTCGGTTTCGACCGTCGCTCGTTGGATTGATTCCGCACTCCGTGAGACCTACGATTTATCCGTCAACTGGACCTGGTCGCCGACCTATAAGCGCATGGCTTCGATTTTGATGACGCTCGTTCCGGCGATGGTTAAATTCGGTGACGGGTTACGCGACGATCTTACTCACATATCTTATGATGCCTGGAGCATCTACCACCACGCTTGGGCCAATCCTTCAAGTGAAGTGGAACAGGACATTCACCCAACCGATATCATCACGACTCAACTTTTGACCGCGCTTCAGATCCACGTCGGCGATCCGACACCGGAAGACGGAGTCTCCGCGGTGACTTCGCGCTATTTTTTCAAGATGATTTCAGCGGCTGCACCCGATGTGTGGTCAGCTCGCCCGAAAAATCTCAAGTGGACCGCGGTCCACTACGGGTCGCTCGGTGCGCGCGCCGAAGAGTTTATCGAGATGGCTTTGCGCCGTCACCCGGATGTGGGCGTCGTTGTGCTCAACGAGACCGAAGTCGATCTCGACATCGAACATGATCGCGTGATCAATCTTTCGAGCCAAACTCACTTTGATTCTTCGGTTCAAGTGCTCTCGCAATGTCAGTGGCTCCTCGCCGGCCAGACTCCGACCGTGGATCTCGCATCGTTGCTTAACACGCGTATTTTTCAAGTCGTTCAAGGCGCGGGCCTTAAATGGATCGAGCAGGGTCCTTACGGTAACACCCATCTCGTTTGCCAGTTCGACGGCATTAACGGGGGAGAGTGGGAACCGGAAGTCGTCTATACCGTGTGGTCTCACGCGCAAAGCGAGTGGTTCCATAAAGGCAAAGTCACGCTTCGAGAGCATGCTGGGAACTTGGGTCTTCTTGATCCGGTCAGCGCTACCAAGATTTATCGTTCGCGCATCCGTGCCGCGACCGAAGGCGGTGGGGTGAGTTATGATCCGGTGTCGTTTGATCCGTCACAATCGGTGCTAACGACTTTCGATTCGTGGATGTATCGCATTCGCGGGCAGATGGCGCGTTCCTGGTTCTGCGGATGGATTCCGCCGGTCGAAGAAGAAACCAAAACGTTTAAGCTTAACCCCGAGCTCATTAAACGCATCCGTACGATGCAGGAGTCTCTCGGCGTGCTTAAGCGCATCGTCATGGAAGGCCGTGACGTCGCGAAGTCGCTCACTCAGACTTCGAGCACGGTGCGTGCGACTTACTTGATGTCGGCCGAAGACCGCGAGCAGATCGAAGACTTCAGTAAGAAGCTTCTCGATATCGAGGTGCTGATCTCGCGAGTGATCCACGTTGAGCCGAGCTTACGCGGTTTTCTGAAGCTTTATCAAGGCATTATTAATAACCTGCGCGGTGAAACGATTCCGGAGATGTCGGCCGAGACGGTGCATGCGTTCGATCTCGCATTCGAAGGCATGGAACTCCTTGAGCAATACACTCGCGGCACGCTGGATCTTGCGAAGCCGAAGCCCGTCGCAGTCACTTCATCGGCGGTCGCGCCCCTAAAGATGAGACACTGAACTAAAATACTCGGCAAACTGAAACGCGGCATCTAGCGTTTCCTTAAAATAAATATTTTCCCTCGAAGAACACGGCGCTGCGATCTTTGAGTGCGCCGAAGGTTTTGTTTTCGTTCCCGCCGTAGATGTCAGCGCCGGCCATGAGTTTTAAGTCTTCGATCACTTTGTAGCCCACGTTGGTGCGCAACAAGTAGTGGCTGTCCGATTCCAAGTAACCGACGAGGAACACTTCGCCCGTCCAATTGCTCGTATCGCTTGCGTAAGCAAATCGAAAAGTCACGCCGGGGTTAGTTTGATCCGGATAGTTCAAGATCAAGGCATTGTATCGACCAACCTGCTGCTGAATCGCAGAACTCACCGGATTGCCGTCATTGAAGGTGAGTGGGTCCTTATAATAGAGGTGATGACGGACCAAGAACTGGGCGGTGACTCGGAAATCCATGAACACCGGCCGTTCGATGCCGATGACTGTATCCCAGTGCCAGGGCTCAACAAGTCCGAAAGAGACATCGCTGTCGGTTCCGTTGTCTGGCATGTGGAGCGCTGTTTCGATTCGGACGACTGAGGACTCGCCGACGTTAAACGAAGCGTCGCTTCCGAACGCGGTCTCCTGCGTGTGGAAAGCCTGAATGGTGTTCGCGACCTGATTGAGTTGATATTCCGGAAACGCCGAAGTCCCACGGAACGCGGAGATTGAAAAGTCAAACGAGGTGCCGAGGTATTGCAAGCGTGCGCCGCCTTGAACGTCTTCCGGATTGAAGTAACGTGAGTCCGGCGCATCTTTGACTAGAGTCAAGCCGGCTGGAAGAGTCGTATCCGGAATCAGCAAATGAATCTGCGGATAGCGTGCTTGAAACACTGCCTGCAAGTTCCACGGAGAGTCGCCTTTTTTGGGTGTAAAGCTCACACTTAAAGAGAGGTCACCGCGACGGCGAAGTTCGTCGTCCGGCACGTAGAAGGTATAATCTTTTGCCGTAAAATAATCGGTGGGGTTGATGCCGTCGGATTTTCCCCAAGGGATGATGAGTTGGCCCGCGCGGATTTCCCATCCCGGTTTTTGATAGGTGAGGTAGGCCTCGCGTACGTCGGCTTTGCCTATGACGTTGTTCAGGTCGTTTAGGCTCTTAAAAAATAAATTGGCGGCAAGCACGCCCTTTGCCGACCATTGATCGTTGATCTTGGCTTCGACCTCGGGCCAGAACGAAAGACTGCTTTGCAGGAGTTCGCCCTGATACGGTCCTTGCGTGTAAATGTATTGATCGGTAAAGGCCTTGCCGTGAAACGACCACTCGATCGGGTTGTTCTTGGTGGTTTTGGCAAAAGCGGGCCCGCACACGAATCCTGCGACTAAAATCGCGAGTGCTAGGGTGGCCCGGATCGCCCGTCCGGACGGCAACGCTTTCGACAATTAGTTCACCTTTTGCAGGTTTTGCTGAGTAAAGACCGAGTTCGGGATGTCGCCGGTGACTTTTACCCCGCTGAATTGGAGTTTGGTCAGTTCGCCCGTCTTTACGTTTTCAATTTGAAGGTAATCGGCATGCCATTTGTTTTTAGCGGCATCCACTTTGTGAATCTGGCCGGCTTCAAGTTTTTTGAAGAGCGCGCCGTCAATCCCGGTGTATTCGGCTTTCACGAGCATGAAGTTGTCGAGGCGGACCCAAACGATGGATTTGGAATAACCGGTACGATCTTTGACGTCTTCGTTTGCGGGTGTCGACTCGATTACCGCGCACTTCACGGTCTTAGAGTCCGCGGTCGGGCACGCTTCTTCGCGAAGTTTCTTGTATTCGTAGTCGCTCACGTGCGGAGTGGCGATATCCGAGTAGCTGAACGCCGAACCCATGAACGAGCCACTTTGTTGTTGAGTCTCGACACGGCGGATTTTTTTAAAGTTCGGAAGATAGAGGAGAACATCGTTCTTCCCGCCGTCGTTTTCGATGATCAAGATGCCTTCGTTGCGGACTTCGGCCGGAGCATGGAACCGCGTGAAAGTTTTATTGTGGACTCTGTCGTCGCTGAGTTTACGTTGGATCGTGAAGTCCTTGATTTTCTCCGCTTGGCCTTTTGCTCCTGTCGTGAGCTTGGCTTGTGCTTCCATCTGGGCCAGGTTACGAGCCGCCTCATTTTTGACCATGATGTCGCGGGCAGCGGCGTCGGTCGCGAGCGCCGAGTGAGAGTGGGTGAGTGCTAATATTGCAAGGATCATTAACGGTTTATTCATAATCGAGTGCCTCCAAAATTTCAGTTTTTGCCGCACGACGTGCCGGCAGTAAGCCCGCAATCGCCGCGACCCCAACGCCCGTCCAGATGGTCGTCCATACGGATGCGCGTGGGAAGTAAAAGTCAACAATCCAGCCCAGTGTCGAGCTCAAGGTAAAGGTCACGAACAATCGACCGACGTAAACGCCGAGCACAACCGCGATGATCGCGCCAAAAAAACCTTGAAGCACGGCTTCGATCAAGATCATGTTCGAGATCTGACTTTGTGTGGAGCCGATCGCCCGCAGCATTCCGATTTCGCGTTTGCGTTCCATCACCGAGATCAAGAGCGTGTTCAAGAGTCCAAGTAGGCCGACGAGCAAAGCGATGAACTCGATCGCCTTGGTGTAGGCAAATGTTTTTTCGATCATCGTATGCATTTCGTTTTTGAATTCGGCGTTTGAGACTACCACGAGGTTCCACTTGCGACCGAGCTCTCGATCGATCGTCGAGCGCAACTCTTCGACCGAGTGGCCGTCGGCGGCGTTGATAAAGAAGCCGGTGACGAGCGAATCCTTCCAATACTTTTTGTACTGGGCTCGATCCATGTAGATCACGCCCTCGGGAGATGCAAAGTCGGTGAGCATACCGATGATTTTAAACGGGATCGCACCTGAAGGAGTATCGAGTGGTACGGTTTGACCCACGTGGTAGCCCTGCTTGGTCAAAAACTGGGAGGTTACGATCATGCGAGGTTCGTCCGTATCGTAGAGCTCTTTCGCGGTCTCGATGCGATCTGCGTTTTTAATGTCGAACATCTGATATTCATAAAAATCCGCGAAGTGATCAAATGCCTTGATGCGCATGTGCTTGCCGTTGTGTTGGAAGTGCACGATGCGCGAGCCGGTTCCGCGGCCTGGGCCGATCGCCTTCACGCCTGGAATTTTGAGAAGGTCGGCTTCGACTTCTTCTTTGAGCGGCTGGACGTCGGCGGTGATGAGTTTACCGTTTGAAGTCACCATGAGATCGGCGACAAACACGCCGTTGATCCACTTCATGGTCGTGTCGTGGAAGCTGGTTCTAACCGTCGCAATCATCATGACGAGGAAGAGACCTACCAAGAGAGCCATGACGTTCGAGGCCGTGCGTTTACGTGAACGCACGAGGTTTTCTTGCGCTAGGCGGAATACCGGTGACGATAGCCCGCGAGTGAGTTTGCGCAAAGACCGGATCAGAATGAACACCAAGAACGGTCCGAATAGAGCCGAGCCGAGAACTGCCGCACCTTTGTTGTAGAGATCAAATCCGATCCAAATTTTTTCCCAGCGTCCCGACATTGAGAACGTCATCACGACCAGCATCACAAAACCGATAATCACGCTCAGGTGACCGCGTTTGACGTCAGCGTCGGTTTGGTTTTCTTGGTGCTTTTTCATTGACTCAAGCGGGTGCACTTTTGCCGCTCGCAAAGCAGGAATCAGGGCCGCGAAAATCGCCGCAACCGTCCCCATCACCAAAGTAAAAATAAAGAGCTGCGGAGTGAACTCAAGCTTAGTGACCTGGATTTGGGTTTGAATCTGCGCGCCCACGGAAGCGGTGACTTCGTTCACAAGCTTTTCGGCAAGCACGCGGCCGCCCAGACAACCGAGGAGCGATCCGACTGACCCCACGACAAAAACTTCAACCACGAACATCGTCACCATCGAGAACCGAGTCGCGCCCAAAGCTCTAAGCGTGCCGATCTCTTTGCGTTGCTCGGCGACCGACACCGAGATCGAGTTAATCACGAGGAAAAGTCCGACGAGTAAGGCCAAGGTACTAAAGAAGGTGAGCACCACTTGATATGAGGTCAACATGCGCTCGGTTTGTTCGGACTGAGCACCCGGGGTCTCGATTGTAAAGCCCGGGCCGAGGTTCTTTTCGATCGCTGCACGAACCGTTTCAACGTCAGCATCCTTAGTCGGCACTACGTCGATCCGGTCGATTTTATTTTCTTTACCGAACATCACGCGTGCGCCGTCGATGTCCATGATCGCAAGCGAGCCACCATAGGCCTTAGCGGCGCCTTCCGGTTCAAGCAACCCGCGAATGGTAAATGTCTTTACGCCGAGCGCGGTCGCGAGCTGGATTTTATCGTCGAGCTTGAGCCCGCGCTTTTGAGCTTGCGCAATCGTAATGACGATACTGTCCGGCTGGTTCAAAAAGGTGAGGGGGTCGTCGATGATCCTCTGGTCGGTGGCTTTGTACGAGCGCACCGATGTTTCTTGGAGCAAGTCGACTCCCATGATATTGAGCCCGTCGGACGATTCCTTCGCGCCTTCGAAGAACGCGCGTGCCTCGATCATCGGCACGGCGTACTTTACACCCGGGGTAGTTCGAATGACTTCTTGCTTTGACTCATCGAAGCCCGCGGGCCCGGCAGTGACGGAGAGTTTGGCCTTGCCCGAGATCGATTCGATCGACTCGCGCATCGAGTTTTTAGTGGAATGGTTAATGATCGCGATCGCGACAAAGAGCGAGATTCCGATTGCCACGCCCAACGTCGTTAAAATAAAACGCGAAGGTTTATGCTTCAGATTGCGAATGCGGAGAAGGCGGAACAAATTCCACATCAGTTGTTCACAGCCTCGTCAGACTCGATGTTGCCGTCGCGAACACGGATCAAGCGCGTTCCAAACGAGGCCGCTTTCGGATCGTGGGTCACCATCACGATGGTCTTGCCTTGATCTTCAGCCATCGACCGTAAAACGCCCAAAACCGATTCACCCGTCTTCGAGTCCAAGTTCCCGGTCGGTTCGTCGGCGAGAATCATCAGTGGATTCGACACCAGTGCGCGGCAAATCGCAACCCGCTGCATCTCGCCGCCCGAGAGTTGATCCGGGGTGTGGGTCAAGCGATGGCCGAGACCGATTTTTTTGAGCAACTCGACCGCGCGCGGTTCGATATCCTTCATCACCTTTTTATCAAGCAACATCGGGAGCGCCACGTTCTCCACCGCTGTCAACGTGGGGAGTAAGTTAAAAAACTGGAAAATGAAACCGAGGTGACGACGACGGAAGATCGAGAGCTTTTCGTCGTTCATCCGGTCGATCGCTTGCCCGTTCAAGATCACCGAGCCCGCAGTCGGACGATCAAGACCGCCGAGCAGGTGCAAGAGCGTGCTCTTTCCTGAGCCCGACGGACCCATGATGGTCACGAACTGACCTTTTTGGATTTCGAGATCCACGCCCTTCAATGCTTCGACGGCGTGACCTCCCTGAGAGTAGGTTTTTTTCAGACTTTTAACGGTGAAAAGCATGCATTAAGAATCGCATACATTCCAAAGTGGGACACCAAGTATTTAGCGCGTGCAGTGAGGTGCGATCCCGGATCGACGCGCCTGTTCGTACTTCGAAAGGTTCTCCGCCATGTGGTCTTGCAGCGCTCTGATACGCGTGTCGTTGGCGGGGTGGGTAGACATCCATTCCGGCGGAGCTTTGCCGCCTGAAGCGGCTTTCATGTTGTTCCAGAGTTCAACGCTTTGACGTGGGTCAAAACCTGCACGCGACATGAGGTCGAGGCCGATCAAATCGGCTTCACTCTCGTCAGCCCGACCGTACGGGAGGAGTACTCCGTATTGAGCGCCGAGACCCAAGCCTGCCGCGATCATCTGTTTGGTCGAGCCGCTGGATTTGCCGGCGAGGATTTCGGTGAGAATGGCTGTCCCGCCTTGTGTGATTAACCCTTGAGATACGCGTGAGGCTCCGTGCTTCGCGATCACGTGGCCGACTTCGTGGCCGAGTACCGCCGCCAGTTGCGCGTCGGTTTTCGCGACCGGCAAAATTCCGGTGTGAACTCCGATTTTACCGCCCGGAAGCGCGAATGCGTTCGCGGTGTTGTCCTTGAAGACGACGATTTCCCAGGTGATGTTGCCGAGTTGAGCTTTACTCGCGCTCACGATCGCATTGGCGACGCATTTTACGTAATTGTTGGTCGCCAGGTCGGTTTCAACCGGTGTTTCTTTTTTCATCTGATCGAAAGATTGGGCGCCCATTTGATTCATTTCGGAATCAGAGACCAAAAGAAGCTGATGACGTCCGGTGGGTGTGGTCGCGCAAGCGGCGACGATCAAAGTGAGAATCACGGTTGGGAAGATAGAAATGTTTTTCATGGAATGAGCGTACCACAAGCTTTGAAAAAAGCACGTTCCTGAAAATGTGGCACTTTAGGGCACGGAAGTGGCGGATTGAATTTGTCACTTTTCAAACGAATTAAATTTAAATTCGATTTATTTAAAAATATATATTGGACACTGCCGTGTTTAGTCTTTAAAAAATAAGCAGGATGGACTTATGCTTAAACTACTGCTCTTAGCCTCTTTATTGCATTTTCCAGTGAGCGCACATGCTGACGATGTGATCACGCACATCGGATCAATGCTTGAGCAAGCGATTCGAGTCGAAGCCAACAATGGTAACAAGAGTAACGGTAAGTTTTTGAAGAAGACCCAGAAGATGCTGAATACGGCGCAATTTCTCTGGGGTATCGAACAAGGTTGCGAAAAAGGGTCGAAAAATACTATGGCCTATGTGCCCGTAGTGGATGCGCGTAAATCTTCCCGACTTGTCTATGTTTGCCGGTTGGCCATGGATGCTTTGGATCAAGATCAGTTGAGCCACGTCATCCTGCACGAACTCGCGCATCTTCAAGGCGTGACCGACGAGAGTCAGGCAAATTTCGTCGCCGATCGCGTGTTTGCCGATTGTGGCATGGTAAATCCGTTCTTATTCAAGGACTTCAAAGACGCTTTGAACTTTCAGTTGAAAATCGAACCCGGCCACGAAAAAGACGTTGAAGCGATTCTCAGTACTCCCGAAATTTTGGAATATGTGATGAATACCGCGAAGAAGAAAAATCTTTGGTCCGAAGCCGACCAAGCATGGCTTTTTGAGTCTTACCCTGACCAGGCCAGATCGGATCATGCATCTTCCAAGCACGTCTTTTTCGAACTTGGCCCGATTATTCTACACAAGACGCGAGTTCTCAGTAACGATTAAGGACGCGGCAAAATCTTGCACGCGTAGTAGTCGTTGTAACGAAGCTCTTTGATCTTGGCGTCGCGAGCGGCGCCACTGAGCGGTCCCAAAGTCGCATCGTATTGAGCTCGCAACGAACGGGCGTCGTATTTCTTTCCGCCGAAGAAGTTTTTAGAAATATATTCAAACTTGGTCGGAGCCTTGTCGAGCAAGGTATCCGGGTCGAGGATAAAGTACGCCATGGATTCCGCGAAATCCTCGCTTGGGCTTGTGGGTGCATACCAGGTCACGAAGTTCTTCGAAGTCCCGAGCCCGTCGGTACCCCAGGTGCTGAGGCCGGTCCATTCGACGTCGCTTGAGATCTCGTCTTGCAAGAAATCAAACGCGTGAGACATCTCGTGCACGATGGTGAAGTAATAGTCGCCGGTGTAGCGGCCATCTTTGGTTTGAATGGCTGTGATCTGGTTGGTTAAAGATATATGGCCCTTCGTCCGACCCAAGCCGCCGATCCGCCAGCCGCGGTTTTCATATTCGCCGACACCGCCGGCGCCGCTACCGTTGTCGATCACGTATCCGTCCGGAACGCGCTCGAAGTCGGTCAAGCTCCGCATGTGCAGATAAGATGCTGGCAAGAGGGCCGCAATCTGATCGAATACCGCTTTCTCCGCGGCATTGAATTCGGTTCCGTCCCGAGCGACCAAAATTTTGTAACCCGTGGTTTGCTCGAACGGCAGTTTTGCGTGATCGATAAAGCAATCTCCGGCTGGCGCTTGCGCGTAGGCCGAGGTTGCAGCTAGTAAACTTAGTAAAATTGTTTTCATATTCCTAAGGCTTTTCTGCATGCGGCCTCGTTCTTCGGTTCGACACCGTAGTAAGCCGATTTGTTTTTGAAGTACTTGTAAGTTTCTTCGATCAGCGGCCGCCAAGCCGTATCGAACTTGGTTTGAATCGTTGACTCATATTTTTTGGCGTTCTCCGGAGTCCATTTGTAATCTTCGGCGTAAGATTTCATGTTGTCCGAAATCTCCTGTTTCATCGAATTGAATTCTTCAAAGTTTGCATTGTAACCGGCCTCGTTATCGGCCGCGTTCATCCGGTCGTGATAAAAAAGGACGGGCGCGCTGTAGAGCTCGCTCATCAGCTTGCGCGCGATTTCGACGTTATATTGGCCTTGATAATATCCTCGCGTTGGAAGCATCGGGCAACCTTCGCTCAGGGGTGCGGACAAGTAATATCCCATCATTTGTGAAGTGTAGTTCCACTCGTGAAACACGACCGCGCGTGGTTTAAGGTTGCTGTTCAACGCTCCGTCGACGCCGGTTAAGCGCAAAGCGTTCCATCCATTTTCAGCCGAATAGTAAGGTTCCGAAGCCGCGATCGCCATACCGACCGAGCTTTGATTTGAGCCGTTGCGGTTGGAAAACAAACTTGCAACCGATACATCGCCGCCACTGAGAACAACTTCCTTCGTCATTCCGCCGAACTCGTTTTCATCCACGTCTTTGAGGCTGTACCATTGCGAAAACCGGGTGTTTCCGCCATGCGCGACCCATATATTATGAATCATCTGCTGCCCGGCGACGTCATAGATAAAGAACCGGCGTACGCCCGAGTTCTCAGTAAAGTTCACGATGCCGAAGCGAGCGGTATTTTTAACTTTCTTACCGTTCGGCGATTCCAGTAGCGTGCAATAGCTTTTCATCGATGAGCGGAACAACTCCTTATCCATCATTTGGAAGTCGGGGAGTTTTAAATTTTTGATCCGAGCAAGATCGGGATCAGCGGAATTGTGGAAGTACCGGTTCTGGACGAACTTAGCCGCAACCGAATCGTAAAGCTGATCGAGTGCTTCGTCCAATGTGGTCGAGGCATGCGCGGCTGACAGATATACTGATGACAAAACTGCAGCAAGTAGTATGAGTTTTGCTTTAAACACAAGGCCTCTCTCTCGGCCGGGGTCATATCAAAGCATCAGGGTTACTTCAATAGACTTTGTGTAATTTCTGAATTTACTTAAAGTGATTTTGTCAGATACACAGCGCATCGAGTAATAAATTCAGGTTCGGAGTCGTTATGCACCTCAAAGCCCGGGTGAAAACGCTTGAAAATAGAAATATGCTGGCACAAAGATTGCGGAGACTCGCGCGTTGGCGGAGCGGCACGGATGACTGCTTGGTTTGGATTGGACAAGGTTGGTTCAATACTATATTAAATAATCAATATTTAATAATTCAAGGAGTTCTCGATGCGTACCATAGGTTTTAATCGAATCAAAGCAGCAGCAATCCAAGTCGGGATCATCGGTTTCGGCGTCGCACTTTGTTCGCTGGCAAAGGCGCAAGATCGTCGCGGCGATCGCCACGTTTTCCAAGGTCGTAGTAACACGGGCATCACTCGTTATTCGCAATCCCGCGATCTTTATCCGGAGTGTGCGAAATATAATCAAAAAGGGATTCCAGCCGATGTCTACAGCGCGTGTATGGATGCGGTTGATGCGGCTGACTTGGTTGCTTACAAGCGCGCGACTCCAATCGGTTGCGAAGACGGTTACTATGCAGGTTTCTCTGAAGGTCTTTACGATGGTTCGAACATGGCGGTTCAACGCCCAAGCATCTATGAACCGAATTTGACCAGCCAAGGCTATGCCGAAGGTCAGGCCATTGCTCCTCAGTATCAAAGCTCGACTTCAGCAGCGTCGAACGCAGGCGTAGAGCCGGGCAATCGCGATGGTGCCAGTGACGTGCGCATCGCTTGGCAGAACGCTGCTACAGGCACTCACCAGATTCCAGGAAAAAACAAGACTCCTCGTACCGTGACTTACACCGATAGCCCGCTTGCCAATCCATATACTGCTGTCGGTTTACCACGTCGTACATTACCGGAGATGGCGATGGCCGAACAGTACGATCCAAACAATCTTTATCTATATAACCAGAACCGCAGTCGTAGCCGCCTCTGTAACATCGCGGTCAACCGAAATTTCCGCATCGGCGATTACTATCGCAACGACGGTCGCTATTCTTACGATCGCGATCGCGCTTACGACGGTACGGCGGCTTTCAATCTCTGGATTGCAAACAGCATTAAGGTCGATTCACGCGATATGGTCAGCCAGCGTCGCGGTGACCGCCGTAGCGGTCCGACTCGTTCTTCTTTGAACGGCAACCGTTACTCAAGCCTAGTCGGCCAGACCAGAACTTCTGAAGATCAATCTTCAGGTGGTTCTACTACCGTAACCACTCCTCCGGCACAACCAACTCAGCCGGCCGTGGTTTACGATCTCGGTAAAATCTATAAAGAAACTTTCGTGAGCGCATACTCTTATTACGCGGATCAATTCTACGCTCAAGGTTTCGACGATATGGACGATAACGGTGCAACCGACGGTTGGAACATCGGTATCGGCGTGGGTCTCGAATACGCACGTCAAGAATCTAAGGTCAGTGGCTTCAACGATACGTTCCGCAAAATGGAACAAAATGCGTACGCCAGCAGCTATCAAACCCATTACAGCGTTTCTTACGATACGACGTTCGCATTTCATCAAAACAACCCAGTTTTGACCGCGCGCCTCCTTGACGTCGTCGGTGAAGTAGTGGACGACATCATTCAGCCAGGCCAAAAAATCTACGCGATTTACGAGGTCGTAAACGCGGGCGGGAAAGCGGCGGTTCCCCAAGTTCAGCTTCAAGGTTCGGGAATTGCGTCGTCAAACACGACTCAGATCGCTGTGCCTGCTGTGAACGTCGTGAAAGTCGCGAACACGAGCCTCATAGGTCAAATCAATCCAAACTTAGGGAACTTCGCGGATGCGGAGATCCTTCTCGTGGTTGCAGGCGCGGACGCGGCTCCATTGCGCAAGCAAGTGGTTCGCCAAGTCACGCTTGAGAGCTTGACTTCGACTGCGATCCCGCAAAGCGGTGTGGCTAAAGTCACGATCGTGGTTAAAAACCAATCGACTAAAATCGCGACTCCGGAGAGCGTGAGGATCACGATCACCGACACCGCCGGACACAAGATCGAGCGCGATTTGGGTAAATTAACCCAAGCTCAGGCTCTTTCTGTTTCTGACCTCGAACTTCAAGGCAACGACGAACTCGCGCTCTTGAACACCCAAGTCGGTGTGAAGGCTCGCGTGAGCGTCGGTACGGCAATCGTTGCTGACTCAAATGTGGTAGCAGCTCAGCCAAACACGGCTGCTCGCTGGGTCGACGTTGCGGCGATTTTCAATGCTCGCGTTCAGGACGCAGCTAACGCAGCTAAAGCAAATGCGGCATTGGAACAACTGATTGCCGATGTTACCGCTGAGATCCATGGCGACAACGAGCGCGGTATCAGGGCAATTGGCAATAATGACTACGCAGATCGTAGAAAGGTCGGAGCCACGTTGATGTTCCAGATCATGGAGCAGTTCAAGAAGCCTCAGTCCGCTGCTGCCAAGGCGAAATATGCTGAATTGGGCGATAAACTCCTAAAAAGCGGTGTGGATCGTGGCCTCAATGCAGGCATTCACTTTGGCAAGAGCAAGGGTCGGAAGCAGTTCTTGTCTTGGTTGGGCCAGCTTGACCCATAAGCTCTATTAAACCAAAAAAGTCTAGTACTAGAACCATTGAGACGACCTGTTTTGCACTTGACCAAAACGGGTCAGTTCCGTTATTCCTACTCATCTAGCTTATTGAAAGTTTTATCGAAAGGAACACGTAGGAATGCCTACTATTAACCAACTCGTCCGTCAGGGACGTAAAAAACCATCGTGGAAGACCAGCTCACCAGCGCTCGAGTCATGTCCACAAAAACGCGGTGTTTGTACTCGCGTTTATACAACGACACCGAAGAAGCCGAACTCTGCTCTTCGCAAAGTTTGCCGTGTTCGTTTGACTAACGGATTTGAAGTTTCTTCTTACATCCCAGGCGTTGGACACAATCTTCAAGAACACTCGATCGTGTTGATTCGCGGTGGCCGGGTAAAAGATCTCCCAGGCGTGCGCTATCACACTGTTCGCGGAACTCTCGACACTCAAGGTGTTGCAGGCCGTAAGCAAAGTCGCTCTAAGTACGGTGCTAAGAAAGCAGCCGGCGGAGCAGCTCCAGCTAAATAAGCTATATGTTGATCCCACCTGACGGTGGGATTGGACATACATTGACCAAAATTTTCACTCGAACTGTTCTAGTGATTTAAAACCCGCGGGCGCCCTTAATAAGGGCTGAAAATAAACCCGCTAACAAGGAACAAACCATGGCTCGTAAGCAGCATATCGCAAAACGCGAAATCAACCCAGATCCGATCTATAACGACCTCGTCGTTGCTAAATTCATTAACGCTCTCCTTTATGATGGAAAGCGCGGCATCGCCGAGAAGATTTTTTATTCTGCGATGGAAATCATCCAAGAAAAGTCTTCTGAAGAAGGCATCAAGTCTTTCAAAAAATGCCTCGAAAACATTAAGCCAATGCTTGAAGTTAAATCTCGCCGTGTCGGCGGTGCCAACTATCAAGTACCGATCGAAGTTAAACCGGCACGCCGCCAATCTTTGGCAACTCGTTGGTTGATCGAATCAGCACGTAGTCGCGGTGAGCAGACGATGGCTGAGCGCTTGGCGATGGAAATCATCGACGCTGCCAACCTCCGCGGTGGCGCGATCAAGAAGCGTGAAGACATGCACCGTATGGCTGAAGCCAACAAAGCATTCGCGCACTTCCGTTGGTAGCACTAGCCGCTTAAACGGCAAAAAACTTATAAAGCCTCGGCTGGTTCAGCCGGGGCTTTTTTATTTTGTCTCTTTGTTGTCAAAATTTTGAATGTCGGCTTTCGGCATTAAATCCCGAACGCTTTCTTGTACTGATCGGCGTACGCAAAATTCCCGAACATTCCTCCCGAGTGAAGGAATAAGATATTCTTCCCAAACGCAGTCGGGTCTTTTTTTACTTCGCCCATCATTCCTTTGAACGCTTTGCCGGTGTAGCAAGGATCGAAGATGATTCCCTCGGAAGTAGCCGTATCTCGGTAAAAGCGTAGATCATCATCTGATGCAATCGCATAGCCTGCACCGACGTAGCCGTCGATTAAATGCGCATTGCTAAGATCGGCCGGAAGCCCCACGTCTCGGGCGGCTCCCCTAAGCTTTGTAATATAATTGTTTGCAGTCTCGACCGGGCCGATGACATTGATGCCGTAGAGTTGTGTTGATAGATTTTGTTTCTTCAATCCGATGCTCAGGCCCACATAAGTTCCACCCGAGCCCATCGCGCAAAAGATGCTGTCGGGCGCTTGCGATCCTGGCACTGCCGCGCGCCAAGTCCGCAACATTTCTTCGACACCGGCGATATACCCGAAACATCCGATGGCGCTGCTTCCACCGAGTGGAATGATGTAGGGTTTTTTACCTTTACGTTTCAGGTTTTCCATTTCACGTTGCAAAAATGGATCGTAACTTGAGCCTGCAGCTTGGAACTCTTTGAGAGGAACCCAAGTAATCTCCGCTCCAAAAATCCGGTCGATCAAAAGATTGCCATTCGGAGGGGTGTCCGGATTAAATCCCACTTTCGGAAATAACAGCAACGAAACTCCGAGGCCTAAACTTCGAGCAATCGCCGCGGTCGCGCGTGCGTGGTTGGATTGAGGTCCGCCGCAAGTAATCAGGTGATCGCACCCTTGAGCCAGAGCCTCACCGACTAAAAACTCAAGCTTCCGGATCTTGTTCCCCGAATCGATGAAGCCAGTCAGGTCGTCTCGCCACACGTAGACGTCTTTTCTAAGTTCGGCCGACGTGTTTTTAAGCGCATGGATCGGAGTAGGGAGCCGGGCAAGCTTTAAACGGTGGGGTGTTTTCATCTTTAATTTAGAGTAGCATCAATCCGGGTCTATGAACGTATTCTGAAATTTGACCTTTTTGCTCGTTTGACGCATAAATAGGGCTCATGGCCAAACCAACGGAATCTAAACCTTTAGACCCGAAAATCATTGCAGCGCTTTCCAAGATTCGCAATATCGGGATTAGTGCGCACATCGATGCGGGCAAAACGACTACAACTGAGCGCATTCTCTATTATACGGGCCGGACCCACAAGATGGGTGAGGTTCATGATGGCACGACCATTATGGATTGGATGCCGCAAGAACAGGAACGCGGGATCACGATTACCGCGGCTGCGACCACCACGAGCTGGAAAGATAAAACGATCAACATCATCGATACTCCTGGCCACGTTGATTTTACGATCGAAGTCGAGCGCTCGCTTCGTGTTCTTGATGGCGCTGTCGTCGTGTTTTGCGCCGTCGGCGGGGTAGAACCACAGTCTGAAACCGTCTGGCGTCAGGCCGACAAGTACAAGGTTCCTCGGATCGCGTTCATCAATAAGATGGACCGCGTCGGCGCTGATTTCTATTCCGTCCTCACTCAAATGAAAGAGCGCCTAAGCGCAAAAGCTCTTCCAATCCAGCTTCCTTGGGGTGCTGAAGATCAATTTTATGGAGTCATCGATCTCGTGACGATGAAGGCGCTTCGTTGGGCCTCGACCGATCTTGGCGCTAAGTACGAAGTCGAAGAGATTCCGGCTGATCTCAAAGACGATGCGGATCTTTTCCGTTCGTCGCTCCTCGAATCCCTCGCTGATGTCGACGAAAAGTTCATGGACAAGTACCTCAGCGGGGAAGTCCCGACCGAAGACGAAATCAAAGCGGCGATTCGTAAAGGTACCGTCACGCTCAAGCATGTACCGGTCGTTTGCGGTTCTGCATTCAAAAACAAAGGCGTTCAAACGCTTCTCGACGGCGTGGTGGATTTCCTCCCAAGCCCGGTCGAGATTCCGCCGGTTCATGGCCACAATCCAAACGACGAGAGCAAAGACATTGTTTGCAATCCAGATCCGAACGAACCGTTCGCGGCTCTCGCATTCAAGATCATGACCGACCCGTTCGTTGGACAACTCACGTTTATTCGCGTTTATTCGGGCAAGCTCGAGAGCGGCGCCGTGTTTTGGAACACCAATAAAGGCAAACGCGAACGCGCCAACCGACTGCTCCAGATGCACGCAAACAAGTCGGAAGAAATCAAAGAGGTCAGCGCGGGTAACATCGCAGCGATCGTGGGCCTGAAACTCGCGACCACGGGCGATACTTTCTGCACCGAAGGCCGCCAAGTGCTCCTCGAAAAAATCGAGTTCCCGAACCCGGTGATTTCAATCGCGATCGAACCTAAAACCAAAGCCGATCAAGACAAGCTTGGAGCGGCTCTCTCGCGCCTCGCGGTCGAAGACCCTTCTTTCCATGTCTATCAAAGCGAGGACACGGCTCAAACTCTGATCAGCGGAATGGGCGAACTCCACCTCGAGATCATCGTCGACCGCCTGAAGCGCGAATTCAAAGTTGAAGCGAACGTCGGTAATCCGCAAGTGTCTTATCGTGAGACGATCACGAGCGAAGCGAGCGGCGAAGGCAAGTTTATCCGCGACGGCGAAGGTGCCAAAAAACAATACGGCCACGTGATTATCGATCTCAAGCCAAACGTGCGTGGCGCGGGCTTTGGCTTCATCAACAAAGCCACTGAGACGACGATTCCCAAACAGTTTGTTTCGTCAATCGAGAACGGACTCAAGGACGCAATGTTAGGTGGGGTTCTTGCTGGCTACCCAGGTATGGATATGGTGGCTACACTCAAAGGCGGCTCATTTAGCGAAACCGATTCTTCGGATATCGCATTCAAAGTCGCTTCCGCGGTGGCGTTCAAAGATGCTGCGGCCAAAGCCAATCCAACCATCTTGGAGCCGATCATGTCTTGCGAAGTCGTGTGCCCGGGCGATTACATGGGCTCGGTTATCGGCGATCTCAACGCACGCGGCGGCAAAATTCTCGGCATGAGCGCTCGCGGCGATCTTCAAATCATCGACGCCGAAGTACCGCTTGCGCGCATGTTCGGTTACTCGACGGCACTGCGTTCGAGTTCGCAAGGTCGCGCGACGTTCTCAATGCAGTTTAAACATTACTCTGCGGTGTCGACACAAGTACTTGCCGAGATCAAGCAAAAGGCCGGGATTTTGCCGATGCGTCCGCCTGAAGTGATGATCCCTCAGGGTGAATAGACCGCGATAGAACATCCATGCGCAAGTCATCCCGCTAACCTATCAATATATTTAATTAAATTAGTTTAATTAAAAAATGTACATTTCCGTCCGTATTGGATAACGTGCGCGACATGAGATGGAGACCAGGGCTCGGTTTTACACTAGGCTTAGCTGCAATATCTACCGCTCACGCGGGCTACGTTAATGAGACGCACCTCTGGAAAAATCAAGAGGTGCCGGTGTGTTTCGCCAATTCTGCCGAACCGATTCAAGACGTGAACTTGCCGTTGCGTAAGTCAGCCACTTTTATCGATAACGGCCGGATCACCATTCGCCCCGAGACGGCCGACGATCTCAAGGTAAAACCCCTGACTGTGGAGATGAAAGCGCTCATCCGTCAAGTGATTGAGATCTCATTTACTGCGAGTGCCACCGGTATTCATTACGTTGGCTTTAACGATTGTCCTCCGGCTTTGGATCGCGGAATCGCCATTTATTTCAACGACATTAAAGACGATTACGAACTCGCATCATCCAACATCGGTCAGTATGCTGAAGTTCAAACGGTCAAAATCGGCGCCGGCGCGCTTTCGGATTTTCAAACTCCGGTCGTTAAAGGCGCGGATCCGGCCAAAGAGTGGGACGAGTTCGGTCAGAGTTATTTTTTGACCGCGGTGGTTCATGAGTTCGGGCATGCCGCAGGCCTCTGGCATGAGCATGAGCGCGCGGATGGATCACCAATCAATCATCTCACCGATTTGACTGCCAAAGAGTGGCTTTCCAATCGATTCGATAACGATCGCAGAGATTCAAAATCGGACATCAACAGCCCCGAGTTCCAAAAGAAGTTTGTAAAAGTGGGCGAGTACAGTCTTTTCTCGATCATGAATTACATGGTCAAAAGTTACATGCCTTTTGCCCGCAATATGCAGGTCACTTGCCAAAAAACACCGTGCGCGGATCAGACATATCTGAGATTGCTCCCGACCTCGATTGAGCAACAAAGAAGTCTCCTGCACTCAAGCGATACCGAGGTCCTCGCTCATGAATACCTGGGGCGCCCGATCATCAACGCGTTTCTCCCTGAGCAAGCCGAATTAGCAAAATACCTCGCCGCTCAAAAACCGAAGAAGTAATTATTTCGAGAAAGCCCCGAGGCTAAGAATTGAGAAAAGAAAATGCGCATGGCATCATTAAAGCATACCGTTTTAATCTAGTATTTCAAGCAGCGATTTTCGTTGAACCCACAAAATGCTCGCAATAACCCGATCTTTTCCCTTGAGTTATTTGTGAATATTGGGTAACTATACCAACTTATCGTACCAAAAATTAGCTCCGCTACTACATTTCGTGGGCTGCTTGGACATTAACCCGAAAGTGTTTTCACGACACTTAGTCCAGGACAGGTCGAAATGAGCAGGTGTTAACCTGCTAAACATTTCGAGCGAATGATGAGAGCAAATTCAGGTCGTAAATTTGAGTCCCTTTAAAGATCTAACCAGGTCTGCGCGTATGTGTGTACGTGTGGAAACCGGTTGAGGTGCTCAGATGAAGATTGAACAAAAGGAAAAGAAAGTTATGGCAGTAGCCGAACACAAAATTCGCATTAAGCTGAAAGCATTCGATCACCGCGTGTTGGATAAATCCGTGTGGGAGATCGTCAACACAGCTAAACGCACTGGAGCAGTCGTACGAGGACCCATTCCTCTTCCAACAGTAATCAACAAGTGGACCGTCCTTCGTTCCCCACACATCGACAAAAAATCACGCGAGCAATTCGAAGTGCGCACGCACAAGCGTTTGCTCGATATCGTTGAACCCACCCAACAGACAATCGACTCTTTAATGAAGCTCGACCTCTCTGCAGGTGTCGACGTTGAGATCCGTTCTTAGACGGCTAAGTTAAATACGTATTAATAGGTAAAGGTTATGGAAGAAACAACAACACAAAATACAGCAGCAGAAGCAAGCTCTGCAAAGACCGCGACCCTGAAAAGCGGCCGCGGCGGAATCATGGGCATCAAAGCCGGCATGACTCAAGTTTACGGTGCTGACGGTCAATCATTGGCTGTGACCGTCGTCGAGATCAAGACGAACACGATCACCCAAGTTAAAAAACAAGCTAAAGAAGGTTATTCGGCTATTCAAATCGGCATTCTCCCTAAAAAGGAATCTCGTTTGAACAGCGCTGAAAAAGGCCATTTCAAAAAATCAGGCGTAGTCGGCTTCTATCACACTAAAGAAATCCGCGTTGCGGATGATAAAGCGATTGAAGGTATGACCGAAGGCCAAACCCTCACTGCTGAATTCTTGAAAGACGGCGATCTCGTCGACGTTCAAGCTGTCAGCAAAGGTAAAGGCTTCCAAGGTGTAATGAAGAAGTATCACTATGCCGGCGGTCACAAGACGCACGGTGCTTCAGTATCCCACCGTTCAATTGGTTCAATCGGTAACCGCGCTGATCCAGGTAAGGTCTTCAAAGGCAAGAAAATGGCCGGTCACATGGGTCATGCTAAAGTTTCAATTCTCAACGTTAAAGTAGTCAAAGTTGATTTGGAAAAAGGCATCATCCTTCTTCACGGAAGCGTGCCAGGTCCAAAAAGCGGTATCGTGACGATTCGTAAAGCAGTGAAGGTATAAGAGGTTAACAATGCCAACTTTAGAACTTTATAATCAGAAGAAAGAAAAAGTCGGGAGCGTAAGTCTCAGCGACGCGGTTTTCGGCGCAGAGATCAATCGTGCAATCGTACACCAGGTGATCAAAGCCCAACTCGCAGATCGTCGCCAAGGTACCGCCAAGACAAAAGTGAAATCAGAAGTTCGCGGCGGTGGCCGCAAACCGTTCAAACAAAAAGGTACAGGTAACGCTCGTCAGGGTTCTACTCGTTCACCAATCATGGTTGGCGGTGGTCAAAACTTCGGTCCGATCCCACGTTCATATGCAGAACGCACACCTAAGGAAGTGATGCGCGGAGCTCTCCGTTCAGTGCTCTCTGACCGTGTTAAAGCGACTCGCGTAATGGTTGTCGACAAATTCAGCTTCAAAGGTCCTAAGACTGCTGACGCCGCAAAAGTATTCGTCGATACATTCAAACTCGATAAAGCATTGATCGTAGCTGACGCAGATAAAAATTTGGAACTTTCAGTTCGAAATTTGAGGGGCATTAAAATGCTCCGCACTGAAGGCATCAACGTTTACGACATCGTTAAGCACGACTGGTTGATCCTGACTCAGGACGCGGTGAAGACGATTGAAGCTCGTCTGGGTGAGGCTTAATGAATTTAAACCTGACGGTTTAAAAGGAAGAATAATATGCAAGAAAAACTATTTAACATCATTAAGCGCCCGGTAGTCAGTGAGAAGAGTACAGCTCTTGCTGAAGTCGCGAACCGCTACGTTTTCGAAGTGGAGCCAACTGCTACTAAAACCGAGATCAAAGCCGCAGTTGAGCAGCTTTTTAAAGTAAAAGTTAAAGCCGTCAACACCAGCATGATGCATGGTAAAAACAAGCGTTCAGGCAAATACAGTTACAAACGTTCAAACTGGAAAAAAGCAGTGGTCACTCTGATCCAAGGTCAGAAGATTGAGCTCTTCCAAGTGAAGCAATAACGGAGAGGCAGGACTAAGTCATGGCAGTCAAAACATTTAAACCAGTAACTCCAACCCTCCGTTTTAAGACGGTTGCAGATTTCTCAGTTCTGACTAAAAGATCAGAGCTCCCGAGCCGCCCTAAGAAATTGACTTCATCGAAGTCAAAATCAGGCGGCCGTAACGTTTACGGCCGTATCACTGCCCAACAAATCGGTGGTGGGCACAAGCGCCAATACCGTTTGATCGATTTCAAACGCGATAAAGACGGTGTTCCGGGTAAATGCGTCTCAATCGAGTACGATCCGAACCGTACAGCATGGATCGCGCTCATCAGTTACAACGACGGCGACAAGCGTTTCATTGTTGCTCCGGAGGGATTGAAAGTCGGCGACCAAGTGTTGGCGTCTGACCAAGCGGACATTAAACCGGGTAACCACATTACCTTGTCTTTCATTCCAGTCGGTACCTTCGTCCACAACATCGAAGTGACTCCAGGCAAAGGCGGACGTTTGTCTCGCTCTGCGGGTTCTTTCGGTCAGTTGATGGCAAAAGAAGGCGTTTACTGCCAAGTTCGTATGCCAAGCGGTGAGATGCGTTTGATTCACTCAAACTGCAAAGCGTCTATTGGCCAGGTTTCTAACCTTGAACACGAAAACGTCACCATCGGTAAAGCCGGTCGTACACGTTGGTTGGGTGTTCGTCCGACAGTTCGCGGTGTGGCTAAAAACCCAATCGATCACCCAATGGGTGGTGGTGAAGGTAAGTCTTCAGGCGGTCGTCATCCGACGACGCCATGGGGTAAGCCGACTAAGGGATATAAAACACGTAAGAACAAGCGTACTGACGCGTTCATCGTTAAGAGAATTAACTAAGGAGAATAGACTGTGGCTAGATCACTTAAAAAAGGACCATTCTGCGACGACCATCTTCTGAAGAAGGTGACTGTTGCAAAAGAAACTAACGACAAAAAAGTCATCAAGACTTGGTCACGTCGTTCGACTGTTCTTCCTGACTTCGTTGGGTTGACTCTTGCAGTACACAACGGGCGTAAATTTGTTCCGGTTTTTGTAACCGAAAACATGGTTGGACACAAACTTGGGGAGTTCGCTCCTTCGCGTACGTTCCACGGACACACTCCTGCAGATAAAAAAGAGGGCGCAGCAGCCAGTGGAGCCGCAGCTCCAGCTGCAGCAGCTCCAGCTGCAGCAGCTAAATAAGAGGTAGACGATGCAAACTCCAAATGAAGCAACGGTAAAATACATCCGGATCACTCCAAGAAAACTTGGCGTGGTCGCTGACGCTGTTCGCGGTAAGTCGGTAAAAGCCGCGTTGAATTATCTCGCGCTTTCACCACGTCGTCGCGTAGCGGGCTTGATCGCTGAAGCGATCAAGAGCGCGTCTGCCAACACTTTGCAAAAAGGCACTGTCGATCAAGACAATTTGATCGTTCACCACATCCTGGTTTGCAAAGGACCAACTATTAAACGTTTCATGACCCGCGCAAAGGGTTCTGCAAGCCGCATCCTCAAGTACACCAGCCACCTTAAAGTGTCTGTGACTGAAGGCGCGCCAGTTAAATCCGCCAAGAGAACTGCCGGAAAAGCACCAAAAGCAGCTAAAAAGGGGAATAAGTAATGGGTCAGAAGGTACATCCAATTGGATTTCGTCTCGGTGTAACTCGTACTTGGGATAGCCGTTGGTACGCTAAAAAGGACTATGCAAAGCTTCTTCACGAAGATTTGAAACTTCGCGATGAGCTCAAAAAGAAGCTCTACGCAGCCGGCATCGCTAAAATCGAGATCGAGCGCGCAGCGAATAAAGTAAAAATCAACGTTCATACTGCTCGTCCGGGCATCGTGATCGGTAAAAAAGGCGCAGGCGTCGATCAACTTCGCGCAGAGATTCAAAAGTTCTCTTCTTCAGAGATCCTCTTGAACATCATCGAAGTTAAAAACCCTGAAGCCAATGCTCAGCTCATCTCTGAAAACGTCGGCGCTCAGCTCGAGAAACGCGTCGCTTTCCGTCGCGCAATGAAAAAATGTATGACCGCAGCGTTCAAACAAGGCATCAAAGGGATCAAAATCCGTGTTGCTGGCCGCTTGGGTGGGGCAGAGATTGCTCGTGCTGAGTGGTATTCGGAAGATAGCGTGCCTTTGCATACTCTCCGCGCGAACGTTGACTACGGTACTGCGCAAGCAAAAACCGTTTACGGCGTTATCGGAATTAAAGTTTGGGTTTACCACGGTGAAACTCAAACATTGAAACGCCAAGCGGCCCTCGATGCGAAAGCATTGCTTGCTAACGGCGGCGAGGCTCGCCCTGAAAAGCGTAACTAAGGATTTAAGGAGAATAGAAAATGTTAGCTCCAAAAAGAGTAAAATGGCGTAAGCAGTCTAAGGGCAAAAATCGCGGTCGCGCGATTAAAGGCTCAGGCGGCGAATTGTTTTTCGGCGAGTTCGGCCTTCAGGCTCTCGAGCCAGGTCGTATCAATTCAAAACAACTCGAGGCAGCTCGGGTTGCGATGACTCGTTCAGTAAAACGTGGCGGTAGTATCTGGGTTCGCATTTTCCCTCACAAGCCAATCACTAAAAAACCTGCTGAGACCCGCATGGGTTCAGGTAAGGGTGGTGTTGAAGAATGGGCGGCGATGATCAAACCAGGCCGTATCATTTTCGAAATGGGTGGCGTAACTCAGGCGGAAGCTTATGAAGCTCTTCGCTTGGCATCTCACAAGCTTCCAAATCGTTTCAAGTGCATCAGCAAAGACTCTGAAGCGAAAGCAATGGCACGTCTCGAAGCAACTCGTGCAGCTAAACGCGCTAAACGTGCAGGCGTAGCGCCAGCACCGGCAGCTAAGGCGGCTAAGGCTTAAGGGAGTTAAACCTGACGGTTTAAAGGAATTTATGGCAAAGAAGAAATTAGAAGCGATTAAAAACTTAACGACCAAAGAAATGAACCAAAAGATTTTGGACTCTCAGAAGTCTTTGTTCGAAAGCAAAATCAAGTTGTCTACAGGCCAACTTGAAAACACGGCATCGATCTGGAAAATCCGTAAAGAGATTGCCCGCTTGAAAACATTTTTAACCCAAAAGAGCGCGAGTAAATAATTATGGCAGAACCAAAAGCAAAAACTACAAAGACTCCAAAAGCAGCTGCTCCGGCAGTAGCGACTTCGACGAAACTTCACCGTCGTACAATGACCGGCATGGTTGTGAGCGATAAAATGATGAAGACTTGTGTAGTCAGCATCGAACGTCGTGTTCAGAACGGTGCCTACGGCAAGTTCATTACTAAACGCAACAAGTTCAAAGTTCATGACGAAAAGAACACCGCAAAAATCGGTGACTTGGTGACTATCATTGAATCGCGTCCATTGAGCCGCGACAAGCGCTGGGCGCTCCAAAAGATTTTGCGTAAAGCTTCCGGCGAAGTTTTGGTGAAAGGATAATTTTATGATTCAAATGCAAACACGTCTCGATGTTGCTGATAACTCCGGTGCACGTTCAGTAATGTGTATCAAGGTGCTTGGCGGTACACGCCGTAAGTACGCATCTATCGGTGACATCATCGTCGTATCCGTGAAGGACGCATCCCCTAACTCTAAAGTTAAGAAGGGTGACATCATGAAAGCCGTGATCGTCCGCACCACAAAAGAAATTAACCGTAACGACGGTAGCTACATCCGCTTTGATAATAACTCGGCGGTATTGATTAACCCACAAAACGAGCCAGTCGGAACTCGTATCTTCGGACCAGTTGCCCGCGAACTTCGCGCTAAAAACTTCATGAAGATCATCTCCCTCGCTCCGGAAGTGATTTAAGGATTAAAGATCATGAGTACAAAACTTTTTATTCGTAAAAACGACATGGTTCAGGTGATGGCTGGCAAGGACAAAGGCAAGCAAGGCAAAGTCCTCGCGGTCAACATCAAAGACATGAAGCTCACTATCGAAGGCGTTAACATGGTTAAGCGTCACGTGAAGCCGACTCAGACTAATCCTCAAGGCGGGATTAACTCTAAAGAAGCAGGTGTTCACTACTCGAACGTACAGCTTCTTCACCCAACAACTAAGAAACCAACCCGTGCGACTAAGTTCACCCGCGGTAAAAAAGGCGAGCTTGTCGAAAAGACAGCCGCTAAGAAGTAATCTGGAGGACTGAACGTGGCAGACGCAAAAGACACTAAAGAAGCAAAACCAAAGGCAGATGCAGCGCCAAAAACAGCAGCTCCTAAGGAAGAAAAGAAGCAAAAGCGTGAGAAGGGCGCACTCCCTAACGCATTGAAAATGGCTGGCGAAGGCGAAACTCAAGTTTCTCCGGCGTCTGGCGTTCTCAACATGCAAAAGCACTACCAAAAAGTAGTGGTTCCGGCACTCATGAAACAATTCGGTTTCAAGAACGTGATGCAAGTGCCGAGGATCGAGAAGATCGTCATCAACTGCGCAGTCAAAGAAGCGATCGGTAACCCGAAAGTTCTCGACAGCACGATGAACGACATCATGGCGATCTCTGGCCAAAAGCCAATCATGACTCGCGCTAAGAAAGCGATCGCAGCGTTCAAAGTCCGTAAGGGCAACGCGGTTGCGGTTGCAGTAACTCTTCGCCGCGCGCGCATGTTCGAGTTTTTCGACCGTTTGGTGTCGGTAACGCTTCCACGCGTTCGTGACTTCAAAGGGATCAGCCCGAAAGCGTTTGACGGCCGTGGTAACTACTCACTCGGTGTTCGTGAGCAGATCATTTTCCCAGAAATTAACTACGATACCGTTGATGCGGTACGCGGTATGACGATCACGATCGTCACTTCTGCAAAAACTAACGAACACGCACGCGCTTTGCTCACTGAGATGGGCATGCCGTTCCGCAAGTAGGAATGCAAACCTAACGGTTTGACAACTTTAAGGAGAACTAAAATTGGCTAAGAAATGTAAAATGGTAAAAATTGGCACGACGCCGAAGTTCAAGTCTCGGCAAAAGAACCGCTGCCCACTGTGCGGTCGCTCACGCGCTTACTTGCGTAAGTTCAATATGTGTCGTCTTTGCTTCCGTAACCTGGCCGTAAAAGGCCTGCTTCCGGGCGTAACGAAGTCTAGTTGGTAAGAGGTAAAAGATTATGAGCATGACTGATCCAGTAGCAGATTTGTTGACCAGAATCCGCAACGCAGCGATGGAAAAACACGAGAAAGTGGAACTCCCGGCTTCTCGCTTGAAAGCTAACATCGTACGCGTTCTTAAAGAGGAAGGTTATATTAAGAACTTCCGCTTGATTCGCGATGATAGCGGTAAGGTTTCTTTGAAAGTTTATCTCAAGTACGACGACGAAGGCGGAAGCGTAATTCGCGGTATCCGTCGCGTGTCTAAGCCGGGTTTGCGTAAATACACCGGCGGCGGCACCGTACCTAAAGTTTTGGGCGGCATCGGTATTTCGATCCTCTCTACTTCTAAAGGTGTTTTGGCGAGTCAAAAAGCAGCTCAACAGAAAGTGGGCGGCGAAATCCTTTGTGAGGTTTGGTAATTTATGTCACGCGTAGGTAAAACCCCAATTAAAGTCGCTTCAGGCGTTAAGATCGATATCAAAGGTCAACTCCTGAAAGTCGAAGGACCAAAAGGCAAGCTGAGCTTTGACCTTCCAAAAGGCATCACTGTTAAAGTTGAAGGCGCGGAAATTAAAGTAACCCGCAACGAAGGCGTTGCAGCTGCAGGCGCGCTTCAAGGAGTCGTCCGTACTCAGATCCACAACATGGTGACCGGCGTTTCTACCGGTTTCACTCGCGAGCTTGACATCGTCGGCGTCGGTTATCGTGCAGCGATGAAAGGCAACGTCCTTTCTATGACTGTCGGTTACTCGCATCCGGTTGATTTCAAATTGCCTGAAGGTATTCAAGGCAAAGTGGACGCGAACACTCACGTGGTGTTGACCGGAGCTGACAAACAACTTCTCGGTCTCACAGCCGACAAAATTCGCGGTGTAAAACCACCTGAACCTTATCAAGGTAAGGGTATCCGTTACACCAACGAACATATTATCCGCAAAGCTGGTAAAGCAGCAGCAGGCGCTAAGTAACAGGTGATTTATGGCGACAAAAATCGGTAAAAAAACAAGCAATAAGCAAAAGATCCGTTTTAAGCACAAGAAACGCATTCGCTCGAAGATTTTCGGTTCAGCTGAGAGACCACGCCTTGTGGTGTTTCGATCAAACGCAAATCTTTACGCTCAATTGGTAGACGATGCAAAAGCTCACACTTTGGCAGCTGCTTCTACAACTGAGAAAGATTTGATCAAATCTTGCGCGAACATCGAAGGCGCTAAACAAGTTGGCCAGTTGATCGCTAAGCGCGCTCAAGCTAAAGGCGTTAAAACCGTCGTGTTCGATCGCGGCGGTTACTTGTATCACGGCAAAATTAAAGCATTGGCAGACGCTGCTCGCGAAGCAGGTCTTCAATTCTAAACTGGAATTATTAACCGGTTTCCCTCAATAGGTGACGGGAAACATTAAGGGGTCATATACATGGCAGGATATAACGACAATAGAAGAGACGCGAAAGACGCAGTCGAGCAAGAGTTCGAAGATAAAGTAATTCACATCAACCGCTGTGCAAAAGTGGTTAAAGGTGGTCGTCGCTTTAGTTTTGCTGCGATTGTCGTCGTCGGGAATAAAAAAGGCCAGGTCGGCGTGGGTCTCGGTAAAGCTACCGAAGTTCCAGAAGCGATCAAAAAAGCCGGCAAACGCGCACGCAAAGCACTTGTGAGTGTTCCCCTCCACGGAACAACCATTCCACACGAAGTTAAAGGTACCTTCGGAGCAAGCTCGGTTCTCATGAAACCGGCTCCAGAAGGTTCGGGCGTGATCGCAAGTTCTGCGATTCGCGCGATTCTTGAAGCAGCTGGCGTGAAGAACATTCTCACCAAGTCTCTTCGTCGTGATAACCCGCACAACGTCGTTCGCGCGACTTTCGAAGCCCTCAAATCGCTTCGTAGTTTGTCCGACATCGCGAAAGCTCGCGGTAAGACGGTAGCAGACCTTCAGTAATTATTAAGAGGTAAACCTAACGGTTTAACGGAAATTTATGGCAACAAAAACAAAAGAGACAAAAAGTAAAGGTCTAGTGATTCGCCTCAAAAAAGGACGTATCGCCTGTAACCCGAACCAACGCGCCTGTTTAAAGGGCCTTGGATTGAAGAAGCGTCACCAGGAAGTAAGCTTGGAAAACACTCCTTCAGTTCGCGGCATGGTAAAGAAGGTCATTCACCTTCTCGATATCGTTGCAGACAATTAAGCTTAGGTATTTGGAGAATTTATGTTGAAACTTAATACATTAAAACCACAACGCGGATCGAGCTCACAACGTAAACGTTTGGGTCGCGGTTCAGGATCGGGTCTTGGACCTACAGCGGGTAAAGGTGACAAAGGTCAGCTTCAACGTTCAGGCGGTTCAGTTCGCCCGGGCTTCGAAGGTGGTCAAACTCCACTTTACCGTCGTTTGGCTAAACGTGGTTTCAAAAACTATCACGCGCGTAACCACGCAGCAGTGAACTTGTCTGATCTCGAGTCAAAAATTCCTTCAGAGTTGAAGGAATTGAATTTGACGGTTCTTCAAGAACTTGGCTTGGCACGTAAGAATGCAGAGCGTCTTGTGATCCTGGGTAACGGTGCAATCACCCGTACCTTCAAGATCAAAGCTCATCGCGTCTCTGAATCTGCGAGCAAGAAAGTTACTGCAGCAGGCGGTTCAGTCGAAATCGTTAAAGTCGCAGCTCCAGCAGCTCGCCCGGCAAAAGTCGCGAAAGCAGCCGCAGCGAAGTAATCTATACAAAGGTTAAACGAAAGGGGTATGGTTGGATCCTCCAGCCATACCTTTTTTTCTTGAACAATCAAAATGAACTAGCGGGATTCATTCAACTAAAGTTAAACTAATCCAGCCAATATCTTTCAATTCAGATTTGAGGAACAGACATGTCAGGTGCACCCGGTTTAGTCAAAATTCCAGAACTACGTAATAAGATCATCTTCACGTTGGTCACGCTCGCGATCTATCGTCTCGGAGTTCACATTCCAACTCCAGGTGTTGATGGTGCTGCACTTCAAGCCGCATTCGCGAACATGCAAGGAACCATCTTCGGTTGGTTCAACCTGTTCAGCGGCGGCGCCCTCGAACGTTTCAGTATTTTCGCTCTCGGGATCATGCCTTACATCTCGAGTTCGATTATTTTCCAACTTTTGACCGTGATGGTTCCTTACTTGGCCGAGCTCCAAAAAGAAGGCGAGCAGGGCCGTAAGAAAATCACGCAGTACACTCGTTACGGCACCGTGATTCTTTGCTTCGTGCAAGGTTTCGGTATCGCAACGACATTGCAAGCTTACAGCAATCCTCCGGTTGTTCTCGAGCCGGGCTTTGCTTTCAAACTGATGACAACGATCACTCTCACCGGTGGCACGATGTTCCTCGTGTGGTTGGGCGAGCAGATCTCTGAACGCGGTATCGGTAACGGTACTTCGATCATCATTTTTGCCGGTATCGCGGCTCGCATCCCTCAAGGGATTTCAAGCGCATTTTCGCTCCTCCGCAGCGGTGAACTCAACATTGGCAAATTGATCCTTGTTGCAGCGTTGATCGCGGCAGTGTTTTTCATCATCATCTTTTTCGAACGTGCTTCTCGCCGTATTCCGGTTCACTATGCTAAACGCGTCGTCGGCCGTAAGGTTTACGGTGGTCAGAACACGCACATTCCGCTCAAGCTCAATACGTCAGGTGTGATCCCGCCAATCTTCGCGTCGTCACTCCTTATGTTTCCGGCAACCATCGGTACATTCGTGGCCGCAGGTGTGTTGCAGACGGTGTCGAGCTGGCTTTCTCCGGGCGGATGGCTCTATGAGATCCTCTTCGTCGGTTTGATCTTCTTCTTTTGCTACTTCTACACCGCTGTGGTGTTCAAGACTGAAGACGTCGCGGATAACCTCAAAAAATACGGTGGATTCGTGCCGGGTATTCGTCCGGGCGAAAACACCGTTCGTTACATCGATTACGTCCTCACCCGTTTGACCTTGAGCGGCGCGGTTTATATCGCGGCGATTTGCGTGCTCCCGACCATCATGTCCGAAACTTTGAAAGTTCCGTTCTACTTCGGTGGTACTTCGGTACTCATCCTGGTGGGAGTGGCGCTGGATACAGTCGCACAAATCGAAACATTCATGCTTTCTCGTAACTACGAAGGTTTCATGAAGCATGCTCGCGTGAAGGGTCGCGCGGCTTATACATGAATATTTTGTTTATCGGACCACCGGGTTCCGGCAAAGGAACCCAGTCCAAACTTTTGCAGGACCAGTACGGAGTTGTGCACTTGTCGACTGGAGATATGTTTCGGACGGCGATCGCGCAAAAAACCGAAGTGGGAATAGAAGCAAAAGGTTTCATGGACCGTGGTGAGTATGTGCCTGATGCGGTCGTGATCAATTTGATCCGAGACCGTCTCAAACAACCGGATATCAAGATGGGTTTTATCTTGGACGGGTTCCCTCGTACCGAACCGCAGGCGGTGGCTCTCGATCAGTTGCTCGAAGAACTCGGGTTGAAGCTGGGCGGAGTTTTCTTTTTTGATGTTAACAAAGACCTGCTTGTGAAGCGCCTTTCGGGCCGGCGCACCTGTAAGAACTGTAACCGGGTGATCAGTCTCGATCAATTGGGTACGCCGATCGCCAACGAACGTTGCCAAAAAAATCCGGTAGGTCCTTGCGAGTTCTATCAGCGTGACGACGACCGCGCGGATGTAGTCGAGAAGCGCATCGATGTTTATCAAAAACAAACCACGCCGGTGATCGATCACTATCGGAAGAATAAAAATTTTGTGCACCTGAACGGTGCTCAAAATCCAAAAGAAGTTTTCAAGCTGATCGACGCTAAAATTCGAGCGTCGTAATTCGAGTTACATTGCGGAAATAGAAGTCAGCGTATATTTATGGTGCAGTTAAAATCCAAGTCCGAAGTTGAACAAATGCGGAAAGCCGGCGCGATCGTCGGACAGATTTTGCATGAGCTCAAAGACCTCGCTAAGCCAGGTGCGTCGACCTCTGACCTCGACCTTTACGCGTTTACTCGAACCAAAGAGCTTGGAGCCAAACCTGCGTTCAAAGGTTATAACGGCTTTCCCGCCACTCTCTGCGTCTCCTTAAACGAAGAGGTTGTGCACGGAATTCCATCCAAAAAGCGGATTTTGAAGGACGGAGACATCGTGAGCTGTGATTTTGGGGTGATTTTGAACGGCTGGTACGGTGATTCAGCCAAAACTTACCCTGTCGGCAAGGTCGCCGCTGATACAATGAAACTGGTTGAAACTACTGAGAAAAGTCTTCAGCTCGGTATCGAAGAGTGCAAACCCGGCCATCATTTGTTCGATATCGGTGCAGCAATCCAGAATTATGTTGAGCAGTTTGGTTATTCCGTGGTAAGAGAATTTGTTGGTCACGGCATTGGTCGCAGTCTTCACGAAGATCCCCAAGTTCCGAACTTTGGGATCAAGGGGAAAGGTATTATTTTAAAGCCTGGTATGGTGCTTGCGATAGAACCGATGATTAACGCCGGAAAGCCGGAAGTTAAGGTTTTGGCCGACGGTTGGACTGCAATAACGGTAGATAAGGCATGGTCAGCTCATTTTGAGCACACTGTGGCGATCACCGAGACGGGCAACGAAATTTTAACGAAGTTTTAAACAGTTTGTTTAGGGAGTGTATGAGCCAAAAAGAGGAAGCAATCCAAATGGAAGGGACGGTCTTAGAGCCCCTTCCGAACGCAATGTTCAAGGTGCAACTCGAAAATGGCCATCAAGTTCTAGCTCACATTAGCGGTAAGATGCGAATGTTCTACATCAAAATCTTACCTGGTGACAAAGTCACCGTAGAACTGTCCCCATATGATTTAACACGCGGCAGAATTACCTATCGCGCAAAGTAGTAACAGTGGCGTATCTAACCACTGAGACGCGGCCCAGGGACGCTTAAACCCGAAAGCCGGCTTTTGCACTGACAGGGCAGTTTCCTCTCTATACCCTTCCTCAAAGGGTATCTGTTAGGTTTAAACCTGATGGTTTAAGAGCGGAGCCTGTAAAACGTGTCTAAAAAACAATACCCTTAACGGGGTATACTGCGTCCATCCATACATTGGAGATGGCGCTAGGAGCATGAAATGAAGGTCCGTACATCAGTAAAGAAGATTTGCACTAAGTGCAAAGTCGTTAAGCGTAAAGGCGTTGTCCGCATCATTTGCGAGAACCCACGTCATAAACAACGCCAAGGCTAATTCAACTGAAACCGGAGTTGTGTTGGGAAAGTTTGAGTTTCGGACTTGACAAGATTGGTCAGTCCGAATAATTCATTGTATCCACGCACATTTTTTTCATTTCTTAAAGAAAGGGTACATTGTGGCTCGTATTGCAGGAACCGACTTGCCGAAGAACAAGCGCGCTGAGATTGGCCTTACCTATATTTTAGGTATTGGCCGTTCAACAGCGAAGAAAATTTTGGAATCAGCTTCGATTGATTTCGATAAAAAAATTCAAGATCTGTCAGAACCCGAAGTCGCGAAAATTCGCGAATTCATCGACAAATATCTTAAAGTAGAAGGCGATCTTCGCCGGGATGTCAGCATGAACATCAAGCGTCTCGTAGACCTTGGTTGTTATCGCGGCATTCGTCATAAAAAAGGACTCCCAGTGCGCGGTCAGCGTACTCACTCGAACGCACGTACTCGTAAGGGTAAAGCAGTTGCGATCGCTGGTAAGAAGTCCATCAAATCAATGAAATAATCGGTGATTTATGAGCGAAACTAAAGCAGCAGAAAAACCAGTTGCCGCAGCTGAAGAAGCGGGCGCAGAAAAGAAAGCAGCGGGCGTAGTAAAAGCTCCGACGTCTTCAGCCAAAAAAGGCGTGTCGACCGGCAAAGCTTACGTTCTTTCAACTTTCAACAACACGATTATCACCTTGACCGATCAAATGGGTAACGCCATTGCGTGGTCGAGCGCGGGCCACAAAGGTTTCCGTGGTTCACGCAAGAACACTCCTTTCGCAGCTCAGGTAGCGGGAGAGGAAGCAGCGCGCAAAGCGTATGACCTCGGTCTTCGCAGCGTGAGCGTTTACGTGAGCGGTCCTGGTTCAGGACGTGAATCAGCACTTCGTGCGATTTCGATGGCGGGCATTCGCGTGACTTACATCGAAGATACAACGCCAATCCCACACAACGGTTGCCGGCCACCTAAGCGCCGTCGCGTATAAGGAGAACTGATCATGGCACGTTATACGGGTTCAGTTTGTCGTTTTTGTCGTCGTGAAAACCAGAAGCTCTTTTTGAAGGGCGATCGTTGTTTCACTGAAAAATGTGCGTTCGAGCGTCGCGCATACCCACCAGGGCAACACGGCCAAGGCCGCATCAAGTTCTCAGAATACGGACTTCAACTTCGTGAGAAGCAAAAAGTTCGCCGTATGTACGGTTTGCTCGAGAAGCAATTCCGTAACCTCTTCGCGAAGGCTGATCGCCAGCGTGGAATCACCGGCGAAAATTTCCTCAACATGCTTGAGCGTCGTTTCGATAACATCGTTTATCGTGCCGGCTTCGCAAACAGCCGCGCGGAAGCACGCCAACTTGTTCGCCACGGTCACTTCACCGTGAACAACAAACGCGTCAACATCCCATCCCTTGAACTTAAAAAAGGCGACGTGGTTGTGATTCGTGAGGCAAGCCGCAACGCAGTTCAGATCAAGACTGCAATCGAAGCATCAAAACGCCGCGAAATTCCGCAGTGGCTCGAAATGAACCCTGCTGATTTCAAAGCAACAGTGCGCGATCTCCCAGCACGCGACGATATCACCGCTCCGATCGAGGAGCGTTTGATCGTCGAATTGTATTCTAAATAGTGTTTATCTCACTCCGGTTGGTGGCCTCGGCCAGGCCAACTACACCGGAGTGAGTCTGGTTTACTGATTTAATTTTTAAGCGCTTAAAAACCCTTACGGAGAATGTATATGATCGAAAAAAACTGGAGAGACCTGATTAAGCCGAAAGCCCTCGATGTCGAGAAAGAGACTCTGACTCAGGCCTACGGCAAATTCATCGCGCGTCCATTGGAGCGTGGTTTCGGGCTTACTTTAGGGAACTCTCTTCGTCGCGTGTTGTTGTCGTCACTTCAAGGTGCGGCGATCACTGCGATTAAAATCGATGGAGTAGTGCACGAGTTTTCTACTCTCGAAGGCGTTCGTGAAGATGTCGTCGAAATCATTTTGAATCTTAAAGAAATTCGCTTCAAGCTGCACACTGATAAAGCAACTGTGACCTTGAATATTCAAGGTCCGGGCGAAGTATTTGCAAAAGACATCATCGTTTCTGACCAAGTCGAAGTGATGAATAAAGACCAAAAGATTTGTACTGTTGAAGGCAAAATTAATTTCAAGGCTGAAATTCGTGTGGAAATGGGACGTGGATATCGTGCTGCGGAAAATAACAAAAGCGCAGATTTGCCAGTCGGTTGGGTTCCAGTCGATAGCTTCTTCTCTCCTGTTCGCCGTGTGAACTACAACGTTACACAAAGCCGTGTCGGTCAGCGTACCGACTACGACAAATTGACTCTCGAGTTGTGGACTGACGGATCTGTAAAACCAGACGATGCAGTTGCGCTCGGTTCAAAAATCATGAAAGACCAACTTTCAGTATTCTTGAACTTCGAAGAAGAGCCAGAAACCGTTGCAGAAGTGCAAACTGAAAAGGGTACTCAGTTCAACCCGAACTTGTATCGTTCAGTAGAAGAGCTTGAGCTTTCAGTTCGTTCTGCGAACTGTTTGCAAAACGCAAACATCCGCTACATCTATGAACTCGTTCAGAAGACTGAAGCGGAAATGCTTAAGACTAAAAATTTTGGCCGCAAGTCCTTGAACGAGATCAAAGAAATCTTGGGCGAAATGGGCTTGAGCCTCGGTATGAAGCTTGATGGTTTCGTGCCACCAACACAGGGTGCTGCGTCCACCAAACCAGTAACACCGATGGCTGAGACAGCTGAAGGTGCTATGGGCGACGAAGACTTCGGCGATGACGAAGACTTCGGCGACGACGAGATCGACGAAGAATAGCAACCTAGCGGGGGCTATTACTACGTAAAGGAATAGATAGTATGAACCACAATGTATCCGGTAGAAAATTTGGTAGGAACACTTCACATCGTAATGCGATGTTGAAGAATCTGGGTAATAACCTCATTAAACAAGAACAGATCGTAACAACGATTCAAAAGGCGAAAGAAGCTCGTCGCGTAACCGAGAAGTTGATCACGCTTGCTAAGCGCGACACCCTCAATGCGCGCCGCTTGTGCTTCGATCGCACGCGCGACCAAGAAGTAGTGGCAAAACTCTTCACCGATCTCGTTAAGCGCTATGAGAAACGTAATGGCGGTTATACCCGCATCGTGAAGATCTCAGAAACTCGTTGGGGTGACGCTGCAAAAATGTGTTTGATCGAGCTTGTTGACGGTCCAAAACTCGACCGCAAGAAGAAGGTCAAAGCTTCTGACAAACCAGAAAGCGACACTGAAGCAACTGGTGTTCAGGCAACTGACCCGTTCAGCAAAATGCGTAAAGTATTCGGCGGCGGTAAAAAAACGGCTAAAAAAGACGCAGCTCCAAAAGCTGAGAAGGCAAATAAAGCGGCAACGACTAAAAAAGCTCCAGCTGCTAAGAAAAAGACTGGCGATAAGTAGTTCTTCGCGGCCCAATCAAACACAGCCTCCAACACATGAACGTCCGAAGCTGCGCTTAGTGCACTCTCGGTCGGCAGAATCAATCGCATCGATTGAAGGATTGCGAAATAAATAGCTTATGTGTATTATTTGCGTCGGTGACGATAAAGCTATTCCTTCTTTTGATGATCAGCTCCGTTCTTTCCTCTGCCGCGCAAGCGTTGGTGTTCCCGATCACGACGTGGACCAAGCCGGTAAAGAATGCTCAGTACCAGCAATGGCTAAATCAAGCGCCCCCAGCCTACGTATGGCAAAACGACCCGGGTACCTTGGCCGCATACGGACGTATCGCCAATCGCACCACGGGCTTTTGTGAGCCTGCCGCAATTGGAACAGCATTTTATAATCAAAAAATTTATCGTAAAGTTGCGCCGGATTTGAAAGTTGTCGGTGTCGATCTGGATGCAAAGACGATCGATTCCAACCAAACGCTCAGTGATTTGGTGAAGCGATGTAAATCAGATGCAAAAAGAGGGACGTATATTCATGATGCTTTCCGTTGCATCTCCGATATCTACACTGAATCGGGTTACACTCATTCTCAGATCAAGTTCATCGCTAACGACGATTTTGCTTACGGCACGGACTTTACCATGGATGGTGAGACCATTTCGGGTATTCCTTACTACACGCTCGAGCGTCGTAAGCCGACCATCCAGGATATCATTGATGGCCTAAATGCCGGCTACGAGGTAATTGCCGTCGCCAAGCGAATTTCGAACGGCAGAGTGGTGGGCGGACATTGGTTTAACGTTTCAGGGTACGGCATCAAATCATCTGGAACCGATCTCTTTGCCACCGATCCGACTGCATACGGAAAGTACGGCGGAGACGAGGCGACAACGTTCAACGGCCAGCACCCTCTGTTCTATCCGATTGCAGCGATGATGATGACTTCGGACGCAAACATCGTCCCGGATAACTTGGCTCCCGTACGTTTTAGCGGGCTCATGATCGAAAAGTTGACCCCTGATGTGGTGATGGGGCATTTGCTGTTATTGAAAGCCCAGCGCTAAAGTGTGCTGACCCAAATCACAACTTCGACGTGACCTGCATTGATCTTGCGGCCGATCATGTTCTTCTTTTTATACCAGCTCATGCTGATCGGCGTCGGAGCGTCCGGCGAGTTTGACTTGGCCTTACGCTGCAATACAGCCGTCATTTGCTCGAGACTGCTCTTCAGGTTGGCGAGCTCCTTGGTTGGAATGTAGAAGTCGAATTGAATCCCGCCCGGTGATACGGTGGACTTGACTTGATCCTGCCCGATTTTTTTCAAGATGTTTTGAATCTCAGTCGTAATGTCGTTGGTGCCGGTACCGGTAAAAGAAAAACGCCAGGTCTCGCCGTCGTTTACTTTGAGCGGCTTTTTGCTTTTTGCGTCTTCGATTTTAACATCTGGTTCGTCGGTATCTGCAACACGGGTCTCTTCAGGTGGAGGCTGCACGATTTTCGGAGACTTCGACGTGCCTTCTGGTGCTGGGGCGTCCGAGATCGTGGATTCGATCAAGTAATCGTTAATCCGTTTTTGAATCGAGTTTTCATAGCGGTTGCGAACCTCCGGAATCAGCCACATCAAGAAAATGAGTACGCTTAACACCATTCCGGTTTCGATTAAGAAGCGCGCGGGGAGGGGTAAGGAGCGGAATCGCTCTGAGATGTTTTTATGAGAATTCTGGGAGGATTTGTTTTCTTCGGACAGCGTCGCGACTGGAGCAGTGCAAACTTTTTTGAGTTCATCGCGTTTATGAGTGACCATCTCGGCAAGTTGATTGCGACGGAACAAGATGTGTTCCTTCGAGACTTCGATAATGATCGAAAGCTCTTCGTCCGGCATGCCATAGCGCTGTTCGGACAGGAGAATCAACAAATCCTTCGGTTGAAGCTGCATTAGCTGCTTGAAGATTGGATTCGTAAAATTCTGATAAATGGTCGGCTGATAAACACGCTTGCGGTGGATCAGTGCGAGTTCCTTAAGCGCTTCCCGGTAGCTCACGAAAATTTTAAGATCGTTGTCCTTTTGGTAGGCAACTTTCTTTTCGACCCGGTGTTTAATGAGGTCCAAATTGCGTTGGGAGACCGCTCCACCCGCATAGAACTCAATCAGATCGACAACGTGGTGCTGAGGTTCGAGTTCGCTCAAGGAAGTTGGCCTTTAGATGTCTATGTCGTCGTCATCTTCACCGTCGCCGGTGTAGTTTTTAACCAAGATGCGAATGTATTCCGGGCTACTGGTGAAATCGATATTCAAGCCCATGAACGGAAGCCAGAGAGGTTGCTTGGGCTGCTGTTTGAGACGCATGCTTGCCTCGTCCGGCGTGCGTCCGCCTTTGCGGAGGTTGCACCCCCGGCACGCGGTCACGATGTTTTCCCACGATTTGGTGCCACCTTTAACGACCGGCACGACATGATCCATGGTGAGCTGGCTAAAAGCCGGTTTGTTCCCGCAGTATTGGCAAGTGTAGTGGTCTCTGAGAAAGATATTGTTGCGGGTAAAACGCACGATGTTCCGACGAGTCTTTTGCGGCACGTATTTGAGCAAGCGAATCACGAGAGGCATGGGAATCTGAAGTGAGACCGAGCGGATCACTTTATCGGAGGCTTCGACTACTTCGACTTTACCGGAGAAGAATAGCTGCAACGCCTTTTGCCAGGAAATGACCTGGAGGGGCTGAAACGACGCATTTAAAAGAAGGGAACGACCTTCCATATATATATGATAAAGTGGGGTGAACGGGGTTACAAGAGGTGAAAAGATGAAGAAGATAGGCGTTTTAGGCCTGTTTGCAGTCATTGTCATAGCTTTGACGGCATATTTCGGTCCAAATAAGAAAGCCGTGCATGGTGAAGCGATTTACCAAGAGATCGCCAGGATCAATCAATCCAGTTTAAAAGATGTGCAGGGACAGTACTTCCTCTTGCACTTCTGGGCTAAGTGGTGCGCGCCTTGTACCGACGAAATCCCGGTTCTGGTCTCATTTGCGCGCTTTGTGAACGATCATAAAAACGCCGACGGAAAGCCCGTTCAGTTCGAGAAACCGCTCCGTATTCTTGCCGTAAGTCTTGATCCGACGCTTGAGGAGTCGAAGGAAATTTTGCCGGATAAGGGAGCAAACCTACCACCGAACTTCATCCTTTTGCACGACCCTGACCATAAATTTGCCGAACGGATGGGTTCATATCAATACCCCGAAACCTACTTCATCGGACCCAAGGGAGATATCCTCGAAAAGTGGGTAGGCGTGCAGAAGTGGTTGCAACCTCGGGTTTTTGAGTTTTTCCGCCAAAAATTGCTCTGACCAATTATTTTACAGTCCTGACTAAAGTTTTGTCTGACTTTTGACGATTAGTTAGACAGGAGAACTTATGATTAATTGGGACGAACTGAGACATATTCACGTCATCCGTAAGCTTCAGCAGATTATCGGACAGTGGTTTCACGCCGAAGTCTTTTTCCTGGATGAGCGCGGAGTGGTCCGCAACTACGATCCATACGATCGGCAACGCGAGTTTAAGAACCCATTGTGCGCGAACTTGCTCCCGAAAGAAGCCGGCCGTGATTGCGTGCTCAACTTCTTCCGTGAAACCTCGGATCAGTTCTCGCAAATGAAGGATAACCATCTGATCGCCAAGGGACCGTTCGGTTTCGAGAAGGTGTTTGCCTCTAAGGTTGTTCTCGACGGTGAATATTTGGGCGCCGTGATCGCTTATTGCCATGTTGAATCCGCTCCGGACGCGAAACACATCACCGCGGCCGCAGCCGAAATCGAAAAACTCGGTATGGACGCGGAACTCTTCGAGCAAGCCGCTCACAAGATGAAAGTACTCGCTCCATCGGAAGTAAAATACTTCCACGAGATGATCGATCTCGTCGCGCAAGAGATCACGACTTTCCACACAGAAATTTCTAAACGTGAAGCGCGCATTAACGCGCTCTCGAACCAACTCGAAAATCGCTACAGTTATAACCAAATGATCGGGAAGTCAAAACCGATGCAAGAGCTCTACTCGATGCTCGATAAAGTATCGGCGTCGGAAGCGACCGTGCTAGTTCAAGGTGAGAACGGTACCGGCAAGGAATTGATCGCTCGTTCGATCCACTTCAATTCTCCGCGTAAGAACGGAAGCTTCGTTACCGTAAACTGCTCGGCGTTTAACGAAAACTTGCTCGATAGCGAGCTCTTTGGTCACGTCAAAGGTTCGTTCACCGGCGCGATCAAAGACAAAAAGGGTCTTTTTGAAGTCGCTCACAACGGGACGTTGTTCCTAGATGAAGTCGGCGATATGACTCTCGCCATGCAAGTAAAGCTTCTCCGAATCCTCCAGCAAGGGACTTTGATCCCGGTGGGCGGTACGGACGAGAAGAAAGTGGAAGTGCGCGTGATTGCGGCGACGAACCGCGACCTCAAGTCGATGATCGAAGAAGGCACGTTCCGCGAAGACCTTTACTACCGCATCAATGTGATCAATATTCAAGTACCGGCTCTCCGTGAACGCAAAGAAGATCTCCCGGTGTTGGTCGACCACTTCTTGCTCAAGAGCTGCAAAGAAAAAGAAGTATCTTTGAAGCAACTCACTTCTCGCGCGCTTGAAAAAATCTTCGACTACAACTGGCCGGGTAACATCCGTCAGCTTGAAAACGAAATCGAACGTCTGGTGGTCCTCTCGGGTGTTGAAACCAAGATCGGACCGGAATTGCTTTCTCAGCAAATCCGCGACGCAGCTCCAGGCGGCGGTAGCGGTAAAGGCATGTCGGTGAAGTTTGCCGGCAAACTCAAAGACGCGATGGAAGAACTCGAAAAAGCGATGATCAAAGAAGGCTTGCGCCGTACGAAGTGGAACAAGTCGAAGCTTGCCAAAGAGCTCGGCATTTCGCGCGCGGGTCTCATCATGAAGGTCGAGAAATACGGCCTCGATAAGCGTAAGCTCGGTCGCGAAGATGAAGTGGCCGGTAAGGGCGGCGGCGAAGCCGCTTAGTCCGCGCGCCTTAAGCTTGTAGGCCAGGACTTTCGGGTGCGCTGGCAAGAGGCAACTCGACCGTGAAGATTGATCCTTTGCCGATGGCGCTCTCGACGTAGATACGGCCTCGGTGTGCTTCGACGATCTGTTTCGAGATATAGAGACCCAATCCTAATCCCCTAATGTTTTGATCCGATGAAACGCGTTCGAAGCGATTGAAGATGAGATCGTGCTTCTCGGGCGAGATCCCGATGCCATGGTCTCGTACGGTGAGCCTTGCGACGCCGTTACCCTCGCTGGTCGTGACTTCGATCAACGTGCCTGGACTGTATTTCATCGCGTTTGAAAGCAAGTTAACGATCACTTGCTCGATTCGGAATGTATCGCAGTAGACGTCGATCCGGTTGCAGTTATTGACCTTGAGCGTACACTTGGCTGCAGCCAAGGCATCTGCAAAACGCTCGAGGACGCTTGTGATGACGTCGCAAAGGTTGGTCTCGCTGAAAGAAAACGAGAGTTTACCGCCCTCGATCCGACTGATGTCGAGTAAGTCTTCCACCAGCGTAGTGAGGCGCTCAACTTGAGCCGAGGAGATATCAAACACACGCGCGAGTTTTTGCGGCGGCGGAACGACGTTTTCTTCGAGCTTGATTTGTTTGCGGGCGAACTGCAGTTGCATCTTCAGGGATGTGATCGGGGTTTTGAGCTCGTGTGACGCGATCGAGAGGAATTCATCACGAATGCGAATGGTGTTCTGAACTTCCTTCATGCTCTTGTCCAGGCTGCGTACCATGGTATCAAACGCGTAGGTAAGGCGTCCGATCTCATCCCCGGTGAGAACCGGAACCTGAATGCTCAGATCGCCGTTAGCGACTTTATCCGTAGCGTTGAGCAGGTTTGACAGCGAACGCTTGAGATGGCGGGTGGTGTGCAAGCCGTAAAGAAGGACGCAAACAAAGAAGATAATCGCGAGTGAGAGCGATACGATGAACGGAGTGAATCTCGCGTCGTAGACACCGGTAAAGATGTCATTTGATTTTTTACTGACCTCAAACTGGATGATGCGAAGCGATTCGTTGATGTCGAGTGCGAATTGTTTGACGAGAAGAAACTCTTTTTTAATTTCGTATTGATTTTTTTTACCGTCAGCCGCAAGATTGAAAATGAGTTTAGAGTGTTTGTTCAGTTCTTCAAGTGACGCCAGCGAATCGTCCAGCAAGTGGATAGAGCGCATCGTGATTTTGATTTGGTCGCGGGCGGTTTCAATCGACGTCTTGGCCTGCTTGTAGCTCATTTCATAGACCGGCGCAAGCTGTCTGACCGTGAGATCGGGGTTGTTAACGAGTTTTTCGACAGTTTCGCGCATCGAGGTTACGTTGATTGTGCCTCGCGACGCGAGGTCGATGATCACCGAAATTTTATTCAAACGGCCGAGGTCGACTAGATAGTTTTTGCTGAAAATATAGGTACCGGCCGACTCCAAAAGGAGGAAGACGCCCACTGCAATAGTGAGAGCCTGAAATTTACGTACGATGGACGAGGTTTGATTAAAGCTCACTCCAGTCCTTTCATCGTGATCTTATGGACTCCATCCAGGTCTTCATCGATGGACGAAATGGAAAGCTGTAAATTGCCGCTCTCTTGAGCGAACGCGCTGAATCCCGATTCAAAGAATCCGCCCACGTTGAGATTGGTACTGAGAAAGGAACGTACCGCTTTGCCTCCGTTCGAAGAAGCGGATAGTTGATTCATCTTTTTTTCGAGTGCCTTTAAGCGTTTTTCCAAGAAGCTCGAGTAATCCCTGAAAATCATTTCAATTTTTATATCACGGAGGGAAGGATTGTTTAAGCTAAAGCGTGTGTGGAGCGACGAGGCGTTTTACCGCATTCGTGAAGTGATCGAGGTCGATTGGCTTTTTTAGAAAATCTTTGATGCCGAGTTCCCTAATTTTGGATTCGATTTGACCGTCGGCAGTCATGATGACCGAAGGAATGGTCTTCAAACGAGGAATGTTTTGCTGGTCCTTAAGGAATCCCACGCCATCTTTTACAGGCATCATTAAATCCACGAGAATTAAGTCAGGAAGATTCAAAGCTTTTTGCAGTCGGTCAATTGCGTCTTGGCCGTTTTCGGCGACGTCGACATCGAAGCCCTCGCTCAGGAGGACTTCTTCCATGACATCCCGAATACTTGCGTCATCATCTACAATTAGGATTCTTTTTTTGCTCATCGACTTGTTAAACATTCCGAATTTTCACTCAAACGACAAGTGTTTTTTCACGGCAAAATACTAAATTTCTTTGTTTGCTTCGCACTTTGCGTTGATTGTGTTCAATCAGCCGGCAGATCAAGTTTTGGGCTGCCACCCCAAATCGCGGATGTTATTGATCTTTTTAATTAAATTAGTTTAATGTATTTAACATTGACGGACGACGAGGCCGGACGTATGTTGCGTTTGCTGCATTGGGAGAGAGTGCTCGTGCGTCAGGTCTTACTGTTACTGCTGTTTTCTGGAACGGCGTGGTCGAGTCAAATCGAACTGTCGGGTAAATTTGCGTTTACCGACGTCGAAGAAGCGGTCGTCGCGCGTCTTAACACGGAGTTTGCTCGAGAGCTGAACGCCGTGACTTATCGGTTTAAGGTCGAAAAGATTAAGCCCACTAAAACCGGATCGGGCACTTTCTACAAGGGCAACACGATCGACATCCGGTTGATTCATTCCATGACCGATCCGACCGAGCTTTCGGCGGTGCTTTGTCATGAGCTCGGACATACGATTTCGTACTCGGCGCTCGTGAGTGACGACAAAAAAGACTATCGGGAGTACACACCGGGATACACCGACGTCGAAGGCGAAGCTGATTACTTTGCAGCCGCGAAATGCTTGCCGCGTATCCGTGATTTATTGCCGAAGCCGAGCGAGATGCCGTCGTTTTGCCTCGGACTGAAGGATGCGGATCGTTGCGCGTTTGTCGCGAATGCGGGCATGCTTGCCGTGCAAGGCATGATCAAGCGCGATCCTTGGTATCATCAAGGACCGGTCGGCTACGGCACTCCGACTTGGCTGATGGATCCGGTGCGGACGTTTTCGGGGTATCAGGATTATTCGTGCCGTTTGCGCACGTTTGTCGCAGGCGCGATGTGCGAAGTCGATTCGCGATTAGGTTTTAGTTTAACGGACGAGACTGTTGGCGCATGTACAACGGGATCAGGCACTCGTCCACGCTGCTGGTATGTGCCAGCCACGAAGGTGAGTTCAAGTAGATACGATTAGGTGCGAGTTGCGAAGCAACTAGTCCCAAATCGTATCTACACCTTTAAGCCAGGCCTTGACGTTCTCGGTGGTCACGGATTTCGGACGCTCGAGTGGGAAGCCGAGCGCGCGTGACCAGCAAAGGGCCGCAAGCACGCCGAGTGCGCGAGAAACGCCGAAGAGCACGGTGTAGTACTCGTAATCTTTCATGCCGTAGTGAGTGAGCAGAGCGCCCGAGTGAGCATCCACGTTTGGCCAAGGGTTTTTGATTTTACCCAAGCTTTGGAGGATTGGCGGAACGGTCTCATAGATCTTCCACACGGTTTGAACGAGCGGATCGTTCGGCATGTATTTTTTCGCGAATTCTTGCTGAGCGGTGAAACGGGGATCGGTTTTGCGGAGAACTGCGTGACCGTAGCCCGGAACGACCTTGCCTTCAGACAAAGTTTTTTGCACATATGCTGCGATTTGTTCGCCTGTCGGTTGCTCGGAGCCAAGCGATTTTTGCATTTCGAAAATCCATTTGATCACTTCTTGGTTAGCGAGGCCATGGAGTGGGCCGGCGAGGCCGTTCATTCCCGCGGCATAAGAGAGGTATGCATCCGAGAGGGCAGAGCCCACCAGGTGAGTAGTGTGTGCGCTGACGTTGCCACCTTCGTGGTCGGCATGAATCGTAAAGTAGAGGCGCATGAGATCGGTGAAGCCCGGTTTGTCGTAGCCGATCATTTTTGCGAAGTTTGCCGACCAGTCGAGAGCCGGATCGACGCTGACCGTTCCGCCGCCTTTGTACTTACGCTTGTAAACGTAAGCGGCGATGACCGGAAGGCGAGCGATCAAGTTCATCGAATCGTCGAACATAATCGACCAATAATCTTTTTTGTTTACACCTGCGGCGTATTTTTTTGCAAAGATCGATTCGGTTTGGAGTGCCATCACGCCGACCACGTATTGAGTCATCGGGTGCGTATTGATCGGGAGAGCGTCGATCGCTTTGAAAACGTGCGCGGGAGTATTTTGTGCGCGAGCCGCCCAGTCTTTACTGAGTTCTGCGACGTCGGCTTTGGTCGGAAGCTCTCCGGTGAGCATGAGGTAGAAAATTCCTTCCGGAAGCGGCTCGTGGCCGCCATCCGCGTGAGGTAATTTTTTTTGGAGATCGGCGATTGCGTGGCCGCGAAAGCGAATTCCGTCTTGAGCGTCGAGGAGCGACGTCTCGTACACCATGCCGGTGATTCCGCGCATACCTTGATAAATTTGCGCGAGCTGCACTTCGCCGATTTTCTTGGTGCCGTGTTCTTTGATGATGTCTTTGATTTCGCCCGCGAGGGCATCAGCCTTGGATTTGAAGAGTGTTTTCAGCTTTTCCATATCTCCTTAAATCTAAATGATTTTTAGGAATAGTGATAGGGATAGTGACTGATGTAACCGCAAAATTTTTTAAGCTTTACGCGGCTGGTTACGGAGCGCCAGTCGGAACACACCTAAGCACGACGATTTTGTCAGACGTGGTGGTGATCGACTGGGTATAAGTTGCCTCACTCGCGACAAGCTTTGGCTGAAGCCCAAAGTAGATTTACTTTTTGGGGGGTTCTACGGTTTTTGAATGAGTTTCGTTGTGGTCAGCCTATTTCATCAAGCCGAAAGGATAACGGAACCCGTCGAAACTCACTGCATGCCCGCCGGCATAATCGTTTGGATTGAGGGGAAATCGGAATCGAAGACCGTACTCGGTGCTTGGAGACGGAGAAACTCCGCCCGAAGCCGGAATGCCGTATTCGAGTGCGACGGTGGCCGCAATTTGGAATTCTGGAATGACCCGCCAGATGAGACCGCCTTCCATAAAGTAAGCAGTCGAGCCTTGAAAAGGCTTAAAATCCACAAGCACTTTTGGTGCGTAACCTGCGCCAGCATAAAAGCGCCAGAACTCAAATCGCGCGGCAATGTTCGGAGTGAACAGCATGGTGCTTGCGCCCGACGAGCTATCGCTTGCGGTGGTAAAGCGGTTTTGCATGCCGAGTTCGAAGTGAGCGACGTTGCTCACCGAGGTGACCGGCAAATAAATACTGAGTGAGCCGACAAAACCCAGGCCTGGCGAACCCAGAGACTTCTGAACCATGGAGTCGCCGTTTGCAAACTTACCCACGCTGGTTCCACCTTCGATGTAAATGCCGCTCGCATGGGCTGTGTCGGGCGCGGTAGTAACGCGCGCGAGGAGTGCGATGAAAATGAAGGCCCAAATGCGGGAAAACTCGATACGAGTCATCCTAATACTTTACCTTTTATGATGGACGAGAGGAATGAGAATGGTGCGGTGGGCAAAGTTTGCCGAGTACTGGAGTCTAGGGTGAGCTGTGGTATAGTCGCGGCATATGTCAGAAGCGTCAAAAGTCTTGAAAGAACGGGAGCGTCTCGCCGAATTGGGCGGGGGCGCGGAAAGGATCCAGAAGCAACATCAGGCGGGAAAACTCACCGCGCGCGAACGGGTCGACTTGCTCCTTGATGCCGGCAGTTTTGTCGAGATGGACAAGTTTGTCACTCACCGTTGCACCGACTTCGGAATGGAGTCGCAAAAGTTTTTAGGTGACGGTGTGATCACTGGATTCGGCACGATTCACGGCCGTAAGGTTTGTATTTTCTCTCAAGACTTTACGGTGTTCGGTGGCTCGTTGTCGTCGGCGCACGCTTCAAAGATTTGTAAGGTGATGGATCTCGCATTGAAAACCGGCGTGCCGGTCATCGGTTTGAACGACTCAGGCGGCGCGCGCATTCAAGAAGGCGTCGAGTCTTTGGGTGGTTACGCCGAGATTTTCTGGCGTAATACTCAGGCTTCGGGTGTGATCCCTCAAATTAGTTTGATTATGGGTCCGTGCGCAGGTGGTGCGGTTTACTCGCCGGCGATCACGGATTTCGTCGCGATGGTGCAAGACACCTCGTATATGTTTGTGACCGGCCCCGACGTCATTAAGACCGTCACGCACGAAGAAGTGACTAAAGAAGACCTGGGTGGCGCGGACACGCACGCCGAGAAGAGCGGTGTCGCGAATTTGGTGTATCCTGATGAACGCGCGATGTTCGAAGGTGCTCGTCGCTTGATGGAGTTTTTACCTTCGAACAATTTGGATCCAGCGCCTCGTAAACGCGTTACCGATCCGGTGGATCGTCCGTGCGCGCGTATCTCCGAGTTGTTGCCTGATGTTTCGACCAAACCTTACGACATTCGCGGCGTGATTGAAGACGTTGTCGACGACGGCGATTTCTTGGAAGTGCATGCGGCGTACTCGCCGAACATCGTGGTGGGCTTTGCCCGTCTCGGCGGTCAGACCGTCGGCCTGGTGGGGAACCAACCCGCCCACTTGGCGGGCTGCTTGGATATCAACGCTTCGGTCAAAGGCGCGCGCTTTGTTCGCTACTGCGATGCTTTCAATATTCCACTCGTGACCTTTGTCGACGTTCCAGGATTCTTGCCGGGTACCGCACAGGAGTACGGCGGAATTATCCGTCACGGAGCAAAGCTGCTTTATGCTTATGCCGAAGCAACGGTGCCGAAGCTTACGGTTATTACCCGCAAAGCATATGGGGGGGCATACGACGTCATGGCGTCGAAGCACATTCGTGCGGACGTGAACCTTGCGTACCCGAACGCCGAGATTGCGGTGATGGGGCCGGATGGCGCGATTAACATTTTGTATCGCAAGGAAATCGCGGAAGCTACGAGTTCTGGCAAGTTAGACGCCGCTCGCGCGAAGCTCGTTGCCGAGTACAAAGAGAAGTTTGCAAATCCATATAAGGCGGCCGAACTCGGATACATCGACGAGGTGATCGATCCGGTGCACACGCGTGCACGCTTAATTCAGGCTTTGTCATTACTTGAGGGCAAACGCGAAAAGGCGCCGTCCCGTAAACACGGAAATATTCCTTTATAGCTGGGGGCTCGGACGCGCGATGAAATTTGAATATAAAAAACGTCCCCCGGTGTTGATCGCAAACCGCGGTGAGATCGCGATTCGGGTAGCTCGTACGGCGAAGATGTTGGGTTTCCCGACCGTCGCGGTGTACTCTGACGCCGATCGATTCTCCGAGCACGTCAAATTTTGCGATCAGGCCGTACACATCGGCGGGTCGGAACCGAAGTTATCGTATTTGCTGGGTGAGAAGATCATTGAAGCCGCTCGACGCACGGGCGCGAGGTACATTCATCCGGGCTACGGATTTTTATCAGAGCGCGCGCACTTCGTAGAAGCGTGCGAGAAAGCGGGATTGGTGTTTGTGGGTCCGTCCGCGGACTCGATGCGCGTGATGGGCGATAAGATTGAAGCCCGCGCGACGGTGGATCGCTTAAAAATGCCGAGAGTGCCGGGAAGTCCGGGTGCGGTGAAGGATGCCAAAGAGGCGGCTGAGTTTGCCGAGCGAGTGAAGTATCCGGTGCTCTTAAAAGCAACCGCGGGCGGTGGCGGTAAAGGCATGCGTCGGGTCGACAGTGCGGCTGAAATTGCGGCGGCGTTTGAATCGGCGTCGCGCGAGGCCCTGACTGCGTTCGGCGACGGCGCGATGTACGTCGAAAAATATATTTTGGAACCTCACCATGTGGAGATCCAGGTGTTTGGGGATGGTAAGGGCGGCGCTGTTCACTTGGGTGAGCGCGAGTGCTCGATCCAGCGCCGTCACCAAAAAGTATGGGAAGAATCTCCGGCGCCGATCCTTGAGCAATATCCAGAGACTCGAGGCAAGATGTTCGAGGCTGCGATCAAGGTCGCATCTGGAATCAAATACGCCGGCGCAGGCACCTTTGAGTTTATCGTCGACGGAGCGGGAGACTTTTATTTCTTGGAGATGAACACGCGCTTGCAAGTGGAGCATCCGGTAACGGAATGGGTGACGGGCGTGGACCTCGTCGCGTGGCAGTTGCTCCTCGCCGCTGGCGAGTTGAAATTACCTTCTCAAGATTCGATCACGCGTACAGGCGCATCGGTTGAGGTGCGTATTTATGCCGAGGACCCGCAGACCTTCCTTCCGGCTCCCGGGAAGATGGGTCGTATCGTACAACCGAACGGACCGTTTTTACGCTGGGACTCGTCTTACGAGACCGCGACCACGAACGCCGGTGAAGTTTCGATGTTCTACGATCCGATGATTGCAAAGCTCTCGGTGTGGGGGCAATCCCGCGATGAAGCGGTCGCTCGTATGCGGGTGGCGCTCGACGAACTCTCGATCGAAGCGCCGAAGTCGGCGAGCGGGGATGTCAAAGGCTCTCTGAAGACGAACGTGGTCTTTTTGCAGCGTTTAACTCGCACGCCAGATGTGCTGAAGGGCAATACGACAACCGATTTGATTCCGCGGAACGAAGCTCTCGTTTTGGATCCCGCGGCGGATGCTTCGGAAGAGATGGCGATCGCGCTGTCATTGTTACGTTTGACCGAAGGTGCGGAGGATGCGACCGCTCTTGAAGGTGGCGCGGTTCGAGGAAGTCTCTGGTCGCAGACCGCTCGCTTGGAGGGACGTAAATGACCGAAGGTAAAGTCGGCTCTCGGGCCATTCAGTGGAAAGTTGCTCCTAAAGGTAAATCGGGCGAAGCCGTGCTCGTCGATTCCAAGGGGCAGGAGCAAACGATTCGTTACCATCGTGACGAGCAAGGAATCTGGATCGAAACCGTCAGAGGATTTTTTGGATTCGACGCCCGCCGTTTTGTCAGCGACGATGCCCAGCCGTCTTACACTTTGGTGCGTCGTAAGCATGCGGACATTGCGGGTGGATTACAGTTCCTCCGCGCGGGCGAAGCGTCTGCCGGTGTCGCCGCGAAAGTTAAAAAGGGCGCGAAGATCAAATCGCAGATGCCGGGAAAGATCGTGCGCATCAACGCCAAAGTCGGCGACTCCGTCAAAAAAGGCGATCGCTTGCTCGTGATGGAAGCCATGAAAATGGAAAACGAGATCAAGTCTCCGCAAGACGGTTTGATTAAAGAGATCAAAGTCACCGAAGGTCAGGCTGTGGAAACCGGCGCGGAATTACTTAAGTTTGAGTAATTATTAAATTTTTTTGATTCTATAATTTTAAACTATTTTAGTTTATTTATCGATTCGAATCATGTATTGTCTCGTCGAATTTGAGGTATTTATGAAATTTGCAGTTACCGCTTTAGTTCTATTTTCCGTAGTCGCGACTTCGAACGCTGCTCGAGCTGAGGAGGTTAATTGCGTCGTGAACTCATTCAGCAAAAAAACCAATGTATCGGGCGTCGCCGTCCTCAAGAATATAGCATGGGGCAAGGAATTCTTAAATTTGTATTCGCTTACCAACGGAGAAACGGGTTCTTTCACGATCCAAACCGAGATGACGAGCCCCGACTCAGGCATTGAATTCATCACGATCCAAAACCAAAAGGCGGATACTTGCAAAGAAGAGGCGCTGTTTAAAAACAATCAGGAAGGCCAGGGTATCTATAGCGGAGTTCGCACCACTTGTTACCCGACCGAAGATCAAATCCTCAGCGTGAGCTGCTACTGGCTTTAAGATCCGCGGATTGTAGTGTGGCGCATAATTGAAACTGTTGTGCGTCAAACACAAGGACCGCGAGTTGTGCTAAGGTATGGCTCATGTCCAAAACGAAGACCGAGTTCAAAACGAGATCGCAAATTCCCGTGAAGGAAACTTATACGGCTGAAGATTTGCCCTCGGATTTGAGAGTACGTCTCTCGGAACCGGGTGCTTATCCGTTCACACGGGGCGTTCAAAAAAACATGTACCGCGGTCGCCTCTGGACGATGCGCCAGTACGCGGGCTTTGGTACGGCAGAGGAATCAAACCAGCGCTATCACTATCTTCTATCGCAAGGCACGATGGGTCTATCGGTCGCATTCGACCTTCCGACTCAACTCGGGTATGACCCGGATAACGGTCGCTCGAAAGGCGAAGTCGGCAAGGTCGGCGTCTCGATTTCAACTCTCGATGAGATGCGCACGCTCTTCAAAGGGATTCCGCTCGCAAAAGTTTCGACCTCGATGACGATCAACGCGACGGCGCCGATTCTTTTGGCATTTTATGTCGCGCTTGCGGAGGAACAGGGCGCAGACATCAAGGAACTTCGCGGCACGGTTCAAAACGACGTGCTTAAGGAATACATCGCACGCGGGAATTTTATTTATCCGCCGAAGGGTGCGCTTCGCATGATCACCAATATGTTCGATTGGTGCGCGAAGGCCACTCCGAAGTGGAATCCGATTTCGATTTCGGGTTATCACATTCGCGAAGCGGGTTCGTCAGCCGTGCAGGAACTTGCGTTCACATTCGCGAACGCGATCGCGTATGTGGAATCGGCGACGCGGGCGGGCCTGGATATCGACGCATTTGCCGGGCAGCTCTCGTTCTTTTTTAACGTTCATAACGATTTTTTCGAAGAAATCGCCAAATTTCGCGCGGCCCGCCGCATTTGGGCAAAGCTCGTGAAAGAACGTTTCAAAGCCAAAGATCCGCGCTCGATGATGCTTCGGTTTCATTCCCAAACTGCGGGTTCGACGCTTACGGCTCAGCAGCCCGAAAACAACGTCGTGCGTGTGACCTTACAAGCTCTTGCGAGCGTGATTGGCGGAACTCAGTCTTTGCATACCAACTCGTTGGATGAAGCGCTCGCGCTCCCGACCGAGAGCAGCGCGAAACTTGCGCTTCGTACTCAGCAAATCATCGCGGCCGAAACCATGGTCACTCAAACGGTCGACCCGATTGCCGGAAGTTACTTTGTCGAGAGCTTGACCACGGAGATCGAAAATAAGGTGTGGAAGTATCTCGAAGAGATCGATCGTCGCGGCGGAACCGTCCAGTGTATCGAAACAGGTTACATTCAGACCGAAATTTTGAACGCTGCTTACCAGGATCAACGCAAGATGGACTCGGGCGAGCTCCAAGTCGTCGGCGTAAACTGCAATCAAGAAACCGGTAACGAAAAGAAACCGGAGATCCTTCGCGTTCCGCCCGAACTCGAGCAAAAAGCGGTGGAACGTATCCGCGCCTATCGCGCTAGGCGCTCGGACGGCAAAGCAAAAGAAGCATTGCGCCAATTAACTGATGGCGCGCAGGGCGATGCAAATCTCATGGGTTTGATTTACAACTCGGTTAAAAGCGAATGCACGCTCGGTGAGATTTCGGATTCGCTTCGCAAGGTTTTCGGCGAGTACCAAGAGTATTCAGGATTCTAGTTCAGGGTCATTGTGATACTTAAAGGGTAATGAACAAATTTCGGGCTTACGCTTTTTTGATCCTCGCCAGTGTTGTAAGCAGTCCAACCTACGCGTACTACGCCACCCCGGCCGAGGATTGCTCGGACGTCGATTTGCGCAAAGATTTCCCGATGGCGATTCGCAATCAAGGGACCGTGAGTTGGTGTTACGCTCACTCGAGCGCCGACTATCTCCAATTTTATTTTAAAATTCCGACTCAGATCTCGGCTGCCGACATCGCGATCCAGTACAACTTGCGCACCTGGCCTCGCTTGATTCGTTTCTTTTCGGGCCGGTTGTTTCCGGAAACCGGTTTTGCTCGTTCGGCGATGTACGATTCGCTTGCAAACGGCTATTGCCCGGAAGAATATTTTCCATCCGAGACTTGGTCAAAACGCTATCTCACCGGCGTTCGTGCGGGTCAACGTGAAAAGGTCCTTCTCAAGGACGCGCTTCACGATCTCGTCAACTTGAAAGGTCAAGTGCAGATGGGGTTGTACCTGACCCCGTCACAACTGCCTTACGTCTATGAGTTTAAAGGCATGACCGATGGGCAGTTCATGGATGTCGTGGCTAACTCAACGGATCGCACGCTGCCTAACAACTTGCGTGTGGCCGCATGCCAGGATCACCGTATTCAGTATCCGAGCCGGATCAACGCGCTCGGAATGCGACTCAAGGGGCGGCACACGTTTGAACACATCAACGCCGTGCTTGATACTCACACTCCGCTTGACGTCGATTTCTTTTACGGTTTTCTGGATAACATCGACAGCTATAAGCGCACTCTTGGCGAGTTACACAGCACCCAGCTCATGGGCCGCCGCTTTGACGTCAAGACCGAGGAATGCCAGTACCTGATTAAAAACTCTTACGGACCGGGCTGCGACGAATACGATCATCGCCATCAGTGCGAGGGTGGATATGTGTGGGTGAGCGAGAGCTCGCTTTACGGCGCGATCGTCTCTTACGTGTACGTCAGAGACGTGCTGACGGATGATTCGGGCCCGGATCTCCAGAAGCAGGAGCAGGAACCCGCTACCCCAGTTGAAATGACTGCACCATCTTTTGATGGTCGGGATGACCAATCAGCATCAGACGATCTTGCTGAGACAAAGTTGCCTGGGCTAATTTAACATCTTTGCGGATCGTTCGCGTGCGTTCGATCGACCTGCGCAGCTCGTTGACGTCGAGTCTGCCGTCGTCGATTCCTTTTCGGATCGCATCGAGTGCGATCATCGATTGTTCTTCGGTGCGGTAGCACAGCAAATCGCAGCCGGCTTGAAGTGCGAGCACAGGCGCCTCCTCTTTACCGAAAGTGCTCGTGACCGCGCCCATTTCCATGTCGTCCGAGATGATCGCTCCTTGATACATGAGGTTGCCGCGCACGTAAGTTTTGAGGAACGTGCTGGAGAACGTGCCCGGGCGTTGCGGATCGATGTGCGGTAACATCACATGCGCGCTCATTAGATAGCGGGCTCCGGATCTCATCGCTTTATGAAACGGAACCCACTCGCGGGTTTTCAAGGTTTCAAGAGGGGTGTTGACCTCGGGGAGCGAGAGATGCGAATCGAGATGAGTGTCTCCGTGCCCAGGGAAGTGCTTGATACAGGGCTCGACTTTTTCAAGAAGGTGCCCACGCACGCTTGCGGTCGCCATTCGAGTGACCACGCCTTCTTGGCTTCCGTAAGCGCGATCGCCGATCACTGGATTTTTTGGGTTCGTGTTGATATCGCAAACCGGAGCGTAGTTGAGCTGGATACCGGCGGCGTGGAGTTCGCGTGCTTGAACCTTTGCGAGTTCGAACGCGAAATTTGGAGACCCCTTATCGCCGACTTTGCCGGCAGGGGGTAAAATCGTAAAACCATCGCGAAAACGGGCGACGCGTCCGCCTTCTTGATCGGTTGAAACCACGAACGGCATGCCTGAGGCAAACTGGCTCGAACGGGCGAGCGCTTGCACGTCGTCGGTGAGGGCGATGAGCTGCTCTTTTGATTCGTAGTTGTGCGCGAAGAGGATGAAGTGAGTGAAGCCCTCTTGAAGGATGTTTTTTACGGTGCCGGCTGAGAGCGTCTTTCCGGAAAATCCCGTGATGATCAGTTCGGCAGGAGAAAACTCAAGTGCGCTGGAGAGGTTCATGTGACCTGATTATTTTAGCTTCGCTCGGAGTCAGAGAGCAAGTGGAATGCGAGAAGCGTCAGGAAGAGCGGGGCACCAACATACGCGATGATCCATGGCGCTTCGAGTAAATGGTCTTTTCCTTGGTACAAGAGTCGGCCCCAGGTCTCACCTTGCGTGAAGGATTGGATCCCCAGAAACGAAAGCGAAGTCTCAATCAGGATTAAGCGGGTCATGAGGAACGGAAACACCGCTGCGACGGAACTGAGGAGTTCGGGAATGATGTAGTGAAGGTACAAATGTCCAGGATGCGCGCCCATGGCGACCGTACTTTGAAAGTAGCTACGGGATTGGAGTTCGGTGATTTGCCCCTCAAAAAACCGGAACAAATAAGGGACGAGGCTGATTCCGCACGCGATGATAAAGGCGGCGTCGCTATTTTGAAAAAACGATCCGATCGCGAGTGCGACGAGCAAGCCCGGGAGACTGGAGAGCGTGTCGAGCACCGAACGAAAGAAAAACATCAGCCACTGACCCGAGAGAAAACGAAGGAGTGACAGGAACAGAGTCAGACCGATCAAGACGAATGCCATCGGAACCAAGAATTGAAAGCTGTGATAAGCGGCGACGAGCGTGAGTTTTAAGCAGTCGCGTCCGAACGCATCGAAGCCGACTTGCAGAGCTTGTGGGAGTGAGTGAGACTCGATGGTCGAAGCCTGGTGAACACCGGTCGAGTAGGCAAGTCCCGCAAAAATCAGGAGCCAGAGGATCGCCCCAATCTTTGTCGCGTTCAATTTCATGAGAGTTTTTCCTCCCATGCATCCTGTGCCCAATATCCGAGCTGCAGGCAAAAAAGAGTTACGAGCGTGATTGTGAGAAGCGTGCTTTCGACAAGCGGGTAATCGCGCGAGAGAACCGCGTCGGTGAGAAGCGAGCCGAGGCCGTTCCACTGAAAGATGATCTCGATGAGCACGCTGCCGTTCAAGAGTGTCCCGATCTGCGATCCCAGGAACCCGAAATAACCTCCGAGGGACGGAATCAGCAAATACCTGAAAAACGCTTGATTTTCAGGTACTCCGCGTGCATGCGCACCCGAGATCGCGCTGATCGGCAGATAACGTTCCATCCGTCTCGAGAGTGCCCGGTACCAAAAGCCGGTGAGGTAGATGGCGAGCGTCAGCGCGGGTAAGACCGGGTGATGCGATACCGGAAAGAGTCCGGCTTTGAGCGAGAACACGAACAAAAAAATCGGGCCGAGAATAAAAACCGGGAGCGAGGCGATGACTACTGAGATCGCATCTGCAGCGGCTCGCATCCGGGACGACCGGTAAGACCCAAGGAGCACTAGTGTGACCAGTACCAAGAAAAATGCGATCGTCAGTGATGTTAACGCGACGGAGTTGTAAAACGCATCCCGCACGAGAGGAAAAATCGGTTTGCCGGTGACCAGCGATTCGCTTCGAGGAAGCGAAAACACCCGATGCGTCCAAGTTTGATCGAGTTCCATCCGGTCGCGCAAAACGGCCGGGTCGATGTCGACCAACGTTTCATGCGCGAGATACTCGGCCGGGTCGCCCGGCAAAAAATAAAGCAAACTGCGCGCGATCACCCAGGTAAAGGCAAAAACCATGGCGATACGTACGGCGGTTTGAAGCAGCGAGAGGCGGGCTTTGTTCACAGTTTACTTAAAAAAGCTTCGGCGGTGGCTTTATCGACTTTCTCGACGTGCTTTTCTTGCGACGGGATGTCGATCCGGATTGCGGCACCTTGCTTGTCGATGTACCAGTAGTTCACAGTGTTACTGAACACAACGCGAATTTTCCGGGCCGAATACTTTTTTGAAATGTCGTCGGGGTTCATCTCGTAGGCGGTGCCCGCCACGACCGGAACCTGGTCGTCGACCTGGTCTTCGACGATGGCGTGGAACTCGATCGGCTGGACCCCGGTGATGCGTTTGTAGTTTTTATTGACCCAAACCGGAAAGAACGACGAGAGAATGAGCTTCGGGATCATCTCGGCGCGAAGCGGCTTCAAAGTCTCGGCGCCTTTTTTGATCTTGACCGAAAAAACTTTGCCGTTGCTGACGATCGACCCGTCGATGATTTTTTCCATTCCGCGCTCATCTTGAGTGCGAAAGTTGTAAAGCAGGGGTTCAAGGAGTGTCGTATTTTTGGCGGTAGCGCCTAAATTTTCACTCCGGGTCTTGCTACCTTCGCGGATCCAGCTGTTGACCTGGATCTTCGCCTTGGTGCCGACGAGTTCCGCTTTCTCGTGGTAATAAGATTGGGGTTTTCCTTTTTCCGTCACGGTATACCAGTTGTCCCAAAGCGTTTCTGCTTGAGCTGATGCTGTCGAGGCCATCCCGAAAATCACGCTAAATCCTAGTAAAAATTTTGACACTTTCGCCCTCAGTCTGTCGTGTTCTTGTACACCTTGGAAATAGGCTAACCTATTTTAGTTATTAAGAAAAGGTGCCGAAGAGAGGATGGGAGAAGGTAATGTTCAGCATCACAGATTATCGCATGGTAGTACTTTATGCGGGCTACGCATTGATCGCGGCCGCCGTGTTTTGGTTCACGCGGATGCTGCTCAGCGAGCAAGAGAACATTTCCGCATCCGAAAATTTGCGCGAGATCGATGGCAAGCGCACTTCGAACGCACTCGTGCGCGCGACGCGTCCGTTTTTTTCGCAGTACATTCTCCCATCCGTTCGCGGACGTCCCGGACTCGAAGAGTCGCGCGTAAAATATCGCCGTAAGATCATCAGCGCAGGCGTGAAAGACGAAATCACCGCCGACGAGTTTATTGCTTTTAAAATCATGTTGATCGTCGTGTTCCCGCTCATCGCCGGATTCGTCCGCGCGCTCAGTCTCTACGACGTTCCAAAAGAAATTTTCCCGATTCTCCCGATCCTCGGATATTTCTATCCGGATTTCTGGGTGAGCAGCCTCATCAAAGAGCGTCACGTACGGGTCCTGAAGTCTCTCCCATTCGTCGTGGACTTGCTTGCGCTCTCGACCGAGGCGGGCTTAGATTTCATCGGTGCGATCCAGAAAGTCGTGGAAAAAGCTTCACCAAGCCCGCTCATTGACGAACTCGAACAAGTGCTCAAGGAAATCAAAGTGGGTTCATCACGCGCGGAAGCGCTACGCGAGATGGCGTTCAGGATCAATATGCAGGAAGTGAACTCTTTCATCGCGGTACTTGTGTCAGCGGATCAGATGGGTGCGTCGATCGGTAAGATCTTGCGCCAGCAATCGGATCAAATTCGGACTCTGCGGTTCGTTCGGGCGGAAAAAATGGGTGCATTATCCGCACAGAAGTTGATGATTCCAACCTTTGTTCTCATTCTCCCTGCCATTCTTGCAGTAATGCTGGGGCCGTTTTTTTTACATGCGGTGATCGGAGGTAACGGATGATGATTACCCGTAAACACGATCAGGCGGTAGTGGTTCACGCCGGCAAAATAGCCAACACCTTTGTTTCCCGCCTCGTGGGCTGGATCGGCAAACGTCAGGCTCATCTGGGCGAGGGGCTTTGGTTTACCAACAGCAACAGCGCACACATGTGGATGATGAGCATTCCGATCGACGTCGTTTTTTTGAGCCGCGACCGGAAGATCGTAAAAACGTTTTCGAACTTGAAACCTTGGAGGCCGCTCCCGGTGTTGTGTATTGGCGCGGATTCCATGCTAGAGCTTCCTGCCGGTACGGTGGAGACGCTGAACTTGAAGAGTGGGGAGGAATTGTGCATCGACTCGTGATCGTCGCCGGTCCTAACCGGGGCAGTTCATTCGCATTAGTGGACGGAGACAACTCGATTGGTCGTCAAATAGACAACCATATCGTGCTGACTTCCGTCAAAGTGTCGAAGCGTCACTGCACGGTATCGGTGAATCACGAAGACGTGATCCTGACCGACGCGGGTAGCACGAACGGCGTGTTCGTGAACGGTGCCTTGGTCAAAAAGCATATTTTGCGTCCGGGCGATCGCGTGAGCGTCGGTGATTTCGTGCTGGAGTTGATCCGGGTCTCCTATATGACCGGCGCGGCCCCAAGTCAGAACGCTCAACAGATGCCGATGATCCAAAGTCACGGCCAAGTTTATCCCATGAGCCAGATTGGCGGCGGCGCACTCACCGAGAACACCAATCCGGGTCTCGAAGTGCCGAAGAACGCGCTCGAGGCTCCGGACGATCCGGTTGGAAAAATTCAGTTCGCGTTTGAAAATCGTTTCATGCCGATCTTCTACGGAATGCTGCTCAAGACCGAGTTCCGCTCGCTCGTGGGCGCGCTCATGGTCGGAGTGGTCACGCTTTCGGTGGTGGGTTCGATCATGCCGATGCAGGACCTTGCGATGAAGAGTATTCAGCGCGAAGGTTTGATCCGTGCAAAAGTGGTCGCGCGCGAAATCGCGGATCGTTTTTTGCCGGCGCTCGCTAATCACGCCGAGTCCCAGATCGATCTGTCTCTCATCGAGAACGAAGAGAGTATCAAGATGGCGGCGATTACCAATACGAGTTTGCAAATCATCGCGCCGCAATCGCGAATCAATCAGTTACTTGCCGGCGGCAAGGAAGCGATCTTCGCCAACTACATGGCAAAAGAATTTAAAGAAGGCCGCGAGCGCGGTAGCGGGCTCATTATCGGCGATACCGTCGCGGTTTACGTCGAGCCAATCAAAGTTACCGATCCTCGCCAGGTCAAAACGACGGTTCCGGCGATGGTCGTGGTAGCGGTCGACTTCTCGAATAACTTGATGGCGACCGGAGAGATGGGTGTCACGTACGGCGTGGGATTCGTTATTGCAGGGATAGCGGCGTTCTTGGCGTACCTGATTATTCTACGTTTATCGTTTAAGCCCTATGAGGTTTTAAACGATGATCTGGACCAAGTTTTGCGTGGGGAATTGCCTCGCGTAACGCATGAGTTTAAAATAGAAGAAACGGCTGCGCTTTGGAATAACATCAACGCCGCCATTCAACGCATTCCACGATTGGGAGTGGGGGGCGATTCAGCCAGCACGGGCGAAACGATCAATGTCGACTGGGACATGGAATTGGCGGCGGTTCGCGCGCTGAGCGAAGCTTCAGGGTTTGGAATGATCGGTTTTGATCAAAATTTAACGGTGCAGGCGCTGAACCCTCAGTTCGAGGAAATCAGCGGTATGGGCATCAATGCAATCGGACAGACAGTAAATCAGGCTGCTCGAGATCAGGCGTTTGTAGCGCTGGTCAATGATCTCATGGAGCGCGTGCTCGGCTCACCTTCACGTTCGGCGCTGGATGTTTTCGAGTTCAGCGGTTTGAACTATCAGGTGGTGGCGACCGGAGTCGGCCCGGCTTCGCAATCGGGCTTGTCGTTAGTATTCAAAAAGAAGGAGTGATGGAACTTGGAATCCGCTAAGGTCACCCGATTTAAAGCGACCGATGTCCCTCGCCAGCAAGGCGAGGTGGGACGGATCCGTGTCATCAAAGGACCGGACAAGGGAACCACTTATGTTCTGAAGGACTCGTCGCTGGTCATCGGCCGCGGCGAAGACGTCGACGTCATGATCACCGACATCAAGGCATCACGCGCTCACGCGCGCCTCGATTACACGTCGGGTGGTTGGGTGATGAGCGACCTGGGCTCGGCGAACGGAATTTTCTTCCAAGGCGAATACATCCGCAAGTTCGGCGTCGCCAGCCATGACCACTTCACGGTGGGCGAAACGATTTTAGAGTTTTTGACTCATACCGAGTCCACTCGCGTGTTGATGGCGCCGACCCGTCCGGCTCAAGCCGTCGTGCAACAAGACCGCGCTCTCATCGCTCAGCGGATGAAAGTGCAATCGATGGCCAAAGGTCCGGAGATTACTCAAAAAGCCGGCGCCAAAAAAGAAGATCCGAAGAAGATCATGCTCTATTTGGCGCTTCTCGCCGGCGGTTACTACTTTATGTTCATGGACGATAATCCGCCTCCGAAAACCCAGGAGACGAAGAAAGAATCGAAGGTCGAGAAAGATCAAAACCGCGGGCTTGCGTCTTATCTGCCACCGGGCGTGGGTCGCGAAGCCGCGAAGAGCGCCGAACAAAGTTATTGGGAAGGTTTCCGCGAGTATCGCGAAGGCCACTACTTGCGTGCCAAGGAACACTTCGAGCTCGCTTTGCAAGTGAATCCGGCGCACGATCTCGCGAGATTTTATTTGAAGAGCGCGGACAAGGAAATTGACGACGAAGTGAAGAGGATGCTGATGGCGGCGCAGAAGGCGACCGTCGCCGGACGTCTGCGCGAGGCCAAAGGTTATTATGAAACCGCGATGCGTGCGATGTTTAACGATCGCAGCAATCCGGATTATATCGAAGCGGAGGAAGCTCTGAAAAAGCTCACGAATGAATTGACGGAATCAAACCGTGTACCCGCCTCGGGGGAGGGTAAACAATGAGTGCATTAATGAAACTGGAAGTATTTCAGGACGGACAGCTTCTTCAAGAAGTGCCGGTGGATGAAAACGAATTGTGGGTGGGTCGCGACCAAGGCTGCGTCATCCGGTTGGAAGACCGGGCGATATCTCGCCGGCACGCGCTTTTGAAGAGCACCGATCGCGGCATCGAGTTCGAAAAGAAATCGAAGTTCGGTTGGGTAAAGGTCAACGGGCAGGACGCAACCCAGATTACCTTGAAATCGGGCGACCGTGTGGAAATGGGTCCGTATGAAATCCGGGTATCGGGTGCCGATGCTCCGGCGGGTGCAAGCGCGTCCGCGGATGTGATTCAAATGGCTGCTCCTGCCAACACTCCGAACGGAATGACCGTCGGTCCTGTTGTCGAATCTCCGATCCAACTCAACGATCCGCTAACCGGCGAACCCGTTCCGGGCGTCGAAGCATTGCCAGCCATCGAAATTCCGGCGTCGAATCCGCCCGAGCACACCAAGGTGCTCGGTCAAACGGCTGAAATCGCAGTCCCAAGCAATGAAAACGGCAATGAGGTCGGCCTCGACGTTCAGAAGATCGAAAAGACAAGCGCTGGCGGAAACACCGGCGCGATGGATTACGGCGCGGTGTCGAGCGACGGCGCGACCAAAGTGTTCGGTCGCAAGGATCCGATCAAAGCGATTCTTCAATTTAACGACGGTCAAGCCAACGTTTCTCAGTATGAACTGAACGACAACGAAATCGCGATTGGCCGTTCGCAGCAGTGTCACGTTGTTCTCGAAGATAAAAAGTCTTCGCGTAAGCATGCGATCATCCGCCGTGAAGGCGATAAGTATTACTTGAAAGACTTGGGCTCCGCTAACGGTACCCAAGTCAATGGCTCGCGCGTGGACGACGTCGAACTTCAGAGCGGCGACCAAATCCAAATCGGCGAAACCGCATTCGCATTCAAAATCGTGCAAGCCGACTATGAAATCAAAAAGGAAGGTTTCATCGCGGTTCCACAGCACGAGATGCCTCCACCGCCGCCAGTCGGCTCGCATCGGGACGCGAACGTGATCGAGTCGTTGGACTATATTCCTCCCGATGTGGGCAATGCTCCGACTCCGCAGCCGGAATTCTCAGCTCCGAAAGCCGAAAAGAAATCGTTGATCGGTAAAGCACTCGATCGCTACCGCGCGATGAATACCCGCCAGCAGATCATCTGGGGTATCCTGGTTCTCGCCAGCCTGTACGTACTGATGATGGACGAGGAAGGCGATCATCAGCCGGCACGCCTCAACACCGGCCTCGTTCAAAAGTCGAAAGCGACCAAGCCGGGCGATAGAAAACCGGGTGAAGGCCAGAGCTTCGACGCGTTGACCGCCGAGCAAAAACGTTACATCGAGACTCAGTATCAGCTCTCGTTCGATCTTTATAAAAACCGCGAGTACGATAAAGCGCTTCTCGAAGTGGGCAAGATATTCAGTCTCGTGCAAGACTACAAGAACGCACGCGAGATCGAAGCGTTTTCCCGCGAAGGTAAACGTAAGCTTGAAGCTCAGGAAGAAGAACGGAAACGTAAGGAGCAGGAACGTCAAAGCCAGCTCAAACTTCAAAGCTTGCTCGAGCAAGCCGACATGCTCATGAGCAAAAAGCGATTCCACGAGGCCGAAGCGCTCTTCCCTGAAATCGAATTGATTCAGCCGGAGAACGCGGCGGTAAACGAATGGCGTAAGATCATCATGGCCGAAGGCGAGCGTCTCGATCGTGAACGCGAAGAGCAAGAGCGTCAGCAAGCGCTCGTCCGCCAGGGTTGGTCGAAACTCCAACGCGCGGTCGATTACAAAAAGGATCACGACTATCAAACCGCACTCGACGAACTTAACGAGATTGACGAGCTCGGCGTTCAAGATAGAAAATTGAAGAACGCGGTCCGGGACGAAGATTCCGCGATCCGCGGTCGCATCGCGGCTGAACGCGATCCGCTCCTCGTTCAAGGTAAAGAACTCGAGCAAAGCGGACAGCTCGCCGAAGCTTACAAGGCTTACGAGAAAGCGCATACTATCGATCCGGACGACAAGGTGTCGGAACAGGGCATGGCCCGTATTCACGGTAACCTGACCGCCCGGGCGAAGGCTCTATATATAGAGGGCGTCTTTGCCGAAAGCTATAACGATCTGGAGACGGCGGAGCGCAGTTACCGCGAGATCCTGAGCGTTGTGCCCAAGGACGACGAATATCACGCCAAAGCGGAACTCCGCTTGAAGCGCGTGACTTCATTCCGTAGACCGGCGGGCTCGGCGAGCAACGCTGGCTCCGGGGAGTCGCCTCAATGAGTTCTAGCGAGTCCTGGGTCAAAACGCGTCTTCCGTTCAAATGGGTCGAGGGATTCCAGCTTCAGGGCGGACTCCCGGTCCAAGAGGATTACTTCGAGGTCAATGCCGATCGCGGGATTTTTATTTTGGCCGATGGCTTTGGCGGCGGCGCGGGAAAGTACGCAGCCGAAGTCGCGGTGAAAGCCGTACGCCAATTCTTGGAACAGGAGGCGGGCGACTTGGATGCGACCCTTCCGTTCGAGTTGCGGCCGTATTTTTCGCTCGCGGGAAACGTACTTTTCAACGCGATTTCTTACGCTAATCAAAAACTCATCGCCGCTAACAAAGGCAAAAACCCGCTGAACTCGGGCGGAACTTCTTTGATCGCGGGATACCTCGAGGGGCGCTTGCTCTCGGTCGCGAACGTCGGCACCTGCAGTTTGTTTTTATCTCGTGACGGCAAGAGCAAAGAAATTTTGGTCCCGCGCTCGCTTGCAAAACAAGTGAACCCGTTCGCGGACAGCATGGTAGAAGGCGCCGGCGTGCCTTTGATGAGTCTCGGAACCGCTCGCCAGCTCGAGCCCGAGATCGTGGAGATCGAAGTTCGCGAAGGCGACCAGCTTTGTTTTCAATCGGCGCCGGTCACTGCCGAACTTCGCGATCAGTTGTTTCAATTGAATTCCAACAAGGGATTAAGCCAAATCATTGACGCTCAAGATACGGCGGGCATTCAGGGCAACGCTAGCCTGATTTGGACGGCATTCTAAATACACTCTAAATATGTAATAATTAGAGTGAGGGGGAAATCTGTGTTTAGGGCATTTTCTCGGAAATTGAAGGTGATTTTACACCGCCGTAAGAAGCGTCGCTTGGGCAACCAAGGGCAAGCTTTGGTGGAGTACATCATTCTCCTCACGATCGTGATGGGCGTGGTGGCCTATTTCCTGAGTAAAATGACGGGATCCTTTGATATGACGACCGCCAAATACGGGGGAGTAATCGAGAAGCAGATCCGAACAGGCTCTGCTCCGGCAACGGTATGGAATCGATAATTGCTAAACGCAGGAAGACGCAGTCCGGCCAAGCCGTACTCGAGTACATCCTGCTCTTGGCGATCATCGTGTTTTTATATTCGCTGGTTTTGAACTCGATCTCCGGCTCGAACGGCTTCGAGAACATGAAAAAGCCGCTGACCAAGGACTTCAAGTATACCTATCAATACGGTCATCCTGAGGCGAGGGGTCAAGAAGATGGCGGTCCCAAGTTTATCCCGCAGCATCACGACGGGGCCCAAAACTTCAGAATTTTCATTAATCCGCCGATTAATGAATAGAGATGAGCCGTAAAAAGTATAAACAAATCAACGACAAATGCGAAAGCCGGGCGAGCAAGACACACTTGCGTTCGAACGCACTCGCGCGCTCACAAAGCGGACAAGCGCTGATCGAGTTCGTTCTCGGACTGATGATCGTCATCTCGTTTTTCTTTTTCTACGTGAAGATGGCGGCGGTGTTCGCCGTCGGAAATTATATTCACTACGCAACCTTCATGGCCGCACGCGCCTACTCATCCGGCGCAGGCTCGCCTGACGAGCAAACCGCGAACGCCGAAGCGGTGTTGCAAAAAATGGTCGCCGGCCGTTTTAAAACTCTTTTGAAGCCGTCGTCGGATTCGGGCGGCTCGGTTCCCGGTGCAACCGTCGGCCCGGGGCCGTGGTATCAAGACGATCCGGCCCAAGATAATTGGAACCAAGGCGTCACATACTCGTATTCGACGAAAGTCGCCCTCTACCCGTGGAGTAAAGGCAATCAGGCGATCACCATGAAACTCACCAGCGAAAGCTGGATGCGCCGTGAAGATACCGAAACCGAATGTAATGCCAAAAAAGGCCGCATTCAAGGCGGGATTCGTCTGCAAAACATTTCTGTGGAGTGGGACAATGGTTGCTAAGACAATAACCCACGCTCAACGTATTCAAGACAATTCGGGACAAAGCATCCTCGAAGTGGTGTTCATTCTCCCGTTCCTGTTTTTGTTCGTTGGCATGCTCTACAAGATCAATATGGCGATTCAGATGGCGATCAACAACACGCAGTATGCTCGCTCGCAAATTTACGTGCTGACCGCGAATTCTCCGGAGTACCCGCGTTACGCGTTCCGTTTCCTCGAAAAGGACTTGTTCGGGATGAACAACCAGGATCGGATGGTTCTCGGCGTGTCTGATCCGAAGGCGATCAGCCAAGCGGCTTCAAACGACTCGTCGATCGAACCGTTGCCGCAAACGACCAAGATCAATCGCGCGGGCACGACCGTCAAAGGCAGTAACGAACGCGGTGAAGTGAATCTGAGAAATGAAATCCGGGTTCGAAATACGTCCGCGATTTGCACGCAGTTGAACTCGGTCGGTTCGAAGACTCCTTGGAGTTCGTCGAACGTGGTGGGTTTGAAATCTAAGCGTTGGCCGTTTGGCCAAACAGTTTGCCAGTACAGTGGCAAGAAGGAAGGTTAACGATGAATAGTCGCGCGATGACACTCTCATTATTCATGGCCGGTGTGGCGGTGTTCTTTGTCATGAGTTCGGTCTCCAGCATCGAAGACGAAGCCAAAAAAAAGTTCGGCGACGACGTCACGGTCCTGGTCGCGAAGAACGACATCAAAGAGATGGACTCGATCTTGGACGGGATGATCGAACCGCGCGTGGTCCCACGTCGTTTCGTCGAGCCGTCGGCGATCGCGTTCAACACCCTCGTCAAAGAAGACTCCCATGACTACGCGATGGAAACCAAGCGCATCATCGGTAACGTCGCGATCGTCCCGATCAAAAAGGGCGAGCAGCTGTCATTGAATAAAATCACCGAACCAAGTATGCGTACGGGTCTTGCGCCACAGGTGAGCCCCGGCAAACGTGCGATCTCCGTCAATGTCGATGAAACCTCGGGCGTCGCCAAGCTCATTAAGCCAGGCGACCGCGTGGATATCATCGCGGTGATCGATCCGGGCAACGCGGTCGGTGGCCGCGACAACAAGGTCGCGAAGACGCTTTTCCAGGACATTGTTGTATTGGCGGTCGGACGCAATATTACCAACAACCTCGCGCGTAAGATCGAACTTGACGCGATCACTGGCAAGGCCAAAGTCCGCTCGCTTACCGAGTTCGACGGATTTAGTTCCGTCACCTTGGAAGTGGATCCGAATCAGGCTCAACTCTTGGCTGCGATCACGACGAGCAATATGAACCGTTTGGTGTTTACTCTACGGAACAACGACGATACCGACCGCACGAACTTGATGTCCGTGCGTGCCGTTGATGCTTTGAGCGACGGATTGCGTATCCCGGCAGGAGGCAGATAATGAGAAACTTGCCGCTTTACCTCATCCCGAGCTTTATCGTTGCGTCGTTAGTTCTCGTGGGTGGCAAAGCTCACGCGCAAGAAGCGGGGGTACCGACAGTTGAAGCTGCGCCGACAACGGAGTCGGGTGAAGCCGAAAAGGGTGACGTCACTAAACCAAAGTCCCGCCGCAAAGTCGTCGAAACGAGAACCGGCGCGTCTAGATACACGAATGACCAAACCGAGCGCGAAGCCGATCATCGTCCGGAGCTGGTTGCCGTTGGTGTCGATAAACTCATCGACATCGATCCGGCAATTAAGATCGGTGATCGCCAGGGTTCGATCTGGGAATCGAATAAAAACGTCGCATTGGTGCAGCTGGTGTCGGTCGGTAACAGGAAGCAGCTCATCTTGAAAGGCGTCGGCGAAGGCTCGGCGAACATTTTCATCCGGGATCAAGCGGGCAACGTCAAAATCGTGATCGACGTCACCGTCGCCAAGCAAAATATCATTAAGTACTACGAGCGCCTCAAAGAGAAGCTTAAGGAAGTCGAAGGTATCACGATCGCGATCGAAGACCAAAAGGTCGTCATTCGCGGTGAAGTGTATACTGTGAACGATTACGGCACGATCGTCAACGAGATCGCCGAGAAGACCTACGGGGATGCGGTGATCAACAAGGCGACGATCTCGACCGTATCTCTAAACCTGCTTGCTAAGAAAATCGCCGAAGACGTGCAAGTCTTCGCTCCGACCGTGACCGCGACCGCATTGAACGGCCGTGTGATCATGGGCGGTTCGGTCGAGAGTGCCGCGGTTCGTGACCGTGCTCTCAAGCGCGCCGAGTATTACATTCCGGTGATTCGCGTGAGCGATCCGGTGGCATCGGCAACTAACATCGAAAAGAACGAGAAATCGCTCCAAATCATTCAAAACGACATTCAAGTCAATCCTCCTCCGCCGAAACGTGATTCGAAGCTCGTACGCCTGAGCCTTTACTTCGTGGAGTTGAGTAAGGACTTTTTGAAATCTTTTGGTTTCAAATGGCAGCCGGGATTTACCGCGGATCCACAGATCTCGATCGGGAGCGCGACGGATGGGACGACATCGACCAGCAGCTCGGGCGGTTTTACCTTTTCGGGAACGCTTTCGAGTCTCTTCCCGGCGTTGAACGCGCCGCCTTCGAACGCGGGCTACGGCCGGATTTTGAAACAAGCCAATATTATCGTGAAGAGCGAGCAACAAGGTACGATTCGGGACGAGCAAACCATTCCGACTCAACAGCTCGGTCCAAACGGAACCGTCGGCGCGGGTACCCCCGTCACGGTCGGCTTTTTGGCGATCATCACCCCGACCATCCTGCAAGGCCAGGACGTTGACCTCAACATCAATTTGACCCAGACTAACGCGCTTGCAAAGCAGCTGAACAATCAACCGTATACCGCAACTCACAAAGTTGAAACGCGTTTGTATCTCAAGTCAGGCGAAGTGGCAGCAGTCGCGGCGGTCAATAACCAGGACGTTTCGACGTCGTTTAACCGCGATGATCCGAACGCCGGAAGCTTCGGCGCGAGCACGAAGCCGCTCTTTACTTTGCAACGTTCAAAAAGTTCGTCGAACAAGCGCGGACAGTTCGTCGTGTTCGTTTCGCCGCAAATTATCGATAGCGCGTCGGAAGGAACGGAAGATCTCAAAAAGAACTTCCGCATGCCGACCTCAACAAGATAGTGGGAAGAAGGGTTAGATGGGTCACATTATCGCGATCGTCGGAGGCAAAGGTGGAGTCGGGAAGAGCGTATTCGCCGCTAACATGGCGATTGCGTATCAACTCAACTTCAAGCAGCGCTCTCTGATTGTAGATCTGGATTTCCAATCCTTGGGCGATCAAAACATCATTTTAGGCATGAACCCGCCTAAGAACATCGTCGATTTGACCAAGACTCAGGTCCCTCAGTGGGATCCGAAGACGCTTGCGCCTTTCATGATGAACCATCAGCAGGGGTTCAGCTTCATCGGCGCGCCTCGCGAGGCGGCCGTCGCTAAAGACATCGACCTTGACGGCCTCGGAAAGTTCTTCAAAGCAGCGACTCAGATTTTTCCGTGGGTGATCGTGGACTGCGGCAGCGGTACCGAGCCTCATGCGTTGAAAGCGCTCGAGCAAGCGACGTTGATCTTCGTCGTGACCACACCGGATGTGATCGTGGTCAATCAAACCCGCCGGATTATGTCGAAGATCCAGGAACTCCTGTTTCCGCCGGAAATGATTCAAATCATCATCAACCGTTACTCGCAAACCAACTTGATTAACCCGCAGATGATCCAAAAGAACTTGGGTAAAAGCCCGTTCTTCGCGATCCCGGAAGAAGCCGCGACCTGCGAGGCGTCCCTCGCGAAGAGTCAGCCGTTTACCATCGCTAACCCGGGCGCGCCGATCTCGCGCGCGTTCTCCGACCTTGTCCGCCGCATCGATCAAGCCAAGATGCTCGAACAATTGGCGAAGCTCAACAAACCGACCGGTACCGCAAAGAAGCTCGAAGTCATTCAAGGTGGAGCGAGTGCCAGCATTATGCCTGCCCCAACCGACGGTGGAATCATTTCGCGCTCGCGTTCGGCTCCGGTCGATCCATGGACCGCGATGAAGTTACGCGTGCACCGCGCGCTTATCGACGTCGTCGACATGAAGAAGATGAACGCCGATATGAACGATCCTCGTCAGAAGGACGTCTTGCGCGCGAAGACCACGAAAGCGATCGTCGACGTTCTGAATAAAGAAGATTTGGCTCAGTTGTGCCCGACGCGCGAACACCGCGCTCAACTCGTCAAAGAGATCTTGGATGAAGCCTTGGGCTTAGGACCGCTCGAAGATTTGCTCGCCGACGATACCGTGACCGAGATCATGGTCAATGCGCGCGACCAGATTTACGTCGAGCAAGGCGGCCGCCCCGGCCTCTCGAAAGTAACCTTTACCAGCGAACAGCAAATGATGAACGTGATCGAACGGATCGTGACTCCGCTCGGGCGCCGCGTGGATGAAAAAACTCCGTACGTCGACGCTCGTTTGCAAGACGGTTCGCGGGTGCACGTGATCATTCCGCCACTCGCGCTCCGAGGCCCGACGATTACGATTCGTAAGTTCCCTAAAAAACGGATCGTAGCGACCGACCTCGTGAAGTTCGGTTCGATGACTCAGGAGATTTCGGATTTTCTCCGTGCCTGCGTCGAAGCCAAGCTCAACATGATCGTGTCGGGTGGTACCGGTTCAGGTAAAACCACTTTGCTGAATGTATTGTCGAACCATATTCCCGCGAACGAACGGATTATCACCGTCGAGGACGCGGCCGAATTGCAGCTCGGCCAGGACCACGTCGTGCGTCTGGAGACTCGTCCGAAAAACATCGAAGGCGAGGGTGAAGTTTCGATTCGTGATTTGATTAAGTCGTGTTTGCGGATGCGTCCTGACCGGATTGTGGTCGGTGAGTGTCGGGGCGGCGAAGCCCTCGACATGTTGCAAGCGATGAACACCGGTCACTCGGGGTCGCTCACTACCGTCCATGCCAACAACCCACGCGAGTCGCTTGGCCGCCTTGAGACGCTCGTGATGATGGCGGGTTTGGGTCTTCCGCTAAAAGCGATTCGCGAGACGATCGCGTCCGCGGTTAACGTAGTCGTGCAACAATCACGTTTGGCGGATGGATCGCGTAAGGTGACCCATATTTCGGAAGTCGTCGGTATTCAAGGCGACACAATCACGCTTCAAGATATTTTCGTGTTCAAGCAAGAAGGTTTGGATAAAAACCGTAAGATCATCGGCCGTTTCGTGCCGACGGGTTTCATCCCAAAATTTATCGAAGAGATGGAAGCAAAGGGCATGAAGGTCTCACGCGGCCTCTTCGTGGCCAAGTAATCCGTCCAAAATTTCGCATTACGCTCAACTTTTGTCTTCCACGTCTTGCACTTCGATCAAGTAGCAGTAAAGATCGCTACGGTTACAGAGTTGGAACGGATAGTAATGATAGCCTTTCTCGCCGCAATCCGTGCCCCAGCTGTTCTTCACGATGAAGTAACCGCCACCCGCGATGCTGTTGTCGAGTTTGTAACCCACGGCTTCGATCACGTGCTGGCCGCTGGTGTAACCCGAAGTCGCGCTGATGTCGGTCTTACAGTTCGCGAGATCGCTTGGCACTTGAATCGCGAGTACGAGAGGCCTTTTATCCCGTCCCATCGCTTGAAGAGCCGGTTTCCAATCGTATTCGAACTCCTTGTACTGAGTAATTCGGAGGGTCGCGAAGTCCTTATAGTTAGAAGCGCGGCTACCGTTGATCGGCCAGTATTTTTCTTCGGTAATGTAGTTCTTCTTGGCCGCATCGACCGCGTACCAGGCGTCGTAGACCCCGTAGGTATCCCACAAATGGCGTTCCGAAACGTTTTTGTCGATGCCTTTTGATTTTAGGACGTTGTCCATCGCCGCTGCAGTGGCGAACGTCGAGCAGGTCCCGCCGAATTGAGAGACGACCGGCCCGTCGAATTGCCTCATATCCAAGTTATCCGGAATGCCGAGTTCGATCCCGAGCTTGCTGCTGCCGATACCGCCGCCGACGACCGGAGTGGCTGTTGGAGCCGGAGTCGCGGATGATCTTGGAGTAGGCGTGGGAGACGCTTGCGGTGACGAGTTCGGGGTCGGACTCGCGGTAGGGTTCGTCGGGTCAAATCCCGCCGGCAATTCGCACGCTGTGAGCAAAAATATGGAGGCGAGGAAGAGAGATATGTCTCGTCGATAACGTCCTTGTCGCTGCATTTAAAACTCCTTGATGAATTTTTTTCATATCCCTATGAAAAAATTAAACATCATTTGTAGAATAAATGTGTGCGTGAGGGAGTTCTATGTTTTTTGATCTAAGACATCGAGTCAAAAGGTTGGCAATTCCACCAGTAGAAGGAAGTTTCTAATTTTTATATACAATTTGTGTAAAAAATAAATATTAAAACCTTACTCGGAATTAAAAATTTCGCACGCACCGCACAAAAACGCTGAATCCTTCCTGTTTTTAAATCATCGTTATAGAATAGTAAGTGATGAACTTCGCAGCTCCGCACTGGCTACTTGCGATCGTGGTATTTATCTCCGCGCTTTTGGTAGCCTACCAATTTTCGGGCCGTATCTTGGATTGGATTCGCTTCCAATCCATCGGCACGCGCGACTACATCGCCGACAAGTTGCAGTTGATGATGATGGACATCCCGCCTGAACGGATTTTGATCGGGCAGGTGAGCTTAAGTCTGGGCTTAGGGATGCTGGTGTTCCTCCTGTGTTTGCCGAATTTCGCGGTAGGCGGCATTTTCGGCGTGATTTCGATGTTAATCGGGTGGATTCTTCCTCGACCGATCATCGATATCATGTACGGCAGCCGGTGCACTAAGTTTGTCGAGCAGATGGTCGACGGCTTGGGCCTCATGTCTAACGGCATGCGCTCGGGACTTTCGGTCGTGCAAGCGATGGGTCTCGTCGCGCAAGAGATGCCGAATCCGATTCAGCAGGAGTTCAATCTGATTTTGAGTCAGAACAAACTCGGCGTTTCTCTCGAAGAGGCTTTCTTGAATCTTTCTCGCCGGGTTGTCGCCGACGAGGTCGAGATGTTCGTGACGTCCGTAAATATTTTGAAAGAAACCGGCGGTAATTTGGCGGAGACGTTCGATACGATCACGACCTTGATTCGCGAGCGGATCAAGGTTGAAGGAAAAATCAAAGCAATGACCGCCCAGGCTTTCTGGCAGGGCATTATCTTGATGTGCGTACCTCCGTTTATGGCGACCGTACTCAGTCAGTCCGATCCTGAACTCATGCGTCCGATGTTTACGCACCCGCTCGGTTGGGTGATTTTGACGGTGGTTGTGATCCTCGAGGTCGCGGCGTTTTTTATGATTCGGAAAGTTACAAAAATCGACGTATAATCAATAGTGTAAGTTTAAAGTCGGCAGTTCAGACTTCGGTAGTGATACTACAGCAGTTTCGCTTCAGAGGAGAGAATCATGAAGATTCTATTGGCATTGGGTGTATTAACTTCGATTTCAACCGCCTATGCGCGCGCGGATGTGAGTCTGCGTAACGGTAACTTTTACGTTACTTTCCGCGATATTTCTTATCCTGGCGGGATCGAACCCAAGTTCGAACGTGTTTATAACTCCAAATCCGATTTTCACGGTATCTTCGGCTTCGGTTGGGGAACCGAGTATGAAACCTCGCTTGCGATCGATTCCGACGGCAGTATCGTCGTCAACGAGTACGGCGGCGGGGCTGAAAACCGTTTTACGTCGAAGAATGCCAAGCCCGCTGATCTTGAAAAGGGCGTGAATGATCTCGTCGAAGCCGCGAAAAAGAGCGGTGTCGTGACAACGAAAGCCCAGATCGACGATTTTAGAACTCATTTGAAAACCGATTTTGAATTCCGTTCGAGACAATACGGCATTTACTCGAATAAAGGTCTCGTCGCCAAGAAAGCGGTCCGGGAAGGGACGCAGTTTACTTCGACCCGCTATCTGTACCAGTACATCACTAAGGTCAAAGGCGGTTACGTCCGCGTGATGGAAGGCGGCGTGATTCAAAAATTCAACGAGGCGGGCAGACTCGTTCAGATCATGGATCGTAACAAAAACTTCGTGAACTTCAGTTACGATAAGGGCAATAGACTGGTGCAGCTCGTGGACAACCAGAACCGCAAAATGATCCTAAGCTACAATACCCAGGGCTTGGTCGAGAAAATTGTCGGCGAGAGCGGTAAAAATACGGCTTACAAATACACTAAAGAAGGTCTTCTGAGTTATTGCAGGGACGATGTCGGCGAAGAGAATACTTTTGCTTACACGACGGACGCCTACCGGAACTTGTCCGAGATCGGTTATCCGAAAGAGAAAGACTCTAAGGGTAAGCCCAAAAAGATGTCCATCTCTTACTACGGCTCGGATAAAAACACCGGCGTAAAATCGGTGACCAATCCGGATGGAAGCGTGAACGAATACGAATATTACAAGGACCCGAAAAATCCGGACTACTACGGAGTGCGCGTGTTCCTGAAAGATTCTTCGGGCGCGCGGATCAGCGACGCAAAATATGAATACTTTTCAAAACCTCGTCCGGGCGGCGAGGTCTTTACCCAAAAGATGATTTCAACCGTCGATGGCGACAAAACTGAAACCTATTACGACTTGAAAACCGGATTTCCGGCTAAAGTCGTGAACGGCACTCGCGTGACGACGATGGCGTACGACGTAAAAGGCCGTCTTGTTAAAAAGGTCACCCCGATCGAAACCACCGAGCTCAGTTACGATGCTAAAGTAGGGAAGGTCAATAAAGTCGTACGCAAGCTAAAGAGCGGAACCGTGCTCTGGAGCCAGTTCGAATACGAGGCATCGACCGGCAACTTATCTCTCGCCAAAAATAACGAAAAGAAGCAAGTGAAGTTGATCCACGACACCGCCGGAAATATCCGCGCGCTTATCGATCAGAGCGGCCGCAAACTTACGTTTAAGTACAACGAGCTTTCAAAGCCGGTTGAGATCTCGGATGCGAAGCTCGGTACCGTGAAGGTGATGTATAAAAACAGTGGCGAAGTCGATAAGATCGAGAGTAACGGCGGCAGTAACGTCGCGACCGAGGTCATGCGAGCGCTTCAGGGTTTGCTTGATATCACTGCTCCGGCGGGTGTGAGTTTAGGTTTGTAAGTGTTTGTTTTTAAATGATATTAATTTAATAAACTCAAAATTACATTTGAGATACACTAGTCAGGAGAGGTTCTGGATGAAAACCGTAAGTATTTTAAGTCTTTTGATTCTCGCCGTCGTTACTGAAGTTCGCGCCGAGATGACCACCAGCCAGACCAACGCTAACGAGCCTTACTATTGCGAACCCTGTAAGAAGTGGATTTTCCCGAAACTGGGCTCAAAGAACGACGCCGTCGCGCCCACGGCCGTCGTCGAGGACGCGGTAGCTCCGGGTGAGGTTCGTAAGGCCAACGATGCGGTCGATCCTCCTGCTTCTGGGACGCATTAATCGCCTATCATTCGACCTAATCCATAGCATTATCCCCAAGTAGTATTTCCATTGAGTTGCGCGCCGCTTCCGGTGTAAATTAGGAAACAATTCATGGATCAAAACGAGCTTAAAAACCTGGCGCGACCGTTGTCGCCGTCTGAGGCCAAAAAGATCACTCCACTCAAAAAACCGGAGTGGCTTAAGATCCGTCCGCCTGCCGGCGAGAACTATCTCGAAATCAAAAAACTTTTACGCGAACGTGGCCTCCACACCGTGTGTGAGGAAGCGCATTGCCCGAACGTCGCCGAGTGTTGGGCGAGCGGCACCGCAACCTTCATGCTTGGGACTGAAGTGTGCACTCGCGCCTGTCGTTTTTGCGCGATCAAGACCGCGCGTCGTCCGCCTCCTCTCGATCCTGAAGAACCCTTCAAAGTCGCCGAGGCAGTATCGAAGCTTAAATTAAAATATGTCGTCCTTACGTCAGTCGATCGCGACGATATGGCCGACGGCGGAGCTAACCACTTTGCAGCAACGATTCGTGAACTCAAGCGTCTCGACCCAAATTTAATCGTCGAAGCGCTCGTTCCCGATTTCCGCGGCGATCTTAAAGCCGTCGAAATCATCGTCGATAGCGGGCTTGACGTTTATGCGCACAATGTGGAGACAGTTCGCCGCCTTCAGTATCGTGTTCGTGACCCGCGTGCGGGGTATCAGCAAAGTCTGACCACGCTCAAATACGCAAAAGACTACGCGCGCTCAAAAAATAAGTCGCTTCACACCAAGAGCTCGATTATGCTGGGATTAGGTGAGGATGTCGTCGAGCTTCAAGAGGCGTTCAATGATTTGCACGCGCACGAGATCGATGTTTTGACATTGGGTCAGTACCTGCGTCCGTCGATGACCCACCTTCCGGTTGAGAAGTACTATTCTCCCGAGGAGTTTAAGCAACTTGAAGATGTTTCAAAAGAGACCGGCTTTTTGTACGTAGCTTCCGGACCGATGGTTCGTTCGAGCTACAAAGCGGCGGAATTGTTTATTCACGGACTCATTCAAAAAGGAAAGGCATAAGAATATGGAATTCAGATTACCTGAGCTCGGAGAAGGTGTTGCCGAAGGCGAACTCGTAAAATGGCGCGTAAAAGTCGGCGACACCGTGAAAGACGATCAACCGCTTTGCGAAGTCATGACTGACAAAGCGACGATCGAGATTCCATCCCACTTCTCGGGCACCGTGGTGGAACTCGTTGCTAAAGAAGGCGACATCGTAAAAGTAAATCAACTCATGTTGAAAGGCGAAGCAGCCGGCGGTTCATCGCAAGCGGTTTCGAAGCCAGCCGAGGCGCCAAAAGCAGCAGCACCGGCTCCTGCCACGGCTCCAGCTCAAAAACCAGCGGGCGCGACGGCGGCAGCAGCCCCAGTCCCAGCCATGAATGCTCGCCCAAGCGCAGACGTTCTTGCTTCTCCATCGACTCGCAAGCTTGCTCGTGAAATTGGCGTCGATCTCGGCGTTGTTCCGGCAACCGGTCCTCACGGCCGTGTATTGCGCGAAGATGTTGAGCGCGTGTCTAAAGGCGGAGCTCCCATGGCAGCTCGCGGCCCTGCGCGCCCATACAATGGCGGCCCGGCCGCTCCGGACGAACGCACTCCAATCCGTGGCATGCGTAAAAAGATCTCTGAAAAAATGCGCCAGTCTAAAGACAAGGCCGCGCACTTTACTTACGTCGAAGAGGCGGATGCAACCGAGCTTGTGCGTTTGCGTACCCAAGCTAAAGCCATCGCCGAAGCCCGCGGCATCAAGCTCACTTACCTGCCGTTTATCTTAAAGGCAATGGTTGCCGCTTGCCGCAAGCATCCAAAAGTCAATTCGATTTACGATGAAGCGACGAACGAACTCGTTACACGCCACTATTTCAATATCGCGATCTCGGTTCAAACCGAAGACGGTCTCACCGTTCCAGTGGTTAAAAACGTCGAGCAAAAAACGATTTTCGAAATCGCGCAAAACATTGCCGACCTCGTCGATCGCGCTCGTCACAAAAGGCTCACGATGGACGATTTGACCGGTAGTTCGATCACGCTCACCAACGCTGGTTCTATCGGCGGCTTGTTTGCGACTCCGATCATCAACTATCCGGAAGTCGCGATCCTTGGATTCAATAAAATCGCGCGTAAACCGGTCGTTGTGACTCGTAATGGTGCGGAAACCATCGAAATCCGCGATTGGACCTATTTCTCGATCAGCATGAACCATCAACTTTTGGACGGCGCGGACGCCGCCGAGTTCTTGAAAACGTTCATCACTTATATCGAAAACCCTGCAACCCTCTTCTTGGAGGATCTCTAAGATGGCAAATCAAACCGTTACCACTGACGTGGTTGTTATTGGCGCCGGCCCTGCCGGTTATGTGTGCGCAATCCGCCTTGCTCAATTGGGCAAAAAAGTGACCGTGGTCGAGCGCGAAGATGTGGGCGGCGTGTGCCTGAATCGCGGCTGTATCCCTTCTAAGGCACTCATTCACGCAGGCACCATGTTCGAAAAAATGTCTCATGCTGAAGACATCGGCATCACCGTAAAAGGCGCGTCGCTCGATTTTAAAAAGCTCATGAGCTGGAAAGGCGAAGTCGTTAAAAAACTTACGACCGGCGTTGCAGGCCTCCTCAAAGCTAACGGCGCGACCACCATCATGGGTGATGCAAAGTTCGTCGGCCCGACATCACTTGAAGTGAAAGCAAAAGACGGCACGACCACCGTTCAATTCAAAAATGCGGTGATCGCTACCGGCTCGCGTCCGGCGCAAATCCCGGGCTTTGACATCGATCAAAAGCTCGTTCTCGATTCTACGGGCGGCCTTGATCAAAACGCGCTTCCGGAGACTTTGTTGTGTGTTGGCGGCGGTTACATCGGTATGGAGTTAGGAACTTTCTACGCGAAAGTCGGCACCAAAGTCACGATCGTCGAAGCGGCTCCGCAAATTCTCGGTATCGTTGATCCGGACCTCGTCCGTGTGGTCGAGCGCGGACTTAAAAAACGTAACGTTGAAGTGATGACTGCAACTACGGTCAAAGCCGTTAAGAAAAACGCGAAAAACGTCGAAGTCACTTTCGGTGCAACTGCGGACGGTAAAGACATCAAGAAAACCTTCGACAAAGTGCTCGTCACGATCGGCCGTTCGCCGAACACCGACGGACTTGGCTTAGACAAAATCGGCGTAAAAACCGACTCCAAAGGCTTTATACAGGTCAATAACAAACGTCAGACCTCGGTGCCGCATATTTTTGCGATCGGCGACGTTGCAGGCCAACCGCTTCTCGCCCACAAAGGCTCAAAGGAAGGCATGGTTGCGGCTGAAGTCATCGGCGGCATGAAAACCGTGTACGACGTAAAAGCGATGCCAGCTGTGATCTTTACCGATCCTGAAATCGCTTCCGTCGGCATCACCGAGACCGAGGCAAAAGTTAAAAACTTGAACGTGGCTTTAGGCGTGTTCCCGTACGCGGCGAATGGCCGTGCATTGTCGGTTAATGAGCCAGACGGAATGGTTAAACTCATTAGCGACGCGAAGACCGGAACGCTCCTAGGCTGCCACATCGTTGGTGCCGAAGCTTCGAACTTGATCGCGGAAGCGACTTTGCTCATTGAGATGGGCGGAAACGTCGAAGATCTCGCTTTGACCGTGCACGCGCACCCAACATTGCCTGAAACCATGATGGAAGCAGCAGAAGTCGCTCTCGGACACGCGATCCATATCTTCAAGCCAAAGCGTCCGGCTGCTAACGGTGGCGCCAGCCCGCGCGTATAGATCGATATGGATTTTGAAGTACTCTCATTGCCGGGTCTGACTCGATTCAGTGAAGTACATTCGCTCCAAAAGGAACTCTTACAGAAACGTATCGAGGATCAGATCCCCGATACGTTTATTTTTTGCGAGCATCACCCGGTAATCACTCGCGGGCGCGGGTTGCAATTTCAACCCGATCGCGCAGCACGTGCGATGCCGCTGCCGGTGGTCCCGCCCGGCACCGACTATGTCGAGATCGAGAGGGGTGGGGATTTGACCTGGCATGGTCCAGGGCAACTCGTGATGTATCCCATCATAAAATTGGGTGGCGCCGGCAAGATTGGCTCACGAGTCGGTCAGGATATCGACAGCTGGGTGCGGTTTCAGGAGCGGGTATGGTCCGGCGTGTTCGGGCGGTGGGGTTTGGAGACGCACACCCAACCGGGCGGCAGCGGTGTGTGGATCAAACGCGGTGAAATCAATGCGCTTGGTATTGAGCGGAAGCTCGTATCGGTCGGAATCGCGCTCCGCAAGTGGGTGAGTTATCACGGGACCGCGGGTAACATTATTAACGACCCGATGGCATTCTTAGGCTTTGATCCGTGCGGGTTCGAAAGCGCGGTGATGATTCGCGCGCAAGATCTCAAAGAAATTCCAAATGAAATGGTCGCTGCCGATTGGCGCGTGCAATGGGAACGTATGCTGATTGAATCGGTTCAACGAATTTTGTAGACATAAGTTCCAGTAATTATTATATATAAGATGTTTACAAAGTCCGACCAAGATGGTACACTTCGAATCCATGTTGGAAATGATGGGACATGCATCGTTGAAAGTGGCTCTAGTTCTGAGTGTAGCATTTAGCTACGCGTCCGCGGTCGCGCAAGACGGCGGTCCCGGTCTGACGAAAAAATTCTCTCCCGATAAAAATCAGAAAGTTTATATCTTTTCCGATTTCGACCGCACCATCGGAAATGATTTAGGAAATTACATCATCGATTTGCTTCCTAACCCGGGTTTCGAAGGTTTGGGGAATTACTCGGGGCTCGTGTCGTCTGCGGAAGTAACGCAATGGGAGTACGAAGGCGCGACCAACCGCAATCGAATTCGCGATCTTTTGGGGTCAGTGTTTCGAGGTCAGCCGGCTCCATTTGGCGCTTTTGAGCCGATTAAGTTAGAAAGTGGAGCTACCATTATTCCAGCTTTGTATCAGCTTGATCCAATTCGAGGGATGACACAGTTTCGCCCGCCTGTCAGCGGCAAACCAGAAGACGGCTTCCTGTACCAAGCGATCGTTAAAAATTTCGAAAAACAGATTCCATTTTTGATGGATGCAGCTCCTTACATCGCACTTTCATTTTCGGATCGTTTTCCAAAGGGCCGAGTAAAACCGCTTATCGTGACAATGGCCGGCCGTAGTGGAAGTGAAGTTGCTTTGTCCATGAACTACGTCGCGCAGCAACTCAAGTGGGGACCGAACCAATTTCAAGCGCAGAGTGCGATCAATCTTTCAAATCCAAACGAAGCCTATCAGTGGGCGAAATCGAAGTCTCGCGTACTCACGGAAGTTTACAAGCAGCTTTCAAATACGCACATGCAGGACCACTCGGTTCCTCACTACCTTATCGTTCTTGAGAACGATACGAAGCAAATCGAAGACCTCACTAAAACCATGCGCAACCTCGCTCATAGTGGTGTTGGAGCGAATCCGGTTGTTCCGATTCTCGTTAACTTAGATGAACCCGAATTGATGAATATGTACGGTCAACAAAGCTATCTAGCAAGCTCGCTCGAAACCGCAGAGGTTAAACACCGTGTGACGATCTTTGGCGATCTGAACAAAATCGAATATTCAGAAAATCTAGCCCGCCCTTTGGAGCTGGCGTTTGGTCTTGATTCCAAAGAAGCGCTCCAGCTTTTTAAGTCTTATGACAGCCCTATCCGCTGTTCGGTAGGGTATAGCAATCAGGCTAAAATTAATAAGCGGGGGGGTAGCAAGTGAAGGCACTTCTCATTGCTCTTCTTTTGTTTATGCCCTCGACGTTCGCTTCAATCTCGGTGTTCGCGGCTGCTCCACCACTTTGCGAGATTTCGTATAGCATCATGGATGTTGAAGATGCGTTCGCATTGCATCTATCCACATATGCATTCAATAACTCAAAACTTCCAACCATTGGCCGTAGTATCCTCAAGCTTCAAGGGTTTGAAGGCGAACTGGCCGATGCAGCGTATTTCGAAAAAGTAATCAAAAGCTACGGTTTGTCGGTTGAAGAGTGGAGATCGATTGAGAGCGTCGAGCTAAAAAATAAAGTCGTACTCGGAAGCGGCGACTTCCTGAAGACTCTCCATGAATTGCTGAGTGAACCGGGAATTGCACTGAACGGGATGCAGATTTCGGCGCTGACTAAGCTAAACAACGCTGTTGATATGGCTCGGATGAAGGTGAAGACCCATCTTCAAAATATAGAAAACCGTATGTTGGTTGAGCTCGACCGCTTTATGAGCGATGAAGAGCTTAGTGTCGTGATGGCCCGCTATACACGCGACCAGAATTTCTCTCTCAAAAATTTCGGTTATAGCGGTCGTAATGGTCCTCCAGAGGTGCAGTGGCGTAACGACGTCATGACGCAGAATCCGAAAGTCCAGACAAAGATCGAAAAGTCGATGATTAGCGGGTTTTTGAACCATGTTGAAGCAAAACGCGAAATCCCTGAAACGGGCGATGAATTGATCGCTATCCTCGCTGAGCGCATGAACACGTCGGTAGAGCAGGTAAAGAGTTTTATTGGGGAAGGTAAATTGTTCGGTTCAACGGATGCGTTGATCGATCTCGCAATCGAAACCAGCCCGCGTGCCTTTTACGGTGCGATCGATAAACGGGTATTCTCAGCAAAATACGAAGAAAGGTTCAGAAAAGCGATTCAGGATTCCGAAGGCGGATGGCTCGTGATGAAGCTCGTCGAAAAGCAAGGCCTTGATCCGGCGGAATTCGCGGCGATGGAAAAATTCGCTAAAGATAAAAAAGCAATGATCATTTTGCTCCCGGCGTTTTCAGAGCTCGGTCAGATTCCGGATCAAATGAAGTATTTACTTTCGCGACCGAACGTCTACGTTTCTCAGCACAATGTGATCGCACTTAATAAAAACAACTTCATTATCAACGCAGGCGCAATCGATAAAATCAAGAATCCTCTCACCGGTCTTCGTTTCTCTCCGACCGATCACTTGTTTGTAGCCCATCCTCGCGTAGTGACTACCACGGTCGCGACCGGCAACAACGATATGGTGACCGGATACATGATGACGACGGGCTCGATCAGTAATGCTCAGTATCGCGGTCGCTATTTGCAAAATATGTTCGCAGACTTCAAGGCTCAGCGCGCTCTCGAAGACAACCGGGGTTTCTTGTATATCTCGAGAGATTACATGCACCAAGACCTCGGCCCGCTCAGCGATGCGGCCTGGGAGATCGGAGCACGCCGAGTTCGCATCACGCCAGCAATGTTCGGCAACCCAGCCGGTTTTTTCGATCAAAACAAACTTTATACGTTTGACGGTAGAGTGGTTGACGTAAATTACATTCCGGCGATCGTTCCGGGCGACTTGCACCTGACCGCGACCGATCCTGCGTATCAACGCGCGTTCTTCGATTTCTTGAAGCGCCTGAATATCTTGGCCAAGAATCCGAAATACGGAAGACCGGATCAAGGTGTTCAGTTTGAATATGTTCCGGGTAAGGTCAAGTTAGGCGCGATTTTTTACCATGACTTCGGTAACGGCACCAATTTAAGTCATTGGATCCGCGATACGTTGATGACCTTATCTAAGACAGATCAAAAGGGATTACTCGATCTCGTCAATACGATGAAGCTTTATGCCTCGTATCTCAATCACCAAGCACGCTTGATGCCGGACACGGATCTCGTCGTAGTGATTGGCAACCACGATCACGATTGGCTCATGAAGATTCTCGAGAAGGCAAACTTCAGAGACTGGCATAGTCCGGGCGATTTGCCTGTAATCGCAAGACTCTTTTATGAAACCGCTAAGTCCGGTAAGCACCCGTTCGAAGCGTTGCTAAGATACTTCGGCGTAGACCGCGGCGACGGAGCGAATACGACTCTTAAAAACATCATCTTTGTCGACAAGCACGAAAATTATCGCGCCGGTTACGACAATTCTAACTACGACGTTCGCTCGTTATTGAATGGCGTGCAACTCGCGAAGCATATGGATAAGGGCCAAAACGGCGGAAAATCTATTTCGGATGACAAGATTGAAGAATCGTACGAAGCGGCGGTAGGTGCCCACAATCATAGAACAGGTGAAGCGGGATTGGTGGTTCGCGTCGGTGCGTTCCCGAGCAAGACTCAAGATTATCATACGGGCGGTCCGAGTTCGAGTGATGCTTCGGTTGCCGTACTTTACTCGAAGTACGCGATTCAGTTGTGGCGTGAAGTAAATTGGACTTTTTCGCCGAACGCGCCGTCGGTCCAACCTTGGAATCAGTTCGCTCCTAGTCCTCTCTATCCGGTTGTTCAGCATTGGCCTGAAATGCCGGAAGGTGGCGGGATGACCGACCAGTTGAACAGCATTAAGACTGACTATAACAGCGGACGAAGCCGTAAGAAGTAGAGCCCGTCTTCCCGACCAATCCACTCCGATTAGCGGTTCTCACACGTAAATTCCCGATACACGCACGCGAAAAAATAAACGACGCCCATTAAATTTACTCGTTGCGTCAAAGTGGGTTTTTTAATACATCACTGCTCCAGGAGAGAGCAGTGAGAGCAGTAAGGCAGACCCGTATTCCAAAGAGAGTCCACGTGAAATCGCAAGCTGCGGGTTTGATTCCGTCGCTGTCGCTTTTGCTTTTGGGCCTCGCTATTTACTCGTTCGCGCACGCTGGCGAAACCGTGATCGGCGAGGGCGCAACCCGGGTTAAAGACAAAGACTATCCGTCTCTCTGTCACATCGAAATCGAAGTTCCAAACAGCGACGAAGAAGGCATTCGTTCCTGCAGCGGAACTCTCGTCGGCCCGAATGAGATCGCGACCGGCGCACATTGCTTCAAAAAAGATTTTGAATTTTCTTATTCCACCGTCAGGGCCAGCTGCGGAGGGAAATCCGTAACCGTAATCGACGTCGCGTTACCGGCGTCCACGCATTGGATGAATAATGATCGTCCGTATCCCAATTACGACTATGCGAAACTGACTCTGAAAAAGAACATGGGTTCGTGGATGTCAAAAGCACCGTCGATGGAGTCTTATTTCGCAGAAAATGGTGCGATCAAAACCGGCACCCGTTGCTGGGTGGGTGGATTCGGAAACAGCCCGAGCGGAAGCGTGGGCGTCCTCTATATCGCCGAAGTGACCAAACAGAAGATCGAATTCTTCGGCGGAATGATCACCTTGAAAGATCCTGCGGGTGGAGTCTTGAAAACTTCGGTTGATCACGGCGATTCAGGCGGTTCTTTCTATTGTCAGGCGCCCGGCAAAAACACCGTCGAACTCGTCGGCGTGATCGTGAGCTATTTCGCGGACAAAAAGAAGGACAGTAAACGCATGGAAAATGACTTTGCGCCGATCTGGATCCAAAACCTTTAATCAAAACCTATTCACCGCCACTGTCTAAGGTTTGTACACGTGTGTAATGTTATTGAACACCCCGTGTGCTCAATCGGCTTCATTGAATAGATTTTGTTCAAAAAAACGCTGTTGCTTCGAGTGCTTGCGGCTTCACACCTGTGGACCCGGCTCGTGGCACACCCCCTGCATACTTAGGGGTATCAGGAGAGTTTTTATGAGCAAGTCTAAAAATTATACATTTATCATGGGTTTCATCGTGGCGATCACTACTTTCAGCCCTTACGCAGTTGCGGGCCTTAAAGCGAGCGACGGTAGTAACCCAGGCGTAAAATGCAAGCTTTCAAAATACAACAAAGAGCGATTCACGCAATCCGTCGCGGTCGTGAACACACCGGTTCAGCAACAGCCTGCCGGTAAAGCCAACAAAGCGATCTAATAAAGCTACCCCCCCACACACACAACCCCCGACCTCGATCAAGAAGATCAAAGAAAAGGAGCCTTCCCCCAGGCTCCTTTTTTATTTAAATGGGTTCGTGCTTTTAGCGTTGGGTTTTTTGAATGAGATGATTGAGCTGACGTTGATCGCCGGCCGAGATATCAGTATCGGCGGATGCGGAGGTGCCGCGCTCCGCGCGAGTATTGGCCGTACGGAGACGGATCACGTTATTTACGCTGCTCGAGAGCTCTTGCGTGACCTTGGTGATTTCACGTTTAGGTTTGATGCCCGCGACCCAGTCCATCGTGTTTTCAACGTGCTGAGAGATCGTAGTGCCGCGGATTTGAATGATGTGGGACAGAATCAAGACCAGAATGACTAGAGCGCCGTACTTCAATGTCTGACCGATCAAAGCGAACATTGAGTTCTCTCCTAAACTAAGCGGCTCCGCCTGCGACAGCGAGACGGCGTGAGTTTCCGCCTGCTCCCGATCGGGCGACCGAGTTCAATACTTTCAGCACTTCTTCCGTAACGAATGGTTTTACAATGTAGTCCTTGGCGCCGGCGTGGATCGCTTCGGTCACGAGGTTCTCCTGCATCATCGCGGAGAGGACGACGATCTTCGCGTCGCTGTCGATTTGTAAAATATCTTTGGTCGCTTGCACGCCGTTTTTGGACGGCATCACGAGATCCATCGTCACAATGTCGGGTTTGGTTTCGGCGTAGAGACGTGAGGCTTCATCGCCGTTTTCGGCTTCGCCGACTACGCGAAATCCGTGCGAGGTTAAGATTTGTTTCAGCGTTTTGCGGATGTAAGGAATATCATCCACGATCAAAACGGTAATTTGCTTATTCAAGTCATTCATAAAACTCCATCCGTACGAGAAAAATGCCTGGCCCTATAGCTAATTCTACGCGTCGTGCGGGATTCTTTCAATGCTGACGCTGTCGATTCTGCGAGCCGTGGCTTCACGGACGATGAAGTGAATTTGGCCCGCTCGAGTGTCAAAAAACAGTTCGTCACCGGCATCCGGAATGCGGGAAAATTGACGGAGTAAGAACCCGCCGATGGTGTCATAATCGCCTTCAGGGAGATCGAGATGGAGTTCTTCGTTGATGTGGGTCATCGACGTATTAGCTCTTACGATCCAGCGATGATCGCCCGCCGGCCGAATGAGGCGTGACTCCGGATCGTCTTCATCGTGAAGATCACCGACGATCTGTTCGAAGATGTCTTCTCTCGTCAAAATACCGACAGCCCCGCCGTATTCGTCGACCACGATGGCAAGTTGCATATCTTGGTGAATCATCTCGTTCAGGATGTCCTCGAGCTTTTGTGTCTCAGCGACGTACAACGTCGGCTTGATAAAACGCTCCACCGGCTGGTTGACGTCGTTAGCGCGGATCACGTGGAAGAGCTCCAGCGTGCCCACGATATTGTCGATCCGATCGTCGTAAACGGGTAGACGGGAGTGCTTCTTTTCGTGAAAAATTTGATAGGCGCTGCCCAAGCTCGAACGCTTCTCGACGGCGTCGACCTTCACGAGCGGAAGGTAGCCATCTTTCGCGATCTTGTCGCGAAACTTCAGGATCTTCTTAATCAAACGTTTTTCGTTCGACGAAATCTGTGTATCGTTCGAATCCGAGGTCAGGAGTACTTGCAAGTCGTCTTTCCCGGTATTTTTGCCGAACCACAAACGTTCAAGCGGTTGAATAGCCCTGGTGATCTGGGAAGTGTAGAGATTGGTCAAAAACAAGATCGGCGAGAGGACTTTCTGAGTGTAGAAAATCGGGATCGCCACTTTCGACGCGAAGAAAGACGAGAACTTGCGGTAAAAGAATTTCGGGATGAGTTCGCCGAACAGAATAACGACCGTAGAACCCGCGGTTACAGCCATCCACTCGCCGTGTTCGCCGAAGAGCCGGCGGAACTCAATCGTGAGCGCTACCGACGTCGCCATGATCGTCGTGCTTGTCATCACTAGGGTGGTGGAGAGAATTTGCTCGGGGTGCTTCAGCATGCGGAGGGCAAGCTGCGCGCCGAAGTCGCCTTTTTTGCTGCGTTTACGAAGTTGCAGTCGATCGGCGGAGAGGAGGGCGAGCTCGGAGCCCGAGTAAAATCCTTCGATCACGACCATGATCGCGACGATCGAAATGATCAGCGTCGAAAATTCGCCGAGTTTAGAGTAGTCGCTCATTCTTCGAACGCCTCCTCGATCAACGAATCCAAAATGTCCTGGATTGAAATCATACCGATAATCTTGTTTTGAATGTTTTTAACGAAGGCGACTTGCACCTTTTTAGACTTCATTTTACGGAAAAGCGCGTCGATCGAGAGATTTCCGGAGACGATGAGCGGTTCTTTCGCGAGCGTCATGACGGACTCTTCCTTGGATTCCGCGCGCACGCGGACTTCGATGAGGTCCTTGGTGTTCAATACGCCGACGATGTCTTCTTTGAACTTGCCGGAGATTGGCACGCGCGAGTAGGGGTGTTCTTTCAAGAGCTGGGCCGCGGCTTGTTCAAGCGTGTAGTTCGACGGGATCGTGATGATCTTTTTCATCGGGGTGACGACTTGCTCGACGCTCACGTCGTCCATCTCGAATACGTTTTTAATCAGCTCGAGCTCGGTCTCATGCAGGTGACCGGTCTCGGTGTGCTCCTCGGCCAAAATGATGAAGTCGTCTTCCTGAAGTTGATGGAGTTCCTTGATCGCCTGCTTTGGAATAAACCACTTAAACAGACCCGCAATCGGTTTGGCCAAAATATAAAACGGATAGACAATCGGAAGGAAGAGCGACACGATGAGTGAGTTTGCGCGCGTCGCGAGCACCTTCGGGGTGATCTCACAGCAGATCAGAATCACCGGCGTCGTGATAATGACCCCGAACAAGATCTGCATGCGGTAGTCGAGACCGAGCGGTTCGATGACGTGACTGGTAATGATCGAACCGATCGCGATGTTCACGATCTCGTTAAAAAGCAGGACGGTGATTAAAATCCCGAACGAGTCGTGGATCAGCGTCCGAATCCGGCGGAAGAGAGGCTCGGAGCGGTCTTTGATCTTTTTGAGCTGGACGCGCGATAACGAGAAGAGGGCGATCTCGCTCGCGGAGAAAACAAAAGAGCAAGACATCAACGCGATACAGAGGACCAGTGTGTTCATGGCGGCAGCTCAAATTATCGCATATGCCTCATAAATACTCAAAAATACGAAGGCCCGAGTCAATCCAATGACCCAGGCCCTCATTTGAGTACAACTACATCATAAATGTTTAAATTACGCGGAGCGCTTAGCTTGTTTAGTCATCACGGATTTCGCTACCGCAGGTTCGGCAGCCGCCACGGGCTTCTGCTTCTTATTGCTCTTGGTAGGACGAGTTTCGTGGACGTCGGAGCTGTGTACGGTGTGAGTCGTTTCGACCGGGGTCACCTTGTGAGAGAGAGCGACTTCCAAAACTTCGTCGATTGACTTCACCGGCACAAAGGTCACATGCTGGCGGACTTCTTCCGGAATCTCTTCGAGATCCTTCTTGTTTTTGTCAGGGATGACTACGGTCTTGATTCCGTGTCTCATCGCTGCAAGAGCTTTCTCCTTCAAGCCGCCGATCGGAAGCACGCGGCCGGTGAGGGTGATCTCACCAGTCATCGCGACATCGCGACGGATCGAGATACCGGTCAAGCGCGAGATCATCGCGGTCGCCATCGTGATACCCGCGGACGGACCGTCTTTCGGGATCGCGCCTTGAGGAAAGTGGACGTGAATGTCCGTTTCGCTCAAAGTATCCGGATTGATGCCGAAGTCGGCTGCACGCCAGCGGATGAGGCCGAGAGCCGCTTGTGCGGACTCTTTCATGACGTCGCCCAGTTGCCCGGTCAACAGCATGCCGCCTTTGCCACGAGTCGTAGCGGTTTCGACGTACAAGATTTCTCCACCGACCGAAGTCCAGGCGAGGCCGGTTGCGATACCGATTTCATCCTTGTCTTGCTCTTCTTCGCGGGTGTAGACCGCGGGTCCGAGGAACTTCGCTACCACGTCCGAGGTGATAGTTGTGGTTGATTCAGTGCCTTCGGCCACCTTGCGCGCGGTCTTGCGGCAAACGCTACCGATCAAACGCTCGAGGTTACGGAGACCCGCTTCGCGAGTGTAGTTTTCGACGATGGAGCGGATACCGTCGTCGGTGAAGGCGATGTGATTCGGCTTCAATCCGTTCTCGGTCGTTTGTTTTGGAATAAGGTACTTGTTAGCGATGAAGTATTTTTCTTCCTGAGTGTAACCCGCAAGTTGAATCACTTCCATACGATCACGGAGAGCAGGTGGGATCTGGCTAAGGTCGTTACAAGTCGCGATAAACATCACGTTTGTAAGATCGATCGCTACGTTAAGGTAGTGATCGCGGAACGCATAGTTTTGTTCCGGGTCGAGCACTTCGAGGAGTGCCGCGCTTGGATCGCCTTTGTAGTCCGCGCCCATCTTGTCCAACTCATCGAGGATGAAAACAGGGTTATTTGTGCCTGCTTGTTTCAAGCCTTGAATGATACGGCCTGGGAGCGCGCCGACGTACGTACGGCGGTGACCGCGAATTTCGGCTTCGTCCTTTACGCCGCCGAGAGAGATCCGCACGAATTCACGGCCCAAAGCGCGGGCGATTGATTTACCGAGAGAGGTTTTACCTACACCCGGAGGGCCCGAGAAACAAAGGATCGGACCCTTCATGTTGTCCTTGAGCTTGCGAACCGCCAAGAACTCCATAATACGTTCCTTGATTTTGTCGAGTTTGTAGTGGTCGTCGTCCAAAATCTCCATCGCATGGTCGAGATCGAGGTTGTCCGGGCTTGATTTACCCCAAGGGGTATCAATCATCCACTCAACGTAGGTACGCATCATCGATGCTTCCGAACTTTCAGGGTGCATGCGCTCCAAACGTTGGAGTTGTTTCAAGCACTCTTGCTCGACATTTGGCGGCATCTTAGAAGAGAGAATCTTCTCGCGAAGCTCGTTAATTTCTTCACCCTTCGGATCGCCGTCGCCGAGTTCATTCTTTATTTGCTTCATCTGTTCGCGAAGGAAGTACTCCTTCTGGGATTTTGAAATTTCGTCTTTGGTCTGAGAGCGGATCTTCGCTTGGATGGAAAGCACTTCCGTCTCTTTGTTCAGGATTTCGTTGATCTTCTTCAATTTGTCGAATGGATCGTGGATCTCGAGAACTTCCTGGGCTTGGCTCACTTTAAGACCGAGGTTGGAAGACACGAGGTCAGCCATACGGCTAGGATCTTGAATGTCTTCGAGAACCATCATGATATCCGGAGCGAGGACTTTACCGAGAGAGATCACGCGCTCAAGTTGTTCCTTGATCGTGCGCATGAGTGCTTCGGCTTCCGATTTCTTCTCGCCGAGGGCGTTCTCCTGGATTTGATCCACTTGAACTTCATAATAAGGGGCTGTTTGTGTGAACTTCTTGATACGCGCTTTGCATAGACCTTGGGTCAGGATCTTGATGCGGCCGTCCGGCAGTTTGCGCATGCGCATGATCATCGCGACTGTACCGGTTTCGTAAATACCTTCCGGAGACGGCTGCTCGTCCGCAATATTTTTTTGTGATGATAAAAAGATCAAGCGATCTGTTTTTGAAAGCGCTTCCTCTACGCTTCTAATCGAAGAATCACGGCCCACGAAAAGTGGGATGATCATGTAGGGGAAAACAACGATATCTCGAACTGGGAGCATTGGCAGTGTTTGAGGGATCTCAATTTGTTCGCCGTCGTAGTTAGTGACCATTCTTTGCCTCCAAGGCTGTTGTACTCAAGAACAAATCGGAGTTGCCTTGAGATACCTTTAGGGAATTGTTATTAAAAGGGTATTTAGACTAAAATGATCAAGAATAGAAATTTGACAGAAGATCAAAGACTTCTACAATTAGAGATACGATGAAAATGGAAAATCTCTACGTTTTGCTGGGATTAGCGATGATCTCCAGCTGTGCACCTTCTTCGAAAAACACCCGCGTTGTAAAGCCGGATGCTCCGGAAAAAGCGCCAGAAATCCCGACAAAGGCCTATCCTGAGCGGGCTAAGTTTGAGGTGGAATGTAAGTACGGGGAGCAATCTTTTTCGATTGATTTCGAGTCCAAAAGCGGGGATCTCAAAAACAAGGATATGAGCGTGATCGCGAAGTTCAAAAGCGACGACGCTGACACCGAAGTTCCGCTCAAACTCGCACCCGCAACCTATCGCGCGGTCGATACGAGCGGACTGAAAAGCATCTGCGATGGCGTGCCAGCGTTTCAAATCGAAAATACCCCGCAATTCCTGTTCGTTTTTAACGTCGATCAAAGGCCGCAGTTCCCGGAAACTTCTCTCGTGCTACTCGACGTCGCGAAAAAACGCGTGGTCAACAAGCTCGAGCACATCGGCCAACTGAAAACCACAGATGTTCCGAAATATCAAATTATTCCAGCTCAAAACGGCTTTCAAATGCGCCTGATCCGTAACCTCGACAAAAAAACCGAGGACTGGAAATGGATTATTGTTAAAAAAGGAATGCTCACCGCTAAGTGGATGAGTGGCGGAGGCAGGAAGTCAAAAGCGTATTAAACGCTTCAAACGGCGGCGCTTCGAAACACATTTCTTTACCCGTAATCGGATGCTTGAAGCCTAAAACACGGGCGTGAAGCGCTTGACCCGGCAGTTCCTCGATCGCGGCTTGAACCAATTTCGGAAGATTTTTCCACTTGGGTTGACTACTCGCCGGCGTGCCGTAAACCGGGTCGCCCATGATCGAATAACCAAGGTGATTTAAGTGCACGCGCACTTGGTGCGTACGGCCGGTTTCGAGCGCGGCCTCGATCAACGAACCGAACGGCGTCTTGCTTGGAACCGCAAACTCGCGCTCGAGTTCGAAGTGTGAGATCGCCTCGCGTCCGTCGGTGACGTTGACGGACATTTTTTTGCGATCGCTCGGGCTGCGGCCGATCAAGGTTTTTACCGTCTGGCGTTCGTGCCAGCGAGGCGAACCATAGCAAATTGCCCAATATTTACGTCGAATATCGTGTTTTGCAAAGAGTTTGGAGAGCCCGAGGTGGGCCTCGTCGTGTTTTGAAATCACGAGTGCGCCACTCGTGTCTTTATCGATGCGATGGACGATGCCGGGGCGGAGTTTGCCGCCGATACCGGAAAGATCCTTGATGTGGTAAAGAAGCGCGTTCACGAGGGTGTGCTCTTTTTGCGTTTCGCTCGGATGTACCGTGAGTCCAGGTGGTTTATTGACGACGACGAGGTGCTCGTCTTCATACAAAAGCGGTACCGGAATATTTTCGGGTTTGAGTTCGATCCCGACCGGATCCGGGAGAAAGACCTCAATCATCGCGCCCGTTGCAACCGGGTCCTTGGCGCGGATCGGACGTGAGTCGATGAGGATCCCACCGTTTTCGATCAAACGCTGGACTTGCGAGCGCGAAAGATGATCCAAACCTTCTTGTTCGCTAAACAGAGCGGTCAGGTAGCGGTCGGCGCGAAGGCCGAAATCAACGTCCTGACTCGACAGATCTGCGGTAAGCGCGAACTTCTTGGGCACACTTGCTTTTACCTCAATGAAATTGATTTAAAAAGTGGACAATGTAGTATATTGTTGACTAATTTAGTATTGTATTATATTTTATTGCTGGTATAAAAGCATGGAATTTCGACAGCTCATTGGATTGCTATCATTACTTGCATCATTAACGGTTCACGCCGGTAACATAGATTACTGCATTAAAAGTTATACCAATCAGATGGAGCTTCTCGATTCGAGTGAGCAAATTCTAAGGGCGATTGAAGAGAGTGAGAGCTCAACACTACATGAGTTAGGACTCCACTTAAGGCAGGGTTTGCATTTTGCAGAATCCGAAGTATCACAAAAGTATCGAAGTACATATGAATGGGAACTTGGCAGTGCTTTCGTCAACGCCCGTGACCTCGTCAAACTTCAGAGAACCGGCGCCTCTGAGCGCGAACTTGAAGAGTTTTTGAATCTCTTTAGAACCGATATTTATAAGAACATGGAAGCTTATCGGCAGAAGCCGGTGGCCGCGTTCGATAACGACGATCCTCGGATGCCAGCTGCAACGTTTTATAGGATTGACGGGCTTGAAACGTCCCAGATGCCTATTTTTACAGCCTGTAAGCTTGAGGGATTTCAAAGGTGGCTCGGAGGACTAGGTAAAACCGAAGTATTGGCTGTGAATCACAGACTCCGAGTGATTGCCGAGCGAGCTCATTTGGGTACGACGAGATCAGTGACGACCGGAAAGTCTGTAGGTCTCCATGAGATTAAAATTGACGTCGGCCCAGGTTTAAGAATCTACTACATACAAAGAAACAACTCGTTCGTGATCATGTTTTACGGCGACAAAGGCTCACAAGATTCTGATATCCGCAAAGCGGTGATTAACGCATCCGCGTTTCTTGCCATGCAGTCTCAGTAACTTAAGCTTTATCCGGACTGCCGGCTTTCATGCGGATGATGTACTTCGAGATCATCTGATCGTTCGGGAGTTTCAAGCGCTTCGCGATTTGCTGTAAGAAGCCGCGGCAGTACACGACCGCCGGGAGTTTTTTGTAGTCTTCGTCCTCGATCGCTTGGAGGTAAGCTTTCGAGATACGGGTGAAATCAGCCAAGTCCTCGAGCGTGATCTTGCGCGCTTCACGAATCCGGCGAATCGCGGAACCGCTCCAGTCTTGCTCGCTCTCGACCAGAAGTTCGACGTCCGATGAATCGTTCGATATTGACGACACGGTCGACGAGTAAGTCGGCATCGGAGTAGTGTATGCTCTGCCTTGATGAGTGAGACCTTGTGATGAATCGTAAGTCTTGCGCTTTTCAGGGTTCGAGAGAGTAAGGTAAGCATTTTCGATGCGCTGGAGCATCTGATCCGTTTCTTCGCGAGAGAAGAGGGTGTAGTGAGCGATGCTTTCCTTGTTGTACGCCGATTTCAGGCGCAGGTAGGCCGAGCGGATTTCTTGCGGGGTCGCATCCGGTGTCAGTTCAAGGGTGTCGTAAAGGCTAGATGGATCGTCATTCAAGTTCACTGCTAACAAAATTTTATCGAATTACTCGTTCAACGTCTGTTCAATTCTCGCATGTTTAAGCAGATAATTGCAGATGCGATCCACATGCGTGGCAATCCGCGATTGAGGATGCTCTGCCAAGAACGGGCGCATTTTGCGAACCGACTGCCAAACATTTGGCTCATATTCAAGATAACCCAGGTAGTCGAGATCGATTCCGAAGTATTTTTTTGCGACGCTCTTCATCGAAAAGCCGACGTCAATGTCGGTTTGCGAGCGAGTTTGGTTCAAAACGAGCTTCGGTTTGAAGTCCTTTATTGAACGCTTGAGCTCGCCAGCGAGCTCGGGATTCTGGAAATTTACTTCGTTTAAGAGGTCCGAGGGCGATTGAATGCCGAGTTGGTTGTTCGGGATCATTGCCGCTTCAATCATTGGCTGAATGGATTCAAAGCGAGAATTCGAGTGGAGGCGGTGATAGTAAACCGCTTTCAAGAATCGATAGGCGTTTTCAATCGAGGTGGGTTCCGGAAGTACGGTTACGATACCGACTTGAGCGATATTGAAAAAGTCGAGAGTGTACTGGCTGGTGCCGGCGCCGAGATCGAGAATGATAAACTGAGCCGGAAGACCCCGGATCTGATTGATCAGCATTTTCTTTTTTTCTTCGGTGATTTGAGTGATTTTCAAATCGTCTTTAGCTCCGCCGATCATTTTAAGATTTGGATACTGAGTGTCAACGATGCATTCGACGAGATCGACTACGTTGCCGCTCAGGAAATCGGAGACGCACTTTTTAGGGGGAGTCTGTCCGAGAACGGTGTGGAGATTTGCGCCTCCCAAGTCCAGATCGATCGCGATCGTTGTGAACCCGTGTTTTGCTAGATCAAACGCGAGCGATGAGGAGACCAAAGATTTGCCAACGCCGCCTTTTCCGCCCCCAATTGCCCAAATTTGTTTTTGAAACTGATGTCCCCGATATTGCGAGTGCAAAGATGCCCAAATCCCTTTATTTTCCGACGTGTTGGTGTTTGTTTCCATCCTAGAAACCCCTATATAAATAGCGTAAGTTAGCATGCGTTATTGTCAAGGGAGAAGCCTCTGGTATACTGAGTCTAAACATGGAAGAAAACCAACAACCGCCAACGGCTTGGCGTCTGCGCCTTCGCAACGATTTGCACCTGATGCGCAAAGCTTGGCACTGCTGCATGGGCTTGTTCATGGCGTTTGTCTATTTGATCGGCACGCCGAAAGTCGTTTGCGTGCTGCTCCTGATCGCGGGACTCGCGTTTTTCCTGACGGCTGAATACGCACGTCTCAAATTTCCGAAAGTAAACCAGTTCGCGATCAAAGTGATGGGCCCGCTCATGCGTAAGAGCGAGGTCAACAAGATCAGCGGCACTCCGTTTTATGTCGGCTCAGTACTTTTGTCGGTCATCATCTTTCCGAAATCGATCGCCATCCTCTCGATTCTTTTTTTGGCGATCGGTGATCCGATCTCATCCGTATTCGGGATCCAGTATGGCGACCTCGGACCGAGGTTTGCGAACGGCAAGTCCCTGATCGGCACGGCGGCGGGGATGGGCGTGTGCTCGCTCATTACGTTCGTATACTTCATGTGGACCAACAACTCCGCCGGCTCATCGGCTTTGATCGCGATCATGGGCGGAATCGCCGGTGGCGGTGCCGAGATGATCCCGCTCGATATCGATGACAACTTTTCTATCCCGCTCGTGAGCGGTCTTGCCCTGTGGGTTACGTACCTCTTCGTCGGGATCTAAAGCATGAACCTCCTGAAACAAACGGCGTTGGTCTTGGGTTTGGTGAGTCTGAGTCTCGGTGGCTGGGCGCTTTTTAAGAACTGGCGCCAGAAGCTCGCCATCCTTTATTCGATCCTGTGCTTTACCGTCGCGGGCTGGGCGCTGAGCTTTGTTTCGTACGCAACGCTCATGGGCCGCATCTCCAAGGACATCCACTGGATCTTCAACATCTGGCTCGCGCCGATCGGCGTGTTGATCGTGTCTAAAATTTTGTCCGCCCGGGACAAGTGGGGAAAGTGGTTTTTCCGGGTCAGCCTCATCGGCGCGGTTCCGCTCAGTCTCTCGATCATGTTTTCGATTCATGCAATTACGGACGAGGACTGGTTTTGGGTGCTCGTCCGTTTTTGGCCGACGTTCATTTTAATGGAATTTATCCATGTCCTGATCGCCGATCTCATCAAGCATCAACCGGTCGACATCGACTTTATTTCGACCAAAAAACGCCGTTGGCTCTATGGGGGTTTGGTCGTGAGTCTTGCGAGTTGCTCGTTTGACCACATCCCGAACATGGGCTACCTCGTCCCTTCGATCGGAAACCTCGCGTTCGCCGCTTATCTCGCGTTTGCAAGCCAGGTGATGAGTCCGCAAAAGATCCTCGGGATCGAAGCGCTCTTATCGCGCTTTTTCGCGGTGGTGATTTTATCGCTCGTCATTACCGGGTACTTCGCGCTTTTGTACCAGTACATGAGCGAGACCTTCGGGTTGTTCGTGCTTAACTCATTTTTGATTTCTTTTTCGGTACTGGCGCTTTGGAGCCCGCTCGTGACTTTGTTTAGGATCATCGCCCGGCGTTTGTTTCGGAGCGAGAGCGAGATGCGCAAGGCTCAGGTCGAGAGTTTCAAGCTCGGGATCAGCGGCGTGACCTCGCTCGTGGAACTCGGCTATCTTCTTGAAGGTTTTTTCAGGCAGGCGATGAAATCCAAGGAGCCGCGTCTTGAATTTGATTTGGCCGGCGTGCGATTGCCGGATTCGGTCAAAAATTTTTTTACGAGGCTTGAAGACCGATGGGAGACGCCGCTTTTGCACCGGGCACTCGTGCAGATGGAACGTGACCAAGTCCTTACCCACGAGCGTCGCCACGAACTCGATTTGCTTTTGCAATATCTCGATCACTACCGGTGCGATCTGATTTTCCCGGTCTTTGCCGACAAAAAGGTCATTGCGCTCGTCCGGGTAGAATTCCTCACTTCGGTGGATGAGTGGACGGTGAGCCTGAGTTTTTACGCGTTGGTCGCGCAAGCGCTTCAGGCACTCGGGCCCGCGCTTCAGCGGATCGCTCAAGTCGAGAGCACGCTCGAAAAGGATCGTCTCGCGCTCATGGGTGAGATGGCGGCGGGCTTAGCACACGAGATCCGGAACCCGCTAGGTGCCATCAAGGGCGCCACCGAACTCATGATCCAGCAAGAAGGTCAGCAGAAAGACGGCACTTGGACCAAAGTGATTCAAGAAGAGGTCGAACGCCTCAATCGCCTTGTCTCGCAGTTCCTGGATTTCTCTCACTCGAATCCCGAGAATCCCGAAACCGTAAATTTGTACGAACTCGCCTCGCGTGTGATCGATAGTTTCAAACCGAGTTTACCGAAGACGGCAACGCTTGAGCTGATCCCGCCGAGCGAAACCATTCAAGCGATGATCGCGCCCGATCAGATCCAGCAGGTGCTTCTCAATCTTCTGCAAAATGCCTTGAAAGCAACCGACGGGCGTTCGGAGACAAAAATCCAAGTCCAATTGTTTCAAACTGGATTCATGGTGTCAGACAACGGCGTCGGCATGAGCGAAGACACGCTTGCCCGCGTCTTCCAGCCGTTCTTCAGCAGTTTCCGTACCGGAAGCGGCCTCGGACTCTCTATTTGCCAGCGCCTTGTCGCTTCTAATGACGGATCGATCCAAATTCAGTCTCGACTGGGCGAGGGCACCACGGTAAAAGTAAATCTATGCGAGACAAGATCCTCCTTATTGATGACGAGCCGAACCTAAGAATGATCTTATCTGCGATGCTCGAGCGCGAAGACTTTCAGGTCTTTGCGTTTGAAGGATTCAGCGCCGCCAAATCGACGCTCAACAATGAAGACATCGATGTCGTTCTGACCGATCTTGCCATGCCTGAAGTGACGGGTATGGACGTGCTTAAGTATTGCCAAGAGTATTCGCCCGATCTTCCGGTGATTATGATCACCGCATTCGGTACGATCGAGGCCGCCGTTGCCGCGCTCAAAAACGGCGCGTTCGATTTTGTACTCAAGCCTTTCGATCAAGAAGAACTCTTGCGTAGTATCCGCAAAGCGATTCAAAGCCGCAAACGCCGCAAGCGCGAGCCCGCGCTCGAGATGATGACGGCGGTCGGGGTGGGGCCGGTCGCGTTCCCTCTCTTCGGGGACGAGGCCGAGACCATGAAGCTTCGCGTGGCGGTCAGTCGTTTCTCGAAAACAAACAGTAACATCATGATGCTCGGCGAAGTGGGGACGGGTAAGCGGAGTATTGCGTACGAGATCCACCGCAGGTCCGATCGCGCACGCGGTCCGTTCATTCAGATTCAAGCGGATGCGATCCCCGAAGTGTTTCAAAAATCCGAGCTCTTTGGAGTGGAGAAGGGCGCCTTGCCGATGGCACTGTTTTCAAAACCCGGTGCGATGGAACTCGCGCAAGGCGGGACACTATTGATCGAAGAGGCGGGTGCTCTCGGGGTAGAAACGCAGAACGCGCTCTTCACGGCGATGCAGGATGAGTGTTTTTCGCGTATTGGTGGCGCAAAGAGGTTTCCGCTCGATTTCCGTTTGGTTGTTACTACCTCTAAGGATTTAGGCAAGATGGTCAAAGACGGAAAGTTTCATGTCGAGCTCGAGTATAAGCTGACGACTGAGACCATCGCTCTAAAACCGCTTCGGGAGCGCCAGCAGGATCTAGCCAAGCAGTTGGCACCGTATTTTATTACCCGCTCATGTCATCGTCGCGGCATTCCAATGCTTGAAACCGAGCCCGAGGCACTCGAGTGGCTGACAATCCAGCCCTGGCCGGGGAACTTGGGCGAACTCGAACGCAAGATCGAGCAAGCGATCAACACGGCTCACGCTCGGGGTTCGCGTAAACTTCAGGTTCGCGACCTCGCCAACCGGACAAATTAGCAGAGCTCTCTGTCTGGCAACTAGTTATAGGGCCGCTGATCACCAGATACGTCAACGATCTGGTGGGAGATTGGAATTCCGGCGGTATCCATCTCAATGATTAAGGCGTTCCGTTTGGTATGAGGATTGCCGAATGACAGCACTGCCAACAGAGGCACTTTCGCCACTAGATCCGCAGTAAATTCGTTTCCGGCGATTTCGACTTTGACTGAAGCTCTATTCGTTCCAACGGTTCCACCCGCAAGTATTGGATCAACCACTTCGATTTGCAACCGACGTAGTACACCTGCCTGATCGAATTGTGCAATGTAATAGATGCCGTCATATCTGCGTTTTTTTGATGATCCGACCATAGAAAGTCTAGCTGGGTTAATACTTCCGAGCCGGAAGGCTATGCTATCATCCAACATGCCGGTAAGTTTCGCAGTAGTCACGCCATTTTCATACCTTACGCTGCCGCCGCTATAAAAACGCCGCGACGTGGAATAATTAACCGGATAACCCCAATACTGAAATCTCAAATTCTCCTTCACTAATTGCGCGAATTCTTTGAAACTCAACCCGTCGAATTGAGTCGAACTGATAGCGCGGTTGAACTCACGCACGCCATCTGAATTCGTCGCATCCAGTTCGGCCTCGAGATTGTAGATTGCTTCGTGAAGTCTGAGTCCCGCACGATCCCGATCAGACAACAGATCATAAAATTGCTGAACGAAAATGTACTTGTAATTATTCATGCCAACCTTAACCCGATTGAAGGCCGCTTGGCGAGGTACACAATCTTCGCTCGGAGGATCAACTAATTCCTTGGCATCTGGAATCAACGCCAACATGTATCCATCTTTGTCCAAATCGATAAACTTTTCCTGGCTTGCGATTTCGGTCAACTTATTGCGGATTTTGTCTGCAAAGTAAGGCGTTTTTTTGTAAAGTCGGTTAAGTGCGAGGTCGATCATTGTTTGCGTATCATCAACGCCGGGAGAATCGGGACCCAGATCGATGGTCCAAGAAGAAAGAACCCGAGCCTCCTCATAATCGACAAGTTTAGCTGAAATCGGTTTCCTTTTGCCTGTGAGGGGGTCTTTCGGACCGTAGCACACGAAGGCTCGTCCGCCGTGGCCATCACGACCACTTTGAGCAAAGGCTGGATTTGTCGACAGGACACTTAAAGAGATCAGGCAGCCGATTAAATAGAACTTGGTTTTACCTGGTTTTGGGGGTTTCATCTAATACTCCTTGGGTTAATGGAAAAAGGGAAACGGTGAGGGCATAGACAGAGTCCAATGACGATGCGCTCTCAACATTGAGGATTTGGTTCATTTTTTTCTGGAAATCGGCGATCACCTTTTTAACTTCCGGAATCTTCTTTGAGTCTACCGCCATGGTTGTCGACGTCTGACTCCGTTTGTGGAACGGGACTTCTTCGATAGCCAGAAGAGCCTTTTCTAAGAGTTGACGCTGCATATTCCTAAAAGCGGAAGCCGTGAACGGATTGGAAAGCGTGGTTGAATACCCGCCGGTTAAGTCTCTCCACGATCCATCCTGAAGAACTTCCAGCATTTCGAGCCTCACTAGGCGCTCGATCGCAATTTGTACTTCTGTCGAGGTTATCCCCAAAATCCGAGCCACCTTTGATGGATTGGGATCAAAATCAGGAAGCCTGCAAAGCTCCATGATCGCGTAGTGGTACCAATCTGAGATTACTTGGAAAGCGTCCAGAGTGAGTTGCTGATATTGGATGTCAGTCGAGTCGACGGGGCCTGCTTTCAAGCGAGCGTTTTTACGTGGTGAGGCTTTTTCGAATTGGGCGATTTGGTTTGGGCTGAGACCGATCTTTAATCCAAGCTTTTGGATCAATTGCTTTCGAAGGGGCCGCTGCCCTTTCATTACTTTTGCCAAAGTAGATTTATCCATTCCGAGAGCTTTAGCAAAAGCACTTAACGAGTACCGTTCGTTTTTGCGGCATCGCTTTAGAAACTCATGCTGCAGGTAAATCCGGAAGTCAGCAATGCTGTCGGTGCCTGGCTCTGAAGCTTGCGGAGGTGGAAATAATTTTTGTATAAACATGACAGACGCGAGAATAACGCGTTGTATTATAAATTGCAACATTTTGCCCATTATTCGTGGTCAAAAATAACAATTATATTACAAATAGTTATGTTAACTGTTTAAGTTTTGCCCTCATTGATTTTTATCGGGGGCTCTCCGCGACTTCGCGATTTCAATCCGTCCGGCCGAGTCTTGGGTTAAATTTCCCGTTTCAAATTCGAGTTCGAGTTCGGCGTAAAACGCGCTTAGGCTCATGCCTTTGCCGGTTGCAAGGTTCATCAGCGTTTGAAGATGGCACGCACCGAATTCATTTTTGAGCTCCAAGACCCAAGTTTGAGCTTTTGAGAGCGCCGTCTTTGAAGCCGACAGTCCAAGTTCCGGATTCCCGGATAAGAATTTCCACGAGGTGGCAAGGCTCTGCACGTCAAATAACGGGTCCGCGATTGGGTACCGGTTAGTGTCTTTTTTGCTCAGCAGTTTTTGGTTCCCTTTAAAGAAGTGGTCGCTCGGAAAACACGAGGTCGCGTAGAGGTCCCGGTTGAGTTCCATTGCGTGTTTTGCGGTGTTTAAGGTGCCGGAAACTTCGGCCGCTTCGACGACCCAGGTGGCTTTGGCGAACCCCGCGATCAGACGATTGCGGTCCAGAAAATTCCTTTCAAAGGCAGGTGTATGGTTCTCAAAGTGAGACACCATCATTCCGCCGCTTTCCAGGATTTTTCGGCGTAACGCTCGATTCTCGCGTGGATAATCGACGTCGAGTCCGCACCCGAGCACCGCGATCGTGCGAAGCCCGTTCTCGATCGCGAGCTCGTGCGCGCGCGAATCGATGCCGCGTGCAAACCCCGAGATGATGATCAAGCCGGTTCCTTGAAGGTCCCGCAGGACCGATTCGAGAAGCTCAAACGAACGCCGCTGCGGGTACCTTGTGCCCACGATGGCAAGCCCGTTCTCCGGAAGTCGTTCGAACAACTTCGCCGGATCGTCCGGAGATCGGACTCGAAGCGTTTTAGCTTTGTGGTCGGTAATGGTTTTGAAGATCGGAAGTGCGTCGACGGAGTAAGTATGGTCTTGCATCCGTCAGCGAACTTCAAGATTTAGGCCATTAACCGGGTGGTTGTTGATCCGCAGTGAGTACGAGCTGCATGATTGTCGTACTGCCGAGAAAATTCATTGCCTTTCGAAGGTCAGCAACGCCTCCCGGGATGGCGTAGTAGGCGGAGTTTACAAACTGCAAAATCCTCTCAGTAAGACAATGATCGGAGCGGATGAGATAGTAAATCTCATCCGTCGTCGCTCCGGACGGAAAAGTCGTTCTAAGATCAGTTCATGGAGTTTCATAAAGTTTCCCTCCCACCCGGTGATATTGCATCAGTGGTGCCAACGACTCCGCAGGGCGGAAAAGACACGTATTAAACTAAAATAATTTAAAAAATAGAACGAATTTGTTCCGCGATCAATCGTGGAGGAGTTCGTCGACCAGCAAGCGGGAGAGCTCCGGACAGATCAATTGATTCCGCCGACCGAACTCCTTGCTGAAGTACTCGGGGTCAGGCACCACATGATTGACCATCGTGAAGTAAGAAGTATCAGGCCTGCCGGTTCGTGCCAGCGTTAAAGACTGCTCCATCGAGAGAAGCCCGCTTTGTAAAGCCGTATTTCCGGCACGGCTTAAGTTTTGAGCGATTGCGGTTGCGACAATATGGCTGAGATACCCAAACCCGGTGTGAACCTGATAAAGCGGGCTGTCCATCGGGTCACTAAAAATTTGAGTTGTCCAAAGTGAATTCGAGATGCCGTTTGTGGAGAGCAGCGTGCTCCAGTCGATGTTGATTTCGGCGTATTTTGGGGTCGTCCTCACCGATGCGAGTTGGGTCGCGTTCAAACGACAATTGAGCGCCTTTACCGCGAAGCCTAAGCGTTTGTAGAGCGGGACCTTCTCTTCGAGAATTCTCGCATTTCGGAGCGCGAGGTACCGGGTGACGAGCATGCCGTAATGGAGGTTTGGCTCCTCGTCGTTTTGTTCGAGATAGCGATAGCGAGGATGAGCGGGTTTGGCTTTCAACCATTCTTGAAAATCCTTGTCGTCCTCTTGCATCCGATCGTGAAACGATCCGTAAGTTCCTGGCCACTTCGGATATTCGCCCCAATTGGGTCTCGGATCGGAGCCGCCGTGACAGCCGAGGCAACTCACTTTACCGTCGGAGGATTTTCCGGACTCCGAGAACATCACCGGATCGGACGAGCCCCGCTTTGGAAATTGAATCTGCCTGAAATCGAATTTTCGAGTCGAGGTACGGAACTGAATACACTCAAAAGTGTCGCCGCGAAGTTGGGTTGCGTCGCCGTTGAACGAGCACGAGAGTCTGCCGTCGCTCCCGTAGAGAACCACGCGCGGATTGGTACGGCTTGCACCTTGAAGACTCCGGCTGGTGTGGATTAAAGTGTAATGGCTTCTGAAATCCGTCGGCAGTACGGGCAAGAGCGACTCGATCGTGCGAATGGATTTTGTTTGGATGAGTGAACTCAGGTCCTCGTATTCAAATCCGTGCGAGGTCGTGGCAACAAGTGCAGAGAGAATGAGGAACGCGCCCACCATCATGCCCGCACTCCAAGATTCGGAATGATCCGGCCGGGGGAAGGTCTAAGACCGAGCACCGAGCGCAAAGTCTCCGTTACGTTTTCCGGACGGATGAAGTCGCTGGTACCGGTTTCAAACTCAAATGGGCAACCCACATGCAAAGACGGCGAATGGTTTTGAGGGTTCCGGGCGATGACTTGGCTTCGGCCAAAAGTTTGGCCGCCGCGAACGTTCTTGCCCGCGATCAAACAAGAATTAGTCATCGGATTGTGGTCTTTGCCGCTATTCGGGTTCAAAGCAGGCGTGCGAGAAAACTCGTTGGAAACAAAGAACGTGGTGGCCTCGAACAGACTGCCGTTTTTGTAAGGAATACTTTTGAAATAATCGAAGATCGTCGAAACGGAATCCCAGAATTCTTTTTGAGCTTGCAGGTGAGTTCCTGGATGATTGCGATGGGTATCGAGATTGCCCGAAGTACGAACGGCAAATTGGGCGTCGAACGCTTTGCCGGATACAAATGCCGACGCCATCAACCGAACTTCTTCGTCTTGAGTGTGCTCTCCCGGACCGAGAAGGCGATCTAAATCGGTAAACACAGAAGTCGGACCTGGAGCAAAAATGGTGGCGCCATTGTGGAGGAGACCCAACTCCGTCGACTCAAAGCTGGTTGCATGAATCACACTGAGTATCGCCTGTACTTTGTGGGAGTCGCCCGATTGCATGTACTGCAAAAGCGCAGGGTGACCTTTGTCAGCACCCATTTGGATTCCGTTAATGACAGCGACGTCACTCGCGTGTCTCGAGAGCGCCAAGGCCGAGGGTCCGAGCCGCAGTCCATGGACCGTAGAGATATCGGCGTCGCGATACTCGAGGTACGCATCGAGTGGACTTGCGATGGTGGAAGGTAAAATCGGATCGAGTCCGAGAGTGCAATCCAAGCCGGCATTGTCAGCTGGGACGAGGCATACAAAAAATCCGGTACGACGCGCTTGAAATAATTGCGAATTTAAAAACGAATAAGCGCTGGCGGGTGGCGATTTGAGAATAGCAAGGACGCCCAATGACAGACCTTGAATCACAAAATCACGACGCGACTGGTTCATGCTGCTCCCATCAAAGATGGAATTAGCATTAATGGAGGGATTGGGCTAGAAAATGTTGGCTAATGGCTGAGGATTTGACCTAAAAATGCGCGAGTACGCTCTTCTTTTGGACTTTTAAAGAAATCCTGAGGGGCACCTTCCTCGATAATACGGCCTTGATCGAAAAAGATGATTCGATCGGCGACTTCTTTGGCAAAACCCATCTCGTGAGTGACCACGACCATGGTCATGCCTGAAAGCGCGAGCTCCTTCATGACTTGGAGGACCTCATTGACCATCTCCGGATCGAGCGCGGAAGTGGGCTCGTCAAAGAGCATGACTTTGGGTTGCATCGCAAGTGCGCGCGCGATTGCTACACGTTGCTGCTGGCCGCCCGAAAGCGCACTTGGATATTTATTGGCTTTATCGGTGATTCCGACGCGTTTGAGTAAATCCATCGCGAGGCGAGTCGCTTCATCTCTCGTCAGGCCGCGTACTTTCATCGGTGCGAGCGTGATGTTTTGTAGAACAGTAAGGTGCGGAAAGAGGTTAAAGCTTTGAAAAACCATTCCCACCTCGCGGCGAATGGACTCGAGATTTGCACCATCTTCGAGTTTAATGTTATCGATGGTTACCGTGCCGGAGTCATAGCGCTCGAGGCGATTCAAAGTGCGGATGAAGGTGGATTTACCCGAGCCCGACGGACCGATGATGACGACCACCTCGCCTTTTTTTACCGTGAGGTTAATGCCGTTCAGGGCGGCGACGCCGTCGAAGGACTTGTGGATGTTTTCCGCAACTACCATGTCGAACGAACGATCAATCAGATTACGAGCTGCCGCCATTTTATTACTTTTTAAAGGTTATTTGAGCCGGGCGCAAGTGTATTTATTACGGTTTTTATTAAACTATTGACGTTTAATAAAACTCTGATAAGGTGGCATCATGTTACCGATCAAAACTCTAGTTGTATTGTCATTGGTCTTGGGTGCTTCGGCGTTTGCCCAAACCGAAGTTTCCAAATGTGGTGATCTCAATCGTGAGATCGAACTGAGTGATATCGCGTGCTTAGCGAACGAAGTTCTAGAAGCGAGCTTCCCAGAGGTCAAAACAATGCTGGAAGGCTTGAAGGACGGCACTCGAGCAATCCAGGTCCGCAAGTTTGCCTCGGACGAAGTTTATGTCCGCATCCGCAATGCCGACGACGGCGTGAGCCTCTTTGCAATCGACGTCAATCCCAAGCTATACCACTCCTTTTTACCGGTCCGACCGCGTCCGACCTTGCGTGCGGTTCGAGGGATTATTGCCCGCGAAATGGTTGAAGCCCGCGATCTTAGCACTCTCACGTTTCTTGAACGCGCAAAATTGCTCAAAAATAAATTCACCGATCGCGTCGGATATGAGCGCAATATCGACGAGCGCGCCTTTGAAATGGGTTATGCCACGGACATCGCCATTTACCGCACTTGGCTTTACGACCAGTTAGATGAAGCCAATTTGAAGAAGGTTCAAAAGCGATTTTACACACCGGACGAAATCAATGAATGGATTTTACGTGATGAACTTGCTCGTCCAGTTCACTAAGCCGCCGGCTTTTTAAACGTCCGATCTTTGAATCCAGCCGCGTTTCCAGCAATAGGTTAGTATTCCGACGGCGACAAGCACCATTAGACTGATCGCAAGCGTATAGCCGTGCGCCCACTTGAGCTCAGGCATGTGTTCGAAGTTCATTCCGTAGATCCCGGCGATTAAATGCAGGGGCATGAATAAGATGGAATAGACGGTGAGAACGCGCATGATCTCGTTCGTTTTTTGCGACGATATCGAGATTTGAAGCGAGAGAATCGCGATCAAGTTGTCGTAAATCTCTTCGAGTTGGAACAGGTATTTGCCGAGGTAATCCTGCGCGAGTCCCGTCGGGTATTTTTCTTCCAAATCCATGACCGGTTCTTGGGTCATCCGCAAAATGCGTTTGAGAAGGGTTACTCGGCGTTTGAGCGTGTACAAATCTTGAGTGGATTGAGAACTGAGAGGAGTCGACAGATCCAAAATGCTTTCTTCGATATCGTCAAATGCTTCGCCGATTTTAGCGACGGCAAAATCGTAGGTCTTGATGATTTTAGCGATCAGGTCCTGAACGACTTTGTCTTCGTTCGCCACCGTATCGAATATGGTTTGCACGCACTTCAACGGAACACGATGGATCGTGAGTAAAAAATCGGGGCGGATCACCATCGTGATTTTTCGAGTGAGACCGTGAATGGAATCTTCTTCGTCCTTTGTTTCGACATCATAAGCTCGAAGAGTCAAAAAATCCGTTTGATCGACGGTATCCAGCTGCGGAAGATGATCGGGATCCAGACAACCGAGCAAAAATCCCGGGTTGACGTCATACTTTGCAATGACTTGTTCCAACTCCGATCTTTCGGGATTCGTGAAGTCGATCCATGTGAGGTTTCCGATTTTACGTTCTTGCATGGTAGCTCAAATTTAATCATTTCAGAGAGCCGCGCGCAAACTAAAGCTCGCCTAAGCGACTCTCTCCGGTCGCCGAATTCGGTTTCGACGGCGATTTTTATCTCTTTGAAAATAAGACGGTATCGACGCCGCAGATGCGTTTTTGGATCAGCGTCCAGCCCGTCCACATGATCGAGATCGGCGAGAGGGCATTGGCCGTCGCTTCTTGGAGGGCGGGTTTGCAGGCTGTACCCCACTCTGATGCTTCGAGATGGGTGAGTTGAGTCACAGTACCTCTTTGCATACGCACCGAACGGTCAGAACTGCGAAAATCGAGCATGCAGTAATACTCAAGACGGTAAATCGGGGTGTTGCCTCCGCCGACGTTGCGTTGAGCGGCACCGTAGTAACCGGTCACGTTGAAGGTATCCGGAGTGATCCCGAGTGCGGCTGCGATCGATGGAAGTTTGTTTTTTGCCGCGGCGTGATCTTGCTCGCAACGCGCTCTCAGGTCGCCGGCGCTGATCGGGATGTCGGTATCGATCGTGTAAAATTGAAGTGATGCTGCCGATGCATTGATTGCAAAGAATGTCGCGAAAGCGATAAGAAGTTTCATGGTTACCCCCCTCCGTTGGTGGCGATTTTCCAGATGACTCCATTACAACACCGGGTTTTGCAAATGTCACACCCTAAAAAATGGCGTACCCGGTAGGAGTCGAACCTACGACCTACAGCTTCGGAAGCTGCCACTCTATCCAGCTGAGCTACGGGTACGTAGGGTCAATATTAGCACATAGACAAACGAAATGCCGATAAGTATGGCGTGTAGGGCCTTCATTTACTTGAATTTACACTCTTTACGCACCCATTCGACCAGTTTTTTTGCGGTTTCATTGTTATTGGTGATGCGTGTACCGCAGTCGTGAGAGTCGACGAGTACTATGTCTGCAGAACGAACATTTGCGATCACTGAGAATCCGCCGATGTCGCAAGGGTTTTGACGTGTCTCAAATGGGCCGACCGACGCGGCTGCGATTTGGGTGTTCACATCACTGAGCTCTTGCGCAGTCAAATCACGGTCCACAACATCGTGGGTGCCCCAACCGCGTTGCGAATCGGTGCCTGAGTAAACGTCAGAGCGTAATTTTCCTTCGACGGTCAGAGTGCATGTACTGGAGAAACGATATTGAGGTGGGGTGAAGCCCGAACCCTGGTTTGCCCGAAGTAGTGGGGTCGGAGTAGGCGTTTGTGCGAAACTAGTGTGGCTCACAACAATCATACCAAGGACTATCATTAAATTATTCATAGAGTTTGGGCCTGTCCTGCGCATGTGTGGCAGTTTGCATGAGTCTAAAACTTCTGACAAGGATTTTGTATTTTAAACAAATTTTATTAAATAACGAGGCCTAAGCGCCCGCGATTGTACGACCTGCGACCCGTCCCGTAAGGACGCAACTACCAAGGAAGGTCCCTTCCAGTGCGCCGAGACCGTGGATCCCGCCGCCGCCAAAGCCCGCTGCTTCTCCGACCGCATAGAGTCCCGGAATGACCGAACCGTCGCCCCGCAGCACGCGTGATTGTAGATCCGTCTGGATTCCTCCGAGCGATTTGCGGGACAGGATGAACTCGCGTATCGCGATCAGGGGAAACGCTTTGCGATCGAGGATCTTCTGGAAATCACAAACGCGGATTTTGTCGCCCCGGTACTTCCTGAAAGTGGAGATCCAACGCAGCTGCTCGTCATTGTGAAAGGAGCGCCCGCGCGTGATCTGGTCATCGTATTCGCGGATGTCTTTCTCAAATTGTTCGCGGTTGATCTTGTAACCTTCGATCGATCGCTCGTCCATCTTGTCCATCAGTTCGCTCAGAGAGTCAGCCACGACAAAATCTTCTGGGCATTCGCGGACCAGGCGTTCGACCAGATGATGATTTCCAAACAGCATGTTCTGAACGAGTAGGCGTTTGTTCTTGGTTCGGAAGGCGGTCATGTAATCACTTCCGGATACGGCAAGCTCCTTGGCCGCAATTTTCCAGTTGAGGATCTGCCACGAGTACTGACCGGGCTGGCGGGTGATGGTTTCGACGAGAAATCGACCGTCGGTGTTGGAGACGAGGGGGATTGGTCCGATCCTTTCGCCACAAGCGTTCATCCAGAGTGCCGAACGCGGAGGCACCAGGCTCAGGCCGTCGTCCGGACGTCGCTTGCGGGGATGATGGACGCCAGCGGCGTAGTGCCACTGTTTGTCGAGATGGGTGACGTTGGCACCCGCCGATCTCGCTTGGTCATGCAGCTTTCCGTCGGAGTAGGGAAAACCGCCATTCAGGATCTTGCGTGGTGGTGTGCCCCAGTCTTTGTACCAGTTTTCGCGAAGCTTGGTGAGATCGCCGCCACAGATGCCGCCCGATGCGATCACGACACAGCTGGCGGTGGCGCGGAAATCGATTCCATTGTCGATGATTTTTCCATGAATGCCGGTTACCCGACCTTGCTCGATTTCAAATCCTGAAACATCATGTCCAAAAAGGATTTCGAGGTTGGCGCGATTCGGGTGCGCCTCGATCGCGAGCAGCAATTTTTCGATGAGTTCGTTCCCGGTGCCCCAGATCACGTGCCAGCGGGGCACGGTGTTGCCGGGTTTGTGCAGGCCTCGCTCGGCCCAGTTGAGGATCGGAAGAAACGAGATTTTTTTGGAGTCGAGGAAATCAAAAATGTATTCCTTCGAGTTTTCGCAATAAAATCGGGCCCACGCCATAGGCCAGCGGTCCTGCCCGCCGAATCCGGCGACGGTCGTCCAATCCCGGTATGCGAGTTCTGGAGTATCCTTGATTTTGAGGCGTTTCTGGTGGGGAGTGCCGATCATATGCACGCCACCAAACGATTCCTTGGCCTGGCCACCCAGATCCTGTTGTATTCCCTTTTCGAGAATCAGGATTTTTTTGTCATGATCGAGCAGTTCGTAAGCCGTCGTGAGGCCGGCGAGTCCACCGCCGGCGATCACCACATCGGATTCATATTTTTTGGAGTTGTTCATGTGTTTTTCTCACCAGGACCCGTCCCGCGAGCGAGAGCTTGTCCTTGAAAGAGAACCTCTTGAAATTTGTCATCACCACCCCGCGCGTGAACGCTGTTTTTTGGGCATAGTCAATCGGAACTTCGACCAGCACTGGCGTCCCGTTTTGGGTCTCTTCGAGGGCCTTGACGAGAAACGCCTCAAGATCCGAGTCCGATGACATGAATCTGAACTCGTATCCGGCCGCATCCGCAATTTTGGACAGATCGTAAGGAGGTAGCTCGGTGAGGGTGGTTCGGACTACGCTTCCTTTTTGGAACTGGGAGATCTGTGATAGCTCGCCATCTCGGAGCACCATCACCAGAGGTGCGGCCCCGTACATCCGGCCCGTCAGCAATTCCAGACCTGTCATCAAAAACGCGCCGTCGCCGGGGAACACCACTACCGGCCGCTCCGGATCAGCGACCTTCGCTCCCACCGCGGCCGGGATGCTGTAGCCCATGCACGAGTAGTCGACCGGCGCGAGAAAACATCCTGGCTTGTCGATCCGCAGGTTTTCCATACCGAGAAAAAGCCCGTTACCGCTGTCGAATGCGTAAACCGTATCCTTTGGAAAAACGGCCTGAACGGCTTTCATGAGCCTGCGCGGCGAAATTTTTCCGTGCGTCTCGGGTTCCCGGTCCCGCTGCTTTTCGTATTTCATGCGTGCCTGCCGCACGATCTGGATGGAATCGCCCGCTTGGCGCGCGGGAATTTCTTTCATCAGGAACTCCACGAAGTCCCAGGCGTCCATCGGGATCGAGAGGGCCTCGTCGAGATTGGCCTTGAGCACTGATGGATCCACATCCACGTGGATGATCGGCTTTTTGGTGTTGAATCCGTAGCTCGCCGTTGCCACCTCGCCAAAGCGCGCACCCATGGCAATCCAGAGGTCGACCTGTGCTTCGATTTCCTGGTGCGCTTCCGGCGCGCCCGCACCGAGCACGTTCCAGATGAACCGCTCTTCGTTTTCCGGGTAGAGACCTTTTGCAGTGATCGTGCTCCACACCCAGGCGTCGAGATGGTGGGCAAGTTGGACGAGTTTTTCTCCGGCAGCGCTTTTGTTCCAACCGATGTTGCCGACGTAGATGCCGATTCGCTTTGCGCCCGCGATCAACCCGCGTGCCGTCATCTTCTGGGAGTCGCTCAAATGGGTGGTCAGTTCCGGAGATTTCGGAATCGCGCCTTGCTCGCGGTTCGGTGGGTCGCTCAACAACAGACCTTCAGCGGGCATTTCGATCACGACTGGACCTTGCGGGGCCTCTTTCGCGATGCGAATGGCCGCTTTCATGATTTCGTCGACCCGGTTCCAGTCCTGGATGGACGTCGCCCACTTGCAGACCGGCTTGACCATTGCAATCTGATCGATGTCGTGGAGCTGGAATTTTTTCCCGGAATCACCGCGAATCCCGCAGGCCAAGACGAGGAGTGGAATCTGGTCCAGATACGCTTCGGCAATGCCCGATACCGCATGGCTCAAGCCCGCGCCTGGAACGAGGGACAGCGCCGCCATTCTTCCGCTTGAGCGGGCATAACCGTCTCCCATGAATCCTGCCGACTGTTCGTCGGTGATCAGGACGGGGGTGATGGAGGGATGTTCCGCCATCGCATCATAGAGTTCAATATTGTGGGTGCCGGGGATTCCGATAACATGGGTGATCCCGTGTTCCGCAAGCAGGTCCACGATTTCATGTGCCTTGGTTTTTCGCATACGACCGTCCTTGTCTTCATTTTAGACTTACAAGGTGGGGTCGTTACATGACGTATGTCATATTGGTGCTGTCGAGCGTCTTAGTATGCCCACTTGAGCCAGATTGCGCCCCAGGTAAATCCACCACCGAATGCGGCGAGAACGACGTTGTCGCCTTTCTTTAGCTTCTTTTCCCAATCCGACAAGCAGAGCGGGAGGGTTGCGGCCGTGGTGTTGCCGTACTTCTCGATGTTTACCATCACTTTTTCGTTAGAGAGGCCCATCCGCTTTGCCGTAGCATCAATGATGCGCAAATTTGCTTGATGAGGAACAAGCCACGCCACGTCATCTGCCGAGAGACGATTGCGTTCCATGAGTTCAGCGCTCACATCGGCCATGCCTTTGACCGCGTACTTAAAGACCGGCTGGCCTTCTTGATAAACAAAGTGCTCTTTGGCGGCAACCGTTGCCGCGGTCGCGGGTTTTACCGATCCACCCGCTTTTTGGTGCAAGTAGTGGCGACCGGAACCGTCGCTTTTTAAGATACTGTCGAGGACGCCCAAGTCTTCGGAGTTTGGCTCAAGCAGTACTGCGCCTGCGCCATCGCCGAAGATGATGCAAGTCGAACGGTCAGTGTAGTCGATGATGGAACTCATCTTGTCGGCTCCGACGACGACGACTTTTTTGTAACGTCCGCTTTCGATGAGAGCTGCACCGGTGGTGAGAGCGTAGAGAAATCCGCTGCAAGCGGCTCCGAGGTCGAAACCCCAGGCATTTTTTGCGCCGATCTTGTCGCATACGACGTTTGCGGTCGACGGAAACACCATATCGGGCGTAACGGTGCCGACGATCATGCAATCGATTTCTTCAGCGGAGATCCCGCGTTTTTTCAGCAACTCCTGAACCGCTGGAACGATCATATCGCTTGTGCCGAGGCCTTCGCCCTTCAGAATATGGCGTTCGGCAATCCCAGTGCGTGAGAGAATCCAGTCGCTGGTGGTGTCAACCATCTTTTCGAGATCGGCATTAGTTAAAACATTCGGTGGAACGTAAGCACCGACGGCGGTAATGGCTGCTGTAATTTTACTGCTCATTGGACTCCAGGCTGCGCGCCACAAAGCGCGCGGTTAAAATTTCGTTTTTTACGACTACAGATGAATCTTACGGTTATCGACGGCCAGCGCTGCTTCTTTCACGATCTCAGCCAATGTTGGATGAGCGTGGCTGGAGCGCGCTATGTCTTCAGCCGAGCCTGCAAACTCAATCACGGCAACGCCTTCAGCAATCATGTCCGATGCGCGAGCGCCGAAGATGTGCATGCCGAGCACGCGATCGGTTTTCTTGTCAGCCAGGATTTTGACCAAGCCTTCTGGCTCGTCCATCGCTTTCGCGCGGCCGTTCGCTAAGAACGGGAAAGTGCCGACTTTGTACTCAACGCCTTTGGCTTTCAGTTCTTCTTCGGTGTAACCGACGCCTGCTACTTCTGGCCAAGTGTATACGATAGATGGAATCGCGTGATAATTCACATGTCCCGCCTGACCTGCCATAATTTCTACAGCCGCGATACCTTCTTCCTCGGCTTTGTGCGCGAGCATCACGCCGCGAACGACGTCGCCGACCGCGTAGATGCCTTTGACTTTAGTTTCGAAGTGATCGTTGATTTCGATGCGGCCTTTTTCGTCGACTTTCAAACCAATCTTATCGAGCAACAACCCATCGGTAAACGGACGACGTCCAGTCGCCACCAGGATTACATCGCACTCGATGGTTTCTTTGGCTTGAGTTCCACGATTCATCACTTCAAGCTGCATCTTCGCGCCAGATTGCTTCGCGCCCATCGCTTGAGTGTTCAATTTAAATTCCAAACCTTGCTTGGTGAGCGATTTCGCCGCTTCGCCCGCGATCTGGTGATCCATCATCGATAAGATTTTCTCGGCAAACTCGACAACCGTAACTTTCGCACCCAAGCGTTTCCACACCGAACCCAATTCCAATCCGATCACGCCGCCGCCGACCACAACCAAGTGACCTGGCACTGCAGGAAGATCAAGAGCCTCGGTCGAAGAAACAATAGTCTTGCCGTTAAAGCGTAGAGTCGGAAGTTCAATGACTTCCGATCCGGTTGCGATCAAAATATTTTTAGCCTGAATGGTTTTCTTGGCACCGGCGTTGTCAACTTCCACTTGAGTCATTCCGCCCGATTGTCCGGCGAAACGGCCGTAGCCTTGAACCCATTCGATTTTGTTTTTCTTGAAGAGACCCGCAACACCTTGGGTGAGGGATTTCACGACTTCGTTTTTACGAGCCATCATTTGGGAGAGGTTCAGCTTTACGCCCGACAACTCGATCCCGTGTTTTTGGAACTTGTGCTGTGCCAGAGTAAAATGCTCGCTTGAATCGAGGAGTGCTTTAGACGGGATACAGCCGACGTTGAGGCAGGTTCCGCCGAGAGCATTGCGCTTCTCTACGCAGGCCGTTTTCATGCCCAGTTGGGCCGCCCGAATTGCCGCAACGTAGCCTGCAGGACCCCCGCCAATGACAATAAGATCAAATGTATCCATAGGGTTATACGGTAGCATGAATAATAGGTTGATAGAGCGCGTTAACTGGGTTAGCGTTGGCTCCCAAGAGAGATATGAAGACTCAACTTTTGGCGATCATCGCCTTAGTATCTTTAAGCGCTTGCCGCTACGACAATAGCTTCACCGGCCAATATACAATCGGGATGAAGCCGGACAACGCTACTCTCGACGCCTATTCGAGCAACGTGAGGCGCTATTGTATCCGCTTTGATTTAAGCGTTAATGGCGAGGACCGGCTGACCAACTCCATTTCTGCGGGCGATGTAATCGACCAAAACAATCTGTTAGCCGCCAAGGACTTCAATACCAAGGGTGCGAACTGTAACGCCGACGAAACCACTTATATGACCGGCCATCGTAGTACGGATGTGGTCTCGACCGGAGTCAACACCACCTTCGAACGCTGTTCGTCGACGTTCTGCCGCCGCGTGGACACCAAGACTTACGATTACACCGAAAATTTGAAACTGAACTTTGTAAATGCAGCCGACGACAAAATCAAAGGCACCTTCGAAGGTCGTGGCCAGGTTAAAACCTGGGTTTCGGGCGAAGTGCTCCGTCGAACTGGTTGTTTTAACGTTTGTCCAAACGGATTTTATTGAAAGGTATCTGTATCAGCGGCCGCAACATAAGGAGGGTGTCGTGAATCGTGTAACGATGGCAGTGACAGTTCTGTTCTTGAGTGCGTGTGCTAACCAGGTAGGAAATGCCGAAGGGCTTCCCGAGTGGAAAGGTGGAAAACAGGAAGAAGCAAAATTCTATAACCTGTTGAACCAGTTCCGCTCGAATCTGAAACTCAAACCTTTAAAAAGTGACGATCGACTGTACTTAGCCGCAAGCAAACATAGCGATTGGATGATGGGCTATCATTTGCTCACTCATTCGGGCCCGAACATCGGTGGAACATCTTATACACGAGTGATTGCTGAGGGCGTGGATACCGAAGGTGTGATCGGTGAAATCATTGCGATGGGGAACTCCACCGCGCGCGCGACATTCAAGCAGTGGTTGTTCTCGCCGCCACACTTAATGGCGATGATTAGCCCGGAATATGACCATGTCGGTGTCGCGCGCTCGGATTGCGAGTACGGCAACGATTGCTACTGGACCACGGACTTCGCGCAACTCGATACAACCGGCGAGAGCGATCGAGAGTTTACCGTTGAGGAAGTGACTCGCGCTGCAGAGATGGTGCTTGGGCCTCTCGGCGATCAGCGCACGGATATTTCTTTGGAAGGTACGGAGAATGGCGGGGCTGGAATGCAGAGCGCTCCTGGCGCTACAACGCCATCCGAAGATAACGGCGGCTATCAATCGCCTTGGCAGCGGCTTAAGAAACGATTTTGGAATACGCCTTAATCGTTTCCGTAATCGAACTCACACGCAAGACCTGAAATTGCCTTCTTGGCGCTGCGGAGCAAGGCCATCTCACAAAGTGGTGGCAGTGGCGTGTTCCATGCTACTTCGATTCGGATGTTTAAATAAAATCCAAGCCGAGCTTTGTCGGATTTTCGAGGAGATCCTTCACGGTCACGAGAAACGTAACCGCCTCTTTGCCGTCGATGATCCGGTGATCGTAAGAAAGCGCGAGATACATCATCGGGCGGACTTCGATCTTGCCGTTGACGACCATCGGGCGATCCATGATCTTGTGCATGCCCAAGATCCCGCTTTGTGGCGGGTTCAGGATCGGAGTCGACAACAGCGATCCGTATGTTCCACCGTTGGAGATGGTGAACGTGCCTCCGCTCATGTCGGCGATCGAGAGTTTGTTGTTGCGTGCTTTGAGTGCGAGCTCGCCGATTCCTTTTTCGATTTGAGCAAAGGTCATTTCGTGTGCGCCACGGACCACTGGCACGACCAGGCCGCGTTCGGTTCCGACCGCGATACCGATGTCGACGTAGTCATGGAACAAGAAATCTTTGCCGTCGATGGCGGCGTTGACCGCCGGGATTTGCTTGAGTGCGAGAGTGCAGGCGCGAGTAAAGAAGCTCATGAAACTCAGCTTCACGCCGTTTTTCTTTTCGAACGCGTCTTTGTGTTTTGCGCGGATATCTTGCACCGGCTTCATGTCGACTTCATTGAACGTCGTGAGGATTGCAGCCGTGTGTTGCGCGAACACGAGTCGTTCGGCGATACGCTGGCGGATCATCGGCATCGGCACGCGGCGATCGCCCGGTCTGTCGTGCTTGGCCGGCATCTGCGCGCCGCTTACATTGTTTTGACCGCCGCCCGCGAGAAACGAGAATACGTCGCCTTTGGTGAGGCGGCCGTCTTTACCGGTGCCTTGAACTTTCGATGGGTCTACGTTGTTCTCGACGACGGCTTTACGGGTCGCTGGCGAGAGGCCGTCGATACTGGCGCTGCTTGCCGCCGGACGTGGAGCTTGTTGCACAGGTGTCGGAGTCGCCGCCGGCTTCGCCGCAGCCGGTGCGCTTGTTGCCGTTCCTTTTACTGCGTCGTCGATGAATCCGATCACGGATTTCACGGCGACACGTTCGCCCGCTTGTTTGGTGATGTTGAGCTGGCCGCTTTGTTCGGCGACGATTTCGACCGTAGCTTTGTCGGATTCGATTTCAAGCAGCATATCGCCGGCTTTAACCGCTTCGCCGTTTTGCTTAGCCCATTTCAGGATGCTGACTTCAGTGATGGATTCCCCAACGAGTGGTGCGATGATGTCGTGCTTCATTTAGTCTCCGATAGCTCTCAGTAAAATCTCTTGTTGTTCTTTGTCGTGCAGCTTTTTGGAGCCGACCGCGGGCGACGCGCAAACTTCGCGACCGACGTAAGTGAGGCTCAGCTTCGGGAAACGCGCGCCGAAACTCGCGAGAGCTCCGCTCCACATGCCCTGGAAATGCATCCAGGAGCCCATGTTGCGAGGCTCTTCTTGTACGTAAAAAACTTCTTTCGCGTTGGTGTAGCGTTCGATCGCGTTTCCAAGCGCGGTTTCCGGGAACGGGTACATCTGTTCCAAACGGATGACGGCAATGTTTGTTTTCTTTTGTTTTTCGCGTTCGGCGACGAGATCGTAGTAAATCTTGCCCGAGCAAATCATCACGCGCTTCACGTCCGTCGGATTTTTCATAAACGGATCGTCGATGACTTCCTGGAACGCACCGTTTGAGAGATCGGTGAGATCCGAGACAGCTTGCGGATGACGCAACAGGCTTTTTGGAGTCATCACAACGAGCGGTTTGCGAAACAGGCGCTTGACCTGACGGCGGAGCAAATGGAAAATCTGCGCCGGCGTGGTCGGGTTGCACACGTACATATTGTATTTGCCGCAAAGTTGGAGGAATCGCTCGATACGCGCGCTCGAGTGCTCCGGTCCTTGGCCTTCGAAACCGTGAGGGAGGAGGAGTGTGAGGCCGCTTGCGCGATGCCACTTACTCTCGGATGTTGCTAAGAACTGATCGATGATGACTTGCGCGCCGTTCGCGAAGTCGCCGAACTGCGCTTCCCAAACCGCGAGGCTATCCGGATCCGACACCGACCAACCGAACTCAACCCCCATCGCTCCGGTTTCGGAGAGGTGCGAGTTAAACACATGAAGAGCGGCTTTCGATCCGAGGTGATTGATCGCCACATACTCGCGGTTGTCGTTGAAATCGAATACGGCCGCATGACGGTGAGTGAAGGTTCCGCGTTTCACGTCCTGACCGGACAAGCGCACGCTTGTGCCTTCGTTGATGAGTGTTGCGTACGCGAGTACTTCGGCGTTACCCCAATCGATGCCTTTACCGGTTTCGACGGTGTTGATCCGCGCGTCGAACATGCGTTCGAGCTTCGGATGAATTTTAAAGTCAGCCGGGAAACGGTTGATCTTTTTAGTGAGCTCCACGAGCGTGTTCGCGCTCACGCGGGTATTGACCGGTTTGAAGATATCTTCGGTGTGCGCCGGATGATACTTGGACCAGTAAGTGCCTTGATACTCGCTGTGGAACGGTTCGGGCTTCTCGGCGCGCACTTTTTCGAGTGCGGCGCTGAGGGGGGCAATCGCCCGGTCAAGAATGCTTTTAGCCTCATCTGCCGTGACCAAGCCTTCGCCGACTAAGCGCTGAGTGTAAACTTCGCGTGGGTTGGCGTGGGCGGCGACGAGTTTGTAGAGCGCCGGTTGCGTAAACGAGGGTTCGTCGCCCTCGTTGTGGCCGTAACGACGATAGCAAATGATGTCGATGAACACATCCCGGCCGAACTGGTAGCGGAACTCGGTCGCGATCTTGGCCACATGCCAGAGTGCTTCCGGATCGTCGCCGTTAACGTGGAAAATCGGACAATCAAATGCGCGCGCGAGATCGGTACAGTAGCGGGTGGAGCGGGCATCATCCGGATCGGTGGTGAATCCGACTTGGTTATTTGAAATAAGATGGATCGTGCCGCCGACGTTGTACCCGTCGAGGCGCGAAGCTTGGATCGTTTCGTACACGATGCCTTGACCGGTAAATGCCGCATCTCCGTGCATGAGCACGGCCACGACTTTAGCTCGGTTCCCGTCTTTGCGCTGCGCCTGCTTGGCGCGGGTCATGCCGACGACGACCGGTCCGATATATTCCAAGTGAGAAGGGTTGAAGCCTAACGACAAGTGCACATTCTTGCCTTGGCGCGTGACGAGGTCGCGCGAGTAACCCTTGTGGTATTTGACATCGCCTTCGCCGTGATCGGTCGAGAGACGGTAGTTGTCGTCGAACTCGGTAAAAAGGAATTCCGGTTTTTTACCGAAAGTGTTGACCATGACGTTCAAACGCCCACGGTGAGCCATGCCCATCACGACTTCTTCGGCACCCGCAAGCGCCGCGACTTCGGTAATGCAGTCGAGTGCCGGAATCAAAGCCTCTCCACCCTCGATCGAGAAACGTTTTTGAGCGACGTAGCGGGTATGAATGAAGCGCTCCAGCGATTCGCTCGCAGTGATGCGTTCCAAGATAAATTTTTTGTTATCAGCGCTGACATTGTAGTCGCCTCGCAAAGCTTCGATGCGCTCCTCGACCCACATGCGCTCGGTCGGGGTTTGCATTTGGAGGGTCTCGATGCCGACGGTACCGCAGTAAATTTTTTGAAGTTGTGCGATGATCTGCCGGAGCGTCACCGGTTCCATTCCCAGGGTGCCCGCGGTTTGGAAAGTCGAGCCTAAGTCCTGGTCACTTAAACCAAATCGGGAAAGCGCGAGTTCGGGAACAGATTTCGGTGGGGCGTAAAGCGGATTGGTGTTCGCAAGGAGGTGTCCGTGTTCGCGGTAAGCTTGGATGAGCGAGTAAACTTTAAGTTCGCCGGTCCAGTTGGCGCTCGAACCGGACTGTTGGCCCGCGAGATGGCCGGTGACTTCGCCCAAGTACAAGCCGTCGAAGAACCCTTTCCAGCTCGGATCGACCGAGTCCGGGTTCTCAATATACTTTGTGTAAAGCTCGTCGATATAATCGGCGTTAATACTCCGCAAGTAGTCGAACGAATGGACAACGGCTGATTGGAGTTCGGCACGTACTGCTGTGGACGTGGACGATGAATCGTTACTCATTTTTTCCCGCTTTTTTCGAAATTGCGCTTATATTCCAACGTAATTCTTGCCGTAAAAATCGTCAATTGCTAGAGTGAGTTGGATGAGCCAAAAACGCACGAATCGGTCGCATAACTGCGGTGAATTAGGAGTCAATCAATTGAACCAAGAGGTCACGCTCTGTGGTTGGGTCGGCAAGCGCCGAGACCATGGCGGACTCATCTTCATCGATCTTCGAGATCGTTACGGCTTAACGCAAATTGTCTTCGATCCGGCGATCAGTGGTACCTTGGGCGGTGGTTCGGCAGAAGCCAAGGCTGCATTCGAACTGGCGGGCGAGTTACGCTCGGAGTTCGTGCTTTGGTGCAAAGGCAAGGTGCGTAGTCGCCCGATCGGCATGACTAATTCAAAAATGACAACAGGCGAAATCGAAGTCGTTTGCTTCGATCTCCAGATTCTTTCGAAAGCAAAAACACCTCCGTTCCCGATTGAGGACGATATTGATGTCGCAGAGCAGCTACGTTTGGAATATCGCTACCTTGATCTGCGCCGTCCTTATCTGCAGCGCAACTTAATTACGCGTCATCGCATGCTCCAGATCGTGCGCCAACACCTTGACGCCAATAACTTCATCGAAGTCGAGACTCCGATTCTCTACAAAAGCACCCCGGAGGGTGCGCGCGACTTTATCGTACCGTCCCGCATGAACCCGGGCGAGTTTTTCGCGCTCCCGCAATCTCCGCAAACATTAAAGCAGCTTCTGATGATTTCAGGCATGGATCGCTACTTCCAAATCGCGCGTTGCTTCCGTGATGAGGACTTGCGCGCCGACCGTCAGCCGGAGTTTTCGCAAATCGATCTTGAGATGTCATTCATGGATGAGGAGGATATCTTCCCGATCCTGGAAGGTATGGTTCAAAAGTTGTGGAAACAAATCCTGGGCGTCGACATCAAAGCTCCGTTTCCGCGCATGCCTTACGACGAGGCGATGAATCGTTTCGGTAGCGATAAGCCGGATGTGCGGTTCGGTCTCGAGCTCCAAGATCTCTCGGATATTTTTGCGACCTCGCAATTCCAAGTTTTCCAAAATGCTTTGAAGCCAAACGCACGCGGTATCAAAGGTTCAGTGCGCGCGATCGTTGTGCACAACGCTGATATTCCCGCCGTGTCCGGCGGGCCTGCCGAGAAATTTTCACGCAAGGATCTCGACGATTTGACCAAGCACGTGGGTGCTTACGGCGCAAAAGGCCTCCTTTGGATCAAAATCCAACCGGACGGAGAGATGCAATCTCCAGCGGCCAAGTTTTTTACCGCGGAAGAAAAATCTTTGCTCACCTCGAAGTTACAATTAAAGCCGGGCTCTCTCGTGATGATCGTCGCCGACAAAAACAAAGTCGTGTACGACGCTCTTGGCGCTCTCCGTCTGGAAGTCGGCGCTCGCATGGGCGTAATTCCAAAACCGGAAGATAAAAACTTCGCATTCTTGTGGGTGGTTAAATTTCCGCTCCTCGAGTTCGATGATAAAGAGGGCCGCTACTTTGCGTGCCACCATCCGTTTACCTCGCCAAGCCCAGAGTTTTTTGATGACTTCATCAACGCTCGCAATATGGATAATATCAAAGCATCCGCGTACGATATGGTGTTGAACGGTGTTGAAGTGGGTGGTGGATCGCTCCGGATCTACCGCTCGGATGTTCAAGCGGCGATGTTTAAACTCTTGGGTCTCACGCCCGAAGAAGCAAAAGCAAAATTTGGTTTCTTCCTTGAGGCGCTTCAGTACGGAACTCCTCCGCACGGGGGTCTTGCTTTCGGCGTCGATCGTCTCGCTGCACTTTTGTGTGGTGTTGGCCCAATCCGCGACGTCATGGCGTTCCCGAAGACCCAAAAAGGGACGGATCTCATGGCCGGCACTCCGTCCGAAGTCACCAAAGAGCAGTTGCAAGAGCTCAGTGTGATGGTGGTGAAGCCTCCAGCGAAGTAATTAACGTACTTGAGTTCTAAAACGAGCATTGTATTGGGACCGTTTTTATTTTCGTTGTTCATGTTCGTTCGGGTCGGCGCCACTTATCAGTGGTAACCCCAGTGGTAACTTCAATGGTGATTTCTGACGGGTGATTTTCGGCCGTTGCTACGGCATGTAAGTCGGTCTAGACTTGAAGTGAATGTCGGCCACGATCAAAAAAACATCCGAGTTCTCTTTCCGCACGAGACAAGATAATTTGAATCGCGCGATTTCGGAGGAGTTTGATTTTTTGGTGATCGGCGGAGGCATCACCGGCGCCGGCGTGGCTTGGGACGCTTCTTCCCGCGGATACAAAGTTCTTGTCGTCGAAAAGGACGACTTCGCCCAAGGTACGTCATCCCGGTCATCGAAGCTCGTGCACGGTGGACTTCGTTACCTGGAAAACTACGAGTTTCCACTCGTGTTCGAGGCGTTGAGCGAACGCAGCTTCCTCATGCAAACTTGTCCGCACCTGGTGCGACCGCTTCCGTTTTTTATGCCGGTGTACGAATCGAGCCCGCACTCGTCGTACTTGCTGAGCGCGGGTATGTGGTTCTACGACGTGCTCTCGTTGTTTCGCGTTCCGGGCTTGCACCAAAAAATTTCAGCGGGCACTTCGGTTCGCATGATCCCGGGGATGAAGCGCGAAGGGCTCATCTGTAGCTTTAAGTATTACGACGCTTCGATGTGGGACGACGCTCTGGTGGTTGAAGTCGCCCGTCGAGCGCAGGAGTGGGGCGCTTGTATGCTCACCCGAGCTCGCGCCGGTAAGCCGGTCGGCAATACCGATCCTTCAAAGCCGATCCAACAGATTGAAATTGTCGACGAGCTCTCGGGAAAGATCTTTACCGCAAAATTCAAAAAACTCATTGTTTGCGCCGGTGTTTGGACTGATGAAGTCGGTAAAAACCTCGATAAAAACTGGAAGCACTGGCTGGCGCCGAGCCGCGGTTTGCACCTGGTGTTCGACTGGAAACGTTTTCCGGTGCCCGGAGCGGTCACCATGCAGATCGACGACGGCCGGATTGCATTTGCAATTCCACGTCATGATTACGGTCAGGGCATCACGATCGTCGGCACGACTGACGGACCTTGCCGTTTGCCTCCGGATCAGATCGAGCTTGACTCGGCTGCGATTCAAGTCGATCGCTCGTACTTGCTCGAGCTTCTGACCGAATACTTTCCGAATCTCAAACTCACCGACAGTGACGTCATCAATCATTACATCGGCATCCGTCCGCTTGTGGATCCGAATCGCGGCAAGAGTGATAGCGGCGGAAAGAACCTTCAAAAAGTTTCGCGCGAGCACACGATCGACCACGGTCCGGGCGGTTCGGTGGTAGTCGCTGGCGGCAAGTACACCACCTTTCGCAAGATGGCCGAGCAGATAGTGGATTTTGCGACGAAGGGATGGGATGCTCCGGTCTCAGCCACCGAAGAGGCGCTATTTCCACCGGCGCTACCGGGCGAAGTCTTGCGTGCCCGCGAGCTCGCTCGCGCTAAGGGTTGGCCGATTCCCGAGAAACTCTTTGAGCGCTATGGGTCGGACGCGCTCGAAATCTTCCAAATTCACCTCAAGCAGTGCGATCAAACTCAAGTCGATCCGGAAGGATTTCCTTGTCTCGAAGCCCAGTTCCGCTACGCGATCCGTCACCAGATGGTGATGAGCGTGGAGGACTTTGTCCGCCGGAGACAGCCTTTGCACCTCTGCCGTCAAGATCACGGCGATCCTTGGCGCACATTGCTTGAAAAAGCCCTGGCTCAGGAGCTAAAAGGGTAGGGTTTTCATTGAATTGAAAGCCGTCCGTATTATTCTATCTATAATGAAGAAAAATACTCTGTCTCCCGTCCGGGTGGCGTTGTCGGTCGCGATTTTGGGTTTAACACTCTCGTCGAGAGCGTCGCCGGTCAGAAGCGCGCCGATCACCGAGGAAGATGTGAGTGCTCCTGCCGCCTCGAAACCAAAACCACCGGCAACATTGAGATCTTCTCCGGCTCCAAGACCGGTTGCCCGTCAGCCCGTCGCTCCAAGCTACTCGGAATCGTCATCGCCGGTTGAAATGGACTCCGAAGCGATTCCATACGCACCGTATGAATCAATGGGTACTCCTCGTAAAATGAACCCGTGGTGGATTTTCTTGGGCGCCGACGTTGGGATGTCGACCTTCAGTACTTTTAACGATAGCACGACTGAGGCTGGCCGCAGCGGCTTGCACTTGGGCGTTCGTGGATTGCTCGCGCACTACTGGAACAAGTGGGTGATCGATGGGGGGTTGGGTTGGCACTTTTTCCAAAACAGCGCGACTTATCCGTCGGGGGATAAAATTAAAGTCACCACTCGAGGCGGCTACATCGATTTCTCGCCACGTTACCGATTCCCGCGTTCGAACTGGCAGCTCGGCCTTGAAGCTGAGTTCTGGATTTCGGGCGATAACGGATCGAACTCAAACGTCTTTGACGATACTTCGAACCACCCGATGTTTATCGGTATTCAAGGCGTTTACGAATGGCCGAGCGACGATAACTTGCTTCGCTTCGGAGGTCGCCTCCTTACCGACCTGAACGTTTCAGGCCGTACCGCGAATATCTATCAGGTGTTTTTTCAATTCGGGTTTAGCGTTTTCGGTGGCAGCGTGAAGCGTGAGCCGCCGTCCCGCAAGTACGAACGGCTCAACGAGAGCGACCTCGAAAAAGCGAGCGCCTATACTCCTCCGGTCGATCCGCTCCCGATCGCCACTCCGGAGCCGGAGGCCACTCCGTGGAAGGAACCGATCGCGATCGCGACGCCGGAACCGACTCCGGTTCCAACGGCGACTCCTAAGCCGATCGCGAAAGAAAAACTGGTTATCACTTTGGATGTGAACGATCTACCGTTTGACTTCGATAGCGCGCGCATGCCTCGTTACAACATGGATCGCGTCCGCGAAATCGGTCGATTCTTAGGCGAGCACAAGAGCGCCTGGAAGTCGATCACCGTAAGTGGGCACACCGACGAACGCGGATCGAATGAGTACAACAACAAGCTATCGAAGGCGCGTGCCGACACTGTTCGCCAACTCTTGGGCGAGGGTGGTGCCCCTACCGCTCGGATCAAAGCCGTGGGCATGGGCGAACGCAAGCCGAAGGTCAAAGGCCACAACGAAAAGGCGTGGGCCAAGAACCGTCGTGTGGAACTCGAGTTCCACGGCGTGAAAGACATGCAGGTGATCAATAAGGCTTTCGATACCGGTAAGTCGGAGACTCGCTGATCTAAGCTAATTCGCGGAGGCTACTGAATCATTTTGCCGATACGGTCGCCGCGAAAAGACCATTTTGAGTCGCTAAATGAGATTCGATACGAGAACCAAATCACAAACGCGCGACCGCGAACCGACTTGAACGGAATCACGCCAAAGAGCCGGCTGTCGCGTGTGTCGTCGCGATTGTCGCCCATCACGAAGAAGTGACCTTCGGGTACGGTGAGTTCGGGATTGGCGCGGTTGCCTTCGAAACTATCGTCTTCCAGGATCGAATAGGTTTTATCACCCAAAGTCTCCCTGTAGAGATGGAGTTTTGAAGTCGTGTAGCGCTCGTCCGGATCAAAGCCCGGATGATTCAAGACTTGATCGCGTTCTTGTCCGGTGATCTCGATCTTGCGAACCGCTTCATCGTTCAAAAAGAACTGCTTTCCGGAAAAACGGATGTGATCGCCCGGGAGCCCGACAACACGTTTGATATACAAGCTTTCTTGGCCGGCTTCAGGCGGAGCGAAGATAATGACGTCTCCACGCTTTGGCAAAGTGGTTTCTGTCAGGTAAGTATCCGAAAACGGCAAGCGAAAGCCGTACTGCATTTTGTTAGCGAAGAGAAAGTCTCCCATCATGAGGCCTGGAAGCATGGAACGCGTCGGGATTCGAAACGGTTCGATGATGCTGGAGCGGACAGCCAGAATCACGACAACGACGACGATTAAAAATGGAAGCTGCTTCCTGTTCATTGAAAAACCTACTTAGAAAATTTTAACCTTCACCCCTTCCTTTTGCAGGAAGGTTCTGATCCGCTCTGAATCCATCGGTTCCAGTCTCCACAAAATATCGTGCAAAAGCTTGAGTGTCTTTTGCCCTTCGTCGGTTCGGAGGTTTTTCGTCACCTCCCGGACGTCTGTGGTGACTTCCATTAAGTTTGTGATCAATCGAGAGAGATCTTTGGAGAGAATTTTACTCTCATCGACTTTCTCGAGCGTCTTGTTCAAGTTGTTGCTGAGTTTATAGAGAAGCTCGATCGAGCGGGTGATGTCGCCCTTGTTGCGTTCGATGAGTTCCTGAATCTTGCCCGCGAGGTTGAAGCTTTGCGAAATGAGCTGGTCGATCCGCGGAGGGTCGACGCCGGCAACTGTATCGCCCGGCTGGAGCGGGGGAGAATCGATCGTGCCCGGTGTGATCTCGATGTAGCGCTCGCCGATCAGACCCGCCAAGTTAATATAAAACTGAGACGTTTTGCGAATACCCGGGAGCGCCGCTTTGCGAACGGAAATTTTCAAGCGAACCGGGGTGTAGGCCAAGTTCGGATCTTGGCTGGCACTGCCGCTCTCTTTTTGAGAAACGACCTGATCGCGGGCCGGGGCGAAGAACTCGATATCTTCAACTTTGCCGACTTTAATCCCGGAGAGACGGACGTGGGAACCGACGTCGATACCGCCAGCGAAGTTATAGCTCACGTAGAAATAATTTTGATCGAGGAACGGGTTTCTGAAACCGAGAAGCCAGGCAAATCCGAGAGCGATGATAACTGTACTGGTAACCAGTGCGCCGACCTTGGCTTCATTAGACCATTTCATTTAGGTCAACGATAACGCGCTTTTTAAAGGAGTGCACTAAAAATAGCCGTCATCACAAAATCCAGCAAAATGACGGCCAAAGTTGCGGTAACGACGGCATCGGTGGTGGCTTGGCCGACGCCCTGTGCACCGCCCTCGCACTTGAGTCCGTAAGCGCAGGCGATCGGCGGAATGATCGCGCCGAAAACGGTGGCCTTGGTGAGCGCGCAAATCAAATCAAGCGAGGTAATGAACTGCGACAGCGTGCTGAAGTACTCCTCGGAGTTAAAGTGGTATTTGGTGACCGCGGTGAACATAGCGATCAGGAGCGTGATCGCGATCGAAATCATGGTCAAGCAGATGGTCGAAAAGATGGTGGCTACCCAGCGCGGATAGATATGGTAAGAGACCACGTCGATCTTGAGGAGCTTGAAGGCGTCCAATTGTTCGGTGATCCGCATACTCGCAAGCTCTGCGGTCATCGATGCGCCTACTTTACTGACGATGAGGAGCGCGGGAATGGCGATGCCGAGTTCGCGCAACACAAACTGCCCGGTAAACCCCGGAATCATCGAAACATTACTGAGCGCGAAGTCCATGTGCCACGCGATTTCGCTCGTCATGACAAGGCCGGTGAACCCGGTCGCAATCGTGATGATCGGCAGACTGCCCACGCCGATGGTGAGCATCTGATCGAGCACTTGAGGCTTACGATAGGGTCCGGTCGATGCCTGGCGAACTAATTTCTGGATGAGTTCGCCTGCAAGGTAGAGCGCGCGAAAGTGGCGAGCAAAAATCTCGGTGGGGAACCAGGACTGGACCAATCCGACGACAAAGCTCATAACGTGATCCTTTCGAGCAGGGCCCCGATCCAGAAGATAAAGTCGTGAACCCATTCCAAAATGCTCGATGAAATAAAGTTTACGATCACGATGTAAACATTGATGTAAATTGCCGACTCAGTCACTGCACGGCCGACGCCGCGAGCGCCACCAGTGGCTGTGTAGCCCTTAAAGGTCGAGATCGTCGCGACGATCGTACTAAAGAGCACCGAGCGGAACAACCCTTCAAACAATGTCCAGGCTCCGGCAAACCGCGGAATGGACGATATGTATTGATACAAGTTGATGTCGCTAAAGGTTTGGGCAACCAGGATCGCACCAATCACGGATACGGAGAGGCCGATCGCGAGCAAAACCACCGACGAGAGAATGATCGCGAAGAATCGCGGAATGATCAGATACTGAATCGGGTTTGTGCCCAAACACTCAATCGCATCGATCTGTTCGGTCACGCGCATGTTGGCGAGCTCGGCCGTGGTGTACGCACCGACCTTCCCGGCAAGCAGGAAAGAAATAATGAGCGGACCCACTTCGCGAATCGTTGCCGAAGTATTGAGGCCTCCAAGAAGCGCTTGAGCGTCAAAACGTCTCAACATGACGTCGAACTGAAGAACCAAAATAGCGCCGACGAATACACCGGCAAAAATTACGGTGCCGATGGTGCGGGTCGAAACATCCGCGACTTGTTGGATGATCGCGGATTTATGGCCTTTAGTGCGCTTGAAAGTGCGCATCACGCGATTAAAAAAGATCCAAGCACCGCCGAATTCGTGCATGGTGTTGGCGACCGCGCGCTCAAGCGGATTTGGAGTTTCTTGCTGCAGCTTTCGCTCCGTCCTACTCATGCCTTCAAGTTCCAATCTGGTGGAAGGAGTTCCTTGGTTTCGCTAAAAAAATCTTTAACTAGCGGGATCTGGCTCGCGACGACTTCTTTGGGCTTTGCTTGAAGCAGAATTTTGCCTTGATCGAGAAACAAAATATTATCCGCAATCGCGAGCGCGCAAGCCATGTCGTGCGAGACGATGATGCTCGTGACTTTGAGTTTGCGCGAAAGATCGTCGATAAGCTGATTAATCTCGCTCGTCGTGAGTGGATCTAAACTCGTGGTGGGTTCGTCGAAGAGCAGGTAATCGGGGCTTGGCGCGAGCGTGCGCGCCATCGATACGCGCTTTTGCACGCCGAAGGAGACTTCGTGCGGGAACATCGATAAAATATCGATCTTTAAATCAACGAGATCGACTTTTTGCTCGACGATGACACCAATTTCTTCTTCAGTGAGTTTGCGCCTCATCTTTGCCTGATACTGTGGCGTACGCAGACCGAAAGCGATGTTGTCGAAAATGTTGAGCGAGTCGAGCAGAGCCGGATGTTGAAATACCATTCCACAGCGCTGACGGACTTGCACGAGTTCGTCCTTTCGATCGGGCGAGTGCAATGCGCTGACCTCGATATCATCGACGAAAATTTTACCGCTGTCGGGCGCAAGTACGCCGATGATGTGCTTGAGGGCGACGGATTTGCCCATTCCGCTTTTGCCGAGGATAAAGAGGACATCGCCCTTGGGCACCTCAAAGCTCACGTCGTTCAAAACTACTTTGCCGCCGAACGCTTTGCTCACATGTTCGAAACGAATCATGTGCGCGCCTCCGGTTCTTTCTTCGATCCGAGATGGAAGGCATTTGCATAGATAAACCGCTTGATCTCTGCATCCTGGCTGTCGCGGACTTGATCCGGGCTGCCGAGAATCCGGAGACGCTGATGATTGCAAAATGCGATGGTATCCGAGATCTGATACGCGCGTTGGAGATCGTTCGTGACCATCATGAGTGTGGTTTTATTTTTGCGGTGGAGATCCAAGATCAAATCCGCGATCGAGCGCGATGTGATCGGATCGAGGCCCGCGGTGGGTTCGTCGTACAAAATGACTTCGGGCTCGATAATGAGCGCGCGCGCGATGCCCAGACGTTTTTGCATCCCGCCCGAGATTTCGTCCGGGTGGAGGTCGGCGGCATGAGCGAGTCCGACGGCATCCAGCATGGCCATCGACCGTTCGGTCGCGACACTGCCCTCGATGCCGAGCGTCTCGGCGAGCGGGATCAATAAGTTTTCAAGGATAGTGAACGAATCGAAAAGCGCGTTTTTTTGAAACAGCATGCTGACTTTATCGGATTGCACCGTTACGGTACCTGCGGATGGCGTGATCAAGCCCGCGACCAGCTTCAAGAGGACGCTTTTACCTTTTCCGGAGGGACCGACGATCGTAAACGCGGATTGCTTCGGAATTGTGACCGAGACCTCGTCCAAAATGGTTCGATTTTTAAATTGAAGGCGGACCTGGTCGAGTTGAATCACACAGCCATTTTGTCACCCTTAAAGGATGGATTCAAGCAAAGGAATCAGGGTTTGCTGCGCCAAAAGCTTTGAATTCAAGGTGAGCGTCGCAAAGCGGCGGTTCTCGGCGATTCGCGATAAAATCGATTCGATTTGAGCGGGTTGAAGACGCTTGGCTTCGGACCACTGTTTTAGGAACTCTTTTTGATCCTGATGAATCCAAGGGTGCGATCCGGAGACATTGTTCATCATCAAGTCATGAAAAATCGACTCCAACAGGTCAAATCCGAGGATCATGCTTCGCTGGCTTGCGGACATGCCTTCGACCACTTTCATCCATTCCTGAGCCGGATTCGAGAGTAGACCCAAGAGTTGTTCGCGGAGTTTCCAGGTCTCTTCGTCCTGGAACAATTGTGCCCGGCGGATCGAGCCCATCCCCGCGCGAGCCGCGACTTCCGCGCGCTTGGCCTGGAACTCCAGGCCCTTGGATTCCTTTAAAATTTCGTAGATCTGCTTTTCCGCGAGCGGCTGCATGCGGATCTCAAGACAGCGGGACAAGATCGTCGGAAGCAGTCGCGACGAATCCGCCGCGGTGAGGATAAAGATCCAGTTGCGTGGCGGTTCTTCGAGCATTTTCAAAATCGAGTTTGCCGCCGGAATCGTCATGCGATCCGCATCGGCGATCACGACGACTTTGAACGGTTCTTCGGTCGCACCCATGCCGAGTTTGGTTTTGAGTTCGCGAAAGGCTTCGATTTTGTGCGTTCCCAAGCGTTCTTCGTCGTTGGATTCGGGTTCGAACCAATATAAATCCAGCCACTGATCCATCGCCGCGCGCTTGCAGGATTTGCATTTGCCGCAAGGCGCTTGGCCGGTTTTGCCGTTACCGGATTCTTCGTTATTGGCGAACACACTTTCGTCGCAAAAAAGCGCGTGAAGCAAGTGCAGCACCATCGATTTTTTGCCGACGCCGTCGATACCGGTAAAAAGCAAAGTCGAGTGAATTTTTTGCTCGCGCGCGAAGCGATCGATGAGTGGCTCGATGCGCGACTGATGCGCTTCGAGCAGGACTTGCGAAATCGGGAGCTTCGGCGATTTGCTCACTTCTTCTTGCCTTTCGCCGCTTGTGCTTTGAGAGCTTGCGCCTTTTCGACGATCGCGTGGATAGCAAGCGCGCAAACCCCTTCGGGATCAACGTCCTCAACCGGGATCACTTCAAAGCGTTTCGGGTTTTTTTTGGCGAGTGCAAGGTACGCCTTGCGCACTTTATTCTGGAAGGCGATGCCTTCGGCTTCGAATTTGTTCGGATCTTTTGCCCGAGCCAAGCCTACCTCAACCGGAAGGTCGAGAACGATCGTGATATCGGGTTCGCGCCCCTCGGTTGCGAATTCGTTAAGCTTGATGATCATCTTTGTATCCAGGCCGCGAGCGGCGCCTTGATAAGCGAGCGTCGAATCGGTAAAGCGATCGCAGAGCACCCACTTTTTATCGCGAAGAGCGGGTTCGATGACTTTCTTGTAATGCTCGGCGCGCGCTGCTTCGTACAAAAAAAGTTCGGTCAGAGGTTCCATCGACTGATGGAGAATGATGTTCCGGATGTTCTCCGCCACGGTAATCCCGCCCGGTTCACGCGTGACGACAACATGCTTGCCGGACTCGCGGAGATCCTGGGCTAGATTTTGGATGAGGGTGGATTTTCCACAGCCCTCAGTCCCTTCAAACGTGATGAACATAAGGCTAAAGGTGTCTCAAATATAGGGTAATCTCGTCAACAAATGTGTGGTGCGCCAAGATTAGAAGCTGTGCGGTTAGTAATTCACCGCAGGCTGATTTGGGTTTTGAGCGGGCTTATAGGGGTTCGGATATTTGCCCGGAGGAGCGTCATAATCGTCGCCCTCATAAGCGGCCCCGCCGCCAATATCGCCGTCTGGCGGGTTCAAATAGTCCTCGTCCGTTCGGATCTCGTCGCCACCGCCATTATTGCGGTTATCTGAATTTCTCATCTCTTCTTTGAGAGCCTTGAGCTCCAAAAGTTCTTTCTTCAGATCTTTTAATTCCTGCGCGTCTTTCTCGTTCATCGGGTGAGCGGCCTGCGCCGGGACGCTTTTATTAATCGTTTGCACCATCGATTTCGGTGACATCGGAGTCGCGTTGTTGTTGTTCACGACAGGTTTTTCAACCCTGCCTTTGATCGTGATCTTGTCGGTGCTGCGATCGACCACTTCATACTTCGGCTCGACTTTTGCCGGAGCGGTGAGATTCTTTTCGGTCGCAACCGGTTGAGGCGGTGGCGTCGAACTTTGTTGAAAAAGTTGTCCGAGCAAGAAACCGGGGATCATGATCAAAAGGCCGATTACAACTGTACGCATCACCGAACTGTTCGATGACTTTTTCGAAGAAGCTTTGTGATCCTTTTCATGTGCCGGGCTCGAATGATGGTGACGATACTGATGGGAGGCCTTTTCTTTTTCCTTGGCTTCGCGCTTTTGCTTCGTATTTTGAAGCATGTCGTACATCTCGGCCATCGGATCGCGTTTGGTGGCGGGTTCTTTATGAATGGGCTCAAGCACGACTGTTGCGGCCTTGTTTACCGGTTCAAGAATCGGTGCTGCAGGTGAGATTTCAATCGCGGGTGGAACTTCGGCCGGAGGCTGCGCCTTTTCGGGAGCGTTCAAAACCTGAATGACTTCTTCGATTTCGTCCGGAGTGGCCTCGGGATTCAAGTCCACCGCGCCGACCTCATTGGTCGCGGGAGCCGCCGGTGGCGTCGACTTTTCGCGCAGATCGTTCCACGGAATTTCGTGAGGGTTTTTTTTAGGATCGGTCGCCGCCGGCGGCGTCGGTTTGGAATCCGGAATGTAAGATTTTTTTTCGGTCGGGCTCGAGAGCTTGGCCTGTTCGAGGCGCCACTCGAGAACGGTGATCCAAGGTTGGTCTTTGAGGCTACTCGAAATACGGTGGTGCGGAAGAACTTCTCCTTCCGCAACTAATCCTAATACTTCAGGGGTTTGATAGGGGCCAGACCGGACACCGTCCAGGTCCAGAAACCACTTCTGAGCCATACTTTAAGTGTAGCAGATGTTTTTGCGCGCGAGTCGCGCCCCCGAATAAAAAACACCCACTGCAGTATTCTACAGTGAGTGTTTAAAGTTTGACGCTGTCGCGGACGTTCTTGACTAAAGAAGCGCGCCGGTAAGGACCACGTTCAATGCCATGTTTTTGGTCATCGATGCGTTGTTTTTGCCCATGTCCAGGAATTCAGTCGCGAGGAACGGGTTAACCGTCCAGCCTTTCACGAAATCCCAGCTAAAGCCGAGGTCAAGTTCACTCATATCGAAGTAAGCTGCACGGTCACGTTGGCTGACGATTTCCGGATAGTAACCGAAAGTGATCGCAGTGTTACCAGTGAGTTGGTAAGTACCTTCGAAGTTGCCGCAAAGAAGGTTGCTCAATGCTTTAGATGATGCAGCCGCATCATTGTAGAAGTAGTGAATGTATTGCGGGTAAATCGCGAGGTTGAAACGAGAGTTTTTCGGAGTGATGTTCAACGTTGGCAGGAGCTCTGGGCTCGGCAACATCGCTTGATTATGGTTCTTCCGGCTTGTCGGAAGAACCGCACGGGTCAGCATGTTGAATTGCAAAACATCGTCTTTATAGATGTTTTTGACGTTGTTAAATAAGCGCCAAGAAGCGTTGGCCGCATCCATTCCGTCACTCTGGAAAACGACGTTGAAGCGAGCTTGCAAGCCGACGTCGACGTTATCACTAAGGTTGGCCTTGATCGATGGACGGTTATCCAAATACGGAATCGCTCCGTTGTAGATTCTGCCGTCGTCGTTTTTGATTGCAGGACCGTACATGATCCCGAGGTAATTGACGTTGACGAGCGGTTTCGCTGCAGGTGCCTCTGCAACGCTAGATGCTGCCGGAGCAGCGACAGTGGCAGAAGAAGTTTGAGCAAAAGCGGTACCGTAAAATTGACTCGCTGCAATTATTGCGGCTAACATAACTGATCTTGTTTTCATTTCGAAAACCCCCTTGGTTGGATTCGACACTGAACAAATCGCATTTGATAGTCAAAAAGAAAAACGAGATTTTTGACATAGATAAAGCACCTGTAGCGACACGGACTTAATGCACAGCAAAATAAAAATATTTACATTTTGTGTAATATAAAAGTTTAAAAAGAGCTCTTTTGGGCTCAAAATGACTCTTCTTTGTAATTTTTACTCATTGACGTGATCTTAACAGCTGTCAAAAACACAACAGAAAAAGCCCGAGTGGATGCCACTCGGGCTTAAAAATAGACTTATTTGTGAGAAAACCGTCACCCGTAAGGGTGACAAACGATCAGTTGCGAGGAGCGCGATCACCGCCGCCACCTGGGCCGCGACCGCCGCCACCTGGACCACGGCCGCTACCACCGCGATTTCCGCCGCCGTAACCGCCACCACCGCCGCCGCGTCCACCACGATCGCCACCGCGACCCCCGCTTGGACGATCGCCACGGGGTTCACGTGGAGGAGGTGGGACATATCCTTCCGGCGGAGTCATGAGTGCCTTGCGAGACAAGCGCACTTTACCTTGAGGGTCGACTTCGAGTACTTTCACTTGCACCATGTCGCCTTCTTTCAGGACGTCAGACACATTGTTGATCCGCTCGTAAGCGATTTCAGAAATGTGCAGGAGACCGTCTTGATTCGGAAGAACGCCGATGAATGCGCCGAAATCCGTGATCTTTTTAACCGGACCGGTGTAAACTGCGCCGACTTCAACAACTGCGATGATGTTTTGAATCATCTCGATTGCTTTCTTAGCGGCAGCCGAGTCGTTTGAAGCAACTGAACAGGTGCCGTCGTCTTCGATGTTAACCTTCGCGCCGGTTTTCGCGATGATGTCTTTAATGACTTTACCGCTTGGACCGATCACCGCGCCGATCATATCGACCGGTACTTTAATGGTGGTGATGCGTGGGGCGTTTTCGTTGAGTTCAACGCGTGGCTGAGAAATCGCTTTCGCCATTTCGCCCAAAATGTGGAGGCGGCCTTGATGAGCTTGCTCGAGAGCCTGCTTCATGATGGCTTCGTCGACGCCTTCGATTTTGATATCCATTTGGATCCCGGTCACGCCGTCCTTGGTTCCGGCAACTTTGAAATCCATATCGCCCAAGTGGTCTTCGTCGCCGAGAATATCGGAGAGAACCGCCACGCGGCTGCCTTCTTTGATGAGGCCCATCGCGATACCCGCGACTGGTTTTGGATAAGGAACGCCGGCATCCATGAGAGCCATCGAGCATGAACAAACGGTACCCATTGAAGATGAACCGTTTGATTCAAGAGTCTCAGCCACCAAGCGAATGGTGTAAGGGAAATCGTCGAAGTTAGGCAACATCGCCGAGATCGAGCGTTCAGCGAGAGCGCCGTGACCGATCTCACGACGTGAAGTCCCGCCGAAACGGCCGGTTTCGCCGACCGAGTATGGAGGGAAGTTGTAGTGGAGCATGAATTTCTTCATGGTGTTTTCGTAGATGGTGTCGACGATTTGCTCGTCGTCAGCAGTGCCGAGAGTGGCAACCGACAACACTTGCGTCTCACCGCGGGTGAAGAGGGATGAGCCGTGCACTTTTGGCAACACGCCGGCTTCGCACACGATCGGGCGAATGGTCTTGGTGTCGCGTCCGTCGATACGGATCTTGTCGGAGAGAATCATCTCGCGCATCAGGTTGTACTGAAGAAGCTCGAACAGGCGAGCGACTTCTTTTTCTTTCGCTGCTGCCGCTTCTTTATCCGCTTTCTTCATGTCTTCGGTCACGAGAGCAGTAATGGTTTTTTTCTTGGTGTCTTTGATCGAAGAGTAGCGAATTGCCTTTTCTTTGGTGCGGAGAGCTTTGACGAGGTCTGCTTTCGCGAGACCTTCGATTTGCTTCACGAGAGAAGCGTCGTTCTCGAGTGGTTTAAATTCGCGCTTCGGCACGCCCGCTTTTTTGCGGAGGTCTTCGATGATGGCGCAAACTTTTTTTACTTCTTCGTGGCCGAGGAGGATTGCTTTCAAGCAGTCCGCTTCGGAAGCTTCTTTGGCTCCGCCTTCGATCATCATGATGGCTTTTGCGGTACCGGAGACGACGATATCGAGATCGGTCTCTTCTTGCATCTGCTTGAAAGTCGGGTTGATCACGAACTGGCCGTTAATGCGGCTCGCGCGCACGGTTGCGGTCGGTCCGTTGAACGGAACGTCAGACAAATGGAGCGCGGCGCCCGCGCCGATTGCTGCCGCCATCTCGACGTCGGCTTCGAGGTCGGTTGCCATGATCGTTGCGATCACTTGAGTGTCGCAATAGTAACCTTCCGGGAAAAGCGGACGGTTCGGACGGTCGATGATACGGGCCGACAAAGTCGCTTCAGTCGTCGGACGGCCTTCGCGTTTGTGGAACGAGCCTGGGATCTTACCGGCGGAGTAGTGACGTTCAGCGAACTCAACGGTGAGTGGCATGAAGTCGATCCCTGGCTTTGGATCTTTAGCGGAGCAAACGGTAACGAGCACGCGGCTGTTGCCGTAAGATACGAATACCGAAGCACCGGCTTGCTTTGCGAGGCGACCGGTTTCGAGGGTCAGAGTTTTTCCACCGAGCGTGGTGGAGACGGTTTGAATGTTCATAGTTTCCCCTTTATAAAAAAATTTTAAAAGTTTGAGTTTGGTCGGACTAATCCCTGGAATCTGTTTGGCTCAGCTCAGATACACGCGTAGCTGGTACTGCAGGTAAAATACTGAGGCAAAAATTCCGGACGGGTCTAACGATGTAATTACTTACGAAGGTCGAGCTTCGTGAGGGTTTCTGAGTACAGCTTCTCGTCTTTTTTCTTGAGATAATTCAAGAGACGGCGGCGTTGGCCGACCATCTTGAGAAGACCGAGACGTGAGTGATGATCTTTGGAGTGCTTCTGAAAGTGTGGAGCAAGTTCAGTGATTTTGTTGGTGAGAAGAGCAATTTGAACAACGGTAGACCCGCTGTCGGTACCAGAAGTGCCGTGTGCTTTTACGAGTGCGGCTTTCTTTGCTTTGGTTTCAGTTTTGCGGGCAACGCCCATAGCTTGAGCTAGTTTCATTCTTTATTTCCTTATTTTTATATACACCCTGGTTAACACAGACCGACAATTTCTGTAAAGATAAAGATATTGTTGAGGTCTTCAATCGGGTACGAAATCAATGGGATTCGTTCACCACCGGCTCAGAACTCGCAATCGAATCACCTGGCGGCGGAAGTTGGTTTTCGAAGTTGTGGGAGCAGCGGTTAAAGGTTTTCCTGCCCCAGGCCAAAACCCGTTTCAACCCTCGGTCAAACTTGTCGACAGCTTTGCCGAACTGAACCGGCCATTTCTTGATCGCGATGATCGTTGCCGCGTAATATCCCAGCAGGAGCGCGCCGCTCATCGTGAATTCGTAAACATTGGTTTGATAAAGAACCGGTAGCAAATTGTGTTGCATCAAATCTAAAGAACTGAGGACTTGGCCGACAAATCCCGTATAGAAGTTTACCTTGGCCTTCAATTCCAGGTTGGTCGCGTAGGCTTTTTCGGCCGCCATGGTAAGTGGAATATCGCCGGCAGCCGACATGATGCTGTTGATCCCGATGTTAACCTGGGTCTCAGTCGAGAGCCAGCTCGAAGGGTGTTGGATGAGCTTAAAGGCCTGCGAAGTCACGTAATCCCACAGTGTTTGCCGGGCCAGATTCGTGGTGGCGGAAACCGTTTCGCCCGGGTGTTTAATGCTCGAGGCCCAGAGATATTGGAAAGCGGTGTTACGGACGGTCGCTTTATAAGACAGCCAGCTCTGAGCGGCGAGTAAGCCCGCAGCGTTTGCAATGGGAGTGTCGCCGGCAGTAATGATCATCGCCGTATAGAGACCGGTTTCAAAAAAGGTCGAGACGATTCCATAATGGAGATCGGTAGCGCGGCGAAGGCGGTCTGGGTGCTTGAACGCTAATCTATAGACATCGCCTAAGCGTTTTAAAAGACCTTTCTTTTGGCGAATCTCAACGGTGGGAGTGCCCGTGGTCTCAACTGCTTCACGCAGCTGTTCGAGCGCATCGGATTCGCTCGGATTCCTGCTTTGTTCGATTTCGCGGTAGAAAGCGACGTGATCGAGGCCAAGAGAGCGAACTTGTCCTAAGAAGTCCGGGTTATCGCGTGGCGACTCGTTAAAGAGGGTAATGACGGTGGTAACGGGTTTGCCGCCATCGTCGATCGTAAATTGGTAGCTCTCGCCACCGGTCTCCTGGGTTGTAGTCCTGGCTTGGGCAGCATAAACGTTTGGTGCGTGTACGCAGCTCAATATGAGGAATAGCAACGCTAGTTCTCTCAGATATCTCATTCTCAGGACGAGTTTTTACACTTATTTCGTTTAATGCGCAAACGAATTATTACACGGGAGTACAATACTTGATTGTTTTGCTTTGCTGATGAACGGACGGACTCGTCAAAATAATCCCATCTTTCGAAGGTACTTTTTGCCGATCTATAATTAGAGTGTATGAAGATTGGGAAAATTTTTACAGCACTCCGTTTTAAACCTGTCGAAACTATCCAAGGTGCAGTCATCGATTTCGACGGCGAACATGTCACGCTTCGTCTGTTTGATGGCCGTACCGCGCTAGTGCCGCTGCGTTTGCTCCCTGGCCCGTTGAAGGCCAATGAGGTGGTGACCGCTCGCGTGCCGAAAGACGACCTCGTCCTGCGCTAACCATTTACGCTAATCGATCGATTTCAAGTACGGCTCAAGCTGCTTCTTGAGCTTTTCGATGATTTTGGTTTCGATCTGGCGAGCGCGCTCGCGCGTGAGCCCGAACTTGTCCGCGACTTCTTGAAGCGTTTGCGGCTCTTCGGCAAGGAGGCGCGAGTCCAAAACGGCGCGCTCTTTGTCGTTCAGGGATTTGCGGAGGAGTGGAATCTCTTCGGCCAGGATCTTTAACCATTCGTCACGCTCAATCGCGAGATCGGCCGACTCGCGGGTATCGAGGAGTTGGTTCAAGAACGGGTTGCGCTGATCTTCGCCCGGACCCGGCGCATCGATCGACGCCTCCGAGTTCGGAGTGAGGAGCCGCTGCTCCATCTCGATCACGTCCTTTTCTCTGACGTCGAGATTTTGCGCGAGGAGTGCAGGGCCGGCGTGAATACCTTGGGCCTCGAGACGCTGCTTCTCGCGCATCAGATGGTAAAACAGCTTTTTCTGGGCTTGCGACGTGCCCACGCGCACGAGCCGGAAGTTATCGAGCAAGTACTTGAGAATGTAAGAGCGGATCCACCAGGTGGCGTAGTAACCGAGACGGGCGCCCTTGGTGGGGTCGAATTTAGAAACGGCTTTCATCAGCCCGACGTTGCCTTCTTGAATGAGGTCGAGAAGGTTATGGTACATCGAGCGGTATTCGTAAGCGATCTGCACGACACGCTTCAGATTTGCGGAGACTAAAAGCTTCGCTGCGTTGACGTCGCCGGTTTCGTGCATGCGTTTGGCGAGGGCGGTCTCTTGCTCGGCGGTGAGAGTCGGAGCGTTTTTAATATCCTGAAGATAGCGCTTGAGCGGGTCGCGTGCGGCGAGGCCGGTCGAGATCGCGACTTTCTCGGCTGACTCGAGTGTTGCGGGAGAAAAGGGATCATAGATCACCGGTAGAGCGCCGACTTTCTTTTGCGGTTTTTTAGCTGCTTTTGTAGGGGTCGGAGCCTTGGCCATCGATTTTCCTTGTATCCAAAACGATATCATACATAGTGAAAGTTGGGATGCAGCAAACCGTCAGAAAGCATGTATTCGAAAATGGCCTCACCCTTCTTGTTGACGAGGCGCCTGAACTTCAATCGGTTGCGATTGGAGCCTGGGTTAGGACGGGGTCGCGCCATGAAGATTTAAACTCCTGGGGAATGTGTCATTTTCTGGAACACATGCTCTTTAAAGGCGGCAAGCGCCGGGGAGCGATGGATATTTCGAAAGCGGTCGATCGAGTCGGAGGCGATTTCAACGCGTTCACGAGCCGCGAGCACACCTGCTTTCACTTTTATCTTCCGGCTAAAGAAATGCAACTCGGATCGGGATTGCTCAAGGAAATTTTGTCCCATCCGCTTTTTGCCTCGAAGGAAATCGAACGCGAGCGCCAAGTGATTCTCCAAGAAATCGCGATGACTCGCGAGAATCCGGAAGAAGACGCTTTTGACCGCTACATGGAGAAAGTATTTTCAAAGCACTCCATCGGCCGCAATATTTTAGGCAGCGAGCATTCGATTTCGATCATGAACCGTCGGCAGATGTTCGACTTTTTTTATCAACACTACCGCCCGGAAAATATGATTCTCTCGGTGTCGGGTAATATCCGTTTTGATAAAGTCCGTCGCGAATTCGGCCCGCTAGGACACGGTAAATGGCCAAGCCGTAAGGATCCAAGCGATCTCAAAGCGAAATGGGGAATGGACCCGCCGGAGAGAACGACGCCTGGTTTTTACTGGGTGGACACGCCGACCGAGCAAGCGCACGTGATTTACGGATTTTCGGCGCCCGTTAAAAACTCAAAAGAGCGAATCGCGTCCACGATGGTTCAGCAGTATCTTGGTGGCGGAATGAGTTCGGTCCTTTTTGATCAGATTCGCGAAAAGAAAGGCTGGGCTTACACTGTTTACGCAAACGCGATTCAGTTTCTCGATGTTTCGTTGTTTACCGTCTATGCGGGCGTGAAGAAGGGCAAGGTCATCGAGTCGCTGCAGATGTGCGAGCGCGAGCTTAAAAAAATCGCACGTTCGGGTATTCCGGTCGCGGAGCTGAAGAGGATTAAAGATAGCCTTCTCTATTCTATCGAGCTGTCGACCGAGAGTTCGGAATCGAGGATGATGACGATTTCGCAGCAGGAGCTGTTTTTCAAAAAAGAATTTTCATTCAAAGCTTATGCTGAGCTCGTTCGTAGCGTGAAAGTAGTTGATATCAAAAATCTGGTATCGCGCTGGATGAAACATGCGGATCCGACTGTTTTGGTTTTAGCCGATAAGCCTCGAAATAAGCGCGAATGGGCTCGTATACAAGCCATCGCAAAGCGCATGACGAGCGGGCCTTTCGAAATTGAGCGCGACTAAGTACCGCAAACTAAAACAGTCCGGTTATTTTATACATATTACATATTTACTAATTAAGCGCGAGTTGTTAGTTTCCGGTTCACGCGCAGAAAAGGCCCTAAGTGAAACCAAGCTCGACACCGCTTCTGAATTCGAAATTATCGGAATGTAATTTTTTAGACCGATCGCCCGAACGATCGATTTAATAGAGAAAGCCCCGTGCCGCTCCAGTGGTACGGGGCTTTGCTAATTTAGCGTGGGCTACTTCTTGCCGCCGCGGACTTTTTTCAGGATCATGATCGCGATGATGCCGACGAGCGCGACGCCGCCGTAGAAAATCATCGGATCATCAAGAGGGTTAGCCGCCTTTTTACGGACCGGAGCATCGCTTGCGCCGGTGATGCCGCCAAATACGGTGTTCGGGTCCATTCCGACCGGGACCTTCGCGTTCTTGAAGAGATCCGAGTTGGCAGGAGCCGCGTTCAAGCCGCCTTCGCGGCGGAACGCTTTGAGCGACTTCACCATGGTGTCGAACATGGTGTTGTAGTCTTGGTACTTGTTTTTATTGACCGAGTAGGTGACGAGGATCCCGATGCCGTCTTTTACCGTCGCGAGATAGCGGGTGTAGAAGCCCGGAATCTCGGACTCCAAGTGAAGCGCGTCGACCCAAGGGTGATCCTGAATCGTGCGGTTTTGAGCAAAGCGCACTTCGGAGGTCACGGATTTGCCCTGAGGAGTATTGAACACCTTCGGACTTTTCAGATAAGCGAGATACTGATCGAGAGTGTCCTGATCGCCCTGGATCTTGGCGGCGAGAATGATGATCGCGTCTTTCTTTTTGTCCGCGTTTTGTTGGTTTTGGCAAACCCACTCAGCGCCTTCCAGCAAACACACCCACTCGGAGGGCATTTCAAACTCGACAAACTGGTTGGCAAACTTGCCTGCGTGCGCCGGTTGCGAAAACACCAAAGAAAATACTGCCGCGAGTACCGCCTTCATGGAATCTCCCTCTGCAGGTTGAAAGACTACTCGACGAGACGTCTCGCCGTGAATCCGATTTCAACCCATTGATCTACAAAATATTCTAGCACACTCAATGCGGTCTCCGAGGATTTTACGGAGATGACCTTGGCCCGGGCGACGCGGGTCTCTTTTTTGTTTCCGGCGTAGTCGGTCTTGGATTGATAAATGTCAAAGATTTGTCCCTTTTCAATTCCGTCGTCGAGACCTTTGTCGAGTTTGGCGATATAAAGCTGATCATTTACCGAGGTGACGATCGCATTCATGTTATAAGACGCGAACTGGCCGGTGGTGCGGACTTCGGAGGTCTGGGTTTTCAGCACGGTGACGGGACGCCCACGGTCCTGACGGACTGTCGTGCGTTGCTCCCTAGTCTCTTCAGGTTCGTTCGGTGGAGAGAAATCAAAGCGGGCGCCCACTGAGATTTGCGTTCCCGAGGGAGCGTTCTTGCCCGCGATCGGAAGACCGAAGTAAGCGTAGAACTCTTGTCCGCCGTGCGTTTTGTAACCTGCAAGAACGTGAGTCATGAGCCACGACGGATTGATCGCATCGATGATGTAGCTTCCGCCCGCGCCGACCAGTTGATCGGGAATCGCGGTGATAGGATTGGTGTTGTCGGTGTTGAGAGAGAATTGTCCGCGAACACCTGCTTGAAAAATCGCGCCCTCGGTTTCGGGATCACGCTTCAAAAGAAGGGTGTAAGGAACGGCCGCCGAAAATGAATTCGAGCGGTAGCGATAAGCCGCACCGAGCTCGCCGAACCATTCGCCGCTCGAGCTGAGCGGAAACTCCAAAAATCCGCCGGCAGTCACGTCCGTCGATCCGTCGCCCAAATACGGCTGGCCGTTTGCGCGCTGAGTGGTGTTGCTATAAGCCGGAAAGTTGAAGTCGAGTTGTGCGCTCAAACTGATTCCGTTTGGTTTCGCGTACAAACGGTAAGAAGCGCCGAGAAGTTGATCTCCGAGCGAGAAAACCGATGCGTTCCCCACGTTACTTTTGACCGACGCGCTCTCTAATCCTAGGCGTCCGAAGAGATAAAGGCTGTCGCTCAAGCCGTAATTTAGATTGAGATCGACGTACAGGCGTGAGGCGGAGATGCCGTTCAAAAGTGGTTGCTTGGCGGAGTTTGCATCGAAATTTTCAGAGGTGGAGTAGTAGCTGATCACCGGTTCGAAAACGAGACCTTGAGACGAGGTTGTGCGGTTTGCCCAAAATTGCACAACCGGCGAAGCTTGGACGACGCCAGAAATATTGAAAAACCATAATAATATCGTGAAGATAGTGATACGGTGCTTCATAGCGTTTGCTTGTGTTTCCATCGTTTTAATCCTACCATAAGTGGATTATCAATTAGCAAAAACGGAGCCAAGACGGAGTCACAGCATGTCGGTCTACGAAGAGTCGCTCGAGTATCATTCAAGCGGAAGAAAAGGAAAAATCGAAGTCGTCCCTACGAAACCAGTAGGCACGCAAAAGGATCTCACCCTCGCGTATAGCCCGGGCGTCGCCGAGCCTTGCCGCAAGATCGCCGAGAACGAAGATTTAGCTTACGAGTACACCACCAAAGGTAACTTGGTCGCAGTGTTGTCAAACGGCACAGCGGTGTTGGGCCTGGGCAACATCGGAGCCGCGGCCGCGAAACCCGTGATGGAGGGGAAGGGTATTCTTTTTAAGCGGTTTGCCGACATCGACGTTTTCGATATTGAGCTCAATGCTCCGAATCCGGACGACGTGATCAAAGCATGCATGATGCTCGCACCCACCTTCGGCGGCATCAACCTCGAGGACATCAAAGCGCCCGAATGCTTTTACATCGAAGAAGAGCTCAAAAAGAAATTAAAAATCCCCGTGTTTCACGACGACCAACACGGCACAGCCGTGATCTCAGGCGCGGCATTTCTCAATGCGCTTGAGTTCGTGAACAAAAAAATCGAAGACATGAAAGTCGTGTTCTGCGGCGGTGGCGCTGCCGCGATCGCGTGTGCGAATCTTTACGTCAATTTGGGCGTGCGGCGTGAAAACATCGTCATGTGCGACTCGAAGGGCGTCATCTATAAAGGCCGCACCGAGGGCATGAACCCTTATAAAGAGCGTTACGCGATCGAAACCAAAAAACGCTCGATCGCCGAAGCGCTCGACGGCGCCGACGCGTTTGTCGGCGTGTCGGTCAAAGGCATCGTGACAAAAGAGATGGTCGCTAAGATGGCGCGCGATCCAATCGTGTTCGCGATGGCCAACCCCGATCCTGAAATTACCCCCGAGGAGGTGCTGAGCGTTCGCAAAGACGCGATCATCGCGACCGGCCGCTCGGATTATCCGAACCAAGTCAATAACGTGCTTGGGTTCCCATTTATCTTTCGTGGCGCACTCGATACGCGCTCAAGCGCCATCAATGAAGAAATGAAAATGGCGGCGGTTCGCGCGCTCGCGCAACTCGCTAAGGAAGACGTGCCCGAGTACGTGTCCCGTGCGTACGGCGGACAACAGTTCAAGTACGGACGCGAGTACCTTATTCCGAAACCGTTCGATCGTCGCGCGCTTTTGTACGTCGCACCTGCGGTGGCCGAGGCCGCGATGAAATCGGGAGTGGCGCGGATCAAAATCGATATCGAAGCTTATCGTGAGAAGCTGCAAACCTTCTTGGGCTTTGCCTACACGGCGATGAGACATGTTAAAAAGCAGGCCCGCAAGGCCGAACGCGATATGGGCCGCCGGGTGAATCTCGTGTTCCCGGAAGGCGAGCACCACAAGATTCTGCAAGCTGCAAAAACGGTGAGTGACGACAACATCGCGACTCCGGTCTTAATCGGTAACCCGGACAAGATCCGCGAAGAAATCAAGAAGCTCGGCCTCGATGATTTGCTTGAAGACGCAATCTTGGTGCGTCCGTCGACGGATGCGCGCCTCGAAGAATATGCACGCAGGTTTTTTGAAAAACGTAAACGCAAAGGCATCACCGTCGCGAACGCCGAGACGTTGATGAAGCAGCCCATGTACTTTGGCGCGATGATGGTCGAGCAAGGCCACGCTGACGGTTTGATCGGCGGCGCGGTCCACAGTTATCCGGATACGATAAAACCGGCACTCCATTGTATCGGAGCCGCGAAGGGTAAAACTTTGGCCGGCATCTATATGGTCGTGACCAAAAAGAAAACGTACTGGTTTGCGGACACGACGATCAACGTCGAGCCCACGGCCGAGCAACTTGCGGACATCGCGGTTGCAACCGCGGATTTGGTCCGTACCTCAACCGGTGTCGAGCCACGAGTGGCGATGCTCTCGTTCTCGAATTTTGGTTCGAACACCCATCCGGCGACGGTTGCTTCGCGCGATGCCGTGCGGATTTTGCGCGAGCGTAATCCTGAAATCATCGTCGATGGCGAGATGCAAGCGGATACGGCCTTGCGTCCGGATATCTCGGCGGAGAGCTTCCCGTTTAATCAAGTGCCGGGCGATGCCAATATCCTAATTTTCCCGAACCTCCATGCCGCAAACATCGGTTACAAGCTCGTGTGGCGCATGGGTGGGGTCGAGGCGATCGGACCGATCCTGGTCGGGATGAATAAGCCAGTGTGCGCGCTCCAACGTGGCTCGGATGTCAACGACATCGTTAACATGGCGTCGATCACCGCGTTTGAAGTTTACAACAGCATGACTAACCGTATGCCTACGGGCGAAAGGAAATCCACATGAAAACCGAAATCCTAACGAAAGAAGCTCCAGCACCGATAGGTCCTTACTCTCAGGCCATTCAAACGGGCAACTTCGTGTTTTGCTCGGGCCAAATTCCTCTCGATCCGGTGAGCGGCGCGATCGTCGGCGAGGGTAACGTCGAGACTCAGACCCGCCAAGTGATGAAAAATATCGCGGCGGTGCTGAAGCAAGCAGGCATCGGTTTCGACAACGTCGTGAAGACGACGATCTTTTTGAAGAGCATGGGCGATTTCCCGAAGGTCAATCCGATCTACGGTGAGTCGTTCAAGGCGCCGTTCCCGGCTCGCTCGACCGTCGAAGTCGCGCGTTTACCCAAGGACGTGCTCGTCGAAATCGAAGTGCTTGCCGTAAAGTAAAGCGCGATCGATACTAAACGCGTGGGCAGAATCTCTCGCTTCTTTGCATTCCTGCTAACCCTGGTTGCGACCGTGGTCGTGACCACGGCCGTGTTTTTGTGGTTCGCCGCGGGCGAGATCTACGATTACGAGGACACCTTCGAGCCGGCAAATCCGCCGAAGGTGGACGTCGTGGTCTGCCTTGCGGGCGGAAAACGCCGGATTCCGGTAGCGGTGGAGCTTTGGCAAAAGTTGAAGCTCGCGTCGCTCGCGACACCCGGGCAGAAGCCGCCGGTCCTGTTTTTTTCGGGCGTGGGTCCGCATGCCAACTTGGCGACGTTGGTGGAGCAGGGCGTGCCCGCCGACGCCGTAAAGTCGATGAAAAGAGACGAAGTCGTGTTCGAGAACGTGAGCGAGAACACGTACGAGAACGCCCAGCTCTTTGCCTCGTTTGCCCGTCAGAACCGTTGGAAATCGATCGTACTCGTGACTGCGGATTATCACATCCGCCGCGCGGAGTTCATTCTCCGCAAAACCCTGGACCCAGGGGTTGAGATTTACACGTCGACGGTCGACGCCGTCCACTTCGGACGCAACGAGTGGCACAACAATGCGTACGCGATTCGCGTGACATTGATCGAGTACATCAAATGGTTGTATTACCGGTATAGTTATTAGCCGCCGGTCTCGGTTAAAGCGATTGCGCGTTCGCTTGGACGAACGAGTAGAAGATCACGGAGTCCGGATCTTTCTTTAATTTTTCCATTTCGTCGCGCATCTCTTGTACAAGCTCGGGCGTAACCCGATTGGCCGCGATGAGGCCGGCTGAGCCGCTCAAAAGCAGGTTGGTCCAATACTCGATAAACTCGGCACGTGCCTTCGGAGTGCGGTTATCCAAGTGATGGGTCACGATGTGGGTTTGAATGTTTTGGAAGCCAGCCTTGAGTAAGTAGTTGGCAAGTTTGCCGCCTACGAAAGGATCGCCCTTCAACGTCCACTGGTGATCATTGAACTCAAACCAGTATTTGAGCGTGGCCGGGCTGTACGGATGGATGTAAAACGTGGCGTTCAGGACTTCATTGCAAAAGATGTTTCCGCCGGTGTGCAGGACTCGACGGACTTCTCCGAGGATCTCGACCGGAGTTTGAACGTGCTCCAAGAACCAGCAGAGGAACGCACCGTCGAAAGAATTGTCCGGGAACGGGAGTTTCAATGCGTCAGCTTCGAGGAACTTGACGCGATTGGCGTTCTTCGAGCTCGAGAATCGCCGGCGGGCCTGTTCGAGCTGGGTTTTGCTCGCATCGACGCCGGTGATGGCAAGATGCGGAAAACGCTCGAGCAAAATCTCGGTTTGAGCGCCGACGCCGCAGCCGACTTCAATGAGTGAGCGCGCGTTTTCGAAGTGGACGTTGTGATAAATGCTCGGCGCCCAGAAGCGCGCTTGTTGATACAGGCGCGCTTGTTCTTCGGCGGTAAATCCGTGGAGGTACCCGGGTGCGACTCCGGTTTTTTTGTCGCTCATGATATCGTCACCAGCTTCTCGGGTTGCAATCGTACGGTTAACGGTAACACCGGCTCCGGCGAGACGCCAATGCGGAACACGGTAAGAACTTGCATCGGCTCGCTCGAAGTCTTCATTTCGCTGAGTGCCGCTTGCGTTTGCGGATCATCGGCGAGTACCGACATCGGGCATGCGCTGAGTCCAGCGCGCGTGACCTCGAGCCAAGAGCGATAGAGAATACGGCCACGCGTTGCGGCATCGGCTCCGAGAGGGGCAAAAAGGATTAAGATCGCGCTTGATGACTTGATCGCCGGAGTTTCATCGATCAATACGCCCGTGAGGCCGGTCTTGAAAATTCCCGGCTTCGTTGAAAGGTGCAGCGCCGACTTTGCGATGAGTGCCACCGATTTAGGGAAGCCCATCGCTTCAGCGTTCAGGCCGTCTTCGTAATAACCTTTGTCGCTTGGAGTGAAACGTAGCCACTGAAGCAATTCTATTTGCGTCGCCAGGTGTTTAGAAAGGCGGGAGGTCGCGCCGCCGGCCAAGCGGGCGATGTCTTTGATTTCTGACGGCTCGTTCAAGACGAGAGACGCCTTGGCGTCGAGGGATTCAACGAGCCCATGAATTTGCGACGGAATCGCGGGTTTGAACTTGCCGCGATAAGCTTTGCGTTTGAACACGAACTCCGCAAGATCGTCGCTCGACGCGCCGGTGGCGCGTGCGCTCTCCGGTAGCGTGAAGATCTTACCGGTCGCGACTTGCTTCAAGTCAGCATAAATCGGGTGCGCCGGCGACAAGCCCGGATCGAGCCATTCTAAAAGTTCCAGCATCAGCCCTTGGCGCGCGAGTGCGATACGCAGTCCTTCCCATGCGGCCCCGAGACTCGTGCCCTCATCGTGGCGCAAAGGATCGCCCGCGAGCAAACGGCGATTTTGATCGGAGTAGAGGAGAACGGTGAGATTGCCCTGATCGTCCGTCGTAAAGCCAAATCGTGCCGGCTGCACGTTGTGCACGCTTGGAGCGCGATTGGCCTCCGAGACGAGGGCTAAGATCTGGTTCCGAGTCAATTGCACGGAGCTCATGCTCTTGCCTCGAGCGGCTTCGTAAAGAGATGCGAGCGGTGGAGTTTGCGCGCGTTCATCTTTTCCATCACGCGCAAGCTCGCGCGGTTAACGTCGGCAACCCAGGTGATTCCGAGTTTTTTGTAGCCGGCTTTCTTGAGCGAGCTCAGCATGTGGTAGACCATCGCCGGGCCAAGCGCCTTGCCCTGGAAATCGGGGCGGACCGAGCCGAAGATGATGATCGCGCGTTCGCGATTGCGTTTGAATTTAAGGTACTGAAACAAGGTCAGCGGGGTGAGTTTGGACTTCGTGGTTTTGATAAGCGGATTAAGATCAGGGATACACACCGATACGGCCACGCACTCGTCAGGCTGTTTAATGCCGTCTCCGCCCACTTTCGATTTCTGATAAACGATCGAGTTGATCCGCTCGTCCACGATCCACATCATGTCCTTCGCTTGAAAAAAGAATTCCTCTTTCGTGAGCGGGACGAACATCGGGTTCTGCGCGAAGCCCGCGTTCAAGATCTGCAAAGTATCCATGAGGCTTTTTGCAAATCCTCGGGGCTTGATGTTGCCCCACTCGAGGTCATTGTCTTTAAAAAACTCTTTCTCGTGTGGTTTCAAAAGCGTCTCGATGTCCACGGCCGGGACGTCGACTTCGAAGGTCGTCATTGGGAATGTGCTCGAGTATCCCAAAGCTTCGAGCATCTTCGGGACGTACGGAGGATTGTACGCTTGATCGAGGTACGGTTGATTGTCGAATCCGTCGGTGATGATCCCGATCTGCTGCATGGCCGTCAGGTTAAAATTACCGATGAGTTCGGTGCAACCTTGCTTGCGGGCCCAGTCCTCGGCTGCGCCGAGGAGCAAGCGCGCGACTTCAAGATCGTAGATGCAATCAAAGAACCCGAAGTAGGCGCGGTTCCACTGATGGCGCTCGTTTGATTTTTCGTGAATGTGGGCGGTGATACGGCCCACCGCCTTGCCATCTTTTAATACCGCAAAGTAGGTGTATTTTTTGTTGGGTTGGAAGAGTGGGTTTGCGTCCGAGAGAAATCGCTTCAGATCGGGCTTCATCGGAGAAACGTAAAGCGAGTTCGGACCGTAGGCATTGAATGGCGCATCGAAGAAGGCTCCAAAATTCCGCTCGACGAGTTCCATTACTGAATCATCCCCGAGAATTTTTGGAGGATCTTGATCTCGAGATCCACGCGGTCGGCCTGGCCCGCCTGAGAGAGCTGCGATAAATAGAGGGATGTCGGCTTCGTGCGGAGGAGAGACGCCGAATCCATGCGGTGGCGCTTCAGTAGGTCCAAGATTTGCTCGATGATGAACGCGTCTTCGGATGAACTTTGCTTGATCAAGCGCACGGCTTCATCTTTGCGCATGATGCCCTGTTTGCGATTCGAGAGGTATTCGGCGATTTTCTCGACGTGATAGCCGTCCAGTTCGCTCTCTTGCAATACCAAAAAGTCCTCGTTTACTTTGAGAGCTTTGAGCTCATCGTAAAACTGCGGAAGGTTGGCGGTGGGCGCGTTCGCGAGCCATCCCAAAAACGGATAATCGCGCGAGCGGAGCGTGAGGAACCGGATACGATCGAAAATGATCCACACGAGACTTAAGCACTGAATCATCACGAACATCCGGAGATAGCCGTAGGGATCATCCTGAGGCGCCACAATCGAGACAAACAGGGTCGCTGCGATCGCGATCCGCATCGCCTGGCCGACCTCTTTAAAGATGGTGCTGAGTTTGTCATCCGATTTGTGTACACGAAGAGTGGAATACGTGAAGAAGAGCGCGCCCAACATATCGTACTTGAGGTGCACGATATTTTGGATCGGGAGGAAATCGACGACGTAAAACGGGAGTGATATCCAAAGGGTGGCTAGATTCGTATTGGCAATCGAGATTTCGCCTTGAGTGAGGCCCTTGCGGACATTCTCGCATCTCATGAACGCCGTCATGAAGGTCATAAAGAGCGTGAGATGGGCGATATACGGAATTCGGAGAAATCCTCCGGGTCCGAGATTGCCGGTGAGAGCGCCAAGCCAAAACACGATCGTGGTCGTCACGAAGTAGAGCTTCATCGGTTTTGTCATGTGACGTTTCATGAGCGTCTCCGCGAACACCGCGTAAATCATCGGGAGGAGAGGACCTAACGAATCGATAAACATCCGCAGGCCAACTGGCTCATGGAAGTACCAATACAGGCAGCGGGCAAAAAGCCCGACCGAAAACAGCGCAAGCATTACGGCAAGAGTGTTCTCCATGTAGTTTCTGTTCCGTTGCCGGAGAAGGAAGGCATAATAGTAACCGACACCCAATACTCCGACCAAATGGGTGGCCATATTTGTGATTTCAACAATCGAGTAAGGCGCGTTCATGTCGATTTATCCATCAAGTAGTTAAGCGCGATCCGGGCGCCGTATTTGGTGACGGTGGCCACCGGCTTTAGTTGCGGGTGTTCCACCTTGTTCTTCCGCGGGTTAAAAAAGTAGCCTTCGTTGGTCGTACTGGTCTCATGTCCGGTGAGGATATAATAGACTTCGTACGCCATGAGCGTGCCGGTCATGATCACCATTGGAGCCATCGAGATGCGGGCGCGAGATCCCTTCATCATTTCGCTCACGATATCGAGGTGCACTTCACTCAAAGACGAGCTTTGAGAGAGTACGAATTCAAACTCCCGGCGTTTGCACACGTCGAGCATGTCCGGCGTGATGTTTTTCCAGTGGATGCCTCGAGTCGGATAGTTAAAGCGTTCTTCGGGGCGTGGGTCCGTGGGTTTGACCACAAACACCGACGGATTTGCCGCCGTGTAAGCATCGATCACGGTCGCATCGTAAATTTTAGCTTTGCGGTAGAGTTCGATTCCGCTCGCGAGGTCGTCCATTCCGTTGACCACGACATCCGTATCTTGGAGAATCGTGCCGAGGTGATCAATCCAGTCCGCACCGTAGACGGTGACCTGGCACTCCGGGTTGATGAGCTTGATGGCTTCAGCGGTCGACTGCGCCTTGGACTTGCCGATGGTGTTCAAATTCGCGAACACCTGGCGGTTCAAGTTACTGACTTCGAACTCGTCTTGATCCGCGATGATAAAACGGCCAACGCCCAAGCGCACTAAGTTTTGAATGCACGCGCCACCCATTCCGCCGACGCCCACGACAAACACGGTGCCATCGCGCAGACGCTGCTGCTCCTCGGGATTTACAAATCCGAGGTTACGCTTGGTCATTTCTGCATAATTAAAGAGAGACATCTTGAGCCTCCTCCGCGCCGAAATCTTTGGCTGTTGTGCCGAGGTTCGATGCGCCCGCAGCCGGTTGACGGCGTTTTTTAACTTCCGCACGCAAACCCGGAACGTTCACCGCGATCGCTGGGCGGAGTTCGCCGTACTGTGTGTCCGGAGACAACCAGCGGATCACGGGAAGAGCCAGGGACTCAAGGAGCAAGTAGATGGCCTTGCCCGCAAGTTGCTTAAAGGATTCTGGTGGAGCGTAGTGAGTGGTAACGTACAAGAACGTCGCGAGGTTGATCCGACCGATTTGCAAGAAATCATCGCCGCGCTCGTAGTTCAAATGCTTGAGGCAGAAATCATTGTATGCGGTATTCCGATGGTGAGCGGTTTCTTCGAATTTCTTTTTGAGATTGTCCGAGCCGCCGGTGTAGGCGTTCGTGATGACAAACATCTCCTCGTCAAAACCCGCTTCCTTACCGACACCGAAGACGTTTCTAAACTTCGACATGATTTCGCGCGCGATCGTCAAATGCTCGAACGAGCGACGAGCATTTTTGCGGATACTGGGGAACGGATCAGAGCAGCTCTCGGCCACCATCCCGATGATCGCCGGAACTTGAGTGACGTTACTGATCCAGATCGGACACAATCGGTTGCGGAAGAAGAGGAGGAAAGTGGTGAGGCCGTAAAGCGTCCACGAGAAGCCCTTGGCGCGGCAGTTCGGGTCGACGACAACGAGACCCAAGTGGTACACATCGACGATTTGGCCCGAAACCTCGCACGGCATGACGGCAAGGGCGTTAAACGCGACTGGATCACCGGTTTTTACGTCGGTGATGAGGGTGACGATCGTGCGATCAAGCGCTTCTTTAGTGCCTTGAACGATACCGTAATCGAAGTTGCCTTTGCCGAGCTTGCTCACGACGGCTCGGAGATTCTTGACGAGCTCGGCTTGTTGCTCCTGGGCCATCCAAAGGCCCGGCTTCTCGACGATCCAAACCTTAAAACGACTTTTATCCGTGATGAATTTGAAGTCAATGTAGCGACTGCGGAGTGGGGCAATCCAGTTCATCATAATCAAAGCACCTTTAAGTATTCAATCAGATCGGCTTTCTGATCTTCGGAGACCGCCTCGCGGTAAGGAAGGTCACACGCCCAAAAACATTATCGGAGTGTAACCTTTTCGTCGGATTTATTCAATAATATGTGTGTAAATGAAGACCCCGGCGAGAGGCTATTTGAGCATCCTCGCAGTGAATTTCAACGACGATCGTTGCAATTTTGAGTTACGGACGGGCGAGGACGATGTCTTTGGCTTTCATCTCTTGCATCAGTTGCTTAAGCGCGGTCGCGCGATGGGATATCTCGTTCTTCTTTTGAGGTCCGAGTTCGGCGAGAGATTGGGTAAATCCTTTGGGAATGAAGAGCGGGTCGTAGCCAAAACCTTGCGCGCCTTTGATCTCGGTCGCGATGGTTCCCTCGAGTGTCCCGATCGTGTGGACGAGAACTCCTTCGATGACGAGCGCGAGGTGACACACAAAACGCGCCGTACGCTTGTTTGCAGGGACGTCCTTTAGCTCTTCGAGGAGTTTTTTGTTGTTGGCCTGATCTTGTGTCTCGTCCGCGCGCGGGATCGCGTAGCGGTGAGATTTTACGCCCGGGCGTCCTTGAAGCGCGTCGACTTCGAGACCGGAGTCGTCGGCTAGGCAAGGGTAGTGGCAGCCGTGGTTGGCAGCGCGGGCTTTGGCGACGCAGTTATCGTAGTAGTGATCCGAGGTTTCGAAGAGTCCGAGTTTGTCGGCGTTACGAATCGCCTTATTGGCAGGAATAAGTTCGATACCCGGATACGGGACGAGGAGCGTTTGTACTTCTTCGAATTTGTGGCGGTTGGTGGAAGCCAATACGATGGAGTGAGCCTGTCTCATAGGCTTTGATCTTACTCAAAGTGGACGAGATATTCTAGCTTCTTGATGCGAGTTGCGTCGGTCATATTGAGAATGCCGGTGCGGACCCAAGTGTCGAACAAAGTCGATGCGGCGTTTAATTCGTCGGTATCGCAACCGGCGCCGTTTGCATAACAGGTCGCGAGACGCTGTAAATCGCCGGCACAGTCGCCGGCAAGTTCGCGCGAGTAATAAAAATCGAGGGAGAGGCTGCCTTTCACCGGTGACTTCGAACCGTCGCCGAAAGTGACCGTGCCACCGTGAGTATCGTCGAATGAACCGGCTTGTGCGACCGAGATCCAAGTCTGGCAATCCGGGCTCGACCAAAACTGGGTGGGAAGCGTGGAGTAACCTTCGCCGATCGTTCCGTCGTCTTTGATCGTGGTCGAGAGATAGTTCGTTTGATTCATACCCACAAACATCGGGGATTGAGTGAGGTCTTTAGGAACGATGAAATAAACGGGGTTGGTAAACGTGTTGCGGATATTCGAAGGAATCGAGATCAGGGGTGCATTGTTGTTTTGATTGCCGGTATTGTTGGTGTAGGTGACCGCGGTCTCGAACGTTCTCGCCTGAGTGAAATAGAGATCGATGGATCGGTACTGACTTTGCGTCGGTTCCGCATAGTTTCCAAATCGGCATCCACTCGCGGAGATGACCAGTAAGCAGTAACCCAAGATGAAAGAAGTCCGTTTAAACATAATGAGAATCCGTCCTCACCTGTCTGGTCGGTAGTCCGTGCTCCAGATTGAATGGGCAATTGTTGCCTGCAGAGGTCACCCCGTACTTTTTGTTGAGACTTGCGTCATAATAAAATGTTGTGATAACAGCGCATCGGTTAAATAATGACGCAAGTCTCAACAAAAAGTACGGGGTGACCTCCGAAGGCTGACAAAAAATTTTCGGTTTTGCTGTTGTACTAGTGTCATTGCTCTGACTACAATTTTTCAAGGGGGATACATGAAGTTTAAACTTTGGCTACGGATTGCCTTTGTTTTCGCGACTTTCAGCACTCAATTCACCACGGCAAAGGCCGAGGGTACTGAAAAGTTTTATGAAAACGCGAGCAGTAATAATGCTCTGTTAAACCTTCTCAAAAACACCAAAAAGACACTCGATATCGAGATCTACCAGATGGACGACCAGGATGTGCACGCTGCGCTCCGGGCCGCGCTCGCCCGTGGGGTAAAGATCCGCATCATCCAGGAGCCGCGCCCGGCGGGTGGCGGATGCCTGATCTTCAGTAGCCCGGTAGCGGCGGATAACCCAGGCTGTGTCGCAAACAAAAAGTTGATCGCCGATGTTCGTAAAGCGGGTGGAACTTACGTTCCGTTCAATAAAGAGCTCTGCGGTAAACCGAACTCAAACTGCTTCGAGCACGGCAAGATGGTGATCTCGGATAACCAGTACGTGCTTCTGAGCACCGGAAACTTCAATTCGACCAATCTTTGTAACGCGCATTTTAATCCGGCGAAATGCAATCGCGATTACTCGGTTCTAACCTGGGATCCGGGTTCGGTTCGGACGCTTGCGACGATTTTTGCGGCTGACCTGAAGAGCGTTCCGTATGACTTGGGAGCGATCCTGGCGAGCAATGAAGCCGCGAAGATCACCGTGAGTCCTTACTCGATGAAGCCGCTTGTGGAGTTCATCCGTTCGGCGAAGCAATTGATCCAAGTTCAAAACCAATATCTGAAAGATCCGGAACTGAACCAAGCTTTGATGGAAGCCGCCCAACGCGGAATCAAAGTCTACGTGCAAACCGCCAGTATCTGCGCTTTCGGTAGGCCATCGGCGAGTGAAGGAGCCGCGTGGACCCGCATCTACACCCTGTTTGATCAGTCCAAGGTGCAGACTCGCGCTTTTACCCAATCGATTAAAGTCGGAGGGCGCAAAGGCTACCTCCACGCAAAAGCGATTCTGGTCGACAGCGTTCGCGCTTGGGTGGGTTCAGTCAACGGTTCTACGACTTCGATCACCGACAACCGTGAATACGGAATCTTCATCAACGATGAAGTCGAAGCGCTTAAGCTCGGCGGATTCATGAAATCCGACTTCCTTGATCCAGGTGCCGAAACTTGGAAAGAAAGCCTTCAGTGCAAAAAAGACTTCGGTAGGGGTGAACCGAATGGCGGCGCCGGACTTTACTAAGTCCTCAGTCGCGGAGACAAGGTCCGTTGAAGACAAATTTCTACTGGCTGGTATCGGCTAGATTCCTCTTCGTCTTAGGCGTCCAAGTGCAAGCCGTTTTGATGGGTTGGCAGATGTACGATCTGACCAAGGACCCGTTGCAACTCGGACTCATCGGTTTGACGGCTGCGATCCCGGCGCTTTCGCTCGCGCTCTTCGCCGGTTGGCTCGTCGATCGATTCAATCCGATTCGCTTTTACCAATGCACGATCATCTTGAGCGGGATCTCGATGCTGATTTCGTGGCATGCGACTGATGCGATGCATTTGTATCTGGCGGCGTTCACCACAGGCTTAGCCAGGTCTTTTACCGGTCCCTCCGTCAACGCAGTCGTCCCTCGCATCGTAACACGCGAAGAACTGAAGCGGGGTTCGGCGTGGACGACAACTGCATTCAAGTCGGCGACCGTGATCGGCCCGGGTGTGGCCGGCGTGTTGCTCGCGATTCGCGGTTATGATTACCCCTACATGCTCGCTATCGGCGCACTCGTTGGAGCATCGATTAGCGTGATCCTGACCAAGTATCGCCATGTTCCGGCACCGGTGGCGCGCAAAGTGGAGTCCGGCGTAAAAGAGACCTTTTTTCAAGAATTACTGGTCGGCAGTCGTTACGTCTTTAGTCATCCGCTTCTACTTGCGGCTCTCAGTCTTGATATGTTTGCAGTGCTCTTCGGTGGCGTGACGGCGCTTCTCCCGATTTATGCGGCTGAGATTTTGCATGAAGGACCGCGAGGCTTGGGACTTTTAAGGGCGGCTCCGGCGGCAGGCGCGATATTCATGAGCGTCTATCTCATCCGTAAGCCGATTACCGGGAACGCGGGTCGCAAACTGATGTATAGCGTGCTCGGATTCGGGTTTTGTATTTTGGTGTTCGGGGTTTCGCGCGATTTGTATCTCTCGATGATGGCGCTGGCACTCTCGGGTGCGTTCGACAGCGTCAGCATGGTGGTGCGTGGAGCGATCGTGCAACTTTGCTCGCCCGAACACATGCGTGGCCGGATCGCGGCCGTGAATTCGATCTTTATCGGATCATCGAACGAAATTGGTGAGTTTGAATCGGGTTTGGCCGCAAGCTATATGGGCACGGTTCCATCAGTGATTTTTGGCGGCAGCATGACTCTGCTCACGGTCGTGATGGTCTTTTGGAAAGCGAAAGGACTTCGCAATCTCGATCTCGCGAAGATTTAAATCTCGGCGCCGGTTTGCGCCGGATAAATCTGATCGCAAACGGCTTGGCACTCTTTGAAGTTGCGAGCGCGGCCTTCGACCGCGGCGCGCACGCCTTGGGTGTCGGCTTGAATGTCGTGGACTGAAGCATCGCCACCGGAGACGAGATCCCAAACTTCTTTGAGCACGCCGGTGTTCATCGCTTCGAAGGCACCGCAGTTAAGCGTGATCGAGCAGGAAACCGTGCAGTGCTTGTATTTGTCGAAGGCCGGGGCTTTCATGAACGCGCGATGCTTGGCCGCCGTGAAGAGCGAGCACACCACGTTGGTTTCATGAGCTTGATCATTAGCATCCTCGAAGGCGAGGGCATTAACGGAAGTGAGCAATACGACGATAAAAAGCGCACGAATCATGGCCCGCGTTATATTGAACCGCAGGTCAAAGGTCAACGCTTTTTACGAGCGACATTACGCGGTTTTTTAGCGGCAGGTTTCTTCTTCGGACGGAAACGCTCAAACTCGGTCGCGCGCCAGAGATACCAGCTCGCGACGCTTCGATAGGGGCTCCAGTGATCGGCGAGTGTTTCGAGCTTCTTAGACTCGACCATCTTGCGCTTTCCAAATACCTTGCTGTAACCGTTACGGATCCCGTAATCGGTGACGGGCCAAACATCCGTCCGGCCGAAGGTAAAGAGCAGCATCATTTGCACGGTCCAAGGACCGATGCCGCGAACGACGGTGAGAGCTGCGATGACTTCGTCGTCGCTCATCTGTTCGGCTTGCGCGCGCAGGGGGAGCTCGTTGTTTACAACCTTGGTGGCGAGATCCTGAAGCGCGCGGAACTTCGAATTTGAAAGTCCACAAGCGCGCAAGGAGGCCTCGGTCTGGCTCAAAAATTGTTCGGCCGTGAACATTTGCTCCGCGTTTCCGCAAAGCGCTTTGACCCGGCCCATGATGGCGGCTGCGGCTTTACCATGGATTTGCTGATAAAAAATTGAGCGGGCGAGGGCATCGAAGATGGATTTCTCCGGATCGATTTCGACGGTCATCGGGCCGGCCTCGTCGATCAAGGCTGCTAAAACGGGGTCGTTTTGCTTTAAATGCTTGATGGCATCGTTGAGCTTTGGGAACTGTTTTAGTTTGCTGGACATGGGGTTATGCTACGGCTAACATTAAATTAAATAAAGATAATAAAAAATTGACAATCTAGCTCCTGCGGGATAATTATATCGCCAAGATATGACATACATAATCCTATTTGCGTCTATGTTGGTGCTTACCTCTTGCGGGATCAACGTCAAAACTCCGAGAGAGATGGATGTTAAATTGAAGCTCGACGCGAAAGACGTCCTCTCTCAAGTGCGCAACTATTCGAACATGAAAGTGCCGCCTCAGTATCTCAAGTTTCTAAAGGAACCTGGCTTGAAAACCATGGTTTTAAACTACGCTCGCAAGCTTAATGGCGAGTGTATGGTTCCTAGCCGTTCCGCCGTCAAAGGCGAGCAGCAAGGCGATAACTACTTGTTTTCGGTCCATCAGGTTTGCTACGTCGTGGATAGCGATAAGGGCAAAACCTACAAATCCGAGTTTGATATCGTTGGCTACGTCAACACCAACTCCTTCAAATATGAACTCCTCCAGGACGAGCAGCCTGAGGTCATGATTACCGAAGTTGACCCTCAGGAATACCTCTCCGTGAAGGCAGCAGGCAGTTTACTTGCTCCGTAAGCGAATCTGTTCGAGTAGGCCGGGCTTAAACAATTTTTGATTAAAAACATACGTTTTTTGTCGGCAATGTGCTAATCTCCGCACTCAATGAAAACTTTTACCGAACTCAAACTCCCGGCGACTTTGCAAGAATCGCTTAAACTAATGGGGTTTAAAGAACCCACTCCAATCCAAGCCCAAGCGATTCCCGCCGTGATGGAAGGCCACGATTTGATCGGCCTAGCTCAAACCGGGACCGGCAAGACGGCCGCCTTCGGTATTCCGATGATTAATCACCTGATCGCAAACCGTGACGCTTCGGCGATAATTCTCGTTCCGACTCGCGAGCTTGCCAATCAAGTTTGCGAAGTGCTCAAAGATCTTACTCGCAAGAACCCTGAAATTAGGATCGTGACCATCATTGGTGGCATGGCAATGCAGGGCCAGCTCCGTCAGATTCAAAAGGGGTTCCGTATCCTCGTCGCGACTCCTGGCCGTTTAGTGGATCACCTCCAGCAACGTAGCGGTCTTTTAAATCGCGTAAACATGGTAGTGATGGATGAAGCCGACCGTATGCTCGATATGGGTTTTGCCCCGCAGTTAAAACAAATTTATCCGCATCTGCCGTCAAAGCGCCAGACGCTCCTCTTTTCGGCAACATTGCCAAAAGAGATCGAAGCTCTCGCGCAAAAACTGCTCAAAGATCCGGTGAAAGTTCAGGTGGGGCAGATTTCGGTTCCGGTATCGAAAATCAACCAGCGAGCGGTGCGCATCAATGGCGACATGAAAAACGACCGTTTGCTTGACGAAGTCAATGCCCGCCAGGGTTCGATTCTGGTGTTCGTGCGCACGAAACGCCGTACAGATAAAGTCGCAAAATTTTTGAAGAGCTATGGTCTGACCGTTGCCGTGATTCATGGCAATAAATCCCAGGGTCAGCGCAATTTGGCGATCAAAGGGTTTAAAGAAGAAACCGCGCGCATTCTTTGCGCGACCGATATCGCAGCTCGCGGTATCGACATCAGTCACGTCGCTCACGTGATTAACTACGATTTGCCTCAGGTGCCGGAAGATTACGTACACCGCATCGGTCGTACCGCTCGTAACGGTCGCGACGGGGAGTCTCTTTCTTTCATTAGTTCGGATGAAGTCGAGCAGTGGAGAGATATCGAAAAACTGTTGAAGCAAAAAGGCGCTCTTCCGACAGTAGAGAACGCGATTGCTGGATCGAAAACTCTCCGCGATGGTCCGGCAGATCGTCAATCAGGGACAGGCTTGAAGAAGCCTCATCGCAAAGGTCCTCGCCCGGGTTCAAACCCGGTTGCAGTGCAACCTTTGAAGCAACCTGAATCAAGAGTGGCGGACGGAGCATTCGTCTCGAAGAAAAAGCCGCTTCCGAAGAACATCCGGTTCAAACATTATTAATCACGGTTTCGGTTCTAATTCATGTGGATAGCATGCTTTGAAAATGGAGGATTCGTCGCCTTTGGTTTGAATACGGACACTTAGACGACCCCTTAGACATTTTTAGCCTTGAGGTCGAATAAATCAACTGCTTCACGCATTGCCGATGCATCATCGGGTAGAACCCGTAAGACTTGCGTCGCATCACGCTCGTCGACTCCTGCAAGCCGTACGTAATGCTGCATGGTCTTAAGCTCGGTCCAGCCACATATCTTCATGACCCTCGCCGGAGCGATGTCATGAGCCAACAGTTGGGTTGCAAAGCAAGCTCTGAGCGCGTGGAAACGGATTGATCGAATCCCGATCCCCGAACAAAAAGTTCGAAGTACGGTAGCCTGTCCGCCTTTATCCCATTGCCAGAACCGGGGTAGGACTTCGGTTCTATCCGGAGTCCTTACTTTAAGCTCTAGCAACAGCGTTAGGAGTTGATCTGAGATCGGAACGATACGCCAGCGCCCATTCTTGGTGCATTTTACTTTTTTGGCTCTGGTGTCGTAGGACTTGCTCACCGTAATTTTACGGTTGTCCAAGTCGACATCAGTCCAAAGTAGGGCATGGAGTTCGCCATTCCGCATCCCGGTTAAGAGAGCCATGGCCCAAACTGGATACCAGGGGTGATCTAGCCGCTTAGCTTCGAGTAAGAGCGTTTTGATTTCCTCAATAGTGAGGATATCAGGAACGGACTCTCCCTTCGTGCCTTGCAATTTTAGACCATTTACCGGGGATTCGTGAACACCAAGGATCATCTTGTTTTCGATGCCCCATTTAAAAATCACGTTAATCGTGCTCTTCATGTGTTTACGATGTGCTAGTGTGCGGCCAGCTGATTCCATCTGATTGAAAACTTCCCGCGCATCACCATTTGTCAGGATAGCGGCAGGACGTTTCAGCCAAGACAGAGTCCAGCGACTCAAACGACTCATTCGATTAGCGATTGTATTTGGCTGAAGCTCTTGAGTTGCATTTGGACCGGTCACAGAAGCTTCCCAAGCATTAATGACGGCCCCCCAGGTGTAACCCTGGGAGGCGCGCTTCATTAACTTTTCGGTAATCTCTCTAACGATTTTCTTTTCTTCAGCGAGTGCTGCTTTTTCGGATTCGAACCCTTGAACCATTTTCTGTTCCCGGATCGAACCATTACGGATATTGACGTAAACCTTCCAAAAGGTTTTGCCGTCTTTTTCATAACTGGATACTGACATATTAGATTTCTCCCATTGTTTGAGAGCGTTCCAATAGTTGATCAAGTTCGTGCTTCTTGAAGTAGAGTCGCCGTCGCCATTTGTGACAAGTGATGTGTCCTCGACAAACCGCTGTCCTCACTGCCCCGACCGACTTACGCAAGTAAGCTGCCGCTTCTGCTGAAGTCATCCAAACCAAATTGTCAAAGATCGGTTTATTTGAATCGGCCATAACATTTCATGCGATTTTTTGCTGAGTTTGATTATCATTTTTTAGTTCCTTTCATCGTTAAATTAAAACTCTGACTGCCCTACGGTATATGTGGGGTAAGCTCAGAGTTTATTATTGAAATGATTGGTGAAAGTTTTTAGACCTTCGAGAATAAGTCTGGCTTTTTTCTTAGTGCTTCTCGGCGAGTCAATTCTACAATCCATTTCAACTGAGCAGTACTTGTGCAGGAGGAGAGCCAAGAGCTGTCGGGAAGTGTTCTTTGAAAATATGCTTGAACTTCAGGAAGATACAAATGTGGCGGCATTGAGCCGTATAAAATTTAAGCCAGTGTGGCGTATTTAGGCCAGTCAGCAACATATAGATTGAATCTAGATAATATATATACTATAATGAAATCAACATGATCCGGTTTGAGTGGGATGAAAAAAAGAATAGATCGAACCGGAAAAAGCATGGTGTTTGGTTCGAGGAAGCTCAGCAGGTATTCGATGATGCATCGGCCCTGAGGTTTTACGATCCAGAGCACTCTAAAGATGAAGACCGATTTATACTGTTGGGCATGAGCGGTCCCGGGCGATTGCTAGTAGTCGTTTATTGCGAGCGCGATAGTGACTCGATCATTCGCATCATCTCTGCTCGAAAGGCAACGAAAAGGGAGTCAAAGGATTATGAAAAAGGAATATAATTTCTCAAAAATGAAAGCCGAAAAGAATCCATATGCCTCTAAAAAGAAAGCTGTTGGGATTAACCTAAGCCATCAAGTGATCGATTACTTTAAAAAACTTTCAGTTGATACGGGCGTGCCTTATCAAAACTTGATCGATATGTACCTCATGGACTGCGTAAAGAGTAAGAAGAAGCTTAAGATGGATTGGGCAGCTTAGTTTTCTTTAAAACCTTGGATAAACTTTTGTAAAGTTCCTGTTCTTAAAATTCCACTGGAATCTTTTTTGGTGAAACCACCGAAGTATTCCGCATTCAAGCATGTCTTGAGCACTGCCTTTTCATCTTGATTCAAGTCTGATTCAGGTGGCATTACTCCTGCGTCGATCATTTGTTCGTAAACTCCGCCTTGCGGCGCAAGGAAGGTATTCACGATGCCAACCCCGCGACCGTCGTGACAAGCGGCACAGTTCATAGCACTTTTAACTCTTTGTATGGAATTGCCGGTAAGAGTGATTTTTGAAGAAGTAGCGCATTCTCTAATAAAACTCTCGTCTCGATGAGATGGATTAAGTTCCCCAATCTGAGGTAACCCCAGATTGCCACTATCAAAACCTTTTAATTTTGCATCTGGATAGCGCGCAGCTAAATCGTTGTTAAACCAGTTCAAGACTTCTGAGCTTGGTTTTGAACCAAACGAATAGACCGGAGCTTCGGTATTGGCTGCGACAGGCATTACACCCGTGCTGTGGCATAGTATACAGCGCCCTTTTTGGTCCGAACTGTAAGTCATGGTTTCTTTGTTTACCGGAGTGCTAAATAAATCGAAGTAAGCAATAGCGCCGTTCCTCTTCGTCGGTTTTTCTAAGGTAAGAAGCAATGCACCGTCATGATCTAAGTGCACGAACTGATCAATTTTCTTTCCTTCAAACGTAAAAATATCCCGTCATGCGAAGAGGTAAGGGACGAATAGGCGATTATTTGCGATTGAGGCAGACTGAGAGCTATATCCTTTAAGTAAGACTGGAAATCCGGTGCCGTGTAGGGCAATGAAAACTGCGGAAAATTCGAATAGGACACTTTTACAGGACTTCTATCGAAATCATCCCTCATCATTTTATACAGTGTGGGAATAAAGGGCATCATGCTTTTGGGGAGAGTGTAACGAGATTTGCTCTCATTAGGGATTAACGAGTCTATAGACTCTCGTTCTAATCCTCGTAAACGTGATGTCGCGAGCTTAATAATGGTTTTTAGCGGTGAGATCTGCAAGTCAAACTGCTGCCCTTCGGCAGAATTTAACAAAAGCCGATACTGTTCTGGGCAATTTTGAAGAACTTTGGTTCTTGGATCGGTTCCATACTCCAGTGGATCAGAAATGGATTTGAAAAGATCGTTTTTCCAATTAATCCATTGCTCTAAATTGCTTGGACACTCAGTATTGGCGTGAGCCGTATTTAACTGCAAAATCGAAATGAATAGAGCAGCAAAATTGGTAGTTTTAGATATCGTAAGCACAGCGAAAGTATCTTATCAAAACAGTATGCCTTTGTCAGTACAAACCAATCAAACCTTGGGTTCTGAAAAAATTCAACTTCTTTTGTTGATTTTCAGTTAGAGCCGACAATGACAATCTGATCTGGATGACCTCGCTCGTTCTAAAAAATCCCTTAGCCAAAAGCTAGCCAGGTTTAGCCAACTCTGGACGTGACGGGTAATCTCAAGACACGTGGAAGTGCCTGAACTCGAATACAACTAAAAGAAAACTCGTTTATGTTTTGTTTGTTTAGTTCTTAGAACCAAAAGCGACGGAAATAAATGGAGGAGGGGATGGGATTCGAACCCACGAAAGGTGTGACCCTTTACACGCTTTCCAAGAATGCTTCGTCAACCAGAGACCATCACTTAGAATTAAGGCGTATTTTTAGTCATTAAGTTGTACGGAGCTCCCCTCTTGCCGAAGGTAAACGAAGGTGCTAAGGTCATGGGCAATGAAAAAGCAAAAACCACAGTGGAAAATTGCACGCGAACAATGGCTAGATGAGCTGAACGCTGCTGCTACTACTGAGCAACGAAAGCATGTCCGAGAGTTGGTTCAGAGTGAGCTATTTAATGACTTTGAAATTATTTGCAGGGTGTTTGGTTGGCGATGTCCTACGGCAGCCAAAGTGTGGTCAGTGGATAACAAAACTGGAGAAAAGCTGGGCACGCATGAGGCGGTCGAATATCTACTGCGTGTAGTATTAGGTATATCGCTCGATGAACCTACCGATCCCCCCTTTAGTAAGGAAATCAAAAAGCAAATTCAGGACTTAGTTGTTCTTGGCTATGAAAAGGGGCATGTCGTTTCAAGTTCCTCATCTATTCGAGATGCAGCAAGGGTTGCGGTAAATGACACCCTTAAGAAGATAGGAGTTAATTAGTATGGCTAGGCGCGCCTCGAAGAATATTAGAAAACTCCTCTTCGTTGATTCAAATATTTGGTTAGATTTTTATAGAGCTAGAACCGAAGCTGGTTTGGGACTCCTACAACACCTTGATGCCATTTCAGATAAAATTATTGTCACCTATCAACTTGAGATGGAAGTGAAGAAGAATCGCCAAACTGCCATTTTAGAAGGAATGAACCAAATTAAGTCTCCTGAAAGTGTTTCGCGGCCAGGATTGTTTTCAGATGCAAAAGCCGTAAAAGTCATTCAGAAGAATATGAAGACAATTGATGGGAAAATTAAGACTATAAAAAGCAAATACAATAAAGTTCTTGAAAACCCCACACTAAATGATCCCGTCTATAAAGTTTATCAACGGATTTTTCATCGCGAAGATAGAGAACTGATATTGAGTCTTGATGATCCCCGTAGAAAACTTATTCGCTCGAAAGCGCTTCGACGATTTTTGCATGGATGTCCCCCGAGAAAGAAAAACGACACTTCAATGGGAGACTCAATAAACTGGGAGTGGCTGGTTTATTGTGCAGAAAAGCAAAAAGCTGAACTTGTTATCGTGACCAGAGATTCGGACTATGGGGTAACCCTGGGCGACAGGTCATATTTAAATGATCATTTGAGGCATGAATTTAGCGATAGAGTCAGTCAGCAGAGAAAAGTTCATTTATATTCCAAGCTGTCAGATGCTTTAAAACACTTTGAAGTTGCTGTTACTCCTGAAGAGGTTGAAGAAGAGGAAGTATTAATTCAAGAAGTAAGAAAAGAGGAGCCCACAAAAGCAAGCTCCTCTCCGGGATTCGAAACACTGTTAAAGGCTCTCGCGGATGCATCTGGTACCGCAAACGGTAAGCCAATGACTGTAGGACAGTTGTTTACCGAATGGACAAACCAGATCAAAAAGGGACAAGGTCAATAGCACCATTTTGTGGTTCGCTCATCGTACTTAGTGCATCCTAAAATTTCCTAGTGTTTTTCAAATATTGATCGATCGCTTCTTGTTGATACTTGTGAGGCATTACATCGCGACAAGCTTTTATGACTTTTCTTGTTGAGCTTGTACGATCAATAAAACGCTTCAAAAAACTTTCGGCTTTTTCGAGAGAAGAAAAATTTTGGCTGAGAGTGAAACGTTTATTATGTCTTGTGACAGAAATATAATATCGCCCATTGCTTGAATGGTAGATTTGAAAATTAACTTTATCGACTGATTGTTGCTTTAACATAATTGCCTCCTTTGATTTTAGGTTCATCAGGACATACGAATCAAATCTTGAGCCGAAGGTATTCGAAGGTACATGGGTCAGTTACCTGAAATGAAGGGAGTAAGTGAGCGAAAATAAAAGCGATGATGAGTATATGAAAATGGTTGAGTTTATGTGCATGAAAGCACTTGAACGTGCGAGCATATGCAGCCCTGTATCTAAGAATAATTTGAACTCCGAAGATAGTAGTGGCTGGACTCCGTTATTTATTGCGGCTGCGAGTAATCAGACAAAACCAATCGAGGATTTAATTTACCAAGGTGCAGACGTAAACCATCAATGCTCCGGTAATGGCTGGACAGCACTTACTAACGCCTCTTACTGGGGGCATTACGAATGCGTGATACTTCTACTCTCGTATGGAGCGGACCCACTTTTGAAGTCTGAGGATGGGCTAACCGCGATCGATATTGCAACTCGAATGCAAAGAAAAAATGTTTTGATAGTGTTCAATAAATATTTTGAACTGAAGAAAGCTGCTTAAAGTTCTTTTTCCAAGAATATCGACTTAGAAATTGCCTCGCCATGTTTCCACGGTTTCAACTCAAACTCTGAATCCTTGTACTGATGTTTTCTGACTCTGATTTTGATGTCACCTTCATGAAGCTCAACCTTGGTCGTATTTGAGTTCACTTCGATCACTCGTTCGCCGCCATCCCCGATGATCACTACGCGATCTGCTTGAGGGGCCATGATCAACGTCAGGATTGCTCGTTTGTATTTACGGGATGACGAACTAGGATCAATCAGTGGTGATTCAGTGGCTTCCTTAGGTTTCAATAATTCAGAAACCTGGATGACTGATGATTTTTTTACTCTGCATCTGAGCCAAACTCTAAATCCTTGGCCTACTTTTTCAAGAAAACGATCAGTCCATTCGCATTTGACCTGTCGTTCGAGAGGCTGAATTTCTGCTACTTCACTTGCATCAGCACCAGTAAGACTTTGAACCGTCTTTTGGTTTACCTTAACGGTAACTCCACCGAGTTTTGCTGCACTGGCAAGACACTTGGACTCGGCGACTTGCTTAACATCCTCAGGATCTAGGCCATCGTGGGAACACACGACATAATAGTAAGTTGAATCTATGGTGATCCCTTTAGAGATCCAATGCGGAATTTCATCAGCGAAGCAAGGTGCGAGTAATATAAAGCTAATGAGTATAGAACTCTGTGGTTGGTCTAGCATATTTACAAACTTGGCTTAAATCCACAATGACTTGAGATGTAACCCAATCTCCTTCCATCTTTTTGCTTACCGAGGTTGCAGTGTTTATTAGCAAATCGAGAGAGAATGCAGACTCCCAGAGAATTTTTTGCTGCTGATTTACTTCAAATGGCGTGATGTTGCTATGCCTGGTGAGATAGGAAACAGCTGAATAGAGTGACTTATCCCCAATATTCGATATTCCTTCTTTAAATTTAAAAAAGGATTCTCGGTCAAACTCGTAACAGGTCTTACTTAATCCCGCTTTCTCGCAAAGAGCAGGACGATCTCGTTCAGGTACTACAAAGTAATGGGAATCAAAGAAAGATCCAAAGTTTAGTCCTGTCTGCAGGATGAAGTTGAAAAGGCCATGTTCTGGAACTGAATACGCTCCTTGATTTAAGCGCCATGTTTCATTACAGCCATGTGGATAAGGGCACCCATTTACCCTAATGTGTTTATCAAATACTTTCAGTATTGCCTGAGAATCGCTCCACTCATAGCAACTATCGTTATTCTTTCCATGTGCACCGAAAAAATCTTCGCATACTTTCGATTCGCTAGTTACTGCCTTATCCGTAATGGATTCACCGTTTGGAAGTACAAAGCCGCTTTGTCCCTTTGCTGGAAATAGCGAGGAATCCCAAGTAATGAAAATATTGTCTTTAATCCAAGCAATCCGATCACCACCACGGCTCGTTGAGTTCGAATAGCGATCATCGATGAAAGCAGCAAATTGTTTTGAGTTATCGACAGATGTTCCGCCTTGAATGTCTGTATATAAATAGCGGCTCGAAAGAATTTTAATAAGAAATGCTGTGGTCATATCAGAATAAAGATTGGTGTAGTTCACATAGTCGCTTGCCTTGTTAAGTGCAACTCCTGAGGGAACTCCAATATAGGAGTAAACAATAAAAGTCTGTTTCTTATTAAAATCTGGATCTGAACAAAACCCAGATGGCATTTCCAGAGCTTTCTTGACTGAGGGCCAACTGCTGCAAGATGCAATCAAAGCAGACAGGACGATAATGAGTGGAATGCGGCGCATAGGAATTAGTGGTCCTCATTTTTGAAAGAGTCCCATTGTTCACTAACTTTTTTAGAGAAATCTTCTGATAATCCTGTTTTACCTTGTCGTTTTCTAGCGGCATCAATTACTGCTCGTCTGAAATCCTCTTCAGGCATAGTAACAGTAGCAAATACTTTGTATTGAGTAACTCGCTGTCCGTTATCCTGAGTGGTTGCAACCTTTTCCCAATAGCGATCTTGGAGTTTTAGAGCTGAACTTGTAACTTTGGATGCTTCGGCTCCGATATATCGAGCCTGTGTTGAGTCAAATCCAGTACCTTCTTCCGCAGCTTGGAAGATAAACTCTAAGCGAGATTCGATTGCACCAGAGATTGCTGCTTTTGCATTATTTTCTGCGATCCTGAAAGCTGCTTCAACTCGGTTATCGCCTGGAATGGTTGTTTGACCTAATGAAATGATTTGGCCGTTCTTGAATTGAAACGGACGAGCCTCATCAAGCCATCCTGGGCGCGAACTGACTTCATTAATTCGAGCGATGACTTTGTCTTCCTGAGTTTCAGATGTTTGCAATTTATGCGTCGAACTACATGCTGACATTAACATTAAAAAAGAAATTCCAAGGCTATTTTTCATTACACAATTCCTTCCAGAGTTTGTTTGCTACTAATTCACGAATAAATTTTCCATTACAGCTAGTAAAATTCGGACCATCGGTATAAATCCCCTTTGGATATGAAGTGAACGTGTAATTCACCAGCTTGCCTCCAGATTTAAAGCTGAAGATTCTAAGTCCGGGATCACTTTCAGTTGATTCTGTTTTAGGTTTAAATTTTGATAAGGATTTTTGCACTTCTTCAAAATCTTTTGCGACAGGAGATTCAAAGCCTAACTCCGTGGTAATGTGTTCAATTTTTCCACTTTTTGCAGTTATGCGGACTTTCGTGGTTTTTGCGAGTGTGCAATTATAGTATGTTCCACCAAAATTATTATCTCGAGATTCCTTATCTTGAGCTCCCTGCATTTTTGAACCACACGGCTTTTTTGTGTTAATTTTTTCGTCAACCTTGATGCCAAGCTCATCGTATATTTTATCCACATCGGCATAGTTAGCTGCACTAGTGGAAAATCCGACTAATAAAAATATTGTTGATGCAAGTGAATGGCGTTTCATTTTTCCTTCCTTGGTACGAGCCGTTTAATGATAATTTTGCAGTGCCCGTCGAAAAGGTCTTGTTCTTGAAAAAGTTCGGCAATGCCTCGAACTTCGCTGGTGTGCTCAACTTCACCAAGAAGGAGCTCCTTGAATTCCATCTTTAAACCTTTTGCTAACTTTGCTACTGCCTTAAGATCGTGGGGATTGGCTTGGTTGATCCAGCTCTGAACTACACTTCCGCTAACTCCTGCCAACTCAGCAACAGCACGAACGGTGAGATCACGTTCTTGCATGATTCTCTTTAGAATCTTCCCAAACGGGAGTTCGTTTGTACCTTTTCTTTTTGTTGCCATATTATATCTTCGCCACACCTAAATATCGAGTGAAGCAATATTCACAACTCTGAACACCGTGTTCAGAACTATGAACAAGTTTGGTGAGATGTTTGTTTCAGGAAATGAACTCCCGAACTAACGACACGGCATGAAGATCGCCTTGGTTTTATTAGGAATGATTTTGTCTAGTGATCCTGCACACTCAGGAACAAGAAATTCGATTTATACTCCTATTATAGAGGGATCGATTTCAGAAAGGACTTGGTACAGCAAGAGTCATTGCAATAAAATTGATGATACTAAAAATTTGATCTCTGTCCTTAAAACTGAGTCGCAAGAGCTAGGATATAGTCACTGCAAGATTACCGAGTCCTTAGCCAGTGGTGGTCATACTCTTAAAAGACAGTGCGATCAAAAAATGGGTGCTGCCGAATTCGTTTCTTCACTTGATTATTGCAGGTCACTTTTTAAGAAATAAAAAAATTATATATCTATAGGAAAACAGGTACCCCATGTTTGCCTATTAGGCACATCCAGAAAATAAAAAATCCTACATACCCAGAGATCGCGTCGCGTGGGCTGGTACCGATTAAAAAGGTTACCTTGAGAGCAGAGGCCAGCGGGCTACTATTTTCGGAAGCAGCCTGCGTGGCGGTGTAGGTACTTTCCCGACTCTACAAAGCATTAACGGCAAAAAATGCCAGAAGGAGAAAAGTAACGATGAATGCTTTGAAAAACGAAAAACCAGTACCCCAAATTGCTTCCTCTGCTCCAAAAGTAGTTGAGGCTGAGAAACCAAAAACAAAGTCAGAAGATGGTCGCATGAGTCAGCGTGAAGCTGTCTATGTTGAAATCATGGCTACATTGAAGTCAGAAAAAGTGAACTTCGATGGAACTACGAATGTGAAACCCCACATGACTGAGGAGCGGTTGAAAAAGGTCTATGCAAACCTTGCTACTGCTTTTAAAGCTAAAAAAGTAGTATTAAAGGATACACCGAATAACCAGAAGAAACTAACCGATGAAGGTGAATTGAAGAACTACATCATTGGTCTGGTGAATAACTGGATTCGTCGAGATCCTAGACTGAACGGCAAACCTAAACAAAAATCGAGCTAAGGCAATCAGCCCACTTCAGGAAATTATTATCCTGAGTGGGCTTTTTTGTTCACTCCCGACTACAGAAAGGCAGTGCA
>JAFEAO010000007.1 GCA_018266375.1 Bdellovibrionales bacterium
ACCTGTTTTGCCCGGGCAGGTCAGCATATCCAAAATCATCTGCGACCACGCCGTCACAAAATCACCCTGTGCCACCGTAGATCCATAAGCTCGATTAAACTCAGCAATAAATTCCGGCGTGGTCACAGCACCGATTTCATACCGCGAAAACACGTTGGCCTGATCACGATCGCCGACAAAATGGTCGCGCGGTAAATGCGGCACCAACTTCCGCAGCGCCCCAAACGTGAGCTCAAAATTTAAATTAAGAATGACCCCGCCCAGGTCAAAGATGATGGCGTCGAGATCGTTTCGCTGGCACGCCTCGAGCAAACTCCCACTCGGCGGCGCGCTTCTCGGCAACAAACTCACTTATTTCCAGCTCGCAACAGTCCCAGCAGCGTCAGCATCAGCAAGCTGCGTATACCCGCCAATCAACACCCCATCGACATACACCTGAGGCACGGTCTTCATTCCACTCTTTTTCACAAACTCATCCCACTGCGCGTCCGACCAATCATCGATCATCAAGTTTTCGTATTTTACGCCTCGTTGATCAAGGAGAGCCTTGGCCTTTACGCAGTATGGGCAGTTCAGCATCGAATAAACCGTAACTTTTTTCATACCTCCATTTTACCTCAAATCTGTGCTAAATTGAAGTCGTCATGAAAACTCTCGGCCTTCGCCACGTCGCACTCAACGTCCGTAATGCCCAAGCGGCTAAGGACTTCTATTGCAAAGTTTTGAAGATGGAGGTCGAGTGGGAACCCGATCCAAAAAGCGTTTATGTCCGTAACGTTGTTGGTGTTTCTACTCCAACCGGCTCAGGTGCACCTGTCGCTCATGACAACATCGCACTCCATCAAGCTGATGCCCCACTCTATAAACCAGGCTCATTGAATCATTTGGGATTTGTTGTCCCAACGATGGCTGACGTCGACGAATGGTACGAACACATCAAAGCCAACGGGGCAAAAATCGTAAAAGAGATTAAAACTCACCGCGATGGCGCCCGCTCATTTTACTTCGAAGATCTGGACGGAAACGTGATCCAGATGCTCTATCATCCGCCGATTAGCGGAGCCCAAGGCTAGTCCACACAGGCTTGTGGGGAAAATCCTACAGCCAATCTAAACTTCCCAATCCAAGTCTCTTAAATCAGACATAGCATGTCTTCGTCTAATCAACGTTCCTGGCACAACTCCTGCTCTATGTCCGGTGCACATAAAGCAACGAGCAAAGCTCGAAATATTTAACCAGGAGCCCACACATGCAACCCCCAGAATTTACCGAAAGCGAAGTCCAAACCTACAACCCGAGCGTTAGCTACTCACACGTCTACTACCGCAATCTTTTTTGCGATCCAACTCCATACGTCGATCTCGCAATCAACTCGGATCCGGAAATCCGTGAAGCACACCTCGAAGCTAGCCGCTACTCGCTCGTGATTGCGGCAATCGTCGGCGTCATGGTGCTCGCCTACAACGCGTACGAGTCACTCCCTAAAAACTCATCAGCAACGGTGATTCAAATTCCAATTAAACCTCACGGCATCAAAGCCTGGGAAAAAGTGTGAAGACCAAAAAGCAGGCGTAAGCAGGACAACTGGTCGTCATCTGTCATCAACGGACAATCTCCTGAAATGCACTATTGTTCTTTGAGGGCAGTACCTCATCGCAGGCTGCTTCGGATTTACTTAACTTAGATTCGGAGCAGCCGATTGAGGAGGGATTAAACCAGCTTCACTTTCCCGCGATCCAATCGCAAGCCTGCTTCACCCTTCAGGAAAGCGTAGATCTTGAGCAAACCCTCGTCGCCAATTTGACCTGAGATAAATCCACTCTCGCGAAGTTGCTTCGGACTTTCGGGACGCAAACGGAGCAGCGGCAACACATGATTCGGCTGTACGATATGCTTGCTCGCAATCCCAAACTCTTCGGACATGAGTTGCAGACACACGCGCAAAAGCTCCATCGCGCGAGATTCGTCGCCCGACGGCTGACGGATCGCTCTCTCTTTGATATCGACGGGGATCGCATCTTTGCTATCCACACCCTTACGGATTGCATTCAAAATTCGTCCGCCTTGCGAGCCGCGCGCCTCACCCTTAGATAAGCCGCGGAATCCTTGAAGCTCTTCAATATCCCGAGGCTTGATCTTAGCGAGATCAATCAAAACACCGTCATCTGCAAGCCAACGGCGCGGAACATTGAGCTCACGCACGCGAGTCTCGCGCCAGCGCACCAACTCTAAGAGCACCAGGAAGTCTTTTACGTTAAATTTGCCCGATTGCGCGAGACGTTTCGCGATATCCTCAGGCGGCGGCTCGTACAACGTGACGTCCGAGAACTTGGACGAGAGTTCAAGTGCCCACTCTCGGCGGTTTTCTTTATCGAGCTTCCCGAACAAAACGTCCGATGCTTCGATCAAGTGCTTTACGTCGAGAGCGGCGTACTCCAATACCGGTTTTGGTAGCGGACGCTTTGCCCAGTTGGTGCGGGCGTAGCCCTTGGGGATCTCGATGCCCAAAACTTGTTTGAGCAAGTTCCCCAATCCGATGTTATCGCCAAGCCAAACAAGCGATGCTCCAATCGCGGTATCAAACACCGGACTCGCAAGCGCACCAAACGCCGCCCACAAACACTCTTGGTCGCCATGAGCGGCATGAACGATTTTTAAAATTTTTGGATCGACAAAAAGATCGATGAGCGGCGCAAGCGATGTGCCGGGTTTCTTTTTACCTTCCTCATCGAGTTTCAGGAACGCCGGAACGTCGATCAACCAAGTTTGGATCTCGCCCTTCGGACCGACGTGCGCGCCGATCTGTAAAATCTCAAGCTGAGGATAGAACGTGCTCTCGCGAATGAATTCGGTATCGAATGCGAAACGATCGACTTTGACTAAGTCTTTAACGAGCTGGTGAATGGCCTCAGGTGTAGAAATCAACATTGGAGTATAAATTTTAGACCAAAATGGGCGTGACGACAACGGGTTGCCCCGCCCCTGCTAACGATCGAACCAGACGAGGACTAGTGACGAACGCCGTTTGCCGGCAATCCGTACGCCCTGCCACTGATCACAAGGTAACCGTGAGGGTGACGTCCGCCGTCGCGATCGCCCGGATTGTAGTGAACCCAGTGGATCAATGCCCCAAGTGGGGATGGGCGTATCTTGCGAGCGACGATAAAATCACCACATGCAGTCACTGACTGACCAATCGTCAAGTTATCCGGAAGAGCGCCGAACTCTTCGTTGTAGATCACTTCGAGGTCGCTGATGCCGTCGGAGTTCAAATTGATTCCGAAGTGTGCATGTCCGGTGTGATCGTTAAAAAACGTTGAAATTGGGCCCTGAACAAGCGCCCGAGTTTTGAACTGGTCTTTGGAAGTTTCCTTCCAGTCCAAGACCGTGTTGTTCATAAAGTTGGTGATCTGCTTGCCCGCATCGTTCAGACACGGAATTGGCAAGACATTTGCCGGCGGATCGAATGTGTTGAATTGAAGTTGCCCGACAAAAGGCGCATTGAAAATCTCAGCCAGATTGTACGCCTGTGCTGCTGGGACTACGCCCAAAGAAACCACGACCACGAACCCGAAGAACCCCTGCAACGCCCTCATCAAGTACCCCTTCACGTGTGTTTGCACGAGATTTACTCAACCGGTATGTTAAAGGCAAACTAAAAACCCGATGAAATTAGTGAAATTTTATAATGCGATGCGGTGAAAAATTGCGAATGCAAATATACTTGAAGTCGACACTATGACACATCGCTCGGGTCTGAAAAGCGTTTCGGCACCGAAAGTGTCAGGGGGACGCTTACGCAGCTCTGCGATTGAAGAGCTCGGTGAGATCGATGATCCGGACACGGACTTTGGCTCTTGGGCCGGCCAGCATGAAGTCGATTTTTGCAGAGTCGCTGCAATAGATTTGGAAGGCGTAATTGGCGATAATACGGGATGCATCATCCTCCGCCTTCTGATAGGTCTCGATCTTGGAACGTGATTTAAACCACTGTACGGCGTGTTCCTGGACCTCTGGCTTGACGAATGGCTGAGACAATAGACCTTCTACAAAGTCAGCGAATTCTTCTTCGTCCGCCACTTGTTTAGCGCGGAAATCGTGAACCCTTTTCAGGGGTTCCGGATCCTGATTCATGATCGCCAATTCCAACTCCAGAATCTCCTCCGAGCTCGTCAGCGTTTCAGTCAACACCGCTTCTCCCCGGTGCCGGGTTACTACTAATGCAATTGTCGGTTGCTCGTGCGTAGCCTTCATACATAACATTTATCGGACAAAATTAGTCGGATATTGAGGAGTATTTAAAGATCCTATTAAATACTTGATATTTAATAACAAAACGTCTAGACTCGGCCAAATGTCGGAACTCGAAACCACCCTCCAGAAAGAGGTCAAAAGGCGTCGTACGTTTGCGATCATCTCGCACCCGGACGCCGGTAAAACCACCCTGACGGAGAAGCTCCTCCTATACGGTGGAGCGATCCATTTGGCGGGTGCCGTGCGCGCCAAAGCCAATCAGCGCAGCACAACGTCCGACTGGATGGAGATCGAGCGCCAACGCGGGATCTCGATTTCGACCTCCGTTCTACAATTCGAGTATAACGGCTACGTCATCAACCTACTCGATACTCCGGGCCACAAAGACTTCTCCGAAGACACTTACCGTACGCTCATGGCCGCGGACGCGGCCGTGATGTTGATCGACGCCGCCAAGGGTGTCGAGCCACAGACCCGCAAGCTTTTCGAAGTTTGCCGAATGCGCGGGATCCCGATCTTTACCTTCATCAATAAAATGGACCGCCCATCTCGCGAGCCTCTCGATCTCTTGGACGAGCTCGAAAAAATCTTGGGCATCCGTTCTTGCCCGATGACCTGGCCAATCGGTAGCGGCGATCGCTTCCGCGGCGTTTACGATCGCAATACGCAGGAGATTCTCTTTTTCCAAAAAGATACCGAAAACAAGGGTAAGAAAATCCAAGCCAAGAAGATGCAAGGCGTGGACGATCCGGAATTCCTGAAGTCTCTCGCGGGCGACAAAGAAGACACCTACGAAGCCAAAGAACTCTACGATCAATTTAAGTCTGAGCTAGAACTCCTTGAAGTCGCAGGCGACACCTTTGATTGGGACCGTGTCCTGCACGGCCAGCTTTCGCCGGTGTTTTTTGGCTCGGCGATGAACACGTTCGGGGTCGAACAATTTTTGAATCGCTTTATCGAACTCGCGCCCACTCCCGCACCACGCGTGACGAAAGAGCCAAGTGCGAGCGGCGAAATCAAAGCGGGCGACGAAGTCCCGCCGACGAGCCCGAAGTACACCTCTTTTATTTTCAAGATTCAGGCCAACATGGACCCGTCCCATCGTGACCGCGTGGCGTTTATGCGCATTTGCTCGGGCCACTTCGAGCGCAACATGATCGTCAAACACACCCGTCTCGAAAAAGACGTGAAACTTGCAATGCCAGTGAGCTTCTTCGGGCAAGAGCGCGTGGTCGTCGAAGAAGCATGGCCGGGCGACGTGATCGGTCTCGTGGATACCAACGGTTCGTTCCGCATCGGCGATACCCTCACTGCCATTAAGGGCATCGAGTTCACTGGCGTTCCGTCGTTCTCGCCCGAGCACTTTGCATCGGTCATCATCATGGACCCGATGAAACGCAAACAGCTCACCAAAGGTTTAGAGCAACTGAGCGAAGAAGGCGTCGTTCAAATCTACCGCCAACGCGGCATGGGCGATAAAGATCCGGTTTTAGGTGCGGTGGGCGCGCTTCAGTTTGAAGTACTCCAGCATCGTCTCGCGGCCGAGTATGGCGTTGAGACCAAGATCGATAAACTTCCGTACGTTCACTGCCGTTGGGTGACCGGTCCGATCAATGCGGATCAGTTCTCACGCCGTGAAGATTCGTTGGGCTTAGTCGACCGCGATGACAATCCGGTGCTTTTGTTTAAGAGCGACTGGGCTTTGAGATACGCCACCGACAACTACAAAGACTTGCAGTTTTTGACGACGGCGCCGGCGAAGAAAGCCTAGTTTGCGAGTACAATAATGTTGCCGTGCTGACATTTCAGATTGGCGATTGAGACCATCCCTCTGGACACCCCAGCTTCTTCGCATGATTGAAAGGATGGAGCTTGGGCAAAAGACCGGATGGTAAGCAGCGATAAAAACAATGTAGCGGAAAAAACTTACTTGGCTTTAACTTTCAGAATCATAAACGAATTCTTCATTTAGCAAGCATAACACCTAAGTACAAAAAAATATGACTACTTTCTAATTTCGACTTCCTCGCCGGTCACGACTTCGATTTCGCCGCGATAGGCGACGTTGCGCTCCGGCACCATCTTGCGAGGGATTTTGAAGTTGGCTTTGCCTCCTGGAACTTTTACGATCACATTTTGCTCGTCGTAGCCGACCACTTGGACGGACTGCAACCGATAAGCCAAATTCGCGTGGCTTGAAAGGGACCAGAATAGGGAGAATGTACTAATAATGAATAACGGTTTCATCTATTTTCCTTCTTTAACGTCTGAACCACCAGTAGTCTTGGCCGCCCTTGAGATCTGCAAACACGCGACGATCTGTCTTTGCAGCTCCTCCAATGGAATATCAGTCTGAAATTTTTTACACTCAGGCCGATTCTTATCGGATCGAACGTTGAGTGCTGGACTTGTTTTTTGATCTTGTTTGAGGCAGTCGACCGCTGAGATATTGCATGCCTCATCGGCTTTTACGAGCGACTTGCAATACATCGGAGATCTACTCGGGACGCCTTGAACCTTACACATCATGCCCACATCCATACAAATCTTATCTTCGGCCTTATCGGATCCGTTGACGTAGAACTCCGCCTTCTTGTTTGAATACCAGCATTGCTCGGCGAAGGTCTTGGCATCGACGGAGTAGGTGAATTTGTCGGACTGGAGCAATCGGAGAGTCATCCTCGAAAAGTCGGCGCCGTCCATTGTGAGTCTATCTGCCGTGAGCTCCGGTTCTTTACCGCGATTCTTGGAAATAATTTCGCCTTTTAAAGCTTTAAGACAGCTACCAGTCGAGCGTGAAGACTCCGCTGGCGGGTTAAAGACCTCACCCAGCGTACTACCACCACAAAGCATTTTGATTGTCGACACGTCGACCTGGTAAACGTGTGTCCTACTTTTGAACGTAATCGTCGCCAGTTGCGAGTCGTCGCCGGCATATTTATCAAAGCTACCGCATCTAACCGCTACTCCTCCGCCCGAAGCAGTATTGTGGAGGATAAAGCCGCTCTCGTCCTTGATGGTTGCTTCTTGTGCGCCGGGATCTTCACAATGAATGGTCGGAGTCTGGGCTGATACCGTTGTGGTCAAAAAACTTAAAAGTGCGGGAATCAACATAACCTACTTAATCTCCCAAATACGGTTCGAACTGCCCGCAAAACCACTTGATCGAGTCGCGGCTGTCTTCGAGTTGCTTTGCTTTAACCACGGATGACGGAGCACGTGTGTTTTTTGCTTCACGACGAGCGACGTTGACAGCGTTCTTTTTCAAGAAGGCGGTCATATCGGTTTCGATCTTTTTCCAACCGTTGATGTAAGCGCCAAGGTCGTCGTTGTATTTCTTTTTCTCGGCCGGGGTGGCCGTCCCACTCGGGACGAACGGCAAACTCGGCACCGCCGCAAGTTTCTTTTGGATCTCGGAGCAAGAGTCATTCGATACCTTGAATTTACCCACGGTCTCGCTGTATTCGATCGATTTCGGGGCGCATCGGCCGGAAGCGTAACCGAACTCGACGTACTTGTTAAAAAAGCGATCGTCGTTGAACTTGCTCTTCCGCACGCCAGGAGTGTATAGCTCGGCTGAGACAAGCTTGCTGTCTTTATCGCGTACAACCGCGATGAAATCTTCGGACTGATACGGCTTCAATGTGAGCTTCTTATTGCCGTTATCGAGGTCTGTCTCTTCCGAACGAGTGTAGTTCTCGTCAAAGTTCATCTTCGAAGGGCTGACGGGTTCAATTTTTAGGTATGAAAGCAACCCCGTGCCTGCTGGAGATCCGTTGAACTCACGATTGGAGGAGAGCCACGCCAAGCATTCGCTCGTGCCGTCTTCGCTTGCTTTTTTAGCCAGGCGATTTTGCTCTTGTTCGTAAAGCGCATTCAATCGACGTTCGATCGCAGGAGTCGATTCGCAAAACTTATCGTCCGCGACCGAGTTGATGTTCACCCGCTTGAAGACTTCCTTGCCGTCGTGATTTTTGAGTTTAAAAACCGCGCTTCCGAACTGTTCGTTGGCTCCGGTTTGATTACCGACGAGCGCTAAAATTTTGCCCTTGGTTTTATCGTAGTACTCGCTCGCCCAATTCAATCGCTGCACGCGTTCGGGAGTGGTCGCCGGAGTCTTGATCTTGGCCTGATCCTGGGACTCTACTTTAGCTACGAATTGCTTGTGTTGGAAATCGACAAATTTTTTGAACTCGGCCTCACCGCAACCGCGGAACTCGTACATTACCTTCGCGAACCGAGCGGCCGCATCGGAGAGAGATATCTTGTCCTGATTTACCGCGAGTTTTTTACAGCGAACTTGGTCGGAGTTATCAAAGTGATAGATCCGGTCGATTTCCGGTCTGTCGGGAGACTTATCGCCATAACTGAGATCGACGTCGAGCTTGCCCGGCGACATGACGTAGGTCACGAACTGCGGGTTCGCATTCGCGTCGCGTGCAAAGTCGTCGTCGCTCCATGAGCTACAGAAAGAATTATTGGCCTCAGCCGAACCGTGAAATGCAAATACGGACGTCAATAGAATGACGCAAAACCACCGCGAAGAAGTTTGCATGAACCCTCCACTCCCAGTTTTGCTTTTAAATAAAATTTATGTAAGAGGAAAATTCTGCCCGGAAAACTCAAGACTTCCCGAACAAAAACTCCAAGATCTCGTCTTTCTTCCGGTTGGTATCGTCATAGCCGAGACCGAGCAGTTGCTGGATATATGCCCTCTCGAACGCGAGATAAGACAACAAATCCCAGCCTTTATCCTCTTTTGCCCCGACTCCTCTGAGTAAAAACCGGATCAATGTCGGAAACTCATGAAGCGTGCCTTTGGCGAGATGCCCAAGATCCTGGGACGGTCTTAGCGCCAGGACTGGAATACTTCGGAGCATACCCGCTTCGGCTCGGATCTCCGGAGTGAGCATACCCAAGGTCTTATTTACCCGCTCCATCCGCTCCAAATCCGATTCGAGCGAGTCCAAGAAAACCGCGTTCAAAAGCACGCCGCCAATTTCAGCGATCGTCAAGTCATCGCGCTTGCAGGCTTGGTTAATCTGCAAAGTTTGCTCAAGGGTTCGGTGGTAACGGATCCCGACCGCGATAATTTTATCCGAACCCAAATGAATCGCGGGACTGAGTGGTGACGTCAACCGCACGCAACCATCGCCGAATTGTCCGCGATCGAGTTTGACCGGCGGAAAGAAAACCGGAATCGCCGAAGAAGCCATGACGTGCTCGACGGTAAGCGGGCTACGAACTCCGATCCGTGTCGTCCGCACCCAAGTTTTAATGTCTTCGACACCGTCATAAAAACTCACGGCCGTCCCGGTCCAGTAATTCGTTGCCGAAACGCTCACTCCATGCAGGATTCCGGCCTTGAAATGCTGTTGTAAGCGATCAAGCTGCAACTCCTGCTGGAGCAATTCACGAAGCGGTTGCGTATTGAGCAGGTGGTTTGCTTTCTTTTGCTCGAACATCGCGCCCATGCCGAGGGTGCGAAGCCACTTCGATCCCAAGCTTGCCATCGCCGACGCATCGGTTCGATACACGCGCTCGGAGTGAAGGTTCATCCACAGATCCCACAAGCCCTGCGCGGCAATCTTGAAGTCGTCCGCACGCGACATCATGTACGCACCGTTGATTGCGCCCGCGGAGACGCCCGTAATCACGCTGAAAGGCGATTCTTTAGTCTTTGTCATTTCGGCGAGGGCCTGAATCACACCCACCTGATACGCCGCGCGCGCTCCACCACCTGTGAGAACGAGACCGAGATTCATACAAAGATTGTAGCATACTGGTTTTCAATTCACAGATGTGATATCAATTTGACATGCCTATCAGAACTGAACTACCCGTTTCGATTCAGTCTCGAAATTTTCGGGACTTACCCCAAACCACAGGCCACATCACCAAAATCGAATTCGATAAAGGCGACCGCACCAAGAATGCGATGCGATTTATCGGAATGGGCATGGCGGCTACGTTTTGCGCTGTTTTCGTGCCGATTGCCCACTGGTTCCTTGTCCCTTTGCTTTTTGTAGCGAGCTGGGTTTTCGGACTCGATAAGCTCAAGGAGATGGCTCGTTCGGAAGGCGGCAAAGGCCCTTGTCCGAAATGTCACAAAGAATTTCCGATCGAACCTTCAACTTATAAAGAACGTATTACCGATACCTGCAGCTATTGCCACGAGGATGTGGAGATCCTTTTCCCGCAGCCCGCCAAAACCGAAGGGTAAAGTCTGCAAACGGCATCGCACCGCGAGGTTCATGCGTAGTACAACTCGATAAAGTGTTTGAAGTTGTGATTGATCTGCCGACGGTTTAGTTTTTGAGTCGGCGTGAGCTCACCTTTCTCGACCGAGAACTCGCGAGAGAGCAATACAAACTTTTTGACCGGGTAAGACAGCTGCTTGAGCTTGATCATCTGATCAATGGCCTCCTGCACGCGCGCTTTAATCGCGTCGTCTTCAACCGTGAGCCCTTCGATCGCACCCGGAATAAAACGGAAATCAAGAAGTACGGATTCTTTGAGCGTGATCAACGCCAGCAGCTCCGAGCGGGACTCACCCACCACGCAAACATTGGAAGCTTCCGGAATGGACTTCAAGGCGTTTTCAATCGGCACTGGGGCGACCATCTTACCGTTTGAGAGTTTGATGATTTCACGGTTACGCCCGATCAAGTTCAGCTCCGGGCTTCCATCCGGTCCAGGCTTCCACTCGCCAAGATCGCCTGTTTTTAACCAACCGTCTTCGAGCAGCACTTCATCGGTCGCTTCTTTATCATCGAGGTAACCAAGAAACACCTGCGGGCCCTTGATCCAAATTTCGCCCTCTTGGGTTATTTTGATTTCGGTCCCGATCGGAGCGCGACCGAGTAGTCGGAAGTCCTCGCGGCCTTTATGCGTAAGCGTAATCAAGCCCGCCGACTCGCTCAGTCCGTAAATTTCTTGAATCTCGATACCAATGCCTTTGAACCACTGACCGATCGAGCCGCTCAGTTTTGCGGCACCCGATACCGCCAGGAGCAACCGGTCCATGCCAAGGTGCTCTTTGATCTGGCTCAGATAAAGTTTTTCAGCGATCTGTCCCAACTTCTCGATTTCTTTTAAAAGCTGAAACACTTTTGGTTTCTGCGTTTCCACGCCTTCACGAATCCGCTCCCACACGCGGGGGACCGCGAGAAACATCGTGGGCCGTACTTCGCGAAGCTCTTCCATAAAGCGTTCATACCTGGAATTAAACCAAACCGGATAACGGAGCGAGATCGCGACCGCGATCGTTTGAATCTTTTCGGCAACATGCGCGAGCGGTAGAAATGAAAACAATTCGCCCTGCATGAACGGAAGGTTCCACTCGCGCGCAAGCGACTCGGCCACGTACGCAAAATGATCGAGTGAGAGCATCACTCCCTTAGGCTTACCCATCGTGCCCGAGGTGTAGACCACAAACTGCGCGGCTTTCGAGTCGATCCCATCGAGCAACCTCACCCCACGAGCATCGACGAGTACTTCGTCCTGGCTGGACGACAGAATCACCTGCTGGGCGCCTTCGATAAAGGTCATCGGTTTTGCAATCTCAGGGTCGACCTGCAAAAGCGTGTCACGGTACAAGTCGGATTCGACGAGAACGATCTTGGGTTTAACCTCTTCGACAACTTGCCTGAGATCTCCCTCTGGCAAGCTCGGATGAATCCCCACCGACATGCCACCGGCCAAAATCACACCGAGTTCCCACTGAATCCACTCCGGAGAGTTCATCGCGTAAATGAGCGCACGATCGCCTTTGCCGAATTCCCGCGACCGCAGGTACAGCGCCACTCTCACCACCTGAATCCAAAAGGACTTGGCCGTGATCGATGCCCAATGATTGGAATCGGTCCGAAAATGATGTGCGGGAGATTGGGGTTGATCCTGGGACCAGAGGTACAGCCGATGCAAGATCGTCGAACTGTCTCTCATGAGCCTTTACTGCTTCACCGGCTCGTCGCCGCTCTTCATGGCGCGGAATTCGCTTGGAGTGAGCTGAGCGATGCCCTGCTTGTTCAAGAGGTCAGCGTAGAGTTTCGAGTACCAGTAGTAGTTGCGGCCGATCAAGGTCACGTAGTTGCGGGTCTCGGCGTAAGGAATGAGATCCAAGAATAACAAACGGTTTTTCATCGGGTAGCGTTTCGCCCACTTGTCGACGACTTCGGCGCCGGCGTTGTAAGCGGCAAGCGCGAGCTCAACATCGCCGTTATAACGATCAACGAGTTTTTCAAAATACTGAACACCGACGCGAATGTTGGTTTCGGCGTCATAAAGCTTACGGCGGGTCACTTTACGGTCCATGAGGCGCGCCGTGCGGGGCATGAGTTGCATGAGGCCAGCTGCACCGACGCGTGAACGGGCGTTCTCCTGAAACGCGCTCTCTTGACGGATCAACGCGGTCACCAAGAACGGGTGCACATGCTTGACTTGGCTCAGAATCATGTCGAAGTGCTTCATCGGATAGAAAAGCTTAAGCGTCGAATCGACGACGTACTCGCTCTGAGCGCGGAACACGCTATCCAAGATCCGGAAGATCGAGATCGTGTCCCTGCTGCGGAAAGCGAAGGTCGCCAGATAGAGACGCACGCGAGGTTCAAGCACCTTCAGGTACTCGGGTGTCTTACGCACCGGAGCGAGCAACTTGTAGACGGCTTTCTCATTGTTAGTCTTATCGAAGTCTTCGATGAGCGAAAGCCAAGTGTTGTAAGTGCTATCACGATCAGTGCGAAGCTTGATCACCGGATCGATCGGAGTCGAGAGATTCCCGACTAACGTCGAATCGCCATGATTGAGAGTGAGCGTGTGGAACCCGAGTGGGTTCGTGCGGAAAAGCTCGTCGAAGCTATATTGAAACGCTTCGCGGTCTGAAGCGGACTTCGCGCAGTATGCGTTCCAATAGTGAGCGCGAGTCGAGTAATCGCTTACACCGATTTTCGCCAAGCGGGTAAAAACTTTTTGGGCCGTATTGCAATCGTTTCTCATGACCGAAAGAAGGGCCATGCGAAAACGCGCGCTTTGAACGTATTTGCTGGTCGCGATTTCAGGTTTTTGAATCGCGCACTCATCGGAACGGCTGTAGAGCTGAAGCGCGGTGGCGAGCAACTCATCGCTCGGGAAGAACTCCTCGGCCTTAAGACCGAGGTAGTTATAAATCTCCGGTTCCTGGCACTCCTTTTGTTCCAATACCTTTTTAGCAAGCTCGGAGAGCTCCGGAGTCCAGCTATCGAAACGCTTGAACGCGCGGTAGTAATCCCCTTCGCGTTGGTTCTCGACTTTGGAGTAAGAGCCTTTGCGGATCTCGGCAACGAGCGCGTTCAAAGCCTTTTGGCGAACGCGACGTGGAGTCTTATCTTTTTTCTGAGAGGTCTCGCGGTCCTGGATTTTCAGCGCGACTTCGGCCTCGTCGGCGCCGTCGTCGCCGTCTTCAAACCAGCTATCGCTCCAGTTTGACTTCACGAACGCGCACTCGGGCGCGTTTTTAAATTTGGTTTTGCACTCTTCGTACGATTCGTCCAAAAGGCCGCCCTTACGCTGATTAAATTTCGTGTTGATGAAAGCAAGAAGCGCTTTGCGGCCTTCGGTCAGCATTTCCGTCTTTAAATTTTGGTTGATCGCTTGAGACAGACGAACTCCTTCGCCCTCGCCCACTTTGGAGACGTCAGAAACTTTAGATTTCACCACTTGATCGAGATCGCCGCTGACGATTTTAGTGTTGCTTGTCGTACTGCAATTCGACAAAAGCAATGCCGCGGTCGCGACTGCGACCTTAACGGCGGCTTTCGATTTTAGTGTGTTCATTCTCTCCATTTTTCCGTACCCTAGCCCTGATGTCTCAAATCTTGTTATGGGTCACCGACCCATGGAACACCCTCGCTCACTCTCAGGATACCACGCTGAGACTGTCGCAAGAAGCCCGTAACAGCGGTATTCAATCCTATTGGAGCGGATCCGATGTTCTACTGAACCTATTGAATCCATCTCACTTTAATGCTGTTCCATCCGATGCCCTCGAGCGTCCCGATTCAATGAAGTTTATTGAACTCGATCCGTCAAAAATACATCAAATACATTATCGGGTAGACCCCCCTGTAGACTTTAATTATCTATCATTACTAGAAAAAATCGTGCAGCACTCCGGCTCCGAAGACAGAATCTTTAGCCCGCCCTCGCTTATACGCGTTCAGAGCGAAAAGATTGCTCCAGCCGAGCTGGCACTCCTTGCTCCGACCTTCGCCGTAGTCCGGGACGAAGCGTCCCTCCGCGAAGCGTTTACGCGATTCAAAGGCCACTCCACCGTGGTGAGCAAACCCTTAAATGAAGCACAAAGCAAGGGCGTAAAGAAATGGCCGAGACCTCTCAGCCTCGATTCGTGGATGAAAACTTTCGCGACCGAGACGCAAAACTTTTCATCACCCATCGTCATTCAAGAGTATTTATCCGGAATCGAACAAGGCGAGATCCGGATGTGGTTTGCAGCCGGTGAATTTATCGCTGCTCTCAAAAAGTATCCAAAATCGGGTGATTTCCGCGTGTTGATCGACGAGGGCTCGAAAGTCGCGGCATACACTCTCTCACCGATCGAGATGAAAATCGCGGGCGCGGTCGGCGCGGTCTTGAAAAAGCAACGAGTCGCTCTTGCTGCAATCGACTTTATCGCTTCGACCAATGGAACACTCAAACTCTCGGACTATAACATCACGAGTCCGGGACTCCTTGTCCAACTCGAGAAAGTCCATGGCCAAAACTTTGCAAAAACCGTACTTCAAAAAATCATCACCATGTAGTCTCTTAATTAATCGAGTTTCTTGAGACCGCGTACTTCGATGCCTTGTTGGGCCGGCTCGCGAATAAACTTTTGAAGATCTTCGAGCTTGCTCTTAAGCGCGTCGATTTGATTTTTATCGACGGTCGAACCCACGGCGACCGCAGGAGCCTTCTCGGTTCCAAGTGTCGCGTTTGCAGCGTTACCGGCGAGAGGAGCATCTTCATCCGTACGGACGAGAGACAGCATCGCTTCTTTCAGTTTGGCCTGCTTACGGAGTTCGGTCAGCTTTTTCTTAGCACCTTCGATCGAGTAGCGCTCGACGTGGAGAAGGTGTTTTACCAGAATCAGAGACTCGATCTGTGAGCGGCGATACACTCGCTGTCCTGATGTCGCTTTGTCCGGAGCCAGGAAAGGAAACTCACTTTCCCAGAATCGAATGACGTAAGGTTTGACTCTTAGAATTTCGGCAACATCTCCGATTCTGAAATAAATCCGGTTTGGAATGTAAATTCTGGAATCGCTCATCTGGTCTCTCCCCTGAGGCTCAGCTCTATCCCGCTAATCTTATTCCTCATCTCCGTCATCGTCATCATCATCTTTACGACCCCGACGACGAATCATTTCCTCAGTGATCGCTTTACCCTTCAGGGTATCGTTCACTTCGGATCTAAGGACTTGAGAAGGTTTGAAAGTTAGGACGCGGCGTGCAGAAATCTCGATTGCCTGACCGGTTTGCGGGTTACGGCCGGTGCGTGCGCGTTTGTCTCGAACCACGAAGTTACCGAAACCTGAGATTTTAATTTTATCTCCGTCAGTCAACGCACCTTTGATCGTATCGAAAATAAGCTCGACCATGTCGGCTGCTTCTTTTTTGGAAAATCCGATTTTCTCATGAATCGCATCGACTAAATCTGCCTTAGTAAGTGCCACATTTTCTCCTTAAGAACACTATCTTAGTGTTGCTCCGAATTCTTCAGCCCACTTCTTCACGATCAGTTCAGAGCACTGATCCACCTGTTTTTCTTCCAGGCTTTTTGTCTCTTCAGAAAAAATCACGCGAACGCCGATACTGATCTTTCCTTCAGGGATGTGGGCTCCCTTATAAGTATCAAAAATCTTTACGACTTTTGCAATCGGCTTCCCATGCTTAAGTGCAGATTGGACTAAGCTTTCGGAAGTCACCGACTGCTCGACCAGGAGCGCAAAGTCTCGTTCCATCGTTGGAAATGGAGACCAGGCTTTAAACGACTTTTCTTTTTGAGGCGTCAAAGCAATGACGGGATCTAAAGTCAGCTCGCCCCAGTAAACAGTATTACGCAATTTAAGCTCGCCTTCGAGTTTTGGGTGGATGCGTCCAAAAAAGCCGAGCGCCTCTTTACCTGCCGTCATTTGCACCGTCTGCCCCGGATGAAACAATTGAGCGAGGTTTGAAGTTCCACCGTTGCCCGCAAGCAATGCGGAATCAGCCGCGCGCATGCGAACGCCTTTGGTGCCGACTGACTCAAATACGTCTTCGACCACACTCTTCAGGTCATAAAAATCGACTTCGCCCAAGTCTTGCTTCATCGCCTGATCGTAACGAGGGCCCGAAATGAGGAACGAGATCTTCCACGTTTCACGCACACCGGTTTCCATCTCGCCGCCCAGCGGAGATGCGCCCGCGGCCTTGATGTCGCCTACCTTTTCAAACACCGGACGAATCTCAAACAATCTCACAGCAAGAGGCGACGACCCGAAATGGTGGCGTTGGTTTTCAAGATACGCACCCATAAGGCCCGGGAGAAGCGATGGAACCATCGCGGCTTGCTCTTCAGAAAGCGGGTTCAATACTTTCACTGAGGATTCGAATCCGAACTTTTTGAGCCAAGCCTCGCTTTGGAAACTATACGCGACGATTTCGTTCATTCCTGATTCGGCGAACGCGTCTTTCATGCGGTCAATCGTTTTCAAACGATGAGCTGTCGTATCGCCAAGTTTTGGCGATGGCATCCCGGTCAATACCGGAATCGTCGTCGGAATCGCGTCGTAACCGATGGTGCGAGCGACTTCTTCGGCGAGATCTTCGCGGATATTGAGGTCCAAACGATAGGTCGGAGAAGTCACCACGAGTTTATTCCCGCTGATTTCGACACCGCAATCAAGGCGTTTAAAAATGTCGACCATCTTTGCGGCTTCGATGTCCGTGCCTAAGAACCCATCGATGAAGTCGGTCGTGGTTTGAATCTGACGCGCCTTAAAGCTTGCACGCGATGGGAGTTGTTTGAAAGTCGAGCCCTTCATCTCTGCTATCGACTTGTCTGTGGAGGCAACTTTAATCACGAGATCAGAGAGACGGGCTATCGCATCGCGATGACCTGCGGGATCGACGCCTTTTTCGAAACGCAGTGACGCTTCCGAGCGGCGACTAAAACGGAAAGCCGCGCGACGAACAAGCGTCGGGTTAAACTCTGCGCACTCGAGAAACACGTTCTTGGTGCTATCCGAGACTTCGCTGTTACCGCCACCCATGACGCCAGCCAAACCAACCGGTTTTTTACCGTCGGCGATGACCAGCTCTTCGCCGGTCGTTTCGATGGTTTGACCATCCAAGAGTAGCAGCTTCTCGCCCGCTTTGGAGCGGCGGACTTTGATCACGCCGCCTTCGAGTTTATCGGCGTCGTAAATGTGCACCGGGAATCCGTACTCAAACATGAGGAAGTTGCCGACATCAACCAAGTTATTGATTGAGCGTTGACCGATCGATTCCAAACGCTGTTTGAGCCATTTTGGAGAGGGGCCCACTTTTACGTTAGAAATATAGCAACCGAAAAACTGAGGTGCATCCTCACCTGCTTCGAGTTCGATTGCGATCGGAGAATTTTTAAAATCGAGCGGCGCGACCTTTGGCGGCTTCAGCGGTTTACTGAGTGCAGCCGCGATCTCACGAGCCATCCCGCGGTGGCTCAAGCAATCGCCGCGGTTTGCAGTGAGCTTGATTTCGAAAACCGTATCGTCGAGACCGAGCACATCAGCAAGCTTCCAGCCGAGAGGTGTATTTTCAGGCATGACCAAGATGCCGTCGGATTGATCTTTGAATCCGAGTTCGGTCTCGGAGCAAAGCATGCCGTTTGAAACCACGCCGCGGATTTTGGATTTCTCGATCTTCATGCCGTTCGGGAGAACAGCTCCGATTTGGGCCAGGCAAACAATATCACCCGCTTTCATGTTTTGAGCGCCACACACGATTTCCATCAGCTCTCCGATTCCGGTCGTCACCTTGCAAATTGAGAGGCGATCCGCTTCCGGATGTTTAGCGCGCTCAAGAATCCGCACGGTCACGACTTTATCGAGGCCTTCGGCAAGTTTGTGGATACTTTCGACTTCAAGCCCGCGAGCGGTCAACAGCTCCGCAAGCGCGACCGGACCTTCTTTCACGCCCGTCACTGCGCTCAGGTCCACCCATTCATTCAACCATTGATAAGAAATTTTCATATACTTTTATCTCAGCTGTTTCAAAAAGCGTTGATCACCCTGGAACATCAAACGCAAATCCGGAATGTCATGCAGGAGCATCGCGATCCGCTCCACGCCCATCCCAAATGCGAAACCACTGATCTCGTCAGACTTGTAACCCGCGTATTCGAACAACCGCGGATGCACCATCCCCGCCCCCAAAATTTCGAGCCAACCCGTACCTTTGCAAACCGAACACTTTGGATTGCGACCCGCGCAGATCGCGCAGCTCACGTCGACTTCGGCACCCGGTTCGACGAAAGCAAAGTAACTCGGACGCAACCGGATCTTGGCGTCGGCTCCAAATAATTCCTTGGCAAAAAACCCAAGCACGCCTTTGAGATCGCTCATCGAAACTTTTTTATCGACCCAGAGGCCTTCGATCTGATGGAACATCGGCGAGTGAGTTGCGTCGTTATCCGCGCGATAAACCGCGCCAGGGCATAAAATGCGAATCGGCCACGTCTTTCCGCGCATCGCGCGCATTTGCACCGCAGTCGTGTGCGAGCGCAATACCACTCCCGGCCCGAGGAAAAACGTGTCTTGCATGTCGCGCGCTGGATGGTCTTTTGGAATATTCGCCGCCTCGAAGTTTAAGAAATCGGTCTCAGCTTCCGGACCGACAGTGACGTCAAATCCGATGCGACCCAATACTTCTGAAACTTTTTTAATCGTCTGCGTGATCGGATGGAGAGCGCCCATGTGCGGGCGACGTCCCGGAAGACTTACGTCGATTTTTGTTTTACCTAAGCTGGCTTCGATCTCTTTCGCTTCAAGTTCACTTTTTTTTGTCTCGAGCGCGCCTTCGATTTTTGCTTTCCACTCATTGGCGAGCGCACCGATCTTAGGGCGTTCTTCCGCAGGGACGGTGCCGAGAGTTTTCAGCGCCTCGCTCAACGTGCCCTTCTTGCCGAGCACACTGACACGGATCTGCTCCAGATCACTTAAGGTGTTGGTTTTTGAGATGTCGGCGAGCGTCGTCTGCCCTCGGGAAATAATCTGCGATTGGATGTCGTTCATTCCTTAATAAGGTAGCATAAATAGCCGACATCGTTACAGGAAATTGAGACTGCCTTTGTTTTACGTTCATGACAAATTGAGCCAAAAACAAGCCTTTCTCACTTGTCTCGGTCTCGTTTTTATTCCATGTTACTAAGATGAGCATCTTAAACAAAAATCTGTACGGACTGTGGAAGATGACAAGCATGCGCTTTAGAAAAGGCGACGGTGCTTGGGAGCCTGAAATCGTTTACGGCGGAACTTCCGTTTTTACCGCAAACGGACAGATCGTTACCTTTACCCGAGCCGAGATTCCGTTCGGCTACAGCGGAAGTTTTAAAATCAAAGGCGACGACCTCTTGATTACTCTCGAGGTTTGTTCGATCCAGGAACTGGAAGGCAAAATGATCACGCGTACCGTGACCAAACTCACAACCGACACCCTGACTTTAGCCATGACCGATGAAGCCACGGGCCGTGATTACGAGATCGATTTCCAATTGCTCGCTACGTCGTTTAAGTAACCGACTAGCGCTTAATTTTGCCGGTAACAATCACCGGAAAATGCGCGGCATGCGCCCAAGTTTCGATCGTATCCGGGTCTTTTGAGTCGAGCTCGCGCGCCCATTTTGGGATCGGGTTTCCGTTCGCATCAAACTTGAACATCTCGTCATCGAAAGTTTCGTACTTGGCGTCGCATGGATAACGAAGCGCCACGCTTCCGTGGGGTTTGCGATTGAATTTGCTGGTCGGGTCGCCGAAGGGTTTTACCCGAACCACTGTTCCGTCGCTACACATCCACACCCAAAGCGGAATCGTATTGCCACGTTTGGTGGTGTAGGCTTTCCCGTCCAAACCCTTGAGCACGTCGATGTGCTTTTTGCACTCGTGAGTTTTCATCGACTCTTCGACTTCATCCAATGTCGGGAGCACGAATTGAAGATCGCGAGCTGTTGCTCCGACTTTCGCGCCGCTCGGGCAAGCTTCGCCATTCGCGTAAGCTTTGAGAGCCATCTGCTGATCGCTAGCTAAATTTTTGAAAGGAAACGGAAGCGTCGACGCCGTCTTCGCGGCTGAAGTTTTCGCGGGAGCTGCCGCGTCCGTTTTCGGTTTTGAAGAAGAACAGCCAACCAGTAAAGCACCAACGATCGCACCCGAGAGAGCTACATTTTTGAAGTTCATCTTATTAGGATAGCAGTAGTCTAAAATGACGAAAGGCCTGCTGCGTTACCGGCAACAGACCTTTCAAAAACTAATGGAGGTAAATAGCTCTAGTTCGCCGGAGCGAGTGAGCGCACTTTATCGACGATCGATGTGAACGCTTTTGGATCGTGAATCGCGATCTCAGAAAGCATCTTACGATTGATCAAAATTTTTGCTTTGTTCAAAGCTGCGATCAAGCGGCTATAGCTGATATTGTTGCCAGTAGCAGCGGCGCTCATGCGAGCAATCCAAAGCCCGCGGAAATCACGCTTCTTTGCGCGACGATCACGGAATGCATATACACCAGCACGGTCCAAAAATTCGGACGTACGGCGGATCTGACTTCCTAAACCGAGTTTCATTCCTTCCGCACGATTGCGGAGCTTATTGTGACGACGACGACGTTTAAAACCACGTTTTGCGCGAGGCATACTCTTTTATACTCCTAAAAATTATGCGCCATAAGGCATGCATTTGCGAACGTGACGAGTATCCCCGTCAGTCATGATTCCGTCTTTGCGTTTGCCAAGCATTTTTACGTTCGATTTTTTGCTGAGCAAGTGGCCGCGTTTAGAACGGCGAAACTTAACTTTTCCTGTCGCTGTGAAGCTAAAACGCTTCGCGGCAGCTTTCTTTGTCTTCAATTTCATAGAGAGAAAGAACTTACTCAGGTTTTCGAAATTAGGCAAGTAGCATTTTGAATAAGGCTTTTAGGCTGTAGCTGAAAAGATTCCGGTACGGTTCCTGCCAAATCATCGCAGGGATCAAATAGAGGGCCCCGGCCCAATAAATTGCGCCTAGCCAGGTTTGGGTCCATAGCTTCCCGCCCCAGGAAGAAGACTTCGAGAGCCGCCAAGGGAGAACGGTCCAAAAGAAGATTAACCACCCGATTTGATAGCACAAAATCGTCCCCCACTCATGGGCGGCGTAGATCTGGGTAAGATACGAAATCACTTCCTGACCTTGGAGGTAAGACGTCCAAATCTGATGGATCGATTCAGGCATACCTCTATTCAACCTTGATCATTGAGATCCCGCAAATAAAAACGGCGGCCCCGAGCCGGGACCGCCGTCTAAAATAACTGGAACTAGACCGAAGACTACTTCTTCTTAGCCGGCTTCTTTTCTGCGCCAGCAGCAGCCTCTTCGGACTTTTTCTTGGCTTTCAGGTCTTTAATCGTGTCCAACGACTGGAGAACAGCCACGACACGGCGGTTAGCCTTACGACCTTCGGCGGTTTTGTTGTCCGCGATCGGTTGAGATGACCCGTAGCCCTTACCGGTGAGAGTGTCCCACTTAACGCCGAGTTTGTCGGCGAGATATTTTTTCACGGCTTTTGCGCGTGCATCAGACACTTTCATGTTGGTGCTCTCTTTGCCCGTACTGTCAGTGTGGCCTTGAATTTCGCCGCCCATATCCGGATGCGCTTTCAAGAGGTCGGCCATCTTTTGAAGCTCGTCGTTGTATTCAGGCTTCACGACTGATTTGCCGGTGTCGAATTCGATGTTGATTTTGAATTCAACTTTTTGATCGACCGGGCAGCCCAGTGAGTTGACTTTAGTGCCGGCTGGAGTGTTCGGACACTTGTCTTCGTCATCGAAAGCACCGTCGTGATCCGAGTCCACTTTCACCGCTGGAGCAGCTGCTTTTGGTTCTTCGTGCTTCTTCTCGCTTCCGCGAGGCTCGAAGTAGTAAGTGATTTGCAACTGCGGAAGGAGCGCTTGCTCGTTCAAATTACCGCCGTGCTCGTTAAAGAAAAACAGGTACTTTGCGGTGAGGCCGAGTACCCAGTCGTTAGTGAGCGCGTAGTCGATTCCTAAACGTGCGTTTGCAGCGACGCTGCCTGCATTGAATGCGCTCGCAAGCGAGCCGCTGGTGTTACCGGTACCGATACCGAGACCCAAAACCGGGCTCAATCGAGAAGTCGCACAAAAACGGTACAAGCCGTCGATGTTGAACGACTCGCCCAAGGTTTCCATGTTCGAACCGAATTTTGCGCGATCGTAAGTGAGCGCGATCCCCCACTGATTGGTGAAGAAATATTGGTACGCGATACTGAGTGAGTAACCCGAGTTGCTGGCGTTTTTGAATGCTGAAGCTCCGGTTGGAATGCTGAGACCGCCGGCGACGCCGATACCGAAACGATTACCGAGCTCGATGTCCGCGAATGCGGAAGTTGATACGAGGATGAGGGCCAGTGCAATGATGTTTTTCAAAGTAGTTCTCCTTACATTTTTGTGACTTTGTCTTGTTTCAGAACCATTTTCGCGATGGTGAAGACGACAAACGCCACGATAATAAAATCCAAGAGTGCGCCGGCAAAAATCCCGATACCGAACTTCGCGCCGCCGATTTCAAAAGTCATCGCTCGCCAATCGCCGCCCGGAACCAAAATCCCGACGAACGGCATGATGAGTTGATCGACCATCGCTTTGACGAGGTCGCCTGCTTTCGCGCCGATGATGACCGCGATCGCGAGACCAGTAACTTTATACTCGTCCAAAAATGCTAAAAATTCCTTAATCATGTGAATCCCCTTTGTGTGGTTATTGATGAAGTAATCTCAGCACAACTCTTTAAAAAAGAAAAGGATCGTTCCGATGGAACGACCCTTTTCATGAATTTTTAACAGATGAATTCGGGATTACTTTTTCTTAGCTGCCGGGTTCGGAGCCATGATCATGATGAGCTTCTTGCCTTCAAGTTTGGCGGGAGCTTCGACGATGCCGACGTCCTTCAAGCGTTCGATCACTTCTGCGACGAGCTTAAATCCAGGTTCCGTGTGCGCGATTTCGCGACCGCGGAACAAAATCGTGAACTTGACCTTGTCGCCTTCTTCCAGAAACTCGCGAGAGTTTTTGATTTTATAATCCAAATCGTGTTGATCGGTGTTGGGGCGCAATTGCACCTCTTTGACTTTAACGACAACTTGGTTCTTACGTGCTTGGTGCTCTTTCTTTTTCTTTTCGTATTTGTGTTTGCCGTAGTCGCAGATTTTGCAGACCGGCGGTTGCGCGTTTGGCGATACTTCCATCAAATCGAGGCCGCGATCGCGTGCCATTTGAAGAGCGGCGCGAGTTTCGACGATGCCGACTTGCTCACCTTTTTCGTCGATGAGGCGGACTTGTGGAACGCGAATGCGTTCGTTCAAGCGAACGCCGTCTTTGTCATCTCTGTTTCCGAAGTTACGATCCCGTGGTGGGAAGGGACGAGGTGAACGTGGTGTGAAAGCTGGTTTTGGTCCGGTGGATGGTCTTGGACCATTGTTAGATGCCGGCTGAATGATCGTGCCGGTTCCGGTTGTTGTTCCGGTGGCGCCAGTTGCTGGCGGATTGATTTTGAAAGCCATTGGGTAGAGTACAGTCTCCTATCAGTTAATTTAGTTAAATCGGGCCCTTAGTCCCAGGATCATAGAGTTACAGAGAATGCGAGGGGGTGTCAAGGGAAAGGCGCCTCTATTGATGCGCTTGTTTGGCTGTAGCGTCCTTCACGTAGGTCGAAAAGCCATCAAGGCGTTTCGGATCAGATGAACATTTTTGAAATTTATATAAGGCGTTGTTATAGGCGAACTGACTATCGGCGTACGCACCGAGCGAATTGGCGTCTTTGGCGTCAATTTTACCAAATGCAAGAACCAACGCTTTGCCGAAGTTTTGCACATCGGTCATCATTACATCGTCATTACCAGGAGTCCCCCCTTGGTTCACGCAGCCTGAAGCATTGTTTTTTACGTTATCTCCATTTTCACCATTAATGGCGACAGCGTCTGGCCAACAAGTTTTGATTTTTGTAGCGCTAAATGAAGTTTGAGCCTTTTTTGCCTCGGCCAATTTGGTTTGTAAGGCTTTTTTCTGCTCATCAAAAGTCTTGTTTGCGGCCGCAATTGCGCTATCCGTGCTTCCCTTAGCAATATCGGGAATTCCGCCCGACATCCCCGAAAGGACTGCCAACATGTTCTTGGGCATGTCGTAAGGACCAGGTTCTTTGTTCTCGCCATTTTGCGATTGAACTAAATTCTCACCCTCTAACATTTCGAGTTTTGGGATATCAGTTACGCCCGCGACACCAAGCGCTTGCTTCATTTTTGCGAACTGGTCTTGAATCGCTCTACTACCCACACCCAAGATTTGTGAAAAACTCTGAAGCTGCTGTTGAGCTTGTTGATTTCCTTTATTGACGTAATCCATCTTCGCTTTCTGAGCGAGAGCCAGGTGATCCTTCTGACGATCGCGAACGCTCTTGAGTGCAGTCACGCAACCGTTTACGCCACGGCAAGGAACGGTGAACCCGCCGACCATGGTGCCGCCTTTAATTAACTTTGATGTGAAGCCCGCACGACCGTTACCTTCGAGCAAATCGCGCGCGTTTTGAAGCATATCTTTATAACAGCTCACGCGTTTGTTGGTGTCCGGACAAGTATAGCGATCCACCGCAACCGCTTGACCACTCAACATCGACATGATGTTTTTGTAATCTTTGTTGAGCGATGCCAAACCGTTATTCAATTGCGCATCGAGTTTTTTACGGTTGCCATCATTTTGAGCTTTTGCTTTAGAATAATCCGAATCCGCACGCTTGCGTTCACGCGCAGCCCAGTTGGTCGAATCACTCATACACTTATTGGTCGCAGATTTAAGTTTGGCGACAATGTTGACGCCTTTCAAGTTTGGATCCGAGTCCAAAGCCTGTAATTTACCCATGATTTGAGAGTCTTTTGCGAGATCATCCCAAGTATGTACCGAAGCGTTGCCTGGGGTATATTGCCCGAGTTCACGCATCATCGCATCGATCGCACCTTCGTACGAAGCGCTGTACTCTTGCGATTCTTGAATCTTCTCAGCGTCTTTATTCATGACTTGGCCGCGTGAGTTCATCATCGCGCGCTGTTCGATCAAACCTTGGACATAACGAAGTGGTCCACAGGACACAAGGCCGACCTTCTGGCGGCCATTTGCATCGGTCACCGGAACTTCAGTTTTACCGTCAGCTCCACCCATACGAGTGAGTGGCTTCGAACACATCAGCGCCTTACCACCAGCCGCTGCAGTCGAATCGTTTTTCAAACACTCGCCTACGACTTTTAAACGAGAGGTTTCGAGTCCGTCTTCGTTTGCTTTGTCGGCATCATCCGCTGCTTTCGCGCCGGTTTCGAAATCAGCCTGCGCGGTTTGTGCTTGGCTCAAATTGTTTTCGAGTTCTGCTTGAAGCGCGATCAAACCTTTGAATTCAGTCGCACCGGTCTGACCGAGTTCTTTATCCGGTCCCAAAATCTGGTCGATCTGTTGCATCTGCTCGGCAACTTCGCCCTGATATTGGTTCATTTTGCCGTACTGCTGTTGGTTTGCGGACAAAACGGATTGAAGCGCCTGAGCGGCTTCGGCCGCTGCTTTGTTCATCGCATTCGACATACAAGTGAGCTGATTATTTAATTTGTTAATTTCTGCTCTACCCGCTGGGCAGGTCGGAGAAGTGCCTGTGTATCTTGAAAGAATCTCGTTAATGCTACTGACGCGGGTTCCCCATGCGGTCATATTACTCTTCGCGTCTGCTTGCTCTGCAGTTGAGCCTGAACTCGTATTGTCAGTCATGAAAGTATGAGTTGTATTGTCATACGCCTTTGTAGGTGCCGTACAAGTTAGCTCGGTTGGCAGTGAGCTATCGTCAATATCGCAGACAACATCGGCCGTGGACTTTGAATCTTTGCTAGTCGAGCTCGCTCTACCCGCCTTCTTATTCGCAAGAAGTTGTTTCCAAATATCTGCCGCCGTACCGGTAGCCGCGCCCGCCGTAGTTGTTCCGCCGTTTTGGCAAGCGGTAAGAGCGCTTTGTAAGTTTGCCTGCTGCTGTTGCAACAGCAGCTGCTGTGGATTTTGGTAAATGTTGGTCGGCAGGCTAGCCAGGGTATTAGTGATGGCCCCCAGCGCATTGTACCCGCTCGTTCCGGCATTCGACGTGTTTGGGTCTGCGGTGGTGGTCGTTTGCGCGAAGCTCGTCCCGCCAACTTGTGTGACTGTAAAAACAAAAAGAATGAAACTCCGACCAATACGCGATTGGATCGACATAGAATTCCCTTTTTTACTCATGGATGCCCCCTAAGAAACCCAAATAAACTCTCTCTAATATTTTACAATAAACCCGCCGGACCCGGGCTATTTTCTTGTTAATCTTGCGATTTTTAACGTAACCCATTTAGTTTTAAATTAAATTCATTTAAAAATCGAGACTCAAAACGAAGGTCAAAAAACCCACTCTCACGCGCCGCGTAACTATCGAGGTTTAAAAGGGTTTTTTCTTGAAATCCAGGCCGATTTCGTGTATCTCTAATTCTACAGAACGACAATTCTAACGAAGAAGCGGGCTCGACTCTAACCGGTCATAGATCCCGCTTTTTTTTTGACTACGACCAGAAATGGCGCTCGACAAAAAAGTATGATTACGACGAACGAAACCGCCACGAATTCTAATACCAAAACGGCTCACCCAGAAGCCGCGCTAAACTCATTGATCGAATCGATCATTACTCCACTCGGCTATGAGCTGGTCGCGATCGAAGTTCAAAACCACCGCGAAAAAAGCTTGCGCGTATTCATCGACCTTCTCAACAAGACCGAAGAGCACAAAGGCATCGACGATACATCCGACCGTCAGGTCGGGATCACAGTCGAAGACTGCGTCAAAGTCACTCACGCCCTCGATCAACCTCTCGAAGCAAACCCGATTGTCGACGCTGTCATCAGCGGCGCCTACGATCTCGAAGTTTCAAGCCCGGGCGTCGAGCGCCCGCTTCGCAAGTCGACCGATTTTGACCGCTTCGCAGGTGAGCTTGCACGGATTCACACTTATCGTCCTCTCACCGGCGACGAGACCAAAGCTCCGGAATACAGCTCGAAGAATCCGAAGCAAAAAAACTTTTACGGAATTTTACGCGGTTACTCCGCCGAGAACCAAGCCATCCAGTTTGGAATCATCCCGGAAGACGGTAATCACATGAAATCCGTCGGCAAAAAACAAAAGGGCAAAAAGGCTTCCGACAAGGGGCCGAAAGAAACATTAATTTTTATCCCGACCGACCTGGTGTCAAAAGCACACTTGGAACCGATCTGGGAAAATGAATAGGAGAGTAAACCAAAAATGAACATTACAGAACTTAGCCGGGTAATTGAATCGGTCGGCCGTGACCGTGGTATCAAACGCGAAATTATCGTCAGCGCGATCGAACAAGCGATGCTTGCCGCTGCTCAAAAGAAATACGGGCCTCACGCGATTCTCGAAGCTCATTACAACGAAGACATCGGCGATGTTGATTTGTACCTCTTCAAAAAAGTTGTCGATAGCGACGACGATATGCTCGAAGAATCCGAAGAGATCAAAGTGGCTGACGCGCTCGAACTCGACCCGCAAGCTCAAATCGGCGACGAGCTCGGCGTAAAAGTTGAGACCCCGTCTTTCGGTCGTATCGATGCGCAAACCGCGAAGCAAATCATCTTCCAAAAAGTACGTGACGCTGAACGCGACATCATCTTTAACGAGTACGTTCCACTCAAGGGTGAGATCGTATCGGGTATCGCTCGCCGCATGGAGCGCGGTAATCTCGTTATCGACTTGGGTAAAACGGAGGCATTGTTGCCGAAACACGACATCATCCCTGGCGAGATCTACAAGCCGGGCGATCGCGTTCAAGCACTCCTCATGGATGTTGTCACGACAACGAAGGGCCCCGCCCTCTACATCAGCCGTACCAATCCGAAATACCTGATGAAGCTATTTGAAAACGAAGTGCCTGAGATTCGCGACGGTATCATCGAGATCAAAGCTTGCTCTCGCGAACCGGGCTCACGCGCTAAAATGGCAGTAATCTCTAAAGACCGCGACATCGATCCGGTCGGCGCATGCGTCGGCATGAAAGGGGTCCGCGTTCAACAAGTGATCGGCGAACTCAAAGGCGAGAAGATCGATATTATCCCTTGGTCCGACAACCCGATGATTTTTGCCCGTTCCGCACTCGCTCCTGCCGAGATCTCTTCGATCCGTATCGACGAGCGCACCAAGGCGATGGAAATCATGGTTGAAGATAACCAACTCAGTCTTGCGATCGGTAAGCGCGGTCAAAACGTCCGCCTCGCCGCTCAAATCACCGGCTGGAAATTGGATATCATCTCCAAGACCAAGCTTCAAAAACGGATCACTGATGCAATGGCTAACTTGATGCACGTTGAGAACATGAACGAAACCCTCGCTCGCGCTCTCGCACAAGTCGGCGTGTTGAACATCCGTCAATTGTCTGAAACCAACATGGACGTCCTCGTAAAAGTCCCTGGCTTCGACGACAAAGAAGTGGCTCAACGTTACAAAGATAAAGCGCAGGCCTTGGTCGATGAAGGTGCTCCGTATGTTAACGGCGTTCAAACCGCTGCGGTCACGCCTCCTCCAAGCGGACCAAGCGACGCTCACGCATCTGCCGATCAAAAACTTAAAGAAATGATTCAACAAGCTGAAACTGCAACCAAGGCCGAAGAAGCCAAGCAGGAAGCTGCGAAGGAATAACAACGAATGACAGAAAAAGAACCACTTAAAGTCTACGAGCTGGCCAAGGAACTTGGCGTCGCTGCAATTGACCTCGTCGATAAGCTGAAGACTCTCGAGATTAATGTGAAGAACCACATGAGCGAGTTGACGGATAACGACGCGGAAAAAGCTCGTACCGCATTGAAGGCGCCTACTGCCGCAAGCGCGGGGGCGACTGCAACCACCAAGAAACGGACGACGACCAAAACAGCGACGACCACCGGTACCGGTGCAACTGCTGGCACAGTCCCGGCCAAAAAAGTCGTTGCTCGCAGAAGTTCAAGCGCGGCAGCTACTGCCGGATCTGCTGAACCGAAAGCGCCATCAAAAGCTGCGACGGCTAGAGCAGCTGCTTCTGCTTCCGAGGGTACTCCGGTTAAAACGGTACGTAAGCGTGCCGCTCCGAAAGCCGAAGCGCCAGCCGACATCGGCACGAGCAGTTCGACGGTCATTCGCCGCCGGGCTCTCGCTGACGGTGCAATCCAAACGGTAACCTCAACTGTTTCCACGACCACTGGAACCGAGAACGCGGCTCCCACTCCTCCTCCAGTCGCTGAACCGGTTCAAGCAGAGCCAGCCGCTCCAGCTCCTGAAATGGAAGCGGCAACTCCTGTGCTCGAAGCATCTCCGGTTGCCGACGAAGGAACCGTGTCGACCGTGCGTACGGAAGTAAAGACCGAGGGTGGAAAAACCACGACCTCGATCATTCGCCGTACCGAAACGACGACTCTCACCACTTCAAGCCTGAAAGAGTCGGTTGCCGGCAAAAAAACCGGTCTCCGGATTCTTGAACAGCCGAAGCCGCTGCCGAAAGTCGCAAAACCGATCGCAGGCGTAGCAGGCAAACTTGGCGGACCTAACGAAGTAACCGACGGTAAAAAGGGCGGATTCAAGTCTGATCGTGACGGATTCAAGTTCGCGCGAGTGGATAAAGAAAACCTCGACAAAATGGCCGAGGAAGAAGCGCGTAAGCGCGGCCCTAAAGCTTTCGACACCGAGATCAAACCTGAAGACGTGAAGTTCACGGACTATCGTAAGAAGGAAATGATCTTCATTCCTAAACGGAAGAAGGCACCCGTGGGTAAAAGCATTCAGAAAACTGAAATAACCGTCGCGGCTGCGCACAAACGCGTAGTGCAAATGGGTGACACCATCACCGTAGGTGAATTCGCGGCCCAGCTGAACGCGAAAGCAAACGACGTCATCAAAAAATTGATGATGATGGGCACGATGGCGACCGTGAACCAAACGATCGACTTCGACACCGCCACCGTCATTGCTAACGAGTTCCAGTACGAAGTTAAAAACATCGCATTCAAAGAAGACAGCATCCTCGCCCAGGAGGAGGATACCGCCGATCAGCTCGAGCACCGCCCACCGGTCGTGACCATCATGGGTCATGTCGACCACGGTAAGACCACCCTCCTCGACTCTATCCGCTCGGCAAACGTCGCCGCTGGCGAGGCAGGCGGGATCACGCAGCACATCGGCGCTTACACGATTACCAAAGACGGCAAAATGATCACGTTCATCGATACTCCCGGCCACGAAGCGTTCACCAACATGCGCGCTCGCGGTGCGAATGTTACCGATATCGTCATCCTCGTTGTCTCCGCAGACGACGGCGTCATGCCGCAGACACGTGAAGCTTTGGCTCACGCCAAAGCGGCGGAAGTGCCGATCATCGTCGCAGTCAACAAGATCGACAAGCCGGGAGCAAACCCGGAGAAAATCAAACAAGCTCTCGCCGAGTTGGATCTCTTGGCCGAGGACTGGGGCGGACAGACCATGTTCATTCCAGTGTCGGCGCTCAAGGGCACCAACATCGACAAATTACTGGAAGCGATTCTCCTCACTGCCGAAGTCGAAGACCTTAAAGCCAACAAGAACGCGCTTGCTCGCGGCGTCGTCCTCGAGGCGCGCCTTGAGAAGGGCCGTGGTCCGGTTGCATCGGTCCTCGTTAATCGCGGCACGCTCCACCATGGGGATATCGTGGTCAGCGGCACTCAATGGGGACGCGTAAAAGCGATGACCAACCACTTAGGCGAACAAGTCAAAATCGTCGAGCCAGGTATGGCCGCCGAGATCTTAGGCTTGGATGGCACTCCAAACGCGTCCGAGCAATTCGATGCGGTGGAAGACGAAAAAGCGGCGACAACACTTGTTCAGCATCGTATCAACGAAGCTCGCGAGAAGAAATCGAAGTCATCTAAAGCGTCTCTCGAAGACTTGTTTGCTAAAGCGGCGGCCGGCGACGTCAAAGAACTGCGCGTGGTCCTCAAGACCGACGTGTTCGGTTCAATGGAAGCCGTTCGTGATAGCTTGATCAAGCAATCGACCGACAAAGTGAAGGTCAAGGTCATTCATGCCGGAACCGGCGGGATCACCGAGAGCGACGTGATGCTCGCGAACGCGTCTGACGCGATCATCGTCGGCTTTAACGTCCGTCCTGAGACCAAGGCTCGCGGCGTTGCCGAGTCTGAAGGCGTAGAGATCAAGTCCTACACCATCATTTACGAGCTTTTAGACGACGTGAAAAACGCGATGGCGGGTCTCCTTGACAAGAAAAAGGTCGAGACTTACCTGGGCCGTGCGGAAGTCCGTCAGACGTTCTCGCTTCCAAAAGCGGGAACGATCGCAGGTTGCTTCGTGGTCGACGGCAAACTTCAGCGTAACGCGAACGTGCGTTTGCTGCGTGACAGCCGCATCATCTATGATGGCAAGCTCTCATCGCTCAAGCGCTTCAAAGACGATGCGCGCGAAGTAGCTCAAGGCTACGAGTGCGGTATGGGCATCGACGGCTACAACGACATTAAAGTCGGCGACCTGATCGAGGCATATCAAGTCGATATGATCACTCAGGAGCTATAGATTAGATTGGAGTTGGTTATTTTATTTTAAGTTTATTCGCTCCTGGCCATCCATGGCCTCTTAAAATAAAACATCGTTCAAGTCAGTAGGATTGAAAGAAGTTGTATGGATGAAATTAGACTTAATAGAATTAGATCGATGATGAAGGACGAACTCGCGGTCCTGGTAAATCGTGAGTTGAAAGACCCACGCGTCCCGTCGATCACCATCACGGACGTGCAAATCACCCGCGACGTGAAGCTTGCGACCGTTTTCTTTTCAGTCCTCTCGATCGCGGAGAACAAATCGGATCCGGAAATCACGAAAATCGCGCTCGACGGTTTGAACTCGGCAAAGGGCTACCTGAAACGCCAGATCAGCCAGATCATGAACTTGCGCATGATGCCCGACCTTCAGTTCAAGGAAGACAAAGGTCTCGAGAACACCCTTCGCGTCGCTGAAATCCTGAAACAGCTCGAAGAAGAGAAAAAATCTAAAGCCGCCGCTACTCCAAAAGAGTAAGCCGATGTCCGAAGTCAGAGCCAAGCCAAAAAAAAACACGACGTTCGATCCGGCGTTTCCGCAATCGGGTGCGCTCCTGATCGATAAACCCGAGGGCATTACGTCTAACGACGTCGCGTTTAAGATTCGTAAAGCTCTGAGCATGGGCGAGCGGCTTCCGTGGGGATTTAAAATCGGCCATGGCGGAACTCTCGACCCATTCGCGACCGGCATGCTCGTCATTTTCTACGGCGAAGCGACGAAGCTCGCTAACGTTTACCTTCGCTCGCAAAAGTCCTACTCGGGTCATATTCAGCTGGGCGCACGCACTGATAGCGCGGATTACACCGGCAAGATAGTCGAAGAAGCCGTGGTTCCCCCGCTCTCTTTGAACGACTGGCAGGCACTGGCAGACGAGTTCGTACGGGAGAGCTACCTGCAAACTCCTCCGATGTACTCGGCCAAAAAAATCGACGGTCGTCCGCTCTATCATCTCGCACGCGAAGGCCGGGATGTCGAACGCGAAGCGGTACTTAAGAAAATTTATGAGTTCAAACTGTCTGCGCTCTCACCGACCGGGCTCAATTTCAACGTGCGCTGCGAGAGCGGCACTTACGTGCGCACGCTCGCCGAGGATCTTGCCACGAAGGCGGGCACTCTCGCGCATCTCAAGAGCCTGCGCAGAACCGCCTCCAGCGATCTTACCGTCGCTCAAGCTGCTTCTATGACGGATGCGATTGAACAACTGACGACGGGTGCTCCTGCGTCCGGATTGAAGTTTGTGATGCGGATTCCGGAACTCGCCCAGCATCTCCCGGTCAGCGCCATCAATGCCGAAGAAGAGGAGAAGTTACGCCGAGGCGTTCACGCCACGATTCGCGATCTCCTCGAACGTTTTAACTCCGCCCATCCCGATGCCCTCTACGGTTTGCTTCGAGCCGACGACCGTTTTCCGGTCGGGCTCATTCACGAAAAGCAACTCCAGCGCGTAATGAACCGCTAATGCATCGAAGTTAAACTAAATTCGTTGTACCGGGTGCGAATTCATAAATTAAATATTTTTAGTGTAAATAATCGATGATCATTGCATCGTTTAATGGTATAAGTTGAGCGCTATGTTGCGTCAGCTCTTCTCGGCATCCCTGATCTTGTTCTCGTTGCTCACCGGTATTACGCCCGCGCAAGCGGATCATCCAAAGACCATCCTCCTTCTGCACGTCGGCATCGGCCGCGGCACGACAACTGCCGCCGAGGGCATCGAAATGGACTTAAAGGAGCGTTTCCCGGGCACGCAGGTCATCGTTAAAGACATGCTAGAATACGTAAACCCGGTGACGACATTGGTCCTGAAACGCGGCCAAAGAATCCTGGCTCGCAATTTTCCCGATTTTTACGATTCCATGTACCGTCACTACTTAAGCCTCGCCCGCAGCAAAGAATCCATGGGCGATATGGGCCTCGGCGGTAAATTCAACGCGCCAAAATTCCTCCAAGACGTCGCTGTCATCAAGCCGGATGCCATCGTATCGTGTTACCACGACGCTACCGAGTTTTTAATCAAACAACGCGAGCTCGGTAACCTAAAGGGAATCCCGGTCGGCTGGGTTCACACCGATCTTGTCAATGAAACTTACTTCGCAAAGCTCGCTCTTCAAGTGGACATGGCCTTTGTCGGAACGCCTAAGCTTCGCAATCTCTGGATCGACCGCGGCGTACCTTCCAACCGTGTTAACGCCTCGGGACTACCGATCAACCCATCGACCAAAGAGACCCGCACCGATATCGAACTCAATCAATTTCGTCAAAAGCAGGGCTTAAAGCCGGATATAAGGACTATTTTGATCAGCGGCGGTTCAAACGGCGTCGGTAATTTCGTCGCAATGATCAAAGCTCTTGAAGTCTCTATGCCCGACGAGGAACTTCAAATCATCGCCGTTTGCGGACGCAACAACGAAACCTATCGCAAGCTCGATACTTTAAAGCCCAATCTTCGTCACAACATCAATCTTTTAACGACCCACATGGTGCCGCAAGAAGTGCTCTTTAACTTCATGCGGATTTCGGACCTAATTATTTCAAAGTCTGGTGGCCTCACTCCGATGGAGCTTTTCTATCAGAGAAAACCTCTCATCCTCCTCGATAACAACGGCGCACAAGAGCGTTATAACGCGATGGAGTACGAAGCGGCCGATCTCGCAGCCGTTCTTCGCGACGAACACAAAGTCGGTGAAAAAGCAAAAGAGCTTTTCGACAATACCGAACTCTCCAACCGTTTGATCGAGAATCAAATCGACTTTCACAAAGATCACAACCCAACTGAGATCGCAGACTGGATTATGGGTAATCCGTCAATTCAGCCGGATTTGCACAAAGCCATCCGCATCAGCACCGAAGGCGATCGTCCCGCGCCGCGCGGACTCGCGTGGAAATGCGCTCGTCTATTCGAATAAATTCGCTCACAGACCCATTCGCCCTAGCTTGTTCCGCCGCCCCTCAATCGATTTCGTTTAATCGCGATTATTAAATTTGAACTATTTAAAATTAACGATATTCAAGACTCAATCAATATGATAGAAATTCCATGCTATGAAAAAACTCTTCGCTGCTTTTCTCTCTACGCTTATTTTATTCATTCAGATTTCGGTCGTCCATGCCGCCAAGCCGACCAAGATCATGATCATCTGGGCATCGATTGGGCGCGGCCATTGGGCGGCGATGAAAGCCGTCGAAGATGAAATCAAACGCATCAATCCGGATGCCGAAATCGTCGAGTATGACGTCCGCGAAAAAATGAACCCGATCACGAATTTTATCGGCAAGCTCAATTATGAGATTTCGACCAAGTTCAATCCGGAAGGATACGACAAGTGGTTCAAGTGGTACGTCGATAAAGGCGAAAAAATCGGCTCTCTCGGTGACATGCCGCTCGTAAATGAAAACAAGCCGCTGCGGATGTTAGAGTTCATCAAGAAAGAGCAGCCCCAAGTCGTGATCTCGACTTTCATGCACGCAACCGAAGCGCTCATCCACTTGCGCGACAACGGCGAGCTTAAAAACGTCGCACTCGGGCAGATCATGACTGATTTCGTGAACGCCTACTACTTTCAACGCCTCGGCGAGCGCCTTGAAATGAGCTTCGTTCCGCACGAGACGATCCGCAACGCATGGCTTGCGCGCGGGTTCCCAACGGATCGCGTTACGACCATTGGGATGCCGGTGAAAGCCGCCACTCTCGACAAATTGGATAACGACTCGCGTCTCGCGTTCTTAAAAGCTAACAACCTCAGAGCGGACGTTCCACTCGTCGTCCTCGTGAGCGGGTCGGCAGGCGTGGGTAACTTCGGGGATGTGGTAAAATCCATCGCCGACAGCTTCAAATCGCAACCCGTGCAGATCGTCGCCGTCACCGGCAAGAGCACGATGAACTACACCCGTCTCTCACTTCTCAAACTGAGGCTGCCGAAGAACGTGGACCTACGCATTCATAAACTGATGCCTAACGCCGACCTCTTGAACTACATGAAGGCTTCAACCGTCGTCGTCACCAAGAGCGGCGGCGGGTCGATCAGCGAAGTCGCGGCCGTCGGCAAACCCATGGTGTTGATGGATATCAACGGCGGACAAGAAGACTTCAACTCTTCGTTCTTCCCTTCCGAAAACATGGCCCTCTCGGTTAAGAAAGAAGCCTTGGTAGGCGCGCAAGTAAAAGTGATCGCCGACAGCGAGGAGTTGCAGCAGAGGATGCTCGCGAACCAAGCTAAATACGTCAAGATGCTGAACCCAACCGCCGCGGCGGAATGGGCGTTGAGGGCGTCAAAAGAACGCACCGATCGCGCTTACGGTAACAAAGGTATTCTCGTGTACGACGATCAAGACTCGGGTGACATCCGTTGGGACATGATCGAAAATGAAAACAAAGAAATCGCGTCGATCTATTACATGATCGACGGCAAAAAAATCGGACCAACGGCGATCGCGGCCTACTGGTACAAAGCCAAGTTGGGCGTGAAAGTCAGGTTGGTGATGGATGGCTGGGCCCCCTCGAAATGGCTCGACGGCAACCTGGATCCGGCAATGCTCAAAGCCGCCATCGATGACGGCGTCGAAATCCGCATCTACAACCCCGTCGACCGCAGCAAGTGGAAGACTTGGTTGAAACTCCTCACCTACAAGCGTACGCACGATAAGATGGCGCTCTTTCGCGAACTCAACGTCATCGACTTGAGCGATCGCAACATGCAAAACGCCAATTTCAGCCTCCAGAAATGGGGGCAACCTTACCGCAGCATCGAAGAATTGGTCCAAGGGCCGATCGTCGAAGACGGTTGGGGATATTACGAACAAGTCTGGGGTGATCCGAAAACCGTGCCACTCGATTTGAGCCACATCACAGCGGAGCAAGCGGCAGCCGGCCGTGTTCGTCTCCAAAAATACTTGGATGTCATGATCAATGCGGCCAAGACCGGAAAACACGTTCGTCAAAACTGGATCGCCAAAATGGAACCGATCGGCGAAGTGCATTTTTTCCACGATTCGGTCGCGTACAAAGGCAAAGTCACCGGCACCGAACAGACGATCGTTGATTTGATCGACTCCGCTGAAGTGAACGGCGAGATCATCATCGTCTCTCCTTACATTACTCTGACGCCGAAAACAAAGGCAGCTCTCCTGCGCGCGATTCGTGATCGCCATGTGCGCCTGATCGTCTACACGGCCGCTCCGCACGCGACCGACGTTAAAGACTCGTCACTCGTGTTCGAACGCCAAGCGGGAGAACTGATGAAGTACGGCGCCGTGATTTGGCAGCATCAAGGCCCTCAATTGATGCACGCGAAGATGATCATCGTCGACGGCAAGCGTGTTTCGCCGATGACCCACAACGTGGACGCGATTTCGGAATACATCAACCTCGAGTCAGGATTGGATATGTCGCCGACCAAAGAGATCGATAACGCGGCGTTGCTCGCTCAGGCGGAAAAATTCGTCGCGAAGGTGCGGTCCGAATCCAAAATTTTCGAGACGCCGACCAAAGTGGGATTCGTGCAAGGTGCGAAACTCTGCTTGCAGATCTATACAGCGCAAGTTTGGCCTAACCTTCCACAAAAATGGAGATAACAGCTACGGCAACTCGAGCGTAGCCCAAATCGGTACGTGATCGCTGCCGACCGCTTCGTACGCAACTCCGCTTTTGATTCCGTTAAAGCCGCGCTCGAAAGCATGATCGAGCGTGAGCTTACGGGTCTTAAAGGTCCAGCCGTTGTCCGGAACTTGCGCGTACTTGTAACCGTCGAAAAGTTTTTTCACTTTACTCCAACCCATCGGGTTGAAGTTGTTGAAGTCGCCTGAGATGTAGGTCGGAAGCGATTGAAGCTTTTCAATCGGAGCGAGGGCCCCGTTCACTTGTTCAGCACGAGAGCCTTCGCCGCCAAACGAGTCTTTGAACTTAACCGTCAGATGGATCGAGTAAACCCGAATCATCTTGCCGTTGATGTTAGCGACCGTACCGACGGCGATGCGTTGATTGTCCGCATCCGAAAGCGGAAGCAAGAATTTGTGGAACTGACCGATCGGCCAACGGCTGAGAATTCCGTTTCCGTAATCTTTATCGAAAAGCACGGTCGCAGGAGCGAATACGTAGTTCATTTTCAGAGCGCGCGCGATCTTATCGAGATCGTTTCCGCCGCCGCCTTTGATCCCAACGACTTCCTGCACTTGAATGAAGTCGGCGTCTTTCACGGCCGAAATATTTTTTAGATCTTCGATGACTTTGTCGGTGTTCTCGCCCATCGCGACGTTGTACGATACGAACTTGAGCGCCTGAGTTCCACGCGCCGTCCGGTGGGCTTGAGCTTGCCCGGTCGCGTAGTTTCCGGAATAAAATGGCCCGTCAGCCGGATAAGCTTGTGCGAGCGCCGGTGTACTGTGAATCCCCATCAAAGTAGCAATTAAAGTAATCATGCAAAAACGGTATCGAAGTCGGATTTTGGAATCAATTGATAAAACATGCTACATTCGCGAGATGTGGACCCCTCCTCAACTACAAACGAATAGGCAATTCTCAGAGCGGTGAAGCTCGAAGACGCGCCGCACATCTACAAATATGCCGGGCGAGATGAAGTGTTTCGTTTTGTGGGACTCGCACAAAACCCTGGAAGACACCCGGAAATTCATTACCGACTACATTTTCAAAAACTACGAAAAACAAATTCCCGAAGCGGTAAAGTGATGGAACGTGCAGGCATGACTTTTGAAGGTGCGCAGAGACAGCGTATCTTGAGTAAAGGACGCTTCTGGGATACGCATCACTATGCGGTCCTGAGATCGGAGTGGGGATCGTGAATTCATATCGCCAACGCAAATCTAACTTCAGACCGAAATCGACGGTTTACGAGCGTCGCCTCCCCACGACGACAAAAGATTTCTACGACCTTGCCATGAACTACTGCTCCCGTCGCGAAACCTCGCGCGCCAAAATGTATGCTTACCTTTTTCGCAAGGCCAAGGGCCCGGCCCGCGTGATGGATGAAGAGCGTCGCTTGGTCGTCGAACCGGCTATTCAGGACGCGCTGAATCAGTTGGAGCGGCAAAAAGTTATCGATGATGAGCGCTACGCCGGAATTTTAGTGCGCGATTACCAGCGCCGGGCCAAAGGCCAGCGCTACATTGCGCTCAAGCTTAAAGAGAAAGGCTTGGAATCACAAAAAGATTCCAATAAACCCGATGCTGACGAAGAGCTCGAGCGTGCGCTCCAAGTCGTGGAAAAATCCTTGCTTAAAACCCGCTTTAAAAAGATCGAAAGCCCGTTCGAACTCCGCCAAAAGCTCACCCAAAAGCTCCTCGCTTCCGGCTTCGATTTGACGCTCTCCAAAAAAGCCGTATCCTTAAAATTAGGATGAAATCATTACTCGCTGTTCTCGTTGCAGGCCTCTTCTCAGCTCTCTCTTTCGCAGCCACCGTAAAGATCGACTGCGCCTTTTTGGATCCGGAGTTTAAAGACCACATCCTGGTCGAGATCCTGAGCGAGCAGCGCGGAACCTTCTATTATAGCAGTGAAGCCGACACGCATACCGGCGCGACTCCGACCGACAAACTCGATTTGAAGCGCACGGCTTCGCCACAACGCGATCTCGCAAAATGGATTTCATCCCAAACGGGCGTGAATCTTTATTTCGTGATGCCGGCAGACCTCACGACTCGCGCCTCGGAAGCATTCAAAGGGACGTTCATCAGCGAGATTCCGGATCTCAATATGACGACCACTCAAGATCTCAAGTGCTCGTCTAAAATTTAATTCGATACTATTCTTGCTGAGCTTGTTCGCCGTCGACCGGAAACGCGGTTGGCGTCGGAATCGGCGTAGGCGCCGGATGAGTATAGCCCATACACTGGCCGTAGATCGGTAACGCGCAGTTCATCGTCATCGGACCATTGGTGTGCCAATAGCTGCTACCGTTGCGCACGAGGACACCGAAGCCCGAAGTGAATTGGAACTGCATCATGCCATTACACATGTATTGATACTGAACCTGATCCAGAACCTGATCCTGACCGGTGAAGTTATACATCATGCAACTGAGCATCCCGGTTCCGGTTACGGTGCCGTTCAAAATCGCGGCGTTTGCGCTTAATGCACCAAAAAGAGTTAAAGTACCGATCCTAATCTTAAGTGTGGTTTTCATGCGGCCATCATCTCAGGCTTTTTCGATATTGAAAATAACTTTTGAGTAAACGCCGCGCAAGAGAGCGATGTCCTGTTTGGTGAGTTCGGAACGCTGGAAAATCTTTTTCAGTTTCTCCAGCACGCGATCCGGATTTCCCGACCCCTTATACCCCACCTGAACCAGCATCTCGCGCAGGTGATCGAACATCGGCGCCATCTGCTCCGTTGTCGACAGGGCAAAGTGCCCACGCCTAGAGGCGTGATCTTGCAAAAATAAATTAGAGAGCACCACTGCAACGGAGTGGCTTAAATTTAAGGCCGGAAACTTCGTGCTCGTATCGAGCGCGCAGAGATGGGTGCAGACTTGCGTCTCTTCTTTGGAAAGGCAATAGTCCTCGCGGCCGAATACTAATGCAACTTTACTTTTTAGTTTTTTGCCGATGTCTTCGAGTTTGATGCTGAGCTTGCGGGTATTTCCGGCACGAGCGGTAAAACCGACGACGGCGGTATAGCCTTCGACCGCTCCTTCAAGAGCATCGTATACCGGCAATGACTTCAAACGCTCGATCGACGGACCGGTCGCGAGATAGGTCGCTTTGCCCGTTTTGAACTCGACCTTAGGATTGACGAGCGCGCCGCTACCGACGTCGTAGTTTTCAAGCAACCTTGCGGTTGCGCCGATGTTCTCGGGGATTTTCGGTTCAACGAGGATGACTCGGAACCGGCTCAGTTGTAGAGAAGGTGTTTTTCTTAAAATCAAAAGTGACGTCCTTCGAGGTCGTTTTGCCACCGGCGTCCTTGCCGGCATTCATCGTGATGGTAATCAGATCCTTCTTTTTACCTTTAAGGATTTGGTCGAGCTCCAAGCGGTCGAGCTTACCGATCGGATCTCCGTTGATCGCGATCAGAGTGGCGCCAGACTTTAAACCGACTTTTGCGGCCGAAGCGGATACGTCGCCCGAAATTCCGTGAACCTGCACATTGCGGGCGGGCGGAAGGAACTCATACTGAAACAGCGTCGAAGCACGAAAGGTTTTCGGCGGAACCACCTTATCGTCGAACTCCAGCCAGTTCTCCTCAAGGTTTAACGTATAGGGAATCGCGGTGAGATCGCGTTCCTGGAAAATCGTCCCTTGAACGTTGAAGATTCCACGCAAATCGGATTCCGAAATTTTCTTCGGACGCGAACTGCGGTTTTGCTCGAACGATGACAAGCGGGTCCACTCGAGGTGAGCCGGCGGGCGCGGATCGAAATAAATTTGGAAGCCTTTTAAAACATCCTGTCCGATGACGCCGACGCAGCAGCTCTTGGCGTAATCCGGAAAATAAGCCCACTCGGATTTTTGGGATGCATAACGTAACTTCGCGAGCTTCTCGCCCGAAAGCGATACTTCATCGAAATTAAACTTCGGTTCCGCCCAACCCATGAGCCCCATCGTGGCGGGGTCGAAGCTGCTCGTTTTTTGATCGGGCTTGATCCAAACGGGCACGACCCAATTAAACTCACCGCGCTTGAGTTTAATCTTTACGCTGTAAGCGGTACCGTACAGCCGCGCAGGCGTACGAAATTTGTCCATGACCGGCGCTGGTGCCTGCGCCAATGTCGCAACCGAGGACGAAGACGCGGTTGGTTCCGCCGCGTGGGCCGCAGTTAGCGCAAACATTGAGGTCAAGACTGCCGATACAAAGCTATTTCGATTTCGGATTGGTTGCATGCTTTTGCACTCCCAGTTTTTTCGCGAGCGACTCGTCTAACTTCACTTGAAGGAAAATTCCTTTCTCGAGATACCGCGTCTGCCCGACGGCGCCGAACTGCTGAATTTTAGAAAGGAGCTTGCCTTCGGTATACGGGATGACGAGATCCCAAACTTGCATCTTGGCTTTAAAGTGATCGAGAATTTTTGCACGCAATGCGCGGACCGCTGCTTGATCGAGAGCGGAGAGACGATAAGCTCCCGGGATCACCGCGCGCGACTGATTGATGCGGCCCGGGCCTTTGAGTAAATCCATTTTGTTCAGAACGACCATCGTTTCTTTGTCTTCGCACTTGAGCTCTTTTAGGACTTCGCGAGTGGTTTCGTACTGCTCGCGCGCGTGATCCGACGACGCATCCACGACATGTACGATGAGATCGGCTTCGGTGATTTCCTCAAGCGTCGATTTGAAACTTGCGATCAGGCTGGTTGGAATGTTTTGAATGAACCCCACCGTATCGATCGCCACCACTGGCGGGTGACTATCGGGGTTCAATGCACGCACTGTTGCATCGAGAGTCGCAAACAATTTATCTTCGACCAATACTTTGCTCTCAGTCAGAGCATTAAGCAGTGTCGACTTACCGGCGTTGGTGTAGCCGACGAGCGCGACCTTCATGAGGTTGTTTCGAGAGCCTCGCTGCACTCGGCGCTCTTTTTCGATCTCAAGGAGATGTTGTTTCAAAATGCCGATGCGTTTTTTAACGAGACGACGGTCGACTTCAATCTGTTTCTCGCCCATCCCGCGGTTGGCTCCACCACCTCCGCCGCCACCACCGCCACGTTGTCGTTCAAAGTGACTCCACAAACGCACGAGTCGCGGCAGAATGTATTGAAGCTTTGCGAGCTCCACCTGGGTTTTAGACTCACGAGTGCGCGCATGACGCGAAAAGATTTCCAAAATAACACCTGCTCGGTCGAGCACCGGTTTGCCGAGCGCCTTCTCCACGTTTTGGAGCTGACGGGGCGAAAGCTCCACGTCCATGATGAACACGTCGGTACCACCGCCTTCAACCTCGGCTTGGTTTTTAATTTCTTCGAGCTTTCCGATCCCGAAATAGGTCCCAGCGTTGATCCGGCGGACGGGCGCATTGACCTTACCCACTACTTGAATCCCAAGGGTTTGAAGCAGGCGGTCCATCTCGTTTAGAGATTCGTCCTCAACGCCCAAAGTAAAAGCTCTGATTTCGCCTCTTGGCAAAAGGGATTCGGAGTTCTCAATCATATCAATTCTGCTAAGCTTATCCTATGCCTGCTCAAATTCAAAACACCGTTCTGAACAATACCAGATCGACCGTGATCAACATTAATGGCCAATTCGTGCCGGTTTCGGAGGCAAATGTCTCCGTTTTCGACCGTAGTTTCTTATACGGCGACAGTCTGTATGAGGTGGTCCGCACCTATCAGGGCAAACCGTTCCGCTTGAAAGAACATTTGAAACGCCTCGAAAAATCTGCCGCTCTTTGTCAGATGGAGTTTAGCCAGCCGATCGCAGAGTACGAACGCGAAATTTTGCGTTCGATCGAACACTTCCGTGCTCAACCGGGGAAAGCACATGAAGACGTTTACTGCCGCATCGTCATTTCTCGCGGCGCCGGTAAAATCGGATTCGGATTGAAGAACGTGGAGACACCTTATCTTTACGTGATCTACGTCGAGCCGATTTCGATGTTTCCGAACAAGCCCTTTGACCAAGGCGGAAAACTCCAGATCTCCGCGCGCACGCGCAACCTTCCAAACGCTCTCGATCCGGCGATGAAATCAGGCAACTACTTAAACAGCTTGCTTGCTTACCTCACCGCAGCCGACGCAGGCTACGACGACGCCCTTATGCTCGATTACCAAGGCTTCATGACCGAAGGCACGACTTACAACATTTTTTACGTCAACCGCGGCATCGTCGCGACGTCTCCTCTGGATGTCGGAATTCTCGACGGCGTCACTCGCCGCGCGATCATCGATCTTTGCGTTGAGCTCGGCATCCCGTGCCGCGAAGTTCGTTATCCCAAAAACTACTTGTACGAAGCCGATGAAGTATTCGTGTCGAGTTCGCTCAAAGAAGTTTTACCGGTGTTTGATCTCGATGGCAAAAAAATCAGCGGCGGCAAAGCCGGTCCGATCACGAAAATACTGAAAAACGCGTTCGATGAATTGGTGAAGAAAGAATTGCGCTTGAGTTAACGAGTTCGGTTGAAATACCCAATCGATCAAACTAGAGAATTAAACAGATGGAATATTCTGGTCAAAATGAACGCCCTTACAAACTCCGTCGTTGAGATACTTCTGGATAAGGTTGTCGCGTTCCGCCTTGGTTTTAATACCTTTATTTAAAACTTTATCGAACCTCCGATCAAATTGCGGACTCCCTTTGAAAACTGGACTTTTTGAATCCCTACTAGCGTCCCGAGCGCTTAGCGCTATAGTCCATTTTGTTCCCGTATTAAATATAGCGTATGGTGTTTCATTCCTATAAAGACAGAAAATCGGCAGACATCGGGAGGTAAGTTTATGATCTCCTGTGATAGAGGGTTTAATCATGACATCACTTACCTCAGCATATCCACAACCTTGGACAGAAATCGTATTGTCACTGCCTCTTACCATTGTAAAGTCGCTTGCAAAAGCCGAAATGGACGTGGTCGCTATTAAACCAAAAATAATTTTTTTCATTCTGTGCCTCACATTCTTATTCAATCGTTAATGCTTTCCGCGCATCTAACGGCCCAAGCCCTTCGTGTTTCGATGCAAGCCCGGACTCATGGGTTAAAGCTCGATCTAATTATTAAACACACGAAATTTAATACGACGCATCACTTTATTCAAGGCCAAACTCCAAAGCTGTATTTTCTTCAAAGATTGGGGGCGTTGCTCAACTGGAACAGTTGTAACAGGTTAGGCACACGCTATCCCCTGTATTTAAATAGGGGCCTTACAGAAAATTCAAATCTTCCGCATGATCTGCTTGTGGAGCAAACCGTTTGAAGCGAGCACTTCGTCGCCGTGAGCGTTAAATTTGTCACCATCGAAATCGGTGACCATTCCACCCGCCTCGGAAACAAGCAGAGATCCGGCAGCAACGTCCCAGGGCGACAGATGGCGCTCCCAAAAGCCGTCAAACACACCACGCGCTGTGTACGCAAGATCAAGCGCCGCACTACCCGGCCGGCGAACCGCACGCGCCGAGCCCGAAAGCTTTTCGAACGACGACATTTCGGTGTGAAGCGCTTTGTGCTGTTGATAAGTGAATCCGGTCGACAGCAGAGATTCACAAATCTTCGCCGTGCTCGAAACTTTCATGCGAGTACCGTTGACGTAAGCACCTTTGCCGCGAACCGCGGTGTAGAGATCGTCCAAAATCGGATGGTAAGTGACCGCTGCGACAATCTCTTTACCGACCTGAGCCGCAATCGTCGTGCAAAACATCGGGAACCGGTGGACAAAGTTAGTGGTGCCATCAAGCGGATCGACAATCCACATTCCCAAATCCTTCGAACCCATCGTCCCTTTGGAGTGAGTCTCTTCGGTCAGAAGCGCAAAATGCGGTTGCGCCTTCTTCAACACCTTCAGTGCGACCGCTTCGGCTTCGATGTCGGCGTTGGTCACTAATCCCAATTTGCCCTTTTCGCGAACGCGAAGCTTGCGGGTAAAGTGCTTGCGCATTACTTTGCCCGCCTCGAACGCCGCTTCCACGGCATAGGCAAGAAGTGCTTCGTATTCCATATCGAGTTTAGGTGCAGAAGGCTTCGGCATGAGGTCTAGCTTAAGTCAAATCATTGACGACGGCAATCGCGGAGTCGCAATGGCCCCGATCGCGTTTGACCCCCAATGACAGATCCTTTAAACTCAGTAATGTAGAGGATTCTCCGTCCTCGGTCTAGGAGGGACCCTGGGTCTATGCACTCATTCATTTATTTTTACTCTAAATTCACAGAAGAATTTCTATTACTCGGTGGCGCCGGAATTTTTACCCTTCTCTCCGCCTATTGTTATCACTGGGTGATCAAACGCCGTCGTCTTGGCGCAGCTCGCAGCCAGGTTCCTTCCGGCGTGGTGAAAGCTTATTTGAATCAGCTCATCAATGAGGCGCAGTTCGTGCGCACGCAACTTTTCGGCCTTCTCGGAAACGAGGCCATCGACCCGAATAAAATTCAAAATCTCTTCGCACTTCGCGGTGCTGAAGCAGGCGTCGCACCGGCCGCTGACGGATCCGTTCCTTTCAATGTCACTTCCGAAACGGTTTCAACAGGCGCAAGTTTTAGCGGCGCTCCCGGTGGCGGAGTTCCAGGCGATCTGTTCGAGCGCCTGAAAGCACTCGAAGGCCAACTCGTTCAAAAAGAAACGCTCGTCGTAAACATTAACGTCGAGAAGACTCGCCTCCTCGAAGAGATCGAGAATCTGAAGCAGAACCAAAAAGCGCTTCAAAACAGCAACGCCATGAGCGCGGGGCAGGACGAGTTGCTTAAAAAGATTAAAAACCTCGAAGAACGCCTCGAAGAATACGCTCTCTTTGAGGACGACCTTGCCAACCTGAAACGCTTGCAGCAAGAAAACAACACGCTTAAAAAACGCCTTGAAGACAACGGAATGAACGCAACCGTGATTCCTGCCAGTGCAGCCGAGCCTGTCGTTGAAACCGTGATCCCAGGCGACGGCCCTTCTCCGAAAGAAGAAAAGCAGACGATCGAAGCGGCGAAGAAATCGACCACTTCTCTCGACAAGAAGACGATCGACACCCTTCTCGATGGCGAATCGCCGATCGCTACCGCGGAACCGAAGATCGAACCGACTGTCGCACCGAAAGCCGCGGTTGCAGCCGGGAAAGAGGACAATTTCGAGAAGCTCGTCGACTCGGTCGAGAACAGCCTGGGCGCGAAACCGGGCGTCCCCGGTCCGACTCTCACCGCGGTTCCATCGCCTGCGACTGAAGCGACAGCAAAGCCTGAAGCCAAAGCAGCGGCTCCGTCACCTGCAGCCGAGAAAGCCGCATCGGCAGCTCCCGCATCGGCAGCTCCCGCATCGGCAGCTCCAACTGTAAACGCAAGCCCGGTTTCCGAGAAGTCAGACGAAGAGCTCCTCAAAGAGTTCGAGAATCTTTTGAACTCGTAATACTAAATTAGAAAAAACTGATTTACGGGTTCGTTGATGAATCCAGCGAGGTGCTATCCATCTCTTGCTTCAGCTTTTGATTCTCGATGTTCTGAATCTTATTTTTGAATTCGACAAGCTTGCCGATGCGATACAAGAGCGAGTTCTCCTGAATGCCGTCGGTCTCCAGATTCTTCCAACCCTCAAGCACGTCGCGCTGGAACTGCTGTTCTTTTTGCACGCTCACCCGCACCGACTGTTGGCCTTCGTAAAACCCTTTCGCGAGAGTCACGCGCACGCGGTATTGCGCCTTCACGTACGGGCTCACCGACCCGGCTGAGTCGATCAGGTTCCGCTCGGCGGTATTATCGATCCACTTGGTTTGAAGCGTGCCGTTTTCACGGTTCACGACATCCATCGGACTCGCCTTCAAAGCCTCGACCGCCGCTTCCCACGCGAACGAATAATCGGCGAGAAATATCTTCGAAAAAACTTGCTCCGAATCACCGCCCACTGATTTTTTGTACGCGCTCATGCAACCGGTCAACCCCAGGGGCGAAACCGACAGCATCGCAAGCGTCAATACGGTGATAGCTTTGATACAGACTTTCATGCCTTTTAGTGTATCATAGAGCCATGAGCTTCAAAGAATTTTGCCGTGTTTTAAAGGTGGAATCCAACGCCCTTCAAGAGAGCCTCGCGCGCCTTGAGGCCAACGAAGCTAAATCGCGTACGGTTGAAAACGCGTTGAACCTGATTTTGGATCGCACCCGCAATGGCGGCAAAGTCCTCGTTTGCGGTGTCGGCAAGTCGGGCAAAATCGCGGCGAAGTTCGCGGCGACGCTTTCGAGCACCGGCACTCCGGCAATTTATCTTCATCCGACCGAAGCCATGCACGGCGACCTAGGTGTCCTGTCCAAGCAAGACGTGGTCATCGCGATCAGCTACACCGGCAACACCGACGAGCTTGTGGGTCTTCTCCCATTCTTTGAAACGCGGAACACGCCGATGATCGGAATCGGCGGAAATCCGCAGTCTCGCCTCGGCGAAAAATGTAAATTTTGGATCGATGCTTCGGTCACCGAGGAAGCTTGCCCGCATCATCTGGCGCCCACCACGAGCACGACGGTCGCACTCGCGATCACCGACGCCATCGCCATCGCACTCATGCAAATGCGCGGCTTTACCGCCGAAGATTTTGCGCGTAACCATCCGGGCGGATCGCTCGGACGCCGTTTACAACTCAAAGTTTCAGACCTCATGCATCCTCTGTCGAAAGCTCCAAGCGTGACGGCAACCGCCACCATGGACGAAGTTCTTAAACTTTCGACCGAGCGTAAGCTTGGGGCCGTTCTTGTCGTGGATCAGGCGACGCTGGTGGGAATCATCACCGATGGCGATATTCGCCGCGCTCTCTCACATAAAGAACGTTTTTTCCAACTTTTAGCGCGCGACATTATGACAGCGAAGCCAATTTCAGTCAGTCCGATGCTCCTCGCCTTCGATGCACTCCGTAAAATGGAAGAGCGCGAGAGCCAAATCAGTGTATTGCCCGTCGTCAATGATCGGGGCTATGCGTTAGGTCTGATTCGAATTCACGATTTAGTTCAAACGCTATAAGTCAAAAATGCCGCGGGCAAAAAACCCCTTTAATCTTGCGTACCTTAGGTTTCGCTCCTACCATAGTCCTATTAGTCAACTCGATGAAAGGACCACTCAAGATGAACAGCAAACGTATTGTGAGCCTGTCAGTAGCATGTGCATTCGCCCTCGCGGTTTTCGCGGCATGCACCAGCGACAGTGCAAAAGCAAAAGTAAATTTCGTTTATAAGGACGCGCCTAAACCAGGCATCGTCGCAAAAATTAACGGCGAAGAGATCACCGAAGACCAACTTATCGGCGACGCTCAACTCGAGCTCATGCAAATCAAGAAGCAAGAGTACGATTTGAAAATCGGCCAGTTGAACAAAATGGTTCAAGATAAAGTTCTCGGCGCGGAAGCCAAAAAAGAAGGCATCGCGACCACTGACGAGTTCATCGCTAAAAAGATCACCAAAGGCGATATCAAGATCTCTGATTCTGAGTATAAAAAATTCGTTAAAGAAAAGAACATCCCGGAGAGCAACATCAACGACCAAGTCAAAGAACGCATTTACTCTTACATGAAAGAGCAAAAGCGCGACGATATGGTTCAAGCTTACGTTGCAAAACTCACTAAGAACTCACCGATTGAAGTTTACTTCAAGAAGCCTAAATCCAACATTCAAGTCGATATCGGCCAAGCACCGATTGAAGGCGGCGAAAGCGCGAAAGTCACCATCGTTGAGTTCTCCGACTTCCAATGTCCGTTCTGCGGTCGCGCAGCGAAGACCGTTCAGGAAGTGCACAAGAAATACGGCAACAAAGTCCGTATCGCTTTCAAACACTTCCCACTCCCGATGCACAAAGACGCGGGTCCAGCGTCTGAAGCATCGATGTGCGTATTCGACCAAGGCAAAGACAAGTTCTGGAAGTTCCACGACATCGCATTTGCTAACCAAGACAAACTCGATTCTGAAAACTTGGCTAAACACGCTAAAGCAGCCGGTGCCGATGAGAAGAAGTTCAAAGAATGCTTCGACGGCCACAAGTATGCCGACTTCGTGAAGAAAGACCAGGCTTACGGCGAGAAGTTGGGCGTTCGTTCGACTCCGACTTTCTTCATCAACGGTCAACTCCTGAGCGGCGCGCTTCCAATCGAAGCGTTCTCAGAAGTAATCGACGACGAGCTTGCTACCGCGAAGTAATCTTCGCTGATTCCAAATTTCAAAGAACCCAGGTTGGCTTCCAACCTGGGTTCTTTTTATGACTAAGTCGTGTATAGTAAAGACGATGCCCTTTGCTTGGACGACATCTAAAATTGCTTCTATTCTGCACATTACGCCGCAAGCCGCCACTAGTGACGCGCCAATTTCGGAAATCATCACCGATTCACGCGCTATCAAACCCGACTGCCTGTTCGTGGCCATCAAAGGCGATCAATTCGATGGTCATGACTTTATCGGTCAGGCGATACAAAAGGGCGCCGCCGCGATCCTCACCGAAAAACCGGTCGAGAATCCGGGCAAAGCCGCTATCTTCCAAGTGCAGTCCAGCATGGCTTCGATTCGCAAGCTCGCTCAAGCCTTCCGCGAAAGTTTTTCGATTCCGGTCATCGCCGTTGTCGGTGCGGTCGGCAAGACCACGACCAAGGAATTGCTCTCTAGCATCCTTCTTGGCAAGTACGTAAACGTTTTAAAAACCGAAGGCAGCCTGAACGGGTTCTTAGGAATCCCGCTCACCCTCCTCCGCTTGCAAGGTAAAGATCAAATCGCGGTCGTTGAAATCGGCATCGACGAGATCGGGGCGATGGAACAGCACCTAGCGGTCGTTCAACCGACCCACGTGATTCTGACCGCGAACGGTCCCGAGCATCTCCACCAACTGAAGACTGTGGAAATCGCAGCGAGCGAAGAATTAAAAGCGCTCGACTACGCACTCACTCGCGAGAAACCGATGGCGATCAACCTGAACGATGAGTTTGTCTTGCGCTGGTACCTCGGACACGCAACCCGCCTTCGTCGAAACGCTTACGTCACTTACTGTCTGAGTTGCCACATACCAATCGGCGTCCATCCCGATCTCACCGCCGATTACTCAGCTGCCGACTCGCGCGTTCAGATTCATCTTCCAGGCGGCTTGCTCTCTCTCGCAAGCCCGATCCCGGGCGAGCACCATGCTCACAACTTACTCGCCGCGGTTTCGATGGCAACGTTTTTTGAAATAACTCCAGAGCAGATTCAAACCGGCCTTCAGACCTTTAAAACCGCTTTTGGCCGGACGGAGCTTTATACGCTCCCAAACGGGGCCGAGGTGATCGGTGACTACTACAACTCCAATCCGACGTCGGTTAAAGCCGCGCTTCAGCTTCTCCAGTCGCGCGCAACGGGACACCAAACCCATGCTGTTTTAGGCGATATGCTCGAACTCGGCTCCGACGAGGAACTCTTCCATCGCGCACTAGCGCCGGTCATCCGCGCGACAAACGTCAAGTCGGTTTGGCTTTTCGGCGCGCGCATGAAGTGGCTACAGGACGAGCTAAAAAAGCAGTCCTACAACGCCGTCCAACACTTCGACACCCACGATGCGCTGGTGCAGACGCTCAAACCTGCGATCAAAGACGGCGACCACGTCCTCATCAAAGGGTCACGCGGTATGAAGATGGAAAAAGTTTTGGAGCCGCTCATTGGTAACGCTGCCGCAGGCAAAACTCCGAGCAAGTAGATGCGGTTTACCACTCGAATTCACCTCGCCACCTCCGATGCGATTCAAGAAGCAGCCCAACTCTTAAAAGCTGGAGAAGTCGTCGGCCTTCCGACAGAGACGGTGTATGGTTTGGCAGCGAATGCTCATAACGCCAACGCCGTAAAAGAAATATTCAACGTGAAGCAACGTCCAGCCTTTGACCCGCTGATCGTGCACGTCTCCGATCAACATCTGCAAAGTCCCGCAGGTCCGCTCGCGTCACTTTCGCTTGAAGGGACAATTGCTCCTCAGGTCGCGACCTGGAAAAACCGTGCGAAGATCGAGCTCTTGATCGCGCGTTACTGGCCGGGCCCTCTGACGCTTGTTTTACCGAAAGGTCTTTCGATTCCAGACGTCGTGACGAGCGGCCAGCCGACCGTCGGTATTCGCTGCCCGGCTCACCTGGCGTTTCAGCAAGTGCTTGCGGCCACGAAGTTTCCGCTCGCCGCTCCAAGCGCCAACCTCTTCGGACGCATCTCACCCACTCGGGCGCAGCATGTGTACCGCGAGCTCGGTGGACAAATCCAGCTCATTATTGATGGTGGCCCCTGCACCGTGGGTGTGGAGTCGACGATCATCCAGATTATCGACGAACCGTTTACGGTTAAGATTCTACGTCCGGGCAAAATCGCCGCCGATGAAATCGAGAGGCTCATCGGCACTCCGGTCACGCCCACACCGGGAATCGCGCAAACACAAATACAAAAGCAAGGAGCCGTCGCTCCGGGTATGCTTGACGAGCATTACGCTCCGACGAAGCCTCTCATTCTCACGCTCCGCCCGTTCTCTCAGATGGTGCCATCCATGGTCGCGGTACCGAACGAGCTCAAAGGCAAAAAAGTCGGCATCCTCTCAACAGGACCACTTTTGGATAGTTTTTGGAATACGTTTAACCCGGTTAAAGTTATCGAGCTCTCGCATCAGGCGGTGCCGCAAGAAATCGCACAGCGACTTTTTTTGTCACTGCGAGAACTCGACGAAGATCAAACCGTGGACTGGATTTTAGCCGACGTGCCCGAGCCGACGTCGGGGTTAGGTCTAGCGATTCGTGATCGCCTGAACCGCGCCAGCCGGAATAAGCCCCTGGATTAGCGTAAAGCGCTCACTTCTTTCGTTCACATCAGCGATGAAGAGCCACCTTAATTTTTAGGGTTGCAAGGATCAGAGTCGATCGCATCTTGAGTAGCAATCGACGGCTTAGATGGAATATCGGCAGAGTCGCTGCAAATCATCGCAGATTCACCGGCAAGCTCGGTCTTTTCAGCACAGCCAAAGTCTTCGTCCACGATACAACCAGAGCCTCCGTACTTTTTGCGCAAAATTTTGCGCAACACCCAAGTTGCTTTCGCTGCCTTCGAGCGTTCCTTTTTAACGAGAGTAACTTCAGAGGTCACCCATGCGCCGTCGATCGTACCGAGATCGGTAGAATTGTACCAATACAGCTCGTCTTCGTCGGACCAAGACTGAAACAACCCGCCTTGGTACTCGCGAGTCTCGACGGCGTTGTTTTCGCCGATATGAGAAATCGAAGCTTTGCTAGCGCCGTGATTCGCGACGGTGAAGTTGATAGTTTTGATGTTGCCCATTTCTTTTTCGATTTTGACGGCTTGGCATTTTACTTCGCGACCCGCGAAAGCGGTTACGGATACGAGAGAAGTTGCAGCGAGGACTAGAAAATAAGCGTTTTTCATAGACCTCATCTCTACATGTTTTCTGAAGAAAACGCCAGCCAGAGTTCAGCCAGTGCAATTAAGAGAACGGTCAGAACTGGAGAATCACCAGGAGATTCAAGGCCACTTTAAATTAAGTTAATTTACTATTTTGTCAGTCCTGACACGGATTGTGAACGCCCTCTAACAAAGGTAAAATAGAAAGTGTAGACAGGAGTCGTCTTTACTTAACCCTAAGAAACCAACCCTTAAAGACAGATTCCGCTCACCGGGTGGATCGATGTCCACCCGGTGAGACCCTTTTCTTCACATAAAAAATGCCCTGGCGGGAAGTGCCTCCAGCGCATTTTCATTTTAAACTCCAGCCAAACTTAACAACAAGTTGGCGACGACCTTTTACAGTTTCGCGATCAACGGAGCGATGAGGAGCGATACGACGCTCATCACTTTGATCAAAATCGCGATACCCGGACCCGAGGTGTCCTTGAACGGGTCGCCGACCATATCGCCAACGACCGCGTTCTTGTGGACGTCTCCACCCTTCTTGTGACCTGGGAGGCCGCCTTTTTCGATGAACTTTTTAGCGTTATCCCATGCTCCGCCGGCGTTAGCCATGTAGAGAGAGAGCGTCGCTCCGACTGCAAGCGCGCCCGCAAGCACGCCCGCGAGCGCCGCTGGGCCCATGGTGAACCCGACGAGTGGCGGAGCCACGACCGCGATCAAACCAGGCAACACCATTTCTTTGAGTGCCGCCGCGGTCGCGATATCGACGATTTTTTTCGGTTCCGGGTCAGCCTTAAGCTGCATGAGGCCCGGAATTTCTTTGAACTGCCGGCGAATCTCTTCCACGATCGCGCCCGCTGCGCGACCAACCGCGAGCATCGTGGTGGAACCCACGAGGAACGGAAGGATCGAGCCGACGAGGATACCGATCAGGATGTTTGGATCGGTGATCGCGAGAACGATATTGCCCATGCCCGCGGCTTCGCGGACGTGATTGACTTCGAGGTTGAACGCCGAGAAGAGCGCGAGAACGGTCAGAATCGCCGAACCGATCGCAAATCCCTTACCGATCGCAGCAGTAGTGTTACCCACTGAATCGAGTTCGTCGGTGATATCGCGCACTTCTTTACCGAGTGCCGACATCTCAGAGATACCGCCTGCGTTGTCCGAGATGGGCCCGTAAGCATCGACAGTCATGACGACTGCCGTACCCCCGAGCATCCCGACTGCAGAGAGAGCGATCCCGTAGAGGCCCAAGTATTTGTTAGAAAGATAAGCAACGATCGCGACCACCAACATTGGGATCGCCGTTGATTCCATACCGACGGCCAAACCTTGAATCAAGTTGGTACCCGCACCCGTCGTAGACGCCCGAGCGATCTTAGCCACTGGATTTGCCGATGTGTAGTAGTCGGTCACGAGACCGATAATTGCTCCACCGACAGCACCCATCGCGATAATCGCGGTCACCGATTGAGTGATTCCAAGCACGTTCATCACGATAAACGATACTACCGCCAACAAAATCGGAGGCATGATCAAACTCCCGCGCAAAACAACTGCCGGGTTCATGGTTTTCATGGCACGTGCGATGAAGATACAGATAATCGAGACGGCGCATCCCAAGCCCGAGAGCAAGAGTGGCAAACCGATTGCCGCAAGTTTGTTGGTCGCTTCGTCGCCTTGAACGAGCTGTTGCATTTGACCGTTAGATGCGGTGATCGCAATCGCCATCGCAGCAACGATCGCCGCGATCATGGATTCATAAATGTCCGCCCCCATACCCGCGACGTCGCCGACGTTATCGCCGACGTTGTCCGCGACGACGCCTGGGTTACGTGGGTCATCTTCAGGAATACCTTCGATCACTTTACCAGCGATGTCGGATCCGACGTCGGCTGCTTTAGTGTAGATACCGCCACCGATACGAGCAAAAAGCGCGATCGATGAAGCACCTACTGCAAATGAGTGGAGTATCGGTGACAATTCAGCGTGATCTTTAAAAACCATGTACACCACGCCAAGACCGATCAAACCTAAGCCCGCAACTGAAAGACCCATCACGGCGCCCCCGTCGAGCGCGGTTAACAGTGCGTTTGCCTTGATACCGGTGCGAGCTGCTTCAGTCGTACGCACGTTCGCGTAGGTGGCTGCTTTCATTCCGATGAAGCCTGCAAGCAAGCTCAAGAATGCGCCGAGGAAGAATGACCCAGCGGCCAACCATCCGAGGCCGATGCCGATTGCGATAAATACGACAACGGCGTATACAGCCAAAACTTTATACTGGCGATTAAGGAACGCCATCGCTCCTTCGCGAATGTAGCTCGCAATACGCTTCATGGTGTCGTTACCGTCGCTCAATGATTTTACTCGAAAGTAAAAAAACGCCGCGACGATCAAACCGAGCACGCCAAAAATGATTGGCGAATTCATCCACTGATTCCAAGAGTCCATCTCTTAATCTCCTCTGCTGTAACTGCAGGTCTAACGTGTAATTTATTGGAACTATTCCCTAAAATTGCTAGCGTGTAAATAGAAGAGTGATCTACAAGGTTGTGCAATTTTTGGGATTGATTCGACACTCCTACCGACAATAATATTGACGCAAACAGTCAGCACGCTCACAATGGGCCCATGCTTGGGAAATCTACTGGGAATTGGGCCTCCCTAACGTTATTCATTCTTGTTTTTGCATCTACCATTCGGGCTATCGCATGTGACGTTTACAATGATCAACCCGATCGACTTCCATACCATAGCGACTTGGAGTTGATCATGAGTTCGATGAAGGAACGAGTCGCCACTGAAGACATAAAAAACTTCAAGGGCCTTCGGCAACTTCAGCTACATATGAACGAGAAGGGCTACTCGGCAATGGAGTATGACGTCGCCCTTCAGATTCCAGTGAGCGAGACCGAGTCTCGTACGATCCTAGTCTCGGCCGATCAGCTCACTCAAATCGGCGCGGTGACTTACGACTTGAACCCGTTCAGGACTCCTTGGATGAATCTCAAAATCGGAACGGGCGTCGATCAAAGCATGAACATCCCTTACAACTACTTAGTTCAATACGACAAATTGAACCCCATTCAAGGCGTGTTCATTCCGAAAAATATTCGCACCTTCATGCCCTTTACTTCGACGGTTTCGAATCCCACTCACATCAACTCAGTAAAAACAGAATTCGAGCCGCTTTTAAAAGATTCTATCAAGGATCAAAGCAAGATTTTCGTGGACGGAAAAGAAAGCCCGATTCGGGCATTGAACGAAATGCTTATCGCCGCACGCCTTCAAAATCGAATCTTTGATCGGGCGATCGAGAACAACATGAAGCCGCAAGCCTGGCTGACCCTCGAAGCAGGCACGATTTTGGAGACCATTCCACAAATCAGTCGCGGCCTCACTTTCTTACGTGTATTTAGCAAGTCAATCGGTCACTCGCCGCAAGTCAGAGCGCTTTTGGAGCGAGTTCAGGTGGAGTTCCTCACCCGCTACATCAACGAGTATCAAATCGGTAAAAACTACGGTGGTCGGAACGTTCAAGAAGCGTTTAGCGTGCCGGTTGGCGGGCGCTTTTACATCTCTTCGGAAGCCGAATCAACGGAAACCTTAAGCTATTCGGCAGGTGTAACAGTGAATGGAATCTACATCGGTAACCTCGCCGTCAGCCACACGATCCCAACCAAAGTATCGAGTGGCGGCCATAATTTGACCTATCAAGTCGAAGATCCGATTTCTGCTGGGAAGTTTGTTCTTTGGCCGGTTTTAGTAACGAGCGAAGAGCTACCACCGCCCCCCAAATCCGAGTACGACAATAACGACGACGGAGATGACGGCTGAAACTTCAATGATTTTGGATGAAAACTTGCGTCAGACTATTTTAGTCTGACACTTCAAAGAAGCACCGATGAGACCCGAGTCGCATCCCCTGGATTCGCCTCGCTAAAGTCTCGAATCTATTCTTGACTTTGAAGCTTCATTGAGACAAAACTACCCCTCTATGTACGCAGTTATTGAAACAGGTGGAAAGCAAGTCCGCGTCCAGGCTGGAGAATTCATTCAAATTGAAAAGCTCGCTGGGGAAGTCGGTACTACAATTACGTTTGATAAAGTTCTCTTCGTGAGCAACCCTTCTGAATCCAATTCAGAAGTGACCATTGGCCAACCTTACGTTTCGGGTGCAACCGTAACCGCTGAGATCATTGCCCAAGGTCGCGACAAGAAAATTCTAATCATCAAGATGAAGCGTCGTAAACAATATCGCCGCACTCAAGGTCACCGTCAGGAGCAAACACAATTGCTCGTGACTGGTTTGACCAACGGAGCATCTTTGAAAACAGAATTGTCTGCAGCAGACAAGAAGGTCAAGTTGGCCAAGTTCTTCACGAACCTCAAGCCAAAAGGTCCAGCTCGTCAGACTAAGACTCTGGGTTCACGCAAGCGCATGGCAGCCGCAGCTAAAACTGAAGGCGCCGCTTCCGCAACTGCGGTAAAAAAAGCGCCTGCAAAGAAAACAACTAAGGCGAAAGCTTAATCTAATTTAAATCCCAGTCACGCGATGGACACTCGTTAGATCGAGGACACGCGGGCGGGCAGAAGGAAACCAGACAATGGCACACAAAAAAGCCGGTGGTAGTACAAAAAACGGTCGTGATAGCAATCCAAAGATGCGCGGCGTGAAGCGCTTCGGCGGTCAAACCGTAAAAAGCGGTGAGATCCTCGTTCGCCAAGTGGGAACTCAGTTCCACGCAGGTAAGAACGTCGGCATCGGCCGCGACTTCACTTTGTTCGCTCTGATCGAAGGCGTTGTGAAGTTCGAGTACAAAGACCAGAAGAGACAAAAAGTCTCTGTCTATTCAGCGGCCTAGGCTGTTTGTTTTGTCACTCTGACGAGTGACGGTGCTATAACGATGTAAAAGATTTTAAAAAAACCGGGGACGATAAATTCCCGGTTTTTTTTTGATTAAAACTCAACTCCCCCAATCACATGAGATTTATCGACGAAACAACACTGAAGATTTCAGCCGGGCACGGCGGACCAGGCTGCGTCTCTTTTCGTCGTGAGAAGTTCATTCCTCGTGGCGGTCCGGACGGTGGCGATGGCGGCAAAGGCGGCGACATTACGTTTGTATCCACCACGCAACTCGGCACGCTCCAAGACTTACGCTTTAAACGCTCTTACAAAGCTGAGAACGGCTTGCACGGTTCGGGCAAAAACAAAGCCGGCCGCGACGGCGCGAGCGTCGAGATCAAAATCCCGGTCGGCACGATGATTAAAGACATGGAAACGGACGAAGTGCTCTTTGACTTCACCGATGACGGCCAACGCTGGGTTGCAGCCAAAGGCGGTCGCGGTGGCAAGGGCAACACTCACTTCGTGACCGCTACGTTCCAAGCTCCAAAGTTCGCGCAACCCGGCGAAGAAGGCGAAGAACGCACGCTCAAACTCGAACTGAAACTCCTCGCGGACGCGAGCCTCGTCGGCTATCCGAATGCAGGCAAGTCGACGCTGATTTCGCGCATGAGCGCCGCTCATCCAAAGATCGCGGATTATCCTTTTACCACACTCACTCCAAACTTGGGCGTTGTCAAAGTCGCTGAGTTCAAGAGCTTTGTCGTTGCCGACATTCCAGGACTAATCGAGGGCGCACACAAGGGCTTAGGCCTCGGACATAAATTTTTGAAACACATTGAGCGCACCAAGATCACCGTGCATTTGCTTGATGGTACCCACCTCCTCGATTTCACGACCGTGCCGGACGAAGAGGAAGGCGCGAGCGCAAAAAAAGGCGCCGCCGAAATGTTCCGTCTCTATAAAGCGATTCGTAAGGAGCTCGAGCTCTTCAACCCGGATCTGGCCGATAAAGACGAAGTGATCGTGATCAACAAGAGCGATCTCTTCCGGGGGCAGCCGCAGTTTTTGAACGACGTGCGCGCTGAATTCAAAGCGCTCTACGAAGAGGGTGCCAAGAAATCGACTCGCAAACTCCTCAATAAAGAGCCTTACGCGATCTCGTGCGCTTCGGGCGACGGAGTTCTCGACCTGATCCACACCGTGTGGGAGAAACTCGGTCCCGAAAGCTACGGCCCAGAGGCGATGAAATGATTACGTCATTTCGCGATCATGTAGCCATCTTCGGTGGGATGTTCGACCCGCCCCACTTGGGTCACGTCGACGCGGCAAAGGCCCTGCTTAAAAATCCTGGCGTAAAATCGGTGTTGGTGGTTCCGTCCTATGGAACCCCTCTCAAAAACAACGTCACCCCGTATAAAACTCGATTAGAGATGACTCGTGCGGCGTTTGCTGGGATTGATAAGCAGATTCATGTCTCGGATATCGAGGGCGAAATCAAGTGCGGGTACTCCTGGCAATTGATCGAAAGATTGAAAGCTCAGTATCTCAAACTCGCATTCGTGATCGGAACCGACCAAGTTGCGAAACTTCCGCAATGGAACCGTTATCCTCAGATCCTCGAACTTTGCGACTGGATCGTCCTTGAGCGCGAAGGGCACAAAGACTCGACCCCGCTTCCGATGAATATGGTGCGGGTGAACACGCCTGCAAAAGAGATTTCCTCGACCGAGATCCGCGAAAAAGTCGCGGTCGGCAAATCAGACGAATTAAAACCCTTTCTCCCGCGTTCCGTGAGAGAATATATTGAGAGCAATAAAATTTATGGCTAAAAACATCAAAAGCGAAAACACAAGAGACCACCGCGGACAAGAAACCGTCGTGATCGAAGTCGACGAGGTTTCTCTCGCGAAAGCGTTCTTGAGCGTTCAAGCAGCTGCGAACAAGAAAGCCGAGAGCATCAAAGTCCTCGATCTTCGCCCGGTTTCAAGCTTCACTGATTACTTTGTGATTTGCTCAGGCCAATCCGACCGCCAAGTTCAAGCCATCGCCGACTCGATTTGTATCGAGCTTGAAGAATCGGAGTTCAAACCGATCAGCGTTGAAGGTTACAAGGACGGCCGTTGGATTGTGATCGACTACGGTGACGTGGTGGTACACGTATTCCATGATGCTCTTCGAGATTATTACGACATCGAGAACCTCTGGTTCGACGCAAAGCGCGTTTCCATTCCGCAAGAGCTCTACATTACTCCGATTCAACAGTAAGATTAAATACGATAGGCCCACATGAAGTCGGTAGCGCTGATTTGCTTTGGAAAACTCAAAACGCCGGGATTCGAGGCGGCGGTGGGTGAATTTTCGAAGCGTCTTCAACGCTATGTAGATTTCAAAACCTACGAGCTCAAACCTTTACCGGTAGAGCAAAAATCCGATGCGGTTCGCGCGCGCGTGACCGGAAAGGAATCGGCAATGGTGCTCGAACTCATCGAATCGAAGGCTTTTCAAGCTTCTCATGGCCGTAATATCACTATCGCTTGCCTCGATGAATCCGGAAAACCCCTGACCACCGTCGATTGGTCCAAGAAACTCGAAGCGGAATTCGACCAAGGTAAAACACCCGTTTTTTTAATCGGGAGCGGATTGGGTTTAGGTGACGAACTTTTGAAGCGCGCATCGCTCAAGATCGGCTTCGGAGCTCAAACTTTTTCGCACGAACTCGCGCGCCTCGTCCTCGTCGAGCAACTTTACCGCGCTACTTCTTATATCGAAGGTCATCCGTACCATAACGAAGGCTAACTCAAGGCAGTTCTGCGCGCAGCGTGCGTCATGAATTACTCACAATAGCAGTTGCAAACCTAAAAACACGCCGATACTTTTCTCTCTGGGAACAACAACCATCAGGGAGAACACCACTAAATGAAATTTACATTCGTCATTCTCGCTCTCGCATTCGGCAACGGGGCGATGGCACAAAACAACAATCTGAAACTGGATCCAAAGATCCGCCAATCTAATTTGAGCAGCGTTCCTTTCGTTGCATTGATGGATATCACTCCGTCTCGCAATGCCAAGATGCCTCACCGTTACAACCACCAAGAAGTCGTGTCTTATCTTCAAGACCACACTCGTACTCAGTACGCCCAAGTGCAAAGCGCGCTTCAAAACCAACGTCTTGCCAAGTCTGAGCTCAACATCATTGGCGTTCAATACATCAGCGCGAGCTTCTCAGGTGTCGCGACTAAAAAAGGTCTCGAAGCCATCGCAAATATTCCTAATGTGACCAAGATCTACATGGACGTAAAAGTCGCACACGATCCGGTCACCAAGTCGGCGGCGGTGTTCCCTGCCCGTGGCGAGTACCCGTACGATTTGAAAGACATGAAAGTCGATCAAATGCGCGCAGCTCACCCGGATTACTTGGGTAAAGGTGTCGTGATCGGCAGCGTCGACACGGGCGTCGACGGAAAACACCCTGCCCTCCAAGGCAAAATTAAATTGTTCTATGATGCGCGCAAGCACGCGGTCGGCGATGCAGTCGATTACGACGAGCACGGAACTCACACCGCGGGCACCATGGTCGGTACCAATCCAAACGGCCCGATGGGTATGGCACCGGAAGCGCAACTCATGGTCGCTGGCGCTCTCGGCAGCTTGTCTGAAGCACTCGAAGGCATGCAGTTCATGCTCGATCCGGACAAAAACCCGAACACCAACGATCAGCCACGCGCCGTGAACAACTCTTGGAACTCAGGCGGCGCTTCGGATCAAGAGCCTTTCTACCGTGCAATCGCGGCCTGGGAAGCGGCAAACGTCATGCCGGTCTGGTCTGCGGGTAACGCAGGTCCAAAGCCAGGCACGATCACCACTCCACACGAGCATCCATTGACTTACGCGATGGCGGCTACTCAAGAAGACGGAAAAATCACGTCGTTCTCGAGCCGTGGACCGGGTAAATACAAAGGTCAAGAAACTCAGAAACCGGACGCGGGAGCACCGGGTAAAAATATCATCTCTTCCGTTCCAGGCGGCAAATTCGTGTCCATGAGCGGAACTTCGATGTCTAGCCCTCACGCAACCGGTGCAACCGCGATCTTGTTCCAAATCAAGAGCGACTTGAACCCAGCTGCTGTTCGCAAAATCCTGAGCGATACCGCCGCAAACGTCGATGCCAACGGAAATCCGTCTCCAAGCAAAGCTTGGAACGCTACCTACGGCTTCGGTAAACTCGACATGAACGCCGCCGTGAATATGGCGCTCGCAGTACGTCACCGTGCCGAGAGCCCGACCCTCGGCCTCGTTGAGTCTTTGATCAAAACTCCGGAGATGATCTCCGTAGATCAAATCATGGACTTACTCGGCGACCAAGAAGCATTGAACCCGTACAAATCCAACATCGCTATTCCAAGCTGGATGTAAGACCGAGTTCAAAACATAAAATCGAAAGGGAAGCCGGTTCGGCTTCCCTTTTTTATTTTCAATAAATTGATATTTAATTCAGCTCCGTAGGCACGGCGATTGCTACTTTATTAAGCATGCTCAATCCAACTCTCTTAAAACTCCCCGCACTCTTCCAGCCGTTTATATGCGTCGGCTGCGGGGCATTTCAACACAAAACGCTCTGCTCCTTCTGTAAAGCGGAATGGATCCATTACTCCAAACCTCATCCGGGCATCTTTGATAATACCGTCTTCTACTCCCTCTGGTTCGGAAACGAGATCATCTACCGGACTTTCAGACAGTGGAAGCAGACGGGATCGGGAAAGCTCGAGAATCTGCTTTTTCGAGTCGACCCGACTCTGATGCTCTGCTTGCGGGAAGAAAAGTTCGAGGCCATAGTGCCGATTCCTCAGCATCAACCGCGTTCTTGGTCGAGAGGCTTTGAGTCGGCAACTGCAATCGCCGAGATGTTCCGGAAAAAACTGCGCGTCCCCGTCTGTCGCGCGCTCAGACTGAAGCGTCCGCACGCCGCCGACCCTTCACCCCATCTCAATCAAGCAATGAAAGACCGCCTCGATCGCGAGTTTTCGCACGAGCCGTTCGAGCTTGTTCGCGATATGAAACTACCTAAAAAGATTTTGCTCGTCGACGACATCGTCACGACCGGAATCACGCTCCGGCACGCACTCAAGGTGCTGTCGCAAGCCCGAGAGGGGATGCAAATCAAGACCGCCGCGCTCGTCTTCAAGCCCGCATCGCGGCAGCTCACTTAAAGAGTATTGGTTGGCATGTCTTCGAGGATCGCATTCGATTGCGCATCCGCAGAAGCCGTTTCGAATTCCATCGCCGGAATGGAAAACAAGTTCGCCAAGGTCTCAAGCGCGTGGCTGAAACCGAATGAATCGGTCATCAGGACGAAATCCGCGTTCGAGTCTGACGGCTTGCTGTGGTTATCGATCACCAAGAAAGCGGATTCAAAACGAACTTGCTCTTTTTCGACGGTGCGGCTGAACTCAGTTGCCGAATCGGTCTCCGCGCCGAACGCACGGTTCAACGATTGCTTCAATTTACGCAGCTTTTTCATGATCTCGTGGTTTTCTTCGGTCTCATCCACTTTCATGAATACGGTCCAAACACTCCGCTTAGAGTCGGTAAAATAGCCGAGAACGTCACGATCGAATTCCTCGCCCGCGTCGCGGTTCATCGGAATCACAAAACCCGTGTCCTGGGGGTACGGCATCTCATCTTTGTGAGAGAACACCACTTGAAGGGCGCTCATACGATTCGCGGATTTGGTCGAACCCATCTGATGCTTCATCACGGTGCCGAGTTTAGGCAAGTGTTTGAGCTCCTGGATCGAGTCGCAGTAGTAGAACTGTTTGAACTTGGTTTTGAGCCCGCTGGCGAATTGGACTTCGCCGCCGTGCTCATAAATCTCAAGCTCGACGATCGGGCCTACGCTCAAGTGAGTGATCGACGGATGGGTTTCAAAAACTTTGCGGAGGAAGTCTTCGGCCATGGCAGGAGAGACGCCGCGGATACGGAATTCAGACGTACCCAGGTTCAGTTGCTCCGGTTTCCAAACCGACTCGTTAAAGGCTTCTAGCTGCGCATCAACATTGCTCGAGCGCATGTAGGGCGGAAGCTTAAAACCTTTTTTAAAGACTCGGTGAAAGCAGCCCTTTTCTACAGGTTGTGCCAAGATTTCGTCCGAGAATACGCTGTAAGAGTCGAGCATGGCGCCCAGAGCCAATTCGCTTTTTAAATAAGGCATAACGGGCATCAAGCGTGCGCCAGTACCTTTGGCCCAAACCACCTCTTCTTCGCGTTTTAAGAGCTGAGAGATCAAAAAAACGGCGGCTGAACTGTCCCCGAATACAATCACTGGTGTCTTACTCATGGGATTTATTAGATCGAGAATTGCAGCACCCGGCAACGAAAAATTGACGCGGATACAACGAAAAAGGTTGAATCGCGTATACCGTAGGAATTCAATTTGAGTTTAAGAGATTCGTTGTTTATATTAACGCAATGCGTAATTCATCTCTATTGCTGCTGGCTGCTCTTTTTCTTCAAACTTCATTCGCAAACGCGGTTCAAAACGTTCCGTTCAAACAAGGCGAAAAGATTAAGTATCACCTTCAGTGGAAAGGTCTGTTGCTATTGAAAATCAACGCCGCCGATCTCGAGAGCGAAATCACGTCTCTCGATCCGACGACGGGTCTCATGACCTTGAAAGCGCATGTTGCCACCATTCCCGGCACCCTTGCCCACAAGCAATACGCAACCGAATATAATATCAATGCATCGATGGATGCCAACACGATGAGCACATTAAAATATATCCAGCGTGGCAAAGAAGACGGTGCCAACGAAGTAAAAGACGTGGTTCACGTTTGCGATCCGAAAGATCAAAGCTGTCTCTTTACTTACCACCGTTCGGTCAGAAACAAAAACGAGACCAAAAAGCAGGGAAAACTCGTGATGGAAGACCGCATCAACATCAAGGGCATCAAAGCACCGGTGCAAGGTCAGGTTCAGAGCGTGATCTCCATGCTTTACTACTTGAGGGCTGCAAGCCTTCCGGCTAAAAAAGGCGCGACGGCTTTCGTTCCGGTTTTGTTTGAAGACGATATCTTCAAAATGCACATCACCAACAACGGCCCGGGCAAAAACGCGACGATCGATGGACAGTCTTACTCGACCAACACCTACATCGTGAGCCTCGAAAAAACTGGTCACGTAAAAGCCCCGACCGCTGCCGATGCCTCCACTTATGAAAAAGTAACAGGTAAAGCTTCAATCGGTGAAGAAGGCGAGTCTTTGCAAAAGTTCAATATGACGATTGCAAACGATCCGGCAAAAACGATCACATACGCGGTGACGAAACTCAAAGTCGGAAGATTCCAAATTCTCCTTCGTAATGATAACGATAACAATAACGGCAGCGCGACCGACGATTCCGACGAAGAATGACCCGCTGCCGCGCGCAGCGTTATCTACGCGCGTTTTAGGATGATCGAGCTTGTCAAATGATAGGGTAACCGAGTAGTTTACCCGCATGCGATCAGACACGAATTCTCCTGCCTTTTGGAACCGCGCCTTTACGCAACTGCAACGCCTAGGCCAAGCGTTAATGCTTCCCGTTTCGGTACTTCCAGCAGCCGGTCTCATGGTCGCAGCCGGCCGGATGTTCACTGATTTCACCAAAGACGAAACCAGTATCTCCTATCAAATCGGTAAGGTCCTCTACTCGAGCGGTCTCAGCGTTTTCGAACAACTGTCGCTGATCTTCGCGGTCGGCGTCGCCGTCGGTTTCACCGGCTCGGCGGGTGTCTCCGGTCTCGCGGCAGTTACGGGCTTCTTTGCATTCACCACCGTGTTGAAGACTTTCGGTGAGATTCTCCACCTCGACACAGCGATCAACACCGGCGTACTCGGCGGCATCATGGTCGGCGCGCTCGTCGCAAATTTGTACAACCGTTATCACACGGTAAAACTGCATCCGGTACTCGGCTTCTTTTCGGGCAAGCGTCTCGTTCCGATCTTGTCGGTACTCGCATCGGTCGCGCTCGCGCTGGTGTTCGTCGTGGTTTGGCCTCCGATTCAAACCGGCATCCACAATTTCGGCGTATCCGTCATGGGCTCCGAGTTCGGTCCGAGTATTTACGCTTCGATCAAACGTTTGCTTATTCCGGTCGGTCTCCACCACGTATTCTATCCAAGCTTCTTGTATGAATTCGGCGAATTCACGACAGCGGCAGGCAAAGTCGTTCACGGCGAAACCACTCGTTACTTCGCGGGAGACCCGTCTGCCGGCCGCTTCATGGCGTCTGAGTTCCCGATGATGATCTTTGGCCTTCCGGCTGCCGCTCTCGCGATGACTTTGCGCGCGAAACCGCAGAATCGAAAAATGGTCGCCGGGATCATGCTCACCGCCGCTTTGACTTCGATCATCACCGGCATCACCGAGCCAATCGAATTCGCATTCATCTTCGTCGCTCCGCCACTCTACATCGCGCACGCGTGCTTGGCGTTTATCTCCGGTATGCTGACCTCGGCGTTCGACATTCATTTAGGCTACACGTTCTCGTCATCGCTCATCGACTTGTTCCTCGGATACTTCAACCAAAAGAACGTATCGATGCTCTTCTTGGTGGTTGGCCCGATCATGGCGGTCGCGTACTTCTCGGTATTTTACTGGGCGATCGGTTTCTTTGATTTCAAAACCCCGGGTCGCGAAGACACGGATATACTCGCTCAAACCGGCGACGGCGCCTCGGCTCCGGCAAGCCTGGTCGAAAAGGCGGCAGCCGTACTCGTTGCCATCGGTGGCGCTCAGAATATCCAAACCATGGAAGCCTGCATCACTCGCTTGCGTTTGAGCCTCAAAAACCCCGGTGCGATCGACGAGAAGAAACTAAAAGCGCTCGGCGCATCGGGCATCATGAAAGCCGGCCAGAACGTGCAAATCGTGTTCGGCGTGGAATCGGATTTCTTGAAAACTGAGATCCAAAAAATCGTCGCGATGGGCGGCGACGTTTTCCCAAGCCAAAACGGCGCGGGCAAAGGCGTCGGTTCTCCTCTCACCGGCAATGTGCTCGCGGCCTCGCAGATCCCGGATCAAACTTTCGCTCAAGAGATGATGGGTAAAACGATCGCGATCCTCCCGACCTCAAACGTCGTGACCGCGCCGTTTGACGGCGAAGTCGCCACCCTCTTCCACACCCACCATGCTTTGGGGCTCGTATCTAAAGAAGGTTTAGAAGTCCTCATCCACATCGGGATCGATACCGTGAAAATGAACGGCGAAGGCTTCAAAGCATTCATCAAACAAGGCGATAAAGTCACCAAGGGACAAAAGCTGATCGAATTTGATCGCTCACTCATCGAAAAGAAGGCGAAGTCTCTCGTTACTCCGATCGTCATCACTAACGCGGATCAATTTCCAAAACTGCAATTGGTCGCAGGATCGAATATCACCACAGGAGATAATCTATGGAAGTTCAACTGAAGATTAAAAACAAAGAAGGATTGCACGCTCGTCCGGCAGGCGTTCTCGCTAAAAAGGCGGCCGAGTTTCAGTCCAACATTCAAATCGTCGTGAACGGCCAAATCAAAAGCGCAAAATCGATCATGGCACTCATGAGCTTGAGTTTAAAACACGACCAACCTTTTACTCTCATCATCGATGGTCCAGACGCGCAAGTCGCGGGCGATACACTGAGCGAACTCGTCAATAACGAGTTCAAGGTTTAAGCCGAAGACTCGAGGGGGCTAAACTTGCTAGAACTGGTAAGACAGACGCAGCATCCGTACCGACCTCTGACCCAAGGGAGCGGCGTCTCTAAAGGTATTGCCGTAGGTAAGGCTTGGGTCTTCGATCCGAGTGTCCACCAACATGCCGAAGTCAAAAGCCAGGGAGTCGAGATCGAGCTCACCCGGTTCCGCCAAGCTCAACGCAAAGTCCTCGCCAAAATCGAAGCTTTGGTCCAAAAAACCAAAGCCGAAGTCGGCGAAGAAGAATCGCAAATCTTCGAAGCGCACTTTATGATATTGCAAGACGAGGAACTGATCGGACCGATCCTCTTTGCGATCGAGCAAGAACATCTCTCCAGTGAGAGCGCGATCGAAAAATCGTTCCGCCTCCAGATCCAAATTTTTGAGACGTCGGACTCGGATTACATGCGCGAACGGGCGCTTGATCTTAAAGATCTCAAAACTCAGCTCCTCGACATCTTGAATCCAAGCGAGAAGCCGGGCCTGAGCAAACTCCTCGCACCAATCATCCTGGTGGCAGAGGATCTCACTCCTTCGCAAACGATGACGATGGATCGCAAGAACGTGCTCGCGATCATCACCGAAAAAGGCGGCCAGACCTCGCACACCGCGATCATCGCTCGCACGCTCGGTATTCCGGCCGTGACCGGCGTCCCTCGTGCGACCACCATGTTTTCTAAGCACGACCAGATCGCTCTCGACGGCGAGGAAGGCTCGCTCTTCCTGCTCAATGACCTCGAGATGAAAAAGTATTTTACCGATCGTGCGGTCCTGCAATACACGGACAAGCAGAAGGTCCAGCTCCTGCGCGGCAAGCCGACACTAACCAAAGACGCGCACATGATCTCGCTCTACGCCAACATCGGCAGCGAAAAGGACCTGGATGCGGTCGAAAAAGGCGATGCCGAAGGGATCGGTCTCTTTCGTACCGAGTTTTTGTTCATGGAACGCAAGACGGCGCCGACACTTGAGGATCAGCTTCGCGTATACAAGACCGTGCTCAATAAACTTGCGCCTAAAGAAGTCGTGATCCGCACGCTTGATGTCGGCGGAGACAAACCGATTCCGTACATCAAAATCGAAAAAGAAGACAACCCGTTCTTGGGTGTTCGCGCGCTTCGTTATTGCCTGAAAGATATCGAGCTCTTTAAAACTCAGATCAAGGCGATGTTATTCGCCAACGAGAAGGCCAACCTCTCGATCATGGTTCCGATGGTGAGCCGTGCGACCGAGATGAAGCAGGTCAAAGAAGTGGTCGACACCTGCGTCGCTGAACTTGAAAAAGACCCACGCTACAAAAAGAAACCTTTCAAACTCGGCGCGATGGTCGAGATTCCTGCGCTTATTTTCGAGTTGGCTGAAATCAAAAAATACGTCTCCTTTGTGAGCGTCGGCACGAACGACCTCCTTCAGTATTCGGTCGCGGCCGACCGCATGAACCCGGAGCTTCAAAACATTTACAATCCGTTTAACTTGGGCTTTATCCGCATGATGAATTTGCTCGCGCAACAGGCAATCGCCGCGCGCTTGGAGCTTGGCATCTGCGGCGAACTCGGCGGAATTCAGGAGTTCATCCCGCTTTGGATCGGGATGGGTTACCAAAAGCTCAGCATGATTCCGAGTGAAGTATTGGGACGCCGGTCTCTGGTTTCGAAATTCAGCTTCGAGCGCTGCAGAAAGCTCTTGGCCGAAGTTTTGAAAGCCAAGCATGAGACCGATGTAAAACTGAAGCTCACGGATTTTATTCAAAAAGGGGAGAAAACAACATGATCTACATCAAGACGGAATTCGTCGCGCTCATCGTGATGATGACGTTATCCACCTCGGCGCAATCGGCGCGAGCGGACAACGCTTACATGACTCAGTATCAACGCGCGGTTCAAGGCGCGATCGCGAACCTGCTTCCAAACGGAGCGGTGATCGCTTCTCCTTCTCACAGCAACCCCGATTATTATTATGATTGGGTTCGCGACACATCTCTCACGATGAAGACGTTGATCCAGCTCCAACTCGATTCGCACCTGAGCGCTCTTGCTAAAAAAGACATCGCTCGCCGCATCGATCGCTGGGTCGATTGGGAACTCGCACGCCAGGAAACTCCGACTAAACTCACCGATCAAGGCGAGCCGCGTTTTTACGTCGATGGCCGCGCTAACCGTGAGCCTTGGGGACGTCCGCAAAACGACGGCCCGGCATTGCGCGCGCTCGCTACGATCGAGCTCGCTAATCAGTGGATCCAACAAGGCCACCTGGACTGGGTTAAGGCTAAGCTCTATAAAGGCGTCATTCCAGCCAACACCCTGATCAAGCGCGACCTCGAGTACGTCGCTCATCACTGGGGCGAATCGAGCTACGATTTATGGGAAGAAGAACGCGCGATGCACTACTACACGCTCACCGCTCAAATGGTGGCGCTCACAAAAGGCGCGAAGCTCGCAAAGGTCATGGATGACAACGGCGGCGCGACCTTCTATGGCCAACAGGCCGTTGCGATTCAAAATTATTTAAAATTGTTCATCGATCCGAACACCGGCATCATCAAGTACGCGATCAATAAAGTGGTTCCCCTCCCCCACAAAAAGAGCCCGCTCGACGTCGCGGTACTTTTGATCGCCAATCAAACCTTCGACGGTAAATACTACGTGCCGATGAAAGAGACCGTGGCCACGATGAATGCGCTAACGAAAGTCTTCAAAAATATTTATCCGATCAACAAGGACACGAAGCTCCCGAACGGCCAGCCGCTCGGAACGGCAATCGGTCGCTACCCTGAAGACGTGTACAGCGGCTTCGACTTTGGCGGCGGTAACCCTTGGTTTATCTCGACCCTCGCGCTCGCCGAGTTCGCCTGCAATATGGATAAAGCCGGCTACGCGCCCGGGCAGCACCAGCAACTGCGCAATCTTGCAATGGCTCAGTTCAACCGCGTGCTCAAGCACTTGCCGCCAAACGGCACGATGTCCGAGCAGTTCCGCCGCGACAATGGTTTCGAGCAAGGCGCTCACGACCTGACCTGGAGTTACACGTCGTACATCACTGCGTATCGCGCCTGTTTTTAGGTGGGTATGAAGTTTTTGCGGATTTGTAGTCTCGTCGCTCTCACGATCCTGCTTCAGGCTTGTGCGATTTCGATGAAGGTGCCGGTCAGCCGCTTTGAAACACCTGAGACCACGGGCCAGATCGGCCGATTCAGATTCGGTATGGGCTATGGAACCGCCGCTCGGACCACTTTCACCAGCGACTACGGTTACGCTTCGCCGACGACGATTGACCCTTTCGTCGATTCGGTGCAAGCGATCGGTTTTTTTAACGCTCAAGCCGGCGTGTTGCGTTGGCTCGACCTGGAGTACAAAGCTTATAACTATTTTCAGGCCAAGGTGCAGTTCCTGGGTTTACCCGAACCCGAGGCAACCGAGGGAATGTGGTCGGGCGCAGTGACTGCCGCGTTTGGATATGAGGACGAAGACGAATCGTCGAGGGAATTCGGCGGATCGCAAACCGCAAACTACCAACTCTCTCAACACAAAACGGACGCCGCTCTCATCGTCGGCTACCGAATCGACGAAATCTTCCTCGTCTACGGCGGCCCCTACATGAAGTGGATCGAGTTTGACGGATCTTCAAAAACCTATGCGGCTTCAACCGCGACGCCGTTTGCAGGCAAAAATCGCTTGATGGGCGCGAACGCGGGGTTACGCATCGGACACCTCGATCGCGAAACTTTTATCGGCGTGAACGTTTTCTTCGAGCTCGGGATTTTCCAGTTCAACGTGGGCTCAACTCAACGTACCGGCGGATCGATCGGAACCGCCATGGAACTGAGCCTTTAAATCTAACGTCAGGTCACTTTCGCTTTGTAGATCATACGCGTGAACAAGCCGGGCAAGAATCGCTTGAGCAGCACGCCTAGGGTTTCTTTACCGCCAACGGTGGCCTCGTATTTGCGGGCTTGAATCGCCGCGATCATTCTTCGCGCGCATTCCCTAGGCTCCATGCCCCCACCCGTGCCGGAGTCCATCGTGTTTTGAGTCGAACCGTCTTTGGTGAGCGCCGAGACCGAGATATTGGTGCGAATAAATCCGGGACAAATCATCGTGATCGGCACTGCATCTGGCCCAAGCTCTGCGGCGAGTTCGGCGCGTAGAGAATCGAAAAATCCATGAAGCGCGTGTTTCGAGCCTGCGTACCCACTCCGCATCGACGAGCCGAATTTGCCGACGAGGCTCGTGACAACGGCGATCTGACCTTGTTTGCGCTTCAAAAAATGCGGGAGAAGAAGCTTCGTCAGATACACCGTACCGAAGTAATTGACTTCCATGAGTCTGCGATCGACATCGATCGAGGTTTCTTTGGCAAGCGAGCGTTGCGAGAGGCCCGCGTTGTGAATCACGAGATCCGGAATGTGATTTTCGGCAGTGAGAACTTGCACAAAATCGACGATGCTCTTGGGTTGCTCGAGGTCGAGCTTTTGCACTTCGATCTTGGCGGGGAGGCGTGCCAAAATTTGTTTTTTGATTTGCTCAAGGGCGTCGGTCTTGCGTGCGGCCAAAATAATCAGATCGTTTTGAAACTGTTCGGCCCATTCTTGTGCCAACGCTTCGCCGATTCCACTCGATGCACCAGTGATGAGGACCGTCCGAGTTGCCATAAGATCTCCTATCGCTCGCAGTCTCCGCCGCGCGCGAATGCGGCAATCAAAGCAACACCCAGAAGTAGACTCTTAGCCATGAAGGAATGGTATCACAAGTCTACGCTTGGCCGGGACGCTCGATCGGCTTCGGACGATAAAATGAGGTTTCTTTGAGGCCTTCCGGCAAAAGTTTTGTCGGATCGCCCTTTCCATAGCCCTCTGCTTCCATGAGTTTGGTCACGGCGTTTCTAAGAATCATCGGCACGGGAAGTGCGCCCGTTTCCTGCACTTCGGCCATCGCGGCGTTGATCGCGTTGTAACTTGCTTTATCTTTGCGTGCGAGCGCGAGCGATATCGCGACGTGCGCGAGATTGATGCGCGCTTCAGGCAAGCCCACGCACTCAAGCGCGTCTTTGCCGGCAATCGCAAGCGGGAGAGCGCGCGGATCGGCGTTACCGACGTCTTCGGAAGCAAACACGATCATCCGGCGCGCGATAAACATCGGGTCCTCACCCGCTTCAAGCATCCGCGCGAGATAGTACACGGCCGCATCCGGATTGGACGCGCGCATGGATTTAATAAAAGCTGAGATCGTGTTGTAGTGCTCTTCGGATTGTTTGTCGTACGGAAGCACGCGATCGCCGAGCTGTTCCAAGAATTTTTTAACCGTCTCATCGTCGAACGTTTTGAGTTCCGGCGCGAGGAGCGCGATCGATTCGACGAGCGTGAGAAGTCGGCGTGCATCGCCCTCGCTTTGACCAATCAAGTGCGTTCGTGCTTCGGGTGTAAATTCGATTTTTCCGCCGAAGCCTGCTTCCGCGGTGAGTGCATGATCAAGCACCCGTTCCAAATCTTGCTCTCGAAGCCGATCAAGGCGGATCACGCGCATGCGCGACAAGAGAGCCGCATTGACTTCAAACGACGGGTTCTCGGTGGTGGCACCGATGAGCGTGAAGAGCCCCTTCTCCACGTGCGGGAGGAGACTATCTTGTTGGGCTTTATTGAGACGATGAATCTCGTCAAAGAACAGGATCGTCCGGCGGCCCATGCGTTGGTAACCCAGCGCCTTCTCGGCCGCTTCCTTGATATCTTTTACGCCTGAACTCACGGCACTGAGTTGGATAAAAGCTTCGCCCAGGGTTTCGGCAATCAAGATCGCAAGCGAGGTCTTACCCACTCCCGGCGGGCCCCAGAGGAGGATCGAGGGAAACCGCTTGGACTTGAGCCAAGACGTGACGAGCCCCCTCTCGCCCAAGACCTTGTCGTGACCGATCCACTCTTGAAGCGTCTTCGGACGCAGGCGGTGCGCCAGCGGCTCGGTATCGGGTTTTAAAGCGTCGAACAAATCCATATGGGACCGTCACTGTACCACAGAAAGGTCACCCCGTACTTATTGTTGAGATGCGCGTTAATAACACGTCAGTTGTGACGCGCATCTCAACAATAAGTACGGGGTGACCTTTTCTACAGTTTTTTACGATTCGTTGAACGATAGTGATACATCACTGATTTAGCAGCAGCCTTGCGGCGCTTCACGCGGCGGTAACGATGGCGTTTCGGGTAGCTTGGGTCAATCAAGTCCAAAGACTTGAGCGACGCCAGCGAGCGCACGAAATCGCTTGGGATCGGGAGCTTCACCAAGGTGCCCGGAACAAACGACGAGTTCTGAGAACCCGCACCATTCATATCGGCCACCGGATCAGCGCTGATACCGAAACGTTTGGCGATGCGCTTCGGAGTATCACCCTTGCGGGCCTTGTACGTGAGAAAAGAGACCTCGCGATTGAAGGTCGGGTCGAAGTATTTCTTCATGAACGCGTCTTTGCGAGAGAGAGGAATCCGCACTTTGTACGTTTTCAATTCCGGCGGAGTCAACCAGCGCGAAAGTTCCGGGTTCATGGATTTAAATTCTTGATACGAGAGGCCTGCGCTCGACGAAACCTTGAAAAGATCCGCTGGAGACGGAACTTCGATCTCGGTAAGAATGTCGCCGTTCACTTCGCCCTTGCGATTGACGTGCGGCGTGCGAACGTTGGCACCTGAAGACATATCGCGAAGCATTTCCTCGACCGAATCCTTGGATGTGATCGCTTCTTCTTCGGCGTCGGCCGGAGTATCCTTGGTCACTTCGACGACCGGATCGGTAGGAGTCGCATCTTTACCGCCTGCCGCCGCGGTCGCATCTTCGGCATCGGCTTTTTTGTCGGCATCGAGTTGATCCGGGAGACGCTCGACGTTGTCGGCTTCCTCGGCTTTTTCGGCGATTACAGCGGCGTTAATGCTTTTAATTTTCGCGTAGTTTTCCTCAAAACCAAACTGTTTGCGGTTCTTGGCAACGATGGTCGCGGCGAACATCTTCGGAACGTAGTTCTTGGTTTCGGGACGTAAGTAACGTCCCTTCGCGCAGAGTTCCCAAAAATCGTTGGTGTGATATTTTTTAATCGCGCGTTGGATCTTCGCTTCACCGGCGTTGTAACCAGCGGCAGCCAAGTGCCATGATCCGAACATGCTGTTGAGTTCCTTGAGATATTGAACCGCTGCGATGGTCGACTTCTCGACGTCACGACGTTCGTCCACCCACCAGTTTACTTCGAGACCGTAGCGGCGGCCGGTCGCGGAGATAAATTGCCAAGCGCCGACGGCGCGCGCGTGCGAACGGGCGTTGTTGTTGAAACCGCTCTCGATCATGGCAAGGTACACGAGATCTTCAGGCGCTTTCGCGCTTTTCAAAATCGGGCGGATGTACGGAACGAAATACTCCGAACGCTCGAGATAGTGCTCGAAGCGATCGCGGCCTTTGCCGGTAAAATAATCGATCCATTTTTCAACGGCTTTGTTCATCTCGACCGGAAGATCAAAAGATGAGTTCTCAATCTTCATCCCGCGGTAATAGAGACCTTCGCCTGAACTGGTAGATGGACCCTCGGTTGACACGGTCACCGACTCGGTGGTCGGCTTTTCACCAGGACTGCCCTTGGTAGGAATAGCTGAGTCTTTACCTCCCAATAGGGATTCGGTGCTGGTGCTGGCACAACCGCTCATCAAGCCGGCAGCCGTAGCAAAAGACAAAGTAAAGATAAGGGTATTTCGAATCACTGATGAACTCCTCGTCCGTAAGTCGTTAGGCGTAATTTGTGGAGGATAACGCCGCTAAATCCAGTTTCGGCAACCTCAAAGGGCTACCTGAAAATTGTAACGACGAAGACGCTTACGCGCTACCTCAAACGGTTGGAAAAACGTAACAACGTCAAATTGATGGCGGGGGTTTCTCGCTAGAACGACTTCATGTCGGTTTTAAGTAAATTCAGTGAAGCTGCGCCGGGTTAAATTTCTTTAGAAAGTCTACAACCACCTTCTCGAGTTCCTCATCGCTGGAGAACACATCTTCAACGTGGAGATGGTTCATGAGGAAGTGGCCGATCATCTGAGCGACGTTGCGAACCGGTTGCTGATAGTAAAGACCGGCAACGGCATTCTCGCCGATTTTGCCCATTAGTACGTTTTTAGCCGCGCGATATTGGTCTGACTCGGTATATGCGGATTCGCTCAATTCCTCCGCTTTTAAGCCGATATCTTTCAAAACGCGCTCGCGGATTTCTTCGTCGGTCAAAACAAACGGAGAAATCTTAAGATAGAGATCTTGATAAACGTTATTGCGGGTCCGAGGGTTCAGGAGAATCGATTGATCCTGTTCAAGCCGCGACACCACGTTCTTTGCTAGAACTTTTACGTGCTCTCTCTTGGTGAACATGGGGTGGGAGTCCTCTCAGTCGATGTTTTACTTCTTAAGCAATCTTCGCCTGAATAGATCGATGAATTCAAGCGATTCTTGGCATTTTAACCAAGAACTGAAGAGTAAATACGAACAGACTCCTCCGACGAGACCGATGAGAACCCTCAAACTCATCTCAATGACGTGCGCCATTTTCGCTTCCAGAGCAGGGGTTACCCATAAATCGACAAAGTAGACCAGGAAGCCCATCGCAAGAGCGACGACCGCATACTTTACGAACGCCCCGAGCATGGCTCCAGTGTGAGCCGTCGTGCCCATTTTTTTGAACTTCCGGCTGATCATCCACCAAAGGAGCATCGAGTTTAAAAGCGCGGTGATCGAGGTTCCGAAGGCTAGACCGATGAATCCCAAAGATTTTACAAAGAGTAGGTTAAAGGTCAGATTCGAGCACACGGAAAAGAAACTCGAGATCACCGCCAAACGCGTCTCACCGATCGCGTAACAAATCGGGACCAAGACTTTCACGACCGAGTAAGCGGTGAGACCGATCGCATAGGCGGCAAGCGCGTGAGCGGTATTCAAAGTGTCTTGGGCATTGAAGTGCCCATGTTGAAAAATAAGCCCGATGATCGGCACGCCGAGGAACGCAAGACCCGTCGACGCCGGAAGGTTGATCGCAAAGACGCGTTTGCAGGATTTAAGAAGTGACTGTGACGCTTCTTCGTACGATCCTTCGGTCCACGACCGGCTGAACACCGGGAGCGTCGCAGACGCGAGCGACACGCCGAAAATCCCGATCGGGAATTGCATCAAACGGAAAGCGTAGTTCAACCAAGATACCGCACCCGAACCCACCGACGTCGCGAAGATACTGTTTACGAGAATATTGATTTGAGTCGCTGCAAGCCCGAACGTCCCCGGGATCATGAGCCACATCATCCGCTTCAGTGCCGGATCCTGAAAAACCCCTGCATGCTCGGGCTCCAACCAGGCGGCCTTGAAACCCACGCCGCGCAAAATCGGCCACTGGATGAGCGCTTGCACGAAGCCACCGGCGATCACCCCGTAGGCCATGCCCTCGATCGGTTCCAGGCCAAAACTGGCTGAAAAATGAGCCATCGTCACGCCGACCACGATCGATACGAGATTGAACATCGCTGACGCGAACGACGGAACAAAGAATTTACCGCAGGCGTTTAAAATCGCCATGAAACCCGCTGCAAGCGCCACTAAAGGAAAGAACGGCATCATGATCCGGGTCATGCGCACGGTGAGCTCAAATTTTCCGGGGATCTCTTTGTAAGCGCTAGCATACATTCCGACGAGCGAGTCGGCACAAAGCATTCCGACAATCGCGATGACACTCACGATCGCAAACAAAACGACGAACACGCGGGTCGCGACTTGCCAGGCGCGCGCCTCGCCCTTGTCTTTTTGGACTTTAATGAAGGTCGGAACAAGCGCGGCACTCATCGCGCCTTCGGCGAAGAGATCGCGCAAGAGGTTCGGGATGCGGAACGCGATTTGATAAGCGTCGGTCGCGTTCGAAGCGCCGAAAAGAGCGGCAAAGACTTGTTCTCGCACGAGACCGAGGATGCGGCTCAAGAAAACTGCGATGCTCATGACACCGGCTGATTTTAGAACTGACTTATTATGAGTTTCCAAAGGCTTTGCTTAACCACCTGGTAACGCCTTCTTCGATTTTGCCTTTGAACGGAGTCGCGAGCAGACTGAGCGAAACCTCGACGGAAAGAGCGTTGTCCTTCGCGGTCAGGGTCCCGCTTGCCATATTGGACTTGAAGCTCACTTGCTTCGAACCTTCATTGCGATCGACCTGAACTTGCCCGAGCGGAGTCTTGCTCAGGAAATGATCGATACCCGTCGAAATGACGGAATAAATTTTGTCAGCGGCTTGTCCCGGGACCGGAAACGTTTTATTGAAGCTTGGCATGCCCTAATTGTCACTCCATCTTTCCAATTCCGCAAGGTCTTGCCCTAAATTGACCTCGTCTTCAGGCCGGACTTTGAGGGTCTTGAGCTTGACCGGGATCGGAAGACGGTGCGACACGAGACTCTGGTGCGCTTCGATAATCAGTACGTTTTGCCGAGGTTCGATTTTGGAACCTTCGCGGTAAAACACCGAATGAACCCGGCCCGAGGTCAAAGCCATGAGCGAGAGCGGACGACCGCGCTCCGAGCGGCGAACCGAGAAGAACCAATTGCGGATCCGGATCAAATAACGGTTCGGTCCGTTTTCGTCGGCGGAAATCGGAAAAATACAAATCCGTTCGGGAGACGCTCCACCCGTCTGGAAAAACCCCTTCATGCCGTTCATTCCACCGACCTCGAACTGCACTCGCTGAGACCAGCGCAGCGATCCGGTATTCGCAGGCACCTTGTGATTCATCCAAATCCAACTCTCGTTATCACCGAGCGCTTTGGTGATCTCAGCCAAGCCCATCGAAATCCAATTGAACCAATCAGCGGGCGGTGTTTGCTTCGGAATGAATTCCTCATCGACGAAGCCGGTGTAAAACATCGACTCCTCCACCCAAGGGTGCGCAAGCAGCTCGGACAAAAAGCGTTCGTTGGTTTGAATCCCGCCCGAAATCCAAATCTGAGGGAAAATCTTTTTAGAAAACTGAAGCGCGTCCCTCCAGCTCGTCGAAAACAACGTCAGGTGCCCGATGGAGCCGCTGGTTTTCCAGTTGAGATCAGTACCCGGGGAGACACCCCAATTCAGCGATGCTTCGTGCTCGCCCTCGCTCCACTCGGTGGCCTGCGAGAGCTCGTGAATCACGCCCGGGCTCGGAATTTTAAGCCATGTATCTTCAGCGTAAATTTTCATGTTGAGGCCGCAGATCGGGGCCTCGGACCTGACTTTTGGCATCGGCTTTGGCGATTTCGAGAGCAGGCCAGGCGCCAATGCCTGCAATTGCCAGTGGATCGCGGGACAGCGACCGACGCGTTCCCACAATTTGTACGCGAAGTTCAGACGGCCGAGTGCTTCGATAAAAAATACGTCAACACCGTTCGACAAGAAAACGAGGTTGCCGACACCCACGAAGTCCGTGGCCTTCAAGATGCGCTCGGAATAGTCTTCGATTTTGTCTTGCACGTGATCATCGATGTTTTGGGCCGGGCACGCTTCGATCCAGTTTTTGCCCTCAAACATGAGCGAGCCGTCGACGACCGGAAAAAACTGGATCTCGCCGTTCTTCAATCGGGCGAACGGTTGCACATAGTAGCGTGCGCCTTCCAAATATTTTTCGACGTAGAGGAGGGACGCGCCTGAAGATTCCTGCACGTGGTTCATCCAGATCGGAACCCATTCTTTAAGGTCGTCGAGGTTGCGCATGATGCGCGCGCCATAGCCCCCGCGTACGCGGTACGCGCTCTTCAACACGCAAGGCAGACTCGCTTTGTTCTCGGCGCTGAGCTTGCGGATTTGAGTTTCGATCTCGCGGGTCGAAGTGACCGGGTCGTCGCTCAAAATCAGATTCGGCACGCCCTGAGCGTTTGCAACCTTGATGAGCTGGAGCGTGTTCCAAAAAAAATGGAGGGCTTTAGCCGGTGCCGCGACCGCGGAGAGTCCCGATTTGCGGGCCCAACCTTCGAACTCCGAACGTTCGCTCCAAATCGAAACTCCGGGGTGCACCCAAGAGTGATCGTGCTGGCGCTCTTCGCCCATTTCGATGAAGGCGCGAAAGATGGCTTTAAATTTCTCGCCGGCGTCGATGTCGGTCACGCGCGGGATTTGCTTTTGCTCGTCGGTTAGCGGCAACTCGGAGACGCTTACCGTCTCCAATCCCAAAACCCGTAAATCATCGTGAATCTGAGTCGATATTGCGCCCTCGCCCAAAACCAGAATCGACGGTGGACGAGGAACGGAATTCTCCGCTAAACCTAATTTCATTTGTCTCAAGGGTAACGTAAGCTGTTTATAAATGCGAGTCCCTGTCCCTCTCATCAATTATTTCAAAACCGACTTTGAGCCGCTCTTGACCCGCTTCCTCCTGGAACGCGACATGATCCCGGACAAAAACGCGCTTCACAACAAGCGGTTCTTGAACCGCTCGGTTGCCCCGCACGTGGAGACGCTCTCGCAACTTTTCAACCGGATCGAAAAAGAGAGTCAAACCGATGGCATTGATACCGAGACTTATTGGTCGGGGGCCGGCAGCCCGAAGAACCGGAGACTCGCCTACTTCCTCTCCTTCATGCCCGGAAACATCTTTCGGGTAGCCAGTGTTTGGGCCGAATTGCAGCGCCTGGGGTTTCAGTGGTCTCGCCACTTTAAACCAAATGTAGGTGGAACAAGCGCCGAATTCCGCGCCATCGAATGGGGCGCGGGCACCGCGGCCGGAGCCTGCGGAATTATCGTGGCCGAGAAGTTTACTCCTTTAGGACTCCCCCGAAGCGGGTCGTTTGCATTGATCGAACAAAGCAAGTCAGCGCTTCAGTTGGGCACCGACTGGTTTCAGCAGTTTTCAGACGGACTGGAGATGGGCATGCAATCGCGCCCGTTCCACCGCCGGGTGGATCTCTCGGAACCTTGGTTGCCTAAAACCGCGCCTAAATTCCATCTCTTTGTGATGAGCTACTTTTTGAACGAGTCCGAAATTTCGCCCGCGACTCTCGCGCGTAAATGCCTCGAAGCCTGCGAGCAGCATCTCGAAGATGAGGGCCTGGTCGTGCTCGTCGAGCCCGCGCTCAAACTCCAGTCGCGCAAGCTTCTCGAGTTCCGTCGCGAGTTGATCGAGATCTTGGAGAGCGGCAAAGACAAGAGCGGGATGAAGGTGCTCCTCCCTTGTCTTGGACATCAGGCGTGCGGCGCACTCGCGAAACCCGAGGACTGGTGCCACGAAGAAGTACAGTGGTGGCGTCCGGAGTATTTGCGCGAACTCGACGCCATCGTCAAACTCGATCGCAAGACGCTGCCGTTTAGCTATTTGGTGCTTCAAAAAACTCACAAGACGCTTACGGAAATCCTGCCTGCACTTCAAGGTCCGAGCGAAGAGCGCTACCGTTTGGTCAGTCCGTCGCGAGCGCTCGGTAAAAAAGACTTAGAATTCTACATCTGCGGTCAGGATGGAAAACGCCGCGCACGTTACCGTTTGACAGCTCAGGATCAAGAGCTCGATGATATTGATCGCGGCGATATTCTCCAAAATACGGTGCTTCACGGTGAACCTCAGCTCACTCAAATCGACAAAACTAATCCAGTCAGGGATTCTGAATCTGACGCAGAATAAACTCTCTCACACTTGACATGGTGCGTCTTAAATTCTAAGACCACCTCATCCATCTTGTGAGGAGAGAGAAATGAAATCACTATTTATCGTTCTGACTGCAATGGCGTCTCTGAGTGCGAGCGCGGAAGCGGGCAAAGCCAAAAAAATCTACTCGTGTGAAACCAATGCTGATCCGGACTCCCTGAGCATCGACATCTATTCGTCGTTCGGCAAACTTTATGCTGAACTCGGAGAGCAATCTTGCGATGGCGATTGCGGCGCCGAAGACCTGGTTGAACTCAGGCGTTACGACGACGGTAACGATGCGTTCCTGACTTTAGTTCAAGTCACCAATCCAAAGGCGAGCTTTCCAGGCACCTACGTGAAGAAGCCTTCACACAAGACGCGCGGGATCGCGATCCGTATCGACCGTTTTGTCAGTAGCAAATCCGCCGTCAAAGGCGTGAACGATCCGTTCGGCGAAAAGCTCCCGACCACCGGAATTGGCTGCAAAGCCGTCATCAACGCGATCTAACCATCGCCTTGATTTGTAAAATCCAGTACACTGTGCGTATGTCACGGACCATGCTCATTTTGGTGTTGCTCATTTCCAACATCGGAATCGACCAATTCACCAAAATTCTCGCGCGTTGGTACCTCAAGTTTCAACCGCCGTCCCACTACTTCGGCGGCATTCTCACCATCGTTTATTCCGAGAACCCAGGCGCCTTTTTAAGCTTGGGCGCAGGCATGACCGATGGGCTTCGCCTTTGGATTTTCACGATCGGCGTGACGGCTTTTCTCGTCGCTGCGACCGTATTTCTGTTCCGGAACGACAAGCTCGATAAAGCATCGACGATCGCCCTTACACTGATGGTTGGGGGCGGGATTGGGAACCTCATCGACCGAGTCATGCAAGGCGCGGTGACCGACTTCCTCCACCTCGGAATCGGCGCTCTTCAAACCGGTGTCTTCAACGTCGCCGACATGGCAATTATGGCTGGAACAGGCATCTTTCTTTACACTTCGATTCGCGCCAAACCCGAATCCAAACTTGATAATGCAAAGCAATAAATGATATGAACCCCGAAAGGGGTTTTTCTATGTTCGGCATATCATTTGAGCATCTATTGATCGTTGGCGTAATTCTATTGATTGTCGGCCCTCGCAAGCTGCCGGAGCTCGGTAACACCATGGGCAAAGCCATTAAGAATTTTAAAGACTCCTTCTCGGGCATTGAAGAAGCGTCGTTCAAACGCATCCTTGAAAACCCGAAGCCTGAACAACCCAAACCGGCTCAGGCGGAATCAACCGTGGCGTCAGGTCCAGCCGAAACTCTCGATCGCAACCCGCCGGCGCCTCCTGCGGTTTAAGTTGGGTACCGCGAGATGAGCGACTCAGTTCAATACGGAAACGCGCAGTTCAAGAAATTTCTAAGTCACCCTGAAATTCAGGCTCTCGTGGAGCAATTGGCCGCGAAGATCCGCCAGGATTACGAGGGTAAGACCCTACACCTGGTGTCAGTTTTAAAAGGCGCCTTCGTGTTTACCTCGGACCTCATGCGCGCTCTTAAAATGGACGTAGAAATCGACTTCGTCCGCCTCTCCAAGGCTACAGGCACCGTGACCCTGCTCAAGGACATTTCCCGCGACGTTCGCGGCAAGCACGTCCTCATCGTCGAAGAGATTATCGATAGCGGCCGCTCGTTGAAGTTTCTCCGGGATCGTTTGCTCGCCTCGGGGCCTGAATCGCTTGAAATCGTGACCCTGCTCGATAAGACCGATAAACGCGTGGTCGAAGTCCCGGTTAAATATGTGGGCCGTAAGGTCGAAGATCAGTTCCTCATTGGTTACGGCCTCGATCTCGAAGAGAAGGAACGCAATCTCGGCGATATCTACTCCCTAAGTTACCCGAACTGACTCTAAAAACGTCCTCCTGACACTTTTAGGTCTAAAATGACACTGGTATTACGCGGGGTCAGAATGACACACAAAGTCAAAAAATTGCTATAAGTGGCTGTATTTATTAAAATGGCTAAGAAGTTAAGGCTGGCACGGAACCCGCAATATAAGAAATGTGACGCGAGGCGGCTCGGTTGCAGCGGGGCTCAAAAAATACACCCCTCTCTCGGTTCAGACGCAAGTTTGGATTGCATCCTAGGTTCGGTTGGCACTGGATACTAGGTTACCCTACCCCCACCCTTCGTAAGAAGGACATTGCTGAATTCTCCGTTCCGCTGATTACGAGCGCCTCGCCACAAAGTTTATATTGAACCTCTCAGTTCAGGAGGTTTTTTTAGATAAAGGGTGACCGCGTCCGAATCTCGACGATAGCGGAACCGAAGGCGATCGATAGCAATACGGCCGACTGGCGTGAAATGATTGAGTACTAGTCTAAGTACCCAAGCCTGATCTCTTGGGGAATCTAACTTTGAATGAGTCGGAGGAGATGGAGACCACTCACGACGTGTAAGATCAAAGCGGAATGGCACCCACTCGTGGGCACGAGGATCGTTCGGAGGGATCGGATTTAAAAGGCCATGTCCAACCACGACGTCGGTGTGATCAAAAAAACCCCGAAGCACATAAATCATTCTTAATACCATCGACGCTGACAACGGCTCAGCCGAGTTCGTCGGGAGCAAAAACGTACGATGAAACAACATCATCTGTGGAAACTGCTGTGCAAATCGATCTACGATCTTCCGGGATCGTAAATGACGCCAAAGTGCTTTTTGCAAATAAACACGATGATAAAACGCGTTTGGATCAATCACGGTTTCAGCAGGCTGATTTGGCGCGGGCGGGTCTTTGAAAAAGAATTTCAAGAACACATAGTTCAGAACACTAAGCACTAATGTGGCAAATTGAATCCAGATAAAAAGTTCGGCATCGGGCGGAAGCTTAAGCGTGATTGCGGTCGCACCTATCCCTACCAAAATAAGGGCAAGGACAGCCATTCGCCGTTCGATCGATTTCAAAAAATATCCGTAAAACCTCTGAGTTTGCCGCGTCATCTCCACCCAAAAAAGATTGGGAACTTGGGAAATAATCTTGAGAAGCGGACTCAAGCCCATGAGCAATAGCACTGATTCCATGTGGTGACCGAACACGACGAGGAGCACCCAGTTCTCGGCGCGCATGAGCGCGCCAACGGTGCCATATCCCAAAAGTCGTAGCTTACTTACCGTTAATCGAGGGGTTGACTTGCGCCACTCAATCAAACGAGGCAAGAGAGGCTCGTGAAACCAACTCATGTCGACTTTGATCCACCGACGCCAAATCATGAAGTTACCAAGGAGCGTTTCCACAACATAGCCTAGCGGGATCCACCAAGGGTTACCACCTGTTCCCAAGCCGACACAGATCACAACAGCCGGAACAATCATCGGCAAAAACCAAGTCGCAAACGAAATAAAATAACGATCTCGATAGAAAATCACCGACTGTATCCAAGTTTGAATAATTTGTATTGAAGTACGCGCAACAAAGACCAGAATCATTAAATCATGAAACCCAAAAACTCGTTCAGGACGGGACAGTTCGGTACCCCACCAGAGCGCAAACAATATCCAGGGGAGTACTGCTAACCCAAAAACAAATCGACGATAGCGGATCGCGATTTGAGTGATTTTGCCGAGGCTCGCTCGCTCTTGCTCTCGTAGCTCTTTTCGAAGTGGCTCAAGCAAGCCCCATATCGCCCCCTCGTAAATCGTGAGTAACTGAAACACCATGAAGATCGATGACCACTCAAATACCGGAAAAAAGTAGCCCATGAATCCAAACTGCAAGCTATGAAACAATGTACGTAAAAACGATCGTCCGATCAGTAGTCTCGTTCTAAACCACAAGTAATACCAAAGACGATTTTGCCAAAGCGCCGCGCCTGCGGGGAACCCCGACCATTCAGCCAAAACTTCGCGCTGAAGATACCGCTTAATCCGGCTCATTTTTGTGCCCTCTCGGCAGGATCAATCCGCATTCGTTAACGAGCATCCGTGGAGTAACCACACGAAACGCTTTTTGGTTTTTGATTCCAGATAATCGATAGCTCAGGATTCGCAAAATATAAAGGTGGATATCGCGCCATGCGGCCGAACTTTGGTTCATCTGCACATAAGGATGGCTCGCGTGAAAAAACTCGTTCGTGGCCTCGCAGAGTATTTTTGCCTGATCGATGATCGACAGCTTGGGCATACAACGACGAATTTCAAGTATCAGGTGTCGAATTCGCATTCGATAGGCACGGAGCCACGCCGCTTGCTTTTCCAGGGTCAGACTCACGGTACCCTGCCACCAGATTCGAGCACCAAGGTGGTTGAGGCTTACCGAACCTCGGTAATCTTCAAAATGGGGCGTCCCCTCGGGGGCATGCCTCGAAGCCCCGTTCCAGTAAGTTTTTTGTAATTTGTCCGGATGTACGGACAATCGCAATTCTTTGAGGATACCCTGCGCTTTGGACCACCACTGCTCGCAGTGAAGTCCGTCGGCAATTGCGAAAAAAATATCGTCCCCATATCGAACGTAGAATCCCTCTGGAAACTGCTTTGCCAATCGATCAAGTCGTCCAAGATAAAGGTTCGCAAGCACCGGTGTGAGATGCGATCCCGTCGGCAATCCCACCGCATATTGATACTCTCCATTGGGCTGAAACGTTACCGACTCGCTAGCCTCGACCACAGGCCTCATCGCATCGATCAGGTTTTGCGCGTAGATCGTTTCTGCCACCATTGCGTACTGAGATCGGAGGTCGCGCAATAGCTCGCTTGAATCGCCAATGGGTACCGTATCGGTGTACGACTTGACGTCGGCCTGAATAACAAAGATGCCTCGATTTGTTTTGGGAATCGGCAATCGACGGTATTCCTTGACCCACGCGATGATCTTGTCCCAAGCTTCGTTCGCACCGCGACCCTTTTGATATGAATACAAATGAGGGGACAGCAGCTTTTGGGTCCGAGCACGGAGCTCAAGCGATAAGACTTGATGGATAATCTTGTCTTCCATCGGCCGTTCGTGGAGCACGCGCTCTTTATCAAGAGTCGCGAGATATTCTTTTACCTTTGAGAAAGGATAGTTCTCTTGGCTCAGCAATCGGAGTAAAACTTCCTGATGTTCGAGCCTGAGCCGCATAAAGAAAGAATCGGATGCGGAGATAATTTATTGATGTCGCCATTCCAATAAGACCAGTAGAAGTACTGGTCGGAATGTTAGTGTCATCATTTTATTCAACCGCGGTTGAGCGATGGGTTACCCCAACGGATTCCGCATCCTAGGTTTAGAATAGCAAAGCCTATGGGTTCAACACAAGGATATCGTCTTCTCTGTCTTCCTCGTTAGCGATGATGTTTGCCCGATCGGCAAGCGCGCTTGAATCTGAACCATTAACTTTCGAGCGGAACATCATGTGCTTGGCATTACCCGAGCGATACGAGCCCCGAAGATTAGATTTAAATCCAGAATATACCTTCGCGATGAAGGCTGGACGGCCTAAGCCGTTTTGAAAGCAAGCGCCATCGCCATCGGCGTTGATCACAAGTGCATCACAAAACATGGAGTGATTTGAACCCGAGGCCGACAAACCCAGACCAGACATCACTGAAAAGATCGCTTGAACTTGCCTCGAACGTACGCCAACGCTCACACTGCAACCTTGGCCGGCAAAGCCAGAATAATGGCGGCGAAGGATGATCAAAGAATTGTCGGAGTTCACTGCTAATAATTTTCTGAGCGTCGCAAAAGAAGTCGTGCCTTGGCTCGCCCATTCAATTTGTTTGAACGGACCAGAATTCAACTGAGTCGCGCTACCGAAATGCGAGTTTACCGAGAGGTATTTTGCCGCTTCAGTAAAGTAGCTCGCATCGCTATTGCTTTGCGTACAATCGGCAAGGTTGTTCAAACTCGGGTGGACATAGAAACTTGAGCTTGCCGAGCGCAACACATTGTTACCATTCTTTACCCGTACTTCGGCGATGTATGTACCGTTGTTGAGCTGAACACCGTTGGCATTATGATTCGAACTTGCTGGAACGACATAGCCTGCATTTGGTGTACAGGAATGCCATGCCAATGAGGCTACCTCGCTTTGATAACCAGCTCGGCACTCGAAAGACAGGTCGGTATCGGTAGAAGTATCCGTAAATTGAACTTTGAGCGCGTTGCCAGAGGCATCTAACCACCCTACGGGCGCGCTCATGGCAGAAACAGAAAGAGTCCCGGATGAGTCAGGTGCAGCTGCTGCGGGGGCTCTTTTATTAGTGTACTGAAAAGCTCCGAGATCGAAGCATCCACTCAAAGTGGACAAGGTAATAAGTGAGATCCCAAACACACTGATTTTTTTAATTACCCGCATAGTCCCCCAAACTTTAAATAGAATAACGCACTGCATTTAATTTAACAATTTAATTGTTAATTAATTTTATCAGTTATTACACTTTGTTATTATTAGACTTTATCAATTTTTAGGATCACATAGGAGAACACTCCGGCGCTTCTCGAGTTTAATAGGATTAGGTAACAATTGATTTAATTGCGATCAGATGCGCAGTCTCAAAAAATAGAAAACCCCGCTAAGATTTCTCCTAGCGGGGCTCCGTAAAAGGGTCAAACCGATCAGTCCCTCGATTAAATTTATCCATCCCCTGGATACGACTCGACCGCAACCACACTTTCAGCAAAAATTTGCTTCTTCCGTGAAGCGGTAAATCCTACCGATATAATTTAATGGTAACGGACCCTCAGTCCCTGTCAATCCGGACTAAAAGATTTTTTTATTTTTTTTCGAGCGCAACGCCGTAGGTCCCAAAAAATTAGATTTCGGATATAAGAATCTCATGAACAAAGAGCTTTTGAAGGCGCTCCACATTCTCACTCGGGATGGAAAAATGAACGCCGACTCGCGCAGAAAATTAAAACAAGTTCATCACTTGGCCCAACTTATTGAGCCATTTTTGCGAAATCTGAGCTCCAAGTCAGAAGCCGATTGGACACTCGCTGATCTCGGGGCAGGAAAGTCGTACTTAGGTTTTATCTTATATGACCTGATCCTTCGCGATCTAAAGAATGCTCACATCCTCGCCGTCGAGGCGCGTCCAGAATTGGTCGAAACCTCCCGCCAGCTGGCTTCAAGCGCCGGATTCGAGCGGATGCAATTTGTGGAAGCACGAATCGGACAGCCGTCAGACGGGCTTCCGGCCCGCATTGACGTGGTCACGGCCCTGCACGCTTGCGATACCGCAACCGACGACGCGATTGCCTTCGGGGTCAAGCATGGAGCCCGAGTGTTCGCGCTCGTGCCCTGCTGCCAGGCCGAGGTCGCGCGCCAGCTCGAACCTCTCATAAAAACTTCCGCACCTGACGATCGCGCGCTTTTCGAGTTCCCCATCCACCGTCGCGAATTTGGCAGTCACCTCACCAACGTAATGCGCGTCTTGTTTTTGAAGTCCCGGGGGTATCGCACGACCGTGACCGAGCTCGTGGGGTGGGAGCACTCCATGAAAAACGGGCTCATCTTGGCCGAGAAAATCTCGGATGAATCTCACCCCGAGAGCAAGCGCGCCCAGGTGGAGCTTGATCAACTACTCTCGCGCTTTAAGGTAAAGCCGAAACTTTTATCGTAGATTACCCGAACTCCCGAGTCCGGGACTAAACTACATTAGATGTATTTAATAACTAAGCTTTGTCAGTTGGAAATCGCGTGCTAGTATCGCCACAGCTATGAAAACCACTCTTCTCTCTTTGGTTGTGATTCTTTCGTCCGCTAACGCATTTGCCGTCGGATGCGACAACGTCGTCACTTCGATCGGTATCGCCGATTCTTTCGCGTTGTTTTGCAAAGGCGGATGTAACGTGATGGACGCCCTCGGCCCCGTCTTCAAAAAAAATGGCAAAAAAGGCAGCCTTACTCCGACCGCGACTTTGATCGGCACGGGTACGGATGGCACTCTTCAATACAGCCTCGTGGTGACTTACACCGACGATCAGAAAAAAACGACTCAGGTGTCGAACTACGACATCACGACTAACGACAAATGCCTCATCCAGAGCGTCACTCGTAAGTAATCGAAGACTGCACCACAAAGCTGCATGCATAAAGGCGAGATCGGTCCAAAACTCGTCGTGGGTTACACTGGCGATCAATTATCGATCTATTGTGACTTACATCGCCGACGCTTCGAACTTAAACGGCTTCTTGACTTGGACTTCGCCACCCTTTGGTTTCGGGAAGTGCATTTTCGCGAATTCCTTCATCAAACAGGTGTGGAGACCGGCGTTGTTCATCTCGGAACGAACGACCGACTGACCGTTTACGGAACCGCTTGCGGTGATGGTCCACTTGATTTGGATCACGCCGCCCAAAGACGAATCCGAGAGGAGCGCTTTTTCATAGCAGAATTGAAGCTTTTGGAGATACTTAGCGAGAGTTTTTTCGATATCGGCGTCCGAGAGACTGCCCGGACCGGAGACGGTCATCCCGCCGCCCATCGCCGCGCCGAGGGCTTCGCCCGATCCTGAGCCGTAAAGCGCGTTCAACGAAACTTTTCCCTGAACCTGATTCAAGCCTTTGCCGTGGCCGCCTTTGATGCCGGAGTTCGAAGCCACCGTACGCGAGCTTGAAGTCGAGATCGGTCCGCTGCCCGTATTGGATTTCGCGAGCGCGTTGAGGGCCGAGTTCGATGCCGGGACCGCCCCCGAGCCGGTGTGCTCGTATTTCTGCGCCATCTTGCCGTTGGGCGCTGTCGCGAGCGCATTCACGTTCTTAGACGGACCGGTGGACAGGAAGTTCAATGACTTCGCGACTGACGCCCTTTGTTGAGCAGCGATCACCGATGGATCCGGTGCTTTCGGTTTCACCGGCTCGTGTTTCACGACCGGAGCGGGAGCCGCAGGCGGAGCGTGTTTCACGACCGGAACGGGCTTCGGTGGCGGCTCGTGCTTCACGATTTTTTTCGGCACCGGCCTTTTTGGTTCCGGTTTTTTCACGATTTTCTTTTCCGGTTTTTTCGGCGGTTCTTTTTTAGCCACTTTCTTCGGAGGCGCCGGAGTCGGTTTCGGTTTCTCCGCGATCTTCTTCGGAGGCGCCGGAGTCGGTTTCGGTTTTTCGGCCAGCGGAATCAATTTCGGCTTTTTGAGTTCAACGACCGCGGTCTCGGGCTTTTTACGGTTCGCGTCCTGATAAAGCTCCATATAGTGAGCCGCTTGGATCAAACCAAAGAGCACCGCGACGATACCGAGGGTGAACTTGCCGAGCTGATTGAGGGAGACGACGTCCTGAGCCGACTCTTCTCGATCGAGTTCGTCCAAGTCCATCATTTCCGGGGTCGGAACCTTATTGAATCTCCACCAGTAGCTGCCGTAAATGAATGCGCCACCGTACATCTCGCTGAAAGGAATTTGAATCGGCGCTCCCGGGTTGAGTACGCGTGAAGACTCGCCATGCGGCTTAAAGCGTACGCCTGCCCTTTTAACCACGACAACAAATGTCGATGGCGTAGAGCGGACTTCGAACATCTCGTCGTCTTCGACTTTACAATGAATGGTTTTATCAACCGGCTTGAAGCTGATCAAATGCTCGCGGATACCCGCAGACGCATAGTGATCCGCCGGGCCGACGTTTTTAAGCGCATCAAGATCCGACAAGTACGCCGGGCGAATACGGTGAAGCTTTTTGAAATGGATGTTGAGCTCCCGGCCGCCGGCACCGTCGGCCGGGATGCTGAGATCGTGCGCGCCGGTCAGATGCGCGTCTTTAACTTCGATTTCTTTTTTACTGATGCGGTGAACGAATTTCGCTCCGCCATGAGTGTCTCGGTGAAGCTCCCACTCGGATGGGTGATCGACGGTCATCGGCTCGTCGTGATCCCACAGCCAATGCCAAGATTTACCTTCGACGGTCGTCGTGATCAGGAAATCATCTTTGTTGCCGCCCATACCACTCATGCTCTAGTTGTCCTCAACCACCACAAGTTGCAAATCCACGAAGCCGGTATTTGCCGCCGAAGCGAGTACCGATTTCAGTGTCGAATAAGGGGTATTTTCGTCCGCAAGTACGAGGAGCGTGGAGTTCGCCGCGCCCTCTTGCTTTGAAGAGCGTTTAGCCATGAAGGCCTGATACACCGATTGCGACATTCCCCCGGCTTGTAGCTCGGTGATCGGAATTTCGAATTGGTTTAAGTTCAAAACCGTTTTGTCGTCTACAGTGACGAAATCGCGGTTGATTTCCATTTTCAACGTATCTTGGACAATCTCATTACCGTGAGCCATCACCGGAAGACTTGCGCCGTTCGGAGCGACGGTATTGATGCCCGAAGCAGTCGTCTTAAGCAGGAACACCAGAATGATCGTGAAGATGTCGGCCATCGACGTGATCTGGAGCGACATCTCGTCGGAGGTCTTTTTTTTCTTATGTCTGAACATGGTTTGCAAGCCATGGTGACTTTGTGTACTCATAATTCCTTCCTCAGCTGCTCGCTAAGAACACTTTAGGCAGCACTGCTTTCACTGCCTGAATAATTTTAACCACCGATTTATAACGTACCGCCGGAGCAGCGCTCAAATTGACTTCGGTTACCGTCGGATAGGTCGTCTTGATGAAAGTCAGCTTCTCATTCAACACGGCACTATTAATCGTTCCGTCTCCCGCCGCTTCGACAGGGATGGTTTCGTTGATATTCGTCGGGCCGCCCGTGAGTTTAAGTTCGACACGATTGCCGTCCGCGACTTCGATGTTGAAAGTAACCGGAAGCTTGTCTTGCGGAGGAGGTTCCGATGGAGCCGCATCCGGTGGAGGGCTCGCCGCCACACCCGCTTCGAAGATACTCAACTGAATGTAAGACATGGATACCAGCATGTACGCGATCAAGACCGTAAAACAGTCCACGATCGGGGCAATGTTTAACTCGACATCGCCTTCCGCTGCACCACCGCCGCCACCTGCACTCATCGCTTACCTCACCACTTGTTTGAGGTTGCCGCCCCTGCCACCGCCGCCGCCTGGATTGCCTTCCATGCCTGCGAAGTAGCGCTGCTTAATGAGCTCCATGATTTTTACCGCCGAACGCTCGACCTCGGAGTTGAGGCGGTTTGCGCGGTTGGTGATAAAGCTGAACGCGATCATACATGGGATCGCGACTGCGAGGCCGAGCATCGTCGCGTTCATCGCGGTCGAGATACCCGCCGCGAGGAGTGCCGAACGTTGCTGAGCGCTTGCGCTACCCACCGCTTCGAACGATTGAATCAGACCCAAGATGGTTCCTAAGAGACCGAGGAGAGTCGCGACGTTCGCGATCATCGAGAGAAACGACGTCCTTGCGCCGATGCGCTCTTGCGCCTCACCCACTGCGACTTCCAAACCGTGAGAGATCACGCTCTCAGGCTGGTGCGCGCGGAGAAGGCCTTCGCGAACGACGTTTGCGATCGGCTTGCCGCGGAAGTGCTCGCAAAACGCGACCGCTTCGCTGATACGTTCGTTGAGCACGTAGCTTCTGATCTTATCGAAGAAAGCGCGTTGCCCGAGAAGAGGATACATCCAGAAAATCGCCAAGCTTCGTTCGAAAATAATGACGAGCCCAAGCGCACCTGCCGCAAGAATCGGCGCGACGTGCATGAAGTTTTCTTGGATAAATTTTATGATTCCGCCCATTGAAGTCTACTCCCTGACTTGTTGACGACCGCGAGGTCGACATTGATTTACAACTTCGTGTTATAAAGATTCCGTTTCCGGTCTCCATAAAAGAATACGGTGCCCGCGGGCGCGACACAATCCCTTCATTAACGATTATTTAAAAAAAATTGCGTGCGGAATTTGACTGAGCTTTGGGCTCGGAATTTGCGACGGAGAATTGGCTGGGCTAAGGCTAGTAATTAGCCTGTTTGGAAGAGATTTTATCTTTGTAATGCATTCGCGGATTGCCGAATTCAATCTTGTCGTTGTCTTTGGAAAACAACAATCCCATCGATAGGTTGCGCGATTGACCGGTTACACGAAGTGCTTCGCCGATCTCGTGCGTGCCGCCGCCATGAACGGCGCCGCCACCCGACGGCATTCCACCGGTTGCCATACGAGGCGCAGACATCGCTTTTAAGCTGTCGGCGATCTTGGCTTGGTCATTAAAACTTGCTTGCTTCGGTGCATCGGCTGCCGGTGCCGTATTCGAAGTCGAATGGTAAGACATTCCGTTACTCGCAGGAACGCGGGCCGCGGTTTTAGCTGCAGGATGAGCAGATGTTTTTGCCGTAGGATGAGCCGTTCTTGTCGCGATTTTTGCAACCGGGCGAGACGCGGTTCTTACTGGAGTCCGAGACGCGGTTCTTGCCACTGGGCGAGTCGTTGTCTTTGCGACTGGCTTATGTGCAGTCCTCTTGCCGACGACCCTTGCAGGAGCCTTAGACGCGGGCTTCTTGGCCGGAGTCACCGCTTGTGTCTCCATCCCTGCCAGCATCCCTAAAATTCCTAAAATGACGATCGTCAATTTCATAACATTCTTATCGTCAATTTTACGTTAAACTTAAGCGCTTAAAAACTGTGTCCGTCCGGACCCAGCTTTATTGCACATAAACGTGCGCAGAGCTCAATAAAGGTAGGAAATCTCGAGCATAAACATCGAGCTCGGAGCGATCGGGCTCTTATCGATATTCAGCGAGTTTTGTTGGAAGTAATAGGTCCAGCCGTTATTAGTCTCCTCGACCGAGTAACGCTCTTTGTAGTAGATGGCCGACACGCGGATTGCGTTTGTTCCGGTGGTGCCGATATCGAAGGTCTGCGAAATCGCACCGCCGTAGAAGTAACCGAAAGTGCTGTAATCAAATTGCTGCGAAAACAATCCGCCCTTGGTGAGCGCGGCTTTTACGTCCGGGAAGTGCACAAACTCGATTCCGATGAGTGGCCCGATCGAGATGTTTTTGTAGATCTTGTATTTCGGGGACATGCGGAGGAGAAAGAAATCTTCCTTTCCGAGTGCGTCGCCGAACGCTTTACCAAACGAAAGGTTCAAAAGCTCGGTGTCCCACTTATCTTTGAGATAGTGAAGCTGGAAAATACTCGCGGCGAACCCGAACTTGCCGTTCACGAGCGTGATCGGGCTCACTCCAAATCCGAAGTAAAGGTTCGAAGCCTCTTCCTTGTGAATGAATTTGGTGAGCTCCGGAAAGCGCTCCATGAAAGGACGATTATCGAGGGACTCCAAACTATTGATCGGCGTCGGCGAAGGCCCGAGATCGGCACGGGCCGGATTCGGGTTAACGAGAACGAAAAGCAATGAGACGACCGCTAAAAATTTCATTGCGATTTTGCTCCTCTCAACATTGCCGAGCACTTGGTCTTGAGACCGTTGTAATCGTTCGACGCACGCAAGTGGAAGTTTGCTTCGGTGAGATAACCCAAATTTACGAGCGCACAACCCATGACCGCCTTGAAATCAGCTTCGCGAGCCGGATAGAGGCTGATTCCGTAGTTGGCCATCGCCACCGCATGATGGTCGGCGCGAGCTTGGAGATAGGCTTCGGCAAGTTTGAGTGTCGGATCGGCCGCCTCTTTCGCGCTGAATATCGACTTACGCAAATTCAAAATCGCATCCGAGTCCGGATCCGATTTGATGGCGTTGCTATGAGACAACTTCGTCCAAGACAACATGTCGTTGAAACTTGGAGGCGTTGTCGCGGAACAGAACTTCATCGCCGGGTTCGCTGCGACCGACTTCTGTCGGATCGTCAGACATTTTTGCTGATAGACCTTAGCCGAGCCCAAGCTCTCGTTGGCTTTGGCCATGATGTCGTTTTTCAAGCTCGGATTCGCGGCTGCAACGCGTGTGAGGTAACCCGCAAATCCCTGATAGACTTCGCGACCGCGGATACTGATTGCGGTTTCGAGATGCGCGTCGGCGCTGCCTTCCATCGCTTGATATTGGCGAGCCATTTCCATGAACTTACCCGCGACACCTTCCAGACTTTGGAGAGAGGTCGGCGCGGTTTTCAGGAAGTTCAGGACCTGCACGCGTTTCGGTTCGAGCGATTGGAAAATCAACCACTGACAGAGCGGAACTTTGCTTGAACGTCCGCAATGTCCTCTCGCTTCTTGATCGACCCGTGCCGCAATCGCCGGAGCCAAGCGGCCCTTTGCCTTGTAGAGACCGAGGAGCGATTCCTCAGACAAACCGATGCGGAACAGGATTTCGGCCTCACCGTCGGTGAGCTCCATTGGAGAATCGAGGGCGTCGGCCATCTGCTCTCGAATCCGGTTCTTAGACGCGGATGAAGTCTGAGCAAACCTCGGATCTTGGATGAGTTCGCGAATCTTCGATCGATCGTGGAGAATGACCGCGGTGTTGACCGCATCTTCCCACAGGCTTGAAGAAGTCTTTTTATCGATGCCCGGCTCGCCTGAAGTTACCTTGAGCTGTTCGATACCGTGGTAGAAACGACCAACCTTCATGTTTTCCTGGGCAATCGAGCGCAGGATGGCCACGCGTTTGTTCGGATTTGATTCCTTCTTAGCCATCAAACGAGCGGCTTCGAAGAAGGTTTGAATGTCCTTCTCGGCCTTGGATTTTGCGAGAGCCTCTTGGAGAACGGCGTTCTTAACCGTCTCGTCGTTCGAAGACATCGCGGCGGCGAGATAACTCTTACCCTGGGAGAAAGCATCGTAACCAACCGCGGTCTTGATCTTTTCTTCGACCACGCGATCCTTGGCTTGTTTTTTAATCTTTTGGACTTTGGCGACGAACGCGCCGTCGGCCACACGGAGGGCAAGAATCTTATCTGCCCAGTACTCAAGGCCGGTAAAGTCGTTCAAAGTGTTGAAGTAGTCGAGAATGAGCTCGCCCGCGTCTTTGCCTTTTTTGGTGTTTTTACGAGGACGCATAAACGCGAACAACTCTTCGATCGCTTGAGGCACGAACCCTTGTTCGTACTGAAGCTTCAAGCGCAAGAACTCGAGTTCGTCGTCACGTTTTTTTGCCGGGACAAGCGCCTGGTAGCTATTGATCGCGCGGAGGAGCACGCCTTTGGAGCGGACCTTGGGGTAGAACGCGTCGTTTTTGTCTTTTTGAAGCGAGAGAATCGAGTTCTCGATCAAAGCTCTGCGGTTTGGGGTCTTACCGTAGTATCCGTCGAAAATCTTCAGGTAGGTCTCGCCGCTCTCGAAGAAGTTACCGAGCAAGTAATAGGTGTCGGCCAAGTTGGTAGCCATCTTCACCGAGTTCGAACTCCCGTTAAAAAACGCATCGTAAAGAATGTAATAGTCGCGACCCTGTTCGAGGAGCTCACGCTTCCTAGCTGGATTCTTTTCGGTCTTGGCCATGTCGTGGTTGCGGGTACCGACGTCGCGGACCTGCTTTTCGAAAAACCAATAAGCGTCGGACAGAACTTTTGGCGGCAAATTAAAGTACGAGCGCCATTGAGCGAACTTTTGCACCACAAAGCGCATTTCTTCGACCGGAATTGAAAGACGTTGCGCCATCGGGATCAAGAGCAAGATCTCACGGTAAACATTAATCACGCGCTGAGGGTCGGCGGTCCGTTCGCTCATCGTCCGCAATACCTTTACCGACTGGTTGTATTGCTTCATCAAAACGTACCGAACCGCAAGTTTTTCCATCACCTCTTGGAAATGGATCTCTGTCGGAGCGAGACGCGAGTAGTACTCGACCGGGTTCGGATCTTTTGCGAACACGAAAGTGTAGGCTCGGATCGAATCGATCAAGGCTTCGCGCTTGAGATCAGTTTTACTGAGTTTACCCTTCCCTTTCTTGATATCATAAGGGTTTTCTTGTTCTTTGAGCTCTTTGTCTTCGATCACGGTTTCGAAGAGATTAAGCGCTTCTTTGTACTTTTCCTTACCGAGGGAAACGAGACCAAGCCAATACTTAGCCAAGTTCTTTTCGTAGTTGTACTTACTCTCGGAGATCGGAACGAGATACTTCGTCGAGTCTTCCCACTCGTGTGCATCCAGGTAGTGGCGGCCGAGCAAGAGGCCGGCGCGCATCGATTCCTCGGTATTTGGGAACTCTTCTTGGATGTGCGATGCCACCGCGATGAACTTGGCGGTTTCTTCGATCGACTTCAGCGATAGCGCCAATTTGTACGAAACTTCGGCCTTTTTAGGATATTTCGGGAATTCACGGATCACGAGCTCGTAAATTTGAATCGCCTCTTTGGTCGCATCCACCACAGGCTTCGAATCCTCGACCTTGGCCTTGGTGCCGTCGGTCTCTAGCTTCGAGTCGCGTTCCATTTGGATGTAGTACAAGGTCAACGCTTTTTGCGACATCAAATCCCCAAGCTGGACGTATAGGTCCGGCAAAAATGGCGCGTTCTGACTTTGGGATATCTGCTGACGCAAAAGCTTGGCCGACTGGTCGGTCTTCTCGATCGCCTGAGAGAGCTTTTGGCGGAAATTCGGGTCGTCGTCGTCCGCACGCACTTCCGTCAGTACCGTAATCTGGACCAAAAGCGCGATGAGGAAAGCTGACACCAATTTCATTCGTAACACCGATCAACGATTATCGCTTTCAGCTTATTGCGTTCATCCAACCAATAGTCCCCGTATTGCATCCAACGAATTTCGAATTCGTCGGGTCTGACGCCGTCGGCGACGGTCGAGCGGGGCTTTTCTTCGGAAATCGGTTGGAACACGAGGCGCGGATTGTACTTCGCGCGCTGAATATCGAACTTGAGGAAACGCATTTGCTCGGAAACAAGGAGTACCTGCTGAGCGATCTTGTTGAGCGCCTCGCCCGATAGCGATTTCAGTTTTCTCTGCTGGATCAAAAGCTCGGTTCTATAAACGTACTTCACCAAATCGCCTACCGGGCCCGACCAACTCGCGGTTTTTTTGGCCTCTTCTCGGAGTCCGTTGACCACTTGACGGGTTTGATTGAACTCGGCGTTGTCCGGGAGCTCGAGCGTCGCAAGAAGCGGGTATTTTTCGTACGGATCGCCTTTTTTGATCCCGTCCAAAATATCTTTGAACATGTCCTCGAAGCTCTCGATCAGCGCGTCCATGTAAGGAGTGGCGCAGGTCGAGCGGTAAACCAGAGAGCGAAGGTTAAATTTTTCGAGACTGAATTCTTTGGCAGCCGCTTTGGACTCTAAGTTAAAGAGCAAACCCAGAGCTTCCGGATATTTTTTGAGATGGAAATAAGCCCAAGCCGCTTCGAGCCAATCGGACGGTTGCATCGGGTTAAGCTTGAGTAAGAACGAGTTGTATATTTCGAGCGCTTTTTCGTAGTCGCCTTTTTCGAAATGGATTCGCGCAAGCATACGGGTCATCTTCACGACGAGGGCCTTCGGCTGCTCCGAAAGTTTCTTGCCAAGAGCCTTATTCAGAAGATCAAGCGCACCTTGCAAATCACCTTTAGAATAGGCCTGAACCGCTTGATAGAAGATGTATTTAGGGAAGTTTTCTTTGTCTATTTTGTCGTAGTAAAAGGTCGCCCAATGGCCGGCTTTCTTTTCTTCGCTCAGGATCGCTTTGTAGAGGTAGTAGCTGTTGTAAAACTGGTATTCTTCAGGCCCCTCGCCCAACGCCAAATCCAAATCGCCCGGAATGAAGATATCCCGTACCGGAACCGGATAGCCGGCGTCGATACTTTGAATCACGGTGCGATACGCAAGCTCCTTGCTCGTGATGTCGGCAAAAAGAGAGATCAGGTGGTTTGCCACCGCAAGCGCGCCGAACAAATAACCTTCGTCGCGCAAACGCTGGGTTGCCGCTTCCCACGTCTTGACGTCTTTTGCCACGGGAGGAACGGTCGCCTGCCAACGCGCATCTGCGCCGCGTGCAGCGTTTGTGGTCACCAAACTACACAGTGCGAGCAATACAATGATCGACTTCAAAAGCTGATGCCTGTCCCGAGCGTAAAGGTCATGTAGTTATTGAGGCCCGGAATCGAAAGGGAATCGCGAACTTCAAAGGTCCAGGAGAACGCGTCACGAGTGAATGCCTCGAGCTTCAGCCCTAATAGCGTCGAAATCATCGGATTACGCTGAGAGGTCTTGATCGCGCCTAAACCCGCCATCGCCGAACAACGGAAATAACGGATGTACTCCTCCATCATCGCCATTTTCCCGTAAGCAAAGGTGTATTGGACGTCGGAGCTGAAGATGTAATTCAAGGTGTCGATCGTTTTCGGGTCTACCGAGTAACGGTCGGCAAGTTCGGTCGTGAGGTCTTTTTGGAATGTAATGAAGTATTGGGCGTTCAGCACTTCCCACGCAAATGTACGCGTCGAGTGGTAAGTGTAGCCGGCGTTCAAGCTGAGGCCGTAAAAATAAGCATCAAAAGGATACAAACCGATCCCGAGGCCCAATTGGTTTTGTGTCGGGTTGATGTAGGTCTCGACGGCTTCGAGTTCCACTCCATCCATCAGTTTCGGCTGACGAGCACCGGTCGTGCTGATGTCTCCGGACTCTTTGAGCTGTTCGGGCGGAGGTGGTGGTGGCGGGGCCGCTCCTTTCGGAGCAGCGGTTTGCGCGAAAGCATTCACCGACAACAAAAGACAAACGGCCCACAATCGGATCATATAATAAACAATGAGACACGCATTGCTCCACTGTCAACGCGAGCCGGAACAAAAAAATACTGAGTTTACAAGTGTGTCTCTTACGACGCGTCACGCTCTGGACAAACTTTCGACAGCGTCAAAATGTTCTACAAAGTTTGTATATCGAAACCTTGTAATGATTAAGTTTTTTTGTGGCTTGAGAATTGCTAGTTATTTGACGATAGGGGAATAGAAATGCAACGGGGGTTGTGTAATATCCACAAAGGGGTTCGTCCTGCTGATCACGTGCGCAAATACGCATGCCTGATCACCGTTGCCCTTTTGTCTTCAAGCTTCCTCACCGGCTGTTACGAAACCAGCCTCACTCCGCTCCAATTCTTCGTCGCTCCTAAACTTAATCCTCCTAAAACGGTTGACGTGAATTTTTGCATGGATCCAGCGGTTCCGGAGAAGTTCGTGGTGAAAACCGTGATCATTCTCGACCACTCAGGCAGTAACAAACAAAACGTTTTACTCTCTGCCGATGGCTCGGGCGCTCCGCAAATTACCAACAACGCGATTACGGTGAGTGCAAACTACGCAACCGACCCGACCGGTATCCTGCGCTACGGCGATTTGGCGACTCCGGGCTCGCTCCTGAACTTTCTTTCGACTTTGCCTGCAAACGATCCGGCGGATCCGCTCCGCTACTTCGCGTCGGTCGATTTCTCGGATCAGGCTTACACCTATCCGAACGGCGCTTCGGGCTTCACTTCGGACATTCCAGCCTTCTACAATCAGATGCTGACCAACGCCCGCGGCGGTAACCCGAACAATGCAGCCGGCGTTCCGGCCGATACCGGTGCCACGAGTTACATGAGCGCGTTGAACGCCACATACGCGATCATCAGCTCGGACATCGTAAAAGCTCAAAACTGCGCGAAGCTCGCGACAACGACTGCTCCATCGGCCAATTGTCCGCACCCGGGCGTTCAGGTCGCTTCATCTTACGTTATCATCTTCGCTTCCGACGGCGCGCCGATCATCTCGATCACCGGCGTCGATGCCAATAACCAAGTCACCGGCCAGCTCCAGACCACTCGTGAAGCAACCGGCGAGATATTGGGTCAAGTGCAAGCGCTCACCGCCCTCACCGCCAATACTAAGTTCGTTGCGGGCGTGAACCTCTTCTCTGTCTATTACTACAACCCGACCAACAACATCGACAACAGCGCGAAACAGCTTCTCGCCGATATGGCTCGCGTCGGACAGGGTATCTCTTATAGTGCGCTTTCCGGTTCGAAAATCGACTACACTCGCTTCCAACCGCCGGCTCGCTTGATCAAATACTTACTCTCGGACATCTTCGTGACCAATGAATCGGGCGTCTGGGCCAAAGACGGCACTTTCGCTAACGACGCCGACAGCGATGGTATCAGCGATGCGGACGAAACCGCTCGCGGCTCGAATCCAAACAACGCGGACTCGAACGGTAACGGCGCAAACGATCTCGTCGAGATGAAACTCGGCGCGAGCATGAACCTCGGAATGTGCAGTGGTGTCACCAAAGCCGGCGGCAAATACCACGAGTCAGACCCGAACGGTCTCAACGACTGCGAAAAAATCCTTTTAAGCGACACCGGCGGAGTCAACAATCCGGACTCAAACGGCGACGGTATGCCAGACTGGACGGCGTTTAAAAACGGCGTTCCTTTCCAATTGAACTCGGTGGCTTCGTATTTGAGCACCTTGTCTGACGGCTACACTCAATATCAAAAAGTAAAATACTCGCTCCCAGTGAGCATTCCTTTCAATCAAATCTTGAATCCACGCGCGAGCAACTACGCTCTCACCATGATCAGCAACAACGCGTCTCAGGCTTGTTACAAGCTCGAAGTCACCGATCTTCCATACAGCACCGAGACCGATAAGATCCGCGTGCAAATCATCGAACGCAGCGAACTCCTTCAGGATCGTTACCTCTATAGAACCGCTTCTAAAAATCACGTTACCGGTCAGAATCTCCTGATTTTTAACGACTGGAACGACGCTGCGGAGATCGCGGCACAAACTTGGAAGGTGTGGCCATGAGACATCTTTTAAGCGTGCTCAGCATCTCTGCTCTTTTGACTGGCTGTTTGGCTCAGACCCAGAAGACACTCGTCGACCTCGAAAAGGGCGAGAAGCCGATCGCTCCTCCGGTGATCACTTTAAAAATGAGCAAGTATACGCCGACGACCGGCCGTACCTTTAAAGATATCTTCGTGGTGAACTTCTCTTCTAAATGTACTCGCGGTAAGTGCGAAGAAAGCTACTCGCGCGACGGCATGACCGATACGCTCAAGGCTAATACGGCGGCTCAATACGGATTCGCCAACACGGGTCCATATACTGTGAACAATAACTTCAGCGATCTTATGCTCTATCTATCGGGCATCGTGTACTCTCAGCAAAACCTGCTCTATTGCGCCTTGAGCCAAACTGAGAGCACTTCAAACGACATCATTAAATACATGGACGACCGCAATGCGACTCCGGTGGTTCAATACCTAGGTTTGCGCGATTGCGAGCGCTCATACCTCGGCCTGAATCCGAACTTGTTTGACTTCGACAAAGACGGCATTCCGGATTACCTGGAACTCCGTTGCGGGCTCAATCCGAAAAACCCGAACGACGCGGCGTTGAGCTTGACCGGCGAAAGCATCAGCTCCCTCGAGAAGTGCAAACGTCATATCGCGATCGATGAAGCGGCGAACTCGCCCGCAAACCAACTCTTCGCTTACCAGTACAAGCTCGAGATCGAAAAAGACGGTACCCGCACTTTCACGGTTTCGAACATTCCGGTTCTTGAAAACAACAAACAAAACCTGATCGCGATCTACATGGTGGAGATCGATCCAAATACTTCTAAAACTTACCTTTCTACCGCGTGGTCGTTAATCACTCCGACTCCGACTCGCGAACGGGTTTACCGTTTCAATTACTGGGTCATGAGCTCGGCAACCACATTTAACCAGGAGATTTCATTCCCATGAAGAATAAAAATCTCTGGTTAAGTATCATGATCGCTTGCATGGCCCTCGCCTCTTGTAAGTCATACAACCTCACTCCATTGACTCGCGAAGCTCCGGTAAACTTGAGCTACATCGACGTCGACGCGAAGTTCTGCACTTCGGATCGCTCCATCGCGAAACAGAAAGTAAAATACATGTTCATTCTCGACCATTCGCAGTCGAACCAGCCTGGATTCCCGGATCCGCTGACTCCGACCGACCTTTCGAACACGGACTCGACCGGCGCGCGCCGCTACGCTCCGCTCGTTCAGTTCATCAACAACTTGATCCCGGATCCGAACAACCTGACTTACTTCTCGCTCATCGACTTTAACTCGACCGCGTACCAACCGCAGCAAATGAAAGGCTTCGTGCAAGATCCAAACGTGTTCTTGAACACCTATGCCAAGCCGGACTGGATCGGAACCGGCACAGGCCAAATCCCCGCTCCGGCGGACCAAGGGTTCACTAACTATCAATCGGCGCTCCAATTGGCTTACCAATTGATTAAGTCCGACGCGATGGACGAGTCGTTCGTACAATCCGACGTTCCGTTTTCGATTCAGTACCACATCATCTTCGTGACCGACGGCGTTCCGACCGTCGCGACCGGTACGGCGGGCAGTCAGACGATTTACACTCAAACTTTCTTGGCCGATATCTTGCCGGTCATCAGCGGTCTCATGACCCTGAAAAACGATCCAAGCTTCGGTAAATTGATCTCGGGCGTGGAGCTCAACACCGCCTACTACTTCGAAGGCGCGCCGGTTCTCGACGCTCAAACGCTTCTCCAGCAAATGGCGGCGTCAGGCGCGGGTCAATACCTCGAGTTCGCATCGGGCCAAGGCATCATGTATCAAGCTTTCGCGCCTCCTGCGCGTAACATCAAAAACAACCTTCAGGATGTTTGGGTGGAAAACACCAACGTCATCGCCTGGGAAGATGGACGCCTCCTCCCGGACTTCGACGGCGACGGTTTGCCTGATGAAATCGAAAACAAGTTCGGCTCCAACCGCCTCGCTCGCGACAGCGACGGTAACGGCGTAAACGACCTGGTCGAGTACCGCACAAAAGGCGTACCTTGCAAAGACGCGGCTTGCGCGGCTTCGGGACGCGACCTCTACGCGATTTGCGACGGATTCAGCCCGGTCGCGGACGCCGGCGGCAGCATCACTTTCCAAGCGAGCTCGAATGACGGCCTCAACGACTGCGAAAAGTTCGTTCTCGGCGCGGATCGCTCGAACTTCGACAGCAACGGGGATTTCATCCCGGACTTGCTCGCATTCAAAAATACGATTCCGTTCATTACCGGCACCAACGGCACCTATGCCGATCCGTACGGCGATACGCTCAATCAATATACCAAACTCAAACAAGGGTTTCCGATCCCGATCTCGTCCAAGAACTTGCTCGGATTCGAACCTCGTGTGAACTCAATCATTCATGAAGCCGGCGACTCGCCTGATGTCGATTGTTACCACTACTACGCCAAACACGTCGCAGTGTTACGTCCTGGAGATACGATTCGCATTTACATGATCCAGAACAACAGTATCATTAACAATAAGCCGACTTTAAAAACAGTCTCTAAATCCTGGCCGGGAGGGGATCCATACCTCTCCTTCCAGAAAGAGGAGTTCAATTAAGGGAAAGGGCTCTTAATTGATAAGTAACAAAAGGGAGGTCTACTATGAAGACAATGAATATACTCGCAGCAGTAGCACTGTGTTTCAGTGTTGTTGGCTGCTACAAAGCAAGCGACTTGGATAAAGCAGCTCTTCTCGGCAATGCCGGGACGAATGCAAATATTCCACTCAATTCGGCAATCTCAATGCAAGTGACCAGCGGAGGCACGACATTGTACGATTCCGGTAGCTCGGCTACGGCGGGATTCAAAGCCCAAGTCGGCAAAACGTACGCGATTAAAGTTCACGTATCGAACTTGAAGAACGGCGATAAAGCCGAGTTGCAAATGCAAAATACGTCGGTTCCATCGGCTCCAGTGCAAAAATACCCAATGGACGGAAACGGCGATTACAACAACTCCAACGTGACGTTCGGTTCTCCGGGCGATTATATGTTGAAGACCGCGATCGTTAAGTCCGACGGTTCGCAACAAAGCGCTGCGGTCATCAGCAGCGTTCAATGCGCGAACCCAACATTCACTGCAAGCAGCCTCAACAGCAGCGGGATTTCAGTGAGCGGCTCAAATAACGTTTATACTTACAACGGAGCTTCCGTCGTGAGCGGCGCAAACGGTCAGGCTCCATACCAATGTGCATGGGACTTTACCGGCGTAGGTATCGTTGACTCGGCATTCGCGGATTGCGCGAACCCAGTTACGAATTACTCAAGCTACGTATCACTCCGTAATATCGGTCTCGTCGTAAAAGACGCATGTAACACTTCGTTCGCGGTGTCGAAAGCCAACGTGAACTTAGCGGACACGGTGCCTTCTAGCCCGGGCAACGTGTTCATCGTGGGCCAAGTATCGGCAGAAACCGGTACCGCTAGCGATATCCGCATCAAAGGCGTGAAGTACCACTCTGAAAACGTGGGCAAAGGCCAGCAAGACGTTCAACCGAACTACGATGCTGGCACATTCACGATCCAGGCGATGCACGATTACGACGGAGCCGGAACCGTACACGTTCCATTCGGCGTGAAGCTCGTGATCAGTGGTCTCACTGGTACGTTCGATCTTCGCAATAACTTGACCGGCACTTTGAGCGCGGCAACCGCCAAGGTGAAATCGATCACGTACATCACCGACCAATCAGGTGACGACAAACCGTCGGTCACCTTGAGCGGCAACACCTGCACTACCACTGGATTGAACGTTCAAATCCTCAATCCAACTGGTCAGCCTTGTTCGGGCGGGGAAACCGGCTCGAATAACATGGCAACCGTAGAAGTATGGGGCGATTACACGTGCACGAACGTGAACAACGGCTCAGGCTCTGCGACAATCTCCGGTAAGTTCGATGGCTTCATCAAGCTCGTCGACAGCTGTACCGGCGGTGGCCAAGGCGGCGGCGGCGTGCCTCCGATCAAGCTCTAATCGGTTAGTAAAAAATCCCTTTTTCGCGGTTTCATAGACCGCGAGCCTCGGCCCGACGGATACCTGCACCGTCGGGTCGAGGTCATTTTAGGGGTTCAAATTGTTCGGAAAAATTAATATGCGAGCGCTTCTAATTCCATTATTCCTGGTTTCGATGGCGGTTCGATCGCATGCCGATGAACCGCGGAAGGTCAATTACGGAAAAACGCAGAATTGTGACATCGGTGAGCTCCTCGAGTTCCCCGACTTCAATATCCTCTGCCAAAATATCGAAGGGGTCGGCACCGACCACGTCGATTTGGTTTTCGTACTTCAGTCAAAAGCCGGGCAAACAAAACAAGTCATGAGACTCAACTCCATCGATGCGCCCATAGCGTTATTCAAAGTCAAAAGACACAAATATCAATTCGAGGTCATGTCTCCGGGGATAAAAATCTCCCGTAAAGATAAAGACTAAATCACCGTACATCGGCGGGCATCAAATATGATACAACGGGCCCATGACTCGGTTAAACTTTAAGCTCGAAGCGGAAGCCGCGGGTTCGCGCGGGCGAAGCGCCACGTTCACTACGCTTCATGGCGAAGTGAAAACGCCGATCTTCATGCCGGTGGGCACTCAAGCCACCGTTAAAAGCCAAACCGTGGAATCGCTGAAGGCCGTCGGCTCCAACATCCTGCTGGCCAATACCTACCATCTCCTGCTTCGGCCGGGACCCGAGGTCTTGAAGAGGTTCGGGGGAATCCACGCGTTCATGAACTGGGATCGCCCCGTCCTCACCGACTCCGGAGGCTTCCAGATTTTTTCGCTCCCGCACTCGCGTGAACTCAACGAGGAGGGCGCGCTGTTTTTAAGTTACGTCGATCGCAAACCGATCTTGCTCTCGCCCGAGCTCAGCATTCAAACCCAGCGCGCGATCGGCAGCGACATCATGATGGTGCTCGATCAGTGCGTGCCCTCCACCGTCGCGCACGACGAGGCCCGCGCCGCGATGGAGCTCACCCACCGGTGGGCGCGCCGAAGCCTCATTGCCCGCGGGGACTCGCCGCAATCGATGTTCGGGATCGTGCAAGGCGCTTGCTACGAGGACTTGCGCAAAAAAAGCGCGGATACCTTGATTAACCTGCAAATCGACGGCGTCGGCTTCGATGGATTCGCGATCGGAGGGCTTGCCGTCGGTGAGAGCAAGCCTGAACGCGAAGAATTTACCGAAATCGCAGCCGCAATGCTGCCCAAACACCTGCCTCGCTACTTGATGGGCGTCGGCACGCCGATTGATATCCTGGAAGCCGTCCACCGCGGCGTCGACATGTTTGACTGCATCTTGCCGTCGCAACTCGCTCAGCGCGGTGTCGCGTTTACCTCGCGCGGTAAATTCCAGCTGCGCCGAAGCGTTTACAAATTCTCCGAAGGCAAGCTCGATCCGGAATGCTCGTGCGCGACCTGCGCGTCGTACTCCAAGGCGTATCTGCATCACCTTAATAAAACCGAAGAATCGCTCGGCTGGCACTTGATCGCGCTTCACAATTTTACTTTTTACCACCGCCTGATGCAGGAGATCCGCACTGCGATTTTGGAAGGCAACTTCCTCGAGTACTACAACCGCAAACGGGTTGAGCTCGTCAAATCGGACGAAGAAAACCCCTCCACTCCCGAGGCCAAACCCAAGCTCTCGCGCGCCGAAAGGAATCTGGCCATGGGCGATTATGAAGTCAACTACTCCTCTCTTGGTTTTGCGAGCATCAGGCAAAAGAGCTCGGGCGAGATCATGCATTCGGTTAATCCGCCTGAGGAGGAAGCCCGCGCGCTTTACTTGCAGCCGTCACGCTTGAACGAGCGCCGGGCGAGCGGTGCGCGCAGGCTGGTGATTTGGGACGTGGGTCTCGGTGCCGCAACCAACGCCATGGCCGTCCTGCGCGAAATCACGGATCAAACCCCCGGTCCGCAGGCGCCGGAGTGCGAGACCGAACTCGTGAGTTTTGAAATCGATCTCGTGCCTCTGACGCTTGCGCTTAGAAATCCGGGCGCATTTACTTACCTTCGCCACGCGGCTCCTCATGCGCTTCTTGAACATCGCGAATGGTCGAGTCCTCTCCATAATTTCAAGTGGCGCTTGATCGAAGGCGATTTCCTTATCACCCACTCGTCCGCACCCAAGCCCGATATTATTTTCTACGATCCGTTCTCGCTCAACACCAATGCCACGATGTGGACCGCGCACGCGTTCGGTGCGATCCGCAAACATTGTGGCGATCACTCGACGCAGCTCATGACTTACTCGGCGTCGACCGCAGTGCGCGCGACGCTGCTTGCGCAGGGATTTTTTGTCGGTTACGGGACCGAATCGGGCCCGAAGGCGTCGACGACGGTCGCCTTTACTCGCGGCGAGGACGCTTTAAAGCAAGGCAATTTGCTCAGTCGCGAGTGGCTTGAACGTTGGGAGCGGAGCGAATCCCGCTACCCGATCGGGCTCTGCGATGCGGATAAAGCCTCGTTCGAACGCACGATTCGGCACCATCCGCAGTTTCAATAAGTTTAGTTAAACTTCGTTTTCAATACCTGACTAAATTTATTTACTTTTAACTCCACTTATGTTACTCTTGAGCCGCTGTGATCCGTCCGTTAGTAGGCCTATTTTTGCTGTTCTCCGCGCCGACGTTCGCTACCTGTGACGTCTATGATCTACAGCGCACTCTCGGAACCGAGTGGGAATTCCAACCGCTCTACGCAAAGCTCTACCGCTCCGGACTTGATCTCGGCTTCGGCGAAAGCGAAATGGGATTGATCAATGAACTTGGCAATTCCAAATTTAAAAAACTTTTTGATTTCTACGGCAAGGATGAAACCGGCCACTGGGTCCGCGGATTTGTTCCGTCCCGAATCGGAAACACAGAAGAGTTCTTGAATCTCGTCACACGTTATCCCGCGAATTTTCACGCCAAGAACGGTGGATGGCAAATTTCAGGGATGGACTCCATGGATAACGAAACGTTTTCGAAATTCCTGAAAGACGTGATGGAAGCACGAGGAAATCCGAACCCGGATCTGAAGGTGCGCAAAATCGCCTCTGCTTGGAACAGCCTGGCAGATCCGAATCCGTACGATGCCATGATTTCCGAAGAAGCCGCCGAAGAATGGCGCGCCGGCAAGTTTAACTTATTCGAGTTTCCGATGTCAGGGAGCGTATCCAAAGGAAGCGGCGTTCTCGGTTACATGGAAAACCTTTGGGTGCGTCTCGGGTTTTTCAAAAAAGGCGATCCAAAGTTAACGATCGCCGTTAAAAAAGCGGTCGGGCACGTGCACTGGGTTCCGAACATCAAAGGCATGGTTGAAACCGTACGCGAGAAAGTTTACGCCTCGACGATCGGCTACTGGGGCGAATATAACGATTCGGCGATCGTGAGTCGGATGAGTATCTTCGGGCAGGTCAAAAGCTTAAGCGGTGTGCAGACTTTGAACGATGCCATGATTCAAAAAGCTTACGCCTATCTGCAGGAAAAAGTTTTTGGAAATATCACCTTCTCAGTCCTGACTCGCGAATCCTTCGAGCGGATCTCGGTGACTCCGAACGGCATTTTAGTCAAGAACCGAGCGTCTGATCTAAGAACCATCGCCGACGCGAATATCCCGACCGTATTTCGAAGACTCCATCTGGCGTTAAGAGGCTCATACGGCCAAGAAACCCTGCCTGACGACGTTCCTATTCCGATGATCGGCTTGGAGGCGCGCGGAGAGCAAAATGTTGTGGACGGGATGAACTCCCTACCCCGGAAAATAAGCGGCACCGACAAGGTAGACGTCGAGTCTCTCGCAAAATACAATACAGGTGAGCCGGCGGGCCTCATCGGTAAAACCGAAAACCTAAAAATCCGCGCAAAGGCGCTCGGTATCAATCCGAGAGTCATCGACACCTTCGATTCGATTTTAGACGCCAAACAGGGCCTGCTTTGGAGTAAAGACCAAATTCGCGCACTCGCCTTCCTTCCGATGACGGATTGGGAGACTCATCCCCTCTTCGAGCGGAACCTCTCGATGGTTACCCCTGGCGAGAAAGAACGCCGACTTGGAACCTTTCAACAGGCTCTTTATCGTTACACTCGCCGCGTGAACGGGCTACTCAATCGCAACTTGTCAAACGAAGCGTTTGAAATGCAAGTCGAGGTAGAAATGCTTCGCTTCGTTTCCGAATCCGATCTTGAGCGTCTCTTGAAATGGCATAACTAAAACTAAAAACGGAGTACCAGCAGAGGCATCATCCGATCCGAAGCAGTTCGAGTTCGGCTCAGGCGTGGACGTAGTAGCGGCGTGCGAAGAAAGAGCGAAACCTAATAGTAGGGAGAGGATACGAACCATCGAAACACTTTAATATCCAGAAAAAAGAAATTCGATTTTGCCCAAGTTCGTGATACTGTTGGGTTTCGATTCAACTTAAGGAGGGGTGTCCGAGTGGTTGAAGGAGCACGCTTGGAAAGAATGTACGGTTTGAAAAGTTTTGGTTTAGATTATTGATAAGTTTACACAAGTCCGACGGATTGGTTGACGATCCCGAGGCCCATTGGTTGATCTTTCAACCACACCGAAAAATCGGTCAGTCGATGGATATAAAGTTATGGAAGGGTGTCCGAGTGGTTGAAGGAGCACGCTTGGAAAGCGTGTAGGGTGTCAAAACCCTCGTGGGTTCGAATCCCATCCCTTCCTCCATTTTTAAAATCATGGACTTACACGATTCAGATAAAAAATCTAAACCAGAGATTGGACGAAAAAACATTCTCGGGAAGCGCGCAGCTTCAGCCAATGACTTTAATCCACTTGAATGGTCTAAGTGGTTGTATGAAATTCGTCAGCAACTAAATATGGGAACATCCCGTGCAGAAGCGTATGAGGATTGTCACAAACACTATGAAGAGATTTTGAAAGAATCTTCCCACTCCACTTCTGCACAGGAAACTCAATAGACCTATTTTTTTGAACGGCCAAAGATAGATCGAATGGCCTCAACCGACTCATCAGTTAACTCGAACCCAACATAATAGTGCTGACAAACACTCAGAGAATTCCCCAATGATTGAGATACAAGGCTCATGGAAATACCCTGGGAAATCAGATGAATTGCATAACTATGTCTGAGAGCGTGAAAAGTAAGATGTTTTTCAGGGTTATCGGGAAAGACTTTTCGGCAGTAATCCTTCACATCAATTGAAACCAAGATTCTATTGATTGTGGCCTTTTCTTCATCCGAAGCATTGACCCAGTAGTAAAAAGCATCCAAACCCTGCGGTAATAGGAAGGCAAGTCTTGTTCTTCCCGTCTTGGTGGTGGGCTTTCGTTTCCCTTCACGATCAACTTGTCCAATCACCCGAAGGGTGTCATTTCCAGCCATGAGACTATTTTTAGTTAATCCATAGGCTTCCCCAATTCGCAAACCGGAATAAAAACATAAAGTCATTAAAGCTTTGAGGACTGGAACATCCACAATAGCGATTACTTTTTGAAAATCGAACTCTGTCAGGTGTTGAACTCTATGATAGACCGTTTTAGCTTTGCGGATTTTTACATCTTCACGCCCGGCAAACTTCAAAAGCTGAGTTAAGCGACTTACAAGACGACGCTGGACATTGCCTTTAACAGCATTATCAACTGCGCTTTGAATTTGTTCCCTTGTTGCAGCATAAATGGACAATGTACCAAGCACATCAATTGCTCTTTTCAATTCGTTGATGGTTGATCCTTCATTTTCCAACGTTCTATAGGAGTAAACTTTCTGCCAATAATCGTCGAGGAGCTTGTGATTTTCCTGGTTATGAACCACCACTCGTTGGCAACGATTATCCTTTTTTAATAGGTCCTTAACTATTTCTTTAACCTGCTTCTCACAGGCTTCCATATCTTGAACTTTGTATTGATAGGACTTATTGATGGCATGTAGTCGCTCATCAACCACATTTTTACACCGTCTAGTACCGTCTTCGTAAAGAACATCCTCATGAATAGAAAAAGTCGCACGACCATGCTTGGGACGTTTGAATCCATATCGCACAATCGGGTAACTTCTCTTCTTTCGGCCCATGTCAGAAGATTTGTTTCGGGGACAACTCATAAAACACTCCATTCCGAATGACCTGAGCGTCATTCGTTAAGACGTACGGAGTGAAACGAAAAACGAAGGTACGCGAAGGTTGCACCTCGCGTACCTAGATTGAATTATGATTGTTTGTATTTATTTTGAATATTCAGCATTTCTTGCTCGTCCTTTCGCTTAATCTCGGCATAAACGTCATCGGATTCCTTAAGCAAAGCGTTCATGCTGGCAGCACCAGACTTAGAACTCCAAGAAACATAGTCATCGCTGGTTCGATAAAATCTAGACTTTGCCGAACGACCGCATTGAACACCTAATGCCTTCATTCGTTTCGCAAAGTAAATTTTATCAAATGGTTTAAGTTCACCGTCCTTACACCATTCTGCATAATCTCTGAACACATGATCAACTTGCCCAACACCCTTATTAATTGGTCCAGAGTTAAGGTTAGTCTCTTCAAGGTATGTTTCCACAGAGTCACGATAACGAGTTCCCTCTTGAGTCATAAAGAGTTCAACTTGGATTGAGTTGATGTATCCGTTTGGATTATGCTCATCAATTTCTTGCCACATTTTTAATGGGTCAATTGATGAAATGGCTTGCCAATCCATCATATCCAAACACTTCAATTCAAAAAAGCGTCGCATACCAGTTTCATCTTTGATTAAAACATCCAAAGTTTTATTTGAAGTGCCTAGGAATGAAACATTTAAAGGAATCGTGTCAATCGCATTGGTATAGAGCTTTCGTGCGGAAAGTTTCTCTGCCGTAATGATATGTTTTAGCACCTCAATATCTGTTTTATTGCAGCCTTGCATTTCATCACAGACAATAACGAAATTCCGACTTAGTCCATGATAGTGACGATCATCAGCCAACGCTTCAAGGTTAAGGTCCAGACGGTATTTGCTAATTGAAGAAACCAATGTACTGACCGCAGTTGATTTCCCAGAGCCTTGTTTTCCAGTAAACACAATCATCATGTGTTTTTTTACAGGCAGGGCGTTCATTTTTCTTTTTACTTGCCACATCCAGTGAGCCAGCACCATTAAATCCAAATCATCGCACTTTCCGGTACAAGCTTGAATGAACTTCCTTAGCTCTGAAAAACTCTCAACTTGTGGGACAAACTTCAGAACATCGACTTTTGATTTTAGCCATTTTTGCCATGCAGCTTCGATTTTAGTATCCAAGGTAAATTCAACCACATGCTTTTTTGCATCCCGAACAAAGTCTTTCCACTGAGCCAGTATCCGATCATATTTTTTATACTCGACATCATAGTCGATAATCATCTTCTTGAGGAAATTTGAGTGCTGTTCAATTACACCGTTCACTTTAAAAAGTGCATTAGCAGTAATTTCACAGTTTTTATTTTCTAAATACTCTCGAACCCACTCAACAATATTTTCGAGCACATGGACTCTTTGCATGATTTGCTCACGTGAGGACAATTGAACATCGCTTACTTCAGACATAATTTACATCCTTCTGGAGACCATAACGATCTCCAGAAGGACATACGGGCAAGATAAGAAATCGAAGGTAAACGAAGGTTTATTTGTTTTTCATGATTTCGAGTTCAAAATCTTCAATTGTTCCAAGCCTGTTCTTGAGCCAATCGACTACATCCTCGGAAGTACCAAGCCCGGGTAACTGAACAACTCTTACATTCGCGATGTTCGTGAGACTTTCATAAATCACCTGAGCAAAGTTAAGTCCTGGCTCATCATTATCAGGTAGGATGATGACTTCTTTTCCCTTTAGATAGGAAATATAGTGACTCTTCCATCCATTCGAGCCCCCAACAAACGTGGTAGTTCTATACCCCCAATCAGTTAAATATTCGGCACACTTTTCACCCTCTACAATAATTATTGGATCATGAGAGTGAGACCAGTCCTTATAGCGATATGGAAGTAAAAGCTCTTTTGTGCCACCAGGACTCCATTGACCCAAATTATTTACTACAGACTGATAGAAACTTTTGTTTCCTTCGTCATCTTCTAAGCGAACCACTTTTAATCTTTGATGACCAGATAGATTGCAATAGAAGTATTCAGCGACCTTTTTCATTGTTGCTGAGGATGATTTGTCTTTTGAGCTACCTAAATTTTTAGGATGTGAATACCTAAACTCTTGGGCAATCATTCTTAAAAAATGCGAATAGCTTCCTGCACCACATCCCGCAAAACATTTCCAAAATCCAGTTTCGATATTCGCCGAAAAACTTGGGTTTCGATCAGAGTGAAAAGGACAAAAAGCACTAATTTCTGGGTGCCTCGCTCTTTTAACCTGCAAAAACGACTCAAAATCATAGCTCATAAATGGACCTCCATTTAGAAATAGAAATGGCCCCTAGAGCGCAAACCCCAGGGGCCATATTTATGAACTATTTAAGAGACAATGTGTTCTCGTAAGGGTTCCTTACTTTCAGCATCACTCCAAGTCGGAACGGTCATTTTATATTTTAGCTCACCTGAACCAATTAGTGAGTCATAGACTGACTGAGCTACACTTTGAGTGACCCCAAGGCGTTGTGCTGCCTTTTTAATGCCAATGAATGGAAATTTTCGATAGATCAATTTTAACCGATTTCTCAAATATAAAGAGTGCAATCGTTTTTGATCGGAATTTGAATTCGATTCATTGAACACAGTATCTGCAGACAGAGCATTTTTAACAAAGTCATCTGAGACAGCGATTTTTTCACTGATTTCAGACACCTTGAGTCCCGAGCTTAGTAGAAATTCAACCATACTCGCAGGAGTGACAATCTCTCCAGAAGGCGGTTGTTCCTGTGACTTTGTTTGAGTCTCAAGTTCATTCTTATTATTTTCGTTATTCATGCGGTTTACCTCACAGAAGCCAATTACCGACTGCGAAATTGCAGTTTGGGGTCAGCTTTCTAATGGGATGTACGCAGGTGTTTCGATTTCGAAGGTAAACGAAGGTTTAAGGGGCGGTGTATTTTGAAGATTAGTTAAATTTACCCGTCACATCTGTCATCTGTCATAATGACGGAATGACAGAGATGACAGCGATATTCACTTAAACCTATGCGATCCTTTTCTTAGGTCCAGCCTTTAGGTGCGCTAGTTTAATAATATCTGATTGTTTCTTGGCTTTTCTGAGCAAGTCCATCACAATTGATGATGCTGCCGTCTTAATATAGGTATATTTCTGAGCCTCGTAAGAGTGGGCTTCGTAATCTCTAGAGGATGAAATAATTTTCTCAACGGTCATCGACGCAACATCATCAATGTCGTCCGCCGACAACATATTTGAAACAGTAATGGTTTTTCCTTTTGTTGGTCCAAATGGGATTTCCATTGGAACTCCACCTAGGATCCATTTTTTAGCCATTGCTTGAGCAGAGTGAAAAATATATTCAGCCTCGCTTTTGTAGTTTTTTGAGTTTTTCCCAAAAAGCTGTTCAATCCCGTTTTGAATGATAGTCAGTAATTTTTCTTTACGCTCAGGGGGTAAGTCTCCATCTTGGACAGATACATAGGCATCAAAAAGACCAGTCCATTCATCGCTGACGTGAGGTCCTTTTAAAGCGTCAGCGGATTCTCTCATTTGTTGCGTTACAGGTTTCTTTTTGGCTGCCATGTCTAAAATCCTTTCGATGAAAATTTATTCCATTTTATCGGTACCTTTACGAAAGAACTGTACTCAAATGAAGTTCAAATCTCAATAAAGTAAAGTACTTCTGCGTCAATTCCGATGACTCACTTATGAAGAGAAATCAATTTCTTACTTTATCATCTTTAGTCACTAAATTAACGGCTCACATTCTCAAATTAGAACCGTCGGCAATTCAGCTCGATGGATCAACGAAGTCAAAACCAAGTCGAAAAGTGTGGGCGTACTTTGAATATGAAGGCAGAGTATTTAAGCTCCATTCAGATACAAAAATTGAAGCTGTAAAGCGCCTTATTTATGAGGCAAAGAAGACTGGCAATCCATTTGATGCACTTTTGCTGACCCATACGAAGCAAGGTAGACCTTGCTTGCGAATCAATGATGGAACTTTTGAGTCAAAAGGCTGGTACTGTTATTACGTTAAGGAAATGAGCTCATTCAAAAAAGCAGCTTAATGAAGACGATCAAAAGAGATCGCTTATGATTTACATAATGTAGATTTTGTAAGCCTAAATCAATTTTATGCATGAATCGCTGGGGAACAGCTCAGGAACTTTCTGGATCAATTAGCTTAATTTACCAAACTAAAAAAGTACACAATTTATGTGTAAATTATATATGTTTTATGGCATGATAGAGCGCGAATGCCTATCCTAATGAAACTGCTCGCCATCATCACCGTAGCCACCATTTTGGTGCAAAGAATTTTTCCCGGTAACGTCTTCGCTGGCATTTTGATTACGACTCTGACAGTTTCGCTTTCTCTGGTAGCATTTTTTTATTTTAAAAAAAAGAATCTGACGTCACTTTCATTAGCATCACTGCTTTTTTCTATAGGTGATCTAGCGTATGGAATTTCTGTAGACGTTCTTCATCTTGATTTCCCAAATAAATTTGGATGCCTGATTTATGTACTGCCTTACATGGGAGCAATGTCCTTGGCGATTGCAATTGCCTATACCGCATTGCGATCATTAAAGGATAAGTATCTCAATCATGCTGCAATCATCCTATGCATTGGGGCTACACTTATTTCTTTCGACGTAATTGTTGTGCCAGCTTTATTTCATAAGGTTCCAGAGCTTCCGAATTATCTAAAATTGCTAACGGTTCTCTATACCTTCCTAGAAAGTGCGGTGATCGGCTTGAGTATCACCTTACTTCTAGTTTTTTACAGCATCCCAATTCAAATGATGCTTTTTGGAGTTCTTTTAATGCACGTGAGCGACATTGCGCTTCGCTACCAAAGCGTGGATACGTCACTCTTGGGAATCGACTTCTTTACTTATGGCTGGACTGTCGGAGTTTTGATCATCGCAGTGTCTTCCATTTTTTTAAAAAACTTAACCGCAGAAAAGTTAAAAGTTGTACCTATTAAAAGCTTCAGAGGTTCGATTGTATCTACTTTTTTTATTGGCATCTCGATTAGTGCGTTTATCTTCCATTCACTCCAATTCGGATCGACGCCAACTCAGCAAAATGCAAGCCACATTTCAGTTTTCATGATTGTAGTTTCGGTTCTGTATTTTGCAGCCATATTACTAACAAATATTCTTACAGTGCAGTTTCAGGAAGTGGTTCGCGCAACAAAAAATGGTACCCACAAAAAATCAGATTTATTCTATGAGATTCAGAATATAGAGTCCGAAATTCAAAGCCTAAGCGTTCGCTTGGGTAGCGAACTCAACTCAGTCAAAAACAGATCCTCAAAACTTGCCCATGATATAAGATCACCAATCGGCGCTTTAAAGATGGCCTCCAGCATTCTTGATTCACTATCGAAGTCAGACAATGTATCCAAAGAAGATTTACAGGCCGTGTGTGAAATTGTAACAAACGTAAACCAATCCATTGCACTTATTTCAAAAGATGTTCTGAATGAGAGAAAAGCTGGAATGGTGGCGAAAGAAACCATTGGCACATCAGTTGAGCAAGCCGTTAATATTGTTTCAAATTCAAAACCAGAGTCTGAAATTGAATTTGAACTTCATCCTGATACCACCGAAGTGGTAATGCCTGGATTAACTCGCGTATTAACAAACCTCATCAACAATTCAGTTGAGTCTTTTAGTGAAGAAAAAGCCAAAGTACGAGTAGATACTCTGGTCACGCGTGACGAAGTTATTCTTAGAATCACTGATAAAGGAAGTGGGATTCCTAAAGACGTTTTGAATCGTTTGAAGTCCGGTGAGTCTCTTACTACAAAACAAGATGGTAACGGGATCGGTCTCAGTTCTGCAATCGAATGGGCTGGGCAACACGGTTTACGGTTTGAAATTAATTCGAATACAGGTGGAAGTAAAAAGGGTACTCTTATTGAACTGGGGATCCCGCAATGAAAATAGCAATTTTAGGAGCGAGCGCAATTTCTGCAAAACTGCTTCCAACTTTAAAAACTTTACCCATGTTTGAATGGGCTGGTATTGCATCAACAAATGATACGCGTGGGTTTGCGTTTTCAAGTGAGCACAAGATTCCATACTTGGGCAATTATCAGGCGGTTTATGACAATAAAGAAATCGAAGCGGTTTATATTACAACTTCAAATCTTGAACATGAATCCTCTATAGAAAATGCCTTACGTAGTGGAAAGCACGTTCTTTGTGAGAAGCCATTGGTTTTAAGCGCTGCAGCTGCACGAAAATTATTCGATGTATCTAAACAAACGAAACGCCTTCTTCTTGAAGGATTAATGTATCGATTTCACCCGCAGATTCAAGAAATGGTAAAACGTGTTCACTCTGATGAATACGGGCAGCCCAAGCGGATCAATGCGACCTTTTCTTTTGACTACGGAAACGGCCCTCACCTAGAAAGAAGGCTTGGCAGTGGTGGTGGTGCCCTTTCTGATTTAGGTTGTTACCTCATTGACTTCATTAATTTAATTTCTAAATGTTCGCCTGTGAAAAACATTCAAAAAATTGAAAAGCAAATACCGACATCTTTCGGAGTATGTCTTCAATTAGAAAATGGCATTATCGCAGAAATTCGTTCATCAATGGATGCCCCATCCATTAATACATGGGAAGTTATTTGCGAGAGAGGTTCATTGTCTGTAAATCGGTACAATCCTCACGAACGAATCGAAACTACACTTCAAATTGTGAATGATGAAAGTGAATTAACAATAGTGCAGTTTCCTAACCAAGGATCAGGATTGGACCAGTTTTTGAGTGAGTTTATAAATTTTCATGATTCGGTGATGGATAAAGCCACTCCATTTATCAGTGCGAATGAAAGTATTAGCAACGCCGTAATGATGGATTTAATTCAGGCAACAAAAACTACGCAGCTTTAACCAACCGCAACCCACCCCGATTTTTACTGAGGCAAGCGGTGACTTCCGGAAACGAACCTTTAATCATACGGTAAGTAAGTCTTCCAAAGCTTGAATCGGTAGCAAGCTGTTGAAAGGTTGCTTCATTTAAAACTCCATTTGTTTGAAACGAGTCGAAGCACTTTTTTGAAAACTCAATCAGCTTAAAAACATTTTCATCTTTAACTGATGATTCAGCATTCATATATGCAAACTGAAGTGAAGAGTTCGCGTCTTTGGGCTGCTTCCAAAGTGAATAAGTTTCGGCGAAGAGTGTCCCTGCAACAATATCACTCGGGTCAAAGACAAACTTTGCGGCCATTGTTTTAAATACTTTTAAAAATTCTGACTCTTCATTTCCTTGAGCGATACGATACCCTTGGAATGCATTTTGAATCAGCTGGAGGTCTTCGCTCAATGAAAATCCAGCTGCGCAAAGCCCAGTAAAAACTTCAGCAAGCTCTTCAGCCGCGAGTTTTGAGTCATCAGATAGTTCAATGCACTTTACCCCACGGCTTGCCATTAAACGCTGGGTTCGCTTCCATGCAAGCGTATCCTTTATCGAGTGGGCAACTAAAAGTTTTTCGGTTCCTTTGGGTAAGTTAAGATCAAGCAGTTTCGCTTCACTGCCTTGATACGCGCCATGCTCCACAACGCAAATGCGAGGTGGGTGTTCACCTAATGTTTTACCAAATGCTGAGAAATCTTCTGGGCAATAAATATTTTTCCACTGATCTTCGAGCAATAATTCAATGTCACGCATCCATCTTGAATCGCCCCCCAAAAGGACGGTGTGATTCTTGTCGTTATCGTGCGCTCGGAGATAGGTTACTTTTTTAAGCGGTAGCTTTGTGATACTCATTTTTGCTTTCTCCAGATTTAAACCAAAATTTTTCATTCATTAAACAAGTCACGATGACGCCCACTGAAATGATTAGAAATGTACCATATTCAGCCACTCTAAAGTGGTGCTTAAATCCTATTAGATCTATCGGAATACTAATCACAGGAATTAAGATGTAGGCGATTTGGGCTCGTAAAAACGAATAGCGACGATATAGATGCCTTACTGTACGGTAAGAAGCATACATTGCTACACCGCTTGCCGCCGTCAAGAAAATGGCAAGTGGCTCAAGGTTCAGCGATTGTTTTGAGCCTAGAAATATTATTGGACCAAAAATCATGCATGCTACAGCAGGAGTAAGCGATACGATTGCGGCACTTTCAGTTCGAGCTGTCCGATTTAGCAGCAAGTAGCTTAGCGAGAGTGTGAGTGTGCCTAGAGCAGCAAGCAAGAGGCCATGCACTGTGGTCTGTTCATCTGCAAAAATCCAAATTGAAAACGTAATTGCACCCACTAAGCCCAACGACATTATTTTTTGAACAGTGGTGGTAGTTAATGAAACCAAAAACCCTAAAATAATAATTACAGGAAGATCAAGTCTTGAAATGAGTGCTATTTCAGATGCACGTGCGAATTGATAGCTTTCTATAGTGGCCCATAGACCAAATCCTGCAAAAAAGAATCTGGCAATTTGAGTTTTGAACTTTTCAGGTACGACTCGTTCTTTAAGTAGTAGGCCGCCTAACAAAGAGCAAAGAACACAGACCATGCCTCTAAATGTTAGCGACTGACCAGTGGGTACGTGCAATGAACCTAGTGCGCTTAAGATATAGTTATTAATGAGGCTTACACCTAAAAAAACTAAAATTAACATTTTGCTACTTAGCTTTTCCATTATGCAATCCTCTTAGTGTCGGGGATTGCAGACTCTACTTTGCCAACAAGCGAGAAAATATCAATCTTACGCATTCGGCCTTTAACATATTGCTTTGGTACAGGCGTGGTTACAAATTTACCTAAGACATATTTTTCTAGTTCACCGCTTATATAAATTGAACCCGCTTTTGCTAGCGACTGCAATCTTGCAGCGACGTTCACGGTATCGCCAATACTATTACTTAAGCCCTTTTGAATGAAATCAAGATTCGCAGCGGCCACATTGCCAATGTGAGCACCAAACCTAAAAGTAATAGGAGTGAACCCCTCTTTAAGTAAAATCTGATTTAGTTCTCCCATCGTTTGGGCGAGGTTCCAAACCAAGTTCATGGTGCGCTCTGCGATTGACTCTTCTGATTCAGAGCCAATGCTAAAAGTTTCAAGTAAGAACGCATCGCCTGCAAAGTTTGAAATCCTTGCACCGTATCTAGCGGCTGAATCAGTTACCCATTCGCCCACAATTCGCGCAAATTTGCTCATGGTTGCATCATCAAAGTCTTCGGTCATTGTTGAATATGCTTTTTGATCGAAAAATACGATACCTCTCGTCGATGAAACCATTTGATCTGGATCTGAAATTTTATTCATGTTGCTGGTGATAAACTCGTAAAGGCTAGGATCGAGTTTTTGAACGAGTGAGCTAAATTTCTTTTCCGTTTGGACCCGCAGGTTTTGCTCTTTAGTCCTTTCTAGGTTAGTCCAAATAGCAGAAGAGATTTGACTTAAATACGGAAGAACATCCTTAGAGTTCAAATTGGTCTTCTTCGGATCACTCAAAAGCATCAAGTACGGCGGGTCTTTTTCTTCTGGCACCGGAACGGCAACAAACTCAGAAGTTTTCCAACCGTCAGATATGCCTTGTACCGAACCAAATACTACTTTTCCATCAATAACAGACGATTTAATGTCTGCGCTTTTTTCTAAGCTAATCGTGGCACCTTCAGCTGAAAACTTAGAGCCATAAAGCTTAATGACTTTGTATGAACCATCCTCTTGTTTTTGAGCAAGACTAACACGATTGAAACCACATATTTTTGAAGTTACCTTAAGGAAGTAATTTACATTATCGTGGGATAGACCTTCTTTGGCGGAATGAAGAATCGTTCGTGCATAGGATTTTGCTTTGAACAAATGTGTTCGCAATTGATGGAAAGAGCCTGAGAATTGAACAATGCAATCGCCAAAGGATGCTATTAAAAGTGGTAAAAATGTAAAGCGATTTAAGTAAGGAAAACGATAACTAAATCCAATAATTTCACAAACAAGTTTGAAAGAATCGCTGCACTGACCAATAAAAGCAACAATTGAGAGAGTAAAAATAATTTTCCCAACTAAATCAGATTTTTTCCAAGAAAAACTTAATATAGGAAAGAAAGCTAGTGGCGCGACTAAGGCAACCAATGCCTTTTGATGAACAGGCATTTGTAGTAAGCCTAGAACCAGACTTATTGCAGACAAAGCCAAAAAAACCGACAATACATTAAAGTTATTATATACTCGCTTACTGCATCTCTGGACTATAAGCGTGAGTCCACCAGCGGCCAAGATTCTTACTGCATTTTGGAGACTTACTGCGGCGGCAAAGTTAATGCTCCTTAAATACCCGGATAAGAACGCATAGTAAACCCCCCAAGTCAAAAGGGCGTAGCCAAAGTTAAAATATACACGATTCTTTTTGCCTACGATCAGGTGAATAAGGAAGAACGTGATTGCAAATATTATGAGTACTATTCCATTTAGTAAAGGTGACACTTGTTGAAAAAATGTTTTACTCTGGCGAAGCTCGTTTAAGGTATGAATGTTACCAAGTATTGGGGCTCCCTTCCAAACCCCAGCAAAGTCAGATATAAATCCCCCTACCTTGATTTCGATTGTGACATTAGTGTCGGGTGTGGCAGTGCCTAAGCTTATTACAGGTCCTATACTTGAGAAGTCATTTTGCGGAATTGAAATAGGTACACCATCTATCTTTATTTCTTCAAGTCCAGCTACTGCGGGAATAAATAATCCAATTTCTTTAATGCTACCCATGGATTTAAATTCAGACACATCAATACTTCGCTTATATGTGCCATCGCAGCAGCTTTGATTTGTGTATTGGTCTATGAGAGAGCGGCTTAGATCTACTGGGCTTGCATCACCTTGAGCATTTTGAAAAACCCAGTTTTTGTCTAGCGTGATAAGATCACCAGCTAATGCAAAAGTAGAGTTAATAAATAGTGTTGCAAGTATAAATCGTATCATGCCGCTTTTGAGTACTTTCTTGTCATGTGTTCAAGTGCTCTTAGAGAGTTTTGTAAAAACTCGGGCAATAAAAAGCGTGGGCAAGCCCAAGAAATTTCCTCATAACCACCAGAAACATCATAGTTTCGTTCTAGCAAAAAATTCAGTTGATCAGTAGTCAGCTCACCTTGTGATAATGCTATAAAAACAGAAACATCTTTAAAGGCATCTAAGGCTGGTGAAAGATCCGAGTCACCGTTTATAATGATTGAGTTTAGATATTGATCAACATGTGCATAGCTGCGCCCTTTAATTAAAATCGAGTTTTCCTTTGATTCAACAGGACATCCATTTTGAGATAGAATCGCCGTTAGCTTTGAATTGCGATAGGTTGATTTATTGATTTCGACTTCTCTGGCGTGTTCTTCAGGCATTGTGAGGATTCGGCCAGAATTTATGCTTCTAACTGCTGCGTAATGAAACCATTCTTCCCAAATAATAGGGCATTGTTCGGATTTAGATTTTATTAGATAAAATTTTCTGAAAAATCGATTGAGAAAAGGTTTGTTTTTTAAAAAAAACGCCAGATGAATGCTTCCGTCGATTTGTTGTAATATAAATCTTGTCCGCCAACTGTACATCGAGCGAGTATATTTTAGAAACTCCGGCTTGTTTATTACAGCAGCAGCTTGAGCCATCCAAAGCCCGCCACTTGCTCTACTGACTCCAATGGAGGCGACTGGAAGGCTATTGTGATAACCCATTACAGTACCACCTAAAAATGGGCCTACCGTATCAACGTCGTTCCACTCGTTACAAATTTCTTTTTTTGCAGCATCGAATATCAATTTCATTTCCTGGTCTGTGTATCCAGTAGTGTCATATAGATTGAACAAGTCGGCATGACGATCTTGAGTTCTGTAGCTTAACAATGGGTATTGATGGTTTAATAGAAATCCCTGCCAAGCTTTTCGAGCTTCAGGCGAGTGATCTTGAATAAACAACCCCATTTGAGTTTCTTCTAGCGAAACTTTCTTTTTGTAGGTGACTCCAAATAAAAGCTGAAACCCATTAATCGTGACTCTTAGCTCTTCAGCTCCCACCGCACGGGTCGCTTGTGAGCTAACCTTCATCCCAAAGTCACTGACTTCTAGAATTTTTAATCCATCAATTTCAATAGGATCGATTGGTATTCTTCGCCCAATTCTGTTTCGTTGCTGGTAAAAGTGAGAAGTAAGGCTTAGAACAATGCCTTCATGATCGCTCTCCTCGTGAATTGCGATTACAAAGTAAACCGTTTCAAAGAGTTCAACTTCTAAAAGAACAAGTTGCTCTGGCACTAACTTTTGCGAAAAGTTCCAGTCTATTAAAATTTCAGATAAGGTTTTTAGATTTTCTTGATCGCCCCATTTACCAGAAACTGACTCTTGCTTTCCATTCAGTTCAAAGTGACATCGAACTTTTACAAGATCATTGAAAGTAATCAAGTCATCCAAAAGCGTGTTCACGCTTTCTTGGCTTAGCGACTCATAACCACCATCAAATACCGTGAAGAACGGCGGTAGGTCTTTCCACGGAATCACTTCATCCTTTGCAGCGTTTGCTGCAGGGCTCACGCAAAGATCAAATGTTCTATCATCATTAATTCTAACAATCCCACCCCATAGAGCCTTGCCGTCACTCGTCAAGATTGCTCCTTCTCGAAGTCCAGGTTCAGCGACTGAGCTAGATAAAGTACCGGAGTAGTTATCAAAATCAGATATGACAATGGGTGGATCAAGTCCGACCAATGCTAATTTGAGGTTTTTTGCAGTCTTAGGTGATTCCATGCTTAGCTACTTCTCGACAAAAGCGTCAAAAGACTTAAGTTTTAACCGCTTATGACCGACGAGTTTCCCGTATGGCAAAAGGATTCCAAAATACATCATTGGTAAACGCATATGCGTCTCAAATCGAGGACGCGTTTCAGAAGTTAAATCGTCCAATTTCTCATGCGGATTCCGAGGGCCTTTCTTACTTTCTTTTAAAAACAATGGGGTCTGAAGCTCGTGATTATCACCGTCCAGAACACCCTTTAGATGTATCTAAAAACTTACTGCCTGTTGGCCAATTGGCGGCGCTCTTTCACGATATAGTTTATGTGCAGGTAGACTCAACTTGGGAAAAAACTCTTGCTGAAATTCTTTACCCATTTGTGCCTAGTAGAACCTTTACTCTTGATGTGCGTGGTGAGCTCAACCACGTAACTGACCCGTGGCTTAAAGTCATTGTGGCGCTCTTTGGCTTTGAAAACGAAACCGCGCTTGTCCCAATGCGTGGGTTGAATGAATTTTTAAGTGCTGTGGTGTTTTACAAGAAAATGAGAAATTTTCTCAAACCAGAAGAGTTACTTCGTGGGCTTTCTTGTATTGAGGCGACCATTCCATTTAGAAAAGCTGATTCTGATGGGCGCACCCCTGCTGATAGACTTAAAGCACGTATCGAAACTATTCAGAGCGGTCCAGAAGGACGATTCTTTTCAGGCCCAGTAGATTTCGATTTGATCGTCAAAGAATGCAAGCTTCTGATCGAGAATGATCTTGTTTCATTTGGCGCTGAAACCATGAGCTGGTTTTTATCAAACTCGTGGAATGTGATGATTGAAAATAATCCATCACTCAGAAATCACTTTTTCTCGCTTTCGGATTACCGTAAAGCCATTTTTGGAAATATCGGGTTCTTTACATCGTTAGATGCAAAAAACCTCTATTGGACTGACTCTAAAAATCTTGACCTGAGCCACGAAAAGCTGATTCGTAGAACTGAAAACAATCTTCGCATGGCAACTGAGTACATGAAGGCCATCGCTGTTTCTGTTTCAATGGTAGAGGCAATTGCACTGCAAACAGGTGGTGAGTGCGCTTATGAACTTTTCTTTGGAACCACTAAGAAAAGCCGTGAGCACTCGCCCGTGAATATGGATAGCCTAATCAAGTTTGGCCCAGAACCGAAAATGAGCGAAGATCGTCTTTTGATTTATAAAACATTAAAAAATGGACGCGATATGCGTTCCCGTTTCGACCATAAAACTTCAACTCTTTCTGCATTCTTATTTGAACAGTTTTCAGCTGAAGAGTTTGAAGCAGTATTCGCGAAGGTCGCTCAGTTCCATCAGGGTAAGATTAGTGCTGAAGAGTGCCTCGCTATTTTTAGTTTACAGCTTGTGTCGAAAGTTATTTCATTTTTGGAGCACACGGCGCTTAGCAGAAAACCTGAGTTAATGAAACTCAGAGGATCCGTTTCTACCAAAAGTAAGAAAGCAGGATAAGTTTTACTGTCTGTCTAGTTTTTCAGATATCAAACAGGAAATCTTTCCTTGCACATCATCTTCGCGATCACGATAGATCATCAAAGTTGTCACAGAAGCGTGCCTAGAATGGTCCAAAACCTCTTCAAGACCAAAACCATTGGCCTGTGCAACCTTGCACGCCTCGGTGATGCTAAGGTGTCTTAAGCCATGAGGACGTGTAATTACATCTGCCGAGTTTCCTAATTTTCGAATAAGCTCAAAAAGTCCCTGACGTGTGAGCCCAGATTTTTTTCCAGATCGATCAAAATTTAAAAATATGGGACCTGGCTGATCACCGCGAACTAAAATCCAATCCATCAAGGCTTTCTTGGAGGCATTTGGAACTGAAAGTGTAACCTTGTTTCGCTTTCCCTTTGCTGACACCGCTACGGTGCTATCGCTAGAGTTAAAATCAGACATTTCAATTTTTATTAATTCACTTGCCCGTAAGGCAAGATCATACATTAGACGCAGAATTGCAACGTCACGTTTAGATTTTGAATCACTTCTTTGATTGGCAGCAATCTCAAGCATTTTTGTAAATGCGTATAACCCAGGCCCGCGTGTGTCTCGATATGGTTCAGATTTCAAATTGGGAATTTCTATACCCCAGGTGATGATTCCGATCATTCTTGCCATTTTTAACAAACTTCTAATGGCAGCAAGCCTTCGATTGATGGTTGCGGACTGGAGCCCTTTATCTAAAAGTGAATTCCTGTATCGGAGTACCAAAGCATTTGCTTCGCCTGCGTTAAGTGAAATGAACTTTGATACGGCTTCATTTAAATTATTCTGACCAATCGAGGTTTTAAAATCTTCAAGATCAGTTCGATATGCCTCGAGCGTCTGTTTATTCCTACCTGACAGAAAGCAATCAAGTAACTCCTGCGATTTGTTCTGAATTACCAAAGCATTCATTCTGATTCTCCTGATCCCTCGGTCGTTTCGGTTAACGAGGCAAGCGTTACTGACACTGCTTCACTGGGTGCTTGATCTAATCCCAAAATTACTTTTGGTTTTGGATCCTCTGGTGGAACATGCTTAAATTTAAGCGACCATACTGTACCTCGATGAGATTTCTGCGATGAGGCATTCCAACCTAGATTTTCAATACGAAGTTTTAATCCACGCGAGAAAGTCTGAAGTCCTTCATAATCAAAAATACTTTGACACCTGCTCCAATCAGCAAAGCAACTATATAGTTCTGCCGTGGTTGGACTGGTTTCACTAAATGGTTCAACTTCAATATTCTCCTGGAGCCAGTATTCAATGCGATCCTGAGTTTTCACCTCATGATTTTGGACCGCACGTACTTCATCAAGGCATTCAAGGAGTGGGCATTGACTATTCTCATCAACTGATTTCCATAAAGCGTTGTAGTCAATTAAGTTGATCTTTTCCCAGTTCAGTTTACTTGCACAGTTTAACTGCCAGAATCTTCGAAAGGAGGTTGGATCATGAATACGCTCTCTGATGGGTATGTTGGTACACGCAATAAAAGTGCAGTTTTGTGGAGCAGAGTGCATGACCTCGCTTCCGCATCCACGCCAATCTATTGCTGGAGCTGTGATCACGTTCTTAAGGAGATTAATATCTGCATCCTCAGCCTTACCGAGCTCATCAAAGAACATAATATAATTGCGATTGAATGCACGCTTTGCAAACTGATCGTTAAATATAGTCATGTCTCTGAGCGCCGATACATCTTTAAGGGGCTCAATGAACTTATGAACCGCAACCGATTTTCCACCCCCACTGGCGCCAAACATAGTCACAAACAAGTGATGGTCGATAGAAAGACCGTAGAGTTTTCTTTTTACCTGCCAAACAAAATGCCGCATAACTGCAATGTCACACTCGTTTCGCTGCCCGGTAGCGGCCTCAACCCACTCAGCAACTAAGTCGGTATCACTTTTCTTAAATCGAAGTTCATTTCGTAACTGATTTAGGTATTCCTTCCCCTGTTCACGCCTCCACACATTTAGGGCATCAGGGATAACTCTTTTCATCTCGCTCAGGCCCAAGGTATGGGCCATCACCCGCATCTGAGAGAGGAAGATATTAGAGTCTAGCGGCTCACCGTTTTCTGTGACTGAGTTTGTTTTGTAGTGATATTCGATCTGATGAATCTTTGCGTATTGATTCACCCAAAGATCAGGTCTTAAACTTTCATCCCCAAGGCTTGGTGGGATAAGGCGTACAACATTTGATTTACTTTCATCTGACATATTACCATCCTCCAATCCAAGGGTTGATTCAGGGGCCGTCACTTTTATTACCTTTTCACCACCTAAGGGCTACCTGATAGCCCACTTTCTTATTTTGATTTTCTCTACCCATTCGTAACTTAACAGCCACTTCGACCCAGTGACAGTATTTGCGCCGATCGCTTCTATACTGCTGATATGTTTAGAGTGCAGCCCCTATTAGTGGCCGAAATCGCCCCTCTCTCTGTGAATGATTTTTTTCCAACAATCAAACCGAGTCGTCACTGCCATCACTATCTACCGTTATTCTCTTTCCTTCCCAATAATCATTGTTGAATCAGGTTTTTATAAGTCCCGAAAAAAATTTCGTAGTGC
>JAFEAO010000008.1 GCA_018266375.1 Bdellovibrionales bacterium
ATCCTCTCAGACCAGCTACTGATCTCTGCCTTGGTGAGCCATTACCTCACCAACTAGCTAATCAGACGCGGGCTCATCAAAAAGTGAAGGCGGTTACCCGCTCCCTTTCCCAATCGAATCGTTATAACTCGCTTGAACTATCCAGTATTAGCCAGCCTTTCGGCCGGTTATTCCAGACTCTTTGGTAGATTACCCACGTGTTACTCACCCGTACGCCACTTTACTCTGTATTGCTACATTTCACGTTCGACTTGCATGTGTTAAGCACGCCGCCAGCGTTCGCTCTGAGCCAGGATCAAACTCTCATGTTTTGTAAACATGTTGTTATTTTTGGTGAAGACTTTCATCATCCACCAGAGTTCTACTCTGATCTCAATTCCGAATTTACTGACATATATAAAGTACCCCTGATCCTCTGCTTAAGGAGAACCAAGGTCGTTCATCCTCCAGCTGTTAAACAACCGTGGACAAACATTTATTATGACTCAAATTACCGCTAGGTAATAAAACCTAACGGCTGAATTGAAAACGAGGTCGATGATAACTGCACGCCCCTGCTTAGGGAGCGGAGAGAATCATCGCCATGCCCGCTTTCTCTTCCAAATCTTTAATCGTCATTTGGTATCTTAAATTGTCAAAGAACAACGTCGTATTTGTATTGTTAAATCCCGGCTGTTATCAAACAGTTATCCACGAACTCAAGTTAGACAAAAGACAACTGAAAAGTTTTACTATAAAGTCCGGGAACTGGCAATGCCTGAATGAAAAAGAATTAAATTTTCGCTTCGCAAAATCGTTAAAAACAGCTGCTTTTCAGCTAAAACCCCAAATAAAAGTTTTATTTTCCAGCGGAAGTTTCCGCACCTATTGCATTGAGCCATTCGCGAGTTGGCGAGATCAATTTGCGCGCTTTGAGATCAAAACAACCCATGACGAAGTTGGCTTCAGCCGCGATTTCGCCGCTTTCTTTTAGCAACTCATGATGAATGGTCGCGATTCGCGAACGAAGATTTGCAACCCACGTGCGGATCGTAATTTTTTCACGAAGAACGAGTTCTTTTTTGAAACGAACACTGCATTCGAGCACGACCGTGCCAACTTGATTGACGTGCACTTCTTTCAAACCGTACCCGCGAGAAGTAATCATCTCCCAACGCGCTTCTTCGAAGAGCATCAAGTACTGGGCGTTGTTGACGTGCCCGAAAGTATCGAGATGGCGCTCGCGAATTTCCGTCGTGTACTCGTGAACTTTCATTCACAAAAGGATACACGAGGAAGCCAAAATGTGCGAATTTTAATCCATGGAAAGATTTAAAAACCCCCTCGTCGAAGCGCTGAGCAAAGCCTTGAACGAGCTTTTTCCGGGCGTTGTGGAAGAAGTCTTAAAACGCAAAATCGGGCCTCAGGATTTGGAAACACCACCAGATCGCGCACTCGGAGATTTCGCGTTCCCCTGCTTCCGCCTTTCCAAACAGCTAAAAAAAGCGCCGCCGCAAATCTCGCAAGAGCTGACGGCCAAAGTCGCGCCGCTGGTTGACCCTGCGATTTTTGAAGTCAAGCAAGCGGGCCCGTACGTAAATTTTATTTGTAACCCCAAGGCGCTGATCGACGGGGTCTTGAAAGACGTGCTCTCGGCTGCACAAGCCTACGGAACCGTCGCGCCTAAATCGCGCGAGAAATGGGTGTTCGAGTACAGCTCACCGAACGTCGCAAAACCTTTCCAAATTTACCACCTCCGCACCACGATCGTCGGAAACTCGCTCTCTAAAATGGCGCGTTTGCGCGGGTATGACGTGACCACGATCAATCACTTGGGGGATTGGGGAACTCAATACGGCAAGCTCGCTTACGCGATCAAAAAGTACGCAAACGAACTCCCGAAGGAGATCGCACTAAAAGACCTCGTCGATATCTACGTTCGCATTCACAAGGACATGGAGACCGACCCGCAAATCGAGAAAGACGCTCAAGCGCTCTTTTTGAAACTCGAGCAAGGCGACGCCGACATGCGCGCGATCTGGAAGAAGTGCGTGGATATTTCCATGCGCGAGTTCGAAAAAACTTATGCCAAGTTCAACGTGAAGTTCGATCACTACTGGGGCGAATCGTTTTACGAACCGCAATTGAAACCGCTGCTTGCGGATCTTAAAAAACGCAAAGTACTTGTGGAGGACAAAGGCGCTTGGATCGTACCGGTCACCACTCGCGCGGGCGGCGAGATCCCGCCGACGATCTTGGAAAAAAGCGACGGCGCGACGATCTACGCGACTCGCGACGTAGCCGCTGCGATTTACCGTAAAGAGCACCTCAACTTTGACCGCATGACCTACATCGTGGGGAAAGAGCAAATCCTCCACTTCGAGCAAGTGTTCGGTGTCTTGCGCGCGATGGGGCTCGCCTGGGAATCGCAGCTTGAGCATTTACCGACCGGACTATATCGATTCAAAGACGCGAAAATGTCCACGCGCAAGGGCAACTTCATCACACTAGAAGAAGTATTGGAGCTTTGCTCGGAACGTTCGCTTACTTTGATGAAAGAGCGGAACGCGACCCTCGAGGCGGATCAACGCTTGTCGGACGCGGACATCGAAACCATTGCCGATCAAGTTTCGGTGGGCGCGATCGCATTTGCGGATCTTAGTACCGATCCGACTCGCGATCTTGATTTCGACGTGAATCGCGTCGTCGCGTTTGAAGGCGAAACCGGCCCTTATTTACAGTACGCACATACTCGCTGCTTGAGCATCTTAAAAAAAGTCAGCGCTACCGCGAGTCCATCGAGCGCGGAACTCGCGACCAAATTGACTTCGTCGTTTGAACTCAATTTGATTCGCCAACTCGGCCGTTTTCCTGAAGCGATCGAGCGCTCGCTTGATCAACGGAAGCCTAGCCAGCTTGCGACCTATCTGATCAACCTCACCAATGACTTCAACTCGTTCTATCGCGAATGTAAGGTGATGAATCCGGACGACGCCGCTTTGACGGCCGCACGGGCAAGTCTCGTCGTCGCGACGAAGAATGTGCTCGGTCACGGGTTGGACTTGCTCGGCATCCCGAAACCAGACAAAATGTAGTGATGGCGGGAGACGCTGGTCCGACGACGATTGTGCCGTACCTTCTGGGTTTAGGTTCCAACTTTTGCTTTGGCGCGACTTCGATGGCGTTCGCGCGTTTTTCGAAATCCCACTCCTCCACTTGGATCAATCAGCTTAAGGTGTCGGTCGCGTTCTTTGGTTTTTTGACCGCATTTTTACTCAGCGAAAATTTCGTGCACCAAAATCCGACCGGGCTCGCGCTCCTGCTCGCGAGCGGCTTTGTCGGCTTGTTTATCGGCGATTTATTTTTGTTCAAGGCATTCGCGGAAATCGGGCCAGCGCGCACGCTCGTGATCTTTTCGTTCCAGCCGCTCCTGATGGCGTTTTACGGTTACATATTTCTCGATCAAGACGTCAATAAATTCCAGTTCCTGGCGATCGGCTGCATGATCTTGTGTTTGATTACGTTTGTGATGGAGAGGAACAAACTCACGGGCAAATGGCATTTAATCGGATTTGCAGGCGCTTTCGCGGGGATTCTGCTTGATTCGGTGGGCATCGTTTGCACTCGCGAAGCTTACGAATTCGATCCCTCGCTCGGATCCTTCCAGGCGAACACGATCCGCGCGATCGGCGCGATGATCGGATTCCTCCTGCTCAGCCCGGCTTCTTACAAAAACTTATTTAACGACCTCGTCCGCATGCAGAGCAAGACCCGCAACCTCGCGCTTGGCGCGTGCTTTATCGGCACCTTTGTATCGCTATCGCTTTACTTGGCCGCGATCAAAACCGCGCACGTCGCGACGCTGACCGCGATTACGATCACCCTCCCCATCTGGGCCGGGATCGTCGAGCACATTCACGAAAAGAAGTGGCCGAACCGCTATCTGTGGATCGCCTTTGCGTGGTTCGTGCTGGGATTCGCGGCAATGATTCGCGGATTGCACTATTAAATTGACGCAATCTCTACCAAAAGGGGGTAACCGCCTCTGATTATACGTCCTTGCCGATCGCGTTCTGGAGGACTTTCTCAGACACCAAGAAACCGACACCAAGTGCGGTTCCGAGGGCGAAGAACATCATGAAGAACGACTGATTCGACATCGAAGAGTAAAATCCGCCAAGGTAACCTGCGAGGTAGTTCCCAATAAAGCTGGAGAGGAACCACATCCCCATGAGCATCGCGAGCATGCGTGCAGGTGCGACCTTGGTCACAAATGAAAGACCGATCGGTGACAAGTACAACTCGCCCATCGTGAAGATGAAGGTCGTAATGCCGAGCCATGCCATGTTGATCAACGACTTGTCGACGGTCACCTGAGTACTACCCCAAGCCATGAACAAAAAGGAGCCGCCGGCCAAGAATGAACCGATCGCCATCTTGCGAACAGACGATGATTTCTTGCCCTGACGTTCGCGATACGCCCACCATGCGTCGAGAAGCGGTGCGAACAGGAAGATAAAGAACGGGTTGAACGATTGATACGTTTCCGCACGGCCGCCCAAGATCGTCCAGTCGGCTTTTTCATCCGCCCAAAGTTCGAGCGTGTTGCCTTGCTGTTCGAAGATCGCCCAGAAGAAAATCGTGAGTGCGCAGAGAACGACGAGAGCCGTTACTTTGCTGCGCTCGACCTTATCCTGCACACGAGTCACGGTGAAACCGATGCCCCCGAGGATCACGGCACCCACGATGATCTTGATGGTGAGTGGAAGAGCCAAGAACAAGAAAAAGCCAACCATCACTGCAAGTAAACCTGCGATGGTTTTTGCAGTAATTTTGTTGCGTTCCGCTTCCGGCGCCAATACAGCGGTTTCCGGCGGAAGATGTTTGCGGCCCATGTGATAGATGATCACACCCAACATCATGCCGATACCAGCGATCGTGAAGCCGATGTGCCACGTAGCCTGCGGCTCGGTACGGCCCATGAGTTCAGCGATCCAAGCCGCGAGGTTTGCACAAAGAATCGGCGAGAAGAACGCACCGAGGTTAATGCCCATATAGAAGAGAGTGAACGCACCATCACGGCGACTGTCGCCTTCCGGATAGAGGTTACCCACTTGTGATGAGATGTTTGGCTTGAACGCACCGTTACCGAGGATCAGGAAGAAGAGCGCGAGCAAGAACGATTGCTCGAACGCCATCAAGAAGTGACCGATCGCCATGAGTATCGCACCGACGTAGACTGTTTTCTTTTTGCCCAATACCTTATCCGCGAGAATCCCGCCGAAAAACGGAGAGAGGTACACGAAGCCGGTGTAAAGACCGTAGAGCTCAGACGAGAACGGCTGAACATCGAGTGGCGTGCCTTTACCGCTTTCGATGATCGACTTCAAAGTGCCGAGACCGATCACACTTTGGAAACGCTCCGGATCGACGAGCAAGTATTTCGTCATATATAGGACGAGGAGCGCACGCATTCCGTAGTATGAAAGGCGTTCCCACATCTCGGTAAAAAACAGGTAAAAAAGACCCGCTGGATGGACCTTTGCGGCCCTCTTCAACATCACGATCAAATAAACGATTACGACTAGAACGATAACTGTACCGATAGACATTCGCTGTCACTCCTGCTGGTGCTTGTGGCTCTGATGCACAAATACAGGATTCGACAGGGGAATTCAAAGGAATGTTCCGGTGCTTTAGACATCTTCAGGAATAGCCGTGTAAAATCACAGACCTGAGATACAACGTAAGTTGTTGATTACTAATGAATTTTTCAAATCGGGACGCATTGTCAAAAAACACGCTTAAAGAAAAAATCAAGATATAGAGTTTTTGTGCCAATTAGCCGATACGTAGCAGGAGGTACGGCGGTAATGAGTCAGCGGAATCATAGACCTTTTTTAAAAGTCTATGGCCGGAGAATGATGTGCATCATTCTCTGCGGCATCGTTCTGCAATTCACTGCAGCGTGTGTCCCCAAGAAAAACAGCAGCGGCTCCGATTCCAGTACCGGAAGCAGCACCACAAACAACTCCCCTCTCTTCAGTTTGAACTCTTTCAAAGTCGGCGGAAACTCGCCGATGTCCGACGCGAGCGGAGTTTACTACTCGAAGTATGATCCGGTGACGATCACGGGCGCATGTCGTGGCGGTGTGAGCGAAGTCTATGTGGAACTCACTCCACAAAGTTCGAGCACCACGGCAGAGACCGTGAATTGCTCAGGCAACGTCTACACTTGGACCAAAAGCTTCTCGACGCAAACTTCTTACACGATCACTCTCACTCCGCGCGATGGAGGCGGAACTCCGGTGAACGGCCTCGCCCCCATCACGAAACATTACGTGTACGACACCACCGCCCCGGCCGCTCCAACGTTTCTCACGCCGACGACTTCCACCACTTACAGCGTGAGCGACGGCACGACAAATTTTACGATCACAGGTCAAGTACTCACTGATGTCACGACTCTCTTAGGTCCCGGTAACACGTTGCTCACTCTGACTGCAAACGCGGATGCGATTCATCAAGACTTTTCTTACGCCGCTACGGTTCCGGTCGGATCCAGCATCGTCTTTGACTTCATTGCGGTCGACCAATCGGGCAACGTCTCGGCGTCTGCCATGACCATTACCAATCTCATGAGCACGATGGTGCCGATGGCTTACCGAACTTCGGGCGGTTCAATCGATGTCGGCGGACTCACCATTCAGTCGTCGGTGGGTTTCACGAACGGCATCATGCAAAATTCAAACGTCGAATTAATCACCGGCGCCGCCGGCATTGTGGGGAGCAATCCATGAACACGAATCAAAAACGATACGGCAGGTTTATCTTTTTTGCGCTCGCTCTTGGCTTTGTGAGTGCGCCGGAGGCGCACTCCGCATCTCCGACGATCGACACGTTTAACGTGCAGTCTTACATCCGTCTCACGAGCGGTTCCGCGACCAGCGCGACTTCCGCGAACTTCGTTTTCGGTGTTTTCAAAGGCACGACTTGTATCTGGGCCAAGCGCTACAGCTCCGTTTCAATCAACGCAGGCGTCATCAACCAAAATTTGAGCGGCGCGGGCTCCAACATCTCTTCAATCAGTAACGGTTCGGCGACAGCCGGCGAGTGCGTGGCGGACTTTACCTCGGTTACGCTCAACTCGACACTTCTCATGACCGGCGTCGCGGGCGCCCTTAACTTGCGGGTGTATTCCGAAACCAGCCTGGACGGATTCCAACCGATATGGGACGTGCCGTTTAGCGCAGTTCCGTCCGCGATGGTTGCCGATCAAGCAAACAATGCGACCAATGCCACAAGCGCCGCTGACCTGGTCTCCGGCATGAAGGTCACGGCCTCGGCGGGCACGTCGTCGATGGGTAAATTCCCCATCCTCGATAGTTCTGGTAAGCTCGACAACACTTTCATCAATCAGACCGGTCTCACCGTTGCCAATACACAAGTGTCGGGCCTGGGAACGGCAGCCCTCGCAAACACCGGAACTTCATCCGGCAACGTGCCAGTGTTAAACGTCAGCGGACTTTTAACGGCGAGCGTGATGCCGACCTACACCGCAAACCGCGTGATGGCGACGGACGGATCGGGAGTCATGTCGGGCAGTATCACGACAACCACGACTTCAGCTGGAGCGGGTGACGTCGGTAAAATCGCGCTTTTAAATTCCAGCGGGAAAATCGACAACACCGCGATTGACTCAACCGCGTTGACTCCAAACCCTGCAAACCTAAGCTCGACTGTCGCTGTAAACAAGGGCGGCACCGGGCAAGCCACTCTCACCGCAAATAACTTGCTTGTGGGTAACGGCACCTCGGCGGTGGCGTTTCTGGCGCCCACCAACGGCAATATCGTCGCCGGTAGCGGTGGTGCATGGGTTTCGAGCACCGCGGACTCGGCAGGAATCGTCGATCAGTCCTCGGCGCAAACCATCGGCGGCAACAAAACCTTCATCGGCAATACCACAATGGACGGAACGATGACCTTCGGAACTGGCGGCGCATCGTTTTCCAAGATCCTGAACTGTTCGATCGCAAGTACGCTTCAAGTTTCGGGTACTGCAAAAACCGGCACTTGCACGGGCGCTACGACCGGCTCGGTCGCGATGTGCTCGCCGACCGTCGCTCCCGCCACGGCCTGGATCGTGGCGGCTTCGCGGATTTCCGCAGCGAATACCGTATACGTGATGCCGTATCGCGCGGGCGGCGGCGCAACCTGGACAACGGCTTATAACTGCGTCGTGTTCGTTCCGTAAACAGGCCCGAGAGCTACATCGGCAGATTAAACTCGAACATGAGCATGTAGCGACGCGAGGTGTTTTGCCCAAACGCGTAGCCCAATTCTTCGGCGGTCGAGAGAAGAGAAATCTTAAGCACCCAAAGATCAAAACCAAAACCCCACGAGTAATTAAGCTGGTTGAATCCCGCCCAGAAATCGAAAGTCGGAAGCTTGAACTCTCCGCCTAGATGGGTCTTGTTTACAAACGGAGTGCGCTTTCCGATATCTCGGATATCGAATCCGAGCGAGATGCGACCGAACTTCATTTCTTTTTTGTAACCGAGACCCCAGTTGATCGACATCGGAATCGGATTTGCGCGATCGTCCGAAAAACGCGTGTCACCGATGTCCAGAATACTCAGGCCCATCGACATCGTCGTTTTCGGATCGATCCGATCGACATATTGGACACCGACGTCGGCACCGAAGCCCATTCCGAAATTTCCGACCAAGTTGTCGATATACGCCTTACCTTGGTTGGTTGCCTGCAAAAACCCTGACGTCTGAATGTTGTAGTAACCACCTTTACGCCAAAGCACCTTTGCGGCGGCGCCGACGCGCCACTCGCTTGAAGGGTGACGGCCTTTTGAAATCTTCCACGCGGTTCCGGCTTGAACGCCGTGAGTGGTCTGATAACCAAAATCGAAGTTCGGGTTCGCCAAGTTGTACTCGTTAATCGAACCTTGCACGTCGACGAGGTATGCGAGTTCGAAGTGCGGGAGAATGACCATCGCCGTCTGGCCCACGCGGAAGTTGATGTCCTTACCCATGAGCTTATTGAGCGAACTCACCGAGAAGTCGTTAATCGCATCCATCGATGTCCCGAATGTTTCGTAAGTGTCCCATGAGGCCTCGAGACCCGCGCTGATCAATTTAAAGCGGCGATCGTCTTGCCCTGCCAAACCTGCGACGTTTTGAAAGAGCGCGTTCTCATCGTCCGCAAGACCCACTCCCGCTCCACCCATGGCCGTGGTACGCGCCATTCGTACGAGCGTTAAGTTCTGCCCCCCGAAACTCTCGGTTGCGAAGCTGAGTGTTGCGATGATGAGAAGGAGCGTTTTTACCATCGTTATAACCAAAACGTATTGATTTGAGCGATGATGCCGGCCGCCGCCGATGCCGCCGAGTCCGATCCGAAGCAAGCGCCGCGAAACCGCAAACGTTGGATCGCGTTCGCGCACTCCGGTCCGGTAAATCCGTCGCCGATGCACTGAGCGGTCGCTTGGGAAGTCATGGTGGTCTGAAGCAAGGTGGTCATCGTAGTCAGCGCCGCGCTCACCGACCCCGGGGTTTGCGCCGCCAAAATGGCAATCGAATCGAACATATTTAGAAGGCTCGAAGCGATCGCGCAACCCTCTTTAGTGGCATCACCTTTGATCGCCACTTGCGATGTAAACGGCATCGCAATTTCTTGCCCGTAACCGAGAGTCGCCGGATCAGTCGCGGCGTTGTAACCGAAGCGGTTCAACCCCGCCCCCACCGATGCCATCGAGATAAACGTGAGATAAATATTGGCATCCAGAGTACGATCGCGCGTCAGCACCGAACCCGGATTAAAGCTCGTCGTATAGAACGAGTTACTCACCCCGACCACGGTACCTCTCGGTATCGTACTCATCAAAGCGTCCTGAGCGAGATTCGCACTCTCAAGCCGAGTATCAGTCGCGGCCTTTGACGGAAACAGCCTCACGAGCGTCCTGAATATCGAGTCGGTCGTCGAAAAGTCCGCAGTCGTAATGTCATCGAGTAATTTGTAGAGCGAGATACCGATGTTGCACGCATGCGCGGACGCATAGAGCATGCGGATGTTGTTGTCCGAATAGCTGGATTGATACAGCTGACCGCTGAGATCGAGCGCGTTCTGACAGTTTCCGGCGGTGAGCGCGTTTTTCACCTCTTGGGTCATCGCGAGACGGTCGGTCTCGTTGCCGATATCCCATGGAGATTTTCCGCAGGATTGGAAAATCAGACTAGCCGCAAAACTGAACGAGACGAGTACAAGCGTCTTTGATCGTTTGATCGTCGGTCGCGAACGCGAGACGGACGCAGGTCGGCGCCCCGAAATCGACACCGGAGACGACAGCGACATTAGCTTCTTGCAATAGTCTTTCAGCAAATCCATTTGCATCCTGATTCGGTCCCAAGGCACCGGCCACGTCTACAAAAAGGTAGAAAGCGCCCGCGGGTTCCAGTACTTTAATTTTGGCCGATTTTCGCAGTACTTCCAACGCTAAATTGCGTCTATGTAAATATTGTAAGCGGTGCGTTTCAAAGGCATTTTCGTGCTCTTTCAGCGACGCTACGGCAGCCGCTTGAGACAACGAGCAAATACCGGAAGTTAGATGGCCCTGCAACGCAACCAAGCCTTTGGTGAGTTCCGGCGGCGTCAAAGACCAGCCGATTCGCCAGCCGGTCATGGCTCCGCTCTTCGACAGACCGTTGACGGTAATCGAACGATCGCGCAACTCCGGACATGCTTCGATGAACGAGCAAAACGAACCCGGCGTGAATTCGATCCGATCGTAAATTTCGTCCGAAAGCACCCACACGTGCGGGTAACGCTTCAGTACCTCGCCGAGCGCCACCATCTCGTCTTTCGAGTACATCGCGCCTGTCGGGTTCGACGGCGAGTTGATGATAAAAAGCTTGGTGCGTTGATTGATCGATTTCTCCAGTTGGCTTGGCGTGACTTTAAAACCCTGCGAGATCGGCGCATCGATCGCGACCGGCGTGCCTTCGGCGGCCTTGACCATCTCGGGATAACTCAACCAGTACGGAGCCGGGATAATCACTTCGTCTCCGCGATCGATCAGACACAAAATCGCATCACAGATCGCCTGCTTGCCTCCGTTCGCGACGACGACATCGTCCGCTTTCCACGGAGTCTTGATGCTCGGCTGCTGCTTGTTGGTCTTTGCGGCGACCAACTCACGCAGCTCCGGGATTCCCGGCGTCGGCGTGTACTTGCTCAGATTTTTATTTACGGCGTCGATCACCGCCTGCTTCACGACTGCGGAAGGCGGGAAATCCGGCTCGCCTGCGGTCATGTTGAGCACCGCCTTGCCTTGCGCGCGCATCTGGTTAACGAGTGCGTTCAATTTCAGGGTCGCACTTTCGTTCAGGTCTCGAACTCTTGTCGCTAACATCATTATTTTTTCTTCTCCGATAATTTTTCTGTCAGTTTGTGGAGGACCGACGCAGGCACGTAATGGCTGATGTCGCCCCCGTATTGGAATAGTTCTTTAATCATGGTCGAACTCACAAAGTACAAACCTTGCGACGTCATCATAAAAAACGTCTCGCAAGTCGGATGAATGTTCTTGTTCATCGTCGACATCATGTACTCGTATTCAAAATCGCTCGGCGTGCGCAGGCCCCGGATCGCGGCGTTGATTTTCCTGTCGCGTGCGTACTCCATCACAAGACCCGAAGTGGAATCCACTTTCACGTTCTTCATGCCTTTAACGACTTCACGAATCAGCGTGACCCGCTCTTCAACGTTAAAGTAAGTGCTTTTACGAGGCGTTCCAGCCACAAGCACCGTCACTTCGGTGAAAACTTTGAGACTGCGCTCGAGAATGTCGAGGTGGCCGTTCGTGAAGGGGTCAAAGGATCCTGGGTAGATGGCTTTCATGCCGTATTCCTCCGGTAGAATGTGAGTTGGCTATCGCCGTAACGTTCGTCGCGCACAATTTCGAGCCCTGCAGGCGCGGCGTAAGACCCCTCTTTGCGATGCGCGCTCTCCACGCATAACCGGCCACCGTCGATCAGCAACTCGCTCCACGGCCACTCGCCTAAAAGTTTTGGTTCGTAACTCTGATCGTAAGGCGGATCCATAAAAACGAAATCAAAGGGCGGCTCCTGCGACAGGAGAGGGAGCACCTGCTCCACTTTACGAGCGATGACTTTAACCTGCTCGGTCAGTCCCAAAAGTTTCGCGTTATCGAGAATCACTTTCACGGCCTTCGGGTTTTCTTCGACGAATACGACTTCGGCAGCACCCCGTGAGAGCGCTTCGAGCCCGAGCGCACCCGAACCGGAAAACAAATCCAGGACGCGAGCGTCCGGTAGCGACATCTGTAGACTATTGAGCCAGGCCTGGCGCAAGCGTTCGGTCGTCGGGCGAGTCGAAGTACCCGGCAATGATTGAATCAAGCGTCCGCGATGGACGCCCGAAGTGATTTTTAGCACGTTTCGATTATGCCACGTCCCGAATCGGGATGTGAAATGCTTTTCCGTCGTCGAAAAGAGCCGCCTCGACGGGACTAACGACGGTCTGAGCCTGAACACGGGCCCTTTGCCGACCGGTGCGCTGGACCTGGTCGGTCTCCGAAATCAGACTTCGACTGCGATTTTGCTGCCGAGACATATCAAACCCTTTTCGACAAAATGCGCCTAAAGTCTAAAAATGGGCGTCCGCGTTAAGTAATTAAACCTAAAGGGGTACTAGGAATAGAAAGTGATCGGATTTTGGACTGGTCGAGAAAGTGCCTTTTAGGTTACAAGAACGCTTCGGGGGATCTCCTAGCATTTATGTCTTCTTCGTCGCCACACACCATGTTTGATCCAACCGCTCTTTTGGAAAAAAGTCGGATCGAGAAAACGATGGAAACAACCCAGGCGTCTCCAAACGCGCCAACGGCCCCATCTGCCGCTACTCCAATGTCGAACTTATCCACCACGATCGCGCAGGCGTACGCGGACACGATCACAACCCCCCTTGCTCCAGTATTGCCTCCAAATCTTTTCCAAGAGTTTGAATCGTTTGCCGAAGCATTGGTGCTCGAGCAGCTTCGTAAGCCCGAAGATCTGCTGAAGCTGAATCCTTCGCGCCGCGAATCACTGGGGCGTTTCCTCTCGGAGCTTTGCCGTCTACCTGAATCCGATAGCCCGCAAGAGATGCTGAAGGCTTTCACTCGGATGGACCGCACCGAAGCCGAGCACGAAGCGCTAAAGCAGCTCTTCAAACAAATCGCTTTTGTTCAAATCGCAAAAGCGTTGTTATTGAAGTCTTGGTCGTGCCACCAAAAAATTCCGCTACTGAAAGCGGATCTGAAAGATCTCACCGCGGCGGTCGAGCGCGGGCTTCGCTCTTATATCCATCTTCAAACTTCAAGCTGCCAGCTGATCCAGCGCAACTTCTACTCTTGGTACAAGCTTGATCAAAAAATGCAGGACAAGCTTTGGAACCTGCTCGAAAAAATCACTAATCTTCCGGCGATGAAGTCGTGGTTGCTTGAGAGCGCGATGACTTTGTCGGCCGACACGCTCGGCGAGCGCGATCGTTACTCGCAAGGCTTTTATCAGAATCTTTGGAACGCGGTCAAAAAGCACAAGATCTTTGAGCCTCGCACTAACGAGTGCTTCGCTTTCAGTCCGACTTTGCGTGACGGCTCCTTGATGGAGTCCGCTCCGGAAAGCTTAGAATGGATCGGGTTTGAGTCACTGTCGTTTGAACTCTTGTTCTGCGAGATCCGCTACTTTTGGGAACAGCCGAAGGAGCCGCCTCTTTGGATTAAGGGTAACAGCCTCGAGATGAGCATGGAGCAACAATCGTCGATGCTCCTCACTCACTCAGGCAAGCAAAACATTTTGCAACAAATGGACGCGATCTCGAGCTGCGAGATCGCACTCATTGCCGAGGAGAATCTGATTCGGACGCAATCTCGCTCTCTCGCGGCACAATCACTCCGCAAGCAAGTCGATCAGCACGCCATCTTGAAAAAGATGAAGCAGCCGACCACCACGCGTGGAACCTACCAAGCCTGCCAAGCGCTCGAGAAGTTACGCCAAGGCGGGATCTTGATCTGGGCTCGTGAAGAGCTCTTGAACGAGACTTCGGGCAAACCGGCGCTTCAATTTATTTTGAGCCAAGCGAAGATCGCTTTGATCGCCGACTTCTCGGCGCTCAATTGCGAATGCTGCGCTTCGAAGCGCAATCTGCCGAAGGCGCTTTATATTTTGCGCAAAGAAAACCAACTCGAGACCCGCAAGAGCCATCGTCCACTCATGGTGAAGGCATTTGGTACACTGAAGGGCCAAACCGAAGTCTCGATGCTCTTTGATCGCGTGCTCTCGCTCGTGCAAAAGCCGGATCAAAGCTTTCCGCTTGAGCCGTTCCAACTTCACGCACGCGTAAGCCCGATGGATCAACGCGAGTGGGAACAACACTGGTTCAATCCGACCGACGATCATTTGGTCGATCGCATCGAGGAGCTCAAGCGCAACTCGACGCCACTCGGGCAATTCGCAGCGGTGCGCACGTTCCACCACGGCTTAGGCCACGATTTCGGTGCGGAACCCACCTTGTTTCCGACCGAAAATAATTTGGACTCGGGTTTTTACGTTTGGCTTGAGAGCAATAAAAACGGCAGCGAGGTCCACACCTGTCATCCGCGCATGCTTCCGAAGTATTTGGAGAAGAGTCACACGCTGTTCTTTGTGACTCCGGTCCAGCCTCGATACAGCATTCCGCTCCAAGTGATTTTGAAGTCGCAGCACACTCGCGATTGGTTGAACTACAGTGTCGAACGCAAAAAAGGCGCATGGGTCATTCGCGAAGCAGACCTCAAGTCGGTGCCAATCCCGTTCCATATCTCGAAACAGATGATGGAACCGATCGCGCACGATTCGTTCCCGGCAAATATTCAGGCGATTTTAAATCAGATCCCGACCGAACCGGGCATCGCTCTGAAGCAACTCGAAAACGTCCAAGACGAGGTCGTGACTTCATCGCACGAGCCGGCATCGATGATTCCGGCGCACGTGATCCGTTCGGAAGCGTTTTTACTCGCGTCTCACGTATTGCACCACCTCGAAGATCATCAAGCGATGTTGTTTTCGCTCGTCACCCCGGAAGAGCAAGTCGCGTATCCGAAATTGTTTCAATCGGTGATGACCGATACCGATCTCGTGCGCATCGACCAGCATCCCTTGGTGCGTTTTACGCCGACGCTACTCCCGCACCAAGCCATCACGCAGATTCAAACCGTCAAAGTCCCTACTCCGGGCATTTTGCTCGTGACCAAACAAGGCATGAGTCAGCAGCTTTACATTCAAGATCAGTGGTTGCGCGAGCGTTGCATGGAATTGATCTTTGAACTCCAGACCCGCATTTTGGAGCCGACCTGGACTGAGATCACCAAAAACATCAAATTGCCTCGTAATCCTGCCCAAGCCCAGACCATGAGCATGCAAATTTTGAAGGCGTACTCGGACGAGAAGCTCAAGCGCAAAGAACTCACGCACTTGATCGGCGCTTGCCTGTCTGGACATCGTAACTCGCAGAATAAAGTCGGGATGCTTCAGTAACGAAACGAGGAATAAAGAAGATGTGTTGGCACTCACCAGCCATCCTGGCTTAGCTTCGTTTCGTCATCCATGGCTCCTCATACCTCGTACCAACACTATCTTCTGAAACTTGTGTAAAGCTCAAGTCAGGCCTACACTATAATCTGTGCACCAATTCAATGAGCCCTGGCATCAACGCCTGCCGAATTTCGAGGAAGAGCGCCGCTACTTCCGTCTCATTGCTTTACACCAACTGACCCAGCGTTGGATGCGCGAGATCACGCCGTCCGGAGATGGCACTTATCGGTTGGAGCGGACCGCCCGTCCCGAGCTCGAGCAAAACTTGTGGTTACTCGAAAAAATCAAGCTCGACGTGCTCCCACCCGATCTTCACGACATTATCGACGCGTCTAAGGTTAGTGAATTTTTGGTCGAGCTTGAAGAGCTGATTTGGATCGTTCAATCATCGACGCTCGAGAACATGATTTCAAACTCCAAGGACCGTGTGAGTTTGATCAACGTGCTCGAGAAAGCGAGCTGGCAGACCGGCAAAGCTTACGCCGAGAGCAAGTGGCCGCATTTTCATCCTTCGGGCTTGCGCTCTTACTTTGATGCAATTGAGCCGAGCCCACTCGGCGGCCGCGGCGGATTTGTTTTGGAGCGAGCGACCGCGGAGGAATGCGGCTTCTATTGGATGAAGTCACCGCTCACTCTGCCATCGGTTGCTCGGTCGCCGGAGATTCTTACCCATTGTCAGCTTTATCATGAGTGGATTCGCGGTTTCTTCTACGGGCTCAGTCGCAATCTTCGCGTGGACATTCTCCCTGCTCAGCTGGGTTCTAACAAAAGCTGGAAGATCAACCTACTTGCTCACTAGACGCGGATTGATTGGATTTAGATTTGTTAGAAATATAATCGAGCAGTCGGGTTAGTTCGATGTCGTGCAGGTCCAAGTGCAATCCGGAAATTACTGACAACCGGTAATGTTGATCGTGAGTTGAGCCTCGGCACCGCCATGAGCTCCGGTCAACACTGCCTTCAAGACCGTGATGCCGCACTTGAATCCACCAATGACCGTTCCGCCCGAATTTGGAGACGCAATCGTCACGCCAGGACCGGAGAGCACGCTCCACTGAGCGGTGAAATTGCTTCCATCCACGCCCGACCAACCCGAAACTTGAATCCATTTATTTGCGATCGATGCAGGATTCGACGACGATACACTGATGTTACCCGAAATATTAACCTGAGGGACCGTTCCCCAATTGCCCGAGCCCGGAGGTGTCGCGGTCGGCGCTACTGTGGGTACTGGCGTCGGAGTCGGCGTACTCGCGCCGGTGTTCACCCATGTGTAGAGCCAGTTCCACATGTCGGCGTTATCGTACGCCGCGCTCCACGCGTCGTGACCTCCCGTTTTGTACAAAGTAAAACGGATGGTGTCGTGGTTATTGGGAGTATTGGTAGTATTGCCCTGCACCCACTGGTACGAATCGCTTGAAATCGAGTAAATCGAGATCATGTCCATCGAAGCGGCGCTACCGCCGTTAGTATATGGATAGCCCGTCATCACGTCCGCGCTGGTGGGCGTGATTCCGTTGATATTGTGGGCCGAAAACTGGTAACCGACCGTGCCATCTCCAAAATTATGAAAAGCCCACACCCCACGACCCAGAAGAACCGGATTGGTCGAATCGCTATCGGTAGCGCCGCACACGGGCACGATGGCCGCGACGCGCTCAGGATGGGCTCGTCCATAATTCCAGGTAAGCGCTCCACCTGCGGATAATCCTGTAACATACAATCTCTGCGTATCGACGTTGTAGTTTTGAAAGATATAATCCACGAAATTGTTCATTTCGTTCACGTCAAACCAGCCATACGTATCTGATTGAGGCGAGAACACGCATGCCTGAGTTTGCCAGCCGTTTTTCAGTTTTTTAGGAGGACCGTTCGCGAGCACCTTGCTTAAACTGCTCGTCGTGGCGCCCCTGTCGCCCCCCTCACCCACACCGTGTGCGAAAATCACGACGGGGCACTTGGTGGATCCCGAATTCTGATAGTTTTGCGGCAAATATTCGTAATAGCCGTAAGGCGAGCCCTGCGCCTGCGATTTCAAAACCGGCACCTGCGTACCCGGGGCGCCGAAATATGCCTGAGCCAACGGCGCATGAAGCTGAAACGCGATGAGTACTGCTTGGATTAAAAAAGACCGGAAAAGTAACTGCGATATGTACTTCTTCATCTCATCCCCCCTCACCGTCCTCGCTCGCGAGAGCATTGAGTCCCCTCGATGATTCAGTTCAATTATCGGATGCAATTATTACATAAATAATGTGTAAAAAATGACACAGGATTCTTACCGCTTTCGAAGGCGAAAATTAAAAAAATTTAGCCACACGTGTCAATATTAACAAGGAGCGCAATTTAACTCTCGACACCGAAACTCATGGCAGTGACCTAATTAATCTGTTTTTTGCGGCTTTCTACCTAGAAAGCGATTCATAAAAAACACATGTATACTTACTTTTGAAATCCGCTTTCTTTTAAGAATTCCATCTCATAGCATGGCCGCATCACATGACACCAACGGAGCAATCTAAATGCATTCCACTCAACTCGAAGATTTTCGAATTTCGAAGTTATCTCGACGTACTCCAGTATTACCAAACTGAGTCCAAAGCTCGTTTGGGCCGCGCCGGTTCGCTCGGCACGTGGTCGAGACGTCTTGGCACGCGTTCCACCGGCACATTAGCCAATTACCTGGCCGGCCGGAAAGTCCCCGACTCGCAAATGGCTAAAAAGCTGGCGCACACCATGGATCTTACGGGTCGCGCGGAAGAATACTTCCTCCTCTTGACCGATCAAGCCCGTATTGAACGCGCACTCCGCGAAGTCCAAGTTGCTTCTCCGGCTCCGCGAGAAGCTCTCTCACGCCTCCGGCTGGAAGAGGGGGCTCGCGTCCTGGACGCCAAAGAGTTTGCCGAGATGAACCGGATCGAAACACTGGCCCTGCGCGAAGCAGTCCGCATTCCGGGATTTCCCGAAGCGCCAGCCGAAATCAGCGCGCGTTTTCCGCTCGGATCGACAGAATCTGTCGTAGTCGCCACCCTCGAAAAACTCAAAAATAGCGGCTTGATCATGCGAAACCCGGAAACGGGCCGCCTGCAGCCCAGGGATTTCATGGTTATGACCGAATGCGATGTCTCGCAGGCGGCGGTCCGCGGGTTTCACGCGACGATGTTCGAACTCGCCCGAAGGGCGCTTGATGTTTTCCCTGTCAAAGAACGCAATGTCACCGCTGATTTTTTCTTGTTGCGGCAAAGAGACCTGCCCAAACTCAAAAAACGTCTATGCGACTACATGCGTGCGATTGTTGAAGAATTCGATCACCCCGACGGCACAGCCGTCTTCACGCTCGGCAACTACCTATTCCCGATCGTCGTTTCCAAGCAAGAAAGGGAACTCCCTACATGAAAAACCGCATCGTTGCTGCATTGTTTTTGATTTCCATGTCTCTGCTCGGACCTGTCGATCCAGTCATCGCCTTCGATCCCGGGAGTGTCGGGAACGGTGGGTTTTTCGTCGCTTGCCCCGAACAACCGCTCGTTCTGCTCGATCTCTGGGATCCGGTGCGTTCCGTGCCGGCATACGACATGGACCGAGACTCGTTCCAGAGCTTGGTCTGGACACGTCTCGCGAGGCTCGACCCGGAACTGGCGAGCGGGTTGGCCAGGGTTTACCGGGAAATCGGTGCCTGGGATACATGGCCCCAAGTCTCGGACGGAGACGTGCTTTCAGGCGATCTTTACGTGGGCGACCGTTTTCCGGCGGGTTGCGAGCTGAAGCAATTCGCTGAAAACAGAATCGGAAATAATTACTCCATCACCCTCATCCGAACCCGCGGCACACTCAGCCCGGCTCAGGCTCGGGCAATCGAACTACACGAAGCGGTTTACATCTACGCGGACCGCACTCGTCAGCAACGTGCTCCACTCCTTGTCCGCCGTATTGTCCGAGCGATCCTCTCGCCTGGGATTGAGGATCTCAAAGATGCTGTCACGGCTTGGCGTAACTATTTCAACCTCGGCAGGAGTACCGGCAACACTGACGTCAACTGGAGAGACTGGACCGGCCGATATCTTCTTGAAACCAACACCTCCGGCGCTCTTTGTCCTGTCGAGCTGCTCTTTGATGATCAGGATTACGTTCCGTTTGCGACAGCTTGGTTCGAAACCCCGGTTCCGGGCACCATTTCTGGCGGCGGGCTTCTGCTTCCTATCGAGGGTGGCAACGTCATAGACGCTGCAGGAAGAGTCTGGGTGCGAGCCCACGAACAGCGCTTAGCTTTACCTTTAGGCGCGCGGGACGCCTTAGTAGTAGAGCAACAATCGGCAACAGGCAGCATATCCCGCATCAACTTACGAGCAGACTCGAAAAGCACAAGCAGGCTGCACGGAGCATTTGAATTCGGCAAACCCGCTTCATCCATGAACATCTCGCCAACAGGCGCTCTAGCGCAATGCCAGTTCCTCCGGGTTTCAAGCTCGAATGACACCGTGTCCCGGCTCATTCGGGAACGGTTTCTCGGCATCGCCCCGTAGACTTCGAGCGCCTCTGATGTTTTCTTTTACATCCTCTCGAGTCAAGTTTTCTTCATGTGTCAAAAATCACTTTTTTGAAATAGTTCGGTTATTAGAGATTGTAAATTCTTATATCTGAACTGTGGTGGTGTCCTCGTTTCTAAATACCCTCTGTGTGCCGTGGATATACAGCTGAAAGGGAATTTGGTCTTTAGCGATATAACAACCCGCTATACTGGACGCGGTTCGGACGAGAAATGTAACCAGGATGGGCAGATGGAAGTGTTCAAAACCAACGCTATCACCTTCGAGTGTGTCGAGAACTCCGGGGCTTTCAGGAAGCGCTTCGACCTCCTCACTGTTTATATTGGACCTGTGTCGAATAATTAAATCCCCATACATACAGCATTTGGGTCATGAGGGGCAGCACGACATCTCGTCTGACAGATAGAATTCTGGGACTTGGGTTAAAGTGGCCAAAACATGATGATACTGGATGTTAACATCACAACGGCGGACGCTGATGATTTCGCGCTTTGACTTCTATTCGGCCGACGGAGTTCGGTCTTTTTTACTGATACGGCGGTAAATCGTACGCTCATTTACGCCGAGTAGCTTCGCAGCCCCGCCTCGATCGCCACCGGTTGCGGCAAGCGCTTTTTGAATCATCAAATCTTCGATTTCTTTTAGACTCATGCCAAGCGAGATCGTAACTTGCTCACCCGAAGAAGCCGTGATCACTTCTGCTCCGGCCGCCATCTGCAAATGCATCGGGAGATCAGATTTCTGGATCAAACCAGAAGTATTAAGCACCACCGCACGCTCGAGCACGTTCGAGAGCTCGCGAATATTGCCCGGCCACGAGTGGCGGATGAGCAGAGCCTGCGCCTCGGTGTCGATCCCGCGGATCGCCTCTCTACCAGCCTGACGGATCGCCCGGCCGTGCTCGCACGCGTATTTTTCGAGAAAGTACTGCGTGAGCTCCGGAACATCTTCGAGACGGTCACGCAGCGGCGGTACCGCGAGCGTCATCACGTCCAAGCGATAAAATAAATCCTGGCGGAACTGCCCGCGGCGCACTTGATCCTGCAAATTTTGGTGAGTGGACGCGACGATGCGCACATCCACTTGGCGCTCTTGATGCGCGCCCAAGCGACGCACCTTTTGATCTTCCAGCACGCGAAGGAGTTTAGGCTGCAACGACATCGGCATGTCACCAATTTCGTCCAACAAGAGCGTTCCGCCCTGAGCGGCTTCGAGCAGACCCATCTTAGAAGAAATCGCTCCGGAAAACGCGCCCTTTTCGTAGCCAAAGAGTTCGCTCTCGAGCAAGTTTTCAGGAATCGCGGCGCAGTTGATCGCAATAAACGGCTTTGAAGCACGAGAGCTCATATCGTGAATGGCGCGCGCGACGCGTTCCTTCCCACTTCCGCTCTCCCCGAGAACAAGTACTGAAGCTTCGGTGCGAGCGACTTGCTCAACAAGGAGTTGCAACTCACGAATTTTGCGTGATGATCCCACAAAGTCTTTGACCTGTACGGCGGGCGACACGACGGGAGCTGCGTGGAGTTTTTGAATTTGTACGACGGCATCGAGAAGTTGCTGGCGTTTAAACGGCTTCAGTAAAAAATCTACCGCGCCGGCCTTCATCGCCCACACGGCGTCTTGAACTTGCCCAAAGGCGGTCATCACCACAAACGGAATATTGTATCCAAGTTTTTGGTAAGCCTCGACGAACTCCATGCCGTTCATGCCCGGCATGCGAACATCAGTCACGATGAGGTCGGGTTTTTGTTGTGTTCCTTGGCCTTGCTTTAAACGCTCAATCGCAACAAGACCGGAAGATGCGACATCAACCGAGTATTCGGAATGTTCCAGGATCCGACGAGTGGAATCGAGAGATTGCGGGTCATCATCAACGAGTAAAATCTTAAACGCACTCATGCGTGTGCTCCTTTCTCCGCCACGGTCGGCAACCACGCTTCAAGAATCACGCCTTGACCTGGACCGGTCTTTTTGAGTTCAAGATCGCCGCCAAGATCATTAAATACTTTTTTAACAAACGGTAAACCTAGGCCCGTGCCTTGCGCTTTGGTCGTAAAGAAAGGTTTAAATAAATTCTGCTTCACTTCTTCCGTCATGCCCGGACCGTTGTCGTCGAACACGAGGCTTAAGCGCCCATCCGCAAGCGTGTGCAGCACAATCCTGATCTGGCGCGGCCGATCAATGACCTGCTCCAAGGCCTGGAGCGAATTGCGCACCAAATTCCCGAGCGCGTATTCGAGCAAATCCGGGTCCCCCATCGCGTGTACCGGATACTTCAGGTGGAAGCTCCAATCCACTTTGACTTGAAGTTGCGAAATCGAGTTTGCGTACGTCGCGAGGACCTGTTCGACGATCTGCTTGAAGTCGATGAGCTTTCGATGGTCCGGAGACATTTTTGACAAGCGCAGATAGTTTTGAATAATTTTTTGAAGGCGCTCGACGCTCGCGAGGATCGAACCCATGGATTGCTTCAGCGAGATCGCCTTTGGCGACACATCGCCCGGCAAAGTCTGCGCGGTTTCAAGCGCAAGCTCGGCTTCGAGTCCGATCGAATGCAAAGGATTGCCGACTTCGTGCGCGACTTGCGCGCTCATGCGCCCCACCGCAGCCAAGTGCTCGGCTTGTTGCAAGCGTTTTTGGAGCTCGCCCATCTGTTGAAGACGCTTGTTTTGCTCTTCTAAACGCTCCTTTTGGAACTCAATCATTTTTTCGCGTTCGATGAGCGAAGTCGCCATCAGGTTAAACTCGCGCGCAAGCTCGCTCACCTCGTCTTTTTGCCCAAGCGGCATCGTCGGGAGCTCGGCACGCGCTTCGGAGGTCATCGAGCCACGCTCGGTAATTTGCTGGACGATCCGGCGTAAATGTCCGATCGGGCGAAGGGCCCGCTCACCCATCCACACCATGATCAGTGCGACGCCAATAACGACGAGCAAGAGCAGTTGCAACGCCAGTCGCAAACTCTTCACATCCTCTTGCGTGTCCTTAAAGGCCGCACGCGTTTCTTGGTCGATCTCGCGTTTAGCCCATTCGGTTTCTTTTTTGAGCAAATCAAGTTGCTTTAACCACTCCGGATACAACTCCGCAGCCGCGTCCATCTTGTGCTCTTGCAGATTCAAGTACAACTGCTCGGCCAAATTGCCAAGCTCGGTGTTGAGTCGGCTGACGCGATTGTGCCAGTCAGACCACGGCGAGGTGGTGAGATTTTCTTTTTTGATCCGATCGAGAGTCGCACGATGAATGCCAAGAGCCCAGATTGGAATCCGACGCGGCTTCCAGCGCGGATCACTCCAGTGAGTGTACCCGAGGCTGCGCTCGAGTTCGCGTTTGAGTAAGTCGGTGTCTGATGCGAGTTGCGTGAGTTCCCGTTGCATCGGGACGGAGCGAATGTTGATCTCGTTGAGCTTTGTATTGACTTGTTGGGTAAGGATGAAACTGAAGGCCACCCCGCTCAAGCTCACGAGCATGAGGATTGATAAAAAGGCGAAAACTTTTGAACGGAGTGAAGCGAACATTCCCGACCCTTCCCTCGTTTTAGACTACCACTGTCAGGACGATTACTCCACGTCCTCGGCAATAATGCTGGCGCGACGCATTACACCGCAAACGCCTTTAAAACTGCAGACGTCACAGTCGTTTGGATCCGCAGGCTTCGGCGAGAAATTACCTGTTTTAATGCCGCTCACCTTCGTTTTTACCAGCTCATTGAACTGGCTCCAGACCGCCTCAGGCTCATCTTGAAAAAGCGAACGATTGGCTTTGGTCCATTCGGAAATCGGTTTGTCGACGACATCGGCTTTTTTGCCTTTGTTCCACTTCTGGAAATAGACGCCATGAGTGCGCGAAACTTTTTTAGGCGTGAGCTGCAAGTAAGTCGCTCCGATCATCTCTTGCTTCAAATTTTCGCGGAGACCAAGCGCATAGATGGAGAGCTGAAGACTCTTGCCGGTCTGCAAACTTTTTTGCGCGCTCGTCAGCGTGGACGAGGTTTTATAATCGACGAGCACGAGTCCATCGTCGTGTTTATCGATCCGGTCCGCGCGGCCCTTCAGCATGAGACCCTCCACCGCTGACGTAAACTCATACTCGATCTTGAACGGTACCGTACCTGAACGTGCGCGATACTCGCGTTCATCGTCCAAAAAGCGTTTGAGCCGCGTGACCACGCCCGCCTTAATCGCATCAAACATCCGATCACTCTTTAACCACCCGAGCGGTTTGCGCTCAGCCCACGCTTTATCAAAAGCCCACTCAGGAGTGATGAACACGCCGTCGATTTCGGCCTTCATTAAAATCTCGAGCGCTTTGTGAATCAAACTTCCGAGATCGGTCGGCCGCAAATCAAAATCCGGGTCTTCTTCGTCCGTGAGCTGGAGCAAATAACCTGCGTAAGCCTTGAACGGACAATCGCCGTACGCGTTGACAAACGAGATCGGCCACTCAGTTTTTGGCAACCTGGCTTCGACATGATCGACGGATTTCATGCGAGTGGCTTGCAGGGAGTTGAGATTGAGGGGATGGGCTCCGAGCGACACCGGTTCCTCCGCACGAATCTGTGCAATCAGCGCAAGCCCGAGATCAATCGGCTCAGACTCGCCGCCAGCTTCGTCGAACTCCCACTCGAAACTTTGCACGGTGCCTGCGCCCGAGCTCGCAGCCCAAGCCAAAAACGACTTTAAATTCTGTGCCTGCAAGTCTCGGCGTGACGGAAGTGAAAACTCCTTCGACAATGTTTCGATATCGGACGGAGTAAACCATTCCTCACCTTTTAAGATCGGCTCGAAGAACTGCGCGCTCACGCCAAAAAAGTAAACTTGTGTGGCCTCGGGCGCGAGATGCACATTGACCGCCTGATCGACACGGTAAATTTTTAGGCCGCGACGGTGGCGGAACGGCTCGACCTGTGGCGGAGCCTTTTGCAGCCGATCTTGAACTTGATCGAACCAATATCGGATCGGCTGCTTGCGGTGCTGCATCTTGAGCGGGTCGAGCGAACCGATCCAGTCGCGAAAGAATCGATCAAGCGTTGCGATCGTACGCGCATCCGTTTTAGAAATCGGAAGCCGTTTTACGACCTCGGCATGAATCTGCGAAAGCGCCATGCGACTCGGGTAGCGTTCGCGCAACACGCGCACCGCCTCGGTAAATTCCTTGTATTGGCCGAGCGTCTCACTCATCCCTTTATCGAGTAACCGTTTACGAATCGCTTCACGATCGACAAACGGCGTGCGAGTCAACCGTACCCACTCTAATGTTGCTTCGATCGGAAACCCCTTTGCGACGATCTCGAATTCCAGCAAAGCGACTTTCAAATTCTCGTCGACACTCACCAGCATCGGATCGCGCGCGTCCTGCAACGGAATCCCCCGCTGCGAGGCCACCCGTCGTAAGGTCCTGCGCACCACGGGCTTATCTTCGATCACAATCGCGATGCGATCGAGATCGGCGTTCGATCTAAACTCATCCATCAAAAATAGCGCCGCATCTTCGAGCGAGTGAGCCGTGCGACGTTCGACCGGTATTTCTGAAGGCGCTTTAGTCTCATCAAAGCTCAGTCGAATCTCGACTTCCGCTCTCTCGCTCAGGGCCTGCCAAAAGCTTTGCACGCGCGGCGGATCCGGAAAATGCCGGATGTAATAAATTTTTTGAAGCGCGGGCGAGGGCTCGAACAAAGGCATCCGACGAACCGCATCGCTATAAAGACGAGGCTCGTCCCACAGCTCGCGGAGTTCAAGCAATCGATCCCAAAAACGGTTCAGGAGAAAATACTCCTCGCGTTTGACGTTGCGACCGGATTTTTCTTCGAGCACGGATTGAAACACTTGTGCCTCTTCGTGGTGAACAAAGCGCATGCGACCCTGTTGAAGGCTGCGATCGAGGATTTCGTAAAAGCGCGGGCGAAAACGATGCTCGCGCAATCCCGGTAAAGCTTCCTTCACATTCGGATCGCGCAGACTCTGCCGAAGCAACTCTTGGCGGGCGATCGGATTTAGTAACCGACTGTTTGCTTCGGGAACGAGCTGGAGGGCGAGATCGCGGGGTTTAAGAATCGCGCGCTGAAGAAGACCCTTACCTTGCTGAAAACAGAAGGTTTTCCAATCTTCGCGGGTCAGGCCGGAGCCGATCACCAGAGTCGCGGTAGGCTGAAAACCCATAATTTTTTCAAACATCTGCATCGAAGTTTAACACAAATTGAGCTTTGACTAAGGCTGTATAATATGGTTAATACGGTGCGTCATGAAAATGTGGACGCGAACTTTTGTATTCAAAGTTCCGGTAAGTGCAGCATTGCTCTTCGTGAGCACACCTGCGTTTGCCCGTAAGCCCGTTCCCTACACCGTCCTCGAAAAGCTCGAGGAAAAGGCCGAGAACATAGTATCCGACTCAAAGATTACGATCGGAGCCGAAGCCGATCTCTCCCGCGATACCGTGACGCCATCGACTTTCCCGATCGTGAGCTTAGGATATAAAGCCGATTCCAAGACCCGTTACAATACCGGTCGCGCGACGGAATATAATATTGATATGCGATTTCGGATCAGCCCGAACCATCCGAAAGCTTACGCACTCACGGGCCCAAATCTTTACTTCGGGGAATCGGACGATTCCGCCAACACGGGGTTAAGATTTACTTTCGGCCGCCGTTTGATCGGTTGGTCCAAAATCGACGACCTCTGGGATATCGGCGAGTTCGAGCCGCTGGATTCTTGGGATCGTTTGCGCTCGACTCCAAACGGCTTGACCGGCATCTTTGCTTACGCGGATACCGACAACGAAGAAATCCGCCTCTTTGCTTCCTACTTATTTTTGCCTGAAATGACTCCAAATATCGTTATCGATAACAATCGCTTTTCGTCGGAGCATCCGCAAGCGGTCGCGAGTGCGCCGCAAACGTACACGCTTTTGAATCGTCCGACCCCGCTCGGCTATAACTTGGCGATCCCGAGCATTGATAAAATTATTTTCCGCCCAAGCTTTGCGGTTTCAGCGGGCAATAAAGAAGTCAATCGCTCGACTCACGAGAAGAATCGGTTCCGCTATAAACTGACTTACGGGTACTTACCTTACAACTACTTCCCGATCGCTTTGCAGGCGACGCTTGCGATCCCTCTCGATCAAATCGTAGTTTCGCTTCAGCCGCGTCTCCTCAGCCATCATTTGATGGGTGCCGAGACTTCATTCAAATTCGCCGAATCGGCAACGTTCGGGTTTGCGGCCCTCGGAAGCCTCCCGGTGCAAGATACGATTCCAGCCGATTACACCACGACCACGCTCACTAACTCGGTGACTCTGAGCCCATGGCTTGAACTCAAGTTTTCCCGCGCAAATCTCGTATTTTCGCAGATTATTACGCGTGGTGGCTTGGATGCGGATGTCGGTCCTTATGCGGATCCGAACTCAAGTATCTTTAGTTCGCGCCTATTGTACCGGAACGCCTCTGAAATGAAGGCGCGATATCTACTCTCGTCAACTTCAGCGAAATCAGATTACATCGAGGCCAAATACCTCCATGAATACTCAATTAATGCGGACTGGATATCGGCGGACTTAGTGGTTTATCTCGAAAAGAACTTCTCGTTTTTGGTCGGTGGAGACCTGATCAATGCGGATAAAACCGTTGACGACGATCGCGGTGCCGAATTCCTTGCGGATGTTCGTGCCATCGACCGTGTGCGCATGGGGGTGCAGTATGTCTTCTAAATCGAGCCTGCTCCGTTTGACTTGCCTCTTGGCTCTCACCTCATTGGCGAGCGGTTGCTCCTGGCTTCGCGATAAACCCAAAGAACCCACTACGTTCAAGAGTGACAACTTGGACCTCTCGTGTTTGCGTTTGGCTCCGATCCAGCTCCAAAAACTTTTCGAAGGCGAGTACACCGACTCCCCGGCCGACCAAGCGCAGATCAGAGCGATCTGGACTTGTTTGGATAAATCTTTGCGCTCGTTCAGCAACTACACCCGCGGCGAACGCGAAGGGGTCTACACCGCAAAAGAACTCCAACTTTTTGCCAACCGCTATCTCCCGGACGATCAACCTTTGACCCTCGCATTCACGAATGCCGTATTTAAGCTCAAACGTTCAGTCCTCGGCGGCAACGACGGCGAACTGACTCGTCCTGAGGTTGCCCGTCTTCGCGACAAGCTCAATCGTTTCGGCGATATGATCCTCCCGCTCGCTCCGCACATGGCGATCTTGCTCGATCCAAGCAGTAATCAGGGCTCGACCGAACGGATCATGGCCGCGACCGCACTCAATAAATTCGTCATGAACGTCGGCGATCTTCTCGGCGACTCATCGTACTCGATGCAGTGGAAAGACTTGGGCGATTTCGTGAACGAGCTTGAGAAGTACACTCGCCGCGATAAACCGACCGCACTCACCTATGTGCGCGAGCAACTCGGCATCTTCCAATACTTCAAACTCCTGCTCGTCGGCGGCGACGAGATGGCGATTGAAAATACCAAGTGGCGCCCGATCTTCGAAGCGATCTCCCATTTCTTTAACGCTCTTTATTTGTCCAACAACACGATCGAATCCTTCGACCAGCTGTCGATCGAGGTAAAGTCGAACGAAGACGAGCAAAGAGTCGCGGTCGAGAAGTTAAACACCCTTCTTGCGCAACTTCGTAACGATCCGACTCTGGTTTCGGCGAGCATCATTCACAACCTCGCCGATCGCTGGGGTAAAGCGCTCGTATTCAATGCTTTCTTGTTCCCTCGCAACCAGGGGTCGATCGCGCTCAAAACGTTTTTAGGCTCACCAGGCTTGCGTAAACTCGCGGGCTACCTTCTTGATCAGATGAAAAACATCAAGGAAGACATCAAGGATCCGGCAAAATTGCAGGGTCTTGCCGACAACCTCGCCAACTTCATCGAGCAATCGTCAATCGCGAACTCGGGTTCGGGCAACCCGACCCCGATCTCGTTTGAGTCGCTCAAATCGTACGTGCAACAACTGAAACCGCTGTTTGACGATGAGCAGAGCTTCCAAGCGATCCTCCTCGGCGTGGACCTCTTTAAAAACGTCGCGCCCGTTTTATGCGGAAAAGAATCCGACAGCTATCTGCCCAAAGACATGCGTGCCGTGATTCAAAAAGCGGTGGATTTGTATCTCGCTTGGCGCAAGGAATCAACGCTCTCCGTATTCGAAGCTATCGGCCAAAGTATCGATATCATGATGCGCCCGCCGGCCCTTTACTCTGCGAAGCTTGAGCAGGCGGAAAATACGATCAATCTCTCGGATCAGCTGATCAAGCTTTTCAAAATCGAGACGACGGTCGATCTGCCTCAAATTTACAAATTCATTAAAGACGGCTTCTACGCGAAGTCACTCGTGTTCGGCAGCTCGGACAAAACCATAAACGGATTCGAAATCAAAACCCTGGGTGATATCTGGCAACCGTTCCGCACATACCGCACCAGCAATGATCTCGCTCCGAGCCTGGAGCGCGCGGCGGCCGTTCTCCAGGACAATAGTTTTGCCCCGGCGAGCCTCGAAAAACTCATTCCGGCCATCGATGCATTCCTCCCGAAGGACATGCAGATCGAGCGCATGGGTCTCGATGCTAAGATGCTCGGACTCGTGAAGGCGGCGCTCACCAACGGCAGTGCCGAAAATCTCGAGCGTCAGGACTACCCGATCCTCGCCGAGATCGGCGCTAAACTTTGGGCACGCTTGGGCCCGGTTCAAAAATCTTTGCCGAAGGACTTTAAGATCGGCATGAACGCCAAGAGCTTGGAGCTCGCGGCAGCCGGAATCGACGGCATTGTCGACGCGGATGTCTCGATGTCTTATGACAAACTGCGCCCGCTCATCGCCACGTTCGCGAAACAGCAGGGTTACCCGCTTCGCGATAAAACTCTCGAGTTATTGTTGGTGGGCATGAATTCGCGCATATTCGGCCGCACGACCGGGCCGAAACCGGAACGCGCGACTGGAGTATTGACCTCGAAGCAACTCGCGACTGCAAGCTCACTTTTGAAAAAGACTCAAAGCGACTGGTTGGATATCGAAACCGTTTATGCGGGAGTTGCGGATACCGCGACCCTCAATCGCATTGTTTTGAACCAACGACTGAAGACTCAAGAGATCAAAGACATCATCCGCATCATGCCTCCGCTCCTGGACGGCAAGGACCACCTGCTCCACATCAGCGGATTCGGTGCGGGCAACGAGTTCTACGCTTTTGACCTCGCATACAAGACGCTCATGCGCCGAGTGGTGCAATGGCTCTTCCCGGCGTACCAGATCGAAAATGACGATGGCAAAGCAAGCGGTCGGTTGACTTACAATGACGTCGTCGACTTGCTGACCGACATCAACGAACTCATCTTGGACATGAAGCTCACCTACGGCGTGAATCCGGCGCCGGTGACCGCGACCAAACGGATGCAGACGATCAACCTCTTCACCAAATCGGGTAACGGCGATGACTATCTCGACGTGGATGAAACGACCGAGTTCCTCACGATCTCAGCGGGCGGCAAGGTCCTTCTCGACAACTCTATCGGCAAACTCGTTAAAGACTGCGGTCTCACGATCGATCCAAACCATCAGGTCCTCCCTTACAAGTGCTTGACCAACAGTTTCTCAAAGCCCGAATACTTCAAACAGACGTACAGCGCGGTCATTCCTGAAATGGTTCGCCAATTCGGAAACTACAAACCTAAAGAACGTGCGGACTTTATCGAGTCGATGCTCAACGCGACCGATGCCAAATGGCGCGACAAAAAAGAAATGACATTCTCGGACTTCGAGGTATTTATCGCGGTTCCGTATTACGCAGAAAATATTTTCGAGCGCCTAGACGCCGATCATAACCAAACGGTCGTGTTCTCGGAAGCGATGAAGGGATTCCCGCTCTTCTGCCGTGAGATCCAGAAAATCGGCGGATCGTCGCTCAAGGGTTCTTGCGAGCCGGGCGAAGCACCACGCAACATCGAGGCGGTCTACGGACACTTGCTGGTTTACGGCGAGCCGCCGGATGCGCCGAAACCGAACGACGCATGGTGGGTGAAACTCGTGAAAGTGAAACGCGTTCTCTTTTGGTTCCGCAGTTGGAAGCGCAACTATCGCTATCGTACGGCCGAGTGGGATCAGTACCCGCCGCTTTTAGTGCGCAAGGATGTTCTCCAGATCATCTCAAATCTTGCAATGGCGACGGATTCTCCGTCAGATTACCCTGATGAGCCCGGATCCGACGGGACATCCGAGTAAGAGCTTCCGGCCGGTGCGCGATCCCGGTCAAGATAGCGGTACGATGCTGTCCGAAGAATGACTTCAGAAGCTTGGGAAGCGGTTTTTGAGATGCGGGTACGGACGTTGACTTGGACATATAAATTTTTAGGTCTTTAGTACACTGAGCATTTGAACGAAATCATCGGGGAGCGGGGCACTCACCGTGATGAGTTCCTTACTCATCGGATGCGGAAACGTGAGTTGAGCCGCGTGGAGGATCAGCCGAGGCGCGACCGACGCGTGATACACGTCTTTCGGAAAATAAAGCGTGTCTCCTAAAATCGGCAGACCGTGTTCGCTGCAATGAACGCGGATTTGATGCGTACGACCGGTGACGGGCTTCGCCTCAAGCCACAGGATGTCGCGGAACTCCTCAATCACCCGAAACTCGGTCTTTGCAAAATCTCCGCCCGCTGTGACCGACCCGAAGCGCGAGATCTTGACCGTATTTTTTTGCACTTTGCCCAAGTAGTTCTCGACCACGAACGTATCGTCGACTTTGTATCCCGGCGCGATGGGCGACCGCCACGTCAAGCACTGATAAGTCTTGCGGATATGATGTTGCTGGAACATATCTGCGACCGCCTTGTTAGCTTCCGTCTTTTTGGTGAAGAGCACGAGGCCTGAGGTGTCGCGATCCAAACGATGGTGCAAACCAAGGTACGGCACTTCGATGTTGTCGCGCTTCGCGAGCAAACGACGAACCAGCTCGAAAAGGTTCGCGCGCGTAGGATCGATCGTGGGCTGAGTCGGAACGCCAGGCGGTTTATCCACGACAATAAGCCACTCGTCTTCGTACAAAATCCGGTCGGTGCTGATGCGGAGGTCTTCCAGCCGCTTCGGCAAGTTTTTGTTCAGTTTATCCTCGTCGTAATAAACCTCGATGAACGCTCCAGTATAAAGCGGAAACGTTCCGTTTTTTAAGCGCCGACGATTGACGTAGACCGCGCCGCTTAAGATCAAACGGCGAATGCGGGTCTTCGTGAGATAGATTCCGATCGCATTCGGGAGCCACTCCTGCAAAAAATGGTCAAGCCTCACCTTCTGAACAGATGCGGGAATACGAGTCTGAAGCCGCTTCAACATGAGCTAACTTCTTTCCACGGCGATGACGCCTTTTTTGGATTCGAGTGCGCTCATCACACGATTCAACTGTTCCATGCTTTGCACTTCGACTTCGAATACGGCGATGGCCTTTTTATCTTTGGTCGTCCGGATATTTGCGGAAGCGATGTTGACTCCGCAACCGGTAATCGTTTGCGACATCAAAGCAAGCAAACCCGTCTCGTCTTGCGAGAGCACGCGAATGCGAACCGCGCGCTTGACCGGAGCCGCGAGATTAGTGTTCCAGCGCACTTCGATTCGACGTTCGGTATCGGTGTCGAGAGCGCGCGGGCAATTGGCTTGGTGGACGGTCACGCCCCGTCCGCGAGTGATGAAGCCGATGATGCTCTCACCTGACACCGGGCTGCAGCAGCGGGCAAAACGCACAAGAATGTCGTCGACGCCTTCGACGACAATGGCGTTCCGGGCTTCGCTTTTCTTTGAAGCCGATTTGATCGTCTTCTTGAGGAAGCTCTCTTCCTCCTCGATTTTAAGCTTAGCGCGCTTGGCCTCGAGCTCTTCGCGCGGAATGAGCTTGAGCACGATCTGCTCGAGATTGAATCGTCCATAACCGATCCCGACGTAAAGTTCCTCGGTGGTCTTGCAACCCATATCACGCAAGATCGCGTCGATCTGACCGCCTTTTTCAAGACGCGTGAGCGACAACTCCAGGTTCTTCAGCGTTTTCTCGAGCAAGTCCTTGCCTTGGCCGAGGGCCGCATCGCGTTCGCGGGTTTTAATAAACGCGCGGATCTTTGCTTTCGCCCGCGAAGATTTAACGACCTTAAGCCAGTCCTTGGACGGCGTCTGAGTCGGCGACGTGATGACCTCGATGGTATCGCCCGATTTCAAGCGGTGCTTCAGCGATACGATCCGCCCGTTGACTTTAGCGCCGACACAGCGATTACCGACGTCGGTATGGACCGCGTACGCAAAATCGAGCGGAGTCGCGCTGTAAGGAAGCTCTTTAACTTCCCCGCGTGGCGTAAACACGAACACGTCTTCGGAGAAAAGGTCGACTTTGACCGTTTCCAGGAATTCATTCGGGTCCGAAAGATCTTTTTGCCACTCGAGGAGCCGCGACACCCACTCGACGTTGTCTTTTGAACGCGAATCGAACTTCCCTTCTTTATACTTCCAGTGTGCCGCGATTCCGCGCTCGGCGACGAGATGCATGTCGTGCGTTCGAATCTGAATCTCGGTACGCTCACCCGTCGGACCGATCACGGTCGTGTGGAGCGATTGATAGTGGTTGGCCTTCGGCATCGCAATGTAATCTTTAAAACGGCCAGGGACCGGCTTGAACGCGGCGTGAATCACGCCGAGCGCTTTGTAACACTCGGTGATGTTATCGACCACGATCCGGAACGCGATGACGTCATGAAGTTCTTCATAGTCAAGCTGCCGACGTTCCATTTTTTTGTAGATCGAGTAAAAGTGCTTCGCGCGGCCGAGGATCTGCGCCTTGACGTCGTACTCATCAAGCTTATCGGTGATCAGGTGGATGATCTCTTCGATGTGCCTCTCGCGGTCCTGCTTGCTCTTTGAAACGAGCTCCGCAATTTTGTAATACACATCCGGATGCAGAAACCGCAAACAGAGGTCTTCAAGCTCGATCTTGACCGCGCTCATCCCGAGACGGTTCGCGATTGGAGCGTAGATATCAAGCGTCTCCTGCGCGATCGCTTTTTGCTTGTGCGGGGCCAAGAACTGAAGCGAACGCATGTTACTCGTCCGATCGGCGAGCTTGACCAAGATCACGCGGATGTCTTTGGACATGGCGATGATCATCTTCCTGAAGTTCTCGGCTTGTTTTTCCTCGGTAGTCCGGAAGGTCATTTTATTGAGCTTCGTGACCCCGTCCACCAGCACGGCGATGTCTTTGTTGAAAAGTTTTTCGATCTCCTCGAGAGAGACGCCGGTATCCTCGACCGTGTCGTGCATGAACGCCGCGCAGATCGACGAGATATCCAAACGCAAGTCGGCGAGAATCTGCGCCACCTCGGTCGGGTGAATGATGTACGCGTCCCCGCTCGCTCGCTTTTGGGCCGAGTGGGCTCTCTCGGCAAACTCGTAGGCGCGTTTGACCAGATCGAGGTTTGCATCGGGATAGTACCCCTGAATTGATTTACAAATCGTATCGAGAGTCGCGACTACGACTTTTGCCATTGGCCACTCTCCATTTGATCCATAAAATCGGTGCAAGCATCTTTGAATTCGGCGTACGCCTCCGGATAGCTGTCATTGACGATCACGAGGTCGAAATCGTCTTTGCGCTTCATTTCGTCCCGTGCGTTCGACATGCGTTTCTTGATCGCGTCCTCGCTATCGGTGTCGCGGCCACGCAAGCGCTGCTCCAGTACTTCCATGCTTGGAGGAGCGATGAATACGGTGAACGAACGCTCAGGATACTGCGAGCGTAAACTATCCATTCCCTGCACGTCGATATCGAGAAGAACATGACGACCTTTGGACCAAAAGTCATTCAGGGTCGATTTCATCGTGCCGTAGTAATTGCCGTGCACAAGCGCCCACTCGGCGAACTCCTTGTTGTTCACGGCTTCCATCATCTTGTCTTTGGTAACGAAAAAATACTCTTTGCCGTGCTGCTCGGTACCCCGAGGTGTGCGCGAAGTCGACGAGATGGAAAGCGACAAACGCCCGGACAACTCCTTGAGGAGTTGTGCACAGAGCGTGGATTTTCCCGCGCCTGACGGCGCCGAAACCACAATCAATCCATGTTTGGGCTTGCCGGCCTTAGACAAAAAGTTTCCTCACTCGATGTTCAGACTTTGCTCTCTCAGCTGCTCAATCCAGGTCTTGATCAAGATTACGTCTTGGCTCACGTCCAAATCCTGGGATTTGTTACCGAGCGTGTTCACTTCGCGGTTCAATTCCTGGAACAGGAAATCCAATTTCTTACCGATCGGGCCGCCGTCGCGCAAAAGCTTTTCGATCGCCTCGACGTGCCCCTTAAAGCGGGTGAGCTCCTCCTCAATGTCGACCTTTTCTAGGGAATACGCGATTTCCTGCGCGATCCGCGACTCCATCAGTGCGCGCATCTGAGCGTCAACCGACGAGTAGGCTTCAAAGCATTGCTCGATCCGGCGGCGGACCTTTTCTTGCGCTCGTTTTTGGATCTGCGTACGAAGACCAATGAGCTTGTCGTAAGTTTTTTTGAGCTGTGAGGTGATGATCAGAAGCGCTTTTTGAAGCTTGATACCCTCGCTTGAGCGCATCGCCACCAAGTCTTTGATCGCGCCGTCGAGTTCTTCGGTAATCACTTCGCTCAAATCGTCGAGTGCGTCGTCCGCGATCGGAGTCACCACGCCTTTTGCGATCACGTCCGGAAACGTCATGATGTCGCGAATCGTGATCGGCTCTTCGAGACGGAGACGCTTGCGGACCTCAGTCAATTGTTTGAACGCGTGCTCGACCTGCGCGCCGTTGATCTGAATCTCGCACGCGACTTGATTGTGCGCATCGTGCGCGCGCTCGATCCACATCTCGACGCTGCCACGCTTTACTTTGGATTCGATGAACGAACGTATCGTCGTCTCAAGCGGCATCCACTCGCGTGGCGTGCGCAGCTTCAACTCCAAAAAGCGGTGGTTCAGGGATTTGATTTCGATTTTGTAGAGCACGCCTTGAAAGTTAAACACCCGGGACGCATAACCGGTCATCGATGCGATCATGTCATCGTCTCCAACGCAAATGAGCCCATGTTGCGGAATTTTTCCATGCGGGCGTCTTTAATCGTTTGTGAACCGCCTTTTTTAATCCAAGGGCCGAAATTCTTTTCAAGCGAAGTTCTCATCGATTCGAACGCCGCTTTCCAATCGCGATGAGCACCGCCGTTTGGCTCCGGAATCACCGCGTCAACGAGCTTCATCCCGTGCAAATCTTTTGGAGTCATCTTGAGGCGATCGGCCGCACGTTCGGCTTGAGTCGAATCGCTATACAAGATCGATGCGCAGCTCTCGGGACTGATCACCGAATAGGTTGAAAACTCTTGCATTAGGACACAGTTACCGATGCCGATCGCAAGCGCCCCACCCGATCCGCCTTCGCCGATAACGATGGCGCAAGTCGGTACCGTGAGCGCGAACATCGCGCGAATACTTTCGGCGATCGCTTGAGATTGGCCGCGTTCCTCGGCGTCCATTCCGGGATAGGCACCCGGCGTGTCGATAAACGTGATGATCGGCAAACGGAAACGTTCGGCGATATCGAACAAACGCATCGCCTTACGATAACCTTCCGGACGAGCCATCCCGAAGTTACGCTCGACCTTTTGCTTCGTCGTGCGGCCTTTCTGGTGGCCGATGATCATGACCGGCACGGTGTCGTTGTCGATTTTCATAGTGGCGGTGCCGCCGATGAGTGCTCCATCGTCACCAAAGGTGCGATCGCCGTGCAGCTCGATGAAATCCGGAAAGAGCGCTTCGATGTAATCCAACGTGTACGGACGGTTTGGATGGCGGGAGAGTTGGACCCGTTGCCAGGTGGTCAACTTCGAGTAAGTCTCTTGGACGAGCTTCTCGAGTTTCTTTTCGAGAGTTTTGATCTCGTCTTTGAAGTCGACGCCGTCACTTTCTTCAATTTCGCGGAGTTCTCGAAGTTTCTTTTCCAGTGTGAGAATCGGCTTTTCAAAGTCGAAAAAAATATCCATGGATTTTAAAAGTTTATCACATTTTGGCCTACGGAGTGCTACTCTATTTCGGTGAGCGATAACCCCGAAAAGTCCGCCGAAACCAAGCTAAATGACGCGGCAAGCAATAGAACTGCGGATGAAGGCCCGGCTCTCTCCCCGATCTTGATCGACGAGCTCGAAACCGAGGAGCTGGAAGAAATCGTTTCCGTATCCCATCCACCCATTCGGGCGCCACGCATCAAAGAACTTCTGGAATCTCAGGATCCTCCTAGCAGATTCATTACCTATCTGTCGATTGCTTTTGCCTTACTGGCCGCCGCCTGTTTAGGCGTACTCGTTAAAAAATATCTCGATATCCGCGCGGCTCACAAGCCAGCCATCACCGAAGAAGTCAAACTCACTCCTGAAAAAATCTATACGCAGGCGCTCGGCGAATTCAGACTCATCTTGAAAGGCGTCGAATCACCGAACGACGGCGAGCTTCGCATTGACATGACCGCCGAGTGCTCGACCCAAGACGCTTGCGACTATCTCAAGGGCCACATCGCTCAGACTCGCGATATCGTGATCCCGGTGCTCGTCAACGTCCGCCGCGAAGAAGTGCTGAACCCGGAATCCAAAAACCTGATGCGCCGACGGATCGCCGAGCAGCTCAACTCGCTCCCGATGAAGGGCAAAATCATCCAGATATTGTTTACCGACCTCACCGTCGAAGACGCTCCCGATTCGTAAAAATACTTAAAATCAGCTAATTTATACGCGTTTGATTATTAAACTATTATTATTGACAAATTACATGGACTTCGTGTAGACTCCGTCCAGGGAAAAGGAAGAAGTACCATGAAATTTATTGCCGTTTTATCCGCTGTTTTGATGTCCAGTCAAGCTATGGCTCTTAATCTGTCAAACTTGAAGGCCGAATCGATCAATCTGATCCGCAGCCTCAAGACTCAAAAAGTGCTTTGTAAAGACGTCACGGCTCCGATGGCTCAACTCAACATGAAATTCGGAATGCAGATCCTGATGATCGCGAGCCAGGCGGAGCAAGCCGAGAAAGACGGAAAACTCGACGTCGTCGCTCAGGCGAACGAAGCCGTTGCAGGACTTCAAAAACAATCTGATGCCCTCAACGACGCGTTCAACGCAAAATGCGTGAAGTCCGAAGAAGTTTTCACCGAGATCGCGGACGATCCGGCCTCTCCGGCGCCTGTCGACACCACCGGCGGCAAGCCGCTCACTCCCGCTGGGAACTAACGTCGCCGCAAACGTCTGAAATTTAAATTTGCATGAGCCAAAGCACCAATTCTTACGAGTCCGCTGCCCAAAAGGTCATACCCGCGGTGCTTTTGTACGCTTTTTATGACGACGAGCTCCTGATGATCCACAAAAAGGATTATTGGAACGGGCTCGGAGGGAAACTCAACAAGGGCGAATCCGGGATCGAAGCCGCTATCCGCGAGTTTCATGAAGAAGCGGGACTGAAAACCCAGATAGCCGACTGGAAGTGGCTCGGCCAACTCTACTTCCCTGATTTCAAATCCCACAAACACGAAGACTGGTGGGTCACCGTTTTCGTCGCGCAACTCAGTTTCGAGCAGCGTAAGAAAATCAAAACCGACGTCCAGACCGCCGAAGGCACTTTGCACTGGGTTCCGCAAAGCAATATCTTGGATTTAAATTTGTGGGAAGGCGATTCCGACTTCCTTCCCTACGTGTTCAAAAAAATCCCGTTCGAAGGAACGCTATTTTACAGTAACGGTAAGTGCATTCGAAAAAAAGTATCGTCGATCTCAATCTGAGACTTCAGCCGTCGCGCCGGCCGGAGTCAAAACGGCGTCCTTGGGCATCACCCAGTATTTCGCTGATTTCGGCCCGACGATGCGATGGCGCTTCATCATTTCAAAAAGCGTGCTTCGCGCGACTCCTAAGATCCTCGCCGCTTCCGAGCGGTTACCTTTACCGAGCTTGAGAGCGCGCAGGATCATGAGCTTTTCCATCTCATGGAGCGTCTTCACACCGGGAAGAAGCAGATCACCTTCGTCCCCTTCAAACCGCTGAATCAAAAAATCGAAATCGCGCGCGTGAATCACGGACTCAAATGCCCCGACGCTCCCGGCGGCACGCTCGACCGCGTGGCGCAACTCCCGAACGTTGCCGGGCCAGGCATGGAGCTGTAACTTACGAATTGCGTCAGCGGTGAGTGCCTTCTTTTGATCGGATGCGAAGCGCCTAGCCAAGAGCTCGATATCATCGGGACGAGCACGAAGAGTTGGGATTTCAAGCGGGATCGACGCAAGCCGGTAGTAAAGATCTTGCCTGAACTTTCCTTCCTGCACGAGTCTAACGAGCGGCTTATGGGTCGCGCAGATCACCCGCACATCGGCGTGCAACACGCGATCGGAACCGACCGGACGGATCTCACCGTTCTCGAGAAAGCGTAAAAGCTTTACTTGAATCTCCGGAGGTAAGTCCCCGACTTCATCGAGAAACAAGGTCCCCCCTTGAGCCTGTAGCAAGGCACCTGGACGATCTCGCATGGCACCCGTAAAGGCACCTTTTATGTGTCCGAAGAGCTCGCTCTCCGCGAGAGATAGCGCGAGCGCGCCGCAGTTGATCGGTACAAATGTTCCGGTGCAGCGATCCGAAAGTTCATGAATCATTTTGGCGAGCACTTCTTTGCCGGTACCGGTCTCGCCCGAAAGATAAATCGACAGTCGCGTCTGCGCTGCTTTGCGGAGCCCGTTCAAGAGCAGGCTTCCACTCTCCGATACCGTTAGCCAATCTCCCAGGCCCTGCTTTTGTTCGATGACCTTGGGATGCTCTACCGAAAACCGAAGCTCGGAGTCGCCCGCCTGAATCGGGGTCTGCATCGGGATTTCAAAGTTGAGAAGTTTCAGATCACCCACTCGAAGTGTCAACCCCTCTTGAATCACGCGTAAAATATAACCGCTTTGTCCTTCGCAAATCAAAAGCCCTGCTTCCTGAATTTTTACGTCGCGAAGGCCGTCGTTCGTGTCAATCGAGGTGCCTAATCGATGCGGGAAACGGGTCAATTTGATGATCCGGCGGTGACCGCTTGGGTCGAGAATCTGAAGGTAAAGTTGCTTTTCATTTTGGTTTTCCATGTGGCTCTCCCGCTCCTCAAAAAGCAATGCCCGTGCCAGAGTTTGTGTTAAAATCAATGATGGATGCAAAACAAATGTTACCTCATCACGCTGGGCGACCCTGAGCAGCTTCCAGGCCTGATTAAGAAAGGCTTTTTAATGGGTCATGCCGAACCACGGATCGCCTTCGTCGGGCGCTCGAACGTCGGCAAGAGCTCGCTCATCAACGCATTGATGGGCGAACGCGTGGCCCGAGTGTCGGCAACCCCGGGCAAAACCCGCGCGATCCACTTTTTCTTGTGGGGCAAAACCAACAGGATTGTCGCTGACCTCCCCGGTTACGGGTTCGCGAAAGTCGCTAAAACCGAACACAAAGACTGGGCAAGGCTCATGAACGCCTACTTTGAAGCCGACAATAATGTCGAAGTCATCTTCATGCTCTTTGACAGCCGCCATGGCCCGACTGATTCGGACATCGAGGCGCTTGAATTCTTTTTGTCAAAAAACCTCACGGTCCAGGTCGTGATGACCAAATACGATCAGCTCAAAAATCAGTCCGATCGGGCCATCCGCAAACGCGAAGTCGAGGTGGCGCTTGCCCCTTACGACGTGGTTCCGGAAGAAATTTTGTGGATGAGCATCAATGATCAAAAGCGAATCGAATTTTTTCGGAAACAATTTAAATGAAAAAGCAAAAGAATCCAGCCTCCAAATTCACTCCCCCTCGGATCGGGATCGTCGCTCTCTCCTCCGTGATTCCAAAAATCGAATTCGAAACCGGTGTCGACGCGCTCCGATTCGACGGCTGGCACGTCGAAGTGCATCCGGAAGTCTCGGGACAGTATTATTTTTATCCGGCGTCAGATGAAACGCGCGCGAAATCTTTTTTGCAGTACGCCTATCGCAAAGATTTGGATGCGGTTTGGTGCGCGCGCGGCGGGTACGGCATCACTCACCTGCTGCCGCTCTTGGAACGAATGACGGCAAAGCGCAAGCCGTCTAAAAAAACGTTACTCGGTTATAGCGACGTGACTGCTTTACACGAGTTTGTGCGTAAAAAATGGGGCTGGGAAACGATTCATGCGCCAATGCCGAGTCTCAAAACTTTTTCGACTCTGTCCGTGCCCGAAAAAAACAGTTATCGCGGATTTTTACTGGATAGCTTGAAACGCCCGCATGCTTTTGCGCAAACCAAACACCATCTCGAGTGGATCTCGCCGATGAGGACGGCAAATACCTCCGCTCCTCTCGTCGGTGGCAACCTCGCTGTATGGCTTGCCATGGCCGGAACCAAATATTTTCCAAACGCTGCCGGAAAAATTTTATTTTTCGAAGAGATCGGCGAAAACGTCGCGCGCATCAATCGCTACTTGCATCAACTCGAGCAAGCCGGCGGCTTCAAAGGTGTGAAGGCCATCGTGCTTGGGGATTTCATGGATTGCCGCGACACCGTACCGATGCGAATCGATCCGTTCGACAACGAACGCAAGCGCATGATCCCGCTCCGTGCCGCTTATCCCGATCAAGAAGCGCTTCAGTTTGTATTTGCCGAACTCTCGCGCCGAACCAAAATCCCGGTCGCATTCGGCATTCCGGCAGGCCACGGACCGAACTTTCATTCTCTCTATCTCGGAAAGAAATACACTCTAAAGAAGAACGGCGAGTTTGAAATCGCCTATAAGCCTTAAAAGACAGGCCATAACACTTAGAGTCAATAAAAGTTGGCCTCTAGGGTCATCAGATTCTTGCCCGTATTGCTAACCAGTGGTAGCTTTGGGGTTCACCGATCTTACAAATGGCTCTGTGGCGGAATTGGTAGACGCGCTCGATTCAAAATCGTGTTTCCCTCGGGGAAGTGAGAGTTCGATTCTCTCCGGAGCCACCATTATCTCGCGATGGTAAGATTCAATAAAACGTAAATAACGAAAAACAAAAACGAGTTCTCGAACGGTTTAAATCGAGTTCGCATGAAGCTTCGTGTCCCGAAGAATCCCGATATGTCCCGACTTGGCTAAAATTAGGCTAAGTTTTGGCTAAGGGGTTTTTGGGGAATAGCTGGGATCATCTGGATCAATTATCAACTAATGCAACTTACGACGAATGCAGTGCATCCGCATATCGATCGGCTAGAAAGCAACCTTGTCCGACTCTTCCCAATCACTGCAAAAGTACAGACTGGATCGATAAATAGTTAACCTTAGAGCAAAACTCAATGTAGATGCTATTAGTTTGAATATATTGACAAAATTCATAATTGTAGCTACAATGTAGTCATGACTGGTTTGACGGGCAAACGCTGGTATTTCTTCTTATGGGATGAAGATAATGACGATTCAGGATTGATGGCGTTACTGATTCTGGCCGAGCTTTGAGAATTATTTTCGAAGACCTTGGTCAAAACACGGCAAGAGTTATTACAGGATGGGATGTATGAAAAAAACGAAAAATAGTACTCGTTATAATGCAGCAGAATGGGATGAATCAAAGTCAGTGACCGTAACCCCGGAAAAACGCGTCGCATCCGAGTTGTCTACTAGCATTCGCCTTCCAAGAGCAATGATCCAGAAGCTCAGAAAAATAGCGGCCAAAAAAGGCGAGATCGGGTACCAAACCCTCATTAAGATTTGGATCGCTGAACGCCTGGAAAAGGAAGCTGCTTAACTTTCCAAGTGGCTGGCGCAATTACGCCAAAAGGTCGTAACTGCGCCAAGCAAAGGGTTCGCTGCTTGAAATTCCTGCGACATTTCAATATCGCCTGAATGCACTTTCCATATTCTGACTTGGCCCAATGACTGCACATGCATGATCCCGAAAGGGAATGGGTGAAGTGACCCGCATCATTGGCTATAAAAGCCTTAAGCCCTGAATAAACCATTGAATTTTAACCAACGTCGGAGTTGCCACCATTATCTCGCGCTGGTAAGATTCAATAAAACGTAAATAAGATTCTACGATTCTACTCACACAATGGTGAGAAGCCCCACATCAAGGGTTCTGGTTTACTCATGGATCATGCCTTCGATCAGGTGCACCTGATCGGGCGCGATTTGCCATTCCCAGTACATCACTCGCTTCGGGCCGAGCGGCGCAAGCGCATCGCTCGCAAGGTGCTCTTGTACTTCGGGCGGTTTGTTGGCTTCACGTTTGCGAGTGAGACGTATTGGATTGCGACGCTTTTGAGGTTTTGGGCTTTGCGCCTGAGCTTCTTCTTCGCTAATCGAGTTTTTGACGAGTTCGGAGGTGGCGTACACACGCCCAACCGCGCCTTCGGGGTATTTCCAACGGACGTGATCGGCCGACAAACGATCGTGGTAAGACGCCCACTCGAGGCCGGTCAGCGTCTCACGCATCGCATGCGCGAAAGCTTCGGCGGAACTCACTTTGACCTGGCCCAGAACATTGGTAAATAACACCGCAGTATCGGTAAGATCAAAATCCGAGAAAAACCCCGGATGATCGAACTGAAGTGCACGACGCACGCTCCGCACCCGGGTCACGCCGCGAAACTTGCGCGTGACGATCCGGCGGGCGATAAAACCCGGTTCGACGATCGTGATCATTTGAAATCGCCTGAACCACTCCACCGGCAACGAATATCCACCCGATGGGCCGACGAGGATCAATTTTTTAGCCAAAGGATTCCAAGACTGAAGAAACCCCGTGACCGAACGAACATGACTTTGCCAAAGTGTGTTCCGGAACTTCCAAGCGCGCAGATGATATCGATCAAACATCACTCGGCACTCACAGGATTTTCACTTCTTCATGAAGGTAGATGCCAAGCTCGTCTTTCGCCCGGGTTTTTGCCAGGGTGATGAGCGCTCGGACGTCGTGAGCCTGGGCGCCGCCCAAGTTTACGATAAAGTTAGAATGTTTTTCGGAGATCTGCGCGTTGCCGATGCGATGGCCACGCAAGCCGAGTTTATCGATCACTTGCCAAGCGTGCATTCCCTCCGCTGATTTTTGATCGCGCGGATTCATGAACACGCTCCCGCAAGAAGGAATATCCACCGGCTGCGTGCTCTTGCGGCGCTGGTAAAGTTCGTCGATTTGAGCCTTCACGGTTTGTGGATCGGTCGGCGTGTACTTGACCCAGGCACGCGTGATCAAATCGTGCGGATTTAAAAAGTGACTGCGGCGGTAGGAGAAATCCTCGGGTTTCAGCGAGCGTACCGCCAGATTGAATTTGCCCTCACCGATACGCACGGTTTCGACCTTAAGAGCGCAGTCTTTGAACTCGCCCAAGTGCGTGCCCGCGTTCATCGCGACCATTCCCCCGACCGACCCCGGGATACCGGTAAGATGGGCAAGTCCGCTCCAGCCCTCGCTTGATGCCTTACGCAAGAGCGACGAGCCACCGACCGAACCACCGAGCTCAAGCACCCCATCTTCAGCCACGGTGATTTGCGTGCCCAAAAACTTCATGCGGATCACCACGCCGTGAAAGCCATCGTCGGGGAATAGAATATTCGAACCCCAACCCAAAGTAAAAAACGGCATCTTCAGTTCGGCGATCTTCTCGGAGATCCAGCGAAGATCTTCGAGCGACTTGGGTGTTGCAATGACAGCGGCCGGTCCGCCGATTTGATAATAAGTGTAGCGTGAGAGCGCGGAATTAAATTCGACTGAACCTTGAAGCTTTCCTCCGTTTTCGGGGAGGCCTTCGCTAAAAACGCGTTGGTAAGCGAGCTTCTGACCCATCGTCGTTCCGCGCTTTAGACCGTAGCTGGGGGTTGCGGCTTACCCTTTAGACCTTTGACCTGGTAGGCGACGTACAAGCAATAGATCAATTGCAGGACTACGAAAGCCGTCATCGTACTTTGGCCGCCCGATGAGAATCCGTAGGAGTGCAAACCCACGCCGAGCACGAAGTTCACTCCATACCAAGCCATGATCACACTCGAGAAACAAATCACCGTCCACAGCGGAAATGCGAACGTGCCTACCCAACCGGCATAACGTCCGTGAAGAATCGCGATATAAACGAGCAAGGTGATCAGCGCCCATACTTCTTTTGGATCCCAGCCCCAAAACCGACCCCAGGAATAATCGGCCCAGATGCCGCCCAAGATCGTTCCGGCAGCGATCAAAACGGTCCCAAACATAATCGCGCGGTAATTGAGCTGGTTCAGCGTCGCGATTTTTTGCGAAATGGCGGTACGAGCTTCGCCCGCGCTGGCGCGAGCTTGCTTCAAGAATTGAAACAAGGTGATGTTTGAAATCCCCATCGCAAGCATGAACGCGGCGTAACTCGCCGTGATCGTGAGGACGTGGATCGTGAGCCAGTAGTTACTGCGCAAGACCGGCACGAGCGGACGAATCGTCGGATCCATCAGCAACGGTGCCGAATCGGCTGCAAAAAGCGCGAGGCCCGAGAGCAAAGCCGCGGTGCTGATCAGGATGCGCTGATGAGTGCGCATGTAGATGATGAGTGCAAATACCATTACGCCTAAACTCACCCAAATGATGGATTCATACATGTTTGTGACCGGAGGACGACCCGCGACGTAACAACGGAGCGAAAAGCCCACGATGTGAAGCGCGAGCGCCACGAAGGTCAATGATTTTGCCATCAAGCGGACAAACGACACCTTCTTTTGCTCGGGCGGAGCGGCAAACATCCAAAGGATGCCGGCGATAAGGTAAAACCAGAGCGCCTGAAAGAACGGACGAAGGCGATTGTAATAGGCTTCAGCCACAAGCTCGGACTTGTGCTGATCAAACTGTGGAGTCGCGCCTTCGATGAGAGCACGTGTTTGAGCCGCCGATTTATTGAACGCGTCGGCGTCTTTATCCAAATAATTTTTGAGCATCGAGTAGACTGCGTTCGAGGTCTGAGACGGCTCCTCCATCCCTCTAGCGAGCGGCGCCCACGGCGACTCGGGATTGCCGTCTTTTGGAGGCGTGGTCATCCACAACTGGCCGCCGATGAGGGCCTGAAAGCGAGTCATACGGTCCACGACCCGTTTCATTTCTTCGGCACGCGGGTCCATCGCCGCCGTCACGGCGCTCACGCCGCCCGCGGTGACTTGGTTACCTTCAGATCCAGGGCCCATGGTGTCGGCATACTGCAAAAACGCGTGGTTTTTAGAAAGCTCGTTCGGCGTAAAAAACTTACGGTTCGGATCGAGGAGTAGCTGTCTACGAGTATCTTCGTTACCGACGCGGATGAGTTCGACGTTCGACCAATCCTGCGGCTTGACCATCATCGAGATCATGAGTTCGCTTGGATCGTAGTTGCCGTAACTGCGGTTACCGGTGAAAGTGAGAATCAATTCACGCGCGAATTCGTCGAATGGTTTGATGCGTCCCCCACTCTGAACCGGAATCATCCGCACGTCTCGCATCGAAACACCTTTGAGCGGCGCTGGCGGATCGTCGGCGTAGGCCAGTGAGGGGATTTGAATCAAAGTTGCCAATACGGCGAACATCAATTTGCTGCTTTTCATACTGTCGCGACCTTCTTCTTACTTTGAGAGAGCTTGGAGAGATAAAGGAGAATACTGCCGAGCACAAGGAGCAACGAGCCCAAGTACTTCAGCGCACGGCCAGGATCGTAGTTCACCGACAGCACTGTGGTCACCGCGCGCGGGAAATCCGGAATGTAACTTGCTTGATAGAACGTGTACCCGCCATGCTTAAGCGGTTCGTTCATGGAGATTTCATGTTCGGGCAGGGTATCGAGATCCTGCGCCGTCTTTTGGAATTGATCCACGACTTGAACGTGCGACGAGTACGCCGACGGATCCATCGTGCCGGGATTGTGCTTCATCTCGAACTTTTTAAGCCGAAGCGCGTACGGAAGCACCAACCGACGCGGAAAATACCCTACCGATACATTCTCACCGGTTGCCGTCGTGAGGTCGGCGCGATCACCTAAACCCAGCCACATCGAGGAGTGCGCGCTACCGCTGTTGTCACCCATCACATGCAGTTGAATCGCCGGCACCGGGCCACCGTTCATTCCTTTGGCCGCCGCCTTAACCGGCACGTACGCCATATTGTTGGAGGCGTTCGGAATGAACTTGCGAACCGCGATCTTGATCGGCATGCGCCACTCCGGATCGACGAGTACGGCTTCAGCCGGACCTCCCGTAGGCGGTGGCGTCGGCATCACGATCTTGCCCGTTCTCTTTTCACCGCGAACCGAGGTAGCTTCGAAACGTAAATCGCCTTTTTTGCCGACGATAAAGTCCAGGCGAGCTTCAGGCCCTTCGGACGGAAGTGCCGCTAAATCTTTTTGGTCCTCGCGACGGATGAGAAAGCGGGCCGGTCCCATTTTTTGAGTCGACCACGACGCGTCTCCGGCCCAGAGCCAGAGTTCAGGTGAGCCGCCCATCGGCGCCCCCATGATCCGAAGTTGAATCGCAGGCGTCGGTTTGTCGGCGCTGTCGCTCGTGGGGCGAAAATCGATTTTGAGTTCGGAGTCCGGGACGAACTTCGTCACTTCGACGCCAAACTCGGGGTATTGGCGGGTTTTAAACTTTTCGGCTTCAAAGGCAGGCATCCACGGAAACTCGGTCGAAGTGACATTGTCGCCGCGTTTGAACACGAGCACGTGATCGTCGAGCTCGACCGACGAATTGACTTCACCTTCGGCGATCCGTAGGTTGCCATCCACTCCTTTAAACGCCGTAATCGCCGAGCCGATCAAGATCATCAGGATTCCGAAATGAGCCATCAAAAATGGAATGTGTTTCTTTTTCCACGGGATCCGGCTGATCGCAACCGCGAGGATCAGAAGCCCGAAGCTCGAGAGCAAGGCGTAGAACCACCAGGAGCGGTAGACCACGAACTGGGCGGTTTTGGTATCGTATTTGGATTCAAGAACGGTCGCGACTGCCAATGAAATGGCAAGACACACGATCACAACGACCGCGAACTTCACTGAGATCAATGTTTTCCAGACTTTCTCCAAAAAGGAAATCATTGGGCTTGCCCTTATTCTACCGACCGCGTAAACGCGGTCATTTCATTAGCGGCGGCAATTCGAGAGCGATATCCTTGCTCCGATCGGCCGTCACACCACCTTGGCGAACCACCGGAACCCCCGCAAGCTCGAGAACTTTGCGTTGAGCCCAGCGTTCCGATTCCAAGTAATCCCGCGGACGATCCAAGTCCGCAGAGTCATTATACACTTTGTCGTAACGGCTTTTACGAACGAACCAGCCCGATTCACGACCGATTGCACGAGTCGCACGACCGCGCAATCTCCAGGCAAAAAACTTGCCCTGACGAGCGCCCGGAGGCGTGAAATCGATCAGGAGATCGACGTGGTCCGGTGCCTTCACTCCGAGAGCGTCGCCGCTCGTCGAAATAAAGAACACCGCACAGTCCGGGTAAGAATGCTGAATCAGATTCCGAAGGCCCGCCATATCGAAAAGCTGCGCTTTCGATGACAGAACGACGAGAGCCGTTTTCACGGCATGACCAGCCCCTGCATTCCCCATTACTGCATGTCTCCGGTCGTATCGAAGTCTTCGTGAGTTACGACTGCGTCAACCGTACTCAGGTCCTTTAACACCTGGTCAACGTGTCCGGTGACCGACACCTTCGGATAGATTTTTTGGATCGTTCCGTCGGCGTCGACGATGAAGGTAGTGCGTTCGATTCCCATGTAGTTGCGACCGTACATCGACTTTTCCTTCCACACGCCGTAATCCTCGGTGGTCTTGCCGGAAGTATCCGCCAAGAGCGAGAACGGCAGCGAGTACTTGTTTTTGAATTTAGCGTGAGATTCGACGTCGTCGCGCGAAATGCCGTAGATTTCGGCGCCTACCGATTTTACGCGGCCGAAATTATCACGGAAATCGCAGCTCTCTTGAGTGCAGCCCGGAGTATCGTCTTTTGGATAGAAGTAAAGAACGACCGGCTTACCGCGAAGATCCGACAAGCGAATGGTTTTACCGGTTTCAGTCTGAAGTTCGAAGTCCGGGGCTGTTTGACCGACTTTCAATAAAGTCTCGATCGGAGCCTTAGATTTTTTAGCGGCTGATTTTTTGGTTGTGGCTTTTTTAGGAGCTGCTTTTTTTGCTTTCTTCGCTGCTTTTTTCTTTTTCTTTGCCATGTCCTACTCCTTACGAATTGGAATCCGGAGTTGATGATCCGGAGTCCCCGGTCGATACTTTTGAATCGACGTCTGACGCTGTTGATGCCGCGCCCGCCGCCGACTTTTTTACTGAAGATTTTTTCTTTGCCGGTTTCTTGGTGAGACCGACCTTTTGACCGATAAACTCGGCCGCTTCGAGCGCGTTGACTGATTTCAGGATTTTTTCGAATTCTTTGCGTTGCGTGTCCACGAACTTACTGAACTTAACGAGCTCGTTCGGGATTTGCTTTTGAAGTTTTTGAATTTCTTTCGCTTCTTTTTCAATGAAAGCGCGAACCTTCTTAACGTCGGTATTCTTGACTAGTTTTTTGAGCTCTTCGCTTGAAGCATGGGCGTACTTCTTCGCTTCTTTCAATGTTTCCTTGTTCATAAGGCCTTTGAACTGCTCTTGCTTGCTCTTCAGCCGGCCGACTACATCCTTGAATTTACCGAGATCGATCTTTTTAGACATCTGATTACTCCTAAGCACCTCGTGGTGCGGTTCTTTTTCTTTTTGTACTATGCAGGCACGGGCTAACGACTGATGATTTCGTTCTTTTCGAAGAAGTAAGCGATCTCACGTTCAGCACTGGTCATGCTGTCCGAACCGTGAACCGCGTTTGCTTCGATGTTATCAGCGAAGTCTTTACGGATCGTGCCCGGAGCCGCTTTGCTTGGGTCCGTCGCTCCCATGATTTCACGGTTAGCCATCACCGCGTTCTCGCCTTCGAGGCACATCAGGAGGACCGGGCCCGAAGTCATGAAATTTACGAGAGAGCCGAAGAACGGGCGTTCTTTGTGCTCGATGTAGAAACCTTCAGCTTTCTCTTTAGAAAGCTTGGTGTATTTAGCGGCGACCACTTTGAGGCCTTTGGTTTCGAAACGGTCGATGATTTTACCGATTGCGTTTTTTGCGACTGCGTTTGGTTTAATGATGCTGAATGTTTTTTCTTTTGCCATGTGACTTTCTCCTTATTTAACTGATTTCCTAAAGCGGCCCCCGCACCGTTAGGTGCGTAAGCATGCGGCCATAGTTGTGCCGAGAGTCGCGGGCGAACGTGAAATTTTCACGCCCGCCGCTTCCAGCGCTTTAAATTTCTCTTCGGCTGTTCCTTTGCCGCCCGAGATGATCGCACCTGCGTGACCCATCCGCTTACCCGGAGGCGCCGATGCGCCGCCAATGAAACCGACCACCGGCTTCTTGACGTGTTTCCTGATGTAGTCTGCAGCTTCTTCTTCTGCAGTTCCGCCGATCTCCCCGATCATGATCATCCCATCCGTATTCGGATCGGCGTTGAAGGCTTCGAGTACATCAATAAAGTTGGTTCCGTTCACCGGGTCACCTCCGATACCCACGCAGGTGCTCTGACCGATGCCGAGCTTGGTGAGTTGGTGGACCGCTTCGTAAGTGAGCGTGCCCGAGCGGGACACTACGCCGATACGGCCTGCGAGGTGAATGTGGCCCGGCATGATCCCGATCTTTGCCTGCCCCGGAGTGATGATCCCGGGACAGTTTGGACCGATGAGACGCGAGCCGCGCTCAGTAACGTAGCGCTTAGTCGCGATCATATCCGCAACTGGGATACCCTCAGTAATGCAGATGATGAGCGGTATACCGGCATCAGCCGCTTCGCAAATGGAATCCGCGGCGAACGGAGGCGGAACGAAGATCATCGATGCGTTCGCACCGGTCTTAGACATCGCTTCCTTGACCGAGTTGTAAACCGGGAACTCTTCGGCCTTTTGGCCGCCCTTACCCGGAGTGACGCCGCCGACGACACGCATGCCGCCGACTTGCTTGCCGTAATCATCGCAGCCTTTTGCATGGAAAAGACCTTGTGAACCGGTAATCCCTTGAACGATTAACTTTGTATTTTTATCCACCCAAATACTCATCGTGCCGCCTCCACCGCTTTCTTTGCCGCATCCGCGAGGTCATCCGCCGGAGTAATTTTCAAACCGCTCTCCGCAAGCATTTTCTTACCGAGCTCGACGTTGGTGCCTTCGAGACGGACAACTAGAGGTACCTTGAGTTGCAACTCGCGAGCTGCCGCGATCACGCCTTCGGCGATGATGTCGCACTTCATGATGCCGCCGAAAATGTTGACGAGGATCGCTTTCACCTTCGGATCTTTCAGAATGAGCTTGAACGCTTGAGTGACTTTTTCTTTGTTCGCGCCGCCACCGACGTCGAGGAAGTTCGCCGGCGTTCCGCCCGCGAGTTTGATGATGTCGAGGGTCGCCATCGCAAGGCCCGCACCGTTTACCAAGCAACCGATCGTGCCGTCGAGCGCGATGTAAGCGAGTTCGTACTTGGACGCTTCCACGTCTTGCGCGTTTTCTTCGAGGACGTCGCGCATTTCGACGATGTCCGGGTGACGGAAGAGAGCGTTGTCATCGAAATTCAATTTCGCGTCGAGCGCGAGGATCTTACCCTGAGTGGTCATGACCATCGGGTTGATCTCGACTTGAGAGCAATCAGTCTGCATGAAGCAATCGTAGACGCCTTTGAAGAAGTGAGTCGCTTCGCGCACTGACTCGGCAGGAAGACCGAGCGCGAATGCGAGTTCGCGGCCGTGGTACGGTTGGAATCCGATGCCAGGGTTGATCACCGTGCGGAAGATTTTTTCCGGGTGCGTGTGAGCCACTTCTTCGATTTCCATCCCGCCTTCGGTCGACACCATCATCACGACTTGCGAGAGCGCGCGATCGAGAACGATCCCGAGATAGTACTCTTTTTTAATATCCGAGCCTCCTTCGATCCAGATGCGGTGGACTTTTTTGCCTTCGGCGCCGGTTTGAGGCGTCACAAGCACTTTGCCCATGATGTCTTGAGCGGCTTTCGCCGCGTCGTCGGCGTTCTTAGTGACTTTTACGCCACCGGCTTTACCGCGACCGCCGGCGTGGATTTGCGCCTTCACGACATAAACCGACGGATTGAAAGTTTTGAGCTTCTCGACCGCTGCTTTCGCTTGAGTCGCGATCTCTTCTTTCGAGATAAAGTTTTTACCGTCGGTCGAGCCGACGATCAATACTCCTTCGGAGACCGGCACTTTGAATTTTTTGAGAACTTGTTTGGCCTGATATTCGTGAATGTTCATTTATTCGCCTTGCCGAGGTAGTTGATCATCAGTTGAGTCCGAGACGCTTCATGTCGTCGACGAGGGCCTTCACTGCGGCCGCTGATTTGTCGAACATCGCTTTTTCTTCGCCGTTCATTTCCAGCATCGGAACGCCTTCCATGCCCTTCGATCCGAGTTTGCAGAGAACGCCGACAAAGAGGCCGTTGTGGCCGTATTCGCCGTTCAACATCACTGCGCAGGGGAGAATGCGCTTCTTGTCGCGAACGATCGACTCGACCATCGCGATGGCTGAAGATGCCGGAGCATAGTACGCGGAGCCGGTCTTGAGCAGCTCCACGATTTCCGCGCCACCCTTACGAGTGCGGTCGCAGATCGCGTCGATGCGGGCCTTACTCACGAGTTGCGCGAGCGGGATACCGCCAACCGAGGTATAGCGAGGCATCGGAACCATGGTGTCGCCGTGGCCGCCGAGAGTGAACCCTTGAACGTCTTCAACCGACGTGTTAGTTTCCATCGCGACGAATGCACGGTAACGGGCGCTATCGAGAACACCGGCCATACCGATCACGCGTTCGCGCGGGAAGCCTGTTGCCGAGATTGCGACGTGGCACATGGCATCAAGTGGATTCGATACGATGATGAGCACGCAGTTCGGAGAATACTTCGCAACGTTTTGCGCGCACTCTTTTACGATTTTAGCATTGGTGACGAGAAGATCATCGCGGCTCATGCCCGGTTTGCGCGGGAGACCTGCAGTGATCACGACGACGTCGGAGTCTTTGGTGAGGGCGTAGTCGCTGCCGCCGGCAAGGTTTGAATCAAAATTTTCGACAGGAGACGCTTCGAACAAATCGAGCGCCTTCCCTTTTGCGGCATCACCGTTGATGTCGACCAGGACAACATCGCCAAGCTCTTTGCTGGCCGCCCAGTGCGCGCAAGTTGAACCGACGAAACCGGCCCCAATGACTGAGATTTTCGGACGACGAGTAGTTGCGTTCGACATGAGATTCCCTTCTGAGTTTCCTCAAAAATGAGTTGATGTTGTGTCAGTAGAAGCTATCGGGAAAGGTGGAGTCTATAAAGGGTAAAGTTGAGTTTTCGTTGTGTAGTGCGGAGCGTGATTTTTTGGAATATTCGGTGGCACGCGTTAAAGTATTCGGAACAGTGGAAATCCAATCGACAGCCCGAAGCTTTTCGCGCCAAAAGTGTCGTTTCCTACCGGTTCTTGCCACTGAATAAAGTTTAATTCCAGAAATGTCGAGCTGCCGTATCTCAACCAAGAATTGAAGTAAGCGCGATTGTTGATCGTCGGATAATAAAAGAGGCCGTAACTTAAGTTCTGCCGCTTCGCCAAAAAATCTCGAAAAATCAGCTCGATCCCTTGAGGGGCGCTAAACGAGAACCGACGATCCAGTCCCCCACCCGAAATTGCCGCCGGACCCGCGCCCGGAACAAATGAGAGAGTGTGGAATCCGAGAAGTAAATTCAGGATGAGCCGCTCGTCGAGCGCGCGCGCTTGTTCGGCGATAAAATACAATCCGAGATCCACTTCGGGGTCGGCACGCACCGGGAACGCACCGAACGCCGCGAGCTTCATCGCCTCGTTAAAGTAGTAAGACGCGTAAAGGGTCGCATACGCGCGCGTTTGATTTTGATGGCTGTACGGTCCGAGCCCGAGCGCCACACTCAGCGGATGGAATCGTTCGGGCAAATGCACTTCAAGCTCGAAGGTCTCCGGATTTTCTTTCCCGCGAGAGAAGGAGAAATTCGGAGTTTTCGAATCGGTTGCAATCGACGCGGTCAAGCCATCGGTAAGATCGATCGTTTGGTTGTTAACTTGAATCGTGCCCGGTGATCCTTCCATTTCCCAATAAACATCGATGTCGAGTTTCACGCCGTTTGCGTGATCGGTCGCCGGATGAATCGTTCTGCACATGACGTACACCCAAGAGCGGCGCAAGTTTCGCGCTTTGATGATCAGCCCGGGGCCCGAGCAATTGGTATCAAGAGTAATCGCCGGTTTGATATTTTTGCCGGTAAAAACAATCGGAAGACGTGCATTTTGATGAGTGACCGGGTCTTCAACTACGATCTCATTGCGATCGCCGGTCGGCCCAGCAGTGTAGCGCTCTTGTGTGAGCGCCACGGGAACGTCGACTTTGCCCTGAGCATTTGGGAAAAAATACTGCTTCTGATAAATCACCTTTGCCGTCGGCGAGGTGCTGAGGCGGACTTTCGCACGAGGGACGACAAACTTTTTATCCACTCTCGTCCACTCAAAGCTACCTGTAATCCATTCATATTGAACGGGCGCCTTCCCGCCTTCGCCCAGTTTGAAATCGCGGAGACTCAAGTTATTGGGCGCGTAAGTGTACGGGTCGGCGACTTTAAGCGCGCCTTCGGACCAGGCACGGGCTGTGTTCGGACTCAAGGACAAGAAAGCGACGGTCAACGCAAGAGCGAGACGTAGAATCATTTACTGCTAGCGTCCAATACCTTCTTAATTGCCGCAAGTCCGCGATCGAGTTCGGCTTCGGTAATCACAAGCGGCGGTGCAAAGCGGATCGCATGCACGTGCGTTTGCTTTGCGAGCAAGCCCTGATCGAGAAAATCGTGACAAATGTCGTAAGCGGTGCGCGGCTCACCCTTGGCGTTCTTACCGTGAGGTTTGACGACGATCGCATTCAAGAGCCCCTTCCCTCTCACTGTGGTGATGAGCGGATGGTTCCAACTCGAGATCTCGGCCCGAAATTTTTGGCCCAGCTTCTCGGCGCGTTCTGCAAGCTTTTCTTCTTGAATCACTTCAAGCGCCGCGCGCGCGACCGCGCACGCCACCGGATTCCCACCGAAGGTCGAGCCGTGCTCACCCGGCTTAATCGTGAGCATCACTTCCGAGCTCGTGAGTACTGCCGAAATCGGCAACATTCCGCCCGACAATGCTTTACCCAAGATCAACACATCGGGCTTCACGCCTTCGTGATCACAGGCAAGCATCTTGCCCGTGCGCGCGAGACCTGTCTGCACTTCGTCCGCCATAAAGAGCACGCGTGCTTCCCGACACATTTGTGCGGCAGACTTGAGATATCCTTCTTGCGGAACAATCACACCCGCTTCGCCTTGGATTGGCTCAACGAGGAACGCGACCACGTTTGGATCTTGGAGTGCCGTTTTGAGCGCTGGCAAATCGTTGTAAGGAATCGTGACGTAACCCGGAAGGAGCGGTCCAAAATTATCTTTGGACGCGGCTTCGGTCGATGCCGAGATGATGCCGATCGTGCGACCGTGGAAGTTGTCTTGCACGACAATAATCTTAGCTTGGTCCTTCGCTACTTTTTTAACTTCGTAGCCCCACTTGCGCGCGAGCTTCAGCGCGGTCTCCACACCTTCGGCGCCCGAGTTCATCGGAATCATGCGTTCGAATCCGAGCAGCTCGCAAATCCATTTTTCGAATCCGCCGAGTTGGTCGTTGTAGAAAGCGCGTGAGGTCAGCGCGAGCTTCTGCGCTTGGTCCATCAGCGCTTTTACAATTTTTGGATGACAGTGACCTTGGTTGACGGCCGAGTAGGCAGACAAGAAATCCAAATACTCTTTACCATCGACATCCCAAACGCGAGCGCCCTGGCCCTTGGCCAAAACCACCGGAAGCGGGCTGTAGTTGTGGGCGCCGTATTTCTTCTCTAATTCGATGTAACTTTGCGATTTTGGGCTGAGATTCATGGTATAAAGACTATACAGCATGAAGATCAAAGTCGTCTACCGAGATGCTCACCTCCTCGCCGCTCATAAGCCAGCTGGCATCGCGACTTATTTGGAATCCCGTGGTGGCAACGCCCAAGGCTGCAAAGAAATCTTAGAAGATCAACTCAATCAGCGATTGTTCCCCGTTCATCGGATTGACGCTGACACCGAGGGGCTCGTTGTGTTCGCGCTCGACTCCCGTGCCGCTGCCGGGATGATCCGGCTATTTAAAGAACATAAGATTAAAAAAACCTACCTTGCGTGGTGCGTAGGCGCCGTTGATCCCAAGGGCTCGATTAAAACGCCTCTAAAAAAACATAAAACCGACCAGCTTGAATCCGCTCGCACCGACTACTCCCGCATCAAAGCGCGGGGGAATTTTACCCTGGTTCGCGCGATGCCTTACACCGGGCGGTTCCACCAAATTCGCCGCCATTTCGATTCGATCGGGCATGCGTTGGTGGGCGACCCGAAGTACGGATCTCCGAGCGCGTGGGAAGGATTCTTTAAACCATCGCAAGCGCCAGGACTCATGCTGCTCGCCGAATCTATAGAATTCGCCCATCCGATGACTCGGCGGCAACAAACCATCAAAGTGAAGGCGCCGGAAGGCTACTGAAACGAGTCCGCGTTTACCGTAGAAAAACACGTTAAATGGAATTCATTTAAAAGTTCTTCCCTATGCGCCACTTGCGTCCAAACCCCTTTTTATTGTAGATTAAGACACCCATGAAATTCCCCGGTCGCCGCAAAAACAAGCACTACTTTCCGGTCACCGAGAAAGCCCGCGTCGACATCAGCCACGATTATGTTTCGGATGAGAGCTTTCATATTGTCGGCATCGATCAACTCTTGGTCGACATCGAGTGCCGTGTGGAGGATGCGTATCTCAAGCTTCACGGACTCGTAAAAGGCCAATCCCAGCTTATCGACGAAGCGCTTTGCGACCGCATCTATATGGAGCTCAAAGGAGAGCGCAAGATCATGGGCGAGTTTCCGGGTGGAACCGTCGGGAACACTCTCCACAATTACTGTACGTTGTCGGAAGAGCGCGCGGTTCTCTTGGGTGCGATCTCAAAGAAAATAAACGTCGGCGATTATTCGTTCAAATATATTTCTTCGACCTCATCCAAAGTCGATTTGAACTACGTTCAGCCCTGCGCCTCCTCGATGGGCCGCGCGATGTGCTTTGTCACTCCGGACGGCGAGCGCACGTTTGGCATCAGCAAAGGCTGCATGAACGAGCTTGATCCGGATCACATTCCACGCGAAGTGATCGAAAAAGCGAGCGCGCTTCTCATCTCGGCGTACGTTCTGCGCGACGAGAGTTGGCCGATTTCGAAGGCGACCATGAAAGCCTGTGAGCTCGCCAAAAATGCGGGCGTGCCGATTGTTTTGACTTTAGGTACGAGCGCCCTCATCGAAGAAAAACGCGATTTCTTTATCAAGTTTATCCAAGCGCACGTTAACGTGGTTGCGACCAACAACGACGAGGCTCGTGCACTGACCGGGATCGACGATCCACTCTTGGCTCTCGAACGGATTTTGGATTGGACCGATTTATCGCTTCTCACCGTGGGGGCGCAAGGTCTGTACTTAGGCGCGCTTGTCGACGAGAAGCAGGCGCGCAAAACCGAGCACGAGCTCCACACCAAATCGATTATCAATTATAACCAGTGGGAATACTCGCGCGGCATGCGCCGCGAGCATTGCGAGAAACCGATCAAGACTTACTCGCACATCAACCCATTTATGGGCGGCCCGGTGCAAATCCGTAACACGAACGGCGCCGGCGATGGCGCGCTTGCAGCCTTACTCCACGATATGTCGGCCAATGCGTATCATTTGCGCAAAGTCCCGAACTCGCCGAAGCACAATGCGCCTTACTTGACGTATTCTTCATTGTCGCAAATTTGCAAATACTCAAACCGCGTGAGCTTCGAGATCCTCTCGCGCAACTCTCCGCGCTTGTTCCGCGGATTGCCTGAACGCGAAGAAAGCTTGGACGAAGCCTACTGGGCGCAATAACCAGAACATTGTGTTCTTATTCGCGGGCTTGTCGTTGACTGGCAGGCTCACGTCCCAGTGCTCGACGATCTTGCCACCCTCAACACGGAAGATATCGACCACGGCCCGGCCAGGCCTCCTGCTTTTAGCCGTTGGCGACGATGCGGGCGGCGTTTTCGAAGATCTGGAGGCCTTGTCCCGGTGCGGCTGCACGAGTCGGATTGGTGAACCAGTCTTCCATGTGGGTCCAACTCAAAAAGAATTCCGGATGCGGAAGCAGACCGAATATCCGGCCCGTTTGATCGCACAGTCCGTAGATCTGATTCGAACCTTCACGTTTCAAGCACGACAATCCGAGGCGCTCAAGACGGCCCTTCGCCTCGACGAATGCAAACGGATCGATCACGAATTGGTCTTCGAGCTGATTGACCGGCAATTCCAAAGTACCCAGGCCGCGCAACCACAAGCAGCGATTGCCAAACGGCGTGACCTTGACCCATTCTTCGCGGTACTGCGCCTTCTCGTTGGTGCGGAACGAGTAATCGTCGCCAAAAATTTTTAGATGCGTGAGCGTGAGAAGCCCGTTCCCCACTCCGAGCACGAGACCGCCACGCTCGGCGAACTTGTTAAAGTTCCAACCTAAGCCCTGCTGAATCTTGATCGAAAGAATGCGGCCGCCACCAAGAACGGACGAATAAGTGTTTCCGCCCGGAAGTACGACGAGTTTATATTTGAGGCACAGTTGATCTTGGTCGAGCTTGAGCGCCATCGTCTCGTCGATGTCGAGCACCTCGGAATCAAAGCCCACGGTGTTCAACGCATATTCAAACGCATGCAGCCCGCGCGCGCCCGGCGAAGACAGGATCAAAGCTCTAAACTTACCCTGACTCATGTGCGCCCTCTCATGCTAAATCCTCGATTGAGATCGTTTGCGCGCGATCACTCTCGTCGCGAACCACAAGGAACGGCGAAGACGTCGTACGACCGACGAATTCAAACTCGATCCCCATCGTACGCCACTCTTCTTCGACAGCGAATCGTTCGTTCTCCGACATCGACACAAAGAAGCCACCCGGAAAGTGATGCTGCAATTTAAGCTCAGCGCCGAGGCGGCGCTTGACGAGCGTGTAAGTCAGCGTATTGATCACGCCTTGGCGTCCGTCGGTCGACTCAATCGCCACCGCGCTATGCAAACTATTTTGATAACGGCCTTCGACGCAGGCAAGCCAGCGCGCTACCAAACGGGATGCCGGTTGATCAAAGCCGCCCGGCAACCAGTAAATCCGGTCGTGCGGATGCTTAAAGTCTTCGCTTCGAATCGAACGGATATCGTTGACGCGCGAAATGAGCTGCATCGCGAGCCAGTGGCTGCGAATCTCCGGATCGACGATCGATTCCGCTTGGTCCAACTTCACACCATATTGAGCCTGTGCCTTCTCGAAAGTCTTGTACCAAGTCTTGAGCCCGTTCAAGAACGACACCTGCATCGAATGGATCACCCCACCGATCGCGGTACATTTCCTAAACAGATATTCCAACCGTGAAGCATCGAAATCAGTGCCGCATAAATCGCCGAGCACCATAACGCCCGACCAGCTCATGAGCGACGGACGAAGCACGACCGGGCTTGCTATACTGACGTGGTTAAACTCGGGCTTCAACACCAACTCTTCGGTCGAGAATCGGTTCTGGAAATGCACCGGCTGCTGGCGCGTCTCGCCGGTGAACACCGGCTCTTCGAGCAAATCTTTTTTGGCCGAGTACGGCTTAATGTTGAAAAAATTTGTGATCGACGCCTTGGCTCGAACGTCACCCTTTTCCAGGAAACGGATATCACCCGTCATCGAAGTCATCCCGAAGTGGAGGAACGAGATTCCGCGCGTCTTGAGTTCCTCGATCACCCACTCGCGCTTATCGTCCTTCACTCCCCACACCTGTCCGAGAGGAAGTGGCGCATTGACGTACTTCTGGAACCACTCTTCGACACCGTCGACGACGATGTCAAAACCGTAGCTCAGTTCAGCCTTGGCGCGTTTCAAAATTTCCATGAGCGATCGGCCCGAACCCGGTACCGAGAACTCGATCGCTTCGCCTTTTAAGCACTGATCAAGGGCGAATTGCACGAGCTTCGCCGAAATCAAATCCGAGTGCGAAATCCAAAATAATCCTGCAGGGCCTTTATCGATGTTCGCGTTTTTAGCTCCGGCTCCCTTGGTCGGTTTTCCTACCGCTACGGTCGTCGTCCAAAAGTAAGAAGGCTCGGACTCATCCAGACTCTCGAAGCATTTCATCGAAACGACCGGAGTATCGGTGGTCTCGGCCACGCGTTTCAATGCGCGGTTAAATTCGCTTTTGATCCGGAGCGGATGCGCTCCGTGAAGCTCGCCTCGCCACAAACGATTGCTGTCGGGCAAAACCGACAACACGGTTTGCAAACGCGGCTCGCACTGGAGGGCCTCGTGCCAGAGCTGCTGACGCACGAGCTGTCCTTCGATCTCGGACTGCGTTCGATGCTGGAGATCTTTGGACGAAAACCGGATTTCGGTGCTGAGGTTAAACTCCTCGCCCTCGTCGATCATGGCGGTCTCGTCACACTCCATTGGGGTTTTAATCAACTCATTGATCTCTTCCCAAGAAATTTCTTTGGCCGGCTGCTGGGTCGGGCGGAATTGCAACAAACGGGACGGCGGACGCTCGATCGGATTTGAAATGTATTTTTGAACTTGCTCGTGCTGGAATCGCGAATTTTTTTTGAGCTCTTCTTCGGGCAAGATCGACCATGACTCCTGCTGCTCGTGCGCAAACCAATACTTGGCGAGCCATTCGAGATCGTCGCGCGCGAGCTTGGCGCCCTCGACGATCATGAGCTCGCCCGAGACGACGCGGTCTTGCGACGAGCGGCGTCCGAGAATAGTTTGGAGCGCGTCGAGAAGTACGCCGGCTTCCTCGTCGTGCGATTGCAATCGCGTGCGCTTTTCAATGCCATGGAACACACCCGGACGGTGAGGCGCCTCTTGCATGATATCAAATAGCGTTCCGGTCGCACCAGCCGCCGACGGCAATAAGTCGCCCGTGAACACCCAGTCGGTCACGCGGTTTTTGAACGCAACTTGAACTGCATGGACCACGCGGTCACGCGGAGCATTGAGGTGAATCCAAAAAACTTTGAGCTTGCGCAACCAACGCAGGCGATCCGAAATCGCCCCGAAACGCTGGTCCGTCTGCACTTCTCGGAGGAGAGAAATCAGCTGGTTTGCTTCGGGATCGGAGAATTCGGCTTTTTGACCAATTTCGATACGTACGAACATTGCTTCGTACTAAATCTACAACTACTGGTCCATTTGGGCCAGCGGATTCAGGTAGAGGCGGAAGGTCTTGTCGCGGTGACGGCGAATTGCATAAACGCCCTCGCTTTTGTCGTCGATCAGCGACGAGTAAAACTCGGGATCGATGTTTGCCACTTCTCTCACCGTTTTACCTTCATACTTCCCGAAATCGAGAATCACGTTGGATTCGTCGATGATACCGGTGATGGGGCTCTGTCCTTGACTCATTGGGGTCTCCTTGGCGTGCTATCATTCACGCAGGGGTCGCGCTTGGGCGGCACGACCCGATCTCTTTATTTTGGAGAGGCTTCGCATCCCTGACAAGCGTCAGTATTTTGTCGCAGAAAGTCTAAAAATTACCTAGACGTAGTGTATGAACCAGTCACGCTGAAAGCGTGCTTGGGGTCCCCAAGTCCCGTTCGAGGCCGCTTCGCCCACCGAGATCACCATTGCGACCCGGGCACTCCAAGGGAGCCTCAAAAGACGTTTGATGCGGGGCTCATCCATGCCTTCCATCGGACAAGTCGCAAATCCTTGAGCCGCCATCGCAAGCATGAAGTTTTCGGCGCCGAGTGCGGCCGATTTGATCCAGACTTCCTGCAGATCCCGGCAAGTTGCAGGTCTCCGCATGAACGGCTTAAAGATTCCGATCAAGTTATAGATCAGCCATTTGAAAGGAGTAAAGATTTTCCATCCGTAAGTCGCCGGGACAACCTTGTCGTAATACAATTTCACGATTGTCGGGACCTTTGGGAGCGTGTTCAAAAACTTTTTCATCTCCGGATTGGTCTTACGCCACAGGCTCGGATTTGCGACCACGACGACTAATTCCTGCGCCGTACGCGCAGCCGACTGACTCATACAGTGCTCGACGAGCTTTTTCTTTTTTGCCGGGTCTTGGACCCAGTAAAAGCCCCAGGCCTGAATATTCGAGGAATTCGGAGCAAGAATCGCCGCATCGAGCGCTCGATCCATCACCTCACGCGGAACCGGCTTATCGGTGTACTTGCGGATACTTCGTCTCGCTTTGACTGCATCGAAGAAATCCATTCGATCATTTAGTAAGCTCTTTTGTACTGAGGTTTGCAGCTTGGACAATTGTCCGGGCCGCGTGCTGGCGGGAAAACCTTGGTGAGCGTCTCCGCATCCGCTGAAAGGCGAGCCATAATCGGCACGGAAATCTTGGGATCATCCGACGCTTTCGAATTGTGGCGGCAATTTGGAATCACGCGGCTCATATAGACATTTTTTTGATCCGCCGGCACTTTCAGTGTTTTCAGGATATCGCCGTCCGGAAATTTGCTTTTTCCGAAAATTCCTAGACAGGCGTTGCCGGTTACGGCTACCGGCTTATTGGTGTACTTCGAACCCTGTGTTTTGAAGTCATAAACGGTAAAACTCTGCAATTTGCAATCCGCGCCGAGCTTCACTTCGAGATCCGGAAGCAACCCCGTAAATCCTTTCGCGTTCTCATCCGGATTTTGGTGGTAACCGCTTACGGAGATCACGACAGGCTTCTTCATGTCCGCCGAAGAAATTCCGGTGATCTTGATGTCCGATACATAAGTGCGCGCGTTGTAAGAAGCTTCAAAAACGTTGCCGGTAGGCTTTCCTACGCTACGGGATTTAGAGAAATCTTTCGCCGATATCGGTTTCGCGAGATCCGCCGTTCTTGGGTTATTGGCGTAGACGCTCAGGAAGTCGTTCACCTGCTTTTCACAATGCAATGATGCCATTGCAGAAGTTGACCCGACCAAAATTGAACCCACCGCGAGTAAGGTTAAAGATTTCATCACTTACAATTATATAGATAGCGCTCTGGGAAATGGAAGAGATGGAATAATGACGCGTAGCTAGACGAGTGGGGACCGCCTTTTTAGAGGAGCTTCAGATACTCCAGAAGCGCCCATTTGTCTTCGGTCGTTAACCCGGCAAATTGTGCCTCGTGGCCCGTGTTCGATTGCCCCGGCATCGAGGTATCATAAACGCCCGAACGCATCCATGGAGTATAACCGCTCGGATAAGCGTAAACGCCATCCGAACGAGTCACGCCCAAGATTCCGACGTGAACGTAATCAAGCGCGTGGCCGCCAAGTTGGAATTTCTTCGCGCGCTCTGACGGATTCATGAGTTGCCACAACGTCGGTACCGAACCGTTGTGCAAGTAAGGCGCCGTATACCAAACGCCCGAGAGAATGGGTGCGACGTATCCGCCGAGTTTCATTCCCGCATCGATGTATTTCGCGAAAATGGTTTTTTGAGTAAAGTCTCGTACCGGCTTATCGATATTTTGCCAACGCTGCGGATCCGTTTTGATTTCATCCGACGTCACGAATTTATTCGGGAACGAGACTAATTTCGGATGATCGATCCCCGGAATGTAAGTCCCGTGACAGTCGGCGCATTTCTGTGCGTAAAGCGCCTCACCGCGAGTAGCAAGCGTCGTATTGATCGCGCCCGGAAACTTCGGCGGCTGGAGGTCTTTGATGAACTCTTGAAACACCTGGTGCACGCGAGGAATGTTGGGTTCGATATTCTTGATATTGTTGCCCATCGCCGAGTAAGTGAAGAACGCTGCGAGCTCGGCCATTTGATCAAGATGCTTCGGATCGCGTGCGGTTCTTGCGTCCACCGGTTCCCAACGCGGTTTGCGTGGGACACCATACGCGCCGTCATAAGTAAACGACGAGCGAAACCCCCGGTTAGAAATATCCGGAATCGAAACGATGCCCGCTTCGTGCGGGTTAAACCTGTATTTGTCGACAAGACCCGCGTCGCGCTTAAACGCACCGACACCGTTTGTGAGCCCCGGTCCGCCGTTCGGATAGCTGAACACGCGGTTCATCGGTTCGTATTTTTTAAGCTCCTTCGCGATCGTCTTAAATAAAGTCTTGATGGTCTTTTCTTCGAGCGGGTCGATGTTTGGATAAACTTGTTGAATGCGTTTATAGAACGCCTTCTGATCGGCCATACCGATTTTCAGGCCGCGATAAATCTGGTCAAAAAACCCGTCGATGTTGAGCGACGAGTTGCCGCCGCCCAACCACACTGATTTTTGCGGTATCCCGCCCGCGTCGTAAGTCACGCTCGAGTGGCAGGCGGCGCAAGTGATGTTGCCGACTTCCATCCTGAAATGTTTGAGCGGAAGTTGCGCACGCGCATACACCGGCACGTCAAAATCAATCGTCGTATGGATAAAACCCACGATCCCAGGAACATGTGGCCGTGGAGCGAGATCCGTGCGCCAGTTCGCGATCGAAGTCGGACTAATGAAACCGTATTGTTCCATCACTTTCGGCACATCCGAGCCCTTAATCAAATGCGCTTTCAAAGTTGGATCCGCCAGCAGGAGTGCCGTCGTGTAAATTTTGAGAGGAATGATGTTGCCCACGGTGAGGCTGTTCGGATTCAAGCTCCCGAAATCGTCCATCAAGAATCGCGCTTGGCCTGAGTGCTCGGAATTGAAAAGATTATCGCGAAAGTAAGTTTGGAGCGCCTCGGATGGATAAGGCGTGTCCGTGAAACACCCGGTGAGTGTTCCGCAGAGAGCAAGAAGTGAGAAGTTTCTAAACAGCGCGCGAGTCAGCATTTAATACATGGCCACTCTATAATAATAGAGAAGACAGGTCAATTGACGACTCCGCCGAGGCACTGATTCAACGGACGAGGTTGAGCTCAGGGACGCTGGCTTTGCATTACTTACCGCCAATGCGGTCGACTCCGCCCATATAAGGCTGGAGTGCTTTCGGTACATGGATCGCGCCGTTATCACACTGGTGGTTCTCGATCAAAGCGATGAGCAAGCGCGGAGTCGCTGCCGCGGTGTTGTTAAGCGTGTGCATGTACTTCACCTTGTCTTCCTTATCACGGTAACGAAGATTGGCGCGGCGGGCTTGCCAGTCATGCAAGCTTGAGCAGCTGTGTGTCTCGCGGTAACGCTTTTCGCTCGGGACCCAGCACTCAATATCGTGCATGCGGAACTTGCCCGCGCCCATATCACCGGTACAAACTTCGATCACGCGGTATGGAAGCTCGAATGCTTGGCAGATTTCTTCCGACGTTTTCAAAATCTCGTTGTGCCAGTAAGCCGACTCATCGGCGTCGTTACGGCAAAACACAAATTGCTCGACCTTATTGAATTGGTGGACACGCATGAGCCCGCGGACGTCTTTGCCCGCGCTCCCCGCTTCACGGCGGAAACAAGGCGAAAACGCTCCGATCCGCATCGGGAGCTGAGACTCGTTCAAAATCTCGCCGCTAAATACCGAGGTCATCGGGACTTCAGCGGTACCCGAGAGATAAATGTCGTCTTCCGGCAAGTGGTAAACTTGCTCACGGCCTGCCGGGAAATGCCCGGTACCGTATAGCGCTTCTTCGCGCACCATCGCCGGAACGGTGTAAATCTGAGAGCCTTTTTTTGTGAGGTAATCGAGCGAGTAGCGGATAACGGCAAATTCGTAGAGGGCGAGTTCGTTCTTCAAAGCGATCATGCGGCTACCGCAAACCTTTGCGATGCGCTCGAATTCGGCCCAGTTGTTTTTCAAGATCACGTCGACGTGATCTTTCATCGCAAATACAAATTCAGGCGGGGTGCCCACTTTGCGGCGCTCGACGTTTTCAGAATCGTCTTTACCGACCGGAACATCGGAAGCCGGCACCATCGGAGTGAGCCACAACAGTTTCTTCAACTCCTCTTCTTTGGAGGTTACTTCCGGCTCGAGTTTTGTGATTTCTTGCCCGATCGCACGCCCCCGCTCGATCAAGCCCGGACGCTCCTCGGGAGTCGCCTTCGGCATCTTCTTTGCGTTCGCGTTTTTCTCTTCCTGGAGCGCTTGAAGCCTCTTTTTGAAATTGAGCACGTCCTGGTCAATCCCCAACAATTGATCGAGGTTAAGATTGACCTTCTTTTGCGTGATAGCGGTCTTTACGGCTTCAACGTTTTCGCGAATATATTTAAGATCGAGCATGGTAGCAGCCTACCGCAAAGGGATTTTGGATTCCAGCCAAGAAGTGACCATAAACGCCCAATCGCCGGCCGCTTTTATCCCGGCGTCATCGCGAATCGATCCCATCCAGTGGTAATGGACCTGATCCTGGTGAGTGGAACTGATCGCGGGAAAGTGGGAATTCGGCGGACGGCTGTCGAAAAACTCGCAGGGTGCGCGGGCGGATTCCGCAGCCGCTTCGGAGATCGCTGTCCGAATCATCTTAACCCAAAGCGCTTCCGCCGGTCCGGTGTAGTTCTTTTTCTTCATTTCGGGCGGACCAATCCAGTAGCACAACTCGCTCTGAGCATAGGCAACTTGAATCAGTTTTTTCATTTGGCTGATTTCGGCCCTTTTATATTGTTGCGCGTTCACGTAGTGAAGGTTCGTGCCTTGAACGATCAAGCTGATCCGACGTTCGTCGTCAGCGCGCGGCCCCTGCTTGTTCCACAATGCTGCAAAACTTGGGCCTACCGTCGCCGTGCAGTGCTGCGGACCGTTCGGCGGCGTCACCGAACTCGCCATCCAAACGCGATCAGATTTCCAACCGCCATTGAGCCAATTCACCGGCGCAGTCCCGCCGCTTGCGTAAAATTCGTAGGCGGTATCGTCGCGATCACTGAGCCATTGCACGAGCGACATTCCGAACTGCCCGACCCCATGCGAATCCGAGATCACCACGAAGCGATCGAGCGCGTGGGCGGAAGAAGCAATCGCGAGGAGCGTGAGAAACAGAGCCTGCAACTTCATGTCGATCGAAATTTACTTCACCCGACCATCTTAATCAACTTTTTATTCACAGTCCTCGGAATTTAAATGATCGGCGTTTAAATTCAGCTTACCAATGAAGCCCCACGATTTCTAGACCGTTGCCTACAATGATGAGAATCGTTTTACCTGCAATCCGAAGGTTGAAACGGAAGATTTGGCCAACTTGATGGACAAATAAACTGAATCCATTTAAAAATTAGGAACATTCCTTATTTCCGACAAAATTAGTCTTGTATTCTTTCCACGCTCTTGTTACACTGACGCCCATGAAAAACCTTTTTACGTTTGGACTGGTTTTAATGGCTGCATCTCCACTTGCTCACGCAAGCAAACCCGCTGTCGTTAAAGCAAAATCCCACAGAACCCTCTCCCACAACTTGTTCGGCGAATGGCGCGAGAACTGTATCAAGGCGTTGGATATCTCCGCTAAAGACGAGGCCGCACCTTTCGTGATGTTTAAAATGATCGTCGGCTGGGACGGATCGATTGAGTACAACTACTCTTATTACTCCGACGACAAATGTACCAAACGCAAATCGATGAAGCGCGAGTGGGCAAAATACCAAGTTTTAGAATCGCACGACCGCCGTGCGAAGCTCCTCGTCCGTAAGGACCTCGAAGGCGGCATGATCAGCGAGAGCGTGGTCGAGCTTCACTTGCCGAGCATCAACCGCATGTCCTCCAAAGTGTTGAACACCAAAATCGAGTTCGACGATCTTCTCACCGACGAAGTCGCGAAAGAAGAGACCGACTCGAAAGACCAGGGCAACGGCGAATCAGCCAAGAACTTGAGCCGTTTCGTGACTAACGAATTGCCGGCACCGAAAGCCGCGGAAAAACCTAAATCGAAGATTTAGTTTTCGTGCGGCGGAATTTTTTTTAATTCCTCGCGAATGAAATCTTTGATTTTATCGACCTCATCGACTTTGACGTCGGTCAGCCACTCGCCGCTTGGATAGGCGACACAGGCGATACCTTCGCCACAGCGGCCAAGACAGCCGGATTTGTTCACGCGTCCTTTGCCGAACTTGTTTTGAGCCTTCAACTCGATCTTCAACCAAGGCTTGAGCTCCTCCACAAGCTTTTGCGCGCCCTTCTTGGCGCAACATTCGCCGAGAGGCTTTTCGTTGGTGCAAATCAAAAAGTGAAACTCATAGTGGTCGCTATCTTGCTTCATCGGCAACCTCCGAGTACGCCTAAAAAACGATCGACGTCGCGATCCGAGCAGTATGCATGAATCGACGTCCGAATGAACTTACCCCGCTTCGCGATTGCGATGCGCTCTTCACGCGCTCGCACGAGTAACTTCGCCTCCCATTCGACCGGGAGCTCGAAGCTCGTGTGGCCGCCTACTTGATCGACAGGCGTGGCCGATGTTACGCCGAGCTCGCGCAAACCCGAGCGCAAGAGCGCCGTCAATCGGGAGATTTCCTGCGCGAGCGTCGCCACGCCCGCAGATTGCAGTACTTTGATCGCTGCAATGAGCGCCGCCAGACTTACGAAGTTATATCCGCCAGCTTCAAATCGCTTTGCAGTCGCCTCCATCGGCGACGACGGGTCCGCAAAAGTTCCGAAGCGGCCGAAGGTTCCGCCGCCGACGGCTTGAAGTTCGATTTGCGCCATCAACTCAGGCCTAATCGCAAAAAATGCCTGTCCGGTCGGTCCGCACACCCATTTGTGAGAACCACTCGCGACAAAATCCACTCCAGTCTCAGCAAAAGAAAACGGCAGCTGCCCGATTCCTTGAATCGCATCCACCGCAAGGACCGCTCCGACCGAATGACAATGATCCGCAAGGCGTTTTAAATCCAAAATTGCGCCCGTTTGAAATTGCACCCACGACACGCCGACGAGTTTCACACCAGGTTTGACCGCTGCAATCACGTCCTCGGTCGTAACTTGAGCCGATGATGACGATTGCACCACCACGAGTTTCGCGCTCGCGCGTTCCGCCGCCACTTTCCACGGATAGAAGTTGGACGAATATTCTTGATCCACCGTCACCACGATATCACCCGGATGCAAAGGGAATCCGAGCGCCACCATTGAAAGCGCTGTCGCACAATTTGGGGCAAACGCCACTTGCTCAGGCCTAGCGCCAATGAATCCGGCAACTGCGGTGCGTGCGCCGATCAACACCGGAATGAGTTCCGAATCCGAGAGGCCGCCCAAGGTTTGATGAACCGTCACAAGCCTCGAATACTCGAGCGCGGCCGAACGGGACAAAGGCGCGATCCCCGCGCAATTAAACTGCACTCCGTCTTTGTCACTGAATTCGCCTTTAAATCTCTGCAAATCATCCATGGTTAATCCTCGTCATCCCAAAAACCTTCGAACTCATCTTCATCCTTTGCCCTTCCGCCGCCGACCGGTCCCAAGATGCGGTCCATTTGCTTTTCTAGATCGTACGTTAATTCCTCCCAATACCTTGGCGACTCAAATTGCGGGAATGCGCGTTTGAACGCGGGGTCATTGTATCGCTTTGCAACCCAAGTCGCGTAGTGAATCATCCGAAGCGCACGCAAGCATTCGACCATCGCCACACTCCCCTGCGGGAGATCGCGCATTTGCACGTAGCCATCGATAATATCTTGAAGCGCCTCCGGATCGGGGGCGAGCAACCACAAATCCTGAATCGGCGGACCCACTACCATGTCGTCGAAGTCGATAAAGAATGGACCGAGCTTTTCGTTCCACAAAATATTGCCCGCATGACAATCACCGTGGATTCGCTGCAATGGTTGGCCTTGAAATCGCTCTTTCGATACTGAGATAATCTCGCGAACGACGGCTTTAAATCGGCGCTCGACCTGCACGCTCACAAATCGTTCATCGAGCAAGAACTGCAGCGAAGCTTCGCCATAGCTTTCAGGGACGAGCTTAATCCGGTGGTGAGATTGCTTTTGCACCCCCACCGTATGCATCCTCGCGATCAAACGTCCGAGCTGCTGTAATTTTTCGCGCGAAAGATCTTCGGGCTGACGTCCGCCGACTTTCGGGTACAAACAGTAAAACAAGCCGTCAGTGCTTTTGCGTAAAGTATCGTCCGGTTTTTCAAAATAGTGAGGCACCACGACCGGCACCTCAGCCGCAAGAATGTCGGCCATAAACTCGTGTTCTTCGCGAATCTGAGCTTCGGTCCATCTGCCCGGGCGATAGAACTTGACCACAGCTCGCGTACGATCCTCAAATTCGAGTTCATAGACGCGGTTTTCGAAGCTTGCAAGCTGCTGAACGTAACCGGTGCAACGCCTGAGCTCGCCTAAAATCGGCTGCGATTCGATCGCGTTCATCACCCGGTCAGGCGTCAGATCGAAAAAGTTTTGAGTTGGCCCTGAACCCCAGGTTGATGTCATGAGGCAATAGTTTACCTAAATCCGACGTAAAAAACCGGCATTTTCTTTGACAAGAAGCACCATGTTTGTAAGATAAAGGAAGATGAATTTAGATAACATTAGGCAGTTTCTGACGACATCCGTCGGAGATTTAATCTATCTCTATTACGCGCTCATTCTGATGACGCCATCTCTTGGATTTCCGTGCAACTCGGAATTGCTCATGGTTTTGGGCGGATCTCTCGCGGCACTCGGATTTATGAAACTCGGGATCGTACTGTTCATCTCACCTCTGGCGATTCTCCTCGGTGACACCATTACTTTCCATTTGGGCAAACGCTACGGCGAAACCGTCCTGAACTCGCGACTCGTGCAAAAACTTTTCCCGCTGGATAAACAACTTCAAGTACGCAAGATCCTGCAAGACAACGCCAAAAAATTTATTTTTTCGATTCGCTTCGTCCCGGTACTCCGGAGTTTTATCTTCCTGACCGCGGGCTCAATGCGGATCCCATCGCGAATCTTTTTTACAATGAACGGACTTTCGACCTTTATCTACGCGCCGGCAATCGTAGCGTTTAGCTACCTCACTGCAATTGGAATGCAAGAATGGACTTCTGAAGGCCAGAGTCGCGCCAAATGGATCGCGTTTGGCGTGGTCATGATCGTCATGGTTTATTTTTTCAAAAAACAAAGGAAGGTGCAACTTGAGCGCTGAATATCAGGATGTAAATAAGAAGTTTACCCTCGGTGATCACATCACCGACGAACAGAAAAAATTTTATGAGATATTTGGTTTCGTTCACTTCAAAAAAGTGTTCGACGAAGCGACGATCATGAGGATACGTGAAGAGATCGCTGCGGCTGCTGACCGCCTCGTTCAAGGCCAAGTCGAGACCATCAAAGGCGTGCCGATTAAATACGGTTACAACTCGCAAAACAAGATCGTGCCTCAGCGTACGCCGTTCATGAATTTTTTGAGCCCGTTTGTGAACGACATCGTGACGTCAGACCGCCTCAAAGTACTTCTCGATTTCATTCCAAACAGCCGCTTTGCATTTGAAGAACGCGACGGTGTGGTGATCAACCACTACGTCAACGCCAAGAAATCGAAGTTTAAGCGTTTGGGCTGGCACAACGATTCGTTGCGAGACCTCTTTTACTTCGAAAAGGTGCGCCCGATGTTGAACGTCGGGATCGGCCTGTTTCCGTCGTCTAAAACATTGGGGGGCCTGCGCCTCATTCCGGGCACGCACAAGCAGAGCGTCTTTAAGATGATGTTCGGCAAACTCCACATTCTGGACGGACGTCCCGATCCGCGCGAGATCCCGGTCGAAGTCGAGATCGGCGACCTCACCTTGCACGACGGACGCATATGGCACCGTGCCCAGGCTCCGACTCAAAAACTATCGTACGAACGCAAGTCGTTCTACTTTCCGATCATCTGCGGCCCTCACCGCCCAAAAGACGAAAACAGCGCTCCGCCGTTCTATCTTCGTTTCTTTGGCGGAATCGACATCAAGAAAGCGACCAAAGAAGCCAATGAACAATCTAAAACATAAAGTCCTCATCACCGGCGCAAGCCAAGGCATCGGCGCCGCACTCGCTTGCGAGTTCGCCAAACAAAAAGCGACTCTCGTCCTCGTGGCGCGCACGCAAAGCAAACTTGAATCGGTTGCGGACAAGTGCAAAACTCTGGGCGCGGAGAGCGTTCAACTCGTTGCGGCGGATCTGTCCGAGCCTGCGTCTTGGGACAAGGTCGCGCAAGCGGGCGCTCAAGCCGGCATCAACATCCTAGTCAATAACGCCGGTTACGGTCTTTGGGGCGAATTCGCCGAGCAGTCGCTCGAAGCACTCCAAAAAAACATGCGTCTCAATATGGACGCGCTCCTGGTACTCACTCACAAATTGATTCCGACGCTAAAAAAGTCTCAAAAGAGCTACGTCATGAACGTATCGAGCACGACCGCGTATCAAGCGCTGCCGACTTTCGCGACCTACGCCGCTTCTAAGAGCTTTGTGCTCATGTGGAGCCGCGCGCTTCATCACGAGCTTAAAAAATCGGGTATCTCGGTAACCGCTCTCGTACCTGGTGCGACCGACACGGGCTTTATCGAGCGCGCGAACATGCAACACATGGAAGAGGCGGCAAAGAAACTGAGCATGACTCCGGAAGCGGTCGCTCAAATTGGGATTTCCGGCATGTTCAAAGGCAAGATGGAAGTCGTGCCGGGCCTGATGAACAAAGTATCGGCCGTTGCGGTTCCGTTGCTCCCTAAAAAGATGGTCGAAAAGATCGCCGCTAACATTTACATCAAGAAACAATGAAACATATTCCGAAGGTCGTCGTCGCCGCGCTGTTTGCGTTGTGCTTCTCACCCGGAATCTCGAGTGCGCTCGCGCTCGTGATGGGAATGGTCTGCGCCTTCACGCTCGGGCAACCCTTCGAGCCGTCGAATGCTAAAAAGTTTCAAACTTATTTATTGCAGGCTTCCGTCGTGGGCTTGGGCGCCGGCATGAATCTTGTCGAAATCTTAAAGCAAGGCGCCACGAGTATTCCGATGACCTTGATTGCGCTGACTCTGATCATGACTGCAGGGATGCTGCTCACCCGCGCCTTAAAACTCTCGACCAACCTGGGCTGGCTTCTGTCTTCAGGCACCGCGATCTGCGGCGGAAGCGCGATCGCAGCACTATCGCCGGTCATCCGCGCGCGCGATGAAGAAATCTCGATGTCGATGGGCGTGGTGTTCTTGCTCAATTCCATCGCGCTTCTGATTTTTCCGGTCATCGGCGCTCACCTCGGAATGAACCAGCACGAGTTCGGGCTTTTCGCGGCTCTCGCCATTCACGACACCAGCAGTGTCGTCGGTGCGGCTGGGCAATACGGCGCGGAGGCGCTGAATGTCGCCACCACAACCAAACTGGTACGCGCACTTTGGATCGCTCCCCTCTGCTTGGTCATCGCCACGTACATGAAATCTCACGCTGGAGCGGCGCCGGATGGAACTCTGGCAAAAGTCAGTTTCCCGCGGTTCATTCTCTTTTTTATCGCGATGTCGGCGTTTGTAACATGGGTATGGCCGCTCCCGATCGTCTACACCCTAGCCAAACGCTCGCTCGTGGCTTCGATCTTTTTGATCGGATTGGGCTTTAGCCTCAAAAATCTGAAAGCAGTGGGCACGAAAGCGCTCGCAGCTGCCGTGATCCTCTGGATGTTCTCGATTAGCGTCTCGTGGATCGCGATTCACTTTAATTGACAAAAGTGATACCTCTAGCCCATGAACACCCCCACGATTCCCCCAGCCGGCACCTCGGCTAATCGATCTGCCGTTACCGTAATCTTTACGACGGTCTTTTTGGATCTGATTGGGTTTGGAATGATCATTCCACTTGTGGGGATTTACGGAAAACACTTCGGCGCCGGAGCGCTCGGTCTCGCCGTCTTAGGCTCAATCTACTCGATCATGCAGTTTTTCTTTTCGCCGATCTGGGGCCGTCTTTCGGATCGCGTCGGCCGCAGGCCGATCATTCTCATGTCGCTTGCGGGCTCAGTGATCTCCTACGGAATTTTTGCTTTTGCCCACAGCTTTCCGATCCTCGTGGTCTCGCGGGCGTTTGCGGGCATCTTTGCTGCCAACATCTCGACCGCGCAAGCCTACATGGCGGACGTCACGAGCAGCCAGGATCGCGCCAAAGGCATGGGTCTCATCGGCGCCGCGTTCGGAATTGGTTTTACGCTTGGCCCCCCGGTCGGCGGGATTTCAGCCGGCAAAATCGGGCTTTGGGCACCCGGTGTGATCGCAGCGAGCTTCTGCCTCCTCAACCTGATCCTGGCCTATTTTCGCTTAAAAGAAAGCCTTCCAGCCGAAATCCGCGAGAAAAACAAAGGCCGTCCGAGCACCGGAGCTCGTCGCGCTCAACTGGAAACACTCCTGCGCGTCTCCAAAGATCCAGCGCTATTTTTGCCGGTGATCTCGACATTCTTCACAACCTTTGCATTTTCAAACCTCGAGCAAGTGTTCTCGCTTCTCATTCAAAACAAATTCACGCTCGCTACGGAAGAAGCGGGCTACAAGACCGGGATGGTTTTGATGTGGTCAGGACTTTTAGGCGTGATCGTGCAAGGCGGACTCATCCGCAAGCTCGTTCCAAAGTACGGCGAAGTGAAACTCGCGATCAGCGGTTTTTTTATTCAAGGGGCTGCGATGATTCTTTTTTCGCACAGCCCAACTTACGGAGCATTTTTTTTAGCCGCCATCCCACTTGCCTTGGGAAGCGGTTTGATCACCCCCACGCTCGCTGCACTTGTGTCGAAACGTTCAAGTGCCCACGAGCAAGGCGCGGTCATCGGACTCAAAGAAGGGCTCTCCAGTCTCGCACGTGTTTTTGGTCCATTTTGCGGACTCTTAGCGTTCGGACTTCAAGTTCATTTTCCGTTCTACATTGCTGCGTTTACCGTATTCATTCTCGGTTTTGTCTGGCTTAGCCGCGAACAAATTTCGTCCCCACAAACGTCCTCCTGACGTAAGTGGTGCCATTATGCACCTTTAATTTCAGGCGCTTACCCCTCACCATCATAATTTTGACTGATGTATTCCTAAAATAAATTTTGATAATCTTTGGTTATATAAAAATTCCCAGGGATGGGAAGGGGGAAACATGAAACACACCGCTTTGATCGCATTGATCGCGATCGCTTCAATCAACCAATCTTACGCTAGTGAAAAAGTAATCTACGGCGACGACAACCGCTTGGATCTATTTCAAGTCACTAACCCACTCTACAAGCAACTCGCGGATTCAACCGTAGTACTCGTTCAAAACAGCGACTTGAGCCAGAACTCTTCCGGGATCATGACTGTGAACGCACAATCGTTCCAATCACTCATGGGCGTTTGCTCGAATGAGCCTTTCGCAGACCAGCCATCAGGCGGTTTCTGCTCGGGCTCACTCATCGGTAAAAATCTGGTTCTCACCGCAGGTCACTGCGTGGAGAGCATGGACGAATGTCAAAGCACGAGCTTCGTGTTCGGCTACGCGGTTAACAAACGTGGCGAATATCCTAAAGACGTCGCTCAAAGCAATGTTTACAAATGCTCGAACATCCTTCACACCCAACGTGTGGGTTCAGGTGCGGATTTCGCGATCGTACAACTTGACCGCGACGTTGTCGGACACCAGCCTTTAAAATTGGCTAAGAGCCGAACTTCAAACGAAATCACCAAAGGGACTAAACTCGTGATGATCGGCCATCCAGCCGGCCTTCCGACTAAAGTGGACGACGGTGCATCGGTTCGCGACGCATCTCCAAACGGTTACTTCGTTGCTAACACCGACAGCTACGGCGGCAACTCCGGTTCAGCGGTGTTCAACCAAACCACCGGCGAGATTGAAGGCGTACTCGTTCGCGGTGAAACCGACTACGTTTTCCGCAACGGTTGCTACGTTTCCAACCGCTGCGCGAACGACGGCTGCCGCGGCGAAGACATCACCAAAGCAAGCTCGATCGTTCCTTTCTTGCCAGCAAGCAACTAAGCGGCGAAATCAACATTCTTCGAAAGCCCTGGTGGAAACCACCGGGGCTTTTTACTTTTGGAGCGAGATCAGAAACAAAGTCGAGTTACCGGATGAGACGATTGCCACGCCGGATTCGAGTGCAAGCGCATTACCCTCACCGAGTTCAAACTCCCCCACTCGCACCAATCCATCGATCGCGTAGATAAAACTCCAGGCTCCGTCGGTGTTCCACTCAAACTCTTGTCCGGCTTCCACTTCGAGCGTTTATAGGACCCTTTGGGAATGAGCCTCATCACCACCAGTTCAACGCAAAACAGCCTCAGTAGAGTCTACCGAGGCTGTTCATTTTGGTTCGTCTTTACGTACCCAAATTTTGTGTCGTCGAGCTCACTGAATTTTAATCACGCGACGTGCCCCGTAGAAGAAGTTCGTGACCTTACGCTCGCCTCGAGGATGGAGCGTGTCTGCATCCACCGCTTGATTCGAAATTTGCGAGGCCAAGCCCGTGCTTGTCGATTTTTTCGCGGTCGACGATTTCGCCGAAGTCAGCACGATCGGTGCCTCCGCAGCTGGAGTCGCTGACTGGAGTTGCGCTCGACCAAACACGGCGATCCCGCTTTGATTGGCTTGCGTACTCCCGTACAACCCTGCAACGCCATACAAGTTGGAGTTAACTTGCATACCAAAGAACACGTTTGCCGGCATGCCGGCTAAGTTTGCGATCCCGTCGAGTGCTCTTACCGCAAGCGCTACACCGATAAACACACGGGTCTTCATATCGCCACCGATATAGATGCGTGAGTAGTTTAAGATCGGGAACGCAAGCATCTCACCCGCTGCTACTCCAAGCGTCGCCGGGAACTCGCGGCCGTTCGGCAAGGTCGCGCCCAGGGCCGGATCCGCGTGCAGCGCCACCGAGGCGTTTACGCCAAGCAAGACCTGCTGACTTCCGTCGGCTGCGGCATGGAGGCCGAGCGAACCAACTTCAAGGCCTGTCTTCGGATCGTGAATCGGGATTTGGAGCTGATCGAAGACCGCGTTTCCCAAATTCAGATTCGCGCTCAGAGTAATGAATTGATCATTATTCCGCTCGGCTACTTTGACGTCTAAGGTTTTTAGGATGTTTGATTTTGAACAAGCTGACAGTTGGATGGATACCATTGCCAGCAACAACAGATTTGCTGTTTTCATAGACTCATTCCTCCTGAACAAGTTTCTGTGGCTTTGGTTAAAAGAAATTCGGGGACCGAGTGCGTCCAAGCTCTCGCATCCCCGAATTACGTTTGTAACTAAAGTATCCTATATCCGACTATTCTTGTCAAACAATAATTAAGAAAACTTTGTAATTATTTATAAGCAATTGAAATTAAACGATTTTTAACTTAAATCGATAACATTTAAATTGACCATTCCTTAACACGGGCGTAAGCCTGGGTTTAAAGAGAGGTTCCGGGACCGAATCCTGCTGCCCCAAGTTCCTATTCTATCGAAAAATTTCAAGAGTAAAAATAATCGAGATAAAAGCAACGGAAGAGAGGCCGACGACAAAGCTCGCATCGCCGATCTTTTCGAATTTTACGGATTTTTCGTGGCCTTGAGACCTGAGCGCCATGTACGAAAAAATACATGCGCAAAAGAAGGCAACAATCGGAACGAGCAGGAACTCGTCGAGAAGCGTATCGTGTGCCATTCCCGAGCGTTTCATGTAACTCACCAGCACAAAACAAATCCCGAGCAAACTTGAACCAGCGTTTAAAATGGATTGAGAAAGCACCCTCACCGAAACCTCACCCCCGCTCGTGAGCTAAGTAAGCTTGCACGATCTCTTTCGGAGAGACGGTCGCGGTTCCGCGCTTACTGACCTCGACCCCGGCCGCGATATTCGAGATGAACGCCGCTTCCTCGATCTTTGAGCCCGAAGCCATCGAGAGCGCCAGCACTGAGATCACGGTATCGCCCGCACCCGACACGTCGTAAACCTCTTGCGCGAAGGTCGGAATGCGCGTCGGTTTTGATTTTGAATCTTTGAAGATGGCCATGCCCTCACGACCCAGCGTGATGATGAGGCTCTTTGCTTCGGCCCGGCGCAAAATCTCGTGCCCGGCACCGATCATCGTTTTGTCATCGATGATGCGGATTCCGGAGAGCGCTTCGGCTTCGCGTTTATTCGGGGTTAGCAAATCCGCGCCGCGATACCAATGCGCCGGAGTTCGCACGTGTGGATCGACGAGAACGGGAATTGCGTATTTTTTGGCGACACGAATGCAGGCGCTAATCATGCGCTCGTTCAGTAACCCCTTGGCATAATCCTCGATGATGAGCGCATCCGACGACTTGATGGTCTTGAGCGCTTCCGCTTCGACTCGTTTTTGGGTGTTCTCAGAAATCGGTTCGAGACTTTCGTAATCGATCCGGAGTACTTGCTGAGTCTCAGCCACGATCCGCTCTTTCAAAATCGTGCGGCGTTTTGCGTCCACGATCAACGATGCACCCATCCGTTTGTCGCGGAAAAGATTTTGTAAATCCTGGGCGTCTTTGTCTTTGCCAATGACTCCGGTGATATCGACGTTACCTCCAAGGGCGACGACGTTATCGGCGACGTTTGCCGCGAGACCGAGTTTTAGGTGCTCGCTTTGCACGAATACGATCGGTACCGGCGCCTCGGGCGAAATCCGCTCGACAATCCCTTGGGTGTAACGGTCGATGCCGACATCGCCCAAAACCGCGATGCGTTTCTTTTTAAAAACAGCGAGGAGTTCCAACAAACGGTCTTCAGTAACGGTAGCGCGTTGATATTTCATAATCTGTCCAGAGTTGCTCCTACTTCGAATCGGTCCATACAATCATAATACTTACATTTTGGTCCGCGGCACCGATATTTTTCGGGACACTCGACGGCCGGGATCCAGGTCAAACGTTTTGCCGTCAGAGGTCCCCAACGTCGTTCGGACAGAACATGAAGCGGTGGGAAAATCGCAAGCACTCGCGTATCGACAGCAGCCGCTAAGTGGAGCGGGCCAGTTCCGTGAGCAATGACCAGGTCGGCTCGACGGTAAAGCTCGGCCAAGGCGGCAAGCCCCAGGTTGTGCTCGCCGCCGAAGATCACGACGTCGGGTGCCTTCGACTTGATTTCCTGCAACAATGACTCTTCATGCGAACCGCCGGTAATCACAAGTCTGGCGCCCTCATGCGGAGCCAAGCGCGCCATACACTCGTACACGAGTTCCATCATGCGCCCCGGCTGAAGGTAACGGGCCGAACCGCTCGATCCGGGATGGATGCACCAAAACTTTACTCCGAGCATGTGATGGGCTTTTTGCCATTGATCGATCTCGCCTCGAACTTGCGTCTGATAATGAATCCAAGAATGCGGAAGTTCTCCGGCGACACGCGCGGGTTTTGCGACCGGAATCTTGATCCGTTGAAGCAGCTCAAGATTGTACTCGGCCTCGTGCTTCGAACAGCGAGACCGGCGCTGGAGCAAGCCTTGATTGAAAGTCAGAAGCGATCGGAGCGTCGAGTACGGTCCGACCCTGACCGGAATCTCGGCTCTTTTGACGGCCTGGCTTACGACGGCTTCATCGCGCAACACAATCGCGACGTCGAAATTGCGTTCGCTCAAGGTCGCTGCGAGTTCTTTCACGTTCATGTTGGGACGGTAAGCAATGAGATCGACCTCGTCGCCGTACTGGAGAATCGGCATCCACTCCTCTCGCACGAGGAAGCTCAGTTTGGCATGCGGGTAAAATTCACGAATTTTTTTAAGGACCGGAGTCGCAAGCAACACGTCACCCAATCGATCGGTACGAGTGACGAGAATTTTGCTCTCCGACAAGATCACTTTTCAGCCTCGATCTTGGACACCATCAGATCGACGACTTCATCCAACGTGTACCGAGTGGTGTCGATCTCGATCGCGTCTTCGGCTTTTTTGAGCGGAGCGATCGCGCGATTCGAATCACCATCGTCCCGTGCGCGAATTTGCTCGCGCATTTCTTCAAACGACGGAGCATCTCCGCCCTGCGCTTCAATTTCGGCCAAGCGGCGCTTGGCGCGCTCGTCGATGCTCGCGGTGAGGAAAAACTTAACATCCGCATCCGGGAAAATCACGGTCCCGATGTCGCGGCCTTCAAGAATCGATGGAGCCGCCTTACCGAGAGTTCGTTGCAAATCCATGAGTGCCGTGCGAACTCCGGGAACGGCCGACACCCTCGAAGCCATCATGCTCATCTCGGGCGTGCGGATTTGCGAAGTAACGTCCTTGCCGTTGGCATAAAGACGGTTCGATGGGTTGCGACTCTTCACCCGCTTGAATTCGAGCCGCGTTTTTTGAGCGATCTTGGTGATCGCCGCATGATCACTTTCATCGAAGTTGAGATCGAAGCCAGCTTCGATGCACTGAAACGCAATCCCTCGATAAAGCGCGCCGGTATCCACGTGGATTAGACCCACCCGGTCGGCGATTCGTTTCGTGGCCGTGCTTTTACCGGTTCCGGCGGGGCCATCGACGGCTACGACGAACTTTTTAAAGCTCACTTCGCGGTCCCTCGGGATTTTTTGATTTCTTTTAACACTTTAACGGCAGCGCGGTTTTGAACCGCGGTCCCGACGGTCACGCGCAGCCAATCCGGCATGCCGTAGTTGGCGATCGGCCGAAAGATCAGCCCGCGGCGCAGAGACGCTTCGAACACTTCCATACCGGTCATCCCGAATCCTTCGCGTGTGTTGATCAAAAAGAAATTCCCCTGCGACGGAAGAAACGGGATGTTTAGGGCGCGATAGGCGGTCGACATGAACCTCATGCCGTCTTTGTTGGTCTTGATCGATTTTTTGATAAACGCACGATCGTGAAGCGCCGCCTCCGCGCCGATCAGACCGATACTGGATACGTTAAAAGGCATACGCACTTTTTGCACGTACTTGGCGAGTTCGGTGCGCATGATGCCGTAACCGACGCGCAAACCGCCGAGACCGTAAATTTTTGAAAAAGTTTTGAGTACCGACACGTTCGAGAACCGTTTATATAGTTTTACCGGATTGCTCATGTCCTTGGCCACGACATAATCCATGTATGCGTAATCAAGCATCACGTGCACGCTACCGTCGCGGATTTTTTCAACCGCTTCGAGAAACGGGATCAGCTCGCTATCCGGAACGTAAGTCCCGGTCGGATTGTTCGGGTTCGGGAACGCTACCATCTTCACGCGCGGGTTGCGCTTGATTTCTTCTAACATCGCTTTGACGTCGAAACGGAAATCCGGAGTCATTTTTGCAAACACGGTCTCCACCCCTTGAATGCGTGCGGAAATCGGATAGGCGGCAAACACACTCTCGGACGACACCATCAAATCACCCGGGATGCAAAGGCTGCGCAGGATCAGCTCGATGATCTCGTTTGAGCCGTTACCGAGGACGATTTCATCGAAACTTACGCCTTCGAGTTTCGCGAGCGTGGTACGCAAGTGGAAGCCGCTTGCATCCGGGTAAAGCTGCAGCTCGTTCATCGCTTTTTTCATGGCGGCAAGAGCCTTCGGTGACGGTCCGAGCGGGTTTTCGTTCGAGGCGAGCTTGATGACCTTCTTTACGCCGTACTGGCGTTGGGTTTCCTCGATCGGTTTACCCGCGATGTAAGGTTTCAGTTTCTCGATATAAGTCGGGACGCGAATCGTTGCCATAAATTTTGCTCTACTCCGCCACTCTCAGCTCTACACGACCGGACGTACTTTCACGCACGCACGTGCGACGCTTTGGCACTCGGTTTCAAACCAGGATAAAATCTCTTGAATAAATTTGCGGATTGCCATCTGATCCATTCCCAGATCTTTGAGGCCTGCGGCTTTGACCGGAGCCCCGGTTGAATCGATGTTTACTCCGAGGTGGAAGAGCACCGACACCGGGCTTGCGGTCACGATCGAAACGCTGAGTTTCGAGCCGCTCCAAAAAAGGTCGTCGCCGTTGCGAGTGACGGGTTTGCCGAGCGCATTCAAGCGTGCAGCGACCTCGCCCACAACAAGGCGTTGAATCCAAACGCCTTCGGCGAGCGTCGAACCAAAAAATTCGCCCAAGAAATGCACCATCGACTTGGCTTTGATCGAATCGCTCGCCAGGCGATCTTCCCAATCGACGAGGTGATCTGTTTTGACGTCGCACGGGCCGACAAATGCCGCGAGAGTCGATCCCTCGATTTCAAATTTTTGGAGAATGTAATGTGGCCGCAGCTCCGGGCCGGTGTAAGGGAGTTCGGCGTCGTGAAAGTGAGTTTGAATCAGCTTCATGCGGTAGTGCTCACGCATGCTGTTTTCATGCGGTGGCCCTCAAGAAGCGCTTGCAGGACTCGCACTCGCCGCACATCTTGCCACCGGTTTTAGAGCCATCGTGGTAGCAGCTCCACACCATTTCGAACGGAAATTTTTTAGGAAGGTTGCGAAGCGCTTGCACGATCTCGGTTTTGACCATCATGTCGGTATAGCAGCCGACTTTGACGCCGTTTGAAGTCGAATAACGGAGAGACAAAGTCGCCACGCCGAGAAACTGCGAAGAGTTGTCCGGAAATGTCGCCGCCTCTTCTTTGTTGAATCCTACGACGACTTGTTGGATCTCCATGCTCTCCGCGATTGCCGCCGCGACATTGATCAGTACGCCATTGCGATTCGGAACCCAGACCGCTTTCGCGGTTTGAGCCGCGGTTTTTACGTCGTCGAGTTTCGCGGTATCCATCTTTGGAACATCGATGTCGTCGGAGGTGAGCGCGCTTCCGCCCAAAGCTCCGAGCCACTTCAGGTCGAGTACTTGGTGCTTTAAACCATAGTAGTTGCAAAGCTTCTTCGAGGCTTCGACCTCCGGCTTCGTGGCCTTCTGACCGTAATCCACGGTCACCGCAAGGACAGCTTCATCAAAATGCTCTGTAAACGCGAGATTGGCAGCGCTATCGAGCCCTCCGGAGAGGAGGATGACGGATTTTCTGCGGGGATTTTCCACGCTTAGACCTTAATCCTCCCGATCGAATCTGGCAATAATTACCCCCACTCATTCCGATTTCCGATTGATTTAGTCTGAATTAAATGGTACCTTACAGCGCATATGCAAAACGAGAGTCTAAATCGTCGGGAAACGACACTCAATAAATACTCACCTCTAATCTGGGTTGGCGGTCTGACTTTCTTGGCGTGCTACCTGATCCTCAAATTTTAATAACCGCCTGACTCAGGCTCCGATCAGTGCGCGAATCTTTTGGTTTTCGAGAGGTAATAGTCGAATGTCCCCTCGTAGTTCATCAGCGACCCGTGATCGATCTCGAATACGCGTGTGGCCACTGCTTTTAAGAAGTGACGATCGTGGCTCACCATCATGACGGTGCCTTCGAATTTGACAAGGTTATTGAGCAGGATCTCGCGAGACTTGATATCCAAGTGGTTGGTTGGCTCGTCCAAGACCAAAAAATTTACCGGAGTCGCGAGAATCGTCGCGAGCAAAACGCGTGAGCGCTCGCCGCCGGAGAGCACCGCAATTTTTTTATCCGCTTCTTCGCCGCTGAACATGAAAGCACCGAGCAGGTTACGAACGAATCCAATGGTCGCTTCCGGAATACGGGCGCAGATTTCTTCGAAAATCGTTTTTTGCGGGTTCAAAACGTCGATCGAACTCTGCGAGAAGTAACCCATCCGTACCGAAGGGCCGACCGCGCAGTTGCCGTCGGTTTGCTCGATCTGTCCTGCGATGATTTTGAGGAGCGTCGACTTCCCCGCTCCGTTGACTCCGACGACCGCGACTTTGTCGAGACGTTGAACCATGCCTTGCAGGTTCTCAAACACGAGCTTGTCTTTCTTGACGCCGCCACCGTGATCCATTTGATAGACCTTTTTCAAGTTACTGAACTTCACGACTTCCTGACCCGAGCGCGGAGGCGTCGGGAAATCGAAGTTCATCACGCGGTCCTCGGCTGGGATTTCGATACGTTCGATTTTTTCGAGCTTCTTGACGCGAGATTGCACTTGGGCCGCGTGCGAGGCGCGAGCGGCAAAGCGCGCGATAAACTCTTCTTCTTTGGCGAGCATATCTTGCTGGCGCTTGGCCTGAGAGATCAATTGCTCTTTACGGATGTCGCGCTCGCGCACGTAGAAGTCGTAATCGCCCGAGTACGTCGTGATCGTCTTGTTCGCGACCTCGACGATACGATTCACGACACGGTTCATGAACTCTCGATCGTGGGAAGTCATCAAGAGTGCACCTTTAAAGTTTTTGAGCCATTCCTCGAGCCACATGATGCTCTCGAGATCCAAATGGTTGGTCGGTTCGTCCATCAGGAGGACATCCGGCTTGAGTGCCAGAATCTTCGCGAGCTCGATCCGCATCTTCCATCCGCCTGAAAACGACTCGACCGGACGATTAAAATCGGCGGGACCGATCCCAAGACCCGTCAAAACTTCTTTCGCTCGCGGCTCGAGGTTATAACCATCGCGCGCTTCGTACTCGAGTTGGTACTCGCCGTATTTTTCGACCACTTCCATCATCTCGTCATCACCGAGATCGCCACTTTGCAATTTCTTTTCGCACTCGCCGATGAGACGTGCAAGTTCAGACACGCGGCCGACGCCTGCGAGCACTTCTTCGAGCGCCGAGCGGCCTTTCATCTCACCGATGTCTTGTGAGAAATATCCGAGTACGGTTTTTTCGGGCACCACGACGTTTCCGCCGTCCGTTCCTTCTTGGCCCGCGATGATGCGGAATACGGTCGTCTTACCCGCGCCGTTCGGCCCGACGAGACCGATGCGATCGCCTTCACGGATCTGAAAGGACGCGTCTTTATAAAGAATTTGCTCGCCGAAACCTTTTCGGACGTTGGTAAAATGAATGATGGCCATGAGTAGGCTAGTCTACCCTAAATTGACCATTTTGCACAGAGACTATTTATTACCGATCTGAGTAATCACTCGAACATCACAGCCTATCCAAGCGCCTGACTCGGTACAATCGATGGCCTTACCGCTATAGGTGTACATTGCAAGCTGACGTTTTCCGTCACGGTCAACATAGGACGGGTATTCCTTAAACTGCACTTTTTTCGAATCGTTCTTTCGAATCGTCTTCAGCCCTTTAAGAAGCACTGGTTTGTCCCACTCTTCTAAATTACTTCTAGAAATATTAAGCCACCAAATGCTTTGCACGCCCGGAGTGATCTTAATCCTTGAATGGTCTTTTTTATTAACTGAAAGATACTCGGTATAATCGAACCAATTTGTGTATGTTTTTGGATGGTGCTTTTCCGTTCCACCCGCCACAAGGTAAATTTCTTTGGCTTCGTTAATCAAATCGCTCGTTGGACCTTGGCTCTCGATAATCGCATCAGAACCCACGGACAACTTAATATAATCAGCAAAAACAGGGGTTGACGCTAAAAAACCAGCAAAAAAAAACAAATCATATTCATCTTTAACATGAGCGTACCCTACCCCCCCCCTTGGCGCAGGCGTCAACATTAATTAAATAAAATTAATTTAACTTTCGAAGATCAAGCGGCCAGATCTTCGAATATCTTACCCAGAGTCTCAAGTGTCGGGTTAAAAGGCTTATCCTCGTCCATCAAATCATAGAGCGTAGTCCGGCCGATCTTGGCTTTGCGCGAGAGCCTGGATTTCATGCTGACTCGCAAATAGGCGACGAGCACATCCTGAAAAGCTTCAAGATCATTAACTGACAGCGCATACAATAGAGCCTCTCGAACGATTTTTTTGCTTTTTAGGTTCCGGCTTTCACTTGGATAGAAAGGTTCGAACCCAGCGGTTTTTAATTTTTTGAGCGTCTTTGATGTCAGCTTGCTGGCCATTTTTGTTACCTCCGTTCAAGGCAACCACGACAGCACCTTGAAAAACAAATGTATAAATCCTCATTCCTGATGTCCATTTTAGCTCAATCAACCCGTCAAACCTGTTTACGAACCCGAAATGCCCGAATTCCGCGATGCGATCCAACCTAGCATCGACTATAGCTTTTACGGAACGAGGTTGCCTCGCATACCATTGACTGAACTCTTCGGACCGCAAAACATCAAATTTCATGGCCCTACCCCGATTGTACGGTATACCGAACAGATGGTCAACCAGGATTCGAATCCAGAATACGGACTACGATCAAACCACCGGTGCGAATATAGTCGCGAAACACGAAAAAACATGCTCAAGCATCAGCAAGAGTTGAGCCAAGCGATAAACGCTCGCCTAAATCAATTTCTTCGATTTGAACAGCTTGATCGCCGCATCGTTTGCATATACGTTGGGCACGAAATTGATGTAATCGGCCAGGCGGCGGACGATGGAATTTTCGACCTCGATCAAGAGCTTAGGACCGCTCCGCTTGGTCACGATCTTCACGGGTTCCTGCTCCAAATAAAGTGGGCCTTTGCGCTCTTTCTTATTGAGCTTTTCCTTCGAGGCCGTAAAGGAAATATCCTTCTGCGGGATATCGGCCAAAATCCATTCATTTCCTTTACCGTGCTTCTCGATCACGTCTTCAAAATCCTGAACGATGGCTCGGATGCGCTTGATCCGGCGTTCGCGTTCGGCCTCGCTCCCCGTGCTCTCCAAAATCCGGTGCTCGAACTCCGGGTGGTGTACGGTCTTCGGCGCCTGACGGTACAAAAGCATCTGGATGAGCTCGTTGACCTTCGGATCTTCAACAAGCCCGAGGTGACGCACTTCCTGGCAGCGATTGATGAAGTAAACATCGTTCCACCAGTAAAAGCGCTCGTCGCCTTCTTGAATCATGCCCAAGAGATCATGAAACTGGTGCACCAGATCCTCGTTCAAAAAATGTTCGGCGATCGCGGTCGAAATCACGTCGAACTTGCTCGACTGCGGGTTCTTAACCACTTGCGAGTACCAGTTAAAACGCGCAATCAAGAAATCCTCGACCGCTCTCATCGCGTTGTCGCGCACTCCGAACCCCACCTGGCCTCGACCGAGATCGAACGTCGTGAGGTTTGCAAGAATGTAATCGCGGTCAAACTGTCCGTACTGAATGCCGGTATAATACGAATCGCGCATGAGATAATCCATGCGGTCGGCATCGAGATCCGAGTGCATCAATTGATTGGCCACCGCGTACGGCGATTCGCCCTTGATGATTTTTGAAATCATTTGCACGTCAAACCCGTAGTCCTCGAGAATACGGGTAATCCCGCCTTCGTATCGCGTGTTCTTGATGATGAACGCTCCCAGGTGTTCGTGGTTGTTGACGAGATCTTTTGCGGTTCCACGCTTGGGTTTGCGGCGATCATCGTTACCGTGACGAATGTAACCGTATTCCACGGTGTGCGAAAACGGGAAGGTACCGATATCGTGCATCAGCGCCGAAATCCGCAAGCTCTTGTGAAGCATCGCCTTTTGATTCGTGGCTTTCGGGTTATGGAGTTCGTCGTCCGAAACCGCAAGGCCGAGTGCGCGAAGCATCTGGTCCATCGAGTGCATCACGCCGATCGTGTGACTGAAGCGGTTATGGACGGCGCCCGGAAAAATGTAGTCGGCGAAGCTAAGCTGCTTGACCCAACGCAGTCGCTGAAAGAAGGGGGAGTTGATAATCTTCTCTTCCCATTCCGTTACGGGGACGAAACCATATAAGACGTCATACAAAACGCCGCGTTTCACTCTATATACTGTATCGGGTTTTGGGCGATAAGCCTACAGAGTCAATGCTTTGGCCCTTTTACGCCTCGCGGCCACGTCTTGCCATTTAAATTATTTTAGTGTATAAAATATAAATGCGTTCTTTGCTCGCACTTCTTGCGCTCGCCTCCATTTTATACGGAAACCCGTCCCCGGCCGCGGCCGATCACTACTCCTGCACCCGCTCGGGCAAAACCGATGCCGCCCCGGCCAAGATCGACCTTCGCCGTTGGTCCGAGCTTCTCCGGATCAAACTCGCCCCTCAGGGCAAAATTGAGTTTGCCGGTACCTACGATTCGACTTACCGCCCGGAAACCACCGAAGATGCCGGAACATTCCGGTTTAAAGATTTTACTTCGCAAAATGCCGCCTATCGCGCCATTATTTTAAGCCCTGCAATTTACGCAGGGCGGAGCAGCGGTAAAGTACGCCTCGAAATCCCGTCCATTGGCCAATCCAAACGCGTGACATACGACTGCTCTCAGGTAAAATAGTAATTGCATGAAAGCCGTGAGCGCTCGACCCGCGGTGGACGAGGATCTGGAACAGATCCTGGCCATCGAGGCGCAATGTTATCCGGAACCTTGGACTGAGGGACATTTCCACCACGAAATGCAGAAAGCGTTTTCACGCATGATGGTCATCACCGATGATGACACCGATTCAGTCATCCTGGGTTACATCATTTTTTGGGTTCAAGCCGAAGGCGTCTCCCTCCATAACATCGCGGTCGACCCGAAATGGCGCGGAATGGGCGTCGCTAAAAAACTCATGCACATCATGATCAACGAAGCGGTTCGCGACGAAATTCCAAAAATCTCCCTCGAAGTTCGTCAAAGCAACAAAGCCGCGATCACACTCTACAAAGCCATGGGCTTTAAGAAAACGCATGAGCGTCCGAAGTTTTATAACAATGGCGAAACCGCATTCGTCATGGAATTGAAATCAAGCGACCTCACCGCGATCGTGCACTAAAACGATCTATAGTCAGCGCGGCTAACCGCTTGAAAGTCAGTCGTGATGGCACTCTTCGCGCATCACAAACGTCTCGGGCTCGTCGATGAGCATGGCGCAGCCTTCCGTCTTAATGGCCTTTTTACTGTAGATCGTAAACCGGATCGCGTCGGTGATGTTTACGAATCCGGCGTTCTTTTTGCCGATGTAATGGAATTTCACCGTGTAGATCCCGGTCACGCCGTTTTTAGTCAGAGGGTCGATCTTCACTTCCTTACCTTTGGCAAGGAGCACCTTCGGGTCCAAGAGACTTGAGTCGCCATAAATGAGCTTCCGCGCGTTCACGAGATCAAACTTACTTTGATCGAGGCAATCCGAAGCCCCACCCTGCCAACGAACTCCCGCGAGTTCGCGCTCGATCAACTCCTGCGCGATTTTTTCGATATCGTCACATTTGCTTGGATCAAACTCGGTTGGCTTTACAATCGCCACCGCCGTCGTGTCAATCACCTCATCGTCAGCTCGTACCGGTAAAGCGATTAAAAGGAGGAGCAGCAAATTCTTCAAATCGCCGTCTCCCTCTCGCTGAAGGTGGATTCCAAATTGCAAGTGTCCGCGCACGCATACGGGTCAAACTTCGCTTTGCTTGGATTTTTAAGCGAAGTTTCCAGACATTCCGGCGTCAGCCTGTGACGCGCCTGCATGACTTTGCCGGACATAAAGTCGGCCGACTCGTTGAGATAATCGCTCTCATACTTGTCGACGCATTTTTTATCGGTCGGGCCGCAGGGCTCGTAGTTCCGTGATGTCACTTTAATCCGGCCCTTTTTAGTTTTTTCGTAAGTGGTGGTGACATTGAGCTTCATTTTCTTTTTGTGAAGCTCGCCACCGCCCCAAAGTTTCCACATCTCGGCCATGCACACGATCTTAGCTTTCTCTACCACGTTTGAACCGATCGTGCTGTTACTCAAGCCCGGATAGCCCCTGTTGTTTTGATAGCCGATTTGACTGCCTCGACCGCCGCCCGACGGAAGTGGAGCACTTTGAAACACCGTGAATTTAAATTTTTCTTTGCGGCCGGGCTCATCGAGAGCACCGCACTGGTTAAGAGCAAAGCGATCCTTTTCTTGGGTCGATTTGCCGTTCATCGATTCGATATCGATACCTTTGGAGCGAAGTTCGGTAAAAAACGGCTGAATATTGAACGGATCCTTGGCAACGGTATCGACCATCACCATGTGTCTGCCGGCGTAGTTCAAAACGTCGCCGGGCTTTAAGTCATCGAAAACCGACACCGGTTTGAAGCAGCTGTTGCCGATACGCATGTAATCCCAAAACGCGGTCGTCGTAAAGCGGCTCATCTCGGTTTTCGGAACGATCAACAAGCCCGAAGCACGCATCGCCAGTTCGACCGACGCCGAACAATCAAATCCACCGGGCTGAGGATTGCCCCTCGCGTATTTGTAAAACAATGCCGCGCCGTTCGCGCGCTGATAGAGCGGCGGATGCCAGTAAAAAAAACACTGTGTTTGATCACAGGTCGTTGGTTCCACGACTTTCGAAAAGCTTTTGCATTTGTTGGCGAGATCGCATTTTGCGACTTCGCCTTTGAGGTACGGATGCTGAGCGACGATCTGAGCGTGAGTGATGTTTTTGAAGGTACGCGGGTCGTAGTACTCGCCAAGATCGTGGTGGACGACTTTGCCGTTAAACGGATCATCCTCGCGACCGAGCAAATGCGACTGAAGCGCGGCGCAACCATACACCGTGGCTAAAACCTTGCGCGCGCCGAACGCAAGCGGAGTCGACGAATAGTTTTCGCCGTTCAACACGGATTGCGAGCAGAGGTTACCGGTGAGCGCGCGGCGATCCACCTTGCCAATCGAATCGAGAATCTTGGCTGCTTGCTTCGGATCCGAATAACCGCAACTTCCTCCCGAAAGTTGGGCGTGGGCGCTTGAAAACAAGCAGAAAACAAGTAAAACTGCGAGGTGTCTCACCCCTTTAGTTTATCACGCCTTCAAATCAGGACCGTACTCAATATGCTCGATTGCGAAGGCATTTTTTTCCTGTGTGGCGTCCTCAACCATTTCGAGTTTCTCGATTTTGGTCGCTCCGCAAACGTCGCCTTTGACGATCGTCAAGTTTTTGATCGTTTCCGGATGTGCCTTGAGCTTGATGTGGGTGATCGCGCGAGCAATCGACACTTTTGAATGGGTCTTTTGCTGGTTCACGGCCGCCTGTGCCGCCATCGCCGTATCAAAAATCTCGGGATTGCCGCACTCAATGCCAGCGAAATCCGCGGCCGACGGATAGCGAGCATGGTGCACGCTTGCCGACTCATCGGTAAACGCCCAACGCCAGGCTTCGTCCGTGGTGTATGGCAAGAAAGGAGCAAAGAGCTTCAAGAAGGTCCGTACGCCAAAACGCAGAGCATGCACTGCGGAAGCCTTAGCGCGCTTCTCAGCGTCAGTCGCCTTCTCGCCGAGTGAGCGCGATTTTACCAACTCAACGTAGCTGTCGGTAAAGTTCGACCAAAAGAACTTCTCGGTTTCCATGAGTGCCGATGCGGGCTCCCACGCTTCAAAAGCTTTAGCGGCGTCTTCGCACTGGGCGCGAAGCTTGGCCAAGAACGCCAAATCCAACGGCTCGGTCACGTCACCTGCATCGGCAGACGACTGAAGCGAGAATTTCGAGGCGTTAAAAATTTTCATCGCCAAACGGCGGCCGATCTTCATGATGCCCGTATCAAACGTGGTATCCGAACCGTATCGAGCGAGACCCGACCAGTAGCGAACGGCGTCCGCACCAAACTCATCGATGTGAGCGGTCGGGGTAACGACGTTGCCTTTAGACTTGGACATTTTTTTACGGTCTGGATCAAGGACCCAACCCGAAATCACGATGTGCTTCCACGGGATTTTTTCTTCGTGGAGCATGGCTTTGGCAATCGTGTAGAACGCCCAAGTACGAATGATCTCGTGCGCTTGCGGGCGCATGTCCATCGGAAATAATTTTTTATGGCGCGCGGGATTCAGTTCCCAGTGCGAGCCGAGTTGTGGCGTGATCGATGACGTAAACCAAGTATCGAAAACGTCCGACTCACCGACAAACCCACCCGGTTTATTGCGTTGGGCTTCGGTGTAGCCTTCCGGGCAATCCGACATCGGATCGACCGGAAGTTGGTCCACAGTTGGAACCATCGGCTTGTCATACTGGATGACGCCTTTGTCATCAAGCGGGTACCAAACCGGAATCGAAACGCCGAAGAAACGTTGGCGGCTCACGCACCAATCGATGCCCAAGTTTTCGGTCCAGTTTTTGTAACGGACTTCCATGAACTCCGGATGCCATTTGATCTTGGAACCGTACTCGAGGAGCTTTTCTTTTTTGTCGAGGAGGCGCGCGAACCACTGACGGGTGATCAAGAACTCGACCGGACGATCGCCCTTCTCGTAAAATTTAACCGCGTGCTGGATCGGCTTCGGCGGTGCCTTCAAAGCGACTTTACCGTTCGCGCCCGGTTGGCCGAGCATCTCCACAACGAGCTTTTGCGATTGCTTGACGTTGCGACCTTGGATCTTCGCGAAACACGCGTTCGCGAAATCCGGATTCGTCGATGGAAACTCCTTCGTTCCGAATTGAACCGGAATCATGAGGCCCGCCTTGCCGATGATTTGGCGGGTTTCGAGTTTGTTTTCGCGCCACCACTGAACGTCGGTTTGGTCACCGAAGGTACAAACCATGAGGATGCCCGTACCTTTATCCATCTGCACGAGCTCGCTCGGGAAGATCGGCACCGGCGCGCCAAACAGTGGCGTGATCGCTCTCTTGCCTTTGAGACTGGCGTAACGAGGATCAGCCGGGTGATAAGTCACACCCACGCATGCGGGCAGGAGCTCGGGACGAGTGGTTGCGATCGTAAAGTTACCCCCACCTTCGACTTCGAATTCGATGTCGTGGAACGCGCCCGGAAGCTCGCGGTCCTCAAGCTCGGCTTGCGCGACCGCGGTTTGGAAATCGCAATCCCAAAGCGTCGGTGCTTGCACTTGATACATGTGGCCCTTCTTGAACAAATCCAAGAAACTCATTTGCGAAAGCTTGCGCGAGTGATCGTCAATGGTCGCGTACTCGAGCTTCCAATCGACCGAGAGACCGATGCGAGACCAAAGTTTTTTGAACAGTTCCTCGTCCTGAACCGTCAGGCGATGGCAGTGTTCGATAAAGTTTTTGCGAGAAAGGTTTTTTTGCGGGAGACGTTTTTCCTGCAGCTCTTTTTCGGACATCGTCGAGAGAATCGGCTCGAGCTCGAGACCCGGCTCATAGGGCTGATTCGCGTCGCAACGGATGTGGAAATAGTTTTGGACCCGGCGCTCCGTCGGTAGGCCGTTGTCGTCCCAGCCCATGGGGTAAAACACGTTCTTGCCTTGCATGCGCTGATAGCGGGCCATGATGTCGGTTTGAGTGTACGAAAAGATGTGACCGACGTGGAGCGATCCCGATACGGTCGGCGGCGGAGTATCGATCGCAAAAGTAGGCTTCGAGGATGACTCGTCAAACTCGTAAAGTTTTTCGCGAGCCCAGGTTTCCTGCAAGCGCGTTTCGACTTCCGGAAATTCCATGTTTTTAGGAAGAGAATTAAGTTCAAGTCCTTGTACTTTTTGAAACTTTGCCATAAAGGCGAGTCTAGCATTCAAACGCTAAAATAAAAAGAGCGGCCTGGAATCCCCAGGTCGCTCTTTTCGATAATTTTTGCCGCAAATTCGGCCGAAGGCTAGTTTCCGCGAACGTAGCTCTGAAGCGTCAGAATCGTGGTCATTCCGGCAGAAGACGCCTGTTGGAAACGTGCGTTCAAGAACGGAACCGCCGCAACGTTGATCACGGTTACTGCACCGTTTTGTACACCAGAAAGTTTGCAGGTGTTGAGTGCTTCGCCGGAAGCGAGAGTGATGGTCTCGTTGATACCGCCTTTAGCTGCGCAGTTTGCAACGAGGTCAGCCGCTTGAGCTTCGTCGCCGATTTCAGTCGCAGAACGAACCGAAGTCGACTCTTGGGTTTGACCCATGACACTGACCGAGCTCGACACGTTGAAAGTGCCGTCAGAGTTAGCGGAAGTGACTTTCATGGTGAGAGTCGCCGGGTAAGAAGCGGAACCGTTAGAAATGGTGCCGGAGAGGTTGGCCATGTCGCCAACTTTTACAGCGTGAGCGCTGACTGTGAACATCAAACCTGCGATCAAAAGACTGAATGCTTTCATGGAATCTCCTCGAGTTATCGGTTGTTAAAAACTTAACTCGTAGAGACATATCTTTTAATGCGGTGCTCAGTAAAGGCAATTCGCGCGGCCTTGATCGTTAGTGTTTAGGCTGCGCTTTTGAACTCCGTTCATTCCATTGAAGCCCAGAGCCGGATACATTACGGCTTCTTTATATTCGTCGGGCGCATTGGTACAGGCGCTGCCGTTACAGGAATGATCGAGGCCGAGCATATGGCCAAGTTCGTGGACAATAACGCTTTCCAGGTCAGGCACTGGCTTCCCACTTCTGAAATAGTCGACAAAATTTACTTCCATCACCGCTGACGTGTACATACGGTAAGTGCTATTGGAAGTCGCGACCGGGCAGATACTCGTGAGCGCAATCACCGCCGAACCGTAAGTCCAGGTCGTTGCGTTTTTATAAATCATGATCTTGTTGGTGAACCCGTTTGGTCCGATCACGGTCTGGCTGCAAGCGCTCGCCGAAGTCAGACGAGTGCCGCCATTCCCGACTTGCGCCAGAGTGCTCGAGCCCGCCATATACAGCTCAAATCCCTTGGCAGATTCAAAATGACTGTTCCAGGTGTCGATGGCACTTTGAAGTGCGCTGATCTCGCTCGATGAGAAATCGTTGACGACCACGGCGAGTGGAATCGGACGCGCTGTCCAGTGGCCTTTAAAGAGACGGGTCTGATCGGCGTTGACTACGCATTCAGTAACGGTATCGCCCACGCCCTTTGCGCAGGAGACGAGAAGGATAGCAATGCTTGCGATGGTCGCCCATCGACGAACTGGACCCAACATACCTTATCAATCTTGTCGGGTATTTTGGCGTAAACATTGAGGTTCGTAATGAAATAAATTAAATCAAAAATTACAATGATTTACTTGGACGCAGGAAGAGCGGCGGGAGCTCGCCAGGTCGGCTCGCCTTTGGTTGCTTCGCCGATATACTCGACTGACGGTTTGACCGGTTTTGCGCGTCCCATTTCCATGTGGAGGAGGATCGAACCTGCCATCACAATGCCAATGACTAAGAACCAAGTGCCTCGCTTCTGATATCCCGAAAAGCCTTCCATGCTAAGAACTAGTTTAACAAAGTTTGTGTAATTGAAAAGCCGTGTCTTGCGCGACACCTCAATTTTTTATGATTAAATCGAACTGACGCGTCAGCCGAGCCGGAAGGTTTTCAAAACTTTTGCTCCAATCGGCCTGATTTAAGCGGTTTTTGAAAAGAAAATCCGGAGCGGCATCCTGCAATCCGCACGGTTGAATTCCCAAGAAACTCTCAAGCTGCGGTATGACATTTAGGGCAAAGCCGCTCGTCACCCAACCATTTTTGACCCGAATTCCGATACTCACGAGCTTTCCGGCGTCGCTCCACACGCCGAGGCGATCCCCTTCCTCGACCCTCGATTTTGGCTCAAAATCGCGCACAACACCCTGAACAGCGCCCAAGATCGCGTGCACCGCCTTGCGAACTCCGCGCGAATCTCCGGCAAGCCGCTCGATCGGTGTGACGACAAACCCCACCCACTGGCCCGGACCATGCCAGGTCTCAAGGCCGCCGCGATGTCCGCGCACGACATCGATGCCCTGCCTGCGGAGCGGCTCAAAAGCTTCGGGGTCCTGACGATTACCGAGCGTAACCGTCGGCGCGAGTTCGGCAAAAATGAGCGTCGGCTCCGCACGCTCGAGCACACGATCTTGCAAGTCGATCAAATCTTGGAAGGTAAACGGGGATTCTTTGGAATGTCGGTTAATACAAACGGACCACATCGCCTTCCTGGAAGTTACCGCCGGTGTGAATCAGAGTCAATGCGCTATCCTCGCCGATGAACTCCGTCACTTCAAGCGTGCCCTTCAGAAAGCCTTCCGAACGACCCAGATAAGACTTGGTCACCGGGTCGACGATCTCTTCGCCCGGGCTCATTACCTTCAAGATGTCGCCGGAGAGCAAGCCCGATTGGCGGCCAGCATTGAGGTACACTTTGTTTCCAAGAATTTTTGCGACCCGCCCCTGCCAATCCATCTTGTCCATGGACACGAGCGCCTCGGGAACGAGCTTCATCATCGCATCGTGGAGCGCGTCTTTCGCGATTTCTTCGCGTGCTTCGCGGCCGTTCACGGCGTCTTCGTTAAACGCGATTTTTGCAGTATTTTGCGCATAGCCCGTGCGTTTTGCGCTATGCACCTCACGCCCGCTGATCACGTCAAAGACTTTCATTTCAACGTCGACGGCCACGGCGTTCTGGGCCTCACGCAATATACCCACTTCTTCGCGATCCTGGCGGATCGTGATTTTAGAGATGCGGCCAACGATGATACTCGACACGCCGAACTTGCGACCTTCGCGCACGAGCTGAGTCGTGTTGACGTGATCCCCATCGACAAAGTCCTTGGTCACCGTCGTGATCGCGTCGGTACGCGGGAGAAGCACGCGTTTACTTAGAAACATTTCACGGCGAAGCTCTTCGGCCGAGTACGCGCCAAGCGCGTCGTCGCCGGTCGGAGTATCATTCCAGAAGTTAAGAACGAGCACTTTTTTCTTGGGTTGCTTGATCTTTTCGATGCCGCTCATCTCACCGGGCGATTTGTATTGCTGGGTGTAGTAACCCTCAGGCGTTTCTTCGTAAAACTCCTGATCTTTTTTAAATTGGTCGGAGCGCGCGCAGGATTGCAAAAACGCGAACGCCGAAACCAGTGCAACGACGGATAGCAGCGAGTAAAAGGCTTTCATACCCTTCTATTTTATCACGCGGGTTTGCGAGACGGCGTTAATTTGTGAGCGGAAATTATTGCCGTGTCAAAATCCTAACGACTCGCGCTCGCGTGATTTAGCGCACCTGCAGATTCAGGTTCGTGTTCAAAGGCAAACTGTTCGCGTTCGCCGGCAATACCGAAGTCGCTCCCTCGAATCGGACTTCCAAGTGACCTTGCGAGACTTGCCGCAAGGTCAGGTAACAACCGGTCGGATCGTTCGCGACGACCCTGTTGTTATCGATGCCGACCAGGGTAAAACTCAAAGTACTCACACCCGGCTGAATCGTGCCGAAATTTTTTACCGAGAACACGCAGCTCGTGTTGGGCGAAGTCACGGTGATGTTGCGAGCGTTCATCAGATACACGCCATGGATCGAGACCTGCGGCTGCATCTGAATCCGAGTCAAAGTGATCGTGCCCTCAAGTGTCGACATGACAGCTCCACCCGATTCCTGCGTGCGCACGCGGCCATAGCTACCCATCTTGCCTTGCGCGATCACTTCGATCGTACCGTTAAATTGGTTCGGCACTGAAACCGCTGGGCTGCTGTCCGCGCCTGCGACTGAAGTCTGGAGTGCCCTTTTGTGAGTACCTCCGAGAAGCTCGGTTTCCGGCTTTTTACCGCAGCTCATGAATGCAAACAACAGTATGGCGGCAATCCATTTCATTTTCATGCACGGGAATGTAACACAAAGTCTCGTTTTTACATACAATTAATTTAGTGTAAAAATCGCTTGTCATTTATAGTTTATTTGTTTATATATTCGCCGCGCCCAGAGAGAAGGAGTACAGAGAAATGAAGAATCTTTTTGCCGTCGCATTCGCGATTACTCAAGTTTTGTCCGCTACCGCGCAAGCCCAGCTGCCGGCGGCTTCCGCTAACCGCCCGGCACTTGACCAAGTCGCGCCGGGATATCAGCCCACCGTTTTTAGTTCACGCGATCAAGTCCAGAAGTTGTTCGACGAGATGCCGTACAGTTTCCGCGCCCCAAGCTTGTTCGGTTTGAACCAAGGTTCACAGTGCTATATGCGCGCGGAGATTTGGACCTACGACTGGTACCGCAATCAAAACATCAAGGCGATGAAAGCGTTCGTGTTCTATACCCACGCGTACAAAGAGGCCTATAAAAAGATTTATAAAAAGAGATTCGATTGGTGGTTCCACGTTACTCCGTACGTGCTCGTCCGTGACCCGCAAACTCAAACACTCACCGAGCTTGCTCTTGATGCGACTTTCTCGGACAATCCCCTGGAGATGAAACCTTGGACCGACCTTTTTGTATACACAAAGCGTCAGTGCGCTGAATTCGTTCCTTACGATCAGTTTCGCTGCGAAGTCGAAGGCGCATCCGATGCTTGCCCTCGCACCGTGATCGGTACCGAACACTGCTATCTCGTGCGCGTTCCTGCAAATATTTACCAACCTGAAGACATCGAGGCTTATCAGGCCGGTCGGAAGCATGGATTTGATTTCGAGATCAACCAAGTATCCGAGTCTTTGGATAAGGCTCCTTTAAATAGTTCTAAGAAATTTTGGAAAAGTCGGTTAGGATTTTCGACAAAGTGAAATCCAAACAGTGAACTGGCTATTTAAAACTGAACCGGAAACTTATTCGTTCGATACCCTTGCCAAAGACAAGAAAACCGTTTGGAACGGCGTACGCAATTTCCAGGCGCGCAACTTTTTGAACAAGGCCTCGAAGGGCGAATACGCGCTCATCTACCACAGCGGTAAAGATAAAGCGGTCGTGGGAGTGGCCCGAGTCGCTAAAGAAGCCTATCCCGAGCCCGATCCGGAAAAACCGGGCGACTGGGTACAGCTCGATATCAGCTACGCGCTCAAGCTAAAATCCCCGGTGACGCTCGCGGCGATCAAATCGGTTGCGGCGAAATCGGACTCCACGTTAAAGAATCTCCTCCTGATCAAGCAATCGCGTCTGTCGTGTATGCCTATCGGAGATAAGGAATTTAAAACAATCTTGGAGCTTGGGGACTCATGGGCCGATTTTCAGAAACTCAAATAGACTGGGCTCCGTTTACAGTTTGTCGTGATGGCGAGAAGGCACCCTACCCGCGCTCGCTCAACACGCCCGAAGGCTTGGGCGATCGGTTGCGCTTTGTCGCGTTTGCCGAGAAGCAAGCCTCACATGCGTTTACTCTCGCCGTCGATTTTTTTGAAGACGTCTCGCCCGGTGTTCATGAGATCTGGCAAATACTGGCGCGTGAAGAATCCAAGCACTTGCAGTGGTTGCTCTGGCGCATGGAAGAACTCGGCGTCAACTCGGACGAGCGTCCACAGTCGCTTGCTCTTTGGAAATCATTTGATCACTGCACGACCGCGTACGAGTTCGCCGTCTTTATGGCCAACGCCGAAGAACGTGGACGCATCGCGGGCGAGCAGTTTTTTGAGACGCTCATGTCGGTCGACCCGACGAGTGCCAAGATTTTTTACCAGATCGCTTTGGAAGAACGCGAGCATATCCGTCTCGCGCAAACCATTATCGACCAAAACTTCAAGGTGCCGACGAATTTCGAGGTACGTCTCAATACCGTTGCGCTCGAGAGGTTCGCGACCATTCAAACGCTCGATCTCAATCCGAATTCATTTAAGGAAGTGGCGCTGTAGGCCGAAGCTCCTTCTTTAGTCCTCAACCTCGAGGTTCTCTTCGACCTTTTGGTAATCACCCTCGAACTTCATCCGTTCGATCCGATCCAGGTTCATTTGCAAACGCATCATGAAAGAAAGGTATGCCGCTTCAGTTTCGATAACGGTCTTCGACGACTCGATCAAATCAATCGCCGGTACAACTTGACCCAGTTTCATTCGCTGGTTCAGCGCATCCATATACTGCATACCCAGCGCCCTGCGCTTCGTGACGTTTGCAAACGCATCCTTGTCGCTATCGATGTTTTGAATCGTCAATGCAAGTTGGCGCTTCAGGACTTCGGTCGCTGCTTCTTGTTGAATTGCAATTTGCTCACGCTGGGACTTGACGATTCTCACCGAAGCGCCAATCCCAAAACCCAAGCCTTGCTGGACCGGATATTGATCGAATACGCCGCCCATCACTCCGCGAGACAGGCTTGAAACGCCGAGGATGCTGAATTGGACTTCGCGTTTTACGTATCTCGCCGCATCGTAGAGATAATCGAACTGCTCAATTTCGGGAGAACGCTCCACTACCAATTTTTCGAGTGCCGAATACAAAAGAGCTGGAATACGGCTCACATCGAGCTCTACCGGCTTTTTTAGCGATATGTCGTTTTGCGCCGGAATGCCTACCATCAGCGCCAGGGTTTTCTTTTCTTCAAAAGTCAGCTTCTCCAGAGCACGCGCATCTTCGATTAAGCCGAGGTATCGAATTTCGATGGCCTTACTTGTTCCAACGGGTACCTGCCCGAATTTTTCTTGAAGTTGCGTGTATTCCAAAATACTTTTTGAACTCGTAATGCTCGTTTGTATCGCGGCCAGCAAGTTTTCATCCGCAACCGCTTGGAGGAAAATCCCCTTGGCAGTCATGATTTGATTTGCGCGTAAGGATCGCATTCCTGCGACTTCCGCTTCGTGGAACAGAGCTTGTTGTTTTTTGCGGAACCAGTTAGCCGGAACCAAAAAAGGCACCAGATCTTCGATTAGGCCGACGGCATTCTGCCAGCCCCCAAATATGCTTAAGACCTTCCAAATGTTCAGTCTCGGGAGCAAGTTCATCCTCGCTACCTGAACCGCTTCCTTGGATTGATACACACGCTCGGCGTTGGCTTGAACGGTAAAATCAGCCTTCTTGACTTTCGTTGCCACTTCATCGAGAGACAACGTCGTCGTAGCGGCAATTGCTTGAAGCGAAAACGAAAGCTGCGACAGAACCAAGATCAAAACAATCGTCCTTTTCATTGCCCAATCCTTTCAACGCTAAAGCTCATCGAAGTGCCCGCGGTTTTCGGTTGGATTATACCATTTAAAATCGAAATCTGCTGAGTTCGGCCCGACATGAGACCGCGAGACAAATCCCGGCTTCGATCCACGATCTCGTTAGTTCTTGAGCTCGGTGAAATCGTATTATCACCGATCTGAATCAGGAAATATGCACCACACTCGCTCGGCGCGAACTGGATCCGGCCATTTTCGATGTCCGGGTTGATGCCCGATACCTGACACGCGACATCCGCGATAGCCGATCCTGCGCGAAACAAACCAAGTTGCACGGTGAAAGACAACTTTTCCAGATCGGCCGCCACCTCTTCCTGCATCCGCACACGGTCAGTTGGAAGAACAACATGATCCGGGATCAAACGAATTTGAAACTTATAGGCTGTGGATTGATCAACTGCCTTTCCTTCATACATTCCGGCCACACCTTCATAGAAACGATTCCTGCGCGCAAGATCGCGCTCCATCTTTTCTACCAGTCCTGCCTTTGCCTGTTGTTCGGCCTCAAATTGCTTGGTGCTGACTTCGGCAATCCGCTCATCGCCCTGACACCCGCTCAGCAACAAACTCACCAATCCCAAACACCCTAATACCATTTTATCCATGCTATTCTCCTTATTCGTAAATTCAGTGAGCGACCTTCCCGTCGGCCATCCACTTTTCAAATTTTGCATACATTGCGGGCACCACTAAAAGCGTGAGCATTGTCGAGGATATCACCCCGCCAATCACGACGGCCGCAAGCGGCCGCTGCACCTCCGCCCCGATCCCCGTCGACAAAACCATTGGCAAGAATCCAAAAATATCCACAAGTGCCGTCATGAGCACCGGACGCAAACGAATCAAAGCGCCTTCTTCAATGAGTGCGAGGCCGGACATTCCTTTGGTTGCCCTAAGCTGATTAAAGTAGTTCACCAAGACCACGCCGTTCAATACGGCGATCCCGGATAGCGCGATAAATCCAACTCCCGCCGAAATACTGAACGGAAGCCTGAAGATCATCAAACCCATGACTCCACCGACAAGTGCTAGCGGGACGCAAACAAAGATCAGCGCGGTCTGCGCCAAGCTTCCGAATGCGATGTAGATCATCGCCAAAACCAATAGCAACGCGATCGGCGTCAGAATTACGAGTCTGTCTTTAGCTTCTTGGAGGTTCTTGAAGTTACCTCCCCATTGGACGTAGTATCCCTCTGGAACTTTGACTTTACTTGACACAATCTTCTGAGCTTCTTCAACAAAACTCTCCGTATCCCGACCTCGCAAGTTGATCATCACCGCCGTACGCCGATTCGACTCTTCGCGATTGATCACGCTGAATGTCTCTTTGAAGCTCACATCCGCGAGATCAGTTAGAGGCGCGGTGCTGCTGCCGGTAACACCGACCGGGAGGCTCCGAATCGCGTCGAGATCAGACCTGAGCGACTCATCCAGGCGTACCACAATGGGATAACGACGGTCTTTCTCGTAGAGATGACCTACCTCTTCGCCTCCGAGCGCAATGGTAACGGCTTCAAGAACTTCGCCTTTTTGAATTCCGTAACGGTTTAGGACTTCGGTCTTCGGTTCGATCTTCAAAACTGGTGACTGACCGGCGATATCGAGTTCGACGTCTCCGGCGCCTTTAACTTCCGAGATCACTTCCTGCATCTCTTTGCCGATTTCAACGAGCTTATTCAAATCAGGGCCAAAGACCTTTACGGTGACATCTGCGCGCGTCCCCTCCAAAAGCTCATTAAAGCGCATTTGAATCGGCTGAGATGCAAGGAACCTCATTCCCGGAAGCTCTCGCTCCAATCGATCAACGATATCGGCAGTCAGCTCCTCATACGTTTTCTTACCGAAGAATTTGCCTCCCGGCCATTCCGAGCGAGCCTTCAGCATGATGTAGCAGTCAGCGACGTTGACTCCCATCGGGTCCGTCGCGATTTCGCTCGTGCCTAAACGCGCAAAAGTAAATTTGACTTCAGGGAAGGACTGAACGACCTCCTCCGCCTTCTTTTGATACTCGATCGCCCGAGTGAGACTGATGTTTGCCGGCCTGATCATATGGAACGCAAACGACCCTTCGCTCAGTTGCGGCAAGAACTCGCCGCCTAAAAACAGGAACAGAACGATACCCGCCATGACCGAAGCCAAAGCTCCAAGCAAAGTCTTCTCACGACGCTTGAGCGACCAGTCGAGTAGCTTATGGTATTTGGCGCGAATGGACCGCATGAGCTTGGGTTCTTTATCTTCGGTGTTACCGCTTAAAAGAACGCTGGCGAGGGCCGGGGCGGTGGTAAACGAAAGCGCGAGAGCCGCGAAGAGCGCGATCACGAAGGTCGCCGCCATCGGCATGAACATCTTGCCCTCGATTCCGGTGAGCCCAAAGATCGGCAAGAACACCACGATGATGATTAACTCGCCGAATCCCGCCGCGGTTCTAATTTCAACCGCCGCCGAGCTAATGGTTTCAAGCAACTCGTTCTTCGTGAGGGATTTCCCGGTCGCTTTTACGCGCTCTTCAACCCGCCGCACACAGTTGTCGATGACAATGACCACGCCATCCACGATAATACCGAAGTCGAGTGCGCCCAAGCTCATGAGGTTCCCCGAAATGCCTAGCGGCTTCATGATCAAGAACGTGATTAAAAGCGACAATGGAATCGTAATCGAAGTGATAACCGCTGCCCGGACGTTACCTAAAAGCAACAGCAAGATAACGATCACAAGCGAAGCGCCCATGACCAAGTTGTGCTCAACGGTACCCAAGGTCGCGTTCACCAAATCCGAGCGGTTGTAGACAGTTGTGGCGATGACCCCTTGCGGGAGACCCTTGGAGACTTCTTGTAGCTTTTCGTGAATACGAGTCGATACAGCCCGACTGTTTTCACCCACAAGCATCATCACCGTGCCCAAAACCGTCTCGCGACCGTTCATGGTGGCGGCACCCGTACGAAGCTCTTTTCCAAGCCCGACGCTGGCGACATCGCCAACGGTGATCGTCCTAAAAGTCTCCAAAGATTTGATCGGGACCTTTTTGATATCGTCGATACCCTGGAAAAGCCCCACGCCTTGCACTAGAAACTGCTCGGACGTCTGCTCAATATATCCACCACCGACGTTTTGGTTCGCCTTTTCAAGGGCGTCGATAATGTTACTAAAGTGAAGCGCATAGCGCGCCATTTTTTCAGGATCAGGACGGACGTGGTATTGCTTTTCAAAACCGCCGGTCGTATTGACTTCAGCGACTCCAGGGACCGTCAAGAGCCGGGGTTTCAGATACCAATCTTGAATCGCGCGAAGCTCGATGAGCTGCTTGAATCTCTCGTCCGGATCGGCCGCGGGTTTGTCGAAATCGAGAGTATATTGATAGACCTCTCCCAACCCGGTCGAAATCGGGCCGAGCTGCGGTTTTGCATCTTTAGGGAGATCGCTCGCGATTCGTTGAAGGCGCTCTGAAACCAACTGGCGCATCCGATAGATGTCCGTGTCATCTTCAAACACGATCGTGACCTGAGACAGACCAAAACGCGTAATCGACCGCACTTGAGTGACACCGGCAATGCCTCGCATGGACGACTCAACCGGAAAAGTGACCGAACGTTCTATCTCTTCCGGAGCGAGACCTTCAACGGTCGTGTTCACCTGCACCTGATTGTTTGTGATGTCGGGTACGGCGTCGATCGGTAGCCGCTGAAATCCGATAAAACCGGCCACTGCAACCGATAAAGTCACCGCGAGGACGATGTACCGGTGATAGACCGAAAAATGAATGATTTTATTGATGGCGTTCATGCTAGTGGCCATGCCCTTCGTCTTCGCCGTTACTTGCATCCATCTCAGCCACTCGCAAGTAACCCGCCCCGGAAACGACGACCTCATCACCGTTGGATAAATGCTCCGCTTTGATCGTCGCCGTATCTTTACCTTTGCTCACGACCCGCACGTCTTCGCTCTTAATCTTTCCATTTTTCTGAACGTAAACGCGCACCTCGTCGAGCGTATAAACCAAAGCGCGTTTCGAGATCGACCAAGGTCCATTGCCCGCAAGCTTTGCGGTTGCGATCTTGAATCGCGCACGGGCTTCCGCGCTCAATTCAAAGCCGTCGTGCTCGTCAAACGACACAATCCCTTTTCCAATCTTCAAAGGCGCTCCTTCGTCATGGGCGAGCGCGAGAGTCGCCATAAAGACCGCGGCTACCAAAACTGTTCTCATAGCCTAATCTCCTCGACTCGGCCTTCATTTTTGTAGATTGACCACAAGGCCTTCATGGCGTTGATCTCGGCCTCATGGCGGGTCCGCTGGAAGTCAATGAGCGATCGATGCGCTTCAATCACAAGCGCACTGCTGACCAAACCTCTAAAAAACTGCGCTTCGACCCGGCGGTGTTTCTCATCGAGTTCTTTTTGCGCCGGGATCGCTTCAAGAGTCTTTTTGAGTTCCGAGTAAAAACGTTTCAGATTCTCGTGGTCCGCACGCACTTTGGCGAGCGAATAGGCGTGTCGCGCTTCGGCACCATTGAGCGCGGAGCTGGCGGCGGCGACACCGTATCCATTTTGGTTCCAAATCGGAAGCGGAAAATTGATCTGGAACCCGTACCAAGTGTTTTTGAAAGGGCCGTCGGCATCGAATTGCACCATCGGTCCGATCGTGATGTCCGAGAAAATTTCTGACTTCTCACCCGCATATCTCGATTGAGCCAGCTCCAATTCACCACGCGAACGAAACACATCGGGCGAAGTTTCGATTCCGTCGTTGCCGGGCTTCAAGTCCGGAAGCTTAATTGCCGAGGGCGTTTGGATCGCTCGGATTCGATCTTCAGAAAGACCAGATTTGATCTTTAGTTCATTAAGGAAGTTTTGTTCGTCCCGATCCAAGGCAATAAGTCTTAGCTGATAATCGCTTTTCGAGAGTTTGAACACCGAAAGCGAAACCTCTTGCTCGGGAGTCAAACGAGGCCGGGAGGCATACTGCTGAATTAACTTTCCAAAGGTTTCTACGCCCTCCTTTAAAGACTCACGTTCGTTTTTGAGTTGTGCCAACCGATACAAACCCAGGTAACCCAACTCACGGGATGATTGGAGCGCATCCAGGTAATCGGCTTCGGCGGTAGACTGGGACGCCTGCGCCCCTAACCTGCGATACTCGCGCTTTGCACCGAATTCGATCGGCTGCAAAAGCGCAAACTGAAGCTGATAGGTTTGGTTTCCCTGATTCTTGGTGAACAACGACTGATTATTGATCCCGGGATTGAGCCAGCGTTTGGACGCGGCGACGGCGTTTTCGGCTGATTCAAGATCTTTTCTGGCCTTCATTAAATCCGGCGACCGACTCTCAATGCATGCGGCAAAGTCAGATGCGGTTTGAACCGATCCGCAAGGCGCAACATCGTCGGCCGACGACTCACTTGAAAAGCAAAGCTGAAGGGCAATTGCAACTACGACTAACATGGGAATACTCCTTAAATTCCTAGACTATGGCAAAACCAAAGGGACGGAATTTAGGCGGCAGGAGGACGAGGAATGGATTCGAGATGGACGGAAACAAGATCATGCCCAGCATTCACTTCAATAATCGCGATCGACTGAAGCGCCTCAATCGTTACTTGAGTGGACAGGGTAAAATGACAAGCTACCGGATTACAGTGAACGTGCTCCGACGGGACTGAATCCGACTTTGAGGCAGGCTGAACGTGGTCATCTTGACAATACCCGATACTCGAATGCCGGGCTGATAAATCGGATTCGGCACAATGACTGACGGTCGATCCGAACGCCGTAGGACCAGCGACGAACGCGAAGAAAGCAACAAATAGAGCAATCTTTTTAAGCGCAGTCATCACTAACGCGTACCATCTAAACTTTATGCACTCAAGCGAATTCCAAATAGAACCCAGCTAAACAAGAGTAACCTCAGAGGTTTGGACTTATTTACCAGAACTTCCGAAACCTTGGCCACTTCTTTCTGAAGGCGGGAGCTCTGCCGCTTGTGCAGTCTGCGGAGTCGCGACGGCTTGAATGAGAAGCTGCGCGATACGTTCGCCCGCTTTGATCTCTTGGGGTTGATTCGAGATATTCCACAAAACTACACCGATCTCGCCGCGATATCCGCTATCGATCACGCCACCCATCGTCTTGAGCCCACGGTTACCCATGGATGACCGATCCCACACCAGGCCGACAAATCCATGCTCAATTGCAACTGCGAGGCCTGTTTTGAAGTGTTTTCCTTCGCCCGGCTTGATGATGCCATCTTCGACGGTCGTGAGATCGAGACCGGCATCACCCGAATAAGCACGGGCGGGAATCATCGCAAGCTCGTGCAATTTTTGAAACGGTACGGCTTTCATGTTTTCAATTCATACACCGGAATCTCGTTCCCCGTCCACGAGAGATCGTGTTCAGATCCGCAAAGCCGCGCCGGAAAAATCGTCGGGATGACCCAATGGGCGCGCGATCCACCCCCATAAAACGCTTGGCTTTATCCAAGAAATATATCCGACAAAAAATCTAAAGTATTGCCCAAATCAATATGTGGATTTCCTCATCCACACTCTGTGGGTCTGATTTTTATGTAAATTTAGTTTAATTTATGCTAGACTCCAACGTATGAACGCGCTCCGGACTGTGATCATCCTCCTGTCCGTTTTTTGGGGCCAGGCCCACGCCTTGCCAGTCGCCAAAAACGAGCGCGCTTTGATCGCCGTGATCAACGTCAACACCAAGGACAAAGGCTTTAAGCTCAACGCCTGGTACGCGCTTGAAGATATCGGTGCTCGTGCGTGTATTAAAACCAATGCCGGCAGCTCGTATGGTTATGTTCGATACCTCGTTGGGAGAAACGCATCCCTCACCAACCTCGCTCGATTGATTCGCTCGCTCGATTCCAATCCGTCGATCAAAGCGATCGACCTCATCGTTTATATACACGGCATGCCGGGCCAGCTCAAGTTTATCAACGAGACCAAAGGCAAGGGCGAGCCTTACGCAAAATTTTTGAACATGTCGGAAATCACCGAGCGCGTAAAAGCGACCGGCTCGCAGAAGCTGCGGGCTGTGTACTCGGATGCTTGCTACAGCGCTTCGCACGTTGAAGGCTGGCTTGACGCCGGATTCAAAATCGCGTCCGGAAACGTCGCGGTGGACTCGAATCAAAGCCGCGATCTCGGAAAATTCCTCCGTAACTGGACCGACAACGAAACCTTTGAGTATTCGATCCAACGCGCGAATACGGAAGGCACTTACCACACCACCGACAAATGGGTCAAAAACGGCAACAGCTTCAAACAATGGAGCGGCCACGGCGCCGTGACGATCGACCAGTTCTAAGTGTGGCCTCCACCTTTTGATTTAGGCGCACGTGATAGTGTCATCTTCATGACTGTTGAATGTTCACGGAGGTAAACCGACAATATGGAAATGAAGACTTCAGTCCCTCTCATTTTCGGGCTCTTAGCCCTACTCAACCTCACCGCCTGCAATAAAAAAAACTCGAGTGGTTATGACGCATTCAGGGAAAGCGCTCAGCAGATCGGCGATGTGGCCGCAGCGATCGACGAATCCGGCGGAGCATCCGGCTCGCTCACATTGCTCGATGAAGACAAACTTCTACGCCAATCCAAACCGCTTTTTGCACGTTACGGCGTGAGCGCAGGCGACTTTAGTTTGATTCCAAATGCATACGCCTCAAACTGCGTTTTTGATCCGGGCTTTGGTGCATGCGACACAGGCGCCAACACTCTCACCCGCGACTTCAAAGGATGCTTTTTAGGCGCTCTAACCTTTAGCGGCACCGTCGTGTTTACCTGGAGCGGAGGAGCGATCAACTGCCACATGACCGGAGCCGGTCATCAAGTCGCGCGGAATCCGAATTTTTCGATCACTTATGGAAATCTCGTCTATTCGGTTTCAAAAACCAACTCTTTCGGACAACGCATTCTTTGGAATAGCGGCTCAGTGCCAAACGTAAATTTTTCGTTCGCGAACGACGGAATCCGGCGGACTCTAAGCTTAAACGGCAGCACTGTTCTCGATTACACGACGATCACCACGAGTTCGATCGGCATCACCGGGACCAATCGACTCGGCCGCGTCGTCAACGGCGGAACTTTGCGAGTGACGAACAATATATCCGGAGTGACCTGTGACTACTCCCCAACCGCGGTGACTTGGACGTCGGCCAATTGCGTATGCCCGACCTCGGGAAGTTGGAGCGGTACTTGTTCTGACGGGAAAGTCAGCTCTCTCGTTCATACCGGTTGCGGTAGCGCGACGTACACGCTTGGTTCGGATTCGAGCAACATCAACTTTGACCGCTGCTTCTGAGGTGTTGCGTTATTTCCGAAGTAATTTAGCGATCGCATTTGCAACCTCGTCATCAGCATAGACGGATTGAGTGCCAGTTCTTAAATCCTTCGTAATGACTGACTTGTGCTTCCACTCCTCATCGCCAAAAAGAACGGCAAACTTGGCTTCATGCTTATTGGCAAGCTTGAGTTGCTTTCCGAAGTCAGCGATTCCGAGCGGAGTGATCACTGTCAACCCCCGCTCACGCAATTGAGACGCAATCTTCTCGGCTTCGAGGCGGTACTCTTCTTTCGGGAGCGTCACCATGACGTCGACTTCAGATTCGAACTTTGGAATGAGGCCGTGAGTTTCCAAGAAATGCTGAAGCGAAACGTCGCCCATCCCCAAGCCCACTCCGGAAAGCGCCTCTTTACCGAAGATACCCATCAAATTGTCGTAACGGCCACCGCCGAACATCGCGCGGCGGTTTTCAGGACTCGTGTCGTACATCTCAAAGACAGTACCGGTGTAATAATCGAGGCCTCGCATGATCGATGGATCGAAAACGACGACACCCTCTTTAACGCCGGATTGTTTTAGGAACTCGAACAACTTAGTAAGATGCTCGGCACCTTCGCCGGGAGCGAGCCTCGCAGCCGACTCCAGATCGGCTCTAAAAAAGTTTTCAAGCGTCGACATCTGATCCGCATTCACACCGGCTTCAGTCAGCCAGGCTTGAAATTTTGCGGCGTCGACTTTGTCTTTGTTGTCGACCGCGCGGACCACTTTTTGAGTTTGCTCAGGATTGAGGCCCATCTTCTCGCGAAAAAAAGCGTCCATCAGCTTGCGATGATTGATGCGGACCTGGGTTTTACCCTCACCACCAAACGCGCGCAGAATCTCGACCGCGACTTGCAAAATCTCAGCGTCGGCGTAGAGCGGATCGCCACCCAGGACGTCAACGTTCAGTTGCCAGTGCTCGCGCAAACGGCCGCGCTGAGGACGTTCGTAACGCCACAAATTTGGAATCGAGTACAAGCGCACGGGCCGTGCGAGCTCGTTGATTTTGTTTGCGACCATGCGAGCGAGCGTCGGCGTCATTTCTGGGCGCACCGCGATCTTGCGCTCACCGCGATCCATCATCCAGTAAAGTTGCTGATTGACGATCTCTTCGCCCGTCTTTGCCGCATAGAGTTCAAAACTCTCGAGCATCGGCCCGCTGTATTCCAAATACCCGAAAGAACGTACGGTTCTCTGCAATTTTCCGAACATCCAGTTTCGAAATTGCATATCTTTTGGATAAAAATCGCGCGTGCCTTTGTAACCCTCCGTAGATAGCCGGACCGACAATTTGCTCATACCTTTTGATAGCATTTTGTAGTACAAAGAACAACATGACACATACCAACATTGGCTTTAATGAAGAGTTATTCGTCCTTCCATTCGACCATCGCGGCTCGTTCGCTGAGAAGCTGTTTGGCATCAAAGGCCGCCAGCCGACTCCTGAAGAAACCGCTGAAATCGCAAGCTACAAAGACATCATTTATCAAGGTTACAAAAAAGCTCTCAAAATGGGCGTCGATCAAAAGAAATCCGGCATTCTCGTTGACGAGCAATTCGGCAACAAGATCCTCCTCGATGCCCACGCCGCCGGTTACAACACCGCTTGCCCGGCTGAGAAATCCGGGCAGGACGAGTTTGACTTCGAATACGGCAAAGAGTTCGGCGCGCACATCGCAAAATACAAGCCTTCGTTCGTAAAAGTTCTCGTCCGTCAAAACCCGGAAGGCGACGTGGAAGCGAACAAACGCCAGATGGCCCGCCTGAAAGAACTTTCAGACTACTGCCACCAACACGGCAACAAGTTTATGTTCGAATTGCTCGTACCGGCGACAAAAGCCCAGCTCGAAAAATTCAGCGGCGACACTTCAAAGTACGACAAAGAAATGCGCCCAAGCCTCATGGTCAAGGCCATGAAAGACATTCAAGACTTCGGCATCGAAGCCGACGTGTGGAAACTTGAAGGCGTCGAGACCAAAGAAGACTGCGCGAAAGTCGCAAATCAGGCTCGCGTCGGCACTCACCGCCAAAACGTAGGCGTGATCCTTCTCGGCCGCGGCGAGAACGCTGAGAAAGTAAAACACTGGCTCAAGACCGCCGCGTCGGTTCCGGGTTTGATCGGCTTCGCAGTCGGCCGTACCGTGTTCTGGGAACCACTCAAAGCGGTGAAAGAAGGCAAGATGGACCGCGAAATGGCGTCTACCACGATTGCAAACACTTTCAAGGGCTTCTGTGACCTGTGGGTCAGCTCGAAATAATGTCCGACCGGATCTTAACTTTGATTAGCCCTTCCCTTTCTCACAAAGAACTGGAGGGGCTTTTTCATTGGACGGGATCGACGGGCCTCCGACACGTTTTGTCGGAACCAAGCGCCGGCAAAGAAGCGATGCGGACGACTTTCTCGACCGCGCTTGATGCCCGACAGTTTTATTCCAAGCTAAAGTTGGATCCGCCTGGGGTGGCGATCCACGCGGCATCGATCGTGTCGTCGCAGGCCAAGAAGACACCAAAAAAACTTTTTGTCTTCGATATGGATAGCACTTTCATCAATCAAGAGGTGATCGACGAGATCGGCCGCGAGATCGGCGTCTACGATCGTTTCGCGGAGATCACCGAGGAAGCGATGAAGGGTCAGATCGACTTCGTGCAGGCCTTCTATGATCGGATCGCGATGCTCAAAGGCGTCCCGGTGGAGAGTGCGTACAATATTCTTCCTCGGATCACCTTGAGTCCGGGCATCGAAACGTTCTTGGAATGGATTCGCTCAACCGGCGCTCAAACCATGATCGTCAGCGGCGGATTTCAGTTCGTGCTCGAGCATCTCCAAAAATCGACCGGCGTGGACTGTATCCACGGTCACACGCTTGAAACCGATTCTTCGGGCGTCTTCACGGGTAAACTTGCCGGTTCGATCATCGACGGCGAACGCAAGCGAAAACTCGTTCAAGAAAAAATACGCGAACTAGGAGTGACCGCGGATGAAGTCGTGATTGTCGGCGACGGCGCAAACGATATCAAAATGATGGCCGAAGCATCGACCCGCGTCGCCTTTCAAGGTAAAGAAAAGCTCAACCTCGAAACCAACACCTGGATTCTCGACCGGCACTATCGCTGGCTCAAAGCCCTGTTGTAGGCCTGACCACCCTCTGCTAGGCTACCTCTATGGACGAAACCCCGAAGGACTCAACCCCGAATTTCACACCAGGCACTGAAGCTCCGGCCAAGCCGAGCGAAATGAAATACGATTATCGTCGTAACGTCACACTTGACCTGATCCTGACGGTGGCGCTCTGCTTGATGTGGAACTTGGTCGTTCAGTACCACCAGTGCGAAACGTTTAACGCCTTATTGAAACGCGAAAAGTACAGCTTTTGGCGGTTCTGGGCGTTCTCGCTCCTGACCTGCGGCGCTTACCTCGTCTATCACGAGTATCAAAAATCAAAAGACTGGCAGGAGATCTCCGGTAAAGCGGATGACTCGGATCAAATCTTGGCCGTCGTGCTCGGAATTTTCGGTTTAAACTTTATCTACGATGCGATCTTGCAAACCAAGATCAATGAGTATCTCGATCGCTTCCCCGCTTAAGGGCAATGGGCTGCAAGGAGCCCCTTACTTCGATGCCGGACGGCGTGAGTTTACGACGACTTGTTCGTTGTAGAATCTTTGCTCGAGCGCGCGGATCATGTTCCACTTCTGCTCCGCGGTTGTCGTGCGTGCGCGGTCCGAAGACGGAAGCGTCTTATTTCTAAGAACGCTCAACAGATCGTTCTTCGCGTCTTTGCTCTGATTTTTCATCTGAGCGATGAATTCCTCTTTGTTCAGGCCGTTCATCTTGCTCTTCTTGTCAGCAAGATCCAGGAAAAGAGCATGCTCGATACGGATATAATCGACAAGTGCTTCCTCATCCATCCCCATCGTTTTCTCACCGGTCATAATATTATTGAGTTCTTTGACCCAAGCGCTTTGGAGTTTGTTGTCTAGCTTCATCTCGAGGTAACCCTCGTTATAAAGCACGTTGTTAGCGTAATCCATTTGGAAGTCGGTACGCACATCGAGTTTCAGCGCCAGACGCTGCTCGCGCTCCGCTTGAATTTTCTTGATCCATTCGCCGGTTGCGCCGTCTTCGTGTGATGCACGACGTTCACGCGCGGCCTCACGGATCGCGTCTGGCGCATAATATGCGGTAATGCCAAGGAGTACGACGACGATACTTGCAACCGCGCTCTTGACCCAGAAGCTCTTAATGTCTTGTTTACGGTCCGGGTTAAACGGAGCTACGATCTCGTTACCTTCGCTGGTAAGCGCATTTTTGAGCTCGATGGCGAACTTGCCGTGGAACTCATGAATCAGCGACGAAAAACTCGAGTTCTGACCGACTTTTGAAAGTGCCGTACGAGTCACACTATCGACGAACGCATCCAAATCGCCCGAAAGGCGGTCTTGAAGTTTCTTCTTTTCGTCAGCGGCCCAAAGATTCATCTGATTCTGTTCGCGAGATTTACGCGAAGAGAGATCGTTCTTCCACTCGTCCTGCTCGGACTCGAGCTCGGCTTGAGCGGCCGCGCGAAGCGCGTTGACTTCGTCAAAAGTTGCTTTGCGAGTTGCCGCCTGGAACTCGTCCATCTCTTTGCGGACCTTCGCTTCGTGAGCCTCTGCTTCCTTGCGGCCCTCCAAGATGATATTGGTCTTTTCTTCGTGAGCGAGTTTTACCGCGGTATCGCGATCGAGCTTGTTCTTCTTTTGTTGCTCGGTGAACTCGGCTTCGAGTTTAGTCAAAGCTGCTTTTTTAGCTTCAGTCTGCTCGGTGAGCTTTCTGAACTCGGTCTGAAGTTTCAATTCAAGCGTTTCATGGACGCCAATCACCTTTTTCAGGTCGGACTCTTCGTTGCGGCGACGTTCGAGTTTTTCGTTAGCGGCAGCGACGTCTTTCACTAAGCGCTCGAGATCCTTCTTCGCGTCTTCGATAGTTCTTTTGACTTCGGTGAGTTCGCGCTCAAGGACCACTTTCTCGGTACGGCGCTGCTCGATGACCTTTTGCTCTTGGGTCTCACGCAGGTCGATCTCCGCGACGAGTCTTTCCAGGCGAATCTGATGGGTCTTTTGCTGAGCCTCGAAAGCCGTACGAAGTTCTTTTTCTTCGTCAGCGAGCTTCGCAGCAGTCGTTTTGTGCTCATCGCTGATCCGAACAGTTTCACGCTCGGTGGTCTGACGGTGATCGTTCAAATCGTCCGTGAGACGCTTCTTTTCGCGTTCGGTTTCCGTACGAGCCCGTTCCGCCTCGTTTTCAAGCTTACGCGTCAGCGCCGTCTGCTCATTGTTCAAGCGCTTCATCAAATCCGCGTGCTCAGCTTCGTTACTCTCAACGAGAGCCCTGTGCTCGGCTTCGAGTTTGACTTTACGCTCATTGTGGTAACCGGCGAGGTCCGCTTCGCGAGCCGCGTGCGTCGCTTCGAGCTTTTCTTTGAGCACGCGGAACTCGTCTTCCGTCTTCGCTTTCGCAGTACGGTGGTCTTTCATGAGCTTTTCGTGCTCATTGCCGTAGTATTCTTTTTCGTTCTCGAGGTCCTTTTCGAGCTTATCTTTGGTCTCAGCAAGCTCGGACTTCAGTTCGGCCGTCTCGCGATGGAGTTTCTCGACCGCTTTTTGATCGCGTTCTAGTTCTTCACGGCGACCCTTGAAGTAAGTTTCTTCACGACTGAAGTTTTCTTCAAGCTCGGCCGCCTTTTTCCGAAAACGAGCATCCTCGTCTTTGATCTTGTCACGAAGACCGCTTAGGCGATTTTCCTGCTCGACCATCTCCTGACGGAGCTGGCGAATTTGATCCTCGACTTCGTGTTTTTTAATTTCGGCTTCGCGAAGCTCTTTTTCGACTTCAAGCTGTCTCAGGCGTAAACGCTCGAGCTCGGCTTTGACTTCGAGCTGGCGAGAGACCGACAACAGGATCGAGTTCTCGGATTCAGTTTCCCAGCCCTTTGCAGCAGGTTTTTGAACCGGTTCCTTCAGAACGGATGGCGTGTCCTCACCGTCGAGCTTCTTGTTCAGAGCCTCGACGTCATTCGGGTCCATTTCTTTGATCACGCTTTCTTCTTCGCCGATGACTTGCTCGTGGTGTTCGACTACGATCGAACGGGACGGATCGTGGCCAATAGGCTCAAGATGCGCTTCGATTTTTCTCGACTCGTCTTTTTTGTCAGGTTTGGAGAGCGCCTTAGCGCGCGTGAAAGTCTTCGTTCCATCTTTGACCGCGGTCTCTTCCAGAATCTCGATGATATTTCCATCCGAAGCGGGGCCGAGGTTGAACGGCCCGCCGAAATAATCCACAGGCAGGTTCAGCGGCAGTTTTTTGCCTTTGTAGAAAGTTCCGTTCGTAGAGCCGAGGTCGGTCAGAGCGATTTCGCCATCGGCTATTTTAATTTTGAGGTGCTTGCGGCTGATTCCGGCGCTATCGATACAGACATCGTTCTCCGAGGAACGGCCTACCGTCGTTTCGTCCTTCGTCAGGAGAAGCTCAGTACCCGTCTTCGGAGTCTTGATCTTGATCTTGAATAGCGGCTTCGGCATAGGTTAAGTTAAGAAGCTTTCTTATCTTCTCCTTGTTTCTTTTCAAAGCTCATGGTGACTTCTTTGACCGGCGGCACCACCGGATCACGACGTTGGTCATGACCGCGTTTAGCGTCCCCTTCAGCCACTTGCTTTTGCACCGACAATGCGGCGAGCGCTTCGTTAGGGTTTTTGTGTTCATCGAACGCCGGGAGGTTCGCAGGGATTTCGTTGTTGTCGCTGTGTTTCCACAAAAAAGACATAGTGTCTTGATAACGCTCGACGACGCCTACAAATAATTTCTCCGGGTTGAAGAACGAGTTAAATACTTGAGTCAACACCGAGTACAAGATCCCGAGAGTCGACGTCGCCATCGAGAACGCCACCTTGAGGAGGAATGTGTCCATTACGGCTTTAGTTGAGTTCGGATCGTTGACGTCCATACCGCCGAGTTCAGGAAGGGCTTTCATGATCCCGAGGAAGGTACCGAAGATCCCGCCGACCACGAAGAGGCCGGGCAAAATCGAAGTGAAATCGAAAATCGGTCCGGATTGAATTACACCGAACATCTTTGAGAAGCACGGGTTGTTCGAGAGCACGTTCTTCGATACGCCGAGGAGCATCGAGTCGTCGGTATTTTCTTTCTTGAGCACCTTACTTTGCTTCAAAGTGTCGCGCACCATGTACGCGCAACCTTGCTGGATCAAAAATATCCGGTCGCTCGGTGCCATGATATTGTCCGTTTTGCGGCGACGCATGGAGTTTCTGATCTCGAAGAGCTCGTAGAAAGTCTTTTCGAGCAATGTCTTCATCGAGACAAAGTATGAAAACTTCGCGTGTCCGTTTTCGTTTTCGAGCCAGCGGTGCGCGCGCTTCTCGAACTCCTTTACAAACCACTCTTGCCGCTTGACCGTGAAGTACAAGACTGCCCGGCTGAAGAGCCCTCCGAAGAAGAAAATGGTCATGATCGGGAGGAGTAACTCCTTCCCAAACAGCACCAATCCGTCAATAAACGCGTGGATGATCGTATTCATATGTTCTCCTCTTAATCCTTCAACTTAAATTTAATGATGACCTTTTGGGCCGATTTACAATTGTATTGCTTACAAAATTCTCTTTCAGGCATGCCGTTTCGGAAATCGTCTGACGTTTTACCGTCCGGGAGGAACCCACGGCCGACGACCTTGATCTTAGGAAGAAGCTCTTTTTGGTGCTCGAATTTCATCTGCTTTGTATCGAAAATGTGCTTGAAGATCGAGTTCGCGCGGTCGAAGCTGAGCTTTAAGTTATAGTTAACCGCTGCCTGATCTTCGGGACGCAAACTGTCCGGAGCGACGTAACGTCCACCATACGTCGACGACGCGAAACCGATGATTTCGACGTTCTCGATTTTCTCGGCGATCTGGCCGTCTTTGAACAAACTGCGCGAGTAACCCGGAAGGAACTTCTCGAGCGTGCGTTCCATCGTCGGCTTCAGGTGCGCGCTGCCGGTATCGAAGTATTCTTCGCCGAACGCGAGGGTCACGTCGCCGGTTTTGCCGTCAACCGTCCCCTTCAAGCCGGCTTTCTTCAACTCGCTTTGAATCCGCCCCGCCAGCATTTTACGAGCGTTTGCAATTTCTTGGGCATGTTTGAGCTCCGTATTAAGTGAAGCCATATTGCGTTGGAGGCCTTCCTTTTCGCCTCTCAAACGTTCCGCCTGTCCGCGCGCGGCATCGGCAGCCGCACGAGCGCCAGCCGCTTCCGCTTTCGCGCCCTCAACCTGAGACTCAGCGGCGGCAGCGCGTCTTTCGACATCGCCGAGTTTGCCGGCGAGCTCCGCCTCACGGGCCTTGGATTGAGCCGCATACGCTGCGATCCGCTTCGCGCGCTCTTGGCCGCTCAAACGTTCCTTACGCAATGAATCCTCAAACGCTCCGCGTTCCGCTTTCATGCGGGCTGCGTGTTCGCTTTTCAAACGAGCCATTTCCGCATTTGCTTGAGCGCGGGTATTTTGAACTTCGTTTTGTGCCTCAGCCAGCTGTCCCGAAACCGAAGCCAAGTTGCTCTTCGCGCTGTTCAATTCCTTCATGAAATTGTTATTTTTAGACTCGAGCGCGGAGACCTTTTGATCGCTCTCTTTGCGAAGCGAAGCGATCTTCTTGTTCAACTGTTCGCGCGAGCTGTGAAGGCGTTTTTGCTCCGCAGTCATCTTCGCGATCTTGTCGTCCATCTGTGACTTGATCGACTTGATTAAAGCGCGGTTGGCGTTCAAATTTCTGGTCTTTGCTTGAATATCCGCGTTCAAGTCTTCGATCTCTTCTTGGTTGTGGGCGATCTCGACGTTCTTGTTAGCAATGACGGTACGTTGCTCGCCGATCTTGGTCTCTTTGTTCGTGATCAACTCCTCGCGATTTTTGATCTTGGACTTCGCGAGAATGTTGTTGTTGATGATGTTGCGGATCATCTGCTGATATTCGTTCAGAGCCAGTTCCTTCTCTTCGTTTTCCTTGGCTTGCTTACGCAGGTCTTCTTTTTCGTTCTTGGCATCTTCTTTCAAGAGCGTGAGCTTGTTCATCAAGCGGTTGTAAACTTCTTGCTCTTTCTCGGACGACTCTTTGAGCTGTTGCTCCTTCAAGGCGTTGTACACTTGAATCTGCTGCTCAAGATCCGCAGCTTTTTGCGAAAGCTTTTGGTATTCGATGTTCTTTTGTAAACTCGACGTCTGAGTTTTCACGCTCGCGGTGACGTACAAAAGCAGGAATACAATAGACAACATCAGGAACAAGTCGCTGTATGACGTCCACATGCTGTCTGAGCCGTGCTCGGTTTGTTTTTTTGCCTTCTGGTAGTCGAAGCTCATGGATAAGGTTCTCCAGTAGTCTATTTCGGCAGAACCCTGACAATTCATGAGTTTGCGGCCGATTTTCCGTCGACCGGGGGCGAATTGCGTTTTACGCCGGTTGCAGGACCCTCTTTATCGTCAAAGTCCTGACCATACTTTAGTTTTTAGAGTGCTTTATCCCGTTGATCTCAGGGAACGGCGGGATCGTGCTCGACCCCGGGGATCGTGCTCGCGGAAGTTAGCACCTCGCCTTCTTGAAACATCCAAAGCGAACCCGGGGGCATCGGGTTCCACCGTTCATCGTGGGTAAGCGGGGCCGTCGCGATGACCGCAACCCGATCGAAGTTGGTGGTCACTTCGCTGAAATCAATCGTGACCTCCTGGTCCGAAAGCTTCGCCTTCGTAAACGGCGCCTGACGGACGATGTAAGTGAGATGAGTCGAGGCATGAGCGAAGAGCACCGAACCGTTTGAAAAGAGAAAGTTGAACTCGCACTCCGCGTCGCCGACTTCGAGAGTGAGACGTTTTACCTCGGCAAACAGCGCGTCGGTCTCCGGAGCTTCCACCCCGAATTTCTTTTTCAGACTCTGCATGATGTAGCAAAATGCGCGTTCACTATCGGTCGTCCCGACCGGCACGAACGTGCCGTCAAAGACGGGCTTAAAATTTTTAAGGTGTCCGTTGTGGGCAAAAATCCAATACTGCCCCCAAAGCTCTCGCATAAACGGATGCGTGTTTTCCAACCGCACCTCGCCCTGAGTGGCTTTGCGGATGTGCGAGATCACGGTCTTGGATTTGATCGGATAGCTGCGCACGAGTTCGGCGACGGGAGAATGGGCCGAAGCATTGGAATCGAGGAACTGGCGTACGCCCTTACCCTCGAAAAACGCAATCCCCCATCCGTCGGCGTGCACATCGGTGAGGCCGCCGCGAGCCTGAAATCCGGTGAACGAAAAGCAAATGTCGGTTGGGACGTTACAACTCATCCCGAGCAGCTGACACATTTTCTTTATTTTAACCCTATTCCTTATCGGATGTGCACTGATAACATTTACCCATGAGTCAAATCTGCTATTTTTGTAAACGTGCCCCGGCCGATAGTACCTGCGAGACCTGCAAACGCGCGGTCTGCATCCAGTGTTCGGGCTCCGGCAATCACAACTGCTATCAGCGTCGATGGGTCCGTTGGTTTAAAAACTGGCTCGTGACATGAGCTCGGACAAAAAGTGCTCGAAGTGCAAAGAAGTGCTCTCTGAGTGCACATGCATTGCCGAAGAAGATCCGAAGACCTACAAATCCATCGCGGTCCTGCGTCTTGAAAAACAAGGCCGAGGCGGAAAGACGGTAACAGTGAGTTTCAAACAATAAGAGCAAAAACAATTCGGGCCCGATTGCACGCAACCGAGCCCGAAAACAATGGAATGAACTTTAGCGGACTATTTCTTGATATTTTTGTACTTGTTCATGAACTTCTCTACGCGGCCGGTAGTATCAACGCGCTTGTCTTGGCCGGTGTAGAAAGGGTGTGACTTGGAAGAAATCTCGACCTTTGCGAGTGGATATTCTTTGCCGTCTTCCCAAACGATGGTTTCTTTAGTTTGAATCGTAGAACGGGTCAAAAATTGGAAACCGCTCTGGAGGTCCTTGAAAACTACTTCTTTGTAAACCGGGTGAATATTTTCGCGCATGCTAGCTCCTTGCGCCGTCAGGCGCATAATTTAATAGATTATTTCTTCGAGTGAGAAGGCATTTTGGTTTCAGTAAACACGACGTGCTTACGAGCGACTGGATCATACTTTTTGAGTTGGATCTTGTCGGTTTGCTTCTGCTTGTTCTTGGTAGTGTAGTAGCTATAGCCAGTTTTTGCTGAAGAAATCAGCCTTACTTTTTCGCGCATAATCTTATCCTTAATGGTTGCTCAGAGGAGACACTAGTGAGGACACCAGGTCACCCAACACAACCCCGATTAATGTAATAGTCCTGAGAATTTAGGCTATTTTGGCCAAAATTACAAGAAAGAGAATAAAAGTTTAATATCTTCGTCTTCGAAGCGGATCCCCGCACCGTAGAAGGTCGACAGCTTGCCGCCGACCTTACGATAGCCCTCGATCCCGCCCGAGAGGTAAAAAATGGAAATTGGCTGGAATATCAAATAGCTGCGGCCATCCGCCAGGGCAGTCCAGTTCCCTGCTCCATCGGCCTGAGACCTAAAATAGAGCTCATTTTTAAGCTGGATCTGCTCCAGGTGCTCCGGGTCCCAACCCAGGTTAATCCCCAAAGAAGCAGCCCCATCTCCGTATAAAAGACCGACGGCGAGGTCAAAGCGTTGGGCAAACACCTTCCCGATCATCACGCTATAGGAGAACCCTCCCTTGTTATTGGTGGTGTTGCGAGTGGTGTTTGTGATCCCGTTTGAATCGACCGTGTTCGTGACTTGGTTCACCGTTCCGCGCGGATCCGATGATATGCCGATCAAGTAGTAGCGATCGGGTTTTGGCCAGATACTCAGCTGGAATGAGGAACGAGCACCGGTCCACGCATCCATTTCTTGGATTCCGAGATTCACGAGGAGCTTAATCTCGCTCGCACGTCCCAAAAGCTTATTGACGCTGGTGATCGCCTTCTTCAATTCATCGGCGTAGTAAGGATCATTGAGCACCATCCCCACCGATCCTTTGCCTTGGTTGATCCGAGTCGCTTGATCGCGCAACTGCTCGATCGCGTCTTCGAGCTTGATGAGCGAACGCTGTGCGGTCGCGGTCAATCCGCCTTGAGGCGAAAACGCTTTCGACGCGTCCTTCAATGTGTCGTTCAATTGTTTGATCGTCGAGCGAATCTCTTCGGGACGGATCGACTCCTTCAGCGAAGTCATGATGGTGTTGAGTTGGCCCATGACTTGTTGCATGTCGGCAGCTTTTTCGCCGATCGGAATTTCTTTCGCGCCCTTCGTACGGTTCGGTGCCGGAGGCGCGTCAGCCTGAGCGTAAGCATCGCTGATCCAGAATAATTTTTTAAGTAAGTTCGAGCTTTTCGGCTGAGCCGGTTGCTCGGCAGGCGCGCCTTCTTGCGGGCTCATCGTCGAGTTCGGAACCGCGTCTTCCATTCTGTGAGTGCCGGTGTATCGAACCGGTTTCAACTCCAAAAAGCGATCACCCAAAAAACCTTCGGCACGGACAAATGCTTTCGTGTCGGGCACGACTTCAACCGGCGCGGTGATACAGATCTTAAGCTTCACGCCGTTCGGAACCATCGCGATATCCTCAATGAATCCGATGTCCAATCCCAGCGATTTAACCGGGGCTTTGGTCTTCAGGCCCGTCGCGTCTTCAACCGTCACCATCACTGAATCGCATGGACGCCACCAAAACGGGCGGTTGTTAACATAGATGGAAAGAGCACCGAGCAGGAGTAACGTCGCGAGGGTAAAAAATCCGACCCGGAGTTTTGTTTTTGTGCTGGCTTCGTTTGAATTTGTACTCATATTGTTGTCGCTTTGTGTTTAAACACCCGTGGTTAATGAAAAAAAAGTTTAGGCGCGCGAACCGGCAGCACCATCGTCCAAAAATAATCGAGTAAGAGAATCGTCAAGCAAGTCGCGACGACCGTCGAGCGCGTCGAAAGGCCGACCGCTCTCGCGCCGCCGGTTGCGCGAAACCCGTAAAAACATCCGATCGTCGTGAGCGCGAATCCGAAGGTCGCTCCTTTAATTACGCAGTGGACGAAATCCACCCAGTCGACCCAGGCGCGGAATGTTTTCCAAAACACCGGCATGCTCAGGCCAAGAACGCTTGTTGCAATCAAGCAGCCCGCAAGCGTCGCTATCGCGCCAAACACCACCGACAAAAGCGGCATCATCGCCATCCCCGCCGCCACGCGAGGCGCGACCAAATACTCAAACGGATCGACACCCATCACATCGAGCGCGTCGATTTGCTCGGTCACTCGCATCGATGCGACTTCGGCACCGATCGCGGCACCCGCACGGCCCGTCACCATGATCGCGCCCATCACCGGGGCCATCTCGCGAAAGAGCGACACGCCGATGGTGCCGCCAACCATCGCCTGCGCGCCGAAGAGCGCAAACGAGGTGTAGAGTTGGTAGCCCAAGACTGCGCCCATAAAGACGGCCGCGACGGAGAGGATTCCGAAACTCGACACACCAATGAACTCGCATTGGTTGATAAAGAGATCAAAACGCTTCGGAAGGCGCCTTGCGCCTTGGAGCAAGCGGCCCAAAAACAAACTGAGTTCGCCGAGCCAAGATACGGCTCCAAAGAATGGGGACAAAAGGGTCGTCATTACTTATTGACTTTAAGGGCAAACAAAACGAATTCAAAGGTTTATTCACGGTAGACGCCGTGCAAAAAATCATGAAGAAAGTGCAGGCCGAACGACAGCGCCCCAAGGGCATAGGCAAAGCCAACCCCGAAAGCAATCAGGACCGGATGCACATGCGGAAAAATGTGTTGTCCGAAAAGACCCAAGACCAAAAAACAGAGACTCATCACGGCAAAGATGTTGTCGTCGCTCACAAAAGCCGTGGCCCTCACCGCGCGCCTGAACTCCGTCTTTCGGGTCACACTGGCAAGTTCGTTCATCAGGCGGGCGTCTTGAATCGCCTTCTCTTGCCAATCCGCCGCGGTTGAACGACGGGACACCTTATCGAACCACTCTTTAGATACAAACTGAATGGTCTTCGAGTCCATCCAAAGACCAATGTGCGAGAGATAGTTGGCTTCCGGCGAGTTGGCTCGCTCGTAGTGCTCACGCCACTCCGTCTCCACCTTGTCGACTTCGGTACGGATGATCGCGCCGAGCTTACGCTTCATGAGATGGTAAACAGTCCCGCAATGAGCCGCTACAAAGGCAAACAAGAAGACTCCAGCGGTAATCAGATACGGATTGTAGTTGCGAAAATCCTGCACCAAACGCAGGGCCCCGGCGATCATCAGAGCATTGAAAGAAACTCCGTCGCCGATGGCATCGAGAGTGCGACCCATCGCCGATGAGTTGCCTTTGACCCGCGCGAGCTCTCCATCCAGGCAATCAAGCAGGTTGCGAAGTTCGTACGCGATAACGGCTGGAATATAGCTCTCGCGATAAATGAGGAGCGCCGCGAATACGCCGACACCCGTGTGCGAAATTGAAATGAGGTTGGGATGAACCGGGACGTTCTTGAGTTTGTTGGCGAGGTAGTGCGCGAACTTAAACCGGTACAACCGGTTGACCGGATCGATCAGCTGAGTCTGAAGGTGAAGTTGGTTTGCGAGTTGGACTTCCCTCGGAGAGGTGGTCCCTACCGTTGCCATCTTCAAAGTGTATCGAAAATTTGGAGATTTTGAAGAGGTATTTTGGGGCTTAGCGCAACGACTGGAGGAGAGTGCGCCTCACTCTTTGAACCGTTCCGGAGTGATGTCATTACCCCGAGCAGAGGACGGCCATCGATTCTCCCCGTAAAATGATATAGTGGTACGGACTGGAGTCAACTCATGCCAAATTTAACCAAAATTGCACCATCCGCAACGGGACAAATCATGATGCAATTCGATACCGGGGAGCAGTTCGAAATCGCTCCCCTCGACCTTCGGTTTGCCTGCCCATGCGCAAGTTGCGTGGATGAGATAACCGGCAAGCGTACGCTTAAGCGCGAAAATCTCAAAGCCGACGTGAAGCCCACCAAGATCGAACCCGTAGGACGTTATGGGATTCATATCGATTGGTCGGATGGCCATCGCACGGGCATGTATCATTTCGATAGTTTGTATTCGCTCGCGAAGGCAAAAACGTGAACGGCTTTAGGTGAAACCACGTTAGACTTTTATAACCGCTTCTGAAGTCGTGGCAATGCTCACGGATTTTATAGCGCAAACCACGGTGATCCGATCAGTCCTGGCATCCAAGCCGTCTGTTCAGATCTGACACGGCATTTTTGATACCTTCGGTAGTCTGATAAATGTCATTCGCGGAGAACTGCTGGACTTCCTTGCTGGCACACGTATCCGTGAGCTTTCGTTCCGCTTTCCGGAGTGTCTTTATAAAATCGCTAAATTCACCTGGGTTTTGGCTTCGTGAAAGAGATTTTTGCATCATGTACATAGCGAGCGTACTTTTACCCACCGCCATGCAGTATTCAGGTGTCGCACTTGCCAATAGTGATTCAACGGTCTGATTCACGCTAAGCTGGTGCCGGAAAGCATTGTACATATCCTGATTTTCTTGAAGGAGCGACCAAGCTTGCTTGTAGATTTCAGACGAGCAAAGTGGATCTTTAGCACCGATGAAGGTGGCATAACCTTTTGTCGTCGTTAGAAACAACGCCAATACTACTACTGAGACTGTCTTTATCAATTTCATATTCAGAGCCTTTCTCCTGTTTGTAAGGATATAGAGTCGTCCGTGCTCGAATCGCTCAAAGCCTTCGCAGCCTTAGACTTGCGGGAATTTAGCACACATCAGAATCGATTGACACTTTTTTAATAAATTAAATTAAAAAAATAGAATTGAATCTTTCGGCACGCTCCTGCTTCAAGTGGCGCCAGGCATCCAAGACTTATCGTCAACCTACCCCCGATTCAACCGATCGTAAAACTCCCGCACCGCGGGATCGGCGAGGAACACGCGCGGGCTCAATCCTTCGATCGTAAGATCGGTAAGCGCACGCACGCGCGAGAGCGCGACGTAAGACTGACCGTGCTCCCACACGCCTTTGAGATTGGCGTGCACCTTGTCGAGGGTCGCGCCTTGCGCCTTATGAATCGTGCAGGCCCACGCCAAATTAAGCGGGAAGTTCGTCGCCGTCGCAACAGGCTCGCCTTCGGCGTCGAGGACACTGAACGAAGATTTTTTGAGCTCGATGGTTTTTCCGCCGATCAACAACTCCACCGTGACAAGATGGTCTTCGAGCTTACTCACAAACCCGAGTGTGCCGTTGACGAAACGAAACTCAGGATCGTTCTGGCGGAACATCACGAACGCGCCTTCCTTTAAATATAAAACTTCCGGAATGGGCGCGTTCCGTTTGAGCTCGTCGACCTTGGCGGCGACACCCATGTACACCGTATTGTATTCACGCACTTTACTCGGCAATTTTTCGAGGCGATCGTGATTAAGCGCTTCGACCTGCGCGCGACGAGCGAAAAGACGCGTTCCTTCAAACTCCGCCGCGACGGTCTTCATTCGGGACTGCAGCACCTCGACAGCATACTCTGATAGTTCTGCCCACCGCACTTCAGCCAGGATTTGATTCCACGAGGCATCCCGCGACCGCACGATTTGCGACAGGTTCACGCCTTCGAGCTCGGATTTTTGCCAGATCTCGGAATTAAAACACCACGGGCGTTCGGGGCGCTCTTCGCCCGAGCGCGATTGTCCTGAAAAATTTTGGATCGGCGGCAATTGCGCGAAGTCGCCGACCATGACGACTCTCATTCCACCCCAAGGCGCATCGAGTTTGCGCGCTTTGCGCGCGATTTGATCGGCGGCCGTGAGTTCGGTCGCGCCGAGCATCGATACCTCATCGATCAAAATCAAATCGATTTTTTTGAGACGCTGGACGATGCCTTTGTGATGGGTGACGCGCTCGACGGTTTTTTCGAGACCGCCTTCCATGATTCCGAGTCCAAAAAAACTATGAAAAGTGCGCCCGCCCAAAAGGATCGCGGCTGTTCCGGTCGAAGCCAGAACCGCTGCTTTGTCCGTTTTTTGAATTTTATTTTTAATGAACTCTTGAACGACGGTGGACTTGCCCGTGCCCGCACCGCCGGTGACAAACACGTTGCCCGAACCCTCAAGTGCTTTTAGTGCGCGCTGCTGATCCGGAGTCCAATCCATCGTTACCTATCAAGATCCGTGCTTATTGGCGCGCTTGTTCGGCGGTTAAAGTCACCGGTATTTTAGTCTCGGGCTTTGACGTCGAGTTTTTGCTCGGATGCGCGTTCCACAAGCGCAACGTCAGGAAAAACCCGATCGCAGCAATTGGAATGAGCGATACCGGCCAGATGGTCCAGTTGCTTGGATCCTTGCCCGCATCTCCACTCGGCAGGAAGTGGCCGTAGTAGATCGCTTCAAGCGCCGAGCCCAAGTACACGAACCCATCGATAATGCCGACCGCGGTTCCCACGTTGCGTTTACCGCCGAAGTCCATTGAAGCCGTGCCGGAGAGCATACCGTGCACGCCGATGATCGCCATCGACATGATGACCACGAGCCAGCCCAAATACTCGGACGTGAGCATAAAGGTCATGAACACTCCGCCGACGAGCATGATGCCGTAAAGAACGGCCGTCACCGGACCACGACGAGAGTTAAAGATCTTGTCTGAAATGGTACCCGCGAAGACACCGCCCAAGATACCCGCGCAACACAACAGCAAGCCCCAGTTTTGCGGAACGAAGGTGCCCATGATGCCGGTTTGCTTAGCGAAGATGATGTAAAATTGCATGATCGTGTTACGCAAGTAACCGCTGCAGAACTCGACGAGCGCGATTGTCAGGATGATCGGGTTTTTGAACATGATCGCGGCAACTTGCAGCGCCTTCATCGGTTTGCCCGGATCGGTAAGCTGAGCCTCGCCGGTTTCGAAATCCTGGAAACCCGCTTCGGACGGAGTATCGCGCACCATCAGGTACGAGAGGATGAAGAATCCGATCAAAAGGAGTGTCGGGATAAAGAACACGTATTGAAGCGGGAAAATTTTCACGATCATTCCGCCCCAGTCGTACGCGAAGTACAGTCCGAGAGAGATGAGGATCCCGAAGATGCCGCCGAAAGTCCCGCGCTCGCGCACGTGGAACCAGGACGAGTTGACTTTCACGATCGCAACCGCGCCGAAACTCTGGAAATACATGTTGAGCGCATAAAGAATCGAGAACGTGAGAACGAGGTTTTCATGCCAACCGAAGTACGTCACTAGGCCCATCGCGAAGTTACAAACTGCCGCTCCGAGTGCGCTGACCAAAATCGCCCAGCGGCCACCGAGACGGTCGGTCAGCGGTCCGTTCAAAATAAATGAGAATCCGTAAACGATCGTACCCGTCGCGAAGATGGTTCCGAACGCGGAGACCGGCATCAAATCGCCGAAGGCGTTTTTTGCAACCGTGAGGTTGTAGCGGCCCATGTAGAGGAAGGCGTAAGTCAAACCGAGCGGAAGCCAGTTCCAGGTTCGGCGCTTTTTGAATGCGTCACTGTGACCGACGTTTACCTTCGGTAACCGTGACAACACGAAGGCGATCACCAGCAAAAGAATCAAAATCGGTAAAAATTTTTGAAAGCTCTCTACTAACATTTCTCTCTCCTAATGTGGCAGGTTGCAGGGACGCTACCACAGCTTTCCGAAAAATCCGACAAAGTTGCTGCGCTGCGACTTGCCGTGTCGAAGATTTTCCTCCACGATTTTGATTGATGACGCTCGCACTCCCCCTCTTCGTGAACCGCTACAACAAGATCATTGCCGGAGCAGTGATGTACGGTATCAGCTATTTCTGTTACTACCTCACCAATCACAACGTAATCTTCGACCCAGTGACGCTTCCGCACACGTGGGTGGATTCTCATACTCCTTTTATCCCGTATACGGTCCTCATTTATATCAGCGAGTATTTTTATTTTGCGGCGGTGTATCTAACCCTCCGCGATTACGACAACATCAACCGCTATCTCTATTCTTTCTTTTTGCTCCAGGTCGTCAGCTGCGCGTTCTTTCTCGCTTATCCGACGATTTACCCTCGCGATGCGTTCGCACCGACGGTTCAAGCGTTGGAGCCACAATGGCTTCGGTCGATTTGGCTCTGGCTCTGGAAGCAGGACGCTCCTACGAATTGCCTCCCCAGCTTGCACGTCAGCTCCGTTTATCTTTCGGCCCTGGTTTTCCGCACGGACGGACCGAACGGGCGGACGGCCGCGTTTAGATTCTATTTTACCTGGTCGACCTTGATCGCGCTCACCACGCTCACGACAAAGCAGCACTACTTGGTGGATATCGTGAGCGGCTTCGGTTTAGCGCTTCTGTTTTATTGGTGGTTTCACCGCAAGCAGCGCTATTTTTACATAAGCGAAGCCGCCGCAACGAAACAAGTCTAGAACACGATTTTTTCAGCCGGTGCAATTTTATGTAGCAAACAATTTTTGAATTTTATTTAAATAATTGTTGTGTAAAAAATTGGAACATGATTATATCCACCTACACTTTTTCTGGTCTTCGTTGCAGCGATAGCGGTGGTCAAAACATCAGGATACTACAACGAGCTCATAAAGATGATATCCGGCATAGTGTCGAGCAGCTTAGATTTACAAGTTGTCCGGATCGGCGGAGGCCAGAAAATTTGTGTGCTTCCAATCGCTGCAAATTTTGAGGTGAACATGAAAACAGTCGTACTTGCAGTCGCACAAGTCCTAATTACCCTCCCTTCATTTGCCATCACCGATCTCAAACTTACTCCGGACCAGCAAGAAAAGTTCGCTGGAGATTTGGCCATTGAACTTTCCGACCGCGTTCGCACCATGAAGCGCGAAGTAAAAGTCTATCACTACGGCACTCGCGGCAATCAAGCATATAGCTACAAGCCCAGTGGCACATGGCCAGAGACTCCGACCGGCAGTCTGACCTTTAACGACGACGAGTCAATCGACTTGAAACGCGATAATAGCTACACTACCCCAGTCGAACTCGATGCTCCCGAAGCAAAAGATTATTTTAGAGCGATGGCCGGCATGTTCACAAGCCACAAACTTAAGTGGAACGTCGGTCCCGGGCTTTACGCCGCGGTCGATCCGGTCCAGAGCGAGTCTTACACCGGTACTCCTTGGTTCATGCTCGAAATCACGATTCCAAAAGGCAGTCGTTATTTGGATTTACGCCCCTTTGACGGCCTCATCGTGACCAAAAAGTTCGCGCAAGAGTGGTTCGCCGGCGAAACATCGGGTCGCGAATCACGCCTCGTGCGTCTCGACGATAGTCACTTCGTAATCGAATGGCGTGACATTCTCGAGCGCCCTACATTCAGAAAACTCGTAAACGAGTCGCTTCAAACCCTTAAAATCGACGAGCTGGCCTATGGGTGGGACCACCATACGATTCAATTTTGCATCGATCGCAGCATGAACGGCTCGATCGCGTTCAACTTCATCGAACCGAAATTTCTCGAGCGCGGCGGAAGAGTTAGAGTATTCGTTCAAAACCTCGAAGATCATCCGTCCCCTCAAAAAGCGGCGGCGTACAGCGCGGTTCTCGATAAAATCGAGATGAGCCGGTTCAGCTTCACAACAAGCGTCAATAAGAGCTCTCAATATATCATAGCGAACGATGACGACTCGATTTACAACTCGGCGCGGATGCGCCTTTACAGCCTGGGTTGGGCGCAAAAACTCCAGCGCGAGTCCCTGATCTTAAAATGGATCTCGAAGGATGGAAGTTTCGAGCAGCTTTACGATTACTACGTCAACCGTAAGTGTCCTCCGACTGTAACGACGACAACCGGCAACTCAAGCTACACTAACATTTGTCCGACTCCAAAGACGGTCATCAATGAAGAGAACTTCTCGGTTTCCACTCGCGAAGACAATAACGGCACCAACAACGATTGGGTTTATACGACTTACACCCTCGATCCGCTCGAAAAACTCCGGCAAACCGACGCTACCGAATATAAACGTCGCCTGAGCCTTATTGAACGCGATTTGTTTGGATGCTCGGGCAAAGAAGAATTCGAGTTCGAAAACTCTCCGCCGAATCTATAACAGCTTATACGGCGAGATCACGCGAGATTTCAAGAAGCTGCTGAGAAAGCACAGCGGGCTTCTGCGAGATGCGTTTGAAACTCGTGATGTGCACGTAATCGCCTTCCACGCCGACCATGCCTTCTTTGACGCCGGCGAGAAGCGAGTGTACCGCAACCGCCCCAAGCGTCGAGGCAAGCAAGCGATCGTGCGCGCTCGGGCTGCCGCCGCGCTGAGTGTGACCCAAAATCGCGAGTTTCGGCGAGTAGCCTCGCTTGGTAAGCTCTTTCGCGAGCGGCGTCGCTCCGCCAAACTGACAGCCTTCGGCGACGACGATGATGGAACTGGTTTTACCGCGGCGGACGCCGCGCTCAATGGCTTCGACGATTGAATTTACGGTGGTGCGCACTTCCGGCACCACGATCGTCTCCGCTCCCCCTCCCATCCCGGTATGGAGGGCGATCATGCCGGAGTGACGGCCCATCACCTCAACGAGGAAAATGCGATCGTGCGAACTTGCGGTATCGCGAATTTTGTCGATGAGTTGAATACCGGTGTTGACGGCAGTATCAAATCCAATGGTGTCGTCGGTACAAGGAATATCGTTGTCTATCGTGCCGGGAACACCCATCACCGGGATCCCGCTCTCTTTCACGAGAATGCTTGCTCCTCGGAACGAGCCGTCACCGCCGATGACGACAAGTCCGTCGATACCGTGGCGCTCGAGAAGCTCGATTGCCTGCTTGCGGCCCTTGCGAGTCATGAACTCCGGGCAGCGAGAGGTGCGCAGGATTGTCCCTCCCCGCTGAATGATGTTTGCGACCGAAGACGCGCCCATCGGGTGAATGAGGTTTTCAAGCAGTCCGGAATAACCGCGTTGCACGCCGAAGGCCTCGCACCCGTGCGCAAGCGTCGTCCGCACTACCGCGCGAATCGCCGCGTTCATTCCCGGAGCGTCGCCGCCGCTCGTGAGGACCGCGATCCGTTTGATGCTTTTCTTTGACTTCACCGGCTTAAACTTCGGGATGATGAACATAGTCGTCGTGCTCTCTCACTTGATTTCGTCGGGCAATCTAAAATCCGAACGCGGCGATAGCCCCACTTGATGGACCTTTGGTCCCGGCGGAAGGGTCGTGCGTTTAAACTGCTGGCTGAAAAACCGTTTGAAAAAGATCTCGATCGAGCGGTCGATCTGTCCGAGCAGCTCGCGATCGTCCTTGAACGCCACCTCGGCGAGCGCATGGATCTTTTCGCGCGAATAGCCGTGGTTCAAAAAATGATAGAGATAAAAGTCGTGAAGATCGTAGCTGCCGATGATCGCTTCGGTCTCTTGACTGATCTCCCCACCCTCGCCCGGAGGTAAAAGCTCCGGCGAAATCGGAAGATCGAGAATTTTTTCGATCACGGTTTTGAGCCCCCGGTGCTGCGCGATCTCGCCCCAATATCCCACGAGACCTTTGACGACGGTCTTCGGGATCCCGCTATTGACCGCGTAGTGAGCCATGTGATCGGCGTTGAAAGTGCACCAACCGAGCGCGAGCTCCGACAGATCGCCCGTGCCGACGACGAGTCCACCGTGCTCGTTGGCGAGATCAAAAAGAATCTGCGTCCGTTCGCGCGCTTGTGCGTTTTCAAACACCACGCTCCGATCTTGGTCGGTCTTGCCCAAATCCTTCAAGTGCTGCTGCACGGCCGGATCGATCGGGACTTCGATCGTTTGGTCGACCTGCGCGCTCTCCAGCAGGACGCGCGAGATATTGAGCGTCTTCTCCGAGGTGCCCGGACCCGGCATCATCACGCCGACCACTTTGAGCTTGCCGCCCGAGAGCGCCTTGGTTCGCATGGCGACGCAAAGCGCGAGGGTGGAGTCGAGCCCGCCCGAAATTCCGATGATCAGACTTTTTGAATTCGCGCTTTGAACGCGACGCCAAAGTCCCTGCGACTGAATCGCGAGGACGTCTTCGAAGTCCGGAATCTCGCCGATGAACGGATACGGCTCGACCGGGCGTTTGAGCTCGTCAAGTTTATGTACCGGAAGCGGCAAAGCATGAATGATCGGCTGGTACCCGTGAGCACTCGCCTCATCCACGGTCTCCAAGAAACAAATATCTTTGGTGCGCGCATTCAAGATGCGTTCGAAATCAAAATCCACCATCAGGTGATCGCGGGACTGATCGAAGGGCTCGTTCTCCGCGAAGATGTCGCCAAGCTCGGCGAACAAACTATGGCCGGAGAACACGGTATCTTTGCTCGACTCGTAAGTGCCCGCGCCGACGTAAGCGTAAGCGCAAAGCAAGCGGCTCGATTGAACCTGCACCAAGCGGCGCCGCACAGCGGGCTTGCCTACGAGCTCGGTACTAGCGGACAAGTTGACGATGAGGTTTGCGCCTTTAAGCGCGAGACGTGTGGATGTTTGCTCCGGCCCCCAAAGATCTTGGCAAACCTCGACGCCCAAGCGGATCGCGCCCATCGAAAACACCTGAGAGACTGATACCCAGAACTCGCCGAGCTTAGGGTGCGTGATTTTTTCGTGAACACGGCGACCGGTCACAAACCAGCGGCGTTCGTAGAACTCGCCCATGTTGGGGAGGAATACTTTAGGAACCACACCCAAGACTTTGCCTTGGTAAATGACCCATGCGCCGTTGAGCAATCGGCCATCGACGAGTCTGAGCGGCGCGCCGATGACCCAGACCGCAGCCTGATCTTTACTCGCATCGCGGATTTTAATGAGGGCGCCTTCGACGTCGCGGATGAGGGCTTCGGAATGAAACAGGTCTTCGCACGTGTATCCAGTCAATGCGAGCTCGGGAGTCGCGACAACCGACGCCCCACCCGCAGTTGCGGCTTTACAAGCAGTGATAAACGTTTGGGCATTGGCGAGTGGATTTCCAAGTTCGACCTTTGGAAACAAAGCGCAGAACCGTGAGAATCCGAAGCTCGTCCAGTTGGTCATGCGGTCGACGTATCGCTCGCAGGAGTTTCGGCTGCTGCTGTTTCAGTCGCGCCGGCATCAGCTGTTTCTGCTGCGCTTTCGGCTGCGGCGTCTTTTTCCATTTTAGGGCTGGCGATTTGAACCGTGATCGCGCGCTCGTTGAGGGTGGCGCCTTCAAATTTGGTGACAGCAGCTTGAGCCATCTCTTCGGTTTCCATCTCCACAAAGCCATAGCCTTTAGAGCGACCGGTTTTTTTATTGATGACGACCTTCGCGCTGACGACGGTACCCGCAACACCAAGCACTGAGGCGAGGTCCGCGTCATTCACCTCGAACGGTAAATTTCCGACAAAAAGTTTCTTTGACATAATAGCCCTACCTTAGCGAAAATAAAGGCGTTATGGCAACTCTTTTTACCAAGATCATCAACCGTGAGATCCCCGCAAAAATCGTCTATGAAACCGATAAGGTCTGCGCCTTCCAGGACATCCATCCGCAAGCGCCGCACCACATCGTGATTGTTCCCAAAGCCGAAATTCCCACCATCAACGACCTAACACCCGAGACCGCCCACTACGTCGGGGATCTGTTCCTCGCGGCCAAGGAAATCGCGACCCAGCTTGGGGTGACCGAAAAGGGTTACCGGGTGGTGATGAACTGTAACGGAGACGGAGGCCAGACCGTGTTCCACATTCACCTACACTTGCTTGCTGGACGCCCGATGACTTGGCCTCCAGGCTGAGCGCCCGGTTTTGTGCCCGCGCGCGAAGCCATGCTCAGACAGTCATTTTGCGCGACGATTGCCTTCGAAGTCTGATCTTAAATATCGACTATTTATCGATCAATGTATTGATCGGTGAATGGATCAATGAATTTAGTTTAGTTCGATTTCTCGAGGGTCGCGATTTGCTTTTTGGTGAGGATCAGCTTCGTCGCTTCGGTTTCTTCCACGCCGTCTTCTTTTTTGGTGTGGAACTTACCCTTGCCGTTCAACCCGTCGCGAATCCAACCCAAGAACTTATCGGCAGGCTGATATCCGTGAAACCGAGAGAGCACGCGTCCATTACGAACGAGCGTTACACCCGGGAGTGAATACGTCACGTGACGAGACTCCACCCACTTTTGAGTCGGCGTGGTGTCTTCGTAACTGTTGTCGATAATGTGATAGATCCGGAGCTGATCGCCGTAGGCTTTTTCTGCCTCAGGCAGAGAGTCCGCTTCCAACTTTTTGCACCAATGGCACCACTCGGCGCCCACATCGATAATAATGATGCGGTCGCGGTCCATGAGTTTTGCGTCCAGTGTATCTTTATCGACGACCGGATGCGGATCGACTACTTTTTCTTTCGTCTGTGCAAATGCCTGTGACGAACAAATCAACGCCAATACGGCAATAAACTTCGTCATGATTACTTCTCGAGCTTTTCGATCTGCTCTTTAGAGAGAATCATCTTTGTTTCTTCGGTGTCGTCCTCGCCGTTCTTTTCTTTAGTGTGGAACTCGCCTTTACCGTTCAAGCCGTCGCGGATCCAATTTAAGAAAGCTTCCGGTTCGCGATAACCGTGACTACGAGAAAGAACGCGGCCGTTACGAACAAGGGTGATCCCCGGGAGAGAGTAAGTCACATGGTGAGCTTGTACCCAACCGCGAGCCCCGCCTTCAGTATCGTCGATGTGATAGATACGGAGTTGATCGCCGTATTGTTTTTCGGCAACCGGGAGGGACTCGGCTTCAAGCTTCTTACACCAACCGCACCATTCAGCACCGACGTCGACAATGATAATACGGTCTTTATCCGTGAGTTTCTCGTCGAGAGTTTTTTCAGTCACGAACGGATGCGGATCTTTTGCTTTTTCTTGTGCGAAAGACACTGTCGAAGTTACGGCGAACAAAAGTGCGATAATGATTTTCATAAAGCTCCTCGTTAAGCGGAATATTTACACGGATACTAGATAAATAATGTGCCGCTGTCAAACAACTGAGTTTGTTGTCGGAGTTCAATTCAATCAGTGATGAAGTTGATAATTTTAGTCGTGGCTAGGACGACCGAGAATCTGGTTATAGGCGTTGAACGCCGCGGTCTTGTAGGCTTCCGCTAGTGTCGGATAGTTGAACACGCTGCGGATAAAATATTTTAAATCCCCGCCGAGCTGCATGACCGCTTGGCCGATGTGAATTAAATCGGCGGCGTTATCGCCGATAATATGCACTCCCAGAATTTGCATTGTATCGCGATGAACGAGGAGTTTGAGCATCCCCCAGTCGTCGCCCACGATCTGACCGCGCGCGATCTCTTTGTAGCGGGAGCGGCCGACCACGAACGGGATCATCTTTTCGAGCAACTCTTCTTCACTCTTTCCGATCGTCGAGATCTCCGGAATGGTGTAGATGCCGTAAGGATAGACTTCGAAACCACTGAGCTGCTCGGTGATTTTAAAAGCGTCGCAAACCGCGATTCGGCCCTGCTCCATCGCAGTCGACGCCAGGGCGGGAAATCCGATGACGTCGCCGACTCCGTAAATCCACGGCGCCGTAGTTTGGTATCTCGGACCCACTTTAATTTGTCCGCGGGCATCGGCAACAATACCGACTTTATCGAGACCCAAATCCTCGGTGTTCCCCTGGCGGCCCATCGCGACCAGACAATGTTCGGCTTCGAGCGTGGTGCCGCTGTTGAGAGTAATCTTGCCGCCGTTCGGAGTGACTTCCATCGATTGAGTTTCGGCCTCGAGGATGATGTCCATCCCGAGACTCATGAAGCGGTCCACCAAGTGGAATACGATTTCGCGATCGACTGACGACAGGATTTCCTGACGTTTATCGATCAATGTGACGTGCGTGCCCGCCGCTTGGAATATACTCGCGTATTCGCAACCGATGATGCCCGCACCAAGAACGATCATCGTCTTAGGAGTTTTTTTAAGTTGAAGAATGGTGTCGCTATCCAACACGAACGGCAATTTACCGCGGGCGTATTGCGGTTTGATCGGACGCGCGCCGACCGCAATGACCGCGAACTGCGCTTTCAAAATCGAAGCCGTATTGTCGGCGTGCACGACTTTCACTTCATGGTCGCCGCTAAAGCGTCCGGCTCCGCGAAACACCTGAACTTTGTTACGCTTTAATTGTTCGTCGACGATTTTAGACTCGTTGTCAATCACGCGTTCCTTACGGCGCATCAGGCGCGCCATATCCGGGAGTACGTCGGGATTGAACTCGCTCATTCCCGCGCCATGATCGATGCGGCCTAAGATGCCTTTTGAACCGAGCGACCACCGATACACCGACTCACGAAGTGATTTCGAAGGAAGCGTTCCGTAGTGAACGCACGCACCACCCATTTGCTCGCTCTTCTCGATGAGAGCGACTTTTTTTCCGGATTTGGCGGCTTGAACGGCGGCGCGCTGACCACCGGGGCCCGATCCAATCACGACGAGGTCGAAGTCATACTTCTCACCACCCGTGTGGATTTCGTTCATGCCGCTTCCTTAGGCTTGCTGAATTTTTCTTTCCCGAATGGAAGACGGTTGATCTCGATCTCGTTCATGAAGCTCGGAAGATACCCCGTCGGAACGAGTTCGCCGACGATTTTGCCGTCGGCCGTACGGCCTTTTTGAATAAATTCGTAAATGTCGCGCGCGACATATTTACCCGCGTCGTCGATCTCCGGATTGACTTCGGTAATGTTCGTCACGCGGCGTGAACCGTCGGACATGCGTTTGATTTGCACCACGATGTGAATCGCTGACGCGATCTGACGACGAATCGCTGCCGGCGGGACGTTCGAGTCGCCCATCATCGCGAGGGTTTCGAGGCGTACGAGCGCGTCGTAAGGCGTGTTGGCGTGAGCCGTGCCCATCGAGCCGCCGTGACCGGTGTTCATCGCGGTGATCAAGTCGAGCGCTTCGGCGCCGCGGACTTCCCCCACCACGATCCTGTCAGGACGCAGACGCAAAGCCGCGCGGATGAGATCGCGGATGGTCACCGCGCCGACTCCATTTTCGTCGCCGTGTTTGGTTTCAAAGAACACGACGTGGTCGGTGTTGATTTTTAATTCCGATGAGTCCTCGATCACGAGGACTCGTTGATTTTGCGGAATGCGCGAGCCCAGAACGTTCAGGAGCGTCGTCTTACCGCTACCGGTACCGCCCGAAATGATCATGTTTTTAGCGAGGAAAATGCAAACATCCAAGAATCTTGCCGCATCTTTGGTAATCGACGCGCGGTTGATCAAATCCACGAAAGTCGGATTGCCTTTCGAGAACTTTCGAATCGACATCGTCGTACCTTTGCGAGCACACGGAGGCAGAACCGCACATACGCGGCTACCGTCGGGCAACCGTGCGTCGAGCACCGGATTATCTTCGTCGATCCGGCGGCCCACAAACTGAGCGATGTTGCGAACGGCGGCAATCAGCGACTGTTCGTCGCGAAAACTCGCTTGCGTTTTTTCGATCAAGCCCCGGCGTTCGACGAAGATCTCGGCCGGGCCGTTGATCATGACTTCCGAAATGGTGTCATCCGCCAAAAACGACGCGATCGGGGCTAGAAAAGTCCCGACCGAATCTTCGAAAACACTGTTGCTGGAGCTCATTGATGACATAAATTCCTGCCGTCTTCCGTCTTATTCCCCGTCGCCCTGAGATACCTGTGCCGATGCCGGCATACGCGTGCCGAGATCGATTTCTTTTACCACTACCGAACCCCTGGCGCCGTTCATCGGACAAGTAAACGTATAGGTGCCCGGAGTTTCAGGCGTGAAGCTGATCTCTTCGATACGCTGACTGCGAATCTGGCGGCGGACGCCGAAGCTGTCCATAATAAAGCAGCCCGACTTCGCCGATGCGCCGGTCACGAACATGCGGACCGGAATCCCTTGGGTCACGAACACGGTCGAAGGGAAGAACCCTTGATCATTCGCGATCACCGCGGTCTCTTGGTAAGCTTTGTTTTTCTTCGCTTCGCGAATCATCGCCGAGGCTGGGAGCGCTTCGTCCGAATGAACTTGCGGTTGCTGCTCCGGAAGGGCAGCGGGTCCGCGCTGAGAAGCGGGCGCACGGTTTGACTCGTGGGCGAAACTCGATTCCGCGATCGGGGTCACTTTGGTTACACGCTTGTATTCAGCCTGATTATGGTTGCGAACGGATTGCCCCCAACGCGAAGTTGCATCAGCGTTCTCGTTTTCTTCTGTCTCGCTGCGGAGCATGTCGCGGGCATCGTCTTGGAACGAGTTTCCTTGCAACGCATACGCGAGCGGCTTCGCGACGTTAATCGCGCTTAAGAAAGTCAGAATCAATATCCATATTTTCATCATACGATCCTCGTATTCGGTTAATTAACCGTGGTGGGAAGACGCACTCTTCCCTACTAACCGTGTCGGTAAATACCCAGTGGAAGTTGAGAGAAAGGTGTCTGACATCTTTTTGATGCTTAGGGCGTCAACGTCCCAACGCTGCGTCTTGTTCCATGTTTTTACGGATATTAAGCGCACGCCGGCGGGCTCCTTGACAGTAGCTGAACTCTTGGGGGTTACCCCCAAGGCCCCGGATGAGTAAATCCAACTCTGGAACAGGCAACCCGCAACGAGCCAGCAGTTGGGCCGCCACAGCATCCACCTCATCGTGATAAACTTCGCCCTCCGTGCTCAATCCGTCTTTACCGTTCTTATTTTTGATATCCTTGTATATTTCAATTCCAGCCCGATTACCGCCGGCAGACCGATGATCCGCAGCGTCTCTCGCATAAGTGTCGACAATGAAATGCCCGTACTCGTGCGCAATCACGAACCCGATGAGCGAATCGAGTTTTTTACGAGACAAACCGAACTTCCTGTAGATCTTATAAATAGTCTTGCCGAAGAGGATGCGGTTACGGTAAGAGTCCGAGAAAGCGTTAGGACCGCTTCTTGAATCGTCTCCCATCATCACCTGAATATCCGAGCCTTTAAGTGGGCCGCATTTCATCAGACGCTCCACCGCGGTCTGGATCTCCGGCTCAACTTTCCTGTCCGGAAGCGCGATCATCTCTTTTTTAGAGTCGACGAGTTCATCGTACGTTTCAGCGGTAATCAAATGGCCTTTTTTGGCCACAGCATAATGACTAATTTCTTCCACGAGCTTTTCAGGGGGGTAAACGGCAAAACGCTCGCGATCGCACGGGTCGCTTAACGTATAGGGACAATCACGGCCATCCTCAACAAAACGATCTAAGACCTGCTCAGGAGTCCTCGCATCTTGATGATAAACGCCCGCCCATCCCGACTTCGGCGACAAAAACAAAAAGAGCACAAGCATCAATTGCATTTTTTCAATGCCTCGTGCAATTCATCTTCAAAATTCAGCGGCTTGACCTCTTTGGTCCGCTCGACCAAAAGCTTTCCGACCACACCTACGGGTTCGCGAGTACGGGCGACGTAAATCTCGTACTTCCCCGCTTCGGGGCCGATCGTCGCGTAACAGTTTTTAAAATCTATCGCAGCTTTGCGATACTCCCCATAATCGATTTTTGTCCGTTCTGCGCGGCGAATGAGCTCTTTCGTTCCCGCAACGACCTCGTCATGAGACAGGCTAGCGGGCATGCGCCCGATCGGAACGTTTCGGGTACACGCGACGATGACGAACACGACAACGAAGAGAATCTTGCGCATTCTCGCTTATCGGCGACGAAACAATTTTGCTGCTGCGAAAGTTTTTTGACAATTGATAATGTCGTCATAAAACCGTCGTCGAAACGGTGGTCGCTTTTTGAAACAATTTCTCGCGCGAAGCAATTCGCCCAACTAAACTGCTTTCGTTGATTGACCCATAAAAGATTGATATTTATTAAATATTTAAAAATCAACAGGACGAACAAAGTTGGCACACTGCTCGCAATTCCACTTCTTTAGTATGTTGAAGCAGCAGCAAGAGAACGTCATCGATTTAGTGGCAGAGCGAACAAAAAGAGAGGGGACAGGAAACGACCCTCAATACCAATCAAAGATCAACCGAATGAATAAAATCGAACTTTTGGAAGAAATGGTTCAATTTCAGGAGGAAAGATCTACGACGGGTAAACTTACGGCGACCATGATGGTCCGCGGGCGCATTTTATTCCGTGCGCTGGAGTCTCACGCCGAGACCGAAGAACTCCGTTTACTCGCGAGTTCTTACAGACGGCATCTGGAACACGAGCTTGAAATGGCTCGTCGACCGTCGCAAAACCAGTAGTACGTGACGCAGAAATTTGAATAATTTGAATCGAGGCCCACAGCCTGGGGAAGTTTTTGTTTTCCTCGCGTCGACCTCAATGGCGCCGAGCTTACAGCAAGTTACTTGCGAGTTCGGAGAGCTTAGAACGCTCGCCTTTGAGGAACGTGACGTGAGCCGAAATCGATTGATCCTTGAATCGATCGACGAGGTACACGAGCCCGTTGTTGGCCGAGTCAACGTACGGGTTATCGATCTGGAACGAGTCGCCGGTGAGCACGATCTTCGTGTCGTCGCCCGCGCGCGTGATGATGGTCTTGATCTCGTGCGGAGTTAAGTTTTGGCTCTCGTCGACGATCAAATACTGCTGCGGGATCGTGCGACCGCGGATGTAAGTCAGCGGCTCGATCTGGAGCATCCCTTGGTTCATCAATTCTTGAGCACCCTTGCCTGCCCCACGACGCGACTTCGCGGTCGTACCAAAGAGAAAGTCAATGTTATCGTAAATCGGTTGCATCCAAGGATTTAACTTCTCCTCGACGGTACCCGGCAAGAAGCCAATGTCTTTACCGAGCGGGAACACCGGACGAGATACGAGCAAGCGGTGATACACGCCTTCGTCGACGGTTTTTGCGAGACCCGCAGCGATTGCAAACAATGTTTTACCGGTACCGGCTTTACCTAACAGTGACACGAGCTTCACTTCGTCATTGAGGAGCGCATCCACCGCGAACGCTTGCTCGGCGTTCTTCGGGAAAATTCCCCACAAGCCCTCCGGCGGCTTCACGAGCGGAACGATCGAGTCGAGTTCTTTCGAGTAACGGCCCATCGCCGTGTGAGTCGGGTTCGCGTAATCTTTCAAGATCACGTACTGGTTCGGATAAAGAGGCTTCACCGCTTCTTTATCGTGTTCGAAAATTTTGTCGGAGTATGGAAGACGTTTGTTCGCGTAGAACTCGTCCACCATCGATGGATCGACCTTGATGGTCGACGAACCGGTGTAGAGCGATTCCGGCTCAACGTTCGACTGTTCGTAGTCTTCAGCGGTGACGCCGAGCGCGTCGGCCTTGATACGCAAGTTTGCATCTTTGGTGAGGAACACGATCGGACGGCGCGGTTGCTCTTTTTTGAGCATGAGTGCGAGGCCGAGCATCTTGTTGTCGGCCTTGTCCATGCCGAGCTCGGACGGAAGCGGAGTATCACCGCCGCCGAGTTCAACCGAGAGAATCGCTCCATTCGGAAGTTTTACGCCCTTTGCGAGTTCGCCATCCTTGCGCATGTCATCGATCAATCGCGTGAAGTGACGTGCGTGGCGGCCGTTCTCGCTCATTTCGCGTTTGAAACGGTCGACTTCCTCGATCGCGACGATCGGGATAATGATGTCGTTGGCTCCAAGTTTGAAGATGGCAAGTGGATCGAAGAGAAGGACGTTCGTGTCGAGGATGAAGGCTTTTTTCAAAGTTGTCTCCTAGGTGCGAGCCCGCGCCTCATGCGTGAGCGGAAACTACACTTTAAGTATTGCCGGAGCCCGATGGTCAGTCAAAAGATTTACTAAAAAAGGTCACCCCGTACTTTTTGTTGAGACTCGCGTCATTTTAGCAGCCGCGTCGTATAAACCTTGCGTAGTGGCCTCGAATGTTTTTAAAACAGAGAGTTCGCGTTGCGCAAAATTACTTCTTCGCTACAAGATCCAAATTGACTTCGAATTTGTCGTCGATGAGCTTGTCGCCCAATACTTTTGGATCGAAGAATTTTTTCGAGTTGTATTTCAAACCGAATTGGGTGCGGTCGATTTGAATTTTACCCTTCACACCGAAACCCGTGTCGCTCGGAGTATAGAATAATTTCGCTTCGTACCGCTTAGTGATGCCACGGATCGTGAGCATACCTTTAGCGATCGCGTTTGGCTCGCCCGGAGTGATGTTGTGAACTTCGCGGAACGAATCGATTTTGAAAGTCGCAGTCGGGAATTTCTCGACGTCGAAAAAGTCCGGGCTCTTCAAGTGAGTGACTAATTTTTTGTTGTATTCGGCATCAGTGAGGTCCTCGTCCGCGATGGTGTTGAGATCAACCACGACTTCGCCCTTAGAGACGACGCCATTCTTCACTTCGAAAGAACCCTCTTTAGCCGCGACGGTTCCGTGGTGCGAACCCGCAACTTTTTTGCCAACCCAACTGATTTTGCTGGCGCCGGTGTCGAGCTTCACGGTTTCGGTTTTCGCGTCGATTTTTTTTGCGGCTACTGGTTTTTCATCGGAAGCTGCTTTCGGCTTTTCGGACGCGCCGTAAGACGTAGCAACCATCAATAGACTCGCTGCAATAATTGAAAACTTAGTCACGATGTAGAGGTCCTTTCATATTGTTATCTTGATAGGCACATTATATGCAGACTTTTTGAGACGTGACAACACCTAATTCAACCCACTTTCTATATGTATTCCTCGGTTGTATTCCCAGGTGCAATCGCCGATGATGAATATCGATGTGCGGCATTGTCGGCTATGTAGGCCAAAAAACTGCAAAACCCTATCTCTTAGACGGATTAAAACGCCTCGAGTATCGCGGATACGACTCGGCGGGCTTGGCGCTTTTTTCTGAAAAAGATTACGTGATCAAACGCAACGCCGGGCCAGTACAGGGCCTCGCGGACGCGACACTCGATTCGGGTCAACGCGAAACAATGGGGATCGCCCACACTCGTTGGGCCACTCATGGAGCGCCGAACGAAACCAACGCGCACCCTCACCGCGCGGGTGATCTCGTGCTCGTCCACAACGGCATCATCGAAAACTATTCGGAGATCAAAGACCGTCTCACAAAGACCGGCGTGCGCTTCAGCTCTCAGACCGACACCGAAGTGTTCGCGCAACTCATCGAGTTCCACCGCCGCAAAATTCAAGATCAGCAGCCCAACCTCAGCGCCGAAGACATCTTGATTTCCGCGCTCGAAACCTCGATGAAAGAAGTCGATGGCCATTACGCGATTTTACTCATGGCGCGTTCAGTACCCGGCAAAATCTTCGGCGTGCAAAACGGCGCGCCCCTTGTCGCTTCTCCACTCAAAGGCGGCTGCCTCATCGCAAGCGACATCCAAGCGATCATTCCTTATCACAACGAAGTCTGTTTTTTGCCCAAGGGCGAGATCTTGGTCGCGGAGAACGGAAAGTTTTGGACCCGAGCCCCCGGCTCGAGCGCGCTTCACGCCCCGAAGCTCGAACGCATGGATTGGACCGCCGACAAGGTCGAAAAAGACGGCTTTGATAGCTTCATGCTCAAAGAAATTTTCCAACAGCCGCTCGTGGTGGCCGATACTCTGTCGGGCCGTCTTCCGGCCAAAGAGCACGAGCCGTTTATCTGGGACCACCAGAAAGCGCACGAAGTGCTTTGGAAGAACGTAAAGAAACTTTATTTGATCGCTTGCGGGACGAGCTATCACGCGGCACTTATCTCGAAATACTTTTTCGAAAAATGGGCCAAGATCGATTGCGAAGTCGATATCGCGAGCGAGTTCCGTTATCGCTCGCCGGTGCTTGCGCCGGGCACCGTCGTCGGCGTGATCTCACAGTCGGGTGAGACAGCGGACACCTTGGCGGCCCTGAGACTGGCGAATGCGGCAGGCGCCTCGACGTTTTCAATTTGCAACGTGCCTTCATCGACGATCGCGCGTGAGAGCGGATTCCAATATCCGACCAAAGCCGGTCCTGAGATCGGCGTCGCCTCGACAAAGGCATTTACCGCGCAACTCACTGTGCTTTGCACCCTGGCGCTCGACGTGGGCCGTTTGCGCGGACACTTGGACTTGGCGTCGTTCCGCGCGCTCGCACGTCTGCCTCACGATCTCGATCGCGTGCTCGGACAGAGCGAGACTTTTATCAAGATCGGTGAAAAGCTCAAAGACCGCCGCATGGTCCTCTTTGTCGGCCGTGGGACGATGTATCCGATGGCACTCGAAGGCGCTTTGAAGATGAAGGAACTCACCTACCTTCCGTCCGAGGGATTCGCCGCGGGCGAACTCAAGCACGGACCCATCGCGTACATCGACAAAGACATCACCGTCGTCACGTTGGCGCCGAAGGACGATTGGTATTCTAAAACTTTATCGAATCTCGAAGAAATTCGCGCGCGCGGCGGGCATATCATCGCGATCGGCAGCGAAACCGACGAGCAAATCAAACGTCAGTGCCTCAGCGGCGGCGACGAGTTCATCGGGCTTCCGGAAAGCGCGTGGGGAACGCAGCCGATTCTATCGGTCGTACCTCTGCAGCTTCTCGCTTACGGCTGCGCCAAAGCGCTCGGCCGTAACATCGATAAGCCTCGTAACTTAGCAAAATCGGTGACGGTTGAATGATCGACCGAAACGGGAAATCATGGGTAGCGGGTCGTGCCCGCGTGGCGGGCATTTTTAACAGGATGTTGAAAATAGGGAGCAACCCCTCATTTTAAACAACGAAGAACAAACCATTTCCCATTCCACCGGCGAAGCGATCTTTGCCGCCGTTTGGTTTTTAGTTTTTATCTTCGCCCGACTCTTCCTCGCCCACTGGCTCGATTCGATTCACGAGTTTGCCGGACTTGCCTTCGATCTCGGCTATTCCGTTTTGGGTATTATCTTCTTCGCGAACGGAAAATTCCGTCTCCGTTTCGGCGCAAGCCGGATCGCCGGCGCTCTGGTAGCGACGTCGCTGCTCATGGGCACGCTCACTTTTAAAATGGCGAGTTGGATCGGCCTATCGATTCCGTTTGATCATTTGGAATTCGGAAATCCCGCGCACCATGTGATGATCGCGCTCCTCCTCGTCGTCGGCTCGATCATCGAAGAATTGCTCTATCGGCAAGCGCTTTGGTTCTCTCTCGAAGCCATGACCGATCGATGGCCGCGCGTGGTTGCGTGGGCACCGTTGGTCGTTACGGCTCTACTTTTTTCGATTGGGCATTTGGAAGCGTACTCGACGGTACCGCCGGAATATAAGTCATTCGTACTGTTTCAAACGGGATATACGCTGGCGCTCGGCCTATGGTGGGGAAGAATCTATCAGGAAGGCCGAAGCGTGGGCCTCACGATCCTGCTCCATATGGGATATAACTTCGGATTTTTGCTCGGGCGCGTGGTTTAGAAGACCCATTCCTTAATCAACTTATTGATATTTATCGTGAAAATTCAGTAATTACAATTTTCGGATTGTAATCCGAAAATTACTTGCAAAATTCGGATTACAATCCGAAAATTGAACCCATGATTAGGAGAACTTTGGCTCGGGATATTCTCGAGTACTCGAAAAAAAAAATCATCCTCATCACCGGTCCGCGGCAGGTGGGTAAAACGACCTTGGTCAAGGAGTTGCTCGGCAAAAAAATCGCCTATTACAATTACGACGATTCAAAGGACCGGAACGCATTCAAAAATAAATCCTGGGATTACCATGCGCCAGTCGTGGTCTTCGACGAACTCCATAAAATGAAGAACTGGAAGGCATGGCTCAAGGGACTCTACGACGGCGGGCACCTGCAAAAACAGGCGATCATCGTCACGGGCAGCGCGCGGCTCGACCTGCTGAAAAAAACGGGCGATTCCCTGGCTGGCAGGTTTTTTTCGTACTCTCTCCACCCTCTCGACCTGAAGGAACTCAAGCACGCTCAAGGGACGGCATTTAAACCGGATGAGGCTTACCAAACCCTCATCAACATCAGCAATTTTCCGGAGCCGTACCTGGAGGGCACGCAAAAATTCTACCAGCAATGGAAGAGAGGCCACTCCGACATCATCATCCGGCAAGACTTGATCACGCTGGAAGCGATCCGGGACATCGACGGGATGCTCCTCCTCATCGACTTGCTCGCGGCACGGGTGGGTTCCACGATTTCATATAATTCCCTCTCCGAAGACCTGGACCGCGACGACAAAACCGTCAAAAAATGGATCCGTACCCTCGAAACGCTCTACATCGGGTTCAAGCTCGAACCCTACTCAAAAAACATCGCCCGGGCCAAAAAGAAGGCTTTTAAGTTTTATTTCTACGACCTCGGAAAAGTCGACGGTGACGAAGCCGCGAAACTCGAAAACATGGCGGCGCTCGCGATCAAAAAACAAATCGATTCCATGCGAGAGACCCGGGGCCAGCCAGCGGCGATGCATTTTATCCAAACGGACAAGGACAAAGAAATCGATTTCCTGGTCCTGCAACCGAAAAAACCGGCAACCCTCATCGAAGTCAAATTAAGCGACGATCAGGTCAGCAGATCGTTCCGCTTGCTCGGCAAGCATTTCAAGGACGCGCGCAAACTGCAACTCGTCAAAAACCTGGATCGCGCCTTCAACACGCAAGACGGCGTGCGCGTCGAAGACGCGATCGGTTTTTTGCAGGATATCGAGGTTTGAGGTTCGTAAAGGCTATATCAAAATTCAGATTTTTTCAGAACCGACTATTTACGGGATATATTATGTGTCTATAAGACATGAAAAACAAGGAGTAGCAACATCGTTATTCCGCTATAATTACAAACGGATGAACAAAATCGTGAACTCAGTTGTGATTTATGATGATAAAACACCGGCAATCGTTTCTAGTTTTTCCAGCATTTTTTGGGGATGACTTCAATGATGATTCCCAACGACAAATCCTTGGATCGGAGTCCGGACTTTTCCACCCGACATCTCCGCGCGCTTTGCATAAGCACGACATCCACCGAATTCTCGGACATGCCGACGATTCGCCCCTTTTCTGGGAATTGGGTAAAATTCGCCGACGCGTTTTGAACGCGCGCCGAATACAGAGCGATGATAAAGACCGTTTTATAAAAACACGATCTCATTTTGCAGGTTTTACCGAGGCCGGGACGGGATCATCAGCTTTAGGCTCTTTAGCGCCTCTTTTCCGCCACAGAATCTTTCCACAAGGGTTTTCCGCATTCGCGCACACTTGAGCCGTAGGACAAGAAGAACCTTGCGCGACACAAGTGACATCACCAATGCCCCCCTTGCTTTTACAGATGGCTCTACCGTAGCAAATATCACCTTCATAACCAGTCGAGCAGCTTTGGCTAAGGTCAGTATGAAACGGACTGGGAGCTTTTTCCGTGTATCGACAATCCTGATCCGTGCTTTTTTCTTTGAACTCGGGCGTTTCATACAGATCGGGCGAGGAAGAGAATTGAACCTGCGCCAGCACCACCATATCGCCTGTTTTTAACTTGATGTTCTGTTTTTCCAGGTATTCGCGTAATTTTCTGGAAAGTCCTTCCATATTCTTCGGCGCTTTAGAGATACTCAAAGTCACTTTTTTAACTTCACCGGTAGCGCTCGTGATCACGACATTAGCGCTGGTTAAATTATCAATACCATTTATGTAACCGTAATCGTTTCCGCACTGTAACAAGGCCGATCCGCACGGTTCCCAACACCTCGTCCTCTCGACATAAGCAACATCGCAGTTAACCGCTAACGAAGCCTGAACCGAAGCAAAAAAAGAAATGATGAAAAAATAAAACTTCATTCCGTCTCCTCTCATTAGAGAGTTACCCCCCCCCCCCCCCCCCACCATTTTTATGCAAGTGTAAATATACTAAAATTATCCGCGCCCTGCCGTCAAAAAATAACCGATTTTTTAAAATTCCAGACCATTTCTGAAATTCTGAAAAAAACACCGGATTGTTACAAAAAAAATCAGGCAGCGATTTACAACAACTCTAGCACTACAAAGACTGGTCGATGAGTTTTCAAAAATCCTTGGATTTCGAGGCTGGCCATCACAACCCGAGGGAGCTACTGCAGCCCTTGGCCGCGAAGTTTTTGAACTCGGATTTGGATAGGGATTTAAGCCTCAATTTGGAAAGCTATCTTGGGCTCGATGTGGATAAGCAGCAATGCGAAATTTTAAGAAAGAAAAGTTTGTTACTGCTGAGTTTGGTTATAGCCCGTGTTCAAATGGATCGGGCCCAAGTCGCAGCGAAGCGCAAGGTTCGCCTCAGGGTTGTCGTGACGGTAAAACATCACGCCATAGTATTGGTGAGATGCGATGATCCGTAACGCTTCGAAATCCAACTGAGGGTTACGAGCTGCCGCGCGGATGAGCTTGCGATAACGAGAGCGCTGCAAGCGGTTCGCCGACGGCAATGCGGACTTCACTTCATCCAAACGGATGTCGAGACCGCACTCTTTGGCGAAAATAATGTTCTTCGCGTTCTCAAGCGCTGGAATGACCTCGCGGAGCGCGCGGACGCGGACCACCGGGCTCACCGGCATCATGTAACCGAAGAGCGATCCGTACTGATCGAGAGCGGCGTGATAGGCAGCGGTCCCCTTCTTGAGGCCGTCACGCACGTCTTGAATCACGCGGGTAAAGAACTGGCTCACCATCCGGTCGGCAAGACCGTAAAGCGGTTTACGCGTACGTGCGACTTCTGAGTCAGCGTTTTCAAGCGTGTTCGAAGCCAAACACAAAAAGTTTCCGTAATGATTCAGGAACCGCGCAAAAGCGATAGGGCCGTCCTTGATCGCCTGACGTTCCATCTCGATCACTTCGTGAATCTGAGCGGCGTGAACGAGCTCGTGGCCGATGGTATAGAGTTGCACGAGCGGGCTCTGCTCTTTTGCGATCCACATGTAGCGATCGCTATCCGAGATCAAGCCGTGAGTTTGGCGTTTCTTGGCAAAGCATTCGCCCGAGAACTGATCGGCGCTCAAACGCGAGGCGATCCGCTCTTCGCGGCTCAGCAATGAAATCCGTTCCGGCGCAAGCGTATTGCAAAACAATTCGACGAACGACACGTTTTGCTCGATCGCGTACTGACGCAAGTTATACGCGGCGTACGGGAGGACGCTCATGAGAGCGACGACCGGCGCGACGTCGGTGTTTTCTTTGCGGTCGATGATCTCCTGAAGCTCAACGAGGCGCGGGTATTTCAAAAAGTGCGCCTTACGCGACTTCTCGATAAAGACTTCGCGGCGGCCGGGACGGATTTTCCGCGACTGCTCCAAAACTTTGAGCCAATCCTGGCGTGCGGCCTGGATGTCGGACTCGATGAATTCGGATTCGGTGATGAGCCGCTGGTTGATCGCTTCCCACTCGGTGCCCGAGCGGGGAGCTTGACCAGGATGCGGAATCACGAACGTCTCAAGATAGGAAATCCGTTCTTCGCGGCTAGTGCCGTCGAACAAGGCCGCGAACTCAGTCGCGTAGAACGACGCTTTCAAGCGGCGCGAGGCGAGGTCGCTGAACTGGTCGAGAAGCGACTCCAAACGCTGCGTGATCACCGGGCTGATCGGTTGGCTCGGGAACGGCAAATTAACCATTTCCTTAACCAGATCTTTGATCGCTTTGTAGCCGCGTTTTGCACCTGGATTTTGCTCACCGAGCTTACGGAGAACGTAGTTGAAGTGGCCGAAGGTAAAGATATCCTGGCGCTTCATCTCGTAATTGTAAGTGGTGTTGACGGTGTCCTGGTTCAGAATGTTGAACTCATCGAGCACCATATAGAAGTCGGCACTCAAAGCCATATCAAGCTCTTGAAGCTTCGACACCAAGCGAGCCTGCAAGAAGTTCATGCGGAAGTAATAGTCCGCGATCTTGCGCTCGTCAATCCGGCGCTCGGTGATCTCGAGCATGCTGTAGATCGTCTCCATGCACTTTGGATGAACGAAGGACGCGATCTCACGCACTTGAAGTTTCAAAGAATACAAAAATCCAGAAATACGATAAAGATCGACTTGCTCGGAGCGCACGATATCGCGAAGCTCTTGCACGAGTTTCGCGACTTGCACGACTTGAGCCGCGACGAACGCCGGGAGCGGCGCTTGAAACGGTGCCGGCTCGCGCGGAGCGGCCATCTCGCGTGCGGTGACCGATTCATTCGTACCCAGATCGTCGACCACCACGAACGGGGCGTAACCGCCGCCTTTCGAAGTGTTTACGATCGAGCTCATCGGGCCTTTCTCGCGCGGAGCATAGCGCACGAGAGCGTTGTGGGTCACCACCGGCAAAGTCCCTTCTCCGCCGTAGAACACCCACATGCGGATGTCGGCGGCCAGGTTTGCAAAGCGATAGCCGCCGGTGGACGAGGCGCGAGTCGCGACCGGGATGCGGCCGATCTTCACGACTTTTTGATAAGCATAATGTTCGGGATTGCGCTTGGCTTCGGCAATCACTTCACGGCGTCTGCGCTCGTCGAGCGTCATGAGGATGTAAACGCCGGTACCGCCGGACAAGTTCGGCGATTTGATCACCCAGTCTTTCGGATTCTTTTCGATCTTCGCGAGCGAAACACGAGTCGAAGGCAGGCATTCCGGAGGGGAAATGCGCGACTCATTCAAAAAGAGACCCATTTTTTCGAGCTCCACGCGGAAGAATTCCGGAGCGAACTCGGTCAGGGTCGCGAGAATGATCTTATTGTCAAGGAGACGGTTCAAACCGCCCATGTACAAGCGGCGATTTAAAATCGCATCGACCGCGCCCGGAATCGTATAATCGGATTCGAGAGGGATCAGCTCGCCCTCGGTGTCTTTAACGAACTCAGGCTTGCCATCCTTCCAGGGTTTGAGTACATCGATCACATAAATCGGCTCTCCGCTTTCCGGATCGCGGAGCAAGATCCCTTGCTTGTGATCGAAGAGCGCGCTATCGGAGTTGACGCGCGAGTATATGGCGGTCACGATCGGATCGAGCGCTTGGTTCACGGTACGCATGCGGATCCAGCCCTCGCCGTCGCGATAGAGCTGACTTGGATCGCAGTAAATCAAACCGGAATACGCCGCGAGCTGATGAATCTCCGGGCTCGCGCCGTTTGCGCCGCCCGGCGGAAGAATAATTTGCACGCCGTCCGTGCGGCCGGTCCACGATTCGCCCAAAGACTGATACGTACGGCGGAGGACTTCGAAGTGGTCGTTCGGGAATACTTTGCCGACAGCGTCCAGGATCGCCGGATCTTCGCGCAAGATTCCCTCGAGGATATTTAAGTTGTTCGACGCGCCAGACGGAGAGCCGGCGTTCAACTCCAGAATACGGAACGGAAGCTCGGGCAGTTTATCTTCACGGCCTTCTTCGATCCACTTCGTGAGGTTACCGCGAAGCTGGAAATACTCCTCGATCAAAACGAGATCGAGACCCACGTTATCGAAGAAGGGATACGTCTTCATGTTCTCGTGGTGAAGTTGCGGAATATAATGCGGTGACAGTTCGGTTGCGGCCAAAAAAGTCTTGCGAATTTTCGGCGGGAGCGACTGAACGAACGGGCTCTCGGCGATGGACTTCGATCCGTAAATGCTTTGCAGAACCATCCGGAGAGAGGCGCACAAAACCTGGGCCGCGGCTTCGACGCGATTGAAAACTGACTTCGGAAGCGGCACTACGGTCGTCGTCACCGGTACGGTGAAAATGCGGTAAATGCCGTCTTTATCCGTTTTTTGAAAAGTAAGGTCGCGTTTCTTCAAGAAACGGGTGAGACGCTGGCTCGACTGATGGTGTTCGTGGATCGAGCGGCCCAAAATCGCATCGACCAGAGCTTCGGAGTGCTCGTATCCGACGCGTAAAACTTTGCCTTTAGGAGGAGCGGCTTTGAAGATGTAGTTGGCTACATCAACCTCGTACTTGCCGATGTAACCCTTGTGAGGCTGGTAAGAGTGGCCGCGAGGCCGTTTGGTCTTTTTGTCGGTAGTTTGCTTTGTGGATCCCAGCTGTCGCATCAGTTCTACTTTCGTCGAAAGAATACCCAGGGATTGTATGAGTTTAGACTGTTTTAGTCAATATTAAACAATGGGTAAATAAAATCAGTTGACGAATTACACTAATTAAGTTTATAAATACGACCGTCCGATACTGAGAAAAGTTTTTGAGAGAGCCCTTGGAGAGCGTATGGCTACGTCTTGTCAGCACATTTTTGTACTCGCACTCATGCTGGCAACCCCAGCATTTGCGCAGTATTCACCTTTGAAAACCCTCAAAGGATACGATCCCACGGTTATTTCTGAATCGGATGCGTTGAATCTTTACCAGTCCATGCCGATCGACGTGTTTAAGGAACGTTCCGAGTGCCATCAACGCGCTCATAACTGGGCTTACACTTTTTACCAAACCAAGGGTTTGAAGACGATGAAAGCGTTTCTGTTTTTCACCGATCGCTACAACCTCGAGTTTGATTACAACTGGGATTACCACGTCGCCCCGCTCGTCGCCGTCCGCAAAACCGACGGAACGATCGAAGAACAAGTTTTGGACCCGACATTTACGCTTGCGCCAGCCGGAACCTCGGCAGAGGACTTGAAGTACTACGACAATAAGCCGATCCCGATCAAGGAGTGGATCAAGTACTTTGTTTACCCGAACGTCGACTGTCCGGTGATCGAAAGTTACGAGGAACTCGCCAAGTATCAGTACAGGAACTACTGCTACATCCTGAAGGCGCCGATGTACGCTTACATCCCCGACAATTTTAAGTACGAAACCGAACCCCGCACCGACTGGCGTGAAGGAGACCTGATCGAAATGCGGAACGGATTACTGAGAAAGTAACGGACCCGAAGGAATTTTTTTAGAGGGACCGTGGACTCGCTGAGGAACTGAGAAGCCGAAGCGATCCTAGACATGACTTGGAGAGAATATGCAGATTGAACCACAACTTCAGCCTTTGAAGATTGCACCCGTGATTACCGAGCAGGACGTATTGGCCGAGCTCGACACCCTTTTGACCAGACCCGCACGCACCTTGGGCGAATTCCTCAGTGCCATCGTTTTCGGCGGTGAAGAGGCCATGTTCAAGCGTCCGCTGCTCGAACTCCCGGTTTTCCGTACGACCGACACGAGCGGATACAATTTCAGTTACAACAATAAGATGGTCGCCTACTTGCGCTTCGGCGTCACGAAGTCGCACTACTTCGTCGTTCAGTCGCTGTTACTGAGCCCGGGTTCGGCTTGGGTATCGCACTACTACGGCGCCGACGGCCGCTACGCGTTCAGTGAAGGCCCGGCTTCGCATGAGTTCGCAGAACACCCGGTCAAATTCATGGAGCCGAAGTGCCCGGTCCTGAACCACATCTACAATATTTTGGCCGCAAACTATGCCGAAACCAAGTCCGGCAAGATCAACACTAAACAGATCCATACGCTCGAAGGATTCTTGCGCAAACTGAACAAAACTCGGTTCAATGAGCTTTCCGTTTCACGCGGAATCAAAGATCCTGCGATTCAAGATCTCCGCAAGCAAATGATCGAAATCGAACTCGATCCGGTTTACACCTGGAAAGAACGCCACCACCTGATCTCGAGTCTCCGCCAAGAACGCGCCGACATCGTGACCACCAAACGTCGCGCCCACAGGATTTCGCGTTTCCGCTACTTCCCTGCCCTGTTCACTCGGGACATGAAGGATTTATTCATCCGTTTCGGAAAACGCCCGTTCAGCAATACATTGGGTATTCTCGAGCGCATTCTGTTGGATCCCCTCCGCTGGTTCTGGAGCGTGGTGAAGGACAACATGGGTTACTCGATCGCACTCGCGATCTACAGCCCGTTTACGTTTTTCTTTATCACCCAGCCGATGAACCCGCACGCGATGTGGGCGGTTGGCAACGTCCGTTCGGCCTACCTGCAGACCGTGGACAAAGTGAGCAACGCATTCCACTTCGGAGCGGCAAAGACCGCTGAAGCCTCGGCCTCCGCGGCAGTTGCAAGCACGGCAGGAGCCGCAAGCACAGCCGCACTCACCGCAGCCGCAATTCCTGCTTCAAACGACGTGATCGCCAACATGCCGGTGACCGCCAATCGTCCGGACATCAACAACATGACCTGGGACGACCGCATGAGTAACTTCAAGGCGCTTCAGATCAATTACGAAGAAAACCTGGAAATCGCGCCTCGGATGGGCCGTCTCGAGCAGATGGAAACCCAGCTCAACTGGCCAATGATCTTAGAGAGCGCATGGCTTGAAACCGATCGTTACTTGAACTTCTTGACCTACATCGAGGGCAACGCGAAAGACTACGCTCCCGCATTCGTCGATTTCGTGAAGGCCGAGCACGCGCGCGTCGATCAAGTTCAGGTTTATCTTTGGGATAAAAACATCCGGTTCATCCTCGATCACCCTTATACCGTGATGGATCAGAGCAAAGAGCAAACTCAGAACGACTACTACGTGGGCCGCTCGTTCATTCTCCTTCGGGACATGACGATCGAACTCTCGGGTCGCTATCGTTCGCTCCCGCTTCCGAAGGGGTACATCCCGATCTTGAAACTCGCTCAGAGCTTCGAGTCGCAATACAAAAATGGCGGCTCCGTCCTCGATCGCTTGAAGAATAACTCCAAAGTGTTCGCTCAAAACGATCCAACGAGCACGCAGGAATTGCGTGAATACATGAAGCGTCAGTGGGAAGTGTTGTACCTTCTCCAAAACAAAGCTCAAGAAGCCGCGAACAACGGATTGCAGCTCTACATCTGGTCGGTACGGAACACCGCTTACCTCATCCAATCGATGTACTCATCGAAGCGCGAAGAGATGTCCCTCATCGCGATGAATATGCGCAAGGGTAACACCGTCAATAAATTATCGAACAATACGGAATGGAAGCACATCGACTCCCAGTACGAAGCACTCTTCCACATGTTCGTGCTTGAATTTGCTTCGGTTCGTAAAGAAATCGGCGACCAACTGAAGAATGATCTCGAAGCAACTCAGCGCAAAAAAATCATCGACGGTGTCGAATCTTTCTTGAAAGAACGCGATACGCTTCTTAAAGGAGCGAATCTCCTGTAAACTTAAGTAATGTTTGGCCAAAAACCATTTCCACGTCGTCGGAACTCTCAGTTGTTCTCCAAGCGGCGGCGTAGAATGGGTTTTTTAACGGTGACTCTTATCTCAGTAGGAGTCACCTTTCTTCTTTCCACCACTCCAACGCAAGCGCAAACCACGACAACCACAAACCGCGAAGGCGTCGACCAGGCTCAGCGGAACCCGCCTCCTCAGATCATTCACGAATTCACTCCCGAGCCTTCCTTTTGGAAACGCCTGTTCGACAATATGCACGGCAGCTACACCGTCACGCTGATGGGCCCGCGTTTTATCGGGAACTCGAATGAAACTTACAACATCTACGTTCCGGACGTCTCGCCGATCCAGCTCTATCATAGTACGAGTCTGTTTTTTCAAGTAAGCCCCGACATGACCGTGGGCTTCGGCGTCGATGCCGTTCAAAACATCGCGAACAACGTCGTCGGTCAAACCGGAATCACTCGCGGCCAGGATTTTACTTTGTATGATCCGACGATCAATTTTACTTTTCCAAATTTAGTCAAAGTGCCGGGGTGGAAAGTGTTTTCTTCCGCGTCTTTTAGTTTGAGTCTGACCGAGTACTCAAACAGCATCGGTCGCGTGACCTCGGTTAATATAAACCAAAACTGGCGAGTTGATAATTATCCGTCCGATTGGAATTACGGCTTTGACGTTAACTTGAACCCGCAGTTTTTTACCGAGCCGTTTCCGGTCACCCTCACTTACCGCAAAACGTTTTACGCGAGCATCGGCCACTACATCAGCTACGCCGTTTCGCCTTCGGTACGAATCTACAATTCGACGACCTTTGATATGGAACATCGCTACCCGAACGGCACCGGTGGATTTTTTGATTTTTACGGCGGACTCGATGACCGACTGAAGTTCGGGATGTCGATCTCACCCAATATCTATCCCACGTTCCTCACCGTGGGTGGCTACATCCAGGCCTTGTTTTGGAATCCGCAATTGGACACCACCATCATCGGATTCGACTTTTCGATCGGATTCTAGGCTCATATTAGATTTTTTTAACCGAGCGATGTACATGGGGCCCTGTCCGCCAGCTTGATCCGGAAAAATCTGGAATCCGACACGTGTGCGCTCCAACCCTTCAAATCCAGTGGCATCTGAATCCAATTGAACCTGATCACCCTTTCGCTCCAGCAATCTCTCGACGACACCATCGTTTTCGAGCGGCGAGATCGAGCACGTCGAGTACACAATCGTCGCGTCCGGCTTTGCGGCGAGCACCGCCGCACACAAGAGCGAGTACTGGCGCTTTGCGAGCTGCTTCGTGCGAGACTCGGTCCATTCGTTAATTTTATCTTGCTCGATGAGGTGCCGCTCGCTTGAGCAGGGGGCATCCAGGAGAACGCGATCAAACTCGCTCGGAGTTTTCAGCCCGAACCGGTTGCCGTCGAATCCGGTCACCTTCACGCGTGGGCGTTCCGACTCAGGAATGTGATCACGCACGACTTGCTCAAGCCTGCGTCGACGAGCCGACGAAAACTCATTCGCCACTAGCTGTGAGGGCCTAGCTTCAGCAAGGATAAGCGCCTTCCCTCCGGGCGCCGCGCAGAGATCCAAAACACGATCGCCTTCGCGGACTCCGAGTGCTTGGACGGCGCGAATCGATGCCGAATCCATTACATAGCGAGCATAACCGCCGAAGCATGCACGTTCCACCCGCTCCGGCTCGCGCGCGAGCGCTTCGCGGAGTGCGGGCCAGCGAGGTCCGTAAATATTCGTGAAATAAGCATCAAAATCAGGCTTCATACGAGAGCTCAAAGACTATCTTACTTGACAAAAACGTACAAGATTACCGGGGTTTTTGGACCATTTTCAGTCTACTTTTCAACGTCCTCCATTGACTTTTACACTAATTTAGTTTAAAAATTTGACCAAGATGAAAACGTCTCTCTATGTGATGCCTGGTTTTTTGGCCGTGACCACCCTCCTCGCCAGCGCCGCGTTCGCGGAAAACGGCAAGTGGAACAGCAATAACGATCCTCGCAACTTCGATCCAAAGTACGAGTTTAATTTCAATAAGCTCCAAACCCTCACCGACGGCGACGCTTCAGTCGACAAAGACGGTAAGCGCACCTATCGCGGCTGGACCGACACTTATTGGCCAAAAACTCGCGCGTACATCGCCGACCGCTGGCAGCAGCCGGACGCGGCTTTCAACTTCCGCAAATATGTTCTTCCTCGCGGTGAATCCGGCGTGCGTGCGATGAGCCAGCAAGAAATCAACTTGCTCTCTCCGGCCGAGAAGTTCGACATTATTCGCGGTAGATACGATTTTCCGATTTTCCACGAGATCGTCACCAAGAAATTCAAACCGACTCGCAAGGAATGGTGGCACGGCCTCTGTGACGGCTGGACGATGTCGTCATTGAACGTCGACGAGCCTCAAGCCATTGTTTACAAAAATCCGAAAATCACGAACGCCGTGGCCGTTCCACTCGGATCTTCGGACATCAAAGGCTTATTGGCTTACTACTATGCCCGCCGTTTCGAGCCGAAGTCGTCGGCGTACGTCGGTAAATTCTGTACTCGCGGCAAACGTCTCTTCGGTATGGACGGCTCTTGCAAAGACATCGATGCCGGTGCTTTCCACGTCGTTCTCGTCAACGAGATCGGCAAGAAGCACCAGGGCTTTGCCATGGACCGCGATCCCTCTCCGCAAGTGTGGAACCAAGCCGTCATGAAGTATAAGACCGAGTACTTCCCGCGCGCGAAAAAGGCTAAAAACGCGGGCGACGACGTCTACCGTCAAGTCGACGTAAAAACGGTCGTCTACTTCGTGGACGAGATGTACAGCACCGACGATGAAATGCAACAGAACGACGTGACCGTACAACCTTCTTACGACACGACGATCGGTAAAGTAAAACTCAGCGAGCTCAACTACGAGTACACGCTCAACCTCGACATCGCCGACAACATTATCGGCGGCGAATGGGCGAACACTGGCGATATTCATCCGGACGCTCTCTGGAGACTCCAGTTCTCGCTTCCCGGGAAAGCGACCGACAACAAGAACAATCCGGATGACTGGACCGTTCTCTCGGACATCTTGAAGCAAGCGACCGCTTACACCGGCAACGTTCCTGCTGACGATCCGACAAAACTCTCGGGCTCAGGAGCCGGCGATCTTCGCGCGGCTTCGAACGCAAGCGACGATGACGGGAAGTAGAATCCGTTAATGCTTCTTACGGTAAATCACCATCGGGCTCGCCCACTGACGTGAGCGCACTTCGAGGCGGTCGTAACTGCTCGGATTTTTTAACCTCAACACGAATTTCGATTCTAGCGCTTGATCGACCAAGATCACGTCGCCATCGAGGACTTCGGGCGCATTGGATTCGCCGTAATAACCGGCTTGCTTAAATTCGCCCAAGACATACGGAAGCGGCCACGTAAATGTGCTGATGATTTGAATTCGCTCGTTAGCAAACAACTCGGGCCTCGCCCGGGCTTCGTTGATGATCTCATTGAGCGGCACCATGAAATCACGAAAGGTCTGACCGTAAATATATTTGTGCCCTTCCTGATCCGGATTCACAAAAGCGGCATCCCAAGATTGGTAAGCGGAGACGCTGTAGCCCGCAAACAAGCAGGCCATGACCGCGTATTTTTTGGATTTTGATTCCAGCCACTTGTTGAGCCAGTATGCCGAAACGAGGATCAATCCCCAGTAGTAACTGAGCACGCACCACGGTGTTTTGTAATTCACGATCGAGTACGCAAGCCACATCCCCACCGACACAATGCTCGCGAGACGTACTTCGGACGGTACCTTCTTGATACAGAACGGAGCAAGGATAAGCCCCAGCATCGCCATCCATTCGAACTCGGTCATGAGGTCAACCCAGTACATGAACGGTTTGCCGTGCCCATTCCCCTTCGATCCGGTATCGCCCCACATCGCGAATGCGCGGAAGAAGTTCATGAATCCGTTTTCATCGCGTCCAAGCGCGCTGTAGATGATGTAGATCATCAGGATCGAAGCGCCGATCACGGAGCCGAAGCCGATCCAAAAGTTTTTCGACGAGAGCTGCGATTTTATGTTGGCAAAAGCGCGTTTGAACGACCAATCGCATTCCAGGATCTGGGTCATCACTTCGGCGATCGCGAGACTCGCTATGTACATCACGAAGTTCTCTTTCAAACACGCCATCGCGCCCATCGTGACGCTGAGGCCAGTCACGATCGACCAGTTAAACGGCTCCGACCGCAAACGTAGCCAATAATAAAAATAAAGAATACACGCGAAAGCGAACATCATCTCGTGGATCGCGTAGCGAGAGTAAAAAACCATCGCCGGACTGACAGCCAGAAAAAACATCGCCGCCCACATCCCCTTGTTGCCGATCCATTTACGGAACAGCACCGGAGTCGCCGTCACCAGCATCCCGAAAATTAAAGGCGTGATGCGAAGGACCTCGACACTGCGACCGAAAATCTTGGTGAAGAGCGTGAGGAAATAGAAAAAAAGCGGACCGTGATAGTTACCCGGATCGTACTGATAGAATCCGCGATTCAAAATGCCGTCGACGAACCAACCGTTGACTGCCTCGTCGTGATGCGGAGGCCGAATCCCGAGATCGTAAAAGCGAAAAGCCAATAAAATCACAAGTAGCACGATGCGGATGATCATGCTCTAATGCTAATAGAGGACCCCCAAACATGAAACCCCTTTTAGGTATTTTTGCGCTATCGATCTACCTGGTTGTATGTTGCGGGTCATTTCTCGAGTGGGACCCAAACGGCAACCTCATCGCTCATAGCTACTCGGTCTGGGGTGACTGGTCCGCCCACTTTACTTTTATCGAAAACATGCGGCAAAGAGGCCTGCATTGGCTCGCGGGCGACAACCCGGTCTTTGCTGGCGCGCCATTTCAATATCCATTCTTAAGCCACCTGATCACGGCCGGATTCGGGGCGGTTTTGGGAATGAGTACGATCACGGTGACCGAATGGACGAGCCTCCTGCTCCTTTTCTTCGCTCCGTTTTTTGTGTACCGGGTTTACAAACAATTCGGCTTGAAACCCGTCACCGCTTTCGCGTCGACCGCGATGTTTTTCTTGGTCGGTGGCTATCAGTGGATGGGCCTCATCAACTCTGACTCATTCAAGGCTACCGATCCACTCACCAATCAATTCGATGCTGGATCCGTCTTCACTCAATTCGTTTGCTTCGAGTTTTATCCGCAGCGCGCGTTTTTGTTCGGTCTGATGATGCTCACCGGTTTCGGGTTCATGGCCTTGAAGGCGCTCGAGGCCGGCAAGTTTACCCGGAAGACGGCGATCATCACGGGTCTTGGGTTCTCGCTCCTGGCGTTGACCCATGTGCACAGCTACATTGCGATTGCCGCCTTTTTGATCTTCTATTTTGTCTTTAAGCGGGATTGCAAGACGTTTATCTACTCGCTCGCAATCGCGGTCCTCGGCTGCGCAAGCCTTGCATTCTTGCTCTTGCGTAACCGCGTTCCTGAGTTTTCGCTCTCTTGGGATTTTTGGCTTCCAGGCTGGGCGACCAATTCTCAAACCGGCTTAAAGACCGCAAGTACGATGAACCCGATCCTGTTTTGGGTTTTGAACACCGGGCTTTATTTGCCGATGGCTTGGACGGGATTTTGGTTTGCCAACAAAGATACCGAATCCTATCCGCTCGCTCGCACTTGGTTCGGAGCCGGGATGTTTTTGTTCGTGCTCGCCAACATCTTTAACCTGCAGCCGTACTGGTACGACAATCTCAAGACCTTTACGTACGCGTTTTTCTTTTTTGCACCGTTTATCGGCGTGCTCTTCGAAAAGCTGATACCGATGCACAAAACGATGTACGCCGTCGTGCTCGCGGCATTCGGCGCGCAAATTTGGTCGGGAACGGCGGACTTGAATTTTCTTCGCACCAAACATCAGGGCACGACGTTTTTTAACGCGTACGAGTTTTCGATCGCCGAAGAGTTCAAACACCTTCGAAACTCGCCGGACGACCTCGTGCTCTTCAGTCAACGCCACAATCATTGGGTGACTTGTCTCGCGGGCAGCCCCGTCGTGATGGGCTTCACCGGTTGGCTTTGGTCGTGGGGCATCTCTTACGGTGCGCGCGAACTCGAAGTCAACGAAATGCTCTTGGGCGGAACCCGGGCGCTTGAACTCCTTAAAAAATTAAACGTAGGTTACGTCGTTTTAAATGCCGGCGACCGCGTCGGGCAGAATCCGGTCAATCTTGATTTCTTCCGGACTCACTTCTCACGCGTGCTGAATCGCGACGGCTGGGAAATCTTTGCGGTGAGATCTCCATCGACATCCGTTCGCTGAAAATCAAAAGTCAACCACTCACGAAGTCCGGCTAAGCGCTCCAACGTAGACGGATGCGGATGATGGTAAGCATTTTTTCGCCCGACCGAGAGCCAGATTCTTTCGGGCCTGAGCCAAGCTAGAAACTCCGGGCCGCTTGAATACTTTGATCCATGATGACCGAGCTTCCAAATCCGGTGCGGAAACATCGCTAGGGCGTCCGAAAATTTGTGCGCGAATTCAATTTCCTGAGATTGATCGCCGTCGCCTAAGCCCAAATAGACCCGGTCTTGCGCGAGCGGGATTACCACGCCCGCCATCAGATCGTTTCCAGAATGCCGATCGGTTTGAGAGCGAAGCCACGCGAGCGTTCCCGACTGAAAACAGCCGGAAGAGACAATTTTTGTATCTGGACTTTCTTGCTCGATTTCACGGGCGAGTCGAGCACCCTCCTCCACTTTCCAATGTTCGTGAGCGGTTTCAATGCAATTCACGCGCATCCACGGAAGCAAGCGCCTGAGCCCCCGGACATGATCCGCGTCCAAATGCGTAAGCACGATCGCATCCACGTGATCGATCGAGTATTCAAATTCTTTTTCGATCCAGTCCGAGCTTCGAAGTCCGATCTCGGGCCCGACGTCGACCATTTCAGCCCGCGCCGGCGTACGAACGAGCAACGAATCCCCTTGCTGGACGTTGAGCTGTGCGATCATCGAAGGCTCCGGGAGTAACAGCCGCAGGCCCAACGCCGCGACGATCAATCCAGCGCGAAATCGAGGATATACGACAGCGGCCATCGCAAAACCGACGGCCACGGTAATTCCCACTCCTGTGACACCGACCGGGCCCGGCGTGTGATCCGCAATCCAGACCAGTGCATCCATCATCCATTGCCACATACGAAGCAACGTCGGTGCAATCTCATTTGTCAGTAGGAGCGACAGTAACGACGCCGGATAGAGAATGTGCGCCAAAAGTGGCAGCGTGAGCAAACTATAAACCGGCGTCATCCACGAAATCCGGTGATGCATCACGAGATCAAGCGGAGCGGTCAGAATCCACGAGCCCACCGATAGTGCGACGTGAGTCCAGATCGGGGATGGCGTGTCCGAAGACCGGCGGCGCTCGACTCGCTCCAGTGCCAGCAGTGCTCCCGCAATCGCAAGATAGTAATGCGCCTTTCCCCCACCGAAATCAAAAACCCAATCAAAGATAAGCGTGGCCGCCAGAGGTGCCAGCACCCGGAACTTCGCACCCTGCTCGCGCCCCCACTTTCGAATCATAAAGGTCACCAGCGGTCGAGCAAACCCAGGTCTAAAATCTTGGAGCCACCAAGCCCAAGCGAGCAACGCAAGAGCAAGCGCGAGTGCAGCGCGTTTCATCCATTTCAGGTCCAGCTTCAACCACTCCACAAGCGGAAACACCCACAGCTCCACCGTTTCCAAAAAAGCATAGAGGTGAATTCCGCTCGTCGCATACAAATGCACGACACCGTAGATCCTAAAAACGCCTTCCTCCGAATCGACGGGACGCTCGTTCCAAAATAAGCGGTGGAGAAGCGAATACGGATCGTCCTGCCAAGGCATTGACTGCGGTTTTGCAAGCATGCGACTTGCGGTGCACGAAGCAGGCCACATATAATAGACAAAGACATGAACCTGAAATGGGTCGCCGACCATTTTCAAACGATTCAATTCCTGATCATCATCGGCACGATCATTTTTGCGTGGGTCACATTTAAATCTCCCGGGCGCGGAAGCCAATTCCGCAATCGTGAGGCCGATCGGGCCGATCTTGAAAAATTTAAAACCGATTCGGGACTGGCCGACGCCAGGTTTCGAAAAAGCCCTCCTCCGCTTTCCTTACCCGGCGTCCGTATCTCGGGCGAACCGCATGAAATCTTGGGAATCCGTGCTGATGCCAACGAAGAAGATGTGATGAAGGCATACAAGGACGCGATCAAACGCTACCATCCCGATAAAATTCAGGGTCTGGCACAGGATCAAATCCAGTTTTATCAAAACGCATCGGCAAAGATCAACGAAGCCAAAGATGCGATGATCAAAAAAATTCGTGGGACGGCGTAGCTGGCACTTCGCTTGCAGCCAAAGCGGTCATGCAAGTTTTTTCCTGGATCTATGATGGCGTTACCCCAAAGCTGATTCGCGTCGAGTATCATGCGCGTTTTCAAATTCCGAGTTTCTCCGTACTCGGATTGCCCGGGCCTGAAATTCAAGAAGCGCGTGAGCGAATCGTCGCCGCATTCCACGCATCCGAAATCGAATTTCCTAAAAAGAAAATCATCATTAATCTCGCACCCGCATCTATTAAAAAGTGGGGTACCGGGCATGATCTCGCGATCGCAACGGCGATCCTTCAAGCTTCGATCGAGATCCGCTGGCCAAAGACCCTGCTCGCTTGGGGCGAACTCGGACTCGATGGCAAAATCAAACCGCGCGGACAAATGGCCGCACTCATCGAACTTTTGCTCGAGACTCCCATCGGCACGCTTTGTCTTTCGCCCGAGGATGCCGAAGAGCTAACCGAACTTTTAAGTTGGCGGCAACAGCAGGGACTCGAACTCCCGCATCTCGATCACGTTGTCGTTCTCTCTCACTTGCGGGAACTCATTTCTAGAGTGAAATCCCCGCCCATGTTCCGAGTCGAAGAGATTCCGGCGCTTCCGCTCGAACGAGCCGCAACTCCTCACCTTCTCCCGCTTCCTCGCGCGCTCGCACGCACTTTGGAAATCGCCATCGCTGGACGGCACCACCTGCTGCTGCTTGGACCCAAAGGCATCGGCAAATCTCAGTCTCTCGATTGGTTAAAAGTTTTAACCCCATCCGCTCACCCTCGCTTTGGCTGGATGCGGGCCCTCCGCGATCCGGCTCAATCTCCACGAACCCTGCAGGCGACTCCGTTCCGCCAGGTCCACTCCCAGATCCGACCGGCGCACTTGCTAGGTTCGTGGAGATCCCATCGATTGGAATCGGGCGAGCTTGCGCTCGCGCACGGCGGTGTGCTCATCGCCGACGAGTTTCTAGAATGGCCGCGCGATACGCGTGAGTGCCTGCGTGAGCCTCTGCAAAATCGAAAATTCTTTTTGAGTCGCGTGCAAGGCAAGGTGTCGATCGACTGCGACTTTCAATTCGTCGCCACCGGCAACCTCTGCCCTTGCGGAGGATTGCCTCCGCGGTTTTACGGATTCACCCCGCTCCCGGCCGAGCGGCTCAAAAAATGGCGTTGCCGTTGCCGTCCCAACGACGTCGATCATTATCTATCTAAGCTCTCCGGCCCGATCGGAGACCGCATTGATCTCGTTACCGTTCTCTACGATTTGCCTGATCCGCGAGAACCGGCGCGACCGGCCGACGAGCTCGCCGCGAGGATCGGCAATGCTCAGGCATTCGCGCAGGATCGTTGGGCTCAGCTCCCGAATGATTTGTCGCCGATCATGATCGAGTCTCAACTCCCGAGGACAGCAGCGGTCAAGCGTTTGCTCGAACGCACTCCAAGCCTGCGGTCACGCCATAAAATCGCGCGAATCGGTTTTACCCTTCAAGCGCTCGAGCAAAGTTCGGAACTCAAAGAAGAGCACCTCTTTGAAGCGTCCGTTTACCGTTTTATGGAACACATGTCGGCATTGGAGTCGGCGTTGTAAGCGTGCCACATGACCCGACAGTACAAGAGCTCGTGAGCGTCGGGTCGTACATGCAAGCGCAAATCGCGCTCGAGCAACCTATGACCGAGCGGCTTAAATTCAAAGTCGTGGACACTCCTACCTGACAGACGTTCCACGCGGTGTAAACCCAATCCGTGGTGGTTTGCTTACACATTTCCCATCCGGTCACCGGGTAATAGCACACTCCTACACCCCCGGTCGGAAAAGTCTGCCAAGCCGTACTGCAATTTGCGTATGTGTCGCCGACGCAGTCGTTGTAGGTGTTGTACTGGCCAAAATAGGTGCAGTCGTAAGATACCGTACCGGTACCAGTTGCCGCATTGATTTCCCTCTCGGTCTCCGCCATTTTCTGGAGATCGCAACCGGCGAGCGTCATCGCAATGAGGAGAGCTGCCAGAAACTTCATGGGAGATCAACCGGATTACCGCAGAAACGGATGTTTGGAACCGCCGGGTTCAAGAAAGGCTCGAGGTGGCCCGATCGATTGGCGCCAGCCATGATATTGGTCAAGACCGGAAGGCCGTTCACGATCCCACAGCATCCGCTCATCGGAATCCTCGCTCCGATTTTTGTCGGATCCGGGTTGACCGAGTACTGACAAGAAAAGGTCCGGTCTTTCAGCAAGTCCTGTTTGAGCATGCTATCGATGTCCGTGTCTTCGGCTTGAAGCGGGAACGTCCGATCGGCTTGATTGGCGTCAAAAGTTACGGTGCGATCGCAGGTGTTACGGACACCGGAAACCGGAGCCAAATACGTCGAGCAAGTCGCATAGTCGCCCGCGCTCGTCGAGCCGAGGCTCATCAAACAAATATCCGACGCTCCGGTGCTCGTACAAGAGTTGTTGGCATCGAGATTGGTCGCCGCTGCCGCATTATCATGCGAAGTATAGTTCTGCACAGGCGCCCACGTTTTGACCGAAGCAACCGACTGGTTATATGGGGCAACGTGATAGTTCACCGCTTGGTTTTGAATCGTCGCGCCCAATGGTTTTTTGCGGCTGTTGAGTTCGACCCAATATGGGTTTTGAGTCGGGTACGACATCGTACACCAGCCCATGGTGTTTGCATCCTGATTATAGAAGTGCATCGGCGGCTCCAGGTAAGGATCGGCAACCGGCACACAAGCTCGGAAGGAAAGATCTTCAACGTAATTCGGTGACCACGGATCGACCGGCTTGATATGAACCTCGTTCAAACTCAGACTCCGCGTTCCGATCGCGATCGAATCGATACGGCTTTGATGTGTCGTCACCAATTTTACGTTTGAAGGCGCTCCTAAGGTTTCTTCGACCATCGGAATTGCTGCCGAACAGGATGGACCGGTAAAACCACCCGGAGTACCGTCGCGGTCAAAGCGAGGAAGAGCGAGTCCGTCCGGGTTCACTGAAGACACGCAGTTGCCCAAAAGATCCTGCTTGCAGTATTTTGTAGTGCTCACATAAGCCGGACGCGCCCAGTATTTTCCGGCGGCCAAGCCGTCCGCATTGGACGCTTGCATGTTCGATTGGAAATCAAAAATGTCGGCTCCTGGGCGAGTTCCGTCACGGTGAACCACGCCTTCATGATCGAACCACGCGAAGTTACAAGGCTTAGGTCCGAAGATTTGAGCGCCCGTCGGTACACCGGCCGGATCCACCACCAAGCGATCGGCAACATACACTTCGTCGGCTTCGGTATTGCCGGCTTCCACCGCACCATTTGCCTGATAAGTCGTCGGATAAATTGCGCGGAACCGGCGCAAACGCACCATCGGGCGCACGCGTCCGTTATTATCGGTCAGAGTACCGCAAGTTCCGGCCGGGAGTGGCGGTTTCGCGTAACCCAAACACTTAATAATGATCCCACGTTCGTTCAGGCGTTTAGTCGTATCTTCGTTTGTACATCCGTCGGAAACGCTATTGGCATCTCCAGCCTTATATAGGATGGTTCCGGCGCGGACTCCTACGCTCCACTCGCTCGAGTAGGTCGTCGCCAGAGCGAAGGTCGAATCGAGAGGCCAGTACTTTCCTTTTTCGGCGCTTGGAATTGAGTTTCCCGCGCTGTAACGAATGGATTCCACGACTTTCGGACAATCATAGTAGGTGTTGGTGGAGTTGATCTCGCCCAACTTGTCCGAACGTATATATAGATTGCGATAGTAGCTCTGCGCCGAAGTCCCGCTTCTCAGGGTCGCGCACTGACCTGCGGTTGTTCCGCCGTTGACGCCGGTACAAAATTTATTTGCGATCAAAGCGGTCGTTGTAATGGTGGCGCCTGTGCCCGATCCATCGTCTACCGAATTTTGTACGAATTGGTTTTGAATCTCAAAAGTCGACTGGCGCTTGCTGTAACAGCTATAACGATGAATATTACGGAATGGTGTTAGCGTATCATCCAAGAAATCGCCGTTTGCCGTCGTCACGGTCCCCTTTTTGTAGCCGATGGATTGAACGCTCAAACCCGACACATTGGGTGCGACCTGAACAATATTCATCCGAACCGTAGTACCGGTAGCGACCTCGTTCCAAAAGGATTGAGTCATCTGACATTTTACGAGACCGCTCTGAACGGTGGCGATGTCCAAGCGTTTACTGCGCGACACGGATGTGTTGTTGCCACCGACCGTATTCACTTCCGTCCATGAAAGTTCGCACTTACAAGGTTTATCCGCAGAGCCACTCGCGCCGCAATAAGAAGTCAGAGGAGTAAAACCCGCGCGACCCACATCCACCGACAAACTCAATTCCAAATCCGGAGTCGCTCCTCCCATCCCGGCCAGGGTCGCAAGCGAGACGTTTTTCAAAACATGGGTATAGAAGGTGTTGTCGGTCAAATAAGCGGGATTGTTCAGCGAAGTGACGCCGCGATTCATCGAGGAGATCTTGGTACACGCGCCTGCGAGAACCAACAATCCTAAAGCGAGAATGTTTGCTGCACTCCATCGTTTAGTCATAGAATTGCAGGACGCACAGCGGATACATATCCGCACTGGCTGCGTTCCCGACCTCCTTCACGTTCACATCCCAATGTAGCTCTCTATTTGTCGAGCAAGCGGTGCGTGAGATCCCATTACAATCGTTGGACGTCCGATATGTTACTGGTTTGTATTGAGACGCACTCGGCGCCTGATTGCGCATTGCCGTGTCGTCGACGTTTGCATCCGTCACGACAAATATCTGGTCCGTATAATTATCGGTGGAGAGGACCGCGGTTTGAATCAACGAGTCCTGAGGAACAGCTGCGATCAGTGCGCCGTTTTTGTCGTCACGCCACAAAGACGTCATCCCGGCGGCTGTTTCTTTCACGAAACTCGTGGAATTGAAGGTTGCGTTCTGCGCCAGATATACGTTCCATGGTAAGGTTTTAATCTGATCGATAGTGAGTCCGCCATTGCCCGGATCGCCGAATGCGATCGGACTAGGCGTCCAGAGATCGTCGGCGAGCGTCGCGCCGAAGTTTAACGCCATATTGTAACAAGCGTTCGGAACCAGAGTGCCGCTACCGGTCGTCGGCAAGATCACGATTCGAGAGGCAAGATCAGTGGTCGTCACCACCGAGCCAAGTCCACTCCCGAATGCGGTTACCGTGCTGCCGATCGTGCGGGGACCGGAACAAGTGGGGAACACGCTCGAGGCGGTCGGTGCGGTAATCGCTCCGGGATTGCAGAGGATATCACCCGAAGCGATCGAAGTCGATGACGTTAATTTTTTCGGTGGAGTGATGTCGGTCGCTCGGAAGTTCCAGATTTTCACCCAGGTCGATTTCGCCGGAAGCGGAATCGCCGGACAAGAGGACGATCCGGCCGTGCTCGGAATCGGCTTCGCCGCGTACCCGATCACACCATAGGTGCTTGAAACATAGTCCTTCGGAGCTAGGGCTGCCTGTACTGGAATTTGAAACACCCCGTAAGCTTGTTTCGCCATCCAGAAAGACCCACGGCGTTTCCCCACCGAAGCCGGATTCGAAACCGGGATTTTTCCGCTCACGAGAGAGGTTTGTGGGTACATCAACTCACCATCGCCCGAGCAAAACGAGTCGGTGCAAGGGCTGGAAGAGTATACATTGGCGTTGGCCCACCAATGTAAACTCCGGTCCTGTGTTTCGGTCAACGTGCACTCCCAGTCCTGGTTGGCCAGGCGTTGCATCTGGAGCAAGCTTTCGCTGACGTTCGTGGTGTAAAAGTTAAAAGCGTAATTGACCTTCGGGTCTTCAGATTGGATCGGGTCGATCATATTCTGATCGAGCGGGTTCTTGATAAACTCGTGTTTGCGGCACTGAAAGCGTTTTGCCTGAACGTAGCTGTCCGCTCCGGTCAAATCGAGATAGAGCGTCGATCCGGCAAAAGTTCCGCTACTCAAGTTCACGGTAATCGTGTTTGAGTACATACTTCCGTCACCGGTTACGATCTTCACGTCGAAGTTCGGAATCCCAGACGGAACCTGGTTCGCGCAGCGGAGCAAGTTTGTTTCTTGGTAGGTCGGCGCAATCGAAGCACTTTGAATAACGCCACCTTGATCATAGGTATATTCGCACAAACAAGGCGATGCGGCGTCGCCGCAGTAATTATCAAACTCGCCGCCCTGCCCGATCATGTCGTATTGAGTGCCCGCGCTTTGCTGGCTTGGAAGCACCGTGGAGAGAACGAAGTTGCCGGAGTTGGAGATGACGGCGTTCGAAGTCGAAGAAGAGGATTTGGACGCGGGATTACGACTGAGCTTCGTGCACGACGTGGTGAGCGTGATCGAAGCAACCAGTGTCGCGACAACGAAATGAATTGAGAGTGGCCAACCTCTCCTCACAAAAATCCCCTCCAAGCGCCCGTCGGCGCACGATCCCCTACCCGATTTAGATGCAAGTTTCGTCCCGGGTATGGACCTACGTAACTATTCGGTTTTTTCGCCGCAAATCTGAAGAGATTTTTGACAGTGTCTAGAAGATAAACACTTTAAATATCAGTTATTTAATAAATAAGGAAAACTACTGAATGCGACTTTATTCAGTTCGATTACCGAGGCGATACAGATCAACTTGGTAGAGATGAAACGAGCCACGAACGCGGTCGATTCGGATCCGGTCGACGAGCCCGTTTTTTGAAAGCGGAACATATACCTCTTCGCTCCGAAGACTGCCCATCGGATCTTCGAGCGACGCGATCTCCCTCCAATACACCGGGTAGTTAATGTTTTGGTAGTAAGTCCAGGTGCGCGGCTGCTTCACTTGCAACAAGGTCGCGAGGTCGAGACCGGTTCCGACAAGACTCACCTTCATCACTGTGTTATCACTTGCTTTTTGAGTGCCCGGATAATTGGTCGCAGCCGCCGAGTTTGCGCTCAATGCATGGTACGTCACGATCATGAGCAAATCCTCGTACGCTCCGAGCTCGTTACGGTCGATGTCGATACTCACCCCACCGACGTATGACTTGGTGGTTTCAGGATCAGGGCTCAAAATCGGCCCTTGGCCCGTACACCAGTCATCGCGCACACGGTAGTAATTGGTGTTGTAATACTGAGTGGTCGTCGGCGTCGATGTCGGAATCGGCGTCGGCGAAGGCGTTGCGGTCGGAGCGATGGTCGGAGTCGGAGCCACGGCCGGCATCCGGTCAAAATCGGCGCAAGACGACGGATCGGGCGCTCCGCCGATTCCGCGGTAAGAGCAGCGATCGGTTTGCACGATGTTGTTTTGGGTGACCGCATAGTAAGAGTTCGTGATATCTACCGACACCGACTTCAAAAACGCCGGATGATTCGTCACGGAAAAATCATCAGCGACGTTTGCGGCATCAAATGCGGTTGGACTGCTACTATAGTCGCCACCGTCTGCACGAAATACTCGAGTCGCATCACCAAGACACTGAAACGCGGTATGCTTACCCGTCGCAAAGTCGTTCAAGTCGGTAAAGTTGTCAGCGTGAAAAATAATCCGCACCGCCGGTTGATCCCAACCGGTCTCGCGGTAAGTGCTGCCGCTATTGCTCGTCGCAGTCGTCGCGACACCAACTGGCTTGCCGCAACCCAGGACAACGACAAAGACCACCACCGCCGAAAATAAAATTTTGAAGAAACGAGGCTTCTTCATTTTACATCCTCATCAGCGTGATCGAGCGGATCACGATTCCAAGGCATAATGGCGTGTCGGCACTACAGAAGCTTGGAACGTAATTGTACGGACCGGCCGCTGAAATCCGGCTTTGTACGCGCGAAAGTTGAATCACGCTCGCCGTAGGGTAGGCGGACAGAGGAATAATCATTTGTTTCACGCGGATCGGGGCTCCACGGTAAGATCCCGTGCAATTTCCGGGCGCACCGGCTCCAAGCGTCCCGCTTTGCAGGCAAGCCGAATAATTCGGCGGTACAAACACGGCAAACGGCTTCGGAGGCGACGCCGCACCGAGAGTCGAGTTCCAAAACACTTTCCAAAGCTGGTCCAAACTACTTTCCACGGTGCCCGCAGCGGCGCCGTCCGAGTTTAAATGCAGCCCTTGCGCCTGATACTCGATTTGCACGAGCAGGTTTTCGCCGTATCCGATATAGGTCGTATCGCGATTCAAAACGATCCGAGCGAATACTTTGTCCGATCCGGCGCCGGTTCCATCTTGAGCGACGGTGCAATTGGCTTCGCTGGTGCGATAGTAATCCTGTACATCCAAAGCTCCTGGGCCACCGAAAGTGGCGCAGGCGCTCGACGCAGTCAACGACGTGATTCCGAGCTGCACGTCGACAAGCCAACTAGGCTTAGCGATGACAGTCGTGCCGTCGACGTCGAAATACTGATACGCCGAAAGGCCCGGATTGTAAGTTGTCGATCCGTCATAGCCCGGATAGGTCGGCGGAATCGGAGTGACCGCCGGCAAAATTCCCGGAACGGCGTAACTGCCGGTCAGTGACGTTTTACTCGTGATCACCTTCACCGCTTTCGCTCCCGTATTCACAAAACGATTGCCGCTCGTACCGCTGCCGCCCGTTGTTTGACCGAGCGAAGCCGCCGTGTCGGTGACCGACACCGGAGAGTTGCACGAAGCGAGAAACACGAACAAAAATACGTGAATTTTAAACCGCGAGCTCACGAACTCTTATCGGGTTAAAACCTTAAAATCTTTTGGTTTTACCTTTACGAACCTTGATTTTGAATTCAAAAAAATTCTGATCGCCGCGAATGTCAATTCTTTGAACCTCAAAACGGTCAAGCCTTTGACAGAAAAACGGTTGCACCCGGTTCCCGATGCGGAACGCGGCGCGAATACCGTAACGAGTAAACCCTTCTTTGAGTTCCTGCCTGTGCGTCGCCGCTTGCGGTCTCGCTCCGAACGGGTACGCGAGCGCCTTGTGGTACGGAATATCCCATTTGCACAGGAGCTCCTCTTCTTTTTCGAGATCGACGAGCACGTCCCGGACCGGAATGTTTTTGTAGTTCGGATGGGCGTGACTGTGGAGCGCGACCTCCATTCCGGCATCGGTCCAACGCCGGAGCTCTTGAATCGACAGATACTGCCATGCTTTTGCGCTCTCGCGTTCTTCGATGTAACTCGTCGTGAGGAAGAGCGTTGCTCTAAAATCAAACTGGCGCAGCACCGGAAGCGCGTGCTCGACGTTACTGCTGTAACCGTCGTCGAACGTGATCAGAACCGGTTTGTCCGGAAGCTGCGAGCGATCCAGCTTGCCCTCGAGATGAGCCAAAAAATCCGCCATCGAAAGCGAACGATACCCCTGCCCCCTCAGCCATTCGAGCTGTTGCTTGAAATCCATCGGATCCAAAGTCAAAAAGTCGCGCTTATTCAGGCTCAAATCGTGGTACATGAGCACTGGAATACCTTCCACATCCGGAAACAAGAAACTATACCGAAGGGCAAGAAACAACAGCACGATCGCGGTGACGATTCCAAAAACGATCAAAATGCGTCTCCCGACTTTTTAAGCTCAATCAGCTTTGCGTATTTGACCGAAGGATACATCGCGCTGAAGAGAGACCATAAAAATCCGTGATACCCGTCTAAGAATCCGAGCCGGAAAATAAACCTCGTGATGAAGTGAGCTTGAAAGCTCGTAAAGAGCCTGACGAGTGAAATCCGTTTGTTCTTCTTTGCCATATCCTGAGCGGCAAAGGTCGTGTACGTGTTGAACTTGTTAAAATAGTCTTCAACCGTAAGGTAGCTGTAGTGGAGCATCGGATGCTTGAGATGACGGAGCGACCCGTTGATCTCGACATTTTCATGCACGAATGCGACGTTAAAATTCCCGAACTTGCGATTAAAGAGCCTGAGGTGGAACTTATTTCCCGTTCCGGAATAGTTCATCGCCTTTTTCAAGAACACGAGCTTGATCTGTACCTCGTACCCGACGATCGTCTCGGCCGGGTATCCCGCAGCAAACATCTCGACGATCTCACGCTGAAGCTCCGGAGTCACCACCTCATCAGAATCGACGACAAACACCCAGTCGTTCTTGGCTTGCTCGACGGCGTACTTTTTTTGAGGCCCGTAGCCGTCAAACGCGCGAGTCAAAACGTTCGCTCCGTACTTCTTGGCAATCTCGATCGACTTGTCCTTACTGCCCGAATCGACGACGACGATCTCGTCGCACCACGTGAGCGCGCTCAAAACCGAATCCAGAGTCCGATCGGATTGGTGAGTCAGCACGATTGCGCTGAGTGGAACACGAACGATATTAGTGAGCGGAGCCCGCGCCATAAACCTACTTTAAAAAGGATTGAATCAATTCCAGGCCAAACCGTACGCCGAAACCGGTGGTATCCGTCGGAACCAGTCCCAAACCGCCTTTGTTAGTGTCTGCCGCCAGATCGATATGGATCCAAGGAATACCCTTACCGACGAATTTACTTAAGAAGGTCGACGCATAGATGTGGTCGGCGGAATTCGAGTTCGCGCACTGACGAACATCCGCAATATCGGATTTGATCGACTCATTGTAGTCATCGCCGATCGGAAAATTCCACACGCGTTCACCGCAGCGCTCGCCTACCTCGTTCGACAAGCGCCCGAGCTTCGGATCGTTCGAGAAAGATCCGCAGCGGCGAGTATCGATCGAGCGCACGACTGCGCCGGTGAGCGTCGCGAAATCAATAATGAGATCGGGCTTCGGCTCGCTCGCCATCACCAGCGTATCCGAAAGCACCATGCGTCCCTCGGCATCGGTATCGACCACTTCGATCGAGACGCCGTTTGAAGCGACTACGACGTCGTTCGGACGATAAGCCTCATGCGAGATCAAGTTCTCGGCGAGCGCGAGATAGCAGTTCACCTCGTAAGGAGCGTCCATTTCCACCATCGCGCGGAAAAGCGACAACGCCACCGCCGAACCGGTCATATCCCGGTGCATGTTGTACATGTAGTCGCCGACTTTAACATTGTAACCGCCGGTATCGAAGCAAAGCCCTTTTCCGACGATCGAGACTTTCTTCTTGGCTTTTTTACCTTTGAAGCGCAAGTGAGCGATCCCGCCCGACTCATTCAGATCGCCTTGAATAACGGCGAGGAACGCGCCCGCTCCGCGTTTCGTGAGCTGCTTGCGATCGATAAAGTTACATTCCGCCTTGAGCTGTTTCGCTAGCGCCTGAACCTTGGTGAGGTACGTGCGCGGATTAAGAACGTTGCTAGGAAGATCCGCGAGATATTTCACTTGGTTGTTACACACGCCCAAGATGCGGCCTTCGCTGATGCACTCTTCGGCCACGCGCTTGTTCAACGATGTTTGATAGTGAATCGTGACCGCGCCGAGTTTTTTAAGATCGGCCGATTTTTTTCCGTAAACTTCGGAACGGAACCGGGCGATGATCGCGAGCGAAGAAATCCAAGAGAGATAAGTTTTAGCATTAACGTCGCGAAGCCCGCGAAGCGACAAGTTGATTTCGCGAGACTGGTCTTCAACGCCGACCACGCCGCAAAACGCTTTACGGAGCGCATCTTGCGCGAAGTAAGCGCCCGGATCACCCATCAGGATGAGCGCCGTGAGTCCGCCTTTTCCTTCGTAAGAAATCCGAATTGTTTTCGGCTCTTTCGTGTCTTCGTCTTTTTTAAGCTTCTTCAGTTCGTCGGCGAGTTGCGCTTTAGCCGCCGGACGATCCGACACCAAATCCGTGAGACTCTGACGACTGCCGAAATCGACGACGGCTAAGTCATAAGCCGCGTCTCTGTTGCGGCCGGGTTTAAACTCGACGTTGTTCCACTCTTCTTGAAGGCTTAAGTTCATATTAGTGCATCGTATCAGGCACTATTGGCGCCGTCTACCTTTGGCTATGGCCGGTGCCGTCCATGGGTCGTCGGGCCAAGAGTGTTTGGGATATTGGGCTTTGAGTTCTTTTTTGACCTCGAAATAAGCTCCGTTCCAGAAACTTTTGAGGTCTCGCGTTAGCTGCATCGGCTTAAAGCCGGGCGACAAAAGCTCCATCAAAATGGCCACTTTCCCGCCGGCAATCTTCGGGGTTTCAGCCAGCCCGAATAACTCCTGCAACCGGACCGACAGCTTCGGAGGATCCTGATCGTAGTCCACACGGATCATCCCTCCGCTCGGGACAAGGATCTTTTCCGGCACCCATTCCTCGAACTTCTGGCGGGTACCGCGATCCATCTGCGCTTCAATCCATCCTCGAGCATCGAATTCGGCGACGTCACGAACGCGGGTTTTTCCGAAGCACGCGGCTTCAAGCAAGTCCTTCATCGCAAATCCGTAGTTCGGTTCAGCGGCGCCTCCCTGCGAGTGACGGGCAAAAAACTCCATGCGCTTCCACCAGCGAGCAAAATTTTCGTCACGGCAAAAAAGTTCGATCGCACTCGATTGCAGGCTCTTAACGAGGATCGCAAACGCTTGGTCACCATCGACGGCGACTTCAGTCACGGAGCCCAGTGCAAGGTCTTTAAAAAACACTCCCTCTTCGCCGCGCACGCGCTCGCTCTCATGATCGTAATAGGCCTGCTTAACCTTGCGAGCGTGCGGTTGGAGCTGCGCGATCTCCAGGGGAACGAACGCCATCGCCTGAATGAAAGTCTGTCCGCGCTCGCTCTTTTCGCGTGAGCGGAGCAAAATGCCTGCTTTAGACAGCACCCGGTCCTTGAGCGGCACCACTCGACGGCGGCCAACGGCGTTTGAACCGACAAAGACTTGGTTTGAAAGCGCTTCGATCAATACTTCAAAATACTCGGCGGCTCGTGCGGGATTCGAGTTGTGGCGCACGCCTTCACCACCCGCAATTCGATACAATTGGTCAGCGATCCTTCTGGCATTGCCATCCAGACGATCCAATTGCCTGAGGAGCGCATCCATCGATTCAATCCGATCGGTACCGTCACGCCCTTGCTCAAGCCATGCGCACAAAGCCGAGCCCCACTCAAGCACGCCTGCATCCGCAGAGGCAAGCATAAGTCCCGCAAGACGAGGCGCCAAAGGAAATCTGAGCGCTCGTCGCCCCCGTTCGGTAATCACACCATCCTCGTTTAAAAAGCCGAGATCACGGATCTCGCGCAAAGAAAACTCCAGCATCGACTTCTTCGGTTTCTCAAACCAAAAAAACTTATCGAAGTCGCGCACTCCATAATCGTTCAACATGAGCAGCGCGGAACTTAGGTTGACTCGATGGACTTCGGGAGTTTCAAATCTCCGAAGCTGCATTTGCTCGCCGTCGGTCCACAATCGAAAGCAAAACCCAGGGCCCACGCGGCCGGCTCGACCCGCGCGTTGATCGGCCGAAGCCGAGCTGATCCGCAGCGTTTCAAGCCGATCTTGGCCGAACTGCGGATCCGTGCGCATCACCTTGGCCCAGCCTGAATCGACGACCGCGCGGATTTTCGGCAAAGTGATCGACGTCTCGGCGATGTTGGTCGAGAGAATGATTTTTCGGCGGCGAGTGCCTGCATCTGAAGCGAAAACTCTTTTCTGTTCGTTTTCGGCGAGGGAGGAATAGAGTGGAAGCACGTCGAAGTCGCGAGCTATCCCCTGACGATCGAGTTCGTCCTGAATCTCACGGACACCGGATTGAATCTCATAAGCGCCCGGCAAAAAATAAAGTACGTCGCCCTCGTCGACCGCGTCGAGCACCGATCGGATCGCGCGGGAGGGCGACACCTCGCCCAAATATCTACGCTCGACCGGAAAAACGCGGCCCGAAACTTGGATCAACTCCGAGTCCGGGAGATAATCCAACAACGCTTGAGGATCCATCGTCGCCGACATCACGACGATTTTTAAATCGTCTCGAATCGATTCTTGAATTTCCCGGAGCATCGACAAGGCGAGGTCCGCATCGAGGCTTCGCTCGTGGAACTCGTCGAGAATGACACCCTGGTATTCGCGCAGCTCGGGGTCCTGAATCAACCTTCTGAGCAGTACCCCCTCGGTCATGAGGAGCACTCGCGTCTCACGCGAGGACTTCGACTCAAAACGGACCTGAAAGCCGACTTCTTTGCCGAGGGTCCAGTTGTTTTCCTCCGCGATCCGGTCAGCGACCAGCTTCGTGGCCCAACGTCGAGGTTGAAGGACGATCCACTTGCCACCACCACTCGCGAGCGCCACCGGCACGCGAGTGGTTTTCCCGGCGCCCGGCTCCGCCAAAATAATGACACTCTTCTTCTCGCGAACGACGCTTGTCACGTTTGCCAAATGCTCGTCGATCGGAAGTTTAATCATGGTTGTGTAATTGCTCCCGAACACTGGGTTTGAGGTTGTGAATGAGTCATTTTTGTCGTTAAATCAATAGTATATGAAAATATTCCTTTTAGCCGCTTTTATGTTGTGCAACAACGCAAACGCCCAGACTAAAAAAGCTGCCCCGAACGAGATCGTCGTCCAAGAGACAAAAACGGTCGTCGTTCCACCGAAATCAAAAGCAAAATTCACCAGGGCGAAGAAGTCGTCGATCACGACGACTGAGACCACCAAAAATGGTTTCAGCCACACCACCACCACGACCGAAGTCGTCCCACCTCCCGCGGCATCAAAGGCGACCACAACAACGGCCACAACAACGACGACTCCGCAAACTTACGTCGCTCCGGTCATTGCGCCTCCGGCAAATCAATCTGCGGCCGTCACCACCCCTCCCGCGGCTGAGGCTCCGAAGAGCCCGTGGAAGATCAGTTACTTTGCCGAGTACTTCGGACCAAGCCTCGATAATTTTCAATTGGATCACACCCAAACAGGCGTCAGTGGTGCCGCTCCGATCTACGGCCGCATCGATCACTATTTGAAAACGCTCTACGCGATTTCAAAAAACAATCTCGTCGGGTTCCAGTTCCGCGCGGGTTCCCCATTTGATCCGCTCAAAAACTTCGCCTTCAAAAACATCCGCTTCGTCGGCGTTTGGAAAAACATGGTGGACACTCCGGATCTCAACATGGGGTCTCAGCTGGACATCGAGCTCCCGACCACGGATAGCGCCCGCTACTCCGCTCAAATGCTTCTCGCCCTCAACATCCGTTTTAACTGGGAAATCAAGACCCAGCTGCGAAACTGGTCATTCACCGCGCAAACCATGATTCGCCCGACCTTCTACGATCAAGCGAAACCCGACAATATCGATACTTACTTCGGTTTCTTCCCATGGATCACCATGGACCTGGGCCCGAGCACTCAACTCCTCTTTGAAGCGAGCTTCGACACGTCTCACGCCTACAGCGCGGCTTTCTTCGATCTCGGTTCGGATGATCCCGACTTCGTCGCGGTCGGTACGGTGTTCAATATCAATTCACACATTTCGTTCTGGCCGGAAATGCGGTTTTTTACCGGAGATATCTCGTTCAAGTCGGCATACCTTTACCTCGGCTTTAACGCTGCACTATAAGGTGCAGTGCTAGAAATGAGCAATATTAGATGAGTATTCAGATAAAAAAAGGGTCTATTCTTGTTTACCGCGTCTTCGACATCGCCGAAGAGGTCAACCTCGCTCGCGTCGAAGAGTTGCTGAAAACCGAAAGCAGCCAGCGTTTGAAATTCACGCGCAGCGCCCGTCAAGCGGTGATCATGAGGAACGCGCCCGTCTCCCTGTCGCTCGGCGCGCTTTCCGATTTCTCCCTGCCGTTCGCATCGGGTAAGACCGAAGCCTTCGCGAAGATCTGGGACTACGGTGTCGTATCGATTCAATTCCAGATTCCGCTCGCACCGGGCCTGAACTGGGAAGAACTGATCCAGCTATCGGCTAAGCTCGAACAAGACACCCTGATCGACGAAGCCGCTCGCTTCCGGTGTCAAGAACTCGTCAACGTGATCAAGCCGGCACTTCGAGACGTCCATAGCTGGCATGAGTTCGAAGACTACGCCGTGTTTTTCCTGGAAGAAATCTCGGGCATCCAAAAATGCTCGGAGCTTCTCGACCAGGTCGATATTGCCCGCCTGATCGTCGCCGAAACGTCGGTCAATCTCGCCGATCGCGCCAAGAAGACTATTTTGGAAGGAACTTACCAATACTCGGATCGCGATCTCACGATCGTGGACTGGAACTCGGCTCTCGTGATCGAACCGTCAGGCCTCAAAGAAGTCCCGGACATCATCGAATTCGCGCTCACTCACTTGATGGAGATGCGGTATTACGATTCGCTACTCGATCAAAAACTCGCTCTCCTCTACGATTCGATCGAGGAATCACGCGCAAGATTCCTAAGTAACCGCTTTACCTCGCTCTCCAGAGAAGCGTCCGCGCGATATATCGAGTTCTCGGAATTTATCGAGCGAGTCGACAACTCATTCAAAGTCGTCGGGGATTACTACTTGGCGCGGATTTTCCGCGCAGCCGGCGAGAAGTTCCGTATTCCGGAGTGGGAATCGAACGTCACCCGCAAGATCAACTTGTTCTCGAGCCTCTCCGAACTTCTTCAGGGCGAGGTCAACGTCAACCGCAGCCTGTGGCTCGAGATCACGATCGTGGTATTGATTTTGTTCGAACTCGTGACGACTTTTATGAAAATAGCTACCGGTTCAGGCAGCGGCTAATCGTTCCTCGGCTAAACTTATAGAGGTTTGACCACCAAACGGTCCGCACCAACTTTTTTGTGTGTGTGATTCGCGGAGATGATCGTTTTAATATTACCGCGGACTTGGAAGTCGGCGGTGACTTTGATTTCCCACGGGTCCATCAGCTCCACCAGGTCGTCCATGATCTTATTGGTCACGTCTTCGTGATAGATGCCTTGATCGCGGTATTTGTTGATATAGAGTTTTAAACTTTTGAGTTCAACGCACCAATCTTTAGGAACGTAAGAAATCTGAATCGTCGCAAAATCCGGAAATCCCGACACCGGACAGATGCAGGTGAACTCGGGAGTGGTCATATCGATCAAGTAACGGCGGTGGGTCGTGCGGTTTTTAAAGCGCAAGAGTTTTGCCTCGACGATCTGCTGACGTCCGTCGGCGCGATAGCCCGAGTCTTTTTGAGAACTAATACTAATAGTGCGCGAATCCGACGACTTTTTCATGCGAGCAATACTATCTTGATTGAGTCAAGAACGCAAGATCGCTATGCTGAACCTATGAGCGAACCCCGCCGAATCCGGCTTTTTGCAATGATTTTGTCCCTGGGTGCGGGCGTAGCCATTCTCGCGCTCAAGCTTTATGCGGCTCGGGTGGCCGATTCTTCCGCTCTCCGCTCCGATGCGCTTGAGGGTATGGTCAATATTCTCGCCGCGGCTTTCGGCCTGGGCTCGATCATCTTTGCCGAAAAACCGGCGGATCGCGACCATCCCTATGGTCACGGCAAGATCGAATATTTTGCGCAAGCGTTTGAAGGGGGCCTCATCGCACTCGCCGGATTTCTCATCATCCTCGATACGGTCGAACGCATCTACAACCCCCATGAAATTTTGAATCTCGGCCTTGGCTTGAAACTCAACATCGTCGCCGGACTCGGCAATGGCGTACTCGGCTTTTTCCTGGTCTCCATCGGCAGAAAATATCAATCTACTACGATACGCGCCGACGGCATTCATTTACTCACCGACCTCATCACCACCGCGGGAATGGCGCTGGGACTCGGGCTGATGATGTGGACCGGTTGGCATTGGATCGATCCGGTTCTCGCGATCATGGTTGCTGTCTTTTTGTTCCGCACCGGTTTCCAACTTGTTCGTCATTCGTCGCAGGCCTTACTCGATGCCGAGAATCCGGAACTCATCAAAAAAATCGTCGAGCACTTGAACGTGCTTCAAAAAGATCCCATCTTCCATCAGATCTTGGCTGTCCACGGCTTGAAAGCGCAAGAGTTCGGGCGAGACAAACACGTCGACATCCACGTTGTGGTACCGGAGTTTTTATCGATCAAGGACGCGCACGATCTCGCCGACCGTTACGCCTACTCTTTGCACCTCATGCTCGGGAACGATTCCGAGGTGCACACGCACGTCGATCCGTGCGAGCAGGCACTCTGCAAGACCTGTCCGATTCAGTTTTGCGACATTCGCGCTGCCGATTTTCAAAGCCGTCCGGCCATCACGATGGAGAGCGCGACGGAGCCCGGCGAACATTAGTAGTTTGAAACGGGAGTTCTACCTGTCTACTCTT
>JAFEAO010000009.1 GCA_018266375.1 Bdellovibrionales bacterium
CAGTGCTTAAATTTAAGTCATGGACAAATCTCTCTTCTTAATCCTTGGACTCTTGAGTTCGGTAGAGCGTGCAGAATCTGCAGCAGAAATGACTTTGCCGGAATCAGCGATGCCAGCGGATATGGTTAGCGAAACCGTGGTGGATCCAGAATTGGATGCAAACAATAATGACTTTTACGAGGGTCGTTTTGTCCTGGAACTTAATACAAGAATAAACGGTTCCGTGAATGGGAACTTATCGAATCGCAGTCCTGTATATTTCGGTATTCAAACCGGTTACCTCTTCGTTAAAGATAATTCAAATACTGAGTTCGCTGTTAATATCGGCGCACAGCTTTAATTACGTGTTTAAAGAGCCACCCAAAGAGACGAAGTTTTACCCCATCCGGATCACCCATCGGGATCAGTTGTGGGAGCTCGCGCTCCGCTCGAAAGCTCACTGGAAATATCCGGTACAATACCTCGAAGCCGCACGCGACGGTCTCAAGCTATCCGCGCTCCAGATCGGGCAGGGTTGGGGCGAGATTGCGGCCACTCCCGGGCAGTGGCTCGGTTATTACTTCATTCTCCCAAGCTTCTCGCATTGCCAGCTGGAGCATCTGTGGGTCGAGCCGGATTGGATTGGCAAAGGTGTCGGCGGGAAATTACTCGAACAAGCGATTCAGTCGGTCAAGAACGCCGGGTTCCACGACACGATTCAGGTCTATTCCGATCCGGACGCGGAAGGTTTTTATCTGAAGTACGGATTTAAGCGAGTGGGTGAGGTTCCGTCCAAAGTCGAGAACGGTCCGATGTTCCCGTCGCTCGTTCTCAAAGTCTGAGTTTTATGTTCAGGCTTCAAAAATATGAAAGCCAGACCTGCCTCCCGGGGCAAGCCTGGCTTTATCGTTTCGACCCGATCGAGGCCGGCCCGAAACAATGGGATCTGCTATCGCTTAGATCGCGATTGGACTTTTAGCTTTCGCGCAAGACACCGGATAAGTGGCGTTGCCGAGATACAAAGTGCCTGTGTAGTTGCTTGTACGAATGGTCAGGTTGAATTTGTAAGAAGACATCGGAGAAAGATAAGAAACGGCTCCGTTCAAGCCGTATGCGCGAAGGTTTGTGAAGAAAATCGGTTCATAGCGACCGACCGTAGAAGTGGTGAGCACCACAGCGGTAATGTTGCTAGTCTCGTCTGCGTTAAGGGCAACGCTGATTTGGCGGTGGTCTGGACCGAACTTTTTAGTAAGGCAATTCCACTCGTTGTTTAAAGCGAAAGAACTGGTTGTTGTAAAAAGGCTGATCAAAATAGCGAAGGTTTTCATAAATATCTCTCCTGGTTAATGTTTGGAACGCACCAGGAAATACTCAAAAATTAGAATAAGTGAAAATGATTTATTTGTATTTTATATTATAATTTTTACTTATGATTGTTAATTGAACCTTAGCGATAGTTCCGAAGCGACATCGCCATACTCTTCTCAAGCTCCTTGATCTTATTGAAGGAGTCCTCTTTAAACTTCTTCATGGTCTCTTCCGCGTGAGCAGAATCATCGGTCTTCTTTTTCAACGCATCTTGCGCCTTCTTGATATCGGTCGAGGCTTTTGCGTGCTTGGCTTTTAGCGCTTTGATTTTCTGGCTTAGTTCTTTCTTGCGGGCTTTGATCGTCGCAGGACTTGGCGGAGGCGTCGCAGGCGCTGCAGGAGCCTGTAAGCCTGCGAGATCGGATTCGAATTGCTTTTGCGCTTCTGCATCCGCTTTCTGTGCGACGATCATGTCTTCGATCGCTTTGCTGTCGGTGACGAGTGAGGCTTTGATGTCGCTCAGTTCTTTTTCTTTTTTCAATATGCTGTCATTGATCGCGGCGATTTCGCTTTGGATGTCGGTCGGGAACTGATTGATGTCGCGGATATCTTTACCGATAACGTCGCACACATACCACAATCGGCCTGAGCCCGGATTTGGTTTGATGTCGCGAACGTACTGACCGTCGCGGTACACTTCGACGAGTGTTTCGGTTTCCTGGAAGGTGTGGTGCCAATCCTGATACTGATAAATCAAGAAAGGATACGGACCGGTGAGCTTGGTGTGTCCGCCGGTGATATCGACGATCGTCGTCTCGCGGCCGTTCGTGCCGGTATCATCACGATCGAGATTTGCGCCACCGGTTTGACCGATCGAATTGTCGCCGAGTGTTTTATAATAAAGGTGCATGTCGTTCGGGAAGAAGAGCTGCGAATCGTTATCCGCCTGCTTATCGTTCCAAGTCACGATGAACACGATACGGTTGATGGTGTACTCGCGAGGGACGAGGTTGAAGTTTTGATTCGGGATGTCTTTACCTGGCTGCGGGAGCGGATCGATATTACGAGGACGATCGATATATTTGTTACCTTGAGTCTCGACGCGAAGAACGCGCGCAGTGTCCGGTACTTCGATGATCTCGTAGTGCCCGTTTGAATCGGTGGTGGCGTGGTAACGCTCTTTACCTCCCTCGACCCAAACACTCGCTCCCGAAATCGGAGTCTTATCCACGATGTTGATCACGCGGCCCGAGATGTCGCTTCGGCTGTAAGGGACGATGATATCTTTATTGTTCGTCTCGTACGGAACGAGCGTGCTGAGATCCTGCGTGTTTCCGCCGTAGATATTTTCTTTATCCGGGAACACTTGGATTCCGCTCAACTGAATCGGAATATCCTTAAACTCGTAGAAACCTTTGTCGTCGGTGAGCGTAGTCAGTTCGGGATGGCCGGTGATTTGGACGGTGAGACCTTTTACGCCACGTCCTTTTGGAATCATAACTTTGCCATGAAGGATTGTGAGACGCGGTTCCATATTGATGTTCACGTCGTTGTTGTCGTGGTCGGGATCGAGATCGACGGTTTTAGCGCCTTCTTCATGACCGCGAGTCTGATCATGACTGAACATTTTTACCAACGAGGACGGAACATTCTTAATTTCGTAATGGCCTTCTTCGTCGATGGTGTCCGTGAAGAACTCTTTTTCGAATCCGGTGAAAGCGACACGAATGCCTTTCAGGCCGCTGCCAAATTTAGGTTTAAACGTTTGTGTTACTTTCCCGCGAACGGTGACGCGTTTCGGATCGAGGTAAAAGTCCGGTTGGTCGGCGATCTCTGCGACTTTGAGTTCGGTGATCGGGCCGCTACCGTCTTGGTATTTGCGGTGATGGCCAAATACTTCCATGCGCAAACCGCGATGAGGAACGGTTTGGAATACGTACACCCCGCCGGCATCGGTGTTGGCATTGAGAGGGCCGAAGACGCTTTGAATTCGAGCGTGCACCGCCAAAATAGGGAGTTTGGTGATCTTGTCCAAAATGCGTCCGCGAATCCCGCCGCCGACCTGAAGCTCGATCGGAAACTGTTTTGCCTTTCCAGCCGTGTAGCTATCGCTGACTTCGGTGCTCTTGCCTTTGATCTTGAATAGATTGAGGAACCTAAAACCCAGGTGTTTGGTGTTTCTCGTGCCGACGAGAACGCCACATTGGTTATTGATGGCTTTCATCCCATCCAAAATTGCCGGATAAGGTACGCGGAGGTAACGGTATTCGGGATTGGATTTCTTGGTTTTGACGACGATATGCGGAACAAGGCACCGCAAGTAACTTCGTTTTGGATATTGAGCGCCGTCTTCGTCGGTTTGCACGAGCGAGTAGCCCCGGCAGCCATATAGCCATTTGTTTTTAAGACCGGTGAAGTAATTTACGAGTTTAACGAGATCAGCGGTCGTGAGCGCGGTATCGAGAGGGATCTCCATCACGGTGAAGGGCTCTTTCTCGTCGAGCTTAACACTCAAAACTTCGTCTTTTGCTCCGTATTTCGCGTTGACCATGTCCTGGAACTTTTTTTCCTGAACGGTGGTCTCGTCGAGAAGCTCTTTTATTTTAGCTTCGTCGGCGGTGAGCTGGCTTGCAATGTCGAGATCGTGATGGTTTGCCTTTTTGTACGACGAAAGGATCGTGCGGCCTTCTACGGTCTGTGCGTTGGTATTCTCTTTTTGTTCATCCTGAGGAAGCCACTTCGGAGTCAGTTTCTCCTTCAGGGCTTCCATTTCTTTTTCCGTTTTTTTGGTTTCAGTTGCTTCCTGTTTGCGCCGGGTTTTATCCTGGCGGAGCGATCTCTTTTCTTCTTGGCGTTCTTGACGCTCGGCACGTCGGCGAATGCGGCGTTCGTTGCCATGGTTGGTGTTGATCTTGCCGAGACCTGCCGTGTTACCGGCGGTGTTGGTATCCGGGTGTTCGTCGACAATCGCAGTTTCAGGCCCCTGCTTTTTTTCGGGGAAGGTGCAGTTCTTTACGGTCAGCACCCGATAGCTGTAAGAGTCGGCATAAGGGAAGCCGAGTTTGTAAGAAGAAATGTAAAAGTTATCCGTCCGCGTCCAAGTGTTGTTGTCCTGGTCTTGATCGTCATTCCGAGCCGATGTCGCGCTGGTGTCGCACTCCACGCCCGATGGATATGCTTTATAGACCAACGTCAGATATCGCTGAATATCGGGACAGGCTTCATCGTAGCCGGAGATCTTAAGCCCGCGGAAACCGCGAGGACCATAGGGATGCCCCACTGCATACTCGGTACGAAGATAGTGGTCAATTCGAGGCAGCTCATCCGACAAAAATTTTTGCCAAAGCGGAGAATCGGGCTTTAATGGTTTGAATTTGGTCCGAGCCGATGGGTAATCCTTCCAGACCCCTTCTTGCGTAAACATGACGAGCGGGATTTTCATCCGGCGCAAGCGGTTCTCGACGGTAGTGCGTTCTTCAAGAGGTTCGTAATTACTTGAGATCGGGCCGGCGATTTCGAAGCGGCAATCGATCGGAAAATCTTTTTTTGTATCGCTTAGATATTTCTGAACGAGCACGACGGCGGTTTCGGTGTCTTCGGGAGTCCATGCCGGATTTTGCTTGAGACGATTGAGGCTCGGGAGCTCGTGCAGGTCGACCATCACGGGCGAGGTTTGCGCGAATGCCAGCCCGGCGATCAACGTCGCCAGGGTGAGTGAAAGTGTCTTGAATGCACGCTCTAAAATCATCTAAAGACCTACTTACAAATATCGCAAAAACTCTCGGAAGGTTATCATTTTCGGAGTGTTTTTATCAAGTAAATAAAGAAGTGGAGAAGATGATTAAATGGTTGTTGTTTAACGGACGTGTCGATCGGACGATTGATCAACAGGATAAGTAGATCGACCCGTTTTTTTGATCGAAGCGGGCGCGCGGTCGGTGCCGGTTTTATGCGTATCCGAGCTCGAGCCGACATGTCGAGGTTGGTGCTCGCCGTTTTTTAGTGTGTTTGTGATCTTCAAAATGACGTCGCCGTAGTCGCGGATGCGATTGTATTCGTAAAGTGCATCGGATTTTGATTCCGGCTTTTTTTCATCCCAGCCCTTCTTTTTCAAAAAGTTTGCGACACTTAGGATGACGTCGGGCATCCGGTAGAGATTCGGGGGCAAGGCCTTGTTCATGGAGATGGCCGTATCCTTGTAGGTCGAAGGGATAAATTGAGGCACCCCGAACGCACCGGCATACGAGCCGTTGTAGAGCAGGATCTTTACGAAACCCGATTTTTTAATGTCGTTGATGGCCTGGAGCTGTTCTTTCGCCCAATCTGACTTTGTTTTTGTACGGTCGACGATCTTTTGTTCGAACGCGAACGTGTCCGGGAAGCGTTGTTTGATGGATTCATCCGCGGCACGGCGGTCGCTTGCTTCTTTGATCAAGGATTTTACGATGTCGGGATAGTCCGCCATCAAAAGCGAGATAAAGGTTTGCACGAGCGGGTAACGTCCCGTGATTTTGCCGTGTTGGGTTTCAACCCACAGGAGAGCGGCGATCGACTCTTTGGAGACCCCGTACCTTTTCTCGGCAATGTGGAGTGAACGGCTGTTTTCACGGATAAACTTTTTGCTGCTTTTTAGAGCTTTCTCACTGTAGAGCTGAGAGTAATCGGCTTTGGAGAGAAACCCCAGTAGGTTCAACGTGATTACTTTTTCGTAGGTCTTTTTTGGATCCTTCAATACGTTATCGAGTTGGATTTTAAAGATCGAAGCGTCGAGCTTGTTTTCGCGCAACTTCACGAGCACATGCTCTTCAAGCGTGAGGGCCGTACCTTTGATCTCGACATGCGCCTTCTTAACCTGTGCGGTTGCGGATTGGACCGTCGTGGAAGTGGTGCTACACCCAACGAGCAGAGATAAAATGCAGGCTGCAATCGAGGGGTAGCTCATCGGGATTCAATACCGCTGGATCATGAGATCGCTAAAGAGGGATTTGTAGACTTTGTTTTCAGGCAACCAAACATACCCGTCGTCGCATTCGATTTTAGGGTCGTACTTGTCGCACTGTTCGCCGTAAGAGTCTTTGATCATGTAATAGCACTCGTTGGTTTCGGTATTGAACTTACGCCCGTAGACGAGCACGGTGTGCATGTTATTGATGTTCTTTTTTGGGTTGTCGAGGTGACGGAGGACGTCGCTGAAGAAGTCGATCGTGATCGGCATCTTCGCGTCGTCGAAATTAGAATTGAGGCGAGTGAAAACGTGCGGACCTTTCAAACGGAACTGCATCGATATGTTCGCGTTGGCCGGGAACGGTTTGCGTGACTGGGTACAAGCTTGAGCGCGCAGCTTCAAGAGAACGTTTTTCCTCGTCGAGTTTTTCAGGATATCGAAGAACTGCTGACCGTTTACGTTTTTGAAATCGTAACGCCACGGAAGTTCGGCTGCGGTGGTGAACTTCTTTTTCTGAACCTGATCGCGCAAATCGAACAGGTCGAGTGAGGCTTGGAGAATTTCGATTTTGCTCGACTGACCATCCGGAGTGACACGAGTCCATTCCTCGGAGGGGAGGGCGCTCTCCGGGCAGTAACCTTGCGGGAGAATCATCTGGATCGCGTATTTGATGAGGCCGGTTTGTGGCGGTTCGTTGCGAAGGTCGCGATTGAAGACGTTGCGGACGAAGGTGACGAACTTCGACCATTTGGACCGGCTATAGTTGATCGCGATGTCCGCGGCCGAGATCTGTTCCGGAATGTTGTAGGTAAATTGAAGGTAGTCGGAGGCGGAGTGCGCGTAACACCAGGCCATCTCGTGTTGGTTGCGCATTTTGAGCGGAAAGATTTCCCGGAAGTCGACCGGAGTGCAAATGGATTCCGGCGTTTTTACGTAAGCATGAGACTGAGTGGGCAAGACAATTAAATTGAGTAGAATGCTGAATAAAATCAGCGCTGAGAATTTCATCCGTCACTCCTTGACTGGTGCCGGAAGAAGGACTTCCGGCACCAGTTAAGTGTATTTCAGATTCGATTTTGGAGCACTGACAAAGGTTTGACGATTAACCGGCCAAGTATTCCATTGCGAAATAGAGAACCAAGGTCAGGAGGATACCGAAGTGGATGGTTCCGCCTAATTTTTGCATCGGCCCCATTTTGCCCTTAGCCGCGTTCAGTTGAATCAAGCCTGAGATGATCGCGAAAGTGCACCAGTAAGGTACCAAGCTTTTTTCCGGAGAAAGCGTCAACGGCAAGTGAGATGCGGATCCCATGAAAAAGAGCATCGGGATCGAGAGCAGTGTGTTAGTGCGTGAGCCAATCGCCGCACGGGCGCCGAGGTCGGCGACGCCTGGGATTGCCGCTTCGCCTTTTGCGACGCGAACCGCGCTTTCGATCATGATTTTATTTCTCGGCCAAATGATGAGCCACACGTTCAGGAACATGAGAGTTCCCAAGATACCGCCGGTGAGAATGATCGTTCCCCATGCGGATGCGAGAGGCACGCCCATTCCGAGTTTGTGTCCGATCATCGCCCAGCCGGAGAGGAAAGTGAACATCGCGCCCCAACGGAACCAAAACATGGTTCGAGGCTGGAGTTTTTGCATTAACGATGATTTTGCAGCGGCGTCGGCCTCCGCCATGTAAGGCGTTTGTGAAAAGTTGTAATAGTAAAGGTGGCCGATCCAGAGGATCCCAAAAATATAATGTACCCACCGCATCCATAATTCTGCTGCTGCACCTGAAAATAAAGTCATACGGAGCTCCCTTCTTTAGCCTAATCAAATCCTACGTTTAGGATTTTAGATTAGCCGAGAACGGGAGCCCCGCCAATATTTTTATATTTTTTTGACACCGGACTACTGAATTTTGATCGTGCGCTTCTTGTTGAAGAGGTTGTTCAAGCGATAACGGGTGTAGAGGTTCAAGTGCTCGATCTCGGTTGGAGACGGAGATCGAACCTGCGCTTCAGCAGTCGGAGTTAGACGTCCTGTTTCGAGGCGAGCACCCTGAAGTGACTGTGTTTCGTTGGCAGTAAGGGTCTGGGTTGTTCCATTTGCGGCCTTTTTTACGAATAACGCGAGACCATTTTGTGCCGGCATCGGGCTAGTAAAGAGACCAGCGACGCCGGTCACGCTATTCGAAAACGGGAATCCGGTGAAGATATTCAACGGAATATCGACTTGGTTCATGACGTTGTCGAACGCCGTGATGACGATCGCCACGCCGAAATAGAGGTCACCGTGCAAATCACCGCCGACATAGAGGCGGGATTTTTGGAGAATTGGAATCCCAATCAACGCCGTATTAGAAGCACCTAAGCTCAACGGAAGCTCGCGGCCGTTTGGAAGCATGAAGCCCAAGTTCGGGTCGAGGCGAGACGCTTGTTCGAAGTCGATCGACAAATAAAGCTTGTTAGTGCCGTCGCCTTGATTGGCGAGCGCCATCTGACCGAAAGACTGCATGGTCTTCGGGTTCAAGATTGGAACTTCGACGTTTGGAAATTTTAGGTTCCCGATCACGATCTGTGCATCGAGATTGAGGTAGGTCTGACCGCTTACCACTTTTGTGCTTAAGTCGACGTTTTTAAGATTCAACTTCCCATCCTTACCGCAAGCGGAGAGCATCACGATTGACGCGAGGATGAATAAAGATTTTGTTTGTTTTACCAAGTTCATTGAGTGACTCCTTGTCGCGGGCAAAAATTACCGTCGACAAAGTCATGTCGGGCTTGACTCGCGGCGAACTTGACAAAAAAGTCAGGAAAAAAACAGTCAGTAAAAGTTGCGATCGTTGATTAAATGAATTTTACGTAGCAAATGCAAGGAAGTGCGTTCAAAATCTGCTTTGAATTACATTCATCACGCGATGAAATAGGGCGATGTTTTGTCGCGTTGTTTCTATTGACGCTTGCGCGAGTGCGAACTAATGAGTGCTTAAGGCGTCTTTTTTTTTAGGCGATTTTGAATCTCGGAAAAGAAGTCGGCCACATCTTGCTCATGTTTGGCCTTGGCTTCTTCGGATTTAAAACTCGGAGTAGCGGACTCATCCCGTTCGATGAGTAAATCTTGTGGAATGTCTTCGAGGAATCGGCACGGATTGCGAGGCAAAGCTTTGCCGTAACGAATGCGGTTTTTTGCACGCACCAAATACAGTTCTTGTTTTGCCCGAGTGATGCCGACGTAAAACAATCGGCGTTCTTCGCTCAAATCCGTACCTTCGTTGATGGTTCGTTGATGCGGAAGGTAACCGTCTTCCAGTCCGACCAGAAATACGATCGGAAACTCGAGCCCTTTCGCTCCGTGGAGGGTCATCAGCGTAATGCCATGCTTCTTTTCGTCCTCGTCTTTTTCTTCCTCTTTGGAGTCGAGGATGAGTTGCGCGAGGTATTCTTGAAGCACGATCATTCCGTTACTCGGACCACCCGCGTTGTCTGTCGCTAAATCCATCATGCCGATCGCATTGGCGAGTTCGTCGATGTTTTCAAAACGCTTCTGGGCTTTTGTAATGTCGTCTTCTTCGTCCTGAAGCGCCTTTTTTGCGCCGATGAGATCAAGCGAGTTTTTGGCCCAAAGGGAAACCTGCGACAGAAATGCTCCGTCCAGATTCGGGAATGCGGCGCGATCGATCGCCGCGAGGCCGGCACGAAGTGAGTTCAAAAGATTGTGGAACGATTCGAGACCTTTTCGAGTGCGTTCGTTCAAGGTGTCGACGAACTCGGCGTCGAGAGTGGCCTCGTAGAGAGAGCGGCCGGTCTTGACCGAGTTTTGGTGCAAGGCCTCGATGCTCGATTTGCCGATCCCGCGAGCCGGCCAATTGATGACGCGGCGAAAAGCGATGTCGTCATTTGGATTGATCACGAGCCGCCAGTAGCAGAGGGTGTCCTTGATCTCTTTGCGGTCGAGGAAAGAGAGAGCGCCGACCAATTGATAGGGCACTTGGTGTAAGCGGAGAGCCTCCTCGAAAATCCGGGATTGCGTGTTTGAGCGGTAAAGAATGGCAAAATCGTTCCACGGACGTTCGCGGGTTTCCCACTTCGTGCCGAAACCGTCGACGACGGGTCCGGCTCGTTTTATAATTTCTTCGGCCACCATCTGGCTCTCGGCGCGATCGTCCTCGACCGCAACCGTGTGAATCGGCGATCCCTCGCCCAGGTTTGACCAGAGCGATTTCGGAAAGCGCTTCGAATTTTTAGAAATCACTTCGTTCGCGGCGGCCAGGATCGTCGAAGTCGAGCGGTAATTCTGATCGAGAATGATGCGCTTCGTGCGATCAAATGCCTTGTCGAATTGCAGGATGTGCGTCGGATCGGCGCCACGCCACGCGTAGATCGATTGATCGTCATCACCGACCACGCAGAGGTTGTCATGTGTGCAGGTCAGAGCGCGCAGCAAGCGGAACTGAGCCGCGTTCGTGTCTTGATACTCGTCAACAAGGATGTACTTAAACCGTTTCGAGAGTTTTTCGCGAACATCGACGTGCTCTTCCAAGAGTTTCACGGTGTTAAAAATCAAATCGTCGAAATCCATCGAGTTATTGAGGCGCAGGCGCTCCTGGTAGCGGGGAAACACGCTCTGAAGTGCGATCGAGTAATCGTCATACGAGACTTTCGGACCTTTCAAGGTGTTGAAAAACTCAATCGCGCCTTCGCCTTCGAGGAAATTGTTTTTAGCCTGCCCGATTTGAAACAGAATCCAAGACGGATCGAATTTTTTGGCGTCGATATTAATGAGTTTTAAAATCGAGCGGACCGTCGCTTCCTGATCCGAGGGATCCATGATGCTGAAGGTGGGGGTAAAACCGATCCGAGGAGCGAATTCGCGGAGGATGCGCACGCAAAGACTGTGGAACGTGGAAACGATCAGCCCCTTCGTGGAGTTTTTGCCGGCGACTTTATCCGTGAGCTTGGTCACGCGCTCTTTGAGCTCGTTCGCGGCCTTGTTGGTAAATGACATTCCCAGGATTCGATGTGGCGCAACACCGCGCTCAGCAATCAGGTAGGCGATTCGGTGAGTCATCGTGTTGGTTTTGCCGCTACCGGCGCCCGCTAAAATGAGAAGGGGGCCTGCATCATGAAGAACGGCTTCGCGTTGCGCTGGATTAAGGCGAGATAAATCGAGTTTGTGTTTGGAATGTGAAGCAGGAACTTCCATGTTCGATGGAAGAAAGTAGCAGACGGGTATCGGCTGTGCAACCTGACTAAATTATTTTTTAGCCGGCAGCTCGGTCATCTCTTCGTCTTCAATTTCGATGTTGTCGACGAGGGTCATTGAGACGTGCATCATTCTGCGGCCGGTGTTTTCCACTACTTGGGATAACGCTCCATTTGCGTACTGGTTTGAGGGCACACAGTCGGACATCACGATCGCGCTTGCATCGGTATAGGTGTAGGGTTTTTTGTTTTCACCTTTGAGAGTTTCTTGCGCGGTCCAGAGTTGAAGCCGGATTTTTGGGAGCGAGCCCTTCTCGCAGTCGCGTTTAGGCGCTTTAAACTTCAGATTGACGACATACTTTGGCAGGAGCTCGAAATAATGAAACTTCGCATCGAAAACTTTGGGCGTGCTCGCAAAAGCAGATGCGTTGAGCGAGACCGCGGCGAAAAGAATTCCAACAAGAGGTTTAAAAGTGTTCATGGATTTATGTTAAGCTGAAGTGGAATGAAATCCTACCTCGACTTAATGAAAAAAATCCTGGACGAGGGAACCCCAAAAAAAGATCGCACCGGCACTGGCACCTTGAGTTTGTTTGGAGCTCAGTTGCGCTACGACCTGAATGACGGCTTCCCGCTTGTGACGACCAAAAAGGTCCACCTGCGCTCGATCATTCATGAGTTACTTTGGTTTTTAAAGGGTGAGACCAATATTGCCTACCTCAAAGAAAATGGGGTCAGTATTTGGGACGAGTGGGCGGACGAGAAGGGGAGCCTGGGGCCGGTCTACGGCGCACAGTGGAGATCCTGGACTGCTCGAGATGGTCGTACCGGCGAAGTAAAAACGATCGATCAGATTTCGCAGGTGATTGAGCAGATTAAAAAGAATCCGGATTCGCGTCGCTTGATCGTGAGTGCCTGGAACGTCGGCGAACTCGACAAGATGGCGCTCGCCCCTTGCCATGCTTTCTTCCAATTTTACGTCGCGGATGGAAAGCTCTCTTGCCAACTCTATCAGCGCTCGGCGGACTTCTTTTTGGGAGTACCGTTTAATATCGCGAGTTACGCGCTCCTGACGATGATGATCGCCCAAGTTTGCGGACTCAAGTGCGGCGACTTCGTGCATACGTTTGGGGATCTGCACCTGTACTCCAATCATCTGGAGCAAACCAAGTTGCAACTCTCGCGTGAACCTCGTCCTTTACCGACAATGAAGATCAATCCTGCGGTAAAAAACATTTTTGAATTCCGTTTTGAGGATTTCACGCTCGAAGGGTACGACCCACATCCGGGGATCAAGGCCCCTGTCGCCATATGAGGACCGCTATATGAAGGTGATCGCGATCGCCGCGGTCGCGCGTAACGGTACGATCGGTAACGATCTTGATCTCCCGTGGGAGATCCCGGAGGATATGCGGTTTTTCCGCCAGTCGACAAAAGGCCAGGTCGTCATCATGGGCCGGAAGACCTTTGATTCGCTTAAAAAAGCGCTCCCCAACCGCGAAAACATCGTGATCACACGCGATCAGAACTGGAAAGCGGACGACGTCCGCGTGTTCAACGATCTGGGCGCCGCCATCGAAGCCGTAAAAAAAGAGGCTAAAACGCCTGGTGTAAATTGTTTTGTGATCGGTGGGGCGCAGATTTACGGCGAGAGCTTTAAATACCTGGATGAAGTCTGGCTCACCGAAATCGATAAAGACTACCCGGGAGATATTAAATTCCCGGACTACATGGACGGGACCTTTCTCCGGCCGGAGTTCGATAAGTTCGAGTCCACCCCTCAAAAAGAGGCGACTCCGTTCGATGATCGCTATTTTTTTTGCAAATACCGCCGAAAATAGCGTTTAGCAAAAGCCGAAAACGTAGTGATTACATTAGATTAAACCATGTTGTAGAAAAAATGATTTCCTTACACTTTTCTAGTTGAAAACTTTAATTATACATGATTAGTTGACCGCACTTTAGTCATCCACATGTGAGAGAGATGGCGAGAAAAGTGATTTAACCGCCGGTGGTAAGTAGAGAGACCAACGGTACTTCGTAGGAGAGACAGTATGAAAAGAGGACGCCCTAAAGGCAAATCTAGCGACAAACGTTCATTCGGCCCATTGGGAGACCTCATCCGCAAGAAACGCCTTGATAAGAATCTTGGCCTTCTGGATGTAGCGAAAGCGGTGAAATGCTCTGTTCAGTTCATTTCGAACATCGAACACGGCCGTGCTCCGCTTCCTTGGGATAAAGCAGAGAAACTCGCAACTTACTTGGAAATCCCGATGGACGAACTGCAAGCAGCTAATCTGTCTATCCGCGCGGATTTCAAGAGCTTCATGGCTACTTCTAAAGGCAAGAAAGTCGCTAAAGCCAACACCGCACTCGTTAACGTGAAAGACGCGGCGAGCGTTGTTGCGGTATCTGCACAAGATACGCAACTCAACGACATCATCCGCCTCTATCAAGGCGCGACGATCGCTGGCAAAAAGAAGTTCTACTCCGAAGCCAAGAAACTTCTGGAAACAATTTAATTTCGTTTGTTAGTTCGAGAGAGAGAAAAGCGGGTTGCAGGATTGGAATCGGAGCGAGTAATCGCGGCGGCTCCCTGACTGCAGCCCGTTTTTTTTTGAAGGAAAAATGATGAAGTCGTTGAAATGGGCGTGACGATAAAAAACTAGAAAATTGCGTGATCAAAATTGTTTCGAAAATCCACTTTCGAGATTTTTCTGACCGGAAAGACGCCACAGTAAAGCACGCGCTGAGGAAAATTCCGGAATTTGACGACAGGATATAGAGAGTTATATATAATGATAGTGCATCGATAACCGAACTCAAAAAACTGAAGTTCGAAGTGGCGTAAGAGTTTTCAGACCATGTCCGACGACGAATATTTTTTTCTGAATCCCGAGCACACCGATCCGAAACGGCTCAAAAAAGAGCGCGAGAAAGCTCGCGAGCTCCGACAATCGTCTTGGTGGAAGCAAAAGATCGCCCAAGGACTTTGTCACTACTGCGGTCGCAAGTTCCCACCCAAAGAGTTGACCATGGACCATCTGGTCCCACTCGCAAGAGGTGGAACTTCCACGAAAAATAATCTCGTTCCGGCGTGCAAAGAATGCAATGCAAAAAAGAAACTCAAAACTCCGGTCGACGAACTTCTCAGCCAAATTTCGCAGAAACCGGAAAACGACGAGTAACTCGCGTAAATCAACTTCGCCCGCGAAAAATAGATTTCTTCGCGCGTGAGCACAGTTAAAGATTTTATCTAAAACGTGAGTGACGCACTGCAAAATCCCAATGCGAACTCAAGATTGTCACGAGAAGGTCATTGCCATTTACCGACAATTTTCCTACTCTAAATCCATTCCGAAGTACTCAATTTAATAGGATGGAGCGGCCAAGCATGAATGCAGGTCTGCGCAAATTTGCGCTTTTTGGTGGAGTCGTCGTCTTCGGGTTGCTAGTAGCAACTTGGCAAGTTTTGCCCCGGACGTCGAACCAAGGTTATCAGCCCGAACAACCGATCCCTTTTAGTCATAAACTTCACGCGGGAACATTTCAAATTCAGTGTCGATACTGTCACACCGGCGCGTACAAGTCGCAAAGCGCGGGCATTCCTTCGCTTTCTACCTGTATGAACTGCCACAGCGCCGTTCGCACCGACAGCCCATGGATTCAAAAAATTCAGAAGGCTTACGCTGAAGGTAAAGCGATCGAGTGGGTTCGTATTCACGAAGTCCCGGATCACGTTCACTTCAACCACAAACGCCACATCGCCAAAGGCGTTCAGTGTGAAACCTGTCACGGCCCGATCAAAGAGATGGACCGCGTTTACCAAGCGGAGCCGCTCACCATGGGCTGGTGCTTGAACTGTCACCGCGGTTTCGAAACACCGAAGTATCTTCGTAAAAACGTCTATCCGGAGAATCCGGATGGAGACGAACCGGTGGCGCCGTTTAGCTGTAATACTTGCCACTACTAGGCGGACTGCCAAGAGGATTGATCAGATGAGCGACAACAAGATGGACAATCAGAAATTTGAAAAACCCCGCCACTGGGTCACTCTCGACGAGTTGACTCCGGAATATTGGGCGGATTCGAAAATTCAAGAACGCCGCGGTCAGGAGTTTTACGACAAACCGATCGAGACCATTGCAGCGATCGATAACATGGATAAGGCCGGTGTCAGCCGACGTGACTTCCTCACTGTCATGGGAGCGAGTATGGCGATGGCGAGTTTTGCATGCGCCCGCCGACCGTTGAATAAAATCATCCCGTACGTCGTGCAACCTCAGGAGCTCACTCCGGGCGTGCCGTTGTATTACGCTTCGACGCTCAAAATTCGCGGTCACAGCCACGGTATCGTGGTTCGGACTCGAGAAGGCCGTCCAATCAAGCTCGAAGGTAACGACTTGCACCCGATCAACCAAGGTGCACTCGGCGTCGAAGGCCAAGCCGCGATTTTGGGCCTCTATGATCCGGATCGTTTGAAGGCGCCGATGAAAGGCGCGAAAGGCGGATCAAAAACGACTGAATCCTGGAAAGATGTCGACAGTATAGTCACCGGCGCGTTCAAAGATGCGCGTAAAGTACGCATCGTGAGCTATCCGTGCACGAGCGATAGTACTCGTCGGATCATGAAAGAATTCATGACGGGCTTCGCCGACGCGAAATGGCTCGAAGTGGATCCGCTCGGCCGTGACGACGTCGCTGACGGACAAGGTGAATCCTACGGCGGCCGCATTGTGCCGACTTATCACTTCGAACACGCAGAAGTTGTTGTTTCATTCGGCGCCGATTTCCTCGGGAGCTGGGGTAACGAAGTCGAAAACTCCCGTGACTGGGCGAAGGGCCGCAAGCTCTTTAAAAAAGAAGACAAACTCTCGAAGCTTTTTGTTTACGAATCCAACTTCAGCGTTACCGGCGCGAACGCGGACGAACGTCTTGCGATCATTCCGGGCAACGAACTCGCGGCTGCCCTCGCGGTGGCTTATGAGCTCATGATCAACCAGAAGAAAGGCAGGTTCGCGGAGAGTGCGGAAGTAAAAGCCATCTTCACGGGACAGACGCTCGATAGCCTGCTCGGTAAAGCAGGCGGTCTTGACCATGCTAAAGTCAAGGCGACGGCGGAAGCGCTATGGGAAGCGCGCGGTAAGAGCTTGATCGTCGGAAGCGGCGATACTGCTCTCCAAGTCGTGATCAACCTGTTGAACTCGAATCTCGATAACGAAGGCAAGACGGTCGATGGCAACGGCGACGTGAGCATGGGTGTTTCTAATATCCGCCAACTCGCACAACTCCAAACCGAACTTGAAAGCGGCTCGGTCGATGTGGTGATCTTCCACAAAGTAAATCCGGTTTATTTCCTCCCGAACGGCGAAGCTTTCGCCAACGCTACGAAAAAATGTAAAGCAGTTATTAGCATCAACACCCACCTCGATGAAACAAACGACATGGCCGATGTGGTGCTTGCCGAGAGCCATGATCTCGAGTGCTGGGGCGACGGGCGTCCTCGTCCATCGATCTACTCGTTGCAGCAGCCGACGATCAGTCCGATCGCCGACACCCGCAGCTTTGAAGACATCCTGATCAACTGGGTGCGCGGCGGAGTGAAGGGGTCGGGTTTGCTCGCGACGACCGCGGCAAACGCTAAAGGCAATTACTACGATTACGTCAAAGAAAACTGGAAACAAAATGTGTTCATGGCTTTTGGCAAAGGTCGGACGTTTCTCGATTTCTGGGAAACCGCACTTCAAAAAGGCGTCGTGCTCGGTAAAGTGGCTCCGGCTCACGAACGCGCATTCAAAATGTCTGCGTTGAAATCGGTTCAAAAAGCTGCCGGCGAGTTGAAGTCGCTCACGATCGCCAAAGCTAAAAAAGGACCGGCGATCGAAGGAAGCGGTATCATGCTCGGTACTTACGCATCTTCGATGGCGGATGGACAAGGCGCTAACAACGCTTGGTTGCAAGAGCTTCCGGATCCGATGAGCACCGTGACTTGGGACAATTATTTGAACGTCGGCCCTGCATTCGCAGCCGAACTCGGACTCCAGTCGAACGACGTAGTCACGGTGAAAACCGAAGGCAACTCGATTGAGATCCCGGTGCTCGTTCAACCTGGCATCGCAAAAGGCGCGGTGACGGTGGCGGTTGGATACGGACGCAGAATCGCGGGTAAAGTCGGCTCGCATGTCGGTCAAAACGCGTTCAAGTTCGTCAGATTCGACGGCGAAAACGGGATGGTGTTCGGCGGTATGCCGGTCACGATCGCGAAAACCGGTAAAAAATATGAACTTGCGGTCACTCAGGGTCATAACAAAACCGAGGGCCGCCCGATCATCAACGACATCACTTACGAGCAATACAAAAACAACGAGTCAGCCGCGAATCACACGGATCCGCATTTGCGTTTGAAAGAAGTCCCGACTCTCTGGGGTTCTTCACCGGTTGACTACGCCAAGCAACCTTACAAGTGGATCATGGGGATCGATCTCAACGCTTGTACCGGTTGCGGCGCTTGCGTGATCGCATGTCAGTCGGAAAACAATATCCCGGTCGTTGGACGTGATCGCGTTCGCCAAAGCCGCGAAATGCACTGGATGCGTATCGACCGTTACTACACGGGGAATGAAGAAAACCCGAATGTGGTGTTCCAACCAATGCTGTGCCAGCACTGCGATAACGCTCCATGCGAAACCGTTTGTCCAGTCATCGCGACCTCGCACTCGGAAGACGGCTTGAATCAAATGACTTACAGTCGTTGCGTCGGTACTCGTTACTGCCAAAACAACTGTCCGTACAAAACTCGCCGTTTTAACTTCTTCGATCACTGGAAGGACTACAAAGACACGATGAACTTGGTGTGGAACCCGGACGTCACCGTTCGTTCGCGCGGGATCATGGAAAAATGTACGTTCTGCGTTCAGCGGATCAACGAAGCTAAAGGCAAAGCGAAAGATCGTAACGTGAAGATCAAGGATCAGGATCTGAAGACGGCGTGTCAGCAGACTTGTCCGACGGAAGCAATCGTTTTCGGTAACGAAAACGACGGCGACGCGCAAGTGTTGGGTTGGAAAAACCATCCGCGCGCGTTCCGCGCTCTCGAAATCTTAAACACTCGTCCGGCAATCCACTATCTCACGAAAGTCAGAAACATCGAGGGCGGAGGTGAACATCATGGCTAATATGGAAATCATGAAACCTGTTGATGACGCATTAGTAACCGGCGCGCGCACGTTTGCGGAAGTGAACGAAGACGTTGCAAGGCCGCTCGAGAACTTTCCGACCAAGCGATGGTGGGTGTGTTTCATCACGGCGATGCTCGCGTTCTTCATGGGCGCTTGCTGTTTGCTCAACACTTTCAAAAACGGGATCGGGATGTGGGGTCTCAACCAACCGGTAGGTTGGGGTGATGATGTTACCACCTTCGTATTCTGGGTTGGTATCGGTCACGCCGGTACCCTCATTTCGGCGATCTTGTTCCTCTTCCGCCAAAAGTGGCGTACCGGGATCAACCGTTCCGCCGAGGCGATGACGATTTTCGCAGTCATGACTGCGGGGATGACCATTATGACCCACACGGGTCGTGTATGGCTTGCAGCCTTTTGGCTCTTCCCGTATCCGAATCAAAGGATGCTCTGGCCGAACTTCCGCTCGCCGCTCGAGTGGGACGTGTTCGCGGTTACGACTTACTTCACGATCTCGACCGTGTTCTGGTATTGCGGTTTGATTCCGGATATCGCGTCGATTCGCGACCGCGCTAAGAACCGTTTCCGCAAGATCGCGCTCACCATCGCCTCTCTCGGATGGCGCGGTTCGAACAAGAACTGGCTCCACTACGAGAGTGCATACCTGATTTTCGCGGGTATCTCGACGCCACTCGTTCTCTCGGTTCACTCCGTGGTCTCCTTCGATTTCGCAGTTTCTCAGATTCCGGGATGGCACACCACGATCTTCCCTCCTTACTTCGTTGCCGGTGCGATTTTCTCCGGTTTCGCGATGGTGGTTACGCTCCTCGTGCTCGCGCGTGAAGCCTTCGGCCTCAAGCACTACATCACGATGGACCACTTGGAGAAGATGAACAAAATCATCATGACGACGGGGATGCTCGTCGGTTACGCGTACGCGATGGAGTTCTTCATCGCTTGGTACTCGGGATCGGCATTCGAGCGTTTTACCTTCATCAACCGCGCGTTTGGACCATACTGGTGGGCGTACTGGATCATGGTGTCTTGCAACGTTTTCATCCCACAGTTGTTTTGGGTTAAGAAGTTCCGCCGCTCGGTTCCGGTGATGTTCGTGATTTCCCTCTACGTCAACATCGGGATGTACTTCGAGCGTTTCGTGATTATCGTGACCTCGCTCCACCGTGACTTCCTCCCTTCTAGTTGGGGTACTTACTTACCGAGCTGGACCGAGTGGGGGATCTTTACCGGGTTTTGCGGGTTTTTCTTTATCTTCTTCTTGCTCTTCGTACGGTTCTTGCCGGCGATCGCAATGGGCGAAGTCAAAGGTGTAATGGATCAGCCGACTAAAGGCTCTCGCTTAGGAAGCACGCCTGGCGGCGTGACGAGCGGGTCTATTGGAGGAGGCGCACATGCATAAACCATCTGGTCCTCAATTAGCGGGTGTATTAGGTTTCTTCGACGATCCGGAAAGCTTGATGGAAGCGACCGCGAAGGTTCGCGATTCAAACTACAAGCATTTCGATTGCTTCACTCCATTTGCGATTCACGGTCTTGATGCGGCTCAAGGGCTTCCACGCTCTCGGGTACCGTATGTGACGGGTGTATTTGCTTTCACTGGCACGGCGCTGGCGTTCTTGTGGCAATACTCGGCCCACTCCAAGTGGTGGCCGCACAACATCGGCGGTAAACCATTGAACTCGCTTCCCGCATATGTGCCGATCATTTTCGAATTATCGATCCTGCTCGGGGGGCTTGCGACCTTCTTTGGGATGCTTTATTTCAACGGTCTTCCGAATCTGACGAAGCGGTCTTTCGATCCTTCGATCACAAATGACCGGTTTGCGATCTTGATCGAACCGACGCCGGAAAGCGTCGATGACGATCATCCGACGCCTCCGTTTGCGCCGGAACAAGCCGAACAATTCCTGAAAACTTTGGGCGCGAAAGACGTGCGCAAAGTTTACAACGAAGGGTGGTTCTCATGAAAGCTTTCAGTGTGGCAATGCTCGCTGTCGCAACTTTCGTAGTCAGTGGTTGCGGATACTTGAAGCACGCTGAACCTTATTACAGCTATGCTCCGGACATGCACTATTCTCCGGGCTTGAAAGCGCAAGAAGTGGGTGCGATGCGTCCTCCTCCGGCAGGCGCGATACCTCGCGGTTTCCGTCCTTACTCGTTGACGAGCATGGATCAAGCCAAAGGCAACGTGAATCCGCTTTCAAGATCGCATTCTGTTTTGCAAAAAGGACGTCAGCTTTACGATGTCTATTGCATCGTTTGTCACGGCAAGTACGGCGAAGGCGACGGTCTCGTCGCCGCTAAGCCAGATTGGCCGCGTCCGTTGTTTCCGCGTCCACCAAGCCTTCAGTCGGACAAGATCAACGAGTATAAAGACGGACAAATCTATCACGTGATAGCGATGGGTCAAAACTTGATGCCGTCATATGCGGAAAAGCTCAACGAAGAAGAGCGCTGGTCGATCGTGCATTACATCCGCGCGCTCCATCGCGCAAAACATCCGACGGCTGAAGACCTGAAGAAGGCCGAAGATTACGTCGAAGAAAATTAACTGAGGGATAAACAATGGCACACGCACATGCGGCAGATCAAAAACTAGAAAATCCCGGAGCACTGAAAGACTCGACGGCCTTGACGGCAGTCTTCGGTATATTCATCGTCATCGGGCTCGTCGCTTTTTTTGTGGCTTACTCACAAGATCAGATCGTGGCTTGGACGGCTTACCTGAAAGCACACTTCTTCTTTCTCGCGATTTCAATCGCGGCGCTCTTCTTCATCGCCCTCGAGTGGGTGGTGACTTCGATGTGGAGTGCGCCCGTACGTCGCTTGGCCGAAGGCTTTACGGCTTATCTTCCGGTCATTCTGGTTTCGACCGCGATTTTGTTTTTAGGATTGCACACGCTCTTTCCTTGGACCCACCCTGAACACGTTCAAGGTGATCCGGTATTGGAAGGCAAGCAGGGTTATCTCAATGTGACCTTCTTGATTATTCGCGCGGTAGTCGCGGTGATTATTTGGAACCTTTTCCAAAAGAAAATCGTCGGCAAATCACTCTCGGTCGATAAAGGCGCCGATTTCAAAAGTGTCTACGAAAGTAACCGCCGCTGGGGCGTCGCTTTCATCATCTTCTTCGCAATCAGCTTTACGATGTTCGCGGTCGACCAATTGATGTCGCTCGATCCGCACTTCTTCTCGACCATGTTCGGGGTATATATCTTCGCAGGCGCTTATCAATCGTTCTTCGCGGCACTCGCGATCATTACGATTATCTTGCGCCGTGCAGGTTACCTCAAGAACCTCGTCAATGATAACCACATTCATGATATCGCGAAGATGCTATTTGCTTTCACCGTATTCTGGGCCTACACCGGTTTCGCGCAATACATGTTGATCTGGTACGCGAACATGCCGGAGGAAACCGGTTACTTCATCCTGCGTTTTAATCAAGGATGGGAATTCTGGTCTATCTCGTTGTTCTGCGCGAAATTCTTTATTCCGTTCTTCGTATTGCTCCCGCGCGGGAACAAGCGCTGCGAAGAGCTTGTGTTCTTGACCTCAGTATGGGTTCTCGTTACCGAGTACCTCGATTTAAACTGGATGGTTCAACCGCAGTTCTGGCCGGGCGGGCCTCAAGTCACTTTCGCCGATGTCGGCGTGTGGCTCGGGTTCTTGGGTGTATTCGGATTGGTGGTCACGCGTTTTTACAAGAAAAACGACCTGGTGAGAATGAAGGATCCGTATCTCGCGGATTCCGTATTCCATCACCACATTTGATCTTAAATGCTTTGGGCCGCATCCCTAGATCGGGGGTGCGGCCTTTTTATTTGTGGAACTATCGCGTTCCGCTGACAGAGAGTTGGTCGATTTCGCATGCGGTGGTGCCGCTTGAGTTGAGATGTGCGCGAACATAAAGATCGGTGCTAACGATATTGACGAGAGATCCAAATCCGTCCTTAAATGCTGACGCCGGGTCGGCTTGTGAGAAACTTCCGTCCGAGATCGTCCATTGCGTTCCATCCCAGTAGAGCCAGTTGACTCCGTCAAACGAAGCGGTATAGCGTACGCCGCCGGTGCAACCCCCCACACCGAGTGTCTCGACGAAATCCGCAAGCTTACGGTACGGAATCGGAGTGACATTCGAGATCGTCGGCTGAGAGTCGTTGAAACTGGTCGGTCCGAGCGCTACCGATTGCAATTCGGGTTGCATCGCAGCGGTCGCGGAATCACTTTCTAAAACCGCACGATATTGGAAGTAGCGATTTGCAGGTGGAGGCGAAGTAAAATTTGAAAAGAGCATCGCGGGAGTTGAGGCGAGGGTGGTGCCGCTCGGAGCCGATGCCTGAGTGCTCATGTTTAAAAGCTCGCTGAAGTAAGTATTCGGAGTGCCGTCCGGACCTTTCCATGCACCATCGCTACAGTTGCTGGCGTTACAAGAACGTGCCTGAAATTTTATGCGGGAAGCGCCTCGAGCAAAGACTTGAGACACTTCGTTCGGGCTCAAAGTCCGATTCCATACCGCAAACTCATCGAGAGTACCGTTAAATTTGTAATTGTTGGTGCCGCCGTCGCAACCGAGACCGACGATCGCACTACTCAGGCCGCTGGCGAAGTTACCGACCATCGAAGCCGACGTTGCCTGAAGGGCGCCATCCACGTAGAGACGGGAATAAGTTCCGTCGCCTGTATAAGCGAAGTGATGCCAGAGATTATTTGTGAAGAAGTTGTCGGCGGTGCTGACATCACCGGTCAGAGGGCCTGTGGTCGCTATCGATGCACGGACTTTCTTGTTAGTACCTACGTATGAGACGTAAAATCCTTTTTGTACGGCGTTATTGGCGTTACCGATCAAAAATTGTTCGGCCGAAGAAGTGTAGTCGTTCAATTTGAACCAGCCCGAAATACTGAAAACGCCCGTATTTTGGATGAAGTTAAAAGAGCCGGTTGTACCGATCAAACCGATGCATGATGTTCCGGTTTTCGACAAAAACGAGTTTCCGAATTTCCCAGCTACGCCCAGAGTTGCTCCCGCCGAATTGACGATCGTGCCGTGATTGTTTGATCCCGAAGTGTCCGCAAAATCCTTGCCCGATGGAGCCATGCCGGTCGCGGTCTCGTTCAAATGCCAGAGGCCGACGTTTCCGGTCATCAAGGTGTCGCTTACTAAAGAATTGTAGCTTGCGGAAGTCTCGCTTTGAATACCGGCAGAATAATCGGGTAGAGCTTTCAACGCCGGAAGTTTTGAAATCCAACTGATACCTGTCCACGTCGTTGCAGTGATGCCGGAATCCATGATTCTTGAAGTGAGAGCGCCCGAGAAGTTCGCGGACTGACGATCATAAATATGTCTGATCTCGGACGAAGTCAACGCACGGTTAAAAGTCGCGACTTCATCGATAGAACCTTGCATGAAGCGACCGATCGTCGGTAACGAGCCGATGCGAAACTGAGCGCCCGTGAGAGTCGGAATGCTGGCCGGAACAGTACCGGTATTGAAGGTGAGAGTCATGGGCTCGCCATTGATGTAACCGCGAAGGCGGTTGGCGTTACCGGTTTGAGTGCCGTCGTAAACCAAAACGGCATGGACCCAGTTGCCTGCAATCGCGTAAGTCGCGGCACCGAACGTGTTCGCATCGCCGGCGAGGAACACAATGCCTTGGCCGGAAACTGCACTTTGGATATACAATCCGTTTGTTCCGTCCCACCATCCCGCAATGCCTTGGTTAATCGCACCGGTTGCACTCTTGACCCAAGCCGCAATCGAATACGAAGTTGCAGCCGACGGATTGATCGTGGTTCCGCCGTTGACGTAGTCATCGACGCCATCGAAGGTCACGCCGCTTTGCAATTTTCCCGTAGAGTAAGTCATTCCGGATCCGTTGGCGTTCGAAGCCGTACCCGTCGGACCGACAGTTGCGCTCACGGTAGCACTGTTTGCAATTGCACCCGCGCCGTTTAGTTGCCAGTAACCGGTGATGCTGGCCCAACCCGGAGTCCAAGAGGAGTTCAGCTCCGAACAGTTCGTGGAAGTCGCATCGCAACCGCCGACGTTCGCGAGTTTGACGGAGTTCGTTCCCCAGCTCGCTCCGACCGTTGAAGTGGCTGAGCCGAAGGCCGCGGCAGACGTGTCGGATTGATCCACCCCTTTGAGTCGGGCGACTCCGCCAGTAAGTTCGATTTTGGAGCCGTCGAAAACATACTTGGAATCAGTGCCCGCGTCAAAAGTCAGTTTGTCATCGAATGAATCACCGGTAATGAAGTTACCGACCGGAACTTTGTTTGGTTCTTTAACGGGCGTGCACGAAACGAGAGTGGAGGCGAGCGTGATCACCGCCATCGAGGTAAAAAAAGAAAACGTCTGCCTGATTTGGAACCCCGAACGCATTATGAATATTATCTAACATTCATTTAATCCTGATAATGTGTCGGATGGGACACTTATCGATAGCGAACCTCAAATCGCACCTATATGCCCTAATGACGAAGATACAGCCTATGGTAGGCTTTTTACGGTCATAAATTAGTCCATGGATCTCATGTCGATGCCAGGAAGTTTGTTCTTCTTTTTGTGGAGAAGGACGTTGCTGATGAACTCGGTCTTCTTTTTAATGTCAGCTTTTACCAGTACGACGTTGCCAGGTCCGAGCGGAAAATAGGCAGAGCCCGGAGAACCCTTCAGGATCGTGGCGTAGACCGCGTCCGCATCTTTGTAATATTGCGCGCAGGTGCTTTTGCCCGCAGACTTACAGCCGTCGAGTTTGTCGTTAGCGTAAAGAAGGAACGATTTGATGTTGGCAATTTTAAGTGGATGCAAATTGCGGTTGAAGCTCAAGACGTGATTAAACTCCGAGATCGCCTCCGAGTACTTACCTTCTTTAAGCAAGAAGCGCGCGATCAAGTAGCGATATGCGGGGTCGTCGTAGACTTGGCAAGGAGCATTCTGTTTTGCCTTAATCTCGCAGTTTGACATCGCAAGCGCGCGGCGTAAGTGGGCGAGCGCTCCGACCGAGTCATCTGCATGGTTTGCGCGATACGCGAGTTGGAATTCGGAGAACGAATTTTCCCAATCCTGCGCGCTCTCGTAGTCTTTGGTGCGGATCGCGCCAACCGGAGTCAGGGTCATCTTCGCGAAGTCGACCTTCATTTCGATGTAGTGGCCTTGAGCGGATGGCATGCGGTCAGACACCGTTACCCAAACGCGGTTTTGTAAAGGCGACACGATGGTCGACATGATGTTCATCGGACGCGCGACCGAACGACCGAAGCTGCGTTCGCCCTCGAACCAATCCACATGGGAGGCGAGGAGGCTTAGGATGTCTTCGATGCCCGACCTCGCGCGGTTCAGGACCGTCTCGACGATTTTCACGCGTGAGAAGTTCTCGAGCCAGGAGTTGTAGTTTTCGTGAAACTGGAGCTCCTGGTTTTTAGGCAAGAAGTAGTAGTTCGATTGACCCATCGGTTGTTGAACGCGCCGGCGGGAAACATCGACGCCTTCGCTCGTGAACTCGATCGATGCGCTTTCGTTTTTGTTGGCGTCAGAAATGAGGATCGTCCACGCGCTGAAACGCTTGAACCTTTTTGCGATCGCAACGGCGTCATCGATGGACTTTGCTTCACGAAGAATAACCTGTTGAATGTAAGGGCCCATCGCGTATTTGCCGATGTCGGCGGAATCTTTTTTTGCTGTAGCGTAAGTCGTGCCTTCCATCTGGTGGGTGGAGACGGCGATGCCAGCCTCGTTGTAACCCGAGATCCCGCCCGGGAAAATCAAGCCCGCTGTCCCGAATGCAACATACTTTTGGTAGCCGGTTTCGTGGATGAGGAACGTCACCGGATTGCGGTTCCAAGTCTCGATCATTGAAGTCTGTTCGAGGTTACGAGCGTGGTACAAAAACCCGTCCTTGCTCGCGCTCGCCGGAATAACGGCACCCGTACACGCGAAGTCGCTCTTCACGATGCTCCGACCGTCGATCTGCTTGCTTAGTTCCTTGAGGCCGGTTTTCAAGAAAGCTTTGATCGCGGGTTTACCGCACTCACCGACGACTCGAGAGATGGTTTTTGCTTTACTGCTCTTCAAGTTTTCGAACATCGTTCCGAAAATATTTCCGAGCTCGATGCTGTAGGTCGCTTGCTCGATATCGGCAAGAGAGTACTTGGCGGGTTTGCCCGCGCGCTTCATGCCTTCGAGGTAACCTTGCGCGAGCGCATCCGTCGCTGCTTGAAACTCGGAGTCGACCGAGCGTTTTACGCGATTGGTGTAGCACGAAAGGAGCGCATCCACGGTGTCCAGGATCGTTTTGCTCTTGAAGCGCACTTTCAGCGCGTTGATGTTTTCAAGCGCTTCGTTCAACGATCCCCCTTCGACTTCTTGAGCGAGGAGGAGTCCGTGCTGGTAAGCGATTTCCGAAAATGTTCCCGAAAGGGCCAGTGTGTTCATGCGGCCGGTGCCGGCTTCGGTCGTAAATTCGCAGCGATGAAGGGATTTGCTGTTTTTACTGATTTGCTTGCAGCCGAGCTGGTCGACGGACTTGTTGTAAACGCCCGAGGTGTACGGGATGGCTGGAGCGGTAAATTTTGGTTCGGCAAAATTTTGGGCTTGCGACACCGCTATCGAACTCACGGTTGCAACGAGAGGGAGAAGAAGAATTTTCATAGCGCGGAGTTTAAACTGTATTTGTGTAAAAATCCAGCTTGGCCTGCGGAGCGATTAATTTTTTGGATGCAGAAGAATCGACCAAAGATCGGCTGAGATCACTATGAGATAGAGTAGTAGACTAAAATTGATGGATAAGAAAAACCGGAGCCAGGTCTTCTGCTCGGGTTGCTTAAGGAATCGGATGAGCTCGAGGATGAGCCAGACGCTGGTGAGGAGGCTACCCAATATCCCGATAATGCCGGTAGGAAAGAAGAGCGCCGAGAGCAAGCCGATTCCTGCGTAGGCCAAACACCAAAGTGTGATTTGAAAGCGGGTGACTTGGTTACCAAGAGCGACCGGCAAAGTTGGGAAGCCACCGCGTTCGTAGTCTTGCGAGTATTTTAATGCAAGTACCCAAAAGTGCGGCATTTGCCAAAAAAAAAGGATTGCAAAGAGGTAATACCCGCGGACATCGGTCATGTCTCGAACTGCGGCCTGAAAGCCGATCAAAACTGGTAACGCGCCGGGTATAGCTCCAGGAATTGCGGCGAAGGCCATCTTGCGTTTCCACCACAGGGTGTACAAACCGTTATAACTCACTACAGCAAATATACCGAGAGCGAGGACCGGGATCGAAACTCGGCTGAGGAGAGCGGCTCCAAACAGAATAAGAATAATGGTGAGCGTTGATGCGAAGCGCAAAGTAAGGCGACCACTCGGGAGCGGGCGTTTTTTAGTTCGATCCATCATCGCGTCTTCTTCGCGTTCTTGAATTTGGTTCAATGCGCCCGCTGCAAGAGCGAGAAGCGAAACGCCGACAAGTGTGAATATAAAACTTTCCCACTGAAACGACGTCTCTAAAGATTGTCCGATCAGGAACCCGGCGATCAAAGTAATCACCTCGAGAAGCACGATTTCTGCTTTCGTGAGTTCCAATACTGCTCGGTAATGATTCAAAAAATTTGTCATCGTTTGGTCATATTTTAATTACAGAAGACCGTCATGGATGCTACACTAAATCACATACAAAGAGGATTAATTTGTGAACTGGACCGCTCCAAAGGCAACAATGCTGAAAGCGTCATTGCTACTCTGTCTTACATCTTTGATTTCTTATCCAAGCTTCGCGGTCGACGTTGTCGGTGATCCAAATAAAACTCCACTCGAACTTCAAGACGTCGGAGTAAAAGAGCATCTCGGTGGCGCCGTCGATCTCGGTCTGACTTTTACTTCGGGTGAAGACGGTAAAGTTCATCCACTCAAAGATTTCATCGATCCTAAAAAACCGACGATCGTAAACATGGTGTACTTCGAGTGTCCGATGCTTTGTACGATGGTGTTGAACGGCGTGAACGACGGTATGATCGGCCTTGATTGGACGATCGGGAATCAGTTCAACGTCCTCACCGTCAGTATCGATCCAAAGGAAACCTCGAATGAGGCTCAAGCTAAAAAGGCGGCTTATGTCGATCACTATCTCGCCGGTCGCACGGAGCAAATTCAAACCGAAGGGCAAAAAGCCTCTGTCAGAAGCGGTTGGCATTTCGTTACCGGAACTGAAGCGAACGTGAAGTTGCTCTCCGATCAGCTCGGATTCAGTTTCAAATACGACAAGATTCAAAAGCAGTTCGCGCATCCCGCAGTTACGTTCATCCTCACTCCATCGGGGCAGATTTCCCGTTATTTGTACGGAGTGACGTATCGTCCGCGCGATTTGCGCTTGGCGCTTTTGGAGGCTTCTCAAGGCAAGATCGGAAATGTTTTTGATCGTCTTTTGATGTTTTGTTACCACTACGATCCGGCCGGTCGAGGTTACTCGATTCAAGTCGTGCAGCTCATGAAACTCGGAGCGGCGGCAACGGTAGGATTGTTCGGTGGATGGTTAATGGTGTTTTGGACTCGGCAACGGAAAGGAAAAAAAGCGAATGACAATGTACCGGCTTAAGAGGCTGTCGCTTTTCATTTTGGTAGGAATCGTATCGTCGGTTAGTTTAACTGCTGGCGGGGCTCACGCAGCAACGCTCCCGGTAGCGGCAACAGACGTCGCCCGCGATTGGGACTCCATTTACTGGTTCCTGATGTGGGTAAGCGCCTTCTTCTTCGTGGGCATCGTGGTTGCGATGGCGATTTTCGCTATCAAATACCGCAAGGGCGTAAATAAAAGACCAAAATATCTTCATGGTCACACCGGCATCGAGGTGCTCTGGACCATCATTCCGACAATCATCGTTCTTTGGATGTTCTGGTGGGGATGGCTTGTTTATAAAGACATGGTTCACGCTCCACAAGACGCGATGGAAATTCACGTCATTGGTAAGCAGTGGCAATGGCAATTTGTTTATAATAACGGCAAAAGCACCGTCGGCGATTTGTACGTACCGGCAAATAAACCGGTCAAACTCATCATGTCGTCCGAAGACGTGCTCCACTCCTTCTTCGTTCCGAACTTCCGCGTAAAACAAGACGTGGTACCGGGCATGTACACCCATGTATGGTTCGAGGCGAAAATCCCTGGAATTCATCAGATTTACTGTACTGAGTATTGCGGTGGTCTCCACTCAGGCATGTTGGCCCGGATGATCGTGCTTACTCCTGAGCAATGGCACAATTTCCAGTTGGGCAAAGAAATCGATCTCAAAACGTTGGCTCCGGATCCGACATTTCCAGGATACGAGACCCTCAACAACGTGATGATGCTTGATCGCCAGTCTAAAATCGCGGCTGCAGAAGCACCGAAGAATACCGGAGGACAACTTTCGCTCGCTGACAAAGGTAAAGCGCTCATGGCTGCTAAAGGTTGCATCGCTTGTCACACCACCGACGGCTCGAAACTCGTTGGCCCAAGCTACAAAGGAATTTACGGTGCGGATGTAAAACTCGCCGATGGCCGCACGGTCAAAGCGGATGACAACTACATTCGCGAATCAATTGAAAACCCTACCGCGAAAGTGGTGGAGGGATTCCCTCCTTCGATGCCTCCCTACAAGGGGCTGATGTCGGAAGAAGAGATCCTCTCGATGATCGAATTCATCAAGAGTTTGAAATGAAGTATTATGCGCCTAACTTCGCAATAGGAGAATTCAATGGGACAAACAGCTGAAAAACACGGTGATAACTACATCAACCACTCAGCAGGAATCAAATCCTGGCTTCTGACCCTCGATCACAAACGGATCGGGCTAATGTACTTCTGCACGACCATGGTCTTTTTCTTGGTGGGCGGGATCTTCGCTCTCATGATGCGGATGGAGCTTTTCTCTCCGGGCATGCAGTACATGACCCAAGACACCTTCAACAAGTTCTTCACTTACCACGGGGCCATCATGGTCTTTATGGTGATCATCCCGCTCATTCCGGCGGCGCTCGGGAACTTGGTCCTTCCGATGCAACTCGGCGCCAAAGACGTCGCGTTCCCTCGATGGAACTTGGTTTCTTACTATATTTACTTGGGCGGCGCGCTCCTCGCAGCGAGCACGCTCTTTATCAAGCAAGTCGATACCGGGTGGACGTTTTATACTCCGTACTCGATTCGCTCTTCAACCAGCGCGACCTACGTTCTCCTCGGTGCTTTCACCATGGGGTTCTCGTCGATTTTGACGGGTTTGAACTTTATCGTGACGATTCATAAGTTGCGCGCGCCAGGTCTCACTTGGGATCGCTTGCCGCTCTTTCTGTGGGCGCTTTACGCGACTTCAGTCATTCAGGTCTTGGCCACCCCGGTTCTCGCGATCACGCTTCTCCTCCTGACTTTGGAGCGGACTCTTGGGATCGGGATATTCGACCCGAAACTCGGCGGCGACCCGGTCTTGTTCCAGCACTTTTTCTGGTTCTACTCGCACCCGGCCGTGTACATCATGATTCTTCCGGCCATGGGCGTGATCTCCGAGATTATTCCGGCGTTTTCGCGCAAGCCGATTTTCGGCTATAAGGCGATCGCGGCGGCAACCTTCGGGATTGCTCTCGTATCGTTCGTCGTGTGGGGGCACCACTTGTTCGTGTCAGGCCAATCCGAGCTCGCGAACTTCGTGTTCTCTCTCCTCACGATGTTCGTGGCGATCCCGACCGGCGTCAAAGTCTTCAGCTGGCTCGGTACGTTGTACAAGGGCTCGCTGCGTTTTGACGTGCCACTGCTCTATGCGTTCGGCTTTCTCTTCGTGTTCACGATCGGTGGTTTGACCGGCGTATTCCTCGCGGTGGTATCCGTTGACGTGCACCTAACGGACACTTACTTCGTCATCGCGCATTTCCATTACGTGATGGTGGGTGGGACGATCCTGGCGTTCCTGGCTGGTCTTCACTACTGGTTCCCGAAGTTCACGGGCAAGATGTATCACGACGGCTTGGCTAAAGTGGCTTGTTGGTTCGTGATGATCGGCTTCAACGTGACTTTCTTCCCTCAGTTTATCGTGGGAGCGCTCGGTATGCCTCGTCGCTACGCCGATTACTTGCCTCAGTTCACCGAGTACAACCGCTTATCGACCATCGGCTCATGGATTTTAGGCGCCGGCCTCTTCATGGTGTTCATTAACATCGCGCGCTCTCTGAAATCGGGTAAACCTGCTGGCGATAACCCATGGGGTGCACTCACTTTGGAATGGCAGACTCCATCGCCTCCACCGATGGAAAACTTTAAACACGATCCAGTCGTTACCGACGGTCCTTACGAGTACCGCGGCGAGAACGTACATTGGGGGATGAACGCATGAGCGAACATGTAACTGCAGCAGAAAGACTAGCCGGTGGGCACGCCCACCACTTCAAGGATGGAGACGCGGAATTCCAAGCTTGTAAATCGGGCATGTGGATTTTCCTCGTCACCGAGGTTTTATTCTTCAGCGGATTGTTCGTGATGTACGCGGTCCTTCGCGTATTCAACCACGATATGATGCACGAAGCGCATCAGCTCTTGAATTGGAAGCTCGGCGCGACCAACACCGTGATCCTGATTTGTAGCTCGCTCTCAATGGCGATGGCGGTAACGGCGGCACAAACCGGTCGCACCAAAGATTGCGTTCGCAACCTTTGGATCACCGAACTCTTCGCTGTCGGATTCTTGTGCGTGAAGTACGTCGAGTACTCGCACAAAATTCACGAAGGTATTTTGCCGGGCGCGCTCTGGCACTATGCCGAGATGAGCGTGGCGAAAGCCCCGCTTTTTATTTCGGTTTATTTCGTGATGACGGGGATCCATGCGTTGCACGTGATTGTCGGTATGGGGGTCATCTACAGTCTGATCCGTCGTGCGGGTCGTGGCGACTTCGGTCCGAACTACTTTACTCCAGTCGAGATGACCGGGTTGTACTGGCACTTCGTCGACTTGGTTTGGATTTATCTATTCCCGCTATTGTATTTGGTGAGCTAAGAGAGGAACCGACACATGTCAGATCATAAACACCAGCATCACATTATGTCCAAATCGATGGCCTTGAAAGTCTGGGGCGCATTGATGGTCCTCACCTTCGTCACGGTCGTGGTCGCGCAAATCGATCTTGGCGCCGCAAACTTCGTCGTTGCGATGATCGTTGCGACGATTAAGGCATCACTCGTCTGTCTGTTCTTTATGGGGCTCAAATACGACGATAAAGAGAACGCGGTTATTTTCTGTACTTCTTTTATCTTCCTTACGATCTTCATGATCTTGACTTTCGGCGACTTGCTCACGCGGGGCGACGTTTACGTCAAAGACGGAAAGATCATTCCAGACGGGGCGATCGGGCAAACGAAGTCAAAATTCGTGAAGCCTTGGATTGCGACTCCGGAGATGATCGCGCACGGTAAAGAATTATACGCTTCCAACTGTGTCGTCTGCCACGGTCCGGAAGGAAAGGGCGATGGTCCCGGCGGTGCGGCATTGAATCCACACCCACGTAACTTCACCCAAGCCGCTGACTGGAAAAACGGTCGCAAGCCGAGCCAGATTTTCGAAACGTTGACCAAGGGTTTGAACGCCATGCCGTCATTCTCCACGGCATCAACCGACGATCGCTGGAGCTTGGTACACTATGTGCGTACCCTTGGTCCCCACGAGAGCGAAAAAGATACTCCTGAAGATCTCAAAAAAATCGGTATCGACCCTACTAAGGAAGATGGCGGCGGCGGGGCCGAGAAAGCCATTCCAATCGGTCTTGCGATCGACCGCATGACTGAGGACAAAGGCGGGAAATAGGCCTAGTCCGAAATCTAGAGTTTAATGCAGCGTTCTGGTTTCTGGCTAGAACGCTGTTTTTATTTAATGCGGCGCTCTGGCTGGATTTTGTGCTTTCCTTTGTGGCGCAAAAATATAACGCATTAGTAGATATTTTTCCTGACAATGTGCATTACTAATGATACGCACCTGGTCAGCCAAAAAAAGGGGTGAGTATGAAGTTAGGTCAGATTCAAATCTTAAGTTTAATGATCGGATTGTTGGGGGCAGCTCCGAGCTTCGCTGAAAACACCATCGTAGGCGGCACCACGGTTGCTGCTAACGACGCCATCGCTAAATCGGTTGCGGCTCTCTACTTCGCAAGCGCGAACAATCCGAAAATGGGCTCGATCTGTACCGGATCGATCATCAGCGACAACACTATCTTGACCGCCGCTCATTGCGTGCAAGACGTTAAAGCAGGCACGGTGATCTTTGCTCGCGATGTGACTTCGCAAAATATCAAGAACGTGCCTCGCACGCTCATGCGCCAGATCGTCGCGGTTCAAGCTAATCACAGCTACGATCCGGAAGGACAACTCGAGACCAACGATCTCGCAGTCATTCAATTCAACGGCGGCCTGCCTGAAGGCTTCGCGCCGATTTCGGTGCTCGATAAAAAATCAGCGGATGCGGCCGTGGTTCCTGGCGCTCGCGTCGTGATCGCAGGTTACGGCATCACCCGCGATGAAGCCAATGATGACGGCGTACTTCGCAAAGCCACAATGGTCGTTCGCGCACTAAGCCCAAACCGCGCCGAAGTGTTGCTCATGAACAGCGGCCACACTTCCTGCCACGGAGATTCGGGTGGACCGGCTTACGCGGCTGTAAACGGTCGATACTACCTCTGGGGCGTATTGAGCCGCGGGGATTGTAAATCAGACGCGATTTACACCAAGATTCAGGCTTATATGGAACAGACGGCACGTCGCCGTCTCTGATTTCGTGAGGAGTGAGGTTCTGGGCACTTTTATTGTCCGTGATGTTTGCCGCACCGATCTCAACGATATTTGGCCGGATCAAGTGGACTTCTCTTATGTGATCGTGTCACCCGATCTCGTAAAAGGCAAAAAGAAAACGGGCCAAGCTTCTCTGACTTGCCGTCAGGTCGACGATTCTGAGGGTTACTCCTGGATCACCGCGACCTTTACTTGCAAAGTTGCCGACGCTATCTAAGTCGCGTCTTTAGAGATAACTGTCCGATTTCAAATTCAGGTTCGAATCGAATTCGAACAACCAAGGCTTAGCAGTGGGAATATTCAGTTCGAGGATATCCTCATTGCCAATTTTTTTGATGTGCTTCACGAGTCCGCGCAAGCTGTTGCCGTGAGCGACGATGAGCAGATTCTCGCCTTTGCGCATACGGGGGCCGATTTCCGATTCCCAAAACGGCATCACGCGATCGATCGTCACTTTGAGTGACTCGCCCAAAGGTTGAGCCGATGGCTCCAAGTGAGCATAGCGCGGATCATTTTTTGGATTCATCTCCGACGATGGATCCATCATCGGCGGGAGAGTGTCGTAGCTCCGGCGCCAAATCTTGACTTGAGCGTCGCCATACTTTTTTGCGGTCTCGGCTTTGTCGAGACCCTGAAGCGCACCGTAGTGCCGCTCGTTCAAGCGCCAAGTCCGCATCACCGGGTACCAAACGCGATCAGCGGATTCGAGCATGAGATAGTGCGTGCGGATCGCCCGCTTTAATAGAGACGTGTAAGTATGGTGGAATTCCATTCCTGAAGATTTCAGGAGTGCCGCGAGTTGCTTGCCTGCGGCCCCGGCTTCTTCAACTCCTTTCGCTGAGAGATCGACATCCACCCAGCCGGTAAAGCGATTATCGAGATTCCATTGGCTCTCACCATGACGAACGAGTACGAGTTTCCCCATGAACCCATTAAATACTGATCTTGACCCAGGTGGCAAGCTGAAGTATATTTAATTGAGAATGGTTCTCAATAGTGGTCCTTCCGAAATTTGTTCCTTAGGTAGCCTAAATCCCGGTGATCAAGCCGAGATTGTGGCATTGAACGCCGAACATTCTCCGGAAGATTATTTTCGCCGTCTGCTCGAAATCGGGTTTCTGGTAGGAGAGCGTCTCGAGGTTTTAAACGAGGCGCCGGTGAGTAAGAATCCGGTCTGTATTAAAATCAAAGATGCCACGTATGCGCTTCGGCGCGAAGAAGCCGATTGTATCTCGGTCAAACGACTGAGGTAGGCAACGTGAGCAGGATGTGGAAGTAGAAACACCCAGTAAGAAGACGATCGTGGATACGCACTCGAAGTCAAAAGCGACAAATTCAGGTCCAGCTGACTGCCACGCGGATGGCAAGAAAGTGCGCAAGTTCGATCCAAACGCGGTCCGCGAAAGACCGCGTATCGCGCTCGTCGGTACCCCAAACTCGGGCAAGACAGCGCTCTTTAACCTTTTAACTCACAGCAATCAGCGCGTTGCTAACTATGCGGGCGTCACCGTCGATAGCGCAGAGTCCGATTTGCGCCTTGAGAGCGGAACGGAGGCCTCGCTCGTCGATCTTCCGGGCGCTTATAGTCTGCGCCCTTACACCGATGACGAGAGCGTTCTTGCCGATGCTTTGCAGTCAAACGCGTTTGACGGAATGATCTTGGTCGTCGACTCGACTCAAAGCGAGCGCGCGATTCGCTTTTTGATCGAAGTGCTTGATTCAACCGATCTTCCGGCGATCGTTGCCTTTAACATGGTCGATCTCGCGAAATCCCGCGGGTTTGATTTTGATTTTCAAAAATTGTCGCAGCTTCTCGGCGTGCCGGTCATTCCGACAGTGGCGGTAAAACGCAGCGGTCTCTCCGGTTTGATCAAGACTCTCGAAGAGACGCTCGGCAACCAGAAGCGTAAAAAACACGCTCTTTTGCCGAAGGCCGATTCGACGCCCACCACACGCCAAGAAGTCGCGGCGCAAATTTTGTCGTTTTATAAACTTGCCGACGAATATCTGAAGCAGTTTATGTGTAAGCCGGGCACTCCCGATTATCAGAGCCAGAAGATCGACAAGTACGTGCTCCATCCGGTTTGGGGGGCGCTCATTTTGATCGCGGTTTTGGGCATCACCTTCCAATTGATGTTTAACTTGGCGCAAGTGCCGATGGATTGGATCGATGTCGCCTTTAAGTGGATGGGGGATTCGGTCAATCAGATGCAGAGCTTGCCGGTCGCGCTCAAGAGTTTCCTCGCCGACGGTATTATCGCCGGAGTGGGTGGGACGCTCGTGTTCTTACCGCAGATTTTGATTTTGTTCGGGCTCATTTTGTTCCTCGAGGATTTTGGCTTTATGGCGCGCGCGGTATTTTTGCTCGACCACTGGATGGGGAAGGTGGGCCTTCATGGCCGCGCGTTCCTGCCGCTGCTTTCAAGCTACGCATGCGCGGTTCCGGGTATTATGTCGCTTCGGACGATTGAGAGCCGCCGCGACCGCATCGTTACGGCTTTGATTATTCCGCTCACGACTTGCTCAGCGCGGATTCCGGTCTACACCCTGCTGATTTCTGCGTTTGTTCCGAACAATCCGGTGATTTTTGGGGTTCGTTTGCAGGGCTTGGTGATGCTCGGCCTCTATCTCGTGGGTACGCTGTCCGCGCTGGCCATGGGCGCGGTGTTTAAGACGTTCTTCCTGCGCGGTCCGCGTCCGCCGCTTTTGATCGAACTTCCTTCTTACAAATTGCCGTCGGTCGTGAGTGTCGTTAAAGGTCTCGTCTATCGCGGCAAATTATTTATCCGCCGGGTAGGAACGATCATTCTCTCGCTGACCGTCGTGATCTGGGTGCTCGTCAGTTATCCGAGTCCGGGTGAGGGCAGTTATGCCGCGAAGCTCGGCCACTTTATCGAGCCTGCGATAAAGCCACTTGGTTTTGACTGGAAAGTGGGAATGGCGCTCGTTCCGACCTTCGCCGCTCGCGAAGTCATGGTCGCGACACTCGCAACCGTGTACGCGGTAGGCGACGATGCCGCGGTATCGAACACCGATAAGCTCAGCGAAATGATTCAGAAGGAATGGTCGCTTGCGACCGGTCTGAGTTTGCTCGTGTTCTTTATCTTTGCGCCGATGTGCATCTCGACTATCGCCGCCGCCAAGCGCCAACTTCAAAGCAATGGATGGACGGTGACGCTTGTCCTGTATCTTTTTGCGATGGCGTATCTTGCGTCGTTTATCACTTATCGTTTGGCGAGTTAGCGATTTCATGCGTGCTTTTGCGTCAGCGGGAGGATGAGATCAAGTTTTAATCTTACTGCGAAGGCGCTCCCAGCCGTCGCGTTCGAAGCCGATGAACTCGGCGCCGAAACATAAGACGTCCTGTTTATACCAAGCGATTCGGGCTTTTCCGTTCAAACGTGGAAGCCCGATCAGCGATAGGGGCATCATCTCAAACGAGATTTCTTCGCCCTTCGCAAGCCCGAGGTGGTTTTCGAGACGGACTTGCAAACCGGTGGTCGAGACGTCGATGCAAACGCCGAAAATCTTTTCATTCATACCGTTACGACTTACACGGATGGTGGCAACGAACCCCGTACGCTGCTGCGACCGGCCCTCGTGACCTTCGGGAGCATTTGCGGCTTTTTCAAAGACATCGTTTTGAGTCTTGGTGATCTTCGAGGATTTGAACCTGAGATGAGCGAATTCGCCGAACTGCTGGATCGGCACCCAGAACTGAAGCGTCTTGCACCAAAGATAAACTTGTTCATCGAACTTGGTCTTGTCGAGTAGGTCGCGCACTTCCTGCATCGTAAACGGGCCGTGTTCGGCGCCGATGACATGCAGGTAGAAAGGAGGGGCTAAGTTCTTGGAAGCGGCACTCGATGGAGCGAAGCGGGCGTTCAGGCGGGCGAGGTGGTCCGCTGATGGAAATTTTGGAATCAGGTGCTGAAGCGCACGGATATCATGAAGCCTGACCCAGGCTTGCTGGTCTTCGGGTGAGCAGCCAATATCGTTCCAAGATAAAAGTCCTTGTTTGATCTGATCCTCAACTTCATGAATCGTGAAGGGCCCCCAGACCGTTTTATCGGTCTCGGCGAGCTTCACGAGGAAATAGGCAGCTCCCATATCTCTAAATTCTACACGAATTTGGTTTACTCGCGGCGTTATTTTAGGGGAGCGACTGAAGTGGTTTCGTTGTAAGTTGATCGTTTTTCTGGCATAATGGCCCCCATGGCTTACGAAATCAAAACAATTAACACAGTGCGTGAGCGTCATTTCAAACCGGCTCCTCGTCCGGATATGTGGAAGGACGCGACCGATAAAGATTGGAACAACTGGATTTGGCAACAACAGAAGCGCATCAAAACGATGGACGCTCTCGAGAAGCTGATTAAAGTCACCGACGGCGAGCGCCAAGCGTTTGCTCAGTCGCACGAGATGTTTAACATGGCGATCACGCCATACTATGCGGCGCTGATGGATCCCGAAGATCCGAACTGTCCGATCCGTTTGCAATCCGTCCCATCTCCAGGCGAATTGCACATCGCGCCCGAAGACCTGGAGGATCCGCTCGCGGAAGAACGCGACATGCCGGTTCCAGGAATTACGCATCGCTATCCTGACCGCGTTTTGTTTTACACCACTCACAACTGCGCGATGTACTGCCGTCACTGTACTCGCAAACGTAAAGTGGCTGATCCGGATTCTGCGGCGTCTGCAAAGGCGCTCGAAGATGGTTTGGCGTATATTGAGCGCACGAAGTCGATTCGCGACGTCGTGATTTCGGGTGGTGATGCGCTCTCCAACTCGGACGACCGTCTTGAATATATTTTGTCCCGCCTGCGCGCGATGGATCACATCGAAGTTTTCCGCATCGGAACACGTAACTTGGTCACGCTTCCGCAACGGATTACCGATGACTTCTGCAAAATGATCCGCAAGTATCATCCGGTGTTCATTCACACGCACTTCAACCACCCGAAAGAGTGTACCGAAGAAGCGTTCGATGCATGCGCACGCCTCGCGGATGCGGGCGCCGTGATCAACAACCAACAAGTGTTGTTGAAAGGCATTAACGACGACGCAAAAATCATCAAGAAGTTGAATCATCTTCTCCTTATGATGCGAGTTCGTCCTTACTACATGTTCCAGGCAGATCTCTCGCAAGGTATCGGGCACTTCCGCACTCCGGTCGAGAAGGGTATCGAAATTATTCAGCAACTTCGCGGCTGGACGAGCGGTATGGCCGTCCCTCACTTCGTGATCGATGCTCCTGGCGGCGGCGGCAAAATCCCGCTTTTGCCGAAATACGTGCAAAGCCACGAAGGGAAAACGTGGAAGTTACGTAACTACAAAGGCGACGAATATACTTATATTGAGCCTTCTGACGAGAAGTAACCGACGAGTCCTGATGAAATTGAAGTCGCCCTTTGGGCTGCTGATCTCGACGTTGATTCTGACCGCATGCGCGACTTCGCTTCCGAAGGAGCGGCATTTGTCTTACTTTTTTCCGGATCATGAAGTTTACGTGGATAAGCCGACGGGCAAGCGTTTTGGTCAAACCTTTAAACCGCTGGGTTGGGTAAAGACCAAAGTGCGTTGGCCGACGATGGAACAAGCCCCGAACGATCAGTCGCTCTGTCGTAACTATTACAATAAGGGCGCGGCTCAATTGTTTGATGAAGGCGAGAAGGTCGGAGCGGACGCAGTCATTCAAGTTCGTTCGGTAGTGTTGCTGTTAAACGGGCAAATGCAGGAGTATCCGACGCCCGAATGCTCTGACGACGGAGCGGAAGGCGAGATCCTCATGAAGGGGATTGCCATACGGTACGACCCGACTCCTACGCCGGCCCCCTCTAGAAAACACTAATTATTTCAACATATTGTGTTTAGTCTTTTCTCGATCTTTCGCTTAAGGTTTTGGCACGGTTCTCCGATAAGACTTTGACGAGGACATTGCTTAATGAGCACTTCTGTACTTAAAAAATTCGGCAAATACTTCCTCCTCGACTTGATCGGGGAAGGCGGCATGGCTGAAATTTTCCGCGCACGAATCGCATCTTTGGATGCGAACGGGCGCCTCCTTGTCATTAAGCGTATCCAAGCGGCTTACAGCAACAACCCTGAGTTTTTGCAGATGTTCCGCTCGGAAGTGCAAGTCACCATGCGCTTCACTCACCCGAACATCGTGCAATTGTACGAGGCGGGTGAAGAAGTCGGCATGCAGTTCATCGCAATGGAATTCGTCGACGGCCGCAATTTGCGTCAGGTTTTGTCGAAGCTCCATCACAAGCAACAGCGTATGCCGATCCCGGCGGCAGCCTTCATCGTCGAGCAAACCGCACAAGGCTTGCACTACGCACACACTTTTAAAGACCGGATCACCGGTGAGCCATTGAACCTCGTTCACCGCGATGTGAGCCCGCAAAACTTGCTTTTGTCTTACGACGGCAACATCAAGGTCATCGACTTCGGTATCGCCAAGGCGACCACAAACGGCGAGGCAACTCGTGCGGGCGTCATTAAAGGTAAACTCAGCTACCTTTCTCCGGAACAGGTTTTGGGCGAAGTACTTGATTCGCGTTCGGATATCTTCGCGATGGGGATCGTGCTTTGGGAACTCCTGACCGGCAAGCGTTTGTTCGTGGCAGAAGGCGAAAACGAATTCCAAGTTTTGAAAATGATCGAGAGCTGTAACACCTTCGTGAAACCGCCGTCGACATACAACACCGAGATCTCTCGCGAGCTCGATATGATCGTGATGCAGGCTTTGGCCCGCGATCCGCGCAAACGGTTCCAAACCGGCGAAGAGATGGCTCGCGCGCTCCGGAAGGTGCTCGCGCACCAGTTCTCTGATTTCGGTCCATCGGATCTTTCTCAATTCGTGAAAAAGTTGTTCCATGAGTTGATCGTGGACGACCGCAAGCAGCTCCAAATGCTCAACTCGCGTGCCGAAGAATTGATCGCGCTTGGAACCCAAGATACTCAGACCAAGACAGACGCGGCAGTCTCTGCTCCGGCGAAACCGGCCGGACATGCCGACCATACCCGCGTCGCTCAAAACTTCATGGGAGACAAATTCGACAAATCTCAGATGAAGAGCGCCGAAAGACTTGAAATTAACGGGCCTAAAAATCAGCTAAAAGTGCCAATTCGTGGACCGCAAGCGACCCGCACCGGTCCTCAAGTGGTTCGTCCGACCGCCCATGTTCGCCAAGAATACGATCCGTATCCGAATCAAGCCGGCCCGGTCAAAGGCTTGGTCGGCTTGATCGTCGCGGGTCTCGCGCTCTTCTTTGCTTACAATCAGTGGTCTTCTCACCGTGAAGTCGCGCCTGCGCCGACAGTGAAGTCGTTGCCAGTGAGCACGAACAACGTTAAATTCCGTCTCCGTATTTTCCCGGACAACGGCGTCTCCAAGACTCGCGCGACGATCAACTCCCAGGTTATCGACATGCGTACCGGTGCGATCGAAGTTCCCATGGGTGAGTCGCTTGAGCTCGTGGTCGAGCGCCCGGGCTTCGAGACTTTGCGTAAGGAATTTACCGTAAAAGACGACGATTTGAACGATAACAAGGAAATGACGATGCAGGTAAAGCTCGAGCCGATGGCTTACGGCTTACTCTCGATCAGCACCCAGCCGGCACTTGCGCAAGTGAGCATTGTGAATATCGATCAGGGTTCAACCGGCAATCGTAAGCCGGCTTACTCGCTCTCGACTCCGATCGAGCTTGAGAAGTTACCGGCGGGTCACTATCAAATCACGATTCGGAATGACCTCCTGAACGTTCAGAAGACCATCCAGGTCGAAATAAAGGAAGGCGACCGTAAGGTCATTTCCAACCTTCCGCTCGATAGCAACTAGCTAAGACAAGCGTCAGGAGGACGCTTGCCGCTTACGGCACGTACTTATATCCGACGCCGTAGACGCTTTGGATATGGTTGTTCATCGCCGGGATTTTTTTGCGTAATGAACGAATGTGCACATCGATCGTACGATCAGTAGTCTGGGTTGCGGTGTCGCGCCAGATTTCTTTCATGATTTCTTCGCGTGATACGACCACGCCGAAACGAGAGGCGAGCAGGCGTAGAATGTCGTACTCAGTGAGAGTGAGTACCACAGCTTCGCCGCCGTAGCTTGCGATGCGTTTAGCCGTGTCGATATCGAGTAAGCCCACTTTTACGCGCGGAGGAGGGTTAGCCTTCGCACGGGCCAGGTGAGATTTGATGCGGGCCAGGAGTTCTTTGTGGTCGAAAGGTTTTGGAAGGTAATCGTCCGCGCCTTGAGAGATCCCGTAGGTGATTTCAGCGGTGGTATTTTTACCTGACAAGAAGATTACCGGGATATTTTTGGTTTTTTCTTCGGTTTTCAGGGCTTTGCAGGTGTCGTACCCGTTCATGGTCGGCATGACGACGTCGAGGACGATGATTTCAGGTTGGTAGGTTTTAGCGTGCTCGATGCCTTCGATTCCGTTTTCGGCGATCAGGACTTCAAATTCACGGCTCAGCATAACTTGCAAAAACCGGCGCGTATCCGGATTGTCCTCAATAACGAGTACCCTAGGCTTCATGAGTGTTCTTTCTCCGAGAGATTTAACAGCAATTTTCTGGCGGCGTCTTCAAGCGCGTCCAACAAAATCTTTTTGTCCTCGGCATTCAGGGGAGAATCGGTTGAGATCATTTTGTCGAGGGGATGTAAGTTCTTTGAATTCATTTTAAGCTACTCCAGATCTTTTCAAAGAAAACGAAAGGAGAAATCGAATGCGGCGAGCGTTTTACCTTCTCCTTTAACTCTTTGTTTTCTTCGGTAAGTTGTTTGATTTGTTCTTTGACCTTTTCGCGCAGCTCAAGCTTGGATTCGAGGATGCGCACGTGTTTTTCAAGCGCGGCTTCGACGACCAGTTTCGGAGCACTTAAGGATTCGAAGTCACTTTGCGCGACCGCCAAGCTCAAATTTTTAGCCGACGCAAGCGTTCGTACTTCGCTCAGGATCGAATGAATCTCCGCATCAGGGATCATCAGAGTCGCCTGGCTAAGGTCGACAACTAAGAAGAGAGGATTCGTTTCCAAGAATGTGAAAAGTGAAGTTCTTAACACTTTCGCGTCTTGCGAAGTGATCTCGCCTTGCACCGAGAACGTGTGAATACTATTTTTCATTGAAAACAGGAGCTTCATCCTGCTTAACATTCTTTCATGTTCTTTTAACGATTCAAATAGTCATGAGTTTGTCGTCAAGGTTCTGACGATCGCGGGTTTTGCGCCAAAAAATAAAGCTTAGCGCCTGATCAGCCGATCTGTTTTAAGAGGGTGTGTCTCCAGGACCACATTCAGGGACGAATGAAAACTTTGGCGCGTACATTAGTATTATTGATTTTTGGAATCATGCAGTTGCATGAGGCCGTCGGGCGTCCTTACAACTATCCGGCCATCCGGTATATCAATACCGCGGGCAACGAAATGGGCGGAGTTGTCGCTCCGATCGCAGATGAGGTGGGGAATTCGCTTTTCAATAACCCGGCGGCCCTCGCTAGAAATACCAAATTTAAAGCCGAATACCTCAATCTCAACCTCGAAAGCGACGCTGGTCTTTTAAGCGGTGTTGGCCTTAGCACCACGAAGATGACGAGCTTGGGAGGCATGATCGGAGATCTGAACGCCCACGCCGGCACGACGTACGCTGCCGGACTGGTCAACCTTACCGCACTTTCTTGGGGCGGTTTAGCCGTAGGGCTCATGTTTCAAGAGCAGGCAAAGGCAGTTTCAAACGGCACGACCGTTCAATACGATACCGTCAGTCAGTTCATACCGGCCGCAGGTTACGGGCTTGCTCTCGCCCGCGGGGTAGTCCGCTTGGGTTACAGCCTTCAGTACGTGAGCCAAGCTTACGGTACCGCAAATACCGCTGCGACCAATACCAGCGCTTCTTTTCTTGATGGCATCAACGAAGGCCGAGGCCTTTCGCACACGATGTCCGCGAACTTTGTCTTTCCGTTTACTTACTTGCCGACCTTTACGATTGTCGGCCGAAACCTTTTCGGTACTCACTTCGTGGCGGGCAGTATGTTTGGCCGTGCGAAGAACCCGATCGGGATCACTCCGGACGAACCGATGAGCGTCGATCTCGCGTTCAACATGACGATCCGGATCTCAGGTGCCGCGAAATCGCATTGGTATTTTCAATACAAGGATATCACGAGCGCCTACTCGATCCCGTTCTTGGATCGAATGAGCTTTGGTGCCGAGATCGGATTTAGCGAACACTTTAACGTGCGCGCCGGACTTGAAGGCACTCAATGGTCGGCCGGTATCGGATACAAGAGCACCGGAAGCGAAATCAATTTGGGGATGTATCACGAACCCGTCGTTCTGACCGGCACGGACTCGTGGGATACCCGATTCGGGCTTCAGTATAAAATTTACTTCCAAGACGCAAACACTCGCGATCGCGATGGCGAAGCAAAGGCTAAACAGTGAGGACAAAACGATGAAACACTGGGCGATTTTTACGCAGGACAAAGCAAAAGAAAAACAATGGAAATCCGATCTCACGTCGTTATCTCGCGGCCTCGAAAACGTATTTGATTCCTTCAATGCGATTTTTGTCGATGCAAAACATCCGGCCTGGCAGGCAGGCCTGCAACAGATCGATCGTAACGGTAAGTCGGTGGTGCTTGTGACTGAAGAGAACGACTTTTTGCCCGATGCTCGCGACCTGGCATTGATCGACGATATCATCGTCTACCCGTTCCGTTTGGGCGAGCTCATTTCCAAAGTCAAGCATGCCTCCGCGATGGAGCAGCTGGAAGATCTGAAGCGCGATGTGATTTCCGCACACGACCAAGTGGTGAAATCGAACAACACGTTAGAGCGTATTTTGGAAGCCAAGACGCCCAAGCGCTTTCAAGGCATCCGCGGCCTCAATATCATGAGTCGCCACCTTACGGGATTAAAACCGGGCGGGGATTATTTCGACGTGTTCGAGTCCGAGAAAAAAGAAATCGTGAACGTGCTCTTGTGCGACAGCTCAAGTTATGGGCTTTCAAGCGCGCTTCTAGGAATGATCCTGTCGAGCTCGGCGAAAATCGCGTCCGACGTCAGCATGAATACCGGCGATTGGATTCGCGCGATTTTTAACGAACTCAAGGTCGCGCTCGGCGAGAATGAGCACTTGAGCGTGTTCTTCGGCCGTTTGAACAAGCGCGATTATTCGTTTAACTATCAACTGCACGGCACGATCGAGGCATTTATCGTCGATAAAGCCGGCGACTGCCATCCGCTCGAAAAATCGGGTAGCCGAATGAGTCACCTGCATCCGCCGGGCGATAGCTTCGAGCGTAAGGTGCATCTCAATCCAAAAGACCGCCTCGTGCTCCTCTCCGACGGGTTTGTGCGTGGCATGGGAGGGGAATTTTATTTGAACAAGCTCTTCCGTGAGAAGATGAACCGCGATCCGTTCCAGCTCGTCAACGAGCTTGCGTATCAGATCAAATCCAAAGTCACCGAGGGCGAGACGTTCCCGGGCGAGGATTGCTCGGCGATCGTGATCGACATCGAAAGCAACGTGCTTCGGTTAGCGCCGACCGGTTGATTGACAAAGTAAGTACCTTAACGTCGGGTCGGATTCAAGAGCACCGCCATGATCCAAGGATAGTAGGTCGCCACACGGGTGTGGATTCCATAGAGAGGGCTTCCGTCGTCGTTGTGCCAGCCCCAAATCGTTAATCCGTAGAGATAGACGTTGTTACGTACGCCGACGCGAAACATCGGGCCACCCGAGTCGCCGCCGGCCGGAGCGCACCGGCTCGAAGCATTGAGTTGCAGTTCGCTCGTCGAGTAAGCAGGGTTTAAAACCGTGGTGAGGCAAGTGCGCAATACGCCCGCACTGCCGGCGCTGTTACTCATTCCGAATCCGCCGACTTCGACCGCGTCGCCCGTGTGTAAAACTGCAGCGTCTTTAACCATCAACGCCGGCTTGTAACCGCGAGGAAGCGAGCCCGAAAAAATCACGATGGCGATATCGTACGCGTTCTTTACGTTGGGCAGACGGCTTGCGTACTCATCGTATTGTTTCGGAATGTAAACTTGATAAGCACCGCGATAAAGCGGAGTGGTCGTGCCGTTCAGACCGAAAGTCACGGCGAGCGTGCTGACCGGACGGCCTTTCACGCAGTGAGCGGCCGTGAGAATGGCGCTTGGATGAATCAACACGCGCGAACAAAAAGCTTTTACCGTTGAGGTTGAGAGTGAAACTGCTGAGGCCGCGATCGATTGATCCGGAGTGACATCATTGCCACCGATAATTCGTTGTGCGAAGGCAGTCGATTGAACTGCGAGTGCGCCTGCGATGGTCGTGATAAGTAGGCGATTCATCTGTTCCCTTTGCCGCCGAGTTGGGATCCATAGAGATCTTCCTCGATCGGGATCTGTATATCCGCGGCCTTGCCCTCCAAGCGATACTCTAAAAAGGGGGCGTCGACGACCGCAAGTGGGGTAGATTCGTTGGTTTCCCCCATGAGCAGTACGGCGACGGCCGCGATCGGGTCGGCGTTGTTGATTTCGGTGACTTTGAACGAGCGGCCAAAGAGATCAGTTTGGCCTCGGCAATCCCGGACTGGCACAAAGCCGTAGTGGGAGAGCGCTAGACCCGTAACTCCGCGACGTAAAGGTTGGGTGCGCGAGTCGGTCATGATCAGCCCGAAGTCTTTGAACCCGAGCTTCGAAGCGAGAGACTCATGCAAAGTTTTCAAAGATCCGAAAGGCTCTTTTGGCAAAAGCAGATAGCTACCGTCTTCGGAGTTCGACTCGTCGATTCCCGCGGTCGGAAAAAGCATGCCGTGTTTTACGGCGAGCACGACTCCATGGAGTGTCTCGCACACCACTTGGTCCGCCTCGCGATCGATGAGCTCGCGCTTGTTCACGCTTGCGCGAGCGACCACGCGGCCTTCGGCGATGCTAAAAAGTTTTGAAGTGATCGCGAGAATGGACTTCGGACGAATACGCTTGCCTGCGTGTGTCCACACGAAATCTGCGATCGATCGGCCCGCTTTGAAGATCGGAGTCGAGATGGGCGCAGCGAGGATCGAGAGAGATTTATTCATGCGGGAGTCAGGCGGGGTTCACCCGCTTTCGGAAGAGGATAATTTTTTTCGCGCAAGGTTTGATGTAAGCGGCGATATCCTTCGGAAGTCGCTCCGCTTGAGTCCGCGTGGTGGCAGGCGACCTTAAACTGAAGCGTTGTCACCCACGGGTTGATGTCGACGATCTCGGCGGTGACTCCGAAACCAGCATTGATCTTCGGAATCGATTCGAGAGGTTTTTTAAGCTCAGCAAGCGCTTGTTCCGGATTTATCTGGCTTGAAATTTGAATCTTCCACACCACTAGGCGGTAGGAGTTCGTGGTGTAGTTCAAAATATTGTCCGAAAATATCTTGCCGTTACCGACGAAGATGCGGAGATTCTCGCCGCTATCCACTTGAGTGGCGAACAATCCGATCTCGCGCACGACACCGGTCACGCCTGCGGCTGCAATGACATCGCCGACCCGGAACGGACGGAACAAGATCAAAAATACGCCTGCAGCGAAGTTCGAGAGCAGGCCTGACCAGGCAACGCCGATCGCGACACCCGCGGCGGCTAAGATCGCCGAGAACGAGGTGGTTTCGAACCCGAAGATACTTAAGATCATAAGGAAGAGGAGCGCCTTCAAAAGAAGCCCGAGGGTTGAATCTGCGTAACGAACCAGCGTGGAATCCACATGCCGGCGTTCCAGGGCCAGCTCGAGCAGGCGACGAAGGGCGCGGACGACGATTCCTCCGATGAACCAAACGGCAAATGCGCCAGCCACTTTCCAAGCGAACGGAATAGCGTAGGTCGCGATTAAATGGTCGAAACGAGTCAGGTCGGTAACGTATTCTTTCATGATTTTATAGCTCAAGATTATCACAAATAAAAATTGACTTATCGCGTTAAGATCGATACGTTTGCGCGCGATGAAAACTTTGTCTTTGTTTTTGGGTCTATTTTCGTTCGGGATCGCACAAGCACAATTGGGGATTTCCCCTGCGCAAACGAGTGATTTGAGTTGTAAGTTAATGAGCCCAATCACCCGCGCTAAAGACGGCTCGGGCATCTATGGATGTGTTTCCAGGCAGATCCTTTTTGGCCTTCAAATGAAGGGTATTACCATCGATAAGGGTAAGGCCATCTCGGATGGCAGCGGCATGATCTTGAATTTGCATTGTACATCGGCTGTGCCGACGGGTGTGTTTGCTTACGGTGGAATCACGCCGGGCTTCACCAATAATAAAAATTTCTTTTATCTGCCGAAAGCATTCGGTCGTTGCTTCGTGACCGGGGACGCGGTTTTACTCAAAAACATCAAGTTTGCAAAAGATGCAATGATTGCTATCACGCCGGTCGGCGCGCTTAATTCACCGCAAGCTGCCCAGTAAAAACTTTTACTGCCGGGCCGACTAACCAGATATTATCGACGCGACCGTCGGAGTGTTTATTGAATTCCACTTCAAGGGATCCTCCGCGAGTTTGCACATTCATTCGATTCGGACCGATTCTTTGGCTCATGACGATGGCTGCGGCAATCACGCCGGTCCCACAAGAAAGAGTCTCGTCTTCGACTCCGCGCTCATAGGTGCGGACAAAAATCTGATCGTGATCAAACGATTCCACGAAGTTGACGTTCACCCCGGCCGGCATGAACATCGGTGAGGTCCGGAGTTTGCGACCTTCAGGCACAATCTCAGCAGTCATCACGTCTTTGGTTGCGACGACGAGGTGGGGGGATCCAGTGTCGAGCACCGATCCCACCGGCGTACCGGTAATCTCTTGAACGTCGGTCATCTTGATCGCGATGACCAAGCCCTTCGATCCTATGCCGTGCGGCCCGGATTGAAAACGCGCATCGTGAGGTCCGTCACTGCCTAAGAAACGATATTTGTCTTTTTTAAGTCCGAGGTCGGCTGCAAATTGGATGAGCGTGCGAGCGCCGTTTCCGCACATGGTACATTCGCCACCATCGGAGTTGTAGTTTTTCATTTCGAAATCGAAATCGGAGTGGGCGTTCAACAAAATGAATCCATCGCCGCCGACCCCGAATCGGCGGTCGCAAATTCCGGAAATTTGCGACCGTGAGAGATGAGTAAGCTCACCCTTGCGATTGTCCGCGAGGATAAAATCGTTACCGGTACCGTGATACTTATGGAATTCTATGTTCACGCGATGAGTGTAACTCAATACCCACCGGAGATCGAGAGGGAGATTAAGGGCCGACGTACATGCCGCTGATGCAGGCGAGGTCGGGAGCGTGAATATACGGAGCGTCGCCGACGCGGGTCAAAGTCTGCGCCGTATCGTTCCAATGGAATTTCTCTATCTTTTCGGCAAACGCAGGTGAGCTTGCGATGTAGACATCACTGTTGGCCGCATCGTAAGCCATTGCGGAAGCACCGAACATGTAGGCGTTGTTGGTCATGACGTTGGTCGCGGTTGCGGAATCGATCGCGGTGGTGCCGGTGTTGTACTGGTAAGAGACCACGAGATTGTCACCAGCAAGTGCACCGGCGTACGCCACGATAAACTTGTCCGCACTCACGCTTGCCGCCGCCACCGGCTTGGCCGTCGTGGTCGGGGCCGCTCGCGCACTCACGCAATCTGATGCACCCGCATATCCCGTCGCCGAAATCGCGATGATCTTGTTGTTTGGTGCCGTGGCCGCGTGTCCGAGCAAAATTTTGCCGTTCGAGAGCTCTTTACCGAAAGTCAGGCTAGTGGTCGAGGTTGCGCAGGGAGCGGCGGGGGCGGAGATAAAAGCCGAAGCTGCAGGAATGCGCGTGCGGAATGCTGAAATTTTTTCGGCAAGGGTCGTACGAGTGATCAGGTGACCGCCATCGGAGAGTTGAACCACGTCGCGCAAGGATGCAGCGAGAATGGTGGTATTCAAAAGATATGGCCAGCCGTTTGAACCGTCCCGGCGCACTTGATCGAGGTGGCGGCCGCCGTTTGAGTTTTCAACCGCGACGAGGATGGTATCCGCGTCTTTGCTGGTGATGCCGACCGGGCTATCGCCCGGGGCTTGCGTGCGGTAGTCGACCATCGTGCCGACACGCGCGCCGGAATTGAGATCGTACTTTACGATCACGTTGGTCGCGGGTGCGGTAGCAATGCCGCCCGCATAGCATGCGCCGCTTGCGATGTAGAGATAGTTGGCGGCGGTCGTGACCGCGACTTCGTCCTCTTTTTTCACAAATGGAAGGTTGCACGCGGTTAGCGCGAAGAGCGCCGCCGAGCTCAAACCTAGAACGAAAATGTTTTTTGCACTCATCCTCACAAAATCTATTCGGAGCGATCTAAAGAGATCTTTAGATTTTGAGAATTACTAAATAATCGTCATGCTTTTGACACGAAGAGTTCGAGAAAGCGTTCAGTGAACTCTAGATTTTCTTTTTTAATGCCGTTGCCTGAACCAGGACTTGGTACTGTGACGGAAGGCGGAGCGGCGAAATTTTTTGTTGGAGCCGGCAAAGAGCATGGCCGCCTTTGATGCGTGCTTTTTGCTTCAAGGATTCGACCATGCGATCGATGATCTCTTGGAATAGATCGGATTTTTCAGCCTCGACGATTTCGGCTTTTAGATACTGATTGAGGCTGATGACTTCGAGTTCGGTGTAATCGGCAAGTTGCTTGGAATCGTCGCCAATCACTGGAATCGGCATGAGGGTCGGCAACGGAGTTACCGGCGATTGGTAATGGTACTCGAGTGCTTCGCCCTGTTGCACGGGCTCGTCGCGATCGCGATCCGACGGGACAAACTTGAATTTCAATCCCGAGTCGCGCAGTTCCTGAATGATCTTTACGCCCGCGAACTCGCTGATTCGGGGAAAGAACACTTTTCCCGAACGAATTTGCAGATCGAGGTCCTGCGAACCGACACCGATTTCATTTTCGGTGATGAAGAGCAGGAGTTTATCGCGCTCGTAAGGCCCGAAGGTTCCGCTCAAATAAAGGTGGTAGGGGACAAATATATCGACGAGTTGACTCGTGCCTTGTACCGAGTGAGAGTAATTCCGGATCTCGTCCATCACCGGATCGGCGGCATCGGTCTTCTCGGCGGCGGTCGGCTCCGACGATTCAAACTGAGTTTCAAAGTCATCAGGCTTCGCGGTATCGTTCGTGACGCTCGGTGCCTGGGTTGACGTCGTCGGATCGGGCAGACTCATATCCGGCATGATCGATTCGAACGAATCGACGGTCTCGGTCGGTGGGTTTGCAAACGTGCCGGTGCCCGGCGCCGATGGCGCGGGAGGAACGGCGTGAATTCCGGTTAAGTCCTTTTTGTCTGAATCGTCCGACATCTCTCTCTCAGTGTATCAGAAGATCTGACCACCCGAGACAGTCAAGATGCTGACTAAGAATTGGCCCCGTGGCATTTTTTGAATTTCTTACCGCTACCGCAAGGACAAAGATCGTTGCGTCCGAGTTTTGAGACGTCCACGTGAGGGGGAAGCGGGCGAAGCGCGCCTATGCCTGATGATCTGCCGCCACCGGTTGGTCCCCCGCCGCCTAAAGCTTCGCGCGCGGTCGGAAGCCGTCCGCCACCGAGGCCTGAAGGAGTTAAGGGCGCGCGGCCGCTGACCGGATCGAGAGTATCGACCGCGTTGCGGACCGGAGCTTCGTGGATCTCTTCGCCTTCGATCATTTCGTCGGCCGGATTTTCGCCGGTTGTGATTTGGACCGCGTAAAGCTTGCGGACCACGTCGCCGGTGATTTGGCCCATCATCATCTCGAAAAACTTAAAGCCCTGTTTTTTGTATTCCACGAGCGGATCTTTTTGACCATAACCTTGGAGGCCGATCCCGTCGCGCAAATGGTCCATCGCGAGCAGGTGATCTTTCCAGAGTTGGTCGATCGTCCCGAGAAGAACCATCTTCTCTACTTGACGGATGATGTCTGGTGAGTATTGCTTCTCTTTGGCTTCATAAGTGGCAGCCGCGATTTTCATGAGGAGCTTTTTAAGCCCGTCGCCGTTCAACGGTATGATCATGTTTTCGGTAACGTTAGCGTTTGCTTGGAATGTGACCGCGATCGCTTCATTGAGTTCTTTGACGTTGAGGGAGCTTTCGCCATCGACGCGGCGGAGTTTTCCGCCCGGGAAGAAATCTTCGCAAATCGCGTTGATGATGTCGTTCACCATCGAGAACACCATATCGCGAAGGCTTTCTTGAGAAAGGACTTCGCGGCGCCAAGCGTAGACCACTTTACGCTGTTGGTTCATGACGTCGTCGTACTCGAGCAAGTGTTTACGAATGTCGTAGTTATGCGCCTCGACCTTGCGTTGCGCGTTCGCGATCGCTTTGGTGATCCACGGGTGTTCGATCGGAAGATCGTCTTCCATGAAGCGCTTGATGTTGACGCCGCCGAAAATACGCATCAAATCGTCGTCGAGAGACAGATAGAATTTTGATTTACCCGGATCGCCTTGACGGCCGGCACGACCGCGGAGCTGGTTATCGATCCGGCGTGATTCGTGACGTTCAGTGCCGAGAATGTAAAGGCCGCCGAGCGCTTTCACTTCGTCGCGGTCCGCTTTTACTTTTTCGTTCCAGCGCGCGAGGTTTTCTTCGTATTTGTTTTTCCAAGCGATCATGTCCTCGTCCGTCGCTTCAGGCGCGAGCGGTCCGGTTTCTTGCTTGGCGATGAACTCCGGGTTGCCGCCGAGGAGGATGTCGGTCCCCCGACCGGCCATGTTGGTACTGATCGTGACCGCACCCTTGCGCCCGGCTTGCGCCACGATCTCCGCCTCGCGGTCGTTTTGCTTGGCGTTCAAGACATTGTGCTTGATGCCTTCGGCGCGGAGGTGCTTGGCGAGCTGCTCGGATTTGTCGACCGATACGGTACCGACGAGAACCGGCTGGCCCTTTTCGGTCGCGGCGCGGATTTCGTCGATGATCGCTTTTGTTTTCGACGCTTCTGATTTGTAAATCACATCCGCATCGTCCGCACGGATATTCGGGCGGTTGGTCGGAATGATCGAAACGTCGAGCTTGTAGATCTGTTTGAACTCGGTCGCCTCGGTATCCGCGGTACCGGTCATGCCTGAAAGTTTGTTGTACATCCGGAAATAGTTTTGGAAGGTGATCGTCGCGAGCGTTTGGTTTTCGCTCTCGATCTTTACGCCTTCTTTAGCCTCGATCGCCTGGTGGAGACCGTCGCTCCATCTCCGTCCGGGCATCAACCGGCCGGTAAACTCG